>NZ_FOKE01000029.1 GCF_900112065.1 Cohnella sp. OV330
GCAAAAACCAGCTAATGTTTGTCAACCCTATGTGGTTGGATTGCGGCATCGTTATTGCTATACTGTTTTTGAACTAACACAAAGAAGCCTCCGTTGGCGCGGATGCTTCTGGGTGAATATGGAATTTAGGCTTTGTAGGGCTCGCCTTTTACGAGGATGGCATGGACGTGATGCAAAAGCTTGTTGGCGCAAGCGATCACGACTACCTTGTAGGGCTTGCCCTCTTTCCTTTTCTTGTCGTAATAGGCTTTTAGCCGTTCGTTTACACCCTTTCTAAGCCCGCACTGCACAGCGACATACAGCGCTCTGCGTAAGCGTTTGGAACCCCTTTTCGAAATACGGCTGCTGCTGGCCGTGAACTTCCCCGAGCTGTGAACGCCTGGATCCAGACCCGCGTAGGCGACGAGTTGCTTGGGGTCCTCAAATTGAGCCGCATCCCCAATTTCCGCCGCAATGGCAGCCGCAAGTTTATCTCCCACGCCGGGAATCGTCCTCAGAAGTTCCACTTCCGGGAGCGCCAGCGCCGTCTCCTCGATGGCATGCTCAAGTTGACGAAGCTGTTCTTGCTGAGCGAGTATCATTTCCACCATACATAGTAGAGCCGTCTGCTGCGCTTTACTTGGCTGACTCAGAGTCGGCAACGCTTGTATTTGCTCAGCCTTTGCCTGCGCCCACGCTTTTCCGTGTGAAGAGCCGGCTGTTTCCCGAATCGTTTCAACCGTGATGGTTCCACCGCTTAACCTTCGGCGCAGGGCATGTAAGGATGTAGTGGAAAACAGATTGTGGAACACGCTCTCGTAAGCCGGACATACCTGATCCAGTAGAGCCCTGGCATTCAGCTTGGCCTGAACGAGCAGAGACGTCATAAACTCGTGCTGCCGCGTCAGGTGCTGCAGTTCAGCCATCTCCTCTGTCCGTGTTCGGTGCGGCAGGACATCCCCGCGGTAGAACATCTCGGCCAGATGCCAGGCATCCACCGCGTCCGTCTTCACCTTTCGCAGCTGTGTACCCTTGGCACGTTTGGATTGCAGAGGATTCACGATGTAGTGGCAATATCCTTCGCGTTCCAAATAGGCAACCAGACTGCGATGGTAATGCCCCGTCGCTTCCAACACCACCGCAGGCTCCAGCTTCGTTATCTGTCGTAATTCCTCCAGCAAGCCTCCTAATCGCTCGCACCCTTCCTCCGTATGCGTGATGCTGATAATCTTACTGTACGGCTTGTTCCGATCCGTAAACGCTTGGAGCATGCTTGTCCCTTTCGCCACATCCACTCCGACAACCGGTCTCATGTCATCTCCTCCTACAATCGTAGCCGGCATTCCCACGATGGTTCCAATCCCACAGCTTCGCTTGTGATGCGAGGTCCAAATGCCTCAACCAGCTCAAACATGGTCATTGGGGGTAGTGGGAGAACAGTTTTTGCGACGGGGTAAAACTCCCCAAAAACGCCCTCGTTCTCCCGGCTACCGCCATCTTAAACCGGCCATGTAAAAAGGCCAACCAGAAATTCTGGCTGACCTGATAATACGAAA
>NZ_FOKE01000028.1 GCF_900112065.1 Cohnella sp. OV330
CCTCGGTAAAATGTAGTTTTCTCACGAATGCTCGCTTATTCGCAGGATCTCTCCCATGGATAAATCGCTATCCGGATAGAAGGGGCTTTGTACCGTCAAATTCGGCAACCGAAGCGTATGCGGGAACAGAAGGGGCGAGGTTTCGCTCCTCTTTTTACTGCTCTGCTGCACGCTGCTCCACATGACCTCCGGAGGCTTTCACTCCCATTTCTCGACGGGTCGATGCCCTTTCATTCCTTCGTTACGCCTATCCGGTGGGTGGAGGCCGGTTATCCTAACGGTACGGGTCTGTGCCCTTTTGCGTAATGCAATCCGGTACTCCGTGCAATCTTGAGATCCTGCGAATAAGCCAATTTTCGTGCCAATGAGAAACGTTTAAGCAGTTTGTTTTAGAGGAAGAGCTCGATTTGGTTCGTAAGCTTCACCGCTTTGAGCAATGGCAACCAATAGGCGTGCCAGCCTGCCGCAAAGCTTCATCACAGAGCGCATCGGCTTCATGCTTTTCGTCTTTACATTCATTTCGTGCTGTCGTTTAAACGATTCATCGTTCATGATGAGGGCCATGGTTGCCATGAACAGGGCATGCCGAAGTCTCGGTCGGCCTCGTTTGCTAATGGACATCTGGCCTTTCCACTTGCCTGAGCTCGCTTCAGCCAGGTTAAGTCCGGCATGCCGCAGCAACGCATTGCCATGCGCATAACCACTGAGGTCGCCAGCTTCACCAAGAATGCCGGCGACAGCGAGGGTACTCAAGCCCTTTATCGCCAGCAGGGGCTTTGCTAGTGGGATCCGGGCCAGTGCATTTGCCACTTCATCCTCGATGACCTGCAGCTGCTCCGTAGCCAGATCATATTCGGCAAGCAACTGTTGCAGGTGAAGCTTGTAGGCCTTCTCGGCATGCTTGGCGCCAACTGAGCACGCTGCTAGCGCCAGCAGCTCGCCAGCTCTTCGTTCACCGCTGTGCCGCTTCATGACCGTCTTCCAGCCCTCGACTACCTGGCGAACGGTGAGTTTTTGAAGGTCGGCAGGCGTTGGGAAGAGACGCAATGTAGCCAGTGCCCCGGCGCCAATGAGGTGCTTGTATACCTGCCGCAGCTCCGGGAAAACGATGTCGACCCAGCGGTGGATCTGGTTCTTGGCGCTGACGAGGCGATGAACGATAGTCTCCCGGTTTGCCATGAGCACACGCAATTCCATGAACACTTCACTGGATTCCTTGATGAGGGTGTAGTAGCCGTTTTTCACCATGTCGGCGATAACAAAGGCATCTTTGATGTCGCTTTTGGAAGGTGTATTGTCGCGGTTCTCCTTGTTCTTTTTGACGAGATGAGGATTCACCAACACGACCTCGAGGCTGCGGCTTTTAAGCCAGGCAGCGAGGCTAAGCCAGTAGTGGCCAGTGGGTTCCATACCGATGATGGCGTCGTTTAATTGGTGCGTCTCCTGCAGATTTTTCATCCATTGCAGCAGTAGGCTGAAGCCGGCGTCGTCGTTGGAGAAGTGAAGGGGAGTGCCGAGCAGAATCCCTCGGAAGTTGACGGCGCGAGCAACGTGAGATTGCTGGGCGATGTCGATACCGACGACCAGATGCTGGGTTGAAATGCGTTCGAGCAGTTGATTTTGTTTGGCTTGGGCTTTAAACTTCAAGATAGAGCGACCTCCTTAAGATGGCTAAAGGGCTATGACCCGTGACTAACCCATCTTACCGGGGGCGCTCGTTTTTATGCAAAGCGCAAAATTAACGCTCTACAGGAATCCTAACGG
>NZ_FOKE01000027.1 GCF_900112065.1 Cohnella sp. OV330
CTCTACCCAACGTCTCAGACCGTGCAGATCGAATCACGCCCTCATCTTGAGGCGGCAATCCAGCATCTTTCCGGTCGCTCTATCGCCTGGGCAATCGACCGGACTCAGAAACTCTTGGCTGCTGCGGCGCGAAATCCGTTCAGAGAAACGGTCTTCCCAGGACATCTCATTTCCTTAAAGCTGCTCATCAATCTTCTTCTTCAGTACCAAGAGCATCTCTCGAACCTTGACGATTCAATCGATGCTCTGGCTGAAGAACTGGAGGAGTTCGAGCTCATCCAATCGATACCCGGCATCGGCACCAAAATTGCGGCAACAATTCTGGCCGAAGTCGGGGAAATCGATCGCTTTGACCATGCCAAGAAGCTGGTGGCCTTCGCTGGCATTGATCCGAGTGTCTTCTCCTCAGGCAAGTTTACAGCCACGCGAAACGCCATTACCAAGCGAGGGTCCAGAAGGCTTCGAACAGTGTTGTATCTGGCTGTGCGCTGTGGCTTACGGAGTTCACGCAACCGGAAACTGCGTACGTTTTACGACCGAAAACGTGTCGAAGGCAAACCATTCAAAGTCGCCGTCATTGCGTGTGTAAACAAACTCATCCACTGGATCTACGCCATCCTAATCAAAAAAGAAGCTTTCCGGATCGGGTAGCAGACAAGTTGGGTTAACTAAGGAAAACCTTTCCTTCCCTCAAGGAACGGTTATTTGGAATATTAAAACCTGTTAATTGAGCAATATCTGAGGCTGTAGATAAACCGCCAAGCAAGTAAACACCCAGTAATATCCATAATGGTTTAAAAAAAAGTTTTAACATGTATGTACCTCGCTTTAATATGAAACTCAACTTTGCCGTATGAGTAATAAAGGTGTTCTATTTACTGGTACGAAGCTCCAACCATAAACGTAGTGAACTTCTTTTTTTCTTCACTCGTTGGAAGAATACCCGTTCGTTCTTCTTCGTCCATTGCTGGAATTGACTTCTCAGATATAAGTGTTAGGAGACTCGATGAAGCTTTGTCTAACAAAGTTGCGTTTTCACTGATAACCTTACGTGTAAGTTCGTTGATTTGTTCGGCAGTTAACTCAACCATGGTTCTCTTTCCAATCAGCGCCTCTATTCCTGTAAAGAAGTTCTGTAATATTGTGGGGTTTGATATTAAGGCCATTCGATGATTTGAATAGTTCCACATTGCATCTATTGCAATGTGGAGCATTTCGAAATTGCGTATGACCTCCAATGTGAGTTCCAACTCACTCTGATATTTGTCAGGAGAGAATCCTGGGTATTGTAATAGCTGTTTGCCGGCATAAAACTCTGTTGCTCGATACATGCCACCATGCTCACGGAATACCCTATTCAAGGTTAGTTCGTGTTGGATCAGTTTAAGTAATTTTAACCTTTGTTGGATATCGTTCCTTTCGGACTCTTCGCGAAGATATTCCAGTTGCATTCTAGCACCCAAAAAGACTGCAAAGATTGCAACTATCACACTAACGATCATGCTTGTAACCCCTACTGCGATATCCAATTCATCCAACCTTTCTCTTGGTTAAAATCAATAATTGGCTAATTTTGATTTCATATTACATAATTCGTTTTATAGGTATAAGTTTCCTGTCCCTTCCTTTGAAATCTACAAAATTGAATCGAGTCCACAATATCGGCGAATGTAATTTATTGGCGCCAAGGATCGATGCTAAGATAATGTCATTTACTTTGAACCACTCACCGTCGATGAACGTCCTGTTGTACGGATCAACTAGTTGAAGCACGCTTATCGCAGAGCAGTCTTTAGACTCAGATTTCCTTTATGTTCAGCGATTTACCGAACAAGCAGCGAAATCTATGTTGTTCGATCAGTGTTGCATGTATCCAAACAATTACCCGCTAGAATGTCTTAAAATTTGTGTCGTTAGAGCACAATGTCCTACATTTGTGCATTTTCTTGAGTCACAAATATCGGGACATAAAAATAAAAAAAAGCTTGTTTTCTCAAGCTTCAATGCGTTCTGTTATGTGCCCTATTTTGAGTCCGTGGACACAAAACATATCCGCAATCCTCCTTCTTATACGATAACAAAAAATCCGCTTCGCATAGGCTTTGATCAAATATCATGCCATAGCAATGTCTATTAGCAGACTTCGAAGACTAGGTGTAAGAGGATTAGGATTTTTAATTGGTCCTAACACGAAGCGTGCTTGGTTTCGAATTTGAATTAACCTTTCGTCAGAAAGAATGCTCTTATTCTGTTTAATGGCCGCCAAGATTTGTCTTGCATAAGATGGATTCATATCAATATTAATCATCGAGTTTATTTCAGCGCTGAAAAGCTTTGATGCAAGCTCAGGGTCGTAAACAACAGGAGTCTCGTTGTGAATGGTTATCTTCTTCTTTATTTTTTCTTGTTGTATCATAAGCAGTTCCGATAATCTGGTTTGTTCTAAAACTTCCTCTGCTATTAGTGCGGCTTCAACTGTAACAGCAACTTCAAACTGTTGCGAAAGGGTCTGCATTTGTAATTGCATTGCTGTTAGTTCCTCCCTCTCCCACCATGTAAAACCTTGCTGTTTTTGGTCCAGAGACGTTGCTCGCTCCAGCGAAATTTCAGCTCGGTAGACTTGAAGCCCGAACTTGCTCTGTTGTGTCGGTATAAACCGTTGGATATAAGCTTTTCCCGCGCCAGGATCTATGTAAGTCAGACTATAAACTAAGTACTCTTTCAGTTCTCTGCCGGCAATTGGTTGAGACGAAATCCCAAACAATTTCTGTAACACAAAAGCTTCGCCAAAAACTTCTACGAATTCTTTTACAAATTCCGTCCATTGCAAATCGATTTCAGATCGAAGTTTAATTTGTTGTTCTGCTCTAAATAACGAGATAACAGATCGATCCGGTACATTTGCCATCCAAGAGGAATCAATGAAATAAAATGGCGTGAACCCTGCTGTCTTATATGTTTCAGTACGCTTAGCAATGTAATTATTATATGATTCTTCCTCACGTATTCCTGTAATGTAATCAACAGCCCATATCGTGCCATCAGGAAAGTTGAGCAAGAAGTCGGGCACCATTTTTAATGCTTTTTTACACATGTAGCCGTTCTGAACGCTAATTTTATGAGGCTTTAATTGGCCCTCTAGGTAAGTTCTCAAAATAGCGAGACCGGCTTTATGGTTGGCACTTTCTCCTCCTCTAGTTCCAGTGGTATAGCGTTTGTAGTTCTCTTGACTAGGACATGGTTCACCCTGATGTCGGAAATGTGGAGCCCCTTCTCTTAGAACTAAAGCTACGGGTTGCCCACAGCACTCACAAATGATGGCCTTTTTTTGCGAGTGAATCCTATACTTATCATTGAGCTCTTGATAGCTACTTTCAAGTGAAGAACCATTATTGGTCAGTAACAAGAATTCCTGATAAATGTCTACAGTTTGATCAAAAATCTTAGCTATCTCCACTGAAAGTAACCTCCTATATCGAGAGTAATTTAATTCCATTATATAATACAAGTGGGGTGTTTTGTGGATACAAACAAACTGGTGCTCACGTCATTATTACCTTTGTTTCCGTACATCGGAATACCGTGCAGCAGTTATCACTTTCCCTTGATCGCAAGGTTGTAGGCCAGTACATACAGGTTACGAGCTAGACGATATGGCTGCTTTTCGCCTTCCTCGACCTTCCACTGATAAAATCCGTCTGCAGGTATGATCGCCCGACGTCGCTTGATCAAGCCTTTCTTTTTGGATTCGCTCGTTTATCATTAGAGTCAACTTCATGGCTAGATGAAACGAAAATAAATTCTTCTGAATCCTTCTTTTTAATCCACATATCAAAAGTTGTTTTTGTAACTTCGCCTGCAACTGAAACAACCACCTAGAGTGGTCTTTCACAATAGTCCTCGATACTTAGATCTGTCTCGATTAACGCCCAATGATCATATTGAAGTGAGTTGTACAGTAGTACTTCCCTTTTAAGTCTTTTACTATAGACATAAAATCTATTTCGACCCATTTCATTACTAATCTCTCGTATTGGTGAGTAAATAAGCAGCCCCCCCCAATCGGTTTTTGCTGAACTATGGTAGATAATATCTTTTATGCTCGATTCAATTTGTCCTTCGGCGAAAAAACACTATTAATATCGAAATGAGTCGGATGAACATAATGGTTCTATTGTGTCATTTTCTAAACAAAAGGGGAGATTAGTGTCAAGGAATTTTGACGCTAATCTCCCCTTAAAATAAGAAAGAAGCCTTATAAAATAAGGATTTCTTAAGAGGGGACTTTTATGTCGTTATACAATGATGTGTCACATTATATGAGTTCTTTTTTCCATCTTTAAAAACTAAGTGTTAACGCGTCATAATTAATTCATGGGCTTTGTTTCCTCCATCGCTTCAGGTAAATATTCGTTAACCCGAACAATATGTCTGTAGAGGGCGCTTATCCCTTATTTCAATAACTGAACGTGGCAAATACATCATGTTCATGTCCATCTAGGAAAACAATGTCTTTCGGAAAAGACAAGAAGTTTTATTCATATAATAATAAAAAAACCGCCATATACGCGGTTTTTTTCGATATATTGTTGTCTTCTTACATTTATTATATACAGTGTCAACATTTAATTTTCCATTATGCAGCCTGCTAATATACGCTTTGATCACACCGGACTCCTCCGGCGACAAGTGTTCAACCACCTTCGATAGAAAGCCCTCCAATTTCACTTTGCGCGATGCTATGTCCGTCAAGCTTCGATGATCTTGCTGAACTCCGCACTTCAGCGCCGCCTGTACCGGAAACTCATGCAATCTCCGCAAAAATTTCGCCAGCGTCTCTGCCGATAAAGCCCGGCGTTCTTCCGCCAAACCGATGGGGAAATCTCCTGGTACGTAGGCATAGCCAAGAAATGGTGCCGGGTATTCGTCACTTGCTTCGCCATAAAACAACGGTTTCGGATAGGGGATGGTCATATGTGCCTCCAGCTTCGGCAGCAGCTTCCCTTCCATACGAATCGAGCCAACTGCAATCGTTCTTCTTGGAAACCGGAACACGTACTCGTCACCGATGAGAAAAACCGTATTGTCCCAGCCCCAGCCCAATCGCTTCACTTGCTTCGATGACAGCTGAGGGAATTGTCTGCCGATCAGCGTCCGCGCCTGCTCTTCGTTAACCTCCCACTCCGCATCCCATACATTCATTCCTCCCATGAAATGTCTGCCTCCTCGTTCCTTACTTTAGTGTGTCGAACAATGGTTAGGATAGCGCGTCGATTGACACCTGCCACAAATGCGC
>NZ_FOKE01000024.1 GCF_900112065.1 Cohnella sp. OV330
ATCTCAAGATTGCACGGAGTACCGGATTGCATTACGCAAAAGGGCACAGACCCGTACCGTTAGGATAACCGGCCTCCACCCACCGGATAGGCGTAACGAAGGAATGAAAGGGCATCGACCCGTCGAGAAATGGGAGTGAAAGCCTCCGGAGGTCATGTGGAGCAGCGTGCAGCAGAGCAGTAAAAAGAGGAGCGAAACCTCGCCCCTTCTGTTCCCGCATACGCTTCGGTTGCCGAATTTGACGGTACAAAGCCCCTTCTATCCGGATAGCGATTTATCCATGGGAGAGATCCTGCGAATAAGCGAGCATTCGTGAGAAAACTACATTTTACCGAGGGAGCGGAATGACCAGTACAAAGGCAATTTCCTTCATTTGAAGAAAGCCGGCTACTTTCCTATGAACCACTGCTAAGCAAAGAGACTGATTAAATTGCCATCGGGGTCCTGCACAATCGCATAGCGCTGCCCCCAGACAGCATCCCATGGCTCGCGGTGTCCGCTGTATCCATGCTCCGTTATTCTATCAAACAACTTGTCTACCGTCTCGCGGTTGTCGCACAGAAATGCCAACTCAATACGATGACCTGCGGGCTCATCCCAACCGCCATAAATGTCTTTAATGGTTTCTTGTGTGTCAAAGGCCAGTCGGAAACCGCTTTGCGCAACCTCAACGTGTATGTCGTCGTTGGCACGCTCCGGTATTTCCAATCCAAGTATGCGATAGAAGTCTAAAGCCTTTTTCATGTCTTTTACAACAATGCCGATCATATCGAATTTAATTCCCATGACTCTCAGCTCCTAAATTTGAGGTTTGGCTTGCACGCCGTGAAAATAAGAAGTACATAAAAGAAATGCACAATATAACCAGAATCATTAAAAGCGTTAAATTAACGTACACCAACGACTGTTTCTCCATTACGAACGGATGTAGCGGAAATGCTAGAAAGGAAACATCCAGCAGTTTAGCCGCCATAGCTGTGCCCAGCGCTTGTGCAATAAACATGCCTAAACTAAACAATCCCATGCCGATTCCGATCTGATTCCCGCGGAGCGTGGAGGATACGCTTTCGGTTATTGACGTTTGCGAAAAAGCATACCCCATGTTCATGACTACCAAGGCCGCCGCTATCCACCACACCCATTGATCAATGCTTATCCAAATTAGCGCAAATCCAAGAGCGATCAAACCCAACCCGGTGAACGTAACATAACCGGCCCCTTTTTTCACAACGATATCTCCCGCTATTTTTCCGCACAACGCCGCACAGATTGCGCCGGGAAACATGACCGCTCCTATCGTCTCGGCATTTAAAGCATATAACTGAGACAGCATCAGCGGCAGCAAAAACATCATCGTCATAATCGCGCTAAACATAAGAAATCCGATTATAACGCCGATTCTGTACAAGGGGTTCTTAAAGAGCGTAGTCTGGAGAAACGGATACGCATGTGCCCGAATATGAATTGCAAACCAAATGCCCGCTGCGAGACTACATACAAGATACGCCGGATTCAATTGCGTCAAAAACAACATGAAACCTGTGACCGTCAAACTTACAAGAACAGCGCCAAGTAAATCGAATTTCCCTTTTTTCCTCTCCTCGACAGGAAGAATTTTGAGGAAAAATGGGATGGCTGCAAGCGTAAATATCGGAATTAAAAATAAGTATGCCCAATGTACATGGCTGGTAATGTATCCGCCGAGTACCGGTCCTACCGCAACGCCGAAAGAAAACGCCGATGTAACCAAACCGAACATTTTCTTGCGTCCTGTAGCCGTAAAATAACGGGTAATGATTGTGTTGTTTATTGCCGGGATGGCTGAAGCCCCCAATCCCTGAATGGCACGAAAGAGAATAACCATGATGTAATTATCATGAAAAATAAAACCGAGAACGGAACTCGCGGCATAAATGGCGATCCCAATCACCATAAGATGCTTCGGGCTGAACAAATCGCTAAGCTTCCCAAACACAATAGATCCGATTCCAAAGAAAAGGATAAAGATGGTGACTACCCAACTGACTTGTGAGGGTAGTAAATGAAACTGCTCTGAAATACTCGGTGTAGACACGTTGAATACCGTTTCATTCAGAACGGAGAAAAAGATGACATAGAGGAGCCAGGGCACAATCCGTCTTATGTCAGCTTCACTCGGTTGAGATGTAGTCGTAGATACCGACATTGAATGCCCCCTTTGCACTAGATTCAATGAATACTATAATCTTTTCTTTGCTGTGAAAATAGTAAAAAACGGACTTCTTTAGTCCGTTTTCGACAGTTGTTTAGGCAGCATGCCGTAATAACGCTTGAAGTTTTTAATGAAATGCGATTGATCATAGTAGCCGTATTTCATCGCAATGTCCGTAAAGCTTGAATAGGTGCCGCAATAAAGCTCCTGCAGCATGCTTTGAAATCGAACGATTCCTAGCATTTCTTTCGGGCTCAAACCCAGTTCACGATCAAAGGTTCTTCTTAGATGCCGTTCGCTGAAACTAAGCTTTTCCGCCAGATCCAATGGTGAAATACTCCCCTTGTAGGCGTAAATATATTGCATGCTTGAGTGTAATAAAGAATTGGATGGAGTGTCGTCGAAAGACAATAAATGGTTCAATTTACGTTCAACGATTTCAATAATTTTGGAGGTTGCATCAACAGATAAGACCTCTTCAACCATGAACAGCCCTTCACCCCCCCATATATCCTCTAGAAAAACATGTTGTCCGATAAATGCAGAGACAGGAAATTTTAATATGGACTGCGCTGATTCCGAAAAAAAGCGGATGCCGAACAAAGACTGGGTTTGGGAAAGACTCAAGACTTCAAATTGGGTCATCAACCCTTCGACAAAAGCGGCCTTCCAGCAGGAGGTTGATCGGCGGTCAACGATAATATCTACGCAACCATCCGGGATGATCCGATGCAATTGATTCCCAACGTCTGCATGAAAGTCCATCGTCCAATAACAAGCGACATGCGATACTAGGTTTTCGCAGGGAGCATATTCCCGGTAGTTGTAACCAGGGCGCTGCAGTTCCTGCTGCAATTTAGGTGATTGTATAGTACGATAATCGCTCATCATTTACCCCGTGACACCTTTCTGTTATTAGCACTTGATGTTACCCAGTACATTATCATAAGTATTGTCTCAGCCAGACCCCTTGGCCGGCTGCCGCGCTGATTTTATTGAGCAATTGTTTCCAGTTAGCTTATTCATTGGTTACTTTTGCATTTTTCGCAATACGCCCAAGGTGATCCCAAAATTTCTCGCTATAAGAGAATAGTGTTATATTCTCATTCCCCTTATAAACATAAATCGTTGTCCTGTCCCATCTTTTAGTTCTTGTAATTAATGAAATCTCTTCGGATCTCCATTTCTTTATCTTTTTAAAAAAGTAATGATAAATCAAATAATCATTGTTCAGTTCAACGTACGATAATTTGCCTAGCCCAAGAAGTATAAATGCGATGCCACCGATAATCGTTGTGATGCCTGAAATAACACCAACTACAGTATGGGCCAATATAGGTAATACAGCTAAGCCAATCAATAACAACCCAAATAGCACCCAACTTTTTCTTGAGGTATAGATTTCCATAGCTTACTCCTTAAATGTCTTATGAGTTCCATCTAATAATGAATTAAAAATCACGTCTTTCTCAATCCTGGCCTTTAGCTGAATAGCCTGCCAGGTATCGCCGGCAGGATAATTGTTAGAGTAACGTTCTCAGATAGATCATTTGATTGAAACTATGACAAGTTCATATCTAATATAAACTCCGCTTGTTTATTCATAACGCTTGGGGGATATGGCATCCCTTTCTTAAACCACCATTCCACGAGTCCTACGTATGCTGATGCAAAAAAATTCAGCATAATGTCCTCATTTAATCCGTTCCTTCTCCCTTCGACCAACTCCCATCCATTGCGGAGATCTTCAATAACAAATTCAAGGAATCTACTGCGGAAGTACGGAGCTCCTTTACCCGACAGAAAAGCCGAAAAGAAGCTATAGTTTATTTCAAAATACTCAAACCAGGTTATTTGGGTTTCATCAGAGGATTCTGGATAACAAATTATTCGGAGTTCTTTGATGTGTCCTTCAATGAGATTATTCAATAAGTCGTATTTATCGTTGTAATGTAGATAGATCGTTTTTCGGTTAATATTTGCTCTGTCTGAAATTTCTTGCATCGTAATATCATCAAAATCTTTTTCACTCATCAATTCAACAACAGCTTTTTTAATCGCTTCTTGTGACTTTAATATACGTCGATCCACTTTAGACATACGTAATCCCTCACTTTTTCAGAAATAAACCCCAAAATCTTTATTTTTGTTGCTTATTACTCAAAAGTTGCTCATCTGGTTATTGCAGCAATTGTGTCTTTTATACAATAATACACATGTGATGATTAATCCATACAAGGGAAATAAAAAGCAGGAATCAAAACACAAAAGGTTGGCCAGCGAGCTCACCGAGCCTGAGGGAAGCTGGCGAGTGGTTCGCGCGATCTCGTCATGCTCTCACGCCCGATCAGCAGTTTCGTCGCCGCCCTCCTCGGCTAGATGGCATCTTCGGAATCGCTGCGGAAACTGAACTTATTTTCGCCGTCAAACTGCGCACGATTATCCCGCATCTCGAATCTCGCCACCCCGTCCCTTACCTGTATCTTCTTGAATCGGTGTTCTCCTTTGTGGCTCATCATCACTCGACGGTACCGCAGCTGGACACCTCGCTACAAAATTCACCTTGTTCTCGCTGTTATGGACATCACTGACCTACCTGTTGAGTCCCTCATCCTATTCGGCGCGCACATATACAGAACTTTCAAATGCTGTAGCTTATGCGATCAGCGCAGATCAAATTTAAGGATCAATGCTTTCGAACTATATGATTAAACAACTCAGTCTGTAACGGAGAAAGTGAAAAGATGCTTTAAATTTAGGTATTGGTCAAAAGATTATAAGTAGATATTCCCGCATGAGAATATTGAGATTTTTTATTAATTAAATTCTATAACTCAGTTTTTTACTAATGTATTTTAAAAATAAAATTGGAGTGGAATAGGAGCAATACAATGATAACAAATGCATGGAAAATTTATATGCTCGCCGTCGTCAGCTTCCTTGTCGGTACGTCGGAGCTTATTATCGCGGGGATTCTGGATAAAGTAGCGGCATCTATTGGGGTTCCCGTATCTGTAGCTGGGCAGCTGATTACTGTTTTTTCATTGGCGTACGCTTTTGGGACGCCTGTTCTGATGGCTATAACGTCAAGAATGGATCGGAGAAAACTACTCATTTATTCTCTTGTCTTATTTGTCATTGGCAATGCCATGACGGCTGTTTTGCCAGGATTTTTCTTTCTATTCATCTCGAGGATCGTTCTGGCGCTTAGTACCGGTGTATTTATTGTTACCGCATTGATGGTGGCATCCAAACTCGCTCCGCCCGGTAAACAGGGCAGCGGTATCGCTACTGTAGTGATGGGCTTTTCGACCGCGCTGGTTGTCGGCGTTCCACTAGGTAGAATGGCCGCTTCTTTCTACGATTGGAAGATGGTCTTTGCAGGCCTCGGGGTACTTGGGCTGCTGGCCATTGCCGCGGTGTCCTTCATAATTCCAAAGTCGGAAGGGGAAGAGCCGGTGCCGATCGGCAAGCAGCTGGCCTTGTTGAAGGAGCCTAGAATCGCCGTGGCGTTGCTTATTACGTTCTTCTGGATTGCCGGATATTCGATTGTTTATACGTACATTTCGCCGTTCCTGCTCTCTGTTACGGGAATGAGCGAGCAAATCGTAAGTATCGGGCTGTTCGCTTTCGGCATTGCCAGTCTTTTAGGATCCAAGTTCGGGGGTTACAGCTCGGATAAATGGGGTGTACCCCGCACGCTCATCGGCAGTTTGCTGGTTCATGCGGTGGCTCTGATCCTTATCTCACTCGCGGCCATGTCGCCAATCGTCATGTTCCCACTGCTTATGCTGTGGTCCTTCTCCGCCTGGACGTCGGGCCCGACTACGCAGTACAATTTGGTCCAGCAGGCACCGGAAGCATCAGGTATTATGCTAAGCTTGAACAACTCTGTGGTGCAGCTAGCCATGGCTGTCGGTGCAGGCCTCGGTGGAGTTGTCGTGGAGCAAGTGTCACTCACGTCCATCAGTTGGATCGGGGCTGCTATTGTGTTCGTCGGAGTTGCAACGACAGCTGCATCCTTCCGATTATCGCGTTCAGAAGCCCTCCACAGGGGGTAAATCTGCTTAAAAAACCTCTGGAACTATCCTGCCCATAGGGTGGGATTTTTTTTGATGAGAAAAAACTATTAAACTAACCTGCCATTTAGCTTAACGAGGCTGCCGTACAAATTACTGTGCCACTTCAGACATGTAACCCGTTAAACTCGCAGTCGGTGAAGTTTGAGTCTGCGCCTCATTTTATTTGGGTTTGAGCTTAGACCTGTGACCTACAATAAACCGATTATCGGGACATCAAGATATACGGTATACTGAATATAGGTATGTCAATTAATATCCTTCCTTGTTTGTGGAGTCTTTTGGAAAAGACAAGAAGTTGTATTGTTAAAATAAAAAACCGCGATACTCGCGGTTCAATTTCGATATATGTTGTTGTCCTCTTACACCATTCTTTTTACTGTTTAGAAATGCTAAGTTTGTTTGCACGTTTCTTTTCTTTGACACGTTTCTTTGCGATTCTGTACCGATTATATTCTTCAGTTATTACATAACAAGAAGCAGCCGTCTTATTGGCTGCTTTTATCCATTTTTGTGTAGCGACATAAATTAGAGGCTTACGTTAGTTGTCAGCCTCCCATTATAGGGATGTTTCTTATGCTTGTATAAATGCTTCTAACGGCTCCAGAATAGAGAACGTCTTGTTTGCATCCTTCTTCCTTTGCTCATCGTAGAGTTTGGTCAACTCTACGAATGATTTAGCTTTAATCTTCGTATAACTCGATTTGGTGTATCTGTTTATATACGTCTGTTGCCCTTCCTCTTCAACCCACTCGTAAACGAGGTCATATTTGTCCCTCAGACTCTTCAAATGAAGTGCCCGGCTTAACACGGCATAGTGTTCTTTAATGGCTTCATCACATTCCTCCACAATCTTCTCGTATGCGCAGCCAACTCTCATCAGAATCTCCGATGCTCGCTCATCGCCGTATCTCGCGAGAAATTCCTTCAACGAAACCAGCGCATATAGCGTTATTTGTTCCTTGTCAATTGGATTCTTGTATTCATAACAGCCTACAACCAAATTGCGGTCGGTCATTTCCTCCTTACTGAATTGCATCTTGAACAAAGACTCGAGTGATTTCTGCTTCATAACGGTTTCCAACATCTGTTCTTGATCAATCTTGATGCCCGTTGTCACCCACGGAAACGGTAGTTGGCCGTTACTTTCACGCGATATACTACCCCTAACATTCAATATCGGCATGCCCGTAGCAATAGCGTACGACCTGTTATACCCTTCGCCCGCGAATATTTCCTGTTCTTCTCGCATGTGTTCTACCCCTCCTTTTAGTACCAAGTTCCATTCGGCGCTTAGTGCCACCAGTTGTCCACGAAGTGAATCTCCGCGCACTTCTCCGCCCGATTCCAGCGAATCGTGATGCAAATGACCCTCTTCATTTTCCGGTAATTACTTGGTCAACCTATAGATATCGTATTATGAGCTATGACCTACGCTTACGGGCTTTGCCACCATTTTCATGAACCCGCAAAGATATTTCTGGGATAAATTGTATCATATGAGAACCATAAGTCCATCTAATGTTTCTCTATCCCGTCCGTTAGCGTGGAGAAGGTAGCCGATTGTTATCATGGCGGCTGCCTTCGTGACCTTATTGAACTATCGTACCCGACGTAATGATTTATCTGTTGCGGAATCCAAATCTCCCCAGTGACCCTTGTAAACGGCACGGTTTAAACTCCCATTTTTGCGGATCAAAGTTGGAATGTAATCTACTGGTCCTCATACATTCTCCGATTTCTTTTATTGGTCATCTTTCTCGCCTTTCTCCGGCAATGCCGTTTGCATCCGTATATCGTCCACTCTATTCTTGTAGGTTAATCCCCACTTCTTCATATCAAGGATAATCGGCACCAAAGTCACCCCAAATTCAGTAAGAGAGTATTCCACTTTAGGGGGCACCTGTTTATAAACTTCACGGTGAATAATGCCATCCCGTTCAAGCTCCCGGAGCTGCAGTGTAAGCATAAATTGCGTCAATCCCGGATAGAGCCTCCGGAATTCATTGAATCTCTTCGGGCCATCGATAAGATGAAACAGAATAATCGCTTTCCATTTGCCCCCGATGACATCCAAAGTTGTTTCAACAGGACACACTTCCACTTTGGCCTTAATCAAGTTTTTTCGAGCTGCCATAGTTATACCTCTCCATTAGTTTGATTTTTAATACTATATTATAAAATTATGCGTACTTCTCAAAATTAAATATACATTTTAATATATCACTCATACGGCACTACATATAGCGTCGTAAACCAATACAAAGGGAGAGTGGCGTCATGTCAAAGAAGATTTTGATCGTTTATGCGCACCCCGAGCCCAATTCGTTAACTAGCCAGTTCGTTGAGACGGCTGTGCAAACCCTTCAGGAGCAAGGGCACGAAGTCATGTTGTCCGATCTATATGGCATGGACTGGAAGGCGGTGTTCGATGGGCGCGACTTCCCGGATCGAGCCAATCCAGAACGACTATCCTTTATAAAAGAGTCAGAGCACGCCTATTCGACTGGCCGTCAAACGGCAGACGTCGCATTGGAGCAGCAGAAGCTTCTTGAAGCGGACGCGGTGATCTTGCAATTTCCTCTCTGGTGGTTTAGCATGCCGGCTATTCTCAAGGGTTGGGTAGAACGGGTTTTCGCTTTTGGTTTCGCATATGGCTTTAAAGGCGAAGGGAATCGCTATCGCTACGGCGATGGCATTCTTAAGGGGAAGCGGGCTATGCTTTCCGTGGCTGCCGGAGGGCCCGAGAAGGATTATTCGCCGCGAGGAATTAATGGACCGATTGAGCAATTGCTGTTCCCCATTACTCACGGCATCCTCTTCTACCCCGGAATGGATGTGTTGCCTACCCATGCCGTCTTCGGAACTGATCGCATGACGACAGCTGACATAGAAGCAGCGATGGCAACCTGGCGCTTGCGTCTCGAGCGCCTATTCGATGAGGAGCCCATTCCGTTCCGACATCAGAACGGCGGGGATTATCCTGACAGGCATGTGCTTGCAAGCGACATCGCAATCGGACGGACCGGCTTGACGGCTCACATTGCCGCAGGCGCGATGCATAGGACTGGAGCCTGATGGGGAGAGAGTTTTGGAATTCGAAATGCGAAGCGTTTAGTCATTTATATGAATGACGTCTTATGAATAAACAGCTGCCGCGTGATTGCGGGCAGCTGTTTTGTTGTTGGACTAATGTTCCCGTTAACTTAATCGACCAATTTCAAAATGTTTTATATCCGCAACATGGGCATTTATGAATTTTATTCTAATTCCTCCCCCCAATCCCTCCTTGGTGAAGTTTTTATTCCCTTACATTTTGGAAGAAGCCGTTCGCTACCGTTTCGCACAAAAGCGTAGAAAAGCCGCCTATATTAGCCTGAACAGGGCAGAATATAGGCGGCATTGTCGATATTCGTCAGTTCGAAGTAATGGAGAAATCGTCCTGGTACAAGGCTGCGTTCAGGTTATAGACGTACGTTACGATCCTAATGTTAACCGTTCCGGCAGGCGCCGTATAAGTTCCGTGAACGTTGGTCCAACCGCTCGTGAGCGTACCATTGTAATCGGCGACTGTCTGGTCGCTGATCAGACCGCTCGAGCCGTTCAGGAATTCGGCTTTGACGACGATGTCCGTCCCCGTATTCCTCGTAATGTTCAGATAACCGTCGAACGTATAGCTGGCTCCCGCCGTCCCCGCCACGCTCTGGGAAACGTTCAGCCAAGCCCCCGTCGTATTATCTATCTTCAGCGAGGAGGCAGCCGTGCGCTTCACCGCCGTGTCGCGGATGCAGTAATTTTGCGAACAGGTCCAAGACGCGGGAACTCCGGAGCCGTTATCGGTCTCGAAACCCGGATTAAGCAGCAGATTCGCAGATGAGGTCGTTACGGCGAGCGCGCTGCTTGCCGCGGAGACATTACTGGCCGCATCTTTCGCTTTGACCGTGTAGGAATACGCGGTATTCGCCGTTAATCCCGTATCCGTATAGCTCGTCGTCGTCCCGTTCGTCGAACCCGCTAGCGTCGATCCGCGGTAGACGTCGTAACCCGTCACGGCTACGTTATCCGTCGAAGCGCTCCAGGTCAAGGAGACGGTCGTAGCCGTCTTCGATGGCGAGGCCAAGCTCGAAGGAGCGGTCGGGGCTTGCGTATCTCCTCCTCCGGAACCCGAAGAAATCGAGAAGTCGTCCATCTGCAATGCCGCGTTCAGATTAACGACACTTACCCTGATGGTCACGTTGACCGTGCCTGCGGGAGCCGTGTACGTTCCTTGCGCGCGCGCCCAACCGCTCGTCGTCGTACCGTTATAGCCGGCGATAGCCTGATCCGAGATGACGGTGCCGGAGCTGTCCAGGAATTGGGCTTTGACGGTGATATTCGTTCCGGTATTCCTCGTGATGTTCAAGTACCCGTCGAACGAATAGCTCTGCCCCGCCGTTCCTGCCACGGTCTGATAAATGTCGAACCAAGCCCCCGTCGTATTGTCTACCTTCAATGAAGAAGTTCCCGAGCGCTTTAAGACCGTATCGCGGCTGCAGTAGTTTTGGCCGCACGTCCATGAAGTCGGCACGCCGGATCCGTTATCCGTCTCGAAGCCCGGATTGGCCAGTAGATTGGCGCCGCCCGCCGCATTCGTCGTGACGCTCAGCGCGCTGCTGGCCGAAGACGTGTTATTGGCCGCGTCTTTGGCCTTGACCGTGAACGAATAAGCCGTGCTCGCCGTAAGACCCGTGTTCGTGAAAGTCGTTGTCGAGGCGTTCGTCGTCCCCGCCAACGTCGTTCCGCGATACACTTCATATCCGGTCACTCCGACGTTGTCCGTGGATGCCGTCCAAGATAACGTCACGGATGTATCCGACTTCGAGGTCAACGACAAACCTGTCGGCGCCGTCGGAGCTTGAGTATCGGAGCCGGATGACTTGACGAGGGAGAAGTCGTCTGCGTTCAGCGTCACGTCCAACGTCGCGTAATGAATATACGCCCTTACGTACGCCGTTCCGGCAGGCGCGGTCGCCGTCCCGTGCGCGTTGACCCAACCGGACGTCGTCCCGGTCAAGGACAGCAGTTGCTGTTCGCCGATTTGGATGTTATCGCTATTCAAGAATTTCAAGTAAACGGATACCGTCGTCCCCGCGTTCCGGCTAATGTTAACATAGCCGTCGAGCGTATAAGCCTGCCCCGCAATCGCCGGTACGTTCTGAAACGTTCCGAACCAAGCCAAGGAGCTGCCGTCCACCTTCAAGGAGGAGCTGCCGCTTCTCTTCACGGCAGTATCCGTGTAGCAGTACCAAACTTGCTCGCACGTCCAATTCGCCGGTCTTCCGTTGCCGTCGGAAGTTTCGAAGCCCGGATTAAGCAGGAAATTGCTCGTCGCCGAGAACGTCGTAACGCTGAGGGAGCCGCTTGACGACGACACGTTATTCTTCGAGTCCTTGGCCTTGACGGAATACGAATAGGCGGTACTAGCCGTTAATCCGCTATCGGTATATGACGTAGTCGCGCCGTCCACGGTACCGATCAACGTCGCGCCTCTATAGATGTCGTAACCCGTGACGGCTACGTTGTCGGTCGAAGCGGTCCAGGATAGAGCAACGCCCGTATCGCTCTTGCCCGTCGAGACTAGATTAGTCGGAGCCGTAGGCGCGACCGTATCGAGCGGGTTGGTCGATACGTTAAACGATGCGCTGGCTGAAGACGTATTTCCTGCTGCGTCCTTGGCTTTAACGGTATACGAATAGGCGGTATTCGCGCTCAATCCGCTATCGGTATAGCCCGTTCTGCCTTCGGTAGAGCCGATGAGCGTCCCTCCGCGATATACTTCGTAGCGGGTAACGCCGATATTGTCGTTCGCGGGTTTCCAGCGCAGCTTGATCGAAGTATCGCTCTTCTCCGGAGCGGATACTCGCGACGGTGCCGTCGGCGCTTGCGAGTCGGAAGCCGCGCTGCCTTGACGGACGACCTTGACCGCGATATCCCGGGTGAAGGAAGGAATGCCGCTTAAGACCAAGTTGCCGCCCGATGCTGTAGCCGTTACGGTCCCGGCCTCGGCTCCCGTAACGGTGTTGTAATACTTGACGGAATAAGTGCCGCTGTTCATGGAAGGAATCGTGAATGACATCCCGCTGATCGTCGATGGCGAGGAGATATTGTAGGTGGCGGTTGAATCGTTAATCCACAATAGAGCCCTATCCCCGTTCTTGAACGCGCCTACTTTCGTCGAATTGCTCTGCAAGCCGTAATCGACGAAAGGCATAGAAGGCAAATAGTACTCCTCCGGTTTGATGAACCCGGCAAACGTGTTGTAGATTTCTTTATACAAGTCGCGAACGTTGAATTCGTTGCCTAGGGGATCGCCGTCGGCTACCCACAACAGATTCCCGCCCGTTGCTCCCGCTCGGAACAGCGGCGACCATAAGGCATCATGGATTGCGCGCTGCGTGGCCGGAGCAAAGGGAACCGAGTTGGCCGGAGGGCCGTACTCCCCGAAGAACGAAGGCCGATTGCCGAAGTCCGCGAGAGCGTGTTTCAGATTGGCCTCCCAATTGTCGACCACCTCGATCGAGTCGTCATACCGGTGAAGGTTCACGACGTCCAGCGTCGTCAGCGGCTCCCAACTCGTCTGGTTCGAACCGAGCGCGTCCATCCAGGCGAAGCTGGACGTCGTCGGATGATGGTAGAAGTCCCAACTCTTCCAATACGTATCGACGTTTTGATGCCAAGCCGGCTTGTTCACGTAGTCGTTGACGCGGTTATCCATTTCGTTCCAGTATTCCAGCATGCCCAGAGACGTGCTGTAGCCCCAGCGGGCGAATACGTACCGAAGCAACTTTTTCTGATACGCGATCGCCGTCGGGTTCGTCCAGAAGTCGGTATTATTCTCCGACCAATAGGAAGGTCCGCCGTTAGCCGTGTTATAGGCGTTATATTCCCAATCGTAATAGAAATCGCCGAAGCTGTTCAACGTCAGCATGATGAAGATATTGTTGGCTTCCGCGGTTTGCATCAGCGTATCCATGCGCGCCATGTTCTCCAATTGGTATCTTCCGATGCCGTCGTAGCTCATCGTGATTCCCGCTTGCGTCGTCGTTACCGGACCGTACTCCGGTGCATAGTTGGCCCACCAGCAGCTTAACCAGACCCGCATGATGTTCATCTGCGATTCCTCGTAGACCGGCATGGCATCCAAGATCTCTTGCGTCGCGCCCCAAGCGAAGTTACTGCCGAGCAGCGTGATTTGTTTGTTGAAGCTGTCCACCATCCGATTCCCGCTCACGCCCATGAAGCCGCGACGATCCGCAGCCGCATTGCCCGCCGTGAACGTATAGGTAGCCGATTGGCCAGTACCGTTGGAATCCGTAACCTTGATGTACACGCTATGGGAACCGGATGACCTCGGAGCGTATCGAACGGCCCACTTAGGCGAAGAGTTGGACCTGTAGAACGCGGGAACGACTTCCGTCTGTCCGCCGGGCGTTGTGAAATAGGCCTTCACGTCCGCTTCATCTGGATTAAACGGGTTATTGTAAGTCGTGCTTAAGTCGAAGTTCAATTCGTATTTCGAGTACTTGGCCGGAGTAGTCGTATTCGCCGAAACGTTGGAGAAGGCGGTGACCGCGGCGGAAACGACCTTGGATTCGAACGCCAACATGGACAATATTCCCGCGATAGCCAGAATACAACCCATTCCGATCGTCAGCAGGTTTCTTCTGAAAATACTCGTCATTATTAATTCCTCCCATGTTCGTTCATTGGAGATACGCGCTTCTCTCGCTGGTTAGCGGGAAATCGTTACTGCTTAAGGTGCGGCGAGGTTTCACCTCCTTGAACGGGGTCGGACTCGGTTTCAGTATGAGGGTGGATCCTTGGGGGAAACAACCTGGCAAACCTCTTTTTTTAGCCGTACAAAATAGACTGCCGGGACGAAATTCCTCGTCCGGCAGTCTAAGATACATCTATTTAAGCATTTATTTTCGAGTACGATTACGTCGTTCGCTTCTAGTTCTGCGCTTCACTGTCGTAATAAGCCCGTGTGTTCTCCGATAGTTGAACGAAGTGGGGGGACTATTCGACATTGATAATTATTTCACGGACCTACTTCTATTTCGACAAAAAAATTGATAGTGTGGTGGTAAGCGATTACAACCTAATACTCACATCGTACAATGGGGGAGCATTATGGCAAAGTTGGCAATTATCGGCGGTGGAATTATTGGCCTTGCTTGCGCATATTATTGGCGCAAACAAAATCATGAAGTCGTCCTTATCGATAAAGGCAATCCGGGCGAAGGTCCTTCCAGATGCAATATGGGGTGGGTTTCCCCGACATTATCGGGACCGTTGCCCGGGCCTGGAATGATAAGAACGTCCATGAAGTGGCTGTTCAAGAAAGACAGCCCCTTATACATTAAACCGAGGGCAGTCCCTTTTTTGGCGCCCTGGTTAATTCAGTTTATGCGTTATTGCAACGAACAAAAGTATCAATTGGCTTGCGATGCCGGTTTCGATATAAGCAAGGATATGTTTCAGTTGTTTGACGAGCTTGTGGACGACGGCGTCGAATTCGAAATGCACCGGAAAGGACTCCTCGTCCTAGGCTCGGACGAATCGGATTTGCAGCATAAGTTCGATGACTTGAAACAAGTCGAACGCATCGGCTTGCCGCGTCCGGAGTTCGTTACCGGGGCCGAATTGCTAAAGATGGAGCCTCATCTGAATGCGAACTTGGCCGGAGCGTTATTCCTGCCTAAAGAGCGGCATGTTCGTCCCGAGAGTATGGTGGACGGACTGATCGATTGGCTGCAAGTCAATGGAGTCGAAATGAAAACCAACGACGCGGTAACGGATATCGTCCATAACCATGCTCGAGTGGAGAGGGTAAGATGCAATTCCGGCTGGGTAGAAGCCGATATGTTTTTATTCGCGGCAGGTGCGTGGTCTTCCCCACTTATGAAAAAGTTAAATTATTCTCTTCCGATCATTGCGGGGAAAGGGTACAGTATCACGTATCAGTCGCCTAATGTGGAATTCAATCATCCGATTTACTTTGCCAAGGACAAAACGGCTATAACTCCATTCGACGGTGCTCTGCGTATAGGCGGTACAATGGAATTATCTGGCATTAACGATGAGTTGATGCTGGACCGCGTGAACGGCATCAAAAGCTCGGTCGCAAAATTACTGTCTAAAGAGATTGTTGGATCGGGGGAAATGATCTTGTCCGGGATGAGACCGATGACGCCGGACAGCTTGCCTGTTCTAGGGGGATTGCCGAACTTCAATAATGTATTCGTAGCCGCAGGACATGGCGGGAACGGGTTATTGATGTCGCTTTCGACGGGTCGTATTCTATCTGATTTAATGAGCGGCAGGGATCCGGGTCTCGATGTTACGCCATTCTCTCCGCTGCGGTTTAAATAATAGGTAAAACGAACCGTAATCTGATTGACCACATTCGCATATTATCAACTTGGCTTGCTAAATCGAGCCTACTTTCATTGATAACTTCAACAAATAACGGTGTGTTCAATGTGGTCAAAACCTCTTCAGGTCATCTTCCAGATACTTTTTCACTCTACGGTATTGTGCAAAACTGCCCAGTTAACGCAATGAAGCTGCCCGATCGTGCCGGCAGCTTCATTGGTTTTTGATAGAACAAACGTCTTCCGTTAGGATTCCTGTAGAGCGTTAATTTTGCGCTTTGCATAAAAACGAGCGCCCCCGGTAAGATGGGTTAGTCACGGGTCATAGCCCTTTAGCCATCTTAAGGAGGTCGCTCTATCTTGAAGTTTAAAGCCCAAGCCAAACAAAATCAACTGCTCGAACGCATTTCAACCCAGCATCTGGTCGTCGGTATCGACATCGCCCAGCAATCTCACGTTGCTCGCGCCGTCAACTTCCGAGGGATTCTGCTCGGCACTCCCCTTCACTTCTCCAACGACGACGCCGGCTTCAGCCTACTGCTGCAATGGATGAAAAATCTGCAGGAGACGCAC
>NZ_FOKE01000010.1 GCF_900112065.1 Cohnella sp. OV330
GCGGGAACTGCCGTTACTGCTGTACCGTCATCGCCTTCATTCACCGTCTGCATCTTGTTGCCGGTGATCGTGCCGTTCGCGTCGGCGGAGTATGTCAGCGTATAAACCGGTATCGCACGATTGACCGTAATCGTATATGCCTTTGTGCTACCGTTCTGCGCTTTGACCAATACTGTGATCGTATTGCTTCCAACGCTTAAGGAAATTGGGTCGCTCGCACTTCCGCTTGTGGCGCCTATCGTGTTGACCTTTACCGTCGCCGTGCTGTCAGCCACCGTCGGCGTCACCGTCATGCTCGAAATCGCGCTGCCTACGTTTGCCGTGTACGCCGTCGTTCCGCTCCCGAATCCCGGGTTCAACGTCCCTTCCGACAACATCAAATTACTTAGATCCGCATTGCTGCTTGCCGCACGAGTGACCGTAATTGTGTAGGTCTTGGTAGCACCGCTTTCTGCGGTGACAAGTATCGTGATCGTATTGGCGCCTACACCCAGGCTGATCGTGCCGCTCGCGTTACCGTTCGTCACGGTCGTGTCGTTCACCTTAACCGTCGCTGTCACGTCAGCTACCGTTGGCGTCACTGTCAGGCCCGTGGTTGCGTTTCCGACGCTCGCCGTGTATGAAGTCGTGCCACTCGCGAACGTTGTATTTAACGTCCCTTGCGACAGCATCAGATTGCTTAGGTCTGCGTTGCTCGATAGTACCGGCGGAGAAATCTCGATATCGTTTAGCGCCACATAAGAGAGATCACTGCCCGGATAACGATAGATGCGCACTTCATCGACATTATTGAAAATGGACGTCAATACGGCGGAATGATCCAAAGGTACATAGTTTCCCGTGGTATTGGCGTTGAAGGTGGCCTTTCCTAAGGAAACGTCTCCGGCAAAAGCTTCGACCGCAAAAGTATCGCCGCTCAGACCGTCTTGATAATTGCCCCAATCCATGAAATTCAACGCGTTTAATTTAAATTTTTTGCCATCCATCGATTTTATAGCTAGCCCAAAGCTAGCTGGACTGCTACCAGTATCCCACTCAATGAGCGGCGGATATCCAGGCCAACTTGGATCCGTACTGTCCTCATAATACATATTGCCAGTAGTAAGCTTCACCCCAGCGCTATCAATCCCATAGACCCCGATATCGTAGCCTGCGATATCGGCGGAGCCGCCTTCGCCGTCGGAAGCGATTTGATCGGCTCCGAAATTCGTTCCTGCGGCTGTCTCAAAATGAATAAGCTGCGTTCCAGCCGCATAAGAGACTTTAAACGGTGGCAAGACCGAAACGATTAACGCCAGGATCAGAGTGAGCGACAATAGTTGGATGAAGCCTAGTTTTCCAAGTTGATTGCGATGCACGAATAATGCCCCTTCCATCCTCATAAGTAGAATACGAGCGAATCCATTCTATTTAAAATATTAAAATAGCCGTTAACTTTAACTAAAATTTAATATTCGACATCCCCTTCCGCTTTCCCTTTTCCATTAACGCAATGAAGCGCAGCAAAAACCGCCAGGGAGCTCCCCTGACGGTTCATTAATTACTATTGCGAGAGCGTTATGTGCGCCGACTTCATCTGCCGCGCCCGCTTCCCATCCTGCCCGCGAACAACAGCACCAACTCCAGCACGACGCCGACCGCCAATCCCAACCCGAGCAACTCCAGATAAACGAGCAGGCTCGACAGTTCCTCCCATCCCGTGTTGCCGCGCGAAACGAAGGCCATGCACAGCAGACCGAGCAAATTTCCTGACAGGATCGACAAGCCGAGCCACCTCGCGCCTAACCAGCCGCATATAGCAGCGAACGCGCTTACGGCTAGGGCGACCAGTAAAAAGCGGAAAGCGTGCACGGTTGTCCAAGGCTGCCCCAAAATAACGAATCGCACGAGCCAAAACAGCAATGTAGTGATCAGCCAGGACGTTGCACCCCAGGAGAGCCACTGCTTGCTTCGAGAAACGGGAATGACGCGCATGACGTTCACCCTTTCGCAGACAAGATCGGAGCCCTGCAGCTGCTATGTTACAATACCTTATTATGTCATACCCAGTTAGCCTGAGCTATAAAATATGAGACAAACAGGCGCGCGGCTCTCTGCCCGCTACCAATCGCCCTTCCATGATATAGCCTTCCTCCCTGCCCTCCAGCTCGCGAACGAGCCGCGCGCGCCACAGCGCTACGCGGTCTGCCCGCGCCGGATCGCCAGCCGTGTTGACGAGCTCCGCGGGATCAACCGTCAGGTCGAAGAACTGCTCTTCGCCACTCTGCGAAAACCAAATATATTTCTCCCGGCCGTCCGTCACGAAGTGGTTGGACCGGTCGCCGTACGCGTGCTCGCCGTGCAGATAGGAGCGCCAGGCTCCCGCTTCCCCTCTGGCCGGACCGAGCAGGCTCGCGCCCTCGACGGTGTCCGGGATCGGCGCTCCCGCAGCTTCGAGCAGCGTCGGCATAAGGTCGCGCAGCTCCACGACCGCCCCGGGACGGCTGCCCGCTGCGAGATCGAACCGGCCGCCAGGGTCCCAGAGAATGAGCGGAATCTTGGCACTGCCCTCATATAGAAGCGACTTGCGGAAAAGATGATGGTCTCCCATCAGCTCGCCATGGTCGGACGTAAATAGAATGAGCGTTTCGTTCAGTACGCCGTACTCGCCCAGCGCCTGAAGCAGCCGACCGATCTGATCGTCCAAATGCGTGATCAGTCCGTAATAGGCGGCGCGCGCACGGTCGAGCCTGCGCTTCGGCAGACGGCCGAAGATCGTCGTCGGATCGGCGGCACCCGCTCGCTCGGCAGCTTCCTCGTCTACCCAGTCTCCGACCGGCAGCTCCGGCAGCTCCAGATCTTTGTACAGGTCGAAGTAGGCCTGCGGCGGATCGAGCGGCGAATGCGGCCGTACGAACGACGACCACAGGAAAAAGGGCTTCGACGGGTCGCGCCGCCGGAGAAAATCGATCGACTCCGTCACGCACCAGTTCGTCGGATGCAAAGCCTCGGGCAGATGCCACGGGCGACCGATGGTCGAAGCGTTGCAATCCAGGCCCAGGTCCGTCAGGTCCGCATCCGCCCCCGCCTCCCGCCGCAGCCACCGCATATAATCGTCCACCTGATCGAAATGCTCGGCGAACGCGGTATCGCGCTTGTCCCGATTATGATGCAGATACCCGTCGTGCAGGACGATATTGTGGAAACCGCACAGGTTGCGCGCAGGGTAGACGTGCATTTTGCCGACGCACTGCGTATGATAGCCCGCCTGCGCGAGCTCGCCCGCCAGCATGTGCGGATAGCGCCACGGAACCTGGTCCTGGTAGCCGACTCTCCCGTGGGATCGCTGGCTCATGCCGGTCATGATGGCCGCCCTGGCCGGGATGCAGGAAGGGACGGCCGAGTAAGCTTGCGGGAAAAGAACGCCTTTGCGGGCCATCGCATCCAGGTTCGGCGTCTCGACGACGGGGTGTCCGAGCGCGCTCAAACAGTCGAAGCGCATTTGGTCCACGGTGATCAGCAGCAGGTTGGGCGAGTTCATGAACGAAGCTCCTCTCATTAGGAAAGCGGATCGATCGGATGGATGGATGCGAAAAATCCCTATCCTCACACGGAGGACAGGGCGGCTTCGCCGGCTTTATAAACTTCGAACGCCGAGATCGTCGGTTGATAGCGGGACTCGTCGATGAGCAGCCGCAGTTTGCGCGCGCTCGTCGCGAGCATGCGGCAGATCCGCTTGGCGCCGATGACCGTGCCTTCGGCGAGTGGCTGCCAACCGCCTTCGCGCCAGACCTCGAGGCGGAAGCGTTCGACGCGCTGGCCCTCGCGGACCTGCTCGCGCAGCACGATGCGGTCGAAGCTGCGTTCGGCGCCCAGATCGATCTCGAGCGCGGCTTGCTCGGTGCCTTCGGGCGGGCACCAGTGCGTGTCGGACTGGCCGTCGGTTGCGCGCGAGGCTCCATGCGCGTGATCGGATTCGGCGGATGCCGTCGCGATCGCGCCGGCCGCCAGGTTGTCGCCGTAAGCGGCCGCGAGCCATGCGCCGAGTTCGGCGAGATGCGCTGCGTCGCGCTCGTGGACGAGGCCGCGGCGGTCGGGCGGGATGTTGAGGAGGAAGGACGCGTTGCCGCCGACCGTCCGCTCGTACAGGTCCGCAAGCTGCGCCAGCGTCAGCACGCGGTCGTCTTCGGCGGCGTGGTAGAACCAGCCCGGCCGGATCGAGGTGTTGACCTCGGCGGGATACCAGACCGCTTCGTCCGCCAGGGCGAGCACGGCGCGGCTGCCGAGGTCGTCGTCCTCGGTGTTGACGCGAGTCGCGAAGGCTCCGCCGTCGTCCTCCTGCTGCGACTTGGCCTGGATCTTCTCGTTGTCCCGCATCGAAGCGGGGACGACGCTCCATTCGGACGGCCGAGTGTGGCCGGCTTCGTTGCCGCACCAGCGCACGTCCGGCCCGCAGACGGAGATGACCGCGCCGGGCTGCAGCTCGCGGATCAAAGCATAGTAGGCGTCCCAGTCATAGACCTGGCGCTTGCCGTTGGGACCTTCGCCGCAAGCGCCGTCGAACCAGACGCAGAACACGTCGCCGTAACCGGTGAGCAGCTCGCGCAGCTGGTTCAGGAAATAGGCGTTATAGGCGGGCGAATCGCCGTACGAAGGCTCATGCCGGTCCCATGGCGACAGGTAGACGCCGAACTTCAGCCCCTCCTCGCGGCAGGCGTCCGCAACTTCGCGCACGAGATCGCCGGCGCCATCGCGCCAAGGGCTGCGCCGTACGGAGTGATCGGTGTACGCGCTCGGCCACAGGCAGAAGCCGTCGTGGTGCTTGCAGGTCAGGATAAGTCCCTTCATGCCGGCCGAGCGGACGGATCGCGCCCACTGTCTGGCATCGAGCGCTGAAGGATCGAACAGCGAAGGGTCTTCGGTACCATCTCCCCACTCCCTGTCCGTGAACGTGTTCATCGTAAAATGGATGAAAGCATAAAACTCCAGCTCCTGCCAGGCAAGCTGACGGGGCGAAGGCCGCACTTGAGCGGCCTGGATGGCGGATACGGGCATGTCCGAGATTGCCCCTTTCGGGTTGGATTCGTTCGGGCGTTTGCTGCGGCTTGCAGCCCAGCGGACTCAGCGTCCGTTATTTTGCGATAATGCGACGTTTCAGCCGACCTTTCGGACTGGAGAGACGCTATTACGACGAAAAACACGGTAAAAACCACCGGTTAGCCGAAATAACGGCTGCTGGGTCCGCGAATACGTGCGATCAGCCGCATTCAGCAAAATAGCGGCTCTACGGTCCGTTGCGCAAGATGAGGGGCGCAGTGCTGGCACCCATAGGCCACCATGCTTTAATGGGCATCCCTTGAACCTCCTGCATGCATCCCCGTCAGGCCAACATACATACACCCAGCGGACTCAGCGTCCGCTATTTTGCGATAATGAGGCGTGTTAGCGGTCCATGCGGACCGAAGAGACGCTATCTCGCCGAAAAGCACGTCAAAAACCGCTGGTTTGTCGAAATAACGGCTGCTGGGTCCGCGAATACGTGCGATCGGCCTCATTTAGGCAAAATAGCGGCGCTACGGTCCGTTGGCGGATGCAGGTTACTTGGAACTGCCGGCACTTGGTTCGGCGGTTACTTGGTTCGGCGGTTACTTGGTTCGGCGGTTACTTGGTTCGGCGGCTCCTCCGGCTTGCTAATTAAACGGTCCCCGGCTGGTCATACGGTTTCCGGCTGCTCGAGCGGGCAGCTCCCGACTGTTTGTGCAGACTAACCCAAGTCCGCCCGGTCCGTTAGCGTCGCGACGGGCGCGGCCGTGCCGTGCAGCTCGAATACGACGAGCTCGTTGTCCCCTTCGCGCAGGAGCGGCGCGGGTACGTACAGCGTGCGAGTCGGCCCCGCCTCCCAATAGCGGCCGAGGTTGAAGCCGTTCAGGAACGCCTGCCCCTTGGTCCAGCCGTCGAGCCGCAGGAACGTGTCCGCGCGCGCTTCGACGCGGAAGATGCCGCGGTAAAAAGTCGGCTGCGCCCCGCCATCACGAGCCGTCGACGAATCTGGCGTCCGCAGCTCCCGGTCGGCCTGCTCACGTTGCGACGCTTCATCGCCCGCTCCCACCGCCGGCGCCGCAAACATAAGCCCGCCCAACTCCGCCAGCGGCAGGCAGCGAATCTCCCAGTCGTACAGAAACTGATTGCCCAGCCGCACGCCGCAGGTGATTCCCTTCGGATCGCGCAGCAGCGGGCCATAGTTGACGCGCCCCATGTTCTCGACGAGGATGTCGATCCGCACGCCACCGGCCGGCACTTCCAGCGGAATGCCCGCCGGCGCCCAGCGCTCCACGGTCCCGATATAGGCGCCGTCCGCAAACACGAGCGCGCGGTCGCGCACCTCCTGCAGGACGAGCTCCATGCCGCTTCGCGGTCCCGTCACCTGCACCGAATACAAGATAAGCCCGTACGCTTGCCCAAGCTTCTCCATCGGCTCCGGACACGGCCGCCGCACCGGCGTCGACAGCGCGTCCAATTGTGCGAACAGCGGCGCCGTCTCCGTCATCGCCACTTCGCCGTACGCCCGCTTCGGCAGCGGCTCAGGCAGCTCAAGCGGAGGCAGCTCAACATAACGCTCCAGCACCTCGCGCACCGCATAGAACTTCGCCGTCGGCTCGCCGGATTCGCTCAGCAGCGTGTCATAGTCGTAGCTGCTCACGGTCGGCTCGTAGCGCGCGATGTGGTTCGCGCCGTTCAGAAAGCCGAAGTTCGTCCCGCCATGGAACATGTAGAAGTTGACCGAAGCGCCTTCCCCGAGCATCTCCTCCAGCGTTTCCGCCACTTCGGACGCCGGACGAGACTGGTGCGGCTCCATCCAATGGTCGAACCAGCCGTTCCAGAACTCCATGCACATGAGCGGCCCTTCCGGCTGATACTCGCGCAGCTTGGCGAACGCTTCCGCCGCCCGAGAGCCGAAGTTGACCGTCGCGAGCACGCCGTCGATCATGCCGCCCTGCAGCATGTGATCCTCCGGGCCGTCCGACGTGAACAGCAGCACGTCCATGCCGCGCGCGATCATGCCGTCCCGCACGTATTCGAGGTACGCCTTGTCGTTGCCGTAGCTGCCGTACTCGTTCTCGATCTGCAGCGCGACGATCGGGCCGCCGTTCGTGCAGAGCAGCGGGCGCAGCCGCGGCAGCAGCTCGTCGAAGTAGGTGTCTACCTTGGCCAGGTACGCCTTGTCGTAGCAGCGCAGCCGCATGTTGTCGTCCGCGAGCAGCCAGGCAGGCAGCCCGCCGAACTCCCACTCGGCGCATATATAAGGACTAGGCCGCACGATGACGTGCAGCCCCAGCTCGCCGGCGAGCCGCACGAACGCCTCCAGGTCCGCGATGCCGTCGAAGACGAAGCGTCCTTCTTCGGGCTCGTGGACGTTCCAGGCGACGTACGTCTCGACCGTATTGAGCCCGCACGCCTTAAGCTTCAGGAGCCGGTCCCGCCAATATTCGGGCACGACCCGGAAGTAATGGATCGCGCCGGACAGCAGTCTGACCGGACGGCCTTCATACACAAACTGATCGCCCGATACTGTAAATGTCGCCATCGTACACCTCTTTTCATTATCGACACCAGTTTATCACCTTGCAGCCTTGCAATCAGCCCTTGACGCCGCCCATCATCATGCCTTCCGTCAGCTTCTTCTGCAGCAGGCCGTAGACGATGACCGTCGGAATCAGTACGATGACGAGCGCGGCGAACAAGGAGCCCCAGTCCGTCGCGAACTGCTGAATCTGCATCAGGTTGGACAGGCCGATCGGCACCGTCTTCTTGGCGTCGTCGGTGATGAGCGTCATGGCGAGCACGTATTCGTTCCAGAAATCGAAGAAGCTGAACACGAACAGCGTGATGATCGCCGGGCGCGTCATCGGCAGGATGACCTTGAATAGGGTGCCGAAATAGCCGCAGCCGTCGATCATCGCCGCCTCCTCGAAGTCGTGCGGGATCGCCTTCATGAAGCCGGTCATCAGGTAGACGGCGAAGGGCAGCGTGCCCGTGGCATAGACGGCGCTGAGCCAGAAACGGCTGTCGAGCATGTGCATCTGGTTCACCAGGATGAACAGGGGCACGATGATGTAGACGCTGCCGATGAACAGTCCGGCCATATAGAAGTTGGTCAGAAACGCGCGTCCCCGGAACCGCATGCGGCCGAGCACGTAGGCGGTCGGCATGGCGGCCAGCAGCAGGATCGCGATCGACAGGATCACGACGAACGCCGAGTTGAACATGTAGTCGCCGATTCGCGCGGCCTTGAAGGCACGGGAATAATTGTCCCATTGCAGCGAGGTCGGCAGGCTCCAGGGACTCTCCATGACTTCCTCGTTCGTCTTGAAGGAGGCGAGCACGTTCCACAGGATCGGGTACACGACGGCGAGCGCCTGGACGATCAGGAATACGCGCAGCAGGAGCCGCCCGAAGGAAAAGCCCGGCTTGCGCGGCTGCGCATAGGCAGCGGGAGATGCAGGCGATGCAGGGGAAACGGAGTAGCCGGCCATTAGTGGGACCCCCTTTGCGTCAGGCGATTGCTGATGAAGGCCAGCAGGATCGAGACGACGAAGATGAACACGCCGATCGCCATCGCGTAGCCGAAGTTGGAGTTAGTGAAGGCCTGCCCGTACAGGTAGGTCATGACGACCTCCGAATGCCGGTCCGGACCGCCCGCGGTCATGACGGCGACGAGCACGAAGCTGATCGTGAGCACGCCGTTGATGCTGAAGATGATCGTCACGCGGATGATCTCCCAGAGCATCGGGACGGTGATGTGGAAAAATTTCTGGAACGCCGTCGCGCCGTCGATCGAAGCCGCCTCGTACAGATCGGGCGAGATGCTGTCGATGCCCGCCATGTACATGACCATATAGTAGCCTGCTGCCTGCCAGACGAGCGTCACCGCCAGCGCCCACAGCACCGTGCGCTGATCGCCGAGCCAAGGCAGCGCCCAGTCGCCGAGGCCGAGCATCTCGAGGCCCGAATTGACGAAGCCCATCGTCGGGTGGTAGATGAACGACCACAGAATCGCGATGACGACGAACGAGAGGATGCTGGGAAAGAAAAACACCGTGCGGTAGAAGCCTCGCTCGCGCAGCTTGCTCTGCGTGAGGATCGAAGCGTTGACGAGCGCGATAAGCAGCGTGACGACCGGGACGACCAGCATGAGCAGCCCCGTATTGCGCACCGACAGCAGAAACGCGTCGTCATGGAACATATCCCGGAAGTTTTGCAGCCCGATAAACTTCGGTTTGTCGGCCACGCCGGTCCAGAGGTACAGCGACTTCTGGAACACCTGCACGGCCGGATATACTTTGAACAGGAGATACATCGCGAGCCCCGGGAGAAGGCAGGCGGCGATGAACCAGCCCCGTCTTGTTTTCATCGTCATGTCCGAATCCCTTCCTTTCTGCCCCTGGAACGGGGAAAGCCCGCCGGTCGAACGCGGCAGGCCTTCCGCTTCTTCAGGAGTCGGTTGAACACAGGGCGATTATTCGCCGCCGCTGGCCTTGAGCTCCTTCTGAATGTCCTCGTAGATCTTGAACAGCTTGTCGCCGTACTGCTCGATGGTCATCTGCTTGTTCATGATGGAAGAGATCGGCTTGTAAACTTCGTCGGACGGGTTGTACTTGCTGCCCTTGGCGACGGCTTTGAACGTGCCGTTCACGGCTACCATGCCGCCGTCGACGGCTTTATAGACATTGTAGGTCGTCTCGGAAAGGAACGCCTTGCCCAGGTCCGGCGCGCCTTTGACGGCGAGCACGCCCTTGGACGTCTCCGCGTTCAGCTGAACGCTCTTGTCCGAGTACAGGTAACGCAGGAATTCCTTGGCCAGCTCGGGGTTCTTCGCCTTGGCCGGGATCGCGATCTGCTCGACGTTCGTCATCGCGAGCGGCGGCTGGCCGGCTTGGCCCGACGGCACGCCGAGGAAGCCGAACTGGAAGCCGTCCTCGCGCGGCGCGTCCTTCATCTCGTCCTCGAACCACGTGCCGTTCGGGATGAACATCGCCTTGCCCTGCAGGAACGACGTCTGCGCCTGGGTATGGTTCAGCGCGACCGTGCCCTTCATGAGGGCGTTGTCGTCCGTCGCGATGCGCTCGAGGATGCCCCATACTTTTTTGAACGTCTCGCTCTTCCAGAACTCCGGGTCGTAGTTGAAAAATTGGTCCAGCGCTTCTTGCCCGCCGTAGCTGTAAATGGACGGAACGATAATCTGCTCCAGGTATCCCGGATACAGGCCTTGGTAGGTGAACAGCGCGCGTCCGTTCTCCTTGGCCGTGGCGTTCGCGGCGAAGAAGTCGTCCCACGTCTTCGGCAGCTCGATGCCCTTCTTGTCGACGAGGTCCTTGTTGTACCAGAAGCCGAGTACGCCGAAATTGTACGGCGCGAGGTATACCTTGCCGTCGCCGTACGGCGACATGGCGCGGGATTCAAGCACGCCCGGGAGGATCTTGTCCTTCAGCGGCGCGCCGCCGTCCGCGGCCGGCGCGTTGAACAGATCGGTCAGATCGAGGAGCGCGTTGTCCTTGATCAGGCCGTTCAGGAAAGGCACGTTGTCGCCGCCGGCCATGTACAGGAAATCGGGCGGATTGCCGGCGACCGCCTTCGGGCGGACGAGCTCGGCGATCTTCGGGCTCGCGGTGATGTTGATCTTGGTGCCGGGATAGTCCTTCATGAAGTCTTCCGCGATCCGGTCCCAGTACTCGCGGCCATAGCCGCCCTGGAAGACGGCGATGTTCAGCTCCGTATTTTCAAACGTTTTGGCGCCTGCCGCGCTCGGCGACGCTGACGCGCTAGCGCTTGCGGATGCGCTTGCATTTGCGGACGCGCTGCCGCTTGGCGAAGCTGTTCCGTTGGCGTTTCCGCCGCCGTTGCCGTTCGAGCCGCAACCTGCCAGCATGGATACCGCCAGCGCCGACGCGCCTACGGCGGTCAACCATTTCTTTGTACTCATTTCTGGACCCCCTCGGATGAGATGGCTTCATTATACGTGCATGGGGTCTGGCGCCATATGAACGATTCGAATGAGAAGCATGGAGAATATTATGGAGTTCGCGTGTAGCGTTCCATGACATGGAGATTTGCGTAAAAGCGCAATCTTAAAATCGTCCAGGTTTGCAAACGCTTAAAGCTAACATAGTCTTGTCCTGGGTATGATATTCCGCAGTGCGGGGACGTCGAAGTGCCGGAGCGCGGCGTGGAGTCGCGCGGTACCGCACAATAATTGTGCGGTTCTGGGCGTTGTTCACAGTTGGCCTCCAGTAGCTCGCTTTTCCCGCCTCCGTCGCAGCTTCGGCGAGGCGGAACCGCACAAAAATTGTGCGGTTCTGAGCATTGCTCGCGGTTGGCCCCCAGTAACTCGCTTTTCTCGCCTCCGTCGCAGGTGGCGTAGCGCGGAATCGCACAAAATTTGTGCGGTTCTGGGCGTTGCTCGCTGTTGGCCCCCAGTAACTTGCTTTTCCCGCCTCCGCCGCAGGTGAAGTGCTGCGGAACCGCACAAAAATTGTGCGGTTCCGGGCGTTGTTCGCGGTTGGCCTCCAGTAACTCGCTTTTCTCGCCTCCGTCGCAGGTGGCGTGCCTCGGAACCGCACAAAATTTGTGCGGTTCTGGGCAAGGCACAGAGATTGGTTAGTTTGAGCACCATCCTCATGCACATATCTTGTGCGTATTGGCGCTACATGCTGCAAGCAACCGTGACTCGCGCTCCGTCATGCACAATGATTGTGCATGACAGCGATACACGATATCCTCAGCCAACCGCCACGCCCCATCATGCACACTTATTGTGCATGATGGGGCGATGACCCGCCTTCCCCATGCGACAGCAAGCTCAGTCCGCCGGCTTCACGTTCTTCGGTGCGATGCCGAAGCGCTTCTTGAACAGCCGGTTGAAGTAGAACGGGTCGTGGATGCCGACCTCGGCCGCCGCCTGCTTCACGAGGTAGCGGCCGGTCTCGAGCAGCGCATACGCCTTCTGCATCCGAATCTCGTTCAGGTGCGTCAGCAGGCTGCGGCCGGTCTCCGCCTTGAAGACGTGGCACAGGTAGGGCTCGGACAGGCCGACATGCGCGGCCACGTCCGCGATGGCGAGCCGTTCCGCGTACCGGTACTCCAGGTAGCGGAGCGCCTGCCGCACCTCTTCCCGCGCGGCCGGGTAAGCGTCCCGCTTCGCATCCGCCTGCTCGGCCGCATCCTCGGCCAGCTCGCGCACCGCCTCCTTGAGCTGCGTATCCGTCGCGGCCGCCGACACGCGCGCTAGCCATGGCGCTTCGTCCCAGTCGCGGCGGATGCCGAAGCCCTGCGCGTTGGCGAGGCCGAGGACGCTCCCGCCAAGCGACCGCTTCAGCACGCGCGCGGCGATGCGCCGCTCGGCCGCGGTCTCGATCAGGCGCAGCGCGCCCTCGACCCACAGATCGGTCGAGCCGGCCTGCGGCTTGCCCCGCACCGACTCGCGCAAGCTCGCTTCGGCCCGGCGGTACTCGTCGTCCTCCTCGGCCGGCAGCGTCCGGTTCGACAGCCCCGCCGCGCTGAGCTGCGCGTAGAACAGCAGCTGCGCCGCCCGCCGATTCCCGCGCATCTGCTCCAGCAGCGCCTCGGCATCCGATGCCGGCTCGGCGAAGACGACCTGCGTCTGCGCATTGTAATACATCGCGCACAAGCTCTGGATCCGCCGCGCCGCGTCGCCTGCCTCCGGCACGGCCTGCGCGGCCGAGTACCCGGCCGCCAGCACGAAGCAGCCGTCGTCCGCCTTGACGGCATGCGCCCACCTGCGTCCGGGGAACAAGCTGTCCGCGAGGTCGCCCAGCTTGTCCGCGAAGCTGTCGCCCTCCGGCCTTGCGGGCTCCTCATCCCGCAGCCGGACGAGAAAGGCCAGCACGCGCTCGCCCTTGTCCTGCCAGATCTCGCGCGACACGGCCGCGTCCGCGCTCCCCGGCAGGCCTTCGCCGCCAGCATCGCCGCCCGCGTCTCTCCGCGCCTCCGCATCCATCGCGGCGAGCCAGCCCTTGATCCGAGCCGCGCGCTCCCGGCCCGCCCGCTCCCGGTCCGCCCCCGCCTGCGTCCCCGCCAGCGCTCCCCCCTCGGCGTCGCTCGTGCCGTCCGCCGCCTCTCCTGCCGCCCCCCTGCGCGCATCCAGCTTGGCCGCGATCTCACCGAGCGCCTCCATGAAGCTCTCGCTTTTCAGCGTCAGCTTGAGCATATAATCGTGCGCGCCGCACTTCAGCGCCTCCCGGACGAGGTCGAAGTCGTTGTAGTTGCTCAGCACGAGCACTTCTCCGTCGAAGCCGCCCGAGGCGAGCGCCTTGATCAACCCGATGCCATCCAGCTCCGGCATCTTGATATCCGTGATGACGATATCCGCCTTGCCGTCCCGGGCCAGCTCCAGCGCGGCGCGGCCGTTCGCGGCGGCGCCGACGTACTCGAAGCGGCCGTCGTCCCATCGGATCATCGACTTGACCGCATGCCTCACGATCATCTCGTCATCCGCGATCAGTATTTTGTACATCGCCCTTCTCTCCTTTCAGCACGATCGGCAGCACGATCGGCAGCACGATCGTCGTCTCCGTCCCTTCCTGCACGACGCTCGCCGTCGTCAGCCCGTACGGCGCGCCGAAGTGCAGGCGGATCCGCTCGTCCACGTTTCCGATGCCGATCCCGGACAGCTTGGCATGCGACATGCCGCGCGAGCCCGCCTCGACGGCATCGAACCCCTTCCCATCGTCCCTAATCCGGATCCGCACCCGCGCCCCGTCCCGCTCGCCGGTTACCTTGATCCGCACGCTCCGCCCTTCGTCGCCGCCCCCGTGCAAAATCGAATTTTCCACGATCGGCTGCAAAATGAACTTCGGCACGAGACAGTCGCGGAGCTCGTCCTCGATCGCAAGCTCCAGCTCGAACGAGTCCCCGTAGCGGATGCGCTGGATCATCGCGTAGTGCGTCAGATTGTCCAGCTCGCGGTCGAGCGGGATGAGCTCCTCCTTGACCAGGATCGTGTTGCGCAGCAGCTCCGACAGCGACGCGATGCCTTGCGAGACGGCGTCGTTGCCGCCCAGCATGGCGCTCCATTTGAGCGAATTCAGCGTGTTGAACAAAAAATGCGGATTGATCTGCGCCTGCAGCATCGCGAGCTCCGCGTCCCGCTTGGCCTGCTGCTCCGATTCGACCTGGTAGATCAGCTCCTTGAGCCGGCCGACCATCCGGTCGATCGTCTCCGCGAGGATGCCCATCTCGTCGGGGTACGAGGGTCCGATCTTTTGCTGCAGCTGGCCCATCCGCACCTGATTCGCGTACTGCAGCAGCTTGCGCACGGGGCCGCTGATGCTGATATAGATCCACATCGCGAGCATGCCGGCGAGCAGCAGGATCAACAGGCAGATGAGGACGACGTTGTGGCGCAGCACCGACAGTTCCGAGACGAGGAACGAGCGGGGGATCATCCCGACCAGGTACCAGTCCGCCGACCGAATGTACGAGCTGGTCACGAGCGTGCGCTCCCCGTCGACATCCGCGTAAAAAGCCCGTTCCTCGCGGGACGCCTGCCTTCGTGCCTGGACGCCCTCGAACACCTTTTCCCGGTAAAGAGAGCCTTGTCCGATCGCGGGAGAGAGAGAAGAAACGACGACGCCGGCGGCATCCGACAGGTAGATCGAGCTTCCTTCCCCCAGATCCACAGACTCGTAGGTGTTGCGGGAGAACACCTTCTCGTCGATGACGATGATCAGGTAGCCGATCTGCCGGTTCAGGTTGTTCTCGGCGAAGATCCGGCGGCTGAGCGCGATCCGGCTGGAGCCGCGGTTGTTCCGGATGCCCGTCCAGTACGCATTGCTCTTGCTGTCCGCGACCAGGGTCGTCAGCTCGCGGATCCGCGCCTCGGGATACAGCTCGAAGCCGAGATCGAACATCGACTGGCCGTCGTTGGTCATTACGATGACGTTCGACAGGTTGCTGAGGCTGAAGATCTGCTGGCCGAGCTCGTCCTTGATTCGCGTGCGCAGCTCGCTCTTCTCGATGTCGGCCATCTTCGAAAACTTCGGCAGGCCGCCCTGGATCAGCTTGTTAATGATGATCGTCTCGCTCAGCGTCTCGTACTGCTCGAGCTCGCGCGTCGTGTTCTGGGCGAGCTGGTCGAGCACCTGCGTCGACGAAGCGCTGAGCTTGTTCGTGATCGAGGCCTCGTACTTCTGATTGGAGTAGATCGCCACGACGGCGACGGGGAGCAGAGAAGTGATGAGAAAAGCGGCCAGCAGCCGCCGCTTGATGGACAACCGCCGGAGCGAGAAGACCGATCGTCCGAGTGCGCGCAAAGAGGGGAGCCGCGGCATGCCGTTCACCTGCTTGGTTCGTTTTTTTCTAATCTTATACGTAAACGATACATCCGCCAACCGGCAATCGCAGGCATGCGGACCGGCGCGGCCCGCAGCAACGCAAAGAAGCCGGCTCTCGCGAACCGGCTTGCGGCGCAGCGCGCCTTATAAATTCAATTGAATTTTCCGCGTGTTCAGCATGCCTTCCAGTCCGGTCGGATCCTGACTGGTCTTGAAGCGTGCGAACGTCTCGGCGGCCTCGGAGGTCCGGATACGCAGGGGCTTGGTCTCCAAGCGCAGCAGCCCGCTCACGACGTCCGCGACCGACTCCGCCGTCTGCGGCACGGAATTGCGGCTGGCGAATCCGTCCAGGTACCGCTGGACGACAGGCTTGTACTCGTCGTCGAGGATGCCGCCCGTCGCGTTCACCTGCGCCATCACCGTGCCTACGAATTGGGTCGCGATCGCGCCCGGCTCCAGCAGCGTGACGTCGATGTTGAACGTCGGCTTGTAATACGTCGCCAGGCTCTCCAGCAGTCCCTCCACCGCGAACTTGCTGGCGCAATAGATCTCGTTGAGCGGCTGCCCGACCAACCCGCCGACGCTGGAGGTCGCGATGATATAGCCTCCGTTCGTCGCTTTGCGAAGCAGCGGCAGCGCCGCCCGAATCGTGTGCATCACGCCGTAGACGTTCGTATCGAACACCCGCTGGATATCCGCCGGGTCGGCTTGTCCCAATGCACGGAGGAATCCGAAGCCCGCATTGCAGAAAAGCACGTCGAGCGTCCCTTGTTCGCTCTCGATCAGGCCGAATGCCGCCTCAAGCGAGGAGACTTCCGTGACCTCCATTTCCACCCAATGCAGGTTGTCCCGATCGGCAAAACGCTCGCGGTCCCGCTCCACGTGGCGGGTTCCCGCGTATACGATCCAGCCCTCTTCCGCCAGCTTGAGCGCCGTTGCCAGCCCGATTCCCGACGAAGCGCCCGTGATTGCGATGATTCCGCTCATCTCATAGCCCCTTTAAACGGTTTTGCCTTCGCTTAGCGCTTGCACGGCCTTGTCGATGCGACGCAGACGCGTCTCCTCGGTCTTCGCGCCTTCGACGGAGAGCACGATGCGGCTCTTGTTGCTATTCGAGAGTCCGTCGTAGAAGGCGAGCGCCGCAGGCGCTCCCGCCAGCGCAGACGCCAGATCGTCCGGCACCTTGACCTCTCGCGGATCCGTATCCAGCTTGAGCTCCACTTCGACCTCGTCCCCCGCCGCGACGCCGGCGGCTCCGCGATGCTCCGCGCTGACCGGAAGCATGTAGCGTCCGCCCATGACCGCCACCGTGCTGCGGTACGTATAACCGCCGATCGTCGCGTACACCGCCGGCTTTTTGCCCGCGCCCAGCGCTTCGACCGCTTCGGCCGGCACCTCGATACCGGTCGCCGTCTTGCCGTGAAGCTCGACCGTCGCTTTAAACTTCATATTCGCTCCGCTCCTCTGCTATGATCTCTTCCACACCAGTATAGCAGGCCGGCGCGCGACTCGTCAGAACGAAGCGGAGCTACATCTTTTCCCCGCCGGTCTCCTTGATTTTCTTGTTCATCTTGGCGATCCCATAGCCGAGCAGGACGAATAAGCTTGCATAGACGACGATCACCGGCACTCCGACTCCCCATCGCATCGCGCCATCGAGCCTGGAGAAGATATTCGTGAAGTTGGCGAACACAATCGCGACATTCGCGAGCAGCACCACCGCCATCACGCGCTGGATCTTCTTGTAGTGCTCGACGAGAGATTCCCGGTCCGTATACAGCTTCGGCGTTTCTCCCGGCTCCCACGGCCTTCGGAAATAATGCCAGATGCCGCTGGCCGTGCTCACGTACTCCCATCCGACGTCCCGGTACAACTCGGTGTATTCGTCCAGCTTGCCGTTTTTCTTCGTGAGGCCGCCCTGATAGTCGAGAGCGTAGGTGTATCGGACCGTCTCGTCCCGCTCGAACTCGCTGCTGAACGCGCCTCCCTTCGTGAGGTGCAGCCCTTGGGCCGACAGCTCGTTCAGCCACCGCTCTTCCTTCTCGTAGTCCCAGCTCATCCAGGCGTGCCTTCTTTTCTCCATCCGCGCCATCGTTAATCCCCCCCGTTCAAAGCTTGCCTGCCGACCACGAGCAGCTCTTCCAGCCTCCCGACCTCCGCCGCCAGTACCTCGCGCCCATCCGTCGTAATCGCGTACATCTTGCGCCGGGCGTCCGCGCCCTCCGGGCCTGGATGGGGCTCGATGAGCCCTTTTCCTTGCAGCGTGTTCAACGCGGTGTAGAGCGTGCCCGCCCCCAGCTTGAGCCGGCCGTCGCTCATCCGCTCGACCTCCTGCATCATGCCGTAACCGTGCGACGGCTCCGCGCAGAGCGTCACCAGAATGTAGTAAAACGCCTCCGTCAACGGCAGCATTTGCTTCGATTTGTCCACGTTGGTTCCTCCGCATCGCAGTTATATCGATTGGCGATATATCGTATACCGATATAATATAATGCGATATATCGACTGTCAATATAGTTTTGCGGAAGGTTGCTCGCCGGAGCGTCAGTTGAGGCAGATGTGCGTTTTTCGGGAGCCGCCCGGAAGCGATGTGCGATCGGACGACGCCTCCCCTGTGCGCGATCCGCCTACTCGAGGGGTAACAGACGAATGCTTGCAAATTTACATCCTTTTCGTGTATGACTGACCTTGGGCGATAAAAAGAGGCGAATCTGCAGGCTTCAATCGCTTTTCCTTTGAGATTTCGGACTTCGCAGCTAAATGGATGCTGATTTGCAGGAATTTCCGCTTCGGCTCGTCGTATCGGCTTAAAAGCCTGCACGGATGCAGGCTTTTATTAACCGTCCCGTCTCTTTCATTTACTTTTACTTTTACTTGCCCGCACCTCGCTTCGTAACTCTGCTCCTTGTTTACAGAAGGTGGTTGTTCATACGTTCAGTATGTAAACAAAGACCGCCAGGACTGGTTGTCCTGGCGGTCCCGCACAAGTATGGCTTACTCGCTAGGCCGCACGTGCGCATCCGGCGCTTTGTCGGCGACGACGTTCAGCTCGATGCCGTGCTCGAGCAGCGCCTTCAGCGCGCACAGGATCATGTTGAAGCCGCCGGCCGAATCCAGCGCTTGGGTCACGACCGCGTCGCCGTCGCCCTGGAAGCCCGAGTTGACGATGCTGACGAAGGTTTCATTTTCCCCGCGGCGCTTGAAGGTCCACTCCACTTCGGTGAAGCCGCTCGTCTCGTCGCCCCAACGGATTTGGATCCGACTGTTCGGCTCAAGCGCCAAGACGTCGACCTTTGCCGCCGCGCCGTACATCTCCCATTCCCATAGGGCTCGCGCTCCCACCGTCAACCGGCCGCTGCTCTTACTCCCCTAGTTTAACACGTCTCGCGCGTCCCAGTTTCTCACCGATTGCCGGCTTCGGACATGGCGGGCCGAACTAGCAGTCCATCCTCCGCCAGCCGAACGGCCACAGTCCCGTTCGTACCCCGAACCTCGATCTCGGTATCCGAGATTCGGCAAAGCGCGGCCGAATCGCCCGCCGGCGCGTACAGCGCCGCGAATTGAACGACGCGGCCGCGCTGGCGCTGCAGCAGGCCCGCCATCGGACGCGCGGGATCGAGCGACGTGCCGGGCGATTGAATCCGATATAGCTCCGAGCCAGCCGGGACTAGCGCATGAATCGCGATCTCTCTCGCCAAACCATGCACGTCATCGCCCGCCCTCGCGCGGAACACGACCGCGCTTTCGGCAGCTGCGAGCCGCTCCGCCTTTATCTGCGCATAATCCGCCATAACCTGCACGGCATCGCCGATGTCCCGGTCGGCCAAACCTTGCGCCCTTTCCGCACCGTCCGGGCCGTCAGCCTTTTCCGAAGCTCCGGTTTCCTCTGGAGCCTCCCTCAACAAATGAAGCCACCAATCGACCGTATCCTCGGCCTCAAGCGTTACGACAAACCAGTCCAGCAGCCATCCTGAAGAGAGCCAAAGGTGACGGTCGAGCACGGCGCCTTCATAAGCGCCCTCGGAGCGCGCCCACGCGTAGGTGCGATCTGCACCCGTCTCGAATTTCAAGCACACGCCTGCATGCTCCGATTGCGAACGTCCGCCCACGGTCACCGTATTGTGGCTCGCGGTCTGCGAATACCAAGCGTGGCGAAGCGCGGAACCATACGGCACCATGCCGCGCTCGGGCGCGATGAAGCCGTCTTCGTGCATCAGCACGAGATTGAGCTTGTCGTAATGGCCGTGGCTGCCGCCATGCTGGCCGTAGTCGAGCACGAACGAGAGCGGATTGCCTGCTTGGCGCCCGACGGCGAAGCCCGCGTCCGGATACAGCCTGGAGCCGCGGACGTCGCTAAGCAACCGATTTTCCGAAAATGGTGCCTCGCACTCCCACTCGCCCTCGCCGAACAGCACGGCTTCAAGCCCCTCGCGCCGCGGCGCCCCGTTCGCTTGCGCATATGCTTGCCGAAGCACGGGCAGCAGCGGCTTCGCCCGGTAGACGCGCCAGCCGATCTCCATCACTTCTGCGACCTCGCGGGCGAACGGAACGCGCCGGTAAGGCCCGTCGTGCAGCGCGGGCAGCTCGCCGTTCGGCGCCGTCAGATCCGCGGCCGCGAGCAGCATCCCGTAAAAGCTCTGGCCAGCGGTGCCGGTCATGGCGTACAAATCCGTGCCCAGGCGCTCGGTCATCTCCGCGGCGATCAGATAGGCGCGCAGCACGAAAAGATGATAGTACGTGCTGCCTTCGAACTCGAACCCGTCCGCCAGCACCCCGATCGAGAGATGATCGCGCAGTCCACCTGGCGTCTCTAGCAGCGCGGCGAGCGCCCGTCCGTCCCCGCGTACGGCGTAAACGGCGGATAAGCATGCGTTCAGCCAGGCGGTATAGTTGTTGCGCGCGTCGCCCCGCTCCTCCACGAGGATGCGGCGGGCCTCCCCGGTTCGCTCCTCCAGCATCGCGAGGAACAGCGGCAGTCCCGGACAGCGCGCCTCTACGTCGACGCCGCCGTCGCTCAGCAGCAGCACGGCTCTCAACAGCGAGACGGCCCAGATCGACTCGGTCAGCGCCTGGTGGAACACCGTGCCGCGCAGCATCCAACCTTGCGCATCCGGGTTCGCGGGATACCGCGGATAGCTGGCCGCATAAGCCTCGACGATTCCGCAAGCCAGGTCGGCGCAGGCCGATTCGCCCGTTGCCGCATAGACGGCAGCCGCGGAGAGCGCCTCGCGGGCGTTCTCCTGATGGCGATAGACGAGCCAGGCGCCGCGGTAGGGCTCGCCCGCGAGCTCGCAGCCATATGGACAACGGAAGACATGCGCGTCCCGCTCCATCGGATCGAATACGAGCTCCGTATGGTGCTCGGGGCAAACGTACTGGTGCCACCACCCCGCAGGCGACACCGGAATCCCGATGTCCGAACCCACCGCCGCCTGCCTCAGCTTCGTTCGCAGCTCGTCGACGGCTTCCCGGCACCAGGCGTGCGACTCGTAGTTGCGCCGGATCGTATTCATCGCATAAACATGCCGCCGTTAATCTCGATCGTCTGGCCCGTCACGTAGGCGGACTGCGCCGACACGAGGTAGACCACGGCATTGCCCACATCCTCCGGCACGCCCTCGCGGCCGAGCGGGATCGTCTTGAGCGTCGCGGCGCGCGCTTCCTCCGGGGTGAACGTATCGTGAAACGCTGTCTGCCCGATGACGCCCGGCGACACCGCGTTGACCCGGATGCCCGAGCCGGCGAGCTCCTTGGCCAGCCCCTTCGCATAGGCGAGCATCGCGGCCTTGGCCGCCGCGTAGACGGACGCGCCCGGACCGCCGCCGTTGTGGGCGGCGACCGAGGAGACGTGCACGATCGCGCCTTCGCGCCGTTCCGCCATCGCCGGGATGACCGCTTTGCTCATGAAGACGCAGCTCTTGAAGTTCACGTTCATAACTTCCTCATAGTGCCGCTCCGTCATCTCGGCGTTCGCCACCCGGCCGACGAGATGCCCGGCATTGTTGACGAGAATGTCGATCGGTCGCCCGAAAAAAGCTTGGACCTCGGAAGCCAGCCGCTCCGTCTCCTCGACCTGCCGCAGGTCCGCGCCGAAGGCGGCGGCGCGAACGCCCGATTCGGCGATCTCGCGGGCAGTCGCTTCGCCCGCCTCCGCGTTGCTGTTGTAATGCACGGCGACGTCGGCTCCCTGCCGCGCGAGCGCCCAGGCGATCCCTTTGCCGATTCCGCTCCCTGATCCTGTGACTAGCGCAAGCTTTCCTTGGAGTGTCATAGCTGTCTCTCCTTCGCCTTTTTCAAATGTTCCGGTGCGTTGCCGTCGATCGGAACCTCGTTGAATTCCACCTTGATAAATGCCGGATCGCGGTCGATGATCCTCGCCATCTCCCGGGTAAACGCCTCCGTCAGCTCGTTCTTCTGTTCCTGCGTGCGTCCTTCGTACATGCGGATCGTAATCAGCGGCATCTCTTTTCCTCCTTTTTTCTAATGAACGGGTTATTAAACAGGAGCTGTCCGGCTCTCCAGCAGCGCTGTCAGGCCAGGGCGCAGCGCGTCCGCCAGACGTTCGCCCATCCGGATGTGCCCGTACTCGGACGGGTGGATCAGATCGCTGGTCAGCCAGGCAAAATCGCCGAGGATCTCCGTGCCCTCTACGAGACGAATCTCGCCGCCCGCCCGTCCCGGTTCAGAGCAAAGCCGCCGCAGCGCTTCGTTAAACTTCAGTTCCTCTTCGCGGAACGCGTCCGCTTCATAACGCGACCGGGTCGCCCGGTTCGGATAAATCGTCGTCAGCAGCGTCGGTCGCCCCGGAGCCGCATCGGCCAGGCGATCCAACAGATAAGCCGCCCGCGCCTCGAATTCGTCTGCCGGCACCTGGCCGCGCATGTTGACGCCGAGTTCCAGGAATACCAGATCCGCGCGGCGCGACGCGATGAAGTCCGACAGCCCCCGCTCGCAGAAGCACGAGCCGCTGAGACCCAGATTGATCGCGTCCAGACCGAGACGCTGCGCCGCTTGTTGGACATAGCCGTTGGCATGGTTCAGCGAGCCCGCGCCCTGCGTGATCGACGAGCCGTACGCGAGCAGCGTCAGCCGCGGCATTTCGTCCGGCGCCGGCGGGCGCAACTCGCCGCCATAAGCGTCCGCGCCGTAAAACACGGCGGCGAACCGATCGAAGCAGATCCGCCATACGTCCGGCGAAAAGCCGCTGCCCCCGAGCGCCGCGGGTTCGACGCCGTCGAACCGCTCCGGCGTCTCGAGCAGGATCGTCTCCGGCATGCCTGCCCGCAGCCGATGCGAAGCATGAAGGAAATCCCCGCGGTACACGAGCGCGGTCCCATCCTCCTCTGCCGCGCCGACGATCACGCGCGCGATTCTCGACGAAGCGACGAATCGAATTTCGCAGCCGTTAGACAGCTCCGCCTTGATCCTGCCTTTGTCCGTCAGGGTGCGCCGCACGTCCTGCGGGAATCTCTGGAGCCGAAGCCCGGACAGGCCGGGCTTCGCTTCGAGCTCCGCGACGTTGTGAAAATATAGGCCTTGGTGCTCCAACTCGTTCCATCCTCCCGGCGCCTGTCTCATGCGTTCGTTCCAAGCAAGATGCGCCCTATTCGTCTATGACCGTGTAGATGAGCGTCGGCGCTTGCGCGGCGGTGCCCGCCTCGATCGTCCGAAGCGATATCGAGACGGCTGGAACGCCCGTCACGATCCGGAAGCTAAGCGTGCCGTCGGTCTGCCGCTCGTAAAACCGGGTGACGTCGAAGGTGACGTATGCCCCGCCGGTCAGCGGAGATGCGGCGCCGAGATCCGTGTCCGTCGAGACGGCCGCCGGCTGGTTGTCGGCCGTAATCTGCGCCGGAACCCATCTGTCGTCCTCGATGCCGTACAGCCGCAGGTCCGCGCCGGTCTGCGTCGATGCGACGTAAAGGCGCAGCCGCACCGTGTCCACGATGCCCGCCGGCGGGGACGTGGACGCCTTGACGTAGCCGGTCCGCCTGTCCGCGCCCTCGGTCTTGATCTTCATCTCCGTCGCCGTGCTGAAGTTCGTGGCGGCATTCGTCGACGTGACATTGTCGACGTACGTGTCGGCGGACGCGGTCTGCGCGGTATCCGCCGAATTAACGACGGTCGTCTGCACCGCAGTAGAAACGATGCTGCCGTAGGTTGCAGTAAGTGACGCGACGCCCAGCGCCTTCGCCTCTGCGACGCCCGTCGAGGATACGGCGATCTTGGATGGACTGCCGCTTGCGAACGTCGCCGAAGCCGTCACGTCCTCGATCGAATTGTCCGCGTAGCGCGCCGTCGCCGTCAGCTGCTTGGCCGCGCCGCCCAGCGCGATGCGATCGCGGATGCCGGACAGCTGCACGGAGACGAGCGCGGGCGTCGCGACCGTCAACGTGTTGGTCGAGGCCGTGCGCCCGGCCTGGTCGACCGCCCGCACTTGGTAAGCGTAGGACGTGCCCGGCTGGAGCCCGCGATCCCGGTACGCGCCGACGTCGGCGAACACGGTGTCGATCTGCGTGCCGTTCCGGTAGATGCGGTACGCGGCGACGCCGGAATCGTCCGAGGCCGACGGCCACTGGATGCGCGCCTCCCGCGGCGCGACGCTCGCCAGCATCAGCGGCGACGACGCGCTCCACGACGGCGGCGTTGCGTCTGCCGGCGTGCCGCCCGTGTACTCGTCGGCGCCGACGTCGCGGATGCCGACCTTCGCCTGGCCTTCCATATCGGAGGCCGCGTAAGCATAGGCGCCTGCGCTCCCATAGTCGCCGACCGCCGCGTTGATCGCGGGGCTGTTCGCCGCGAGCTTCTTGTAGCCGATCGTCCGCAGCGATGCGTATTCGGACGACGTCCACAGCCAGGCGTAGTCGCTCTGGCTCAGCGCGACCGAGGCGCCGACCATCATCGGGAAGGCGATCTTGACCTGCGCCTCCGTCAGCGGCGCGGCGAGGCCCGTCGCGAGCGTCGCGCCCTGCTGCGGGTACATCTGATTGCCGCTCCAGGTCAGGCCGACGGGCGGCGTCATCACTTTGATCAGCGAGCCCTGCGAGCCGACGGCCAGGTTGTTCGCGAACGTCAGATTTTCCGGCGCGATGCCGTACCGTTCGAATCCGAGCTCGATGTTGGCAACGTTGTTCACCAGCGTGTTGTTGACGACCGTCAGATTTTTAGCGATATAGTGCTGGGCCGGCGCCTCGGGATGCGCGAGCAGATCGTCCGCGTCGCCCGTCGTCACCGTGATGGCTGCGTCCCACACCGAGCCGGTCAGGCCTTCGAAGTAGTTGTTGTAGATCTTGTGATTTTCCCCGTAGACGCGCACGCCTCCGGTGCCGAGCGGCAAGCCGGTCGGATCGGGATTGGGCGCGGTTCGACCGTTGCCGATGAACAAATTGCCGTAGACGCTCGAGCCGATGCCCGCCCGCAGCGTGAGCGAGCCGAGGCATTCGATGAAGTAGTTGTAGCGGATCGTGTTGGCGCCGCTCTTGACCGACACGAATTCCGGATCGCTGTCGACCTGATCGAACACATTGTATTGAATGGTCGCGTAGGCGTTCAGGGCGACCAGATTGGAGACGCCGAGGCGAATGCCCTCGGAGTTGTTGGGCTGGCGGGAGAGCGTATGGCGGAAAATGTTGTACTCCACCACGTCGTGCTGGGAGATCTCGTAAGGACCGGTCCCGGAGGCCACGCCGTCGAAGACGATGAATTTGCCCGTGTCGCGCTTATTTTCCATGAGATTATGGTCGATGCGGTTGTCATGGCTGCCCGAGCCGTCGAGCAGCACCCAGACGGACGACGTCGCGGGCGTGACCGAGGATGGCGAATAGAAGCGGTTGTCCGTGACGCGCATATGATGGGAACCTGTGAGGCGCACCCAGTTGCCGGCGCTCGCCATCGATAGCGTCGCATCCTCGAGCGTGACGTACGAGCAGTCCGTGAAGCGCAGGCCGGACGAATTAAAAACGGCCAAGCCTTTGTTTTTGGCGCGGATCGTAATCGGCGCTTCGGCCGTGCCGTGCACGCCGGTGATCGTCAGGCCGGCGTAATTCCCGTCCTTGAGCAGCACGGTCGTGCCCGGCGTCGCGGCCTGCAGCGCCGCGCCGAGCTCGGTCGCGTTCGCGACTTCGACGGTCGTGCCGGGTACGACCGGCCCGCCGTCGACGGAGGCCTCGATGTCGTCGAAGGCGGTCGCGCCCGCCCGGCTAAGCAAGCCGACGTCGCCGGCGCCGATCGGCGCCGTGTCGGTGCCCGACAGCACAAGCTGGCCGTCGTAGTAGCCTTCAAGCGTCAGGCTGCCGTCCGGGTTTTCCGCGATCTCGAGCCGAAGCGGGAGATAGCCGTTGCCGTCGAAGTGCGCGGACAACGTCGTATTCGGTACGGATACGCCGCTCGCATTGGCCGTCCCGGCCGTCTGGGGCACGGCGGCTCTGGCGTTTGCCGTCACCCGCTCCAGATAGAACTGGTAGCTGGACGAGTTCTTTTTCATCGTGAACTGGTAATAGTCCGCCACGCCGCCGCTCGTCGCAAAGCGGGCGACCAGGCCGGCATACGTGCTGTTCGCGCCCGTCACCTTCAGCTTGCCGGACAGCGTCGCGCTCTCGTCCGCCAAGTCGGGCTCCTGCGCCGTCCAGTACGGATTCGTCAGCACGTAGACGCCGCTCGTCCCCGTATCGGTCTGCTGCAGAAAATGCGCGGACGCCGACTGCTCGCCGACCGTCCACGCGCCGGACCCCACCGCGTTTTTCCACGGCTGCGCCGCGCTTGTCCCGCCGCCGACCGGCGAAGTGTATCCGCCCGCCGCGCTGCCGTAACTCTCGAAGCTCTCCAGCTGCGTGCCTGCCGCCCGCGCGCCGCCCGGTCCCGCCGATGCCGCCGTCCCCGTCGCCAACAAGAGCGCGAGCGCCACTCTCGTCCCGCCGCTCCTCAACCGCCGCCAACCCATCATCGAATCACCAGCTTTCCCTCGTGATGGTTCCGATTATAGGCCGGGGCGTCCGGCAAGTAGATGATCGTTTTTAAGCGCGGTTGATGTTTTTTACAGGCGATGTGCGGGGGCATTATGACTACGATTACTAAAATTACTTAGATTTTTTAATTGCATAGATGGCTTAGATTGTTTCGAAGCAAGCATAGGAGGTCGACTGGTGGATTGGGTTAAGGGCAGTTTGCTTAAAAAACTGCAATCGTGCAGGCTTTGTGACGCAAATGTAGCGTTTTCGAGAGAATGCCTGCAAATATGCATCCTTTACGCTGCCGATCGCTACTTTGGCTTATAAGTCTGGCAAAAGCCTGTATGTTAGCATCCTTTTTAAATGAGGGGTTGCGTCCGTGGGAAAAGCCTGCATTTCTGCAGGAATTATGCACGGCATGGCGCGGCGGTACGGCGTGGTGCGATACGACGAGGCGCGGCACGACGCTGAATACGCGGCACAATCGGCTTGGCCGCTGCGAAATGTCCGGGGTATCGCACCCTGCTTCCGATAGGTTAGCTCCGCCCCCTCGCCTCGCCACCGCCCGCTCACATACTCACATCGCCTCCCGCTCTCCCGCCCCCTCCGTTGGCCCCGATTGCCCCGCAGCGCCCGAAGTCCCCGCGTCCGGCAGCCGGATATACACCTTCGTGCCTTCTCCCTGCACGCTCTCGATCCGCAGCCCGTAGGACACGCCGAACACGAGCTGGATGCGCCGGTGCACGTTCATCATGCCGATGCCGCGCTTGTGCCGGCCGCTCTGCTGGTCCGCTTCGGCCAGCTGATTCGCCTCCAGCTGCGCCTGCAGCAATGCGAGACGCGCCGGCGCGATGCCGACGCCGTTGTCCTCGAGCAGGATGACGAGGCTGTCATCCTCGAGCCAGGCGTCGAGCCTGATGTAGTGATACTCCTCGAACCCGTCGGCGAAGGCGTGCTGGAACACGTTCTCGATCAGCGGCTGGAGCGTCAGCCGCGCGATCTTTTTCAGGAAGAACGCCGGCGGGATGCGCACGTCCAGCTCGAACTCGCGCCCGATGCGGTGCTTCATGATCGTCATATAGTTGAGCACGTGCTTGAGCTCGTTGACGATAGCCGTCTCCTCGAGGTACGTCTGGATCGAATAGCGGAACATGAGCGCCATCGCGTCGACGATCTCGGTGATCTCGGACGACTGCTGGATGACGGCGTAGCTCATGATATTTTCCAGCGTGTTGTACAAAAAGTGCGGATTGATCTGCAGCTGCAGCGACTGGAGCTCCGCACGCTGTCGTTCCAGCTCGGCATCCTTCTTGCTCAGCTCGGTGCGGTACAGCTTCTCCATCAGCTCCGACAAGCTCGTCACCATCAGGTTGTAGCGGTCGATCAGCTCGTCCAGCTCGTTGTTCGCCTGCACCTTCGGGATCTTGACCCAGTTGCCCCGCTCCGTCTGGCGCATGCCGTTCTTGATGATCTGGATCGGCTTGGTGAGCGTGCGGCCGAACCGGTAAGCGACGGCCAGGGCAAGCAGCAGCGTGATCGCGCCGACCAGGATAGACGAGTAGCGAATGCTCGCGATCGGCCGCCGGATCTCGGCAGTCGGGATCGACACCATGAGATTCCAGCCGGTGTAGGCGGACTTCAGGCTGACGAACATGCGCTTCTCGCCCAGCGACGAGTCGACGAAGGAATGCAGCTGGTTCTGCTCCATCTTGGCGCGCAGCCCCTCGTCCAGCGGCTGGCCGATCTGCGACTTGTCCGGGTTGTAGACGAATCGCCCCTGGGAATCGACGATGGCGAAGAAGCCCCGCTGGCCGAGATTGATGCCCTTCCACAGCGTGGAGAACTCGTCCGCCCGGATCTCGATCGCGAGGATACCCTTGAACCGGTCGTAGACGCCGCCGTACACTTTGCGCGCCAGCGTGATGAGCTGGTTGTCGCTGTCGCTGAACACACTGTTGTTGATGATCGTCAGCCGGCCGTTGTCGTCGGTCTCCTCCTCCAGCTCTTCGAGCGTCACCCGAGGCAGCGGATCGGTTATAAGGCGAAGCTCGGGGTTCGGATAATAGGCGTAGTTCCCGTTGTAGTCGATCAGGAACACCGTCATGATCTCCGGCGACTTGAGGAACAGCGGCTCGATGACCTGCTCCTTGATCCGGTGCGTCACCTCGTATCGTTCGTAATCGTCCGCCGGCGGCGCGTCCAGGAACGAGCGGATGTCCCCGTTGGTCACGAGCGACAAATGCGCGCGTTCGTACGAATTCAAATAGAGATCGGTGTGGTGTACGACGTTGGACACGATCTCGATCAGGTGCTGTTCGTTTTGCTTGCGCAGCTCGACGGACGAGTTGCGGTAGGAAAAAAAGGCGACGGACGCCACGGACGCGATCACGAGACAGGCCATGCTGACGAAGATGCTGCGGGCGAGCGACGGCTTCCTCATTTGATGCCCATCTTGCTGCGGTATTCCTGCGGCGACAGCCCCGTCACCTTTTTGAACGTCCGCGAAAAATGCGGGTAATTCTCGTAGCCGACCTCGAAGGCGATATCGTTGGTCCGGTGATGCGGCACCTCGAGCAGCTGCTTGGCGAGCTGGATGCGCTTGGCGATCCGGTACTGGACGAAGCTCATCTTGTGCACCTTTTTGAACAGCAGGCTTAAATAAGGTGGCGTGATCCCCAGGTAATCGGCGACGTCCTCCAGCGACACCTCGCGGGTGATGTGGTCGTCGATATACGTCTTGGCTTTCTGCATCAGGTCCTGGCCGCCGCGGCGAAGCGCCAGCTCGTCGATCCACCGGAGCACCTGGACATATAACCCGATATAACGCTCGTCGGTGCCTGCCGCGTCAGGCGCCGGCTCGGCCGCGGCAGGCGGCTCGAAGCCACGCTGCGCGAGACGCTTGCGGATCATGGACAGGCTGTCGTCCATCAGATTCGCCCACTCCGCTTCGGTGGCGGACGCGGCCCTGCAGTAGGCGCGGCACGCCTCGAGCTGAGCCTCCGCCTGCGGCGTATCCAGCGCCCAGACGGCCTCGACGATGCGCTCGATATGCTCCTCGAAGCGGGCGATCGAGAAGGTGGACTCGCTCTTCGGCAGCAGCACGGCGAGCAGATTATGGATTTTGGCCGGTGTAAACGGTTTCAAAATATATTCTTTAACGCCATAAGAAATGCACGCCTGCGCGTACTCGAAATCGCCGTAGCCCGAGATGATGACCTTGCGAATGCGCGGATACCGCTCGTGAACCTGCCTGCACAGCTCAAGGCCGTCCATCTTGGGCATCCGGATGTCGGTGAGCAGCAGGTCGGGCGGCGACTCTTCGATCATCCGCAGCGCCTGCGCGCCGTCCGCCGCGGTGCGGATCGAGCCGACCGGCTGCGGGTACTGCCGAAGCACGGTGACCAGCGCCTTCACCGTCAGCGGTTCGTCGTCCACGATGAGAATATGCTTCATCAAGCGTCCCTCCCGGATGAACGAAAAAACATTTATTCCCTAAAGAATAAATGTTTTTCCGACTCTTGTCAGCCTAAACGCCCGCCGGCACGATCATTCGCCCAGCTTGACGCCGTCCTTGCTGTTGTACCGCTCCGTCGCTTCCTTGATGATCTCGTTGCCGCCCTTCGACCGCCATTCTTCGAGCACCTTCGGCCAGTCGGAGATCGGCTCCTTGCCGTAGATCATCTTGAGCATATGGTTCAAGATGATCGGCGGCATGTCGGAGAACTTCAGCCCTGCGTCGCTGTACTTGCCGCTCGCTTCAAGCTCCGGCAGGAAGGAGATGCCCTCGCGCCCTTCCTTCGTGACGACCGAATCGAACAGTTCGACGACCTGACGCCCCGGCTCCGTCGTGGCGAGCAGCGTGCGGTTGAGCGCCGTGTCCTCCACCATTCGCAGAATGCTCGAGCGGAACTGCTCTTCGTACGTCTCCTCCGCCGTCACCGGCTGCTTGTATTCGACGTTGCCGTCCTTCAGCGTGTACGTGTCGCCCTCGATGCCGAAGTTGAAGAACCGGTCGCCTTCGTCGGTCATCATGAAGTTGAGCAGCTTGAGGATGGCCGCCGCCTTTTCCTCGCCCACGTTGCTGTTGATGTAGGTCAGGTTGCCCGTGTAGCTGTACTTCATCATGCCGCCCTTGCCGTCGTCGCCGACCGGTGAAGGGATCATCGTGACGACCGCGTTCGGGTTCGCCGCCTTGGTCGTGTTGACCCACGTCGTCATCAGGTTGGCGTTGTGATTCCAGATGCCCGACTTGCCGGCATTGATCTCGTTGGTCCAGCGGTTGCCGTCGACGCTCGCGAAGTCCTTGGCGATCAGGCCCTCGTCGTACATCGTCTTGTAAGCTTGCAGCGCCTTCTTCATCGCCTCCACTTTGAAGAATTTCGGCACGACCTCATCGCCGATTTTCTCGAACATCGTGCTGTAAGGCATGACGTCGTAGGCGCCGAAAATGAAGTCCGAGTAAGCGAATTTCTCGCGGAAGGCGAAGGGATGCTCGACGCCGTTTTTCTTCATCGCGCGCATCACGTCGAGGTATTCGTCGACCGTCTTCGGCACCGGCAGCCCCGTCGCGTCCAGCAGATCCTTGCGGATGAACGTCGCCCGGCGCGACTGGATCGACAGGTATTCGGGAATCGCGTAGATTTTGCCGTCATAGCGAACCTCGTTCCAGGCTTCCTCCGGAATCGCTTTCAACAAGTCCGGCGCGTACTGCTGCAGCAGATCGTCCAGCGGGAGGAACACGCCGCCCTTGACCGCGCCCAGCATATCCGTGCTGACCGGGTACATGCCCTGGATCGTGTGCAGCACGTCCGGCACGTTGCCGCCCGCGAACATGAGCGCGATCTTCGGCTTGATGTCGGCGTGGGGAATGAGCTTGATGTCGAGCTCGGTGTTCGTCAGCTCGCCCAGCTTTTTCACCCATTTATCCTTGTTGATGTCGTCGCTGGCCAGCGCGTACTTGTTCAATGCGTCGCTCATACCGATCGAGATCTTGACCGCCTTCTGCGGCGCCGTTGCCGTCGCGGTCGCCTTCGCGGTCCCGGACGCCCCGCTTGCCGGCGCGGCCGCCTCCGTCTTCTCTTTGTTCGAACAGCCCGCCAGCGTCACCGCCGCCAGCGCCGCCAATATCCCCGCGTTCCTCCAACCCCTCAAAGCGCCTCCCGCCATACGTCCATCCCCTTCGCTATTTGTGTTTGCGATTATGATCTTATCGCGGCCCGTTCGCCGCAGACATTGTGTTTTTTAAGCCGTGTTGACTTTTATTATACGGGATGAGGGCGATCACGACTTGATCGAGCCGAGCATCATGCCCTTAATGAAGTACTTCTGCAGAAACGGATACACCATCATGATCGGCACGGTCGCGATGACGATGACGGCCATCTTGAGCCCCTCGGGCGACAGATTGGCGATGTCCGCCGCGGTCGTCGCGAGGTCGGACGAGTCGGTGATGATGAACTCGCGCAGCTTGACCTGCAGCGGGAACAAGGCGCGGTCGCTGAGAAAATACAACGCGTTGGCGTAGTTGTTCCAGAGCGCGACCGAGTAGATGATGCCCATCGTCGCCATCGCCGGCTTGGCCAGGGGCAGGATGATCTTCCATAGCGTCTGCAGCTCGCCGGCGCCGTCGATCCGTGCGGACTCGATGAGCTCCCCGGGAATCGCGAGGAAGAAAGACCGCATGACGAACAGGTTAAATGCGCTGATCGCGCCGGGCAGCATGAGCGCCCACAGCGTATCGAGCATGTGCAGCTGCTTGATGAGTAGATAGTTGGGGATGAGCGGCGCGTGGAAGATCATCGTGACGAGCACCAGCGTCAGCACCCACTTGCGCTCCCGATACTCGGCCCGCGACAGCGGATAGGCGAGCGAAGCCGTCATGGCGAGCGCGATGAGCGTGCCTGCGACGGTGACGATCGCGCTCACGCCGAAGGAGCGCCAGATGCTCGTCTGCCCGAGGATCGCCTCATAATTGCTCGTCGTGAACTCGACCGGCCACAGGTATACGCGCTGATCGCCGATGGCGGCGGCGCTGCTGAACGACTGCGCCAGGATGTTGAAGATCGGCAGCAGCATGATCAGGCAAATGACGGCCAGGATGGTTGGAATGACGTAGGATGTACCCTTTCTTCGTCGGATCGTGGATGAGATTGAGGTTGGCGTCGAAGTTGAAGCTGCGTTCATATCGGTGGCCCCCATTCGTTAGTACAGGCCTTCGCCAGTCGTTTTTTTGCTGAGCGCGTTGGCGCCCATGATGAGCGCAAGCCCGATGAGCGACTTGAACAGGCCGATCGCCGTCGTGTAGCTGTATTGGCCCTGGATGAGGCCGACGTCATAGATGTACGTGTCGAGGATGTCGCCGCGTCCGCCGTTGAGCGGATTGAGGAAGACGTACACGCGCTCGAAGCCGAGGTCGAGAAACTGCCCGATCTGCAGCAGGAACAGCACTGTGATCGTCGGGAGCAGCGCCGGGATCGTGATCGACCGGGTTTGCCGCCAGCGGTTCGCGCCGTCCAGCTGCGCGGCCTCGTAAAGGTCGGGATTGATGCCCGCCATCGCTGCCAGATAGATGATCGTGCTCCAGCCTGCGTCCCGCCAGACGCCCGATCCGACGATAATCGACCGCACGTACGATTCCTCGCCCATGAAGTAGATCGAATCGACGCCGAAATGATTCAGCAATTGGTTCATGAGACCGTTGGTGGGCGACAAGATGCCGATGACGATGCCCGCCACGACGACCCACGACAGGAAGTGGGGCAGATAGACCGCGGTCTGCACGAACCGCTTGAACAGCCGGCCGCGGAGCTCGTTCATGAGCAGCGCCAGGACGATGGGGATCGGAAATGCAAACAGCAGCGTGTAGCCGCCGATCGCGATCGTGTTCATCAAGATGCGGCCGAAGTCAGGGTACTCGAACATGCGCTTGAAGTGGGCGAACCCGACCCATTCGCTTTTCCACATGCCGGCGAACACATTGTAGTCTTTGAAAGCCATGATCGAGCCGAAGAGCGGCACGTACTTGAAAACGAGAAAGAAGAAGATGCCCGGCAGCGATATGAGGTACAGCACCATGTATTTGCGGTAATGCGCGTACCGGCTGCCCGTCCGGGCAAGCGGCCTCGGCTTGGTCCGCGGCTTGACCGCGCTCGTGCTCGCGTGCACTGTCCATTCCCCCCGTCGCGGTTGTGATGACTGAAGTGTACCGCAGGATGCCGGGAGGCTGGGATACCGGGAATTAAGCGCGCTTATCTTTTTTTAAGATCGGGGAGGGGGTTAAGCGTATCGCCGGCTACAGCAAGCAGCAGGATCAGCCCTCGACTAGAACGACGTAGAAAATAACCCGGGAGCAGAAGTCCCCGGGTTATTTCATGCGATAACATGGTTGGAATATACAGCATAGATCGCCCGAGTCCTCGAGAAGGAAGCCCCCTTAGTTAGAAACCTTTGGCAACTTCCTTCGCATATGCAATTGCTTTTTCTTTAATAGCCGGAGCTCGCTCTTTTGATGCTGTTCCTTCAGCAAAAATGGCCTCCATAGAATGAATCCCATAGAACTGCAAAATCTTTTTCAGATAGCTGTATCCCATTTCGATTTCAGCAAGAGGACCTTCCGAATAAACGGAACCGCTAGCTTGAATGTGTAAGGCTTTCTTGCCGGGCAACAGACCTACAGGACCATTTTCGGTATATTTGAAAGTCTTGCCCGGAATTGAAGTCGCATCCGTGTATGCTTTCATAACCGGTGGGATCGAGAAATTCCACATGGGGGAAACATACACGTACTTATCGGCAGCCACGTATTGATCGACAATCTCCTCAAGACGAGCTACTTTTGACTTTTCAGCATCAGACAATTGACCGAAAGCTGAACCCGACCGAAGTTTTCCCCAACCACGTAAAACATCTGCATCGAATTGCGGAATATTCTCTTTGTACAGATCCAAATGAACAACTTCATCATTTGGATTTTCCTTACGGTACGCTTCAATAAATTCTTTGCCTACCGCGAGACTAAAAGATTCCTGAGGATCAAGGGGATGCGCGGTGATGTACAGTACAGTTGCCATGATAATCAAGACTTCCTTTCTGTAATTGATTTAAGTACACTTTCAAGGTTGATCGTATAACATATACTTACTAATGGTAAGTAGGCAAAAAAATGTGGTATAGTATTAAAAAAGGTACTGTAAAGGAGGCCAACGTATGCAAAAGAACCCTTTCCAGTGTCAATTCGTTGCGGCGCTGGATTCGATCGTCGGCAAATGGAAGCCGATTATCCTTTATCATTTGCTTCAAGGTAAGCCTTTAAGGTTCAATGAGCTAAGAAGATTGCTGCCCGATATCACGCAAAGGATGCTTACGCTCCATCTGCGCGATTTGGAGGAGGAAGAGCTCGTTAAACGAGTCATTTATCCGCAAATCCCGCCGAAAGTGGAATACTCCATCACGGAATACGGCATGAGCCTGTCTCCGGTGTTGGAAACCTTACATCAATGGGGATTGGCCCATGTTGAGCGAAAGCAGCTAAAAAAGGCGAAAAATGAACAAACAGAAACGGACTAGCGTTCAATATTACGCTAGTCCGTTTCATTCTGTACCGAGTCATAGCAATATAACGAGGCGCAAGAGGCTCTATCTTGGGATAATGGCGGGTGGATCGGCTCAAATGACGCTCACTAGAGCTATATTGGAACGTCGGCGTCGTTAGACGCTGGCGCCCGGGGCCGCGCTTAGCGGCCGCCGAGCTCCCGCGCCAGCGCCTCTACGACGCTAGCAAGCGGACGAAGCGGATGGCCGATCGTCACGCCGCGCGCGGCTTCTGCCTGCTCCGCTGCATCGACCATCGACAGCTGCGCGACGGAGACCGGCCTTGCCGGTTCGGCGTCCAGAAGCCGGTCCAGCTCCGCCTGGACGACGTCCTGATACGCTCCCTTTTCCCCGCGCATGATGAGGCCGAACGCCTCGGGCAGCACGACGGTCTCGATCTGCGGCCGACCGCGATTCCCGCGCTCCGCATAATCATAAAGCCGGCTCATCGTCCCCGCGACGGTCGCCGGGTTCGTGAACAGCAGCGCTTGCGGGCCGGTGCGCCGGCAGATCTCCTCGAAGAACGGCTCGTCGATCTTGAGAATCGGCAGCTTGACTGCCAGCTGCGATTCGTCGAGTAAGGCGATATAGTTCGTGCATGTGATCAGGATCGCGTCGGCGCCGGCCTTCGCCATCCATTCCAGTTGACGAACGACATGCGCTCGCGCATGATCCTCCGTAAACGATTCATCCGCGCCCATGCGCGCGATCAACCCCGGATCGACGTAGTGGGCCCACGACAACCCGTCGGGTACGCGAAGCCCGTCGATGTAAGCAATATTCGATTCGTGCGCGTGAAGGCACGCGATTTTCAGCTTCATATGGGAATCCTCCGATTCGGATCAGATGTTGGCACGGGAAAGAGAACGCTCCTCCCGGGGACGCGCAGCTTAGCCGGCCGCACCTTCATGACACCGCCGGCATTAAGGCCGCCAATCCATGCCGTACAGATCCCGAAGGCTGTCCCGGCCTCGCTCGGTGACGCGCAAGGCTCTCGTCCCTTCCATGCGTTCGACCCAGCCGTTCGCAAGCGCCGCCGATGCGATCCTGGCACCCAGATAACCCCCGACGTGGTGGTATCTCTCGCTCCAATCCAGGCAGCGCTTGGCGAATACGCGTCTCCCCGGGGAGGATGCCCGGAGGTCGACCCCCCATCTCAAGAAGTGCGCGGCGCCTTCGTCCGTCACGCCGAATTCCCGGTCGGAGAGGATCGACAGATAAGACCGCTCCAGCCAAGCATTCGTCAACGCGACGCCCAACCGGCCCGCCAGATGATCATAGCAGGTGCGGGCGTGGCGCACTTTGATTAGCTCCTCGGACTGCCTAAGCGATCTGACGGGGCGGGCAGGGGACAGCGCCTCCAGCATCTCCACGAACTGCGCTACCTCAGCGTTCGCCAGGCGATAATAGCGATGCCGACCTTGAGACTCGACGATTAGCAGCTTCCCATTTACCAGCTTCGACAGATGCGCGCTGGCCGTCTGAGGCGATACGCCCGCGATATAGGCCAGTTCTCCGGCAGGCAGCGCCTGCCCTCCCATTAAAGCGTCCAGCATCTTGGCGCGGCTCGGATCGCCGATCAGCGAAGCCACGGATACGATATTCTGATATGCATTCATACTTCGATGCTAACCGAAATGTCGTCGTACTACAATATAATCCGAACGCCGGCTATCGCCGATCCCATTATCGGAGGAATATACATGGACGCCAAATCGCTCATCTTGCTCGATCTGAAAGAAACCCGCAGAAGATTTATCAAAGCCGCATCCAGCATCCCGGATCGATATATTCATTGGCAGCCCGATGCCGCAGCCCTGACCGTGGGCCAAATGATCCGGCATGTGCTGGAGCACGATTACTACTGGCATATGATCTTGACCGAACAGCGGCTGCCGACCGAGGAGGAAACGGCGCCGATGCAGGATCGGCCCTACACAAGCATTCAAGACGAGGTCGAACAAAGCGAACCTCACCATATTCGCTTCCTGTCCTACGTGGAGTCGCTGGACGTCCGCATGTTCGAGACGCGCCTGATTCGCTGGCCGCATCGTCCGATCGAACGCTACCTCGGAGACGCGCTTGAACGCAAATCCTATCACGACGCCGTTCATACCGGTCAGCTGCTGCAATACATGCGCATGCTCCAGATCAGCAGGCCGGATATCTGGGACTGACCCTTTTGGGTTGAATCCTTCACAGCCCCAGCCGCCAGTCGTTGCACCGCATCCAGCTGCCCGGCGGATATTCAAATTCGCATTCGCCGAGCAGCGTGAAGCCAAGCTTACGGCAGACGGCATTGGAGGCAGGGTTGTCCGCGCCCGGAAATGCATGGATGGTGCGGCGGGCGCCCTCCTTGCGGGCATGCTCAATCGCTTGGGACACTGCTGCGGTCGCGATGCCTTTGCCTTGATAGGCCGGCAGGATGCCCCATCCCATTTCGCAAATTTGCTCTCCCTGCCAGGTCCGGTCCCAATAGCCAACAGTCCCGACTTGCTCAAGCCCGGGAAGCAAGATGACCGCGAACATGCGGCCCGTTCCTTTCCCCGCAATCCGCAAGTACCGTTCGTGGCGCTCCGCGACCTGCGCCTCCGTTTCCGGTCCGCCCAGATGCTCGGTCATCTCCGGCGCGTTCATTCGGTGCAGCAGCTCGAAATGCCCCCCGGACCACGTTACGATTTCCGCTTGCGCTCGTTCGCTCATTCGTGTCTCCTCCTCTAGGTTGCTGTCCTGTAATCCCATTCTATCAGCCTTAACTGCCATCAACCAAAGGCTTGTCCGGACATCCGAATAGAAGCGCAACATCGCAAAGCCGGCCGCGTGCTATAACTGGTCTTGTAAAAAAGAGAAGGAGCTGATCCATATGGCGAGACTGAACGGAAAGGTCGCATTGGTAACGGGGGCAAGCAGAGGGATCGGACGCGGGATCGCGCTGCGCCTTGCCGCGGATGGAGCGACCGTCGCGGTGCATTACGGGAGCAATCGGGAGCGCGCGGAAGAGGTCGTCCGCGAGATTCGGTCCGGCGGCGGGTCGGCCTTCGCGATCGGCGCCGATCTCGTCTGTGCCGGGGGCATCGAGGCTTTGTTCGAGGAGCTGGACGGACGATTGGACGGGCCGGCATCCGGCACGCAGCTTGATATCTTGGTTAATAATGCGGGCATCGGCCAGCAGATCGGCATCGAGGAAACGACGGCGGCATCGCTTGACGAGGTGCTGGAGATCAACGTCAAAGCGCCGATTCTCGTCATTCGGGAGGCGCTGAAGCGCATGAAATACGGCGGCAGCATCATTAATCTCTCTTCCGCCGTGACGCGGATCCCGCTGCCGAATCTGCTGGGCTACAGCGTGTCCAAGGGCGCGATCAATACGCTCACGCTGAACTTGGCGCAAGATCTGGGCAGCCGCGGCATCCGGGTCAACGCGATCCAGCCCGGCATCATCGACACCGACATGAACGCGGGGACGCTGCAAGATCCGGGAGGCAGGGCATTTGCCGCAGGGCTCTCCGTCTTCGGCCGTTGGGGCCAGCCCGAGGACGTCGCCGACATCGCCGCCTTCCTCGCATCTTCGGACAGCCGCTGGGTGACGGGCCAGTTGATCGATGCCAGCGGGGGATCGCGGCTTTGATTTAATTTTTTCCCATCATTTGTTATGGTTGAGGCATGCGCCTTAACCATGACAAAAGGGGGCTAGACGATGATTCAAGTTCGGCAATCAATCGCGCTGTGTCTGATGATGGTGCCTTTCTTAACCGGCTGTGAAAACCTCATTGACAGAGCGATAGAAGACTACCGGGACGCAATATCCGATACGGTCATTGTCCTGCCGCATGACTATCGTCTGTTCGGAACCCTGAACGGACTGGCTTTCGTCAGAAAGAAGCAAGACGAAGCGCCTGTCAAAATTGATGCGGATGTCATTGAACTGGGCTGGGACGACCGATATATTTTGTACAAACGCGAACGGTTAGACGGGAAAACAGAGACAGGCATACTGAATGTAAAAACAGATGAATTAACGGTTTTATCCGAAGGAGAGAGCCTAGAAGAACAATTAAAAATCATGGAAGTTCCCCATATCGTGTTGAAGACAGTTGAGCAGCTATACGAAGAAAAAGCGCAAAAAATAAAAGATTACTAGAGCCGCAATTATTCCCTCCCCAGCTTCAGCAGCATGTCCAAGATCGGCATCGCCCGGTCGTAATCGTTAGCGTACGAACCGAACGTCTCGTCGCGCACGATCTCGAATCCGAACTGACTATAGAGCCGCACGGCTTTATAGCTCCAAGTTTGGGTATGCAGGTAAATATCGCGGTCGCCCTCCAAACCGATCATTTCCCGCAAGCAAGCCGCAACCAACGCCTTCCCCAGCCCTAATCCTTGAAAGCCGCGCTTGACCGCGAACCAGTGGACGGAAGGATCGCGCCGGCCGCCCGTATGATCCCACCAGCACATGATGGTACCGACCGCTTCGCCCCGCTCGTTTTCCACGAACAACAATCGTTTTCCAAGCTCGTCGGGCAGTGGCAGATAGGTTTGCCGAAAGTAGCGAATCGCCTCTCCCGCGCTGTCGAACTCGCCTACGGACGCTTCGATCTCGGCCCAGCTCTCCTCTTTCCCGGGAATAAACCTGGCGATCGCATACCCCGCAGGCAGCGGGCATTCCGGAATCGGTCTGCCCGGCTGCCTCTTCATAATGACGTTAAAGTAGGGGACGGATCGGTCGAGCATCGTTCATGCCGCCTTCTTTTTGTCTATTATGCATACGATTCAAAAATCCGATATATTTACATGATTTATCCATTATACGTTGGAGGTTCCTATGAGCAAAGAAGAGAAGTCCGCCGGCGGCAGCATCATCTATCGGCACGAAGCCCCGGAGAGCCCGCCTACATACGCCGAAGAAGACAGCGCCTATCTTGAACGAGTCACCCGGCATGTCGAGGCCCATATCGGCCCGGTGCGCAACGTTTTCCACGAGATCGTCTCCACGCATGTTCATCTGGACATCCTTGTCGTCGATCCGACGCCGCAACGCAACTTTTACACGCTCGTCACCTGCGGCATGGGCATGCGCCCGATGAACGTGCCCGAAGGAGCCGAAGCCTGGCGCTTTGCCGAACTCATGCTTTGCCTGCCCGCCAATTGGCCTTTGTCCGAAGCCGCCTTCAGGGACGAAGACCATTACTGGCCTGTCCGCATGTTAAAGACCATCGCCCGCATTCCGCATGAATATAACACCTGGCTCTATCTGGCGCACACGATCCCGAACGGGGATCCGGCCGAGCCTTATGCCGACAATACGAAGCTTGCCGGCGCGATCTTGTCGATTCCGTCGACGGTTCAAGCCGCCAATGACTTTTTTACGTTGACTGCGGCTCCCGGGAAGGACGTTCATTTCTTCAGCCTGCTGCCGTTGTACAAGGAAGAGATGGACTTCAAGCTGAATCAAGGCCCGGAGGCGTTGTTCAAAAAGCTTGAAGCGGCCGGCTTCGACGAGCGGCTCCGCGCAGACCGCAAAAACGTGTGCAAGAAACGATTCGGCCTTTTCTGAACGTAAACGACGGAGATCTGCGCTGCGCCATAGAACGATTTTAGACCGAATCGAACGGTTATACGCGAATCCTGCAAATGTGCGTGATACGGCAGCAGTCAGAACCTTCGCGCGGGGCTATCGTGTAAGACTGCATCATGCAACACCGATTCTTGCGATTCAGGCTAAATGGGGGGATGTATCATGCAGAATTGCACGATAGACATGAAAAGAGCCGTCCTGACGGACTCCCATCATGTACTTTTGCATGGTACGAGCTGTAAACTACGATAAACCGTCCGGACGAGCTGCGCGACCGACCGTTGGCGTCTAGGTTTAAGTGAATGCGGGGATAGTAGAAAACCGTTGCATTGCCCGTCGCCGATCGACAAGATATACTAAATGGATATCACGATCGGTAACGATTCGAAGGAGATTGCCCCATGTCCGACCTGCCTCTCGCGGAAGTCGCCTACCAGGAACTCCGGCAGCGGCTGCTCGGCGGTCAATATCTGCCCGGCCAACTGCTCTCGGAGAGCGAGCTCGCGAGCGGGCTCGGCATGAGCAGGACCCCCGTCAGAGCCGCCGTCATGCAGCTGGAAAAGGAAGGATTCCTGGAAACGCTGGTCAAGCGCGGGATCCTCGTCAAAGGAATCGACGTCAAAGAACTGTACGATATGTTCGATCTGTTGAACGCGCTTTATCTGTTCGTGCTGGAACGCATGGAGCAGGATCAGTACGAGCCCGACTTCGAGCGCCTGCGCTATTACCTGGACCAGCTGATCGAAGCCAGCGAGCGCAAGATGCACCGCGAATATTACGAGTCCGGCCTGATGTTCATGAGCACGCTGCTCTCCACGATCGGCAACCGCAGCATCATGGAGACGTTCGACCGCTACAAAGACAAGGTCCTGTACGTCGTCGTCGCCTACCGGTCGACCGAAGGCTCCAACCGTCCTTACACGGGCAAGAAGCTGTATGCCGAAATTTACCGTTATTTAACCGAAGGCAACTACGTGGAGGCCAAAGCCGCCATCCAGGCGTCCAAACGCAACTCGCGCGAAGAGCTGCTTAGAAACGGCTACAAAGTATAAAAACGTATAGCGCCGCCGTTTTCCGGCGCCGCCGCATCGTTGAACCCGCCCCGAAACCTCCCGTTTCGGGGCTTTTTTGCATGTCCGCATTTTTTACACAACTCCGATCGCTCGTTTATACCCGCCTTACATACAAGATTGATAATTCTTGTATACAAGATAACTTTTCAAAAACCAAGGAGGCTGATTGAAGATGAAAAGCATGAAATTCGTCCACCTGACCGACACGCACATGAACGCGCCGAGCTCCGAGGGTCCATTCGCCAAGTTCAACCTTGCCGAGAAGGTCAAGCAGACGTTCCGCCACCTCCGCGACGCGAACGTCGCGCCGGACTTCGTGCTCATCACGGGCGACCTGTCGCATGAAGGCGACGCAGCCGACTATGCCTACATCCGCACGGTTCTGGACGAATGCGCGGCGCTGATCGGCGCGCCCGTGCACGTCGTGCTCGGCAATCACGACCATCGCTCCGCGTTCCGCCAAGGCTACCTCGGCGAAGCGCCGTCCGAAGAAGCCTACTACTACTCGCTCGACTTTAACGGACTGCGCCTGATCGGCCTGAACTCCCAAGTGGCCGGACGCCACGACGGCGAACTCGACGCCGCGCAGCTCGCTTGGCTCAAGGACGAGCTCGCCACCCCCGCGCAGCTCGGCACGATCGTCGGTATCCACCATCCGATGATGAGCGTGCGCGGCATGCCCGGCGACCACCTGCTGACGAACCGCGCGCAGCTCGGCGACGCGATCGAAGGCACCGACGTCATCGGCGTCATGGCCGGACACGTCCACTCCAACAACGTCGGCACCTACCGCGGCATCGTCAACGTCGCAGCCGCAGGCACGGCGTTCACCGGCGAGCTGGCGGATGCGGAGAACTACAAGATGGTCGACTTCTGCGGCTTCAACATCGTCGACGTGACCGAAGAAGGCATCTCGATTCAGACGACCGTGCTGCCGACTTCCGGCGAAGAGTACTTCCGCTTCCCGATCGCCATGCTCGTCGCCCAGCACTGATTCCTGTAGGCACCAGGCCGCCGGCGCAAGCGCGATCGCATCGAACGCCGGCGCCTGCTGCCGGCTCTACCGACATCGATAACGAGGAGAGACGCATCATGACGACGATTCAAATGCCGGCCTGCCTGCTGCCGCTGGAAGGCGCCTTTAACTTCCGCGACATGGGCGGACTGCGCACCGAAGACGGCCGGACGGTCAAAAAGGGACTGCTGTTCCGCGCCGCCGAGCTGACCGGCCTGACGGAAGCCGACCACGAGGCGCTGCGCGCTATCGGCCTGAGGCATGTATTCGACTACCGCAACCGCGCCGAAGCCGAAGAGAAGCCGGACCCGGTCATCGGCGAAGCGCTCTACATCCGCGTACCCGCCAACGAAGCCGCAGAGAGCGCGCCGCACGTGACGATGGAGCAGCTGTTCAAGAGCGGCATGCACAAGGCGTTCTCGGACAACATGCTGGACAGGCTGTACGCCAGCCTGCCGATCAACAACGGCTCCTACAAGCAGCTCATGTCGCTGCTCCGCACGCCGGAAACGAGCCTGCCGCTCGTCCACCACTGCGCGGGCGGACGGGATCGCACGGGCGTCGGCGCCCTGCTCATTCTGCTCACGCTGGGCGTGCCGTACGAGACGATCATGGAGGATTACCTGCTGTCGAACGTGACGCTCGAAAAGTTCCATGCGCAAATGTTCGACATGGCCGCCCAATATCTCGACGAAGCGTCGCTCGAGACGATGCGCCGCACGATGGCGCTGCAGGAGCGGTATCTCGACGCCTCGATGAACGCCATTTTGTCCGCGCACGGTACGTTCGAACAGTATTTGCTCGCCGAATTCGGCATCGACGCCCAAGATCGGGCGCGTATACAAGCTTACTGCCTGGAAGCTTAGTCGCTTAGACGAACGGGCATCCATTATTGAAAAGGGGGACTCCTGATTTTATGAAACCGTTCATGAAAGGCACCGCCCTGGTACTCGCCATCGCATCCGCAGCCAGCCTGTCCGCTTGCGGCTCCGCCGCAGAAGGCGAAGCCGACGCCGCTGCCGCTACCGCGGCGCCAAGCCAGACGGAGCTCGCCAAGCTCGATCCCGCGAATCCGACCAAGGTCACGTTCTACTCGTACAGCCTGGCCTACCCGACGATGAAGCCGGGCATGGAGCAGCTGATCAAGGAATTTAACGACACGGTCGGCAAGGAAAAGGGCGTCGTCGTCGAAGGCGTCGCGGACACGACGATGCAGCAGTACAAGGCGGATATCTCCGCGGGCAAAGAAGTCGACGTCGTGCAGCATCCGTTCGGCACGCTCGACGCCTCCCGCCTGAGCCTCGGCTTCAAAGCGTACGAGGACGTCTTCCCGAAGGCGGAGCTGGACGCGCATCTGCAGGGCATCTCGCCCAACGCGCTCGAGCTCGGCAAGATCGACGGCAAGATGTACGGCCTCGCCTTCACGTTCAGCACGCCGATCGTCTTCATCAACGGCAAGCTGTTCGAAGCGGCCGGACTCGATCCGGCGAAGCCGCCGAAGACTTGGGCCGAGATCAAGGAAGCCTCCCTCAAGATCAAAGCCGCCACGGGCAAGGACGGCTTCGGCCTCACGCCGGCCAACGGCTGGATCACCGAGGGCCTCATCCTGAGCAACGGCGGCGAGGTGCTCTCGAAGGATCGCAAATCGGCGGGCTTCGCGAGCCCAGAGAGCGTCGAGGCGATCGAGACGTGGAAGGATCTGTACCAGAACGGCGCGTCCGCGCCCGGCACGGAGACGGAGCTGGCGGAGCAGTTCATGGCCGGCAACCTCGGCATGTACGCCTCCTCGACTTCGCTCTACAGCGGCATCAAGAAGGCGTCCGAAGCCGGCGGCTGGAAGGTGTACGGCGCAGGCATGCCGCAATTCGGCGACAAGCCGGCCGTCCCGGTCAACTCGGGCAGCGTGCTCGCCGTCCGCTCGGACAGCCCGGAGAAAAGCGCGGCGATCTGGGAGTTCATCCGCTTCGTCACCGGCGACCGCGGCTATACGATCATCACCTCGCAGATCGGCTACCTTCCGCTGCGCACCGCGCACGCCGACGATCCGAACGGCCTGAAGGACTTTGTCGAGCAGAACCCGCTCTACCGGATCAACCTCGAGCAGCTGTCGCATATCCAGCCGGTCGCCATCTGGCCGGGCGAATACGCCACTGAAGCGGCCACCGCGTTCACGGACGCCATCGTCAAGTCCGTCATGACCAAGGACGGCGACGTCAAGGCGACGCTGCAGAAGGCGCAGGACGACATCAACCAGATGATCCAGTAACGAAAGGAAAGGAGCCGTCATGAGCCAAGCGATCGAAAACGCCTACGCGCCCCCCCTCGCGGGGAAGCCGCCCGTAGCCTTGGACCGGCCCCGCGCCCGGTCCAAGGCGCTTCGCATGCTGAAGCCCTGGCTGTACCTGCTGCCTGCGCTGGTCCTGCTCGGCATTTGGATGTACAGACCGCTGCTTTACACGTTTTATTTGGCTTTTCACAAATGGAGCATGGTCCCCGGCACCGAGCCGCTGTACGTCGGATTGGACAACTTCTCGCGGCTGCTTCAGAACAAGAGCTTCGCCGACTCGATCGGCAACACCGTATTCTATACGGTACTGCTGCTGCCCTTTTCCATCGTCATCCCGCTCGCGCTGGCCGCGGTCACCCATCACATGGAAGGCCGCATGAAAAACGTGTACCGCGCGCTGTTCTTCATCCCGATGATCCTGGCGCCGGTCTCGGTTAGCGCGATCTGGCGCTGGCTGTTCCATCCGTCGGGCGGGCTTGTGAACGTCGCGCTCATGAAGCTCGGATTCATCGACGCGCCGATCGCCTACTTCTCGGACCCCTCCTTCGCCAAGTGGATCATCCTGCTCATCACCGGGTGGAAGATGATCGGCTTCAGCACGATCATGTTCTCCGCCGCGCTGACCGGGATCAACAGCGAGTACTACGAAGCCGCTTCGCAGGACGGCGCGGGCAGCATGCGCCAGTTCTGGCGCATCACCGTCCCGCTCATGTCGCCGATGATTATTTTCATGCTGACGATGAGCATCCTGTTTTCCAGCCAATGGACGTTCGCGTACATCGACATCCTGACGACCGGCGGTCCGTACGGCACGTCGACCAACGTCTACTACGAGATGTACAAGTTCGCCTTCTCCAACCTCAACGCGGGCTTCAGCTCGGCGGCGTCGCTTCTGTTCTTCGTCGTCTTCGGCGTCATCTCGCTCGCGCTCAATTCGCTGTCGCGCCGATTTTCCTTTTACGATAACTAAGCCGGGAGGAGCCGACCATGAAAAGAAAACCGCCGGCGGTCTCGGTCCTGCAGCACGGGCTGCTGTCGCTCATGTGCGTGATCGCGCTGTTCCCGCTGTACTGGATGCTGAATTCGTCGTTCAAAAACGAATCGGACATCTTCAAGTCCGACTTCCTGCCGCCGAGCCCCATCCTGAGCAACTATAGCTATGCGTTCGAGCAGATGCCGATCCTCCGCATGATGTTCAACTCGTTCGGCGTCTCGATCCTGATGACCGCGCTGCAGCTGTTCACCGGCCTGCTCGCGGCGTACGCGCTCGTCCGCTGGCGTTTCCGCGGGCAGACGCTCATCTTCACGCTGCTGAGCCTGACGTGGCTCATCCCTTTCCAATCGATCATGATCCCCAACTACGTGCTCGTGAACGACATGGGCATGAACGAAACGCTCATGGGCATCGTGCTGCCGTTCGCCGTGTCCACCTTCGCCATCCTGTCGCTCTACCAGAGCTTCCAGTCGTTCCCCAAGGTGCTCATCGAGGCGGCATGCATCGACGGACAGAGCGACTTCGGCATCCTGACGCGGCTCATCCTGCCGAACATCAAGTCCTCGGTCGCCTCGCTCGGCATCATCCTCTTCATCAACGGGTGGAACGAATACCTGTGGCCGATGCTCATCACCAAGAAGATGGAAAACGCGCCGCTGCAGATCGGACTCAAGCTGTTCGTCAACTCCGACTCCAACATGTGGGGCTCGCTGATGGCGGCCACGACGGTGTCTTGCCTGCCCATCCTGATCATCTACCTGCTGCTGCGCCGCCAGATCGTGGACTCGTTCGTGCGGTTCGGGATTAAGTAATTGGCGTGTGTGAAAAAGGAATCGCCCTCCGGCGGCCGTGAGCCGGGAGGGCGATTTTGTCGTTGGCGCTCCGCTCCCCCTCCCCCACCGTCGCTCTCGCTGCATCGGTTGCTTCGCCACCTCCGCAAGTCTGGTGCAGCGCAAAGTGGAGCAGCGAGGTGCTGCTGCGAATCGCTGCTGCAAAATAACTGCATTTCTGCAGGTAATTTTGCGGAGTAAAGAAAGTCGGTCGCGATAACTGCAAATGTACAGGTATTTTCCTTACTGGCGATGCCAAGAGGCGGATTTGAGCGAAATAGATGCATATTTGCAGGTATCGTCCGCAAAATGGCCGGATCGGCAGAAAATAGATGCATGAATGCAGCTATTTATTGAAGATAATGGTAGAACGGGCGAGACGACGATACTAGTTGCATTGAATAGTTAGTGAGGCATGGCGACGGACGATGGTGAGACATGGCGACGGTAGTATGGTGTTGCGGCGAGGGTGAGACAAGGCGGCGGTAGTGCGGTGTTGCGACGAGGGTGAGGCATGGCGACGGTAGTATGGTGTTGCGACGATGGTGAGGCATGGTGACGGTAGCGCTGTGCTTCGACGATGGCGAGGCATGGCGACGAATAGGCGGGGCGGGACAAGGGCCGGCGCGGAGACCGACACGCCTCACCCTGGCCCTCACTCCTTCACTGCCCCGCCTTAATCACCTTGTCGTGCGCGGCCGCGAACGCTTCCGGCGTCACGGCTTTGCCGAACAGCGCCTGGATCTGGTTCAGGTGCGTCTCGGCGGCGCCCGGCTTCAGCTGCACGTCCGCGAACAGCGTGATGCTCGTCGCTTTGTTCATCTCGTTGAGCAGGTCGACGTACAGCTGCGGCAGCTTGACGGCCGCCGTATCGACCTTCGTCGCCGGGATGACGCCCGCATCCGTGACGGACCGCTCGCCCCAGCGCTTGACGAAGTACTCGACGAACGACTTCGCCTCCGCCTTCACCGCCGAGTTCTCGGCGACGAACAAGCCGACGCCGGGGCCGCCGACCCAGCCGTCGATATCTCCTTTGCCCCCTTCGACGGTCGGGAACTTGAAGAAGCCGACGTTGTCGCGGAAGCGCTGGGGGATGTCCTGGTTCGTCGTGAAGTTCGGCAGCTCCCACGCGCCGACCATGTACATGGCGGCTTTGCCGCTCAGGAACATCGCCTTGGCCTCGTCGTTGGACAAGCCGTTGAAGTCCGGACTGAACGCGCCCGCGCCCACCAGATCCTGCAAGCTCCGGGCCGCGCGGACGAGCCTCGGATCGGCGAAGGAGCGCTCGCCGCCGATAGCCTCGGCCAACGCCTCGGCACCCGCGATGCGGTCGGCCATGTACATGTACCACATCGACCCGGTCCAGCGGTCCTGGTTGCCCAGCGCGATCGGCGCGACGCCGCCCGCGGCGAGCGTCCCGATGATGCTGCGGAGCTCGTCATATGTCTTGGGGACCTCCAAATGGAATTCCCGGAACAGCTCCTTATTATAGTAGATCGGCGCAATATTGAATTCGAGCGGCAGCGCGTACGTCTTGCCGTCCACGGCGTAGGCTTCCGTGGTGCCCGCCACGAACGAATCCTTCAACTCGCCCTGCAGCAGATCGTCGAGCGGCGTGAACAGCCCGCCCTCCACGAACGGCTGCAGCGCGCCCGCCGCCCACGTCAAGCCGACGTCCGGCAGATCGTTGACGGCGGAGAGCACCCGCAGCTTCGCCTTGTACTGCTCGTTGTCGAGCACTTCCTGCTTGACGACGACGTTCGGATGCTCCGCCTCGTACTCCTCGATGATCTTGTTCACGATCCGATGCTGGCCGAGCGCGCCGGATTCCGGCCACAGATGCATCATCTTGATCGTCACCTGGTCGCCGGAGCCAGGGTCCGCGGCGAGCCGATCGCCCGTTCCCTGCCCGCATCCGGCTGTCGCGAGGGCCAAGCCGGCCGCCGCCAGCGCCGATACCGCCCGAATTTTTATGCGCACGTTCGATGCCTCCACCACGCAGCATGACGATCCGCCCGGCGCGTGCCGGACGGATCGGGGTTCTTACTCTTTGACGCCGCCAAGCGCGACGCCTGCGATGATATATCTGGACAGCAGGAAGTATATCACGAAGAGCGGCAGAGCCGTAAGGGCGAGCCCCATATAGATCGAACCGAACTCCGTCTTGTAAATATCCCCTTTAAGCAGGCTGACCATAATCGGCAGCGTGTATTTGTCCTTTTGCGTGAGCAGGATGAGCGGCATGAACAGGTTGTTCCAGCTCGCGACGAAGGCGAAGATCGCCTGGGTGGCGATGGCCGGCACCATGATCGGCAGCACGATCCGGTTGAACGTGTAGAGCTCTCCGGCTCCATCGATGCGCGCCGCTTCCACCATCTCGATCGACAGCATGGAGAGCAGGTACTGCCGCATGAAGAATACGATGGCCGGCGCCGCGATCGCCGGCAGGATGAGCGGCAGCAGGCTGTTCGTCCAGTGCAGCTGGTACATGAACTTGTAGAAGCCGATGGCGCTGGCCTGCGCGGGGATCATCATGACGAGCAGGATAAACGTAAAAAACGCCTGGCGAAGCTTCCAGTTGTACGCAACCAGCGCGTACGCGGTCAACGATGAGAAGTAGACCGCGCAAATGGTCGAGAAGCCGGAGATGATGAGCGAATTAAAAAATCCCTTCAGCGGATCGAAACTTTTGCTCAGCAGCACGTCCAGATTCGTCTTCATATGCGAGGATGGCAGCAGAGACAACCCGCTCTGGATCTCGGCCGTCGAGCGCGTGGCATTGACGAACATGATCCAGAACGGCAGGATGCTGAGCAGCGCCAGGGCGATGCAGACGACGTAGACGATCGTGCGGTTGACGTGAAGGGCGGCTCTGGACTCCGTCCGGATGTTTTCCATGGATCACAGCCCCCTTGCCGCCGCTTGCGCAGCCTTTTTGATTCTTTTTTGCGCTTTTTTGAGCCGCGACGCATCGCGGTCGCGCATGAGGTAGAACAAGAGACCCGACAGGATCGCCGCGATCGCGAACATGATCATGCTCGCCGCAGCCGCTTTGTTGAACATGTAGCTGCCCTTGAACGCCTGCCCGTAGATGAACACGGACGTCGTGAGCGTCGCGTCGTCGGGGCCGCCGAACAGGAACAGCTGCGGGATATCGAACAGCTGCAGTCCCCCGATCATCGACGTGATCAGCGTATAGAGCATGATCGTCTTGAGGCTCGGCAGCGTGATGCGCATGAAAGTCTGCCAGCCGTTCGCGCCGTCGATGGCGGCTGCTTCGAACAGCGCGGGATTGATACCCATGACGCCGGCGATTAGGATAATCATCGTATTGCCGTACCACATCCAGAATTGGATAAAGGCGACGATGCCCCGCGCGGTCGTCTTGTCCTGCAGGAAATTGACCGGCGCGTCGATCCAGCCCAAGCTCTCGAACAGACTGTTCACGGGACCCATCGGATAGGAAAACAAAGAGTTAAAAAGCACGGCGATCGTGCTCGCCGTGATAATATTCGGCATATAGAGCAGCACTTTGAACGCGCCTTGGCCCCGCACCTTGAGGCGCTGATTGGTGAACCAGGCGGTGAGCAGCAGCGCGAGTCCGACCTGGGGGATGAAATTGAGGATCCAGATCAACGCGGTATTCGTAAGCGAGATGCGAAACGACGTGTTGTGCAGGATAAGATCCGTAAAGTTGCCGAAGGGATTGTCCAGGATATGAACCGGCTTCGGAATGACGCCCTTCATATCGGTAAAGCCGATGACCGCCGTGTACAAGACCGGATAGAACGAGAAAACAAGAAACGCGAGTATGAAAGGCAAGCTGAACATGTAGCCGAATCTCGAATAGCTGACGCTCTTGCGGCGCATGGCTACCACCTCGTTTATTCATATAAAGGGGCGGGATATCGGACCCGCCCCTTCGGCGCATAGAGCCGTATTATTCGCTTTCGATGCCGAGCTGGTCCTTGACCTTCTGCTTGAAGTCCGCGATCGTCTTGTCCCGGCTCTTCGTGCCGTTCGCGTATTCGCGCACCTGGTCGCGCCAGATAAGGTTGATGGACTCGTCGTACTGGGTCAGGTTTTTGCCGGTCGCGTTGGCGTTGGCCGGCACGAACACGTCGAACATGTTCTGCCCGCCGAGCAATGCGACTTCGCCGTTAGACTTCGACATGACGACGCTCGACGCGACGCTGTCCTTCGTGCCTTGCTCGCCCGTCTTCATCGTGCCGTTCGCCCAATAGGATTGGAGGCCGGTATCGGACGTATCCAGCGTCACCCACTTCACGAAGTCGGCGACCGCGGCTTTTTTGGCATCGTTCTTGACGACGTCTTTATTCGCGAGCAGCCACGTGCCGCCCCAGAAGAAGCCGGTCGGCGGTTCGGTCACGGCCCAGTCGCCGTTCGTGTCCTTGACCTGGCCGTTCATGACGTAGTTGATGAGCCACGCGGGACCGAAGAAGCCGAAGATCGGCTGTTTGCCGGTGCCGGACATGTCCGCGTACCAAGCTTCCGTCCAATCCTTCGTGTCGTTCGAATAACCGTTATCCTTGAGCTGCTTGGAGAAATCCAGGAACTGCTCGCGCTTCGGATCGATATGAAGCTTGCCGTCTACGATCCAGCCTTTGTCGGAGCTGTTCTCGATCGGGTGCCAGATGTCGCCGTCGCCGGAAACGATGCCGTAGCCTTTGGCCTTCAGCTTGGCGGCCGCGTCGAAGAACTTGTCCCAGCCCGGACCGACTGCGGTCTTGATCGTCGCGGGATCGTCCGTGCCGAACACGTCCTTGGCGATCGAACGGCGATAGATGAAAGCGCCGCCGGTCGCTTGATAGGCGAGGCCCTTCAGCGCGCCGTCCTTGCTGCCGATGTCGACCGAATATTGGGCGATGCCGGCGTCCTTCACCAAGTCGTCGCCCAGCCCCAGGTCCGCGTAGTTCGCGGCGTAGTCCGATGCGTCGCCTTGCGTATACTTGAGGACGAAGGCCGACTCGGCCGCGTAAAGGTCCGGGGCGTCCTTTCCGCCGCCGGCTAGCGCCTGGTCGAGCGCGGGCTGATAAGCGCCGTCCGTCGTCGCGATGACGGTCGTCTTGAACTCGACGTTCGCGTCGGGGTGGGTTTCCATGTACTTTTTCGTCATGTTCGGAATCTCGTCGGTGAAGCTCCAGAGGTTGATCGTCACCTTTTCCTTCGGCGTGGTGCTGTCCGAAGGCGCGGCGCTGCTCGAAGCGCTAGCGCCTGCGCTCGGACTGGCCGATTGGCTGGCGCCTGCATTGTTGGAGGCGTCCGAGCCGCATGCGGCCAGGACGGAAGACAAGAGGACAATGGCGGTGCTTGCGGATAATGCGCGTTTCATTTTTTAGCCTCCCTTTTTACGACACAGTCACTTTGTAATCGCATACACAGTATAAAACCGGAAATGTAAGCGCAACAGTTAACTGCGATTGGGAGAAGTTCCACTTTTATTGGATCGACGGATTTTCGTCCGCGGCTTGCTGCCTGTACTGCCTGGGGCTCATCCCTTCGTTGTCTTTGAACACCTTGATGAAATACTTGACCGTCTGGTAGCCGACCTTCTCCGCGATCTCCCAGACCGGCAGCCGGGTCGCGACGAGCAGCTCCTTCGCCTTTTGCAGCCGGATCCGAGTCAGGTAATCGCTGAACGTCACGCCCGTCTGCTCCTTGAACAGCACGCTAAAGTAGCTCGCGTTCAGGTGAAGCTGCTCCGCGACCTGCTTCATCGTGATGGCTTCATGCAGATGGCCGTAAATAAAGCCGATCGCGTCCTTGATGGCGCTGCCGTAGCGCGCCTCTTCGCGGCCCACCTCGAGCAGCTTCGGATCGACGAGCTTCTCCATCGCGTCGAGGCGGTCTTTGCCGCTGTCGCGTTCGAACGCTCTCTGCACCGTGTCGATGAGCACCGCTTTGTCCAGCGGCTTGAGAATATAGTCGAACGCGCCGAGCTGCAGCGACTTTTTCGCATATTCGAATTCGGCATGGCCGGAGATGACGATCACGACGGGCAGCGGCCCGCGCTTCGCGAGCGCCTCCAGCATCTGCAGGCCGTCGACCTCCGGCATCCGCACGTCCGTGATGAGGATATGGACCGGATTCGTCTTCAGCCACTCGAGCGCTTCGACGCCGCTCGCGGCGCATTCGATCCGGTATTTGCCCGCCGCCCAGGCGACGAGCGTCTTCTGGATGCCAAGCCGCGTGCGCGGCTCGTCATCGACGATCAATAACGTTTTCACAACGGTTCGACTCCTCCCGGAGGAATAGTGATATCAAAGCGGACGATCGTGCCGGCGCCGGGCTTGCTCTCGATGCGCAAGCCGCTGCGGTCTCCCGCCGCGTCCGGGTAATACAGCTTGAGGCGCCGCTGCACGTTGGACATGGCCACCCCCGCTCCCTTTTTGGACGAGGGCTGCCGGCTCCCGCCTTCGATTTTTTGCAGGAGGTTGGCCAGCGTCTCCTCGTCCATCCCGAGCCCGTCGTCGATAACGGCGATCGTCGCGATGCCCGGCTTGTCCGACGACACTTGAATCGTGACCGATCCGGGGCCGATGCGGCTCTCCACGCCGTGCAGGATCGCGTTCTCCACGAGCGGCTGGATGATCAGCTTGGGGATCGGCACGTGCATAAGCCCCTCGTCAGCGGCGATTCGCCAATCCAGCCGGTCGATCAGGCGCATCTTCATGATCTGCAAATACCGCTGCGCGTGATCCAGCTCGTCGCGGACGGTCACCCACTCGTCGTCTCCGCCTGCGCCGCCGATGACGTAGCGGAACAAGCCGGACATAGCGACGACGATGCCGGCCAGCTCCTCGTCCCCCTTGTCCTCGAGCGACCAATAGAACGCTTCCAGCGTGTTGAACAGGAAGTGCGGATTGATCTGCGCCTGCAGCGCCTTGAGCTCGGTGAGGCTCTGCGTAATCTCCTTCTCGTACACGACCTGGATCAGCTCGTTCATGTGCGTCACCATCTGGTTGTAAGTGTTGTTCAGCTCCCGGATCTCAAGCGACGCGATCGGCGGCGACGGGGACAGGTTCTGCTTGAGCCCGCCGAGGCGCGCGCCTCGCATCGTACGCATCAGCTTCAGGATCGGGCGCGTGATGAGCGTGGACAGCAGCAGGGTCAGCAGCAAAAACGCCACCGCGCCGATGCCGATCGACACGAGGATGGCGGTGCGAAGCACCGAGATCCCCTCGGTCGAAGCGCGCACCGGCGTGAGCAGCACGAGCGTCCAGCCGGTCGTGCGGGACCGCTGCCGCACGGACAGCAGCTCCTCGCCCCCGACGGAGACGGCTGACCCGCTCTGCGCGAGCACTACCTTGGCCTCGTCAGCGGTGAGGTCCGAGGTAATCGGGGCGCCTTGACCGTCGGCGAGCAGCATGTACTCGTCGTCGCCTCGCGCCTCTCCCTCGCCGGCAGCCTGTTCGTTCATCTCGAAGTAGTCGCGGCTAAGCCGGACCGCCAGATAGCCGCCGGCCGCGTAACCGCGGTCGATCAGGCTGATGCGGCGCATCGCGAGCACCGTATCCGGCTGCGCCGGATCGAGCCCGAACCAGACGAGCCGTCCTTTTACCCGGTCGGTCTGCCAGATCATGTCCTGCGAGACCCGCGTGTTCAGGCTGGTCTCGTCGAGCGGAAACAAGCGCCGGTAGTCCCTGGTATAGAGCTCCATCGAGCGGATACCCGTCGAGTAGGCCGTATAGGTGCTCGCGATCTGCAGCAGCGACTGGCGCTGGGCGAACGCGGAGCGGACGCCGTCCGCTTCCTGGAGCAGCAGCTTTTGCACGTAATCGTTGGTCGCCACTTGGGTCGTCAGCGAGTCGATCTGGTCGAGCAGCGCGTCGAGCCGCCCGTTCGCCTGCACCGCCGTCTGCTGGATATGCTTCTCCGCGCTGTTGCGCAGCAGGTTCGATACCTGGCCGTAAATATAAATGCCCGCAAAGGTCAGCACGACGATCATCGTCAACGTAAAAGCGGCGAAAATCTGGTTCCGTAACGTGTTCATCTCGCTCAATTTGACCAATCGAATCGCCCGCCCGTTTTCGCATGAATCCAATCCCGTCTACTGTATCACAAAGACCGATTTATCAGCCAACCGTTCTGCGCGCGCGTCCAAAACCTAAAGATTATAGGTATAAAACCTAATCATCGTGAGGTATCGGCGCGGATCGTTATTTGCTAAGATGAGGGGAAATCAACTGGATAGCGCTTACAAAAGGAGGGGCCGGAATGACGACAGAATCGCGGGGCGGCGCGCCGCTCGTGACCCATATTTATACGGCGGATCCTTCCGCTCACGTATTCGAGGGCAAGCTGTATCTGTATCCCTCGCACGATCTCGACCACGAGATGACGTCGAACGACAACGGCGACCAGTACGATATGGAGGACTATCACGTCCTCTCGCTGAACGAGGATCTGACGCAGGCGCTCGACCACGGAGAGGCGCTGCATCTGAACGATATTCCATGGGCGAAAAAGCAGCTGTGGGCGCCCGACGCGGCCTATAAGGACGGTACGTACTACCTGTTCTTCCCGGCACGGGACAATAACGACGTCTTCCGCATCGGCGTCGCGACGGGCATCTCTCCGCAAGGGCCGTTCCGCGCGGAGCCGAGCTACATTCCCGGCAGCTACAGCATCGATCCGGCCGTCTTCGTCGACGACGACGGCAAGGCTTACGTCTACTTCGGCGGGCTGTGGGGCGGACAATTGGAAAAGTGGCAGACGGGCGCTTTCTTGCCGGATGCGGAGGGGCCGTCAGGCGACGAGCCCGCGCTAGGGCCGCGGATGGCGGAACTGGCCGGCGACATGCTCGGATTCAAGGAGACCCCGCGCGAGATCCGCATCGTCGGCGAGGACGGAGAGCCGATCCGCGCCGGGGACGAGGACCGCAGGTATTTCGAGGGACCTTGGGTTCACAAGCACGAAGGCCGGTACTACCTCTCCTACTCGACCGGGACGACGCACAAGATCGTCTACGCGGTCGGGGACGATCCGTACGGTCCGTTTACATTCAAAGGCACGATCCTGACGCCTGTGATCGGCTGGACCACGCACCATTCGATTGTCCGCTACCGGGACAAATGGTATTTGTTTTACCACGACAGCTCGCTGTCCGGCGGCGCGGACAACAAGCGCTGCGTGAAAATGACCGAGCTGCACTACGAAGCGGACGGCTCCATTCGCACGATCGACCCTTATCCGGAGACGCGTTGAACGAGCTCCTTTGACGGCGGTATTTTGGCGGATTCACCTATGTCGCAGCGTTATTCTCGTCCGCGCTCCTTAAATTCTTGTGGGAAAGTAACATAAGAATCGGCGGGATTGCGTAACTTATGAATAGAATTCGCTGCACTGGGGTATTTTCTCGATGAACCGCCAAAATTCGGCTGAAGGAGTGGATCCGTAATGAAGACGCTAAACGCTATCGCGCTCGCCATTCTGATCATCGGAGGCATCAACTGGCTGTTGGTCGGTCTGTTCAAGTACGATCTCGTCGCCGAGTTGTTCGGCGGTCAAGAAGAAGTCGCTTCCCGCATCGTGTATACGATCGTCGGCATCTGCGCGCTGTATGCGATCAAATTTTTCAACGACGTCAGCAGCGATTCGCGTGCTCGTTAATACAAGCCTTTCGCGATGCGAAGAGCCGGACGGCCGCCTAATGAGGCGACTGTCCGGCATCTCGTCGTTCAGGATGAGGCTCAAGACGCCTCGGATTCGCTCCGCAGGGCGTCGCCAAGCATTTTAAGCAGCTCGTTTGTGCCGTGCTCGCGCTGCGCCGCCGTGTCGAGGCCGTCGAGAAAGACGCCCTGCTCGGTAAAGACTAACTTCGTACCGCCCTCGACCGGGTGCAGTTCGACCGTCGTCACCGAAGCCGAGATCCGCTTGTCGCCCATGTCCATGACGTACGAATAGACGATTCGCTCGTTCGGCACGATATCCTGGTAGCAGGCGTCGAACGTGAAGACGGGACCGTCCGGCGGTCCGCCGCGGCTGTATTCCCGGCCGCCGACGCGGAAGTCGAAGGTCTCCGCGGGGGTAAACCAGCGCGCCTTCGCCTCCGCGTCAGACCAGGCTTTGTAGACGCGCTCCGGCTTCGCGGGGTACGTTCTCTCCACCGTAAAAGTGGCGTGATGCGTCGATCGTTGTTCCATTTCGTTCATCCTCCCTAATCATGGTTTTCAAGCTCGTCCGCCAGCCAATCGCCCAACCGGTCGAGCGCTCGCTCGGCTTGCGTCCGCCGCTCCCAAAAATACTTCTCATGGCTCTGCTTCATCATGCCGAGCAGCTTCGTGAACGCCTCCACCCCGAGCGGCGCTTGCGCCCGCACCGCGGCCGACGCCTGCTCCAGCTCGCTCAGCAGCTTCTGCTGGACGCGGATCTGCTCCCGCAAGCGGCCGATCTGCGCGGCGATGATCTCGGACAGGTCGGGCGCGTCCCGCTCCAGGACGGACTGGATCTCCGTGAGCGGCAGGCCCAGCTCCTTGAGCGCCAGAATCTGATGCAGGCGGGACAGGTCGGATTCGTCGTACAGCCTGTGCCCCGAGTCGGTCTGACCGGAGGGGGGAAACAAGCCGATCTGGTCGTAGTAGCGCAGCGTCCGAATCGTGAGTCCCGTCAGCGCGGCGATATCTCCCACTTTCCAGCGGCCGCCCGCCGCACCCGCTTCGTCGTCCTCCGAGCCTCTGCGATGCTTGGCCATTTTTCCGCCTCCCCGTCCTGCCGTCTCTATGCCCGTAACTTTACTATAAGACGTGACGCAACGTAAGGTGCAAGAGGAATTTTATAAGGAACGAACCGGCGCAACTGCGACGTGGACGCTTATACAGGCGGCGGTCTGGAGGACCAGGCTTGTGCGGGAGACCAGCGTGGATTGCGGTTATTGCGTCTGGGGTGGTGCAGGTGCGGGCGATTGGCGAAGGCTGTCGGCGTAGCGGCGGTTTGACGGCGGGCGGGGCGGATGGCGGTGGGCGATTAGCTTGCTTGGGCGCGAAGAGAGGCGACGGATTTCCAATCGGCGACCGATAGGCGACTGATAGTTGTTAAATGGCCGTTATTTCATGCGAAACTGCGAGCTGCCTTCCGATAGCTGTTGAAAAGGCAGCTAATTCCCGAAAATCTGCTTTGAACGGGACTATAGGGCCGGATTAGCTGCCTTTCAGCAACTAATTACGCCGCTTTCCGTCGCTAGAACAAATTTAGCTGCTTTCTGACATCTAATCATACGAGCCTATGCAAAAAAAACCGGGCGATTCGCCCGCCCGGCCCTTTTGCTGCATGCGTCGCTGGCGTCAGTGCGCGTAGCGATCGATGATATCTTGAAGCACGTCGGCAATATGGGAGACGCCGCCGTCCAGGTCGCGCTGCGCGAGCGTCACCCGGACGAAGCTCTCGTCCGTATCCGTCGCTTCGGCGAAGAAGCCCGCCAAGCCGCTCGAACGCCGGTCGATCTGCAGGAGCATGCGGACCTCGCCGATCGGCGATCCGACGAAGGTCAGCTCCAGCTCGTCGAGAAGGCCCCGGTACCTTCCGCTCGACGGAATCCACTCGAACTCTTGAACGAATGAAACGGCGCCGCCCAGACGGGGCGCATAGACGGTCTCCGCCTTGCGAAGGCGGAACCCGATCTGCTCGATCGCCTCGAGCACGGCCTTCCGGCCCGCCCCGGGGATGACGTGGATGCTGTCTTCGTCGGTCGGATCGACGGCGGATTGAACATCCGCGACGGTCTTGATCCACGCTTGACCGCTTCCGATCGAGATCGGCACGCTCGCGGGGAGGATGAACGAAAAGGGAAGCTCTCTGCGCTCCTGCGGCTGCACCGTCAGCGCGTCGGCCACGCGGTACCGGGCAACGACCGCCTTCTGTTGTATCGGCTTGTCGTTGATCTCGCGCGCATACGTCGTCATGACGGATACCTCGATCCCGTCGATTCGCTGCTCCAGGTTGCCTCCCTGCAAGCGTACGACGCCGCGTATTTCTTCCCCTTGCGCGTACGCGGACTTTTCCAGCACCGTATCCAGCGTCGCCGCTCCGATCCCCACGCTCGCCAATACCCGTCCGAAGAAAGACATGATCCGCATCCCGTCCTTTATCTAAGTGATCGCTTCGCGCCCTGCATCTTAAGGTTATACGCGCGGAGCAACGGGGGGATTCAATATATGGGGAATTCAGCCAAGCGTCGCGGCAAATCCGTCGCGCCAATCCGCGAATCGCGGCTGCCAGCCGAGCCCCCTAGCTTTGGCGTTGGCCGCGCCGCGTTCGCCGCGGGCGGCGCCGAGCTGCCGCTCCGGGGCAGGCGCGCCCAGCTGCGCGGCATAATGCGGCAGCCATTCGCTGGCGGGCGCCGGGCGATCGTCGACGGCGTTCACGGCCCCGGGCGGCCAGCCCAGCGCGAGCAGCGTGGCGCTTGCCGCGTCGTCGACGTGGATGAACGACGACACGCCGTCCGTCGCAGGCTGCTCGCCGCGGCGAACCGCAACGGCCATGAAGCCATCCTTGGCGTACCACGTTCCCGAGCCATAGAAAAGCCCGTACCGCAAGATGACGGCTTCCGGCATCTCCGAGGCCGCCGTCTCCAACGCGTGCACGCCTTGGATCGTGCCGCTGCGCGGCGCGGGCGCATCCAGATCAAGCGGCTCCTCCTCGGTGGCCGGGCCTTCCCCCGGCGCGTACGCCCAAGAGATGCTCTGCGCGATCATCCGTCGCACGCCCGCGGCCAGCGCGGCGTCGACCAGATGTCGGGTTCCGACCGTCCGGATCCGCGTATTCGACGCGAAGTCGCGCTCGCCGAGCGAGGTGAGCTGGTGGATGACCGTCTCCGGCTCCGCCTCGCGAATCGCCGCGAATACGGCCTCGCGATCGAAGATGTCGAGCACGGCCGCCTTCGCGCCCAGTGCCTCCAGCCGCGCCGCGCTCGCGGCATGCCGGGTGAAACCCGTCACCTCGTGACCGGCTGCGAGGAGCAAGGGGATTAGCGATTTTCCGATAGCGCCCGTGGCGCCTGCAACTGCGATTTTCATGAGCGATTGACCTCCGAAAATAGGTTATCTTAAATCGTTAGAATGGCCGGGACCGTACGCCGCGATAGAACCGCGTTAATAGCAACCGCGGCGTGCAAGATCAAGCCGTTCGCGAGCCGGCCGCCAGGAAGGCGGGTTTGTTTCTATCCAGGACTTCCCGCGACGATTCGGAGCTGGCGAGGACGGCGTTGTTTCTATCCGAGACTTCGACGGCGATTAAACGCCCGAGACGACGGGTTTGTTCCTATCCAGGACTTCCCGCGACGGTTCGGAGCCGGCGAGGACGGCGTTGTTTCTATCCGAGACTTCCGACGGCGATCACACGCCCGAGACCACGCGTTTGTTCCCACTCGAGACCTCGGGCGACGGTTCCGCGCTCGAATCGGCGCTCTTATTTCCATCCAAGATTTCCTTCCCGACACCTCTGCCCGGCGCGCCAACCTGAATACCGCTGCTGCTCGGCTCGACGCTTTCGGCCGTCTTGCGTTTCCCCCCGCGATAGTTCGCGCCGATCACGCCGGCCAGCATGCAGATCGTGCCGATCGTCTGCGCGCCGCTCCAGTCGTCGCCCATGATCAGGACGCCGGACGAGATGGAGACGAGGTTGCCCAGGTTGACGAATAGGCTGACCTTGAAGGCTTCGATGCGGGAGAGCGCGAAGTTGGACAGCCACGACGAGACGAGCGAGGACATGATCGCGATGTAGAGCAGCGGCAGCCAGAAGCCCGGCTCGGCGGCCGGCGCGAGCAGCGCGGACATCGTGCCTTGCGTCAAGTGGCGAACGAGCGCGAGCCCGACGAAAAAATAGCACCCGGTCCGCATCATGGCGTAGCTCAGTTCTACGGCGGAGTATGAGGTGCGCAGGCCGCGCGCCAGCACGCCGTACAGCGCGAGCGCGACCGCCGACAGCAGGATCAAGCCTCCTCCGACGGCGCTCGTCCCCCGCAGCGCGTCCGCCGAGATGCCCGTCATGAAGACGAGGCCAAAGGCGGACACGAGGACGGACAGCAGCTGCAGCTTGCTCGCCCGTTCCTTCAGCAGCAGCGCGCCGAGCAGCAGCGCGAAGATCGGCGAGGTGGCCGAGAAGATGCCGGCGCCCGAGGTCGTCGCGGCGTCGAGCCCGACCGATTGGAAGCCGAAGAAAGCGGTCGGATACACCAGGCTGACGAGCAGCAGCGGCAGGCGAGGTCGGCCCTTCTGCCTGCGCGGCATGCGAATCCAGCCGGCCCGGACCGGGATCGCGAGCGCCGCGAACGACAGGGCGAAGCGGTAGGCGAGCATGTCGAACGGATCGGCGTGACGCAAGGCAAGCTTCGTGAACATAAAGGAAAATCCGATGACGATCGCGTATACTATAGCCAACGCATAAATGGCGGTGGTGCTTTTGGCGGTTGCGGGCAGGTCGGTCATGCCTTTTCCTCCTCTTGCTCGAATGCGGAGCCGGCCGGCTTCATGCTTTCAGCATAAGGCAGCGACCGCATTGCCGCTATCGATACATTCCCGATCTGTACCGGTACAGATCGGTGTCGAAGGAGTGACCCAAGCATGATGCGGTATGAAGCGCTGATACAAGATATCGAGCGTAAAATCGAAGACGGACGCATTCGCGGCGGACAAAAGCTGCCGTCCGTCCGCGAAGCGTCCGACGCCTATGCCTGCAGCAAAAGCACCGTACTTCGCGCCTATGCCGAGCTGGAAAAACGGCACAGGCTGTATTCCGTCCCCCAAAGCGGCTACTACGCAGTCGCGCAAAAGCAAGAGGAGACTTCCGCCTCGGCGAACGCGGGATGGAACTTCGCGTCCGTCGCGCCGGATCCCGAGGTGTTCCCCTACCTGGACTTCCAGCATTGCATCAACAAGGCGATCGACCGGTACCGCAATCACCTGTTCACCTACGGTACGCCGCAGGGCCTTCCCTCCCTGCTCCAGGTGCTGAGCAAGCATCTGGCCGCCTACCAGGTTTTCGCCCCGCCGGAGCGGATCACCGTAACTTCCGGCGTGCAGCAGGCGCTGTCGATTCTTACGCATATGCCGTTTCCTTCGGGCAGGCGAACGGTGCTGGTGGAGCAGCCGACGTACACGATCTTGCTGGAAATGCTCGCGCTTTTCGGCGTCCCCGTCCAAGGGATCGCGAGAACGGAGCGGGGCATCGACCTGGACGAGCTGGAGACGCTGTTCCGCGACGGCGACATCAAGTTTTTCTATACGATCCCGCGGTTTCAAAATCCGCTCGGCGCTTCCTACGGGACCGAGACGAAAAAAGCGATCGCCGCCCTGGCCAAGCGATACGACGTCATCGTCGTAGAGGACGACTTCCTCGCCGACCTCGAGACCGATCCGAAGGCGGATCCGATCCACGCTTACGGCGCGTCGCATGTCGTCTATTTGAAGAGTTATTCGAAAATTTTGTTCCCGGGCCTCCGGGTCGGCGTCGCGGTGCTGCCTCCAGGCCTGCAAGACGTCTTCAGCCGGTACAAGCGCTTCACCGACATCGACAGCTCCATGCTGTCGCAGGCGGCGCTCGAGATTTATATCCAGAGCGGCATGTTCGCGCGGCGCAAACGCAAAATCTCCGATACGTACCGCCATCGCATGCTGCGGCTGGTCCGGGCGCTCGACGCGTGCAACGGCACGCAGGACGTACGGCACCTTCGGCTGGAAGCCGGCATGCATACGCATATCGAGCTTCCGCCTACGCTAAGGTCCAAAACGCTGATCGACCGCCTCGCCAAAAAGAAAATCGAGCTTCGGGACGCCGACGCCTGCTTCCTGCCTTCGTTTCCCAAGCGCCCGCTGCTGCAGCTCAGCATCTCGCAGATCGCGGACGACCGGATCGACGAAGGCGTCGCCGCCCTCTTCGCGGAGATCGCGCGGATGCGGAGGAGCTAAGCGGCGGAGCCGAGGAGGAATACGAGGAGGAACGCGCATCCGAGTTGTGTCCGATCGAGCATGCGAGATTCCTGACTGCCTCCCGCCCGAGGAAGTCAGGCTTCGCGCCGGCGCACGCTCCAATCCTGCACGTTGATGAACATGCCGAAGTCCTTCGGCGTCGCGCCGACGACGCGCCCGTTCACGGCGCCAAGCGCTTTGGCCGCATAGAGCGCCGGCATCGGCACGTCTTCCGCGAGGATGTCTTGAAGCTCGTCGTACAGCGACTTGATCTTCTCTTCGTCGACTTCGGCGCCGACCGCCGCGAGCAGGTCGATCACCTTTTCGTTCCTGTAGCCGTTGGGATTGCCGGCGCCGAGGAAGTACGCGAGGTCCGGCAGCGGATTGACGGGCGTCATCGTCACCGGCAGAAGGCCTAGATCGAAGTCCTCCTTGACCACCTTGTCCGTCAGTTCGTCGAACGAGACGTTTTCTACGTTGACCTTGATGCCGACCTTGCCGAGATTGTCCGCCACGATATACGCCGCTTGCCGGATCGCGCCGTCGCCCGACGGCACGGACAGCGTCAACGACTTCCGTCCGTCCCAGCCCGCTTCCTTGAGCAGGCGCTTCGCCCGCGCCCGATCGTAAGCCGCAGGCTTCACGGCTTCGTTGCGATAAGGACTCACGCTGCTGAAATAACCGTCCACGACTTCGCCGGCTCCGCCCAGCAGCTTGGACACAAGCTTCCCGCGGTCGATCGCGTACGAGATCGCCTTTCGTTGCCTGGCGTCCGGAACGGATTTTTCGTTCACGTACATGAATACGGTCGTCAGCGGCTGACCGCCCACCGTCGTGACGCCCGGCATTCCTTCGATGCGTTCGTAGTCTTCGGCCGGAATGACGCCGGCGGACGGGATATTCATGTCGATCTCGCCGCTCTCCAGGGCGTCCGCGAGCGCGGCCCCCGGCAGCACCTTGAAGTTGAGCCGCTCCAGCTTGGGCGCTCCTCTGAAATAATCTTTATTCGCGACCAGTCCCGCGAATCGCTCGGGCTCGTACCGCTCGAGCTTGAACGGCCCCGACGTCACGCTCGGCTCGCGCATGAAGCCGCACTCGTTCACGTCCTCCGGCGCGACGCCCTCGAGCGCGCTGCGCGGGAGCGTCCGCAGATTGCGGCCGATCGTATCCTCGAATACCGTAAGCGTCGTCGGCGTCTTCGTCTTCATCTCTACCGTATGATCGTCGATCTTGCGCACGCCCGAGATATCCGACTCCCCGTCCGGCAGGAAGCCCGACGGGCCGAGTCCTTCGAGAATCGCGAACATGTACGCGTAGTTGGAGGCGACCATCGCGTTCGCCATCAGCTTTAGCGTGAAAATAACGTCGTCTGCCGTGACGGACGTCCCGTCGGTCCATTTCGCCGCTTCGTTCAGATTGACCTTGAACGTCCGGTTGTCCGCCGTCTCGATCGAATCGGCGAGCATCGGCTTGTACCGCAGGTCGGCGTCGATCTCCACCAATGGCGGAAAGAGCAGTCCCGCGACATAGGCGGATACGAGACCGGCGGGCGAGAGCGGATTGATGTCGCTCGGCGCGTAAGTCACGCCGACGTTCACCGTCTTCTCGGCGTCCGGTTCCTGAAAGACTTCGGCGGCCGGCGAAGCCGGCGCCGTGCCTCCGCCCCCCTTGCCCGGCTGTCCGTCGCAGGCCGACAGCACGGCGAGCGCGAAGACCAGGGACAGCGCGGCGGCCAGCTTCAGGGCGAGCTTGAATTTCATGAAGGCAACTCCTTATCGCCACTGCGATCCGAATCGAGATTTCTATATTCATAGTATCGGATTTTGTCGAAAATATCGCCACTAAAATAGGAAAATTTGACTACGAATTTGTTTCGAATGCTTCGTCTGCCGGTATTTCGTTTAGATAAAGAAGAGCGACAGAACCGAACATGCGCGAGGAGGCGGATACGGCATGGATATCAAGCACAAAGTCGGGGACATCGTCTCCAGAATCAAGAACGACAAGGACTTTTCGGAGAAGTTCAAGCGCGATCCCGCTGCGGCGATCGAGACAGTCATCGGCGTCAACCTGCCGAACGATCAGGTGAACGCGATGATCGCGGGCGTCCAGGCCAAACTGACCTCGGACAAGGCGGGAGACTTGCTCGGCTCGTTCAAAAAGCTGTTCTAGCGCCGGCGCCGAACGCCGCGCATGCCCCAGGCTGGCAGGGTTGCCGAAGAGGTAGCCCTTCCGGCCCTATTTGCATCGGACGCCGCTAAATAAGTAAACGATTGTCGCGCTCGCGTCTTCGATCAGCTATAATAAAAAAAAAATCAAGCCTATCGAATTTAATCGAAATTTGTCTATTTTAGTATCGCGTGGAGAGGGTTTGCCGATGACGATCGATATTCTCGCAAGGAACAACGTGAAGGTGCTCGGCCATGGCGAACAGCCGATCGTGTTCGCGCACGGCTTCGGCTGCGACCAGGATATGTGGCGCTATATCGTGCCCGGCTTCGAGGCGGATTACCGCGTCGTCCTGTTCGATCATGTCGGCTCCGGCCGTTCGCAGATTCAATACTACGATGCGGGCAAATACAACGACTTGCGCGGGTACGCCCAGGACGTGAACGAGATTCTGGACGCGCTCCAGCTGGAGGACGCGATATTCGTCGGCCACTCCGTCAGCAGCATGATCGGCCTGCTCGCGTCGATCCGCGACGGGAGCCGGTTCAAGCGGATCGTGATGATCGGCGCCTCTCCGCGATACGTGAACGATTCGCCCGACTACTTCGGCGGCTTCGACGCGGGCGAGATTCAGGATCTGCTTAACATGATGGAGATGAACTTCATCGGCTGGGCCAGCTACATGGCGCCGATCGCGATGCAGAACCCCGATCGCGGCGAGCTGACCGAAGAGCTCGAGCGCAGCTTCTGCTCCAAGGACCCGCATATCGCCCGGCAATTCGCGGAGGTCACGTTCCTGTCCGACTGCCGAGGCGAGCTCGAACGCACGCCCGTCCCCGCTTTGATCCTGCAATGCGCCGAGGACAGCATCGCGCCGATCGAGGTCGGGAATTATTTGCATGAGCACCTCAAGAACAGCAGTTTCCGGATCATGAATGCCAAAGGACACTACCCTCACCTCAGTCATCCGGAAGAAACGACAACCCTCATCCGACAATACTTGGCCGACGCTTAGGCCCCGGGGAAAGGCAGTTTATGGAACTGGACGCGCAACTTGATCACGCCCCTTGCGGCTACTTTTCGATTTCCGCCGAAGGCTTGCTGCTTCGGTCGGCCAATCGGACGCTGCTCCATATGCTCGGATATGAAAGCGGGGAGTTGGCGGATCGGCACATCGAGTCGATTCTGTCGCTCGCCAACAAGCTTTTTTTCCATACCTATTTTTATCCTTACATACAGCTATACGGTCAAGTCAAAGAGATGTATCTCGCCTTGCGGACGAAGGACGGCCGGGACCTCCCCGTGCTGATGAACGGCATCCGTCAGGAGCGCGGAGGCGAGCTCTTCATCGACTGCGTCGCCTTGGAGATGAACAAGCGCATCGAGCACGAAAAAGACATTTTGCGGACGAAAACGCAGCTTGAAGCGCTCTATCAGGCCACGCAGGAAGCGAACGTGCGACTGGAGCTTTTGCATGCCGAATACGAAGCCAAGCAGCAGGAGTTGCTCCGTCTGAACGCGCAGCTGGAAGCTCTCGCATCGACGGACCCGCTCACCGGCCTGCGCAACCGCCGGTTCTTTAAGGACAGCCTGGCTGAGCTGCTGAAGTCATACGCGAATAACGGGCAGCCTTTTTCGATGCTGATCCTGGATATCGACCACTTCAAAAAGATCAACGATACCTACGGACATCCGGTCGGCGATCTGGTGCTCTCGAGCCTCGCCGCGCTCCTCCGCCCGGCATCGGGTTCGGCCGACATCGCGGCCCGGTACGGCGGGGAGGAATTCGTCGTGCTCATGCCGGGCGCGGATCGCCCGAGCGTCATCGAAGCCGCCGAGCGATATCGGGCCGGCGTAGAGGCCGCCTCCTGGGAGGGGCTCCGCATCACGATCAGCGTCGGCGCGGCGACGGCCTCCCCCGGCGATACCGACGAGACCTTGGTGAATCGGGCCGACCAGGCGCTCTACGCCTCCAAGAGCGGCGGGCGCAATCGCGTCACGTACGGGGAGACGGAACGCCGAAGCTGATCCCGACGCCGTGGTCCGGCGCGAGAAGACGGACGGTTCACCGCCGCCTATAGCTGTCCACGCTCTTGTAGCCGGCCTCCAGCATCGCGATCATTTCCTCGCGGCGCCTCTCCCGCGTATTCTCCTGAACGACGCCGTATACGAAGCGGGCCCAGTCCTTGCGGTATCCCGGCGTTAGCGACCGATAAAAGTCCAGCGCGGCCGGACGGTCCCGAAGATCGCGCTCGACGTCCGCGACGCGATCGACATAGTCGTTCGTGCGTTGGCTGGGCTTGGCCGACGCCGATACCTGCGCCTTGCGCGCCTCCTCCTTGAATCCGACGACGGTAAACACCTCGTTCAGCCCCGCCATGCGGGCGAACTTGAAGTCGCTTTTCCCGATATAGCCGTCTTCCCCCGCGTCCAGTCCGGCGAACAGCTCGTCCCGGTGAATAAAGGTCGGATACGCCTTATTCCCTTTTTTGGGGTACGCCGCGTACAGATACCCGTTCTTGTTCAAATGGCCGCCTTCGATTACCTTGCGAACGACTGCCTGCAGTTCCCCCATATCGAGCGCGAACGCAAAGATGAGGTCGTAGCCCGCGCCTTCGGCGAGCTCGGTGTCGTAAGCCGCGAGCCCCTCGAATAGCGACTCGCCTTCCGGCTCGCGCAGAATGGCAGCTTTTTCGTATTTATTCAGGTTTAGCTTTTCGACGATGGTCTTGGACATACGCGCCTCCTGATCGAACCCGAGTAGTGAAAAATCCCATACGTCCAGATTATATCGCAAAACCGCTTTGGAAAACCCGCGGCCATCCAGCGCTCGCAAACTCGAAGCTGCTAAAAATATCCATATCGAGACTTCTGCCTGCGATGGTAATGTGATACGCTGGAAGACGAAAAGCGAGAAATCGCAATCTTACCTTTGGAGGCGCTTGCATGAGCCAAGAGACGCTGCAGGAAGGATACTTCGGGGAGTTCGGAGGCAGCTTCGTGCCGCCGGAATTGCAGGAGGTGCTGAGCTATCTCAGCGAGCAATTTTACAAGTTCCGGGACGATCCGGCATTCAACGAGGAGCTGCAGTATTACCTGCGCGAGTATGTCGGACGCGAGAGTCCGCTGACCTATGCGGAGCGTCTGACCGATGCCTGGGGCGGCGCCAAGGTCTATCTCAAGCGCGAGGACCTGAACCATACGGGCGCGCACAAAATCAATAATGCCATCGGCCAGATCCTGCTCGCCAAGCGGATGGGCGCGAAGCGCATCATCGCGGAGACGGGCGCCGGACAGCACGGCGTCGCGACGGCGACGGCCTGCGCCATGTTCAATATGGACTGCGTCATTTACATGGGCGCCGAGGATACGCGGCGTCAGGCGCTGAACGTGTTCCGCATGGAGCTGCTCGGCGCGAAGGTCGTCCCGGTCGACAAGGGGCAGGGCCGGTTGAAGGACGCGGTCGACGAGGCGCTGGGCGATCTGGTGCAGAACTATAAGAATACGTTCTACCTGCTGGGCTCGGCCGTCGGTCCGCATCCGTTCCCGACGATGGTCAAGCACTTCCAGGCGATCATCAGCGAAGAGTCCAAGCGGCAGATTCTGGAGAAGGAAGGCCGGCTGCCGGACGCCGTCATCGCCTGCGCGGGCGGCGGCAGCAACGCGATCGGCGCGTTCGCGCACTACATAGAAGAGCCGGACGTGCGCCTGATCGGCGTCGAGCCCGACCAGGCGCCGACGCTGACCGAAGGCGTGCCGGGCATCATTCACGGCTTCAAATGCCTGGTGCTGCTGGACGAAGCGGGAGAGCCGCGCAAAACCTACTCGATCGCCGCCGGGCTCGACTATCCGGGCATCGGGCCGGAACATAGCCATCTGAAGGTGACCGGCCGGGCGGAGTACGTGACGGTCACCAACGACGAAGTGCTGGCGGCGTTCCAGGAGCTGTCGCGCACGGAAGGCATCGTGCCTGCGCTGGAGAGCGCGCACGCGGTCGCCCACGCCAAGAAGCTCGCGCCGACGCTGACGCGGGACCACATCCTCATCGTCAACCTGTCCGGCCGCGGCGACAAGGACGTCGAGCAAGTGTTCCATATGCTGAAGAAGTAAGCCAACAACGCCAAAAAGCCGTCCCCGAGTCAGTAATATGACTCGGGGGCGGCTTGTTTGTGTTTGCTGTGCCAGTGCGCGGAGCATCGGCGCAATGAGAGCGCCCCGGTTGGGCAGGGCCGGGGATCGCTCATCTACTGCTCTACGGCAGTCGTTTAGGCATTTCGGCGCCGGGGATCGCTCATCTACTGCTCTACGGCAGTCGTTTAGGCATTTCGGCGCCGGGGATCGCTCATCTACTGCTCTACGACAGTCGTTTGGGCATTTTGGCGCCGGGGGTCGCTCATCTACTGCTCTACGATAGTCGTTTGGACACCCTTGAATAGATGCCGTTCAGCCGTGCAGTCACCGGGACAAAGAAGGGGCTATCTTCAGGCTTTTAACACCTGTTAGACAACCCCACCCTTCCCAGCCATACCGATCCGTGCGCCAATTGTTTATCTATGTCCATACATCAATCCCCGCCGCACCATTCACGGGGCCATGTGTTGACCTGGATCAACACCTCAAGCCCCATTGCACCGTGCACGAGTCAAGGTGTTGATCTACGTCAATACATCGTTCCCTGCCGCTCCGTGCACGGCCAAGTGTTGATCCGTCAACACATGGCACTCAGCTGCGCCGTGACTGGCCCCGCATGTCCCCGCTCAAGCTTCCTGCAGCCACTGCTTCAGATCGCCCGTCGTGCGCAGGATGTCTTGCCGCTGCTCCTCACCGGAGATCTCGCGCTCGATAATATACTCGCCCGTGAACCCGATTTCCTTCAGCTTCTTCACGAACGCGGGGAAGTTCACCTTTCCCGTGCCCGCGCGGACTTCTTCGCCGAGGTTGTCGCCGTCCGTCGGGTAGAGCCCGTCCTTCACGTGGACGTTGCGCACGTAAGCGCCGATCGTGTCCAGCGCGTCGATCGGATTGCCTTTGCCGTACAGGATAAGGTTGGCCGGGTCGAGGTTGATGCCGAGATTGGACGTGCCGACCCGCTGGATCGTGCGCAGCAGCACGACCGGCGTCTCCTGTCCGGTCTCGAACCAGAAGCCGATCCCCTTGCTCTCGCAGTAGGCGGCGACCTCGCGGACGGCTTCGACGACCGCCGGGTAGGCAGGATCCGTCATATTTTCCGGGATAAATCCGACATGGGTGATGATCGCGGGAGCGCCGATCCATGACGCGAAGTCCGCCCAGCTTTTCAGCGCCTTCACCCGCTCCTCGCGGTAGGCTTCAGGCACGAGGCCAAGCGTGAGCGGGCCCTGCGTGAAGTTCCACTCCGCCGGTCCCGGCACGCCCGCCCATACCGCGCAGACGCGCACATTCGCCTCGCGCGCTTCCCTGACGACCCGCTCGGCCACTTCCGGCGTGCAATAATCCATGTTCCACGAATTCAACTGGCACACGCCGAATCCGTAATCGCTGACGACCTTGAACATATTGTCCTGCGCGCTCGTATCGATGGTATGAATAACGCCGATTTCCAAGACAAATTCCCTCCCCTATCCCCAAGACGCTGCCGACGCCCGCCATTGGCCATGTAAGTTTACTAGCCTCATCATAGCTCCTTTCCCTGTGGCTTGATTTAGAAAATTTGTCGGCAAATTTATACTTCCTTTTGCATAATCGAACGGAAAGTTTATACTTTAATTCGGAGGGGACGGCAGATGGATTTTATCAAGCATAGGCTGCGCGAGCAGCTCGTCGTGAACGACATCTACACGTGCTTCTACTTCGAGCAGTCCAATCGGGAGCAGTACGTCGCGGAGAGCCACGATTTCTGGGAGATCGTCTACGTCGACAAGGGCGAGGTGAACGCGAATACGGGGTCGGGTTATTATCGGCTGAATCAAGGCAACATTCTCGTGCATAGTCCGAACGAATTCCATCAACTCGAGAGCGCCGGCAGCAAGGCGCCCAACCTGTTTATCGTTACCTTTCGCTGCGACGACGAGGCCATGGCTTTTTTTGACGAAAATAAGCTGTTCCGCATCGGACAAGCCGAGCATGCGGCGCTCGCGCGGTTGATGAAGGAGGGTCTGGACGCCTTCGGCCTGAACCAGTACCCGATCGTCCCCCGGCCCGAGGCCGCATTCGCTGCGGAACAGCTATTTAAACTTTATCTGGAGCAGCTGCTGATCCTCATCATCCGCAATAAGCGGCCTACCGGGCAGCAAGCCGAACAGCTCATGTCCACCACCGCCGAAAATCAGAGCGCGCACCTGGGCAAGCGGATCATCGCTTATCTCGAGCAAAACCTGTCCGCCAAAATCACGCTGGACGGCCTGTCCGCGCAGTTCAACATGAGCCGCACGCAGCTTAACATTTTGTTCAAGCGGACGGTCGGCACCGGCATCATCGCCTACCTCAACCGCCTGAAGATCGAGCGGGCCAAAGCCTATATCCGCGAGGAAATCTATAATTTGACCGAAATCTCGAACTTGCTTGGATACAGCAGCGTCCACTACTTTTCGCGTCACTTCAAGCAATCCGTCGGCATGACGCCGTCCGAATACGCCAGGACGATCAAGGCGCGGAACGAGCTTTGAGCCGGGATTGCGGCAAAGCTAAAACTAGCGCTAGAGCTTGAACTTGGCGACCGCCTCTTCCAGCACGGCGCCTCTCTTCTTGAGCTGCGCCGTCGTATCGGCGATCCGCCTCGCGGCTTCAAGCTGGCCGGCCGACATCCGCTGGATGGAGATCGCGCTGTCCGCGCTGACCGCCGAGATTTGCGACATCTGCTCGACCGAAGCCGCGACTTCCTCGGAGCCGGCAAGCACCTGCTCCGCAGCCGCCGAGATCTCCTGGATATGGCCGTTCACGAAGACGAACCGGTCTACCGTATCGTCTAACAGCGACGCCACCTCGCCCGACAGCTCCGCGCCCTTCGCCATCTCCTGCGCTTCCTCCGCCATTCGCTCCCCGATCTGCGCCGACTCGCCGCGGATCTGCTCCAGGAGCGAAGTGACCTGCGTCGCGGATACGGCCGCCGCCTCCGCGAGCTTGCGAATCTCGCCGGCGACGACGCCGAATCCCGCGCCGTGCTCTCCGGCCCGCACCGCCTCGATCGACGCGTTCAGCGCGAGAATCTTGGTCTGATCGGCATTGCTCGCGATCGATTGGAGCACCGGCTTGATCTCTTGCATGTAGGCATTCAGCACCTGCACCGAGGTCGTCGTCTGTTCGGCGACGGCGGACATCGATCCGACCTGCTCCTTGAGCACGCGGATCGAGCTTCTGCCGTGCTCCGCCGCAGCCAGCGCATCCGCGGAAGCCGCGGCCACGCTTGACGACGCTTCGGCGACCCGCTGGATGGCCAGCGAGATCTCTTCCATCGACTTCGCGCTATCTTCCGCACCCGTGCGTTGATGCGCCGCTCCGTCGGCCAGCTGTCCGATCGATTGCTCCATATCCACGTTTAGCGCGACCATCCGCTGCGCTTCGGCGCCGAATTGGTCGGTCGAGCGCACGAGATCCGCCGTCGTCGCCGTCACGTCTTGCACGACGCTGCCGAGCGTGACGCCAAGCCGTTCGGTCATCCGCTTCATGGCGGCGTACGCTTGCCCGATCTCGTCCTTGGACCGTACGCGCCTTGCGCCCAGCTGACGCTGCGCCTCCGCGAGATCGCCGCCGGCCATCGCCTCCGCCCCGCGGACGATCGTGCCGAGCGGCCGAAGCGCGCGGGCCATGAACCACGCGATCAGCAAAAAGACGAGGAGCGTAAGCGCGCCCATAAGTACGAACGCCGTCATGCTTTTCTCCAGAACGTCCCTATAAATCGTATTCGACACGGCGACGTCCGTATCGATACCGAGCGCGCCGATCACCGTCCCGCCCGAATCGCGAAGCGGCGCGAACGAGGAGAGATAGTCGCCGTATTCGGGGTTGTGAATAATGCCGGTCTTGGCCGTCTTGCCCGCCAATACGTCCGCGATCGCCGCTTTCGGCATGTCGGTGACCTCGCCGATCGGAGACGCCGTCTCTTCGTTCTTCGGCTGGCCGTCGATCAGAATGATCGGCTGACCGAGGTCGTCGATCTTCACCGTATACACGTAAAGCGCGCCGATCTCCAGCCGATAGCGGTTCAGCACTTCGCGCAGACGCCAATAGAGATCGTTTTCCTGCGCGTCCTTGGTAAAGCTGTCGTAGGAAGCCATGTCGAACTGCCCCGCGTAGGCCTCCGCGATATGCATGCCGATGCTGCCGATCGCCTCCTCGCTGGCCTGCTTCGTATTGCGAACCTGCAAATAGATCAACGCAGAAGACAGGACGACGAGGATCGTCAGAATCATGACCGACAGCTTGAATACGAGGCGGCTCCTAAATCTAAACATGCGGGCCCATGCTCCCTTATATGGATTGCGACAAGATTCCCTATTTTTCCTAAAATCTCGACATAATATAGTTCGCTTAGTCTTCGCCTTATCCTTCTTGAAGGAAGGCATTTACCGCCAAATATAAACTTAACGCGGTTAGCGCGAAGAAGATGATCGCGAGCCGGCGGTTGCGTCGAAACTGCAAACCCCATAAGCCGAAAAAAATCGCTGCCGCCAGTTTGGCTCCTCCGTCGTAACCTTCGTCCTCTCCGAATAGCGAGCTGCTAAACAGGATCGATACGAGCAGCGCTGCGGGAGCTAAAATACGAAACCAGAGCGGCTGCACAAGAAAAAAACGGTACATAAACTTCAGTCGCTGCATAATGTCGCGGCCCCTTTCAGATAAACCTTATTATTAGCATATCGGCGCATTGCCTTCGCTAATGAATCGGTTTTATCCACGAGAAGGTAAGCGAACGAAAAAAGCGTCTTAAGGCGCAACGGCCCGGGCAAGTAAATGCATGATGTAAAATACACTTTACATAATGATTGAAATAGATTACATTATGAATATCAAACTTGACTTTAAACGAATGGTAAAGGGAGAGCAGCCGCATGACCTATCAAGAAAAGAAGAGCATCGTATCGCTAATCAGCGCAGTCCTCATTTTCGCGGCGTACTCGTCGGTCATGTACCCGCGTCATCCCGGCGATGGCACCGAGGCCGACGAAATCTTTCGCTACTGGGGCTCCTTCGTCCTCATTTTGATGCTGGTCTCGATATTCGCGCACATCGTCATCGGCATCGTCTTCAACATCGTCCACCGGATGACGACCGGAGAGAAGGAGCCGTCGTTCGCCGACGAGCTCGACAAGCTGATCGACTTGAAGGCATTTCGCAACTCGTTCCTGGTGTTCGTCCTCGGCTTCTTGGCGTCCATGGGCGCGCTGGTCGCCGGCCAGCCTGCGCAGTCGATGTTCGTCATCCTGATCGCCGCCGGCTTCCTCTCGGACGTGACCGGCTCCGCGACCCGGCTGTATCACTACCGGAGAGGCGTATAGCGATGGGCAAGAACCTGATCGGCAATCACATCCGGAAGCTGCGGTTCAACCGCGACGAAATGACGCAGCAGCAGTTGGCTGAATTGACAGGCGTGACCAGACAGACGATCGTGGCATTGGAAAAGGGCAACTACTCCCCTTCGCTGGAACTGGCATTCCGAATCGCGCGCGCTTTTAAACTACCTTTGGAAGAGGTGTTCTTCTATGGAGAAGACGCAGCAGAGTAAGTATTCGAGCACGCTTGCCTCTAAGATAGCCGGCATCCTGTTTATCCTCGCGGCCGTCTCTTCGATCGTCGGTCTTCTGCTGTACGATCCGATCCTGAACGGCCCCGATTATCTCGTTCAAGGCGCCGCGCACGGCGATCAGGTGGTTCTGGGGGCGGTGATGGAGCTGATCCTCGTCGTGTCCGCCGTCGGCACGTCGATCACGATGTTTCCGTATTTGCGCAAATACAATCAGACGTTGGCGCTCGGCCATGTGTTCTTCCGATTCATGGAAGCCGTCGTCATCGTCATCGGCATCGTCGGCGTCCTGTCGCTGCTGACCCTAAGCCGGGACTTCGCTGCCGCGTCCGCGCCGGACGCAGCCGCTTACCAGGCTTCCGGCGTCTTGTTGAAGGCGATTCACGACTGGACATTTCTGCTCGGTCCCAACTTCATGCTGGGCATCAATACGATGCTGTACAGCTATATCTTTTACAAATCCGGGCTCGTTCCGAGGTTCATCCCGATCCTGGGCATGACCGGCGCCGTCCTCGTCTTCTCGGCCGCCCTGTTCGAGATGTTCGGCGTCTTCGAGCAATTGTCCGTCTGGGGCGCGCTGCTGTCGCTGCCGGTGGCGGCGAACGAGATGATCCTTGCGGTATGGCTGATTGCCAAAGGATTCTCCAAGTCTCCGCACTATCCGGCGGTTAGGCCTGCCTAAGAAGGAGGGGCGGTCCCTCCCAGCCGCTACACCGCCGCTCGCCCGATACTCAAATAGCGCAAAATTGCGCTATTCTCGCACCCTCGCTCCTCGCCGCTTCACCGCCGCTCACGAGACACCTAAGAATAGCGCAAAATTGCGCTATTCTCGCACTCATCCCCCTCGCCGCTACACCGCCGCTCACGAGACACCTAAGAATAGCGCAAAATTGCGCTATTCTCGCACCCACGCCCTCCGCCCGCTACACCGCCGCTCACGAGACACCTAAAAATAGCGCAAAATTGCGCTATTCTAGCACCCACGCCCCTATCCGTTTCAGGAAGGGGCTCGACCGTATCGTGCAAAAGTGCAGGATACAACCGCGGACCGGACGTTCCGGCAAGCTATCCCGCAAAAATACAGGATACGGCGCTCTTGCGGGCTAAAACATTCAAATGCAAAGATGCATCGTGCAGATTTGCGCGATAGAACGACCGATTCGCTTTATTGGGCTGCCTATCGCGTACTTTTGCGCGATAGGTAGCCGATTGCGGGCACCGACAAACGTAAAGGGGCTGCCCAAGTCGTCGATCAGACTTGGGACAGCCCCTCTTTGCGTCTATGGCTCAGGATTCGGCGGTCGGGCTCGGCTTCGTTCGCGGCCGCGCCGGCTTTTTGCGAGTGATCAGCTTGTTGAGGTAGTAGGCGAGGATGACGAACACGCCCATCATGCCCAGGTAGGTGGCCAGTACGTTCAGCGGGTTCGCGCTCTCGCCGCGGCCGCCTTCCCCAGGACGGCCGCCGCGGAAGGCTTGCGGCGTCGTTGTCGCTGTCGTGTCGCTTGCGCTGCCGGTTCCGGCGCTGCTACTGCCATTGACACTGCTACTGCCATTGACACTGCTACTGCCATTGACGCTGCTATTGCCATTGACGCTGCTATTGCCATTGACGCTGCCATTGCCGTCGATGCTGCTGCTGTCATTGATGCTGCTATTGTCGCTGGCGCTGCCTTTCCCATTCATGCTGCTATTGTCCTGGACGCCGTTGTTCGCCGTATCGCCCGCATCCGGCCGAAATCCCCGGTCGCCTCTTCCTTCCATGCCGAATCCCTTGTCCATCCCGCCCGGACCGCCCTGCGCGGAGCCGCTGCCGAACGCCGAGCCGACGCTGGACAGGCGTTGGACGTAGCTCGTCTGCGTCATCTCGTATATACCGAACGCCAGGACGGCGACCATCGCCAGCTTCAGCGCGCCACTGAACGCGCGGGACGACGAATTGCGGCCGGCCATCTTTTTGACCATGTTCATGACCCAATTCCAATGGAGCCCGACGTGTACGCCGACGATCGCGAGGACCAGGAACGACACGCTGACATGCGTCGCCTTGAACCACATCTCGTTGCCGATCGTGACTTGAGGGAAGACGATGCGGGAGATGATGATCCCGCTGAAGACGATGAAAGCCATCGAGACGAGCAGCAGCAGGTTCAGCCCGTACTCGAACCGCGTTTTCCAAGGCAACTTGCGGTCGAGCATCTTCATCGTGACGCGCTTGACCCAGGCCGCATTCAGCAGAACGTGGACGATAAACGCAACCCCGATGCCGAGACCGGCCATCTCGTGAAAGGACAAGCCTCCGAGCACTCTATCGTTGAACAGCAGCACGAAGGTGACCGCCATGAGCAAATCCAGCGCAAGTTTAAAAAATTGCTTTTTCATATCATCCTCGTCCCATCTCTTGAGAAGTTATCCCGATCATAATCGGGATGACTTAATAGAAGATGAGCCTCGGCTGATCGTTTGCTGAATGTTGGACGCGGCTCGCCACCTGTTATCCCAAGTTCAGATGCCGCAGCTTATCCGGGTTGCGCAAGAGGTACATCTCCTGGACGCGGTCGCCCTTGAATGCCAGGCTGACGAGCGTAGGGAACGGCTCGAGCGGACTGGTCAGGCAGAAGCCCAGCTGCCCGTTGATCTTGACGAGCCGCACCTGTCCTTCGCCGTGGCCCTTCGATACGAGTCCTTGAAGGAACGCCAGGACGCGCTGGCTCGACGTAATCGGTCTGACCGCGGCCATGACTTTGCCGCCGCCGTCGCTGTACAGCACGATGTCGTCGGAGAGCATCGCGAGGAGCCCCTTCATATCGCCGGAAGCCGTCGCATGGAGAAAACGGAGCACGAGCTGCTCGCCCTTATCGCTCGGTACAGGCTCGGAGATCGGTTCTTCCTGGATTTTCCGCTTGAGCCGGCTGTAAATTTTGCGGCATCCGATCTCCGTCTTGTCGACGAAGTCCGCGATGTCCCGGTAGTCGTACTCGAAGGCTTCGCGAAGAATGAATACCGCGCGTTCGATCGGGGTGAGCCGGTCGAGCAGAACGAGGAAGGCGTAGGATATCGTATCCTGCAGCACGATCGTCTGGAGCGGGTCGTGCCCAGCGGCGGAGCCTTGGCCGCCTGCATAGTCTTCCACGAGCGGCTCGGGCAGCCACGGTCCGACGTAGACTTCCCTTTTCCGGCGTGCCGACTTCAGGGTGTCGAGACAGCGATTCGTGACGATTTTGCACAAATACGCCTTTAAATTGAGGATCGGTCCTCCTCCTTGATCCGTATCCTGCTGCTGAACCGTGACGAAGGCATCCTGGACGAGATCCTCGGCCTGCGCGACCGAACCCAGCATGCGATACGCGAGGGACAGAAGCAGCGGTCTGTACGTCCGGTACGCGGCATCAAGCTCCACCATGCATCCCTTCCTTAACTGTGTCCTTACCGGCAATTATACATCGGGCCGCCTCCCTCGCGCTTGCCAAAGATGCGTTCAGCAGCATGCCCGACGGTCCGACCCAATCCCCGGCGACGTACAGTCCCGGCCTTCCTTCGACGGCTGGCCCCGGTCTGCCGGAGAGACCGCCGCTCTCGGCTTCTACGACGGCATGCGAGACGAGCATTCGCGGCAGAAAGCGGCGTTGCACGACATGCCCGCGCCAGCCCGGCTGGATGAGGTCGAGGAATCCCTCCAGCTCCCGTTCGTCCTGCACGGGATCCGTCTCCTTCGATACCGGCAAATACTTCATGACGTGCACGACTTCGCGCGCGGGATGGTCGGATAGCGCGGACGCGGCCGAATGGTTGGAGTAATACCAAGGCTCGTCGGCGCCCAGCACGAACCGGGTTTTGGGCTGCGGCATGCCGGACACGACGAGATCCAGGCAAGCGGCCCGAACCGGGGTCAGCCGCTCGTACTGGGCGGCCTCGGCAGGCGTCAACGCGGGGTTGAGCAGGCCCAGCGTCTCGGTCGGCCCGGCTGTCGAGATCACTTGGCGGGCCGACAGGCGCGTCCCGTCCTTGAGCGCGACCGTCATGCGCGGGGCGCTGCCGCCGATCTCCCGGACGGGCGAGCGCGTGAGGAGCGACACGCCTGCCTGCCGCGCTTGCTCCGTCAGCCGGTTCACGATGGACTGCCAGCCGCCGTCCACGTACATGACCTGGGCCTGGCTTAGCTGCTCGACGACGGCGCCGGCGCTCAGCAGATGAGGGGCATTGCAGTACGTCGCCACGCGTACGAGCGCGAGCACGAGGCTGCGTACGCGCGGGCTGCCGAGCTCGGATTCCAAGTAAGCCTGCAAGCTGACCTTCTGCAGGGCGGCAGCGTCGATCTTGCGGAGCTTCGCGTAAAAACGAAGAAGCTGGGTCTTCTCGTGCCACTTCAGGAAAGTGCCGAGCAAGAGCTGTCCGAGCGGGAGCGCCTTGTACTCCCCGCCCGCTTGCTTGAACACGAACGCGCCCGACGTCTTGGGCGTGCCGCCCGCCGGCTCGACGCCGACCTCCCGCAAGATCGGAAGAGCGCTTTTATACAGCGCGTGCGGCCCCATATTCACGCGCGATTCCGCGATCTCGTTCGACGCCGCCCGGCCTCCGGGCCCCGCGCCTTTGTCGAGCACCAATACGCTCCGGCCCGCCCGCGCCAAGTAGATCGAAGCCGTCAATCCGGCGATGCCCCCTCCGATAATGACGACGTCCCATTCCTTCTGATCGCCTATTTCCGACATGCTTGATCCATCCTCTCCGGTCTGATGCCAACATGACGATCGAGGAATCGGATCTGTGACGCGGATGCTTCTTTTATTTCCAAAGAGGATCGAAAGCATAGATATTTGAAGCCGTCCATAGATTCTAATGAAATGACACGCACGGATTGATGGGGGGGTATAGCGGTGTATTTGAGCAAAAAGGCTCTCTTGATCATGGCAGGCATTCTGGTCCTGCTGCTATCGGGCGCGAGCGTCTACGCGGCCGCGGCCGCGACTTCGAACAAAGCGACGAGCACGATCAACGCCTGCGCCAAAAACGACGGGCAAATTCGAATCGTCGCGAAGAATACGTTGTGCAAAAAGACGGAAAAGGCGATCTCCTGGAATGTGGTCGGCCCTAAAGGGGATAGAGGCGATAGCGGCGCTGCCGGACCGGCGGGCCTGAAAGGGGCGAAGGGAGATACCGGCGCCACTGGTGCTACCGGCGCTACTGGACCGCAGGGGCCTCAAGGGGCGAAAGGCGATACGGGTGCAACTGGACCGCAAGGGCCTCAAGGGGCGAAAGGCGACACGGGTGCCGCCGGCGCGACTGGGCCGCAGGGGCCTCAAGGCGCGAAGGGCGACACGGGGCCAGCCGGCGCGACAGGCGCCACGGGCGCAACCGGCGCGGCCGGGCCGCAGGGACCGCAGGGCGTGAAAGGCGATACCGGGGACGTCGGAGCGACCGGACCGCAAGGGCCGCAAGGCGACACGGGACCTGCCGGCGCGACAGGCGCGACAGGCGCAACCGGACCGCAGGGTCCGCAAGGGCCGCAGGGCCCGCCCGGAATCCCCGGCACGGCCGGCCCGAAGTTCGGCGATCCGTTCATCGCCGACGGATCTGCAGGCGAAGGCGGGAGCTCGGCCGGCTACATCGGAGAAGTATGGCTGTTCGCGGGCAACTTCGCCCCCGCCGGCACCCACGTATGCGACGGCGCGCTTCTGTCGATCGCGCAGAATACCCCGCTGTTTGCGCTAATCGGCACCCAGTACGGCGGAGACGGGAGAACGACCTTCGCGCTGCCGGACCTGCAGGATTACGCGCCGGCGGGCGTCAGCTACGTCATTAACCTTACGGGCATTTTCCCGCCTCGCTAAAGGTTCAGCCGGAACGCCATGACCGTAATGCCGTCGTCCGCCGGCTGAAAATCGTATTGCGGGAGCCGCTCGAATCCCAGCTTCTCGTACAGCTGGCGCGCATCCTTCATGAACTCGCCGGTATGCAGGCCGACGGCCCGGCTGCCGGACGCGCGGGCGCGGCGAATGCATTCGGCGATCAGCGCCGACGCCGCGCCCTTGCCGCGGTGCGCCGGAGATACCGCCAGCATGCGGATCTCCGGATAGTCCTGCTTGTCGACATGGCCGTCATAGGCATCCGTATTCGCGGGAAACAGAACGACGCTGCCTGCGATTTGACCGTCCGCTTCGGCAACGATCAGCTCCGCGCCCGGCTGCGCGTCCGCTTCCGAGCCGATCGCCCGCGCCAACGCCTGCCAATGGCCGTCCGGGATCGACTTCGCGTGTTCTCGATAGGCATCCAACCGCTGCTCCCGAATGAAGCTTCGCTCCTCCGGCGCGGCATCGCGTATATGCATCTTTTCGACTCCTCCTTATTCAGGCGCTTATGAGGAACTTCTCTTCCTTGCCGCTCAGCCGCTGCCGACCGTGCGGGGTCTCCCAGACCGCGAGATCCGGTCCTTTCGGCAGAATGTTCACTTCTTGTTTGTCCGTCGCGATGGTGATCGACAGATGATAGTGGCGCTTGATCGCGTCAAAATCGGTCGTGTCCCCGAACCCCGGGGTCTGGTACAGGTCGCGGGCGTAGCCCCATAAATGCTCGAACTCGCGAAGCAGATTGCGGTTGGTCCGGAACGCCGTATAGTACGCCGCGTCGAACCGGGCGAGCGTCGTATAGAGCCGCACGTCGGAGTCCGTAATGAAGTCTCCGTTCAGGAAACGGCTGCGCGACAGACGCTGCTCCAGCTCGTCCAAACGCGCGAACAACGTGTCGTAGGCCGCGTCGTAGGCTTCCTGGGAGTGGGCAAAGCCGCATTTGTAGACGCCATTATTGATTTCGTGGAAAATGACCTCGTTCAAAGCGTCGATCTGCTCGCGCAAAGCCTCGGGATACAAATCCGGCGCGTTCGGCTTGTGAAAAGGCGCCCAGACCGTCTCGAAATAGTTGGTCAGCTTAAAGTAGTCGTTGTTCGAAACCTCGCGCTTGCGCACGTCCACGACGACGGGCACGGTGGGCCTGCCCGTATAGTCCGGGTCGGTCTTCAGGTAGATCTCGCTGATATACCGAATGCCGAGCACGGGATCGACGCCGTCGGGGTCGAGCGAAAATTCCCAATCGACGCGCGGCAGCCTCGGACGCATCGGGCTCACGGTCCCCAGGCTGATCGCCTCCTCGAGCCCGAGCACGCGGCGGACGATGACGGACCGGTGCGCCCACGGGCAGGCTGCCGACCAGAGCAGGCGATACCTTCCCGCTTCGACGGGCAGCTCGCCCCCCCGATCGCCGAACGGCGCGACGAAGCGGTTCGTCTGACGTTTGAACGAACCGTCCTTCGTAATCTCGGCCGGCTTGCTGCCGGCTTGTTCGCTTGCGGACATGGGCTTCATTCCTTTGCTGGAGGATGGTAGCTTTATTGTAGCCGATCCGGGCCGAAAAGGCCCGCGGGCCGCATAACGCCGGATCGTCAGGCGCTTACGCCGTCAACGACATACAACGTCGCGCCGCCTCCGAAGCCGCCGAACCCGCCGATCGCCCGGCCGTCGCCGGCATCGGACTGCATGGCGCCGCCGCTCGACGATGACTGCCATTCGGAAGCGGTAATCGCCTTGCCGTGCTCCTGAATCCATTGCGTGACCTCGGCGTTGCCTCCGCGGCCGCCCCCGCCCATGCCTCCACCGCCGATCAGGAAGTACTTCACTTCGCCTTTGGCCGCCAACGCTTGCAGCTTTTCGGCCGTATAGACCTGATCCGAACCGTTGAACCCGTTCAAAATGACGACCGACTCGCCTTTGTCGACCATGTACGGTGCCGCCGTACCGTAGTCGGATACCGCGAGCAAATATTTCTGGCCCGTATTGTGCGCCTTCAAATAGGCGTACAGCCTCTCGTCCACGCTGCCGGTCGATTCGCCGCCGCCTTGCCCGCGCCCCGAGAAGCCGATCCCCTGCGGTCCGCCTGCCTCGCGGGACGAGCTTGGGCCGACGATGGGCGTCATGCTGCTCACGCCGTACGTGATCGGCGTCAGCGCCCAATAAACGGGGCCGACCAGCAGCGTCAGCAATCCTGCGATCGCCCATATGCGGGCCGGACGCAGGTTTTCCCTCGTTCTCCAGACGATCAACAGCGCAGTCACGATCACGCCGGCGAGTCCGATGCCCGCAGCCCACCCGCCGCCGATCGTCGCGTCGTACGGATGAACGATGTACCAGGCGAATACCGTCGTGGCCAAAATCGCCGCGGGGAGCAGCCAAGACATCCATCCCGCCCGATCCCCGTATGCCCGCCACATCTCGACGAATCCAGCTCCCGCCAACGCGGCGATCGGAGGCGCGAGCATGATCAGATAGTATTGGTGGAAGAAGCCCGCGACGCTGAAGAAGGCCGCTGCGGGAAGCAGCCAGGCAAGCCAGAAAATCGTCTCCTTGTGCTTGTCGGTCCACTTCCGCCTGCGAATGCTCCCGAGCAGGCCGATCGCGCCGATGACCGCGAACGGAATGAACCAGCTAGCCTGGTCTGACAGAGACGCTTGGAACAAGCGCAGCGGTCCGGCTTGGCCCGTCCCGAACATGCCGCCGCTGCGGCCGCCATTCGGACCGCCGTTGCCGCCAAATCCGCCGCCATCCTGCCGGAATCCGCCGCCAAACCCGCCTGCGCCGCCGCCCTGCGGGGCTCCCCGGACGCCGCCGTCTTGCTGGCCGGGCGCCTGGTCCTGACCTGGCGTCACGTTCTGGCCGGGCGACTGACTTTGTCCGTCCCCTTGACCTTGGGCGGGCGCCTGGTCCTGGCCCGCCCCTTGGGCCTGACCGAACCTTTCGCCCTGACCGTCCGCCGGAAAGCCGCCGCCGTTCCTAAAGTTCGGCGCGCCTCCCCCGCTCTGGCCGCGGTCGCCCGTCAGCCGGGACACGCCGTTGTAGCCGAACGCCAGATTGAGCACCGAATTCGTGCCGCTGCTGCCGATATAGGGCCGCTTGTCCGCGGGGACCGAATCCACGACGACCGCCCACGATACCGAGACTGCCAGCATGAGCGCCGTAGCGCCTGCGAGTATGCCCGCTCTCTTTTTCCAGGAAAGACCGGACGCGATCCAATAGAACAAGTAAAAGGCCGGAAGCACCATGTACGCCTGCAGCATCTTCATATTAAAGCCGACGCCGACGATCGCGAACGCGCCCATCACGCTCCATGCGCTTCTATTTCGCACGCCCCGGAAAAGCAGAGCTGCAGCGAGAAGCAGCGCGAATACAAGCATGCTGTCGATGTTGTTCGTGCGGCTGACGGCCACCGCGATCGGCGTGCAGGCCATGACGAGCGCGGCGACCCGCGCCGCCGCAGCGCCGAAGGTCGGCTTGACGAGTTTGTACGCGAGGAGCACCGAGCCGATACCGGCCAGCGCCTGAGGCAGGATGACGCTCCAGCCGTGGAGTCCGAATAATTTGGCGCTGAGCGTCTGGATCCAGAATACGACGGGCGGTTTGTCCACGGTGACCGAGCCCGCGGAGTCGAGCGAAGCATAGAAGAAGTTATGAAAGTTTTCCATCATGGCCGCGACGGCGGTCGTATAGTACGTATTGGCATATTTCTCCGTCCAGATGTCGTAGCCGTTCAAGAACGCGGACAACAAGACGATAAACAGCAGAGGAAGATCCACCTTGGCTTTTGCGGGAGCTTTCATTTGCCGGCCTCTCCTTTTTGACGATCACATCCTTTAACTATGGACATTGAAGTTAAGCCGCACATTAAAACTAACTGAATGTTTTCTGAAAATGCTACGGCGCAGGAGGGACCCGACCGCTTCGTTGCGCACCGATGGCAAAAATAAGAGCTTAAATGCAGCTATTTTCACCCGCCGCACGCTCCCTAGCAGATATAAATGCCAAAAGCGCAGCTATTTTCCCGAGACGGGGTCCATATTGCGCCCACGGCCAGGATTAGCTGCACTTTTGCACATATCTATTCGTTTTCTTCAGATCGCAACCCTTCCATCCCCGCTACCCGCTCGCCTTGGCCTGATAGGACAGCAGCTTCCCGAACAAGCCGTCTTGCTCCTCCGAGAGCTGCGTGTATCCTCCGTTCTGAACGATGGTCCCGTTGTCCAACACGACGATCTGATCCGCGCCGCGGATCGTGGACAAGCGATGGGCGATGACGATCAGGGTCATCCTGCCCCGCAGCCGCTCCAGCGCCTCCTGAATGCCGGCTTCGCGCTCGCTGTCCAGGGCGCTCGTCGCTTCGTCCAGCACGAGGACGGACGGATTGCGCAGAATCGCCCGCGCCAGGACGATCCGCTGCCGTTCGCCGCCGGAGAGGCGAACCCCCCGGTCCCCCAATACGGTATCGAGACCCTGAGGGAGCCGTTGGACGAACGCGTCAGCCGCCGCGAAGCGCAGCGCTTCCCACATCCGCTCCTCGCTGGCGTCCGGGGCGGCGATCGCCAGATTGTCCCTCACGCTCTCGTGAAACAGGAAGGGATCCTGCGAGACGTAGCTGACGGACCGTCTCAATTCATAAGCTTCGCCCGCGCCGAGCGGCTTGCCGTCCACGAGCACTTGCCCGCGCTCGGGCTGCACGAGTCCGATCAGCAGATCGATCAGGGTGCTCTTCCCCGCGCCCGACCGGCCGACGACGGCCGTCATCCGATGCGCCGGGATCCGCAGATTCACGGCTTGAAGCGCATAAGTCTCCTGCTCGCGGTCATATCGGTAGTACACGTCCCGAAGCTCGAAGCCCTGCGCAACTTGGACGGCGCCGCCTTCCGCAAGCCGGAGCGGCTCAGGCTCCCGAGCGGCCTCGGACGCCTGCTGCAGCTCCCGCAAATGCCTGAAGGCCGGAACCGTCTGGCCGATCTGCTCCAGGTTGGACTGCAGCGCCGAAAACTTAGGCCACAGCCGCGAAAAAACGAGAACGATAAAAACGAGCGTCTCGGCTTGGACATGGAGCACCGCGAAGGCGAAATAAACGAAAACGGCGATGAGAACGCTCGCCGCGGCTTTGTAATGGAATTGGGAGGCGGACTGCAGTCTGGTGAATTGAACGAGGTTGCCCTCAAGCCGGTCGCACAGGGCGCGGAACCAGGACAAATGCTGCTGCTCCATCCGGTTGCCCTTGATGTCCTTGATGCCGTTGAAGTGGTCGGTCATCCCCCCCACGTAGCGCTGCATCAGCTCGGTCGTGTCCTTCCCGATCTCCCTCGACTTCCTCACCTGGGACCGGGAGTACGCGGCGAGCGCCAGCCCGCACAGCAAGACGGCCAGGGTGAGCGGCGCGGACAGCCACAAGGCAAAGCCGATCTGGATCAGCGTGAACAGCAAAGTCGTGGCGAGCCGCAGGCACATGAACACGCCGAAGCTCACCCGGGGCAGCTCGATCGTTGCATGATGGATAAAGTCCGACCTTCTCCTTTTCAGGAAAAAAGCCCAGTTCGATTGCAGCAAGCCTTGATAAAGTTCAAGCCTAAGATGACGGATAAAGCCCTGCTCGAGTTCGGCGCTCAGGTTGGACAGCAGACGCTGCAACAGTCCCTGGCCGAGTAGTAGAGTCAGGAAAATGGCGAGCACGACGGGCAGCCTCAGATCGCCTGGCACGCGTTGCAGCGGCTCCGCCGCGGCGGATAGCAGCGGGATGCCGCCCGAGGACGCGTCCATCAGCCCGATCAGCCCGAGCATCGGGGCCAACAGGAAAATGCCGATGCCCTCCAGCATGCTGACGACGATCGTCCCTGCCAGATTCGCATACAGCTTTGGCCCCGCAAACGCGCGGAGCTTCTTGAGATAGAAGAACACGGGTGCGACGTCCAGCTTCCCTTCGCCCTTCACCCCTGCATAACCTTCTCTCCTTCAAGTACGGTACGCAGCACCGCGTCGGCCATTTCTTGCGCAGAAAATCCGCCGGCAGGCCGCTGCAAGCGGTACAGGTCGATCCGGCTCGCCATCCCGGTCACTGTCGAAAAATGCCATTGATCCCCCGCTAAACGCGAAATCAAAAAAGGCCGGTACGTATGTATCCGAAGGAGCGCCAGCCGTTCGAGAGCCTGGCAGCGCGTGAGCGCCACCTCGTCCTCGTCCGTCCGCGACAGCTCGAACACGCCCGCCAGCGGCACGGCATCGACGGAAAATCCGGACGTAACGGGTATGGCATACTTGGACAGATACAGATGGCGATAACGATCGGACTGCAGGCCCAGCTGCTCGATGCTCTCCTGCCACAGCTTCTGCTGCGGATAGGCGGGCATGACGACCGGGGTGCCGCCGTCCGCGCCGCCGGATGCCACCGCGATCACGTCGTCGGTCAGCAGCCGATAGCCGCGGCTTCGGAACGCGGCCGCCAGCGTCGACTTCCCAGCGCCGGACTCTCCGATAAATGCATAAGCGCGCCCGTCGACGACGACGGCGCTGCCATGAAGCGGAAGCGTCCGGCGCTGCATCAGGATCGCGCCCATGCACGTGCCGAGCAAGTAAAGGCGAATGCGCTTGTCCTCGGCGCCTGCCAGGGGCGACACGACAATCTGCCTCCCGCCGCGAATGGCGTAGACGGCCACCTCGGGCACGTAAAACAAAAACCGGTCGTCTTCGAACGCATAAAAGTCGTCTTCTACGTCGGCTGCTCGCCAGTCTTTCGACAAATCCCCGAGCCTGATCTCGACGTCCGCCCCGCCGATCCGCGCGGTCGTCACGAGCTCCGGCAAGCTAATCTCGCTGGATATATGAAGGCCGAATGCCTGATACATGGTCGGCGTGATCGTATTCTTCATAGAAAATGCACCTACCTCTCCCTCTCGCATGCGTCGAACAAGGGCCCTATACATACTGGATGTACGAGGGCCCTTGAACGTTTCGATCTAATTAAGAAGCCTCCGGGGCATGAGGATGGCCGTTGTTCGCGCCTTTGCCGTTGCGGTCCGGGTACAGGCCGTTCGGTCCCCCGAACGTTTGGTTGACGTCGAGCACCTCAAGCGTTGGCTGGTTCCATTCTTGCTTCATCTGGTCTCACCTCCTTTCAAGCGGGATCATCAGGCACTTTGCCGGAGAAACCGATATACGATGAGGCTCTGCATCAGCAATCTGGCGTGCCGGTCAAAGGCGCGATCGGGACGGGGCGGATGGCCCACCTCGGCCAGCGAGCTGCGGACCTGCTCTACGTTCAGCAGACGCGAGGCCCGAGGATCGTCGCACAGCCGGCGCAGCTCCCCCGACATCTCATCCCACATAGGGAGCACGCGATGAATCCAGTCCGCGCCCTGCACGCCCCGGACGCGCTGATTCAACCGGACGGAGTCGGGGAGATAGCCTGCGGACGCCCGCCGGACGAGCGCGCGGTCCATGCCGTCCTGCACGTACTGTTCGACCGGCACGGACAGGCAGAACCGGACGACCCGCGGATCGCAGGTCGGATCTCTCTCCCGGACGGCGTACCGCAGCGACAGTTTGGTCGACGACGTCCCTTGATGGTTCAGGATCGACAGGTTGTCGAACTGATACGTCCGGGCTTCGAATTCGTCCATCCAGGCGTCCGTCAATCCGACGTCGTGGCCCTTCAGCTTGTCGAATACGCCGGTGCGCGCCGCCAGCTCCGGATGAATCAGCAGCGGGATACCCGCCAGCGGCTTCGGCGTCGGCTTGGCGAACGCCATTTTGCCGATGTAGGGAAGGAGTAGCGACCGGCCGACGCTGACGTTTTTGCCGTACTGCGCCAGCTCGCGGTACAGCCGCACCCAACGCAGCCGACGCAGGAGCAGGGCATAGTAGTCCATCGCCGGCCCCCAAGAGATGGAGTAGTTGCCGTTGCCGCCATGCAGCAGGACGCCGACGTCCTGCTCGCTCGCTTGCGCGAGAATGCCCTTGAACCAGTAAGAATTTTCAAAAAATTTGTAAGGCGCCTCCACCAAATCGAGCAGATCGTCGATTTCTTCGAAGGAGTTCCGGTTCGCGAAGTCCATATAGGTATGCGATACGGAGCCTACGTGGTTCACGATGTCCCGGATGTACGGGGTCTCGTCGGCCGCCATGCTCCGCGGGGTCCAGTCCTTGAAGTCCGGGCGCGGGACATAGCTGTATGTATGCAGCGTCTTGCCTTGCTCGCGCAGCGGCGCTGCCGCGAAGCTGACGACGGCACCCGAGTCCAGCCCTCCGCTTAGGCTCGCGCCGACGTTCCGGCACGTCCGAAGCTTCGAGACGACGGCTTCCTTGAACACCTCGCGGAACGCTTCCTCGTATTCGCCGCTCGTCCTCAGCTTCAGCTTCGGCACCTCTGCCGCCAAGGAGCCGTAGCGTCGGACCTTCAAGCTGCCCTGTTCGAAGGTAAAAGCGTGCGCAGGCGGAATCTGGCCGATCTGGCGGTACACCGTGGAGCGAACGTCGATCGTGTCCAGGATGATCGGGATCGCCAGAAACTCGGCCAGCCAGGACTCGTCCAGCTCGTTGCCGACGCCGGGCAGCGCGAGCAGCGGGTTCATCACCGTGCAGAACGCGAATTGCTCCCGCCGATGGACGTAATACAGCGTTCGGCTGCCTGCCAGATCCCTGGCCCCGAACAAGCGGCGTTTCTCCTCGTCCCACAGGACGAAGGCGAAGTCGCCGATCAGGTAGTTGGGCGCATCCTCTCCCCACTTGCGGTACGCCGCCAGGATCAAGTCGCTGTCCGTCATCCGCTGCCGGCGGGCATGCTCGATCTGCAGCCGGCCGAAGAGCTCCTCCCGGTTGTCGATGATCGCGTCCGCGGCGATGACGAGCGCTTGTCCTTCTTCGCGGCAGGGCTGCCGGTCATGCACCGATTCGGGCGTGAACCACTGCGCATGGCAGCCCATGAAGACCTGCCGGTCATGCCAGGTACGCACGTGATGGGCCGGATACTTCTCCAACGCCTTCATCATCAGGCCGGCCGATTCAACGGAAACCGGCTCATGCTCGTTTAGCAACCCGGCTATAGCGCTCATAGTTCTCCTATCTTGGACGTGGTAGCGTTTTCTTTGGGGCTAATTATATCAATTTCGACTTTTGAATGTTGTCGCTTTTTGTCTTGGGGCTTATTATATCAATTTCGACAAAAATGCAAATGCCGCGGGAGGAGTAGCCGGGGATAGCGGAAAGTAGTACGGACATGCAAAAAGAGCGGTGCGGAAACGATTTCCGCATCGCTATTTTCAATATATTGCCAGCCTTCGCGCCCGAAAAAGACCAATTAACCGCGAGCCGGAAGCAATGACGATGAGCTCGACGTTCTATCGATAACTTTGATGGTTCGATCGAAGATGCGGGATAACGACAGCGGCACGTTCCGTGTTACGTTGAAAGAATAACGTCGGCATGAGGAGATGAATAGACGCGATGATGAGCAAAAAGCAGCTAAACGGCATATTCGTACCGACAGTCACGCCGTTTTCCGCGGACGAAGAGGTAGATCCGGCATCCTACCGGCGCTATGTGGATCGGTTGCTCGGCCAAGACATTCAGGGATTGGTCGTCGGCGGCACGACCGGCGAGTCTCCAACGGTTGAATGGGATGAAGTCGCTTCGCTCGTGCGTCTGACGCAAGAGGCGGTTCGGGAAAAGGGGAAGCGGATGCCGGTCGTGGTCGGCACAGGCACCAACAACACGGCTTCCTCGGTCAGGCGGACGGAGGCCGCGGGCCTGCTTGGCGCGGATGCGGTCCTCGTCGTCGTGCCCTACTACAGCCGGCCTTCGCAAGAGGGCATATTAGCGCACTTCCGCCATGTATCGCAGGTTGGCGTGCCCGTCATCGTGTATGAGATTCCTTCCCGAACCGGTACGAGGCTCAGCGTAGACACGGCCCGTCGCATCATGGATCTGGACGGTGTTATTGGTATGAAAGACAGTACTGGAGACACCTCGCTGCTCGAGGCACTGACGCGAACGAGCTCGAAGCCGATGCTGTGCGGCGAGGATCGATGTTTTTTTGACATGCTGAGCAAAGGCGCCCGGGGCGGAATTCTCGCCTCGGCGAATATTCGGACGGAGGTCTTCGTCGACGTGTATCGCAGGTTCGAGCGGGGAGATGCGGAGGGCGCCGTCCAAGCGTTCGCGACTGTGTTGCCCTGGATCGAGCGGCTGTTCAGGGAACCTAACCCCGCGCCGGTGAAGTGGCTGCTGGCACGCGAGGGCATCATCGCGTCCGATGCGCTTCGGCTGCCGATGAGCCCGATCTCGCAGTCGCTGCGCGAGGAGCTGGAGACCTTGCTGCGGGCGCAATAAAAATCGCCGGGGCGGTATGCCCCGGCGATGCATGCCAAGCTGCGCGTCAGCCGGCCAGGATGCTGCGCATGCGCGCCTCCAGCTCGGCCCTCGCCTGCGCGCCGGCCACTTCCTCGAAGATGGCCATGCCCGCGCCGAGATTCGGCTTCCGGTTCACGTTGTGGGCGTCGGTCGCGAGCGTGTGCGCATGTCCGGACGCGATGAGCGCGCGCCCGTACCGCTGCGCCTCCGGTCCGAAGTTGCCGACCAGGCTGTCCGCCGACACCTGCGTCCACAAGCCGAGCTCGATCAGCTGCGGCAGCAGCTCCGGATCGTCCCTGAAGAACGGATGCCGCTCCGGATGCGCCATTACCGGCGTCACGCCCGCGTCCAGCAACCGCTGCACGATCTCCAGCGTCGCCGGGTCGTAGCCGCTCCAACGCTGCTCGAAAAGCAGATGCGTGCCAGTCCGGCCGAGCCGGGAGTAGGAGCGATTCCTGGTGTGCTCGTCGAAGAACGCCGCGCTCACCAGTTGGACCTCGTTGCCCGGATGCAGCCGGATGTCGATTCCCTGCCTGTCCAGCTCGCGCTCGAGCTCTTCCAGCTTGCGGTGCACGACGTCGGACACGGTGAGATACAGGCCGTTGAAGTGAGGCGTCACGACGATATCCCTTATGCCATCCTCATAGGCGATCCGCGCCATCGCCACGGACTCGTCCAGATCCTTCGCGCCGTCATCCACGCCATGCAAGATGTGGCAGTGTATATCGATCATGTCAACACCTCCCTTGTATTTTTCCTATGTTAGCAGACGGCTCCGCAAGGGACAAGGAAGATGTCGCGTCATAGACCTGCCAGCCAGCTCTTGCAGTCCGATGCCAGCTGCTGAAGTTCGCCCAACAGCATGCCTGCATGGTACCCGTCGCAAACGGCATGGTGAAGCTGAACGGACAACGGCAACAGCAGCTTGCCGCCCTGCTTTTCGTATTTTCCCATCGTGAAAATAGGAAGCAAAAAGGTCCCCTCGGCGTAAATATTCAGATTGAATCCCGTAAAATTCACCCAAGGGATGCTGGAGATCGGAAAGGTGTTCGGCGGCTCGTCCGGACACGGGAATAACGGCTTGGCGTCTTTATATTTCTCCATTTCTTGCCGGCAGCGGCCGTAAAACGTCGCGAATTCCTCGCTGTACGGCGCCCAAATGCTCGAGAAGGTGTTGTCGTCCCGATGAAAAATCGTGAAGCTCGGGGACATCCGCTCCCATACGCCCAGCCTGCCTTCGGAATCGAAGCAAGTCCGGAACGCAGGGTCGCGATTCACCGCCGTCGCGATCATGTGGATCAGCGCCGGATAGAGCTTGGCGTCCTTGCGCTTTAGTTCTTCCTTCAGAAGGGTAATGTCGATGTTCGCGGTTATGCTGTACGTGCAGCTGACCCGGTGGAGATAATGTTCGAAGTAAGGCTTTCTGCTCCATTTTTCCAAATCGATCGGTTGAAATATCATTTGTTTTCGCCCTCCTAAAATAAATTTGAATTTTAGGAGGGCAAATCGACTGCCTTAACCATGTCCGTTCACGTTCCTCGCTTAATTTTCGATGACGCTCAAGCGTTCCGCGCGCTTATCATAAATCGCTTCGCGTTCGTGCGGATTCCTTTTTCGGTCCGATTCTCTTCCATAAATGCTCGTAAAACCTCGAAGTCGCCCTTCTCTTGCCCGAAGCCCGGAATGATCGGCGTATGCTTGAGAAGAAAAATCAGGTCCTCTGGCGTCCGATAGTACTCTACCGTGTCATATTCTTTCGTCCGGATGTCCCTGAAGCCCGCTTCCTCCAGCTCCAGCCTGTATTTCCGCAGCAATGTCCCGTCCGGTTCCCCATAACGCTGGCCTCGGCCGAAGGCTTGCTTCAGATTGAGCTTGTCTCCCTCCGCAACCTGCTGAGTGATGAACAAGCCGTCGCGTGATAGCACTTTGGCTACCTCGCGCGCACTGAATCCGGCATGTCTGCATGTCACGATGTCGAAGAACTGCTCGGGAAAATCGAGCTGCTCGGCCTCCATATGAACAAAGCGCACGTTCGTGGCGCCGGCATTCGCCAGATTCGCCCTCGCCGTCTGAATCATCCCCTGCGAGCGGTCGATTCCCACCAGCAGCAGCGCCGCGTCGCGTATGGCTAAAATGGCCTCGCCGCCCCCGGTTCCGATGTCTAGCAGCAGATCGGATTTCCGGCACATCCGTTTGACTTCCTCATAGATGTCGGCTTGCTCGTCCTCTACCAGCACCTTCAGCCTGCTGAAGTCCCAGCCGTTCGCTTGGCCGACGCGGTCGTAGAAGGCTTTGTAGTCTGTATCGTCCATTCGGTATCCGCCTTTCCTGCTTGCGTTACGGCTTGCCCGTCCTGCCCGCTACGGAAAAATGGCTCATCTCCATAGGCGAGATGGGCTTCTTTTTCGTCCCCTCTTTCTCCTCGCTCGGGCATTCCCCGCGGTATCGCCCTTCGTCCAGCTTTAAATCGATAAAATCGACGACCTGCTGCAGCGACGCGATCTGGCTGACGATATTTTCCCGATGATGCCGCAGTTGCGCCACCAACTCGGGGTAATCCGCAGGATCGGCGTCGGCGGATACCGCCAGGAACGGCCGCATCTCCTCCAGCGGCATCCCCGTCTTTTTCAGGCAGGATAGCAGCCGGATCGTACGGATGTCCTCTTCTCTGTAGACGCGATGCCCGTTGTCCTTCCGCTCCGCCCGGGGCAGCAGCGCGATTTTCTCGTAATAACGAATCGTATCTTCGGTGACGCCGGTCTGGTCCGCGGTCTGCTTGATCGTATAAGCGGGCGCGATCTTCATCTTGTTCCCTCCCGGAGATTGCTTGTGTTTGCATTGTACATCTTGGAGCTGGCTCCAAGTCAAGCGAATCGAACGAAGGGTCGGGACTTGTTTGCCGTGCCCTTGACTTGGAGCCGACTCCAACTTTTAGAATGTGCGCTACAGGGGTGAACGACGGCCCCGGCATTCGAAGGAGGCGTATGAGGCATGAACACGAACGAACGGGAAAATATCGCTCTGGTAACGGGCGCTAATGCAGGGATCGGACTGGCGTTAACGAAGAAATTGCTGGCGGAACGGTGGCAGGTAGCAGCTGTCATCCGCTCCGGCTTTCCCGCCGACGATCCCGACATCCGGGAGGCCGTCCGGCACGGCTGGCTCCGGATTTATCAAACGGCGGACCTCGCCGACTTTGCCGGGCTGCGACAGGTTCTGGAGGAGATCAAAGCCAAAGAGCGGCGAATCGATATTTTGTTCAATAACGCCGGCGGGTCTTTTCCCGAGCTTAGCTATTCGGCGCAGGGACGCGAGAAGCATTACGAACTGATGACGGTTGCACCCTATATCATCCTGATGGAGCTCATGGAGAGCCTGAAGAACGGCCGCCTCAAAACGGTGATCAACACCTCGTCCGCGGCTTTCAAGTACACGAAGACGCTTAGCATCGATATTCTGGAGCGCCCCAAAACCTTCCGCAAGCTGCTCGGCCCGTACGCCGCCTCCAAGCTGGCGCTCTCGCTGTGGACGCAGACGGCCGCGCCGCAGCTGCTGAAGGAAGGCATCCGGATTCGCAGCGTCGATCCCGGCGGCAACAATACGCTCCGAAAGGGGAAAGAATCCGGCTTGCCCATCGTCGTTAAAGCCCTGATGAAGCTGTTCTTCTCTCCGCCATCCCAAGGCGCCGAGCGTTTGTACGAAGGTGCGCTTGGGGAGCATCGAATGGGGACAGGCGTATATCTGGAAAAGGGCCGCATAACGGAATTAAAGCATCAAGATCAAGCCGAGAGCGTGCTGGAAAGAATGCGTTCGATTTATGAAAGGGAGTTTCTCGCCCGGGGTTGATGGTATAGACGGAGCAGCGACAATCTTTTTTCGTGCAATGTGCGGCGAAATAGCGATCTGCCATCGTCTTATTCGGACAGGATCGGCGGCGCGCAGCGGAATAGCGATCCACCCTCAAGGCGCCGGCTGGCTCCACGATTCAAAACGTCGCCGTCTACTCCGCTGCGAGCCGGCGCTTGTCAGCCGGCTTTAAAACGACGAAGGATACGATCGTTCCTCCTTCGGCTCGGCTGCGAACGGACAGCCCTTTGCCGTAGATTTGCTTCAACCGGCGATCGGTATTGGCCAACCCGATGCCCGAGGGACGGCCGGACGGTCCGCCCGGCAGCATCGCCTGCGGCAGCTTGTCGGCAGCCATGCCTACGCCGTCGTCTTCGACCGATATCTCGACCCCGTCTCCCGTCTCCTGGATTCGAATCCGCACGGTACCGCCCTCGGGGCGCCTGAGCACGCCGTGCCGAACGGCGTTCTCCACCAAAGGCTGGATGGACAGCGGCGGGACGGGCAGATGAAGGTGGTCCTCCGCTTCCCAGATGACGCGAATCCGGTCGCCGAACCGTTCCTTCTCGATGTAAAGATAGGCTCGCACCAGGTCCAACTCTTTGCCGAGCGGCACGAGCCGATCCGAATTGGCGGAGTCGAAGCTGGCCCGCAGATAGTCGCCGAACGCCGACAGCAGGTCGCGCATGCGGGCGTTATCGACATCCGCCAGCGCGGCGATGGAGTTGAGCGTATTGAACAGGAAATGGGGCTGAATCTGCGCCTGCAGCCATGCCGCCTCGAGACGCATCTGCTCTCGCGCGGCCCAGGCCACGTCCGTCAAGGCCTTCACCCGCATCCGCAGCTCTTGCGCATCGACGGGCTTCACGATATAGTCGTTGGCCTGCGCCGCGAAGCCCGCTTCGATATCTTCCGCCCGGTAGCGGGCCGTGAGCAGCAGGATCGGCAGCTCGGAGGGGGAGAAGAACGTCCGGGCGGTACGGGCGACCTCGTAGCCGGAGATGTCCGGCATCATCACGTCCGCGATCAGGAGATCCCATGGGCCCGAATTCAGAAGGGACAGCGCCCGAGCGCCGCTCGTCGTCGTCGTGATCTCGTAAAGATCGGCGGAGAGCACGTGCTCCAGCACGCGCAGATTAACCGGATCGTCGTCGACGGCAAGGATGCGGGAACGATCGCCGCGCGCGGGCGCTTCCGACAGAGGGGCCGCCGCCGTCCCGGCGATCGCGGACGCAGGCGCCTCCGGAGCCTGCCCGGCCGCGGCGACTTCGTCATGCGCCGATCCCGTGTACGCCGCGGCCGAGGAGACGGGATCAAGCAGGACGGGACTCAAAGCTGCGGGATCGGAGTAGGCCTCGTCCGAAGAGACCGCCTCTGCCGCGGGCAGCGTAAACCGGAAGACAGAGCCGACGCCTGGCGTGGAGGCGACCGTCAAGCGCCCGCCGTGCAGCTCCGCCAGGCGCTTGCTGATCGCAAGCCCCAATCCGAACCCTGCCGCGTTCGTATCCGGTTGTTGCTCGCCTTGCTCGTAAGGCTGAAAGATGCGCTTCGCCGTGTCCGCATCCATCCCGATGCCGGTATCCCCGACGCGAACGACGACCCGATCCCCTTCGACGTCGGCATCGATCCAGACGCGGCCCTCGTTCGTGAACTTGACCGCGTTGTGCAGCAAGTTGAACAGGATCTGCACCAGCCGGTTCTCGTCCGCCAGCACCGCGGGCAGCAAATCCGGCACCCGGTTCTCGAGCCGAATCGGCTTGCCGTCCGCCATGAACCGGACCATGTCCAGCACGCCCGCCGCTTCCGTCTGCAACCGTAGAGGCGCGGGCTTCACCGACAGGCGATCCTCCCGCAGCCGGTTCAGATCGATGAGGTCGTGCAGCAGGAAGGACATGCGCTTGCCCATCGCGACGAGCAGCGCGAGGCGTTCCCGATTGGCGGCCTCGCCGGCCCGCTCGCCGCTGTCGAGCACGGCTTGCGCCATGTTCAGCATGCCGTGAAGCGGATTGCGAAGCTCGTGCGAGGTGTGGACGAGAAATTCGTCCTTGCGCTTGTCGGCCGACTGGAGACGCTCGGCCAATCGGACGGTCTCGGCGGCATTGCGGAAATACCTCTTGAACCAATAGAGCGCGAGCATAACGAAAAAGGCGAGCAAATCGAACGGGTAATAGCTGCTATCCAGCGAAAACGTATAGCCGAAAATACCCCACATGAGATTCCAGGCGATCGCGACCGCGCTAAGCAGCAAATAGATGGCGTCCGGCGCGCCCCTGCGGACCGCGAGACAGATGACGATCGGAGCGGTAATGAACGAAACCAGAAGCAGCGCCGTGTGGAGACCGTCGGCGTACGCGGCGGTGAAGGCCCGGGCCGGGAACGCCAGGACGAACAGGCCAAAGAGGACGCAGGCCGCCAAGTGCCAGCGCGCATGCCGAAGGATCCGGAATTCGGGCAGCAGGCTTCGCAAGTATTGTAGCAGAAGCGCGGCTGCGCCCAGGTAGGACAAGTAGAAGACCTTGTAGGCGGCCTCGAAGCCGACCCCGAACCAGACCGACAGCAGCCGGTCCTCGTTGCACAGGATGGAGAGCGCGCCGCAGATGTTCAGCAGGGAGAAGAGAAGCAGCGGTCGTTGACGGACCCCGATGAAGTAGAGCGCGATGGCGTACAACGCGTGCATGCCCGTCAAGAGAATCAATGCGCCTTGCGCGATTTCGGTCGCTCGCTGCGCCTCGCTCATCGCTTGGGCCGTGCCGAATCGGACGGACTCCATCAAGCCGCCCCTGACGCGATCGTCGTAATTGGCCGCCTGGAGCACGAGATCCAGCACATCGCGATCGGCGGCAAACGTGATCGAATAAGGCCTGGTTCCCGCGGTATAAGCGGACGCGCGGTCCGCCGGATGCCCGGAGCTGCCCATGAAGCGCCCGTTGACGTAGAGCGCCGACGACGAGGAGATCCCCGGAACGCGGACGGTCAGCTCCCGCCCCTGCAGGCGGCCGGGCGGAAGCAAGATGCGCAGCCGATAGGTCCCGTATCCGACGGCATCGCCGCTTGAAGGCCGGAGCGCTTCCTTCCAGTTGCCCGGCACCTTCAACAGGAGATCGACGCCGTCCGAACCTGACGTTATCAACTGCGACGGGTAGAACGTCCATTGCCCGGAAAGCGAAAACAAAGGTTTGGCGTCCGGATCCCAGTCGCTTAAGTCCAGTAGGCCGTTCTCGGCCTCCGCTCTTGCATAATTCGTCTGTATGCCGATCCACGCCAGGCGAATCCCCGTCAGTACGATCAGGAACAGCCCGACGACGGCTAGAATTTTTCTCTTTTTCATCATAGGATACGGGTTCGACAAAAGCCGCGAAATTCCTTTGCGAACCCCGGACCTCTTACGGCACCTTCACCACGAACGGGATCGTCAGCAATTGGCCGTCCCTTTGGAATTGGCCCCACAGCTTATAAGTTCCGCTGTGCGGGAAGGCGATGCCGAATAGCGCTTGAGGGCCCGTCGAGGCCGCGTTGACCGGATGAACGTGGAGGTAGTCCTGCAGCTTGTCGTCCACCGCTATGATATGGCCGATGCTGCCGAGGTAAGGCTGCAGATCGGATACCGGCTTGCCCGTATCCGCATCGCGGAACGTGACGCTTAGTCCTGTCTGCATGTTCGCCATCAGATGCCCGAAGTGCAGCTCTACCTGCATCCCTCCGGCGAATTGCGCCAGCAGCGCCGGGCCTGCGGGAGAGTCGGAACCGCGGGAGCCGTCCGGGTCCGACCGTCTCTCCGAACCGCCCGATACCGACACTTTGGCGCTCCGCGTCAATTCGTTCAAGCCGCTCGGGATGAAATCGGCGAACAGTCGATAGTTTCCTCCCTCCTCGAAGGTAACGGGCAGCGCGAATACGCCTCCTCCCTGATATTCGGGATGGATGTGCTGGAAATCCCGCAAGTCCGTCGAGATCGCGACCAGATGCAGCAGCTTCTCCATGTTGACGTCGAACTTCTCGACCGGCAGCCCGTCGGCGCCGCTGATCTTGATGAGCAGCTTTGCGGGACGTCCCGCCTCAGGCTCCCCTTCCGGCCAGGACCAGACCGCCTGAATTCCCTTCTCCAGGGGGCTCTCCGCAGCGGCGCCCGCATGCGAGTGCCCCGTGGACAAGCTCATCGGATCGATCAGCGGATCCTCCATATCGGCATCGACTTGCGGCATCATGTTCATCATCGCGTCCATGTCGGCCATATCGGCCATACCGGCCATGCCGGCGCTATCCGTCGCGATCAGATCCGCGTCTCGTCCGCTTTGCATGAAGGCCGTGAGCAGGAAAAAGAGCGCGATCCCCAGCAGCGCGCAGAGCGCCAACGTTGACTTTCCGATCTTCATCTTCCGACTCCCCCTTCTTATCGAGACGAAGCCGATCGGCTCCCAAGAGAGAGGATCGGCTTCGTCTCGACTCACGTATTCTGCGTCAATAATCGGAACTCTTCGGCTTCGGCAGAGCCAACGTCGGCGTCGAATCCAGGAAGTTGAACGGCTTGAGCAGCATGGATACCCATTCCGTCGACATCATCGGCCATTCTTCGGAACGAGGGATGTGCGTCGTGCCGGTCGTTACCCATACGACGTCGTCCTTCTCGTAGATATCGCGATCCTGCTGCGTCCAAGCGCCGAGTCCGGTGTCCTTGGCGTTGTTGGTGACGTACTTGCCTTCCGGATAAATCTCGTCCTTCTTGTACGGCGTCACCCAGATGTGCTTCTTCATATAGCCCGCTCGCTGCATCAGCTCGTCGTCCGCCGTGAACAGCGGCTCTTCCGCGAACGGATGCGTGCCGCCGGCGTTGGCGATGATCTGATAGCCGGAGACGTAGCCCGTCTTGTTTTTCGAGGCCGAGTTGGCGAGCAGCACGACCTTGTCGGGATCGAACTTCTGCGCGGCTTCGAGCTCCGTATGGTACGTCTTCTGTTCCAGGACCATCTCGCTTTTGCGGTATTTGTCGTTCTTGGCCGCGACCGTTACCGGCTGCAGCTCCATTGCCGTGTTCGTCTGTCCGTCCACGTCCATGTCCAGGCGGAAGTTGTAGATGTGCTGGTGATAGACGGCTACCGTATTCGGCGCGACCAGCGTGCCGTTGCGAATCTCGTCGTTGCTCTCGTCGACGTATTCGTCTACCGAGCTGTCCACCTTGGCCGTGAAGGCCGACTTCGCCGCCTCGACCCCGGAAGCGCCGACATCGATCTTGATATTGCCGTTCTGTTGGAAAATATAATCGAAGGTATAGTCATAATTGCCGATGACGGTGATGTAACGAACGACCAGTTCGGTGCGGGCGCGAGCGCCGGCCGTGCCGTCATACTCGGCGTGCGTCCAGTCGGAATCCGCATAACGCTCGAATACGCCGATCACCTTCGGCAGCGTGTACGGCGCGCCTGCGTCGTCGTTGAGCGTCGCGTCGATCAGCGTCGTGTTGGACGGTACGTCCGCGCCGACGACCATTTTGCGCGCGAGCTTGCCCAGCCCGTATTCTCCCGCGTCCATGTAGGTCTTGAAGTACCAGCTGAGCGAAGCGTCGCCGTAAGGCACCGTCATGCCGCCGAGGCCGCCGCTGTAGAGCACCTTGCGGGGCGTGCCGTTGTCGTTGAAGCTCGCCGCGGAGACGAGCGTGCCCCGGCGGGAGTCCATGCGGACGTGGAACTTCCAATCTCCCCACGTGACTTCCTGCCCCTTGATCGTATAGCCGGCGCCTTTAGGCTGCGTAATAACGATCGGATGGGCTTCTTCTTTGAACGTCGTCTTGCCCGATTTGTTGTAGCCCTGATCCGCCGTAGGCACCGGGACGATGCCGTCGTCTTCTACGGCGATCACCTTCTCCTCGTCGATGTCGACCGTCACGAGCAGGTTGTTCACCAAGTGCGCCAAGTCGTTGCCGTCGCCTACGTTCAGCAAGGTCTCGTATTTGTAGAGCCGTCTCGGCGTCGCGTTCGCGTCCTTGTCGTTGTATTCGACAGGCAGCCCGTAGACGGTAAGCTTCGACGTATCCGTGATGCCGCGTTTCTTCAACGCGGCCAGATATTCGGGGTCCTTGAGTACGATCCCGAGAGCTTTATTCGATTGCGCGTTGTTAATGAAGTAGAAGCCGCCGTCCTTGTTTTCCTTCCAGGATACGATCGTTCCCTTGTCGAGATCGATGACGCCCTCGAAGATCTGGCGCTTCTCCGAGATGACGAAGGACGCCATGCGAGGCAGTTTGTTGGCCTTCTTGCTCTTGTAGGCCTCGCTGGACAGCGTCCAATTCCATACGAGGTTTTTGTCCGGCTCTTCCAGCGCGATCTCGTCGAAGTTCATGTCCGGCTTGTAATAGGAACTTTTCTTGATAATGCTGGTCGCCAGCCGAATCTCGTGGGCGTTAAGCGGATTCAGCGGATCGTAGGGCGCCGTCGGAGCGACGACTACGGCTTCGGCCTTCTGCCAAACGCCGCCCGGGATGAGCCCCGTCGCTAGAAGCGCGACGACGGCAGTCCCGATTACGAGCATATTTTTTCTTTTCATAAACGTACTCCCCTCCTATGTTCGTTCGCCAATGTCAGATAACATCACTCATTATCCTCGATCCGGCAACATAGGCTTCATCTTAACCCCCTCAAGTAAACTGATAAACCGGATCAACCTAAGCCGGAGCTCAAATCAACGTAAAATCAAAGTAAAAAGAGCGTTCCCCCGCTTAGATTGCTCTTTTTCGCGTTACTTTTTTTAACACAAACTCATTGCCAATCGCTATATCTGAATTTATAGTTAGGTTTAATTCGAATATCGGGACGGGGAGTGGAAGAGATGCCGGGAGAAACGATATTGCTGGCGGACGATGAAGCGGACATTGGCGAGATCCTCGGGCTGTTCCTCCAAACGGAAGGGTACCGAATGAAGCAAGCCTTCAGCGGCGCCGAGACGGTCGCGCTGGCCAAGGAGCTGTCACCCCAATTAATCGTGCTGGATGTGCTTCTTCCGGACACGGACGGTTATGAACTGTGCAAGCAATTGCGCATGTTCACCAAAGCGCCGATCCTGTTCTTAAGCTGCAAGGACAACGAATTGGACCGCATCATCGGACTTAGCGTCGGCGGCGACGATTATATCGGCAAGCCGTTCAGTCCGAACGAGGTGCTCGCCCGGATCAAAGCCCATCTTCGCCGCTCGAGAATGTATCAGGGGGAAGACGCGCATAAGGCCGAGCCTCCTCATATGGTGGTCTCCCGTTCTCTGAAGGTCGATCTGAAGTCGCACGACGTCTTCGTGGACGGCCGGCCGGTCGAGCTGTCCGTCAAGGAGTTCCGGCTGCTCGTGTGCTTCATGAACCATCCGCGCCAGGTGCTTACCAGCGAGCAGCTGCTCCGCAACGTATGGGGACACAAGGCGGAGACCGACTCCAAGACGCTGCACGTTCATATCGGCACCCTGCGCAAAAAAATAGAGAAGGACCCCGCCCACCCGAAGCATATCGTCACCCTGCGCGGCGCCGGCTACAAGTTTTGCGATGAAGCTGAAGCGGTTTAAAAGATTCCCCCGGACGCTCGTCGCGCAGATTCTGCTGCTTTTTCTGATCGGATCCCTCCTCCCGCTCGTTTCTCTCGGCCTGCTCAACGAACAAGCGACGCATTCCCAGTTTGCGGCCTTCTCTCAATCCCAGATGCGGTTGACCGAGAAACAATACATCGACCTTTACGAGTCCTATCTGGCCGAGCAGGTCAATGCCATCGATTCGGACATCCGCAAGGTCGAAGTGTCCGTGCTCTCGCTGCAATCCATGGCGGAGACGATCTTCTCGCATCCCGAGCGATACCGCCCGGAAGAGGCGCACCTGCTGAAGCATAGGAACGGCTATTGGTACACGCCTACCGCCCCCGTCGAAGGGCGCGGTTATCAGAATCTGTCCACGCTCTCGATAGACGAGACGATCCGTCGGGAACTAACGCTGTCCACGCTGCTCAATCCTTTATTCCGGTCCGAATCGGAACGCAATTCTAACCTTCTGGCGATGTACTATATCCATCCGAAGAACGGGTACAACTATTATTCCGCGACCGATGCCGTATTGAACGACGGTTATGCTGCCGGATGGGCGGATCTCTCCGACTTGCCTTACTACCAAGACGCGCTCTCGATCCGGCCGGGGGAACGGCGGGTCGCTTGGACGCAGCCTTATCGGGACGCCACCTCCAACAATATTTACATGTTCACGGCTACCGCGCCTGTCTACGATAAGGAGGGGCGGCTCCGGGGGGTCGTCGCCGCCGACGTGTCGGTCCAAGATTTCGTCCAGAACATTTTGGATGCGCAATTCAACGATAAGGAAGCATTCGCCGTTCTCTTGGATTCGGAGCGACATCTGATCGCCGCCCAGCGACAAGGCGAGGCCGAGTACGAACGAATGCGGGCGACCGGCCTCGTTCAATGGAACGAATCGACGCGCTACGCCGAATATTCGGATGGCGGCGAGACCCAGATGCTGTTCACGAAGACGGTCCCCTCGACAGGCTGGACGCTCGCGTATATCATCCCCAAGGAGAAGCTGCTTCGGGAATTCGCGAGCTCGTCGGCCGAATTGGCGGACCGGACGAACGGGAAGCTATTGAAGCAGAACGTGCTGATCACGCTGCTGGCCGCCGTCATCTGCACGCTGCTGGCCCTGTTTCTGTGGAAGAGAATCGCCAGGCCCATAGGTTCGCTTAGCGGCGCCTTTATCGACCTGGGCAACGGAGATTTCTCGGTCACGATCAAGGATAACGGAACGCAAGAGTTCCACCAGCTGCTGCGCACGTTCAACCGGATGTCCGGCCGAATCCGCGAGCTGTTGAACCAGCAGGTGAAGCTGACCGAGGAGCTTGAGGCGACGGTGCAGGACCGGACGGCGGAACTCAAGATCGCGAACGAAGAGCTGGAGCTGCGGATCGACGAGCTGACGCGCCTGGAGAGCTGGCGGCGCAGATGGATCTCCCATATCTCCCACGATCTGAAGACTCCGGCCGCGGTCGCCAAGGGCTATATCGAGGCGATCTTAAGCCGGAGGACGAACGAAGCGCAGGCCGAACGCTATCTGTTCAAAATCGACGAGCGGATCGAGACGATCTCCAGCCTCGTCAAAAACCTCAATGACCTTAGCTTGCTGGAGACGAAGCAGGTCCAGCCGAATCTAGTCCTCGTACAGGTCGACGCGCTGTTCGGCCAGCTGCTGAGAAAATGGGCGGATCCCCTCTCGCTCGAGGGGCGTCGGCTTCAGCTTCGCTTAAATGCCGCCGAGGCGACGATCCGGGCGGACGAGCATCTGCTGGGCAGCGTCGTCGACAACATGATGAGCAACGCGATCAAGTATTCGGCGGAAGCGACGCTGATCGCGGTAAGCTCCGAATCCGACGGGGAGAAGGCCGTGCTGCGCTTCATGGACGAAGGCATCGGCATTCCGCAGGAATCGCTGCCGTTTATCTTCGACTCGTTCTATCGCGTCGACGCCTCCCGCAACAGCCGGATCCCGGGCAGCGGCCTCGGGCTCGCGATCGCCAAGGAAATCATGCTCATGCACGGGGGAACGATCGAGGTCGAGATGAACGAGGACCGCGGATGTACGTTCTCCATCTCGATACCGATAAACGCCTAACGGATGATCTTCAAGCCGCCCGCCTGCGCACCAGCGAAGCCGCGTACACGACTAGCAGCGGCACCGTACCGCAGGCGAAGACCCATAGCGGATGAATGCTGGAGACGATAAAACTCCAATACGCTTCACCGCGAATACCGACGATTAACGAGATCAGCATCGTCAAAAAAGCGAGCGGAAAAATCAATTGTCGGTTGTCCCGGGGCAGCCTGAGCAGGCTGTTCAGCGTCAGATGCGCCGAGAAGAGCGCGATGGTCGCCTTCATGAAGGAAGCGACGATCATGGAATAGCCCATCAGCGCCTCCAGCCGTTCGAAAATTTCGGTAATATAGACCGTCCGGGCCACCTCGAACATCGAATATTTGCGCTCTCCCGCGATCGGACCGAAGGTGAGCACCGTTGCCAGCGTGACGGCGAGCAGCGATGCTGCGTTCAGCGCGACGGCCAACGCCATTTTCGACCCGGTGCGGTCTTTGGCTCTGGTTCGGACATACGGCAATATCATGCAAAATACCGCCAACTCCCCATAAGGAAAGCCATAAATATAATAAATGCCGTGCCAGATCGGCTTGACGCCCTGGTCGAGGATCGGGAGCAAATAGGGCAGATGGAAACCCGGCGAGGCCAGCGAGATATTGAAGACGACGAACAGCATGACCGAGAGCATCAGCAAGCCGAACATCCCCGCGAACCGGCCGATGCCGACCCGGGCCGTAAGCGCCACGGCGAGCGAGGTCAGGATCGTAAAATAGGCATAGGATGTATTGCGCATCATTGAACTCTTGAGAAACAAGGAAATGTCCATGATGATGCCGGCTACTATGTGTAGATGCAGCGTCAGGAGTAAAACGCCGAGCACGACGGCGACAGGCCGGGACGTCAATTGGGCGCCGTACTCGATGAAGTCCATATCGGGAAATCTGCGGGCGAGACTGACGAGCGGAACCAGGAGCAGCATCCCGATCGCGGCGGCCGCCAGCAGGCAGATCCAGGCCTCATTGTCGCTCACCGCGATGAGCGGCGCCGGAATGTTGATGATGGCCGAACCTGTTAAGAAAACGAATAGCAGCACGGCAATCTGCGTGGGCGTTATCGTATTTTTCATGGATCAGGTCCCTCCCTTCGGATCCAGATAGGCAACGATGCGCTCCGCGATCCCGCCGAAGATACGCATGGAGAGATCGTAATAGGACGCCGCGGTGATCGTCCTCGTGACGATGAGCAGGTGGTAGCCGGCAGCCAACAACAGCACCGCGTAGACGATCTTGATCCGCAGCTTGGCGCCGCCCAGCCGGCCCGCGGTCCAGTCGTACGCCAAAAAGGCGATCAGCGCGAGAAAAAGCAAGGCCAGCATTTACGAATCACCCTGTCTTTTGTCGATCGGCTTGCCTACGTTGGTGCCCGATGTGAGAATGGTGACGTCGGCGTGCACTTCGTACGTGGAGCGCGCGAACTGCTGCGGCCAATCCGGCTTCCACTGCCGCCAAAGCTTCGTTTGACGCTCGAACAGGCGATTCCCCACCCCGATCGCGTCGATCTGCTTTTGAAGCAGCCATTCCATGCTCTCGCTCATCATCTGCTCCAGCTTCTTCTCGATCCGCCGCCTGAGCTCCAGTTCCCCCTTCTGGTTGAGCGACTGCCCGCAGACCAACTCGGAGAGCGCCGTCGTCGCTTGGAGCCGGAAAGTCAGATGGAGATGGTCTCCCGCAGGTTGCACCCGCATCGCCGTCTTGGTCGACAGCATCTCCACCGAATCCTCATACAGCGCGCGCTCGGCGTTCGGGTCGGCGGAGCAAGGAACTTCGACAATGCCGTTTTTGTAGCCGTTGCCTAACAACTGGACGCCTTCGAGCAGTTTGGAGGGGATGATCTCCTTCGCCCGGCCGTCGACGAGCAGGGCGGCGCCTGCTGCGGCGGGAAAGGTTTCGCCTCGGGTCTTTTGCTCGTACAGGTACGGGATCATCGCGACCGCCGACGGACTGCGGGATTGCAGCGCGAGCTGAAGCAGGTTGGCGGCGACCGACTTGCCCGTCATTTCGTGCGAGGATTGCTCGCTTAAGAAATATTGCTGACTGACCGAATTCTCGATGTAGGGCGCGATGTCCATGTAATGCGCCGCTTCTCCCTTGGTGACGAACATATGGGTGGTCAGCCGGGGCTCGTGATCCCGGTACAGAAAATCGAGCAAGCTCATGAGCGAATGCTTGCGCGCCAGCTGCTCGCTGACCAGAATGATCCGCATATGGCTCCACTGCGCTTTTCGCCCCAGGTGGATCGTAATGTCCCGCACGGCCTCGATCACCGATTCGTCGTCGGTATGAATGTTGATGTAGGATTTGGCCGGCTTGCTGCGACCGGTGATGCTCTGGGAGGGCTTGAAAATTTGAACGGTCAGCCCGATTCGACCCTCGGGCGCTTCGTCCAGGGCGAGCCCCATGACAAAGCCCTTCTGCGGAATCTCTGCCCGGTCTCCGCAGCCCGCCAGCAGCGCAGAGAGCAGCGCCGCCACGAGTACAAGTCGGCCTATGATCGCATATCGGGACATCATGGCAACACCTCTGCAGCTATCGTTTAGGTAGAGCGGCGCGGTCTCGGCCGCCGGATCAGCGCGGGCAGCTTGGTCCGGATCAGCGTATCGCGGAATTGGTCCGCCTTCCATGGCGCGATCGGCGTCAAATAAGGCACGCCGAGCGAAGTAAGGGTGACCAGATGAAGCCAAATAAACAGATAGCCGAGCAGGATGCCGAAGCCGCCGAGCAGCGAGGAGAGCGCCATCAGCGGGAACTGGATCAGCCGCAGGGCGATGGATAAGTTGTACTGCGGCAGCGAGAACGAGGCGATCCCCGTCAGCGAGACGATGACGACCATGATCGGCGAAGCGATCCCCGCATTGATGGCGGCTTCGCCGATGACCAGCGCGCCTACGATGCTGACGGCGGAGCCTACGTTTCTCGGCAGACGAATGCCCGCCTCCTTCAACAGCTCGAAGAAAAACACCATGATGACGGCTTCTACAAAAGCGCCGAACGGAATGCCCTCCCGCGAGTCCACGATGGCGAGCAGCAGGACGGTCGGGATCAGCTCGGTGTGGAACGTCGAGATCGCGATATACAGACTGGGCAGCGAGATCGCGATCATCAGGGCGACGAGGCGAAGCCAGCGGATAAAATTCGATACGAGCACGCGCTGGTAATAGTCCTCGCTCGACTGAAGCAGATCGAACAACAAGCCCGGGCAAATCAGGATCGAGCCCGAACCTTCGACCAGAAGCACGATCTTGCCGTTGATCATAGCAGCCGCGGCCGTATCCGTCCGCTCGGTGTAGCGGAACTGCGGGAACGGGGACAGCGGACGATCTTCGATCACCTCTTCGATATAGGAGGTATCGATGATGTCCCCCTTTCCCTTGCAACGCTGAAGCCGGCGCTCGAATTCGGTCAGCACCGCAGGATCGACGACGTCGTCCAGATAACCGTAGGCAATCCTCGTATTGGAATGTCCGCCGGCTCTGAAAAATTGAAACTTCAGCGCCGGCGTCTGCAGCCGCTTGCGAATCATGCCGATATTTTTATTCAGATCTTCTACCGTGCCTTCGCGCGGCCCCTGGACGACCGGTTCGGTCTCCGGCTCCCCCACCTGGCGAGTCTCCATTTTCTTCGGCTCGAAGCAAAGCGCCCGGTCCCAGCCGTCGATCAGCAGGACCATATAGCCTTGCAGCAGGAGCCGGTCGACGGCCGACCATTCTCGTTCCATGCTCGCGCTTTCGGCGGACACGCCGTGCGCGCCGAAAAACAAGCGGAGCATGTCGGGCGTGACGTCCAAACCGGGACCGATCATATGGTTCGAGAGGTCCTGAAGGACGCTTTTCATATGATTCGTGCTGCTGTCGGATATCGTCTTGAAGTATACGGAGGCTGCGCGATGCTTCAGGTTCGGTCCGTATCGCCAGTCCTTGATCTCCAGGTCGCCGCACTGCCTGTAGACGTCCCGCAGCCGGTCGAGACTCGCGGACAATGACTTGGACAAATGTTCCGCAGCGATGGCTGCCACCTCCGTGCAGTTAGTTCGGGCATTTGTAAGGTTTTCCAATAAGGCCCCGATTTTATGCAGCGAGCGACCTTTCTCCCGACTTGGTCCTCGGCATGCATGCGGATTTGGGATGATCGGACGGATTCGATATAATTGCAGTAGCATGTATCCATTCGCAAATGAAGGAGTGTCTATCGTGGCGCAGAACATCAAAGGAAAAGTAGCGATCGTGACCGGGGCCGGCAAGGGGATCGGCAAGGCGGTGGCGCTCGAGCTCGCTCGGGAAGGCGTTCATGTCGGCCTGGTCTCCCGTACGGAGAACGATCTGCTGGAAGTCGCTCGCGACATCCAGGCGCTCGGCGTCAAGGTCGCTTATGCTGCGGCGGACGTGTCTTCCCTTGCGCAGGTCGAGCAGGCGATCGGCAAGATCGTTGGAGAGATCGGCACCGCCGACATTTTGATCAATAACGCGGGCATCGGCACGTTCGAGAAACTGGTCGAGATGGATCCCGAGCATTGGAAAAAAATCATCGACGTAAATCTGCTCGGAACCTTTTACGTGACGCGTACCGTCCTCCCGCAGCTCATCGCCAAAAACGCCGGAGACATCATCAACATCTCGTCGACGAACGGACTGAACGGAGCGCCCGGCTCCAGCGCCTACAGCGCTTCGAAGTTCGGCGTCATCGGGCTGACCGAATCGCTCGCGCAGGAAGTCCGCCGCAACAATATCCGCGTGACCGCGCTGACGCCGAGCACGATCGCGACCGACCTGGCCAAGAGCTCGTCCCTGATCGCCGAGGGCAAGGAAGAGCAATACATGCAGCCGGAAGACATGGCCGAGTTCATCGTGGCCCAGCTGAAGCTGCCTCAGCGCATGTACATCAAGACGGCGAGCATGTTGAATACGAATCCGTATTAAGAATGGGAACCGTTCGCCGATGAAAGCACTTCACGACAATCCCGACCGCCCGTTCCGGGACAATCCGGATTTTTACGTATCCCACTTCGGCAAAGAGGATTGCGTCGCCGGCCATGCCTTCGGACCCGGCGTGCGGGATCATTACAAGATCCACTTCGTGCATCGGGGAACCGGCATCGTACAGGCCGGCGGCCATACGTACAAGCTGTCGGCGGGACAAGCCTTTCTCGCCTATCCGGACAAGGTTATCTTTTACCAGGCGGACGCGGCCGATCCGTGGACCTACTCGTGGATCGGATTTCGCGGCGATCGGGTGGCGGACGTGCTTGCGCGAACGCGGCTTACGCCGGAAGCGCCCGTATTCCCGATGGATATGCGGTTGATGCCGAATTTGTACGAGCTGCTGCGGGAAGCCGAAGGCCGGCCGGTCAACCGCGATCTGCGGCTGACGTCGCTGCTGATCGACGTGCTCACGTCGATGGTCGAGCAAATGCCCTCGTCCGCGGACGAGGGGGGCGGCGCCGTCCTGCCTGCCCGCAAGCAGGATGCTTACGTTCACCGCAGCCTGGACTTCCTCCACTGCCACTTCAGCGAGCCGATCACGGTCGAGCAGCTGGCGGCGACGCTCGGATTGGACCGCAAGTATTTGTCGGTCATTTTCAAGGAAGCCACCGGTCTTCCCCCGCAGCAATATCTGCTTCATTATCGGATGGAACGGGCCGGCGAGCTGCTCAGAAAGGGACAGTATACGGTCGGGGAAGTTGCGCGTTCGGTCGGATACCGGGATGCGCTGCTATTCTCCAAAATGTTCAAAAAGCTGAAGGGCGTACCGCCCAAACAATATCGCTAGCTCGCCACAATCAGACATTATGCCATATTTGCCTTCCATGCGGACATAGTCTCATTCCCCGAAGCGAATTATAATGAGCCTAATCTCATGAGAAGGAGCGTTCAAAATGACCTATTCGGCAAGGCAGGATCGATACGACGCGATGACATACAACCGAAGCGGCAGGAGCGGCTTGAAGCTTCCGGCCATCTCGCTCGGTCTGTGGCATAACTTCGGCGGCATTAATACTTACGAGAATGGCCGGGCGCTCGTAAGGCGGGCGTTCGACCTCGGCATCACGCACTTCGACCTGGCGAACAATTACGGCCCGCCTGCCGGATCGGCGGAGGAGTCGTTCGGCCGCATGCTGAAGGACGACCTGCGTCCTTACCGGGACGAGCTGATCATCTCTACGAAGGCCGGCTATTATATGTGGCCCGGTCCGTACGGCGAATGGGGCTCCAAGAAAAGCCTCGTCGCGAGCCTGGACCAGAGCTTGAAGCGGATGGGCCTCGACTACGTCGACATTTACTACCATCACCGGCCCGATCCGGACACCCCGCTGGAAGAGACGATGGCGGCGCTCGACCTCGTCGTCCGCCAGGGCAAGGCGTTGTACGTGGGCTTATCCAATTATCGCCCCGAGCAGACGCGCGAAGCTTCGCGCATTCTGAAGCGGTTGGGGACGCCTTGCCTCATCCACCAGCCGAACTATTCCATGATGTCCAGGTGGATCGAGGACGGGCTGCAGGACGTGCTCGACGAGGAGGGCATCGGCTCGATCGTATTTTCGCCGCTGAACCAGGGCATCCTCACCGACCGGTACCTGAACGGCATCGCCCCCGACTCGCGCGCGGCGGGGCCAAGCGTATTCCTGCGCACCGAGGGCATCGACGAGGCGCTCATCGCGAAGGTCCGGCAGCTCAACGAGCTGGCGGAGAGCCGCGGGCAGAAGCTGTCGCAGATGGCGCTGGCCTGGGTGCTTCGCGGCGGCCGGGTCACTTCCGCGCTGATCGGCGCGAGCAAGGTCGGGCAGATCGAGGATGCCGTAGGCGCGCTCGCTCAGCCGTCGTTCACGCAGGAAGAGCTGGAGCGGATCGATCGGATATTGGCTTAAAGTTAAAAACGTCAGGGAGAAAGGAGCTCCCTGACGTTTTTTCGTTTCGGAGCACCACAGCGGCATTCTCCTGCAACCGCGCTTTTCTCGCTTACAGCACGCCCCAACGCAATCGTGGCTCCTGTAGCGTTGCTTTTCTCGCTTGCTGCGGCGGCACTTTCCTGCAACCGCGCTTTTCTCGCTTACAGCACGCTCCAACGCCTTCGTCGCTCCTGTAACGTTGCTATTCTCGCTTGCAGCCACTGTTGAACGCCAATAAAAAGAGACTGCAGAATTGCTTGTGCCGGCTGTTCCTTTTCAATCAAAATAGTCGAGACCCATGGCCCCCCGCACCTCTCTCATCGTCTCTCGAGCAATTCCACGAGCACGCCGGGTTCCGGCAATCAGAATGTCGTCGACGACATCCGGCCTGGCCGCATAATAAGCCCTGCGCTCCCGCGTAGGCTCAATAAGCTGTTCTATTGCCGCCGCGATCCGTCCCTTGCATGCGGAACAACCCATCGTTCCTTTTTCGCAACCCTCGCGAATTTCCGGCGCTTCGTCGGGATGGAAGGCTTGATGGTAGGCGTAGATCGGACAGACGTCCGGGTGCCCCGGATCGTTTTTATGGATGCGGGCGGGATCCGTTGTCGCCCGTTTGATTTTGAACGCAATCTCGTCGACCGTGGAATCCAGTGCAATGGCGTTGCCGAGACTTTTGCTCATCTTCCCTTTACCGTCGGTCCCCGCCAGTCTTGGCATCTCGCTGATCAGCGCCCTCGGCTCCGCAAGCACAGGTTTATACAATTCGTTGAACCGGAGCACGATTTTGCGCGACAGTTCCAGGTGAGGCAGCTGGTCGTCTCCCACCGGCACGATCGTGGCTTTGCAAAAGGCGATATCGGCCGTCTGGCTGACCGGGTAGCCTAGAAAGCCGTAATGCATATCGTCCAGCCCGCTGTTCTTGGACTCTGACTTGATCGTCGGATTGTGCCGCAGCACATTAACCGTGACGAACATAGAGAACAATACGGTCAGCTCCGCAATCTCCGGAATCATGGACTGGACGAAGATCGTTGCGCGATTCGGATCAATGCCGACCGCTAGGTAATCAAGAGCCACCTCGCGCAGATGGCTTCTGATCAGATCCGGTTTGTCGAAGTGGGTCGTTAAAGCTTGAACATCCGCCAGAAGAATGAAGGTTTCATATGGTTCCTGTAAAGTCACACGATTTTTGAGACTGCCGGCATAATGGCCAAGGTGAAGCTTGCCGGTAACACGATCTCCTGTCAGTACCCGTTCTTTCATTGAATAACACGCTCCTTAATCTGGATAATGCAATTCGAAACCCTCGGATAATCCAGCGTCGCCACCAACCATCTTCCATGGCCATCACCCCCTTTAAAAATCAAAAAAACTTCATCCAATAAGGACGAAGTTATCGTGGTACCACCTTAAATGAATGTACAGTTGCGCGTGTTGCGCGAACGATCCGATCGGCTCTGTACGGTGCGGAGATCAATACAGTCAGATCTCGATACCGCCCCCTTGGTAACGGCGGGACACCCGGCATTCCCCTACTTCATTCAATATGCAATGGTTCTGGGAAGCAACTCTGAAGGCCATTCGAACATACGCTGGACACCGGTTCGCAGCAACCACCGGCTCTCTGCAAGTCCATCCCTGTATGCCTACTTACCCTTCTTCTGCGTTATTGTGATTATTAGGGAGATATTAACATAAAGGGATGCAGGCATCAATATTAGTTAATCCGCTCCGCCAGCTCCAGAATAATTCCCTCCGGCCCGCGGACATAACACATCTTATAGATATCTTTATAATTCTTTATTTCACTAAAGGTTTCCATGCCTTTCTTTTTCATCTTATCGACCAGCGCATCAATATCGTCGACGGCAAAGCAAATATGACGAATGCCCAATGTATTCGAATGCGTTTGCTGGACGCCGTTTTTATCCGAAGGATGGATATACTGGACCAGCTCTAACCACGTCTGACCGTCCGGAGAGCGCAATGCGACACAGGATGTCTTCACGTTTTCAAGCCCGACGATCTCATCCAGCCAAGCGCCTTCCGCTTCCCATTCCCCATGCACCTCGAGCCCGAATTCGATGAAAAAAGCTTTCGCCGCGGCAAGATCGTTGACGTTGATGCCGATGTGGTCGATGCGATGGATTTTCATGCGTTATGCCTCCCGTGTTCAACCTTGCGTGCGCTCTCATTTTAACACATCACCCTATCACTCCATTGATTTCTTGCAATTTTCGTTGATCCGTATTGTGTTTTTATCCCCGGCTTCCCCCTACAATTAAATTCAACGACCGGTCGTAATAAATTGGGGAGAGGGAGTCCAGCCATGTTCAAAAGTTCCGCCAAGCTCGGCTTGGCCTTGGCAGCCGTCTTGTTGGCCAGCGGCATCAATATTCCGGCGAAGCAATCGGCTCAGGCAGCCAGCGGCGCGTTCGTGACGGAAGTGATCGTGCGGACCGTCGAGAATTTCCACAACCATGCGGATGTCGTGAAGTTCATGAACAGCGCGGCTAACCGGCATGTCTCCGTGATCAACCTGAACGTGAAGGAAGACGAGGACGATGCGGTCCCTTCCGGCTATGTGTTCTACGACAGCGAGATCGCCCCGACCGCGCCGGGCTACGAGCAGTTCGACGCATTGGAGGACGTCATCGCCGAAGCGCACGCGAGAGGCATTCAGGTCCGGGCCTGGATTCCCCAATTTCACGACAAGGCCGCGTTCGACCACGATGCATCGTGGAAAATGATGGCGCTTAAAGACGGACAGATCGCGCCGTTCACGGGCGCGAACGGCAACGAATACTTCGTGAATCCGATCCATCCCGACGTTCAGGCGTACGAGCGCTCGATCATCCGGGAGATCGTGACCAACTACGACGTCGACGGCGTGGTTCTGGACTGGCTTCGCTTCGACGACTACAACATGGACATGGGCACGTATACAAGGCAAAAATACAGCGCCCTCTACGGCTATGATCCCTCCACGATCGACTTCACGACCGACAATGCCAAGAGACGGCAGTGGAACGACTGGCGAACGACCCAGATCGGCAACTACGTCAGAGACGTGGCGGCCGACATCGACGGCATCGTGCCCGACCTGTTCACGGGCGTGTACATTCTGCCGCCCGAATTCACCGAGGTCGGCCAGGACGCAGCCAAATTCAAAAATTACGTGGACTTCGTCTCCCCGATGGCCTACTTCGCGGACTGGGGCTTCACGCCGTCCTGGGTGTACGACGGCACGGGCATCCTCTCGCAGGCGAGAGCCAAGATCGGCGACAAAGAGATCATCCCGGGACTCGACGTCTGGTGGACCAATGCGGAGTACCACCAGATCTATGCCGGCATCCGGTCCCAGCAGCCGGAGGTCCAGAACCTCGCCTTCTTCCTCTACGGCAAGTGGACGGACAACGATCTCAAGAAAATAGACAACCGCAAGAACTGGTAACACCCATCATCGCAAGCAGCGTTTCCTGCGCCGGCCGCTCAGCCGCGCGGGATGCGCCGCTCAAGGAGGCCCCGCCGCCGTGAAGAGACTGCTGCTCCGTCAGTGGGACCTGCAATTAATGGTCGTTCCGGCTCTCATCTTCATCTTCATTTTTTGCTACGTCCCGATGTACGGAATTGTAATCGCGTTCAAGGACTACGACATCTTCCAAGGCTTGAACGCGAGCCCTTGGGTCGGGCTGGACAACTTTAAAGAATTCCTCCACGCGGAGGAATTCAGGACGGTCATGCGCAACACGCTCGCCATCAGCTTCCTGAAACTCGTGATCGGATTCCCCGCCCCGATTCTGCTGGCGCTCATGCTGAACGAAGTCCGGATCCCGATCTTCAAGCGGATCGTTCAGACGATCAGCTACCTGCCCCACTTCCTGTCGTGGGTCATCGTGTCCGGATTCGTGCTCACCATGCTCTCCTCCGACTATGGCAGCCTGAACATCGCCCTGGAGAAGCTTCACCTGATCGACGAGCCCGTCAACTGGCTGACGATCCCGAACTACTTCTGGGGGATTCTGATCGCGACCGGCTTGTGGAAAGGGATCGGCTTCGGGTCGATCGTCTATCTCGCCGCGATCTCGGGCGTGAATCCCGATCTCTACGAAGCCGCCGATATCGACGGCGCGGGCCGTCTCCGGAAGATCTTCTCGATCACGCTTCCGTGCATTCTCCCGGTCGTCTCGATCTTCCTCATCCTCGCGATCGGCGATCTGCTGAGCGCGGGCTTCGAGGACATTCTGCTGCTGCAGAACGACATCGTCCGCGACGTCTCCGACGTGCTGGACACCTACGTTTACCGGATCGGCATCAAGAACTCGCTATTCTCCTATGCCGCTGCCGTCGGACTATTCAAGGCGGTCATCAGCGTCATTCTGCTGACATTCGCGAACGCCCTTGCCCGGAGATCCGGCAACAGTCTATGGTAGAAATACAGATGCGGAGAGCTCTCTATGAAAATATCTTACGGTGACCGCCTCACGTCCGGCATCATCTATGCGCTCCTGGCGCTGCTCGCGTTCGTAACCTTTTATCCGTTCTGGAATTCGGCCGTCATCTCGTTCAACACCGGCGCCGATACCTCGCTTGGAGGCGTCACCTTCTGGCCGAGAGCGTTCACGCTTGATAACTACGAGATCGTCTTCCAGGACAAACGCCTGGTTCATGCCTTCCTGATCTCCGTACTGCGCACGGCGATCGGCACCGTATTGTCGATCGCGGCGACCGCCGTCTTCGCTTACGGAATGTCCAAGAAGGAGCTGGTCGGACGCAAGTATTACATGATTTTCTGCATCATCCCGTTGTACTTCGACGGCGGACTGATCCCCTCTTACATGCTGATCCGGTCGCTAGGCCTCATGAACTCGTTCTGGGTCATGGTCATCCCCGGCCTCATCAGCATCTGGAACATGATCGTCTTCCGCACCTTTTTCCAACAGCTGCCGCACAATCTTGAAGAATCCGCTAAAATCGACGGATGCGGGTATTGGCAGACGCTGTTCCGGATCGTGCTCCCGCTCTCGGGACCGGTCGTCGCCACGCTGGCGCTCTTCTCGGCCGTCGGTCATTGGAACGATTGGTTCACGGCGACGCTGTACATCTCCGATACGAAGCTGCTTCCCATCCAGACGCTGCTGCAGCAGATTCTAAGCTCCAACATCATGTCCGAGCAGCTGATGCAGACGAGCTCGGCCGCGCAGAGCCATATCGCTTCGGCGCGCTCGGTCACGACCAAGTCGCTCACGATGGCCACGATGATGGTCGCCACGATCCCGATCATTCTCGTCTACCCTTTCGTACAGAAGTACTTCGTGAAGGGCGTTATGGTCGGTTCGCTCAAAGAATAATAACCTAGAGAACTGAGGGGATCGCCCTTGAAGAAAAATAAAATGATGGCCGGCGTGCTGGCCCTGACGCTCGGCGCCGTCGCCGTCGCGGGCTGCTCGAACGACAATAATAAACAGGAAAATATCGCCTCCCCTGCCGCCTCCAGCGATTTCGTGTTCGGCGACACGCCGGTGAACTTCTCCTTCTACGGCAACTACGACTGGTACACGATGCAGCCGTGGGGCGGCGATCCCGCCACCAAGTGGATCCAGGAAAACAAAAAGGTGACCGTGACGCCCGTCGCGGCGCAGGGCGCTTCCGTCCAGAAGTTCAATACGATGGTCGCCTCCGACGATCTGCCGGACGTCCTGTTCATGGACCGCGGGCCGCTCGTGGAGAAGCTGCGCAAAGCCGGCAAGCTCGTAGCCCTCGATCCGTATCTCGACAAGTATCCGAACCTGAAGAAATATGCCGGCGAAGAGACCCTGAACATGCTTCGCTCCGAGGACGGCAAGCTCTATCAGTTCCCGAACTGGTATACGTCCACGCCCATGGGCAACGGCGGCTATATGGTCAACCAAACGATCTACGCGGCGCTCGGCTCGCCCAAGCTCGAGACGTTCGAGGATCTGCGCGCCTACCTGAAGCAAGTAAAGGAGAAATTCCCGGACGTCGTGCCGTTCGACATCGGCTACGGCACGCAGGGCATCAGCATCCTTTACTCCGGCTTCGGCGAGAATCATACGGGCGCCTTCACGTCCTACGGATTCGTGCCGAACGGGGACAAGCTGACTTCCCTCTTCTCCGACCCGGCGTTCAAGGAGACGCTCACGTTCGCCAGCTCCTTGTTCCGCGACAAGCTCATCACGCAGGACGCGCTGACTCAGACGAAGGATCAGGTCGTGGAAAAGCTGAACACGGGAAAGGTCGCGGTCTACGCATCCTATGATACGTCCGATTTGGGCAGCCAGGCGACGTCCGAGCTGAAGAAAAGCGATCCCGAAGCCGGCTACAAGATGATCTGGCCGCTGCACAAGGAAGGCGTCGATCCGAAAAAGGTATACCCGAACAACTATGACAGCATCGGCTGGAACGTCAATGTCATCACGACCGAAGCCGAAAATCCCGAGGGCATCTTCGCCTATCTGGACTGGCTCACCGGCGAAGAAGGCGAACGCGTCATTTTCTGGGGACCCGAAGGCCTGTACTGGGACGGCGTCGACGAGAACGGCGCGCCGAACTGGACGGAGAAGTTCAAGACCGACGTGGAAGAGCGCACCAAATTCATGGCGATCACGGACAGCTTCCAATGGGCGGGCAATACGAGCTTCATCGACGGCTCCAAAGCGGCCAACAACATGAAGCTGCCCGAGGATCAACGGGATTGGGCCGCCGAAGCCCAGCTGACGATCGCGTGGAAGACGTCGTACAACACGACGCAATTTTCCAACCTCGCGCCGGATTCGTCGACGGAGGAAGGCAAGGCGCTGCAGAAGGTCGCGGACATCGAGACGAGCGTCATCGCCAAGGCGCTCTATGCGGGCAGCGACGCGGAAGTCGACAAGATCATCTCGGACGGCGAAGCTTCGGCGAACAAGGCCAGCTACCAGAAGCTGCTCGAATACGAGACCGCCAAATGGCAGGAGAACCTCAAGAAAATCAACGGACAATAAAACCCAATCGCAAGCCGGAGAGAGTATACTGAAAAAACAGTGTACTCTTTTCTGCATGATCAAGGACGGGGGAAACGCGAATGTATAAGGTGCTGTTGGTAGACGACGAGGATCTGGACCTGGAGGCGTTGCAGCGCTTCATCCCCTGGCAGCGGCTGGACATGCAGGTCGTCGGCGCGATGAACAGCGCGGTCGCCGCAGCCAAGTACGCCGCCGAAGCGGAGCTCGACGTGCTCGTGACCGACATTCGCATGCCCCGCATGTCCGGGCTCGAACTGGCGAAGCTGGCCCAGGAGAAGAACGGCGGTTTGCGAATCGTCTTCATCAGCGGCTACGAAGACTTCTCCTACGCGAAGCAGGCGCTGAGCCTGAATGCGTGCTCGTATATTCTGAAGCCGGTCAACGACCATGAAGTGTACGATGCGCTGGCCAAGGCGAAGGCGCAGCTGGACCACGCGCGCGGGATGAAGGAGACCGAGCAGGCCTACCTGGAAATGGTCAAGCGGCAGGACGCCCGGCAGAAGACGGCGCCCGCCTCCTCTTTGACGCTGCAGCCGCAGCCGGACGACCGCGACAGCCGGCCTTTTAAGAAAAACCGCAAGCTCGCCCAGGATATCATCGCCTACATCCGCGCGCGCATGCATGAGGTAATCACCCTGCGCAACGCGGCCAACGCTTTTTCCTATACGCCGAACTATCTCGGCCTCATTTTCAAGGAAGAGACAGGTGTCTCTTTTTCCGATTATGTCGTTCAAGCGCGCCTGGAGAAGGCGCAGGAGCTTCTTAAAAATACGAACCTCAAAATCTACGAGATTGCGGATCAGGTCGGTTACCGGAATCTCAATTACTTCAGCAAGCAGTTCAAGGACAGCTTCGGACTCTCTCCGCTTGAATACAGAAGGCTAAGCTGAACGGAGGGGCGACGCACATGAACGATAAACCCAAGCGCTATATTCCCTTCGGCTACAAGCTGTTGGTCTCCTATATACTGATCTGTCTCATTCCGATCATCGTCATCGGTCTCGTCTCCTACTTCACCTACATGAGCAACGCGAAGGAGCAGGCCCGTGACAATATGAACGACACGCTCAGGCAGATCGGGGACAACGTCTCCATGAAGCTGGAGGACATCCGCCGGATCTCCGACCTGCTGTACAACGACTACACGCTCGCCAGCGACATTCAGAACTTTAATATGGGCTGGGAGAGCTACGAGAGCACCGTCAAATACGTCATTCCGAAATTTCAGAGCACGATCAGCGCCACCGGACAGGACATCAAGCTGACCGTCTACATCAATAACCCGCTATTCCCCGAGTTGTACGGCAAATCCGATTCGAAGATCGATCCGCTGGTATCGCAGAAGCAATCCTTCGAGATGTTCAACCTGAACCGCATTGAAAACGAAGCATGGTACCGCAATTTTCCAAAGGAGCAGTATGGCATCACCATGTCCTGGCAGCAGATCGAAGACGACCGCGCGCACGGCAACATCTCCTTTCTCCGGCGGCTGGTCGATTCCAGCGATCCCTTCGCGCCGGAGCAGATCGGCTTCATCCGCATCGCGACGAAGATCTCCGGCATCTTCCAAAGCCTCGACTACCGCAAGCTCGGGACCGGCACGGTCGTATACGCGGTCGACAACCAGGACCGGGTCATGTATTCCTCGGACGACGGCGTCATTCAACGCGACTGGCAGGATGAACCTTCGCCGAACAAGATCGTCATCTCTCAGTCTCTTCCGGGCATTAATATGAAGCTGGTCGCGGTCATTCCGACACATGCGCTGGAGAACAAAGCGAAGAGCCTCACGAACCTGACCATCTTCTTAAGCCTCGCCAGCATCGTCATCTGCATCGCAGCCAGCCTGCTCATCTCCCGCGTGTTCTCGAAGCGCGTCGGCAAGGTCGTGTCCCTGCTGCGCCTGTTCCAGGAGGGCGAATACGACAGACGGATCCGATACCGGGGCGAAGACGAATTCGCCTTTATCGCCTCCGCGCTCAACCAGCTTGGCGAGCATATGAACCGGATGATCAAGGAGACCTACCTGACCAAGATCGAGGAGCAGGAGCTGGAGCTGAAGCTGCTGCAAGCGCAGATCAACCCGCATTTCCTGTACAACACGCTGTCCTCCATCAGCCGGCTCGCCCAGTTCGGCGAGGTCGACAAGCTGCAGCTCATGGTCATGGCGCTCTCGAAGTTCTACCGCAATTCGCTCAACAACGGCGAGACGTTCATCTCGGTGGAAAACGAGCTGGAGCAGGTGAAAGCGTACATCGAGATCCAGCGCATCAAGTTCAGGGACCGGCTGTCGGCCGAGTTCGACATCGACCCGTCCGTGCGCCGCTTCCACACGGTCAAGCTGATCCTGCAGCCCTTCGTCGAGAACGTCATCGAGCACGCCTGGAGCGGCGAAGGCGTCATCTGCGTCACGATCCAAGCGGCCCTGGAGGACGACCGCGTCGTGTTCCGCATAATCGACGACGGCTGCGGCATGACCGAGGAGACGATCGCCCAGATCTTCACGCCGAACGACGGCGTGTATCTCGGCTACGGCATCCGCAACGTGGCGCAGCGCATCAAGCTCTACTTCGGCCCGCAATACGGCGTGCGCATCACGAGCCGGATCGGCGGCGGTACGTGCGTGGAGATTCGTACGCCTACGGTTGGCGGGCAGCGGTTGGGGGCCTGATAACCGGCAGATCAAAGAGGGGCCTCCCCTAAGGAAGACCCCTCCAGCTTTTTAGGCTCCAAAACCTACTACAGCAGCGAAGAAGACTCGCGGTCTAAGTACAAGTCCCAGCCCGCGTGCGTCTTGAGAATGGATGCCGGAACCCGGTTCGTGACCCCTTCGGCAAGCGCGTGCTGAATGGCCCGCGCCTTGACCTGATGCGGCACGCAGGAGACGATGTGCCGGCTTCTCAAGATTTGGCGGACCGTCATCGTGATCGCTTGGCGCGGCACGCGCTCTACCGACTCGAACCAGCCTTCGCGCACCTGCTGCGCCTTGCACGCCTCGTCCAAGTCTACGACTTTGTACGCCGCCTCGTCGTCGAAGTCCGCCGGCGGATCGTTAAAGGCGATATGCGCGTTCTCGCCGATGCCGATGAGCGCCAGATCGATCGGCGCGCTCGCGATCTCTTCGCCGAGGCGGGCGACGGTCGCGTCCAGGTCGCCTTCCCCGTCGATCAGATGCGCGCGGCCGACCGGCGCAAACGAGAGGAATCGCTCGCGCAGGTACAGGCGGAAGCTCGCCGGGTGCGTATCCTTGAGCCCCACGTATTCGTCCAGATGGAACATCTCCACCTTGCCCCAATCAAGTTTCTCGGCGGCCAGCGCGCGGAAGAACGTAAACTGCGAAGCACCCGTGGACAGCACGATTCTCGCATAACCCTGTTCGCGCAAGCAGTCTTCTAGGATACGAACGCTTTGCTTCGCGGCATCCCTGCCCAGCGCTTCGGCAGTGTCGCACACATGCAGATTCAACCTAGTCCCCCCTGTCCCCTCAGTTTCTCAGTTTCTTCAATGCTTCCGATCTTTAATGCCCACCGTTCTTTCCGCTCCTACAGATCCTGCAAATCAAAGTGGCGCAGCATCCCCGGCATGATGAAGCCAATATGATTGTATTCATCATAGTAACGGGACTTCACCCAGGAGCTGAAGTCGGTCGTTCCGCTCACCGCTTCGACGCGGGCGATGCGCGAGTCCAGCGCATTGGCGAGATGGGCGTAAAGGCTGAACCGGCCTGTCGTATAAATTTGAATATCTCCCTTGTTCGCCCGGCTCAGCGCCTCGGCCGCGTCGAGGGCGCGGATCACGTCGTAGACGCGCATCGCCGCCAGACTGTCGCCCAGCCAGAACAGATCGGTGGTCAGCTTGTGCACGGTGCCATAGAACGCGTACAGATCGTAGCGGTTAATCGCGTTCGGCATCAGCGCGCCGCTGCCCGACACGTCGAGGACCATCAGTTGTCTGCCGCCGTCGCAAATCTTGCGTATCGTAGGCGCATGCCGCTGCAGGTCGCGCGTGCCCTTTTCCCATAAAGCGATCGTGACCGGCCCATCATCGCCGGTACGTCCCGTATCGCCGAATAAAAACGCATGCCCGTGCAGGCCCGCCTGGCTCCACCAGACGACGCTCCGGACGCGCAAGCCGTTCCAGTGTCCGAGCTCGGTGACGCGGGGATACAACGGACTCTCCTTGCGCCCCGTCCATACCCGCTCCTTCAGCCAAGCCAGCGCGGCGGCCCTGCGTTCCTTGGCCGGCAGCGCTTCGCGGGCTTGCTCCAGCGCGCGCAGCCGGTCCACGGTCTCCTCATGGACCCCTCGCGCATCCGGGATATCGCCGCGAACCTGTCCGGATACGGTGCACCACAGCCGCTTCGGGTCGATCATGTCGGCATCTCCGACTAGCTGCCGCACCGTGTCCGCCAGGAGATGCTTGCGGAAGAAGCTTGCCGCGGCTTGCGCCAGGGCAGCGGTGTACTTGTGATGGGAATCGTCCTCGACGAAACGGAGCCGATCCTCGCAGCCGTACATCGCCCAAAAGCGCCGGACGCGTTCGACGGTCCGATGCGTGCCTTCGATCGGGAAGAAGTCGTTCGTGACGGCGAGCACCAGCACCGGCTTCGGCGCCATCGCCATCAAAATATCCTCGTGGTCCAGCCCCAAAGCGGTCATGCCGAACCAGATCTGCTCGGCGTCCTGGGCCTGGCCGGTAACGAGATAGCTTTCGCGGCTCATGATGAAGGTGGCGGGCGCGGCGACCGCGATGCGGGGATCCGCCAGCATCATCAGGCTCGTCTGCGTGCCGCCGCCCGAATTGCCCGTGACGCCGATCCGCGCGGGATCGACCTCGGGGCGGCCGGACAGATAATCGACCGCCCGCATCGCGTCGTGCAGGAAATACCGGGCAAGCCCGTCCCCGAGCGGCAAGCATTGCTGGCCGGCATAGTCGTGCTCGACGATGCCGTCGATAACGGCGAGCGAGCCGGACGACGCGTCGAAATAACTGAAGCGCTCGCCCTGCCCGATCGGATCCATGGCCAATACCACCAGGCCGGCCTGGACCAGAATGCCGCATACCGTCTGGTATTCCTCGCCGTGCTTCGCCTCCCGGTCGTGTCCGCACAGGAACAGCACGGCCCCCCGGGGAGAGGCGATGCCGTCCGGCACGTACAGGTTCGCCGTCACGTAGGCGCGGGGCCTGGATTCGAACATCACCTTCTCGATGACATAGCCTTCGCGAGCGACGACGCCCGTCGTCCGCGGGTTAAGCGGCGTGTCGCAGGAAGGCAGCCCGCCGATCGCGTCGATCAGCTTCTCCCGCAAATTCTCCCGCCGGGCCTCCAGCTGATCGCGGCTCGCGATCGCGTCCCTGACCCGGTCGCCTTGCGCGAAGGCCGCGAAGGAACGATCGTACACGAGCTTTTTCAGCTCGTCCCGGACGTCGTAGTCAATGAAGTAGTTTTCCAGTTCAAAAAGGTTCAGCTGCGTCTACCTCCTCGCTTCGATGCCGCACCTCGATGCCGCCGACCGCGTACCAGCCGTCCGGGCCTCTGCCCTCGATCGCCAGCCGAACGGCGGGCGCGCCGGCAGCCGGATCCAGCAGACCGACGGCCACCTGATAGTACCCTGCCCGCAGCGCATCCGGGAGCCGGAGCGCCTGATCGTGCAAATTGTCGCCGGGCAGCCACTCCCGAATATCCGCGTCCGATTTCAGTACGACTTCGTCCTGCTCGTTCTTTAGCCGCACAGCCAGCTCGTACCTGCGGTAGCACGGCGCCACGCCGAGGTTTTCCCACCATGTCGCGATCGTCATCTCGCCGCCGGGCCAGACGACGCAGGGGTAGGTCAGCTTGCGGAGCGCGAGACGGTAGCCCATCCGGTTCAGCCACCGCCTGACGTTCGGCTCCCATTCCTCCGGGATCGGGGACGACTTGGCGTTGAAGGTGGAGATATGCCACTTAAGCGATTGGTCGATGATATAATCGATATTCCACTTCCGGTCGTACCAGTCCTGCACGACCCAACACACCTCGAACGACACCGGCGCCTTCTGCCACGCGTCCCGGAATCCATTCTGAATGATCTTCTGCGGATAGTGGTCCATCATATGAGACCAGTCGAGCGGCACGTCGTGATAGTCGTTCGCGCTCCCCGGCAAAATTTCCATCAGGTTGATCCAGCTGCCGCCCATATCGCCCAGACAGTCCGCCCGGAATCCGACGTCGCGGCGGGACAAAGCGTACCGGTTCGTCCGCTCGTCCGTGAGGAGCATGAGCAGCGGCGTCTCGCGGAAGCTGTCGACATAGCTGTCGACAAGGGCCTCCCGCGTCCGGTCCGTCAGCTTCTCCGAGCCTTCGCCCTCTCCCCACGGCCCGACGAAGGACACGTCGACCGCTTCCAGACCGGGATGGCCGTCGTAGCGCCGGCCCAAGGCACGGACCATGCCGCCGAAATACTCGGCGTATCGCGGGTCTTCCGGATCGACGAGCCATTTCGGCTGAATGGGGTTCCCCGTCACGCCCGGAAGCTTGCGATACCAGTCCGGCACGTCCGTCCTCTCCGTCGATTCCCCGTAAGGCGCGATTCGCAGCATGAGCGTCTGGCCCCGCTCCTTGGCCTTGGACAGCGCGCGATCGATCAGCGCCCAATCGTATTGTCCCGGCGCGATCTCGAGGAACCGCCAGTAAAGCCGGAAATAAGCGATCGTCGTGCCGGGATGCCGCTCGTTGGACAGATCCCCGCCTGCCGGCTGGTATTCGATCGGGAAGCCTTCGGTCCAGCCGTTGCCTTCGTTCAGCTTGTCGCCGTTGAACCGCTGAAAGGTCATGAAGCCGATGCCGGGATTGTCCAGCACGTCGTCGATCACTTTAGGCCTGACCACGTACCGTTTCATTTTCATGCCGCCCGTCGCCTCCCCTCATTCGAATAATCCGGTCGAACCGAGGTAGGCGAGCACCTCCTGCCGGAGCCGATCCATCATCCGCGGCGACTTGCCCGCGGCAGGCGCCGGCGAGCAAGCCTTGTCGACTTCGCCGTCGCGGCCGAAATCCCAGTAGCGAGGCGGCGTGTCGACGAAGTCGGGCGTGTCCTTCCACCAGCCGCCGTCGCTCTCGAAGCCATAGTGCTTGTTCACGATATCTTTGACCTTGCGCTTCAAGCCGTATTTGCTCTCGATGTCGAAGCCGTTCGCGCCCATCATCGCGTCGGCCAGCTGCATCGTATTGCGCATGAACTTCAGCCGGATGGAGGGCAGCGGAGCCTCGAGGCCGAAGCGGACGCCGGGATACATGATGATCTCGTCCGAGACGGGCGCCTTCAGATAATCGCTCGCGCCGTGGCCGAAGGCGTTCCAGACGCAGAAGCCGTCGACGTCCGCCATGAACGCGTGCATCGGCGAGGTGAACTGCGTGACGAAGCTGTCGGAGAGCCCGCGCAGGACGCCGCCGTAGAGCCAGACCGTCTTGCCCTTCTGCTTCAGGTTGTCGGCGGCCTCCGGGAACCAGCTGAACATCCCCGTATTGACGACCCACAGGTCGCAAAAGTCCGCATAGTGGTTCTGCGCATGAACGCCGTAATAATTGCTCTCGTCGGTCCGGAACAGGAAGCGGACGCCCGTCGCGTCGTACGTTTCCTTGATGATGTCGCAGTACGCCTCGAACGGCTCCTCGTCGTGCTCGTACCAGATCTCGTCGAGCGTGAACGGGTAGAAGCGATAATGCTTCTTATGGTTCAGAAAAATCTCGAAGCCGGTCTCGGTCCAACCCATCTCCTCGAAGTGACGCACGAACTCCGCCATGATGCGGCGCACTTCGGTTCGGAAGCCCTTCTTCCCCCACTTCTCGAAGCGGGCGGGCCAATTCATATGGAAGGGCAGGTACAAATATTCGATCGGATACGCACCTCTGCGCGATCCGCGGAAGGCCGAGCCGTCGAGATAAGGACCGAAGTGTCGATCGAACCGTTCCCAGGACTTGACCCGAATGTTTTTCCCTTCTCCCTCCAGCTCCGGCGCGAAGGAGGGAACGACGATGCCCGAATGCTTGTAGCCCAAGTTGTGATACAGCGCCCGATGCTCGCGGGACATCGCCACGACCTGCTTCTCCATTTCGAAAAAGCTGCCGTCGTCGTACCGGTTGGGATTGGCGGCGAGATGAGGGAATACGGGGGAAATGGAATCCGCATACGCATTCAGATCCGCCGTCATCAGGCTCTTGTCGGGCACGGTAACGGCGTGAACGACGAGGCGCAGCCCGAATTCCTTCGCCGAACCGTTCGCTTGCGCGCGAACCGTCCCCGCATATTCGCCCGGCACGAGCCCCTTCGGCACGAACCAATCCACCCAGAGCGCGCCGACCTTCTGTCCCGGCAAGTAGACGTCGTCCTGCGGGACGCGGAAGGGCCGTTCCGCGGACAGCGGCACGAGACAATCGGGAACCGCGCAGCCCACGGTCTCGTGGAACCATTCGACGAACACTTCCGTATCCGGCACCAACGCGCCGCCGGGTCCTTGCAGCTCGCCGAACGACAGGTCGGACGACGCGATCGCTTCCCCTTCGGTATCGAAGATCACCTGAAACGAGACGTATTGGTTCATCGCGGTATGCAGCTCCAGCTCCAGCTCGAACGTCTCGAATTCCTCGCGGCCTTCCTTTTCGATAAACGCCCCCGTAACCCCGTCAACGCGCACGTAGTCCTTAAGCAAGTAGATGTTCATCGCCGGTCTCCTTATAGGTCCTCGATATAGGTCATGCCTTGCAGCAGCTCCAGCACGCCGACGATCTCGTCGTCGCTGTTTTTGACCGGATAGTACGTGGAGGTCAGATCTGCATCCCGCTTCCTCGTCTGCGGCGCGCCGCTGTCCCGCGTCCGCATCATCTCCGCGCAGGCGGGCGTACGCGCCCAGCCTTCCGGGGGCAAGGACTTGCCGACGACGACGGGGACGGCGAGGCGCGGATTTTTCGGATGGAACTGCCAGAGGACGGCACAGACAGCCAGACGAGGATTGATATTTTCCAATCGGGTCAAATCGTTCTTCACGTTCGCGAATCGCTCGAAGTCATAGTCCGTATCGCCGTGGCGGTCTAGCTGCACGTCCTCGAATTGATCGCCGTCCAGGTACATGAGCCCGATGCGGGCCACGCTGTCCAGATCGAGCTCCAAGTAGTTCGCCATTATTTGTTCATCCTCTCTGATCCGACAAGAATCCGGAGAAAAGGGAGGAACCCGATAGCGTCCCTCCCTCCCGATTGCTTGAAACTTTACTTGTATACCGGTTCTGCGCCGGCTTCCTGCATCTTTTGGTTCACTTCGTCGATGACATCCTGTCCGCCGTTTTTGAGGAAGTCCTGGACCATCTTATCCCAATTGTCCATAGAAGTATTGCCGACGATCATTTTCGTTTGTTCGTCGATCAGCTTCGTGTTCAGTTCCCAGAACTTCGTATCGTACAAGTCCGAATGAATGCTGAATACCGGATTGATATACGTCATGCCGGGCGTAGACCACAGCTTCACCGATTTTTCGGCGTAAGCCTTTTGAATCGGATTAATCGCCTTCTTCTCGACCTGCAGCGCTTCGTCGCTAGGCGCCCACTCCGCGATCTCCAGATACGACTTCGGACGCAGGCTCAAGGAAGCTTCCGGGTAATCCGCGACGCCGTTCTCCATCGTATAGCCTTTTCCGACGCCGCCGTTTTTCCAGTCGAAATCGGGATTGTTCTCGTTCTGCTGCTCGGGGGGGATGAAGGTAGCGAAATAGTTGATCATGCTCAAGATGCGGTCGACTTTGTCGGGATCATTCTTGAGCTTGCCGTTCAGCGAATACATCTGGTACCAGCCGCTCAGACCCGGCAGCGCCTGCGAGCCGTCCGGCGCCTTGAATGGCGGGATGGTCTCCACGACCGCGTTCGGATCCGCCTTGAGCAGCTGATCGAACAAGCCCTTGTTGCCTGGCGTGCCATCGTAATAAATACCGGCCTTGCCGCTATAGAACGTCGTCCGGTTGTCCTTATAAGTCAGTACCGGCCAATCCTTGGGGACGACGCCCGCTTTGAACGCGTCGCGAAGGAACTGGATGCGCTGCTTGCTGGCGTCCGTGATTATGCCCGGGAGATACTGGCCTTTGTCGTTTTTCATCGACCAGGTATCGCTGTAGAAGCCGGAGCCCATGGCCATCTCGTTATCCAAGCCGTTGGCCATGACGAATCCATAGGTATCGTCCTTCCCGTTGCCGTCGGGATCGTTGAAGGTGAAGGCTTTGGCTACGTTCAGCAGTTCTTCGTAGGTCGTCGGCATCTGCAGGTTGAGTTTGTCGAGCCAGTCCTTCCGGATGATCGGCACGTTCCTGTATTTGGTCGTGAAAAACCGGGGAATGGCGTAGATGTTGCCGTCTACCGTAACGGAGTCCCAAGCGGTCTTGGGAATGAGCTGCAGCACCGGATACTTGTCGATATAGTCGTTCAGCGGCAGGAAGGCACCCTGCTTCGCCCACTTCAGGTAGCTGGGATCTGCGCCTCCAAGGCCTACGAAATCCGGCATATCGCCCGAAGCCATGAGCACGGCCATCTTCTGTCCGCCTTGGTCGAAAGGGACCAGGTTCGCTTTGAAATTAACGTTGAACTTCTCGTTGATCGCCTGAATGCCTGCTCCGTTCGGATCCGGAATGGCGGACCACACGCCTTCGAACAGCGAGATATCGAGCTTCTTGGCAGCAGGGTCCGCGCTTGGCGAAGCCGTCGCGCTTGCGGAGCTCGCAGCCGGGGCGGTGCCGGTACTGGCGCTCGAGCTGGTCGGCTGAGTTTCTTCCTTGTTAGCGGAACAAGCGGTTACGCCCAGCGATAGGGAAAGCATGAGCAGCAAGCTTGCGTTTTTCTTTTTCATGTGGACCCTCCGATTAGTAGATTTGTCCTCAATGAAACCGGCGTCTCTTCGCTGAAACGAGCTAGCCCTTGATCGAACCGAGCATCACCCCCTTGGCAAAGTGCTTTTGCAGAAACGGATACAAAAGCAGGATGGGGATCGTGGCCACGAGCACGGCCGCCATGCCGATTGTTTCAGGCGGCGTCTGGTGCTCGAGCTGCGTCATTCTCGCTTCCGGAGATTGATGGAGGGTATCCGAGACATTGCCCAGGATGACGAGCTGGCGAAGGACGACCTGGAGCGTCCACTTCGTGGAGTCGTTCAAGTACAGAATCGCGTCGAAAAAGGTGTTCCAGTGGCCAACCGCGTAGAACAGCGAGAAAGCGGCGAGCACCGGCTTGGACAACGGGAGGACGATTAATACGAAAATCTTGACCTCGCTCGCTCCGTCGATGAGCGCGGCGTCGTTCAGCTCGTTCGGAATGCCCCGGAAAAACTGCCGGATGATGATCAGGTTAAAGGCGCTGATGCAGCCTGGGACGATGAGCGCCCAGTACGTATCGATCAACCCGGTGGACTTGATAATGAGATACGTCGGAATCATCCCCCCGCCGAACAGGAAGGTGAATACCACCATCATGTTAAAGAACTTTCGGCCGGGAATGTCCCGGGACAGCGCGTAGGCCATCGAGGATGTCATGATCAAGTCCACCAAGGTTCCGGCGACGGTCACGAATACGGTGCTTCCGATCGAGCGGACAAAGGCACGGGACTCGAAGATGGAACGATAGGCATCCAGCACCCACTGCTTCGGCCACAGCATGACGCCGTGTCTCATATAATCGTCGTAAGAGGAGAACGAGATCACGATCATGTAGTAAAACGGAAAGAGCATGAGCAAGGAAGTCAGCACGAGCAGCAGGATAATGCTCCCATCGAACGTTTTTTCGCTTAATGATTTGCGGTACAACCTCATTTCCTCCTTTCGTCTTAAAATACGCCTTCTTCTCCGACTTTCTTTGCCAAGCGGTTGGCGCCTAGGATCAAGACCAGGCCGATCAGGCTCTTGAACAAGCCGAACGCGGTAGCGAAGCTGTAATCCGCGCCCTCGATCCCTTTCTGGAACACGTATAGATCCAAGGTGGTGCCGACTCCCTTGGTCAGAGAGTTCACCATGAGCAAAATTTGTTCGATGCCCGTATCGAGCACATGTCCCATCTGCAGGATGAGCAGAATGGCGATCGTCCCTCGCAGCGAAGGAAGGGTAATGAAACGAATCAACTGCCAGCGGTTCCCTCCGTCGATGACGGCCGCCTCGTACAGGTTCGGATTGATGCCTGATAGCGCTGCCAAAAAGATGATCGTACCCCAGCCCGTCTCCTTCCACATTCCTTCAAGCGTAATCAGCGGCATGAACCAATTGGGCGACGTCAGAAAGTTGATGGGCTGGAAACCCAACGCCTCGAGCAGGGAGTTGAGGATGCCTTCGCTGCCGAGTACGGTGAGCGCGATACTGACGACGACGATCCAGGACACGAAGTGAGGAAGGTAAACGATCGATTGTACCGTTCTCTTGAAGACGGTGTTCTTGACTTCGTTCAGCATGAGCGCCATCACGATGCCTGCTGGAAACGCGAACAGCAGCTGGAGCGCGTTCAAGTACAGGGTGTTGAAAAAAATGCGGACCATGTCGGGCGAGTCGAAGATGGTGCGGAAGTGCCGCAGACCCACCCAAGGGCTGTCCATGAATCCCTGGAAGGCGCTATAATCTTTGAATGCGATTACCAAACCGAACATCGGCAAGTATTTGTAGACGATGAAATAAATCAGTCCCGGCAGCAGGAGCAGGTAGAGAAAGCGATACTTCCAGACCTTCGCGATGTACAAGTGTCAGCACCCCTCCTTCGCTTGTTGAGGAAATTATAATTCAGGCTTCCCGCCGGCAATAGGTGAATCCTATAACCTCAACGGCTGAAGAAAATGACTTTTGTTAAGCCGGCGTAAAAAGGGCGGCCGCGGGGCGGGATGTGTTGACGTAGGTCAACACATGGGCTGTGCGCGCTGCCGCAGGGCGGGATGTGTTGACGTAGGTCAACACTTGGGACGCTCGCGCTGCCGCAGGGCGGGATGTGTTGACGTAGGTCAACACTTGGGACGCTCGCGCTGCCGCGGGGCGGGATGTGTTGACGTAGGTCAACACTTTGGCTGTGCGCTGCTGCTCGGCAGGACGAGGGAGCGACACAAAAGGCAAACCGGGCCGGGACTGGCGGGCGGACCGCGCGAGCGCCCATGTGACTGTCGGAGTAGCCCCTACTGAACTCGATAGCTCGTATAGACCCATATAGCCGGATCTCGCCGCCAACCGAGGCGAAGAGGCGCTATATAGCGTCACATTGCCGGATCTCGTCGGCAACCGAGGCGAAGAGGCGCTATATAGAGCCACTTTGCGGGATCTTACTCCAACTGGGGCGAAGAGGCGCTATAGAGTGCCACTTTGCGAGATCTCGCGCCAACCGGGGCGAAGAGGCGCTATATACAAAAAAGTCGTCCTAAAAGTCAAAAATATGACTTTCGGACAGCCCCCCTCTGCATGTTCATGCGGTTCCATGCTCTTCGGTCGTCCGGGAGCGGGATACCTCGCTCGGCATGACGCCCCAATATTTTCGGAACAGCCGCGTGAAATAGCTGATGTCCCGGTACCCGATCAGGCGAGAGGCTTCGTATACCTTGGCGCCCTCTTGCAGCAGCTCCTTTGCTTTTTGCATCTTTTTATCGTGAATATAGGCGGAAAAGGTCATTTTGGTTTCTTTCTTGAACAGTCTGCTGAGATACGGGGGGCTGACGTACAGGCGGTCGGCGATCTCGTGGAGGCCGATATCCTGGTCCAGGGATTGCTCGACGATGGCCATCAGCTCGTCGATGAACCGATGACGCTTCGATACGCGCTGTTTGTCCGCATACGCCAGTATTTTGTCGATTGCTCTTCCGGCCCAGGCCGCAAGATGCTCTTGGCGAGCCAGCTCGTCCGGGTCGCGGATGACTGCCAGCTCCTGGGCGGCGACTTCCCGGACCGACCAACCTTGGGCATGGATGTAGCGGGTCAGCAAGCCGTACATGAACAGCACCGGATCGAGCAAAAGGTCCGCCGAAGCGGCGGGCTCGCAACACTCCTTGTACCACTGCATGACGAGCTGCTGCGCCTTGGCGGCGTCGCCCGACTCCAACGCGAGCAGCAGCCTGCGCTCAAGCTCCGCGTCCGGCAGCAGGGCTTCCTCCCTCGGGCCGGCGCCGGCGTTCGCGAAGGGGATGACCAGGTTGTGCCCATACATGTACCGCTCCAGCAGCGCGCTCTTCGCCTGGCGGTACGATACGTGAACGCCGCCGCGCTTCGCCGGGCGTCCGATGCCCGCGCTCGCCGTGGCCTTCAGGCAATCCAGGACGACTTCCTGGAGCTTCACGATGCCGATATTGATCCGGTACAGCCACTGCTCCTCCTCCTCTCCGTCGCCGGGGAAGACGGCCACCGTCGCTCCGTTTTCATCCATAAACGAAAAGCAGCCGGTTCCTTCGAAATACGCCGCGACCAAAGAATGCAGCGACGACTGCAACCACTGCGAATCCCGCTCTTTATCCGTCTCTCGCTCCGTCTCCGCCGAAGCCAAAGTCGAAACCGACGCCGACGGCGACTCCGCGGCCGGGTCCAGGTCCACGACCGCGGCCAAGTAGAGCCTGTCCGGCTCCGAGAGAGGCGCCAGCATGAATTCGTCCGCCGCTTTCTCCATGTCCGCATCCGTCGCGGCCCCCTTCACCCAACGCTGCAAAAAGCTTTTTTGCAGCGCGGGAAGGTGCTCCTTCCACCTTTGCTGAAGCAGCTCCATGCCGTACTTTTGCGCCCTCTCCGCCTTGATCCGCTCGGTCGACTCGAGCACCGCCGCCACCACGTCCGGATTGCCCGCGGGCTTGAGCAGGTAGTTGTCCGCGTTGCAGCGAAGCGCCTTCTGCACGAACTCGAAGTCGTCGTGTCCGCTCAGCACGATGAAGCGGATGTCCGGGTCGATCTCGCGCACGGCCTGCATCAGCTGCAGGCCGTCCATCCCCTGCATCTCGATATCGACGATCATGAGATCCGGCTTGCGGAGCGGGATCAGGAGCAGCGCCTCCTCTCCGCTGGCCGCGGCCCCCACGACCTCGATGCCATGCGCCTCCCAGCCCATGTTGTAAGCCAGGTTGTTCTGCAGCTTGAGCTCGTCCTCCACGATCATCAGATAGAACATGTCGTCGTCCTCCTTATTTGCTCGGCGTAGGGCTCAGGCAAGCGTCCAAGGGCAGCCAGATCGTAACCTTTGTCCTTTCTTCCTCATTGCTCTCGATTCGCATGCCGGCATCGTCTCCGTAATACAGCTTGAGCCTGCAAAGCACGTTCAGCATGCCGAAGTAATCCGGCGACGGCTTGTATTTTTCAAGATACGCGGTGGTGATCTCCGCAAGGGCGTCCTGGATGCGCGTCAACTGCTGAGGCTCGATCAACCGCCCGCTGTTGTAAACGCTCAGATACAGCAGGTTTTCCGTGCGCCATGCCGATACGATCAGCTTCCCGCCCGGCGGAGATTTCTCGAGCCCGTGAATGACTGCGTTTTCAACCAACGGCTGCAAGATGAGCTTGAGGACGTACAAGTCTTTGCAATCGTCGGGAATATCAAGCCGGGATTGGAAATGGTCCGTAAATCGCAGCTCTTGAATCCGAATATAGTAGCCCAGATGCTCGACCGTTTCCGCCAGCGTGAAGCTTTCCCGGCCTTTGTTCAGGCTTAATCTGAAGAAGCTGGAGAGGCAAAGCACCATCTCGCAGATCTCGTCGGCATCGTAGTTTACGGCGCTTGCATGGATGGAATCGAGGGTATTGTACAGAAAATGCGGGTTGATTTGAGATTGCAAAAATTTCAGCTCGGTTCGCGTCTTCTCGACTTGATGCTCGAAGATATCGTCGACGTACCGCTTTTGCTGCTCCGCCATCAGATTGAACGATTCGGTCAGCGCGCCGAATTCGTCGATCCGGTCGTGCTTGAGCTGTACCTTGAGGTTGCCGCGCGCGAGCTCCCGGATGCCGGACAGCAAATTGCGCAGCGGCGCGGAAATACCGGTGTAAACAATCCACGCGATACTGAGCGCGAGCAGGCAGCTGATCCCGATCACGCCGTAGATGAACCGCTGGAGCAGGCTCGACTTTTCGGTTAGATTGCGCTTGGGCTGCGCGAGTACCATGGACCATCCGGATTCGTCCGAACGAACCTTCGTGACGAACATCGAACGGCCCAGCTCTGCGTCGCGTCTCTCGAAGTAGGCCTGGTCGTTGTCCGGTATGTCGTAAGGAATCGCCGAATCGCCATTGGACGAGACGATCAACTCCTGACTCATGTTCATCAAGTACAGGCTGGCGTCATTCCCTTTTAGCAGCTCCTTGGCGAAATCCACGAACGTACTCAAATCGATCACAACGCCGAGCGCATGCGGACTGGGCCGAAGCGAATTGGCCGACATTCCGCGCGTAATCGTCATGCTGTCCGGGAGATCAAGCGGATCGTAGACGCCTTCCTGCTCGGGCATTTTCGCATTAAGGTTGCTTAGCAAGGCCGGACCTCCCGCATTTTCGACGGTCAGGCGATACCAATCCCGGTCTTTATAATCGATTCGTTTGCCCCCGTCCTTGACGGACAGCACCAACCCCATATCCGCGTCTAGAATCCATAAATCCGATATCGATTTTTCAGCCAACAAAAAGTTTTTCAGCCGCCTCAATATCTGCTGCGCGTCGATGATCTGCTGGGAGGGATCGGCATCCGGACGCAGGAGCTCGTTCAGCTCGGCGTCGTTCGAGATCAACAAGGACAAGTGGTTCATGCTCGACATGAATTGATCGATATAAGCGAGCGAAGACGCCATCGCCGCCCTCGTCTGTTCGCCGGATTGCTCCTCGAGAATGCGCTGGGACTTCCCGATCGAGTACAGGCTCACTAGGATCAGCGGCAAAATCGCCAGAATAAAAAAAAGCGTCAACCGGTACCGCACGGATTTTTTGTAGCCCAAGCGGATCGAACGGATCGCGGCTCTCGTATCCCCTCACCTCGCCGGCATTCAAGTTACCCTTAAACATACGGTATCTTTCGATAGGCTGGTATAAGAGGATCTTGTCCTTTACTGGTACATCGTTGATCTGTACGTCCGGCGGTATGGCTCGGGCGCTGGCCGTGATGCGTTGTATTGAAAGCGGGTGCACGCCTCGTTTATATTATTTATAAAATTTTACAATCCGGAGGCAAAAGAGATTGAGCGACGACGCCATGAAGGAAACCCGGTGGATCTGGCTGCATGAGGAGCAGGTCATCAAAGGAAAAGGGCTGCAGGAGCAAATCTACTTCCGCAGAAGCTTCGAACTGGAAGATGCCGCGGACGCCGAGCTGCGAGTCAGGGTCTCCGCGGACAGCCGCTATCGGTTGTACGTCAACGGCGTTCCGGTATCGCGGGGCCCCGGCAAGGGAGACAGCCATACTCAATATTACGAGGAGGTCGACTGTTCCCCGTACCTGCGCGAAGGACGCAACGCGATTGCCGCCCGCGCCGTTCATTTTCACGGCATGGAAGGGCCCATATCCGTCTCGAGAGCGAACCGCGGAGGTTTTTTTCTGTCCGGGGAAGTCACGGATCGAGCGGGCAGAACGATCGTCAAGCTGCATACCGACGAGCGCTGGCGCTGTCTGCAAGAGACGGCCATCGTCTTCGAGGTGACCGACTGGGAGACGGGCTTCGCGGGCGGTACGGAAAACGCGGCCGGTCACCAGCGCATGCTGGGCTGGACGACGGCGGACTATGCGGATGCCGACTGGCGCCCTGCCGTGGAGGTGAGCCAGTACGAGGATCCGGTCTACGGCCAGTTAAATCCCTGGACGCTGACGCCGCGCGATATTCCGACGCTCTACGAGGAGGAGCGCGCCTTTGCGGCGGTGACGAAGACCAGCCGTACCGACCTCGGCCCGCAGGTCGGTACTGGCGGCTTGAAGCGTCCGTTCACGCTTGGCCCCCGCCAAAGCGTCGTCCTCGAGCTTGACGCGGGCGAGCTGACTACCGGCTATCCCGTCTTAGCGATGGCCGGCGGAAAAAACGCCAAGGCGAAGCTGCTCTACGCCGAATGCTATCGGCAATACGACGAGACGTCCGGCACCTATGTCAAAGGCGTCAGGGACGATGCCGCCGGCACGCTGATCGGCGTCTTCGATCGCTACGAAGCAGGCGGATACGGTACGGCGGAGCGGCCGGAAGCGTACGAACCGTTCTTGTTCCGAACGTTCCGGTACGTGGCGCTGGAGATCGAGACGGCCGAGGAACCGCTGACCGTTCTATCGTTTGATTACAGGGAAACGGGCTATCCGCTGGCGGTCAAAGCCAGCTTCTCCGGCTCGGATGCCAGCCTGCAGCCGCTCTGGGACATCAGCGTCAACACGCTGAGACGCTGCATGCACGACACGTACGAGGATTGTCCTTATTACGAACAGCTGCAATACGCGATGGATACGAGGCTGCAGATTCTGTTCACCTACCAGCTGAGCGGCGACGATGCCTGGCCCGGAAGGCGATATTCGACTTCCACAGCTCCAGGCTGCCGAACGGCATGCTCCAAAGTCGTTACCCGTCGATGCTGCCGCAGGTGATCCCCGGCTTTTCCTTGCACTGGATCATGATGGTCCATGACCATTACCTGTACTTCGGGGATCCGTCGCTGGTCCGGACGTACATGCCTACGATCGACGGCGTACTGGAATGGTTCAATCAAAGGCTGGATGCCGGCGGCCTGTTGGGTCCGATGCCCTCGAACTATTGGTCTTACGTGGACTGGGTCGAAGAGTGGCGGGAGCTGCGGGGCGTGCCGACGGCTTCGCGGCAGGGCAGCAATATCATCTACAATCTGATGTACGCCGCCTCGTTGAAACTGGCGGCCGAGCTGCAGGACGCGCTGGGCCGAAAAGACGGCGGCGACGAATACAGGTCCCGCGCCGAGGATCTGATCCGGACCGTTAATCGCACCAGCTATTCGGCGACGCTCGGACTGTATCAGGACGCGCCCGGGATCGAGGCGTACAGCCAGCATGCGCAGATCTGGGCCGTGCTCGCGGGTGCGGTTCAAGGGGAAGCCGCCAAGCAGTTGATGGCGCGCACGCTGGAAAACCGGCAGCTGGCCAAGGTGTCCTACGCCATGTCCTTTTTCCTGTTCCGGGCTTTGGAGCGCGCCGACGCGTACGAACGATCCTTCGAGTTGTGGGACATCTGGAGAGACCTGGCCGCGCTGGGACTCACCTCATGGGTGGAGGATCCGGTGAGCCAGCGAAGCGATTGCCATGCTTGGGGCGCCGTCCCTCTCTATGAATTCAGCGCCCGGATACTCGGCGTCGCCCCAATCGCTCCCGGCTGCGCTACGATCCGAATCGCGCCGCAGCCGGGCTACCTGACGCGCGCGTCCGGGGACGTCGCGACGCCGAAGGGCATCGTCAGCGTAGCTTGGGAGATCGGCGAACAGAGACAGTTTGAGATAACCGTATCCGCTCCGGTCGAGGCGAGGCTCGAGATCGTCCTGCCGGACCGGTCCGTGCATGTGCGTCAAGGCGGGGACGGGATTCGTTTTAGTTGTCCGCTACGATAGGGGGACATTCTACCGGTTCGCGCGGGAAGCCGCTTGCGGTATTCAACATAATCGAAAATGCGCGACTATAAATCCAATGGCCGTAATCGTTGGGATGATTAATATTATTGAGGAGCAGGCTCTCCGGCGTTTTGCCGGCGGCAAGCTCCTCCCGCCATAACGCATGCGCGTCGGCCACTCCGATGCCGTACGCCCGGCCCAACCGGCGTACGGTATCGGCGTAATGAGGGATATCGCCGCTTGCATACAGCCAGTTCGGATTCGGCTCGCAAGGCGTTACCAATACGATGTCGCTGTCGCACGCCTCGCGAATCGTATCGATCATATGGCGAAGGTTCTTCTCAAAGTCCTCGAGCGATACGCTATTTCCGTCGTCGAGTTTGTACTGGTCGTTCATGCCGTAGCCGATGGACACCAAATCCGGCCGTAACGGAACAACGTCGGCATCCACCCGTTTAGCGCCGCCGACGCTCGCCTCTCCGCCGATCGACTTGTTAACGACGCTTAACCGCCCTCTCGGGAATAAACGTCCAAGCTGATCCGCAAACCGATTGTAATAAGCCAATCTCGGCTCGCTCGCTTCGCCGCCGGCGCTGATGCTATCTCCGTAGACGACGTAAGTGGCTTCTTCTCCATTCGCTAGTTTACGGATCGTTCGCTCGAGCAACCCGGAGCGTTCGACGTCGGCGGCCGTAACGGCTGCTTCTACTTGCCCGGCTTCGATCGCATAATCCGCGTAAACCGTATAAGCGCGATTGCTGTAATCGGGATAGGTCGCTTGGTCGAAGGGCCGCATGCCGTATATGGGATGATGAGAACCGTCCGGAATCCGGCTCCCCCTCTCGCGGCGAATCCACCCCTCGTCATAATCGACAACGTAGTCCTTGCCTTCTTCGTAACGAGCATTGTCCGGATGCGACGGGTCCGAATGGCTGCGCAAGTCCAATGCTTGCCCGCGCAAGGGCCGATAACGAAGAGGCGACGGTTCTTCTCTGATGAGCACGAACGCTTCCGCCGTTTGCTTGTTAACCATCTGATTCATTCGCTCCTCCAATCGAAGACGACCGAGAAGACTTGATCCGGCTGCAAACGCAATTGCTCGTACGCGGCCGGCGCTTCCGTATAGGGAACAACTTGATCGATATAATGCCGGGGGTCGATCAGCTTGCTCCGAATGGCCTCCACCGCGTTCAGCCGATCCTCCAGCCCCCTGTCCCCGGGCATCAGAAGAAGAACGCCCTCCGAATTCAGGTCGAGTCTGGGATCCAGGCTCAGCCGGTCCAGATAGTTAGCCTGGTAGACGATACGCGGCCAGTGATTGACCAGCCCGGACATCGGGTTCACGTAGTACGCATTCGGATCCCGGTAGGTATTGGGCGTTCTGCGAATCAGCTTATGCGCAAGCGCCGCCCCTTGCTTGGAGCCCGAGGCCTCGACGACGATGTTCGCTCCGCCGTCGCAATAAGCAAGGATTCGCTCGGCGACATCCGGGTCGGCGGCTTGGACGCGGGCATGCACGCCATAGCTTAGCGAGCGCTGAAGCCTGGATTCGGAGAGGTCGACCGCGATGACCCGGCAGCCCTTGCCGACCAGGAAACCGGCGGAGAAGGCTCCGATCGCGCCCTGTCCGATCACCACCGCGCACTCGTCCGGCTGGGGTTGCGCCGCCATGACGCCTCTCAAGCTGATTGCCGCGACTTGGCTCGCGACGTAGTCCGAAGGATCGGCGCCTTTCGGCAAGACGATCGCCTTATCGCCCATCCCGACGAGATGGAAGCTCGCCTGCCCGCCCCATTGCGCATGAATGCCCGCCGGACCTACCTGCGGATTGTAGCTCAAATAATCGCCTACGCGGTAGCCTTTTACGGCCTCCCCCATTTCGACCACTTCGCCGACTGCGGCGTACCCCGGGATGAGCGGGAATTTGCCCGAAGCGCCATAGTGGCCGCCCAGAACGCGGGTTTCCGTTCCGCTGGAGACGAAGGTGTAGCGCGTCTTGACGAGCATTTGATCCGGCTTCATTGCGGGCAGCGTAAAAGTGCCGAAGCCTACCGTGTTTTCTTGTTCAAAAACGATCGCGTGAATGTTGGTCATTTCCGTGGTAACGCTCCTTTTCTGTACGTCGGCAGCGCAGCGGAACGCCGGCCAAACGCGGACGGGCTGACCAATCCGCGTAAGGCCGGCGCGATCCGGGTCCGAGCTAGACTTCAAACTCGATCATGGGTTGGGTTGCGATATCGTTCAGAATCTCCTTGTACGCTTCCCCATACTTCATGCCGAAGGTGTAGGAGCCGGGCAACAGCTCCTTGCCGGCTTCTCCGCCGCTCGTCGTGCCGAAGGCTTTCCAGCCGTCCGCATAGTAGCTTGCGATGCCGCCGTCCAGTGGATTCCCCAGGCTGTCCTTTAACCGCACCGTCGCTTTGACTGTCTGAAATACGACCGTCGCGTCCGTCCCGACATTTTGCAGCAGCTCCTTGTACGCGCCCTCGCGCTTCATGCCGAACGTATAGGCGCCGGGCAGCAGCTCCTTGCTTACCTCGCCCCCGCTCGTCGTGCCGAAGGTCTTCCACCCGTCCGCATAATAGCTCGCGCTGCCCGTATCCAGCGGTTGGTCCAGGCTGTCCTTTAACCGCACCGTCACTTTGACGGTCTGAAATACCACCGTCGCATCCGTCCCGACATTCTGCAGCAACTCCTTGTACGCACCCTCGTGCTTCATCCCGAACGTATAGGTGCCGGGCAGCAGCTCCTTGCTTACCTCGCCCCCGCTCGTCGTGCCGAAGGTCTTCCACCCGTCCGCATAATAACTCGCACTGCCCGTGTCCAGCGGATTGCCCAAGCTGTCCTTCAGCCGCACCGTCACCTTGACCGTCCGGAAAACGACCGCAGCGCCGTTCCCCGTATTCTGCGCGATCTCTTTATAAGTTCCTTCGTACGACATGGCAAACGTGTACGCTTTGTTCGGCAGGGATTTGCTTGCGATGCCTTGGGCGTCCGTCACGCCGAAGGATTTCCAGCCGCCGTCGTAGTAGGAAACGATGCCGCCGCTCAGCGGATTTCCGTTGCTGTCCTTGAGCTGCACTTTAACGGATGTCGTCGCAAGAGCGAAATCCAAGGCTTTGGCCGTTTCGATATTCCCCGCCCGATCCGTCGAGCGATAGCGCAAGGCGATCTCGCCTTGCGTATCGAACGTCACGGCAGCGGTATAGGGCTGCCACGTCGTGGCGTTATCCAGGCTGAATTCGGTGCTCGCTACGCCGGATACGTGATCCGTGCCCGTCAAAGTGACCGTGACCGGGCCTATGTACGTCCCGTTCGGTCCGTCCGGCGCCGCGGGCGATAACGCTGCCGCGGTCGTCGGCGCGACACGGTCGACGACCAACGTCACGCTTTTCGCCGTCTCGACATTGCCCGAGCCGTCAATGGCGCGATAGAGCACCTCGTAATTGCCGTCCGCCGCCAAAGTGACCGGCGCCGAATACGTCTGCCAGAGTCCGCCGTTGTTGGTGCTGTATTGCGTCTTGGCGATCGCGGACAAAGCGTCCGTGGCCGTCAGCGCGAAGGTCACGGGCTGTTTGTACGCGCCGTTCTCGCCATCGGGTAAAGCAGGGGATAGCGTCAACGCCGTGACCGGCGGCGTCGTATCCACGGCAACGGACCGGATCTCCACGTCGTCCAGATAGTAGGTGTCCAGGGCGGCCGGCAGATCCGTAAACACGTACATCGAAACATTCGTGACGCTGCCCGTTTCCTGAAGCGTATACGTCCCGTTAACTTGCTTCCATGCCGTCTCGCTAAGCGGCTGGCTGGTCAAGATGATCTTCTGCTTGGAGACGCCGTCCACCCTGTAGGACAGACCGATCCGGAGCACCGCGCCCGCCGACGAATTCGGCGCCAGCTTCGCCCAGGCGGAGTAATAAAACTCGTCGCCTTTCGTAATATTGGCGGGGAAGCTCAGGCTTCCGAACGCGTTCGTCTTCGTGATCTTCAAAGACTGAGCGCCGCCATGCGCTTCAAGCGTGGTCAGCGCTCTCGTCACTTCCCAACCGGTATACAGAGGCGTCGTGCCCTCCATACCCGGATCGGAGACGAGATTATTGCCCAGAATCGGCGTCGGAACCGTTACGAAAGCCGTTGCCGTATGGCCGCCCTCATAGGTGGCGGCCGTGATCGTGGCCGTGCCCGGACCGACGGCCTGAAGCGTTCCGTTCGCATCCACGGTTACCGCGCCGACGTTATCGGAGCTCCATTGAACATCCTTGCGGGTCGCGTCGGCCGGAGATACGGTCGCCACGAGCGTTTCCGTCCCACCGAGCTGCAAGGTCAGCGCCGTCTTGTTCAGGCTGACGCCCGTCGACGCGACCCAGCTCTGGTTCCCCTTGAAGGAAGCCCAGTCGGCCAGGACGCCCGTCAGCAGCGCGGGTTTGTTGGCGTTGACGGCCAAGGTGCCGGGCTGGGTGCCGATCGATATTTTCGTCCCGACCGCGATATTCCCCGTGAAGCCGTTCAACTGGCTTTTCTTCAGGATGCCTTCCGTCAGCACCCTGCCCGATTGTCCCGGCACGACCCGCTCCAGCGTGAAGCCCACGAAGCTGGCTGCCGGATCGGCCGCGGTCATGAGCCGCATCGAGCCGCTGTCGGCATCGAATACGACGGGAGCGAATCTCGGAATGCCGACGGATGTGAGATTGTGCAGCGTCAGTTGCTTGTCGGGCACCTGCGGATAGTACTCGTTCAGGGTCACGTTGTATTCCGCCGCATATCCCGATGCGCCCAATTGCGCATTGATCTGACCGATGATATAGGCGTTCGTCTGCTCCGTGTAGTTTTCGTTAAATACGACGGTTTTGGTCGTCCCGTCCTCGAAGGTGACGGACAGGGTCTTGTTGTTGACCGTCAGGTCCCCGAACCTTCTTCCGAGCGTGTTGTTGACGGTGACGTTGGAGCTGATGCCGACCTTGATGCCTGAGATGTCCCAATAGCCGTACAAGTAGCCTTTCAGCCCGCCGCCTCCGTCCCGTACCGTATACGCGCCCAACAGGTCGGACACGGCGGTGCCGCTTACCTGAACGGAGGAGCTGCCGCCTGCGGCGTTGCTGAACAGCGCCAGTGCTCTGCCTCTGTGCCTGTCGTCGTAACCGATCGGCGTGCTGTTATTGAGGGTGACCTTGTAGTCGGCATGATCGGCGTACTGATTTTCCGGCTTCTGCGTAATCCACGGGATGTCGTCCTGGGTCATATAGGTGCCCACGAACTCCGTGTTGTTGAAGATGACTTCGTCGTCCGTGCCGCTGCCCAGGGACTGAATGACAACCGGCTTGGACTGCGCGGTCGATACGACCTTGCTGTCGTTGACGATATTGATCTGCGGCTTGGTGAAATCCTCCCGGTTGTGCACGTACCAGCCTGTCGCCTTGGAGACGAACGTACTGTCGTAGAACGTCTCCAATACGCCGCTGGCCGAGCCGTAACCCCAGGCGTGGGAACCGTCGCCGCTGCTGCCGCCCCACACCTGGGTCGGATCATGATCCGGATCAAGCGGTTCGCCGGGATGGGACGCGATCCAGTTCTGGCGGTACTGGACCGCTTCCAGGTTGCCGTAATGCTCGATATAGACGTTGCGCACCGTATGCACGGCATTCTTGTTGCCGCCGCTTTGCTCGCTGTGAACCGGATACCTCATGTTCTTCGCCGTAATGGTCAGGTTCTCCAGCGCCGCCGTTCCTCTCAGCCACACGGTGGACGATCCGGTGATCTGGCTGTTATTGGACGATGCCGGGAGCTCTCCTTTCAGCCAGACAGTGTCCCTGTCCGTGCCCCGGAGCGTGACGTACGGCTTTACAACCCATTCGATCTCCGTGTAGACGCCCGGATAGATCAGGATCACGTACGGCTTCTCGGCACTGCTGTCCACAATGCTGTCGTTCGCCAGCTTGGGCGAGGTAAAGTCGCCGGTGCCGTCGGGCTTCACGGTCAACGTGACCGTCTGGTCCGCCCACTCGACGATCGTGACCGTACTCGTTGCCGTTTGGCCGCCATCAACCGTGGTCGCCGTAATATGAGCGACGCCCAGGCCTTTCCCGTACACGGTTCCGTTCGCGTCCACGATCGCGACCTGCGGATTGTCCGATTGCCAGACCACTTCTTGGTTGAATGCGTCCGAAGGCTGCGCGGAAGCCGTCAACGTCTCGGTCCTGCCGAGCATGATCGTCGCGGCGCTCTTGTTCAAGCTCAAACCGGATACCGGTATCCAGGCGGGCGTAGCCCGCTCGGTAATCGGCCTGACCTCGAGATCGTCCAGATAATAGACGTCCGTCTCCGCCGGTGCGTCGGTAAACAGGTACACCGATACGTTCGTCACATTCCCGGTTTCATTCAGGGTGTAGTTCCCCTTCACCTGCGTCCAGTCGGTGCCGCTGAGCGCCGGGCTGGAGGCCACAATGATCTGCTTGGCTACGCCATCCACCTTGTACGACAGGCCGAGCCGGATCACTTTGCCGGTAACGCCGTTCGACGCCAGCTTCGCCCACGCCGAGTAGGCATACGTCGATCCGTTCTGGACGGCAACCGGGAACGTCACGCTGCCATACACATTGGTCTTGGTCACCTTCAAGGCTTGATGTCCGCTATGAACGTTGGCCGTCTCCCATACCCGGGTCGTCTCCCAGCCGTTCGGAAGCGGATCGGCTTCCAATCCCGGATTCGCCACCAGATTGGCCCCCTTGACGGGAACGGTCAACGCCGTATCCAGCGCAACGGCGTCGATGGCAAAATCCCCTGCGGCATTCGTCGGTACGATCTTGATCTGCTTGATCGTTCCCGTCCATGCCGGCAGAACGCTCGGATCCCACACATATTCCCGGGTATTCGGATCCTCGGGCAGGACGAAGGTCGTCAGCGCATTCGACGAACTCCATTGCGGCGAGGCCGCCGTCGTAAAATACACCTTCGCTTCGCTGCCGCTTGAACCGTTCTTCAGCCTGAGCTTGATGCGCTTGATCGCCGCAGCGTCGAAATCGATGTTGTCCGGCGAGATCAGCGCGGGCTCGCTGCCGGTAGCGGTCGCCAGAAGCATGCCGCCCGCGACCTGAACGCCGGCGACCTGTTCATTGGTCGTCCAGCCCTCAAGGCCGTCGAATTCCCAACGCTTCGATACGGTATAGATCCGGATGAGCTGTTCGTCCGGATCCCAATTCACGACGTAGCCGAATGCCTGGTTGAAGAAGGACGCCGGAATGAGCAGTTCGCCCGAAGGCAGCAATACAGGGGCATGCGCGAGCGTAATCGTCTGGCTGTCCTTATAAGCCGTCGTGTCGCCGGCCTTGAGCCTGTAGACGCGGTCGTCCTTGACCGCGATTAACGTCTGGGTCGCTTCGTCCCACTCGGTGCCGGCGCCGAAGCGCTTCAACAGCTCGCCGCCCGGCACCATGACCGTCCCGTCGGCCATGGCCGGCGATTGATACAGCCGAACCGGCTTGCCGTCGACGTTCAAGGCGATGCCCGTGTCGGGAGAGAGGACCATCCCGATGGAATCGATGGCAAAGCTCCCCGTCGACGTCATCGGGTCGAACCGGAGCTGGCGGATCTTCCCGGTCCACGAGGCGTTTTTCCACATCTCGAGCAGGTAGTCGGTGTATCCGTCGACATTGCGCTCTACATAGAAGCTGACGGACTTGACCTCGTTCCAGTTCGGATCGGTATCCGTCGTGAAGAACAACTGTCCCGTGGAAAACACGCTGCTCTTCATTCGGATTCGGATATAGGGGTGATCCGAAGCTTGAATGTTCAATTGGTCCGCCGACCGAATGCCCGGGTCGGTGTTGTTGGCGGTTCCCGACAAAGCGCCGGCGCTAACCGCCAAATTGTCGATTTGCTTCTCCAGGGTCCACCCTTCCGCATCGCCGTCCGTCTCGAAGCCCCAGAGCGGATCGTACTGGCTCGTTACGGCCGGCGGCGTCGGCGACTTGAGCGGCAGCACCCGACCCGGCGGGTGCAGGATGCCAAGGCGCGCCTTCTGGACCGGAGTCGGCTGAGCGTCCGCATGCGCGCCCCCTTCATCCGTAAAGACATTTCGGACGGCATCCAGATATCCGAAGCCGGCCAAGCCGGCAGGCATCATGAAGTGACCTTCTCCGAACTCGTTCCAGTTGTCGAACATCACCAGCTTCTTGCCCAGACTGCCGGCCGGCAGGGACGGCATGAACGAATCCGCGACCCACTGCGAGACGGCTTCGAACTCCGCCGGCGGCGCGTAGTAGCCGGACTTGCCTTCCCACGCGGTATCGTCCCTGCCCATGCTGATCGTCGGCAGCGTATCGATGAAGCCGGTATCGCGCTGCGCGTTCATGTTCGATTTTTGAACCTCGGCATGTCCGCCCGCGCTGCCCCAGCTATAGGCGTAGATCGCGTCGAAGCCCGCTTGGTCCCGCTCGCTGAGCGACGTCGCGTCCGAAGCCGAGGTGGTCGTGAGCAAAATAACGTCGTCGAAGCCGGCATTCTGGACCGCCGTACGCAAATAATCGGTCTCGGCTTTGACCCCCGCCAGCGTGCCGCCGAAATCCCGCTTCAAGCCGGAGAGACTGTAGATAGAGACGACCGGTTTATTGTCGATCACCATGTAGCGCGGATCCTTGAAGTAATACTCGATCCAGTACGGCACGATATTCGTGCGGAAGTCCGCGCTGTCCTTCGCCTTGGAGGCCGCGTTCTCCCACATGATCGCGAATTTCACCCTATCCCCGTATTGGGAGTTGAAGAAGCCTTCATGCAGCGACTCATGAAGATAAGGATCTTTGATCGGCGCGCCTTCTCCGTACGCGGGCCGGATCCAGCACGCCATCTGATAGTCGATGCCGTGCTCGGCCATCCACTTGGTCTCCCAATCCGCCGTCTCCGGATTGCCCTCGTCGTAATAGCCGAGGTAGGGCTCCCGCTCCGCGTACGGGGTGATCGTATCCCAGCCGAGATGGCTGCCTTCGCGCCAGATCGGGCAGCTCTGCACGCCGACGGCATAATCGTCGGAGACGGCCGGCACCGGCTCGGGCACGTAGTCGGCCGGAAGCGGCAGCTTCTCGTACAGCAATATGTCGTCGAGCCACGCCACGCCCTGCATAGACGCGGCGGCCTCGAAGGCCACCCCATCCAGGCTGGTTGCGCTCGAAGCGAGCGGCACGCCTTGGGCCTGCAGCTTGCCGTTGACGTAAAGATCCGCCTTGGCGCCGGCCAAGTCCAGCTTCGCTTTGACGTGATACCACAGATTGGCCGAATAATCGTAGAACGGGATCGCTTGACCCGCGGCGCCGATATATGCGAGCTTGCCATTCGCCGTAACCAGCTTCAAAGGGGAAGCGCTTCCATTAGTGAGGGATGCGGAGAACCCGTCTTTTTTCTGAGGCAGGAGGAGCTTAAATTCAAACACCCTGTCGTACGTCGCCGCCGGCACGCTCTTCTTAAGACGCATGGTGCCGGTCGCTCCGGTCGCGTCCCACTTCAAGCTGTAAATATCTGGACGCGTAGCGCTGTTCATTTGCTCGACCGCCAGCGTGCCGCCGGCCGTCACCGTCTGCCAATCCCCGGGCAGATCCCCCGGCAGGAGCGAGAGGAACCGCTCGTTGACGTCGTAGCCCTTGTAAATCTTGACGGGCGCAATAAACATGTCGCCCTTCGCGGCCCCCCCGGTGAGAATCCCCACCCGGTTCAACTGAGCGACTTCATGCTTAAAGTCGGCGCCCGCGGCTTTCTGAACGCCGTCGATATAGACGTCGGCCGTATCCGCGTCGAGATCCGCGACTACCTTGACGCCATATTCCGTATTGGCGGCATAGGCTTGCAGCGTCTGCACGCCCCCGCCGGCGGTTTCCAGCCGCAGCTCGCCGCTTTGCGCCGCGATGCTGACCGCCTCGGTATCGCCGTCGCCGAGCTGCCACTTCGCGCCGTCCATGCCCGCGGATAACTTGAACCGGTATTCCAGCGTCAGGATACCGCCGCTTTGCGCGACGAACGCTCTGTGCATGGACACCGGCAGCGTCGCGTTCGTATCGCTGATTTTGAACCAGTTGTTATAGGCGCCGGTCACGCTGCCTCCCGCCTTGCGGATGTCCCAGCCGGACGGCAGCTCTTCGCCGCCGTTTTTGTACAGGAACGAGAAGTTCTCGTCGACCAGATAGCCGACCTTCGGGGCGGCGGAATTCTCCTCGGCCTTCGCGAAGGACGATTGTTGTACCAGGATGACGATCAGGATAATGACGGAATAACACAGAGCCTCCAATGCCACTCTTCTTTTTTGCATCGACATAGCACCCTTTCCGATCCCGGAGTAGTGTTTCTTCCGCGGCTTCTGCCGCAAAACCGTTCCAAGCGCCCGCTAAGGCTCCCCACCATTACGCGGAAAGCCTTAGCGTCCTACCCGTTTCGTTTTTGCTTACTGGTTTTGCGCTTTCCACGCGTCGATCTGCTTCTGGACTTCGGCAAGCACTTTATCCAGTCCCGCTTCGTTCAGGCGCTGCTTCATGTCGGCCAGGAACTTGTCGAAGTCGGGCATCGAGCCGGTCTGCATGATCGGCCACAGCTCGGAGTATACCGCGCTCACCTGCGCGATTTCGGTTTTGACCGCTTCTCCGTTGAAGAGGAACCCGAGGATGGACGAGGTCTTCGCTTCCTTGTTATTCTTCTGCATCTGCTCGAGCGAAGCCGTCGAGTTCCAGCCGGAATCCCACTGATCCCACAGCGGCCCGAGCCAGTTATGCCAGATCGCCCACGTCTGCTCCGCGCCGCTCTTGGCTTCGATGGACGGGCTGTCCGTACCGGCGCCCGATTTTACGGTATAGTTCTTGCCTTCCAGCCCGTACGCGAGCGTGTTGGACAGCTTCTTGTCCTTCCACACCTGGTTAAGCAGCTGCATCGCCCGTTCCGGATTTTTGGATGTCACGCTGATCGCCGTGGCCGCGCCCACCATATTCGGCGTGGCGATCGTCGGGTAGTAGGCCAGCGTTTCCACCGTCGGATAGCCGAACAAGGCGGTCGATTTGGAGCCGTCTTCGGTATAACCGCCGGAATCGCGCATGACCGCGTATTTTCCGGATTTCGCTTCGGCGATGAAGTCCGTTTTAATGGCGGCGTCCTTCGCGACGTAACCTTTCTTGTAGTAGTCGTTCATCGTGCGATAATTGTCGAGGAAGGCCGGAATGTCGAGCTCCATCACGGCTTCCCCCCCCTTCTCGTCATAACGGATGCCCTTCGTAATATTGGTAAAATCGAACACATAGTCGCCCGGGGCATTCACCGTCTTGGTGACAAGCAGCGGCGTGATTTCCGGTTCGTTCTTCTTGATCATCTCCAGATACGGCTCCAGCTCCTGCAGCTTGTGCACCTTCGTATAGTCGAAGTTGTACTTGGTCACCAGATCCTTCTTGAACACGATGCCGCCCGGCGTAGAGAACGGAGACTGCGACGGGACGGCCATGATCTTGCCGTTGTATGTGACCGCCTTCCAGGCGCGCTCGTCGACTTTGGCGAGAATGTCCGGCCCGTACTGCTTCAGCAGATCGTCCAGCGGCAGGAAGGCGCCCTTCTGCACGTTCAGGTCGATCGGGTTCGTCCAGTTCGACGTGAATACCAGGTCGTACTCGTCGCCGGAGGCCGACATCAGCTTCATCTTGTCTTCCCAGCTGGCGGCATCGATAAAGTGAATGTGCAGATTCGCGTTGACGGTCTCCTTGAGGCCTTTATTGACTTCCGCTTCAATCGCGTCCTGATCCTTGATCGTGTCGATCGGCTTGCGGATATACCAGCTCACGTCGACGAACTTCTCTGACGGATCGGCCGCCTTGCTGGCTTCGGGCGACGCTGCGCTCGCACTTGGACTTGCGCTCGAGCTTGCGCCGGCGCTTGGACTTGCATCCGATTCATTGTTCTTCCCGCTGCAACCGCTGATGGCGAGCGCGACCATGCTTGCGGACAGAATAACGCCCAGCTTGTTGTCTACTTTAACCTTGCCTACTCTCACACAAAGGCCTCCCTAGGTTTATATGGTTGTGCATCTATATCAAACAGTCGCAGGACCGCGGATCCATGCGCCCGTATTGATACCAAGCGCAAGCGAGCTATCCTTTTACGGAACCTACCGTCAGGCCCTGCACGAAATATTTCTGAAAGAAAGGGAACACGACCAGCATCGGCCCCGCCGCCAGAATGCACATCGCCATCCGGGCGCTAAGGCTGGGAACCTGCTGTCCCGGCTTGACCAATCCGTATTGGACGGCTTCCGCGCTGTTCAGAAACTCCATATTGCGCAGCACGCGGATGAGCAAATATTGCAGCTTCATCAAGTTCTCGTTTTCGATGTAAAGCAGGGTCAGCCACCAATCGTTCCAATACTGCAACACCAGGAACAACCCGAGGGTAGCCAGCGCAGGCTTCGTGAGCGGCAGCACGATCTTCGTAAAAATGATAAACTCGTTGGCCCCGTCGATCTTGGCCGATTCGAACAGCGCGTCCGGCAGCGATTGCAGAAATCCCTTCATCAGCAGGACATGCCAGCCGGTGATCAGGAAAGGGAGAATCAGCGCCAGTACATTGTCCTTCAAGTCCAGCCAACTCACCATCAAAATGTAGGAGGGAACCATCCCCCCTTGGAACAGCATCGTGAAGAACACATAAAGAGAAAGCTGCTTCCGATAGGCGTAGTCTTTTCTGGAGATGGCGAACGCGAAGCCGGTCGTTATAAAAAGTCCCGCCGCCGCCCCGAGCGCCGTCGTATAGATGTTGACCAGATAGGCGTTCAGCAGGACGCCGGGATTATGCAGCAGCACCTTATACGCGGTGAGATCGATCTGCTTGGGGAAGATGGCGTACCCGGATTTCAGGATATCGCTCTCGTTCTGCAGCGACGTTCCCAGGACGACCAGGAAGGGATAGATACAAATGAAGCATACCAGAATAAAAAACAAGTGGACGACCGTTCGGCTTCCGATATAGGGAGAGCGAGCGACCGGATGTGTCGGCTTGGACATGGCGGATACGCCCTCCTTAAAATAACGAATTGTCGGCATTGATTTTTCTTACGACGTAGTTGGTGAGGATGACAAGCGTAAACCCGACGACCGATTGGAAGAACCCCGCCGCGCCGGCCATGCCGATATCGCCCAGATCGACCAGCGAGCGATACACGAACGTATCGATAACGTCCGTCGTGGGATAGAGCAGCGTCGAATTCATCGTCACATTGTAGAAGAGCCCGAAGTCGCTGTAGAAAATTTTGCCGATCTGCAGGATGACCATCATCGTGATAATAGGCATGATCATCGGAATCGTGATGGACACCGCCTGGCGCAGCTTCGTGGCGCCGTCCATGCGGGCGGCCTCGTAATACTCCGCGTCGACGCCGATGATGGCCGCATAATAAATGACCGCGCCGTATCCGAGCCCCTTCCAGATCGCGACGACGATCAGAATGACCGGCCAATACTTCGGATCGTTGTACCACATGATCGGATCCCTGCCGATCGCTTCCAGGGCCTTGTTCAGAATCCCGTAATCCATGTTCAGGAGCGCCTGGAAAGCGAAGCCCGCCACGACCCACGAGATAAAATAAGGAATGAACAGCACCGTCTGGTAAGCCTTCACGGCTTTCCTGCCGACTTCCCGCAGCAGCAGCGCGAAGAACACCGATACGGCCGTGCCCAGCGCAATGAACACGAGATTGTAAAGCAGCGTATTTCTGAGCACTCTGCGCAGGATATCGCCGTTGAACAGAAACCGGAAGTTGTCGAAGCCGATCCACGGACTGTTCCAGATGCCCAGATTGTACTTGTAGTCCTTGAAGGGAATCAGCAAGCCGTACAGCGGAACGTAGTCCATCAGGAAGAGAAGCAGGATGCCGGGCAGCGCCAGTAAGGTGAGGCCGTAGCTTTTTCTGAATGTTTTCATGGGCTTGCTCCTTGCTCGAGGTGATACCCCAACGATAGTGATTTCCGGGCGCTCCGTATATTTTGAACTTTGTCTGTTTCTTTGAAAAATGCCTTTTTGGCGGAAATACGGGCTTTGGGGCACTCCGATAAATGTCCGAAACTCCGAAAATGGCGCAGCAGCCTGTCTGCGGAGGATATAAAAAGAGCCTTCGCGGCGGATTCAACCGGCCGCGAGGCTCTTCGTCGGGGCGATGCTTTACCAGGAAATTTCAAGCGCGCCGTCAAGATTGTCGATTATGATGCAGTCGCTTGACGTGTAGTCGGGCAGTTCCAGATAGACGTCGCCGCATTTGACTTCGACCCTCGCTTCGCGCAGGGCGTCAAGCGGCGGGTAAATCGTCAGGCTCGCCTCGCGCAGTCCGGCGACCGTGATCAACCGCGTCGAGCTTCGGTTCGGCGTGGGCATCGGCGAGTGCTCCCTGCAGGAGACCAGGCTGCCGCTAGATTGGCGTACGAATAACCGACATTCATCATGGAAGGTTCGATCCAGCGAGTATGCGGAAGGCCCTTCGCCCACCTTCGTCGTCTGGCCGATGAGGATCGGCACGCCCTGGGGAAAGCGCATCTGCAGCGAAACGGACGTATCCTGGCGGCAGCCGGTGAAGAAGTAGCCGTTGTCGCGGCGCGCGATGAACAGCAAGGCCGACTTGGAGGCCGCGTCCTGCTTCGTCTGCAGGAGCGAATACCCGAATTGCGCCAGCACGTAGCGGGCTTGTACCGATACGTCCAGGTAGCGCTGCGGCTGCCTGACCGGCAGATCCGTGACGCTGCCCCGCAGGAAAGGCAGCGAGCCCCGCACCCAGCCGGCTTGCCCGCCGTTCCATTCCGGCGGACGCCGGGTCAAGGCCATGACGCGCTCCCGGCCATCCTGCTTCGCGGTCGCGCAGACTTGCGTAGCGCGATCGTTCGCATCCGCGAGCACCTCGCCGATGGCGCCGCCGCCGATGAGCGGATCGTGGTCGATGACCGACGGCGACGGTCGCTCGCCGAAGATCGCGTCCTGGGCCAACGAAGCCGAAACGGAAACGTCCAGCTCCCCTTCAAGTCCTTCCGCCTGCCGAATGTTCAGCAGCTGCTGCAAGCCGGGGGCCAGCGCCGGCCCGTAGAACAGCACCTGCCCGCCGCCGCGAACGTAATCCGCGAGCAGGCTTGCATTCGCCGCATCGATCCACGACGTCGGCGTAAAAATAACGGTTCGATGCAGCTTCCTCCGGTTGTCCTCTCTCATCTCCCGGAAACTGTCCGTGCTGAGCACCGTGTTCAGCGGCAAGCCTTCGTTCACCGCGTTGCGGACGAACCACTCCTCGAAGAGGATCGACTTCGAGCGCTCCTCCGAATCGGCTACGGCAGCATGATATTCATGGAAAGGATACAGCCATGTCAGAATGCCCGGCTCGTCGGGGAAGTCCTCGATCGCCCGGCGAAGATGCGGAATCACTTCCTGCGGGCAGGATTCGATCAATTTTCCCTTCTCCGTATCGATGGTCAGAATCTCCACGATACCCGGATTCTCCAGCTTCCCGTCCGCGTTCATGCGGGCGACGGATAGCGGACAGTAAATGTCATGGGGCTCCCGATCGTACAGATCCCGCCACGGATTTTGCCAGAACCAGGGATCGTTCGCATAGAAGCGATAAGGATACGTGTCCCCGGGAAGCACGGCGATCCGCGACATGTACGAGGCCACTTCCAGGCCGAAGTCGAAGTTAAGCGCGCCCCAGGGCGAATTCGGAGGCGGGAGCTCGATATATCCGGCTTCGTACAACTGCTTGAGCGGCACGAAATCCTTCGTCAGATCCATCCCCGTGCCGAAGTTCGTGCCCCGCACCTCTGTCCGGTAGCCCGGGCATTCTTGCTTGAACGCCTCCCAGAAGGATAGCAGCTTGCCCGACAGCTCCTCGTACTCGGCCAGCGGCAGCGAGGTGCCGTCGAAGTTCGCGCCGAGATACGTCCAGGGGAATGAGGAGAAGCCGAAGCCGTTGGAGAACCAGATGTAATCGAAGCCGAGCGCAGGCAGGTAGCTCGCGCATTGGCGCCCAAAGAATTGGCCGAACGGCGTATCCTCCGGAATGCCGTCCGGGTACGTCGCGTAGGCGGCCTTATCCCCGTGCAGCTTGGACCAGACGCAGACGACCGTATAATCCGCCCTTAACGCGACGAATTTCCCGCCGAGCTCCGGCTTATTGATTTCCGGATGATCCTTGTATTTGAAATCGGAGTACGCGAACTCGGGTCCCGCGTCGAAGGTGGCGCCCACCTCCATGCGGATACCGAACTTCTGCCCGGCAATCCGCTTGAAGGCCGCCACGATATAACGCAAGTCCCCGTAGGTGACGCGGCACGGGTCGTCCCGGTACAGCTTGGCGACCGCGGCATCGTTCTCGCTTTTGATATGGCTGAATTTGTCCTCGTTGGCGAAGCCGATATAGCGGCCCCATTCGAACGCGCTGTCGAAGTTCCCGTTCCAAGTCAATATTTCGCTGCCGTCCGCTACCCAGAGCAGCATCGAACAGCGATCCGCCAGGCCAATCAGCGGCAGCCACTGCCGAATCGCCTCCTCGCATACTTCGTCGATGGCCGCCGGCTCCATGCTCGTAAACGGCTTCAGACTCATCTCCAGCGTCACTCGCTTCAGCGCCGCCTTCTCGCTTGTTTGCCCCATTTTCCCGTATCCTCCCCTATCCTCTGATCCTCTCGGATCCTATGAATGGCTGTTGCTGATGCTCGTCGGCCGAAGCGCGTCGCAAGAGAACGCGGCGTCGACGCCGTATACGGTCACTTGCCGGCGCTCTCCCGGAAGCAAATCGAAGTATTCGTCGGACAGCCTCGTCCGATCATCCAGGCCGAAGTGCACCGCATGCGCGTACGTATCCGAGCTGACCGTGAAGCTCGCTTCGCCCCCGCGCACCTCGAAGGACGAAATCTTCAGCTCCGCGGCAGAGACCCGCAGCTTGCGGAACACCTCCGTTCGAAGCGTCGCCGGCGCAATGCCGTGCTCTTGCGGCGAGACGCCGTGGCTGTGCGGTGAAGCTTCGCGCGGAACGACGGCCAGCATGCCTTGCAAATCATCGTGCTCGCCCAACGGCAGCGTCAGGACCTCGCCGCGCGAATGCGCAGGCAGCTCGATCGTGACCGGGCGCGTCTCGCGCTGCCGGCCGTCGAACGAGACATAACCCGCCTCCGCCTCAATCCGGATCGGTGCCGGCGTTTCGTTGATCCCGACCACGCGCGCGACGCCGCCCTCCCGGCGGATGATGAGCTTGACCGGGTCGAACGCCCGCTTCACGTAGTAGTAAGCGATCTTCCGCGTCGCGTAATAATCGATAATCGACCAGCCCACCTCGCCCCAGCAATCGTTATACATCCAGAACAAACCGCCCGAGCATCGCTCCTTGTAGCGGAACGACTCCAGCGAATAGCCGTACATGAGCCCCTGGCACACGCCCGCATAGTGCAGGTATTCGTCGATCGACAAGCCCTCGGCGTCGATGTAGTGCTTATTCACGCCCGCGGCGACGGTTTCTTTCTCGAAGAAGTTATTATGGTACTTCCATATCTCCCCGTTCCGGTCCAAAGGCGATCCGCCATGGTAAGCCTCGATCGACGATCGGCGGCAGGGCCCCACGTAGCCATACTCGGACACGAACTTGGCGTCGAGGCGATCGTAGGCCTCGGGCGCGATGCGTTTCTCCATATCCGGGCTCATCATGCCTTCGTGCCAGTGATGCACGTCGCCCATCCGGTGATCGTTCGGCTGCGCGCCGCCGTACGGGGAGCCGTTCCAGTACGGAATATCCGGACAATTCCGCCTCATGGCCCGCGGAGCGAGCTCGTTATACAGCATCGCTCCCCCGAAGAACGGCGGCTTCCGCCCTTCCGCGGTCCATTGCACGATGGCCCAGTGGTCCTCGTTGTCCCCGCACCAGAGGACAAGCGAAGGATGGTTGCGCAGGCGGCGGGTCTGGTAGTCCATCTCCGCCTCCGCTTCCTTGCGGAACCATGCCAGGTGATCGGGAAACAGCCCGCAGGCGAACATAAAGTCCTGCCAGACCATGATGCCGTTCTCGTCGCATGCGCGATAAAACGCGTCGCGCTCGTAGAGGCCGCCGCCCCATACGCGCAGCATGTTGAACTGGGCCTCCCGCGCTTCCCCGATCAGCGTCGCGTACTTTCCGTCGGATACGCGGGCATGGATCGAATCGGCGGGGATCCAGTTCGCCCCTTTGCAGAAGGCGCGGACGCCGTTGATCTCGATCGCGAACAGCCGTTCATCCTCCCCCGCCTTATCCTGCAATAGCAGAACGGTGCGGATGCCGTGACGAAAAGCCGGAAACGCGACGCGCCCGCGCTCCGTCTTCGCCGCAACCCGGATCTCGTACAGGTGGGGCGCCCCCATCCCGTTGGGCCACCAGCGCTTCGCGCCTTCGACGACGCCTTCCAGGTCGAGAAAGTGAACCCCCGAGCGGACGCATACCTCCTCCTCTTGAAACAGGACCACGCGATCGCCGTCCAGCACTTCGACGGTGATCGTCGCTTCCGTCGTCGCCAGGGGAACGAAGCTCTCCAACTCAACCTCCACGCGCAGCTCCGCCCGCACATCCGCCTTTTTCGTATAGGCTCTGACGCCCCGGATCGCGAGCTCCCTGTAACCGGTCAGCGTGACTTCTCCCATGATGCCGCAGGTCGGCACCTTCGGTCCCCAATCCCAGCCGAAGCCGTATTGCGGCTTCCGGACGAACGTTCTGCGCGGGTCGCCTCTGCCGTACGCTTCGCAGTCGATCAGGTTATTTCTAAGAAATGCCGTATCCCCGTCGCTGAAATGCTCGACCCCCGAAGTGACGCGCACCCACAGCGAATTGTCCCCTTCCGCCAACGCCTCCCTGACATTCCGCGTAAACGGGTAGAACGCGCTGCGATGGTGCCCGAGGTGTCGGCCGTTCAGAAAGACGTCCGCTTCGGCGTCCAGCGATTCCAGGGACAGCTCGACCGTGTCGTAGGTCATAAATTCCCGGTCAAGTCGAAAGCTCGTTTTGAACCACCAGGACTTCAGTTGCGTCCACTCGCACGCGAAGGAGTTCAGGCCTTCCAGCGGTTCCGGGATGATGCCCGCTTCGATCAGCGGCATATGGATGTCGCAAGGCACCTGCGTGCCAAGCCAGCCTTCCGTACGCCGCATCACCTCCGAAGCATGCTCCGGTCCCCTGTGAAGCTCCTCGTAACGGACGAACCAATCCTGCTTTAATTCCAGTCGTTTCAAGCCCGCCACCCTCCTACTTCAGAATTCCGATTATTCCTAAATGAAAGTTGGTTCCCCGGCAATCCTCTCGATTGCCGTGAACGACCTCCAGCTCGATATGATGCCGGCCCTCCGGCAGCTCGTCCGCAATCCAGTACGGCCTGAGCCAGCCGCCATCTCCGCACCAGTCCGGTCTGTCGCGGCTGACCGCGACGACCTCTCCCCCGTCCAGCCGGTAGACGAATTCCGCCGACTTCTTGCCGAAGTCGAAGACCAGGACCAGCCCTCTTCCCGAGAATGAGAAAGAGAGCTTCGCCCCGATCGCGGAGGTGCTCAGCAGCCGGTCCACTCTGGGCATCAAGGCAACCGCCCGCCTGATCGTCCAGGGTCCCTCCAACTGCACCTCTTCGAACGGCACAAGCTCCGTACGCTCCCAGTGATGGGGATTGAAGGGCTCCGGCAACGCCCGCAACGGCGGGTTCGGCGGGTTCGGCGGGTTCGGCGCGTCCGCGTCCGCATCCGCATGGAGCGCTGCGGCATGGGGCGCTGCCGTCAGTTCCCGCTCCAATAAGGCGATGACGCTCTGGCCGTAGCTCAAGCTCCCCCGATAGGTCGGATGCAGCCCGTCCGGCAGCCACTCGTCCCAGGTCATGCGTCCTTTGGCCACTTCCTCCCAGGCATGGCGCCCCGCCCATACCGAGCTGATCCCGTAATGCTCGGCCAGTTGCTCGAACTCGGCGATCGAGTCCGGCACTTCCTTGCGCGACATCGCTTCGTACATTCTTTGACTGTAGGTATAGACCAGGACCAGTTCGCTGTGACCGTCTGCCAGCAATTTGCGGAGCAGCCCTTCTCTTGCCCGCATGCGGGGCTCGGACGCCGTCAGATAGTCATTGACGGCGAATTCGACGAAGATCAGATCGCATTGGCGTTCGATCAGATCCCGTTCCGCCCGGAACACCGCCAGATCGCTGCCCGTGGCGCCGATCGCCGCATTCTCGACGACAATCCGGGTCTGAGGGAACGTCTCCGCGAGCCAGCGCGTCACCGGCTCCGGCCAATTGTGCGCCGATCGGCCGTCCTCCGTTATCGATCCTCCGATGAATCCCAACGTCACCGTGCCGCTCCGGAGCTTGTTTCTCGTCCGTGCCAGGCTGCTTCTTGTTATAATCGTGTCCATGCCCATCCACCTCGTTCTCCGCTGTTTTACTTCAATCTAGCGGGCCGCGCTTCCGGCGTACACTTCGATTTGCGTCGGTCTCTTCAAATAAACGCTCTAAATAATGTTCGTTCCTACGAGATTTGTCCGTTATATTTACTTTTAGCATGGCCTGGGCTATCTTAGCTTCTACCAGACCTATAAGGGGAAGCCCGCGCATGAAGCCGAAGAACAAAATCAAATCGAAAATTCTTCTGAAGATGGTACTGTGGTTCAGCGCTTCCGCCTTGTTTATCGTGGCCATTCTGTCGGTCGTCATCTATTGGAACGCACAGAGCCTGATGGTCAAGAAGGAGTCGGAAAATAACCAAAAAATCCTGTTCCAGGTCAAATACAATACGAATCTGATGAACGACGCCATTACCCGGCTTGCGCAATCGATCTTCCTGAACGGGGATATCAATAAGATCATGTACGCGGAAGAGGAAAATATGGTCGACGTCATCATCCGGATGAACACCGCCGTGACCTCCTTAACCTCGTCGTATCCTTACGTGCACTCCATCAGCATTTACAACCGCAATCTGGATCAGTTTTACAACGCCGGCTCCCCGGTCTTCTTCAACGATACGCAGCTGTCCGAGCTGAACGCGTCCGACAAGGTGCTGCCCAAATTAAAACCGATTTATCGCGATATCCACAAAGTGATGAACGGCCGGGTCGAGAGCGAACACGTTCTTTCCTATTTTATGTACGAGACGCCGATGGACGACGAAAAACCGAGCGCTTTGGTTATCAACGTGAAGCCGGAGTGGCTGCTCGAAAACATTAAACAGATCAACATGATCGATCCGCAGAAGAAGAGCAGCATCTTCCTCCTCGATCAGCAGGACGACATCGTGGATACCGATCAAGCCGCAGAGAAGCAGAATCAATTAAAATGGTTTCAGCAGGAATACGCGCAATACAAGCAATCCGATCCCACCCCGTCAACCGACGGCTCCTTCAAGAGAACCTACATGGACACCCAATACTTGGTTACCTTCAGCTATATGGACAGCATCGGCATGACCTTGATGAAGATTCAACCGGCGCTCGAGGTCAACGGGTACTTAAACAGCTTCAAAACCAGCATTATCCTCATTACGGTCTTCGTCCTTCTGATGGCCATCGCGATTTCCGTGAGCATTTCCCGCAAAATTTACAGTCCGATCGGCAATCTCGTACAGACGATATCCGCCGGACGTATGCACAAGTTCGATCTGCGGGGGACCGGAGACGAAATCTCGTATCTGGACTCGGTTTACAAGCAATCCATGGAGCAATTGAACTTGTTCGATAAGCAGAGGTACCAATACGATGACGTCATCAAGCATTATTGGCTGAATCGGCTGCTGACGGAGAAGGTGAAGCTAGGCCAGACGGAATTGGCGGACCTTTTTCGCGAAACGAAAATCGCGCTGCCCCTGGAAGGCACCTATGCCGTATTGCTCCTGAAAATCGACAACTACAGGCGCTTTCAGCAAACCTTCTCCGCGCAGGACAAAGAAACGATCCGCTTCGCCATCATCAACATCGCATCCGAATGGGTGGCCAAGAAATATATAAACGAAGGCCTCGACCTGCGGGACGACCATGTCGCGATTATACTCAGCCTCCCGGCGGAGGATGAGCCCTTCGAGGAAGAACTAGCCCCGTTGATCCGGGAAGCGCAGCAATTCGTCCAGCAGTATTACAAAATCACTTTTTCTGCGTCCCTCAGTCCTTTGCTGCATCAGCTCGAAGCTTTGCCCACGCTTTACAACAAAGCTCTGGAGCAGTCCGTTTACCGGTTCATCTACGGCCATCGTTCTTTCATTGATGCAGATACGGTACTCGCCAACGAAGCCGGCAAGAAGAAGGGTTATTCCAAATCGCTCGAAGAGCAGCTTCAGGAAGCGATTCTCAAAGGCGATCTGACCGGGATCGAACGCGCCTTGAAAACGTTATTCGATGAAATGACCCAGCTGAGCTACTATAATGCGATGGCTTCCACCTTCCGCTTGCTGGAAACCGCGAAAACAACTTTGGAGCTCCGCCCCGCCCCCGCCTTATCGGCGGTGCCGATCGATCTCTCAACATTGTCGCTGTCGATCATGGAGAACGAGACTTTGGAAGGGATCTTCGACAGGCTCGGCGATACGCTTAAGCTAGCGCTGCAAACCCAGGAGGGTGCAGAGCCCCCGCCCTCCAAAGTCAACCATTACGTCGTCGAGACGGTGTCCGATTACATCCTGACGCACTACGACGATCCGACGCTATGCCTGGCCTCGATCGCCTCGATGATGAAGATCACGCAGCGGCGCCTCGGCAATCTCTTCAAGGATGTGATGGAAGTATCCGTTGCCGACTTCATCAATGAGACAAGGCTGACGAAGGCCGCGGAGCTATTGACCGGAAGCGAAGTCAGCGTACGCGAGATCGTGGAAAAGGTGGGCGTGCTGAACGAAACCTACTTCTTCAGCCTGTTCAAGAAACGGTTCGGCGTTACGCCGAAGGAATACGCCTTGCAGAATAACGTCAAGCAGCTGAAGAAATCCGGATCCCATACGGAATAAGAAAGAGGGCCGCCCTTTATGAAGTACCGCATTATCGTGACAGACCGCGCCAAGCGCATCGTCGAGGAAATGGACTTCCGCCGGCTGCTGAAGCAAGTCTGCTGCCCGACCCTGGGGCACGTCGGCGCGGAGCGCCTCGAGGAATTCGGCGCGATGTTCTTTCACCCCATGGATCGCGCGGAGCTGCAGCAAGCGATTCGCCGCTTGAAGGAAGTTAGCGAAGTCCCTCCGTTTATCGTCAGCGATATGGAGTGCGGGCCCGGCAATATGATACGGGGCGCCACGAAGTTCACTTCGATGATGGGACTCAGCCAGGCGAATTCGGAGGAGCTCGCCTACGAGGTCGGCCGGATCGCCGCGGCGGAAGCCGGCGAGATCGGCTTTAACTGGACCTTCTCGCCGGTCGCGGATATGGCGTCGGACGCGGATAGTCCCGTCGTGAGCACGAGAAGCGCTGGGCACACGCCGGAGCAAGTCGCGAAGATCGCTGGGGCCTACATGAGCGGCCTGCAGGCGCACGGCATGATGGCGACGATCAAACACTTCCCGGGGGACGGCTTTACCTCCTGGGACCAGCATCTGACCACGCCGAACCTGCCGCTTGACGCGACCTCGTGGAGAAACGGTCCGGGACGCGTCTTCCAGGAGCTGATCGACCGGGGCGCCATGGCGGTCATGCCGGGGCATATCGCGCTGCCGGCCTTCGACGAGCCCGACGCACGCGGCCTCTATCCGCCGGCGACTGTATCGAGCAAGCTGCTGCTCGATCTGCTGCGGCAAGAGATGGGCTTCGAAGGCTTGATCGTGTCCGATGCGATCAACATGGGCGGGGTCGTCGGCTATATGAACTATTACGACGCCTGCGCGGCGGCGCTCACCAACGGCTGCGACATGCTGCTGTTCCCGCAGATGGACGAGCGCTTTTATGCGGAGATGGAGCGGCGGCACCGCGAGGGCAGCTTGACGCTTGCGACGCTCCGGGACCGGGCGAGCCTCATCGTGTCGTTGAAGGAGCAGTTCGGGCTTTTCGAGACGTCGCCCGCAAAAGAGGGAGACGCCATGCCGGATAAAGCGGCCCATGCGGCAGTAGCGGAGACCGTCTCGGAGCGGAGCATAACCGTCGTCCGAGACCGGGAAGGTCTGCTCCCTTACCGCTTCACGCCCGCCACGAAGGTGCTTCATGTCGTGATCGTCAATCATCACGACCGCTACGGCGAGCTATGGGAGCGAATGAAACGCGAGATCGGCAAATATGCCGGGACCGTCGACCAATGGCTCGATCCCGGTCCCGACGCCTTGTTCCAGATCGCAGCCGACCACGCATACGACGTTATTGTATGCTCGATCGGAAGCCGCCTGAGCTACGGGCTCAATGTCGTCCGCCTGCACGACGAGGTGGCGAGGAACATGATGGGCGGCTGGACCAAGCTGGGGACGCCGGTTATTTTCGTCGCCCACTTCCATCCCTTCGTGCACAAGGAATACGCGGCTTCGATCGACACTATCGTGAACACCTACGGCGATATCGATTGTACGGCGGAGCAGCTCTTAAAAGCCATCGCCGGCGCGGGCGAACGACCGCTCAACGCGCGGCTGTTCGCGCATGACTGAGGTGAGTGTTTTTAAAGGCAGCTGATCTGAATTTAGTTAATCCGCTCCGCCAGCTCCAGAATAATGCCCTCCGGCCCGCGGACATAACACATCTTATAAATATCTTTATAATTCTGTATCTCGCTAAAGGCTTCCATGCCTTTCTTTTTCATTTTGTCGACGATCGCTTCGATATCATCGACGGCAAAGCAAATATGACGGATGCCGAGTGTATTCGAATGCGTTTGCTGAACGCCGTTTTCATCCGTTGGATGGATATACTGGACCAGCTCCAGCCACGTCTGACCGTCCGGCGAGCGCAGTGCGACACAGGACGTCTTCACGTTTTCAAGCCCGACGATCACATCCAGCCAAGCACCCTCCGCTTCCCATTCCCCATGCACCTCGAGTCCGAATTCGACGAAAAAGGCTTTGGCCGCGGCCAGATCGTTGACGTTGATGCCGATGTGGTCGATGCGATGGATTTTCATGAGTTAGGCCTCCTTGGTTTTCTCTAACGCAGTTGCAAGCTTTACTTGCGTTAGCTGCACGGCTTCCTTATTTTAACATGGCATCGCCTCGGAACACCCTTCATTTTAACGGATAATTTTTACATCCCTTGCAACATTGCCTTGACCTGGATCGTCTAAATACCAATCGCTATGTTACATGACGGAAATGATTCTGTAATATTCCTGTAACATCAAGCGATCCAATCGCATTTGCTGTAAGGAAAGCGCTGCACATTAATCGGGGGTGTTCAAGATGAGAAGAAGGATGAGCTTGGGGTTCGTGCTTTTGCTTGCCGCGCTAGTCGCAGGATGCAGTTCAAGCAGCGATAACGATTCATCAGGCGACAGCGCCCCGCAGTCGGTATCCGGAGCCGACTCCAAGGCAGCGGAAGCGTCCCGCGCGACCGCCCCGCTATCCTCCGCACCCAACGATATGTTTTTCCAGGATTACGGAACTAACCCCTATGTGTCTACGGCAGACGATCGGCTGTCCACGTTCGCGATGGATGTCGATACGGGCTCTTATACCTTGGCGAGGAGCTATATCGAGGACGGGAACGTGCCGCCCCAAGAAGCGATCCGGCTGGAGGAGTTCATTAATTACTTCGACTTAAACGATGCACCACCTAAAGACGATACGTTCGCCATTCACGTGGACGCCGGCCCTTCTCCGTTCGGGGAAGCGGGCACGCAGCTCGTCCGGATCGGCATCAAAGGCAAAGAGATCGAATCGGAGGAGCGAAAGAGAGCGAATCTGACGTTCGTCATCGATGTGTCCGGCTCTATGGACCAAGACAACCGGATCGGACTGGTCAAGCGAAGCCTGGCGCTGCTGGTCAATCAGCTGAAGCCCAACGACAAGATCGGCATCGTCGTGTACGGCTCGACGGCGCGCACGGTTCTGGAGCCTACATCCGTCGAGGAGGAGGATACGATTCTGTCCGCCATCGACAATCTTCAGATCGAAGGCTCGACGAATGCGGAGGCAGGACTGTTGTTGGGTTACAAAATGGCAAGCAAGCTCAATGACGACGAGGCTGCGATCAACCGCGTCATTCTGTGTTCCGACGGCGTGGCCAATATCGGCGAGACCGGCCCCGACGGCATTCTCCGTACGATCGAGGACTACGCCGGACGGAATCTGTACCTCAGCACCTTCGGATTCGGCATGGACAATTATAATGATGTGCTCATGGAGCAGCTGGCCGACAAAGGCAACGGCGCCTATGCCTATATTGGCGACATCGACGAAGCGAAGAAGGTTTTCCAGGAGCAGCTGACCGGGACGCTGCAGACGATCGCCAAAGACGCCAAGATTCAAGTCGACTTCGATCCCGCGCAAGTGAAGGGCTACCGCTTGCTGGGTTATGAAAACCGCGCCGTCGCGGATGAAGATTTTCGCAACAACAAAGTAGACGGCGGGGAGATCGGGGCCGGGCATTCCGTTACCGCGCTCTACGAGCTTCAATTGAAGGACGACGCCTCCAAGTCCTGGGGCAAGGTCACGATTCGGTACAAGGACGTGGACAACAATAATCGATCGCGGGAGTCGAATGCCTCCATCGGCCCTTCCGGCGAGCTGTCCGACGCCACCCTGTTCATCGCGGCCGTCGCCGAATTCGCCAAGATCATGAAGGACAGCGAAGGCGTCGGGGAGAGCCGGCTGCAGAATGTGCTCGCGATGGCGGAGAAGCACGCGGCCAGCGAGCGGCAGGAGGAGTTTGGGGATTTGGTGAAGGCGTTCATGGAACTGCGGTGAAAATAAATAGTGGTACGCGAATACAACGCCAGGGCACCTTTCCGTCCTGGCGTTGTATTTATCAAGCAGCTTCTTTTGTCTTTTCGCCCTTCTGCGCCACCAGTTGCAGTTGCTCGGACGCTCGGACGCCCGCTCGCCGGCATCGGATTATTTGATTAAGAAACTGGTAAGATGCGAATACCCATAAACAAGAAAGCCATTTTTTTGTAAATCGATATAATCCGGTGCGTCCTTCAATACAATTCTATCTACCGTCTTGCCTGTTTGTTTATTGATTTGATAAAGATAGTCTTTTTCACCCGTAAACCCGTATCCGGACACAATTACATTTCCTAAAATCTGAAAGTTCCTAGCATTGCTAACGAGTGAAGAGGTTCTCCATAGCAGTTTGTTATCGTTGATTCGTATTGCGGAAATGAATCCGTTCGCTCCGTTCGAACTCTTGGCGTATGTCCTGTGAGAATGGGATATATATAGAATCCCATTCTCGACCACTGCCCAGCGAATCTGTTGATGAATATAGTCGAAGTCCTTTTGAACATATTTGGGAGAGATCGCATAGTTATCAAAATCGTAGATCTTTTCAATCTTGGTCATGGGTTTATTTAATACGACGAGATATCTGTTCTCACCAAAGTTCAGACCGTAGATCAGAATGACATTGTTAGCCCCTTTAATCGCTTGGACTAGCATTTGCCCCTTATACTCGGTAGGAATCCCTGCGGGAAGATTGCCTTTGATATTTTGATACTGATTTGGAACCACATAACTAGAAGCCTGGAACGCCTTTGAATCCTCACGAACGATTGGAATAGACTTTACCGAGCTTTGCCGCAATGTCAATTTATTAACTTTATTAACCTCGGCACTCGGATTAATTGACGAGATTAAATAATAATAAAAGGGCGGTTTCGGTAGCTTAATCGGCTCTATCTGCTCCAGATCCGCAAGTTTACCCGCATCAGCCTCATTCGCAGCAGCCGGCCCTTTAATGGGCTCCGCGCCTACTCCCGCGGAAAATGAAGCATCCTCGCCTGATATTGCAATATTATTCATTAATTCAATAGGCGTAGAATGAGGATCATCATCAAAAGTGCCAATGCCTAGTTCCCCTACGGCATTGATCCCAAAACCTACCACGGTTCCATCCGACTTTAACGCAATCGTAAAAGCTCCCTTAGCTGTAACATCCACTACATGATCCAGAATTTTTTGCGGTACATACCGTGATATTACAGTTCCGTCTCCTAGTTGTCCCTCTTGATTGGACCCCCAATCCCAGAGTGTATGATCTTTCTTAATAACTGTTAGGTGATTACGTCCATCAATCTTCAGAACGTTGTCCATGAGCTTAATCGGTGTAAACTGCTCGGAAACCTCGCTCTGACTTCCATCCGAATAAGGGTCAAAAGCCCAAGTCTCTTTTTTTCCGGTCAGTAAAAGATCATCGCTCTTACCCCATCCCCATAAGGTACCGTCTTTCTTAATGGCATATCCTTGTTGACCCGTGCCATACACGCTCTGAACATCTTTCATTATCTGAACGGGAACGAAAACATCCGGACTCTTCGTCTTGACCCCTAATTCACCAGAATAATTGTTTCCCCATCCCCATAGCGTGCCGTCTTCCTTCAAAGCATAAAATGAATCGATACCCGCGCTTATTTGCCTGACTCCCGATAACGACAAAATTTGCTTGGGTTTCGGAGTATTGCCGTATAAAGGGCCGACCCAAACGGTTCCATTCGTTTTTAGCACAATCCAATTGGTATAAGTATTGGCAGCTTCCTGGACGTCATCCATTATTTTTACAGGTGGTTGGTCACCAGGTATAGACCAAAGACTGTGATCCGATTTGATGGCAAATCCATTAAACCAATCTCCGTATACGCCAATCACATCGTCCATCAATTTTGTCCGATTTGCGCGTAGAGGAGACTGATCCCCTGCAGAATCGTTAAATGTTCCTTTTCCCCAATACCATAACTCTCCATTGTTTTTGATGACATAAGCACGCCCATTCGAGCTCGCAATCGTATTCTTAAAATGATTATTCGCCGCAGCCACTGCCTGGGCAGAACACAGCGAAAAAACCGAGAGACAAATTGCTAAAGTAATCATGTATGCAAAAAATTTTCTAACCATAGGTGAATAGCAGCCCCCTAAAAATTTTGTATGTTATTCTTTTGAGCCGATGGTTGCACAATAAATTTATTTTGACGAGGTGGTCAACGGAAGTCCTCCTAAAAGAATAATTTTCTTCAACTATTATACATAATTTTTGTAAATCCTTTCTAATATCTTCATAAGATCGCTTTAACAGTTAACTTTATATGCGTGCAATGCGTTATTCCTTTCCTTATGCGAAAAAGGGAGAAAACATTTGATAGGTTTGACCTGAAAAAACGTCGGGTTGCGGCCTATCGATGTCAGGCAAGTTGGTCTTTTTATATATTTATGGCATAAAAAATACATCGCCGGGAGGCTTAGTCCACATGGCGATGTATTAATCTACGAACTACTATCCATCTTTTCTAATATCTTCATACCGCGTGGTAATCGGATTTACCCCGTAACTAATCCAATCGCTCCAGCTCCCGACATAAAGCTTCACGTTCGAATACCCCGCCTCCGTCAGCGCCAGCACGTTCGGCGTCGCCGTCACGCCCGCGCCGCAGTAGACGATGATCTCCGCATCGGCGGGAATATCGCCGAAGCGCGCCTTTTGAACCTCGGCACCCTGGAAGACGCCGCCCGGCGAGCCCGCTTCCCAGAAGCGGTTGATGGCGCCCGGGATATGCCCGGCCTTGGCGTACTTGCTCGTGTCCTCGCCCGTATAGTGCGCGGGCTTGCGCGCGTCGATCAGCACGGCGCCCTCCCGCCCGATCGCCGCCTTCACTTGCTCGACATCCGCCGATAGCGCCTCGTTCACGCAAGGGACGAACGTCCTGGCCGCCGGCGCCGGCAGTTCGTCCGTCACGGGATGGCCGGCGTCTCGCCAGCCGGAAAAGCCTTCCGCCAGCAGCCGCACCCGCTCGTGGCCCAGATACTTCAGCGTCCACCAGAGCCGCGCGGCGATGCTGCCGCCTTGGTCGTCGTAAACGACGACCTCCGTCTCCTCGCCGATGCCCGCCGCGCCCAGCTTATGCGCAAACGCGTCAAGCGGGGGCAGCGGATGCCCGCCCCCATGCTGCGCCTTCGGCCCCGACAAGTCCGCGTTGAGGTCGAAGAAGACCGCTCCAGGAATATGGCCCTTCTCGTAGGCGCGCCGCCCCGCCTCGGGCTGACCGAGCACGAACCGCACGTCCGCGAATACCGCGTTCGGTTTTCCGAGCAGCAGTGCCGCCTCCGATATACTGATGAGGTTAGACATGTTCAAGCCCCTCCGATCGGCAAAATAAGCTCCGTGACATAGTTATCGCTGTCCGTCGTGCTCCACGGATCGATGATGTAACGCTCGTAGGATGCGCCCTGCAGCGCCACCGACTGTCGCTTCGCCCACTCCTGCACCTCGCGGTACGTCTGCCCGATCGTCCGGTAATCGCCGCGATGGACGACGCTGATCGCCTCGAAGCCGCCGACCTCGGTCGTCAGCCCCTCGCTCGTCCCGTCGTCGATGACCGCCGTGTAGCAGTCGACGCCCGTGAACGTCCGGTCGATGCGCTTCCCGAAGTCCTCGAAGTACAGCATGAAGGGCCCGTATGCGTACAGGTTGTGGCGATTGCACAACTCGACGAACAGATTGCTGTACAGCACCTCCATGTCCGCCTCCTGCCGTTCCTTCACCTCGTATCGGAACGTCATGGTGCGGTAGAGCGGGAACTTCGCGATCTGGATCTCCCGCGCCTTCGGCGGCTCGGCCAGCAGCGACTCCCCTTGCTTCAGCAGCCGGTGCCATTCCTGAATGGCGAAGTGTTTCTTCTGCAGCTCGGCCATCTGCTTCTCGACGATCAGGAGCTCCTTCGCCATGTAGTCCTCCAGCACGTCGAAGTTCTGGCGTTCCAGCATTTTAGCGATATCCTCGAGCTTGAAGCCCAATTGCTTGTAATACTTGATCAGGGGGATCTTCCGCATGCCTTCCTTGGAATAGTAACGGTAGTTGTTGTCCGGCGAGATGCGCTCCGGCTTCAGCAGCCCGATATCGTCGTAGTAACGCAGCGTGCGGATCGGAATCCGGCACAGCTTGGACACCTCGCCGATCGAATACCATTCCATGCTTGCTCCCCCTCCGCTCTTTTTCCCGAAATGCCGATGGCCCCTCGCCCGTAATACGTTCGTTAGAGCAGCCGCTTGATCGCTTCCTTCATCCGCAGCAGCTGCGGATCGAGCAGCCGCTCGCGCTTGTCGCCGAGCCCGAAGCCGACGGTCAGCTCCTCCTTCACGACGCCCGGCCGCGAGGATAGCACGTAGATCCGGTCCGACAGCAGAATCGCTTCCTCGATATCGTGCGTGATGAACAGAATCGTGGCGCCGAACGACTCTTGCACCTCCAGCAGCCACGTCTGCATGCCGCTCTTGGTCATGGAGTCGAGCGCGCCGAACGGTTCGTCCAGCAGCATGATCTCGCCGGATGCGAGGAACGTCCGCAGGAAGCTCGCCCGCTGCTTCATGCCGCCCGACAGCTGGCCCGGATATTGATCCTCGTACCCGCGCAGCCCGACCCGATCGATCAACGCATCGGCTCGCTCGCGCGCCAGCTTCTTGTTCGTGCCTTTCAGCCGGAGCGGCAGCGTGATGTTGTCCATCACCGTCTTCCACGGGAGCAGCAGGTCCTTCTGCTGCATGTAGCCGATCTCCCCGCTCACCTTCATCTCGCCTTGGTCGGCCGGGAGCAGTCCCGTGATCATGTTGAAAAGAGTGCTCTTGCCCGAGCCGCTCGGCCCGAGGATCGAGACGAACTCTCCCCTGTTGACGCGTAGCGAGACGTCCCGCAGCACCTCCGCCTCGCCGAAGCGCTTGCCGACGCGGTCCAGCTCGATCAAGACATCGCCTTCGCGGCTAACCGTCACCGGCTTCTCTTGCAGCTTCTGCATCGCGCTCACCTCGATCTCCAATGGGTTGCCTGGTTGCCGATCCGGTTGATGACGGCGATCAGGACGACGCTGACCAGCACGATGACCAGGATGGATGCGAACACTTTGTCGAGCGCGTAGGCATTCTTGGCCCGCACCATATACACGCCGATGCCCTTCGTGCCGCCCTGCCATTCCGCGATGATGGCGGCCATGATCAGATAGGTCGCGGCGATCTTGAGTCCCGAGAAGAAGTTGACCATCGCGTACGGAAGCTTCAGGTGCAGGAACGTCTGGAGCTTGCTCGACTTGTATGCGCGGAATAGGTTCACGTAGTCCCGGTCCACCTTTTCGAAGCCGTCGACGAGACTGATGCAGATGGGGAAAAAGCACACCATGACGATGACCAGCACCTTGGGCAGCATGCCGAAGCCGAACCAGATGATCAAAATAGGCGTGATGACGATCGTCGGGACGGTCTGGGAGACGATCAAGATGGGATAGAGCGACTTCCTGACGATCTCGAAGCTATCCATGAGGATGCCGAGGACGAACGCCAGCGCGATGGAGAGCAGGAAGCCGAGCGCGGACTCGTACAGCGTCGTGCCGACATGGCCGGCGATGGCGCCGAAGTCGTCGATCAGCGCGTTCACCGTATCGGTCGGAGAAGGAAGAATGTACATCGGCACGTCCGCCAGCGTCACGATAAGCTGCCAGAGGACGATGACGGCCAGCAGGGCGAGGAACGGGTACAGCCGTTGGTCCGGTCGAATGCGTCTAGTCATAGGTTGTCACGCCTCAATTTTTATAATTCCGATTAAATTACTTATATTTTAGCGAGCGTCTGTATACCCTGTCAATCCTATCGCGCCGCTTAGCTACCGCGGTATGACCTCTGTCGCAAGTAATCCAGCAGCGCTTGTCCATGCTCGCCCTGGAACCACGCCGTATGCCCCAGCCAGTACAGATCGTACGCCATGTCCGCGTTGGCCGCGGATCGCACGATGCCTGCAAAGTAGTCGATCTCGGAGAGCGCGAACTCCGCATGCACGAGCGGCAGCAGCGCGGGCAGCGCCGCCTGTTCGGTTGCGCTTAACGGCCGGATGGATTCATAGCCGGCGAGCAGCGCCTCCACGTCGGCATAAGCGACCAAGCCCTCCTGCTTGCCCTCGTGCAGGGCGAGCCAGTCGACCGCGCCCCGCTCGATCGCCGTCGCCAGATCGTAGACCGCATTGGTGCGGTCCGCGAGCCCGAAGTCGAGGATGGACGCCACTTCCGTCCCCCGCTCGTCCTCGCGCCACAGCAGGTTCGACGCGTGCCAGTCGTTGTGCGTCCAGAGCGGCCGCAGCGCGGCCAGATGCGGCGCGAGCCGATCATAGAGCGGCAGCAGCGTCGCCTCGAAGTCCCGCGCCCAAGGGCGTCTCGCCAGATAGCCGGCGAGCGCCTCGCGGCGGCCGACATAGACCCGCAGCGCGGCGCGCGGTTCAACGCTTGCGAAGATCGAGAAGCTCGAGACGAGCGGCCGAACCTGTCTCGCCGGCGCATCGAAGCCCTCTGCCGCGACATGCATGCGGGCCAGCGCCTCCCCGGCCGCAAAGGCATGGGCTTCCCGCCGAAAAGGGCTCCACGAGACGGCATCCCGGTACAGATCCGTCCCCTGCGCAAGACGATGGACCTCGTACGTCCACTCGTCCATCGCATAGGCGGTCGCCCCGTCCCGCCCTTCTAGGATCACGCTGACCGGGATGCCGTTCGCCCGCAGGTGGCGGATGAACCGATGCTCCTCGTTCAGCCCCTCGACGTCCCGTACCGAATGGTGGTGCCGCTTTACGAACAGGCGGTCGCCGCCGGACATCTCGGCGAGCGCCGCGCTCGAGAACGGGCGCGGGCTATGCCAGACGAGCGCCGTCGCCTCGCCGATATTCGCCGCGTACCGGCTTAACAGCCGGTTCGCTTCCTCTAGCACGATCGGCGCCCAGTCCGGCCGGACCAGCTCCGCGCCCATGCCGTGGGCCTGCACCGCCGCCCCTGCTCCTGTCCCGCTTGCTGTCGTGCCTGCCGCCGCGTTTGCTGTCGCGCTTGCCTCCGCATCCACCGTCGACCCCGCCGCCGCTTGTGCCTGCTCGCTCATATCGCGGTCCTCTGCGGCAGATAATCGTTCGTATAAGCGCTTCGCCAGATCTCTTTGTCATGCAGAATGCCATGCTCGGCGAGCCATGCCGCATACGGTTCGATCAGTTCTACCCGCTGGCGCCCCCAGGCGCCGTCATGCAGCCAGGTCGGCGCGATCAGCGGCAGCGAGCGCTCGAACAGCCGCCTTGGGAAGTATGGCACGAACTTCTCGAACACCGGCACCGCCGCGAGCGGATCCGCGGCGACCGCCAGGTACCCCCGCTCCGTCGCCTCCAGAAACGCGCGGACCGTCTCCGGCTCCCGCTTCGTCAGCGCCTCCTGCGTACCGAGCAGATAGCTGTGATAAGGCGGCGCCCCGATCTCGTCCACCGGCCACACGATGCGCTCCGACTCCGGCACCGCGGTATCCATCAGAATCTCCCACGCCCAGTAGCTGCCGAACGTCGCATCCGCTTCGCCCGCGGCGATCGCGTCCGGCGTCAGCTCCCGCGTGCCGGCATCCACAATGACGATCGCGTCGGCATCGCCGCCGTCCGCCTGCACCAGCTGGCGGATCATCGCGAGCCCCCGCGGCGTCGGGTTCATGGCCACGCGCTTGCCTGCCAGATCCGCAGGTCGGCGAATGCCCGTGCTCCGCACCGTCTGCACCGTCTCCATCCCCCGGTGATTGATCGCCGCGACGCCGACGACGACCTGCTGCTTTTCCCGCTGCACGAGCAGCCGGTTGCTGGGGAAAATGCCGAAGTCCGCCTCCCCCCGCGCCAGATAAGCCAGCGTGTCTCCCCGCCCGGGGTCGTACACGGTGAATTCGACGTCGAGCCCTGCCTCGCGATACCAGCCCTGCTCTCTCGCGTAGTAGAATCCCGCCGAATTGGTCCAAGGGTAGAAGTATTCGAGCATAACCTTCAAGTTTCTCATGGGGCCGACTTCCTTTTTTATAAAATGATCAATCCCGGTTCCCTAGCAGGATCCCGCCTTGCCTTGCTCTGCGTTGTGTCCGTTCCTCGTCACTTTTTAGGCAGAAACTCGTTCGTAAAGGCGTCCGTCGCGACCAGGTCCTTGTCGATCAGGCCCTTCGCCTTCAGGAATTGCGCGTAGGCGCTCCACACCTGCTCCTTCATCTGGCCCCAAGCCGGCGCATCGGCGATATACTGCGACGCCAGGAACTTCTGGCTCTCCGCCGCGAGCGTCTTGTCGATCTCCGGCGCGTGCTTGAGCAGCAGCTCCGCGCTCTCCTCCGGATGCGCGATCGCGTATTGGTAGCCTTCCTCCGTCGCCTTCAGGAACTTGCGCGCCTTGTCCGGGTCGTCCTTCAACGTCTTGGTGCCCGCGATCAAGATCGGCGTGTAGTAGTCGAGCGCGGGATCCAGATCCTTCGCCGCGATATAATTGATCTCGACGCCCCGGTTCTTCGCTTCGATCCCCGTCCAGCCCTCGAAGATCCAGGCAAAGTCCACGTTCTTGCTCGTAGCCGCGAAGAAATCGTCGCTGCCGATATCGACCCGCTTCAGCTTGCCGTAATCGGCGCCGTCTTTCTCCATGACCGCCTGCAGCACCGCTTCCTCGGAGGGGGACCCCCAACCGCCGTACACCTTGCCTTCAAAGTCCTTCGGGCTTGTAATGTTCTTGTCCTTGGGGGAGGCGAACCCCGACGTGTTGTGCTGGATCAGCGTGGCGACCGCCTTGATCGGCAGCGGATCCTTGCTCGTGAGCGCGTACGTCACGTCCTCCTGATAACTCACGCCGAAGTCGCCCTTGCCGGCGGCGATCAGCGTCGCGGTCGTGCCTTCCGACGGTTGAACGATGCTGACGTCCAGCCCTTCCGCGCTGTAATAGCCCTTCTCGAGAGCGACGTAGAGCCCCGTGTGGTTCGTGTTCGGCGTCCAGTCCAAAATGACCTTGACCGCCTCCGTCTTCGCGCCGCCTGCCTCATTCTTATCGCTGCCGCAGCCAGCCAGCAGCCCCGCCGCCAATCCTGCGATCGCCAATAGCTTTATCGATTTTGCCGCCATTTTCATCTTCCCTCTCCTGCGTGGCCTATTCATTTTTTTAATTCCGATTGAATTACACTGGTTTAGAAAAATAATAACCCTCCAGCCGACTGGAGGGTCAAGTATTTCCTTGGCGAGTATGCGAAAATAGCAAAGTCAGCATGGCGAAGGCGCATTTCGGCGGGCGTTCATCGATTAAATAGGGAGGTTTGGGCGGCCGTGCGTTACGCGCTACTCGATTGGGATAATACGATTCACCGGGGCTATACCATCTATGGTTTGACGGATCATCTTGCGGAAAAGGGGATTGTCGCGGACGACATCCATCCGATTCTTGAACGAATAAAAGAGGCCTATCGCCTGCAAGAAATCTCTTACGCGGACTATACGCTCCGGACGTGCGAGGCGTTTGCCGAGGCGCTGGCGGGTTGCTCGCTTGAAGCCTACCGTGCCGCCGTCGCTTCTTTTGCGCTTGAGGATGAGCGCCATCTATTTGACGAAGCCGCTGCCTTATTCGCGCTGCTGCGCCGCTATCGGATCGAAGTCTATCTCGTCAGCGGCGCGCCCGCCGAGGTGTTGAGAGTTTATGCGGAGCGGCTTGGGTTCAGCGGGCTTTTTGGGTTCGAGCTAGAGGAGCAGGACGGCATGTTGACCGGACGGGTCGCGTGCAATTATGGGGTGGATAAGGCTCGCGTGCTGCGAATGCCGGCGTTTCAGGCGCCGAGTTCCGTTCATGCGCTCAGCATGGGCGATGCGGTTGCTGACATTCCGCTGCTGGATCATAGTGAAGTTTCGATTGTAGTAGGGGATGGAAAGCTGGCCCTGCGGGAGGATGCAAGGCCGCTTCGGTTTGGGGATGGGGGCTGGGATATAAGGGAATTGGAAGAGCTGCTTGGAGGAGCATTGTCTCGGTAGCAATTCGTCTCCTTATCAACAATCATCGCTTTTTTTCTGAAATAGCTCCTATCGCGCAAAAGTGCAGGATCGGCTTCCGCAAGCACCCCATCAACTTGCCTATCGCGCAAAAGTGCAGGATTTTCTCCCAAAACACACTAGATCTCGCCCAAGAAACCGAGTTACCATGCACTTTTGCGCGATAGATCACACAAAGACACCAATATGGGCGTGGATGCTGCACATTTGCAGGAAAGCCAGGTTACCGATCGTCTCACACAAGATGGTCTCTCGGAACGAGACGTAGGCAAGGGCAGTCGGCAAACGCATACGCATAGCAGAAAAGCCCGGGAGCCAAGCTCTTGGGCTTTTCTGCCGATCTGCTTTTATATACCTTACAACCGCTGCTCGGTCACGCCCGTTACCGGATCGAAGGTCAGCATCTTCGTCCCGATCTTGTCGATGAAGAAGCGATCGTGGCTCACCGTAATGACGGCGCCGGGAAAATGGATCAGCGCTTGCTCCATGACTTGAATGCTCGTGAGATCCAAATGGTTGGTCGGCTCGTCCAGGATGATCACCGCCGCACCCGAAAGGAGACATTTGGCCAGCGCCACCCGCGCTTTCTGTCCGCCGGACAGATGGCCGATCGCCTTGCTCAGATCCGCTTCCGAGAATTGCAGCATCGCCAGGAATTTGTTCACCTTTTTGCGCGGCGCATCCAATCCCAGTCCATACGTATTGACGGCGTGGCTGACGGTATCCTTGGGATCGAGCTCCTCCCACATCCGGTTGAAGTAGGCGTAGCTCACGCCCTTCTCCCAGATCACCTCTCCGGACTCCGGCTTCTCCGCCCCGGTGAGCGCTTTGATGAGCGTAGACTTCCCGCTTCCGTTCGGTCCTACGACGACTAAGCGATCTTCCTTCTGAATATCGAAGCTCACGTTCTCGAAGATCTGCCGACCCTCGTAGGTCTGCCCGATTCGCTTCGCTTCGCACAGCTTGTCCGGGAAGCGCAGCCTCTCGTAAATATCGGTGATCAGCACGTTAACGGGATGCGGCTCGATCCGCTTCTTGTTATCCGCCAGCTTGCGCGAAAGACGGTCCTTGGAACCGGACTTCCGGCTCGCGCGTTCGTCGATCGCCTCGGACTCCATGAGCAGCAGCTCTTCTTCCCACTCGAACTGTCGGTCCAGTTCCTTCTTCCGCATCTTCTTCTTACGGATGTAATCCGTGTAGTTGCCTTCGTATTCCTGAAAGTGATAGTTCTCGATCTCGATCGTGCGCGTGACGACTTTATCGATGAATTGCCGGTCATGCGATACCAAGATCATGGCGCCCTTGAACCGGTACAACCACTGCTCCAGCCAGGCGATGCCCTCCATATCCAAGTAATTCGTCGGCTCGTCGAGCAGTACGACATCGGGCAGCTCGATTAACATCTTCGCGAGCGCGGCCCGGTTGCGCCAGCCTCCGGACAGCTCATCGATCGGCTGATGACGCGATCTGTCGTTAAATCCCAGCTTCGTCAGCACCGTATTGATCTCGACGGATACGTTCCAGCCATCGAGATGATCCATTTGCTCGAATAGCTCCGCCTGCCTCGCGAGCAGTCCGTCCATTTCGCTATCGTCGGCAACGACGCCCAACTTATCTCCGACCTCTTGCAGCTCGCGCTCGATAAGGGCAACCTGCTCGAAGCACGCTTCCAGTTCTTGCTGAACGGACAGGCTTCCGCGCAATTCCGAGAATTGCGAGAAATACCCGATTCGCACCTGGGGATCGACTTCGACTCTGCCGGAATTCGGCTCCTCCTGGCCCATGATGAGCTTAAATACCGTCGACTTGCCGGCGCCGTTCCGCCCGATGAGACCGATACGCTCCCCCTGCATCACCCGAAAATAAATATCGCGAAAGATCATGGACTCTTCATACTTCTTCGTGACGTTCTCCAAACGTATCACGCTCATGGCAATCACCCTTCCGGTTCCAACCCGCTAGCGTGATTATACCATTCCCGCTTCGCGGATACTTCTCCGATGGCTAGCCTTTGACCGCTCCGATCATCACGCCTTTGACGAAGTATTTTTGCAGAAACGGATATAGCAGCAGGATCGGCACCGTCGCCACGATGATCGCGGCGTATTTGATCGTCTCCCCGATCGGCATCTTGTCGGCGCCGCCGACCCCGGTCATCATCGAATCCGTACTGTTCGTGATGAGGATCTCCCGCAGAATGAGCTGCAGCGGATACAGCTCCCGGGTACGCAAGTAGATCAGCGCATTGAACCAGCTGTTCCAATGGCTGACGCCGTAGAACAGGATCATGACCGCCACGACCGGCATGGACAGCGGCAATATGATACGGAACAGGACGATAAAATCGTTCGCTCCGTCCAGCTTCGCCGATTCCTCCAGGCTGACCGGCACGCTCTGGAAGGCCGTCCGCATAATGATCAGGTTATAGGCGCTCATCGCGCTCGGGATAATGAGCGCCCAGCGGCTGTCGAGCATGCCGAGGTTGTTGATCAGCAGGTACGTCGGGATCAAGCCGCCGTTGAAAAACATCGTGAACACGATCATGAACATGACCGGGTTTTTCCACTTCACGCTCTGTCTCGAGAGCGCGTACGCCCCTAGCGACGTCATAAGGATGTTCAAGGCGGTTCCGGCGACGACGTAGAGCAGGGTGTTCCCGTATCCCGTCAAAATCGCGGGATTGTCGAATACGAGCTTATACGACTCCAGCGAAAAGCCGTGCGGGTACCAGATCAGGCCGCGCATCTTCACCACCCACGCAGGGTCGCTGATCGAGGCGATCAGCACGTATAAGAACGGATAGAGGGTAACCGCGGAAAGCAGGAGCATGAGCACGACGTTCGAGCCGTCGAAAAGGCGTTCTCCATAGCTGCGTTTCATGAGAGCCGCACCTCCTTACCAAAGCTTGTTTTCGCTGGTCCGGCGGCTGATGGCGTTGGCCAGCACGAGCAGCGTAAAATTGATGAGCGCGTTAAACAAGCCCACGGCGGAGCTGTAGCTGAAGTTGGATTCAAGAATACCCTTCCGGTACACGAACGTCCCGATGACGTCGGCCGTCTCATAGGTGGAGCTATTGTACAGGAGCAGGATTTTGTCCGTGCCCACGCTCATGAAGTGACCGATCTGGAGGATGAGCAGGATGACGACCGTCGGCATGATCCCCGGCAGCGTGACGCTCAGCGTCTGCCTCCAGCGGCTGGCGCCGTCGACGCGCGAAGCCTCGTACAGAGACGGATCGATGCCGGACATCGCGGACAGATAGATGATGGAGCCCCAGCCTACGCTTTGCCAGACGTTCGAGGAGATGAAGATCGTCCGGAACCAGCCGCTCTCGCGCAGGAAGGCGATCGGCTCCGCGCCAAACCACGACAGCACGTTGTTGATGAGGCCGTCTCTGGCCAGGAAGTCCACCAGCATCCCGGCGACGACGACCAGCGAGATGAAGTGGGGCATATACGTTACCGTTTGAACGAATCGCTTCAGCCGGGAGCTGCGAAGCTCGTTCAGCAGAAGGGCGAGGACGATCGAGGCGGGAAAGCCGAACAGCAGCTCGTAGAAGCTGAGCAGCAGCGTATTGCGAAGCAGTCTCCAGAAATAGTAGCTGTTGAAAAAGTCGTGAAAGTACCTGAAGCCTACCCAATCGCTGCCCCACATGCCAAGGCCGGGGGTATAATCCTTGAACGCGATCTGCAGGCCGTACATGGGCACATAGTAGAACAGAACGTAGTAAGCGACGACCGGGACAAGCATGATATAAATATATTTATTGATCCTGAGATCGCGAAGGGTACTGTATCTCCAGCTGTCTTTATCGACCGCCGGCTTCTCCGCAGCGGAACGCTGCTTAAGCATAAGGGACATCCGCATGCCCTCCTTTCGATATCAGGGAGAGGGCAGACCTTCCCCCTCCCCATTTTCCGTTCGGCCGCTATTGCCTTTGATTGAAGCGGTCGAGCGCCGCCTGACGAACCTTGATCGCTTCGTCGATGCCCATCCCCTTAATCGTGTCGACGAACTTATCGAAGTTATCGATCGGCTCGGTCCCCATGATGAACTTGTTGATCATCTCGTCCCGATACGTCTTGACGTCGTTCATGATCGAGGACGTCTTGGAGCTCTCGTCCGCCGTGAGCGTGACTAGCGGCATCTCCTTGCCGTGGTCCGCCTGCGACCAGACCTGCTGCGCCTCGCGCTGCTCCGGCATCGTGAAGTATTGCTCGATGTAGCGCTTATCCTGCACGATCGGACCATTGAAGCTGGCAAGGAAGTATTTGGCCATCGCTTGCGTGACCGGCAGCTTATCCGGGTTGTTCATGATCAGATCCGTGTATTTCGGATAACCGTTGTCCATCTTGTAGCTCTCGCCCTCGATGCCGAAGTTGAACAGCATGTGGCCCTCTTCGCCGTATTTGTAGTCGAGCCACTTGACGATTTCCTCCGGATGCTGCGCCGAGGTCGTGATCGCCGCCCCGATACCCGTGAACGGCATCGTGTACTGTCCCATCGCCTTGTCGCCCGCCTTCAGCCCCGGATACGGCGCCCCGACGAGCTGGAAGCTCGGCGTGCTGGTCTTGGCAAGGGAGGTGTAGCGGGAGATGCCGCTGCCGGGATACGTGGACAACGAGCCGAGCTGGTTGTTCGTGACCTTGGCGTCCTTCAGCTTGCCGTCGGTCGTGGCATAGTCCTGGTCGATCAGGCCTTCCTTGTACCACTTGGCCATGGTGGCCAGAAAATCTTTGAACGGAGGCTCGATCGGGCCGTACTTGACGGTACCGTTGTCATTGTAAAAGTCGGAGCCGATCCCCCATGCCCCTACGAACAGGTGGTTGAAATCCATATCGGCGATCGAGAACAAATAGGGGATCTCGTCCTTCTTGCCGTTCCCGTTCGGGTCCTTGTCGCGGAAGGCCGTGAGGACGGCCTCCCATTCCGCCAGGGTCGTCGGCACCTTCTGGCCCACCTTATCCAGCCAGTCCTTGCGCAGCACCGGACCGTTCACGACCGCGAGGACGGGATCGCCGAGCAGGAAGGGCATCACGTAGATATTGCCTTCGTCCGTCGTGACCAGCTTGCGGAACTCCGGATGGTCCTTCAACACCTTGGACAGATTCGGCGCGTGCGCCTCGATCAATTCGTTCAGCCGCAGAATCTGCTTCTCCTTGATCAAGCTGTCCGGCCCCTTGGCGGCGCCGCCCCACCCGTATTCGATCACGTCGGGCAGCTTGCCCGAGGCGAGCATCAGATTGAACTGGTCCAGCTCCTGGCCGACCGGCGGGTGCTGGAAGTCCACCTTGGTGCCCGTGATCTTTTCCATTTCCTTGTATGCGGCGATCTCGTTGTAATTTTTCATGGTGGCGGCCACGTTCGGGTTGAGCGAGACCCAGTACGTCATCGATTTCGGATAACCGACTTCCTTGGCGGGTTCCGCCCCTTTGGACGCGGCCGCAGTCGAAGCTGCGGAAGAAGCATCGTTCCCGCTGCATCCGGTCAATAACGCCGTCATCAAGGAAGCTGCCGCCGCTGACGCTGTAAGCACTTTCAGAATACTCTTCATTCCATGAACCCTCCCGTATGTTTCGTTCGCGGGCTGCTTGCTCCGCCATTTCACTTTAATGAAAACAAGAGCGGTCTGCCTACAGTCCGTTGACTGAAGTCCCAACCGCTCTTCATATAGTCGACCAACCGTTTTTCAACCGAACTAACCGTTCTTCAGCCCGCCCCCATGCCGTGCGGTTTCCCGATATTTGCCGGGCGTGATTCCCTCCAGCTTCTTGAACACGCGGATGAAGCCGATGTCGGTCGCGTATCCTACCCGCTGCGCGACCTGCAGGACGGACAGCTCCGATTCGGCGAGCAGACGCTTGGCGTGCCGGATGCGAATCTCGGTCATATAGTCGGTCAGGTTCACGCCGTTCTGCTTTTTGAAAAAACCGGAAATGTACTGCGGCGTCATGCCGAAGTGGTCGGCGATCGAAGTCAAACTTAGCCCGTTGTGCGCCAGGTTATCCGTTATGTACTGCTTGAGGTTGTCGCTCAGCCGGTCCTTCTGGTCCGTCCTCGCCTCCAGGACGCTGTCGCAGACGGCCCGGCAAAGCGACTTGAGCCGGCCGAGCATGTCCTCCGCGGACTTGCCCGCCGCCACGAACTTGGCGGGATCTTGGACGGCCGCCGGCAGCTGCCGCTCGCCGAGCTTCAGCGCGTAGATCACCTTGAGCATCGTGCCGAGCAGATCGAAGAAAAGCGCTTTGCCCATCTCCGGCGTAATCGCCCGGCTCCCCATGTTCGTCTCGTACAGCTCGTCAAGCAGCCGCAGGGCGTCGTCGCATGCGCCGCTTTTCATATAGTTGATGAGCTGCGACTCGATCTCCATCGGATAGTCGTAGTAGCTCCGCTCGCTCCTGTCGATCTGCTCGTAATAAATCACGGAATCGGAACCGTGGATGATCCGATAGTCCAGCGCGTTCACCGCCTCCGTGTAGCAGCGGCTGGCCTCCCGCAGGCCGGAACGGACCGAGCTGATCCCGATGACGATTTTCATATGGAATCTTTCTTCGACGACCATCTTCAGGCTCTGGACCAGCTCGTCCAGATTGTCGCCGCTATCCGGCACGCTTAGCAGCAGCGCCAGCCGGTTCAGCTCCATTTCGGCCGCGTAGCCGCTCTCTCCGATGAATTCGCTGCTCACGTTGAACAGAAACCGCACGAGCGCCCAGTCCCATTCGCCGCCGTCGCGCATGAATTCGCCGCTCTCGTCCAGCTCGACGAGCATGACCCTTACTTGCTCATGCGGGAAGCGAATGCCCATGAAAGCGAGCGATTCCTTCGTCAGCGCCGCCGTCTCCGCTTGCCCCTTGAGCAGCCGGGAGAGAAAGTGGGCGCGCACGACGGGAATGTACGCGTTCAGCTGTTCCTTGGCCTCCTCGCTGTCCGCCAATGTCTGGGCGATCGACGTCTTGATGAATTCATACTCGTTCAACTGGGCGGGCCGCTCTGCCGTTTTTCCCTTCATCAGGGCGAATACCAAGTCCTTGATCGGGCTGTAGCTCCGATAAGCCATCCAATAGGCCGCCAGCGTCCCTGCCCCCACGGCAAGTCCGAGCAGCAGCAAGGCCCACACTTTGATATCGTGCACCCGGGCAAGCACGACCTTCTCGGGTACGATGGATATGTACTTCCAGCCGCTTTTTCCCGTCGTAAACGAGATCAGGTCCGCGTCGTCCTTCTTATAACCGTTGCCCGTTCGGAGCCATTCGTCCCGGAAGCCCTCCGGCAGCTGCCCGCTGCCCGACGAAGACAAGATGACCCTGTCATTCTCGTCTAAAATAAACATGGAGCCGCTGTTCGCCCATTCGATCTGCTTCAGCAGGTCAAAAAATTGCCGGTCCTCGATCATCATCACCAAGGTGCCCCAGATGTGCTGCTCGTCCCCCAGCGGCAGAGATACCGCGCATAAAATCACGTTCTTCGTGGACGCATCCACCTTCAGCTGCTGCACGGGCCAAAACGTCTTGAAGTGGTATTCTCCCAGCAGCTCGGAACGGATCCGGCTCATGCTCATCCCGGGGAACATGTAAAGCTCGTTAAAGTATAAGTTTGTATCCGTTTTCATAGATGGCGTCAAAATGACGTCCTGCTCGCGCAAATGGATAAAGAAATCATCGACGAAGCCGGTGCCGCTGCGTATATTCTTAAGCGCCTGCACCGCCTCTTGATACTGGATGTACTTGCCGCTCTCTTCGATCGTCCACATCGTCTGCAGCTTGGGATGCGTGGCGATCTGCACGATCAGTTGATCGATATCCATCAGATGGTTGTCGGCGACCTGACGGACCTGCTCCAGCATCGCCAGATTCGAACGGCTCGCACTTCCGATCATCCGGGTCTCCATTCGCGTGTAGAGGACGACCGAAAAGGTGACGGGAATGATCAGAATGACGATATACGAGAGCCATAGCGTCAAAAAAACGCTTTTGCGATTGCGCAGCACCGCGACTCCTCCCTCGGGTACGGAATGACACAGCCACGTTGTTAGAACTGCGATTAGGCCTTCCGTTCTTATAAATAGCGCGAGACGAAGTGTCGGTAGGGAGAAGCAGCCGGGATCGCATTCGCCAGCCGAGTCAGGCAGGCTTGCATCTCTCCGAAGCACGTTCTGCCCAGCCAATCTTCCTCCAGCAGCTCCTCGGGCAGCATGGGATCGCTCAGACTCAAGTCTGCCATTCTCTCCCCCAATTCCAGGAAGCGAACGAAAGCAGACAAACCGTCATCCGAATCTCCGATCTGCGCAGCGGCGATCGCCGGCAGGAATTCCGATCGCAGCCAAGCGAGCTGCTTCTCGTAAGTCTCGTTCAACGCGTCCAAGCGCCACAGCTGCGTGGCTTGCCGAGGGGTTGGGGCTCCGTGGACGAACGCGCCTCTCGACAGGGTCACCCGATCGGCCAAGCCATGATGCTCCGCGAAGCGGAGCGCTTCTGCCGCGTAATCCCAAGGCGAGATATAGACGCTCTTATATAAACCCCCGAAGCCAAGCTGCAGCAGATCGCCGCGGAACGCGTCGCGTTTCTTCCGTTCCGTCTCCGGCACCTCGAACAGGACGCTCAGCCACCGCCCGTCCCAGCGCCGATCGAGGAGCTGCGGTTTGCTGTTGATTCCCGTGAGGAAGCTCATGCCCGCCTTCGTGAGCGAATAGCGCGAGCGTTCCGGGGAGTGGACATAGCCTTCCCTTTTAAGCTTCGCGAGCGCGTTCCGGACGATGTGATGATCGACGCCCCGCGCCTCGTATATCTCGACAAGGAGTTTCACGTCGATGCTCTCCGCCGAGGAGATCAGAAATAGCACTTGCTTCTCCAGCGATATCAGTGTGTCTCGCCCCCAGCATAAAAAATCGACGCAAAAACAATTGACAGGTCATGTCGGTAATTATAATATGAATTAACACGAACGTACAAATTTTTATTATAAAAGTGAGGGATTCATATGCACATCCGCTATCACGGGCATTCCTGCATTCAGTTGACCGACGGGGCTCACTCCGTCCTGGTCGATCCCTTCATTAGCGGGAATCCCCATGCCGCGACGAAGGCAGAAGACATTCAAGTCGGGCATATTCTCCTGACGCACGGTCACGACGATCATATCACCGATGCCGTATTCGTTGCAAAGAGAAACAACGCTCCGATCGTGGCCGTAGAGGAGCTGGCCGAATTCATGGCGGGACAGGGGGTATCCGCGGAACCGATGCACGTGGGAGGAAAATGGACATTCCCGTTCGGCCGCCTCTACCTGACGCAGGCCACGCATACTTCTTCCGTGCGAGCGCCGGACGGACAGCGAATTTATGCCGGCGTTCCCGTCGGTTTTATCGTCGAGATGGGAGGCAAAGTCGTCTATCACGCCGGGGATACGGGCCTATTCGGGGATATGCGCCAGCTCGGGGAACGGTTCGATATCGATGTCGCGTTCCTGCCGATCGGCGGACGGTTCACGATGGGACCGGAAGAGGCGCTGTTGGCAGCGGAATGGCTCCGCGCGCGGCACGTCGTGCCGATTCATTACGATACCTTTCCGCCCATCCGCCAGGATGGCGAGGGATTCGTCCGAAGACTGAACGACATGGGAATGAAGGGAACGGCCATGAAGCCGGGATCCGAGCTGACTATCAATTAACCGCAGTTGGCGGAACGAGGGGCGAGAGCGATGCCGATCCTTTATACCTTTTATCACATAATGTTGCCCATCTTGATTCCCATTGGCATCGGGGCGCTGCTGCACAGGAAGTTTAAATTCGAGCTTGGCAGCTTCTCCAAGCTGATCCTGAACTATTACGTTCCCGCGCTCGCTTTTGTCAAAATTTACGAATCAAAGCTGTCGGCGGGGCTGGTCGTGTCCGTATTCGGTTTTTTGCTGCTTCAATTCATCGTTATCGTCATGATCGGATATGGCGTCAGCCGCGTCATGGGCTATTCAAGACCGATGGCCGCAAGCTTCTCGAACAGCGTCTCCTTGACGAACAACGGGAATGTGGGTATCCCCATCAACGCCATGGCCTTCAAGCAGGATCCGTTCGCCATGTCGATCCAGGTCATCGTGGTCGTCTTCGAGCTGTTCGCCACCTTCACGTTCGGGCTGGTGAATGCCAGCAAAGCGACCGCAGGCCTGAAGGGCGCGTTGATTCAATTCTCCAAGATGCCGGTCCTGTACGCCATCGTGGCAGGCTCCCTGCTTCGCGTCTTCGACATTCCTCTCCCCGAGCCCATCGTGACGCCGCTGGATCAGATCGCTGCCGGCATGCTGTCGTTCGCCCTCGTGTCCATCGGCGCGCAGATGGCGTCGGCGAAGCTTCAGCAGAACACCTCGGCCGTTCTTCTGAGCAGTCTCGTCCGACTGGTCGTCTCGCCGCTCTGCGCTTTCGCATTGATCCAACTGCTGCAGCTTCACGGCGTTGCCGCTCAAGCCTTGTTTATCGCCAGCGCGATTCCCACCTCGCGCAACAGCGCGGCGCTGGCGTTGGAATACGGCAACGAGCCGGGGTTTGCCGCTCAAGCGGTGCTCTTATCCATGCTGCTCAGCAGCGTGACGCTTACCGTAGTGGTCGATATGGCCATGCGGTTATTCTGAGAGGCATGAACCGATTAACGTATCGCGATATAAATCTCGACTTGCCCGTCGTCCGGATCGACGTTCGAACCGTAATACTCAAAATCGCCCGTAAAGATCCGCTCGTTGCCGGGTTGCTGCGACCACTGCCAAATCTCCCCCCATGTCCGCTGCACCGCCTCGATGACCGGCCCTCTCTCCGTGACGAATACGGCGTATTTGGCGGCAGGCACGACAAAGGTTTTAACCGACTCCACATGTATAATCGGCATTGACTCCCCCACGTGCACGCCGACCATGACTTCATACGTTCCGAGATGGCCCTGCTCGTAATTGAAGTAGCAACCGTAGAGACCCGGAGATAATATATGCGCTCCCAGTTGCGCTTCGATCCGATTCGCGTAAAACCGCTCATACAGCTTCCCTATTTTGCCTGCACCGCTTAGTTCCGCCGCATTGGTCGTGACGGTGCTGATTCCGGCCAAGAGGAAGGATGGTCGTTCCTCAATACGTACGGGTTTTTGATTCATGGTCAATCACTCCCTTATCTGCATGCGCCCAGTATAAACAAACCAACCTGACAGCTTCCTGTCAGGTTGGCGAGCGGCTTTTATATTTTTCTGCGATATGCGCAGCGCGGCTGGCGATGATCTCTCGCAGATGGGCAGGCGCCATCACCTCTACGTGATGCCCCAAGCCGAGAATGAACCGGTACAGCCATTCGTCTTCCGGATAGGCCTTCTTCACCTGCCATCTGCCGTCCGCCGCCAGCGAGAGTTCCTCGATGCTGAACCACTCCTCCGCCAGATGACGGGCATCGTCGTCGAAGCGCAGGACGATCTCCTTCACCTGAGGCAGCTCGCCGCCCGAGCTTCGGACCGAGACGGGCGCCTCCGACGGGAGCTGCCGACGGACGAATGTCCGCCCCGGGGCGATCTCGAGGTCTTTCATTCGCAGCAGCTTGAACAGTCTGAACTGCTCCTTTTCCAGACAGTAGGCTTGCAGGTACCACTGCCTTCCCTTTAACACGAGCGTATGCGGCTCGATCTGCCGGCGCGATAGCTCGCCCTCTGCGTTGGAATAGGTGAGTCCCACGGTTAGGCAGCTATCTATCGCCTCTTTTAACAGCTGCAATTTGGGCTGCAGCCGCTCGTTGCCGTCCCAAGGCGCATAGTCGATCCAAACGCTGCTCGTCTTATGGCGGAATTCCTCGGCACGATCGGGCGGGACGACGCTGTTGATCTTCTCCATGAGACTCTGATGCTGCTCGCTGCCGTATGAGGTCGAGATGCTTCTGAGCGCGGTGACGATGGCGGCAAGCTCGTCGTTGGTCATCACGTTGCGATCCAGACGGTAGCCTTCCGTCAGCCCGATGCCGCCGTTCGTTCCCTGGTAAGTGACGACGGGAATGCCGGCTGCATGAATGGCTTCGACATCGCGGTAGATCGTCCGAACGGACACTTCGAACCGCTCGGCAAGCTCCTTGGCTTGCACGATGCGGCGATTCATCAGAAGGATGATGATGGACAACAATCTCTCTAGTTTCACTTCGTGCCCCCCTGGCGCGGTCTCGCTTTTGATCTATTCTATAGGGTATTTGGTAATTCCGGCAATTCAAGTAGGCTCACCATCCAGACAGTAGCCCTCACCCCTGTTCTCTAAGGTCAGCACCTGCCCCCCTCCTTGCCGCCTATCACGCAAAAGTGCAGGATCGCTGTCACCGCCATCCAATCGTCCCGCCTATCGCGCAAAAGTGCAGGATTTTTCCCCAAATTACGCTTGTTTTCGCCCAAGGAACCCAGCTACCATGCACTTTTGCGCGGTCGACTGCACATTAGCGCCATTCTGGCCGGGAATGCTGCACTTTTGCAGGATAGCGAGGATACCGCGCTCCCTACAAGAGGGCAGCCCCTTGGCAACGACACATTGACAACGCTTTAAATCCCTGTGTATGATAAGAAAACGAATCCGTAAACACGCGTTCACAACAGGACGAAAGACTTCCACTTCATCCGACGGAAGGACAGACCTCTCATGAAAAACCCGCTCTCGTTCGACGGCTTCATCCAGATCGCCATTGTCGTACAAGACATCCAGAAGGCCGCGGAAACGTGGGCCCGCTTCTTCAATATTCCCGTCCCGGAGATCCGATACCGGCCGCCCGCACCCAATCCCGATCTGACGTACCGGGGCAAGCCGGCCGAATACGGCCTGAAGCTGGCGAATATCGAGGCCGGTCCCTTCGTCATCGAGCTGCACGAGCCGGACGAGCGGGACAGCACGTTCCGTGAATTTCTCGACAAGCATGGCAACGGCGTTCATCACCTGGGCTTCCAGGTTGGCAAGAAGCGCGACGCGATCGTCGGCGAGCTGGAGGAGATGGGCTACGCGATGCGGACGATCGGCTATTATCCGGGCAGCAGCTGGACGATCGTGGACAGCGAAGACGATCTGGGCGTCAATCTGAACATTAAGCCGCGGGCCTAGCACGTCCGGCGCAGACAAGGGAGGCAAGCGCTATGAACCGATTAAAGGAGCCGCGCAAGCTCGATATCAACCCGATCGTCAGCATCCTTGAGACGGTCGACATTCAGAGCGGCGAGCGCCGCGTCCTGGGCGAGTTCGATCATCTGATCGAAGCGCCCAATTGGACCCGCGACGGCAGCCGGCTGATCTATAACAGCCAGGGACGCCTTTTCGAATTCGACCTCGCTTCAAGGAGCAGCAGGTTGATCGACTCCGGATTCGCGGTTCAATGCAACAACGATCACGTCTTGTCGCCGGACAATGACCGCGTCGCCGTGAGCCACCATACGTTCGAGGACGGCCAGTCGCGCATCTACGTGCTGCCTTTGCAAGGCGGACATCCCGAGCTCGTCACGCCGATGGCCCCCAGCTACCTGCACGGCTGGTCGCCCGACGGCAGCACGCTCGCTTATTGCGCGGAGCGGGACGGCGAATACGACATCTACGCGATCCCGGCCAACGGCGGCATCGAGACGCAGCTGACCGACGCACCGGGCTTGAACGACGGACCCGAGTATTCGCCGGACGGCCGGCATATCTGGTTCAATTCCGTACGGTCCGGGCTTATGCAGGTATGGCGCATGAACGCCGACGGCAGCGAGCAGGTCCGCATGACGACCGAGGAGAGCAACAACTGGTTCCCCCACGTCTCGCCGGACGGACAGTGGGTCGTCTATATCGCCTACCGCAAGGGCGACGTCGCGCCGGGCGATCACCCGGCGAACAAGCACGTCGAGCTCCGCCTGATGCCTGCCGCCGGCGGCGAATCCCGCACCCTCGTCTCCTTGTTCGGGGGACAAGGGACGCTCAACGTGAATTCCTGGGCGCCCGATAGCCGTACGTTGGCATTCGTCAGCTACCGGCTGTCCGAGTAAGCATACGCATACGCACGGCAGAAAGCCCGAGAGCCAAGCTCTTGGGCTTTTCAATCTTGCTCGTTAAATGGGACGGGGCGCTCTCATGACGGAGAAACCGCAACGATATACTTCTCGCCCCACTCGCTTATTTTATCAAGAAATATAATCATGGACCGTCCCGGCGATGTTAACCCATATTCTACTCTTGGTCGGGGCTCCGGGTATGATTTCCTCTCGATTATGCCGTCTCGCTCAAGCTCGCGAAGCTGCTCCGTTAGTATTTTTTTCGAAATGGATGGAAGATGCCTTAGCAATTCGCTGTACCGTACTGGCTTTTCGTTTTTATATAAATACCGATATATGGGGATTTTCCATCTCCCGCTTAATATAGATAACACGATCTCTACCGGACACTCATTTAGCTGGACAGGCAACTCTCTTCCCCCCCTATCTTCACGATATACCACATCAGAGCCAAACGGATTGGATACTAATAAGTGCCTAATTGTCCGCCATAGTTAAAGTTCATATAATTTTCCGTAGAAGGAGCGGATGATGAGCATGAACATTGGTATTCTTGGAGCAGGAAATGTAGGCCGGATTTTGGGCAAAGGATTAGCGAAGGCAGGTCATCGTGTATTAATCAGCAGTCGTGAGCCCCACGATCCCAGACATTTTACTTGGAAACAAGAAGTAGGTGAATCAGGGGAAATTACATCATTTAGTGAAGCCGCGCTGTTGGGCGAGATCATCATTGCAGCTCTTCCATGGTCCTGTTTAAAAAATGTGGTCGAAAGCATTGATCCTGCCTATTTTAAAAATAAGACGGTCATTGATGTAAGCAATGCCGTATATTTTGAAAATGGACCACGTTTATTACTTAACGATACATCCGCAGGAGAAATTGTCCAAGAAATGCTGCCGGATAGTCATGTTGTAAAAACACTCAATACCGTCAGCGACAAGATCATGATTCATCCCCATTTTCAAGTAGGTTCTCCCATCATGTTTATATCCGGAAACAATCATGCTTCCAAATACCAGGTCAATGCTATACTAACGGACCTTGGTTGGTCCACGATTGTGGATTTAGGCGACATTCGACAAAGTCGCTTGCAGGAATCCATGATGCTTGCTTGTGTGATTAGTGAAACTTATCTAAAGTCTCCAGGATCGGCGTTCGCCTTACTGACTCACTGAGCAACCTTCACCCTCCACTATACCACTTTGGACTGTCAACAACTGGACAACTTTTAAGAGGGCTGTCGCCCAGCCTCGGCAGTGTACTGTAGCCCGGTTTGCCGTGAATCCGATAGTGATTGAACCGGTGGACATAGATTAAATTCGACAGCATAAAAAAAATACATCGTCCGGCTGATCACCAGCATGACGGTGTATGCAAAACTTACATCCTGCTATTCACTTTTTGCCTGCTCTTCTTCTCCCAGCGCCACCGGATTCTCCTCATAAGAAATCCAATCGCTCCAGCTTCCCGCATACAGCTTCACATCCGTGAAGCCCGCCTCCAGCAGCGCCATCACGTTCGGCGTGGCAGTGACGCCGGAACCGCAGTAGACGATGACTTCGCCGTCCTGCGGGAGATCCGCGAAGCGTTCGCGCTGGGCGGCGGCGGACTTCCATTTACCTTCGGCGTCGCGGCCTTCGCCGAAGGGGCGGTTGATCGCGCCGGGGATATGTCCGGCCTTGCGGTCAATGGGCTCGACTTCGCCGCGATAGCGAGCGCCGTCACGCGAATCAATCAGCGTCACAAGGGCAGCAGTATCGCCAGCCCCTGCCGCTTTCGCCCCGACGACCTCGCGCACGCGCCGGGCGTCGACGAGCAGCTCCGGCCGCGGCGACGGCACGAACGTCGCCGGCGCGACGCTCGGCGGCTCCGCCGTCACGGCGTAGCCCGCGCGCCGCCAGCCCGCGAAGCCGCCGTCGAGCACGCGCACGGCATCGTGGCCTGCGTACCGCAGCAGCCACCACAGCCGCGACGCCATCGCGCCCCCCTGGTCGTCGTACGCGACGACCTCCGTGCCTGCGCCGATGCCGGCCCGGCCGAGCGCCGCCGCCAGCGCGTCCAGCGCGGGCAGCGGATGCCGCCCGCCGTGCGCTCCGACCGGAGCGGACAAGTCCCGCTCCAGATCCAGGTACACGGCGCCCGGAATGTGCGCCTCATCATAAGCCGTGCGGCCCGCATCGGACTGCCCGAGCACGAACCGGCAGTCCGTGACGACAAGCCCCGGCTCGCCAAGCCTCGCCGCCAACTCCTCCGCCGCGATCACGTACTTGCTCATACCCGCTCCCCCTCCGCTTCCTTTTTCCGCTCCGCAGTATATCGATTCGTCGGCACGGCCAGCCCCAGATGCCCGCGCAGCGTATCATGCTCATATTCCTCGCGGAACAGCCCGCGCTGCTGCAGGATCGGCACGACGTGGTCGACGAAGTCGTCGATCCCCTCCGGCAGCACGTGTCCAAGGATGATGAACCCGTCCACCGCCTCCGCCCGGAAGAACTGCTCGAGCACGTCCGCGATCCGCTCCGGCGTTCCGACGAGCGGACCCTTGGGCGTAGCGTTGCGGAGCGCCGCCTGCCGGAGCGTCAGACCTTCCTCGCGCGCCTGGCGCTTGATGTTGTCCGTGACGCTCTTGTAGTTCTCGCTGCCGAGATCCCCCAGCTCGGGAAACGGCTCATCCAGCGGATACTGCGTGAAGTCGTGATGGTTGAACCACCGGCCCAGGTAGCGAAGCGCGTGCTCGATGCTGATGAGCCCCGAGATCCGCTCGTATTTGGCTTCGGCCTCCTCCTGCGTCGCCCCGACGACCGGCGCGATGCCGGGCAGGATGAGCAGCTCATCCCGCCGCCGTCCATACCGAGCGAGCCTCCCCTTCACGTCGTCGTAGAACCGCTTGGAAGCCTCGACCGTCTGCACCCCGCCCATGCCGGTGAACACCACGTCCGCGCCTTCGGCCGCGAGCTCCTTGCCGGCCTCCGAGGACCCCGCCTGGAACACCACCGGATACCCCTGCGGCGAACGCCGGATGTTCAGCGGCCCCTGGACCGCGAAGTGCTTGCCCTGATGATCGAGCCGGTGCATCTTGTCCGGATCGAAGAAGACGCCGCTCTCCTTGTCCCGCGAGAACGCGTCCTCTTCCCACGAATCCCACAGCCCCCGCACCACTTTCAAGTGCTCGGAGGCCCGCTCGTACCGCTCGCCGTGCGCCGGATGGCGCTCGCGGCTGTGATTGAGCGCGGCGCCGTCCAGCGCCGACGTCACCAGATTCCACCCTGCGCGACCGCCGCTCAAGTGGTCGAGCGAGGCGAACTGCCGCGCCACCGTGAACGGCTCGCTGTACGTCGCCGACACCGTGCCCACCAGCCCGATGCGCGACGAGTAGGCCGACAGCGCCGACAGCGTCGTCACCGGCTCGAACCGGTCGAGATACTGCGGCATGCTCACTTCATTAATGAAGAGGCCGTCCGCGATGAAGACGAAGTCGAGCTTGCCGGCCTCCGACTTCTCCACCATATGGCGATAGTGCGCGAGGTTCGTCGCCCCGTCCGCCGGCGTGCCGGGATACAGCCAGGAGGCCATCTGCTCCCCCGTGGCGAGCAGCGCCGCGCCGATGTGCATTTTCCGCCCGGCCTGTCCCGCCTGTCCCGTCCGCCCCGTACGTTCCGCCTGTTCCGTCTTTTCCGTCGTATCCGTCATGCCCTTCACCTCTCGTCGCTCATCGCGAGCGTAATCTGCTTATGCCAGCGTGTTAACCCGCCCGTTCGTCCGTCTGCCCTTACTCGCCCGCCCGCTCGTACGCGATATAAGCGTTCACCCGATGCGCCATCGCCGAGCCCGCCTTGAGTGCGCCGGCCACCACGATCGTCTCCGCGAGCTCCGCCAGGGACGCGCCCTCCGACTTCGCGAGCTTCGTATAATACTCGATGCTGTAGGCGCAGCCCTCGATATGCGCGATCGCGACCGCGACGAGCGCCTTGTCCTTCGCGCCGAGGCTTCTGGGCGTCAGCACCTCCCGGCCGAAAGACACGAATGCCGTATACAGCTCCTCGTTGACCGCCTCCAACGCCTCCAGCTTCGTCAGATTCTCGCGCGCGTATAGGTCGTCCGCAGGCGATTCCTCGTACGCATTCAGCGCATTGATGCCGTGGTACAGCGCCGAGCCGCCCTTCACGAGCGCGCTGACGCCGATCGCCTCGACGACTTCCTCCTTGGTGGCTTGCAGCTTGCGGCCCGCCGCGACGTGCAGGTCGATGCAGTAAGGACAGCCCGTCGCATGCGCCGACGCGATCGCGATGATCTCCTTCAGCTTGGCGCCGAGCGCGCCTTCCTGCATGGCGGCCTTGTTGAACTCGCCGAACGCCTTGAACGCCTCGGGCGCGTGCGGTACGAATTTCGGAGCGTATTTGGGAAAATTAGACCTCGCATAAAGGCTGTCCTGTTCAGCGGATACGGTCATGGGGGTGCCTCCTTCAATGTGAGCGAACGATTCGCGCATTATTTCCGTGTATATGGGTGCGATTAATCGGTAATTAGTGCTATAATAACACGCATATAAGCGCTTGAATAATTGAATTATCGAATGCTTCCGTTTCCTTTTATCGAATCGAGAATTCCACAGACGGCCATCCCGGGAGGAACGACCATGGACATTCGCGGCATATCCACCTTTCAGACGATCGTACGGACGGGGAGCTTCCAGAAGGCGGCGCTGGAGCTGCAGTACGCTCAGTCCACGATCACCAAGCAGATCCAGAACCTTGAGGACAGCCTCGGCGTGAAGCTGCTCGAACGCGGCAAGAAGCTGCGGCTCACGCAGGCGGGCGAGCTGTTCATCGCCAAGAGCGACCGGCTGCTGCGCGACTACTACGAGCTCCAGCAGACGATGACCGACCTGAACGACGGGGAAAAGGGCAGCGTCAACGTCGGCATCATGGAGCCCGCCGCCAGCTATCGCATCCCGGCGCTGCTGAAGCGGTTCGCCGAGGCATACCCGAGCGTGGACGTCCATCTGCGCATCCACAACAGCCATATGTTCAACCAGCTCGTGAGCGACGGCTCCGTCGACTTCGCGATCTGCGCGACGCCCGACAGCGGGCTCGGCACGACGTTCGAGCCGCTGTACGTCGAGGACATCGTGCTGCTGCTGCCGTCGTCGCATCCGCTCGCGAAGCGCCGCCGCATCGAGCTCAGCGACCTGCGCGGCGAGCAGATCCTGCTGACCAACGCGACTTGCCCGTTCCGCCGCAAGCTCGAGACCGCGCTGCACGAGCGCGGCGGCACGCCGTATCGCAAGATCGAGATCGGCAACATGGCAGCGCTCAAATATTACGTCCAAGTCGAGTACGGCATCGCCGCCGTGCCGCGCATCACCGTGACGCCCCCGCCCGAGGGCACGATCGTGCGCGCCATCGAGGACTTCGACACCGGCCTGACGACCGGCCTCCTCATGAAAAAGGACACTCGCCTGCTGAGCGCTGCTGCGCGGAAACTTTCCGCCTTCCTGGCAGGCGAGCTCGGCCGGCTGGGCGAACGCGCGGACACGGTTGCCGCGGCGAAGGCTTCGCTGGCCTAAGCGCCGCGGCAGAGGCCTCGCCGGCGTAGAACGCCGCACCGCTGGCGGCGTACATCGAACGTAGCGTCGCCGGCGGCCAGCGGGTTCCGTATGGGTAATCTACCGGATGCTATCTCCGTTCCTGCCACACCCTTTAGCCCTTGAGCTCCTTGCCGCCGCTCCGACGCCGCGCCTTCCACACCCGACTCGCCGCGGCATACAGCACGCCGATCGCGGCGAGCCCGAGCAGGCCGCCGGACAGCGGCCGCGTCGCGAAGATCGCGAAGTCGCCGTTGGACATGATGAGCGACTGACGGAACGCACCCTCCAGAATCTTGCCGAGCACGAAGGCGAGCACCATCGGTGCCGGGTCGAAGCCCGCTTTTCGCATCAGATAACCCAATACCCCGAAGAACAGCACGACGCCCATGTTGAAGCTGTCGTTGCCCAGGCTGTAGACGCCGATCAGCGTCAGCACGACCGCGAACGCCATCAGGATGCTGCTCCGCACCCGCAGCAGCTGGATGAACAGACCGACGAACGGCAGGTTCAGCAGCAGCAGGAGCGCGTTGCCGATGTACATCGACGAGACGACGCCCCAGAACAAGTCCGGATGCTCGCCGATCAGCTGCGGTCCCGGCGTGATGCCGTTCAGCAGCAGCGTGCCGAAGATGAGCGCCATGACCGCGTCCGACGGGATACCCAGCGTCAGCAGGGGGATGAAAGCCGCGCCCGCCGCCGCGTTGTTCGCCGACTCCGGTCCTGCGACGCCCTCGATGGCGCCCTTGCCGAAGCGCTCCGGCGTCTTCGATACCTTCTTCTCCACGCCGTACGAGGCGACCGTCGCGATGATCGAGCCCCCGCCCGGCAGGATGCCGACGAAGAACCCGATGATCGAGCCCCGCAGGATCGCCCACTTCGCCTGCGCGAAGTCTTTGACCGTCGGCCATACGCGGCCGACCTTGGTCTGCTTCAGCGTCCCCTTGGACAGATGCTCGAGGTTGTACAGAATCTCGCCGACGCCGAATACGCCCATCGCCATCGCCGCGAAGTCGATGCCGCCGAGCAGATGGTTCGAGCCGAATGTCAGGCGGATCGAGCCGGTGATCGGATCCTGCCCGATCGTCGCGAGCAACAGGCCGAACGCGGCGCACAGGGCGCTTTTCAGAAACGACTTGGTCCCCAGATACGCGACCAGCAGGATGCCGAGCGTCGTCAGCACCGCATACTCCGGCGCACCGAACCTCACCGCGAACCCCGCCAGTCCCGGCGCGAGGAAGCTCAGCCCGATGACGGCCAGCGTGCCCGCGACGAAGGATCCGATCGCCGCGATGCCGAGCGCGATGCCCGCCCTGCCCTGCTTGGTCATCTGGTAGCCGTCGAACGTCGTGACGACCGACGCGGCCTCGCCCGGCAGGTCGAGCAGCGTCGAGGTGATGGAGCCGCCGTACATGGCGCCGTAGTAGATGCCCGCCATCATGATGATCGAGCTCTCGGGCGGCAGCGTGAAGGCGAACGGAAGCAGCAGCGAGATCGTGGCGGTCGGCCCGAGCCCGGGGAGCACGCCGACGATATTGCCGACGAGCACGCCGATGAGGCAGTACATGAGATTGTGCCAGGACAATGCGACTTCGAATCCGGAGAGCATGGCATTCAGCGTGTCCATCGGCTACCTCGCGCGGTACAGCAGAATGTCATGTGGGAACGGGACGTCGAGGCCCCAGCCGAAAATAATATAGATGAGCGCGGTGAGCCCTACGGAGACGGGTACCGCGACGCGCCAGCGTTCCTTGCCGAGCAGCTTCGTCCAGAAGAGCAGCAGCGCGAGGCACGGCAGAGACAGTCCGAACCGCTCGAACAGCAGGATAAACGCGGCGAGCCCGAGCACGGCATACAGCGGATAGCGCGAATTGCGCGTGAAGCCTTCTTCCTCGGCGCCCTCCGTCCGCTCCCAGGCAGCGTCTAGCGCAGCGTCGTCGGTGCCGGGAACGTGGTGGACATGCTTCTGAAGTTGGCGTATCGTCCCGGCGGCCGGATTCTTGCGCAGCGCCAGCGCGAGCAGCACCAGCGAGACCAGCGCGATGAGGACGGACAGGCAGGTCGGCCACAAGCCGGGGCCGGGATTTTGCCAGCTGCCGAACTTCATCCGCGCGGATAAAACTAAAAAGTAGACGCCGATGGCGAGCGAGACGGCGCCCGGCCATAGGGCGGCTGCGTTCATTCTAGGCGTATTCATCGGACTCGCACCCCTTACCAGGCAGGAAGGCCGAGCGCGCGCGGTTGGTCCGCATGGCGCTCGGCATCAATGCCATTATGAACTGATGAGCAATGAAGTAGGAATTTAGGACTTCTTGAGATTCTCCTGGTAGTAGCCGAGCGCGTCGTCATAGGCTTTGCGGAAGTCTGCGGCCGGCGTGAAGATCGGCTCGATGAAAATGTTATCGAAGCTCTTTTTCACTTCGGGATCGGCGGTCGCTTGCTTCAGGGCATCCTCGAGCTTGGCGATGACGTCGGCCGGCGTGCCCTTCGGCACGAACAGTCCGCCCGGAGGCGGCGCGAACGTGAGGCCGGTCAGGTTCTGCTCGTCGGATGTCTGGACGTCAGGCAGAATGGCGGAGCGCTTCTTGGTAACGATGGCGAGCGGGCGGAACTTGTTGTCCTTCACGTACGACAGAATCTCGGAGTCGACGTTGACGATCGCGTCGACGTTGCCCCCGAGCAGCGCGTTGACCGCATCGACGCCGCCGTTGAACGGCACGAGCTGGAACTTAAGGTCCTGCGTCTTGGCGAACTGCTCGAGGCCGATGAAGGAAGGCGATGACGGGCCGGTCGTGCCGATCTTGACCGTGTTCGGCTTGGCCTTGATCGCGTCGACCAGCTCCTGCAGCGTGTTGTAGGCGCTGGAGGCCGATACGGCAAGCGCGTACGGGTTGTCCATGAAGCCGCCTACCGCGTCGAAGTCGGCGGTCGTATAGCCGACGTCGGACGACAGCGGCGTGATGATGCCAGGGCCGACAGTCACGAAACCGACTGTGTAGCCGTCCGGCTTGGCCTTGAGCACTTCGTTCATCGAGAGCGCGCCGGCGCCGCCCGGCTTGTCGATGACTTCGACCTTCTGTCCGAGCACGGACTCGAGCTTCGGCTGGAGCGCCCGGACCGCCAGGTCTGACGCGCCGCCCGCGGAGAACGGTACGTAAATCTGGATCGTCTTCGTCGGAAAATCAGTGCCGCCGGACGAAGCACTGGCGCTGGCACTCGCGCCGGCGGAAGCCGATGCGCTGCCCGACGATGCCGCTTCGCTCGAAGCGCCGCCCGACGCGCTATTATTGTTGTTGCCGCAGGCGCCAAGCACCGTCGTCAACAAGAGAGCCGCACCCAGGGCGGCGAATCGGAATTTCTTTCTCATCTAGGTCCCCTCCAATTATCCATGTAAGTTACTCGGATTAATCAGATTATAGGACGCAGCCTTGAATGATGTAAAGATGAAATAAAGAATAGCTGATATCGAAAAAAGTGAATCGTAGCGGGAATATGGCACCTATTACGCATTTTTACCGGACCTGACATTTGTAGCGTTACGAAGCTTGCGGGGCGGGCTCCTGCCCTCTTTTCGCCGTAAAAAAATAGCACCCTTTAGTTTTCATAGGTTTAACCCCAGGGGTTAATCCAATGTCCATACTAGGGGGTGCACTTCAGGCGGAGGGGCCGGATTAATCCGTTTTATACGTCGTCACTTTACTTGCAGGAACTCGAGCACGGCATATGCTGGAAAAATTCTTCCCTGCGGAGGATTTCGATTCGGGAAATGTGGGGGATTTGGATCTGGCTAAGATCTTGCTGGTTGCTTTGGACATTCATTTACAACGAGATAACGTAGTGAACCCGGGCATTAACGATAAACTTCAGAAGTTATTTAGCGCGCACGACACCGGTAGCCCGGATTGGAGCAAAATCTTGAATCGGTATCGCGAGATTATCGACGGCGAATAGCAATCGCTTGAACTCGTCCTCCCTCCGCTTCGTCTATATGTGAAGCACCGAGGGGAGGCGAAGAAAATGGTTGGATTCGATTACAAAGCGGGTTGGAAAGGCTTAAGCAGTGCGACTGCGATCATAACGCTCCTGGCCGCATGCTCGACGGCGGAAGCGCCAGGGAGAGAAACGACGGATGATCGGCACAACATACCCTCATCCTCCGCCACGGCAAACAGCGGCATGGACGCGAGCAAAGCGCCGGACGCCTCCGCTTCGCCGGGGGGCAAGACCGAGGGAGTGCAGCCCGTCGCCTCCATACCGGAGAAAGACGTTTACCTGTATGCCGACACGGAAACGGCCGCGGTTCTCGCCGTCGGAGACGCGCGGCAGACGATGGATTGGACGTACTCGACCGTCCGGGGCGTCACGCCGGTGCTTACGCTCGGCGATTACGACCATGATGGCGAAGACGAACTGGCGGCCGTCTTGGAGCTCGGCTCGGGAACAGGATTGCTGATAGATGAGCTGCATGTCGTGGAGCTGGCGGGAATGGAGGCGGGCGCCTCGGGCGAGCGGCCTTTTGCCGACCATGCGTTTCAGGAGGAGGACTATCTGGCGCAGCTCGGGGATGCGCTTTCGTTCGAGAAGGTAGACAAGGACGGGAAGTGGTTCGGCGAGATTGCGATCGGGGACCGGACGTACGAAGTCGATCTGGACGCTTTCGTTCGCGAACACGTCGCCGAGGCGCTCGGGAAGGAATTGGGGTACGGCGCTATCGTGTATTTCCGGGCAGAGGATGAGGGGTTGACCTTTCAGGCCGCGGTCGGGCTAAGGATCGACGGCTTTGCGGAGCCTCAATATATCGGCGATATTACGGCTTCGGTCAGCTATGATGCGGGTAAGTTCAAGCTCGGCAACTTTGCCTTCGCTGCCGAGTGACGAACCAAAGGCCGCGTATGGCGACTCTCTGCGTACTTTTTCACCCTTTAATCGCCCCTACGTTTCGCTATCGCGTAAAACTACAGGATGACTCTCTCCACCGACTCGCCGGACCACCTATCGCGCAAAAGTGCAGGATTTCCTTTCAACACACACAAATTTTTGCCCAAAAGTTGAATGCATCGTGTACTTTTGCGCGATAGCTCGTAAAAATCCATCATTGTGGCTGAAGATGCTGTACTTTTGCACGATAGCGGCGTTCCCAGCGCTCCCTAAAAGATACGATCGCGTATGGACGATACCTACCGGTTGACGTATACTCTTCTTACGAGACGAAGCACGTCCCTCTACATTCCTTGAGAATGCAGAAGGGGCGTTTTTTTATTTTAAGGAGGTTGCGAGGAAGATGAACTTCGATCAGGCGCATGCCGAATTTATTCAGTCCCATCTAGCCCGGAGGAGCGGCGAACGAAGAGGACGGCTGGAGCGCGGACATCGCGAAGCCGAACGACTGTTTTGTCAAAATGTATGGTGGAAACTTCGCGGCAGCTTCGACGGGCTGCATCCTGAGTACGAGGTGACGGATTGGCGCGGGCTGGCGTACTTTTGCGATTTTGTCTGGATCCACCCGGCGGTTAAGCTCATCATCGAGATCAAAAGATTCGGTCCGCATGTAAGGGACATGGACCGAAAGAAATACAGCAACGAGTTAAACCGGGAAACTTTTTTAACAGCTATGGGATATCGCGTCATTTCGTTTTCTTACGACGACGTCGCGGAGCGACCCGAGTTGTGCATCACCCTATTACGGATGCTGATCGGCGGATTTTACACGCACGAGTCGCCGGTCAACCTTACAGGACTCGCGGAACGCGAGACGCTCCGGCTGGCGTGCCGGCTATCCCGGGCCCTGCGCCCCATCGACGTAGCCGAGCATTTGCAAGTCAACCATAGAACGGCGGTACGGACGCTGCAAACGCTGTGCAGTAAAGGCCTATTCGCCATAGCCAGCAATCCCGACAGCAAATACGTACGCAAATACGAGGCTCAGCCGGCGGCGTTCAAGCTTCTGTAGACGCAGAGATCTTCTTGGCGCTACGCAGCTTGGCCACACGGCGATTGCTATCGTGCAAAAGTGCATCATCCACGTCTGGAATGGTGGATTATTGCGATCCATCGTGCAAAAGTGCATGATTGACCGCCTCTTTCGGCGAAATCTAGTGTGTTCTGCGAGAAAATCCTGCACTTTTGCGCGATAGACGGGACGTCGGGATCGTGGTGGTGACTATCCTGCACTTTTGCGCGATAGACGGGATGCCGGGATCGTGGTGGTGACTATCGTGCACTTTTGCACGGTAGGTGGGACGATGGGATGACGGCGGCGGCGATCTTACTGTCGCGCGGTAGTCAGGGGGCAGTCAGGTTCCTATCGTGCAAAAGTGCATCATCCACGGCCGAAATGGTGGATTATTGCGATCCATCGTGCAAAAGTGCATGATTGACCGCCTCTTTCGGCGAAATCTAGTGTGTTCTGCGAGAAAATCCTGCACTTTTGCGCGATAGACGGGACGTCGGGATCGTGGTGGTGACTATCCTGCACTTTTGCGCGATAGACGGGACGTCGGAATAGTGGTGGTGACTATCGTGCACTTTTGCGCGAAAGGCGTGACGATGGGATGATGGCGGCGGCGATCCTCCGCTTTTGCGCGATAGGCAAGCCGATGACGCGGTCGAGAGAGTGCCCCTATTCGTACCGGATCAGCGTCCCGATCGTCCTCGTGCTCTTCTCGGCGTAGTTCGCGTACGCCTCGGCCGCACGCTCGAGCGGGTAGACGTCCGTGATGAGCGGCCGCACGGAGATCCGCCCCTCCGCCAGCAGGCGGATGTACGCCGCCAGATTCCGTCCCTCGGTCCATCGCACGTGGCCGAGCGGATAGTCCCGGTTGTCCCTTTCGTACGACGGATCGTACCGGCCCGGGCCGCCGGCGCGCGAGATGAGCACCTGCGCTTCCTTGGCGAACATGAGCCCCCGGCTGAAGTTCATCGTCAGGTCGCCGACGATGACGACTTTGCCCCGGTCGCGAACCCACTCGAGCGCCTTATTGATGAGCGGCTCGCCCGGCCCGCTGGCGCACAGCAGCACCGCGTCCGCCCCCGCGCCGCCGGTCTCCTCCGGCAGCGCCGCCTCCAGCGCGGCCGCTTCCGCGTACGCGCTCGCGCCCCCCAGCTGCCGCAGCCCGCCGGCGCGCTCGGCATTCAGATCGTAGCCGACCGCGCGGCAAGCGGCGGCATGGGCGATCTGGGCCACGAGATTGCCCAGGATGCCCAGACCCACGACGACCGCGGAATCGCCGAACCGCAGGTCCGCGACCCGCAGCGCGTGGATCGCGATGGCGCCCAGGCCGCCGAAGGCCGCCTCCTCCCGCGATACGCCGTCCGGCACGACGGCGGTCAGGTTGGTCGGCACCGCGAGCCATTCCGCGTGTCGCACGTACGGCACGCCGTAGCAGGCCACGCGCTCGCCGACCCGGCGGTCCGCCACGCCCTCGCCGACCGCTTCGACGATGCCGACGGCGCTGTAGCCAATGGCCGCAGCCTCGTCCGCGGCGCGGCCCACGAAGCCCATCTCCGTACCCGGGCTGATCGCGGAGTACTCGGTCCGGATCAGCACATGCCCCGGCGCGAGGTCCGGCCGCTCCAGCTCGATCACCTTGATGTTCCCGCTCTGCGTTACAATAGCGCGCATGTTATCACTCCCGCCTAGACGATCTGCCGATCGTTTTGATGTTCCCGCATGACTTCACAGCGCCATGCATGGATTTCACTCCAGCCTTACACGATCTGCTGATCGTTCTGCTTGCGATAGTCGCTCGGCGACACGCCCATATACTTCTTGAACGTCGTCGTGAACGTCGACGAGTTCAAGTATCCCGTCTTCTCCCCGATCTCGGCGATCGACAGGGTCGTGCTTCTGAGCAGGTCCCGCGCATGCGACAGCCTTACTTTGTTCAGATACTCCACGTAGTTCACGCCGAACGTCTTCTTGAAGTAGTTCGAGAAGTACTTGGGCGTCGTCTCCATGACCGCCGCGATCTGGTCCAGGTACAAATTTTCCATATAATGCAGCTCGATGTACTGCGAGATAAAGGCCGAATTCAGCTTGTTCTTCGGCTCCGCTCTCCCGTGTACGGACAGGCGGCCGGCGATCGCGACCAACGCCTCCTCCAGCTCCCGGTAATCGAAGGTATGCTCCGCGCGGCGGCAAAATTCGGTCTCGATCGCGTACAGCTCTTCGCGTATATTAGCGGAGCTGCCGGCGTAGCGGAGCATGTAGAAGAGCATCGACTTGGCGATATGAACGAGCTGATGGCGGTGGACGTTACGTGCCGCGTTTTCGCCCATCGTCTCACGGATGATCTGGACGCTCTCCTGCAGCTTGCCGTTCAGCAAGTAATTCGATAGCTTCTCGAGCTTCTCGAACGGAAAGTAGACGTTCCATACATACTCGATCTCCTCGACGTCGAGCACGCTCGCCGCGTCTCCGACGTTGCGGTACAGCATGCCGTTCATGACGTCGCGGTAGCCGCGATTGGCATTTTTAATCTCCGAGGCATACGCTTCGCTCACGCAAGCCCACAGATCGTAGCCGAGCAGCGCCTCCTTCTCGGCCGCCGCGATGCTTCCGCGCAGCCGCTTGATCAGCCTCGCCCGTTCCTCCGGCTTCGCCAAGCCGACGACGGCGATGAATTCCGCGCGCGAGACATGGAAGACGCTAGCCTCCGCCCCCTCCCGCCGCAGTCCCGCCTCCAGCCGGTCCGCGATCGTCTCGACGGGCAGCGGCGCTTCTCCCGTGTCCTCTCTCGGCCTCGCCTGGAACAGGACCATGACAAAGCAATGCTCTCCGAACAAAGCCGGATAATAGGTTTGCAGCTGGATGTCGTGCGCCTTGGCATGCGCGCTCTCGTCCAGCGCCTGCAGGAACACGCCCCTGCGAAGCTCCTTGTCCGCGTAAGCGAGCTGCTCCCGGTACATCTCGTTGTCCGCCTGCAGCTTGACGATCCCGCTGTAGATCTTGCGGAAGTCGTTGCCTTTGCTGTGCCCGCCTCCGAGCAGCCGGAGGATCCGCTTGACCGGGCGGTTCAGGTAGATGCTGAGGAAGACGGACAGCGCGACCGCGCATACGATCGCGGTGAGCATGATCGAGTCGTTGGCCTGCGTCACCGGATTGAGATTCTGGAACTGATAGGGCACCTTGTCGATATAAATAAATCCGTTGTAGTCCGATTTGTAGAAGTTGTATTCGTAGTTCTCGCGCGTCAGCGAGGCTTCCCGGTCCGCGTTGAAGTAGACGTCGTTCAGCACGTCGACGAGTCCCCATTGCTTGTCCGAGCTGTAGATGATGTTCCGATCCTGATCCAGCAGGATGAGCGACGCGCCGGGAATGACCGACTGCTGGTTCACGTGCTTGAGCAGCGCGGCCACGTCGATCATGACCATGACGTTTTTGTTGGACGTCGCGAGCTTGTTGCCGCCAAAGGCGATCATCAGATTTTGGGTCCGCGGCTGCTGGTTGACGTCCAGCACCTTGAAGGTGTCCGCCGGGAAAATTTTGAACGCGTGCTTGGTCGACGCATACGTTTTCCAATAGCTCGCATTGTACGTATCGTGCCGGTATTTGCCGTCGAAGAAGCGCTCGAAGCCGCTCGTGCCTTGGGACGTGATCGCGAGGCGAGCGTCGTCGTAGAAGACGACGACCTCCTCGATATAGTCGACCGTGGAGATGAGCGTAGACAGATTTTTGACCAGCGTGTAGACCTTCGTCATGTCCAGGCTATCGTCGTCCGCCGAGATGAGATTGTCCGAGGGCGGCAGGCTGTGGACGGAATGAATGACGTTGTCCACCGTCCTGAAGCTGTCGTCGAACGACTGGACGACCGACTTGAAGACCAGCGTATTGTTCTGCGTGACCTTGTCGTAGATGCCGGATATGGAGTTGCGGTAGATCAGATAAGTGGATACGAACATAATCGCGATGACGAGCAGCAGGGAGAAAAAGATTTGCAGAACGCCGAGGTTCGTCACGATCCGCTTCATGATAGGCCATCATCCTTCGCGTCGCAGGTGTATCCGCTTATTCTACCACTAGCCTTTTTCCGCGCCCAGCATGACGCCCTTGGCAAAGTATTTTTGCGCGAACGGATAGATCAGCAGCACCGGGATCATCGCGAGGATAATCGTCGCGTTTTTCTTGGCCTGCGGCGCCAGCGCGGACGCGTCGACGAGCGAGGACGAGTTGCCTTCGTGGAAGATCAGCATGCCTCTCAGCACCACCTGCAGCGGATATTTCCACTGGTCGTTCAGATAGATCATCGGGAGGAAAAAGCTGTTCCAGTGGCCGATGAAAAAGAACAGGCCGACGGACGCGAGCGCGGGCTTGGAGAGAGGCAGCACGATATTGAAGAGAATGCGGTACTCCGAAGCGCCGTCGATCAGCGCCGCTTCGCGGATCTGCGCCGACATATTTTCATAGAAGCTCTTCAGGATAATCAGCTCGAACGTCCAGATCGCATTGGGAATAACGAGCGCCCAGACGGAGTCCAGCATGCCAAGCTTCTGCACGATCAGAAAGTTCGGGATGATGCCCGGCTGCAGGAACATCGTCAGCACGATCGCGAGCATCCAGAACCTGCGCCCGACGAACTGCGGCTGGGACAGCGGATACGCCGCCACGGACGTGAACAGCAGATTGATGAACGTGCCCAGGAACGTATAGTAGACCGTATTCAGGTACGCCCTCGGAATTTTCTGATCGAACAGGACGTCCTTGTACGCCTCCAGGTTGAAGCCGTGCGGCCAGAGGAATACCTCGCCCTTCGTCACGCTGGCGGTATCGCTGACCGATACGGCCGTGATGTATAGAAGCGGATATAAGGTGGAGACCGCGACGGCGATCAGGATCAGCGCGTTGACGACGCCGAATATGGTGATTCTGCGTTGTCCTACCATAGTCCCTTCCCTCCCAGCCGCTTGCTGATCAGATTCGCGCCGAGCAGCATGATCATGGCGACCAGCGCTTCGAACAGGCCGACCGCCGCGCCGTAGCTATAATTGGACTCGAGCAGCCCCTTGCGGTACACGAACGTGGAAAAGACGTCGGCCACGTCGTACGTCATCGAGTTGTACAGGAGCAGCACCTTCTCATATCCGACTCTGAACATCGATCCCGTCTTGAGAATGAACACGACAAGGATCGTCGGCATGAGCCCCGGCAGCGTAACGTGCCACATCATGCGCAGCCGGCTCGCGCCGTCCACCCGCGCCGCCTCGTACAGCGTCGGATTGATCCCGGCGATGGCCGCCAGGAAGATGATCGCTTCGTAGCCGGTGTTGGCCCAGATATCCGAGAGTACGTAGATCGGGCGAAACCAGGCCGGATCGATCAGAAAGTATTTCGACTCGAAGCCGAGTAGGTTGAGCAGCTTGTTCACGATGCCGTTGTTCGGGGACAGGAAGTCCGTGATCATGCTGCTGATGATGACGACGGACAGGAACGTCGGCAGGTAGCTGGCCGTCTGGATGAACTTCTTGAACCAGCGGACGCGAACCTCGTTAAGCAGGATCGCGAGCAGGATCGGAAACGGGAACGAGCACACCAGCGCGAAGAAGCCGAGCAAAAAGGTGTTGCGGAACAAGACGAAGAAGTCCGGGCCGTTAAAAAATCGCTCGAAGTGCTTGAAGCCGACCCAGGGACTGTCCAGGATGCCCGTATACACGCTGTAATCCTTGAAGGCGATGATCAGGCCGTACAGCGGCCCGTACCGGAAGATCGCGTAGAAGACGATGCAAGGGATAAAAAGAACGAGCAGCTGTCTGTCGCGCGCGATTCTGTGGAGCAAATTTCGCATGATGTTCCCTCCTGTCCTGTCGGCGGGAGACGGGCGCGGAGACGGTCTTGTATCGCCCCGCGCCGTCGCTCCCCGCGGATGCAGGATTATTGGGCGCTATCGTAGCGCTTCTGCGCGTCGTTGAAGATCTGGGCGAGCTTGGACGCGCCCAGCTTGTCGGCGTTCTTGATCCAGGCTTCCCACTCGGCGTCGCCGTAGTTTTTGTCGAGCACGTAGCGCGTGTTGAACTCCTCGGCCGCCTTCTGCAGCGAAGTCTGCAGCTCGGCGATCGTCGCGGTCTCGTCGTCGGTGAAGTTCAGGACGGGGTCGAGCGGTTCGAACTTGTTGCCGCTCGTGATCTTGTCCTGCGCCTCCTGCTCCTTCTCCGTGTAGTTAAAGTAGACGCTCCGGTGATCCGGCCGCAGGTACGCGCCTTCGAGCCACATGCCGTATTTGTTCTCGAGCACCTTGATGTCGACGGCCGGCTCGTTAGCCAGCTCCGGATACACCGGCTTGCCGTTCGCGTCGAAGTTGAACGTCTCTCCTTCTACGCCGAGCGTCATGAGCGCCGCGCCCGAAGGGCTGGTCAAGTAATCGAGCAGCTTGAGCGACGCTTCCTTGTTCGCGTTGTTCGCGACCGTGATCGACCAGCCCGCCTCGATCTTCGGCAGCGACCGGACGTGGCCGGTAGGCCCGACGGGATTGCCGTAGCGCAGGTCGTATTCGGGGTTCGAATCCTTGACCTGGTTGTAGAACAAGTCCAGGCGCCCGATCCAGTCGAAGGTGACGAACGACTTGCCCGACGTCATCTTGGACGTCCAGGAATCCTGCGTATCGGTGATGAATTCGGGGTCGAGCAGCTTTTCGTTATACAGCTTTTTCATGAAGTCCAGCATGGCCTTGCTCTCCGGCTGCGTGGAGGCGAACTTCCATGTCTTGGCCGCCTCGTCGTAGTAGACCGGGTAGTTCGCGCCGCCGATGCCCCAGCCGTACGCGAAGTCCTTGAAGATATTGACGGTGCTCTTGGACGCGAACGGGTACGAATCCGGGTAGATTTCCTTCAGCTTTTTGAGCGCCTGGTAGAAGCCCTCCGTGTCGGTCCATTCGGGAATGCCGTTTTTCTCGAAAATATCTTTGCGGTACAGGAAGCCGTGGTTGACCGCCCGGTTCATGTCGTAGATCGGCCAGGTGTAGATCTTGCCGCTCTCGTCGCCGTAGGACTTGACGACCCAGTCGTTCTCCTCCATATACAGCTTCTTGAAGTTCGGCAGCATGTCGGCATAATCGTTGATCGGGACGACCGCGCCCTGCTTGCCCAGCTTCTTGAGCTCGGCCGACGTCAATCCGTGGAAGATGTCCGGCAGCTTGCCGGAGGCGACCGTCACCTTCAGCTTGTCCTGATAGGTAGAGGAGGCGTAGGTCTGAAAGTTGACGGTGATGCCCGTGCGCTTTTCGATCTCCTTGACGATCATCTTGTCGTTCACCGGCGCTTCGCCGACCAGCATCCAGTTGATCGTCGTCGGCTTGTCGACGAGCGGCAGCTTGAGGCCGCCGGTATCTCCGTAGTCGGCGGAGGCGCTTGCCGCGCTGCTTGCCGTGCCGCTTGCCGAAGCGCCCGCAGCCTGCGAGCTTGCCGCAGGGGAACCCGATGCCCCGCCGTTTTCATTATTGCCGCCGCAAGCGGCCAGCGCCGCGGCCGTCAGCGCCAGAACGACGCCGCCGCTTATCCGTTTAATGACCATTTTTTCTTTCCTCCCCAAGCTAAGTTTGTGAGGCTGCCTTACAACCCCCATCCTACGAGACGGCCCAGCGGCTCGTAAATTCAGCGTTTCGACGGAGGTTGGAATTTTCCGGGCCCACGAACCAGGAAAGCGCTTAACGCCTGTCGCATCAAGGGTTTTAGCCGTGTGGAAAATGCTAAAGAGATAGAAAACCGTAAACAATCGGACGAATTTCCCGACGCGGCCGCCCGATCCGCCGGCGCCGTTCTGTGCGCATGCTTCATTTGTCGGATCAGCCGTTACGCCGGCCGTCCGCTCTCATAAATTATAACGACATCTCTGTATTCGCGGACAAGGGGGAGCGATCCAGTGTGGCAACCGGCTTGCTAGACGCGCACGAACGACAGGGGGTAACCGTGATTGCCTGCACGAAACGCCGCAATTACCTGGACAACTTGTTCCGCAACTATGCTCGGCAAACGCATGCGGTGAAGGAGCTGATCGTCGTCGTCAACAACGACCGCATTCCGCTCGCGCCTTATCGTCGGCTGGCCAAGAGGCACGGAAAGGTGAGGGTATTCCGCATGCCGGAGCACCGCTCGCTCGGCGCCTGCCTCAACTTCGCCGTCGGCAAGGCGCGATACGGCCGAATCGCCAAGTTCGACGACGATGATTATTACGCGCCTTATTACTTGACTGACAGCCTGCGGGCGCTTCGCGCTTTCAAAGCCGACGTCGTCGGAAAGCGCGCGCACTATATGTATCTGCGGGGCGCGAAGAAGCTGATCCTTCGATTCCCCCGCGACGAGAACAAGCCCGTCGGCAGGCTTCCGGGTGCCACGCTCGTTTTCCGCAAGCGCGTGTTCGATCGGGTCCGCTTCCCCGACCGCAGCGTCGGCGAGGACGACTTGTTCTGCGACCTCAGCAGGCGGCAGGGCTACAGGGTCTATTCGGGAGGCAGATTCAACTTCGCGGCCGTCCGCAGGAAGAACTCGGCGAACCATACATGGATCATCGGGGACCGGGAGTTGCTCGCGCAGCATAGGACGATCCCGAACGTGACCGACTACAAGCGCTTCGTGCGGAGAAAACCGCGGGGCGCACGGTAATGGCGCGGGCGGAAAGGCGCGGAGCGGCGGAGAACGGGCGATCGGGGCGTCGCGGGCAGACGGAGTGTGGACGGGCGGAAGACGAAGGATCGGAGCGCAGCGGAAGTTCGGAGAGCAAGCGAACGTCCGGCCCGCTCGCGGTATCCGTCGTGGCCTGCACCAAGCGACGCGCGTATATGGAGGCGCTGCTGCGCAACTACGGCAGGCAGCGCTATGCGGCGAAGGAGCTGATCGTGATCCTGAACGGCGACGATCTGCGATTGGAAGCGTACGTGAAGGCCGCTGCGCCGTACAAAAACGTGCGCGTCGTCGCGATGCCGGCGAGCGCCTCGCTCGGCCATTGCCTGAACGTCGGCGCCCGGCTGGCGCGGCATCCGCTCGTCGCCAAGTTCGACGACGACGATTATTACGGACCGGGGTATTTGTCGGAGAGCGTGCGGGTATTGCGCGCGACCGGCGCCGACATCGTCGGCAAGCGCGCCCACTACATGTATCTGGCCGGCAGGAAGCTTCTTCTGCACCGGTACTACGACAGGGCGAACCGGTATGTCGATCAGGTTCAGGGCGCGACGCTGCTCGTCCGGCGGCAGGTGTTCGAACGGATCGGCTTCCGCGAGCTGAACCGCGGGGAGTGCGTGAGATTCTGCGCCGACGCGAGGGCGAGCGGCTGCAAGATCTATGCGGGGAGCCCCTGGGACTTCATCGCCATGCGCAGGCCGCTGTCGCGGGACCATACCTGGGTCGTCAGCGACAAGCGCCTGATGACCCGGCACGCGAAGACGCTTCGGGTCAAAGACATTCGAAGGTTCGTCTGCCGAAGCTAGACTAGGCGGGCGAACTTTTTTCTGCGCAAAATTCGCCTGACGTCCGGGACCGATTCATAGTATGATTTCATAAACGCATAGACGCAAAGGCGCAAAGAAAGACGACTCACCTTTGGAGGTTTGAATGAATACATACACGCAGGCGGAACGGCGCGCCATCCATAAGCGGACGCTCGTCATCGTCGTCATCGCGCAGCTGTTCGGCGGCGCGGGACTCGCGTCGGGCATCACCGTCGGCGCCTTGCTGGCGCAGGACATGACAGGCTCGGACGGCCTCGCCGGACTGTCGACGACGCTGTTCACGCTGGGCTCGGCGCTGTCGGCCTTCGCGGTCGGCCGCCTCACCCAGCGGCTAGGCCGGCGGGCCGGGCTGACCGCGGGCTTCCTCGCAGGCGCGGTCGGCGCGCTGGGCGTCGTCGCGGCGGCGGCTTGGGACAGCCTGCCGCTGCTGCTCCTCGCGATGCTGGTATACGGCGCGGGCACCTCCACCAACCTGCAGGCGCGCTACGCCGGCACGGACCTGGCCGAGCCGCATCAGCGCGCCCGCGCGGTCAGCATCGCGATGGTCACGACGACGTTCGGCGCCGTGGCCGGACCGAACCTGGTCTCGCCGATGGGCAGGCTTGCCGCCGATTGGGGGATCCCGCCGCTCGCGGGGCCCTTCATGCTGGCTGCGGCGGCGTTCGCGCTGGCGGGCCTCGTGTTCGCGATCCTGCTGCGGCCGGATCCGTTCCTTGTCGCCAGGGCGAGCGCATCGGATGTGCCCGCCGCGGGCGAGGGCGGCGGAACCGCCGATGCCGCCACGCCCGAGCGCGCCGGCAGCCGGGGCATCGTCGTCGGCGCGTCGGTCATGCTGATCACCCAGATCGTCATGACCGCCATCATGACGATGACGCCGCTCCACATGAAGCACCACGGGCACAGCCTGGACATGGTGGGCATGACGATCGGCGCGCATATCGCGGCGATGTTCCTCCCCTCGCTCGTGACCGGCGTGCTCGTGGACAAGATCGGGCGCATCGCGATATCCTGCGCCGGGGCGGTGACGCTGCTCTGCGCGGGGCTCGTCACCGCGTTCGCGCCGGGCGACTCGTCGGCCTGGATGATCTTCGGCCTGGTGCTGCTGGGCCTTGGCTGGAACTTCGGCCTCATCAGCGGCACCGCCGTCATCGTCGACGCGACGACTCTCGGCACGCGCGCCAAGACGCAGGGCACCGTCGACGTGCTCATCTCGCTCGCGGGCGCGGCCGGCGGCGCCTTGTCCGGCGCGGTCGTCGCCCTGTCGAGCTTCGCCGCGCTCTCGCTCGCGGGCGGCGCGCTGGCCGTGCTGCTGCTCCCCGTGATGCTCTGGTATCGCCGGGGCGGCTCGCGCCCGTCGGCGCGTTCGTTCGAGGCGTAGCGGCGGCGTTTTCGCAGGATAAGATTTCCGTTAATACTTGTTTCAGTGCGCCAGGTTCACGGTGAGCAGGCAAGCCTGGTCTTCAGTTTTATTTTCCCTCTTTTGCTTGATACATAAAAAGCCCCGTTACGAAGCCGTAACGGGGCACAACATTTACTTCCGCCTGCCAAACTTTAATTCCGGTTCCTTCTCTACGAGATGCCACTTCATATCCAGAAATAACGGCGGGATATAAATGGGATTCATCCATGCGTAAGTCAACGTATCCTCCACCAGGTCTCCGATCAGCAAGGAGTCGTTCTCGTCCAACTGGAGTTTCTGCTTGCCGCTGACGGCAGCCTTGTTTTCCTTGCGCATTCGTTCGGTGACCTCGGCGAAGCTGTATGCCGGTCCCTGTTCGATCTCGGCGAGTCGTTCCAAGTAACGCTGACGCTGCATCTCTTGAGCCGTTGGATCGGCTTCCGAGTCCCACAGCTCGATGAATCGAAAGCCAGTCAAGTTGTGCTGGAGAACGCGATCACGGAAAACGTCGGTAACGAAGATGTAAGTTGATTTAAATTCAGGGATCTTAAAGATCGCAGCATCTTTAATAATATCTTGTGAGAAGACATACTGAGTTATCTTTCTAATCCCTCCATCAGGCCATAATGTTAGTTGGGATCGGCTCCTGTCTAGTGCCGGAATGACATGCAAAACGTTAATGGCGAATAATTTAAAGTAATCATGTTCCAGCGGAAGGGTCTCGACTTTATCTGCAAGCAAATCTTTAGTTGCCCCGACGGCTCTTTTACTGAGCGCCGGAGTTCCGGCTGATAAAGCGATCATATCTAGATCTAGACCTTGAGTGGAGTAGAATTTAATATCTCCCCAACGTTTAACAGGCACGCCATTAAACTGATTTTCAAAGTAAACCTGGTAACTTTTCTCCATATTATCGTAAAATAATTGGTCCTGTTTATCAGAAATTAATTGGTAGATCTTCACCTATCTCCCTCGTTTCCGGTTCCTTCTCAGCAAGATGCCACTTCATATCCAGAAATAACGGCGGGATATAAATGGGATTCATCCATGCATAAGTCAACGTATCCTCAAGCAGGTCTCCGATCAGCAAAGAGTCATTCTCGTCCAACTGAAGTTTCTGCTTGCCGCTGACGGCAGCTTTGTTTTCCTTGCGCATTCGTTCGGTGACCTCGGCGAAGCTATACTCTGGTCCCTTGGTCCGCTCGATCTCGGCGAGTCGCTCCAAGTAACGCTGACGCTGCATCTTTTGAGCTGCTGGATCGGCTTCCGAGTCCCACAGCTCAATGAATCGAAAGCCAGTCAGGTTGTGCTGAAGGACGCAGTCTCGGAATGTATCGGTGACAAAAATTTGAGTAGAGAGACGTTCCGGGATCTTAAAAATGGACTCGTTCGCCACGCGTTCCAATTCAAACGCGTATTTCCTAATGTCCCAAACAGATCCATCCTCAAAAAAAGTAATCTCGGAATTTTTGTAATCAAGCCCGGGGACAATATTTAAAATATTTAGAGCATAGTAGGCAAAGCGAATATGATTAAGCTTTAATAACTCTCCTCGGCTTTCTATAAGATCCTTCAATACGGTAACTGCACGTTCGCTTAATATGACTATCCCCGAGCCGAATTTAGGATAATCGACAGCGATTCTCTTTTCAGAATCGAACTCCATGTTCGAATCCCACTTCTGGATCGGCTCTCCGGCAAACTGCCCCGAGAAGTAGGTTCGATAACCGTTTTCCGTCAAACAATAGAGTCGATCTCGAAAGTCGGATTTAAGCTCCCATATTTTCAAAACGTTGTCCCCCCTTAAAAATTCCCTAGTTTTATTCCTTTGGGGCTTTAATTTTTGGAATGAGATGATGCGCCGCCCAGCCTGTTATTAATCAGCAGCGATAAGAGAGTCCCAATATCCAAGCTAGAAACATCATTTCACAATTGTTGCTATCCCGCCCTTTTATTAGCTCATTATATGACGGCGCTATTAATTGGTAAATTGACATTAGTAGGTTTTTCCATAGAATAAGCACTAATTAGCATCATGGAATGCTTCATTCAACTGAAATCCATGTTCCGGCACGCTTCGCAGGAATAACCCTTCCCGCAGGGGAATACATCGGGTAGAGTATGATAGACACGACGCAATCAAAGGAGGCTCGCACGTGAAATCCATTACCGTACAGAGACTCGCGGATCAATTCAAGCTGGAGGTGCTGGCGGGCGATGGGCGCCTGGACCGGCAGATCTCGCGCTCGCGGGCGCATCGTCCGGGCTTGGAGTTCGTCGGCTACTTCGAGTTTTTCCCGATGGAGCGCGTGCAGGTGCTCGGCCGCAAGGAGATTACGTACTTACTGCAGCTCAGCGTCGAAGAACGCTTGCTTCATATCGGCAACATCGTCAAGTACCACCCGCCCTGCTTCATCGTGACCGCGGGCCAGCAGGAGTTTCCTTATCTGAAAAAGTTCTGCGACGAAGAGGGCATCCCGCTGCTGCGAACGGGCGATCCGACGACCGAGTTCATCGCGAAGCTGGATAGCTATCTGGTCAAGGCGCTCGCGCCGGAGCAATCGATTCACGGCGTCTGCGTGAACGTGTCGGGCATCGGCGTGCTGCTGCGGGGCAAGTCCGGCATCGGCAAAAGCGAGACGGCGCACACGCTCATCCGCAGGGGCCACCGGCTCGTGGCGGACGACATCGTCGTCCTCAAGAAGCTCGGGCCGGCGCTGCTGCTCGGGTCGCACAACGAGACGACGCGCGAGTTCCTCGCGCTGCGCAGCGTCGGCCTGATCAACGTCGTGCGGCAGTACGGCCGCCGGGCGTTCCAGGACGAGACGCGCATCGTGCTCGACATCGAGCTGGCGACCTGGCGGGACGGCGAGCTCAGCAACGCGCTGGAGCTCGAGCCGAAGTTCTCCGACTACCTGGGCGTGCAGATCCCGTACATCGAGATCCAGCTGCAGCCCGGTCGCGACGTCGCCGGCCTCATCGAGGCAGCGGCCAACAACTGGTACCTCAAGCAGCTCGGCTACAGCGCCGCGGAGGAGTTCATGCAGCGAATCCATAACAGCATGCAGTGAGAAACCCGGGCGGATCGCAAGTGTTGCTGTTCAGGAACACTTAGGCGCACTTGAGTCACCGCGGAGCACAAACATTCCTGCTCAGGAACAGTTGATCGTGCTGGAGTAACCGCAGATCGTAATTGTTCCTACTCAGGAACAATTGGGCGCATTTGGCCCAAAGTGGACCGCAAGCGTTCTTACTCAGGAACGTTTGGGCGCTCCTCACGCACCGCACGCATAATGAAGAAGCCGTCACGCAATCCATACGGATTTGCGGGGCGGCTTCTTTGTCTTCGTATCCTCGCGCGGCGCCTCGAATCGATTTATTGAATGCGCCGATTTGATTTTTCTATTACGCAAAATCGCGATCTACCCTTATATTAACTATTAATCCGACTTCACAGACTGGAATTATCAATTTTAAACTCGAGGGGGATTCGAACATGGGAAAGAACAGACAACTGAAGCTGGGCGCCGTGCTGCACGGCGTAGGATCGAGCATGTCGGCATGGAGGCATCCCGACATTCCTTCGGACGCGAGCATCAACTGGCCTCGTTATCTGGAGCAGGCGCAGTTGGCCGAGCAAGGCAAATTCGACTTTATCTTCATCGCCGACGGCCTCACCATCAGCGAAAAGTCGATCCCGCACTTCCTGAACCGCTTCGAGCCGCTGACGCTGCTGTCCTCGCTGGGCGCCGTGACCTCCCGGATCGGGCTCGTCGGCACGCTGTCGACCTCGTACAGCGAGCCCTTCACCGTCGCCCGCCAGTTCGCTTCGCTGGACCATATCTCGGGCGGACGCGCAGGCTGGAACGTCGTCACCTCGCCGGGCGAAGCGACCGCGGCTAACTTCAACAAAGGCGAACATCCCGATCATTCGAAACGCTACCGGCTCGCCGCCGAGTATCTCGAGGTCGCCAAAGGGCTGTGGGATTCGTGGGAGGACGACGCCTTCGTTCGCGACAAGGAGAGCGGCGTCTTCTTCGATCCCGACAAGCTGCACCGCCTGAATCACAAGGGCGAGTTCTTCTCCGTCGAAGGTCCGCTGAACATCGCGCGCTCCAAGCAGGGCCGACCGATCGTGTTCCAGGCCGGCTCGTCGGATGCAGGACGCGACCTGGCCGCGAGGACGGCGGACGCCGTCTTCACCGGACACGAGACGATCGAGGAAGCGCAGGCGTTCTATGCCGACGTGAAACGCAGAGCCGCCGAGTACGGACGTTCGCCGGACGAGATTCTGATCTTCCCGGGCATCGGGCCGATCGTCGGCGCCACGGACGAAGAGGCGGAGCGCCGCTACGAGGAGATCGCCTCGCTCGCTTCGATTGAGGACGCGCTACTGTATCTCGGCCGCTTTTTCGACCATCACGACTTCTCCGCGTACCCGCTTGACGAGCCGTTCCCCGACATCGGCGATCTCGGGACCAACAGCTTCCGCAGCACGACGGACCGGATCAAGCAGAAGGCTAAGGAAAACGGCTGGACGCTCCGCCAAGTCGCGCTCCGCACGATGACGCCCAAGGGGCCGTTCGTCGGCACGCCGGAGAAAGTCGCGGATCGTCTCGCGCAGTGGTTCGAAGGAAACGCCTCGGACGGCTTCATCGTCGGCGAGGCCGTACCGGGCGGGTTCGCGGACTTCGTCAAGTATGTCGTGCCGCTGCTTCAGGCGCGCGGACTCTACCGCTCGGAATACGAGCACGACACGCTCCGGGGCAACCTGGGCCTGCCGTTTCCGGTCAACCGCTATGCCGCGCCGGTCGCGGTCCGTTCTTAATTCACTTTGATCATACGGGAGGATCCCTCGATGTACAGCACGCAACGCTCTTTCAAATGGACTTCTGCACTGCTTGCGGTCTCGCTCGCCCTGACGTTGGCGCTTGCCGCGTGCGGCAACAACAATAACAACGGCGGCGGCCAGGCCGCTGCCGGAGATGCGAGCCCGAGCGCCGCCTCTCCTTCGGCCTCGCAGGCGGACGGCTCGCCTTCCGCCGCCGCGCAAGGCGGCGAGCTGACCTACGCGCTCGCCACCTCGCCCGACACGCTCGACCCGCAGCGAAGCGGCCTCGCGGTCGCCGTCCGCGTCATCCGCACGATTTACGACAACCTCGTCGTGAAGCTGCCGGACAACACAATCAAGCCGTGGCTCGCCACCGAGTGGACCGAGTCTGAGGACGGCCTGAGCTATACGTTCAAGCTGCGCCAGGACGTCAAGTTCCAGGACGGCACGCCGTTCAACGCGGAGGCCGTGAAGTACAACTACGACCGCATTCTCGACCCGAACACGAAGGCCGCCAACGCGAGCGCGCTCCTGAAGCCTTACAAGTCGGCCGAGGTTATCGACGAATACACGGTCAAACTGAACCTGGAGACGCCGTCGCGCGCGTTCCTCGGCAACCTGAGCCAAGCCCTCCTCGGCATCGTATCCCCGACGGCCGCGAAGAAGTACGGCGATCAATTCGGCAAAAACCCGGTAGGCACCGGGCCGTTCAAATTCGTCAAGTGGGAGGAAAACGCCGAGATCACGGTCGAGCGCAACCCCGACTACAACTGGGGACCGGAGATCGTCGACAACAAAGGCGCGCCTTACCTCGATCGCCTCACCTTTAAGATCGCGCCGGAGGAAGCGACCCGGATCGGCAGCGTCCAGAGCGGGCAGGTGCTGGCAGCCGAGACCGTCCCACCGCAGAACATCGTTTCGCTCAAGAGTAATCCCGACTTCCAGGTGCTTCAGGCGAACACGATCGGGCTTCCTTATACACTCTTCATCAATCAGGACCGCGCGCCGTGGGGCGAGACGAAGGCTCGTCAGGCGCTGCAGTACGGCATCGACGTCGGCGCCATCGTCAAGACGCTGTATCTCGGCACTTACGATCAGGCCTGGTCCGCGCTGTCGCCCGGCGTCCTCGGATACGACGCATCGCTGGAAAACGCCATTAAGCCCGACATAGACAAGGCAAACGCGCTGCTTGACGAGATCGGCTGGAAAAAAGGCGCCGACGGCATCCGCGAGAAGGACGGCAAGAAGCTCACGCTGCGCTACGTCGATGGCACGCCGAACCGCGAGAAGCGCAACGATATCGCCGCCATCATCCAGCAGCAGTTGAAGAAAATCGGGATCGACACGGAGGTCGTCATCACCAAGGACATCCTGACCGAGGTATTCACCAACGCCAACTTCGACATTTACGGCAACAGCCAGGTGAACGGAGATCCGAACGCGCTGTCGGCCTTCTATCACACGGCGCCCAAGGGCGTGCTCGGCAATATCGCCCACGTGTCCGACCCGGAGCTCGACGAGTGGCTGGAGCAGGGCGCGCTGGAGAAGGACGACGCGAAGCGCGCCGAGCTGTACAAAAAGGTACAGCAGCGCATCAAGGACGAGGCTGTCATCATCCCGATCTACGTGTTCCCGTACACGGTAGCCGCATCCAAGTCCGTTCAGGGCCTGAAGTTCGATCTGCTGGGCTACCCGCTGTTCAACGACGTGAGCCTGGCCAAGTAACGGAGAGGAAGGGGTAACGAACGATGCTCAAAGCCGTGACCGGGCGCATCCTCTCTTCTCTCCTCGTCATCGTCGGATCGTCGGCGCTCGTGTTCGTCATCATGTATCTGCTGCCGGGCGATCCGGTGGCCAGCATGATCGACGTCTCCAACGCCTCGCCCGAAACGATCGCGAACCTCCGTCACCAGCTCGGAATCGACCGCCCCTTCCTGCTGCAGCTTGCCGACTACTTCGGCAAGCTGCTTCGCGGCGATTTCGGCCAATCCGTGCTGAATTCGGAGCCCGTGCTGCCCAAGATCGCTAAGCACTTTCCTGCGACGCTCGCGCTCGCGGCGGCCAGCGCCGCCGTGTCGGTCGTCGTCGGCGTGCTCCTCGGCGTGCTGTCGGCAATCCACCGCAACAAGCCGATCGACCTCATCGCCCGGATCGTCGGCCTGCTCGGCATCTCGATGCCCGCCTTCTGGACCGGCATCCTGCTGCTGCTCATCTTCTCCATCCGGCTCGGATGGTTCCCGGCGATGGGCTCGCACGGCTGGCGGACGCTCGTGCTGCCCGCGCTTACGCTCGGCCTGATCGGCGCCGGCTTCATCGTCCGCATGGTGCGCAACAGCATGCTCGAGGTCATCGGCGACGCCTTCGTCGTCACGCTGCGCGCCAAGGGCTTGTCCGAGCGGGCCGTCATGTACCGGCATGCGCTGCGCAACGCGCTCATCCCCGCCGTCACGATGATCGGCGTGCTGGCCGGCGAGATGCTGGCGGGCACCGTCGTCATCGAGACGGTATTCTCCAGGCAGGGCATCGGCCGGATCATCGCGGACGCCATCATGGCGAAGGACCTGCCGGTCGTGCAGGGCGTCATCCTGTTCTCCTCGCTCGTGTACGTCGTCGTGAATCTGCTCGTCGACTTGTCGTATGCGGTCATCGACCCGCGGGTGCGGCGTTCGGCGTGATGGTAATGGTGTGATGGCGCGTTGGCTGGATGGCGAATGACGTGACGGCAAAATGGCTGGATGGCTGGATGGCGAATGACGTGAACGCACAATGGTTGGATGGCTGGATGGCGAAATAACTGGATGGCGTGGCGGAGGTTGCGATAGTTGCTAAAAGGCAGTTATTTCGGCGCGCTCCGTCACTTTTGAATGAATAGTTGTCAAAAGGCAGTTATTTGGCTCGGTTTGCCCCCCTTGCTGCGAAATACGGAAAATTAGATGCCTTTTGGACGTTAATTTCTTTACTTAGCGGCCAGCCGCTGAATTAGCTGCCTTTTGACCCTTATCTCTGCCCGGCCAAGAAAGGACGTGAACCTAATGAGACAATCTACGGCCGCCGAGGCGGTGCTGCAGCGCCGGAAGTGGGAGCTGCCGGCCTACCGCGGACGCGCAACGCGCCTCAAACCGGCGGATCTGTTCGTCTACGCCGCGGGAGCGCTTATCTTGATCATCGCGATCTGCGCCGCTTTTCCGCAGTGGATCGCCCCTTATTCACCGACGGACATGATGCTGGACGCGATCATGCAGGGGCCGAGCGCCGCCCATCCTTTCGGCACCGACTATTATGGCCGCGACATTCTGAGCCTCGTCGTATACGGCGCCCGCGATTCGCTGTACATCGGCTTCATGTCGGTGCTGGTCGGCGGGCTCGCGGGCGGCGCGATCGGCACGATCTCCGGCTATATCGGCGGCGCGGTAGATGCCGTCCTGATGCGGATCGTGGACGTGCTGATGACGATTCCCGGCATCCTGCTGGCGCTGGCGATCGCCGCCGCGATGGGGCCCGGCCTCGGCAATATCGTGCTGGCCGTGGCGGCGGCATCCGTGCCCGGCTATGCGCGCGTCATGCGCGGGCAGACGATCAGCATCAAGAGCCGGCCGTTCGTGACGGCTTCCCGCGCCATCGGCGCGACGCCCTTCTCGATTTTCTGGAAGCATGTGCTGCCCAACTCGCTCTCCCCCCTGCTCGTCATGGCGACGCTCGGCATCGGCACCGCGATCCTGACGGGCTCCGGCCTCAGCTTCCTGGGACTCGGCGTGTTAAAAGAAATTCCCGACTGGGGCGCGCTGCTGTCGCAAGGACGCGGCTACCTGACGGTCGCCTGGTGGATCTGCACGTATCCCGGCCTCGCGATTACGCTGCTCGTGCTGGCCGTCAACATCGTCGGGGACTGGCTGCGCGACCGGCTCGACCCCAAGCGCAAGGAAGGCTGAGCGACCCTACCGACGCGTCGGGTCTAGCCGCCAAGACCGTCCGGTCCCTTAACAGAAAGGAGTCTGTCATGCAAAGCCTGCTAGAGATCGAACAACTGTCCGTCGGCTTCCGTACGAAGCGCGGATTCCTGCAAGCCCTGCACGACGTGTCCCTGACGATCGCCCCGGGAGAGACCGTCTGTCTCGTCGGCGAGTCGGGCAGCGGCAAGACCGTCGCCTCCAAGGCGGTCATGCGGCTCGTCGACTACGAGAACGGGCAAATCGAAGGCGGCCGGATCGCGCTGAACGGCGTCGATCTGACGGCGCTCACCCAAGGCGAGCTGCGCAGCCTGCGGGGCAAGCGGATCGCGATGATCTTCCAGGAGCCGATGGCCGCGTTCGACCCCGTCTACACGATCGGCTACCAGATCGTCGAGACGATCCTGCGGCACGAGCGCAAGACGAAGGCCGAGGCCAAGGCGCATGCCGCGAGCTTGCTCGCGCGGGTCGGCATCCCGGAGCCGGAGCTGCGCATGAAGCAGTACCCCGGCGAGCTATCGGGCGGCATGCTCCAGCGCGCGATGATCGCGCTCGCGCTGTCCTGCGGGCCGGAGCTGCTCATCGCGGACGAGCCGACGACGGCGCTCGACGTGACGATTCAAGCGCAGATCCTCCACCTGCTGCAGGAATTGAAGGCGGAGTTCGGCATGTCGATCCTGCTGATCACGCACGACCTGGGCATCGCCGCGCAGATCGCCGACCGGATCGTCGTCATGTACGCCGGCCGCATCGTCGAGCAGGCGACGGTCGCCGAGCTGTTCGCGCAGCCGCATCATCCGTACACGAGCGGCTTGCTGCGCTCGGTCGCCACGCTCGATACGGAGAAGGGCGATCGGCTTTACGCTATCGCGGGCAGCATTCCGAGCCTGAGCAAGCTTCCGGAGGGCTGCGTGTTCCATCCCCGCTGCCCGCACGCGACCGACCGGTGCCGAGCGTCGGCGCCGCCGCTCGTCAAGCGGGGCGGCCGCGAAGCCGCCTGCTGGCACGCGGACGCGCTGCTGCAGGACGGCGCGCTTAGCGCCCGGGAGGCGCAGGGAGAGGCGACGGATCGCGGCGAATCCGCGGGCGCGGCATTATGGCCGGATCGCGGCGTGTCCTCGGTCGTTGCGCCAGAACACGGCGAGTCCGCGGTGGTGGTGCCGAATCGCGGCTTGACCGCGCACGAGCCGCCGGCGCCGGAAACGGTGCGCGTCTTGCTTGAAGAAGGCAAAGAGAACGGGACGACGCAGGCGGAGCAGGCGAAGACTGGGAGCGTCGAGCTGTTTAAGGTGGAGGACGTGTGCAAGTATTATCCGATCAAGCGAGGATTCCCCGGACGCTCCCGGACGTTCGTACGCGCGGTGGACGGCGTCTCCTTTTCCATCCGGGAAGGCGAGACGCTCGGGCTCGTAGGCGAATCGGGTAGCGGCAAGTCGACGCTAGGCCGGCTGCTGCTGCAGCTGGAGCCCGTCACGTCGGGGCGCGTGCTGTTCGAGGGCGAAGATTTGACCCGTCTCGGCGCCTCGCGGCTTCGGCAGACGCGCAGGCATATGCAGATGATCTTCCAGGATCCGTACGGCTCCCTCGATCCTCGCTGGAACGTGGGCGATCTCGTCGGCGAGCCGCTCGCCGTCCATCACGGCCTGGCGGGCAAAGAGAAAAAGCAGCGCGTCGAGGAGCTGCTCGCCGCCGTCGGACTCGACCACGGGATCTTATCGCGGCACCCGCACGAATTCTCGGGCGGCCAGCGGCAGCGGATCGGCATCGCGCGGGCCATCGCGCTCCATCCGAAGTTCGTGCTTGCCGACGAGGCCGTGTCCGCGCTGGACGTATCGGTGCAGGCGCAGGTCGTCAACCTGATGCAGGACCTGCAGCAGAAGCTGGGGTTAACTTACCTGTTCATCGCCCACGGCCTGCACGTCGTCCGTCATATCTCGGATCGGATCGCCGTCATGTACCTGGGCAGGATCGTGGAGATCGCGCCGAGCCGCGAGTTGTTCCGGCGTCCGGCCCATCCGTACACGCGGGCCCTTATCGACTCGATCCCGCACCCGGATCCGCGGCTTCGGACCGAGCCAGCCGCCATCCGAGGCGAGATTCCGTCCCCGGCGCGTCCGCCGGCTGGCTGCAGATTCCACACCCGCTGCCCGCTGGCGACGGACCGATGCCGGTCCGTATCGCCGGACCTGCTGCCGCTGGACGGCGATCGTTCGGTCGCTTGCCATTATCCGCTGCAGTAAGGGGCTGGGCGCTGTAACCGAGAAAAGTACCGTTGGAGCCGTGCGTTCGACAACATTGAGCGCTGTAAGCGAAAAAAGTACCGCTACAGAAAAAGCAGGTTACTGCAAGGAAGATAAACGCCGTTGGAGCGGCGCGAACGACGGTTGAGCGTGCTTTAACCGAGAAATTCACTGTTGCGGGAAAAGCGAGTTACGGTAAGCGAGAAAAGCACCGTTGGAGCGGCGCGAGCGACGACGGGTGTGTTGTAAGCGAGAAAGGTACTGTTGCGGAGAGCGCGGGTTGCCGTGCGGATGTAGAGGAAACGGTCTGTCATTTTGGAGGAGGATCTGCACATGAGTCTGCTGGATCGGCTGTACGAGGAACTGGCGAGCGCCGAGGGGGAGATCGTCGGCTGGCGGCGGCATCTGCACCGGCATCCCGAAGTCTCGTTCACCGAGCGCCGCACGCCCGCGTTCGTAGCTGACAAGCTGCGGGAATTCGGGATCGAGACGCGGACGGGCGTAGGCTGGCGGCGGGAGCTTGATCTCGCTAAAGACGGAGCCGACGGCTTGCCCGGCGGCGGCGTGCTGGGCTATATCCGCGGCGGACGTCCCGGTCCGACGCTGGCGCTGCGCGCCGACTTCGACGCGCTGTCGATTCAGGACGAGAAGGACGCGCCTTATCGCTCCACGGCGGACGGGGCGATGCACGCCTGCGGCCACGACGGCCACACGGCCGTGCTGCTCGGCGTCGCCCGCGTGCTGCAGGCGCACAGCCACGAACTGGCGGGCAACGTCGTGCTCCTGTTCCAGCACGCGGAGGAGAAGCCGCCGGGCGGCGCCCGGTTCATGATCGAGGACGGCTGCCTGGACGGCGTCGACGAAGTTTACGGCATCCACCTTTCTTCGGAGATCCCGCTCGGCCGCGCAGGTCTTCGCGCCGGTCCGGCGATGGCCGCCGTCGACGCCTTCCAGATCAAGGTCGTCGGCAAAGGCGGGCACGGCGCGCGCCCCCACGAAACGGTCGACGCCCTCGTCATCGGCAGCCAGATCGTGGGCGGCCTGCAGCAGATCGTCAGCCGCAGAGTGAATCCGCTGGCGTCCGCCGTCGTGTCTGTCGGCGTATTCCGTGCCGGGACCGCCTTTAACGTCATCGCGGGGGCCGCGGAGATCGAAGGCACCGTCCGCACCTTCGATCCTGCGCTGCGCGCGAAGATCGAAGCGGACGTGCGCGCGATCGCTGGCGGCATCAGCACGGCCGGCGGAGCGAGCTCCGAGATTGAATACGCGAACGGCTATCCGCCGCTCGTCAACGATCCGAATAAAACCGAGACCGCACGCCGGGCCATCGCGGAAGCGCTCGGCGAAGAGGCGTTCATCGCGCTCGAGCCGGTGATGGGCGCGGAGGACTTCGCCTATTACCTAGAGCGGCGTCCGGGCGCGTTCATCCATGTCGGCGCGCGCAACGCGGAAGCACGAACCCAATTTCCGCATCACCATCCGCGTTTCGACATTGACGAGCGCGCGCTGCTGCATGCCGGCAAATTGTTCCTGGCGCTGACGCTGGCCGAGCGTCCGACGGACTGACGGCGCAAAAAGGCGCCGGGGACGCATACGAACAGGAGGCGGCCCGGTGCCCGATTGGAAACGCAACTTGTACATCTTATGGATTGGCCTGTTTCTGAACCATCTCGCCTATACGCTATCGGTCCCCTTTTTCCCGCTGTTCCTCGAACATGATCTTGGCATCGGCCGCGGACTCGAGGCCTGGTCCGGCATCTCCATCTCGATCAGCTTCCTGATCAGCGGGCTCTGCGCGCCCTTCTGGGGCTCTCTCGCCGACCGGTTCGGCAGCAAGCCGATGCTCGTGCGCTCCGGCGTAGGCCTCGGACTCGCGCATCTCGCCAACTACTTCGTATACGACCCGTTCTCGTTCATCCTCGTCCGGATCTTCCAGGGATTGATGGCCGGCTTCAGCCCCGCCGCCTTGACGCTGGTCGGTTCCCGCACGCCCGAAAAGCACGTCGGCTACGCCCTCGGCGTCATCTCGACGTCGACGGCCGCCGGCGGCATTCTCGGTCCCTTGGCGGGAGGCGCTCTTGCCCATTGGGTCGGCCTGCGGGGTTGCTTTATCGCGTCCGGCGTCATCACGCTAATCGCCGCGGCCATCGTGCTGGCGGTCAAGGAAGTCCGCGAGCGCCGCGCGCCCGTCCGCCAGAGCGTCCTGCAGGACATCCGCCGCGCCGCCGCCACGCCCGGTCTGCCGGCTGTCTATGCATTGATCCTGACGGTATCGACGTCGGTGCTCATATTGGAGCCGCTGCTGACGATATACGTCGTGCGGATCGGCGCCGCCGCCAAGGACGCCGCGCTTAGCTCGGGCATCGTCTTCTCCGCCGTCGGCGTGGCGACGGTGATCATGGGGCCTTATTGGGGAAAAGTAGGCGGGCGGATCGGGTACGGCAAAACGCTGTTCATCGGACTGCTGGGCGGCGGCATCGGCAGCTTGCTGCAGGCCTTCGTGCAGAACATCGCCGGCTTCGCGCTGCTGCGCTTCGGCTACGGGCTCTTCTTCGCGGCCGTCTATCCCGCCATGAACGCGCTCGTCGTCCACTACGCCGACAAAGAATTCCGCGGGCGGGCGGTCAGTCTGAGCCAGTCGGCCAGCCAGTTCGGCATCGTCGCGGGACCGCTGCTCGGCGGCTTGCTCGGCGGCTGGACCGGCATTCCCTTCATCTTTATCCTGACCGGCGTCGTCCTCCTCAGTGCGGCCTGGTATGTCAAAGCCGGCAAGCTGGCTTAAGCCAGTGCTGGCCTTTCTCCTACTGCGGCTTGTTCATTCGCGCGTTCCGCTCGTCTCCGCTTCGTCCGTCAGTCTATTTTTCGGCCGTTCGTATAATCTACACAAGCCGTCCCTTGCGGTCGCACATACCATATCGTGCAACTCAGCAAAGGAGGAGTGACTTCATGACGCGTCTGTTGGATGCCAGAACCTCGCAAAATAAAAGCTATGCCGACCTCGAGTCAACGACGATACTGCCGGCGAACACGCCGACACCGATCGGGGTCGTCGGCCTGAATACCGCCGGAGCGAGCGGCAACGTCACGGTACAGTTCTCGGCAATCGCCGAGCTTCGCCTGCCCGAACCGCTAACGTCCGATACGGTCATTACGATCGCCATCGTACGCGGGACGGACTTGACGGGCACGCCGGTCGCCTACGCGCTCTACGGAACCGGCAACACCGTATCGCCGATACAAGTCGTCACGATTATCGCATCCGACTACAATGTGCCTAATCCATCGTCCAACGAACTCGTTTATACTTTATTTTTATTCTGCACGTCCGAAGCGACGCGAATCGGCATGGAAAGCTTCAACGCGATCGCTTTCTCGGATTAAGGCGGACCCTGTCGTTAAGGAAGCGCCGTCTCCTGAATCGCGCGCTGGTGGTACAACCGCAGCACCGCATCCTCCATGGGCGGATTGGATAGTCCGAACCGGATGTCGCGAAAAAGCCGCTGCAGCGGGTGGGACTGGGCCAGCCCGTGCGCGCCGGCGATGCGAAGCGCCTTGTCGGCGACGGAGAGCGCCGTGCGGACCGCGAACACCTTGACCGCGCCGAGCTCGGCGATGCCGCCGGCCTCGTCGGCCACGGGGTGCTCCCACCGCGCGGCGACGCTGTACATAAAATGACGGGCCGCCGCCAGCTCCAGATCGATCTCGCCGATCAGCGTGCCGATATGCGGCAGATGCAGGATCGGCCGGTCGAGCGAATTGGGCTGATAGGAGGCCGCGAATGCAAGCGCCTCTTCACGGGCTGCGAGCGCCGCCCCGAGGTAGCAGGCCGGCACGTGCAGCAGATGCGGATTGGCCTGGCCGCCGCGCTTGCCTGCCGATGCACGGTAGACGAGCGCTTCGGCGGGAAGCACGACGTCGTCCAGCACGAGATCGTGGCTGCCCGTGCCGCGCATGCCCATCATGTTCCAGACCGGGTCTACGGAGACGCCGGGCGTGTCCATCGGAATCAGGAAATCGGCCGCTTCCTCCGTATCCCCTTCGATCAGGGTCGTGTTGACGACGACGAGGTCCAGCACCGGCGCAAGCGACGTGAACGTTTTGCGCCCCCGTACCACGTACCCTTCGCCTCTCCGCTCGGCCGTCGTCTGCATTTTGCCGCCGCGGGACGGACTGCCCGTCCCTTTTTCTGTCGCCGCCCGGTTCATAAGCTTGCCTTCGGCGACCGCCCGCAGGAACGGCGCCAGCTTGTCCTCGTCCCACGACTTCTTCGCCGCCAGTTCGGCCACCGTGCTCACATGCCAGCCGATCGCCAGCGCCAGCGCCGGGTCGCCCGTGGCGATCCGTTCCTGATAGAGGACCATCTCGTAGACCGTCATGCCTTCGCCGCCGTACTCGCGCGGGACCGCCCAGGTCGTATAGCCCGACGCGCGCAGCCGCTCCGCCGATTCGAACGCGAAGCCGCCCTCCTGGTCGACGGCCTGGGCCAGCGGCTTGAACGAATCCGCCATTCCCCCGATCAGCGCAAGGCGCTCCCGCTCGGCGTCCGTCCTTGCAAAAGTGTCCGTCATCGCATGTTCCTCCACTTCGTCTCTTCTCTCTATGTTGCTTATGAGCCTAGCATGTTCTAGGGGGCGGATCAAGCGGCGAAGCGGGCGGACGAGCAAGCGGGCGCTATGGGAAACGGACCGGATATCCGCTATTCCTCCCGGAATAGACGGAAACGACGACTTCAAGGACACCAAGTCCGCTATTTTCTTCGCAGAGGCCCCGTTCAACCTCTACAGTTACATATAACGTCTCCCCGGTCCGCTCCACCTCGATTCGCAACCCTTTTCCCCAAAATAAAGGCTCCCGGGTCCGCCGCTGCTTCTTGCCCGCTCAGGTTGTCCCTATCGCTTCTGCACCCTTCTGCATGTTCCGCGCGTTTAGGGGTATGAATGTTTATTAGAGAAACTCGAACGGGGAAGGGCGGGCGGACCGGCATGGTGCGTGTATTGGTAGTAGACGACGAGGCGAGCATCTCGGAAGCGGTCGCCTATGCGCTTGGGCGCGAGGGATACGAGGTGGAGACGGCGGGGGACGGCGTCGAAGCGCTGGAAAAGGTTGAAGCGTGGCGGCCGGACGTGATGGTGCTGGACGTGATGATGCCGCGCATGGGCGGATATGACGTATGCCGCAAGCTGGCGGGCAGGGATCGTCCCGCGATTCTGCTGCTCACCGTTAAAAACGATATCGTGGATAAGGTGCTGGGGCTCGAGCTCGGGGCGGACGACTACATGACCAAGCCGTTCGACATCCGCGAGCTGCTCGCCCGCGTGAAGGCGCTCGCTCGCCGGATGCAGGATCACGCGCAGCCTGCGGCGCCGGCCGCCGATACGGAGACGGTGCGCCTCGGCACGCTCGCGATCGACTCGCTCTCGCGGACGGCCCGCGTGGCCGGGCATGCGCTCGACCTGACGCCCAAGGAGTTCGATCTATTGAAGCTGCTGGCGGCCAACCCGGAGCGCGTGTACACCCGGGAGGCCCTGCTTGAGCTGGTGTGGGACATGGACTTCGCGGGAGGGACGCGGACGGTGGACATTCACGTCCAGCGGCTGCGGCGCAAGCTCGGCGAGGCGCAGAGCCTCATCCAGACGGTGTTCGGCGTCGGCTACAAGAGCGCCAGGCCGTCCGAATGAGCCGCGGCGTGCGCATCGGCCTGCAGGGCAAGCAGTCGCTGCTGCTCGCGCTGCTGCTGGCCGCCGTCGTCGCCGCGCTGAGCATGCAGGTGCTGTCGGGCATTCGGGAAGACCAGAAGGAGCGGCTAGAGCAGACCTTCGCCCGCCAGGCGGAGGCCGCGAATCTGCGCGTGCGCGACGCCTTCCTGACCGGCGAACGCGTCGAGGCGAAGCCCTTCATGGAGAAAAACGCACAGCGGCTGGCCGTCGACCTGGGGGAATTAAGCGGCATGCCGGTCACGCTCTACGATACGGACGGCGTCTTGGCCGGCACGTCGCTGCCGATCCAGCCCCGGACGGACGCGTCCGACGCGTTGGCCTACACCGCCCAGGGCATGTCCGCTTATATTACGGAAGGCGACGCGCTCTTATACCTCGCTCCGCTCTACAATGCCGACCAGTTGCTCGGCACGGTCCAATTTCACGCGTCGCTAGCCGACCAGAACGCGTTTTACGAGCGCATCCGCGATCTGTTCCTGTATGCGGGACTCGCGGTGCTCGCGGGCGGCTTCCTCCTCGGCTACCTCTTCGTCCGCCGACAGGTGAGCGTCATCCGCCGGCTGAACCGGGCGACCCAGCAGATCGGACGCGGCGAGTACTTGTCCGCCGCCCCAGTGAGACGCCGGGACGAGCTCGGCGAGCTGGCCGAAGGCATCTTCGACATGAGCGGCAGCATCTCGTCGTCGGTAACGCAGCTCCACGAGGAGAAACGCAAGCTCATGGAAGCGATCGCGCGGCTGACGGAGCTCGAGCGCCAGCAGAAGCAGTTCATCGGCAACATCAGCCACGAGCTGAAGACGCCGCTGACTTCGATCCGCGCCTACGCGGATCTGCTGGAGATGTACGCGGACGACCCGGCGCTGCTCGGCAGGGCGAGGGAGCGCATCGGCATGGAGGCCGCGCGGCTGTACGAATTGGTCGAAAAGGCGCTTCAGTTGTCCGCGATGGACGTGTACGACTTCGAGACGAAGGCGGAGCAGGTCGCGCTCGCGCCTTTATTAAAGGAAGCCGCCGAGCGCATCCGGGTCAAAGCCGACGCCGCGGGCATTCGCATGACGCTGAATCTCCAGGAAGGCAGCGTCTGGGCGGACCCCGACAATCTGACGCATATCGTGCTGAACCTGCTCGACAATGCGGTCAAGTACAACGTGCCGGGCGGCTCTGTCGCGCTGAGCAACCGGCAGACGTCGGGCGAGACGGGCGAGACCCGAATGGTCGTCGAGGTCGCCGATACCGGACGCGGCATTCCGGAAGACGCGCAGTCGCGCATCTTCGATCCGTTCTATACGGTCAGCGGCGACCGCTCGCGCGCCACCGGAGGCACCGGTCTCGGGCTGTCGCTCGTCCGCAGCCTCGCGGAGAAGCAGGGCGGCGCCGTTCGGCTCGCCGAATCGGGCCCGGACGGCTCCAGATTCGTGCTCGAGCTGCCGGTAAGGGAGCCGAAGCGCGAGTCGTAAACGGCGCTCCGAATTGTTTACAACTTCGATACATGCCGGATATGGCTTCGATATATCGCGATTCTATACTGATCTCAAGACAGGGACGACGGACGCAGGGCAGCGCGGTATAGGCGCCTCGCCGCAGCTGCTCCCTGGCGAGATCCACATCAGTCAGGAGGACCTGTCCATGCCGAACAAAAAAGGAGAGATCGCCGTTAAGCTCACGGTATTGCTCATGCTCGCACTCGAACTGACAGCCTGCAGCGCCAAAAACGGCGAGCCGATCCCCGTCGCCTCCGGCGCGAGCGCCGGGCCAACGGACGATGCGTCCGCCGCGCAGGGAGCCGGCGGCGGCAGCCGCAAGCTGACCGTCGTCAAGGAGACGGACGCACCGAAGCGCAGCGACGTCGCGATCGAACGCATCCACCGCTTCGAGGGCGCGGCGATCGACGCTTGGCTCTCGGACGACGCGCTGAGGGTCACGACGACAAAGCTCGAAAAGCCGGGCACCGATACGGAAGAGGCGAAATTCAGCTACGCTGCCGAGACCGTCGATCTGACGAACGACGCCCGCAAGCCCGCGAAGCTGCCCGAGACGGAAGGCGACACGCCCGCGCTTGTAAAGGAAACCCCGTCTCCCGACGGCAAATTCGCCTTCGTGCAGCAGTGGAAGGATAAATATACGGCCCGCAACTTCGTCAAAAACGTCGCCACCGGCGGCATGACCGAGATCCCGGGCGCCAACTATCTCGAGTCGGGCGGCTGGGTCGACGAAGGCACTTATCTTCTCGCGGCCGGCTCCATGGACGGACGCGGCGACATCCTGGCCGTCAAGACGGACGGCTCCGTATCCAAGGTGAAGCTGGAGGATCCGGAGACCGAGCTGTTCACGACCTTCACGGCGTCGCACGGCCGGGTCTACTACACGGATCAGGCGCAGAACCTGAATACGCTGGCCTACGGGACCGCGTCGAAGCCAACCGTGCTCGTCACCGGCGTATCCGGCTTCGAGGTCGCGCCGGACGGCGCCAGAATCGCCGTATCGACGGGCCCGGGCCAAGACGGAACGGCGGCGCGTCTGCTCCTCTACGGCGCCGACGGACGCCAGCAAGGCTCGGCGATCGGCAATGGAGATCTGATCCCTTACATGAGTTGGTCCGCCGATGCCGTGAAGCTCGCCTTCGCCGTATACGCGGAAGACCGCAGCGGCATGAACGGCGTCTACCTGTTCGACGCGGCTTCGGGCACGGTCGTTCCCGTCGTCCCGAACGCTTTTCCCCAATATCCGCTCAGCTGGAATCCCTCCGGCACGAGATTAGGCGTCACGGCCTCAGGCAAGGGCGACCTGCCCGTCACGGAGATCATCGATTTTAAAAACCAACAAACCCCTTAAGGAGATGGAACTCATGAAAAACAACAATATGATGAAAAAATCGGTACTCGGCGCCATGGTGCTCGGCATGACGATCACGGGCGCGGCAGGCGTCTACGCAGGCACGAATATGCAGAAAATCACGGCCTTCCTGAACAGCGGCATCGGCATCAAGGTCAACGGCTCCGCCTATGTCCCGACGGACGCGAACGGCAACAAGCTCACCCCGATCACGTACCACGACACGACGTATCTCCCGGTTCGCGCGCTGGCCGGCGCCCTGGACGTCCAATTGACCTTCGATCCGAAGACCAATCAGGTCGTGATCACCACGGCTACGCCGAATACGCCTCCGCAATCGACCGATCTGGCCAGCATCGGCTATACCACGGCGCAGATCAAAGAGATCCAGGCTGCATTCGCGGCATTCGACGGCTTCACGACGCCATACATGCCGACGCTGATGGCTGCGAACGATACGTATAAGCAAGCTTCCGCGACCGGCGACGGCGTGAACTTCGTTTTCTCGCATATGGTCGTAAACGTCTCTCCTCGCGATTATTCCTTCGAGTACGACGGCACGAACGTGACCTTGTCGAACGGCGTCCAGGCCAAGTGGTATAAGCCGTCCGACACCGACATGCTGACCTTCAAACTCGACGACCGGTTCGTCACGATCAGCTCCATGGACGGCGCGCTGTCGAAGGCGCAGCTCGAGAAAATCGCAGTCGGCGTCGCCAAGCAACCCGACAGCACCGCCGGTCTGGCCATCGTCTCCTACACCGATGCGCAGTTCAAAGCGATCAAGACGGCCTTTGCCGGGTTTGACGGCTTCACGACGGCTTACGCACCGACGCTCATGGCCGGCGACGACGCCTTCAAGCAAGCCGCGGCGACCGGCGACGGCGTGAACTTCCTCTTTTCCCATATGACCGTCAACGTATCGCCTCGCGATTACTCGGACGGCTACGACAGCACGAAGGTCACCCTGTCGAACGGCGTTCAAGCCAAGTGGTATAAGCCTTCCGGCACCGACATGCTGACCTTCAAGCTCGACGACCGGTTCGTCACGATCAGCTCCCCGGACGGCGCGCTGAACAAGGCAAAGATGGAACAGATCGCCGTCGGCGTCGCCAAACTGAAATAAGGCAATCATTTTAAGGAGGCCCGCATCATGAAGGTATCTTTCAAAACGGCGTCCTACGGCTTCGCGCTGGCCGGCGTGCTCGTGCTCGCCGCATGCAACTCCGCGGGATCGGCCTCTTCTATCGGAAACGACGCGCCAAGCGCATCGCCTTCCGCTTCCGCACCGGCATCGGCTCCCGCTTCGCCTTCGGCTTCTGCCGGCAGCGGGACCGATGCGGCGGCCTCCCCTTCGGCAGGCGCGCCGGCAAGCGAATCGGCTCCGGCCTCGGCCGCGCCGACCAAGATCTCCGCGGAGGTCGCGGATCAGATTAAAGAACTGATGAAGCTCGCCAAGGAAGGCAAGGCGCCCGGCATCAAGTACGTCGTGCACGATTCGCTCATCGACGACGTCCGGGACGACTGGGACAAGGCCGACTCGGACGACATGGCGGGCAAAGGCTTTTACGCCGTCTACGCCAAGCACCATGCCGTGTTCGGCTACAACAAAGGCAGCCAGCTCTTCGACATCCGTTCTAGCGACGCCAAGCTGCAAAAGCTGACGCTGCTGCAGATCGAGCAGACGCTGGGCAAGCCGTCGTCCACGACCAAGAACGGCGACGACACCATTTACGTCTACGAGACCGGCAAGGAGTTTCAGTTGAAGTTCGTCATTCCGAAGTCTACGGGCAAGGTGGATCATATCTCGGTCTTCTCGAAGACGGGATCGCACAACAATATGGCGGGTTAAGAGCCCCGCTTAACGACCAAGCCGCCAAGGCGTAAGCCCTGGCGGCTTTTAATCGTGAATAGCAGAAAACGCCCTATCGCGCAAAAGTGCAGGATCGCCTTCACGACTCGCCCATCGTCGTCTCGCCTATCGTGCAAAAGTACAGGATTTTCTCCGAAAACACACGCATTATGGCCGGAAACCGAATCTTATCGTGCACTTTTGCGCGATAGACCGCATCAATTCACTATTCGGCTCATGAATGCTGTACTTTTGCAGGATAGTCGTCAACCACCAACGTCCGCCGCGGTCCCCGCCGCGGTCCCCGTCGCAGCCCCCTTCGCCCACCGATCCCCCGGCTTTCCCGCGAGCTGCTTGAAGACATAATCCCAAGGCACGGTAATGGCCACGACCGCGCCCAACGCGCAGGCGAACACATTCTCCGCGATCGCGTCGGTCATCTGACCGGAAGACCAGGCCGGGAGCGCCACGATCAGCAGCCAGATCGCCTTCCACAGCATCTCCCATAGCAGCACGGGCAGCATTCGCAAGGGGTAACGCAGCCCAAGGAGCGCCAGCAGGCTCAAGGCCGCCTGCATGCATGCGACCACGCCGTCCATCAGCTCCCTTTGCGGATCCGGATGGGCCATCTGCCGAATGAAGTCCGGCCACATAAAAATTGCAAGGCCGACGGCGATAAACAGATAACCGGCTCTCAGCAAGTACAGGCGAAACAGCGATAATTCCCTCATGTGCGCGTCTCCTCGTCTTCTTGTGCTTTTTCATCGCGAACTCTGGCTACCCGTCCGGCGCCTAAGCCTCGGGTTATCCCACTTCTTGAAGAACCTTCTCGATCGTTCCGACGCGCGTCTTGAGGTCCGAGAGCGACTCCTCGATGGAAGCCAGCGCGGTCGCGGCCTCCGTCTGGCCCGCCACGGCCCGCTCCGCCAGCTGCCGATAGGCCTCGTCGCTCGCGAACCGCAGCTTCGCTTGCTGGATGGCCGAGAAATACCGCATGCCGAAGATCAGCAGCAGCGTCGCGAGCGGCAGGCAAATCGTTAACAAATACAAACTTCCGGACATAGTGCACCTCTACTGTTCAGATTGGTCGGTCAGCGACTTCGCCGCCTGCGCGATGGTCGCCGGCGTGAGCGCAAGGCCGAAGTCGGTTACTTCAAAGTAATTCAGCGCTTTGCCGTCGGGAGACAGTTCGAGCTGGCTGACGACGAGACCGGCAGCCTCAAGCTTCTGCAGATGCAGATGAAGCAGCGGACGGCTGATCCCGATCTCGCGCGCGAGCTGGCTGACATAGTTGCGTCCGCCGGTCGCCAGCGTGGCTACGATCCGGAGCCTGTGCGGATTGGCGAGCGCCGACAGCATCGCAAGAACTTCGTCTCCCCCTGGGTTAACATTATTGTTTTTCATGTGTAAATAATAACTTACAGGTGTAAGGACGTCAAGCGATGTTCGAAACGTACAGAAAAAAACCAAGCAGATCTTGTCTGCTCGGTTCTTTGATGTCGCGTCGCCTGCTCCTAGCCTTTAGCCGCGACTCTCGAGTATCTCCTTGATCCGCTTCAGATCCTTCCGATTCGCGCGGCGCATCATGAAGGACATGAACGGAGCCATCCATTTCGAGAAGCCCCGCGGGTTCCCCCTGTTCCGCAGCGTCATACGGGTATGATCCGCCCCGACAGCTTCCCAAGTATAAGTCGTCTCCATCGGAAAAGGACCGTCCGCCGTCTTCATGACCAGCCGCTCGCCGTCTTCGAATTCTTTAATTTCGTAGACGTAGGCCAGCTCTTTCCCGAGAAAATCCGCCTTGAAGGCGATCTTGGACCCCGTCGAGAGCGGCTTCGGCGTCCGCCATTCCGCCGATTTGATATTGACGTACCATTCCGGGGCGCGATCCGGATCGGCCGCATAGGCCGCCACGATCTCTTTGGGGCGCAGAACGAGAATGTCCGTCTGAACGTCGACCATGCCTCCGCCTCCCTTCATGTTGCGTTGTTCAGGCTTCGCTTGGTTTTGATGAAGCCTGCCAAAGAGCCGAAAATCGGCTTTATGGTCACGCGGGCATCCAAAGGCGATACGGACGCGAACAACGCTTTGGCGGCTTCGCTTGGACCTTGCATCGACATCGGAACTCCTCGTTTCTTTGCTTTGGATTGTTTCCTAAGGCCAGGATATTATAAGTCGTCCTCCGTTTCATTTATTATTTAAGTTGACACTAAATTAAGTGGATGCTAAAATAAAAGCATGATCGATCCCATCATCCAAGCCTTGGCGGAGCCCCGGCGGAGAGATATCTTGCGCCTCGTGCAAGACGGGGAGCTCCCCTCCAGCACCATCGCGTCGCATTTCGATGTTTCAGCGTCAGCCGTATCGCAGCATTTAAAAGTACTGGAAGAAGCCGGCCTTGTCGTGATCCGGCGGGCAGGTACGAAGCGCTATTACGGGATTAGGAGGGAAGGGTTCGAATCGTTGAAGCAGTACATCGACAGCTTCTGGGATGACAGCTTGCTGCGCCTGAAGGAAGCCGCGGAAGAAGAAGAGAGGAGAAATCGAAAACATGAATCCGATTGATACCACTGAAACGATCACGAAAGAAATGTTCATCGAATGCCGTCCCGAGACGCTGTTTTCCTTTTTCACGGATGCCGAGAAAGTGGTCCGTTGGATGGGGCGTCACGTCCTGCTCGAACCGAACATCGGCGGCAAATTCCGGATCGACATCAACGGAAGCGACATCGCGATGGGCGAACTTCAGGAGATCGTCCCTTATGAGAAAGTCGTCATGACCTGGGGCTGGGAAAAATCGAAACTGGTACCGCCCGGATCGAGCACCCTGACGTTCAAGCTGACGCCCCAAGATAGCGGCACGCTGCTCACGCTGATCCATACGGGCCTGCCCGCCTCGGAGATCGAATCGCACGTCAAGGGCTGGACGCATTTCATGCCCCGCATCCGGGCGGCCGGAGAAGAACAAGCCTCCGCGTAGCCCCTTGGACCGAACAAGCGATGCATGAATCCGACAATGCGGAAAGGAGCCGGCTATTTTCCTGGTTGCAGCGATGCTGCAAGCGGAACGTAGCCGGCTCCTATTCCTTTCTAACTTCAGTTGAGCTCGCGCTTTTCGGACCAAAGCGAGTATCCCAGCCAGGCCAGTCCCAAGCCCATCGGCACCGCCGCGAGCCGGCCGAGCTCGTGCGGGAGCACGGCGGCAGCCAGAGAAGCGACGGCCCCAAAGGCGAGCAAGCCTGCCGCCCCGCGCGATACAATGCCCGCGCGGAACGTGGCGATGCCGAACAGCAGACCGCCGAGCAAATACGCGACGGCCGATACCGGTCCCGCGGCGGCAAGCGCGCCAAGGTCAATCTCGCTGCCCGCTCCGCTTGAAAGCCCCAGGAATCCCTCCACGATCTTCGGCGCGTCGGTCGTGAGCAGCGGCAAAATGAAAGCTTCGATGAAGGTAAGCGCCATGAGAAGCGCAAACTCGAGGCTGAACAGGAGATAGCCTGCCAGGCCCAGCCATCCGGCCTTCTCGACTTGCCTGGCGTAGATCCCCGTGATGCCAATCAAGGCGAGGAGACACATCAAGATGGTTAAGTAATGGGCAACGGCCCATGCGTCGGTAGTTACGGACGAGAGAACATCGGCCGGATGAATCATCTGGATGACGATGAACAGAATCCCTGCCAGCATAGCCGCCACGCCTGACCAACGAATGAGGCCGGGGGCGGTGATCTTGTTATTTCCTTCGTTTGTGCGGTTCGCGTTCATCGATTCGTCTCCTCTTTCATCAAAGTAGAAGCTATGCGTGTCGTGCCCTCAGGCTCGTTCGAACGTTCGGAGCTCACCCCGACGACGGAGATCAACGGCAAGCCCAAATCTCGTATATTCCTAAGCAAGCCGTGAAGAGCCGCCTGATCGGCCACCGGACCGCGGAGGACGGTCGTTCCGTTGCTGTCGCGGGTAAAACTTAACCCTTCGAACCGCTCTCCCCATCTGGAATCAAGATGTCCTTTTACGCGGATCTCGTACCGTCTTGGCTCCTCATCGTTCTCCGTAGATCCTTGCGACCCTTCCATATCTGCGCTACCTCCTTTGTGCTTTCCGCTAAGGTTAAGATACAGGATCGCGCGAGGCGTCCGCATCACCACAAGTGGTGATTTATGCAGCGAAAAAGCCCCGCGCCGGTCGCTAAACCGACCAGAACGGGGCTGTTGAGAGACGCGGAAGCGCTAATCTAATTCGAGCTCTTCCAACCGGCGAACCGCAGCGCGGCGGTTGTTCACCTCGAGCTTGCTATAAATATTCTTCGTATGAGACCGCAGGGTATTCAGCGAGATATGGAGCATGCGGGCCATATCCGGACCGCTCAGCTCGGTTCGGAACAGCCGGAGCACCTCCAGCTCCCGATCGCTCAACGGCTCGCTTAGCGCCTGCTCGGGCGTCGCTCTGCGCTCGTCTCTGCCGAACGCGGACAGAAGCCGAGCGATATAACCGGGGGAGACTCCCTGTTTCAAAGCAGCTTCAAGCAAGGCGGCCATGGGCTCCCCTTCGTCCGCGAAGACGCGGACGTAGCCTTCCGATTCGGCGAAGGCCAAGGCGCGTTCCAGCGGCCCAAGCGCAGCAAGGCGGTTGCCTTGGGCATCATGAGCCATCGCCTGCAGGATCAGAATCTCGATCGCGCTCCCCGTCCTCCCGCCTTCCTCTGCCGCTTGGAGCAAGCGTTCAAGCAACCCCAATACCTGACTGATCGAATGGTCCGTGCGATCGCGCCTATACTTCGCCAAGAGCGCCCTTGCGAGCGTGACGTGCTCGAATTCACGCAGATAAGACAGCTCGTCCTCGACGGACAATCCTTGCTCCCGCACCCAATCGAGGGCATCGTCCAGCTTCCCCATCCCGAGCCAGACCCGTGTTTTCATCGCCGAGACCGGACGCACATTGGGGAAAAAGTGGCCTTTATACAGCCGCTCCGCCTCTTGGAAATGCGAGAGCGCACCGTGCAAGTCTTCGTTCGCCTCCGCGATCCGGGCCATGGCGACGTGCCAGCGAGAGCCGACTTGCGGACGAAGAGCGCGCTCGCTCAGTTCCTTGCCCGTCAACAGGCGATCCGCTGCTGCCTGAAGATCGTTATGCTCGCGGCTGAGCTCGCTCATCGCCACGTGGATATCGATCGTCCCGCGCGACATACGCTCGCCATGCGCCTCGGCGAGCTCCAAGCCTCGCTCGTAGACCCGCATCGCTTGGCGCAGCCGGCCTTGCGCAATCCGGATATCGGCCAAGGCGATCGTGCCCCCGATCGCGTCCGAGATATTTCCGGCCAGCAGCACGCCGGCCATACCATCGTCGAACATCCGGTACGCGGTCTCGAGATCGCCGCTCGTCCACGCCGCCAGCCCCAGAAGCGCCGCCGCCGCGCCGCGCCGGAGATGATCTCCCTCCGGCACGAGTTCGAGGACCCGCCGGGCATATTGGATCGCTGCCGGGATATCGCCCAGCACCTGGGCACGCGCGGCGCGATACCCGGCGATCGTGCCCGGAAGATGACTGAACTCTTCTTCGTCCACGACGACCCTGTCGGCCATGCTCGCGTGGCTGCTCGCGGTTGTTTCGAGCCAGCGTTCCGCGTCCCGAAGGCGCTCCTCGACGGCCGCGAACTCCCCGCCCGCCATTAACGCCCAGGCGAATTCGACGCTCAGGACGGGTCTGGCGCGTACCAGCTCGTCGGGCAGCGCTCTCAGCCAGCCCAGTACGGCAAGCCCTTGCCTAAGTCTCCGCATCGCCGGCCAGGCAAGCTCGATCAGGTCCGCCGCTCGCGCGACATCGCCCGCCGCCAATGCGTGACGGATTGCATCCGCCGCCGAGCCACGCTGTTCGTACCATAGACTTGCACGCCGATGCAGCTCGGCTGCCCGATCCGGCTGGTCCGCCTTTAAATGGACGGCGAGCACCTCGCCGAAGAGATGATGGTACCGATACCATTCGCGCCTGTCATCCAGCGGGACGACAAAAAAATTACCCTTCTCCAGCGCTTCCAATCGCGCGATGCTTTCCCCTTCGCCGGTGACGGCATCGCACAGCGGCCCGGACAACCGCTCGAGGATGGAGGTTTGAAGCAGAAAGCGCCGCATCGATTCCGGCTGACGGCGCAGCACCTCTTCGACCAGATAGTCGATGATGTACCGGTTGTCTCCGGCGAACGCGCGAATGAATGCCGGAATGTCCTCGCGCCCTCGCATGGAGAGCGCAGCCAGCTGGAGTCCTGCAATCCAGCCCTCGGCACGGCTCTCCAATGCGGCAATGTCGTCCGCCGATAGCGCCAGGCCCATCGCCTCGTTGAAGAATGCGGCCGCTTCGCCGGCGGAAAAGCGCAGGTCCGCGGCACGCAGCTCGGTCAAGTCGCCGCGTACGCGCAACCGGCTTAACGGCAGCTGCGGATCCTCCCGGGTCGCGATGATCAGGTGCATTTGCGGGGGGAGATGCTCAAGCAGGAAGGCAACCGCATCGTCGATCGGTTTCGCGCGAATGACATGGAAATCGTCGAGAACCAGAACGAAAGGGGTCGGGAGGGAAGAGACCTCATTGAGCAGGATGGTCAGCGCGGATTCGGTAGACGACGGTTGGGACATGCGCGGGAGAGCTCCGTCTCCTCCGATAGGCTCGGCTACCCTGTTCACCGCAGCGACGAGATGAGTCAGAAAACGCGTGGCGTCGTTATCCCGTTCGTCCAAGGAGAGCCACGCGACAGGACGGCCGCACCCGGCCGCCCATTCGCCGATCAGCGTCGTCTTGCCAAAACCCGCGGAGGCGGAGACAAGGGTGAGCTTGCGGTCCAGACCTTCGTTCAATCGCTCGAACAGACGCGGGCGCGGAACGGTCTTGGACCGGGACACGGGGATATACAGCTTCGTGGTTAGGATCTGCGCATTCATGGTTGAATCGGTTTCCCCATTCTATCGGTTCATATCCAATAGGATAGCTTGAATGGCTTCTTTTCTCCACTGCAAGTTATGCGTGCCAGCGCACTAGCGAGCTGCGGGATGACGGCCAGTAACTTTTCTCCATGCATGCGCGTCTAACCACCATATGGAAAATAATGAGGGAATGCGCTGACCGTGCTTCCCTGCCCGGGTACGGTCGATCAATCGAGCGGAGCTGTCATGGAGCCGGGAATTCAGTTTGGCAAGCTGGATCAATTGTTCAAAACCTGACGACTGGAGGGCCGACTATGTTTAAAAGCGCCGTATACGCCTTTATTTTACTGGTCCTGACTTGCACGTCTTGCGCCCCTTTGTCCGGATCTCCTTCAAAAGAGGGGTTATTGCTGGAACAGCAAAGCTTGGTCAGATGGCGTGTTGACGAGAATATATTGGAGGTATATGCCGTCATCGCGAATTACGCCGATAAGGACGCTTCGTTTGCAGCCTATGTCGTATTTCTAGACCCGCATTTGAGGGAGATAGACGGCCTGGATCGGATTGAAGTCAAAGAGGATGACCGTAAAGGAAAAACGCCTTTTCTGCTAAAACCCTATCAGGAGACCGTATTGAGGCAGCGTTTTTATATGGATGAACCGCTGAAGCGAGCATGGCTGTCCAAAGGCGTCGGCATTGAAATCGCAACGGAAGGGAAGCGCATGACGCTTCCCATTAAATACGTAGAAATCAGGTAACGGCCTTAAACGGACGCCTTCTCTAAGGCGTCACCGTCTCCTCCCGTCCCGAAGCGCCCGAAGCATAGATCGCCCGCACGACCGCGATCGCGTGCCGGGAGTGCGCGAGCGAAGCCGCCGCGTCCCGCCGCCCTTCGATGCAATCGATCAAATCCTCGAGCTGCAGGACGAAAGCGAAAGGAAGCTCCTGCGCCTCCGTCTCCACCCGCTCGTAGTCCCCGCCGCGGCTGATCCAGAGCGCTTTGCCCGTCTCGAGCCGCAGCATGCCATCCGTGAATACGAGCTCGGTTTCGTTCCGCGCATAGCCTTTGTAGCCCGACAGCGAGATCGCAGCGGGCAAGCCGCTTCGCAAACGAAGGAAAGCCATACCGCTCCCTTCGATATCGCCTTTCTCCCCCTGGTCGCTCACCGAGGCCGAGACCTTGTCCACCTCGGAGCCTGCTAGCCAGGTGATCTTGTCGATCGAATGAGAGCCCAGATTCATCAGAATGCCGCCCCCTGCGAGCGATTGCCTGAAAAACCAGGACGGGCGGTCCTCCCGGAAGTAGTAGACGTTGCGAACGTCGTTGACCATGACCAGCCGGCCCAGGCTGCCTTCTTCGATGATCCGCTTGGCCGCCCGGTTCTCCGGAATATAGTGCTGCGTGTGACCGACGAGCAGCGCAGACCCGCTTCGCCGCGCCGCTTCGACGATCTCGTCGCATTCGTCGACATCCAGCGCCATGGGCTTCTCTAGCAGCACATGACACCCTTGCTCCAGGCAGAACAAAGCGGCCTCCTTGTGCAAATAATGCGGCAGCGTGACGATGGCGATATCCGGCCGCTCCCGGACGATCATCTCCCGATAATCGGTGTACGGAGCCGCTCCGTACTTGCCGGCAAGCGCCTCCGCGCGCTCACCGACCAGATCCGCAACGGCAGCGCCGTCAACCTGCTCCATCCGGGCGATCGCCTCCAGATGCGACTCCGCGATAGCGCCTCCGCCGACGACCGCTACACGATAAACCATGCTCATCCACGCCTTTCCGCTCTTAGATTAAAAGGATGATGACTGCCAACTGTCCGCCTACGTCCAACATTTAGCCCCTAGAGCGGCCGAGGACAACTATAAGACGATGATCGGCTACTCGGACAAATTTTACAAGTAAAATTCCTCTTGGCTCGACAGCCCCGCACTCAACCATAAAGGACGAAGCGGCATCTGCCTGCTTCGTCCTTTTCAATTGCGAGAGTCTCAGCGTCTAAGCACCTGCAAGCTGTACGTCCGCCCGAACCTCGGTCCTAGCACGCTCCACAGCGCGCCGTTCGCCGCCTCGGTCTTCGCCATCGCTTCCGGACTGCCGACGTCGACCGCGTCAAGTCCGATATCGGCGGCCAATCCGGCGACGGCCGCCGTCGCCGACGGATCGTCCCCGTACAAGAATGCCGTCGCACGGCCCGCTTCGTATCGCGGTTCGGCGAGTACCTCCCACGGCAGCGTATGAAACGCGCGGACGATCCGCGCGCCCGGCGCGAGGCGCCGCACCTCGGCTTCCGCGGACGCGCCGTCGTACCGGTTGATGCAGTTGATCAGGATCCTGCCGCTGAGATCGCCGGCTTCCGCCAGCGCTTGCTCCACGTGCTCCGGCCGTACGGCCAACAGGATCGCTTCGCCGAATGCGGCCGCTTCCCGGACCGTGCCGGCCCGCGCGTTCGGCCCCGCCTCCGCCAGCAAGTCCGTCATTCGCTCGCCGCGCGGATCGCGCGAGCCGAACATCACTTCATGCCCATGTGCCGCCCACCGCTTGCCGAGCGTTCCGCCTATATGTCCCGATCCGATCGACGCGATTTTCATTTCGCCGCAGCCTCCTTATTCAATAGGTCTTGGTAAAAGTCCAGCTTCTCCTTCGTCTGCCCGATCACGTCGGCCAGCGCCCGGTACTGCGCCTCCATGCGGATCAGATGCTCCCCGAGTATGCGCGTCCGGCTCTCGATCGCCTCCCGGTCCTCGCCGCTCAGCGGGAACGCGGGATTCGCGAAGCACCGTCCTTCCTGCAGAAAAGCCTTCATCTCCTCCAGCGCCAGCCCCGTCCGCTTCAGGCAATGCAAGGAGGACAGCAGCTTCAGGTCGTCCTCGCTGTACGACCGCAGCCCTCCCGGGCTCCGCTCCGGCGGCTTCGTCAGACCGATCTTTTCGTAGTACCGGATCGTATCGATGCTGAACCCCGTCAGCTCCGCCGCTTGGCCGATCGAATACATCCGAACGCCTCCTCTCGTCTCGCTATGACTATTGTAGAGGCTGGAGTTGACTCCAGGTCAACAGTTAGTTGATCTGCGAGATGAAGATATCAAGCGCCATTTTTATATGGTAATATCTAGTTGGAAAACGCGATTTTTCTATTCACCTTTGGTATGGAGAGGATCTGTCGGATGAGACGAACATGGTTGGCCGGATTAACGATTGTTTTAGCATTGGCCTTTTTCACCCAGAGCTCTGCGACTGCAGCCTCGCCGGTCAAAAAATCGGGACAGGTGCAGCCCGTGCAGGTCGACCCGATGACCGTTACTCAGAAACTTAAACTCAAGGACGACCGGGGAAAGAACTGGGTACTCAAAAACGCTAAAGAATACAGATTGAAATGGTCCCTTGAGGATTCTAACCCTTATCAGAATTACGAGGCTGACTTAATTGTTGGCGGCAAACGAATACTAGTCACCTCCTTCGATTCCGCGATGTCCATAGACCTGAACGGAAACGTACTCTGGGAAATGCCCTTGCAGATTGACTTCAATCGTACCCGGACAGTCGGAACCGACGGTACGGTCTATTTTCTAAATGAAGGAGACGGTCATATCGGTCTGTCGGGAGAAAGGGATGAGACTTTACTGCCGCTTAGCGGCATCGAGCGAATCAGCGTCCAGGGAGCGCATGTAAGCATTCCGTCCGTGACCGTCCAAAAGGTCGTAGACAAGGGCGGATTTGTGCTAGGCTATCCGAATGCTGGCGATGCCAACGGCAATCTTTTGCTGCTGACGACGGAAGGTCTTACCTCTTACAAACCAGACGGTGCCGTTCGCTGGAATTTGTCTCAATTCGTATCTGGCGGCCATACCTATCATGCCGCAAATCTCTTGGATCTTTTTTGCGATGACAAGGGTTTTACTTATCTTCATTTTGAAGGTGCGCTGCTTCAAATCGATCAGCAAGGCGTCGTCCAATGGTCGGCTTCCGTACAGCCAGATGTCGGCTATTTCATCTGGGGGGGCTACCTGATCTCGCAGAAGTTCGACTTCAAGGCACAGACGCGTACCCTCAAGGCCTATTCTTTTGACAAGAACGGCCGGCTCTCTCCCTTGACTGACAAAAAAGTGCTCTACCAGTACACGACGGGTTTCTCCCTCGATCAGTCTGGAGGCATTTACGAGTTGGATGAACCTACGAATACCTTGACGGACAAAGACTGGGCAACCGGAAAAATTAAATGGCGCTTTCAATTGTCTAAGACGGACATAGCCAGAGGAATCAGCCTGGCTTCGTTCACCATGCGTTCGGATCGAAGCGGCAACGTTTACTTCAGCGCCAATGTCGGCAACGTCTATTCGCTTGACTCGCATGGCAAACCCCGCTTTACGATAACGATGGACAATGGAACAATAGCTTTCCCGGATATCATTCCCGTTTCTGATAAGCTGACCTTGATCATTAATGGCAACCAAATCGCCTGCATTGAAAAAATAGTTTAGTCTTGATAGGTGAAGAGCCCACTCCGATTCGCATTGGAGCGGGCTCTTGGTCCATTGGCCGGATGCCGGCCATTAGGGTATGGATGACGGCATTTACCGATTGACCTTGAACCGCTGCACCGACGCGCTAAGCTGCTCGGCCAGCGTCGCCAGCGTCTGCGAGGTTGCCGCCGTCTGTTCGGCCGCGCTTGCGGACTCTTCGCTTGCCGACGCCACATGCTCCACCGACTTCAGCACTTCGTTGGCCTGAGCCGATTGCTCCTCGCTGGCCGCCGCGATCTCGGTGACTTTCTCCGAGGTCCGCTGGACGGTCTCTATGATTTGGTCGAAGGCTTCCCCCGTCTGGATCGAAGAGGCGACGCCGTCCGCAACCGCGCGCACGCTCTGCTGGGTGCTCTGCTGAATGACCCGGATGATCGCCGTGATCTGCTTGGTGGCTTCGCCGCTGCGCTCCGCCAGCTTGCGCACTTCGTCGGCGACGACCGCAAACCCGCGTCCCTGATCGCCGGCCCTCGCCGCCTCGATCGCCGCGTTCAGCGCCAGCAGGTTGGTCTGATCGGAAATATCGTCGATGACCTCGATGATCTCGCCGATCTTGTTCGAGTCCGTCTCCAGCTTGTTCATCTGCGAGCTGACCGCGTTCATGCCGGCGATCGACGTCCGGATCACGTCGCCGCCGTTCTTCGCGATGTCGAGCGAACGGTTCGACAGATCCGCCGCTTCCTCCGCGTTGAGCGCGACCGAATAGATCGCCGCCGACAGCTCCTTAAAGAGATGGTTCATCGTCAGCGAAGCATCGGCCTGGCTGGCGCTGCTGCCGGCGATCTCCTCCGTGCTCGCCGAGATCTGCTGCGAAGCGGCCGACACATTGATGGCGGAAGCGGACGTAAGTCCGATCAGTTGCCTCAGGCTGTCCTTCATCGCGTTCAGCGATGCGACCATCTCGCCGATCTCGTCTTTATTGCGGATACGCAGTTCGCTCCCGGTCAGATCCCCGCCCGCCACGCTGCCGAGCGTCCGGGTCACGAGCCGGACCGGACCGGAGATGCTGCGCGTCATTACATAGGCCAAGGCAAGCGTCGCCGCCAGCGCGATGCCGCTGATCACGAACATAAGGATCTGCGCATTCCGCTTCGCGTCCGAAGCCCTTTGCGAGGCATCGATGACAATCTTCGCGATGTCCTGCTCGATCTTGCCGTGCGTTTCCCGGAAATCGGCGAACAACGCCTTGCCGTCCCCTACCTTCGACTGCGCTTCTTTACTGTTGCCGGCACGCACAAGCGCGATCTGGGATTGGAAGTATTGTTCGATCGCCTCGATTTGGGGCTTCGCTTCGTCGATCAGCGTTTTCATGATCGGATGGTTCGGGAGATGACCGTCGATATCGCGCAGATCGTCTTGCACGCCCTGTACGCCTTTCTGGTAAGTATCCAAATACTTCTCGTCTGCGCCGATCAGAAAAGCTCTCGTCGCCGTCTCTTCGTTGACGAGCGAGGTCATAAGATTGGATGCGGCCATCGAGACGGGAATCGCGTCCGTGACGATATTGTTCGTCTGGTCTTGGATTTTGTTCATCCCTTGAAAGCCGCAAACGGCGACAAGAACCAGCAGGATCAGGACAATGAGGTAACTGGCATACATTTTCTTCGCTACGGTGAGCTTCATAGGTGCACGTCCCCATTTCGGATTGATCATAAAGTACTACACTTATGATAAAATCCGACAAAGCCCTTGTAACCGCAAATTCATTGCGGTACCGCGCATTTTTTTGCGGGGGTGGTAGCGGGAGGGGCTGTTGAGCGGGAGCGGGGGCTGCGGCTTCTCCTATTCCATCCATTCCCGCGCTTTGCCTGCGCCTGCCGCTGCTGCCTGAACGAATTCGCGAATAAGCGGGTGCACGATCCTCTTAAACGCAGACCGCTCCGGCTGGAACAGCGTGCCGAAGAAGAAGGGATGTCCATCCAGCTCCATGATGCGCGTCTCTCCGTCCTCATCGACCCCTGCGATGCGGAATCCTGCTTGCGCTACTTGCGCGCCGAATGCGGGGTTGAGTCCATAGTTGCAGATACCGTATTGCTCGAAAGTCTCGGATGCACCATAAGCGGCCGCGGTTCGGGAGCCGGGTGCGAGCAGGAACCGATGCACGTGCTCGCGGAAAGCGCAGGACAGCGGCGTGACGAGCAGCATCGGACTCTCGGGATGGATCTCCGCGTGATCGGCCCCTGCCAAGCCCATGACGTCCCGCGCGAATTCGATGATCATATGCTGAAATCCGCCGCAGGTACCGAGTGCAGGGACTTGGTTCTCGCGGGCATAACGAATGCCGTTTAACGCGCCTTGCATGCTTGCGTACGGACTCGCCGGGGCGATCCATAGCGCCTGATAAGCCGATAGCTTCGACTCGTACGCATCTGAGAGCGCGGTCGTCGGAATCCAATCGCAGTCGACCTGCAAGCCGAGTGCGTCAGCAGTCAGCCGCAGCGCCTGAGGAATAGCGATATGCGCCTTGACCTCTGCCTTGTAATCGCCAATCAATCCGACTTGAATCATCGTTTACCGCTCCCTTCGCCGCCTGGCCCCTGAGCCCCCCAAGGCCCGCCTGCCCGGTACTTCCTGCACCCAATACTTCCGCGCCAGAGCCGCTCATCGCGCAGCCGCATCCGCCGCCGCTTCCTCATAGATCGCGGCGATCTGCGCCCCCATGGCGCGAATCTTCGCCGCCACGGCGGCCGGCTCCAGCACCTGGACGTCCGGGCCGTAGCCGAGGATCATGCCGTACATCCAGTGGTTGTCCGGGTAGCTGGCCCTGACCAGCAGCGAGCCGTCCTCCCGCACCTCCACCCGATCCGCGCCGAACGTCTCCTCCACGCGCACGCGCAGCCGCGGGCGAAACAGCAGCAGCAGCTCGACCTCCGGCCCCCGCTCCTGGTTGCCCCAGCGCGCATCGAGCTCCTCCATCCGCACGCCGCGATTCGCGAACCGCTCCATATGCACGCGCAACCCGCCCACGCGCGACAGCCTGAACGTCCGGTAATCCCCCCGCAGCCTGCAATACGCATACAAGTACCAGGCATACCCTTTCCACGCCAGACCGATCGGCTCGACCTCCCGCTGCTCCGCCTCTCCGTCCGTATTCGTGTACGCGAACGAAACGACCGTGCGGTTTTTCGACGCCTGCCGCAGCTGCGCCAGAATCGTCCGGTCCTTGATCCCGCCGCCGTGCCACAGGTTCGTATCGAAGATAAGCGTCTCGCCCGCTTCCTCCAGCTGCTTCTGCTCCGACCGGGCCACCAGCGCCCTGATCTTCGTCAGCAGCCCGTCCATTTCCACGTCGTCCAGCGACGCGCGCACGCCCTTCAACGCCGTCAATATCGACTGCAGGTCGTCGAGCGTGACGATCTGCCGGTCGATGCGGTACTGCTCCATAATCTCGTAGCCTCCGTCGCTCCCCGTGAACGACACGATCGGAATGCCCGCGGCGTTGATCGTCTCCAGGTCGCGATAGATCGTCCGGTGCGAAACCTCGAATTTGTCGGCCAGCGTCTGGGCGTTCACCCGGCGCCGGCTCAGCAGCATCATCGTGATGCCGAGCAGCCGTTCCACCTTCAAGACGCCACCTCCTCTGATATCCAGTATTTTACTGAATCCGCGGGGAGCCGTCGATTCTTTTTCTAACCGCCCCCGTTCTCTCTGACAGATAGTTGTCAGAAAAGGGGCCTTACAATAAGGACATAAGCATCGACAAACCATAGGAGGCAACAAACATGAACACGAGCATGGGCGAGAAAAGGAACGCGCAAATCGGGGTCGCGGGGAGCGGAAACGGTACGATGAGCAGCGGAGAAACGGCAGCTAACGCGATCCGCCCTTTCCGGATCGAAACCCCCGAGGCCGAGCTGGACGACCTGAAGCTGCGCCTCGACATGACGCGCTGGCCCGACGAGCTGCCGGGCGCCGGCTGGGATTATGGCGCTCCCCTCTCCTTCGTGAAGGGGATGGCCGAATATTGGCGGACCTCGTTCGATTGGCGCCGCCAGGAGGCGCGCCTCAACGAGCTGCCGCAGTTCACGGCGACGGTGGACGGCGCGAACCTTCACTTCTTCCACGTCCGGTCGCCCGAAGCAACCGCCACGCCGCTGCTGCTCGTGCATGGCTGGCCCGGCTCGCCGGTCGAGTTCCTGGACCTGATCGGCCCGCTGACCGATCCGGCCTCCTACGGCGGCGACGCGGCGGACGCGTACCACTTGGTGATCCCGTCCCTGCCAGGCTTCGGACTGTCCGGCCCGACGACCGCCAAGGGCTGGACCCATGGCCGCGCCGCCGCCGCGCTCGCAGCGCTCATGGAGCTGCTCGGCTACGCGCGCTACGGCGTCCAAGGCGGCGACATGGGCGCGATGATCGCCCCGGAAATCGGCCGCATCGCGGCGCCGAGCGTCATCGGCGTCCACGTCAACGCCGCCACGATAGGCTTCGTCCCCTTCGGTCAGATCGAAGACGAAGCGTTCGCGACGCTCGCCGAAGCCGAGAAGGTCCGCCTGGTGCGCCTCGGCCACTTTATGCAGGAGCGTTTCGGCTTCAACAAGATGATGTCGACGCGGCCGCAGACGCTTGCCTACGGCCTGCACGACTCTCCCGTCGGCCTGCTCGCCTGGACGTGCGAGCTGTTCTACGGCTTCGGCGACGCGCCCGACGCCGTCGATCGCGATCGCTTCCTGACCAACCTCATGCTATATTGGTTGACCGGAACGGCCAATTCCTCCGCCCGCATGTACTATGAAGGCGCGCACGACCCGGACGCCTGGGCGCCGAAGGATCCGTCGCCGACTCCCGTCGCCGTCGCCGTCGCCGTCTTCCAGCAATCCGACGTCGCGATCCGACGCTACGCCGAGTTCGGCAACAACATCGCGCGCTGGAGCGAGTTCGACCGCGGCACCCACTTCCCTGCGATCGACGCGCCGGATCTGATGATCGCGGATATCCGGGCGTTTTTCCGGGAGCTTCAGCAGTAATGAAAGCGAACCCCCTTCGGGCCTATCCAAAGGGGGTCACTCGTTATTATAGGGAATTAAAATTCCACATATGGTAGTATTAGGATTAATTGCACTGAACAAATTTTTAAAAGAGAGGTGACATGATGAATATAGAATCATCCACGTTTTCACTATTACCGATTCTGATGCTTATTATCTACGGTTTATTCATATTGCTTGGGTTATACAGCCTGTATTTGTTCATCAAGCTCGCTACCCGAGGAATTACAGCTCTGGATATTTACATCGACGAAAAGAAAAACAAGCGATTATAAGCGGGCTTAAAGATTAAACTAGCGAGACGCGCCAGCAAAATAAATGGATGGAGGAAACAGTATGAGCGAAAAGGGATGCATCAAATGCGGCAGCCAGGACGCAAAAACGAAGGAAGTCGCCATGACCGGAACGGGGCTTTCGAAAATGTTCGATATTCAGCACAATCAATTTGTCGTAGTCTACTGCGCGAATTGCGGCTATTCCGAATTTTATAATAAGCAATCGTCGGCCGGTTCGAATATTCTTGATCTGTTCTTCGGTTGAACCAACTAAAGTTAAATGACGAAGCTGCCGGCTTGATCGGCAGCTTCATCAATCAGTCCCGCTTTACTCCGAGGCTCCGGAATGAAACCTCGATCGAAAACCCGAATGGATCATTCTAACGACGAGCGCGCAGACTGTGCGCTTGCTGCAACGCATCGAACCGCTTGGATAAGCCTAAAGCCTAGTAAACAGCGCCCGCCCGCGCCATCGCGGCGACGGATGCGCGAAAGTCCGGCCTGCCCTCGGCGTCCCACTTCAGCTCGGCGACGAACGTGTGCCGGTTCGGATCGTACAGCGGATCGCCCTCGATGTCGCGGTACGTCCTCGCGTGGAAGACGAACAGGCAGGTCTCGCCGTCCTCGGCGACGGTGAAGCTGTTGTGTCCGGGCCCGTACAACCCGAGCGACGGATCGGTCGTCAGGACTGGCTGCGCGGACTTGCGCCAGGATGCCGCGTCCAGCAGATCGGCGTCTTCGTCCGCCTCGAGCAAGCCCATGCAATAGTTGGCGTCGGTCGCGCTCGCCGAGTAAGAGAGGAACACCCGTCCGCCATGGCGGATGAACGCCGCCCCTTCATTGACCAGGAACCCGACGGTCTCCCAGTCGTATTCGGGGATCGAGAGCCGCGCGATCGGCCCCTCCAGCGTCCATGGATCGCGCATGCGGGACAGATACGATTGGAGTTGCCGGCGATGTCCGGATCCTTCTGCGCCCAGGCGTAATACCTCGCGCCGCGGTGCTCGAACGTCGTCGCGTCCAGGGAGAAGCTCTCCCATCCGGCGCGGACCTGCCCTTTTTCCTCCCACGCTCCGACTGTCGGGTCTTCCCCCGCGCACTCCAGCACGTACATGCGATGATCGAACAAGCCCTCGTTCGTCTCCGCCGTCCACGCGGCGGCGAAGTACACGTACCACTTGCCCTCTATATAGTGGAGCTCGGGGGCCCAGATGTTGGCGCTGAGCATGCCCGCCTCGTGCTTGCGCCAGACAACGGACGGCACGGCGGCCGCCAGCCCCTCGAGCGTGCGGGATTTGCGAATCTCGATGCGGTCGTATTCCGGCACCGAAGCGACGAAGTAGTAATGGCCGTCCGTATGACGATGGATGAACGGGTCCGCGCGCTGCGCGATGAGCGGCCTGACTTGATCTTGCGAAGTATGAGTTTCCATCCCTGCACCTGCTTTTCTGCGTTGTTTGCTCCGTTAGCCTTAGCCCTTCACGCCGCCGACCGTGAGGCCGGACACGAAGAAGCGTTGGAAAAAGATGAACACGAGCATGATCGGCACGATGGCCAGCACGGAGCCCGCGATGAGAATGTCGTAATTGTTGCCGTAAGGCGTCACGAGGCTGGCCAGGCCGATCGGCAGCGTGAGCTTATCTCCCGAATTGAGCACGATGAGCGGCCAGACGAAGCTGTTCCAGCTCGCGAGCGACTGCACGATCGCCATCGCTCCGAAGGCGGGCGCCATGAGCGGCACGAAGATCTTGAAGAAGATGCCGTACTCGGTGCAACCGTCAATCCGGCCCGCGTCGAGAAAATCTCTGGGCAATCCGGCCGCGAACTGCCTGAAGAAGAAGATCGGCAGCGGCGACACGACGAACGGCAGGATGACGCCCCCGAACGAATCGATCAGGTTGAAGGCGATCATCTGCTTGTACAGCGGCAGCATGATCATCTCGACCGGGATCATCATCACGAGCAGCACGAATACGAACAGCACGTTCCGGCCGACGAACCGGTACATCGCCAGGCCGTAGCCGACCATCGAGGACAACAGCAGGCAGCCGATCGTGTACACGACCGTGACGATCGCCGAATTTTTATACCAGTCCATATACTTGGCGGCGCCTGCGGAGAAAATGAACGAATAGTTGTGAAAAGACAGCAGCTCCGGCTGCAGCTTGATGTTCAGGCCGTAGCGCAGCAGCTCCTTGGACGGCTTAAACGAGGCGAGCGCCAGGCAATAAAACGGGAATAGCGCAAGGACGGCCAGCACGGCAAACAACGCGAACAGAAGGAAGGTTTGCGAGGAAGTCTTTTTTGCGGGCATCGCTATTCCTCCTTCTTGAACAATCCGAAAAATTGAAGCGCGACGAGGTTCAATACCATCATCGTGCCGAGCAGCGCGACGCCGATCGCGGAGCCGAGTCCGAGGTTGTTCTGCTCGACGCCGTTGCGGTACAGTAAGCCGATCATCGTCAGGCCGATGTCGTTGGGCGAACGGTTGCCGTTCCAGAGCATAAAGCTCTCCGTGAACATCGAGTATCCGCCGTAGATGCTGATCGTGATGACGTAGATGGCGACCGGCTTCAGCAGCGGCAGCGTGATGGACTTGAACTTGTGCCACGTATTCGCGCCGTCGATCTCCGCGGACTCGTACAGCTCGCCGGGAATCGTCTGAAGCGCCGACAGGAAGTAGACGATGTTGATGCCGACGAACCGCCACGTGGCGAGTACGACCAGCACGAACATGCCCGTCGCCGAGCTGCCCATCCAGTTGATCGTCTGCAGGCCGAACAGATGCCGGATCTGGTTCATGACCGAATCGTCTAGCGAGCCGAACACGAGGCGGAACACGATACCCGCCACGACGACCGAGGTCAGCGTCGGGACGAACAGCGCGGAGCGGAAAAAGGAGCTCCACTTCATGCGTGCCGAGTTCAGCAGCGCCGCCAGCACGAGCGGGAGCGGGATCAAGACGACGAGCGTCCAGAGCGTATACCTCGTGCTGTTCCACAGCGCGGCGTAGAACGAGTCGTCGTGCGCCATGCTCTTGTAGTTGCCCCAGCCGATGAAGTGCGTCTGCCCGGGCAGCACTTCCTGGAAGCTCATCAACAGCGTCGACGCCATCGGATACAGGAAAAAGACGGCGAGCGACAGCACGAAGGGCAGAACGAATACATACGGCGCGATTCGCTGGGAATACAGCCAGTTGGACTTCATTCCGTCGTTTCGCTCCTTTCAGGGCGCGGCTGCCGCCGGCGAACGCATCGTCCGCGCGGCGGCGCCGGACCAGGTACTTGTTGTCGTCTTACTTGATGCTTGCTGCGGCCTCGTCGAGCACTTGCTTCGGATCCTTAAGCTCGCTGAGCGCCTGGAACATCGCTTTGGTCTTGACCGCGTCGGATACCGCCGGCGTCTTCTCGCCGATATTGGTAGGCGCGATCTCGGACTTCAAGCCGGATAGGAACGTGAAGATGTCTTTGCCGAAGTAGTCCGTGTACTTGTTCGGCTCCTGCATCGCCGGATCGGTCCAGACGTCGGACCGGATCGGATCGAAGCCGAGCTGCTTCCAGATCTCGATATTGCCTTCCTTCGACAGCTTGGCGTAGGCCAGGAACTTCTTCGCGAGCTCCTGGTTTTTGGACTGCTTGGTGATGACGGTGCCCGTACCGCCCATGCCGGAGGAACGCATCTCGCCTTGCTTGAATACCGGCATCGGCTTGATGATCATCTTGCCTTTGAGATCCTGCATATAGTCGGTGAACCGGCCCATGTACCACATCGGCATCCAGACCGACGCCGCGCCGCCCTTGTTCATGAAGCCGTAGTATTCCTCGGCGTGATGGATGCCGCCTGGCGCCAGTACGGCGACCTTCTCCTTCACCAGCTTTTGCAGGTATGCGAGCGCTTCCACATTTTCCGCGCTATTAAGCGTGACGTTGCCGCTCTTGTCCAGGAAGTCGGATCCGTGCTGCACGACCATCGGCCAGAAGGTCCATTGGTCCCCCGTCTCTACGGTCGTCATCGGCTTGCCGGTTTTCTCCAGCACTTGCTTGCCGGCCTTTTCATAATCGTCCCAAGTCACGATATCGTCGGGATTGACGCCAGCCTGATCGAGGATCTCTTTGTTGTAATAAATGACCTGCGCGCCGACGTGATAATCGATGCCGTAGTACTGTCCGTCCTTCGCGTAGTTATCGAGCCGCGACATGACCAGATTGTCCTTCTCCGGCTCCACGATGTCGTTAAGGGGAGCGAGCTGCGGTTCGCCTTTCAAATAGTTGCCGATCTTGCTGATCTCGATGTCGGCCAGATCCGGCCCCCCCTTGCCCGACTGGAGCGAGACGAGCAGCTTGTTGTGCGCGTCGTCGTACGGGAAGGTCGTCGCCTCCAGCTTGATCTGTTCATTGGGGTTCGCTTTGTTCCAGGAAACCGCCATGCTCTCAAAGAACTTCTGGTGAAGCTCGTTGAACGTCCAGAAAACCAGCTTGGTCGCCTTGGACGAGGTCGCGGTTTTCGAGGAAGTGCCGGCGGAAGCGTCTGCCCCGTTATTTCCGTTGTTGCCGCATGCCGACAGTGCCATCGCAGCCGCCAGCGTCAGCGCGAGCGAGCCGTACAATCGTTTTTTCATTTCCGTATCCCCTTTGTTCAGTCGAATGGGCCTTGCGCTTGACTGGCATCTCGCAGATTTCAGCTCTGCTAGGATTTAAGGAAAATAGGTTGTAAGCGCTTAACAATTTGAATTATAATGGGTCTAAATCATAATTTATATATTCAATTGAGTATAAAAGCATAATTTTTATGCGGAGTGTGAGAATGATGGCCAGCAAAATCGCGCTGTACAAGCAGATTCAATCCGATATCAGGCAGAAGATCGCCTCGGGCGTCTATCGTCCCAAGGATCGCATTCCCTCCGAGCAAGAGCTCATGGACGCGTACAAGGTCAGCAAGATCACGGTCAAAAACGCGCTCGCCGAGCTGGCGGACGACGGGATCGTCGTGCGTATTCAGGGAAAGGGGACGTTCGTGGCCGCCGACGCGACGGCCGGGGACGCCTCTGCGCCGGAGGGACCGTCCGCCGGGGCCAGACCGCTCGTGGGGTTTATCATACCGACGATGAAGACAGGGGTCATCCGGAAAATGGTGGACTACATGGAGCGCTACCTGAAGGAAGCGGGCTATCAAATGATCCTGGGGATCACGCGCGAGTCGGCTGCCGAAGAATCCCGGACGATCCACGACATGCTCGGCGCGGGCGTCCGGGGGCTCGTCGTCTTCCCGACGGAGGACGAGAAGTACAACGAATCGCTGCTGCGGCTGTCGCTCGACAAGTTTCCGTTCGTCTTCATCGACCGCTATCTGCGCAATATCGAGACGAACACGATCACGTCCGACAATCTGGGCGGCGCCAAAGCCGCCGTCTCCCACTTGCTGAACAAGGGCCACCGCGACATCGCGCTGCTCTCTCCGGAGAACGCCAATACGACCGTCGAGGATCGCACGGCCGGGTTCGAGCACGCTTATATCGAGCATGGGATATCGATAGACAAGAGCCTCTGGTGCCACGTTCCGCTGCATATCCTGCGCAGCGACGAGGCGCCCGGCTACGTCACTTCTTTTCTGGAAGCCCGGCCTTCGGTATCGGCAGTCTTCACCTTGACGGAGGAGATCGCGAACCTGACGGCGAGGGCCTTGGCCCGGCTGGGACGATCCGGCGTCGAGCTCGTCTCCTTCGACGATCCCGGCCTGCCGAACGTCCCTTATATCGCGCAGAACGAAGAAGAGATCGCCCGCGCGGCCGTCGCGCTGCTGGACGTTCAGGTCCGCAGCGAGTACGACCCGCGCCAGATCGTCGTCCCCGTGGAGCTGATCATGCCTCTCGTCCAAAGCGAAAGTCCCGAACTTTGAGAGAATGACGGGGGCAACCTCGGTTGGGAAGACATTCTTCGCACTACCGTCATCTTCTTCGATCGACATATTCGCAACACGCCGCCGGCTAGTTAAGCCAACGATTTGCGGGCTGATCCATAGCATATCGTAATTCTATTTGTTCTATAACAAAATTTATCCTATCAAAAAGCAGCTTGGATCGAATTTTAAGGATCTGCATCCGCGTATCATCGCCTGCCATGGTACAATACAATCACTGGTTGCAATACCATCTTAATTTAAGAGGTGTACACGATGGATATTAACGAGTCGTATGGGAAGTATATATCGGCTATTTATCGCTATCTGCAAATTCTTATATCATCCGAGCTTGCTCCCTTTCGGATAGGAAGCGGGCAGTATCTCATCCTCATGGCGATCGCGAACAAAGAACCCATTACACAGAAAGCATTAAGCGAAGAACTACTCTTAGATAAAACAACGATCACGAAAGCAATCGCCAAACTCGAAGCAGAGGGTTACGTACGAAGGGAACCCGATCCCGCGGATAATCGTTACCATTTGCTTTATTTGACAGAAGCGGGCGGAGATGTAGTACCCAAGGTTAAAGAAGCATTGAATCGCGTAAGTAACCAGAGTCTTGTCGGTATCAACGAAGACGAATATGCCCTCATGTTGAGCTTGCTGAAAAAGGTGATAGGCAACATGAGTGAATTGGTTCGTAATGGGTGAAACGGCGATATCCGTTCCATATTTTACATTATCAAATGAAAAGAACATGTTCTCATTTCACCGATAAATAAAATAGTTGCAATGTCATCTAATTAATTGTACAGTAATATTAGTTGCAATGGCATCGCATCTAATACGTACCTAATTTAGTTACAGTGCCATCTAAAATTGAAAAGGAGACGGTATGAAATGAATACAACCACTTTAGTTATTGGTGCAACAGGAAATGTCGGTAAAGAGTTAGTCAAGATTTTGGCCAACCATGGTCATCCGGTTCGTGCCACAGTACGCTCCACGACTCGCACAGACGAATTGAAATCAATGGCGGTAGAAACGGTTGTAGCTGACATTGGCGATCCTTCCGCACTGAAGGCGGCCATGAACGGAATCGAAAAAATATTCTTCGTGACACCAGCGGCTCCACAAATGATGGAGTTATCGAGCAACATCATTCAGGCTGCAAAAGATACAGGTGTGAAGCATCTGGTTAAACTCTCTGGGGCAGATGCTGACTTGGAAGCCGTCACACTGACAAAGTGGCACCGAGCAGTTGAAAAAGAAATTGAGCGTTCTGGCATTGCCTACACCTTCTTGCGTCCAAACTCGTTCATGCAAAACATTGTCAACTTTAATTCCCAGACGATTAAAGATCATGGCACATTCTACGCGCCGATGGGTGACCAAGGAATTGCCCTGGTTGATGCGCGGGATATCGCGAAAGTAGCATTCCACGCCTTAACGACGGTAGGACATGAAAACAAGGCGTATTACCTGTCCGGTCCATCCGCTATTTCTTATAGCGAAATTGCAGATATCCTTTCTTCGGTAATCGGCAAGCCTGTTAAATATGTCGATGTACCGGACGATATGGCCCGGCAAGCCATGCTGGACGCAGGAACGCCCGGAGTGATAGTGGATGCAATAATGGAGTTGAATCATCTCAATAAGCTCGGGAAAGCGGCATCGGTGTCCCGCACGGTTGAAGAGATAACAGGACAAAAGGCGACTTCGTTCGAACGCTTTGTCAGGGATTATAAAAGTGCGTTTATAGGATAAACATCTAGACCGTCACTTGGTGATGCAAGTAGCAGTACATGAAAATCAGGAGGTATGATGTATGAAAGTAGCGAGTCCCTTTGTAGTGGTGGACAATTGCACGGAAGAAATCGGATATTACCGGTCTGTGCTCGGCGGGGAAGTTAAAATTTTTAGAAAACAGGATGATAAAGTGCTGAATGCTGAATTGAATTTAGGCAGCAGTACGATTTACTTCGCCGATAGCACCGCAGCTCAGCCTTCTATTAAAGGAGACTATGTAAAGGTCACTCTAACGCTCGAGACTGAAGAGGAGTTTCGCCAAGTGTATGAAGACCTGACGGCTGACGGAATTATAGATAGTGAGGTGTTCGAGGCTCCTTTTAACGGACTTCTTGCTGGCATCACGGATCGAAACGGCATTGGCTGGGTACTTTCCTACTTCAGAAGTTAACACAATGGAGAAATGGAGACGATAGTTGAATAGAGATACCGCGGCAGCCAACGATCTTCGGCTGCCGCTTCTTTATACTAACAGGACGATTTATCAACAACGGCTCTGGTTATCTTAAAGGCGAGCTGGAGCGTCGGATCGTATTTATTATTCTCGATGGCATTGATCGTTTGTCTGGATACGGCGCAAGCCACTGCGAGTTGTTCCTGCGAAACATGAAAAGTAGATTGCATCGTCGGTAACAGCCTAGAATCCTATTACTTCATCCTAGGCTGGCGCCGGCCAAGCAGACGGATTACAGCGATGACAGCAGCGGACGCAGCGCCTCCGCCCAATGCCTATAGCCTCGCTCCGTCAGGTGGCAGTAGTCCGGGGCAGTCTCCTGCGACAGCGTGCCGTCGGCTTCAAGCAGCTGCGGGCCGATGTCGACGAACGTATACCCGCGCTCCTGCGCGATCGCCGCATACCGCTCGTTGATCTGAGCGATCGTCCTGCGCCGGGGATGATCCGGCTCATGCTCGCGCGGGAATACCGCCATGACAACGATCTTGACGCCAGGCACTTTGGCCTCTACGCGGTCGCAGATCGCGCGCAGTCCTTCGGCGATCTCTTCCGCGCTGTTCGCCCGCGCATTTTCCGTCTCGCTCGTATTGTTCGTGCCGATCAGGATGACGACCGTCTGCGGACGCAGCCCGTCCAGCTGGCCGTGATCGAGCCGCCACAGCACGTTCTGCGTGCGGTCCCAGCCGAACCCCATGTTGAGCACCCGGTAGGGAGCGAACACGGAATTCCAGGCCTCCCGGTTTCCGTGCACGTTTTCCGACCAAGGCTCGCCGCCCCAGAAATGCGTGATCGAATCGCCGATCAGGACGACCTCCGGATCGATCGCCTGCTGCTCGCGCAGCACTTGCTCGTGACGGGCCCACCAATCGTAGCTGTCTTCCTCCAGCTTGGAGACCGGGATTACAGCCGTGTTCATCGTTTTGCGCTCGTTCGTCATCGTTTCTCCTCCGTCTATTCGTATCCTCGCCCGTCAGACCGAAAGCCCGACCCCGTCGATCTGCCGCACCGCCGCGGAGAGCGCCGCCATGGCCTGCTCGGCCAGCCGCTCCGGCGCTATTTTGCGGCCCTCCCTGTTCCAATCCTTCGTGATGCCGTATGCGATCCAGCTCATGACGCCGGACATCGTCCGCGCCGTCCCGTCGTCCATATCTTCCTTTTGACTCAGCAGAAGCTGGAACACGTCCTTCAAAAGCCTGCTTAACTTGCTCTCGATATAGGGGTTCATCGCCTCGTAGCTTCGCGCGCATTGCCTGCTGAAGTTCTCGTGAAACTCGCACAGCGTGACGATAATGCCCGTCAGCGTCGCCCGGCTCAGCTCGGCATGGCAGGACAGCTTCTGCATCAAGCTTTCTTTGAACATCTGCGAGAGCGCATCTTCCATCAGCTCGTATTTATCCGCGTAGTGGGCGTAGAAGGTCGCGCGATTGATCGTCGCCCGCTTCGTGATGTCCCCGATCGTGATTTCCTTGATATCCTTGTTGGGGATCAACGCATTGAACGCATCCAGGATCAGCTGCCTTGTGCGCAGGACCCTGGGGTCCGTCTTCGTCTCCTCCATCTCTCTCCCCCTCGCAAATCAGCCACTTTTCAGACAATACGGCGCTTTTGTCGCTTAAGCGATAATCCGAAGCAACTTGACGGTTGTCGGCCGGTTAACGTTATCTTATCATAACCTAAGCAACAGGTGTTGCATAAGTTCAAGTGGGTGAGAGGGGATAGGCATTCATGGTTCTGGTTCTTCAAATTCTTCTGGCGTTGTTGTTTTTCGTCTCCGGACTCGGCAAGGTCGCAGGGATTAAAATGCAGGTCGAAAACTTCAGTAAACTGGGGCTGCCGCAATGGTTTCGCGTCGTTACCGGGCTGCTGCAGCTGGTTGGCGTCGCCGGACTCGTCGCGGGCTTCTGGCGCGACAGCTGGGCCGCCTGGGGCGCCGTCCTGATCGGCGTCATCATGCTCGGCGCCGTCGCCTTCCACGTGCGCGTCAAGGACAAATTCGGCGCGATCGCGCCTGCGCTTGTGCTGGCCGTCCTTGCCATCGTGCTCGCCGCGCTGCTTGGCTCGGATCTGGGCGACTTCCCGAACTAAGCAGAACGCCTCCCCGATCGAATATCGGGGAGGCGTTCGCCGGCATGGACGTTTCTAGGATTTAATGCAGCAGCGCCTTAAAAATAAACGCTAGCTTAAGCCTAAGCAAACTTTCGGTTTGCTTTAGCGGCATGCCGAGCAGCTTTTCCAGTTTCTCGATCCGGTATGCCGCTGTATTCCGGTGAATAAACATTTTGGCTGCCAGCTCATTGATCTGGCCGTCGCACGCGATCAGCGTTTCCAGCGTAAGCAGCAATTCCTCCCGCTGCCTGCGTTCGTTCCGCTCCTTTAAGGTTGGCTTGTCGCACGCCCGGACCGGCTTCATCGCGAGCAGCCTTCCCAGATAGCGGTCTACATAGGCCGTCATGCTTTCCTGTGGCAGCTTCTCAAACAGGCGCATCCATTCGAGCATGAGCCGATCTTCTGCCTGCTTGTTCGCGACGGGCTCCATCCGCTTCAGCCTCCCAGACGTGTATTCGTCCTTCGCTTTCCTTTCTGCCAGGCGCAATGACGGGCATCTAGCAGCTGGTCATCCGTTGCCGAGCCTTGACTTCCATTCCGCTCTCGACCGCAGCGAAGCCGTGGGAGTCGTCGTAGATGACGCCCCCCCGCAGCAATGTCTTTTTCACCTTGCAGCCGATCCTGCGGCCTGCGTACGGCGAATGCTTATGCCGTTGATAAAGCTGCCCGGCGGCGAGAATATAGGGCTCGTTCAAATCCAACAGCACCAGATCCGCGTCAAGCCCAGGCTTGATCGCGCCTTTCATGTGCTCGAAGCCGAAGTTCTTGGCCGGGGCGCCCGAGAGCAGCCGGCTAATATGAGCCAGCGGAATCCCGCGCTTCAGATGTCCTTCGTCCACGAGCAGCTCCAGCGAGCTTTGAGCCCCGGCAATGCCGCCCCAAGCGGCGAACAGGTCTCTCGACGCCTTCAGCTGACTCGGGCAAGGCGAATGATCGGAGGCAACGAGATCGATGTCGCCCTGTGCGAGCCGCTTCCACAGCTCCGCCTGCTCCTCGCGGCTGCGAAGCGGCGGGGCGCACTTGGCCACAGCGCCCATTCGCGCGAGATCGGCATCCGTAAGGGTCAGATAATGCGGGCAAGTCTCGAGCGTCACATCCGTTCCCGTTAATTTCGCCTGACGGATCGCCATGACGGCATCCCCGCTGCTGATATGCGCAAAATGCAGCCGGCAGCCCGACTGCTTTGCATAATCCAGCGCCTTCTGCACGGCTTCGACCTCGGCGATTACCGGCCGCGAACCGGTATAATCGGCCGCTCCGCTCCGTCCCTCGCGACGTGCCAGATCAGTCAGCCTGGCAACGATCGACTCGTCCTCTGCGTGCAGCACCAGAACTTTGTTAAGCTCGGCGATCCGCTTCATGCCCTCCAGCAGCACCTGGTCGTCGGTACGCCGGAAGGCGTCCTCATGGTCGTCGCCGGGCGAGGACATGAACGCCTTGAACCCGACAACCCCGGCATTCGCGAGCGGCCCCAGCTCTTTCAGATAGCCGGGCATCAGCCCGCCCCAGAAGCCATAATCCGCGTAGGAAGCGCCGGCTGCCAGCTTGCGTTTAAGCTCCAGCGCTTGAACCGTCACGGTAGGCGGAATGCCGTTAAGCGGCATATCGATATAGGTCGTGCATCCGCCGGCAGCCAGCGCCGACGAGCCGCTCCGGAAGCCCTCCCAATGGCCAAGCCCCGGTTCGTTCAAGTGGACATGCGCATCGATCATGCCCGGCATGACGACAAGCCCATCGGCATCGATAACGGCTGCCCGGCCGCGTTCGACAGAGGCTGACAAATGTTCGATTCGGCCATGGCGGATACCGATATCCAGCTGCGCTACGCGATCCTCAAGCACAACCTGTCCGTTGATAATAACGAGATCGTAGCGGTCTGCGGAAGACGGCTCGTTTTTCATTCGGATTTACTCACTCCTGTCGTTCTGCTTGAAGCCCATTCATCGTTCGCGCCGCTCTTCTCCTCGCGGATTAATCGTCGAGTCCGATGAGCTTCGCCGGATTCGACGCGATCATATGATAAATATCTTCCGGAGCGAACTGATAATCGAGCATCGTCGCGACCATGGTCCGCATTCCCTGCACCGGCGTCGATGCGGCGCGAATGCCGTAATCCGTGCCGAGGACGAACCTGTCGATACCGACCTCCTTGATCGTCTTCATCCACGCGACCGCGTTCGTATGGCGGCCAAGTTCCGCTCCCATGTCCATATATTCCTTCTCCACGTAATAGTGGGTGCGCGGTACGTCCGGGTACAGCCAATCGACGAGGCATGCCTCCAGGAAGGCGCCCCTGGCCGCCGCTTCCTTCTGCTGCTCGACCGTCATCCTGCCTCTGACCGGATGGGCGATCAGCACCTTCTTGATTCCATACTGCTCGGCCAGCTCAAGCAAACGAAACGCTTCCTGCACAGAGACATGTCCGGTGTTCAAATAGACCTGCGGGCGCTCGGCCACCATCGTCAGTATCTCGTCGAGTTCCTCGGTAACCGTGCCGTCCGTCGGAATGGACGTCGCGACGGGCAGCTCCTTCTCCGCGAACTTCGGGAAGGCGTCCTTGAAAGGGACGAGCTTGCCGTCGACAAGGGTCGATTCGCGCTCTGCCGAATAACGCGTACAGTGCGAGCCGAAGCTGATGAACCGGCAGCCCTCTTCCATATGCAGCGCCGTCCGTACCGAGCGCGGATTCATTCCGCCGTGACAGGAGTTCATCAGATAACCCCCATACGTATGGATGCCCGGCACATGGCGGTTGACGACCCACGCCATACCGGAAGCCCAGCCAAATACGTCGTAATAGACGATGCTTCTCATACCTGCGGCGGCCGCTTCCTGCGCCACCTGAATCGGATCTTGGTGTCCCGGATTCGAGTTCAGGACCGGCCCTGCATGAACATGGCTGTCGATCGCCCCGATCAACAGCTCGTCGGGCAGCTCCATCGAACGGCGGTAGAACGATTCGTTCCACCTGGAACGGTCAACGGTACGGGATGGGATGGACGACGACGAATCAAACATTGGATCATTCCTCCTGTAATGAAAATGGGTTGCGAATAGCAGACGCCGTCTACCCTTTCACAGCGCCAGCCATAACGCCGGCAATAATACGCGAGCTGAAGGCGAAATACATAATGGTGACCGGGAGCATCGAGAGCACCATGCCGGCCATCAATTGCGGGTAGTTCGTGCTGTATTGCGATTTAAAATACGACATGCCCAGCGGCACCGTCCGCATCGAAGCATCCTTCAGCAGCACAAGCGCGAACGAGAATTCGTTCCAGCAGGCGAAAAATTGCAGAATAGCCACCGTCGTCAAGACAGGCACCGCCATCGGCATGATGATCATGAACATCGTCCGGCTGAAACTCAGCCCGTCGATGGCGGCCGCTTCCTCGATCTCTTTCGGAATGCCCGTCACGTAGCTCGAGACGAGCAGAATCGGCATCGACAGATTGAAGGCGACATATGGGATAACGAGCGTGTACCAATGGTCGGCAAGTCCGGTCTCTTTGAACAGCAGATACACCGGGACAAGCAGCGCATGGATCGGTACGAGAAGGCCGAACAAGTAGTAGATGACCATCAGCCGCTTACCCTTGAATTGCAGCCTGGCGACGAAATATCCGGTAATAAAAGCGATCAGTACGATCAAAACGACCGATATGGCGGTTACTCTAATGCTGTTCAAAGATAATTGCGGCATGTTCGTCAGCTTGATGGCTTCTGCGTAATTTTCGAAGTGCAGCTTGCCCGGAAGCGAGATGATGCTGTTCGAGAATTCTGCCTGCGTCTTCAGCGAGGAATATCCCAGCCATAAGAGCGGGAAGATGCAGCTTGCGGTAAACAGCAGCATGATGGCGTTCATGGCCAGCTTCTTGCCGAAGCGCATGAGATGAGGGGATTCCCGTTCTGCCGCAAGCTCCGCGCGCAGCTCCATTACGAGCCACCTCCGTCCGTGCTGCGTTTGCGCTGAAGCGCAAACGCGCTAAGCAAAATAATGAGAAGCGTTAACGCCATAATCGCAATCGCGAGCGCCGATCCGTACCCGTAGCGGAAACGCAGGAACGACGTGTCGTAGGCGTATAGCGCCATGACGGAGGAGGCATTCCCCGGCCCGCCGCCCGTCATCGCATAGATATGTTCGAAGCCCCGCATGTTATTGGCGATGCAGAGCAGGGACGCGACCATAAGCGTCGGCTTAGCCAGCGGGATGATGACGTACCAGGCTTTGCGGAAGCCGGTCGCCCCGTCGAGCTCCGCGACCTCCAGCACCTCTTTGTTAATGGCTGATAGGCCGGCGAGCATGAGGAGCGTATAGAAGCCGATGTTTTGCCAGGAGAGCGGGATCGAGACGAGCAGGACGATCGGGCCGGACAGGTCCAGCCAGGATTGGGCGAGCCGTTCGAGTCCGAGCAGTTTGAGCCCTTCATTTAGGAGGCCGTAATTGTAGTTGTAAATGAGCGTCCAAAGAAAAGCGATGATGATCGGGGCCAAGGTGGAGGGGAAGAAGCTGATGGTGCGGTGGAGCGCTTTGAACCGGACCGCTCTGGACAGCAGAAACAAGGCGAATAGAAACGCAAGCCCGACCTGCCCGATTAATCCATATACGGTCATGAGCCCATTGTTCAGGAACGATTGCCAGAATACATGGTCACGCATAATCTCGACGTAGTTATCGAGGCCGATGAAGCTTCTTTTCGGCCCGCCCGTCCAGGAGTAGAAGCTGTACCGGAAAGCCGAGAAAATCGGGACCAGCACGACAAACGAATAGATGGAAAGACCAGGCAGCAGGTAGAGCAGCATCAGCCAACTCGAAGGACGAAGCGCTTTGCCCATGGGATACCTCCTTATGCGAGATCAGCAAGCTGTCTCGTACTATCGCTTGGACAGGAACGTCTTATAAGCCTGCTGCACCGCTTCCGCCATCTGCTCGGGCGTTCTTGCGCCGGACATGACGCTCTGAATTTCGGTATTGATGACTTCGACGATCGAGGCATCGAACCACAGGTCGAAAATTTTCGTCGCATCCGCCGCCGCACTCGCTTCATAAGCGGCAAGGGCGATCGGGTGAAGCTTCGCCGAATCGAATTGTCCGGGGTCAAAAGCAGGGAATCCGCCAACCTCCGCCATTAGCTTGGCGCTCTGCGAGCCGGTCATGTATTCGAGCAGCGTCATTATCGCATCCAGCTTCGGACCTGGCTTAATCTTCGCATTGATACTGTAATAGACGCCGGCGCCTCCGGAGGAAGCAAGCGGATTTCCTTTGCCGCCTGGAGCAGCCGGGAACACGGCTACCTTTGTTGCGTTCTTCACGTTGTCCGGCGCATTGTTGACAACGTTCATCGCCGACCAGATCCCGCTGACGAACGCGGCCGAGCGTCCTTCAAAATAATAAGAGACCATCGTATCGCCATCGACGGAGTTCATATCCTTGTTGAGGTAACCTGACTTCGATAAATTTGACATCGTCGTGATGGCCTGAATGAAGCCCGCGTCGGTAAAAGCAGCACCGTTGCCGGCCAGGATCGATTCCGTCCATGCAGGACCGTTGTACCGGTCGGTCAAGGCGCTGATCCAGCTCGATAACGCATAGCCTTTGCCTTTGTCGCCATAGGAAAAGAGATTGATTCCCTTCGCCGCAAGCTTGCTGCCCGCATCCATCACTTCGTCCCAGTCCTTCGGAAAATGGTCATAGCCGATGTCGGCGAACAAGTCTGCATTATAGTAAATCAGGTGCGTCGGCCCTGCTGCGATCGGAATGCCGTACACGCTGCCGTCGCGCGTGCCGGCATCCAGCGTCCCGGGCCGGTAGCCGTCCCGCCATTCGGGCCGCTTATCCAGCTCCTCATTCAAAGGCAGCACGATGCCGTTCGCCACGAAATTCGTCATCCAGGAACCGGGTACGATGAACACGTCCGGCATATCGTCGGCAGCTGCCAGCGCTTGCGCCTTGATGGAGTAGTCTTCGTTCTGCAGTTGCTCCTCCACGATCTCAACTTCGGGATGATCCTTCTTAAAGCGTTCCACCCCGTCCAGCACGGCGGTGTCCTCCGGACTTTTGCCGATATTCGACGTTTGATAACGATGCATCAGCTTGATCGATACTTGACCGTCCGCCGATTTCGAACCGTTTGAAGTCTCCGCTTCATTTGAACATCCATTCATGAGCATCGCGCACGTTACACTGACGCTAAGCACAGCCTGCCATTTTTTCATTTTCTCCGCTCCCCTTATCTGTTGTCTATTGAAAGCCTTGTACAATTTGGCATCCAAAATTGGATACAATCATGCGCAAAAAAAATTTAGCGTTGAAAAATTTCCGTCAAATTCATCACGCTGCCGGTCTTCAACGTAAAATCAAGCGATCGCTCGATCTGCAGCAGGTGCTCCGTCATAATTCGGGAAGCGAGTTCCCCATCCTGGAGCGCGATCGCTTCCACCAATTGCTCATGATCGCGGCAGAAGGTTTCGCTTGACCCGTACAGCGCGATAATGACTGCCGTAAGCGAGATCAGCTCCTCCAGAAAGGTGTAGTAGTAGCTGTTCTGGGCGAGCTCCGCCAGCTTCAGGTGAAAATCGACCGTCACATCGAGCGCCCCGATGACATCGCCGGCATGACTAGCCTGATGCTCCTCCTGAAGCAGCTGCTGCAGTTGAGCGATCTGCGTCTTAGAAGCCGTCATGCACACTTTCCTCACCATGGAAGATTCAATGACACGCCTCATCTCGAATACCGACCGTGCATCTTCCACGCTTGGACAAGACACAAATGCGCCGCGGTAAGGAATGACCGTCAGCAGCTTTTCCATGGCCAGCCTTCGAAGCACATTGCGAATGGGCGTCCTGCTTACCTGGAAGGCGTCGGCCAGCGAATCCTCGATCAGCTGCATGTTGGGCAGCAGCTTATGCTGCGTGATCGCCAATTTAATCTCCTTGTAAATTTCAAGCTCCTTTTTTTTGCTCACCGCGGCCCTCCCTTTCATTATCAAGTTTATACGGCAGCAATCATGTTAGATATACTGACATTCTAGATGCGGCAGTGGGTCTGGTCAATGCAGGTCGCGGATTTTCGTCAGCGCGCACATATAGGCATTGTCCGAAGCGCTAGCCTGACCCGCGTTGGCGCGCTATTCTCTCGCCGGCGCCTTCAGGCCCCGCCCCGCATATTTTGTCAAAATTTAAGCGCCTTCCGCGAAAAACGATGGTACCATGAATAGTTAGTACTACCGGGTCCGCGCGCGATCCGGCACAATGGACGTAACAACGAAAGCGCCAGTCCGAAAGGAGCAACACGACATGACGTTGCGCAAAGTGAAAATATGCGGCACCGGCAAGTATCTGCCCGGCCGCCCCGTGACGGACGCCGAGATGGACGACCGGCTGGGCGTCGCCCGCGGGTGGACGCGCAAGACGACGGACGTCGCCGTCCGGTACTTCGCGGACGACGAGACCGCGTCCGAGATGGGCGCGAAGGCCGCTTATGCGGCGCTGGACGATGCGGGGCTGCGCTTCTCCGATATCGACTGCCTCGTCTGCGCCAGCGGCACGCGCGAGCAGGCGCTCCCCTGCACCGCCGTCTACATTCAGCAGGCGATGGGCCAGGAGCGATCCGGCGTCCCCGCCTTCGACGTCGACGCGACCTGCCTTAGTTTCCTCAACGCGCTCGACGTCATGTCGTGCATGATCGCGGCCGGCCGCTACCGCCGCGTGCTCATCGTGTCGACGGAGATCGCGTCGCTCGGGCTGGATTGGCGGCACAAGGAGAGCGCCGCCCTGTTCGGCGACGGCGCGGCCGCCGTCGTCCTGGGTCCCGCCGGGGAAGGGGAGCGATCCGCCATCATAGGCGCGTCTCTTCGCACGTATGCGGACGGCGCCGCCTTCTCGGAGATCCGCGCCGGCGGCTCGCGGCGCCATCCGCGCGGGCTGCGGCCTGCGGAGCCGGACGATTACCTGTTCCGCATGGACGGCCCCGCCATCTTCAAGATGGCCGCGCGCCTGCTCCCCGACTTCGCGGACGATCTGCTGCGCGCGACCGGCTCGCGCATGTCCGACTTCAAAGCCGTCGTACCGCATCAGGGCAGCGCGATGGCCGTGCGCCTGCTGCGCAAGAAGCTGGGCATCGCGGAGTCGCAGCTCGTCTACATCACGCCCGACCACGGCAACACGATCGCGGCCTCGATCCCGATGGGACTGCACGAGGCGATTCGCTCGGGCCGGATCGTCCGGGGCGACCGGGTGCTGATGATCGGCACGGCCGCGGGACTGACGCTCGGAGGACTCGTGCTTGATTACTGAGCCGCGGTCCGGGAACGAGGCCGAGAAAAGCGAAGCCTTGTCCGGCAGGGAGCAAACAGCAGCCAGCGTGACGGGCGACTGTTTGGCAGGCGACAACTTCGCGAGCAACAGCTCGGAGGGCGACAGCTTGGGCGGCGGCAGCAAGCGTATCCTGCTCACCGGCGGCAGGGCGCCCGCGACGCTGGAGCTCGCCCGGCTGCTCCGCGCGGTCGGTCATACGGTGTTCGCGGCCGAGAGCGCGCCCTATCATCTCTGCCGGGCGTCCCGCGCGGTGACGCGCAGCTTCTCCGTGCCGGCGCCGGCGTTCGATCCCGCAGGCTTCGCGGCGGCGCTGGCACGAATCGCGGACGAGTGCCTCGTCGACGCAATTATCCCGACGTGCGAAGAGATCTTCCACGTCTCGCGTGAGCTGGGCCGGTTCGCCGGCCGCTGCAAGGTGCTTGCGGCGCCGCTGGACGAGCTCGACCGGCTTCACCATAAGGGCGCCTTTATTCGGATGGCGGAGGCTGCCGGCCTGCCCGTTCCCCCGACGGCGATCGTCGAGGCGCCGGACGGCTGGCTGCCGCTGCTGGCGGACGACGCGTTCGCGGACGGGCTCGTGCTGAAGCCCGCATACTCGCGCTTCGCTTCGCGCGTCATCATGGTCGAGCCGCGCGAGGAACGCTTATCCCCTTCGGTCAGGGAGGCGGTCATTCGCACGCTGGCCGATTCCGGCGGCGGCGTATCGCCCGCGCGCCCCTGGATCGCGCAGAAGCTGCTGCGCGGCGAGGAATGGTGCACGTACGGCGTCGCGCACCAAGGCGTGCTCGCCGCGTTCGCCGCGTACCGCAGCCGCTTCCGGGCCGGGCGGGGCGCCAGCATCCACTTCGCCGCCGAAACGCATCCGGCGCTGGCGGATTGGGTCGCGCGGTTCGTCCGCCACGCGCGCTTCACGGGACAGATCGCGTTCGACTTCATGGCGGAGCCGGACGGCGCGGTCTATCCGCTCGAATGCAATCCGCGCGCCACGAGCGGCATCCATCTGTTCCGCCCGGGGGACGGGCTGGCGGAGGCGCTTCTTGCGCCAGCGGGGCTCGCAGCGAGCGGGGCGGTAGCGACGCCAAGGCCCGGCGCGGGCGCCATGCTGTCTCCCGCGATGCTGACGTACGGGCTCGCACAGGCCGTCCGCGAACGCAGGATGCGCGAGTGGATGCGCGCCTTCGCCGGCAGCCGCGACGCGGTGTACCGGCGCGGAGACGCCGGTCCCGCAGCCGAGCAGCTGCGGCTGTTCGCCTGGCTCAGACGGACTGCGAGAGGTCGGGGCGTGACGCTCCAGGAAGCTTCGACTATCGATATCGAATGGAATGGTGAACGATGACCAGAGCGTTAATAACCGGCGCGACGGGCTCCCTCGGACGGGCGACCGCGCTGCGTCTTGCGGAGGCGGGGTGGACCGTGACGGGCATCGGGCGAAATGCCGAAACCGGCCGGCTGCTGGAGGCTGCCGGCATCGCCTTCCGCCGGATCGATATCGGAACGCAGCCGGAGGAAGTGGCGGAAGCGTGCGCGGGCCAGGACTATGTCATTCACTGCGCGGCGTTGTCTTCCCCGTGGGGCCGCTACCGGGACTTCGAAGCGGCAAACGTCGCCGGCACCGCGCATGTCGTCGCCGGGTGTCTTCGCCGCGGCGTCAGCAGGCTCGTGCATGTATCGACGCCGAGCGTCTACTTCGACTACAGCGACCGGCTGAACGTGAAGGAGACGGCAGCGCTGCCTCGGCGGCCCGTCAACGCCTACGCGGCGACCAAGCTGATCGCGGAGCGGATCGTGCAAGAAGCGGCGGGCCAAGGGCTGGACGCGATCATCCTGCGTCCGAGAGCCATCTTCGGGCCGGAGGACGGCTCTCTGTTCCCGCGGCTGATGCGGGTCAACGAACGGCGCGGCATCCCGCTGATCGGCGGCGGTCAGGCGCAGCTCGACCTGACCTATGCGGACAACGTCGTCGACGCGCTGGAGGCGGCCTGCGTCGCGCCGTCCTCGGCGGCCGGGCAGACCTTCAACATCTCGAACGGCGAGCCGGTCCGGCTGATCGATCTGTTGGAGCGACTGTTCGCGCTGCTGGAGCAGCCGCTTCGCACGCGGGAAATCCCGCTTCGCACGGCGCTGGCCGCGGGTTCCTTGATGGAGCGCGCGTACCGGATCGCGCCTTTTCTAGGCGCGGAGCCGCCCTTTACGCGCTATACCGTCGGCTTGCTCGCGTACAGCCAGACGCTCGACATCTCGGCGGCGCGCCGGACGCTCGGGTATGAGCCCCGCGTCAGCATTGACGAGGGACTGCAGCGTTTCGCCGCCTGGTGGAGGGCGAACCGATGAGCGCCCGGACAGAGGGCGTGCCGGTCGAACTGAAGCTGATGTCGGCGGGCTACTGCGTGCATCCCGAATTCGTGACGATCCGCGGCGGCTCGCTCCGCACCGCGGCGTATCCTGCCGGCTTCGCGCTGATCCGCCATCCCGCCCAAGGCTGGATCTTGTTCGACACCGGCTATTCCGCCCGTTTCGAAGCGCTGACGCGGCGGCTTCCTTACGCGTTGTACCGCCGGCTTACGCCCATCCGCTACCGGGAGGAAGACGCCGCCGTGCGTCAATTGGCGAGGCTCGGCATTCGCGCGGACGAGATCGGCACCGTGATCCTGTCGCATTTTCATGCGGATCACATCGGCGGCGCGCGGGACTTCCCGAACGCCCGCTTTCTGTATCCCGAGGCCGCCTATGCGCCGCTTCGCCGACTCGGACCGGTACGGTCTACGCGCGCGGGATTTCTCCCCGGCCTGCTGCCTGACGGCTTCGCTGACCTGGCGACGCCTATCGAGCGGACGGCCTCATGGACGCCGCTGCCGGGCCCTTCGCCGCTAATTGGCGGCTGGGACCTGCTCGGCGACGGCAGCCTGATCGCCGTCAGCCTCCCCGGGCATGCCGCGGGCCAGATCGGCCTGCTGCTCCATGCTTCGGACGGGCCGCATCCCGCAGCCCCGTCCCGCGCGGAGGGTCCGACGCGCTGCCTGCTGTGCGCCGACGCCGCCTGGTCGAGCCTGGCGCTGCGCGAGAACCGCCCGCCGCATCCCGCCGCAGGCATCGTCATGGACGACCGGCGGGCTTACCGCGACAGCTTCGCGCTGCTGCGGCGCTGGCAGGCGGCCGATCCGGCGCTCGTCATCGTGCCGAGCCATTGCCGCGAATTTTTCCCCATCGACGACCGGGAGGTGCCCTTGCGATGAAAAGAGCCTTCGGCTTCATCCTTCACTATCTGCGCGCCCGGCGCGGATCCCGCTGGCAGGATCGCGCCGCGTTCGACAGATGGCGCGAAGAGCGCGTGCTGCGCCACGTCGCCCGCGTGCGCCGCGATTCGCCGTTCTACCGCGAGTTGTGGAAGGGCATTCCCGACGCGGATTGGCGCGCTTTTCCCCAGATCGACAAATCCGCCATGATGGCCGGCTTCGACCGGCTCAACACCGTCGGCGTCACCAAGGCCGAAGCGTTCGGCGTCGCAGAAGCCGCGGAGCGGTCGCGCGACTTCACGCCCGTGCTGCGCGGCATCACCGTCGGCCTGTCGTCGGGCACCTCCGGCAACCGCGGTCTGTTTCTCGTCAGTCCCGAAGAGCAGGCGGCCTGGGCAGGGACGGTGCTCGGCAAGCTGCTGCCGGTCTCGCTTCTCAGCCGTTTCAAGATCGCCTTTTTCCTGCGCGCGAACAGCAATCTGTATGCGTCCGTCGGCGGACGGCGGCTGTCGTTCGGATTCTATGATCTCCTCGATCCAGTCGACGCGCATCTGCAGCGCTTGCGGGCCGAACGGCCGGACCTGATCGCGGCGCCGCCGTCCATGCTGCGCGCGCTGGCCGACGCTTCCCTCGCGGGCAGGCTCGACGGCGTCCGGCCCCGCCGGATCATCGCCGCCGCCGAGGTGCTCGACCCGCTGGACCGCGCGACGATCGAACGGGCCTTCGGCCAGACCGTACACCAAGTTTATCAATGCACCGAAGGCTTCCTCGGCTGCACCTGCGCGCACGGCACGCTGCATCTGAACGAGGATCTCGTCTATATCGAAAAGGACTACGTCCCGGGCAAGCCCGGCACGTTCGTGCCGATCGTCACCGACTTCTCGCGCCGGACGCAGCCCATCGTCCGATACCGGCTGAACGACCTGCTCGTCGAGCGTACGGCGCCCTGCCCCTGCGGCTCTCCCTTTACCGCGATCGAGCGCATCGAGGGGCGCTGCGACGACATTTTCTACGTCCCGGCTCTGCAGCCGGGCGCGGCGCCCGTCCCCGTCTATCCCGACTTCGTGACGCGGGCGGTCATCGGCGCATCAAGCGAGATCGAGCAGTACCGCGTCGTGCAAACGGCGCCGGATCGCTGGACGGTCGAGCTCGACCTGCGGGACGGCGATCTGCGCCATGCAGCCGAATCCGGCATCCGACAGGCGGTCGAATCGCTGTGCGAGCGGCTCGGCTGCACCGCCCCCATGCTCTCTTTTACGCCCTATGCACGCATGGCCGGCGACCGGAAGCTCCGCCGCGTCGAACGGAGGTACGCGCCGTGAGCGTATCGGTCCTTTTCTACGACAGCACGAATATCGGAGATTGTCCCTGGCCGGACACGGCGTACGGGCAATATGCGAGGCGTTACCTGCTCCCGGTCATGACGGGTGGCAGCGAGGCATTTGTCGCCAACGTTCGTACGCGCCTTCTCGTCATGAGCGTCGACGGCATCCCGGTGCCCGTCACCGTCAACGATGCGGAGTACGCCAACTCCTACGTCTGCTCGCCCTACACGCACTATGTGAGCTACGCCAAGGAGGAGCTCTCGCTCCTGCGCAATCGCGTGCTTATCGCCGCGCTGTCCGCGGTGCTGACCGGGATCGGCGGCCTGCTAAAGGCATCGCGGTTCAACCGCGTCGTGCACGTCAACAACTGGCTTCTGTCGACCAATCTGTATCCCGTGTTGTCGGACGAACAATGGTCGGCTGCGCTGGAGCGCCTGATCCGCGCGTTTCCCGGCCACGCCATCGCCTTCCGGTCCCTCAACGCCTCGTTGAATGCGCGCGAAATGGACCACCTTCGCGGGCGACGATGCCGTCTCGTGCCCAGCCGGCAGATTTATCTGCTGCACACTGATGACCCCGACTTCGCGAATGCCAAAGCCCGCTGGCTGCTGAAGCGCGACCGCGCGTTGGCCGTCCGGCACGGCTATGTGGAAGTCGGCCCCGCGAATATGACGCCGGCGGACATTCCGCGCATGGCGGAGCTGTACAAGATGCTGTACCTGGACAAATATTCGCTGCATAATCCGCAGTTCACGGAGCGCTTCCTGGAGACGGCGCTCGCCGAGGGCACGCTTGAGCTGCACGGCTACCGAGATGGCGCCACCGGCAGACTCGAGGCGATCCTCGGTTTCTACGCGCGCGAGGGCGCCATGACGACGCCTTTGTTCGGCTACGACACCTCGCGCCCGCAGGCGCACGGCCTCTACCGGATGCTGTCGGCCCTTCTGATCGACATCGCCCGCGAACGCGGCCTGCTGCTGCACGAGAGCTCGGGCGCGGCGCAGTTCAAGCGCAATCGCGGCGCGGTCGCCGACATCGAGTACACCGCGCTGTACGATGGGCATCTGCCCGCATGGCGAAGAGGCAGCTGGTCCGCGCTTGAAGGGCTGCTCGGCAAGATCGGCGTACCGCTGATGCAAAAATACAAACTGTAGTCGGACCGGAGGAACGAGGAATGGCGATGCATAGGAAGCATGAGAAAACGGCGTTGGTAACGGGCGCTTCGAGCGGCTTCGGCCTGCTCATCGCGGTCGAATTGGCGAAGCGGGGCTACCGGGTCGTCGCCGCGATGCGGGATCTAGGGAGGCAAGCGGCGCTCGTGCGGGAGGCCGAGCGAATCGGCGCTGCCGGCGGGCGCATTGAGGTCGTCAGGCTCGACGTGACCGATGCTGAAACGATTGAAGCCGCCGTATCGGGTACGCTGCAGCGGTATGGCCGGATCGACGTACTGGTAAACAATGCGGGCATGGCGGTCGGCGGCTTCGTCGAAGAAGTGCCGATGGCGGCGTGGCGGGCGCAGATGGAGACGAACTTCCTCGGTCTGGTAGCGATGACAAGGGCAGTCCTGCCGGCGATGCGGGCGCAAGGCGGCGGCACGATCATTCAGATGAGCAGCGTAAGCGGCCTATGGGGGATCCCGGGCTTCGGCGCTTATGCCGCTTCCAAGTTCGCGGTCGAGGGCTTCAGCGAGAGCTTGCGCCATGAAGTCTCGCCATTTGGCATCCGCGTCGCCCTCGTCGAGCCCGGCGCTTATCGCACGGCGATCTGGGCGAAGGGCTTCGCGGAGATGCATGCACGGTCGGATTCGCCGTACGCCGGCGCGCTGAAGGCGGTGCTCGGCATCGCCCGGCGCACGGCCGAGACGGCGCCCGATCCGCGTGAGGTCGCCGAGCTCGTGGGGCGCTTGGCCGACAAGCGCCGCATCTCGCGGCTGCGCTACCCGATCGGCCGCGGCTCGCGCCTGCTGCCGCTCGCAGGCAGGCTGCTGCCCTGGCGAGTAATCGAGGCGGCGACAAGGCGGGCCATGCGCGGACAAAAGTGAGTTCTCGCAATGCCGGAAAGCGCTCAAATCGCTAAGGCGGCACGTGAATCGTGCAAATGTGCATGATGCAGCAGAGGAGTGACTTTCCGCGCAAAGCTATCCTGCAAAAATGCATCCTACGTCGGGCGATCCTTGAGGAAAAACCCCATTCCGGGATTCTATCCTGCAGATTTGCTCGATAGGTCCCGCAAATGCCGGCATCTAGGGTTCGCATAATGTACTTTTGCTCGATAGGCGAGAGAGTTCATGGTAGACATGCGAGTTGCCTGATCGTGCGGGCGACCATTCACCATATCGCGCAGATGGACGGCGGACGTCAACCGCCAACTCGTTGGACGCCCTCTTCCTGTACACTCACACTCTCCCTTCCCTCTCCCTGTACACTCACACTCTCCCTTTCCCTCTCCCTGTACACACACACTTTCCCTTCACACTTTCCCTTCACACTCTCCCTTCACACTCTCCCTTCACACTCTCCCTTCACACTCTCCCTTCACACTCTCCCTTCACACTCTCCCTTCACACTCCCCCTTCACACTCCCCCTCCACACTTCCCCTTCACACTTCCCCGCCACACTTCCCCGCCACACTCTCTCATTCGCGCTCCTAACTCGTTCTTACACGCCGGTGCCACTCTCGCTATACATGTCCTTAGATTGACTTTTACTCTTATGCACGAATAGGAACGGAAATCGACTTGACACGTTACAGTGATAACGATTATCATTATCGAAGAAATTCCAACTTTTGTACGCTAATTTATCCAAGTAGAGATCAGGGGGAAATCATTTGTCTTTTCTGCGCAAATCTTCGTTATTCGCCGCGCTGTCCGTTCTAGTCCTGCTCGTCGCCGCTTGCGGCAACGGCAACAACGCCAATAATAGCGCTGCACCTTCGTCCGCATCGGCGTCCGCGCCCGCTTCCTCTGAAGCGGCGGCTTCGCCTTCCCCATCGTCGACGTCGTCGTCCGACGCAAGCGGCACGCGCAACGTCAAGCACGCACTCGGCGAGCTGCCGATCACGGGCGTGCCTCAGAAGATCGTCGTCCTCGAATGGACGTACGCGGAAGAGCTGCTGACGCTCGGCGTTCAGCCGGCCGGCGTCGCGGACATCGAGAACATGAAGAAGTGGATCTCCACGCCGACGGAGCTGTCCGCGGACGTTCAGGACGTGGGCACTCGCCAGGAGCCGAACCTCGAGACGATCGCGGCGCTCGAGCCCGATCTGATCATCGGCGTCAAGTTCCGCCACGAAGCGACGTACGACCAGCTGAACGGCATCGCGCCGACGCTGCTGTTCGATCCGTATCCGCCGGAAGGACAGGGCGACCAGTACCAAGAGATGCTGGACACGTTCCATACGATCGCCGACGTCCTTGGCAAGCAGGCCGAAGCCGATGCGATGCTCGCGGATCTGCAGAAGACGTACGACGACGGCAAGGCGAAGCTCGCCGCGGCCGGCAAGGAAGGCCAGTCGATCGTGCTGACGATGCCGTGGGTCGACCAGAACGCGGTCACGTTCCGCATCTCGACGGACAACGCGCTCGCGATCAAGAACCTGGAGCACCTCGGCCTCAAAAATGCCTTCAAACCGGCCCAGTTCGAAGTCTACGGCTACTCTACCACGGGCGTAGAAGCGCTGCAGTCCGCGCAAGATGCAGACTACCTGCATATCACGGCCGAGGACGACGTGCTGCCGATGCTGGAGAAAAACCCGGTATGGACCGGCCTCAACTTCGTCAAGGATAAGCGCGTCTATGCGCTGGGCGGCGACACTTGGCCGTACGGCGGACCTTATGCCGCCAAGCTGATGGCCGAGCGCGCCGTGAACGCGCTGACAGCCGCCAAGTGATTAAGGCGTTGGTCCGGGAGCCCGCTCCCTCGCCTTCGCGCATGGAGCCGGCCCTTCCCGCCAGAGGCGGGAGGGGCTGGCTTCCGTTCGCGATGCTGGCCGGGGGCTTGCTCCTGCTCGCCCTGTTGGCGTTCGTCAGCCTGACCCAAGGCCTGTCGCACATCTCCGTCGCGACGGCGTTCGACGCCCTGATCTCGCCCAAGGATACGCCGGATCACCGCGTCATCCACGGCGTCCGGCTGCCTCGTACCGCGATGGCGCTGCTCTCGGGCGCCGCGCTCGCCGTATCCGGCGCGCTCATGCAGTCCGTCACGCGCAATCCGCTCGCCTCGGAGACGACGCTCGGCATCAATGCAGGCGCCTTCCTCGTCGTCGCCGTCGGCACCGTCTTCTGGCCGGGATTGCTGCATCAATATGCGTTCCTGTTCGCCGTCGCGGGAGGCGCGGGGGCCGCGCTGCTCGTGTTCGGCATGGGCGGCGGCCGCAAGGGCACGCCGATCCGGATCGCGCTCTCCGGCATGATCGTCACGCTGGTGCTGTCCTCCGTCACGAGCGCGCTCCTGCTGCTGTTCGAGCAGAGCACCCAGGGGCTGTTCCTGTGGGGTTCGGGCTCGCTGAACCAGAACGACTGGAGCGGCGTTCGGTTCGCCTGGCCATGGATCGCCGGCGGCTTAGCCACGGTGATGCTCGCCGTGCGCCATCTCGACCTGCTGTCCTTCGGCGAGGAGACGGCGCGATCGCTCGGCCACCGCATCGCGGGCACCCGCACGTTCGCCATGAGCGCCGGCATCGTGCTCGCCTGCGTCAGCGTCAGCATCGTCGGCCCCATCGGCTTCATCGGGCTGCTCGCGCCGCATATCGTCAAGCTTAGCGGCATGACCCGGCATGCTTGGCTGCTGCCGCTAAGCGCGATCTGGGGCGCGGCGATCCTCCTCGGCGCCGACACGATCGCGCGCGGCTTCGCGGCCAGCGCGGTCGGCGAGCTGCCGGCCGGCGCGGTGACCGCCTTCATCGGCGCGCCCTGGATCATATGGCTGGCGCTGCGCGTCTCCAAGCACGCCGCCTCTTCCTCGGGCGCGGAGAGCCGGGCGTCGATGCAGATCTCCTTATTCGCCAAGCGAATGCCGTATCCGCTGCTGATCCTCTTGTTCGCCGCGCTGCTGATCCTTGTCAGCCTGGCCGCGCTCATGAGCGGCACCTTGCATTTATCCGCGGAACAAGTCGTCTCGACCTTGCTCGGCAACGGGACCCCGCTGCACGAAAAGGTGCTGATCGACCTGCGGCTGCCCCGGCTGCTGACGGCCGCGGTCGTCGGCGTCGCGCTGGCCGCGAGCGGCAGCCTCATGCAGAGCGCCGTGCGCAATCCGCTCGCGGACCCGCAGATCGTAGGCGTATCGAGCGGCGCGGGCGTGGGCGCGATGCTGCTGCTGATCGCCTTCCCCGCGCTCCCGCCCGGCTGGGTACCGGTCGGCGCGTTCGCCGGCGGCCTGTCCGCCGCCGCGATCGTATACGCGGCCGCGTGGCGGCGCGGGCTGAGCCCGACCGTCCTGACGCTCGTCGGCATCGCGGTCGCCGCCTCCGGCAGCGCGCTGATCAATATCCTCGTCGTCTACGCCAAGCTGACGCTCGCCCCCGCGCTCGCCTGGCTCGCCGGCAGCACCTACGCCCGCAGCTGGACGGAGCTCGGACAGACGCTCCCCTTTATCGCCCTGCTGCTGCCCCTCGCCTGGTGGCTGGGGCGGCGGGTCGACCTGCTCTCGTTCCACGATGAGAGCTCGACCGGGCTCGGCCTGCCCGTGCGACGGACGCGGCTCCTCGTCGCGCTGCTCGCCGTGCTGCTCGCGTCCGTCGCGGTCGCCGCGGTCGGCGCCGTCGGCTTCATCGGCCTGCTCGCGCCGCACGCCGCGCGCATGCTCGCCGGCTCCAACCACCGCCGGATGCTGCTGCTGTCCTCCCTCATCGGCGCGGTACTGCTCGTCGGCGCCGACTGGATCGGTCGCATCGTCCTGTCGCCCAGGGAGATCCCTTCGGGCATCGTGGTCGCCCTCATTGGCGCGCCGTACCTGGTGTTTCTGATGTTCAGGTCGCGGATGGGGAGATCATAAAAAAAACGATGGCTTAGCGGAATATCCGCCTTTGCCATCGTTTTTTTGTGCTGATCGATTATCCTTCTGCCGTGACAGCCTCTGCCTTCACCGTCTCCGAAGCGAGCACGGCATGCGGCTTCTTGAGCTTGGCGACGAACAGGCTGAGCGGCAGCGCCGCGAGCGCGACGAACGTCGCGATGAGGTACACGTCGTTGACGCTCATCGTGAACGCCATCATCTCGATATGCTCGCGGTTCTGGTCGCCCGCCATCGCCAAGGCCGTCCCGTGGTCGACCGAACGCGAAGCGAGCAGCGTCGTGAAGATCGCGATCGCGAAGGAGCCGAAGACGTTCCGCGTCCAGTTCGAGATGGAGGAGGCGTGACCCGAATTTTCCCGCGAGATCTCGTCCATGGCCGCATTGCTCGACGGCATGACGACGAATGCGATACCCAGGTTCCGGACGATCATCCACCAGATGACGTAAGTATGCGAGACGTCGATGCTGAGCCAGCTGAGCGCGAGCGTGCCGACGGTCAGCAGGATGATGCCGATGGACATCAGGACGCGCGGTCCGACGACGCTGTACAGCTTGCCGACGATCGGCATCATGAGCGCCATCGCGAGCGAAGCCGGGAGCAGGATCAGGCCCGTGTCCATCGCGGACACGTGCTGGATGCGCTGCAGGAAGATCGGCGTGAGCAGCGTCCCGGAGTACAGGCTGATCGTGATGATGTTGGCAATGATCGTGTTCAGCGTAAAGCGTCCGTTTTTGAAAACGCGCAGGTTGAGAAGCGGCGCCTTCGCCGTCAGCTCCCGCCAGATGAACACGGCCAGCACGAGTAGTCCGCCGCTGATCAAAGCGCGCACTTTCCACGAATCCCAGCCCCAATTGTGGCCTTGGCCGAGCGCCAGCAGCAGCGCCGTGCTGCTGACCACGACGGTGATGAAGCCGAGTCCGTCAAACGACTTGGGCACGCTAAGCCGATAATACGGAATGTACAGATACACGAGCAATATGGCGAGCAGGCCGATCGGGAGATTCATGATAAACAACCATTGCCAATCGAAGTTCTGCAGCAACCAGCCGCTGATCGTCGGCCCGAACGCCGGCGCCAGCATCGCGGACAAGCCCCAGAAGGCGATGGCCATCGGTTGTTTGCCGCGCGGGATGATTTGATAGATAATGGACATGGTAGCCGGGATGATCAGGCCGCTGAACGAGCCTTGCAGGACCCGGAACAGGATCAGCGAGCTCTCGCTCCATGCCGCTGCGCACAGCGCGGAGGCTGCGGTGAAGCCGATGAGTGAGAACAGGTACAGCCGTTTGTAGCTGAACCGCTCGCCCAGGTAGCCGACGATCGGGGCGGTCGTGCCCATCGCGAGCATGAAGCCCGTGAGCGTCCACTGAACCGAGCTCAGCGAAGTGTGAAAGTGCTCCTTGAGCGGCTCAAGCGCGAGGTTGATCGTCGCCGAAGCCAGGACGCACAAAAAGGAACCGATAAAAATGGACAGCATAACCGGCCAAAAACGAACCTCCGGCGTCTTTTTTTCCGTATTCATAATAGCTCTCCCCATCTCCCAGCTTATATGTCTATATTTACATATAGGAAAACGCCATAATATTACTACTCTTCCTCGCCCATGTCAAAGCAATTTTTCTGCTAAAGGAGCAACGACGTGAACACCCTCTCCTACGGACTGCTGAGCCTGCTCGCGCAATCTTCCTTTTCCGGCTACGATCTGATGCTGCGTATCCAACCGTTCTGGCCCGCCAAGCACAGCCAGATCTATCCGCTGCTCGCCAAGCTTGAGCAGGAGGACTACATTCGCTTCGAGCTGGTCTCGCAGCGCGACAAGCCCGACAAGAAAGTGTACTCCCTGACCGGCAAGGGCCAGGAAGCGCTCAAGGACTGGTTCGATCAGCCGGCGGCCGAGCCCGCGCTGCGCGACGAGATGATGCTGAAGGTGTTCTGCATGTCCTATGCCAAGCGCGAATCCGCCCGGAAAATGCTCGCCGACCGTCTCGCCTACCACGGAGAACAGCGGCAGAAGTACGAGAGCAAGCTGGCCGAGTTGAAGGAGAGGGCCGAGTGGCCCGAGGCAGGCCTGCCCGAGCCGTCGCATCCGTTGTTCGGCGCCTATCTGCTCACGCGCAAGGCGATCATGTCGAACGAAACCAACACGGAATGGTGCAAGTGGGCGCTTAGCCTGCTGCCGGAGGGCGATTAAGGGCGCCTTGACGCGCTCTCAACCGCCCAATTCTGCCCATCGCCTTCACTACAAGAGGCGTTCACCCTCGCACCCGCTCGATCCGGCTCATCGCCTTCACTACAAGAGGCGTTTGCCCTCGCACCCGCCCGATCCGGCTCATCGCCTTCACTACAAGAGGCGTTTGCCCTCGCACCCGCCCGATCCGGCTCATCGCCTTCACTACAAGAGGCGTTCACCCTCGCAACCGCCCCATCCGGCTCATCGCCTTCACTACAAGAGGCGTTTGCCCTCGCAACCGCCCGATCCGGCCCATCGCCTTCACTACAAGAGGCGTTTGCCGTCGCAACCGCCCGATCCGGCTCATCGCCTTCACTACAAGAGGCGTTTGCCCTCGCAACCGCCTTACTAACCGTCCGATTGCCCCCAATGCCCTACAGAACCCTTGCCCCACAATTCCTTGCCTTACAAATCAACCTCGACCATCGACTGCGCCATCAATGGATTGTCGGTGATGATGCCGTCGATCTGGAACTTCAGCACTTCCTTCATGTCGCGCCGGTCGTTGACCGTCCATACCCATACCTCGCGGCCGCCGGCATGCGCCTGCTTCACGAGCTGCTTGGTCAGCATGATCTGCTCGATCGTGTAGAAGTCGACGTCCAATGCGGATAGATCGCCGAGCGCAAAATATAGGATCCGACCGATCTTGATGTCGGGATCGAGAGCCCGGATATGCCGCAGCGCATCCCCGTCGAACGACTGGACGTAAGCGTCCTGCTCCATCCCCGTCTCCCGGATCAGCCGGACGACTTCTTCAGCCAGCGTCGCGCCGTCGCCGTACGGCTTCAGGTCGACGATCAGCTTGATGCGCCCCTGCGCCTCGGACAGCACCTCGCCCAGCGTCGGGATCCGCACCGTTTCCCCGCTTGCGTCCTCCCCGATGTCCAGCCCGCCGAGCTGCGCGTAGGTGAGGTCGGATATGCGCGCGTTTTTCCCGGTCATCCGCAACAAATTGGCATCGTGGAACAGCACCGCTACCCCGTCCTTGGTCAGCTGGACGTCGAGTTCCGCCGCCGTCATGCCTTTGTCGATCGCCGAGAGGATCGACTGCAGCGAGTTTTCCGGGCCGCCGGCCGCGTCGCCCCGGTGCGCCGCGATCAGCACGCTCCACTTGGCGTAGACGAGACTGCCGTTCGCCCGAAAGCCGACGAATACCGACAAGCTCACATAGACGATCGCCATGGACGCGAACAGCAGGCGCCTTCTTTGCATTCCTTTCAAATAACGCCCGATGCGCCCCTCCATCCGTCCGAGCCGGCTGCGATAGATCGTTAGGCGATCCTGCGGCTTCACGCCCTGGGAACGTCCGAAGTTGTAGAACAGTCGCGTCAGCAGGATGATGTTGACCGGCAGGAGCAGCAGGGCGTACATGTACGTCAGAATGGTCGACAGCGTCAGCGAATAGTGATGGGAAAAGATCGTCAGCACGTTGATGTTCAGCCAAGAGGGCAGGTAAGACAGCGACGAGATCGCCGCCGAGCCGGCCGCGAAGACGACCGCATTGAACAGGAACAGCGACAGGAAGAGCTGCGTCCGCCTGCCTCGCGTCAGCGCCTGGCTGCTGCGGATCGCCTGGGTCGTCGTCTTGCCCTCCAGCACGATGAAGTGCAGCGCAAATATCCACCGCAGCAGCGCATACAGCTCGGCGACGATAAGGAGCGCATATACGAACGTCATCGTGAACGATGCATCCAGCACCTCGCGGTTCAGTAAGACCGGGACGTTGAACAGCGCGTAAAACGAGGCCGACAGCGGCGAGTCGATGAACGGGATCAGAATGAGCAGCATGAAGAGCAGCTGAAAGATACCGAAGCCGAGCAGCCGCGGCGCCTGCCGGATCGTCGTTTTTACCGCGTCCGCGATCGCGATGTTTTTGCCGAAATAATGCTGCTGTACGAGAATGATCAGCACGATCAATTCGATCAGCACAGCGAGGGACGCGACCAAGCCGATCAGCGCGAGACCCAGCACGCCGTTATAGCTGAGGCCGAGCCGGTAGACGTCCCCGTTGAGCAGGGAGCCGGAGCCGACGACCGTCAGAATCCGGTTGAACATGAACGTGATGACCGGCACGACGATGACGCTTGTAGCCAGCATGTACAAATATTCGAAAAGCAGAAGCTTCGGATAGGTGGCGCGAAAATCGCGGAAGGCTCTGCCGAGCAGTCTGAACATAACGATTCATCCCAGTTCTAAAGTTAAGTAGGAAGGCTTGCGCAGCCCGGGTCTTCTCATCATACCATCCTCGTAAAGGGCCCGTGGCGCAATCTTCCCCGCACGCGGAACGCCGGACTAGGCATGCGCATACCTTATCCTATGTTCAAACAGACGGAGGTATCGCCATGAGCTCAACGTACGCTACCGGCGGCGCATCGGCGCCGCTCTACCAATGCGCGTCCCATGTCCACGAAGCGCTGAGCGCCGTGAAGGATCACATGCACGGACTTTGCGCCCAGCATGCCGGCAAGCTTGCCCGGGTAGAGACGCTCGAAGGAGACGTGTTCGAAGGACACCTCATGCACTGCGACAGAGGTATCCTGTACATGAACATCCCGGACAGCCGCGCCTTCTTCCCCGGCCCGCAGGTTCCGTTCGGCAACCCCGGCTTCGTGCTGCCGCTCGTGCTCTTCAACCTGCTGACCATCTCGCTGCTCTGATCGCAGCGCCTAGCCTCAATAATGACGAGGAGTGAGAAATAATGGCCTTTATGCCTCCCTTCGGACCGCAAGGCTCGCAGCAGGGTCCCACCGCGCCGCCGCCGCAGTCCCCGCCGCCGAGACCGCTTACCGCATCGACCCTGGCCGTCGACCCCGGCGCGATCCGAGGCTGTCTGTACCGCAACACGTACATCTGGCCCCGCAACGGCCAAGGCTTCTGGTTCTATCCGACGTTCGTCGGCCGGACCTCGGTGTCCGGCTTCCGTTGGAACGGCTTTTTCTGGATGTATTCCGGGATCAGCCTCGACCGGATCGATTCGTTCACTTGCTATTGATGTTTTTGCGAAAAAAAAGAAGCGGGCGCCGGATCGACCGGTGCCCGCTTCTTTATAGTACCGCTATGGGGTTCGTACTGCGCTACGAAAGGAGAGCCGTCCCCTCGTTGCCGAGGAAGCTCTCGACGATAAACGCCAGCTGCGCATCGAGCGAGATCGGATCATTGTAGTAGGAGCCGGCCGTGTCGATGAAGAAGGTGCGTCCTTCCTTGACGGCCGGGAGGCCCTTCCACAGCGCGCTGCCGTACACGACCTCCGGATCGCCGTCGTCCCAGCCCCAATTGCTGGTGAAAATATAGTCTCCCGCGTATTCGGGCAGTTGCTCGAGCGACAGGTTCGCGCCGAATTCCGGACCATCGATCAGTTTCTGCTTGATGATGGGCGGAGCCTTCAAGCCGAGATCCCCGTACAAAATCTCCCCGCCTCTGCCGCCTTTGTCCCCCCAAGCATAAATGCCCTTGGCGAACGGCTGCAGAATCGATACGGTGCGATCTCCAACCGTTTCGACGATCTTGGGCTTGACGCGCTCGATCTTGCGATTCCACTCGTCGATCCAGGCTTGGGCTTGATCCGCCCTGCCCGTAAAATCGCCGAACTTCTTCAGCAGCTCCGCAGGCCTGTCCGCGCCGTAGGCGAGCCGCACGACCGGCGCGATCTCGGCCAGTTTGTCGTATATGGCCGCTTCCAGGTAATCGAATGCAACGATGAGATCGGGCTGAAGACTAATGATCTTCTCGAAATCGGAGCCTTCGCCCAAATTGACGACGCCGGCTAACTGCTCTTGGTGATACGGACTCTGCATCGACGCATCCGTGGCGGCAATGGGCTTGATGCCTAACTCTAGCAGATTGCCGATCGCGCTGCCTGTCAGATCGACGATACGCTCTGGATGAACCGGTATCGTGACGGTGCCTTTGCTATCGACATAAGTCCGGGTCCCGGTTGCCTCGCTCGCCGCTGCGGGCGCCGTCGCCTGCGGACTTGCGATCGGCGATGCGGAAGCGGATGCCGCCGCGGACGAGCCTCCTGCATGATTCGTGTTCCCGGTGCCGCATGCGCTTATCAGCATGGTGATGCCAAGCAGTAGCGCGGCTGCGGTCATGGATGAAGCTCTTTTCTTTCTAAACATGGATGCCCCTCCGGTCGTTCTCTCATGAGAATGATTATCAACGATAATGTAGCACCGGTCGGATGCAGGGGCAAGGGCATATTCCGTACGCATATCGGGCAATTCCGGTACGACGGAAGGCAGCCCCGCGAGGTACTTGGCCGGTGACCGACCGAAGCGCTTCTTGAAGCTGCGGCTCAGCGAATGGGCGTCCGGATAGCCGACCCGCTCCGCGATCTCCTGCAGGGATGCGCCGGGAAACCCGAGCATACGAGCAGCGCGATCCGTGCGAACCTGCGTCAAATAGCGAATCGGACTAAGGCCGAGTCTGCGGCGGAACTGCTTGGTCAAGTAGCTCTCGCTGCAGCCGAACAGCTCCGCGATTCGCGCCAGCGTCATCGGCTCCGAATAGTGTTCGTCCATGAATCGGACGGCCTGCGCGACCAAGTCCGGACGGTTCGGCTCGACCCCCTGCGCTCTCATCTGTCGCAGCAGCTCGTGCACGAACTGGCCGAACAGCTGTCGGGCGCGAAGCTGATCCAGCGGATCCGCGCTTAGCCAGTCCTCGCGCATCGCTGCCAGCTTGTCCGCCAGTGCAAGCGGAGAAGTGGGCAGCATGCCGTAGTGCTGGCGGAAAGGGTCCGCCCCGACGCCTCGCGACGCGAATTGTCTGGCGTAATGCGGGAGGGGCTCGGCCTTGTACAGGACGATGTAATAAGACAGCCACTCATCCGGACTAAGGCGGAGCACCGCGCCTCGGCCGCCGTGCAGCACGCGGTGCATGCCGAAGTTATGCGACTCCTCGTCCAACCTCGCGATTCCGCCGCCCTCTGCCGCGTACAGGAACGCATGAGCCGGCAGCCGGTAGGCATGCGGCGCGTCCCCGTCGGCTAATGTCCCTAACCGAACGTCAATCAATCTAACGTTCGCGTGATTCCAGAGCGCGATCTGCTCGTCGACCGTCTTGACCATATCCGATGCTCCCCATCCGCTGCCGTTTACCTCAGTATATTGATAATCATTATCATCGTAAAGCCGTTCGCCGCAGGTCCCGGGCGAACGACCGCTTCTCATTCAAGTCCAACTCGTCGAGCAAGGCTTGAAGCGAGAGCGCCAGCGGGATATCGGTCTCTTCCTCTACGACCAGCTTCGCCTCGTATGCCGGATTCCATGGCGAGACGTTTTTTCGCCTCCTGAAGATGTCCGTGGCGCAACGAATCGCGATTTTCATCAGCCAGGTTTTGAAAAATCGCGGCTCTTTTAAGCGGCCAATCGCCTTGAAAGAGCGGTAGGCCGTCTCTTGCACGGCGTCCAGCGCATCCTCGGAACTGCCCAGATACACGAACGCCGCGCGGTACAGATCGCCCTCGTACTGCCCGAACAGCTCCGCATAAGCCTCGCGATCGCCTTTTTGCGCCCGTTTGAGTAACTCCAGAATCCCCATCACCCGCTTCGCCATTGTGCCCGTTCTTATCTATTAGACGCGCGAACGACGCATTTGGCTTTGGTCATCCCGCCCCGTTCTCCCGCCCCTCACCCTGGAAGCCCCGCCTATAGTTGCTAAAAGGCATCTATTTTGTACGCGAACCCGCGCAGGCAAAGAAATAATGGTTCAAACGCATCTGATTCGCCTGATATAGCCGGTTTTCATTCTTCTCTCTAAAATTAGCTGCCTTTTAGCAACTATCTCGTGCACAACATCAAGCCGCGAGCAAATAACTGCCTTTTGACACTTATCGCACCGCCAGCCAGTCCAGACAGCGTAAAAAGCCGGACGCATCCGCGCCCGACTCTCGTTCGCCCTTTCAGGTCATCCCCGCCCTTACTCCGGCTTCGCGGCCGACAGCGTCCGGCTCGCCTCGCCATCCTTATGCGTACCTTTCCCCTTGCCGCCGGACAGCAGCCAGCCGCCCACGGCGATCAGGATCAGCACGGCGTAGAATGTCAGCTTCCAGCCCGTCGACTCCGCGAAGTCGTGCGGGATAACGTGCAGGGACGGATGCGCCAGCGTGTGCACCGCGAGCTTGACTCCGACCCAGCCGACGATGACGAAGGCGGCGATCTCGAGCGACGGCCGGCTCTCGAGCAGCTTCACGAACAGGTTGGCTGCGAAGCGCATGATCAGGAGGCCGAGGAAGCCGCCGAGGAAAATGACGGCGAAGTGTCCGCCGTCCATGCCGCCGATCCGCGGCAGGGTCGTCTCCGGCAGCGCGACGGCAAGCGCCACGGCCGCGAGGATCGAGTCGATCGCGAAGGCGATGTCGGCGATCTCCACCTTGATGACGGTCGGCCAGAACCCCGCTTTGGGCTTCGCGCCCGTATGCGGTTCCGCGTCCCGCTCGCCCTTTTTCACGATCGCTTTTCTGAAAATATGGTTGAGTGCGATAAACAGCAAGTACAGCGCCCCGATCGCCTGCACCTGCCAGACGTCCACCAAAAACGAAATCGCGAACAGCGAGGCGAAGCGGAACACGAACGCTCCCGCAAGACCGTAAAACAAAGCTTTCTTCCGTTCCTTCTCCGGCAGATGCTTGACCATGATCGCCAGCACGAGCGCGTTGTCGGCGGCGAGCAGCCCCTCGAGCGCGATCAGCACCAGCAGCACCCAGCCGTACTCCATCAGCAATGCGAAGTCCATGATTGATCCTCCTCTTGTCGAGTTGTTATCGAATCGTCGGCCTGCCGCCCGTTCTTCCCTCGAACAAAACAAAAGAGACCTCTGCCTTGTTCAAGGGCAAAGGTCTCGCTAACAATGCCATAGTCGGCAATGCCAATAAAGCCGGAGAGCAAGCTCTCGTATTGACGACTTTATTGTGGCAGCTACTCCCCTTCGGAGTCGGTATGCGGTATCGGATTGCGGCGAAGCGCGATCCTGAGTTTGTACGGCGGAGCTGAAGGAAGGTTTCAGAAAAAAATCCGCTCCCTACAGCAAATGCATCTTCGCCTCCGCCTCCTGCCACGGTACCGTATATCCGCTCCCTTTGGCGCAGAAAATCGAAGAGGACGTGTACAGCGGGTCCGCGTCCTTCCTGTATCCTTTCCGCTCGATGACCTCCTGCGCATTATGGCACGCGTCATAGCCGCCGAAGACGCAGCGGATGCTGCCCCGGCCATGCGTGAAGGAGGCAAGCTCGGTCGCGTAATTCATGAAGGTCGCCACGGGCACCCGGCCGGAGACGATCGCGTGCGTATCCCATCGTCTGCGGCGGCTCGAACTGTCCGCTGGCGCGTTGGATATCGGACAGCACCCGGCCCATCTCGTCGATGCCCACTCTGATTTTGAAGTCGTAGAAGGGTTCGAGCAGCACGTTGTCCGCCTTCTCCAGGCCTTGTCTGAGCGCCCGGAAGGCCGCCTCCCGGAAGTCGCCGCCGTGCGTGTGCTCGTTGTGCGCGGCGCCCCGCAGCAGCGTGATCTTGAGGTCGGCGACCGGCATGCCCGTCAACAGGCCGTGATGATCGCGCTCGTACAGATGCGTCCTCACAAGATTCTGGTTGCCCGTGCTGAAGTCGTTGGGATGACAGACGCTCGCGAATGCAATCCCGCTGCCCCGCTCCCCCGGCTCGAGCAGCAGGTGCACTTCGGCGTAGTGGCGCAGCGGCTCGAAGTGTCCGTATCCTTTGACCGCCGCACGGATCGTTTCTTTATACAAAATTTCCGGAGGCCCGAAGGAGACGTCCATCCCGAACCGCTCCTTCGCCACCTGCTCCAGCACTTCAAGCTGGATCAGGCCCATGACGCGCAGATGAATCTCCTGCAGGCTCTCCTCCCAGACGACGTTCAGGGACGGATCCTCGGCGTTCAGCATTTGAAAAGCGCGCAGCACGTCCTTGACGTTCAGCAACTCGGCGAAAATCACCTTCGACTGCAGCGTCGGCACCATCTCGTAGGCCGGCTTGTCCGTGCAAATGCCGAGCCCCTGGCCGGTCTCGGCCGCGGACAGTCCGACGACCGCGATCAGATCGCCCGCCGCCGCCCGGTCGACCGCATGGGATCGGCTCCCGTTGAACGTCATCAGACGCGTGATCTTCTCTTCATACCGGATACCGCCGCTCTCGTAGGCCACTCCGTCGCGAATCCGTAGCGATCCGCTCAGCACCTTGACGAAGGTCAGCCGTACATCGTTCGCGTCGTGGCGAATCTTGTAGACCCGGCCGCCGAACGGCGCCTCCTCGTCATAATCGGCGGTCGTCAGCAGATGCAGCTGCGCCAAAAATTCGGCCACGCCGATGTCCTGCAGCGCCGACCCGCTCGCGCACGGGAAGATCCGGCCTTCGCGAATCAGCGACCGCAGCGCCTCCAGCCAATAAGCCGGATCGCCGCGCCCCTCCAGGAACGCTTCCAGCAGCGCTTCGTCCCGCTCCGCAAGGCGTTCCCGCAGCGGTTCGCCGACGACGCCGTCCGCCGTCATGCTGTCCCCGATCGGCACCGCGTCCGGCGCGAGATGCATGCGGATCTCCGCCAAGACGCCTTCTGCGTCAGCGCCGACCCGGTCCGTTTTATTGATAAAAAAGAACGTCGGCACCCCGTGCTTGCGCAGCAGCTGCCAGACGGTCTCCGTATGCCCCTGGACGCCTTCCGCCGCGCTGACGATGACGATGGCATAATCCATCGTGAGGATGGCCCGCTCCATCTCCGGCGAGAAATCGACGTGGCCCGGCGTATCGATCAAATAATAGGTGTCGCCTCGATAAGAAAGGACCGCCTGATCCGCAAAAACCGTGATCCCCCGCGCCCGTTCGATCTCGTGGCTGTCCAGGTAAGCGTCCTTGTGATCGACCCGGCCCCGCGCCCGAATGCTGTTCGTATGATAAAGCAGCTGTTCCGCGAAGGTCGTCTTGCCCGCGTCTACGTGGGCGAACAGACCAATCGTTTTCCGCATGATGAATTCCCTCTTCCGTCGCTCAATGCAGTAAACCTCTGTTCCCATTAAAACATAATCAGCGGCGCAGGTAAGATAGTTATTAAAAGGCAGTTAATCTCCCCTCATCGCGACCTAGCAATCCGATAGGTGTTAAAAGGCATTTAATTCCCGAAAAAGGCAGCCGAAATGCCGATTTCGCACCGTATAACTGCCTTTCGACAACTAATTCCTATCAGCAGCGCCATTTGCGAAAAAAACTGCTTTTTAGCAACTATCCATACGTGCAGGCCGCACATCCTCAATCGACAAACAAGGGAGACCGCCGATTCGGCGATCCCCCTTGTTTGTCGGCTTTTCCCAGCCGCTTTCACGAACCCGTCAGGCCGGTATTCCCGATCCGCCGCCCAGCCTCTTCTTCAGCCGGGTCGCGGCGTGATACGCCTTGAGATAGCAGCCCGACAGCAGGAACAGCCCCCGGCTGTTCAGCAGCGCAAAGCCGCGCAGCGGCAGCCATGTTCCCGGATCCCCCGCGATTCTCCGCATGCTGTCGTAGAAGCATGCGTGACGGCTGGCCTGCTTCAGATCGTCCCGCAGCCTGCCCAGCCCCGAGCGGTTCTCGAGATTGTGCAGACTGTTGTCCAACACGCGGTCGAACAGCAGCCCGGCCGTCATCTTATCCGTTTTCTCCCGGTCCTCGTAGGCTTCGTAATAAAGCCTGAACTTCTCGACGAGGGCCAGCTCCTTCTGCAAATAATCGGGCTTGAAGCTGTGCATGAGGGAGCCCTCGCGTTGATAGTAGTTGTACAAAGCCCCAGGAACGGCTGTTACGACGCGGGTATGCAGCAGGTAGAACAAATTGAACAGCACGTCCTCGCTGAACACTTCCCCGTGCGCGTCGAACCGGATGTCGTGCCCGCTGATGATGCTCCGCTTGTACAGCTTGTTCCAGAGGACCACCGAGAACTTCTTGTCCAGCCAATACCGGTCGATGCCGCACGCCGCGATGCTGACGGTCTCGTCGGTCAAGCCCAGCGCATTCGGGACGGCTCGCCGGTCGTGCACGAGGTTATAATCGCATGCGCAAATGTCCGCTCCGGTCGCAATCGCCCTTCGGTACAGCGTCTCGAACATCGCCGGCTCCGCCCAGTCGTCTGCGTCGACGAATCCGATATAAGTCCCGGAAGCCGCATCGAGCCCCGTGTTTCTCGCGCCGCCTTGTCCTTGGTTGGCCTGACGGATCACCCGAATCCGATTGTCCGCCTCGGCATAACGCGCCAGAATGTCGGCCGAACGGTCCGTCGAGCCGTCGTCGACCAGGATGATCTCGATGTCGCTTAACGTCTGTCCGACCAGGGAATCCAGGCATCTGGGCAGATATCCCGCGACGTTGTACACGGGTACGATAATGCTGACTGCTGGCTTCATGAGGCATCCTCCGTAAGATAGGAAATGTGGAACAGGCCGGATCGGAATTCGTGCATGTATGTAAGCGCGGAGGAGGAATCCGGGACTTCTCGCATGGATGAGGGTACTTTCGAAGGGGTAGACTCTAATTACTTAAACCCTGAAAGGGAAATTAAAACGACATGGAAGTCGAGGTTGATTCCGCCCCCGCGCATGATTTACAATACGGTTAACGAAAGCGGATTGGAGTTGAAGATGAATGTGATTTTTCTTGCCTACGCGAAGGAAGACGGCGATCGTTCGCCTGTATTCTTTGCCGTGCAAGAAAGTTACGTTCTTCTTCGCTCGATCGGCGGGCCCTGATCCAACCTTGGATCGGCGGATTTTTCCTGTACCCATCGGAGCTGCGAGAAGTAACTTTCTTGCGGCTCTTTCTATTTTCTCAAGGGAGGAATCCGCCATATGTCATTGATCCAAGTAAAAAACCTGACGTTCGCCTACGACGGCAGCTACGACAATATCTTCGAAGACGTGAGCTTCCAGATCGATACCGATTGGAAATTAGGCTTCACCGGACGCAACGGCCGGGGCAAGACCACGTTCCTGAACCTGCTGCTCGGCAAATACGAATACCGCGGGCAAATCTCGGCCTCCGTCGGCTTCGAATACTTTCCTTTTCCCGTCGCGAATCCCGAGGATCTGACCCTCTTCGTGATGGAAGGCATCGTGCCGGAAGCCGCGGAGTGGCAGATCAAGCGGGAGCTCTCGCTGCTCAAGATGTCAGAGGACGCGCTGTACCGCCCCTTCGAATCGTTGTCCAACGGCGAGCAGACCAAGGCGCTGCTGGCCGCCTTGTTTCTCAAGGAAAACAGCTTTCTGCTCATCGACGAGCCGACCAACCATCTCGACGTGCACGCTCGCAAGCTGGTCAGCGACTATTTGCGTACCAAGCGCGGCTTCATCCTCGTGTCCCATGACCGGGCGTTCCTGGATAACTGCATCGATCACGTGCTGTCCATTAACAAGGCCGATATCGACATTCAAAGGGGCAACTTCTCGGATTGGCAGGAAAACAAGCGGCGGGAGGACGACTTCGAGCTCGCGGAAAACGAGAAGCTGAAGAAGGACATCAAGCGTCTGTCCGAGGCCGCTAAGCGTACGAGCGACTGGTCGGACGCCGTAGAGAAAACGAAAAACGGCACGCGGGTCGGCGGCCTCCGCCCGGACAAAGGGTACATCGGCCACAAGGCCGCCAAGATGATGAAGCGCTCCAAAGCGGCCGAGCACCGGCAGCAGGCGGCGATCGACGAGCGGGCGGGGCTGCTTAAGAACGTCGAGAGCGCGGAGAGCCTGAAGATCCCGCAGCTGGCCTATCATCAGGAAAAGCTCGTCGAGCTGGCCGGCGTATCGATTTTTTACGGGGAAAAGACCGTGTGCGAAAATGTCGGGTTCTCCGTTGAACGTGGAGAGCGCATCGCGCTGTCGGGGCCGAACGGCTCCGGCAAGTCGAGCATCCTCAAGCTGATCTGCGGGGAGGACCTGACCTATACCGGCACGCTGCGGAAAGGAAGCCAGCTGAAAATCTCGTACGTGTCGCAGGACACCTCGCATCTGCGGGGCGACTTGTCCGACTATGCCGCGGCGCATGGGATCGACGAGAGCTTGTTCAAAGCCATTTTGCGCAAGCTCGACTTCGCCCGGGTGCAGTTCGAAAAGGACATCTCGTCTTACAGCGGCGGCCAGAAAAAGAAGGTGCTGATCGCCAGAAGCCTGTGCGAGGGGGCGCATCTGTACGTCTGGGACGAACCGCTCAACTTCATCGACGTCCTGTCCCGCATGCAGATCGAGGACCTGCTGCTCGAGCACGCGCCCACGATCCTGTTCGTAGAGCACGACAGCGAGTTCTGCAGGCGGATCGCGACGAAGGTCGTCGAATTATAAAATTAAGCAGCGGCGGCGGTCCGGACTCTTCGTGTAGAGTCCGAACCGCCGCCGCTTCGTCTTAGATCGGGCTGGCGCCGTCCGGCAGGCCGTGGAAGGAAGCGACCGCGCGCACGCGCGACGGCACGTCGCCGAGCAGGAAGCCTTCCGGCGCGACGGCGCCTTGAATCGGCGCCGGATAGCTGCCTGCGAAGCTGCCTGGCTGCTGCGACTTGGACGCCCAGCTCGCGAATTCGGCGAGCCCGAGATCCGGGTGATCGTCGAACCAACCTGCGCGGGCGAACGGCATCGTCAGCTCGGCGCGGTGAATCTCTCCCCAGTACCAGGCATCCGGATCGGTTTCCTCGACGGCCGCGATCAGCGCCGGCCAGTCGATGCAGCCCCGTCCGAGCGGGCAAAGCATTCGGCCGAACGCGCCCTCCCCCGCGCCGCCTCCGGTCCATACGAGCATGGCGTCGTCCATATGGACCTGTCCTATCCGTCCCGCCAGCCTCGCCGCGGCGGCCAGAGGGTCCTCCATCCGGACGATCAGGTTGACGGGATCGAGCGCGGCGCCGAAAACGTCCGGATCGAGCTCGTCGAGCAGCCGCCGAAGCTCCCACGAGGTGATCTCCTGGTGCGACTTGACGAGCACCCGGGCGCCCAGGGAGCGAAGATCCGGCTGGACTCGCTTCAGAAAGGCCGCGACGGCGCGCAGCTGTTCGCTCCATTCGACCGAGCGGTTGAAGCGGTCGTACTCCGTCCCGACGGACAGCATCGCATCCGTCTGGCCAAGCCGGAGCCCGGCCTCGGCGAGCTTGAGCACGCCCGTCGCCAGATCGCCGCCTCCCGCCTGGAGCGCCTGCTCGGACCGCGAAGGCTGGTACGGGTTGAGCGCGCCGATCGATACGCCGAGCGTCACTCCCGCGCTAAGGGCGCGGCGGCGGGCGGCCTCCAGCTCGCCGCCGTCCAGCGCGGGACTGACGGACGCCGGCGATCCCAAATGAACGCCGGCGTAGCCATGGCGGACCGCGGCCTCGACGGCTTCCTCCAAACCGAACGCCGGACCGCACAGATCCTTCGCGAAGATACCTCTGCGGTAAGCCGGCACCTTAGACATGCAGCGTCTGTCCTCTCGCGATGCCAAGCTCGCCGCAGAGACCGTCGATGTAGCTGCGCGATGCGCGGACCGTATCGGCGGCCTGCTCGTATTCGTACGGCTCCTCGTTCATTTGCTGCCAGGACTTTGCCTCGCCGCCGCGAATCCGCTCCGTGTACGCGCGCACGAGCTCGTAATAGGCCGCGTATTCCTCGCGCGTGAGATCCGGATGCTTGGCGATCCAGTCGGGATGATACAGCTCGATCAGATGCGGCGTCCCCGGCGTTCTGCCGCCCCGGGCCGGATTGCATTCGAACGACAGGTTCAGCGCCGGGCGATAGCGGTTCAGCTCCTTCAAGACCGCCTTGAAGTCGATGATCCCGCTCCCGCACCCGACCGACCGCTGGTAGGCGCCGCCGTCGGTCAGCTCCACGTAGGCGTCCTTGACGTGCGTCTGGCGGACGAACGGCGCCACGCGCTTGGCCGCCATGACGGGATGCTCGCCGCGCATCATGACGTTCGCGGTGTCGTGCACGATGCCCAGCACGTCGTCGCCGACCGCTTCGATCAGGCGGAGAATCTCGAACGTCGTGATCTCCTCGTGCGTCTCCAAGTTCAGATGCAGCCCCAGATGGAGCGCGATCGGCCGCAGCCGGAGCAGGAACCGCCGCGTCGCCTCCAGCTGATCCTCCCAAGGCGCATCCGTCCGGAAGCGGTCGGTGCCGAAGCGCCCCTTGTACGGCTTCGCGCCGCCGGTCGAGATCCATAGCTCCCGGATGCCGAATTCGGCGCTGGCCTCCATCATGCGCCGGAAGCCGAGCAGCGTATCGCCGTCGCCGATCGCGCGCAACTCCGGCGTCTCCGGATTGGCGTACGGATTTACTTTGCCGAGCCCCGCCTCGAGATAAAGTCCAAGCTCGTCCGCCCGCTGCCGGACCGCGCCGATGACCGAGCGGTCGAGTGTCGGACTGATATCCAGAATCGTGCGAAAAAACAGTCCTTCCATGCCCAAGCTAACGGCCTGTTCCACCTTGCCCAGCGCCTCGAGCGGCTCTGGCGCGGGCATGTATCTTGCGTCGATGCCGATGCGCATTGTCAAGTCCGCCTTTCTCTCCATAGAATTGAATTCGCGTGCCGCGAGAGCCCATCCGTCGCGGGCGGGAGCCGCGCGTCACGCCAGCCGTACGATGCCGCGGGGATACTGCGACATCCAGGTCGCGCCTGACCCGCCGACGACGGCGACGTCTCCCGCGCAGACGTGCCCGACGTCGGGCAGCGTGAAGTTCGGGTGAACCTCGTAGACCTGATGCTCCGCCACAAGCGGGCTCTCGGCATCCCTCGACTTGTCGCGGCCCGCGTTCAGGAACGGCGCCGCGCCTGGATCGCTGTAGCTGTTGCTCATCGCATGCGTCGACTGAAAGCGGAACGGATCGCTCAGCCGCGTATACGGGCAGTAGGCGTCGATCATCGTCTCGAGCGCGTCGACGATCTCGTGGATCGGCGTACCCGGCACCATCCGGGCCAGCGCGGCGTCCTGCATCGCGATGAGCCGCTCGGATACCTCCTTCATACGGTCCGAAGGCTCGGCGAACATGCCGATTCGCAGCACCTGCGAGTAGTACCCGTCCAGGCAGACGGTCGCGCCGATCTGCACCCGGGCATTCGGCCCGACGGCCTCCGTCAACTCGAACAGATCGAAGTACGTCTCCGCCGGACGCTCGCCCACGGCGAGCCAGCAGCCCGCCTGGTCCGCGCCGAGCCGACGGCCCAGATATTCAACCTCTGCCATGATGTCCGGCCCGGTCACGCCCGGGATCGCGGCGATGCTCATCGCGTGCGCCACGAGCTTGTCCGCGATCGCGGTCGCCTGCCGATGCTTCTCGGCCTCGTAGGCCGTCCGCTTCAGCCGCTGCCCGGTCACGATGCCGTAGCCGTCCGTGACCTCGTACGGCTCCAGAATCGCGCGGAATTCGGCGTGCAGCGCCGTCGTCATGTCGAACTCGCCGGCCTGCGCGACCAAGCCTCCCCGAGGAGCCGCGGATGCGACCTCTTCCTTTAATGCCCCCGTCAGATCGGTCGTCTTGACGATTTTCATCTCGTCGCCGAGCCGGGTCTTGAACGCGCGGGCCCGGTTCTTGTCCGCGGAGACGACGACAGGCCGCCCCTTCGCGGGCACGACCAGGAACGCCTCCGTATTCGCCGGCATATAGCCGGTCAGATACCGGAGCATGCCCGCGCTCTCCCGGGGACCGCTTCCGTATGCCACGAGCGCCTCGATCCCTTGCTTCGCCAGGGCGGATTGCAAGACCGCCGTCCGCCTGGCCGTTTCCGTCGTATTCACGGTTTTTCCTCCTTTCGCTTATCGCAGCGAATCGTTGTATAGCTTCTCGAGCTTGTCTACGCCCACCGAGCGGATTTCCTTTACGTAGTCGTCCCAGCCGTCTTCTATGGACACCTTGCCGTAGACGAACTGCTCCTGCATCTTGGCGAAGTAATCGTTCACGCCGGCGTAGAGTAAATTTTCCTCCTCGCGCTGATCCGCCCCGAGCTTCGGAACCTTGGGCACGTCCACCAGCCAGCCCTGCGTATTCGCTTCCTCCGTGTACTGCTCGAACTCCTTGTCCTTGAGCACGGCCGCGAACCATTTGTACGGCCAGAGCATGACGAAGGAGGCGTTGGCCGCTCCGATCTCCCACAGCGAGCGGTTTAAGTTGTCGGCGCTTAGCATCTTCTCGGTGAACTGCTTCTGCCCGTCCTTCACCTCGTACGTATCGCCCTCGATCCCCCACGTCAGCAGATCGATACCCTCGTCGGAATAGAGGTAATCGACGAATTGGAGCAGCCGGTCGAAGTACGGCTTTTTCGCCGCGCTGGCCGGGATCAGCATGCCCGACGTGATCCGTTCGCCCACCATGGACTTCTTGCCGTTCGGGCCCGCGATCGGCGGCAGGATGGAGACTTCGAACCCGGAGCCGGAATTCTCCTTGCCCAACAAATTCACGTTGCTCTTATGCTCGCCGTTATAAAAGTAGTAAACAAAGCTCTTGCCTGTGGATACCTTCTGCAGGACTTGGTCTTCCGTCGAGGTGAACATCTCGGGATCCGCCAGTCCCTCCTTAATCAGCTTGTTTAGGAAAGTCACGTACGCCTTGTATTTGTCGCTCGTATACACGTACTCGAACTTGTCCGTCTCCTTGTTGTAGAGGAAGCCGTTGTAGTTGCCGTCGACGCCCCACGCCGGGCCGAACATCGTGCGGAGATCCTCCGCGCTCGTCCCCGTGAAGGGATAGCTGTCCGGGTACAACGCCTTGAGCTTCTTAAGCAGGTCGTAGAGTTCGTCTACGGTCGTCGGCGCCTGGAGGCCGTTCGCCTTCAGCACGTCGGTGCGGATGAGAGGCGAGCGGTTGTAGTTCGCGTAGTCCTTCATGAAAGGCAGCACGTAGAGCTTGCCGTCCGGGTCCCGCCAGTTGTCCAGCTCGGTCTCGATCTTGTACTCGTCGATGCGGCGCTTCAGGTTCGGCAGCTTGTCCATGTAATCGCCGATGGGCAGGAGCGTACCCGACGAGCCCAGCTCCAATACGGTCTTCTGGTTGATATTGGTCACCATGTCGGGGATCTTGTCCGAGCTCAGCACGATCTTCGCCTTGCTCTGATAGTCCGACTTCGGCACCGCCTGAATATCGAGCTTCACGTTGAGCCGCGATTCCAACTCCTTCAGCACGGGCCAATCCTTGTTGAACGGAACTCCGGTCTCGTAGAACAGCATCGACAGCGTTACCGTCTCGCCGCCGGACGAAGCCGCGCCGCCGGACGATCCGCCGGCCGTTCCGGCAGCCCCCTCGTTCTCGTTGTTGCCCCCGCACGCGCCGAGCGCCAGGCTAAGCGCCAGCGCCCCCGCCGCGAGCTTGATCCATCGCGCCGCCGCGCCTGCCTTTTTGTTTTTCTCCATCCTCGATCCTCTCCTCTGTCCTTATCTTTGTCCTTATCCCTTGACCGCACCCAGGATCGCGCCCTTGGCGAAGTGCTTCTGAATGAACGGAATGAAGCAGAAAATCGGCAGCGTCGTCACCATAATGGAGGCCGCCCTCAGCGAGGCCGTCGATACGTACTTCTTGGCCTCGCCGCCCAGCGTGCTGCCGTCCACCATCTGGGCGCCGTCGATGATGTTGCGGACGATCAGCATGATCGGGTACTTGTCGGTGCTGTTCAAATAGATCAGGGAGCTGAACCAGTTGTTCCAGTAGAATACGACCATAAACAGGGTCATCGTCGCGACGATCGCCTTGGACAGCGGCAGCACGATCCGGAACAGGATCTGGATCGGATTCAGCCCGTCGATCAGCGCCGCCTCTTCGATCTGTTCGGGAAAGGCGGAGAAGAAATTGATCATGATCATCAAATAATACGGCGTGATGGCGAACGGCAGGATGACGCCCCACAGCGTGTCGAGCAGCCCCAGCCCCTTCACCAGCATGTAGGTCGGGATCATGCCGCCGGTGAAGAACATCGTCAGCATGACGAACCAAATGAGGACGCCGCGGCCTTCGATCCGCTTGGAGAGCGGGTAAGCGCAGATCGTCATCATGAGCAGGCTCACGAGCGTACCTACCGAGGTCTGCAGCAGTGAATTCAAGAAGCCGCTCAATATTTTGGGATGCGTGAAGATGACCTTGTACGACTCCAGGTTCCAGCCTACGGGCAGGAAGCGGACCCTGCCCCCCATATTCGATGCCGAATCGCTGAACGATACGGCCAGCAAATGAAGGAAGGGGAACAGGACGCACCCGACGACGAGCGCGATGAACGCGCCGCTGGCGACCGCGAAGGCGCTGCGCTCCAGCGATTTCCGACTATGCATGCCTATGCGCCTCCTCTCGGATCAATAGAGCGAATACCGGGTGAACTTCCGCGACAAGTAGTTGGCTCCCGCGACTACGATCAGCCCGAGCACGCCTCCGAAAAAACCGACAGCCGTCGCGTAACTGTAATTGCTGCCGACGATTCCGATCCGGTAGACGAACGTCTCGACGACGTCGGCGGTCTGCGAATTGCTAGGCGTATACATCAGGAGCACCTTCTCGAACGCCACGCTCATCAGATGGCCGAGCGACAAAATGTACACCACCACGACCGTCGGCATGATCTGGGGGATCGTAATGCTGAACATCTGCCTCAGCCGTCCCGCTCCGTCCATCGCGGCCGCTTCGTAGAGCTGCTTGTCGATCGAGGCGATCGCGGCGAAGAAGATGATGGAGTTCCAGCCCGTGAACTGCCAGATTTCCGATGAAATATAGAGCGTGCGGAACCATTCGGGCTCGTTCATGAAAAAGGTCGCCGGCATGCCCAGCCGTTGAAACGCCTGGCTAACCATGCCGTAAGTCGGTGACAGCAGCTCCTTCATCAACCCGACGACGACGACGGCGGAGATAAAATTCGGGAAGTAGGAAATGGCCTGGACCGCGCTCCTCAGCTTGGACGCCTTAATCTCGTTGACGAGCAGCGCGAACGCGATCGCGCACGGAACCGTGAAGATCAAGTGGTACACGTTCAGCGTCCAGGTGTTGTTGAAGGCTCTCCAGAAGCTCGCATCCCCGAGAAACAGCTTGAAGTACCGTAAACCGACCCATTCCTCTCCGTATATCGACCCGCCCGGTACGTACTTTCGAAACGCTAGCACGTTGCCGACGATGGGACCGTAGCAGAATACGGCGAAGTACAGCATGGGAACCGTCAGCAGCAAATAATAATGCCTTCTCTTTTTCAGAATGCCGGCGAGCTTGCGCATCCTCCCCTTCCGTTCAATTGTGGCGACAGCGTTCGTGCCGATGGCCAGCGTCCGTTCCATTCGAATCGCCTCCCTCTTGTGGATGACCACACCCCTATTGAACGATAAGTCTGCACCTTCGCGATACGGACAAAAACGAAATCATGTAATAATAGTTTACAAAATAGAAGTCGAATCGACGTAACAATATTGATTCTCGTCATAATAATCGCCTTTTGTGTCATATTCCATATCATTACATTGACGCGAAACACAGCGGCAACCTACTATATCCTTACCTGGCTATTCTTGAGGTGGGGGTGACTAGAGATGAAGCAGAGGATCGCCTCTTTTTTCGGCGGCGGCTTTCGCAGCTGGATTTACCGTTACTTCTTCCTGTTCCTCTCTCTGGCCCTGTCCATGCAGCTGCTGAACCTGATCGCCTACCGCGTTAACCTGTGGTATTTCGAATCCGAGCTCAAGAGCAACTATACGCGGTCGCTGTCGGCGATCGCCGACAATCTGAACGGCGTGTTCACCGGCATTTACAATTCGAACTACCTGCTGTCTCTCGACAAAGAGGCGATGCAGCTGTTCTCCTCCAATTTCAGCGTCGACAAGCCCGAGAAATACGCCGTCGTCTCCCAGACCGTCCGCTCCCTGAACCGGATTCGCCTCATGAGCGATTACCTGGACAGCGTGTACATTTACAAAAAGGAAAACGCCCTTGTCGTCAGCGATAAGGGCACGCATGCCGCCGCCGACTTCTTCGGGCGCTCCGACGCGCTAGAGCGCTACCCCGAATCGTTCTGGCAGGCGTACGGCTCGCAGAATCGCCCCTTCCAGATCCTGCCCCCGTCCAAGTCGGCGTCCCGTGGCGGCGCCTACATCCTCCCCATCGCGCAGACCGCCATCGCCGAGTACAAATCGAACGATCTGTACGTCATCAATCTGAAGGTCGATCCGATCATCGACTTGCTGAACGGATCCAAGCTGACGCCGAATAGCCAGATTTATATTCTCGACGACAATCAGGAGCTGATCGCGTCCACCGAGATGAACGCGCCCGACGCCGCCACGGACCGGTTCGTCCGGCGGGCCCTTGCCGGCGGGCGCCCCGTGCTGCGCGCTGCGATCGGCCGCGAGGACGTGCTGGCCATTCAATCGAACACCCGCTTCGTCTTTAAAAACCTGAATATGATCGCCATCGTGCCGATGTCCGACATCCACGCCAGCATGCAGGGCGTCAAGTATTGGGGGACGCTGCTGACGCTGGCGGCGCTGCTGTTGTCCATACTTCTGTCCGTGCTGCTCAGCCGCAAGCTCTACGCGCCGCTCCAATCGCTGCTCGTGAAGCTGCCGACGGCGCCGAACCGCCCTCGCGCCAACGAATACAAGCTGCTGGACCGGGAGATCCACCGTATGCTGGACGACGTGAACCGCCTGAACGACCATCTCACCTCGATCTCTCCGCTGGCGCTCGAGCAGTGGCTCGTCAGCATCCTCCGTCTCAAGCGGGTTCCGGACGAAACGGAAGCCGGCGCCTTCCTGGCACGGTGCGGCTTCTCGTTCAGGCATAGCCATTTTGTCGTCGCGCTGGTCCGAATCAAGTACGCGAAGCCCTTCCACGTGGACTACAGTCCCGCCGAGCAGAACGCGCTGCACGCCAAGATCGCGCGGATCCTCAAGGACAGCGCGCCGACGGCCTATCAGAGCTTCGTCGTCGAGATCGAAGCGAACGCGTTCTGCCTGCTCGTGAACGTGCCGGAGCGCGCGGACCGCCGCGAGACGATGAACGGCTTCTTCGCCGCCGTCGCGGAGGCGCTCCGTCGCGATGAGAATCTCCACGACCCCTTCGCGGGAGTCGGCGGCGTGCACGAAGGGCTGGAGGGACTGCAGGAATCCTATTTGGACGCCATGAAGGCCATGTGGCGCCTCTCGCCGCTCGACGACAAGCGTATTCATTATTACGAGAAAAAGGACGAGGACGCCGTCACGATCCTGCTCGATGCCGCGGACGATCGCAAGATCTTCAACCTGCTCGCCGCAGGCAAGCGGAAAGAGCTGTTCGAGCTATTAGACGCCGTGGTGCGGAACCACCTGCTGATCGGACTGAATGACTTCACGACGAAGGAGCTCTGCATGCGCCTGTTCGCGATCGGCACGCAGGTGCTGAAGCACAAGGAGAAGACGCTCCCCGAAGCCGTCTACCGGACTTACGTTCGCATGCTCCTGACCGATAGCGCCTTGCCGATCGACGGCTTGACTGAATTCGCGCAGGGATACTTCGCCAAGATCATGGACACGCTCGCATCCCCGGCCGACGCCCTCGAGTCGCTCGCCTTCAAAGCGTACGTCGACGCCAACTTTCACGAAGACCTTCATCTGGAATCCCTGGCCGCCAAGTTCCGCACGACGCCCAATTATATGTCCCGCCTGCTGAAGAAGGAGCTGGGCAAGCCGTTTCACCAATATCTGCAGGAGAAACGGATCGAGCGGGCAAAGGCGCTGCTCGCCGGCTCCGCGATTCCGATCCAGGATATCTGGGCATCGGTCGGCTTCAACAACCGCAATTCGTTCATTCGGTCCTTCCGCAAGCTCGAGGGCCTCTCGCCGTCGGATTACCGGAGCCAGTTTTCCGGGGATGCGAAAAGAGAGGGATGAGGCCGGCCGCCGGAGGAATCTCCGCCCGAGGCGTAGAATTAACTAGGTTAATGACAGCTATGGCGAACAAAAAGCGGAGGCGCTCCGGTTGATCGTACGTACGAAGATTATCATCCCCCCCGCGCGGGGCACGCTCGTCCCCCGGCCGAGAATAACGCTCAAGCTGAGCGAAGGACTAAAGACCAAGCTGACGTTCGTGTCCGCCCAGGCCGGATACGGCAAGACGACGGCGATCGGCGAGTGGGCGCGGGCCTGCGCCCATCCTGTCGCCTGGGTCTCGCTGGACCGGACGGACAACGACTGGATTCAATTCTGGAGCTGCGTGACGGCGGCCGTCGAGGCCGTCTTCCCCGAGTTCGGACAATCGGTCCTGCCGCTGGTGAAGGAAGGGCCGTCGTCGGTCTCGGCGCCGGCTTTCGCCTTGTCGTCGGAGCCCGCGATCAAGGCGCTGCTGAACGAATTGTGCGGGATCGCGGCGGAGCTCGCGCTCGTGCTCGACGATTTTCACTTTATCGAGCATCCGGCCATCAACCGGTCCTTTGCCTACTTTATCGAGCATCTGCCCGCTTCCATCCATCTCTATATCGCCAGCCGGGCCGAGTTGGCGGTACCGACCGCCAGACTGCTCGCGAGAGGAGAGCTGCTCCGCCTGTCCGCGGACGATCTTCGCTTCGAGCTGGACGAGGGTCTCGTTTTCTTCGAAAAAACGCCGCTGACCAAGGGGCAGGCGGCCGAGCTTCTGCGGCAGACCGAGGGCTGGGTCAGCGGGCTGCAGCTCGCGGCCATCTCGCTCGGGCGCAGCCCCGATCCGACCTCCTTCATCCTTCAATTCAGCGGCAGGCACCGGCAGATCGCGGATTACTTGCTCGAGGAAGTGTACCGCGAGCTGCCGGAGCCGCTTCGCGATTTTTTAAAGCAGACCTCCGTGCTGGCCCGGCTGCACCCGCCGCTGTGCGAGGCCGTGACGGGCCGGACCGACAGTCGCGAACTGCTCGCGCGGCTGGAGCAGCTCAACCTGTTCCTGATCCCGCTGGACGAAGAACGGCATTGGTACCGGTACCATCACCTGCTCTCCGACTTCCTGCGCGGTCAGTTCGCCGGCAGCGATCCCGAAGGATGGGCAGGCGCGCATGCGAGAGCGGCACGCTGGCTGGAAGAGCAGGGTGCGATCGAAGAAGCCGGCGAGCACTATATGGAGGGGCGGCAGTATGCAGATGCCGTGCGGCTGATCGAGCGGCATCTCCCCGGGTTGATCCAGAGCAGGGGCGCGACGCTGAGCCGCTGGGTGCTGCGGCTGCCCGAAGGCTCTCTCGCGGGGAGGCCGATGGCGGAGATGTTCTATCTGCTCCTGCTGACCGGCAGCGGACAGAAGGAGAACGCCGCGCGCAAGATCGGAGAGGCGCGGACACGATACGAGGCGCTGCAGGGCGCGATGGACGAATCCGCATGGCGGTCGGTGATGGGCAACCTTTACTTTTTGAGCGGGATCTCCTGTTATCTGCTGAAGGACCTGGCGGGCGTATCCAGGTACTTCGAGCTCGCCGAACGTCTCTTTCCCGAAGCCAGGGTACTGCGGTCGGTCTCGTTCAACAACAATCACGCGCTCGACGAATTCGACGATCATCTGGGCTATCTCAACGATTACCATGCCGCGAGCGAGTTCATGGACAAATGGCTAGGCGTCTGGGGCGAGAATCTGGCCCACCCGTTCGTCCTGTCGCTGAACGCTTCGCACAGCAGGCTGCTGTATGAATGGAACCGGCTCGAGGAAGCGGAAGCGTGCGTGCGCCGCTTGCTGGGTCGCAGCGATACGCCCCCCGTCGCCCGGACCCTCCTGCACCTGTACGGGAGCGCATCGCGAATCATGCAAGCTCGGAGGTATCCGGCGGAGGCGGCGGACCTGCTGCTCCAGCTGCGGGCGCGCGTCGACTCGCCGGACTACGATTTGTATATGCGCAGGATCGAGGCGGAGGAAGCCTGCCTGTTCGTGCGGCAAGGCGATCTGCGCCGAGCGGCGGAGTGGCTGGCGCGCTGCGGGATGTCGCCCGCGGACGAGGTGTCCGCGGGCAGCGTGGCCGAGCAGCTGGCGCTCGCCCGGGTGCTCGCCGCCTGCGGGCGCGGGGCGGAGGCGCTGGATCTGGCGGAGCGGCTGTACGCCCTGCTGTGCAGGGAGGACCGCCTGCGGGACCGGATCCAGGCACTGCTCGCGCAGTGCGCGGCGCTTCGCGGAATCGGGCGGACGGACGAAGCGTTGGTCAAGCTGGACACGGCCCTGCGCCTCGCGGAGCCGCAAGGCTTCGTCCGCAGCTTCGTCGACGAAGGCGAAGCCATGGCGGAGCTGCTGGACGCGTATGTCGAGACGGAGGCGCGCGGGGCAGGAGGCACCTTCGCGTATGCGCGAAGGCTGCTGCAGGCGTTCTCGGCCGATGGTGCAGGCAGGACGGTGGCGCGTGGGTCGGCGATAGGCCGCGCAGCCGAGAGCAACAGGACGGCGGGGCGCGACAATAAGTCGGAGGGCGGCGAGGCGGCGCAACGCGGGACAGCGAAGGAGCGCATGGCCGCGAAGGTCGGCGCAGCCTCGGAGCGCGGGTCGACGGAGGGCGGCGAGGTTGCGGAACGTTCCGCGCCTGCTGCCGGACGGCTGCTTGTGAGCTGTTTCGGCAGATTCAAAGTATGCGGCCCCGACAGCCGGGAAGTCCGGTGGCGAACATCCAAAGCGGAGGAGCTTCTGGCCTACCTGGTGCATCATAGGGGAGAGGCGGTGGACCGGTATCGCATCATGGACGCGTTGTGGGACGACGACTCCGCCAAGACGTCCGCCAATTTGCACACGACGGTGCACCTGCTCCGCAAGACGCTCGGAAGCATCGGCATCGAAGGCGTCATTCAGCACAACCGCGGATTTTATCGCGTCGACGTCGACGTTCTGGACTGCGATTATATGTCGTTCGAGGCTTGGGCATCCGCCGGTATGCCCCCGACCGACGACAATATCGACCGCTGCGAGGCTATAGCCAAACTCTATACAGGCCCTTATCTGTCGGACAACGGTTATCCTTGGTCCGATCCGGTCGGCAAAAGTCTTGAAAACGAATATTTGGCCCTGTTGTTCCAAATCAATGATTATTATATGGGCGATGGAAATTATCCGGCCGCCATTGCCGTGATGAAGAGGGCGCTCAAGCATGCCGCCTGGCGGGAAGACATACACGTACGGCTCATCCAAGCTTATCTCGCGTGCAAGGACCGGATCGCCGCGCTCAAGCAATACGACGCGCTCAAGCGAATGCTGCGCACCGAATATCGGCTGGAGCCGGGGGATGAGGCCAAGCGACTGTTGAACCTGCGTTAGGGCGACGACAAATTACGCTAAGAATCCAATAAATCCACGATTTCTAAATGCTGGGAAATGCAGCGATTTTTAATGAGATCCCTTGTTAGATCAGGCATTCCCAGCTCCGGACATGCATCTGCGTATCATATTTTGTTCAGTCAATTTTGCTACTATAGACTCAGTTTAAACAGCATGCAGAGGAGGCCTATCGGTTCACGATGAAAAAAAGAACGGTTAGCTTATTTCTCGCTTTATCCCTGTCCCTCCCGAGCGCGGCTGCGTTCGCGAAAACGTCGGCCGACTTCACGGACTTGAAGGACCTGGACGCGGCGACGAAGGCCAAGTTCGACGCGTTGATTTCGGCGGGCGTCTTCGATGGCGTATCCGACACCACCTTCGGCTTGAAGGACGAGATGAATCGCGCCCAGTTCGCCAAGGTCGCCGCGCTGATTACCGGTCTGGAGGTCGACACGTCGCTGAAGACTTCCAGCTTCAAGGACGTCAAGGCCGATGATGCGGCGAACGGTTATGCGCTGCCGTATATCGAAGCGCTCAAGACGGCCGGCATTACGGACGGCTACGGCTCCGGTGTGTACGACCCTGCCGGTAAAGTCACCAAGGAGCAACTGGCGACGTTTTTGGTTAAGGTGCTAGGTCAAAAAGAAGAGGCGCAAAAAAAGCCGGGCGTTAACGATGATACCGTGTCGTATTGGGCCAAAGGATACGTCGAGCTCGCCTTGGAGCTGAAGCTCCTGTCCAACGGCGCGGACGGGACGTTCGGCGGCAAAACGAACGCGACGCGCGACCTGCTTCTCACCGGAGCTTATGAGGCTAAGGAGCAGTACGTACCACCGGGATCGACGCCTACACCGACGCCTACGCCAACACCTACACCGACGCCAACTCCGACGCCGACGCCGCCGGTTTATCAGCCGCCTGTGTCGACGCCTACTCCGACTCCTACACCGACGCCTACTCCAACGCCGACGCCGTCTGAGGAGCCAACCCCGACGCCGTCCGAAGAGCCTGCGCAGACTGCTGCCCCGGAGATTGAGGACGTTGATGCTGAAGCAGGTACTCTAGCTTATTCTACTCGCATCACCTATACGGCTGACGCGGGCAACGTGCTGCGGATAGCAACGCAGCCCAACGCTTTCTCCGTTCCCAACGTAGGCAATGACGTGAGCGAGATCAGTGAAGCGTACCAGTCTGGCAGCAATATTACCAATATCGAAGCAAACGATCATATCGGACTTTATGAAGTCAATGCGGAAACCGGCGCCGTGGTTCGGTTCATCGATATCACTGTTGCAGGAGACCAGATTGCCGAGGAGCCTCAGGATCTCTCTCTTCTGTTTAACAAATACACGCTCCCCAAGCTGGGCTCCATGCCTGGAACGGCTCAGATTCAATCATTAAGCACGAATATGCCGTCGGGTACGACATCTTGGCGAGTTTTCGCTAGCGTCGAAGCCGTAACGCCGGCTGCCGGGGCGACAGGTTACGGTGTTCCATATACAGCAGGTAGTGACATTGACGTAAGCGGCGGCCGGAACAATATCGGATTGGCTGCAGTAGACAGCACAGGCAGTGTTGTCTGGTTCGTACAGCTCTATTACAGCGATACCGTGGTCATTCCGCAGGACGTCGTATTTCTTTCACAGCTGTCCCCGGGTGACAATTATTCCTTGTCTATTACTTCGAACGTCGGCTTGAGCACCACGACAATGGGTAATTTTCCAATTTCGGGTTGGATCGATTCCATAGTTATCAACCCTGACGACGAGGATTCAGAAGACGTTGATATCACTTCCGGCTACATTCAGCTGACTCCAATGTCCGCCATGCTCATGCTCTCCTCTCCCATCAATCTGGAAGTGGACGACGTCGTACGCGTGAATTTTAAGGCAGGTGCGCTGAAGGATTCCGATGGCCAACCGATTACGCAAGGAAGCGTCCAGGCGTCCGTTTCTGGATTGGGTTAAGCCAGTGATCTGAAAAAACCGTCAGGGATTCTGCCCTGACGGTTTTTCGTTGCAATGAAGAAGATACTTGCATTTCAGCAGCTATTTCTTGCAATTTCGGCTGAAATAACTGAATTTTAGCAGTTATCCGCATGTGCAGCGCAAATGCCAGCGCGATATGGTCAGCAAAGCAAAATCAATCCGCGATCAGTCCGCCTTATACTTCTCCTTCAAAATGCCCGCTCCAATGCCTCCGCCCGCCATCAGGATCAAAGAGGCGAAATTCCAGAAGAAGCGCCCGCCGACCAGCTCCACATCCATGGGCGTGAGCTTGTTCAGCGCCAGCACGCCCAGCTTAATCGCGAGCAGGGCGATGCCGATGAGAAACAACACGTCGAATGCCGACTTTAACCCCGGGTACGCGAGCTTCCTGCCGTCCTTGATCACTTTTCGCTTCAGCTCCTCGTCGCTCCGCAATAGCTCGTCGATGGTCAATTCGAATAAGTCGCTCACCTTGATGATGATCTCGATGCTCGGATAGTTCTGTCCGTTCTCCCACTTCGATACCGCTTGCCGGCTGACATACAGCTTTTCGGCCAGCTCCTCCTGCGACCAGCCCTTCCGATTCCGTTCCGTTTTTAGCTTCTCCCCGAATACCATATAGCAGCTATCCTTTCCGCGGCGGATATGCCCCCATTATCGAGCCGGGTCCGGCCGAAAGTAAAGAACCTTCTCGTTGCGACGCGCCGCAACGCCAGGTTGCGAGGCCCTTTTACGCAAAAAAATACAGAGCTCGCGAGGGCCGCTGCCTCCCTGCTGCTCTGTATTGTTGCGATTGCCAGTGCACGCCGCTACTGCCCGTTCCGCCGTACAAACGCCAGCACCTCGTCCACCCGCTGATCGACGCGATGCGCCTCCGACGAGACGCCCCCGAACAAGTCGCCGACCGTTCGCAGGCGCTGCGGCACCGTCGCGATCGTGAAGTCCGCCGGCTCGAAGCCCGCGGCCACCTCCTCCCAGGTCACCGGCATAGAGACGGTTGCCTGCGACGTCGCCCGCACCGAATAGACGGCCGCCATCGTCCGTCCTCGCCACAGCTGCAGATAGTCGAAGTACAGCTTGTTCCCACGCTTCTCCACGACGCGCTCGAGCGTGATCCGATCCGGCATCTGCTCCAGCATGTACCGGGCGACGAACGCGTTGATGAGCCGGGCTTCCTCGAACGTATATTTAGGCTCGATCGGCACGAATATTTGCATGCCCGTAGCGCCGGACGTCTTGGGGAAACTCGCGAGCGACAGCCCGTCCAGCGTCTCCTTCAGCTTCAGCGCGACCTCGCGCACCGCTTCGAAGGGCATGCCCGCCGCCGGGTCCAGGTCGAATACGAGCTCGGTCGGCACATCCTTGCGATCGTAACGGTCGAACGGCACGTGGAACTCGATCGCGCCCCGGTTCGCGAGCCAGGCCAGCGTCGCGGCGTCGTTCAGCAAGATCCGCTCCTTGCCCCCGTACGCGACCCGCGGGACCCACACGGGGGCCTCGCCGTGAATCGAGCGCTCCTCGACCCGCTTCCCGCCGATCCCGTCGGGATATCGCCACACCATCAGCATGCGATCCCGCGTATACGGCAGCATGTATGGCGCGACCGCCATTAGATACCGGATCAGGTCCAGCTTGGCGATGCCGGCCTCGGGCCAGACGACGCGGTCCGGATGCGTGATCTCGATTTCCCTTCCTTCGATCGCGTACAGCTGCTTTTCCATCCGTAAAACTCCTTTTTGGTGCAAGCTGGTCATAATTTACGCCCGGCGGTCCAGAATATGTAAGGAGGCGAGGCCAGGAAGCGGGGCGACGCGTTTATCGTTACTTACCTTGATCAAGGTACTGCCAAACTTCACAGCACAAAAAAGCCGCAAACTGCGCGGCTTTTCAGGTAAGTCTGCATACGGCGGCAAGATGGGGACTAGACCGAATCGGCGCGAGGAAGGCTCTGATCGACTACACCTGTCGCTTCTTGTTTTGCGGTTGAAGATAACGATCTTTTAAAATGGGCGACGTTGGAAGGACGGTTTTGATGAATGACATCCCGCCAGTGGAAGTCCCCACGCTCCAATGAATGGACAAGCAACTCGGCCGTGGCCATATTCGTCGCTACGGGAATGCCGTATACGTCGCACAGTCGAAGCAAAGCGGTGATATCCGGTTCATGCGGCTGCGCGACGAGTGGATCCCGGAAGAAGACGAGCAGATCCAGTTCGTTCTGCGATACCATGGCGCCGATCTGTTGATCGCCGCCCAGCGGTCCGGACTTGAAGGTCATAATGTCCAGATCCGTATTTTCCATGATAAGCCGTCCCGTCGTGCCCGTAGCGAATAGCGTGTGGGGTTTGAACAAATCTTGGTAAGCGATCGTGAACGCAATCATCTCTTCCTTCTTGTGATCATGCGCGACAAAAGCGACATTCACCTCAATCACCTCTGCAATCATTTTAATGTTATATATTATTACATAATACTATCATTAATTTGATTTATCGACAACATAAATCGTCAAAGCCAATATTCGAGTTAGATATCATGACATATAAACAAAAGTGAGGAGGACAGTCATGGAGCCCATCTATCCGTTCGAGCCGGTCATCAGCGAGACGATCCCGACCGAATCCCATTGGCGATACGAGATCAAGTGGGACGGCACGCGTATCGTTACCTATCATGATCAAGGCGCTACCACCCTGTTCAATCGCAAGCTAAACGAGCGGACCAGCCACTACCCGGAGCTGCTCGACGTCGCCTCGTACTGCTCGGCTTCCTCCGTCATCCTGGACGGCGAGGTGATCGCGCTGGCGCAGGACGGCAAGCCTTCTTTTCACGAAGTCATGCGTCGCGACCTGATCCAGAAGCTGGACCGCGTGGAGGAGATGCAGCGCCTTGTGCCCATCACGTATATGGTCTTCGATATCGTCTACTACAATGGGGAATGGGTGAACCGCCGGCCGCTGGCCGACAGGCTCGAGCTGCTGCACAGCATCGTCACGCCGAATGAAAGGGTTCAATTGGTGCTGGGCCACGAGGGCGAGCAGCTGTTCGAGGTGATCCGGCAGCAAGACATGGAAGGGATCGTATGCAAGGATCTGCGCAGCGCCTATGCGATCGGCGGGAAGGACGCGCGCTGGCGAAAGGTGAAAAACTACGGGGACATTGTGGCGGTCATCGGCGGGTTTACGTTAAACGACGGGATCGTGAACGCCGTGCTGCTCGGCCAGTACGACCAAACAGGCAAGCTGTGGTACATCGGCCATACCGGCACGGGCAGGCTGACGAAGGCCGAATGGCGGGATTTGACGGCAACGCTCGCGCCGTTGGCGGCGAAGCGTTCACCGTTCGCCAACCGGCCCGACCGGCACAAGGACGCCTATTGGGTAACGCCGAAGCTGACGGCCAAGGTGCAGTACAGCGAGTGGAGATGGCGGGAAGGCCGCGCGCTGCGCCAGCCTTCCATTCAGGCGTTCGTAAATGCATCGCCGGAGCAATGCAAGCTGCCGTGGATTGAATGAAAAACAAATAATCGGCGCAAGGCTCCCGAATCTCCGGTCACGCATATTCCTTTTTCCGCTTCAGGTATTGGAAATAGCTGTAGAGGAACATGACGATAGCAATCCCGAAGATCCAGGCCGGGAGGAAGCGAAGCATCGCAAACGGGGTTTCGAATAGAAAAGCGCGCCAGAATGCCGTCCCTTCCCTCTCCCATAAGCCTTCGGTTAAATAACTTGCTCTGATATTGAATAGGGCGGCATAGATATTCCCGTTGAACACGGCGAAGGTGTACACGAAAAAGAGACATGCCGTCGTCAGCGCGTAATGCGTCAGGCGCTTATAGAAGGCGACCTGCGAGCCGGCATCGGAAAAAATCTCGTCGCGGCCGTCCGCGGGCTTTTGCCAATATTGCACGCTCCCCCAGCGGTTGCCTTTCAGATGGGTCCATCCGAAGTCCGCGTAGGTTCCCTTATATTCCTCGTATTTCTCGGCGCTCATCTGACGCTGATAGTCGAGACGGATGACCATCTTGCGATCGGACGGCTCGAAGGCGTACCCGCCGAGCGAACCGATCCTGCGGCAAGCGTATCCTTCGGCCAGGAGATCGTTCAGCCATTTTTCCTCTTTCAGCAGGTCGACGAACCATTTCCGTTTTCTCACCTTAACCCCTCCTTTCATAGAGTGATAGCAGATGCTCGATCCTTCCCCGCTCGATAGCCAGGATGCGTTCCCCGTCTTCCGTGATCCGGTATACTTTCCGGCGGCCCATCTCGCCCGGCACCGGCGCGATCCAGCCGTGCTTGCTCAAATTCTCCACGGCGCCGTACAACGTGCCGGCCGCCAGGATGACCGTCCCTTCGCTCATCTGCTCGACCGCCTGCATGATCGCGTACCCATGAAGCGGCTCCTTGAGCGCCAGCAAAATATAATGCATCGTTTCCGACAGCGGTAGCAGCGGATGCTTCATGCGGCGCCCCCTCTCTATATACAGTCTAACTGTACAGTTGAACTTAATACGATTATATACAGTTCAACTATACATTTCAACTGTATAATTGTCATCCCTATTTATGGACGAAAACGCCAGCTGTCCCCTAGCTGCAGGGGCAGACTGGCGCCTCTTGTTCGTTCCTCACGCTTTAGCAGCCGCATCGCCGATGTAGTACGCGAATATCGGGTCGACCTGTTTGAAGTACAGGTAACCGTCGTCTTCCCATGGCTGAAAATGCAGGTCCATCCGCGCGTCGCTCCAAGGCTCCGGCGTGCCCTTGGTATGAAGAAGTCCCGGCAGCATGGGCGCTTCCATAACCGCCGGAAACTCCTGGTACCCGAAGAGGAGGTTCTCGTGCATCGCGATGATCTCGTATTTGGGCCCGAGGAACGCGCGCTCCTCCTGAAGCTGATAGTGATAATAAATGTAGCTGGCGGCCATCTCAGGCTTCAAGTGCGCGACTCTCCCCGCACGCCGTTCGACCGGGTCCTTGCGCAGCCAATGCTCGGCGCTCGTCGGCTCGTTGAAGTGGAAGACGTCGATCATCGGGATCCACTTCCGCGGCCGCGCTTGTCCCGGCCAATCCTGCAGATACGACTCGGCATCCCCCGCGATTTCCTCGGGCGCGATCGGACCGTCGATACATTCGTAGTAGAGGAACAGGTTGTTTTCCCAGTGAAAAGCCGCCGCCGTCATCACCCGCCCGGCCCGGACCAGGCTCAGTGCCTGCCCGCTCTTGCCAAGCGCCTCGACGCCCTCGCCTTTTTTCCCGTCCAGCCATTCGGCCCGGTAGATCCGCCGCTCGATCATCCGCGGTACCTCGCCTTCATCCATGTCGTATAAACCGCACGACAACCATTATAACTCGCAGGCCGTCCTCAGAGGCGCCCGACGGCCACGAATACGGCGAGCGCAAGGAACACGACGTTAATGCCGATCTCCCGGTATTCTTTGCGGAAAATATGAAAAAGCGCGCCGGAAAGAACGACGGCTGCCAGGGCGATTGCGGCGATTGGCGTCAACGCCGGCGCGATCCCCGTCCCCTCGGGCAGAAGCAAACCCAGCGCGCCGAGCAGCTCCAGGACGCCGATCGAGACGACGAGGCTTTTCGGCATACCTTTGACCCAGCCCCATGCGGCCGCCCCCTTTTCATACTGGATCGCCTTCATCCATCCCGAGTAAAGAACCCCCAGCGCGAGCAGTCCCTGCACGATCCATAACGCGATATTCATCGTCCTACCCCTCTTCTCGTATGTCGTCAACCTATGCCTATCGCCTATAATAGGGGGTAGGACGACGCGCCGGAAGAAGGCACTTTAACCATACAAGGTATAGAAAAGAAAACCTTAGACCACGACTGGAGGCCACGGCATGACGGCTTATTGCAAATTCGAGACGACGCTCGAGATTCTCATCGGAAAATGGAAGCCCGTGATCCTGCTGCGCCTGCTCGCAAGCGGCACGATGCGGTTCAGCGAGCTGCAGAAGTCGATTCCCGACATCACCAAAAAGATGCTCTCTCAGCAGCTGAAGGAGCTCGAATATCACGATATCGTACGCAGAGAGGTCTATCCGCTGATTCCGCCCAAGGTGGAGTATTCCATCTCGGAATACGGGCAGCGACTGACGCCGATCCTGCAGGCCATGAACGACTGGGGCGTCGGGCATATCGCTCATCTGACCGAATTGTACGGGGAAGAACGTACGGCGGAATGATCCTACGCTCGGTCCCGATCGTCGCCGCTCGCGCCGTTTTGCTGCGGAACCGCCGAGGATTTAAACAGATCCTTCCGCCAAAACTCGATAACGGTATGACCCGACATTTCCATGGATGCCCATGAATTTTTGTATCTCAGCCCGTATCCGTCCATCATGTCGAGCGCGCTTTGAACTTCCGAATTTTCCACCCTCAGCTCCATCGATACCACTTGATCCATCATGCGAATTAACCGATCAAGTTCAGCGCTCATTCGCCGCTCCGTCCTCCGATCATGCTTCCCCTTAATGACAAGGTTTCATGATTCCCTATTTTGTGGTAAATTATGCCTTGTATAAAACCACTTTACTTAGAAGGACGGGATAATGATGAACAACGGCGCTTGGACAAAAATGAAAAAGCTCGCTTTCGACGCTCGCATGAAGGTCGTGTACAGCGGCCTTGCGATGGCTTACCTTTTTCCGATTATCTACGGAAGCGACTGGCCCGAAGTAGGCTGGTGCTAAGCGTCTAACCCGCCCAACGAAGACAAGCCGAATCTCTCTCGCGGAGGTTCGGCTTTTTTGACGCGTTTACGGACGCTCCGGCGGGCGCGACCGCTCCACCAGCTTTCTCGCTTCGTGGCGGTCGAGCACCTGCAGCTTGCTTAGAATCGTGGACACGTGATTCGCGACCGTCTTGGCGCTGATGAACAGCCGCTCCGCGATCTGGGCGTTCGTGTCGCCGCTCGCGATCCGCGCCAGAATCTCTGCCTCGCGGCGCGTCAGGCCGGAGAAGGTCTCGCTGGCCGCCAGCTGCCGCCAGTCCGTGCCGGTGCGGCCGCCGGCTCCATCGTCCGCGCCATTTCCGCCACCACCGCCCACGGCCGATGGGCCATCGCCGGCGCTCCCCGCGTGCGCGGCGAAATACTGCATCATCCGCTCCGCGATCCCGGTGCCGAAGACGGCGCGGCCGCTGCCTACCATGCGGATGGACTGCAGCAGCTCTTCCTCGTCCGCGTCCTTGAGGACGTAGCCCTTGGCGCCCGCCCGCATCGCCGTGAACACCGACTGGTCGTCGCTGTGCATCGACAGGATGAGCACCTCGGTCCGCGGATAGCGCTCCCGGATGAGCCGCGTCGCCTCGATCCCGTTCAGGCCGGGCATCCGGATGTCCATCAGCACGAGCTCCGGCAGCAGCTCGCCCGCGATCCGCACCGCCTCTTCGCCGTCCGCGGCCTCTCCGACGACCTCGAGGTCGTCGGTCGTGGCGAGCAATCCCCGCACGCCGCTGCGGAACATCGGATGATCCTCGGCTATGATGATTCTCACCGGCACACGCTCCTCTCGCGAATGGCTATTGCAGCGGCAGCGCCACCCATACCCGCGTGCCGCCGCCTTCCCTGCGCCCGATGGCGAACTCCCCGCCAATCTCGGCGGCTCGCTCCCGCATCGATACAAGCCCGATGCCGCCGCCCGCCTGGCCCGACCAGCCCGGCAGCCTGGAGGCGCCGACGCCGACGCCGTCGTCGGTCACTTCGACGATCAGCCGTCCGTCCGCCTCGATATCCAGCTTCACCTGACAGACGGCGGCCTCCGCATGCTTCCACGCGTTCACGACGGATTCGGTCGCGATCCGGTAAGCGGCGACCTCGACGGCGGCGCGCAGCGGCGGCAGCTCGTGCGGCGCATCGACCCGGAAGTCGATCCGGGCGCTCGCGCCCTCCGCCGCCATGCGGTCGGCCGACGTCTTCGCCAGCTCGTCGACGCGCATCCGGATCGCGCCGACCAGGCCGAACTCGTCCAGCGCCGGCGGACGCAGATCATTCACGAGCGCGCGAATGTCGCCCACGGACGTTCGGATGTCCCGGCCCAGGTCCTCGAGGATGGCGGTCGCGGAGGCGGGCTCCCGCTCGACGACCTTGCGGGCCGTCGCCGTCTTCAGGGCGAGCGCGGCAAGCCGCGGCGCCAGCTCGTCGTGCAGGTTGTTGCGAATCCGGCGGCGTTCCTCCTCCCGGGCCAGCACGAGCTTCTCCCGCGACTCCCGGAGATCCTCGGTCAGCCGTCGCATGCCCTGCAGCATGTCCGCGTTGTTCACGAGCGGTCCGGCATGGCGGAGCAGCAGCTCGAGGAACCGCTCGTCGTCCGCGGTGAACGCCTCCCCGGGCGAGCGCCCGAGCGCGTACAGCGTACCGAGCGCCGGCCCCCGGTAGACGATCGGGAACGCGTGAACGTCGTACCCTTCCCGGCGTTCGCCGGCCTCCGCGATGAACGTCTCCTCGCCCTCGATCTCGATCGCGATGCCCACGTACGGCAGCCGCAGCGCGCCCTGCACCTGGACGGCGAGCGCCTTCAGCATCGCGTCCGGCGCAAGTGGCTCGAGCAGTCGGCTGCCGAGCTCGAGGAGCACGGCGTACGGATCGTCGTGCCGGCCTTTCATGAGCCGGTTCACCCGTCGCTGCAGCCATTCCTTGAGCGGCGCAAAAGCGGCGGCGACCAGACCCGTGGCGATCAGCGAGACGACGAACGGATTCCACGCCCGGAGCAGCCGGTCCAGATAGAGCACGGCCCCCGCGTAAAGAAGCACGACGCAGAGCGTCAGCGCCCCGTAGACGAGCGTGCGGTTGACAAGCGGATTGATCGCCCAAAGCCGTCGCCGGAGGACGGCGATCGTCAGCGTGACGGGGAGCGCGGACAGGCTCATGTGGAGACCGGCGTTCAGGTAGATGAAGTTGCTCGCCTTGCCGTCGTAGAACCGCGGATCGAACAGAATGCTGATGACGACGAATCCGACGAACGCGATGGCTATGCCGTAGACGACCCACTTGGTCTGCTGCCGCTCCGCGGGGGAGGAGCGGACGCGGAACCTGTGGATTTGCGCATAGATGAGCAGCACCGTGAACGACAGGAACCAAGCGAGCGAATATAGCTCCGCCCCCGGCAGCCCGCCCCAGATCTGACCGCCCTTCACAAAGCCCGCTACGTTGACCGCCGCGATGAGCAGCATGGCGTACCTGGACCAGGCGGGAACGAAGCGGCCGTTCGGGAACAGCAGGCAGAACAGCGAGATCGACATCCAGCCGATTGCCGACAGGCCCTGAAACCAATAGTAGGCGAACGATCCGCTCACGGACGCCACGTTGACGAGAGACGGGAACGTCGTCCCGAAAGCCAGCATGGCAAGCGCGGCGAGCAGCCCGACCGGCTCCCGCGGGCTTTTCCAGAGCAGAATGAGCGCCGACGCGAAAAAGACGAGCGTGAAGAGGACGTCGATCGCGACGAGGACCAACGAGATCTCCGCGACGGAGAGTCCTGCGATGTCCATCGTCAGCGCGGGGACGGACAGGCCGCAGCCTCGGGCCAGACATTGCTCTTGCAGCTTGTCGTAATAAGCCGGTATGCAGTTGAAGTACAGCACCGTCGTTGCGGCGAAAAACAGGCCGAATAGCCATGCCGGCCAGCGCATCCATCGAACGTTTTCCATGGCTTCATTATAATGGGCCGCGGTGCCGTTGAATACGAAATATGCGCAAACTCCCGCTTCATGGCCGCGAATTCCCGGATTCGGGAAGCCGATTCCCGCCTTTTTGAGTCATCGCTACTCTGTCGATCCGGTCCCCGCCGCTTGTATGATAAGACTCGCAGGTCAATCAAGCGATAAGAGAAGGATGGATGATTAATCATGACGGAAGCAAAAATACTGCGTTGGCTCGGCATGATCTGCTTGGTGGCGGGCATCGCCCGGATGGGCATGACGCCCACGTCGCTGGCATGGGGGACGGACAGTCCGCAGGAGCTGACGTTCGGCTATATCGCTTGCGTGCTCATGTCGGCCGGCTCGATCGCGCTATATCTGGCGCAGTCTCGGGAGACAGGGGTGCTCGGTTTCATCAGCGTACTCGGCATTGTCATCGGAAATGTGTTGACTACGGCGCTTGTATTCACGACGTTTATCATCGATACGGCGCAGAATCCGCCTGAGGGCCTGGCGGTCGCGATCACCGGCATGGGCAACATGATCGGCATGACGGGAGGCACGCTGCTGCTGACGATTCTGACGTTCCGCGCCAAGGTGTTCCCGACCTGGGTGCCGATTCTGTTCGTCATTATGATGGCCAGCATGTTCCTGCCGATCGCGGACAACAAGTACTTCGCGTTCTTCTGGGGACTCGCCTACGTCGGCGCCGGCTGGTGCATCTGGACCGGGCGGCTGAAGCCGCGCGAGCAAAGCCTGTATACGGCGGACGCGGCCGGGGCGCAAGCACGTGCTTAAGCTTAGTGCGGGCGGGACGATCGGGATTGCGCCAAAAGCGAAAGGCGGCCTCGCGAGAGGTCGCCTTTTTCCGTCCGGTTTGTTTGTTCGCCGCTTAAATCGCCCCTGCGTCTCTTGCCGTATAGAAAGACGGGTAGATCGGGCGAAAGTTCAGCTCCTCCCGAATCCGCGTCGTATCGACGATCATATCCCATGGATCAAAAGGCTGCTGCTGCGCTTCGGGCACGCCCTCGCCGCCATGAAGCTCCCGAAGCTCCGCGGCGGTGATCGGCGCATCGTCGCCCACATTGTAGATGCGGCCATCGATGCCCGGCGTGGAGGCTGCGAGCAGCAGGGCTTGGCCCACATCGGCATGATGCGCCATATGCATGCGTTTGGCCGGATGCCAGTTGCGCAAGTGCGGCAGTATTTCCACGATATGCGGATCGCCTTCGCCATAGACGAATGGAAGCCGAACGATGCGCACGCCCAATCCCCGCTCGCGATAAAGCTCCAGCAGCGCCGCTTCGGCCTCCGCTTTGCTTTTCGGATAAGCATGAACGGGACTGAGCTCGTCATCCTCGCGACCCGGTCCTGTACGTACGACCGAACCATACACGTTGTTGGTGCTGGTAAAAACAAACCTCGTCACATTCGCCTCCAACGCAGCGTTAGCCAGCGCGATCGTGCCGTCCAAGTTTGCCGTTCTGGTGGTCTCCTCGTCCACGCCGCGGAATTGTGCTGCCAAGTGAATCACCGCATCCTTGCCCCGCAGCGCGTCGACATAGCCGTCCGGCTGCAGCAGATCGCCTTCTACGATTTCAGCTCCTTGCAGGCGGAGCGCTTCCGCTTTTTTAGCGTTCCTCACCAGTAAGGCGACGCGATGACCGCGCTGCAGCATACGCATGGCGAACCGACTCCCGACTTTACCTGTAGCGCCCGTTATAAAAACATCCATGCTCCAAACCTCCTACGTTTTTTACAAGCTCTACGGGCAGTATAATAGAGGAGACAATCGGCTTCCTTCCTGCGTTTATCGTACGATTGGGAGTGTCAGGATAAGGAGGGTCCGCGCATGGAACAGACATCTTCGAGAAGGTCGTTAGGCGAATTTCGTATTATCAGGTCAGCCAGAATTTCTGGTTGGCCTTTTTACATGGCCGGTTTAAGATGGCGGTAGCCGGGAGAACGAGGGCGTTTTTGGGGAGTTTTACCCCGTCGCAAAAACTGTTCTCCCACTACCCCCAATGACCATGTTTGAGCTGGTTGAGGCATTTGGACCTCGCATCACAAGCGAAGCTGTGGGATTGGAACCATCGTGGGAATGCCGGCTACGATTGTAGGAGGAGATGACATGAGACCGGTTGTCGGAGTGGATGTGGCGAAAGGGACAAGCATGCTCCAAGCGTTTACGGATCGGAACAAGCCGTACAGTAAGATTA
>NZ_FOKE01000014.1 GCF_900112065.1 Cohnella sp. OV330
GGACGGTTGCCTTGATAGCCGCCGCCGCCTTGGCCGCCCGCAGGACGGTTACCTTGATAGCCGCCGCCTTGGCCGCCCGACGGACGGTTGCCTTGGTAGCCGCCGCCCTGGCCGCCGCCTTGACGATTGCCTTGATAGCCACCGCCCTGGCCGCTTCCTTGACCGCCGCTCTGCGGACGATCCGAGGCAGGCGCCGAAGAAGCGGTGCCGCTAGGCGCGCTAGGCTGCGAAGGCGCAGCCGCTTGCGGGGCCGGCTCCGATGCTTGCTGCGCCGCAGGAGCGGGAGCAGGCGATGGCGATGGTGCCGTCGGCGCAGGCTGCGCGGGACGAGACGCCACAGATGCCGTCTCTTCCGAGCGGCGCGCCGGCTGCTGGCCGCCGCCTTGACGGTTCTGTCCGCCTTGCTCTGCTGCCGGGCGATTGCCCGCAGGCTTGTTCTGCGCCATCTTGGCCGCGGCATTCGCCTTGACATCGCGGAAAAACTTCTCAACGGACGCGACCATGCCGTCTTCCATGACGCTCATATGGTTGTTGACCGGCTTGCCTACCCGCTCGAGAATTTTCTGCACTTCTTTGCTGCTCATATTCAGCTGCTTGGCGTATTCGTACACCCGCAGCTTATCTTTGTTATCCGATTGTTTATTACTCAATATTCTCCACCTCCGAATGTTGAACGAAGCTCTCGCGAACGAGATTCGCGAAACCTTGGTCCGTGACGGCGAACAGCACGCGCTCGGGCTTGCCGACGGCGCCTCCCAGGTCGTACCGGGAGTAGCCCGTCAACAGCTCTACGCCATAGCTTGCGCATTTGTCCGCCACTTTCTTGCGCGTATTGTCGGAAGCGTCCCGGGCAATGACCACCAGCTTCGCTTCCCCCGCGCGGATGCTCTTTAGCACCGTCTCGTCCCCGGAGACGAGCTTGCCCGCCCGCATGGCGAGCCCCAGGCGCGACAGCGTCTTATCGTTCGTCGTCATCGCCGTCATCCAACTCCTTCGCGGCAATGAATTCGCCTTCCAGCTTCAAAAACTCTTCCTCCAGCCTGTCGTAAACCTCGGGCGGCACGGGCGCCTTCAGCGCACGCTCCAGCGCCTTCGTCTTCTTGGCCAGCTTGAAGTAGGACAGCTTGCCGCACAGATAGGCGCCCCTTCCGGGCTTTTTACCCGTCAGATCGAGAGAGATCTCCCCCGTCGGCGACCGGACGATGCGAATGAGCTCTTTTTTAGGCATCATTTCTTGGCTCGCGATGCATTTGCGCTGCGGTATCTTCCTCGGTCTCAAGGTTCCTCGCCTCCCATGCGGACCGTCTATATGATTGCCGCTTGAAAATTAATCGATCGTCACGCTGTCCTGGTGCATCGCGTCGCCTTCGGTCCGCGGGCGTCCGTATTCCTGCTCCGCCTGCGTCTCGCTCTTGATGTCGATCTTCCACCCGGTCAGCTTCGCCGCAAGCCGCGCGTTCTGTCCCTTGATGCCGATCGCGAGCGACAGCTGGTAGTCCGGCACGATCACGCGCGCCATCTTTTCGGCTTCGAACACGATGACCTCGAGCACTTTGGAAGGGCTGAGCGCGTTGGCGACGTATTCCTCGACGGAATCGGACCAGCGGACGATGTCGATCTTCTCGCCCTTAAGCTCGTTCACGATCGTCTGTACCCGCACGCCCTTCTGTCCGACGCAGGAGCCGATCGGATCGACCTCGTCCGCGCGCGAATGGACCGCGATCTTGGAGCGAAAGCCCGCTTCGCGCGCGACCGAACGGATCTCGACCGTGCCGTCGAAAATCTCGGGCACCTCGAGCTCGAACAGGCGCTTGAGCAGTCCGGGATGCGTCCGCGAGAGGATAATCTGCGGCCCTTTGCTCGTATTCTCGACCTTCGTAATATAAGACTTCACCCGTTCGCCCTGCTTGAACTTGTCGGTCGGCATGAGCTCGGTGAGCGGCAGCGCCGCCTCGACCTTGCCCAGGTCGACGTACAGGTTGCGCATGTCGATCCGCTGGATGATGCCGGTCACGATGTCCTGCTCTTTGTCCACGTACGCGTGATAGATCAGTCCGCGTTCCGCCTCGCGGATGCGCTGGGTCACGACCTGCTTGGCCGTCTGCGCCGCGATCCGTCCGAAATCCCGCGGCGTCACCTCGATCTCGGCGATATCCTCGATCTGATAGTGCGGATTAATGGAGCGGGCCGCGTCGATCGCGATCTCGAGGCGCGGGTCGAGCACCTCGTCGACGACGGTCTTGCGCGCATACACTTTGATCAGGCCGGTATTGCGGTTAATATCGACGCGAACGTTTTGCGCCGTATTGAAATTACGTTTATAGCTGGAGATAAGTGCCGCTTCGATGGCCTCGATGAGGACATCCTTGGCGATGCCTTTGTCGCGCTCGATCTCGCCTAAGGCTTCAATAAACTCCATGCTCATGGCTGCTACTCTCCTCCTTTCGCATATTAAAAGACGATGGCCAGCCTCGCGGAAGCCACTTTATCGTAAGGAATCTCATGGCGCTTGCGTCCGACGGTCACGGTCAGAACGCTGCCGTCGAACCCGTCCAGGCTGCCTTCGAATTCCTTGGCGCCGTCCACCGGCTCATAGGTCGTAACGAATACATGTTTGCCGACAGCAGAAGCGACGTCCTCCGCTTTCTTCAGGGGACGTTCGGCGCCCGGGGAGCTCACCTCGAGGAAGTAAGCTTCGGGGATCGGGTCGGCTTCGTCGAGCTTCCCGCTTAAATATTCGGACACCCGGCCGCAGTCGTCGATATCGATGCCGCCCGCCTTGTCCACGAATACGCGCAGAAAGTAATTGCTGCCTTCCTTGACGTATTCTACATCCACCAGTTCGAAGCCGTTCTCCTCCACGAAGGGGGCGACCAGCTGCTCGACCGCGGATTTGATCTTTGAAACGCTCAAATGACCAGACCTCCCGATTGCTTCAAATGGATATCTGCGGAATCGCACATGCAAAAGTGCCTATGCAAAACGTAAAGAGTGGGTTTCCCCACTCTTCTGCAGACAGTGATATCCACATGATTACCAGAAATAATATACCATAACCGCCAGGCCCCTTGCAATGCAATATTCAGGAAGCCGGGCCGCCGAGGACGGCCGCTTTCTTCGCCGCCGGAAGCGCAAGCCTTAGAACAACGCCAGCTGATTGGATTCAGGCAAGCCGCGGAAGCAGCCCATCGTCGTCAGCAGCTCGATGATCGTCTTCGTCGCCTTGGAGCGCTGCTGGAAGTCCTCGATCGAAAGGAAGTCCCCGTCGCCGCGCGATGCGGCAATGTTGCGCGCCGCGTTTTCGCCGATGCCGGCGACCGCCGAGAACGGCGGGATGAGCGCGTCCCCGTCCACGATGAAGCGGGTGGCGTCGGACCGGTACAGGTCCAGCGGCTTGACCTTGAAGCCTCTCGCGGTCATCTCCAGCCCCATCTCGAGGATCGGAATCATGTTCTTTTCCTTCGGCAGCGCCTGAAAGCCCTTGGCCTCGATCTCCGTCATTCCCTTCAGGATCGCGTCGTATCCCTGGCAGAACAACTCGACGTCGAAATCGGCCGCCCGAACCGAAAAGTACGTCGCATAATATTGAATCGGATAATACAGCTTGAAGTAGGCGGTCCGCACGGCCGAGATGACGTAAGCGGCGGCGTGGGCTTTCGGGAACATGTACTCGATCCGCAGGCAGGAGTCGATATACCACTGCGGCACGCCGCAGCGCTTCATCTCTTCGATCCATTCGGGCGTAAGTCCTTTGCCCTTCCGCACGCTCTCGGTGATCTTGAAGGCGAGCGACGCGTCCATGCCCGCCTTGTAGATGAGGAACAGCATGATGTCGTCGCGGCAGCCGATTACGGTCTTGATCGTGCAGGTGTTGTTCTTGATGAGCTCCTGGGCGTTGCCCAGCCATACGCCGGTGCCGTGCGACAAGCCCGAGATTTGCAGCAAGTCGGCGAACGACGACGGCTTCGTCTCCTCGAGCATCTGGCGAACGAACCGGGTACCCATCTCCGGCACGCCGAAGGTGGCGACCTGGGACTTGATCTGGCTCGGCTGGATGCCGAGCGCCTCGACCGAGTTGAACAGGCTCATGACCTTCGGATCGTTCATCGGGATCGTCGTCGGATCGACGCCGGTCAAATCCTGGAGCATCCGCATCATCGTCGGATCGTCGTGCCCCAGAATATCGAGCTTGAGCAGGTTGGCGTCGAAGGCGTGATAATCGAAATGGGTCGTCTTCCACTCCGCGCTCGTATCGTCGGCCGGATACTGGACCGGCGTGATGTCTTCGACTTCCATATAATCCGGAACGACGACGATGCCCCCGGGATGCTGGCCCGTGCTCCGCTTCACGCCGGTCACGCCCTGCGCAAGACGGTTCAGCTCGGCGCCGCGCCAGCTTTTGCCGTGTTCCTCTTGATACTTCTTCGCGAAGCCGAAGCCGGTCTTCTCCGCGACCGTGCCGATCGTGCCCGCGCGGAACACGCCCTTCTCCCCGAACATCTCCTTGGTGAAGTTGTGCGCGTGCGGCTGGTATTCTCCCGAAAAGTTAAGGTCGATATCGGGCACCTTGTCCCCTTTGAAGCCGAGGAACGTCTCGAACGGAATGTCCTGGCCTTCGCCGCGCATCATCGTTCCGCAGTCCGGGCAGGCCTTGTCCGGCAAGTCGAATCCGCTTGGCACGCTGCCGTCGAGGAACCATTCCTGGTGCTTGCATTCGGCATTGCGGCAAAGGTAATGCGCGGGCAGCGGATTGACCTCGGAAATGCCGAGGAACGTCGCGACGACGCTCGAGCCGACCGATCCCCGCGAACCGACGAGATAGCCGTCGCGGTTGGACTTTTTGACGAGCCGCTCGGAAATCAGGTAGTTCGCCGAGAAGCCGTACTTGATGATCGGCACGAGTTCCTTTTCCAGCCGGTCGATGACCACCTGCGGCAGCTCCTCGCCGTACAGGCTGCGCGCGGTCGCGTAGCACGTATTGCGAATCTCTTCGTCGGCGCCCTCGATGTTCGGCGTGAACAGCTCGTCGGGGAAAAGCTTAATATCCTCGAAGCGGTCCGCCAGCTCGTTCGTGTTGGTCACGACGACCTCGAAGGCTTTATCCTTGCCGAGAAATGCGAAGGCGTCCAGCATCTCCGGCGTCGTCCGGAAGTGCGCGTCCGGCTTGCGCTGGTCCTTGAGCGGGCTAAAGCCCGTGATGCCATGAATCGTGATGTCGCGGTACAGCTTGTCCCTCGGCTCCAGATAATGCGCGTTGCCGGTCGCGATTACCGGCTTGCCGAGCCGTTCGCCGATGGCGACGATCTTGCGCAGCGACTGTTCGAGCTCCGCCCTGCTGCCGACAAGCCCTTTGTCCAGCAAGTGCATGTAAAAATCGATCGGCTGGATCTCGAGAATGTCGTAGAATTCAGCGACCTCGGCAGCCTCTTCCTCCGACTTGTTCAGCACCGCTTCGTAAAATTCGCCCTTTTCGCAGCCCGAGACGACGAGCAGCCCTTCCCGGTGCTCGATGAGCTTGCTGCGGGGAATGCAGGCGACGCGGTGGAAATAGTCGGTATGCGACAGCGAGATGAGCTTGTACAAGTTCTTTTTGCCGGTCGCGTTCAGCATATAAATACAGCAGTGGAACGGACGCGTCGTTTTCCAGCTGTTCTCGTTCACTTCGTTGAGCCGCGCCATCCGGGTGACGCCTCGGGTCTGCGCGTCCTTGAGCAGCCCCTCGAGCACGCCGGCCAGGGCGATCGTGTCGTCGATGGCGCGGTGATGGTTCTCAAGGCTGACTTTATATAGATTCGACAGCGTATTTAAACGGTGGTTTTTCATCGTCGGATGCAGATAGCGCGCCAACTCCAGCGTATCGAGCACGGGATTGCTCGGCTGCGGCAGCCCGAGCTGCTTGCAGTTGTGCTGAATGAAGCCGATATCGAATCGGGCATTGTGCGCGACCAGTACGGCGTCGCCGACGAATTCGAGAAACTCGGTCAGCTTCGGCTCGAGCTCCGGCGCGCCGGCGACCATCTCGTCCGTAATGCTCGTGAGCTGCTGGATATTGTACGGAATCGGCTCGTGCGGATCGATGAACGTAGAGAAGCGGCCGATCTCCCTGCCTTCCTTCACTTTGACGCCCGCAAGCTCGATGATCTTGTTCGCCGTGACCGACAGGCCGGTCGTCTCGATGTCGAATACGACGAACGTCTCTTCCGCGAGCACGGTGTCGCGGGCGTTCAGCACGATATCGACCGCGTCGTTCACGACGTTGGCTTCAACGCCGTAGATCATCTTGATGCCGTTCTTCTTCGCAGCCTTCGCGGCTTCGGGGAAGCACTGCACGTTGGCGTGGTCGGTGACGGCGATCGCCTTGTGTCCCCACTTTGCGGCCGTCTTGATATAGGCGTCGACCGGCGCGATCGCGTCCATCGTGCTCATGGACGTATGCAAGTGAAACTCGACGCGCTTGTCGCTCGACTCGTCCCTGCGCGGCTTCGGTCCGTTGATCTCCTTGAGGTCGCTCGGCATCATGACGAGTTCCGGCGGGTTGAGGAACCGGTCGTATTCGACGCGCCCGCGCAGCTTCACCCATTTGCCGTTCGCAAGGAGGTTCAGCATTTTGACGTCTTCCTTCGTTTTGCCGAACATCTTGACGGTGAGCGAATCGGTATAGTCGGTCACATGGAATTGGTAGAGCGTATTGCCGTTGCGAAGCTCCTTGACCTCCAGGCCGAACACCGTGCCCTGCACGGTCGCTTTCTTTTCTTCCTCCTGAATGTTCTGAATCGGCACCGCGTCGTCCTTAATCTCGTAGCCATGCTGCAGCGTCTGCGGCGCTTCTCCGCCCGCGTCCTCCGGCGGCGCCTCGTCGGGCATGCTCTCCATCAGCTTGCGGACGTGCAGCCGCTCTTCCTCGAGCTGCCGCTGCATGAACGCCTCCACGGCTTCCTGCTGCTTCTCGCCTACGGCAAGCTTGATCCGGCAGCCGCGCCCGAAGCGCTCCTCGAAAAACTTGGCTGCATACGTATCGACGGTCTTTTTGCGCGCCATCTCCAGGCTCGCTTCGTTCAGCATGAACAAGGTCAAAAGCTCGCCTTCCGCCTCGGGCTTGGCCTTGCCCAGCCATCCGTTCACCGAAGCGAACTCGCTCTGCATCCACTCGACGAAGAGCGGCCAATAATGCAGCAGCAGCTCGCTCGTGGCGATCGTCTCTCCATGGCGCAGGCACATCTCGATCTGCGCAAGATGGCCGAGCTTGTCTCGCACGCGGCTGTGAAATCCGGCATAGACGGGCGGCGGCAGCAGCGACTCCATGACGAAGTGGAACCTCCAACTGCGGCTTGCCTTGCTCACTTCGACTCTCTCTATGTAACCGTCTCGGAAATGGGCGTCGATCCAATCTCCCGGAATCTCCGCTTGCGCCAGCAGCAGTTCGAATCTTTTCCTCTGATCGGGCTTCGGCAACATAATCGGAGTCTTCATCCCTTTCAACAACAAAAGCCCCCGACCGCGCTCCCGCAAGGCGATCCTGCGGCAGGTTAAAGTCGGGAAGCTTTCTGTTCTCGTACTTGTTCTATTATTCTACCTGATAGACTTTGCGGCAGCAATAGTCAAAGAACGACAATCCGGGGACGATCAGGAACGGCTCGCGTACGCATCAAGCGACACCGGCGCGCCCCGAGCGTTAAGGCTACTCTCCGCGGCGTCCAGGAAGCGAATGATCGCCTGCGTCTCTTCGGCAGGGACCGGCGGGATGCCCGTATCGAAAAAGGAGACCGCGTCCGCGATCAACCGAGCATAATGAACTTTGAATTCCGGATCGAGCGCAAGCGCCATAGTTTCGTCCCCGATCCGGACTTCAGCTTCGTAGACGTAACCTGCCTCCGGGCGCTTGCAGATGGCCGTGCCTGTCCGGCCGTCCGTCCACTCGCCCACGATGCGGTCGAATTCGTCGCAGCGCTCGGTTCGTACGGAGAGGCAGTCCTGTCCGAGGATCGCGAACAGCATCTCGGCGAGATGAATGCCGTACCAATAGTAGATCGATTGCGTCGGTTCGATCTGAAGCGGACCGCCAGCGGTCGCTTCAAGTATCGGCGCCTCTCCCAACGAAGCCTGCCCCATGGCGCCTTGCACGGCATACCGAAGGGCCGAAACGCTGAATATCGGTGTTCCGAATTCCCGCGAAAGGACCTCGATCTCGGCGGCATCGCGTCCGGATATGGCCAGCGGCTTGTCGATAAAGACAGGCTTGCCGTACGGCGCGACGCGTGCGAACAGCTCCGTGCGCACCCGGCCGTCGATCGACAGCAGCATGAGCGCATCGCAGGATCCGGCAACCTCTTCCGGCGTGTCCGCACGGCGAATGCCGTGTTCGGTCTCGAGCCTTCCCATGATCGTCCCGACGCGCGACGCGCTGAGCGGAAAATCCGGCGACCCGCCCGGCCAAGCCATCGCGACGCGGTAACCGGGCACATGCATCGGGTCTTTCGGATCGTTTAGCAGCCCGGCGAACGTACTCGCGTGGGAGGAGTCGGTGCCGATCAGTCCGATGGTGCGGAACTTCACGGACGCCCACCTTCTTCTGCAGGAATGCCGAACGCCAGCGGGCCTTCTTCGAGTCTTCGCGACGCGATGCCCGCGAGCAGCGCCGCTCCGAGCGGCAGGCAAGCCTCGTTCAGCTCGAAACGGGGATGGTGCAGGCCGAACGCGCGCTCGGCGCCCTCGGCCGGACCCGAGCCGAGCCAGAAGAAGCAGCCGGGAACATGTTTCAAATACTCGGAGAAATCTTCGCCCGCGAGCGTCGGGGCGGCTACGAGCCTTGTGCCGGGCCCCGCTACCGCGTCGATCGCCTCCCCGACCTTCCGCGCCGCTTCGGAATGGTTCACCAGCACCTGCGTCTGGCGGATATACGTCAGGCTCGCGCGGCAGCGATAGCCGTCCGCGATCCGCGTCACGATCCGCTCGATGCCTTCGGGCAAGCGCTCCCTAACTTCGGGATCGAAGGCCCGGACGGTGCCCGTCATGCGGCAGGCCGACGGAATCACGTTGTTCGCGTCTCCCGCATGGATGCTGCCGATCGTCACGACGACCGGATCGAACGGCGACGTCTCGCGAGAGACCAAGCTCTGCAGCGACATGACGATCGCGCTGGCGCAGACGATCGGATCGATGCCCTGATCGGGGATGGCGCCGTGCGCGCCCTTGCCCTCGACCAGGATCTCGATGCGGTCGACCGAGCCCATCAGCGGGCCAGGCCGCACGGACGCCAAGCCGGCGGACAGCGTAGGCAGGTTGTGCAGACCGTAAATCTCTTCGACGCCCTCCAGCACCCCTTCGCGAATCATCGCCTTGGCGCCTTCGTTGATCTCTTCCGCCGACTGGAAAATGAGCCTGACCGTACCCTTAAGCGTCGACCGCGCCTGGACCAACAGCTCGGCCGCTCCGAGCAGCATCGCCGTATGCGCGTCATGCCCGCAGGCATGCATCGCGCCGGGACGCTCGGAGGCGAACGGCAGTCCGGTCTCCTCGGCGATCGGGAGCGCGTCCATGTCGGCACGGAGCGCGACGACAGGACCCGCGGCATCCCCGACGATATCGGCTACGACCCCGTGTCCGCCGAATTCCGTGCGGCACGCCAGTCCGAGCGCGCTTAGCCGTTGCGCGACGAGACGCGCCGTCTCGCGCTCCTCGAAGCTGAGCTCGGGAAATCGGTGCAGCTGCCGGCGAAAGGACGTCAGATCGTCGGACAACAGCGCCGCTTTCTCTTTCCATGCGACGTTCCCGCTCATGAGCGGCCGCCTTTCTTGCGCAGGTCGCTCAAAATCGCTTTTCCCGTAGGCGTCTGGGCAAGGCCGCCCTTCGCCGTCTCCCGGTGCGCTTCGGGCATGGCGGCTCCAATATCCTTCATGACGCCGATGACCTCGTCCGAAGGAATGACGCTGCGCACGCCGGCAAGCGCCATGTCGGCCGCCGCGAGCGCGGTCACCGCGCCGAAGCCGTTGCGTACGATGCAGGGGATCTCGACGAGACCGCCCACCGGATCGCAGATCAGGCCGAGCGAATTTTTGAGGGCGAGTCCGACCGCATGGACGGCCTGCTCCGGCGTGCCGCCGCGCAGCTCCGTCAGCGCGCCGGCGGCCATGCCGACCGCCGAGCCGACCTCTGCCTGGCAGCCGCCCTCCGCGCCGGAAATGAACGACTGGTTCGCGATCACGTAGCCGATCGCGCCGGCCGCGAACAGGGCTTCGACCATCCGGTCGTCGGTCCAGCCGAACCGCTCCTGCGTGCTCACGAATACGCCCGGAATGATCCCGCATGAGCCTGCGGTCGGCGTGGCGATGATGCGACCCATCGAGGCGTTGACCTCGGATACGCCTAGCGCATAGGCCAGCGCCGCGCTAGCTTCGTCGCCGAGCGCCGTTCCGCCGAGGGCCCGGTATTCCATGACCCGCTTCGCGTCTCCGCCCGTAAGCCCGCTTCGCGACTTCGTCTCCTCCGTCGTGCCTTTGCGGACCGCTTCCTTCATGATCTGATAGTAGCTGGACATCTGGCCGACGACCGTTTCCTCCGTTTGATCCGATTCCCGGACTTGTTCCTCGATCATATAGCGGCCGATCGTCATATTCGCTGCCCGGCATTGCGCCGACAGCTCCGCAAGCGTGGCGAATCTCATTCTTGCCCCTCCTCTTGGTTCAGATCGACGAGGCGAACGCGCTCGACTTGCGGCAGCGCTTGGAGCTCGCGTCTCACCTCTAGCGGTACCGACTGATCCATCTCCATGACGGTGAGCGCGCGACCGCTCCTGCTCTGCCGGTCCACCTCCATCGCGCGGATGTTCAGGTCGACCCGCCCGACGATCAAAGCCATCGCGGCAACGGTTCCAGCCATGTCCCGATGGTTGACGAGCAGCGTCGGACAGTCCGCCCCGAACTTGACGTCGAAGCCATCCACGTTAACGATCTCGACATTGCCCCCGCCGATCGAGCATCCGATCATCGTCGTTTCTTGTTCTCCCTTTCGCAGGATGAACCGAACCGTATTGGGATGGCCGCCGGGCCGAAGCTCCGTGCCGAACCGCAGCTTCATGCCGGCCGCTTCGGCGAGCGCGATCGAATCCCGGATCCGGTCGTCGTCCGGCGCGCAGCCGAGCAGGCCGGCGGTCACGGCAAGATCCGTCCCGTGACCCATATACGTTTCCGCGAACGAGCCCGAAAAGATGATGTCCGCTTCGTCCGGCTGCCCCCCGAGCGCCTGGCGCGCCGCAAGTCCAAGTCTCGCGGCGCCGGCCGTATGCGAGCTGGAGGGGCCGATCATGCTGGGACCCATAATCGAAAACACGTCTTTAAATCGCATGTCCGCCCCTCTCCCTTCGCTGTATCGATGTGCAGATTAACGTTCCTGCAGCCATTCTTCAAGATGGGCCGCGACGAACGCATCGTCGTTCAGGTCCGGATACTGCGCGTAAACGCGGTCGATCTCCTCGGCTTGACCCGGCGACAGCTCCTCATGCGGATTCAGGCACCAGGTTCCCTGAAGCAAACCTTGGCGGCGCAGCACCTCGTGGATGCCCGGGATGCAGCCTGCGAACTGGTGCGAAGGATCGAAAAATGCCGCGTTGGAATCGGTCACTTGGATGTTGCGGACAAGCCATTCCTTCGCGATCGCCGGCTCCCTTCTTGCCGTCTTGATCTCTTCGAGAAGCGCGACCGCCTTCTGCGTCCATACCGCCCAGTGGCCCAGCAGACCGCCGACTACCTGCTTTTCTACCGTTTGGCCGTCAATCGTAAAGCGGTACGTCGTGAACAGGTCCGCGACGATATTGTCGTCGTTGCCGGTGTAGAGCGCGATCTCGTCCTTGCGAACAGAATGGCAGACGGCGCGGGCCACGTCAAGCGTCTGGTACCGGTTGAACGGCGCCATCTTGATCGCGACGACGTTCGGGATGTCGGCGAACGCGCGCCAGAATTCGTAGGTGAAAATTCTGCCGCCGACCGAAGGCTGCAGGTAGAAGCCGATGACCGGCATGAGCGCGGCGACTTGCCTCGTCCGATCGAGCAGCGCTTCCTCGGTCAGCTGTCCGAGCCCGCCCATGCTGAGCAGCGCGGCATCGTAGCCGAGCTTAAGCGCAATCGCCGTCTCGCTTAGCGCTTGCTCGACAGGCCCGCATACGCCTGCGACCTTGATGAACGGGCGGGAAGGCGCAGCCTTGTCGACTTCTTCAGCGGCCATGCGCAGCACGGTCTCGTACAGATCGTGCTCCGAATCGCGAATCTCGAACTGAGTGGAATGGACCCCGACGGCCACGCCGCCGGCTCCCGAAGCGACGTAGTAGCGCGTGAGCGCGCGCTGCCGCCGCTCGTCGAGCTTGCGGTCCGCGTCCAGCGCGAGCGGGTGCGCCGGGATAACCAAGCCGTCCTGCAGCGCCGCGTTCAGCGCGTCCGACAAATATACGGTCGCCATCAGAATTTCCCCTTTCGTTCTTGGAAGTGGGTCGGTTTGTTCCATGTCGCGCCGCCTTGCAGCACCCACTCTGCCGTCCAATCGATCATTTGCAACAGCGAGACGCTCGGATAGCCGAACAGCTGATGTGACTTCGAGGCGTTATTCAGAAGCGCGGTCTCGGATTCCTTGCCCTCGAACGTCGCTTCCTTGCCAAGCCGCTTGGACATTTGGCCAGCCGCCCATCTCACGGACATCGTCTCCGGTCCCGTCACGTTCAGGATAGCCGGGGGGCTCGAAGCGATCGCCAGGCTGCGCAGCGCCATCGCGTTGGCGTCGCCTTGCCAGATGACGTTCGCATAGCCGGTCGTCAGATCGATCGGGCGCCCTTCGTTGATCGCCCGCGCCAGCTCCAGCAGTACGCCGTACCGCATGTCGATCGCGTAGTTCAGCCTGAACATCGTCATCGGCGTGCCGTATTTGTGCGAGTGGTACTCGAAGATCCGTTCTCTGCCCAGCGTCGACTGCGCATATTCGCCGAGCGGTTCAGGCGCGATGGATTCGTCCGCGCCGCCGCCGCCGACCGGCATGAACGGATAAATGTTGCCCGAGGAAAAAACGACGATACGCGAATCCTTATACTTTTCGGCAACGCGCCCCGGCAAGTACGTGTTCATCGCCCACGTGAAATGCTCGCGGCCCGTCGTACCGAACTTGTTGCCCGCCATATAGATGACGTTCGAGGCGTTCGGCAGCGCCTTCAGCGCTTCGTCGTCGAGCAGCTCGCACGAGATCGTCTCAACGCCTGCAGCTTCAAGCTCCTGTCGCGTCTCGCTGCTGCTGAAGCGCGATACGCCGATGACGCGCTTGCCAAGTCCCCCGGCGCGCACGGCATTGGCCGCCAGCCGGGCCAAGCTCGGCCCCATTTTCCCGCCTACGCCAAGCACGACGATGTCCCCGTCGATCGACGACAGCTGCTTGATTAACGCTTCCGACGGTTCGGCCAGCTTTGCTTCCAGTTGTTCTATCGTATGCATGAGATCAGTCTCCTCTCGACTTGTACCTGATCCCATCATACGTGCGATCGCTATATAAAGACAGGTCCGTTTATCGTCTTTAAATTCATCCACAATGGATATGCCTCTCTAAGAAAATCAAGGCAGGTTCATAAATGGTGGTCCGCCAAAAAGGAGAAACGATACACTTGGCGCGGTCTGCCCTTAGGCATTTTTTCCATGCCGGCGATGCCGACCAGTCCCGCATCCGCCCACTGAAGCAGCAGCCGATGCGCGCTGCGCACCGTAATGTTGAGCATCGATGCGAGCTCATGAACCTGGTAGTCGTACTTGCCGTGTCGGGACATATAGGCGAGCAGCTTGCTCAAATAGGCCCCCGTCATCCCCGCCTCCTCCGCTCGCCGCAGAAGCTCCGGATCGAGCGGCGCCATAATCGACGCTACCGGATCCGCCATTTCCAGCGGGCCGATGAGCGTTCGATCTTCCCGTACGATAAAGCAGGCGTTGCCCCCCGCGGCGACCGATTTGCGAAGCGCGCTCCGCGCGTTCGAACCGGCCTCGCTGGCCGTCGCGCCGAAGCCGATGCCGATGCTGAGCGATATTCCGTAGGACAGATTGGCGTCTTTGGCGAGCGGGATCGTTTTATAGCCGCCCGTTTCGCGCTCGAAGATGCCCCGGGTCGTAAAAAACAAATATTCGTCGCCGCCGACGGGCGTCAAGTAACCGTCCAGCGATTCGACGTAGTCGAGCACCATTCGGTGAATGTCCAGCTTGAGCTTTTGGATCTCGTGCTCGCTCGCGCTTCGCTGCACGAGCTTGCCGAATTCGTCTACCGTCACCATGCCGACGACGATCTGCGATTCCTTGCCTTTGCGGGATTCGGTCGACAGCAGCGCGCGTTCGAGCGTCACGATGATATCCTCGTCGGACGGCAACAGCAGCGCGTGAGGAATCTTCACCCGAGAGAGCTCTTCCGCGACCCGCTCCACGCCGGTGAAGGCGTACACGCAGTCCTGAGATCCGGCGACTTTGCGATGATGCGCGACGAGCTTGTCCGGCGAAGCATAGGACGGACCTTCATAGACGGCGACCTTCAGTCCTTCAAGCGCCAGATCCCGAAGCGTCCGCATCACCATCGTCTTGGTCAGCGAATCGACGGATAAAACCGCCTCCGGCCCGAGGCGCCCTGCCCGCTGCGCTTCGAACAACGCTTTGTACAAGCCCGCCCCCGTCAACGGAACATGATGGACCGGCACGGCAACCGGCTTTTTCTCCTTGAGCAGACGCTGAGGCGCGGGTCCGGACAACAGCAGCGCCTCCACCTCGTCCTCAAGCAAGGCAGCTGTATCGGGAGCTTCCTGCTCTTGCTCGACGAGACGAACGACAGGCTCGAACGATGGGAACGCATTCATGACTCTTAATACGCGAGAAACGACGGCCTCCGTCCCTACGATCCCGATTTTGATGTGCATGGTACTTCCTCCTGTGAAAAAGACCCCCGAAGCCAGCGCTGTCGGGAGCCTTTTGTTAAACGCGTTTTGTTTTAGTACGCTCTTGCGAACACGACCGTATGCGCAGCCGGTTTGCCGCAGCATAGACATACGCTCTTGGTCGTCTGCGGCTCGAAGGGAATGTTGCGGCTCGTCGCGCCGGTCTCTTCCTTCACCTTGCTCTCGCAAGCGTCGTCGCCGCACCACCCGGCATAGGCGAAGCCGCGCTTCTCTTCGAAAGCGGCCTTGAGCTGGTCGAGCGTCTCGACGTCGAACAGATGCGACTCGCGGAATTCAAGCGCGCGCTCGTACATCTGCGTATGCACCTCTTCGAGCAATTCGGCTACGGATGCCGCCAGGTTGTCGAGCGGCACCTGCTTCTTCTCGCCGGTCACGCGGGACACGAGCACGCAGACGCCGTTTTCCAGGTCGCGCGGACCGAGCTCGAGTCGAATCGGAATGCCGCGCATCTCGTATTCGTTGAACTTCCAGCCCGGCGACACGTCGGAGCGATCGTCGACGCGAACGCGAATGCCGGCGCTCTTAAGCTCGGCGAACAGCTCGTCCGTCTTCGCGATGACCGTCTCGCGCGTCTTGGGCGGGCCGATCGGAATCATGATCACCTGCGTCGGCGCTACCTTCGGCGGCAGCACGAGGCCGCGATCGTCGCCGTGCACCATGATCAGCGCGCCGATCAATCGCGTGCTCACGCCCCAGGAGGTCGTGTGGCAATATTCCTGCGTGTTTTCACGGCTCAAATACTTGATATCGAACGCGACGGCGAACTTGGTGCCGAGATAGTGCGAAGTGCCGGCTTGCACGGCGCGTCCGTCCTTCATCATCGCCTCGATCGAGTACGTGTCGACGGCGCCCGCGAAGCGCTCCGAAGGCGTCTTCTGGCCCTTGATGACCGGAATCGCCAGCACGCTCTCCACGAAGTCCGTGTACACGTCGAGCATCTGCATCGTCTCGCGGCGGGCGTCGGCTTCGTCCTCGTGCGCCGTATGCCCTTCCTGCCACAGAAACTCGCTCGTACGCAGGAACGGCATCGTCCGCTTTTCCCAGCGGAAAACGTTCGCCCATTGGTTGATGAGCAGCGGCAAATCGCGGTACGAGTTGATCCACTTGGCGTACATATGCCCGAACATCGTCTCCGACGTCGGCCGTACGGCCAATCGCTCCTCCAATATCTCGCCGCCTGCCTCCGTCACCATCGGCAGCTCCGGATTAAAGCCCTCGACATGCTCTTTTTCCTTCTGGAAAAAGCTCTCGGGGATCAGCAGCGGGAAATACGCGTTGCGGTGGCCGGTCTCCTTGAAGCGACGGTCCAGATCGCGCTGAATATTTTCCCACAGCTCGTAGCCTTCTGGCCGGAATACGATACAGCCGCGCACCGGCGAATAGTCCATGAGCTCGGCCTTTTTGATGACGTCGATATACCAGCGGCTGAAATCCTCGGCCTGCGGCGTTATTTCCGTTACGAACCCTTTATCCTTCGACATAAGCTCCCCTACCCCTGACAACCTGGAATTTAGCCTTTGACCAACCTAAGAATATCGTTGTACGTGACGACGACCATCAGCAGCATCAATGCCGCGAACCCGATAAAGTGCACGAGGCTCTCGCGGTTCGGATCGACCGGACGGCCGCGGATCGCCTCGATGCCGATGAACAGCAGGCGACTGCCGTCGAGCGCCGGGATCGGCAAGAGGTTGAAGATCCCGAGATAAAGGCTAAGAATCGCGCCCCACCAGGTCAGCTGCGTCACGCCCTGCTTGGCGATCTCCACGGTCACCTGCGCCGTGCCGACCGGTCCGTTGAGCTCCTCGAGCTTGACCTCGCCGAAAATAATTTTGCGGAAGCCGTCGAAAATTTTCTTCGTGCTGTCCACCATCGCGTGGCCCGCCAGCGAGAAAGTCTCTCCGAAGCCGGGATGACGCATCTCCGGCGCCATGACGATGCCGACCTTGCCCGTGTCCGCATTCGGCGTTACCGTTATTTTCAGCTCTTGCCCGTCTCGGTTCACGATCCAGTTCATCGGCTTGCCGGCGCTGCCCGTGATTGCCTGCGACAGCTTCTGGCTGTCTCCTTCGACAGCGACGCCGTTGACGGAGACGACCAAGTCGCCCTTCTCCAGTCCGGCAGCTTTCGCCGCGCCGTCCGAAGTTACGTCATTAATGAAAATTTTCGTATTCGGCTCGACCGCTACGCCGTACGATTGAAAAAAGACGGCGAACAGCACGAAAGCCAAAATAAAGTTCATGAGCGGACCGGCGAAAATGGTCATCGCCTTCTTGCCTGCCGAAGCGCTGCCGAACTGGCGGTCCAGCGGCGCGATCTGCGTATCTCTGCCTTTCGCGACGATGAGTGCCTGCGGGTGCACGTCATACCGCTGCACGTCGCCGTCCACGTCCAGCGTCAAATATAGATGACGTTCGAGATCCAGCGCCGTGACTTCGCCCCGCAAAATCTGGGTGCGCTCGTCAAGCCGATCCAAATAAATGCGGGTCACCTTGTCGTCCTTGATTCGAACGCCTACGGTATGCCCTGCCTGCACCTCGACGACTTCGGGATCTTCTCCCGCCATCCGCACGAAGCCGCCGATCGGCAGCAGCCGCAGCGTGAACCGGCTCTCTCCGCGCTTGATCGAGAACAGCTTCGGGCCGAACCCGATGGCAAACTCCCGAACGAGCACCCCGGCCCGCTTGGCAAAATAAAAGTGTCCGAACTCGTGTATCGAGACGAGCACGAAAAAGACGAGAACCGTTAGAAAAACAACCTGTACCATCTCCATGCAAGTTACCCTCCGTCCGCCCTAACGGCTGTCCTTAGATTAACATTATTCGCCGAGGCGATACAAGAGAATACGGGTCTTGCAAAAGGTCGGTTGCTATTTGCTCCACCGGGCTGCCGCCTCGCGCGCCCGGCCGTCCGCGAAGGCGATCTCCTCGAGATCGGGCTCGGCGGTCGTCGCGTGCGCAGCGAGCGCCGATTCGACGATCTCTTCGATGGCCAGGAACGGAATCTCGCGATTCAGAAAACGCGCCACGGCGACTTCGTTCGCCGCGTTGAACACGGTCGGCGCGGTTCCGCCGGCTCTCCCCGCTTCGTACGCCATCCTGAGGCAAGGATACCGCTCGAAATCCATCTCCTTGAAGCGCAGCGTGCCCGCTCGCAGCAGGTCGAGCGGGGATGCGGGCGACGGGCGGCGCTCCGGGTAGGTAAGCGCGTATTGGATCGGCACGCGCATGTCCGGATTGCCGAGCTGCGCCATGACGCTCGTGTCGACGAATTCGACCATCGAGTGCACGATGCTCTCCGGATGAAGCACGACGTCGATCCGGTCGTATGGGAGATCGAACAGCCAGTGCGCCTCGATGACCTCGAGACCTTTGTTCGCCATCGTCGCCGAGTCGATCGTAATCTTGGCGCCCATCGTCCAGTTAGGATGCCGCAGCGCGTCCTCGACCGTCACGTCGATCAGTTCGCTTCGGCCGCGGTCGCGGAAGCTCCCGCCGGAAGCCGTGATGACAAGCCGCTGTATGGCGCCGCGATCCTCCCCGTTCAGGCATTGGAAGATCGCGGAATGCTCGCTGTCGATCGGCAGCAGCGGCACGCCGCGGTCCGCGGCGCGGCGCGTTACGATATGTCCGGCCGTTACCAACGTCTCTTTGTTCGCCAACCCGATCGTAGCGCCGGCATCGATCGCGGCGAGCGTAGATTTCAAGCCGAGACTTCCCATCAGCGCGCATACGACATAGTCGGCGCCGGCCGCGGCCGCGGCTTCGATCAAGCCTTCTTCGCCCCAGACGAGCTTCGTGCCTGCCGGCAGGTCCGCCCTGATCTGGTCGGCGAGCGTCTTCGATCCGATCGAGACGAGTTTGGGCTTGAAGCGATGGGCTTGTTCGAGCAATTGCTCGTGACGCGTACCGGCCGCCAGGCTAACGACTTCATAGGCGTCCGGGTCCCGCGAGACGACGTCCAGCGTCTGGGTTCCTATCGAGCCGGTGCTACCGAGCACCGCCACCTTCTTTTTCAAGCCGTTCCCTCCGTTATGTATGGCTAAGATGCATGAATTAGATCAACCCGAGCAAATGGACGAGGGGAAACACAATCAGCCAGCTGTCCGTACGGTCGAGTACGCCGCCGTGTCCGGGTAGCAGGTTGCCCGAGTCCTTGACGCCTCGCAGCCGCTTGTACGCGGATTGGATCAAATCGCCGAGCTGACCGGCGACGGCGGCGGCGAGCGCCACGGCGAGCGCCGTTCCGAAACCGATCCAGTCCGGCCAAATGACGGCGAATACGAGCGATACGAGCAGCGCGATGACGAGGCCTCCGAGCGCGCCCTCGACCGTCTTGTTCGGGCTGATCGACGGCCACAGCTTCGTCCTGCCGATCGCCTTGCCGACAAAGTAAGCGCCGGCGTCCGAAGCCCAGATGCAAAAAAAGACGAGCAGCGGCCAGAACATGCCGTGCGGCATCTCGCGGGTCAGCGCCATGTAGCGGAAGCCAAGTCCGATATAAAAAGCGCCGACGAACAGCAGCGCCGATTGATCGAGCGTAATCTTGTTTTTGCTGAAAACGGTCGCCGACAACAGCACGAACATCAGCACCCACGAAACCGCCTCCGCGCTCGGCGTCGTCCAGCCGAACGGCAGTCGCGGTAAGGCAAGCACGAGCGTCGCCGCAAAGCCGCAGAGCACGTCCATTCGGCTAAACGGCAAGTGATTGAGCTTGACGAATTCATGGTATCCGATAAGCGCGAGCGCCGCGAGCATGAGCGAATAATACCAGCCGCCCAATCCTAACAACGCTAAAAACGCGGCGCCGGCGACGACGCCCGTAACGATCCGTTGCCCCATCGCCTTAGATCCCTCCGTAGCGGCGCGCGCGCCTCTGGTACTCGCGAATCGCATCGTGGAAATGCGCTTCGGAAAATTCCGGCCAATAGACGTCCGTAAACCAAAACTCGCTGTAAGCGAGCTGCCACAGCATAAAATTGCTGAGTCGCAGCTCGCCGCTGGTGCGGATGAGCAGATCCGGGTCCGGAAGGTCTCCGCTCAGGAGCGACTGCTGGAACGTTTGCTCGTCGATATCGTCGGGCGACAACTCGCCCGACGCCGCACGCTTCGCGATCGTTCTGGCCGCCTCCACGATTTCCATCCGGCTTCCGTAGTTCAGCGCGAAGTTCAGGACGAGTCCCGTGTTGTTCGCCGTCCGGCGGACAGCTTCTTCGATCGCGTCAAGCGTAAAGTCGGGCAGCAGAGCCCGTACGCCCATCATTTTCACCTGCACGTTGTTGCGGATCAAGTCTTCGAGCTCGATCGACAGAAACTCTTGCGGCAGCTTCATCAGAAAATCGACTTCGGCTTTGGGCCGCTTCCAGTTTTCCGTCGAAAACGCGTACATCGTCAAAAACTCCACGCCGAGACGATCCGCGGCTTGGGTAATTCGCTTGACGGCCTTCATGCCGCTATGGTGTCCCGCCACCCGCGGCAGTCCGCGGGCTTTGGCCCAGCGTCCGTTGCCGTCCATGATGATGGCCACGTGCCGGGGAATTCGGCCTTCCTTCAGCAAATCCTCGGACGTCTTGGACTGCGAGCTTCCCGCTCGCCCTTGCCCGCCGTCCTCCCGTTTGCCGAACAGACCGCCTAAGAATCGATTGCTCATGGCTGTTCCCCCTGGATTTAGCGACCATTAAATAGCCCCACCGAGTGGGGCTTGCGCTGGAGCAATACTGATGTTCACTGCGGGAATCCCCGAAAATTCAAACGAACCCCACCTTTCGGAGGGGCCGGTCGAAAACTTAAACTTCCATGATTTCTTTTTCTTTGGCGGACAAGATCTTGTCCACCTCTGCGACGAAGCGATCCGTCGACTTTTGAATATCGTCCTGATGGCGGCGGGATTCGTCTTCCGAAATCTCGCCTTTTTCTTTTTTCTTGATGTCGTCGTTGGCGTCGCGGCGAATGTTGCGGATGGCGACCTTCGCTTCTTCGCCGAACTTTTTGGTCGACTTGACCAGATCGGCGCGGCGTTCTTCCGTCAACGGCGGGATGTTAAGCCGAATGATCGTGCCGTCGTTCGCCGGGGTGAGCCCTACGTCCGACTTGAGGATCGCTTTTTCGATCGCGGCCAAAGCCGATTTGTCCCAGGGCTGAATGATCAGCGTGCGGGAATCCGGCGTGTTGATCGTGCCGAGTTGGTTGACCGGCGTGAGCGCGCCGTAATATTCGGCTTGGACGCGGTCGAGCATCGCGGCGGATGCGCGTCCCGCACGCAGGGTAGACAAGTCGCGGCGCAGTGCGGCCAGCGCTTTTTCCATCCGTTCTTCTGCGTTTTTCTTGATCGTTTGAGGCACTTAGTTCACGCTCCCCTTGACGATTGTTCCGATTTTCTCGCCCAGTACCGCGCGCTTGATGTTGCCCGGCTCGGTAATCGCGAAGACGAGAAGCGGGATGTTGTTGTCCATGCACAGCGAGGATGCCGTCGAATCCATGACGCCCAGATTCTTGTTAAGTACATCGAGGTACGTCAACTGCTCGTACTTCTCCGCCGTCGGGTCCTTGAACGGATCGGCGCTGTATACGCCGTCGACCTTGTTCTTCGCCATCAGGATGACTTCGGCTTCGATCTCGGCGGCCCTCAGCGCGGCCGTCGTATCGGTCGAGAAGAACGGGTTGCCCGTTCCCGATGCGAAAATGACGACGCGTCCCTTTTCAAGGTGGCGAATCGCCCGGCGGCGAATGTAAGGCTCCGCGATTTGCTGCATGGCAATGGAGGATTGTACGCGAGTCGGCACATCGATCTGTTCCAGCGCGTCCTGCAAGGCAAGCGAATTCATCACCGTCGCCAGCATCCCCATGTAGTCGGCCGTCGCGCGATCAATGCCCTTCTGGCTGCCCGATATGCCGCGCCAGATGTTGCCGCCTCCGCATACGATGGCGACTTCTACGCCAAGCGCTACGACTTCCTTGATTTGTTCGGCGATCGAGACGATCGTCGTTGCGTCGATCCCGTAACCGGTCGCTCCTGACAACGACTCTCCGCTTACCTTCAACACCACGCGTTTGTAGACGGGTCGATTCAACGTTAGTACCTCCACCATGGTCGATTTCTGTGCGGGAAGCACGCTTCCCTGTGAACCTGATCTTTAAGCGCTCTTTAAAAAAGGGAACACCGCGTGTCCCCCTGGCATTCCGATTAAACTTTGACTTGCGCCATAACTTCTTCGACGAAGTTATCTTGCTTCTTTTCGAGGCCTTCGCCCAGTTCGAAGCGAACGAAGCGGCGGATGGAGATTTGCTCTCCGATCGTGGAGATCTTCTCGTTAAGCAGCGTTTGGATCGTCTTGTCCGGGTCTTTGACGAACGATTGCTCGAGCAGCACGTTTTCTTCGTAATACTTGTTCAAACGGCCTTCGACGATCTTTTCGACGATTTTCTCGGGCTTGCCTTCGTTCAACGCCTGGTTGCGAAGAATCTCGGCTTCCTTGTCAAGGTCGGCTTGTTGAACTTCTTCGCGGCGAACGACCAGCGGGTTGGCTGCTGCGATATGCATCGCGATGTCGCGAACCAGTTCTTTGAATTGATCCGTCATGGCGACGAAGTCGGTCTCGCAGTTGACTTCGACGAGTACGCCGATGCGGCCTGCGCCGTGGATGTAAGATTCTACGCGGCCTTCGGTAGCGATACGGTCGCCCTTCTTCGCTGCAGCGGCAAGACCTTTCTCGCGGAGCAGATCGGCTGCCTTCGTGATGTCGCCGCCGGCTTCCTCAAGCGCTTTTTTGCAATCCAACATGCCCGCTCCCGTTCTTTCGCGGAGCGCTTTTACGTCTGCTGCGTTAACTGCCATGGGATTCCCTCCTGGTATGTGGCCGCCGGACGCTTCGTGCGCGGACGGCTTTCGATTGGTTTATGTTTTCAAAAAAAGGGCGGTGAGAAGGTTCTCTTCTGACCACCCTTGACCTCGCAATGCTGTAAGAACCGGCTGGCTTAGGCGGTCGTTTCTTCGCCTTGGCGGGATTCGACGATGGCGTCGGCCATCTTGCTCGTCAGCAGCTTAACGGCGCGGATCGCGTCGTCGTTGCCCGGAATGACGTAGTCGATCTCGTCCGGATCGCAGTTCGTGTCGACGATGCCGACGATCGGGATACCCAGCTTGCGGGCTTCGGCGACGGCGATGCGCTCCTTGCGCGGATCGATGATGAACAGCGCGTCAGGCAGTCTGCGCATGTGCTTGATGCCGCCGAGGAACTTCTCGAGACGCTCTTTTTCCTTGCGAAGGATGATAACTTCCTTCTTAGGCAACACTTCGAACGTGCCGTCCTGCTCCCACTTGTCCAGCTGGTGCAGACGATCCGTGCGCTTTTGAATCGTGGAGAAGTTGGTCAGCGTGCCGCCGAGCCAACGTTGATTGATGTAGAACTGTCCGCTGCGCTCCGCTTCTTCCTTTACGGAATCCTGCGCTTGCTTCTTCGTGCCGACGAACAGCATCGTGCCGCCTTGCTCGCCGAGCTGGCGAACGAAGTTGTACGCTTCGTCGACTTTCTTGACCGTCTTTTGCAGGTCGATGATGTAGATGCCGTTCCGTTCGGTAAAGATGTACTTGTCCATCTTCGGGTTCCAGCGACGCGTTTGGTGACCGAAGTGTACGCCAGCTTCGAGAAGCTGCTTCATCGAAATAACTGCCATTTTAACTTGCACCTCCGTATGGTTTTGGATCGTGAATCTCCTCCGCCGGTTCGCGCTTCCCGTCAGAACTTCGCTTCTGCGAAGCACCGCTGACGGAATTGAACGGCGTGCGTTTTTTCACACCGTTTAACAATATAACATATGGGTGGCCGGCTTGCAACACAAGCCGGCCACCCGATCGGCCCCGCGCCTTATAGACGAATGTGGCCGTTTTACTTATTTTTGTCGCGAAGCAGCTCCGCGATAATCTCGTCGTACGTAATTTGACCTTCGAATACGCTGAGGCCGACCCGCATTTTGCCGCTGTAAGGCTTGGCCGCCTTGACGAAGGCCGCCTTGTCCTGAATGACGCCGAGCGCCTTCAGGCCTGTCGCGACCTTGTCGAGCGAATCGCCGGCCGCGACGTAAAGACCTAGCCTCGCTTCAGGGCCGGAATCCGCCGCCTGCGTAGGCGTTGGCGTAGCTGAAGCGCTAGGCGCAGGCGTGCTTGCGGGCGTCTCCGTTCCGGAGGCTGCTTGCCCGGACTTTTCTCCCCCGGCAGACAGTGCGTCCGCCTTGGCCTTAGCGGCAGCCTCGTCAAGCTGGGCCTGCGTGTACATCGGCTCGCTCAGCTTGTACATGGCGTAGCCTTTCCCTCCGGCTTGCTCCTGCAGCTGCGCTAAGGTAAGCGGCTCGGGCGGCAATGCCGTGCCCGCGCTTATGTCTTGGCCGAAGGTCATGAGCTGCAGAAGGGCGGCGCCGGCCATCAGGCCGACGCCGAAGCCGACCAGCAGCGCGCGGCGCTTATTCATGGCCGGTTCACCTCCCGCTTGGCAAGCTGCAATATAAGCTGCACTTCGCCTTTGTTCATATTCATCGCCTTGGCCACCTGTTCGACCGAGCGCCCCCGCTCGTACAGCTCCAGCAGTTCTGCGTAGCGTTCGCTAATCGCCGCCGGGCGCTCGGGCGTTCCGCCGATATCAGCCGCGTCGTCGTCGGCCGTTCCGCCCGGCTGAAGACGATTCGGGCCAATCTCGGAGCCGCGCGAAGGCCGACCCGCTTCGCGCGTTAGGCCGGCCTCGGCCGGCGCTTGTCGTCCGTCGGCGTTCGCCGATCCGCCCGCCGGCGAATCGGCTTCCGGCAGGATGCCCGTCGTGGCCGATTGCTGGTCGAATCCGGCAGGCTGCGCCGGCGACTCCGCGCGCATTTTCTCCGTTACGAACGGTTCGCGGCCAACCGTTTCCGCCTTCCTGTATGCGGCGGCTTCCTCCATCTGACGCTCCAGATCGCGAATGCGCCGGCCGAGACGGCTCACCGTATCGTCCTGCTCCCGCTTGAAGGCGGCCACCGCGTCCACGAGCTCGCGGTTTTCCGTCTCTAGATCCTCGAGCAGCCTATCGTAGGCTTCTTCATTAACGATTGCGGCTGCCTGCTCCTTCGGCTCGGGCTTCAGCCAGCCGTAACCCGCGATGGCGGCCCCGGCGATTACGAGCGTAACCCACGGATCCATTTCAATGCACTCTCACTTTCCCGATGCTATAGCGACAGGTCGATATGATGTCCTTTATACGGATGTTCGGCCGCGTGCGTCTCCGTCTGCTCGTGCTCGCCTGCCCGCTTCTTTTTCGCGAAAGGTCTCTTTTGACGGCTTTCCTTCGGATCGTCCTCGTCCGAGATCGATTTATGTCCGGTGCCTTCCGACTTGGCGTTCCGCTTGGCGTCCCGCTCGGCCAGCTTCTGGGCTTGCGCGCCTAGCGCGGCCTGGTCGATAGCCTGGCGAAGCTGCTGAGAAGCCTGCAAAGGCGTCAATTCGATCGAGCGAGGAATCGAGGTCTGCACGTCGATCGGCTTATAGCTCATGGCCGTTCGCCTCCTGTCGCGTTATAAAAGCGTTGCCATTGCGATCTCGCCTTCGTCGTATCGGAAGGTTACTCGTTTGGCGCTGTCTTTGACGAAACGCGTGTAACGCCCGATGACGATTTTCGTGCCTCCGTAAACGGTATGTAAAACATTGACCTTAGCTTGCTCCGAATCTTCGAGCGTGCGTTCGATCTCGAGGATGTTCGCTTTGGCGGTCTTTAGCTCTTCGGTCACCTGCCTGCGCGTCGAATTCAGCTTGATTCGCATGGTCAACCGGTCGGCGGACAACTGCCCTGCCGCTGCCAGCTGGTCAAGCAATACGAGCGCCTTTTCCGTCTTGTCCAGACTTTCGGACAATTGCCGAACTTGCTGGCGGAGATCGGCAAGCTCCTGCCGCAGCTCCGGCTTAAGCCCGACCTCGATGGAGGTGACCGTGGACATCGAATTGCCGATCGTGCGGGCGACGACCAAGTCTCCCGCCTGCAGCAAGCCGCCGACGATCAAACCCTTGGCTCCTTCGCAGCGGATGCTTCGAACCGCCCGGATGTTCGAATGCATGATGCTCTGCGACACGAGCACGTCCTGACCCGCAGTCACGTTGCTCTCTTGCACGAACGAACACTTCACGTCGACGCCTGCTTTGACATGGCCTTTGCCCGAGCCGATGATGCCGCCGGAAATCTCGATCGAGCCGTCCGACTCCAGATCCGCTCCCTCCACGCCGCCGGTGACCCGAATATCCCCGGACGCTCGAATGCGGAAGCCGGTCAGCACGTTGCCGCGAATGACGACGGTGCCCACGAAATCGATGTTGCCCGTATGGTAATCGACGTCGCCGTTGATCTCGTAAACGGGAAAAACGTTCAGCTTCTCTTTGTCCGTCCACGTGACGAGTCCGTCCATCGCGGCGTACATGGCCGTTTTGTCCGGATTGACGACGACGTTTTTGCCGACTTTGAAGCTCGCCTCTTTGCCTTCTTTGGGGGCGACGGGGTCGCCCGTCACCGCCGTGCCCGCCGTGCCGGGGAGCGGAGGCACCCGCGTTGCGATCAGCTGGCCCGTTTTGACGTTGGCGAGCTGCTTCATCTCCCTGTAATCGACGCTGCCGTCTTCCCGCTCCGCCGGCCTCTTCGTCTGGCCCTGGTCCTCGAACAATACTTTGACGTAGCCGTTGACGCCCGGGGTCGGTTGCAGACCGATCGCAACGACGTTGTCGGTGTAAAAAAACGCTTGCGGATTTTCGGCGATCTGAGCCAGCAGTTCCTGCTGAACGCCGTAACGAACGCCGGCGGACGCAAGGAGCGCCTCGAGTTGCCGTACGTTCGCTTCTTTCGTTTCTTCGATCGGCTTGATCAACAGACGGGCCTCCATGCGGTCTTCCGATATTTTGACCTGAAAGACTTGGTCGATCGCAAACGCCTCTTCCCCTCGCATTATAAATCCCCCTTTCCGGTTCTATTTCTGAAGCAACTGGTCCTTATGCTTGCCGAGCGCGCCGCGCAGACGCAATATCGCCTTGGAATGAAGCTGCGAGATGCGGGAAGGCGACAGCGACATCACCTCGGCGATCTCGCTCAAAGACAGATCCTCGTAATAAAAAAGTGAGACGACCGTTCGCTCCTTAGGCGTGAGCTTGTCGATGCCGGCCGCCAGCGAGTCTCGCAAATAGGTCTCGTGCACCTTCGACTCCGGACTTTGCGCCTTGTCGTCCACGAGCAGCGACATTCGCGTCTCGGCATCCTCCTCGCGGATGGGCTCCTCGAGCGATCCGACCGTCGCGACGGCGACCTCCTGGAGCATTTGCTGAAATTCTTTGTCCGTTATATTCAAGTAGTTGCATATCTCTTCGTCGGTGGCGGAGCGAAGGTTCCGCTGCTCCAGGACGGCGTATGCATCTTCCATTTTTTTCGCTTTGTCCCGAACGGACCGCGGCACCCAATCTCCCTGGCGCAGCCCGTCGATGATCGATCCGCGAATACGCCAGGAAGCGTACGTTTCGAACTGCAGCCCCCGCAGATGATCGAATTTTTCGATGGCGTCGATCAGGCCCATCGAACCGTTGCTGACCAGATCGTCTTTGGAGACGTTTTTGGGCAATCCTGCAGCCATGCGGCTGGATACGTAATCGACGAGCGGAATGTACTTTTCGATCAAGCCTTTTTTAGCTTCGGTGTCGCCTTCTTCCTTCCAGCGGCACCACAGGTCGTAATGGGACAGCTTGGAACTCTTGGGTTCTGCCATCGCTGCATCACCTTCCTTAATCGTCGTTCAGGCGCCGGATCGCCTGTGCGACTTGTTCCGGATTCGGTTCGTCGATCGAGACGAGCCTTGGAGGCTTGAGCGGCTCGAAGCCGGCGGATTGCGACTCTTCGTTGCCCGTCCATTGTTCCCGCATAAGGCGGGAAAGAGATTCGTCGTCTTCGGCCGGCGTCGTCATATCCAGGACGATCCCTCGCTCCTCTTCCGCTCGCTCTTTGTCTCCGCCAAGCGTTTTGGCGGGCTGCAGCAGCTGCTGCAGGACGATGCGGGCGAATAAGCCGAGCAAGCCGAACGCAAGGAAGGCGTACAGGCCTCGCACAAGCGAAGTGAGCGGCGGATTGCTTGACGAGGAGATCAAGAAAACTAAAACGGCCCCGAATACCGCGAACCCTAAATTCCATCGCCATGGCACGCTCATTTCAAATCTCCTTTACCCCGTTCTGCACGCTGCGGATCGTCAACATCCCGCTCGCGCTGCTAAATTCGATCGTCCTGCCGAAATTGCCTCCCGTATCCTCGGCGATGACGGGAATATCGTAAGCGGCTAGCGCCAGCTTCGTGGACTCCACGTTGCGGGGACCGATGCGCATGCTGTCGCTGCCGCTCGCGAACGCGAACATTTGCGCGCCTCCCGCCAGCTTCGCGACGAGCCGCCTCACATTGGCGCCGCCGGCCTTCAGCCTGGACAGCAGCTCGGGAACGGCGGTATCCGCGTACTTCGCGATGTTGAGCTGTCCTTCCCGCGCGATATCCGAGCTAGGAAGCATAATGTGCGCCATGCCGGCGATGCCGAGATTCGCGTCGTGAAGCGTCAGCCCGACGCAGGAGCCGAGCCCGGTCGTCTTGAGCGAGTCTCCGCCCAAGGCGACGTTCAAGTCCGCCATTCCGATTTTTACGATGATGACTTCTTTCATTAGATAGGCACTCCTAGCGCGCGGAACAAGCGCTCGAACGACTCGGGATCGGGAATAAAGAAAAAGTGCCCCTCCGCCCGACGATCGTCCTCCAAAAATGTCGTATCGATGAGCAGCGCCTCGTCGCCCATCGTGCCGAATTGAACCAGTCCGTAGCTCAGGATCGCGCCGGCCATATCGACTGCGATCGCAGGCACGGTCGGCGACAAAGGCAAGCCGGTCAGATCGGCGAGAGACGACAGATACGATCCGGCAAGGATATTGCCGATCTCGCTCAGCGCAGACAGCTCCATCTCCGAATATTGAGGTCCTTCCGAGAGCTCGAACGAGAGCAGGCCTTGAAGCAGCGCGCGCGCCTGGTTCTGGCTCATCAGGAAGAACATGTTGCCCGGCGCCTCGCCTTCCACGCGCAGGAAGATGGCGACCACGACCTCCTCGGCGCCGCCGACGCGATCGGCGATGTCCTCGAAGGGAATAAAGCTTACTTTTGGGACGGCCATGTCGATCGGCTTGTCGAGCAGGCGGGAGAGCGCGGTCGCCGCATGTCCCGCCCCGATGTTGCCGACCTCGCGCAGGACGTCCATTTTGAATTCTGCGTTATGGCTGAACAGTTCCATGCCGTCAAGCTCCGAACTGTTCGAGCTGGATGATCTCCGACCGGTTGAGGACCTCGGACAGATTCAGCAGGATGAGCAGACGGTTTTCGCCGAATTTGGCCACGCCGCTCAAATATTTGGCTTTGATGCCGCCGACGACTTCGGGCGGGTTCTCGACCATGTCCGTGTTCAAGTCGATGACGTCGTTCGCCGAATCGACGATAAAGCCGACTTCTAGCTCGTTCGCCGCGACGATGATGATCCGCGAGTTTTCCGTCGGTTCGGATTCGGGAAGTCCGAATCGACTGCGCAGGTCGATGACCGGTACGACGACGCCGCGCAGGTTGATGACGCCCTTCACGAAAACCGGCGTCTTCGGCACGCGCGTCACCGGCGTCATTCGTTCGATCGTCCGCACCTTGTCAACCTCGATGCCGTATTCCTCGTGTGCGAGCGTAAAAACGATAACCTTGAAATCTTCTGCCATGACAGCATCCTCCTCGGATAGGAACGATTATTTGATAAGCGCGTTCGGATCTACGATCAGCGCGACTTGCCCGTCTCCCAAGATCGTCGCGCCGGAGATGACGTCCAGATTCGTCAGATATTTGCCGAGCGTTTTCAGCACGATCTCGCTTTGTCCGATCAGCTCATCCACCAGCACGGCCGCGAGCTTCTCGCCCTTGCGAATGACGAGCATCTCCGTCTCCTGCTCGTTTTCCTCCGAATAATCCGGCGAATCCAGCACGGCTGCGAGCGACAGCACCGGAATGATCGACTTGCGGTACTCGATGACTTTGGCGCCGTGCAAATCGCGAATCGCGCTCCGCTGAACGATGCCCGTCTCGACGATGGAGGACAGCGGGATGGCGAACTTTTCCGAACCGAGCTTGACCAGCATGGCCGTGATGATCGACAGCGTGAGCGGCAGCTGTATCGACCACTTGGAGCCTTGCCCGGCCTTCGAGGTGACCGAAACGACGCCGCCGAGCGATTCGATCTTCGACCGGACGACATCGAGGCCGACGCCGCGTCCGGATATGTCCGAGATCTTGTCCGCCGTGCTGAAGCCTGGGGCGAAGAGCAGCATGTTGATCTCGTCGTCGCTCAGCTTTTTGGCTTCGTCCGGGGAGACGATGCCCTTCTTGACGGCGATGTCGAGTACTTTGGGCTGATTAATGCCGCGCCCGTCGTCCTCGATCTCGATGAAGACGTGGTTGCCGCTGTGGAAAGCTCTCAGGTTGACGACGCCCGTCTCCGGCTTGCCCGCCTCGCGGCGGCCTTCGATCGTCTCGACGCCATGGTCGACCGAGTTGCGGATCAAGTGCACGAGCGGATCCCCGATCTCGTCGATGACCGTCCGGTCCAGCTCCGTCTCGGCGCCGGTGATGACCAGATCCAGCTTCTTGCCGAGCGACTTGGCCAGGTCCCGCACCATCCGCGGGAACCGGTTGAACACGCTGTCCACCGGCACCATTCGCAGCTTCAGGACGATGTTTTGCAGGTCGCTGCTCACGCGCGCCATATGCTCGACCGTCTCGGTCAAGTCGTTGCGGCGAACTTCGCTCGCAAGCTGTTCCAGCCTGACGCGGTCGATCAGCAGTTCGCTGAACAGATTCATGAGCGAGTCGAGCCGTTCGATATCGACCCGGATCGTCTTGTTCGCTACGGGCGCGGCTGCAGGCGCCCTAGCAGGCGCTTCGGAAGAAGCCGGCTTGTCGGCGGCTGCCGCCGCAGGGGAAGTCGCCGTCGCCGTCGCGGCCGCTTGCTGAGCGGCCTCTTGCATTTGCTGCTCCGCGCTGCGCGACTCGTCAAGCTCGCTTAAGCTCTCGAGATCGAGCGGAACGACGCTTACCGATTCGAGCTCGGAGATTTTGTCGAGCGTGTCTTGCAGTTCTTGTTGCGGAATGCGGGAAATGTAATAGACGGAAAACTGATGGCCGAACTGTTCCTGCTCGATGTCCTGCACCGAAGGATGAGACTTGACGAGCTCTCCGTTGCGCTCGAGCGCATCGAATACCATATAAGCCCGGACGCCCTTGAGCAGGCAATCCTCGCGAATCGTTACTTCGATATGAAAGGCGGGGCTCCCGTTTTCGATCGACTGCCTGAGCACCGACAGCTGGTACTGGTCGAGCAACAGATGCGTAGCCACCATCGCGAGCTCCGACGAACCGCTAGCGATCGCAGCTTGTCCGGCGGATGCCGGCGCGGCCGGCTCGCCCTTGACGATCTGCTTGAGCTGCGACACGAGCTCCTTGACGTCCGCGCTGCCCGTGCCGCCGCCAACGACGTCCTGGACCATGCCTTCAAGCGAATCGAGACATTTGAAAAGCGTATCGAAAATGTGGCCGTTCATTTTTAGCTTGTCGTTGCGCACCAAGTCGAGAACGTTCTCCATCTCGTGCGTCAGCGAGGCCAGATCCTCGAAGCCCATCGAAGCCGACATGCCCTTAAGCGTATGGGCAGATCGGAAAATGATCTGAACGATGCTGATATCCTCGGGCTGCTGCTCGAGACGCAGCATGTTTTCGTTAAGCGACTGCAGATGCTCGTTCGCTTCGTCGATAAAAATGGACAAGTACTGATTCATTTCCACTGGGCGTCACCTCCTGAATGGCACATCTGCATTAAAGCTGCTTCGCTTTTGGCTTTTCGACCGATTTGACCAGCTCGGGGGCGATGCGATGCAGCGGAAGAGCCGTCTGCGCCGCGCCGCATTCCATCGCCGATCGCGGCATGCCGTACACGACGCAGGTTTCCTCCGCTTCGGCGATCAGCGTCGCCGCCCCGTCTTCTCGCAGCGCCTTCATGGCCTTGGCCCCGTCGCTGCCCATGCCCGTCATAAGTACCGCGTGGCGTCTCAGCTCCCGTCGTCCGACGAGCGAACCGAACATGACATCGACCGAAGGTCGGTGGCCGCTGACCGGGTCCTCTTCGGTAAGTCCGATCTTGTACCCGCCGCCGGCCTCCTTGATCAGCTTTAGATGCTTGCCTCCCGGCGCCAGGTAAGCTTGTCCCGGCAGCACCCGGTCGCCGTCCGCCGCCTCGCGCACCTCGATCGCCGAGCAAGAATCGAGCCGCTGCGCAAGCGAATGCGTGAACTTGGGCGGCATGTGCTGTACGATCAGGATCGGCGCCGGAAACGAGGCCGGAATCGCCGACAACACTTCGTGCAAGGCCCGAGGCCCGCCAGTCGACGTTCCAATCGCGACGATATCGGTGAAGGATTCCGTCTGGCGAGGCGCCGACGGCAGAGGCGCCTTCGGTGGCTTGTCGGGCTGCGGCCTTTTGAGCGCCGGATCGGGCGGGATCGGCTTCGGCGATTTGGACGAATTCGCGACTGGCGCGCTCGGTTCCGCAGCCGATTTTCCGGCTAATCCCGCCATTTCAGGCAACCGGCTTTTCCGATCGTATTTGTCTTTAGCCGGAGTTAGCGGCTTCGGCGTCGTTCGCCGTGCTGAGGGAATCTCTGACAGAGACTTGCCAGAAGCAGCAGGACGATCGATGGATGCAGCCGTTTCTTCTTGGGCCGCGGCTCCGTTCGAGAGACGCCGATTCGGACCCAAGCCGGCCTGTTCTGCCGCGGACTCGTGCGTCTCGCGATCTAGGGCCCGAGACGCAGAATGTTCAGGCTCTTGATTTTCGATATAAAGAGGAGCCGATGTTTCAGCTACCTCTCCAGGCGGCGCTTTCGGTTCCATATCCGTTCGGTCCGGCGAGGGCTCGGCGTCGGCTTGAATAACCATCGCTTCGGCGCCTTCCGCCGTCATCCGTCTTAGCCTCAACTCGCCGGAAGCCAGCAGTTCTCTGGCAATATGCAGCTTTTCGATCAACGTCTCGCCCATGTGCGAAACATCGAGCTTCAACGCGCCGTCCGGCTTGCGAACGAAGTCGAACGCGCCATATTGAAGCGCGCGGATCGTATCCCGCGTCCCTCTGTCCGTCACCGCCGACATCATGATGACCGGCGTCGGACATTCGGCCATAATGCGCTTCAGCGCCTCGAGCCCGTTGATCTCAGGCATTTCCAGATCCATGACCGCGATATCGGGCCGCAGTTCGCGAACTTGACGAACGGCGTCCGCCCCATCGGCAGCCGTCCCTACGACTTCGAACGCGGCGTCGCCGGCGACCAAGTCTCCGACCAATTTCCTCATGAAAGGGGAATCGTCAACGACCAGCACCGTAAATGCTTTCATGCCTTCTCCTCCCCTTTCGCTCTTGTCGTTCGATCGGTCAGCTCCACAGCTTGCGAACGCGCTGGAGGAAGCCTTTGATATTCGTCTGTACGGAAGTTTTTCGGCTTTCGTTTAAATATTCGGCGGCGATGCCGTCAATTCCTTTGGACGCAGGACAATCGGGGTATAAATATGACAATGCCGTCTGTTTTTTGACGGCTTTCGACACATGCGCGTCGTCCGGAACGAATCCAAGCAATGGAATTTCGAGCGACAAGTAGGTTCTGGCAACCTGCCGAATATTATCGGAGGTCTGAAGTCCCTCCCGGTTGTCGCCGACCCGATTGACCACCAGCCGAAATTCGGCCTCTTGCCCCATCGTTTTCACCATCTTCATGAGCGCGTACGCATCGGTGATGGATGTCGGCTCCGGCGTCGTCACGACGATCGTCTCGTCCGCCGCCTCAATGAAACGAAGCGTTTCCTTGGACAATCCGGCGCCCGTGTCGAATAGGACATAATCGACTTCGCCGTAAAGCTTGGCGATCTCCGAGGCGAAATACTCGAGCTCTTCATCGCTCAGCCGGATCAAATCTTTGAAGCCGGAACCGCCCGCGATGAACCGCAATCCGCCGGGGCCCTCCTGGATGATTTCCCAGATCGACTTGTCCCGCTTCAACAAATGAAAGAGATTGTAAGCCGCAGGCGTGCCCAGCAGCACGTCGATGTTTCCCATGCCGATATCGGCGTCGAACAACAGCACGCTATGGCCTCTTTTCTGCAGCGCTAAAGCGAAGTTCAAGCTGAAGTTGGACTTTCCGACGCCCCCTTTGCCGCTTGTGACCGTCAATATCCGCGTTTGCTTGGCATCGTCCGAGTCCCGCGACAGAACCATGTGCCGCAGCGCCTCCGCTTGGTCACGCATGGGCCGGCGCTCCTTCCAACAGCTTGTCCGCCAGCCATGCCGGGTCGAACGCCCGAATATCGTCCGGAACCGTCTGTCCGAATGTAACGTATGGAATGCTGAATCCGAACTCGCGTACCAGATTCAGGATCGCGCCGTATGAATCGGTCTCGTCCATTTTCGTAAGCAGCAAGCGATTGACGCCGTACTTGACGAATTGGACGGACACCTGCCGCATGTCCTGATATTTATGGGTCAGGCTGAGGACAAGGATTTTCTCCGCTTCTTGCCCCGGCGCCAGCAAACTGTTCACTTCGGAAACGTAAAGTTCGTTGCGGTAATTCCTGCCCGCCGTGTCCATCAGCAGCAAATCGCGGTCCTCAAGTTTTTTGTAGGCTCTGGCGAGCTCCGAAGGGGAAAAGACGACCTCTAGCGGCACGTTCAGAATGTCCGCGTACGTCCGCAGTTGATCGACCGCGGCGATTCTGTAGGTATCGGCCGTGATGAACCCGACGGAACGCCTGCGGGACAACGCTTGCTCGGCTCCCAGCTTGGCGATCGTCGTCGTCTTGCCCACACCGGTGGGACCGACGAAATGCACGATACGCGTATCCGTCGCGATGCCGGCATCCCGCGCAGGCGCAAGCCATGCTTGGAGCAGCTCGCGCGCTTCGTCGTAAGCCAGCCGTTCGAGCTCGGATTCGGCCGCATTTCCTTCAGCCGTTTCCATGCGTGACTTCAGCTTTGCGGAAACGGCGGCGGCGAATTCTTCGACGTATATCGGCTCCACGCCCTGCTGCGCGAGCAGGCGGCTGAGGCGAAGCACGGGCTCGGGCATGCGCTGCGGGGCCGATTCGCGGCCGGATTGCTGACGAAGGAGATCCTTCATGGCCCTCAGCTCGGCCAGCAGCTCTGCCGTTTCGTCCGGCGCGACCGATTGCGTGGGAGGCGCAGGCGATGCTTGCGCTTTGGAAAGCGTCGATTCCACCGACGCAAGCGATTCGTCTTTGGCAGCCTGAAGGAGGTCGGCGACGCTACGATCCGTCGCAGTATGGGCGCGCGCAGACGCGAGAGCACGGCTCATCGCTTCGTCAAAGCTCGCTTGCGCGGGGGACCGCGCTCCCTTCGGCTCGTTTGACAGGCTAAACCGGTCGTTATCTTCGCCGGCTTCGCGGACGAAACTGCCCTGCCCGCCGGAAACGGGCTGCGCTTCAGAAGCGGCAGCGGGACCGCCGGATGCTCCGCCGCCGTACCGTTGCCGAATGGCGCTGGCGGGAAGCGGCTGGGCTGCGGGTTCCGAGACGCCACGCGCCGGATCCGGATCCGAAGACAGCTCGGGTAAGGATGCAGCGCTCAGCTGTTTTTTGACGGCTTCCGGCTGTTGGCGCAATATCGGCTTCGCCGAAGGACGCGCTGACGGTTTGGCGGACTCGTCGACCGCCGCGATCACTTCCATCCGCTTTTTGCGGAACATGCCAAGAAACCCGCCTGTGCGGATTTCTTTGGTGTTCAGGATGACGGCATCGGATCCGAGCTCGCTTCTGATTTGTTGGACGGCCTGCGGCAAATCATCCACTAAGTATCGTTTGACCTTCATGCATTCACCACCCCGACGCTTTGTACTTCAATATTGGGTTCAAGCTCGCTGTAGGAGAGCACGGGAATGTCCTGCAGACTGCGTTCGATCAGTTGGCGCATATACATCCGAATGTTCGGCGAAGTCAGGATGATCGGTTGTTGGCCGGCTTGAAGCGTTTTGTTGATCTGCTCGCTTAACCGGTTGTAAATCGCCTGCGTCGAGGAAGGCTCCATCGCGAGGTAGCTGCCCTGCTCGGACTGCTGAACGGATTCGGCGATCCTTTTTTCGACGCCCGGGCTGATCGTAATGACGCGCAGCGGTTCGCTTGGATTGGCGTATTGCTGCGTGATCTGCCTGGACAGCGCTTGTCTGACATACTCGGTCAGCACGTCCGGATCCTTCGTGTACTTGCCGTAATCGGCCAGCGTCTCGAAGATCGTAACGAGATCCCGGATCGAGATTTTCTCCTTGAGCAGCTTGGCTAGCACTTTCTGGATGTCTCCGACCGTGAGAATGTTCGGCACCAGCTCTTCCACGAGCGTCGCATAACTCTCGCGCACGCTCTCGACGAGGGACTTCGTCTCTTGGCGTCCGAGCAGCTCGTGCGCATATCGCTTGATCACTTCGGTCAAGTGCGTGGCAACGACCGACGGCGGATCGACGACGGTATAGCCGGACAGCTCCGCCCGCTCCTTCGTCGCTTCGTCGATCCAGAGCGCAGGCAGTCCGAACGCAGGCTCCTTGGTCGCGATTCCCGTGATCGATTCGTCTTCGAAGCCGGGGCTCATGGCCAGATAGTGATGCAGCAGCAGTTCGCCTCGCGCAACTGTGTTGCCTTTCATCTTGATGACGTATTCGTTCGGCTTCAGTTGGATGTTGTCCCGGATTCTAATGACCGGAACGATCAGACCAAGCTCTAACGCGCACTGACGCCGGATAAGGATAATCCGGTCGAGCAGATCCCCGCCCTGCGACGTATCCGCCAGCGGGATGAGACCGTAGCCGAATTCGAATTCGATCGGATCGACCTGCAGCAGGCTAATGACGCTCTCCGGACTGCGGACTTCCTCGATCTCCTTTTCTTCGACGAGCTGCTCCTCCGCTTTTTGGCGTTTCGCTACATTAAGTTGCATGCGATAGCCGGCGATCACGAGGAGGACCGCGTACGGAAGCGTGGCCAGCGGGCCGATCGGCGTCGCGATCCCGAGCAGAATGATCGTGCCTGCCACGATATAGAGCAGCTTCGGATAACGGAACAGCTGCTTCGTCAGATCCTCCGCCATATTGCCTTCGGAAGCGGCGCGAGTAACGATGATGCCGGTTGCGGTACTAATGAGAAGCGCCGGAATCTGACTGACCAGACCGTCGCCGATACTGAGGATCGAATAAGTGCTTAGCGCTTCAGTGATATTCATGCCATGAACGGCCATACCGATGATAAATCCGCCGATGAGGTTGATCGTTACGATAATGATACTGGCGATTGCGTCGCCCTTAACGAACTTGCTCGCGCCGTCCATGGCGCCATAAAAGTCCGCTTCCTTCTCGATCTTCTCCCGCCGTTCTCTCGCCTGTACCTCATTGATCATGCCGGCGTTGAGATCGGCGTCGATGCTCATTTGCTTGCCGGGCATCGCGTCCAAGGTAAAGCGGGCTGCGACTTCGGCTACACGTTCGGAGCCTTTGGTGATGACGATGAACTGCACGACGACGAGAATAAGGAAGACGATAAATCCGATAGCAAGCTGTCCGCCTGCGACGAAGCTGCCGAACGTAGCGACGACCTTGCCCGCATCGTGCTCCGACAAAATAAGACGCGTAGTCGATACGTTGAGCGCAAGCCTGAACAAGGTCGTGATCAACAGCAACGTCGGAAAGATGGAAAAGTGCAGGGCATCCGTCGTATTCATCGCGATCAGAATGATCATGAGCGCCGCCGAAATGTTGACGATCAGCAGCAAATCCAGCAGATGCGTCGGGATAGGGACGACCATCATAAGGACGATGCCGATGATGCCGACCAAAATGCTAACGTCCCGAAATTTCAAAGGTCTTCCCTCCCGCATGATTATCTCTACCAATTATTCGGCCCCGATTAAACATGGCGGCGCCCTTTGAGCCTGTATACGTAAGCCAGCACCTCGGCAACCGCTTGGAACAAATCCGCAGGGACTGCGTCCCCGATATCGGTTCGCTGGTATAGCGCGCGTGCGAGCGGCTTGTTTTCCATTGTCAAGACTCCATTTTCTTTAGCGATCTGACGAATCCGAAGAGCCAGATAATCCTGGCCTTTTGCGATCACTCTAGGCGCGTCCATTTTGGATGCATCGTATTGGAGCGCGACCGCGAAGTGAGTCGGGTTCGTGATGATGACATCGGCTTTCGGTACTTCCTGCATCATCCGCATCAACGCCAGACGGCGCTGCTTTTCTTTGATTTTGCCTTTGATGAGGGGGTCGCCCTCCGAGTTCTTATGCTCGTCCTTGATATCCTGCTTACTCATCCGAAGACTTTTTTCATATTCGTATTTCTGATAAAAATAATCTGCGATCGCGAGAATGAACAGCGTCACGCCTACCAATAAGCCAAGCCTGACGGTCAGGCTTGCAACATAGGAGAAAATATCTTCAACCGGCACGTATGCAAGCGACATAATCTTATCGTGCTCTGCCCAAATGGTTAAGTAAACGATAATACCGACGGCGATCAGTTTAAGAGAGCTTTTAAGAAACTCGACAATTGATCTCATACCGAACAGATTCTTTAAACCGCTCAGCGGATTAAGCTTGCTGAATTTGGGTTGCAGAGGCTGAGTGGTAAATAACCAGCCGACTTGAACGTAGTTCGCGCCTAGTGCGACAATGATCGTTACGATCAGAATCGGAGCCAGAATAAGAAGCAATTGAAGTACATAGTTCGCGAACAGCCCCATGACGTTCGCATCCGTGACTTCCATCGTCATTTGTCTTCTAAATATATCGCCGAACAGGGCCAAAACACGCTCTCGAAAAAACGGGCCTATCGCCATCAGAACGCTTACTGTCGCCACCAGAATAAACGAGCTGGCGATTTCGGCGCTTTTGGCGACTTGGCCTTTTTGCCTAGCATCCGAATGTTTTTTCGCCGTGCCCTTTTCGGTCTTTTCTCCGGCGAACAATTGAAGGTTCATCCGCAAGCGATTGGCTGGCACGAATATTCTCCCCTTCGCAGCGATAGCGGACGTACGCGCCCTGTTTAAGTCGTTTTCATAATGACGAACATCTTTTCCAAGGCATTGAACATGCGATCGAATACGATTTGGAACAGCGTGCTAAACCCTGGCATTAACAAAATAATAAGTGTCAACCCTATCAATAATTTGATCGGTACGCCGATAACAAAAACATTATACTGGGGAGCAGTGCGCGCTAATAGGCCCAAACCAATGTCGGTGACGAACATGGCAACGACGAGCGGCGCCGATATTTGCAGCGCAAGCATAAACGTATCGGCAAACGTATGGACGAGGAAATCCGTCAATCTACCTTCATATATCGTTTGAAAAAAGCGATTGTCTAAAGGTAACCATTTGTAGCTGTTCATGATCGCGCCCAACAAGTAATGATGGCCGTTCATAGACAAGAACACGAGCATCATCAGCATGAACTTCAGATTGCCGAATAGTGGCGCCGAAATGCCCGAGATCGGGTCGAGAATATTCGCAATACCTAGTCCGATCTGAGTATCGATTAGCGTACCGGCGGTTTGAATCAAAGTAAAAAAAAGGGTTGCCGTGTAACCAATCACCAGCCCGGCCAATATTTCCTTGAGAACCGCCCCGATATAAGCGGCGTCGGTCGGTACCGGAGAATCGAAGCCCACCGTCAAAAACACGAGTAGAGCGATATAAACGCTAATGCCGGCTTTAAACGTTCGCGGGAGCGAGCGAGACGAAAAAATCGGCGCTACGAGCACAAACGATGAAATTCGACAAAGGACGAGCATATAGGCTGGCACGACCTGCATTATATCTTGGATCGTCATATCAGCCGATGTAATTCGCCAGATTGCCCAGCAAGTGGCCGGTAAAGTCGACCATCGTATTCAGAATCCAAGGACCGAACACCAGAATGGCCAAAAACACGGCTACGATCTTAGGTATAAAAGCGAGCGTCTGCTCTTGGATCTGCGTCGTCGCCTGGAATATGCTGACGAGCAGGCCCACGACGAGACCGATGACCAGCATAGGCGCGCTCACTTTGAGGACGGTGAACAGCGCTTGTCCGGCCAATCCGATTACGAATTCCGCACTCACTAGCGATCTCCCCCTCTTGCTCCGTCAAGTTTGAAAACTCGTCAGGAGCGATTTGACGATCAGATACCAACCGTCCACGAGCACGAACAACAGAATCTTGAACGGAAGCGAGATCATGACGGGGGGCAGCATCATCATCCCCATGGCCATCAACGTACTGGCGACGACCATATCGATTACGAGAAAGGGAATAAAGATCATGAATCCCATTTGAAACGCGGTCTTGAGTTCGCTGATCGCATAGGCGGGTACGAGCACCGTGATCGGGATATCCTGATAAGATGCCGGCTTTGGCGTTTGCGTATAGTTCAAGAATAACAGCAGGTCTTTCTCCCGCGTATGCTTGTACATAAAGGCTTTCATCGGCACCGAAGCTTTCTCCAAGGCGACCGTCTGCGTGATCTCGCCCTTAAGATAGGGCTGAACCGCTTGTTCGTTCACCTGCGAGATGGTCGGAGCCATAATAAAAAACGTTAAAAACAAGGCAAGGCCGATCAGCACTTGATTGGGCGGCGTCGTCTGCGTCCCGAGCGACGTGCGGACGAATCCGAGCACGATGACGATACGCGTGAAGCTCGTCATCAGCACAAGAATCGAAGGAGCCAGACTTAGTACGGTCAGCATCAACAGCAGCGACAACGACGAAGCGCCTACAGGCTGAGTGCCGTCGCCGGCCGTAATGCTAATGATCGGCTCGGCGTAAACGGACGACGCTGCAGCGAAAAGCGTGCCGGCGCTCAAAAGGAAACTGAACATTAATTTGCGTTTCATGGTTCTTCCGTCCGATCCGCTGGCCGGCTGTCCGACAGCAGGCGATCTACCTGCTGCTTGCGTTCGGACAGCTGACGCAGTCGTTTTTCCAACGTTTGTTCAAAGCTGCTCGAATCCGTACCGCGTTCGGCGACGCCAGAGGAACCGGAGTTGTCGCCCTTGCGGTTCAGCCATTGCTTGAGCCAAGGAGGAACCGTAGACTTGGCGGACGCATCGGCATGATCATATTGGGCGATAAGCGCCGCCACGACTTCGGGGTCGGTGATGGACTCCAGCAGCTGTACATTTTCCCCTACGCCGAGCACGTAGATGCGACTGTTCCACTCTACGATCTGCATCGACTTGTTCGCGCCGAGCGTTAATCCGCCGAGCGAGCGCATCGATCGGTTGACCCACCACCCGCGGTTGCGCCGGCCTACGAATCGAAGCAGCGCCACGATGCCGCCGATCATGAGCAGCAGCACGAGCAGCACCCACAACATATCCCAAGATGATGTCATGCCGTTCGGTCGCCGATCAACCCAGCGTTTTTTTGATCGCTTCGATAACGCGGTCCGCTTGGAACGGCTTCACGATAAAGTCTTTGGCGCCGGCTTGGATCGCATCGATGACCATCGCTTGCTGGCCCATCGCGGAGCACATGATGACTTTAGCGTTGGAATCCATCTTGCGGATTTCCTTCAGCGCTGCGATACCGTCCATTTCGGGCATCGTAATGTCCATCGTGATGAGATCCGGGGACAATTCCTTGAATTTTTCGATCGCCTGCGAGCCGTCTTGCGCCTCGCCTACGACCTCATAACCGTTTTTCGTCAAGATGTCTCGAATCATCATGCGCATGAATGCTGCGTCGTCCACGACCAAAATACGATTTGCCATAACGATTTCCTCCCAGGATGCTGATTATTGGATTTTTTGAACGCGATCCCACTGACTGACGATGTCTGTCACGCGAACGCCGAAGTTCTCGTCGATGACGACGACTTCGCCTTTGGCGATCAGCTTGTTGTTGACCAGAATATCCACCGGCTCGCCGGCCAGCTTGTCCAACTCGATGATCGAGCCTTGGGACAGTTCCAGAATATCCTTGATTTGTTTGTGCGTCCGGCCCAACTCTACTGTGACTCGCAGCGGTATGTCAAGCAAAAGATTTAAATTGGTCTCGTCCGCGTGCGCTCCGCCCCCTGCAGGGAACCCGGCAAACTGAACAGGCTGTACGTTGACGTTGCGGCCAGCCGGTCCGCCAAGGGTTTGCGGCTGTTGCGGCGGCATGGCGTATTGCGGCTGTGCGTACTGCGGTTGAGCGTACTGCGGCTGGGCGTACATCGGCTGCTGAGGCGGGTATCCAGGAGGCGGATAAGCGCCGGGCGGCGGATAGTCGTACGCAGTTTGAGCCTGCGGTTGCGGCGGTGCAGCTTGCGGCGGAGGCGCATACTGAGGCGCTTGCGCAGCCGGAGCGCTAGGCTGCTGGACCGGCGCTTGCGCAGGAGCCGGGGCCGGCGTTTCGTCCATGCCGCCGATGAGCGAATGAACGAGTTCCTTGGCGAATGCCACCGTCAACAGCTGCATGATCGTCGAATCGATCAGCTCTCCGATTTTCAGGCGGAACGAAATTTTAACGAACACTTCGTCAGGCGGTATCTTTTCGATGCCGGTGTTTTTTTGAACGTCCATCACGTCGACCGCCGGCGGAGAGATGTTCACGAAGCGATTGAAGATCGTCGACATCGACGTCGCCGACGAACCCATCATTTGATTCATCGCTTCTTGAACGGCGCTGATATGGATCTCGTTCAACTCTTCCGTCTGCACGTTGCCTTCGCCGCCGAGCATCAAGTCTGCGATCACTTGCGCGTCATGCGTCTTGATCACCAGCGAATTGATGCCTTCGAAGCCGTCTACATAATCCACGTGAACGGCGACATGCGGCCTCGGAAACTCACTGATGAATTTATCGCGGGATATCATTGACACCTTCGGCGTCGTGATGTCGACCTTTCTGCTCAGCAGCGTCGATAGCGCGGTAGCTGCGCTGCCGAACGTAATATTGCCGATCTCCCCGAGCGCGTCTTGTTCCAGCGGCGTGAGATAGTCGTCGATGTGCATCTCAGCCTGCGCGGCGGGCGCCGGTTCCGGGTCGCCGGCAGATTGCCTCAGCAGGGCGTCAATCTCCTCCTGGGACAAGTAATCCTTACTCGTCATGGGCTTCTTCCACTCCTTCGTCGATGATCTCGAGGATCTGGACCGCAATCTTGTCCCGAACCGTGCCGGGGCTGCCGATATACTTCAGCTTGTCCCCGACTTTAATATCCAGGCCGCTGTCGACGCTCTTGCCGAGCGTAATGACGTCGCCGACGCCGAGATTTAAAAATTCGTGGATCGAGATTTGAGAGGATCCGAGTTCCGCCGCGATCGGCAGCTTCGCTTTCGTGACCCGCTGCTCCAACTGCCTGAATTCTTCAGGCGCACGCGATTTCTTTTGGGATACGAACCAGTGATGCACGGACAGCTTGGACATGATCGGCTCGATGACGACGTGCGGGATGCACAGATTGATCATGCCGGTCGTATCTCCGATCTTCGTGCTGAGCGAGATCAAGGCGATGGTCTCGTTCGGCGAGACGATCTGCATGAACTGCGGGTTCGTTTCCAGCGCCTCTAGCCTTGGCTCGATATCGATGACGGTTCGCCACGCTTCCTGCAGCGTCTCTAGCGCGCGGCTGAAAATTTTCTCCATGATGATATTCTCGATCTCGGTCAAACTGCCGATCTTGGACGGTGCGGTCCCCGCGCCGCCCAGCAGCCTGTCGAGCATGGCGAAGGCAACGTTGGGGTGTACCTCCAACACCATTCGACCCTCGAGCGGTTCCGCTTCGAAAATGTTCAGAATCGTCATCTTCGGGATGGAACGGATGAATTCATCGTACGGCAGCTGCTCGACCTGCACGACATTGATCTGAACGAACGTCCGCAGTTGAGCAGAAAAATATGTCGTCAGAAAGCGCGCGAAGTTCTCATGGATACGCGTCAAGCTTCGGATGTGGTCTTTGGAGAATCGCGTCGCCCGTTTAAAGTCGTAAGCCCTGACCTTCTTCTGGGTATCCTCCTTGCGAAGCTCCTCGGCGTCCATCTCGCCGGAGGACAGCGCGGCCAGCAAGGCGTCGATCTCGTTTTGAGACAGAACGTCAACCAATTTTGTTCACCCCTTTCCCGTATCCGGCGCGACTTACAGCTCTTGCATTAAGAAATTCGTAATGCCGATCTTGACGACCTTGCCATTGGTGAGCACCGGGTTGATCTCGTTCAGCAGCTCGGCCACCAGCTCGTCCTTGCCCTTCGTGCCCTGCATCTCGTCCGGCGTCGTGTTCCAGAGCGCGCGATTGATGATAGGCTTGATGACGCTGTCTTTGATCTCGTCGAATTCGGCTTTCGCTTTTGCGTTGTCCAGTTGGAAGGTGAAGCCGAAGATGACGATGTAGTTCGTATCGGACAGGTTCGTTTTTATATCGTTCAAATCGGATGTGACCTTGCTCCGTTCTTCCGCGGAGAGCGCTTCGGCCTCTACGTGCTTCACGCTCTCCTGTACTGCCGTTTCCGTGTCTACGGCGTCTTTCTTGCCGAAGAAGGTGGACCAGGAATAGAGCCCGGCGATCACGATCAGCGTGATCGCCAGAAGCAGAGATACAAGCCAAGGCAACATTTTTTTCATGAAGAAGCTCCCTCCGTTTGCGTATCGGACGGACTCGTGAGCGCAGCCATGATGCCAATGCTTCGCAGATAATGGCGAATGGAGCGGATCACATCCGAACTATTTTCGACGACGATGTATTTTTTGCCGGTCGTCAGCGTGACGAGCGTATCCGGCGTCTGCTCTACCGATTCGATCAGCAGGGCATTGATAAAAAATTGCGTACCGTTAAGCCGCGTGACGGCGATCATGGGAATCCCTCCGTAATTGGGGAGGGATTCCCCCTCCCGCGGTGATTCTGGACTTTCGTACGATCATCATGATGCGGATATTAACGATTAACGCTTCAGGTTCACGACTTCTTCGAGGATCGAGTCGGAAGTGGTGATGATGCGCGAGTTCGCCTGGAATCCGCGCTGCGCGACGATCATCTCGGTGAATTCGCTCGTCAGGTCGACGTTCGACATTTCCAGCTGGCCGGCAACGATCGTGCCCGTGCCGCGTTCCGCGTCTTGCGCGGTACCGAGGTTCAGCTCGCCTTCCGGATTCGCGTTCGGCGTTACGCGGTACAAATTGCCGCCGATCTTTTCCAGGCCGCTTGGGTTGACGACTTTGGCGACGCCGATTTGAATGCCGGTATCCACCTGATTGCCGTCCTGGTCGATCGAGACGATGCTGCCGTTCTGAGAGATAGAGAACGAGGTTACGCCTTCATCCAGCGTGATCGGCGCGTCTCCGTCGGCGGATACGACGAACATCCCGTCGCCATTGACCAACTGACGGTTCGCGTCGAGCGTAAAGTTGCCCGCACGAGTCAGATACGTCGCGTCGGAATCGCCGCTCGGCTTGACAGCGAAAAATCCGTCGCCGTCGATCCGCAGGTCGGTCGGCACGTTCGTGGTCATCGCGCTTCCCGCCGTATGGACGTTGTCGATCGAGGCGACCGAAACGCCAAGACCGATCTGTTTGGCGTTAACGCCGCCCGAAGTCCCCTCGACTGGCGACGTGACGCCGGACATCGACTGGCTCAAAATGTCCTTGAACATGACGCGGCCCGCCTTGAAACCGACCGTATTGACATTCGCGATATTGTTGCCGATAACGTCGAGTTTGGTTTGGAATCCCCGCATGCCGGATACGCCCGAATACATGGAACGCAACATTAAAATTCACTCTCCATTTAAGTTTCCTTCGCAGACGAACCGCTTCATTCATTCCACGGTTCAGGCCTCCTCGTGAGGTCCGGCCTTTTTCTGCTTGGCTATTTTACGAAGACGGCGCTATCGATGTTGGTGAATACGTGCTGCTGCATCGACTTGTCGTCCATGGCCGTTACGACGGTGCGGCTCGGTACGTTGACGATCATTGCCACGTTCCGGTAAAGCACGAGCGAGTCTTTGGCGCCTTTCGCCGAAGCTTGATCCACGGCCGAAGCGATCGCGCTAAGCTGTTCGGGACTGAGCTTGATGCCTCGTTGAGAAAGACGCTGTTCGGCATGATGGCTGAATTTCAGCGATTCCGCGGCAAGCATCGTTTTAAAAGCATTGCCGTCCGGCGACTTCGTTTCTTCCGTATGGCGCAACCCTTGACGCGTCGCCGACGTCAATGGAATGACAGGCCTGCCTGCGAGTCCGACGCTCAGACCGGACATCGGATCATTCACCGGTCTCCGCCTCGCCCTCCTGCGCGGCGATGGTCACGGACGTCAAGTCCGAGATCGCCACTTCGTCTTTTCCGATAACGGCGAACTGGTCTCCGTTTTTCATCTTGATCGAATCGACGACGCCTGTCTTCGTTACCGTCGAACCGTTATTCGTCGCGCCAAGCCATTCGACCTGCTTGCCGATCAGACTGGAGGCAAGCGCCGCGGATTGGCTCAAGCTATGCAACTCGGTCGCCATGTTCATCGTCTGTTCTAGGGAGGAGAAAGTCGCCATTTGAGCGACAAAGTCTTTGTCTTGCATCGGCTCCATCGGATCTTGGTTTTGAAGCTGCGTTAGCAGAATCTTCATGAATTGATCCTTGCCGAGCTCCGAGCTCGCTCCCGTAGGTTCCGTCTTGTTCAAGGTCGAATAGTTCGACCAAACCGTTTTCGAGATCGTTGCCATTTTTTTCGGTCACCTCCTTGGTTCGCTTATGCCGTGACGTTGAGGGAACCGCCGAAGCCCGCTTCTCTTAAGGTGGCGGATCGCTCGAGCTCCTCTTCGAATTCCTCCAAGGTTTCTACGCCGTCCGTCGACCGTTTAGATTCGCCGCCCTGCGATTGCTGCCTCCGCTGCTCCTGGTTCATGAAGGAGGGGCTGTCCGCTGCCGGCTGCTGCTGTTGAACGACCTCGACCCGGTCTACCTGGATGCCTTGGTTCTGGAGCGTTCCCCGAAGCTGCGCCATTTGATTTTCGAGCAATTCCTTCGCAGCTTCATTGTGCGTAACGAATTGCGCGTTCAAGACGCCGTTTTGAATCGTAAGGCGGATCTGCACTTCGCCCAGATGCTCCGGATGCAGATTAAGGTTCGCTTCGGAAATACCGTTGCCGCTCGTCAGCTTAAACTGTTTCACGAGAAACTTGTCCATCTGCTCCGCGAATTGATTTCCCGGCACCGTCACAGGCGCCTGCTGCTTGACGCTAGCGGCGAAATCCGGTTTCACGCCGGCGTCCGAAGCGATCGGTTGCCAGTTCAGATTCGCCGGTTGCTCTTCCGTGCCGGCGGTCGCGTCCGCGATCGTCGCTTGTTCGGAAGTGGCGCTTTCGCCCTGCGCGGACGAAGCATGCAGGTTCCAATAAACGACCGGCTCTTTGAATACCGGATAGGATCGCTTGACCTCAACCTGGGAAGCGGCAGCATCGACACTCTCCGCATCAGGTTCGGCGGACTGAACGGCAGAATGCCCCTGATTCGTTCCTGCGGGTTTGCGATCCGTTTTGACAGGCGAAGGACCAGGCTGCTCCGTTTGCAGGAATTGTTGTATCCCCGCTCCGGCTTCGGCTGCCTCGGCCGTCGACAATTGACCGTTCTGCATCATCGAACGAAGAGTTTGGATAGCGTCCCGCAGCGCCGGCACGATGACCGAAGCCTGCGTTTGTTCGGCGACCGGCGCGTTCGTTGCGGCTCCGCTCTGTAAAGCGGCGGTTCCCGCGTTCCCGGCAAAAGCGGCTTGACCTGCATTTTGTTGAAGCAGCGCTTGGAGGCTGGCAAGCAGCTCCGCCATTTTCTCCAGCAGCGCATCCGAAGGCTGGGTGTCCTGCTCGACCTGACCGAGCTTGTCCTCCAACCCGTTCAACAACTGAGCGAGCTCGCTTTCGCCATCCGACGAGGCTTCGCCGTTCGAATCTTCGGGCGCTGCGCCTAATACGGCGGTTAGCATGCCGAGTAATCCGGCCAATGGATTGGAATTGGCCGTCCCTGCACCGGCGGTCGTGCCGCCCGCGTCGATCTTTTGAACCAACACGCCCTGGAAAATGCCGGCAGCGGCTGAATTTTTGGACGAGCCCGTACCGCTCGCGTTCGTGCTTGCCGTTGCGTTCGTCGATTGAACATTCATTTTTTTCACCTCCCTTCGATTAGAATCATCCGTCGAGCCTCATTTAAGGGTTCGCGGGTACAAGCTTGCTTACGAGCGACGCAGCCTTTTCCGCATCTTTTTGCGACATAGCCGCGAGTACGCCGGATCGGGCGGTGTTATCCATCGCGCTCAAGATTCTAAGCGTCTTCGTCTGCTCCGTGCTCGCCATCTTCAGCAGGAGATCAGCCGCGCTTGCCGCGTCCATCGAAGAAAAGGTGCTTGCGAGCGCTGCGCTGTCGAGCGAGCTCGACGCCGTCTTCGTCTGGCTTTCCAGTTGTTTGACTCTCGCCTGCAGCGCCGCGATCTGCTGGTTGGTCACGCCATCGGCGTCCTTAAGCCGCATCGTGATATCCGCTGCTACAGCCGGCGTCATCTTTTCGAGAATGCGGCCTCTGGAGGCATCGTTCATCGAGCCCATGACGAGCGCCGCTTCCTCTGCGGTCAAACTCTCCATAATCGGAGCCGCCTTGCCTGGCGTCATCTTGCCGTACATATCGGCCAGCGATCGAATCTTGGCTTGATAGGCATCCTGGTTGATCTGATGGTCGCTCGCCTGTTTGTCGAGCGCGGCGATCTTTTCCTGGAGATCCGCGATCGTCTTCTGCTGCGTGACGCTTTTGGCGTCCGCCGCCTTGAGCGCAGCGTCGCGCTGCGACAGAAGCGCTTGAAGCTCGGCCAGCTTCGTACGCGCCTCGCTTACCGACTCGACCTCTGACTGCTTTGCGGGATCCACGGTGCTTTTCGCGTCCGGAACGAGCGAATCGATGACCGGTATTTGATTGCCGATCGTCTGCGCCTTCTCTCGCAAAGCCGGATTGAAAATAATGAGAAGAACGAACAGTAATATCGCCGTGAATACGATAGGCGTTATAAAAAAGAGAAAACGTTCAAATCCGGAATAGCCGCTTTTTTCCGCGCTGGCATCCGCCACGGCCTTCCCCTCCATTCACCAAGCTGACTAAGTTACCTTCTGGCCGATGCTCTCCGCAGCGCAATCTCGTCCAATTCGTTCTGCTCGCGGATGAGCGCTTCCTGCCGGTACTTTTGCAGCGATTTGGAGCGTGCGTTTTGCCATACCTTCTCGTCCACCATCTTGTCGGTGAGGAATACCTGACGCTGCTGGACATGCTCTTCGGCCGCGCGCACGCCTTGTCTTTGTTGCCTGATCCTGTCGTCCAAAAAAGTGATGTAATCCTGCAGCAGGTGAAGCTCGGCTAGCGCAGTCGGTCGCGACGAACGCTCGGACAACTCTTGTTCGTAAGCGCCGCGCTCCTGTCGGAGCTGGTCGAGCTGCTCTTCTTCGCTACGTAGGCGTCCGAGCGACGCGGCGTATTCCCATTCCGCCATCGACTTCTCGCTTCCCTTAAGATCTACGATCTTTTGCAACGGGTATCGGAACCGCAAGAATATTCAGCCTCATCTCTTGTAGAAGTCAATGACCAACCGTTCCTGCGCCTGCTGCAGCGTCAGCTTTTCCGTTGTTCGCTGCCTGCAGTAATCGTTGATGGCGTCGATAAATTGAATGGCTTTATCGATCTGGGGGTTCGTCCCCCGCTGGTAAGCGCCGATATTGATCAGATCCTCCGAATCGCGATAGACGGATAACAATCGCTTCAATTGCTCCGCGGCATCCTGCTGTTCGGAGGCGACGATATCCTTCATGACGCGGCTGATGCTGGCCAGCACGTCGATGGCCGGGAAGTGCCCTTTGTGGGCCAAATGCCTGCTTAAGACGATGTGGCCGTCCAAGATGCCGCGAACGGCGTCCGCGATCGGCTCGTTCATGTCGTCGCCGTCTACCAGCACGGTATAAAAAGCGGTAATGGATCCGGCAGGGCCCGTCCCTGCCCGTTCAAGCAGCTTCGGCAGCGCCGCGAAAACGGACGGCGTGTAGCCTCGCGTAGCCGGCGGCTCCCCGATGGCGAGTCCGACCTCGCGGAGCGCCATCGCGTACCGCGTGACCGAATCCATCATCATCATGACGTTCATGCCGCGGTCTCTGAAGTACTCTGCGATCGACGTCGCGATTAACGCGCCTTTGATCCGAATCAATGCGGGCTGGTCGGATGTCGCCACGATGACGACGGATCTGGCAAGACCTTCGGGGCCGAGATCGCGTTCGATGAACTCGAGCACCTCCCGTCCGCGCTCCCCGATCAGGGCGATGACGTTGACGTCCGCCGACGTGTTGCGCGCGATCATGCCAAGCAGCGTGCTTTTGCCGACGCCCGAACCGGCAAAAATGCCCATCCGTTGTCCTTGCCCCACGGTCAGCAAGCCGTCGATGCAACGAACGCCGGTCCCCAGCGGATCGGTCACGCGCGGACGCTTGAGCGGATTGCTCGGTATGCTCTGCGTCGAATACCTGGGCATTCGCGCCGGCAATCTACCGCCGTCGAGCGGTCGGCCGAGCCCGTCGAGCACTTGTCCGAGCAGCTCGGATCCGACCTGTACGGTCAGCGGCCGGCCGGTTGCGACGACATCGCAGCCGGGTCCGATCGCCTGTAGCTCGCCTAAAGGCATCAACAGCACGCGGTTGTCGCGAAATCCGACGACCTCCGCCTCGATCGGCGCCCCGCCCCGAACCGGATAGATGAGGCAGACCTCGCCGATCGCCGCATCCGGTCCTTCGGACTCGACGGTGAGGCCGATGATCTGCGCCACTTTTCCGTTTACGCGGACCGGATCGATATGCTTCAGCGCCTCGGCGTATTTCCCGAGATCAAGCGCCATCCGCGTTCATCCCTTCTTCGGAGGAATGCGCCGCGATTTGCAACAGTTCTTCGCGGATCGTCTCCAACTGCGTATCGACTCTTGCGTCGATGCTGCCGTAGGCGGATCGGATCACGCAGCCGCCGCCTCGAACCGTAGGGTCCGGGACGATCTGCAGCTCCGCTTGCGAATCGACGGCCAGCGCGAGCTCGTCTTTGGCTGCCTCCACGAATTCGAACTGATCGGGCGCAACGCATAGCGTGATCGTTCCTTGCTCCTTGCGCCGTGCCAATGCTTGCTTCATCAAGTCCAAGGCCGTCTCCGGGGCGCTTCCCAATGCGCCGCGCACGATTTTCCCGGCGATCTCGCAGCTCAGCTCGACGACGAATCGCTCCGCTTCGGCGATGATTCGCGCCTTGGCTTCATAGGCCTGAGACACGACGCGCTGCGCTTCCTGCATCATCTGATCCATCCTGGCCAGCGTCTGATGCTCAGCTTGCTCAGCACCGCTCGCGAAGCCTTCCTCATAGCCTCTGCGCTTAGCATCTTCTACGAACTCGGCATCTTCAGCCCTTCGCCCCTCCCACCAATCCGCCGCTTCCGCTTCGGCTTCGGCCTGGATTCGGATTGCTTGCTCGGATGCGTCTTGAAGAATGCTTTTCGCCGTCTCCTCGGCATCGGCCAATATCCGGTCTTTGAGCTGAAGCGTCTCTGCGCCGACCGCTTCTTCTTCGTCCGCTTCGGCGCCTCCTTGCTTCATCGATTGAGAGACGAATCGAATCTGCTCCAACCGCTTCAGTTGTTCGACTGAAATGACATGAGAGGATTTGATCAGATTAGACAATGATATCGTCTCCTCCGCCGCGAGCGATGATGATCTCGCCGGACTCCTCGAGCCTGCGGATCGTCGCTACGATGCGCGTCTGCGCTTCTTCGACGTCTCGCAACCGGACGGGTCCCATATATTCCATTTCTTCGCGGAACGTCTCGGCCATGCGCTTCGACATGTTGCGGAAAATCGCGTCCCGCACTTCCTCGCTTGCGACCTTAAGCGCCAGCTGCAGATCGGGGCTCTCGACGTCGCGAATGATTCGTTGGATCGAACGATTGTCGAGATTGACGATATCTTCGAAAACGAACATACGCTTTTTGATCTCTTCGGCGAGCTCCGGATCCTGAATCTCGAGCGAATCGAGAATGGTACGCTCCGTACCGCGGTCTACGCCGTTCAAGATCTGAACGATCGCTTCAATGCCGCCTGCATTCGTGTAATCCTGGGTGACGGTCGAGGAAAGCTTCTGCTCGAGCACTCGCTCTACCTGCGCGATGACATCAGGCGACGTGCTGTCCATCAGCGCGATTCTCCTGGCGACGTCTGCCTGCTTTTCCGTCGGCAGCGAGGACAAGACCGCCGACGATTGTTCGGGCGCAAGGTAAGAGAGCACGAGCGCGATCGTTTGCGAGTTTTCATTCTGGATAAAGTTCAAAATTTGCGTCGGTTCCGCCTTGCGAGCGAAGTCGAAAGGCCTTACTTGCAGCGTTGCGGTCAGGCGATTCAAAATGTCGTTCGCCTTTTGCGATCCAAGCGCTTTCTCGAGAATTTCCTTGGCGTACGTAATGCCGCCCTGCGTCAAGTACTCCTGAGCCACGCATATTTGATGAAACTCGCTGAGGATCGATTCCTTTTCGATATGATCGACTTTGCGGACGTTGGCGATTTCGAGCGTAAGCTGCTCGATTTCTTCCTCCCGCAGATGCTTGAAAACTTGAGCGGACACTTCGGGTCCGAGCGTGATGAGCAGAATCGCCGCTTTTTGACGGCCGCTGAGCTGCGTTTGCGTTCCTTTAGCCATGTATGCCACCTCTATTCATCCACCAGCCATGTACGCAATAGATTGACGAATTCGTCCGGTTTGCGCTTCGCGAGCCCTTCGAGCTGCTTGCGGACCTGGCTCTCGTTCGTGACGCTCTCGATGTCGATCGTCGGCAGCTCCGCGCGCGGCGCGTCGAGCAGCTCTTGCGCAGCCGCGGCTTCGGCTTCCCTTGCGTTTTTGCGTCTGCGGTATACCAGATATCCGGCACCGCCAAGTACCGCGAGCGCCGCGACGCCGATACCCGCCAGCCAAAGCGACGAAGCGGATACGCCCCCGCTCCCTGCGGACTCGTTGGAAAATTCCTGCGACACGACTGAAACGCGATTGGCAAGGTCGGCGTCCGACAGCGTTTGCCCGGAATCCGCAAGCAGGATCCGCACGTTGTTGCGCAGCATTTGTTCGAGCTGCGTCTGCTTCTCCGGCGTCATGACCGTCGAATCGACGGCTACGCTGATCGCGAGATCCTTGACCTGATAAGGCGCGTACGCGATGTTCGTCGTTTCCCGGCTCGGTTCGTAGTTCGTCGTGCCGCTCGTGCTCTCGGAGCTCGCCGTTCCGGATGTGCCGCCGGACGGATAGTTCGGCACGTCGGTCGATCCCGTGCCTGCGACGCCGCCTGCCGTACCCGTGCCGCCGGTCGTCGATTCGCTTTGCGTCTGCTCGCTGATGACGATGCCTTTGTTGTCGTTATTATCGAGCGGCTTGACCAGATTGAGCTGCGTAGATCTCTGATCGAAGTTTAGCGTCGACACGACGCTGACGACGAAGTTGTCCATGCCGACCGTCTTGGCCAATATCGATTGGATGTTCGTCTTTACGCCGCTCTCGTACTGCTTTTGTATCGCGAATTGCTCGTCGAGGGCGCTGCCCCCGACCGCCCCCGTCCCGCCAAGCTTGGCGGATGGTGCGAGATCTCCCGTCGTGCTTGTAATCGTAATGCCGTCGTATTCGAGGTTCGGGACCGATGTCTTGACCAGTTTGTAATAGCTGTCGATCTCTTCTTGCTTCGGGCGGTATCCCGGCTTGAAGGTAATCTGTACGGAAGCCGTGGCGAGCTCCTTGTCCGAATCGTTGAGGAAGACGGATTCTTCGGGCAGATTGATCAGTACCTTCGCCTTTTTGACGCCCTGCATGCCTTGGAGCAGCTGCTGCACTTCGCCGTTCAGCGCGTTGCGGTACTTCACCTTGAATTCCTGATCGGTCGTGCCGATCGTCGAGGAGGATTGGCTCAGCTCCTCGAAACCGATGCTGCCGTTCTGCACGAGACCTTGGGAGCCGACATCGACCCTAACTTTGTCCGCCGACGCGCTCGGAACGGAGATGCTCGTGCCGCCGTCGCCGAGCTTGTAAGGAATGCCGCTGCCGTTCAAATATTCCATGATGGCCGACGCGTCGCCGCTGTCGAGATCCTGAAAGGCCAGCTCGTACTGCGTACGCGTAAGCAAGTATGAAATAAAAATGATAAAGATCAGTATAAACGCCGCGGATGAAGCTAAAATCCATTTTTGCTTTTTACTGTATTGATTCCAAAAGCCGAACAGTCTATCTCTCAAGCGGGCCCATCTTTCGTTCACAATTTCACCTCATCTGCGGACTTTGGATGCTTGTCTAACCCAAGTTACATCTGCATCCGCATGACTTCTTGGTAGGCCTCGACCACTTTATTGCGAACTTGAGCGGTCATTTCGAGACTGAGTTCGGCTTTGGTGGAAGCGATCATCACATCGCTCACATCCGCGTTCCCCACTATAAATTGATCCGTCACTTGATGTGCATTTTGCTCTTGGGCAGATACGCTATCTACGGCCTTTTTCAGGAAATCCGCAAAGCTTGCCGTCGCTTCGGAAGGCGTCGTTCCGGCCTGCGCGTTTTGAAGCTGGGACATCGAAGCGGCCGTAATGCCGGAAGCGCCCAAAAGATTATTAATAATCATGTTTCAATCCATCCTCGCGTGGGTAATGAGGTTCGTGGGTACTGCGAACAAATACATAAATTAAGTGCCTCTGCCGATTTCAAGCGTTTTGGAGAACATCGATTTGCTGGCGTTGAGGGCCGTGACGCTGGCTTCGTAGGAACGCGTGGCCGAGATCATGTCGACCATTTCCTTCAGCACGTCGACGTTAGGCATGCTGACCATGCCGTTAGCGTCGGCGTCGGGATGGGTAGGATTGTATACTTGCTTGAACGGCGTCTGGTCGTCCTTGATCGCCGTGACTTTTACGCCCTGGGCGCCTGTCGCGTCCATCTTGTCGTTCAACAAATTTTGGAACGTCGTGTCGACCGGCGCGACTTCCACCATTTTCCTGCGGTATGGAACGAATTTGCCGTCGACATAAGAAGCGCGCGTCGTTTCCGCATTCGCGATGTTCGACGAAATGACGTCCATGCGCAATCTTTGCGCGGTCAAGGCGGAAGCGCTGATATCGAAGCTTCCCAGAATCATTAATGCCCCTCCTCGAGTGGGTCTTCTTTTGATTCAAAGCGTACGCTTATTTACCCATTCCTGTGCGCATCATCTTTACGTCGTGGTTCAGCTGTTGGATATATAAGTTATAACGCAGTTGATTTTCGGCAAGCTTGGTCATCTCGCTGTCGATATCTACGTTGTTGCCGCTGTTGTTAAAAACCGTCGTCTTGTCCGACAGCACTTGCGCGTCCGGAAGCGAGCCCGAAGCGCCGATCGCGATATGTCTCGGATCCGTCCGTTTCCCGATTATTGTCGATTGCCCGGTGTTGTCCATCGCCGCACTCAGCAATTGCTCGAATTGAACGTCCGACCTTTTAAAGTTAGGCGTATCGACATTGGCCACATTGTTTTGCAGAACGCTCTGCCTCAACGAAGCCGCATGCAATGCGCCCTCGAGCCGCTGGTAGCTAACGCCGCTCAGCAAATCCATGTCTCAACCCCCTTTATTAGAAAACTATCACTTCTCTAATAATAACTTCGTCCTAAAAATCCAAATTCCTCTTTTTTTTCGACAAAGTCTTCACCAGAAGTGGAAAAAAGTCGATATATAGGAGATTAAAAATTTCTAAAGATATCATCTATGAGTGGACCTAATAAGACAATAAGAAAAAAGCCCTAATCTTCACGAGGAAGTTTAGGGCAATCATCGATTTAATGTGGGAAAATCAGGATTTTCTGGCCGCCAATTCCGGCAGCAATTTCGGATTCATGATTCGAATGTAAGTCCCCTTCATGCCAAGCGACCGCGTCTCGATGACCCCGGCGCTCTCCAGCTTCCGAAGCGCATTCACGATGACCGACCTCGTTATTCCCGCTCTGTCCGCAACCTTCGAAGCGACGAGAAGGCCTTCTTTTCCTTCTAATTCCTCAAAAATCTGGTCGACTGCCTCCAATTCGCTGAAGGAAAGCGAACTAACCGCGATCGCGACGACCGTCTTGCTGCGAGATTCCAGCTCGGCTTCTTCCGCCCGTTCCCTCAAGATCTCCATGCCGATAATCGTCGAACCGTATTCCGCAAGAATGAGGTGATCGTCGCCGAAATGGCCGCCTTCGCGGGCAAGGACTATAGTCCCTAAACGGTCTCCTCCTCCAATAATTGGCACAATTGTCACATGCGTGCCCGCAAACGCGGCATCGACCGGCGCCAAGAGCGATTGTATGTCAACGTCGACCGCCGTCGTCTCGATTCGAAGCAGTCGAGCGTTCGTTTCGTTCGGAAAACGATAATCTTCCTGTCCTTCTTGCTTCAGCATCCATTCCTGAAAATGGGAAGGCAAGGCGGCCCCTAATAATTTTCCGCGCCTGCTGACGACGAACACGCCGCCCGTAAGCGTCCCCCGCAAGCCTTCGGCCATCTCCAGAAAGCTTAACGATTTCCCCGCGGCCTTCTGAAGCAGCGCGTTCAGCGTGCGGGTCTTTTCCAAAAGCGTCATGACTGCGTCCTCCTGCCTGACTTAAGCAACGGCTTTTACAATATATATTGGCTTAAATCGCGATTGCTCGCTATCGTGCCGAGCTTTTCCCGCACATACTCCGGCGTGATCTCCAGTCGTTCGAGCTGCAGCTCCGGCGCCTCGAAGGACAAATCCTCAAGCAGCTTCTCGAGCAGCGTATGAAGCCGCCGCGCGCCGATATTTTCGGTATTGCGGTTCACGTCCTGCGCCATATTCGCCAGCTCCGAGATCGCTTCCCGCGTGAATTCTACCTCGATCCCTTCGGTGCGCAGCAGGGCCGCATATTGCTTTGTCAACGCATTCTCCGGCTCCGTCAGGATTCGTACGAAGTCTTCGTCCGTCAAGCTGCTGAGCTCGACGCGGATCGGAAAGCGCCCTTGGAGCTCCGGAATCAGGTCCGACGGCTTCGCGACATGGAAGGCGCCCGCTGCAATGAACAAAATATAATCCGTCTTGACTGGACCGTACTTGGTCACGACGGTCGAGCCTTCGACGATCGGCAAGATGTCGCGCTGCACTCCCTCACGCGACACGTCAGGCCCCTGCCCGCGGCCGTTGCTGGCGATCTTGTCGATCTCGTCCAGGAAAATAATGCCCGATTGTTCGGCGCGCCGAACCGACTCGGAGACGACCTCGTCCATGTCGATCAATTTGCCCGCTTCTTCCTGAACGAGCACCTTGCGGGCGTCCCGAACGGGCAGCTTGCGCTTTTTGCGTTTTTTAGGCATGAACTGGCTCAGCATTTCCTGCATGTTTTGGCCCATTTGCTCTTGTCCGGGACCGGAAAACAAATCCATCATCGAAGGCGTCTGGTCTTCGACCTCGACCTCGACAAGCTCGTTTTCCAGCTTTCCCTCTTCGAGCTTGGTTAAAAGTTCGGCACGCTTGGAGACTAGATCCGGGTCGACCGGTTCGGGTTCCTCGGCCTGCGCGTTCGCATTGCCGCCGAAAAGCATCTCCAGCGGATTGCGCTGCGACTTCGCCTTGGCCGGAGAAGGCGCGAGCAATGCGGCTAAACGTTCATTGGCCGCGCGGACGGCTTTATCCTTCACCTTTTCCGTCCGTTCTTCCTTCACCATGCGGATCGAGGTTTCGACGAGATCCCGAATCATCGATTCGACGTCGCGCCCTACGTAGCCGACTTCGGTAAACTTCGTCGCTTCAAGCTTGATAAATGGCGCATGAACGAGTTTCGCAAGCCTGCGGGCGATTTCTGTCTTCCCGACGCCTGTCGGTCCGATCATCAATATGTTTTTAGGCACGACCTCGTCTCGCATCTCGTCGGGGAGTCTGCTGCGGCGATACCGGTTGCGCAGCGCCACGGCTACCGAACGCTTGGCGGGTTTTTGACCGACGATATATTTATCCAGCTCGGCCACGATCTGGCGCGGGGTGAGTTGATCGTTCATCGCTATCCCTCCACTTATCCGATTCAAATCTCTTCGACGACGAGATTGTCGTTCGTGAATACGCAGATCTCGGAAGCGATCTGCAGCGAGTTTCTTGCTATCTCAGCGGCAGTAAGCTGCGGCGCATGGCGCTTCAATGCTCGGGCTGCGGAAAGGGCAAAGCTGCCGCCCGATCCGATCGCGAGGATCCCGTCGTCGGGCTCGATGACCTCGCCGTTCCCGGACAGCAGGAGCATGCCTGTAGCGTCTACGACGAGCAGCATCGCCTCGAGCCGGCGCAGAACGCGATCCGATCGCCAGTCTTTGGCGAGCTCGACGGCGGCCCGCTGCAGGTTGCCGTGATGCTCTTCCAACTTGCCTTCGAACTTTTCGAACAACGTAATCGCGTCCGCGACCGATCCCGCAAATCCGGCAAGCACCTGGCCGCGATACAGACGGCGCACCTTTTTGGCCGAAGCCTTCATCACCATGCTATTGCCGAACGTGACCTGACCGTCCCCAGCGATCGCGCCCTTCCCGTCGTGCCGGACGGCGCAAATCGTCGTCGCGTGAAAAGTTGCTTCCAAGCTAATTCCTCCCTGGTCTATCGCTATTGAATCATGCTTCGGTTCTTTGTCCGACATTGACCTTTTCAATAACCGGCATCTATTGCGCCAAAGAAGCGGTCAGCTCATCATGCGCTGCCGCTGCTTCGATTGCTTATCGCACTAAGAGCCCACCAACCGCGATTCCTCGGCGAATGCACGGACCGCCTCAAGCGCGCGTTCCGCGATCGCCTCGTTTTTCTCTTTCTTGCTCTTCACTTTCCTGCCGAGCGGCGGGAACAAGCCGAAGTTCGCGTTCATCGGCTGGAAATGGCGAAAATCGGCCGTCGTAATGTAATGGGCCATGCTGCCAAGCGTCGTGTGCTCGGGCAGCGTCACCGGCGCCAGACCGCGTGCGAGTCGGCCCGCGTTCAACCCTGCGATCAAACCGGAGGCCGCCGATTCGACGTAGCCCTCGACGCCCGTCATCTGTCCAGCGAAAAAGAGCGAATCTCTTTCCCGATATTGATAGGTAGGCCGCAACAGCTTCGGAGAATTGATGAACGTATTGCGATGCATGACGCCGTAACGCACGAATTCCGCATTTTCGAGACCGGGGATCAACGAGAACACGCGCTTCTGTTCGCCCCATTTGAGATGGGTCTGGAAGCCGACCAGATTAAACAGCGTGCCTGCCGCATTATCCTGCCGCAGTTGTATGACCGCGTGCGGCAGCTTGCCGGTCCGCGGATCGACAAGGCCTACAGGCTTCATCGGGCCGAACAGCACCGTCTGCTTGCCGCGGCCCGCCATTACTTCGATGGGCATGCAGCCTTCGAAGTACATTTCCTTCTCGAAGTCTTTGATCTCGGCCGTCTCGGCGGTCGTGAGCGCCTCATAAAATGCGTCGAATTGCTCCTCGGTCATCGGGCAGTTCAAATACGCCGCTTCGCCTTTGTCGTACCGCGATGCGAGGAAGACTTTGTCCATGTCGATCGAGTCTTTCTCGACGATCGGCGCCGCCGCGTCGTAGAAATAAAAATATTCTTCGCCGAACAAGTCCTTGATCTGCGCCGACAATTCCGGAGAGGTCAGCGGACCGGTCGCGATGACGACGATCCCGTCCTGCGGAATCGAGGATAGCTCTTCGTTGACGACGGTGACGAGCGGATGCTCGCGCAAGCGGCTCGTTACTTCGCCGGAAAAGCCTTCGCGGTCGACGGCAAGGGCGCCGCCAGCAGGCACGGCATGGCGATCCGCCGACGATAGGATAAGCGACTGCAGCAGTCTCATTTCTTCTTTAAGTACCCCGACCGCATTGGTCAGGCCGTTGGCTCTTAAGCTATTGCTGCATACGAGCTCCGCGAACCGGTCCGTATGGTGGGCCGGCGTTTTGCGAACGGGTCTCATCTCGTACAGCTTAACCGGCACGCCTTGGGAAGCGATCTGCCAAGCCGCTTCGCTGCCTGCAAGTCCTGCCCCTACCACCGTTACGGCTGGATATGTATTCACGATCAGTTGCCTCCTGCCCTGCAAATGCATTCGGCTCTCTCGATCGCAAGTCGCGCTTGCGATCTGGAGAGCCGCCTATTTTTTAGTCGAACGCTTCTTCGAGTTCTGCGGCTTCTTCCTGATGCGTGCACGCGGTGCAATGCCATTCTGTCTGGCCTCGCACGCGTTTTTCCACCATCATGCCTCCGCAATCGGGACAAGGTTTCGGTACCGGTTTGTCCCAAGAGACGAAGTCGCATTCCGGATACTTGTCGCAGCCGTAGAACATGCGTCCCTTCTTACTGCGCCGCTCGACGACCTGCCCGCTCTTGCACTTCGGGCAAGTGACGCCCGTTGCCTTGACGATCGGCTTCGTATTGCGGCATTCGGGAAACCCCGAACAAGCTAGGAACTTGCCGAATCTGCCCATTTTGTAAACCATCTGGCTGCCGCATTTCTCGCAGATCTCGTCAGATGGCTCGTCTTTGATTTCAATTTCTTTCATTTCTTCCTCGGCCACTTCAAGCCGCTTCTCGAACGACTTGTAAAATTCGCCGATGACGTCGACCCAATCTTCTTTGCCGTCTTCGACATGGTCGAGGTCGCCTTCCATATGCGCAGTGAATTCGGCATCCAGGATTTCGGGGAAAAACTCCTCCATGAGCTGAATGACGAGTTCCCCGAGCTCGGTCGGGAAAAACTTCTTCTCCTCGATGGCGACATAATTACGTTTTTGAATCGTCTCGAGGGTCGGCGCGTACGTGCTCGGACGGCCGATGCCGAGTTCCTCAAGCGACCGGACCAGGCGCGCTTCCGTATAACGCGGAGGCGGCTGGGTGAAGTGCTGCTTCGGCTCGACAGACTCCGTCAGCACTTTGTCTCCGGTCGTCAGCGCAGGCAGCAGTCGCTCCTCGTCGGGCGTGTCGTCATCGCTGCCTTCAACGTATACCTTCATAAATCCGGCGAATTTAAGCTTCGAGCCGGCCGCTCGGAATGTCGCTTCTCCGCTCGCCAGGTCGACCGTCATCGTGTCGAGCACGGCGGAAGACATCTGGCTCGCGACGAAGCGCTCCCATACGAGCTTGTAGAGCCGAAGCTGATCGCGAGACAGATACTGCTTCACCTCTTCGGGCGTTCGCAGAACGGAAGTCGGCCTGATCGCCTCATGCGCGTCTTGCGCGTTGGCATTCTTTTTTAAATAGACGCGCGGCGTTTCCGGGTAGAAGCTCGCCCCGTACTTTTCCTCGATGAAGCCCTTGGCTTCCTCTTGCGCGATCGGCGAGATACGCGTCGAGTCCGTACGCATGTACGTAATAAGACCGACCGTACCTTCGGCGCCGATATCGACGCCTTCATACAGCTGCTGAGCGACCTGCATCGTTTTGGAAGCGCGGAAGTTCAGCTTTCGTGCCGCTTCTTGCTGCAAGGAGCTCGTAATAAACGGCGGCGACGGGTTGCGCTGCCTTTCCTTTTCCTTGATCTCGCCGACGGTAAAAGGACGATCGCCGATTTTTTCAAGTACTTTGTTGACGTCCGCTTCGGTGTGAAGCTCGCTCTTGTCGCCGGCCAGCGAATGGAACTTCGCTTCGAACGCAGACGCCCCCTGCTTCAAGTGAGCGGTGATGCTCCAATATTCGACGGGCTCGAATACTTTGATTTCGTTTTCCCGGTCCATGATCAGCTTGACCGCAACCGATTGAACGCGGCCTGCGCTCAAGCCTTTTTTCACTTTTTTCCAAAGCAGCGGGCTGATCTTGTAGCCGACCAGTCGATCGAGTACGCGCCGGGCTTGCTGCGCGTTGACAAGATCCATGTTGATCGGGCGAGGCGTCTTGAATGCGTCTTTGACGGCCTGCTTCGTAATCTCATTAAATACGACGCGGCAAGCGTCCTTTTCGTTCAACTCCAAATAATGGGCAAGGTGCCATGCGATCGCTTCGCCTTCGCGATCGGGGTCGGCCGCGAGATAGACGCGCTTTACCCGCTTGCTGGCGTCCTTAAGCTCTTTGAGGACGCTCCCCTTGCCTCTGATCGTTATATATTTCGGTTGAAAATCGTTTTCCACTTCCACGCCGATCTGGCTTTTCGGTAAATCGCGGATGTGCCCCATGGATGCCTTGACGATATACTTGCTGCCTAAGTACTTGCCGATCGTCTTGGCCTTGGCCGGGGATTCTACGATGACGAGTGAATCCGCCACGTCAAAACCTCCTCTCCTACGGTCAACGGGCCCCTGGCTGGACCGTCGTCCGCTGAAAATCCGGAATCGACGGGACGGCTCAAAGGGCTATATATACGGAACCGGGCTGCTGGTGTATTCGTTGCTTTATTTGTAAAGATATCAGAACCGCGTGTAAAAGTCCAAACGTGAGGCCGCTGCGATGACATAGCTCCTCCGCGGAAGCGGGCCCGTCGGCTAGCAGACGGAATATTCGCGCTTCCTGTTCCGTCAGCTCCGGCTCGCCGTACGAAGGCATTTCGGGAATCCGAACGCCGCCTAGATAGCGACGGTAATGCTTGATCACATCCTCCGCTTCAAGCACTTGGGCGGCCGCTCCGTCGCGAAGCAGCTCGAGCGTGCCGCGGCTTCTCGGCGAGCTGATCGGACCCGGCACTGCGTATACGTCTCGATTTTCCTTGATCGCTTCGTTCGCCGTAAGCAATGCCCCGCTGCGCGACGCCGCCTCTACTACGACTACCCCGAGCGACAACCCCGCGATGATTCGATTGCGCATCGGAAACATGCCGGGATGAATCGGGACGTCCGGCGGCGTCATCGAGACAATTAAGCCCTCTTCAACGATTCGCCTGTAGAGCACGCGGTTTTCGGGCGGGTAAACCACATCCGCCGGCGAGCCAAGCACCGCCACCGTCCCGCCGTTGCCGCGAAGCGCGCCGGCATGGGCGGCGGCATCGATGCCTTTGGCCATTCCGCTCGTTACCGCGAGCCCGGCATGACTGAATGCGGCCGATAAATCCTCGGCCGCCCGCTTGCCGTATATCGTCGCTTGCCGCGTGCCGACGACGGCAACCTGCGGTCTAGCAAGCAATTCCAATCGTCCAATATAATAGAGCACCCAAGGCGGTCTGTAAATATGCCGCAGCAAATCCGGATAGTCCGGATCCATTTCCGTTACGACGGATAGTCCTGTTTTCTCCCATCTGGCGCGGCGCTGTTCCATTCGTCGGCTTTCCAAGCTCGCGGCAATCGCCTCCGCGCGTCGGACGGATAGCCCCAATTCCCGCCATTCGGCGGGTCTTCGCAGCGCTGCGTCCTTTAGACCGTCTTTTGCCATAATCGTGTTGATCGTTTCCCAGCCGACGCCTTCCGTCTCGTGTAGCGCCGCCAACGTATCGCGCATCTGCTCGAGCAATTTCGGCACAACCTTCCTGTTTTTCAAAAAACAAACAGCCCTCCACGCTCCGTTCAGAGCGCGGAAGGCTGCCTGCCATCCGAAAAATCACGTATTTTGTCTAAAAATTAGCTCTTGCACTTTTCCAGCATGCCGCGTTCTTCGAGAACCGCGACCAAAGTAGCGCCCATGTCGGAAGGCGTCGGCGCAACTCGAATGCCGCATTCTTCAAGCACTTTGATCTTCTCGGCAGCGGTGCCTTTACCGCCGGAGATGATCGCGCCGGCATGGCCCATACGTTTGCCGGCAGGCGCCGTAGCGCCGCCGATGAAGCCGACGACAGGCTTGGTCATGTTGGCTTTGACCCACTCCGCCGCTTCTTCTTCGGCCGTGCCGCCGATCTCGCCGATCATGATGACCGCGTACGTATCCGGGTCTTCGTTAAACAGGTTCAAAATATCGATGAACTCGGAGCCTTTGACAGGGTCGCCGCCGATGCCGACCGCGGAAGATTGGCCGATTCCGCGCGTCGTTAGTTGATGCACGGCTTCATACGTCAGCGTGCCCGAACGGGATACGACGCCGACATGACCCTTCTTGTGAATGTAACCCGGCATGATGCCGATCTTGATCTCGTCCGGCGTGATGACGCCCGGGCAGTTCGGTCCGATCAGGCGGGTCTTCTTGCCCTCCATATAACGCTTAACCTTGACCATGTCGAGTACCGGGATGCCTTCGGTGATGCAGATGACAAGGTCCAGCTCCGCGTCGACCGCTTCGATGATCGAATCGGCAGCGAACGGAGGCGCAACGTAAATGACGGACGCGGTTGCGCCGGTCTTGGCGACGGCTTCCCGAACCGTGTTGAAAATCGGCAGCGTTACCTTCGTGCCGTTCTCCAGATCGAAATCGATCGTTTGGCCGCCCTTGCCCGGCGTAACGCCGCCGACCATTTGCGTGCCGTATTCGAGTGCGCCCTTGGCGTGGAACGCGCCAGTTGCCCCCGTGATGCCTTGGGTAATGACCTTCGTATTTTTATCGATCAAGATGCTCATGACTTCACACTCCCCGGTTCTCCCTGATTATTTCACCAGCGCGACGATCTTCTGGGCGCCGTCCGACATCGAATCCGCGGCCACGATATTGAGGCCGGAGTTGTTCAAAATTTCCTTGCCGAGCTTGACGTTCGTGCCTTCGAGGCGAACGACGAGCGGCTTGTCGAGACCCAGCTCGCGCGCAGCGGCAACGACGCCTTCGGCGATGATGTCGCACTTCATGATGCCGCCGAAGATGTTGACGAAAATGCCCTTCACGTTCGCGTCGGACAGGATGATCTTGAATGCTTCGGTTACTTTTTCTTTCGTGGCGCCGCCGCCGACGTCGAGGAAGTTGGCCGGCTCGCCGCCGAAATATTTGATAATGTCCATCGTAGCCATAGCAAGGCCCGCGCCGTTGACCATGCAACCGATGTTGCCGTCAAGCGCGATGTAGGACAGATCGTATTTGGAAGCTTGGATTTCCTTTTCGTCTTCTTCGTCCAGGTCGCGGAGCTCCACGATATCCTTGTGGCGGAACAGCGCGTTGGAATCGAAATTCAGCTTGGCGTCGAGGGCCATAACGTCGCCGCCCCCGGTGACGACCAGCGGATTGATCTCTGCGATGGAGCAATCCTTGTCCACGAACGCTTGGTAGAGCGAAAGCATGAACTTCGCCGCTTTGTTCACGAGCTCGTTCGGAATGTTGATGGCGTAAGCGATGCGGCGAGCCTGGAACGTCTGCAGGCCGATCGCCGGATCGACGATTTCCTTAATGATCTTCTCAGGGGAGTGCGCGGCGACTTCTTCGATCTCGGTGCCGCCTTCTTCGGAAGCCATCAGGACGACGCGGCCGGTGCCGCGGTCGACGACCAAGCCGACATAATATTCCTTTTTGATGTCGCAGCCTTCTTCGATCAGCAGGCGCTTGACTTCCTTGCCTTCCGGGCCAGTCTGGTGCGTGACCAGAACCTTGCCGAGAATGTCGGAGGCATATTGACGAACCTCGTCCAGGTTTTTGGCTACCTTGACGCCGCCGGCCTTGCCGCGTCCGCCGGCATGGATTTGCGCCTTGACGACCGAGACGGCCGTGCCGAGCTCTTCGGCAGCCTTGACCGCTTCGTCGACCGTAAACGCGACCTTGCCGCGAGGTACGGCGACGCCGTACTGTCTCAAGACTTCCTTGCCTTGATACTCATGAATATTCATGGCCCTGCATCCTCCCGTTTAAAACGCATCATAACAACCTTGTAGGCACTTCGTACAAGCACCAAACCTTACCCATTGTATCACTTTTCGTCTGGGCGTTCCTCTGTTTTTCATCAAATTTTTAGATGACTTTGGCAACGATTTCATCTAAAAAGGAGAATGAAAGGCCGTCAAATGAGCCGCACGATGTTTAACATGGCCCAATCGACAGGGGCGATATTCATCGATTCTGCCCATTGGTGCCTATCGGCTCGCCGACATGTCCGTAGTTGATTTCAGCTGCCCTAGTTGCCTGCGGCCGTTCGATCCGCCGCGTTCCTTTCGCCCCGCGAAGACGATTCCGGCTTGCCGCCGCCCTGTTTAACCTGCGTTTCTCGGATTATACCAGGCTCGTAGCCCGTCGTTTGTCTGTCCAGCGCACGGTACTGCACCGCCTCGGCGACATGTTCGAGCCGTACGGCATCGCAATCTTCGAGATCCGCGATCGTTCGGGACAACTTCAGGATGCGGTCGTGAGCGCGGTAGCTAAGGCCTAACCTGCTGTACATGCCGGTCAATAGCGCCTCCGCATCGCTCGCTAGCCTTGCGTGAACGGCCAACAATCGTCCAGACAGCTCGCTGTTCCACCGGATTCCGGCTTCGGCATAGCGGTGCTGCTGTCGCTCATAAGCGACGCTCAGCTTTTCCCTCGCCTCTTCGGACGACATTCCGCCGTTCCCGAAGCTGACGGGCTGTCTCGGAATCTCGACTTGGAGGTCGATCCGGTCGGCCAGCGGCCCGGACATCCTGGCGCGATATCGGGCGAGCGAGCCGGCCGAGCAGGTGCACGGCTGCTCGGTCTGGTCGCCGCCCCAGTAGCCGCAGGCGCACGGATTCATAGCGGCCGCCAGCATGAAGCTTGCGGGGAAACGCGTCACGCCGCGTGCGCGGCCGATCGTCACATGACGGTCTTCGAGCGGCTGTCGGAGCGACTCGAGCGCGCTTCGCCCGAATTCGGGCAATTCGTCCAAAAAGAGAACTCCGCGATGCGCGAGCGTCACTTCGCCCGGCTTGGGCACGGGCCCTCCGCCGATCAAGCCCGATGTCGACACCGTGTGATGCGGCGCACGAAATGGACGCGCCCGAATCAAGCCGGCTCGGGCACCCGGAAACTTCCCGCTTACGCTGTAGATCTTAGTCACCTCAAGCGCCTCTTCGTCCGCGAGCGGCGGCAGCAGCGATGGAAGTCTCCTGCAAAGCATCGTCTTTCCCGTGCCCGGAGGCCCTAGGAAAAGCAGGTTATGCATCCCGGCCGCGGCAATCAGGAGCGCCCGCTTGCCCTGCAGCTGGCCGGAAACGTCCGATAAATCGGGCGAGGCCCCCAAAGCAGGCTCTCCGATTTGCGCCGTCTCGATCGGCTGCGCCGAAGCGCCCGTCCCGCTTCGACCGCAAATCCAATCCGCCAGCGACGCGACCGATATGACCTCGATGCCTTCAATCAATCCGGCTTCATGAGCGCTAGCCGGCGGCACGTACACGCGTCGCAAACCGGCCGATCGGGCATTCTCGGCCATCGCCAGCACGCCCGGTACTGCCTTAACCTCCCCGTTCAACGACAATTCTCCGATAATCAGGGCGCCCTCCAGCTCATCCTGCGGCATCTGGCCGCTCGCGCAAAGAATGCCCGCGGCGATCGCCAAATCGAACGCGCTCCCTTGCTTGCGCATGTCCGCAGGCGCCAGATTGACCGTGATGCGATCAAGCGGAAACTTCATGCCGGCATTTTGAATGGCTGCCCTTGCGCGGTCGATCGATTCGCGAACGGCAGGATCGGGCAATCCGACCACGTTAACCTGGGGCAAACCTGCCGCGATGTCCACCTCGACCTCAATAAGCTTGCCTTCAACGCCGAGCACGATAGCGCTTAACAATTTGCAGTACATAAAAAATACACCTTCCCTCCGCAACGTAACTTCGTCGCCGGAGCAAGGTGCTTCCCTTCGTTCCGTATCCATTTTATTTCGTTATCGTTAAGTTTAATGACGTAACGGCCGTTTGTCAACCATCGCCAACGGAGTAGCCCGCGGTAGATTCCCGGCCTATATCCATCCTTGCCGATCAAGCTGCAGCGGTCAAAATGCCCCGATCAAATGACGCACTTCCTTGACTCTCCCCGCTTCGTCGTTCGTCACCGCCACGACGTCGAACCTTGTCCGCGTCCCTTCCAGCCCCGCGAACCGCAAATAGACCTGAGCCGTCGCGCGCACCTGCATGCACTTGCGGGGCGTGACGGCTTCGACGGCCGTTCCGAACCGGCCGTTTTCCTTTCGCGATCGGACTTCTACGATGACGGTAACGTCGCCGTCCGTCGCGACGATGTCCAGCTCCCCAGTGCGGCAGCGCCAGTTCCGTTCGCGTATGCGGTACCCGAGACGTTCCAAAAAGACGGCGGCTTCCGCTTCGGCGCTGTCCCCGCACATTTTACGTAGGTCCGGCCTCCGAATGCTCGACCTCGGATTACGCGTCAATTCGGTTGCCCTCCGTTCCTCAGTGACGCCCGCTTATCGGACCGGTAGACGAAGCTCAGCACTTCTGCGACCAGCTGGTACAGCTCCTGCGGGATTTCCTGCTCCAAGTCCAGCTTCGACAGCACTTCGACGAGCGAAGCATCCTCTTGGACGGGGACGCCGTTCTCCGCGGCGCGCTTCAATATCTCTTCGGCGACGGCGCCTTTGCCTTTGGCGACGACCACCGGCGCGGACCGAAGCTCCGGATTGTACTTCAGCGCGACTGCCTTGCGGGGAACGTAGCGTTCGCCTTCGACTGCATCCCTGGTTCCGTCAGGACGATCGGCCCCTCCCGCCTTCCGTCCGTTTCCCTTCGGCTGCTCCATACGTTTCCCACCTTGCTATATCCGTGTGCGGGCCGGTTAAGCCCGATAATCGATGCCTTTGTAAAGCTTGGCGGCATATGCGCCCCCGGGCGCTTGGCCTGCTTCGGGCGCGCTCGCCTCGGCTGCCGGCCGCTCCGGATAGGGGGCTGCAGTCAACGACATGAGCCGGTATCCCGCCGATCTAAGTCCATCGGCAGCTTCAGCCTTCGCATCCTCGATCAACTCCGCTACTTCGGGGTCGTCGTTCAACAATCGTAGCGAGACCGATCGATCGACGACCTGCACGTCGACGACGGTACGTCCCATATGCCGCATATCGAGATCGAACAGAAGCCTGCAATTGTCCGGATCCAACTCGCCGCGCCGCCCTCGCCGCGCTTCAATATGGACTTTGGCCGTCGTTTCTCCGTCCTGCCCCTTCATCGGAACGAACAAGGTCATATGACTCATCATCGCCGTATTCTGCCGCTCCGCCGAGAGAAGGAGCTGCTGTCCCGTAATTTGCTGGACGAGATTTTGCGCCGCTTCGCGCAGCGCCTGCGGAACATCGTCGCTTGCGGTCAGTCCGAGCAGCACGCTCTTTAACGAATCGGCCTGCCGCGCCGCTTCGTTCGACGTTTGGTCCGACCCGCTCGACAGGCCGGCCTGCAGCTCGCTCCAAGCTCCGCTTTTGAGCGCCGCATGCTCATGGTTCGCGCCAAGCGCGTTCAGCAGCTTGCCGATCCAAGACGGCTCCTTGTCCGCGCTCGTAACGGCGGACTTTTCGCCCGTAGCGCCGCTGCCATCCGTACGCAGGGGAGCCGACGAAGCTCCCGCATCGGTTCGACCTTTCCCGGATCCGACAACATCGTCGGCCTCATCCGGCGAGGTCCCCGCGCCTCGCAATCCTGACGCAGCCGTATCCGGCGTCCGCCGGCCCGGCGACACCGCTCCTTGCGCCGCGCCCTCGGGATCTGCCGCCGTCGAGGCGGGCTGTGGCATGACGCTCCAGCGGCCTACGGCCTCTTGGCGAGCTTCGGCTTGCTGTCCCGCCCTTGCGGGCTCTGCGAGCCCGCCGCGGCCGTTAGGCTGCCGCTCGATGCTAAGTGCCGGCTCCTGAACCGCCGCGCGATTGCCGCCTCCCGCTTTCTCGCCGGCGCGAGAAGCCAAGCCCTCGTCGGTCGCTGCCTGCCCGTCGACCAGCGCGGACACCTCTCTCAGCAGCGACAAGATTCGCCGAGCGGCTTCGGACGTTTCAAGCTTGACCGACGGGTCGGCAGCCGCCTGCCCCGCAAGCTCCGCCAGCGTCGACAGCTGTTCATGCAACGGCGGTCCGTACAGCGCCTGCTTAAGCGAGCCGATCGTCGTCTCGGTCGGCTGGAGTCCTCGCCTGAAGGCGACCCCAGCCGCATTCATCCACTCCTGCGCATCGGCACCAGGCGGCTTGGCCGTTGACGCCTGCGCGAACCAGTCGGCCGTATCGCGCGTGACGGGATATCCGTCGCGCGCGAGCCCGCGGAGCAGCTCGCGGCTCCACGGCTGCTCGGGCAGTCCGAAGGCTTTGACGCCTTCGCGGATCAGCGTCTCGTCGGCCGCATCCGCCTGCGCGGCATCCGCCAGCGGCCGCAAGGAGATCAACCCCGAGGACGAGTCCGGACGCACCTGCAGCAGCGTGCTCTGGCCGACGGACAAATCCGCCTCGAGCTTGGCTCTGACAGGCACGCCGTTGATGTTCATGAGCGCGTCCTGCCCGTCCAGCATCTCGATCAGCACGCCTCGCACGATCTGTCCGATCCGCAGTTCCAGCGCTTTGACGTCGGTCGGCTGGCTTTCCTTCATGAACGCCCGCATCAAAGAACCGATGTTCATGTCCAATTTGGCGCAGCTCCTTCCTCGAGTCTGCCCTCGGGCGGACTGAAGGTTATGTATTCGTTTATCGGTTGCGGCTCGTCAATCCGTTAAAAGAGCGTTTGCTGTTCCGCATCGTATTTCGTCAAAAACGACCTGCGATGCAGCGGCGTCGGCCCGAGCGCGAGCAGCGCTTCGCGATGAACCTTGGTCGCGTATCCCTTGTGGTCCTTGATGCCGTATCCGGCGTAATTCAAATCCCATATTTGTTCGCAAAGCCGATCCCGCGTCACCTTGGCGACGATCGAAGCAGCGCCGATCGATTGGCTTAGCATGTCTCCCTTGATGATTTTCGTTTGCGGGAGAGGCAAATCCACGGTCTCAGCGTCGATCAAAAGGTGATCCGACTTCGCCGCGAGCCCCTCGACCGCGAGCTTCATCGCCAGGCGCGAAGCCTGCCGGATATTGATCTTGTCGATCGTCTCTGCGTCGACGCGTCCGACCGACCAGGCGACCGCGTTCGCGAGAATGATGTCGTACAGCTCGTCCCGCTTTTTCTCGCTCAGCCGCTTGGAATCGTCGATCCCCTCGAGCATGAGGCCCGGCGGCATAATGACGGCCGCGGCGACCACGTCGCCGAACAAGCAGCCTCTGCCGACCTCGTCCACGCCGGCGATGGCCGTGGCGCCTTCGGTCCATAACGTTCGCTCATATGCTAATCTGTCGATTTCAATCGGTATCTCGGTTTTCAATTCCATCTCCGCCTTCGATGCCTGCGTTCGTATTTGTTCTGTCTTCTATTGTCCGTCAACTGCGTCGATCCGGCAACTGTTTTTCGCCATTCAATCGCTTCTATAAAAAAAGACCCGCCGACCGAAGTCGACGAGCCTTCAATTAATTACAGGCAATTCTAGCGAAATCCGACCCAGCTTGCCTGACCGCAAGTCCCGCAAGAGGACGCCGGCGGCCTTGTCGTAATCCACGTGCCCCCCGCTGCCGAGGCATCCCCTGCGCCGGCCGATATCCGCCAGCACTTCCGCTGCCGACGCCGTATCCGGGAGCTCTGCCGGGAGGGTAGCCAAGCCGTAACGTTCGACTAGCGTGTCCCGGTATTCGTCAGTCAAATAACGGATCAGCGTGCAGCCGACCTCGTCCACGTGAATCACTTCTTCTTTGATCGCGCCCGTAGCGGCCAACCTGAAGCCGACGTCGGCGTCCTCGAACTTCGGCCACAAGATACCCGGCGTGTCCAACAGCTCCAGTCCGCCGCCCGTTCGAATCCACTGCTGGCCCTTCGTGACGCCGGGCTTGTCGCCGGTCATCGCCGCGCTTCGTCCTGCCAGCTTGTTGATCAACGTTGACTTCCCTACGTTCGGAATGCCGACGATCAAAGCGCGGGCAGGCCTGGGCTTAAGGCCTTTGGCGATCTGCCGATCCGTCTTTTCCTTAAGCAGCGCCTGGACGCGAACCGCGATTTCCTTGACGCCCGTGCCGGTGCTTGAGTCAATTAGGAGCGCGCTATGGCCGAGCGCCTGGTAGTGAGCAAGCCATGCCGCGTTCGCGACCGGGTCGGCCAGGTCCGCCTTGTTCAGCAGAATGAGCCTCGGCTTGCCGCCCACGATCTCGTCGATCATCGGATTGCGGCTCGCTTCGGGGATGCGCGCGTCCAGCAGTTCGAATACGACGTCGATCAGTTTAAGCTTTTCTTCGATTTGCCTTTTGGCCCGGGTCATATGACCGGGGAACCATTGGATGGTCAAATGAAACGGCCTCCTTAAGTATGCGTCTCAGGCAGCGCCCGTTTGTCTATCCGGCAGCCGTCGCCGTCATCCAAGACGCATCGCGTCAAGTCCGGCTCAATACCCTTTGCCGATATATTTGAGCTTGTCGAGCGGCCAGAACACGAGCTCGGCCCGACCGACGACGCGATCGATCGGCACGTAGCCGATCATGCGGCTGTCTTTGCTGTTCGGACGGTTGTCGCCCATGACGTACAGCATGCCGTCCGGCACCTTGCCGTCCGGGAACGTCTCGTTCGGGAAGTCGCTGCTCCATTTTTCATCGTTGTACAGCTGACCGGACGCATGCATCTCTTCGTACGTAGCCTGCAAATACGGTTCCTTGATCTTCGTGCCGTTGACGTACACGTCGTCGCCTTGAACCTTGACGGTATCGCCGCCGACGGCGATGACCCGCTTGATATAGTCCCTGTGCTCGTCCGGCACGTGAAAGACGATGACTTCGCCGGCCCTCGGCTTGCGAATGTCGTACAAGGCCTTGTTCACGATGATGCGTTCGCCGTTCCAGAAGTTCGGCTGCATCGACTCGCCGTCGACGATGAACGGATTGAACAGCAGCCATCGAATCAAAACGACGAGCACGCCGGCGATCGCCAGCGCCTTGACCCATTCGACGGCTTCTTTGCCGGCTTTGGACTTACCGGCGCCGGGCGCGGGCGGAGGCGCCCCGTTCGCGCCGGGCTCCCCTGGGGAAGCTTCCGGAACGGACTGCCCGGAAGGCGAGCCGGGTACGGACGAATCGCCGAGCTCGGTCTCCGATTGCTCCCATTCATTCCGTTTGTCAGATTGATCCATAAGCTCGCCTCTTTTCTGCCTCAGCTAAGTATACCCGCGGGGTATGTATTCGCTTGCGCGAAGAACGCAAAAGAGGGCTTGAACGAGTGCCAAGCCCCCTTGCTTTTTCATTATCGAATTTCCTTGATGCGAGCTGCCTTGCCGCGCAGGTTGCGCAGGTAGTAAAGCTTCGCACGGCGAACCTTACCGCGGCGCGCCACTTCGATCTTCTCGATGCGGGGCGAGTGAACCGGGAAAGTACGCTCGACGCCGACGCCGTAGGAAATCTTGCGAACCGTAAAGGTCTCGCTGATCCCGCCGCCGCGACGCTTGATCACGACGCCTTCGAAAAGTTGTACCCGCTCGCGGGAACCCTCGACGACTTTAACGTGAACCTTCAGCGTGTCGCCAGGACGGAATGCCGGAATGTCCTTGCGCAGTTGCTCTTGGGTGATCGTTTGAATCAGACTCATGGGGGTGTCCCCTCCTTCCGCCATAGACGTTCGTGCCGCTCCCCGAATGTTCGTATCCGGATCTTAGCGCGCAGAGGACCGCCCGATTAATCATGCCTAACCTTGCGGCACGAGGCCGAACATAGGCTTCGACATACACAACATTTGAAATTCTACCACAAACGCCCGCCGCTTTCAAGTCCGAATTATGCCAGCAGACGGCAGGCTCCGCATCGCAGAGCAACGAAAGCCTTCAGCGAGCGTCGCTCTCGTCCCGCGCGTTAACAGCGCTCTCGAGCCATTTTTTCTCCTTGTCGGTCAGCTCCGCAAGGTCAAGCAGTTCCGGCCGGCGAGCATGCGTCCGCAGCAGCGACTGCTGCCTGCGCCATTTGTCGATCTCCGCATGATGGCCCGACAGCAGCACGTCCGGCACCTGGAGACCGCGGAAATTAACGGGACGCGTATAATGGGGGTATTCGAGCAGGCCGTCGCTGAACGAGTCGGTGACGGCGGAGCTCTCGTTGCCCAACACGCCGGGCAGCAGCCTGACGACGGCGTCCACGACGGTCATGGCGGGCAATTCTCCGCCCGTGAGCACGTAGTCCCCGATCGACAGCTCGTCCGTCACCAGATGACTGCGAATTCGCTCGTCGTAGCCCTCATAATGCCCGCATATAAAAATGAGATGCGCCTCGCGGGACAGCTCCTGCGCCTTCGCTTGCGTGAAGGTTTCCCCCTGCGGGCACATGAGAATGACGCGCGGCGAACGCGAGCCCTCGGCCTCCGCAGCAAGCACGCCGGCCTCGCCTTCGCTCCCGTCCGTCCAAACCGTCCGTCCAGTCACGGCCTCGACGGCCGCGAAAATCGGATCCGGCTTCAGCACCATGCCGCCCCCGCCCCCGTAAGGCGTGTCGTCGACGGTATTATGCTTGTTGTTGGCGTAGTCGCGAAAGTTCACCGTATTCAGAGAGACGAGCCCGCGATCGCGCGCTTTGCCCAAGATGCTGCTGCCGAACACGCCTTCGAACATCTCCGGGAAAAGCGTCAATACGTCTACGCGCATCGTCAGAGCAATCCTTCCATTAGATGAACTTTGACCTTGCGGGCGGCGACGTCGACTTCTTTGACGACCTCATCGATAAACGGCAGCAGCAGATCCCCGCCCTTCGGACGCTTGACGACCCAGACATCGTTCGCGCCGGGGGACAGAATCTCCTTGACGAACCCCAGCTCCTCGCCTTCCTCCGTGAAGACGGCGCAGCCGATAATATCGCTCAGATAGTATTCGTCTTCCTCCAGCTCCACGCGGTCTGCGGCTTCGACTTTCAGCTCCCAGCCCTTGTACTTCTCGACCTGGTTGATGTCGTCCCAGCCCTTGAGCCGCACCACGAACATGTTTTTTTGCTCGCGGGCGCTCACGACCTCGACCTCCGCAGGCTGCCCGCCGGCTTCCGGGTTCACGAGGAGCAGCTTGCTGCCCGCGCGGAACCTGACGTCGGGAAAGTCCGTCTGCGGCCACACCTTGATCTCGCCCCGCACGCCGTGCGTATTGACGATTTTGCCGACGTTCAGCAGTTGTTGCTCTGACAAGGGAACGCCCCCTTTTACGATAGAATATCCCGATGCGCTGCCTGCACATACGCCATCATTCAGCTCAAAAGGACGAAAAAGCCCGGTACGCTGTTCGCGCGCCCGGACTTCAGCTGCCTGCTATTCGGATACGATGTCCACGATGACGCGTTTGTGGGTCTTGACCGCGGCGGACGAGACGACCGTGCGCAGCGCCTTCGCGATCCGCCCCTGCTTGCCGATGACCTTGCCGACATCGCCGGGATGAACGGTAAGCTCGTACACCAGGCCTCGCGCGTCTTCCTTGACCTGAATTCGTACGTCTTCCGGATGATCCACCAATGCCTGTGCAATAACCCGTATGAGTTGTTCCATGGCCGTCAGCCTCCGGGAAATCCGACGTCTTACTTCGAGAGCTTGGATTCGTGGAACTTCTTCAGAACGCCAGCCTTGCTCAGGAGATTGCGGACCGTGTCGGACGCTTGCGCGCCGGATTGCAGCCACTTCAGTGCCTTCTCCTCGTCGATCTTCACTTCGGCCGGTTGAGCGACCGGGTTGTAGATGCCGATCTCCTCGATGAAGCGGCCGTCGCGCGGGGAGCGGGAATCAGCTACGACCACGCGGTAGAAAGGGGCTTTGTGAGCGCCCATACGCTTAAGACGAATGCGAGTTGCCATTTTAAACTTTCACCTCCTTAACGAGATCTCGATCCTTGCGAATTAGAAAGGAAACTTCATGCCCTTGCCGCCTTTGCCGCCGAGCAGATTCTTGAGGCCCTTCATCCCGCCCTTGGGTCCCTTCGGTCCCATCATGCCGGAGAATTGCTTCATCATCTTCTTCATGTCCTCGAACTGCTTGAGCAGCCGGTTCACGTCGGCGACGGTCGTGCCGCTGCCGGCCGCGATCCGCTTGCGCCTGCTGTAGTTGATCATGTCGGGCTTCTGCTTCTCCGCCTTCGTCATCGACTTGGCGATCGCCTCGGTGCGCGAGATCTGCTTTTCGTCGATCTTGAAGTTCGGATTGGCCTTCAGCTTGTTCATGCCAGGCATCATGTCGAGCAGCTGGTCGAGCGGCCCCATCTTGCGGACCTGCTCCATCTGCTCGAGGAAGTCGTCGAAGGTGAACTCGGCCGTGCGCATCTTGCGCTCGAGCTCCTTCGCCTTCTCCTCGTCGATGTTCGTCTGCGCCTTCTCGATGAGCGACAGCATGTCGCCCATACCGAGGATACGCGACGCCATCCGGTCGGGGTGGAACGCCTCGAGCTGGTCGATCTTCTCGCCCGTGGAGGCGAACTTGATCGGGCAGCCCGTGACCGCCTTGACCGACAGCGCGGCGCCGCCGCGGGTGTCGCCGTCGAGCTTGGTCAGCACGACGCCGGTCAGCGCGAGCTGCTCGTGGAAGCTCTTGGCCACGTTGACGGCCTCTTGGCCCGTCATGGCGTCGACGACCAGCAGCACTTCGTCCGGATTGACCGCCGCATGGATCTGCTTAATCTCTTCCATGAGCGCTTCGTCGATCTGCAGCCGGCCCGCGGTATCGATGAGCACGTAGTCGCGGCCCTCTTCCTTGGCGCGCGCCACGCCCTGGCGGGCGATCTCGACCGGACTGACCTGATCGCCCAGGGAGAACACCGGCACGTCGATCTGTCCGCCGAGCACCTCGAGCTGCTTGATCGCGGCGGGACGGTAGATGTCGCCCGCGACGAGCAGCGGCTTGTGGTTCTGCGACTGCAGCAGCTTGGCTAGCTTGCCGACGAGCGTCGTCTTGCCCGCCCCCTGCAGGCCGGCCATCAGGACGACCGTCGGCGGCCGGTTCGACTTCGCCAGCTTGGACTGGGTGCCGCCCATCAGCTCGATGAGTTCCTTGTGGACGATGTCGACCACGACCATGCCGGGCGTGAAGCTCTTGGTCACTTCCAGTCCGACGGCCTTCTCCTTCACCTTGGCGATGAAGTCCTTGACGACCTTGAAGTTGACGTCGGCCTCGAGCAGCGCCAGACGAACCTCGCGCATCGCCTCGTTGACGTCGTCCTCGGACAGCTTGCCCTTGCCCCGCAGCTTGCCGAACACGTTCTGAAGCCTTGTCGTCAAACCTTCGAATGCCATAAGCCGGTCCCTCCCTTCTTCAAAAATCTCGCATCTATTCGTTCAATCATATCATTAGTCGGGTTCGCGTTCAAAACTCGCCGTCTTCCGATCCGCGAAGACCTGCGGCCGTCCGGGCCAGCGCCTCGCGGTGCGGCTCCGGGAGCCCGCCGATCTGGCGGTCGAGCGCGTCCAGCCAGCCATGCAGCCGAACGTGCCGCGCCATGAGACCGAGCTTGTCCTCGTAGCCCTCAAGCGCCTGCTCCGCCCGCTTCAGATGCTCGTAGACCGCCTGCCGGCTGATCTCGAAGTCCGAAGCGATCTCGCCGAGCGAGAAATCGTCGTGGTAATAGAACTTCAGAAACGTCTGCTGCTTGTCGGTCAGCAGCGCCCCGTAAAAATCGAACAGCATGTTCATCCGGGTCGTCTTCGCGAGTGCGCGCTCTCCTTGCATCACGATCACTCCTATGCTGTCAAGGGAAACGACTTGACACGCCGCGTCCGAAAACTATCATAAGCTTTCGCCCGGACGTTGTCAAGGCAAATACCTTAACACATGAAAAAGAACCCACGCTCCAAATAAGGAGTCATGGGTTCCGAAGGTCCAGACGATTATCGTCTCATGAAAAAGCCGAGCAGCTTCTCCGTCTCCGGATCGAATACGATCGTGAGCGGTCCGATCAACGCGTCCTGATCCGTGCTGTAATAAACGGCGATCAGCTTGCCGCCGGCCGCCTTGATCTCTTCGACGCGCTTCTTCTCGGCGTCGCCAGCAGGCATCAGTCCGGCGCTGTCCGGATCGATGACGGCCACCTGGGCTTCATTCTTTTTGGTCAGCAAGTGCGGCATCTGCTCCTTCGGCACGAGCTTCCAGGCGATCTCGCGGTAAGCCGCGATCTGCTCGGCGGTCGGCTGTTCCTCCAAAATGACGAGCGTATCGATCGGCGCGGCCGCGCCTTCGGCGGCCGTCGGGCCGTAATAAGCCCGCACCGGCGTGCCGGGCTTGATCTGCGTCCAATCGGCAGGCCGGCCTTCCTTGTCGACGAGGCGCGTTTCCTTGCCGGACTGAAGCGCGAGCACGGGCGTATCGACGCCGTCCTTCAATTCGGAGAATTGGATCTTCCAGCCTCCGTCCGCCTTTTCAATGGAATAGACGGCCGATTCCTTGACGAGCCGTTCGGCCGTTACGGTGACGGAAGCTGCATGGGATTGGCCGGGATAGCTCATGGCGATGACCGGACCGTATTCGGCGACGATGTGCATGCCGGCTTTCAAATCGCCGACCGCGATCGCCTTGCCGTCCGCATCCGCGATCTTCGTCTTGGCGTCTGCCGTCAAGATGATCCAGGGATTAAGCCCGGTGCCGAGCACTTCGAGCCTGACGCCGCCGTCCGCTGTCGCGGTCGCGCTTGCCACAACGCCCGAAGTCATCACGTAGTCGGCCGTTTCCGTCGGCGCGTCCTTGCTCGTCAGATCCAGCTGCTTGTGATTCCAAGAGACGCCGTAGCCGAGCGCGTCCGCCGCATCCCGCACCGGTATATAAGCCTTTCCGTCGATATACACCGGATGAAGCTGCGTCTGTTCGCCGTTCACCGTGACTGAAATATCGCCGCGGAGCTGGCCGGTCACTTTCTCGACGAGACCCGCCGCGCTGGCGCCCGTCGCGGCGAGAAGCCCGGCCGCGGTCGCGAGAATGATCCATTTTTGTTTTTTCATAAAGATGCTCCCTTCTGAACGCGCGATGTGTAGTGATCAAGCCTTTGCATGGTCACTGACGCGCCTTCGCGTCCAAAAGTTACACCCCTTGAGCGGTTTCGCCCATTTTTTTTATAAAGATATATCCAGATCCCGGGCCACGGATCGGATATAACGCGCCGCTTCCTCGCCTTCTTCGGGCGTATGCAGATGCTCGACGATGAGCGACGTATCCGGGTCCAGCTTGTTTAGCTCGCTTAGAAAGGTCCGATAATCCAACGCGCCGCGGCCGGGCACGACCTCGTCCAGATGCACCGTCAGCTTGCCGGCCAGCTTGATGTCCTTGGCATGGCAATTGCGGATATACGGGCCGAGCTTGGCGAAAAAGTCGCGGATCAGGTCGCCATTGTTATAGTAGATTCTCGGGCTCGAGATCATGTTGACCGGATCGAAATGGACGGCGAACGCCTGACGGCCGATCGCTTTCAAGAGCGCGAGGTACGTATCGGCGGAATCCGGAAAAATCCACGGCATCGTCTCCAGCGCGAAAAACGTGCGCTTCGGCCGCACCGCGTCGATAATCTCGCGTACGGTGTCTACGATAAGCGCGAAGGTATCGTCCGAAAAGTTGTCCGGATGCGGCCCGTCCCATTGTTCGCCGCGGGATCCGGCGATATTGACGCAGCAGCGCGCGCCGACCGTATCCGCGAGCGCCAGCCGCCGTTTGCAATGAGCCAGCGCCTCCTGCCGTACCGCCTCGTCGGCGCTGATCGGATTGCTCCACGCGCCCACCTCGGAGATCGTAATATCGTTCGCTTCCGCGGCTCGCACGTATGCGCGAACGACTTCTTCTGACGTATCGGTCAAATCGGGACAGACGGCGGAACGGTATCCGCCCTTAAGCACCTCGTTCACCCACGATTCAGGTGTGCTCGTATCTCCGAAAAGCTGGCTCCCCAATCGCATGCTTTACATCCTCCCCGGTTCGTTTTCGAATGGCGCTTCGTTCAATACGACTGCCTTAAGCAGCGTGTCGTCGCCGCCCATCACCTTGCCGAATTCGGACGGCAGGTCCGCGAGACGGAAGCGGTGCGTCACGAACGCGAGCGGGTCCAGCTCGCCCGCGACCGCCATCCGCTGCAGCTCGGCGCCGTCCTCCATCGTAGAATACAGCGATCCGACGAGCGTGAGATGCTTGTGGATGAGACGGCTAGAGTCGAACGCGAACTTCGCGCCTTCCCCGATCGTGACGATCGTGCCGCCGATCGCGATGTGCTCGAAGATGAGATCGTAGGAAGCCGCCTTGCCCGAGCAGTCGACGCCGTATCCGAAGCCGGAATCGCCGGAAAACGCGCGCAGCCGCCCGGCTGCGGCCTCGTCCGGAGAAACGGCGATCGATGCGCCGAGACGCAGCGCGGCCTCTCTGCGCGCGGCGATCGGATCGACGGCCGCCGCGATGGCGCCCTTCGCCTTGCACAGCGCCACGGTCGCGAGGCCGATCGGTCCGCAGCCCGTCACGAGCACGCTGTCGCCTGCGCCGAGATGCGTTCGCTTCAGCGCCGAATACGGCGTACCCCAGTTATCGAACAGCAGGGCGCCCTGCTCGAAGCTAATTGCGGGATCGAGCGGCAGGCAGTTGCACGCAGGCACCGCCATCCGTTCGGCGAAGCCGAAGCCCATATGAACGAGCGGCGCGCCGCCGCATCTCACGAACCGTCCCGCGCGGCATTGGTCGCATTCGCCGCAGCCCTTCACGTTGTTGACGGCAACCCGGTCGCCCGGCTTGAAGCCGGTCACGCCGGCGCCGGTCCTGACGATCACGCCGGCGGCCTCGTGCCCGGCCACGTAATCGCTCGGCGTTTCGACATGCCAGAACCATTTATCCGATCCGCAGATGCCGCAGGCTCTGGTCTCGACCAGCACTTCATCGGGTCCGGGCTCGGGATCTGCGCGTTCGACGACGCGCAGATCTTGCGGACCGAATGCTTTGACCGTTTTCATCGGGCATTGAACCTCCCCTATCTCATTGTGCGTAAAAGTCACATCGGTGTGAACGCGCGTTTACGGTTACGTTGATTATTATAGCAGACGGTTGACGTACTTCAAACCCGCGCCGCCTTCGGCAAACGACGATTCGAAAACCGTTGATCTAAGTACGTACACACTCACACCGGCGAATCCTCGCCAATTATCGCTTTATCGATCTGCGCGGACACCTATGCGACTACTCTCTTAAGCAGCAAAAAGTCCCTTCTCGGCAAGAAGAAAGGGACTGAATTGCGGAATTATTCTATTACTTCGCCCGCCTCGTAAACGTCCAGCGCAGCCTGAACGGCCGCGCCTGCCTTGATCTTCGCTCCGTGCCGCGCCAGCGCGGCCTCGAACGCGCCCAGCAGCCGCAGCACGTTGTCCCTGCGGCAGCTGTAGCCCATCGTGCCGATGCGCCAGATCCGTCCCTTGAGCGGGCCGAAGGAGCTCGCGATCTCGATGCCGAACATCGACAGCAGCATCGCGCGCACGGACTCGCCGTCGATGCCTTCGGGAATTTCCACGCACGTAACGACCGCCATTTTGCGAGACGAGTCGCCGTAAAGACGAAGCCCCATCGCTTCCAACCCCGCGACGAGCGCGGCCTCGTGATGACGATGCCGGGCCCAGCGCGCCTCGAGCCCTTCCTGCAGCACGATGCGCAGCCCTTCGCGCAGCCCGTAAAGCATGCAGGTCATCTCCGTATGATGATTCAGCCGCGCGGCGCTCCAGTAATCTTGCAGCTGGCCCAGATCCAGATAGTTGCTCTGGATAAACCGGCGCCCTTCCGCCGGTTCAAGGTTCGCCATGCCGGGGGCGCGCAGTCCCCGCTCCACGCGCTTGCGCGCGAGAATCTTCGCTTCGGCGCGCGCGTTGTAGGTGATCGGCGCCATGCCCGACGGCACGGACAGGCACTTCTGCGTCCCGCCGACGACGGCGTCGAGCAGCCAGGCGTCCGTCTCGACGGGCATGCCGCCGAGCGTCGCGACCGCGTCGACGACGAGCAGCGCGTCCGTCTCGCGGCACGCCGCGCCGATGCCGTCCAGCGGCTGCACGCGCCCCGTCGACGTCTCGCCGTGCACGACGGCGACGAGCTGCGGCCGCTCCCGCCGGATCGCGTCCGCGATAACCGCCGGCTCGAACGCGCGGCCCCATGCCTGCTCCAGCGTCACGACCTCGGCGCCGCATCGCTCCGCGATCTCGTGCAGCAGATGGCCGAACCGCCCGTAGATCGGCACCAGCACCTTGTCGCCGGGCTCGATCAAGCTCGTCAATACCGCCTCGATGCCGGAGCGCGACGTGCCGTCGACCGGGTACGCCCAACGGTTGTCGGTCCGGAAGACGAGCCGCAGCATCTCCATCGTGTCGTTCATGAGCGCGGTGAATTCGGGGTCGAACTGGCCGAGGATCGGATAAGACAGCGCGCGCAGCACGCGTGGATCGACCTCGACCGGGCCCGGCGTCATGATCGAGCGGGGCGAGGGTGACAATTCAGCGTAAGCTCTCATGAAAATCTACTCCTTGTAGGCCAGATCATACAAAACGGAGACTAGCACGGCCGCTCCTTCGGCAAGCTGCTCGGGCGACGTGTATTCGTCGGGCGAATGGCTCATTCCAGCGCGGCTCGGCACGAATATCATCGTTGTCGGACAAAGCGGCGCCAGCAGCTGCGCGTCGTGACCGGCGCCGCTGACCATGCGATGATACGACAGCGACAGCCCGGCGCAAGCCGCCTCGACGCGGGCGGTCAGCCGCTTGCTCATCGGCACGGGCTTGGTCGCCAGCCAAGGCGTCACGGCAAGCCTAAGCCGGCGCCGGTCCGCGATCCGCTGAATCTCGCTGAGCACGAGATCGGAAAAGGCCGAGAGGCTCCATTCGTCCGAATGGCGGATATCGAGCGTCATCTCGACGAAACCGGGGATGACGTTCGGCGTATTGGGGCGCGCTTCGAGCTTGCCGACCGTGGCTACGAGCGGCTCTCCCCACGACGAGGCGAGCGACTCGAGCTTAAGCGCGATCTCCGCCGCGCCGGCGAGCGCGTCCTGGCGCAGCGTCATCGGCGTCGTGCCGGCATGGTTGGCCGCGCCCTCGATCGAGAGCGAATACCTGCGCTGTCCGACGATCGTCTCGACGATGCCGATACGCCGGTTGCGATGCTCGAGCACGAGCCCTTGTTCGATGTGCAGCTCCACGAAAGCCGCGAGCGGCGGGAGCCGGCAGTCCGGGCCGTCCGCGCGACCGAAGCCGGAGGCTCCCATCGCCTCCTCTAGGGAAACGCCGTCCTCGTCTTTGTAACCGCCGGCATGCCGCCAATCGTAAATGCCGGTCGCATTGCCGGAGCCCCAATAAGCGATCGGAAACCGGCTCCCCTCTTCCTCGCAAAAGGAGACGACCTCGAGCGGCCGCAAGGGCTTGCCGTACGTCCGGCGCAAAAAGCCGAGCGCCGCGATGCCGGCGGCGATGCCGTAAGCGCCGTCGAACTTGCCTCCGTGCCGGACCGAATCGATATGCGAACCGGTCAGCACTGCCGCTTCGCCGCCCCGTTTCCCCGGGAGGCGTCCGTATAAATTGCCCACGTTGTCGTATCGGACCGCTAATCCCGCTTCCTCCATGCGGACGGCCAGCGCCGCCTGCGCGCTGAGCCAGGAGACGCCGTACAGCAGCCTCGTGACGCCCGGATCCTCCGGATCGTCGGAATGGGCGGCCATCTCGTCCAGCAGCGCCATGATCTCGTTTTTTAAGTCATCGATCGGAATTTCGGACAGGCTCATCTGATTTCACCCTTTCCTCGGCGGGCTCAGTTGTTCGCCGCAGCCCGCTGCAACGATGCCCTCGTTCAGCGAATAAACCAGCAGTCCGCGCACGAACGTGTTCACGACCCTGCAAGAGAACCTTCTTCCGATATAAGGACTGTGACGATGTCTTTGGTACAAATCCTCGCGCTCGAGCGTATAGGCGGCCGCCGGATCGACGATCGCCAGATCGGCGTCCAGGCCGACCGCGATCCGTCCTTTTCGGCCGTCGAGCCCGAAACGCCGCGCGGGACCGTCTGCGAGCAGCTTGGCGATGACCGGCAGCGGAAGCCCGCGCTTCACGACGCCTTCGTCCAGCATCAGCTCCAGGCTGCTCTGCGCGCCGGCGATGCCGCCCCAGGCGCTCATGAACGTGCGGCCCTCCATCGACTTCCAAGCCTCCGGCGAAGGGGAGTGGTCCGAGGCGATCACGTCGATCAAGCCAGCGGCGACCTGCTGCCATAGCCGCTCGCGCCGCGCATCGTCGCGCATCGGCGGCGCGCATTTGGCGGCGGGGCCGATCCGCGCCATGTCCCGGTCGCTCAGCGCGAGATAATGCGGGCATGTCTCGGCCGTGACGTCGAGCCCCTCGCGCTTCGCCCGGGCGATCAGCTCCACCGCCTCCGGGCTGCTCATGTGCACGAAGTGCAGGCGGCAGCCCGTCTCCCGCGCGAACAGCAGCGCGCGGCTCACGGCCTCGAGCTCCGCCACGATGGGCCGGGAGGCGATGAAGTCCGCCGCGTCCGTACGGCCTTCGGCGGCTGCCTTCGCCGCGAGACGCGAGGTGATCGCGTCGCTCTCCGCGTGAAGGCCGAGCAGACCGCCGAACGAAGCGATCGTCCGCATGCCCTCCAGCAGCGTCACGTCGTCGACTTCCCTGAATCGGTCCTCCGTCTCTCCGCCCGGATCGGACAAAAACGCCTTGAAGCCGGCGACGCCGGCCTCGTGAAGCGGCTTCAGATCGTTCGCGTTGCCCGGCACGAGCCCGCCCCAGAACGCGTAGTCGACGCTCGACACGCCCGCCGCGAGGTCGGCCTTCATCCCCAGCGCCTCCGCGTTCACGGTCGGGGGCAGACCGTTCAGCGGCATGTCGATGAACGTCGTGCAGCCGCCCGCCGCCAGCGCCGCGGAACCCGACGCGAAGCCCTCCCAGTGCCCCATGCCCGGCTCGTTGAGATGCACGTGGGCGTCCACCATGCCCGGCAGCACCCATTTTCCCCGCGCATCGACGAGCTTGGCGTCCGGGCCTGCGCGAAGGTCCGCGCCGATCGCGGCGATTTTCCCGCCCCTTACGCCGATGTCGAGGTATGCCGCTTCATCCGGCAGCGCGACGAAGCCGCCCTTGACGATCAGGTCGTAGCCATCTCCCATCTCCTATCTCTCCTTCCGTCGAACCGCCATTCAACTGCCCCGGTACGTGCTGTAACCGCCCGGCGAGACCAGCAGCGGCACGTGATAATGGCTCGACGGCTCCGATACCTCGAATCGAATCGGCACCTGGCTTAAAAAAAACGCATGCGCATTCCCCCGAAAATAATCGCCGACGCCGAACAGCAGCTCGTAGGTCCCTTCCGCTAACCGATCGCCTTCCAGCAGCGGAGCGTCAAGCCTGCCTTCCTCGTTCGTGAAAGCTTCCCCGAGCAGCGTCCGCGCCGTCAAGCCTTCGCCTATGCCGAACAACTGAACGCGCATGCCTGCCGCAGGGCGCCCGATCGATGTATCGAGCACATGGGTCGTCAGTTTGCCGCTCATCCGAGCCGCCTCCCCTCTATTCGTCCGCCAGCAGATCCGCGAGCCTAAAGCCCGTGATACGCGAGATTTGCGCGAGCGCTTCCGACAGCTCCCGCTCCGCGTCATGGTTCGCGCGCGTCCGCATCGCTTCCAGAATCTCTTCCTTGCCTTTGCCCTTTACGGCGAGAATAAACGGAAATCCGAATCGCTCCACGTACGTCTTGTTCAGGTTCGTAAAGATCTCGTACTCCTCCGCCGTCAAGCGGTCGAGCCCCGCGCCGGCCTGCTCCGACGCCGAATAAGGCGTGACGGCGAGCCGCGTCCCGAGGTCCGGATGCGCTCTTAAAAACGCGATCAGCCGATCCTTCGGCGAACCGCGGACGACGTCCATCATCGCTTCGTGCAGCGCGCCGACCGACGCATACGGACGCCCCGACCAAGCAGACTCCGCTACCCAGGGCGAATGCTCGAACACGCTGCCAAGCGCCGCTGCGAACTGCTCCCGGTCAAGCTCGTTTATGACCGACAACGACATTTTTCCGTCCCTTGCGCCGCTCATTTCCAATACCCCTCGTGGACCGCCACGACCTCTAGCTCGATCTCGGGAAAAGGCCCGACGACCTCGATCGGCTTGCGGCCTCTGGCCAGAATGTCCCGGCAGGGCATGTCGAGCGTCAGATTCTGCTCGTCGTCGCCGGTCAGCTCGGCCAGCCGATGCTCGGAGATGCCGTACACGACGCGTCCGACGTTGCCCCAATAGATCGCGCCCGTGCACATCGCGCACGGCTCGGCCGTTGAATACAGCGTGCTGCGCCACAAAAAATCCTTCGGATATTCGAGCGAGGCGCGCTGCATGAGCGATGTCTCCGCATGGCCGGTGCAGACGCGACCGGTAATCTCGACGTTGCCCTGCTCCATGAGGACGTCGCCGTCGGGACCGACCAACACGCAGCCGAACGGCGTATTGCCCGCGGCCCGCGCCTTGCGCGACACTTCCACGCATTTGCGGATGTAAAACAAATGAAGCTCCTTCTCGTTACCGTTCATCCCGTTTGCTCCTTTTTCAGCTCGATCGCTTTTTTGACCGCCCGCCAAATGCCCCCGTAACCGGTGCACCTGCACAGATTGCCCGATAGCGCCTCCTCGATATCCGCGTCGCTCGGCGAAGGATCGTTCGCCAGCATCGCGGTGACCGACACGACCATGCCCGGCGTACAATAGCCGCACTGGTAGCCGCCTTCCTCGAGGAAGCACTGCTGGACCGGCGTCAAGCCGCCTTCGGACAAGCCCTCGATCGTCGTGACCGATTTGCCCTCGCATTGATAGGCCATCGCCAGGCACGAATTGACCGCTTTGCCGTCCACGAGCACCATGCAGGCGCCGCAGCGCCCCATCTCGCAGGATCGCTTCGTGCCGGTGAGGCCGAGATCTTCGCGCAGCACGTGCAGCAGCCGCTTCGACGGCGGGACGTCCAGCACAGCCTCCCTGCCGTTAACGTTGATGTTAAGCTTGGCGGAAGGATCCGCCGATATCGGCGCTCTCTCGATCATTTCGCTCGCCTCCTTAATTGAAGCGGATCGGTTCCTGCAGCAGGGCGGGATCGATCGGCAGCTTGCTCGCGCGTTTGCCGGTCGCCTGATAGACCGCCTCCGCTATAGCCGGCGCCAATCCCACGGAGCCCAGCTCGCCAAGCCCGCGCGGCCCGTGCTCGTCGCCTTCGGGGAGCTCCTCGATCGCGTCCACCGTCACGGCTCCGTTTTGCTCGACGATCGTCGGCACGAGATAGGTGTCCAGGTTTTTAGTCAAATAATGCCCGCCGCTCATAACTGCGTCCTCCGTCAGCGCGAAGCCGAGCGCCATGCTGCTTCCCCCCTCGATCTGGCCGAGGTAGCCCTGCGGATTAACGACAGGACCGGCGGCGACGGCATGATATTGGTCGACGACATGGACGCGCCCGGTCAGGGTGTTAACTTCAACCTCGACAGCCACGGCGGAGTACGAATACATATAATGCGCGCCGACCCGGTCGACTGGCGACGTCGGATAACTGAAGTGCGTCTGCGCCGCGATGGGCTGCCCGGCGGCCCCGGCGAGCGCGGCGTAGCTTAAGAGCAGCCGGCCGTCCTTAGCGCCGCGGATGCCGTCTTCGCCGATCGCCAGCGTTTCCGCGGGCAGCGCGAGCGCGCGGGAAGCCGCCTCGAGCAGCTTGCCGGCGAACGGGCCGCGGAGCCGGCGCAGCGATTGCCACATCATGCTCGTCGCCCGCGAGGCGGTCGTGGAGCCGCTGTCGGGGACGACGTCCGTGTCCCCGATCGTGATGACGATGTCGCGCTCGGCGAAGCCGAACATCTCGATCAGCATCTGCATGAGCGAAGCGATCAGTCCCTGGCCGAACTCCTCGTAGCCGAAAAAGGCCTCGATTTTGCCGTCGCCCCGCAGCTGCAGCCGTCCGCCAGCAGGATCGGGGATGCCGACGCCGAGTCCCGCGGCGTGCATAACGTAGGCGGCGCCGATGCCTCGTTTTAACCAAGGCGCGGACGGCGCCGACGCAGGCGGCTCGCTTCTTCTTCGCCAAAGCGCGCTTCCCTCGAGCGACGCCCATACCTGGCCGGCGCCGCCCGTCACCGAGATCGGCTGCCCGAGCGGGCCGGGATCCTCCGCTCGCCGCAGATTGCGGCGCCGAAGCTCCCAAGGGTCCATTCCGAGCAGCGCGGCCAGCCGGTCGAGCTGTCCCTCCAGCGCGAAGATCGCCTGGTTGCCGCCGAAGCCTCTGAACTCGCCCGACATCCCGTTGTTCGTGAAGGCCGATACGGTGTCCACGTCGACAGCCTTGAAGCGGTACGGACCGACGACATGCTCCGTCGCGAAGTTCAACACCTCCGCGCCGAGCGTCGAATAAGGCCCTTTGTCGGCAATGACGTAAGCCCGGTGCGCGACGAGCCGACCGTAGGCGTCAACGCCCGTCTTCATCGTAATCTTCATCGGATGGCGCTTGAGGCCGGCGCGAACCGACTCCCACCTCGAGTTGTGAAGCTTCACGGGACGGCCGGTCGCCAGCGCCAGGAGGGCGCCGTACGGCTGCACGTTCAGCTCGTCCTTGCCGCCGAACGAGCCGCCGATCGGACTCGACACGACGCGGATGTCCTCCTCGGGCTTCGCCAGGATGCGGGACAGCTGCATTCGGTCCATGAAGCCGTGCTGCGTCGGGGAGTATGCCGTGAGCCTGCCGTCCTCGCCAGGCACGAACAGGCCGCCTTCGGTTTCCATATACGTGTGCATCTGCCGGGGCGTGGAATAAGTCTCCTCGACGATATGCGCGGCTGCGGCAAAGCCGGCCTCGATATCGCCGAACTTGTACCCGTTGCGATGGAACACGTTGCCTTCTTCGTACAACAAGGGCGAATCGCCCAGAATCGCTCGCTCGGGATCGTCCACGACCGGCAGCGGCTCGTAATCGACCTCGATCGCCGCCAGCGCGAGCTCCGCGAGCTCGTCGGACTCCGCGGCGACGGCCGCGACGGCGTCGCCGATGAAGCGGACGCGATCCTCGCAGAAAACCGGATAGTCGGGGCGGGCGATGCCGAAGCGGTTGAGCCCCGGGACGTCCTTCGCGGTGAGCGCCGCGTGCACGCCGGGCAGCGCCAGCGCCTTCGACACGTCCACGCTGCGGATGTACGCGTGGGGATGCGGACTGCGGAGCACCCGGCCGATCAGCATGTTCGGCAGCGACAAGTCCGTCAGGTATTCCAGCTCGCCCGTCACTTTGCCGGGGCCGTCGGGACGGATGCGCCAACGGCGGCCGCTCGTATCTCGGTTCAGCAGCACGGCTCCCCCTCCTCTCCGGACGCTCGGGCATCGGAGCCCGCCTTCCATAACGCGGCCGCGACGAGATTGGCCGCCGTCATCCGACGGTAGGCTTCCCCGACGAACGGATCCGGCTTGGGCGCGTATTCTTCGTTGACCGCCGCATGCAGCGCCGCGAGCAGCGCCGCGTCTGGCACCCGGCCCAGCGTCAGCGCTTCGGCGGCCGCCAGGCGCGCCGGAATCATCGTACCGCCGCCGGCCGCGATGCGAATGTCCGCGACCGCGCCGCCTTCGTCGAACGCGACGTTCAGCGCCACGTTCACGACCGGCGGGATAAACGCTTCCCGGCGGCCGGCTTTATGAAAAGCGCAAAAGCGCCTTGTCTTCGAAATCATGGATACGCCCAAAAAAGCGGAAGGCAGAATCGCGAGCAGCAACCCCGGCGCGCCGCTTATGCCTTCGCGCTCCCGGTCCAGCCAAGCCGACAGCGGCTCGGAATGCGTGCCGGCATCGTTCAGCCACAGCAGCTCCGCATCCAGCGCGAGCAGCGCGGTCGCCATATCTCCCGTACGGGAAAGGACGTTGCCGCCGATCGTCGCCAAGTTGCGCACCGCCGGCGCCGCGATGACGCGCGCGGCTTCCTTCACTAGCGGGAAGTCCGCGGCGAGGCCGGGATGGCTGCGGCACTCCGCGAGCGTCGCCAATGCGCCGATTCGCCAGCCGCGGCCATCCTCGTCCGAGCGTCCGATGCCGGTCATATCCGCTATGCCGGACAGATCGATGAGATGCGCGGGGAAAGTGACGAGTCCGGCTTCCCACTGCGTGCGCAGCAGCGTGCCGCCGGCGACGAATACCGCTCCTGCGTCAATCTCTTGTTTCAGATGCCAAGCTTCGCGCGCGCAAATCGGATGCCAGACGTAGGGAGACCGCAGAAGCGCTTCGTGCGAATGAGCCATGGCGTTCTCCCCCTTTTTCGCGACTAGAATCGCTGTTCCCGGATATAAGGCAGTCCAAGCGACTGCGGCGTGCCTGACAGCTTGTTGCGGCTGCGCCAGCCGAGATACATGAGCACGAGGATCGTGACGACGTAAGGAATCATCTTCAGAAAGTAAGACGGAATCTCGCTGCCGATCAGCTGGATCTTGAAGCCGATCGTGTCCATCGCGCCGAAAAAGTAAGCGCATAGCAGCGCGCGAACCGGATTCCACCTGGCGAAAATGATGAGCGCGACGGCGATCCATCCGCGGCCGGCGGTCATCCCTTCGGTCCAAGTCGGCGAATAGGCGAGCAGCATGTCGGCGCCGGCCAGGCCGATTAGGATCGTGCCGGCGATGACGTAGCCGTAACGGAACGTCTGCACGCGGATGCCCATGACGTCGGCAGTCGCCGGATTGTCGCCGATGGCGCGCAGATGCAGTCCCCAGGAGGTGCGGTGAATAAACAAATGCAGGACGACGACAAGCGCGAAGCTGAACCAAGTGAGCACGTTCAAGTGACCGAATACGTCGCTTAAAAAAGGCACGCCGTCCAAGAAGTCCAGGTCGAGCTTCGGCACCGAGCCCGGTATCGGGGTGCCCGCGACCGACTTGCCCAGATAGGCGCTGAGTCCCGTGCCGAACAGCGTCATCGCGAGGCCGCTCACCGTCTGGTTCGCCCGGAGCGTCACCGTCATGAAGGCATGGACCAGTCCGAGCGCGATGCTGATGCCGGCGACCGCGAGCAGCGCGAGAGGCAGGCTGCCCGTATGGATGAACGTCATGCAGGAAATGACGGCGCCAAGCAGCATGATCCCTTCCGCGCCGAGCTGAATGATGCCGGAGCGTTCGATCAGGATGCCGCCGAGCGCGGCGAACAGCAGCGGCGTGCCGGAAGAGATCGCGGCGATGACGATCTGCGTGAAGGTGTCCATGTCGATCTCTCCTCTACTAAGCGTTGCGCCGCAGCCGGAACTTGCCGAACATGCCGCCTGCGATCAGGAAAAACAATATCGCGCCTTGAATCATGTTGGAGATGGACGACGGCAAGCCGATCGTCTGCACGCTGTAGCCGCCGACGATCAGGCCGCCGAACAGGACGGCGGAGACGACGAGGCCGATCGGATTCAGCTTGGCGAGCCAAGCGACGATGATCGCCGTATAGCCATAACCCGGCGAAATGCCGTACATGAGCCGGTGCGATACGCCGGACACCTCCGCCATGCCGGCGAGACCCGCGAGGCCTCCGCTGATGAGCATGACGAGCAAAATGTGGCGTTTGATCGGAATGCCGGCGTTTTTGGCCGCTTCGGGATTGGCGCCGATGAGCCGCAGCTCGTAGCCCCACTTCGTGTATTTGACGAGCAGTCCGTACAGGACGACGGCGACGATCGCGAACACGAGGCCGAAGTGAAGCCGCGTATCGCCCAGCGCCGGAAGCGTCTGCGCATCGTTAAACATCGGAGTGCCGGGGAAATTGAAACCTTTCGGATCCTTCCAGGGCCCGAACACGAAGTAGTCGAGCAGCAGGATCGCGACGTAGTTCAGCATGAGCGAGGTGACGAGCTCGTTGACCTGGAAATAGGTGCGGGGAATCGCCGTAAGCAATCCCCATATGCCGCCGGCCGCGATCGCGAAGACGACCATGAGCGGGATCGTGCCGTATATCGGAAGGGCGGGGAACCAAATCGTGACGGCCGTGGCCGCCACGGCGCCGACGAGGAACTGGCCTTCTGCGCCGATGTTCCAGACGGAAATGCGGTAGGCGATCGCCACGCCGATGCCGCACAAGAGGAGCGGGATCGCCTTGACGAGCGTCTCGGTGATGCCGAACGAGGAGCCGAAGGCGCCTTTGATCATTTTCGCGTAAACGGTCATCGGATTCATGCCGTTGGCGGCGATGAAAATGCCGCATAGCACGAGCGCGAGCAGGATGGAGAGCGGCGTGATCCACCAAGGATTGCGGGTACCCGACGGATCGATCTCGATACGGTACGAAAAGCGGCGGCGGCGCGGCGCTTCGGCCGGCTCGAGCGGCAGCGCGGATGCGGCTTGGATCTTGCTCATATCGCTTCCTCCTCCGCTCCGTGCAGTCCGGCCATGTACATGCCGATGATCTCCCTGTCCGCTTCTCCGCGGCCCAGCTCGGCGACGATGCGCCCGCCGAAAATGACGAGGATGCGATCGGAGAGCTGCATCACCTCGTCGAGATCCTCCGAGATGAGCAGCACGCTCTTGTCCTCGGCGCGCAGCTTGGCGAGCAGCCGGTGCACGCCCTCGGTCGCGCCGACGTCGAGCCCTTGCGTCGGATGCACCGCGACCATCAGCTTCGGATCGTGATGGATCTCGCGCGCGAATAACAGCTTCTGCTGATTGCCGCCCGAGAGCTGCTGCACCGGCGTGTCGATGCCGGGCGTCCGCACGTCGAACTCCTCGACCAGCCGCTGGCCCCAGGCTTTGTTGCGGCCGATGCGCAGAAAGCCGAGCCTGGCGCGGTCGGCGGACCGGTAAGACTTGAACAGCAAATTGTCGACGAGTCCGAGGCTGCCGGCCAGCCCGCTTTTCATGCGGTTTTCCGGCACGTGCGAGATGCCCGCTTCGATCGCGCCGCGCACGGACGCATTGCGGAGCGGCTTGCCGTCGAACTCGATCTGCCCGCGGCGCCACGGGATGAGGCCGGTCAGCACTTCGGCGAGCTCCTTCTGGCCGTTGCCCGCGACGCCTGCGATGCCTACGATCTCTCCGGCGCGAATGCTGAGGGACAAGCCGTCCAGCGCTTTGCGTCCGTGCTCGGCCGCGACTTCCAGCCGATTGACTTCGAGCAGCGTCCTTCCCGGCGTTCGAGCAGGCAGATCTCGCTGCGCGACGACCTCTTTGCCGACCATCAGTCTGGCCAGCTCTCTCTCGTTCGTATCCTTTTTGTCGATCGTGTGGATCATCTTCCCTTTGCGCATGACCGAGATGCGGTCGGCGACGGCCATGACTTCCTTCAACTTGTGCGTCGTCACGATGACGGTCTTGCCCTCCGCCCTCATCGTTCGCAGCGTCTCGAACAACTGATCCGCCTCGCCGGGCGTCAGCACGGAGGTCGGTTCGTCGAGGATGATGAACTGCGCGCCGCGGTACAGCGTCTTGACGATCTCCACGCGCTGCTGCTCGCCCACCGACAGCTGCCAGATCGGGCGGTCGACCGGGAAGGCCAGGCCGAATTTCTCGGCCAGCCCCTTAATCTCCCGCTGCTTGTTTTTCATCCAGTTCGGGCCGCGCCAGAAGGACGAGCGCTCGCCGAGCACGATATTCTCCGCGGCCGTCAGCGTGGCGACGAGCCTGAAGTTCTGGTACACCATGCCGACGCCGAGCTTGGCGGCGTCCTTGGGCGAGCGGATGCGGACCTGCTCGCCGCGAAGCAGGATCTCTCCGCTCGTGGGGCGATAGACGCCGGACAGCATGCACATCATCGTGCTCTTGCCCGCCCCGTTTTCCCCGAGCAGCGCATGGATCTCTCCCGCCCCTGCCGTAAAGTCCACGTGATCGTTGGCGACGACATCCCCGAACTGCTTGACGATCCGGCGCATCTCGATAGCGTGCATCGTTTTTGTCCTCCTTCGTACGGGGGAGGGGCCGCCCCCTCCCGTCTGCCGATTGCTTTCCCGGTACGTCCGCCTTCGCCGCCTTAAATCTATAACTCCCTTGGCGCAAAGGATTTGTTGAAAACCTGCATGCGGACTTTACTGCGGGATCGTGCCTTCGACGCCTTGGACGAACCAGTTCATCTCGAGGATCTCGGCATCCGTCAGCGATTTGCCGCTCGGGATTTTCTCCGCGCCGCTCTGATCGAGGATCGGGCCGCTATAGATGTTGTCATCGCCGGCGAGGAACTTCGCCTTCTGATCTTCGACCAGCTTCTTCACGTCGTCCGGAACGCTCTCGCCGATCGGCGCGATGTCGACCATGCCGTCCGTGAAGGAGCCCAAGTATTGATCGTTGGTCCAGGTGCCATCCATCAGCGCCTTGACCTTCTTCACGTAGTAAGGGCCCCAGTTCCAGATCGGGTTCGTCAGGTAAGCCTTCGGCGCGTAACGCGTCATGTCGGAGTCGTTGCCGCCCGCCATCGCGCCCTTCTCCGCGGCCGCTTGGAGCGAAGCCGGCGAGTCTTGGTAGGCCATCAGCACGTCGGCGCCCTTGTCGAGCAGACTCATGGCCGCATTGCGCTCGGTCGTCGGATCGAACCAGGTGTTCGTCCAGACGACGTCGACCTTGACGTCCTTGTTGACGGATTGCGCGCCCAGCGTGAAGGCGTTGATGTTATAAATAAGCTCCGGAATCGGGAACGCCGCGACGTAGCCGAGATGGTTTTTCTTCGTCATCTTGCCTGCCGCGATGCCGCTCAGATAGCTGGCCTCCCAATTTTTGCCGAAGTAGGTGGCCATGTTGTCGTTCGTCTTATAGCCGCCCGCATGCTCGAACTTGACGTTCGGGAACTTCTTGGCGACGTTCAGCGTGTAGTCCATATAACCGAAGCTGGTCGTGAAAATGATATCGTGGTTTTGCGCGAGCTCGGTGATGATCCGCTCCGCGTCGGCGCTCTCCGGCACGTTTTCGACCGTGTCGGCCTTGATTCCAAGCTCTTTCTCCATGTACTTGACGCCTTGATCGTGCTGGAACGTCCAGCCGCCGTCTCCCGGAGGGCCGATATAGACGAACGCGACGCGGGGATTCGCGATGCCATCGCCGGACGCTGCCGCCGATGGCGAAGCCGATGCCGACGGGCTTGGCGCCGCGCTAGCGGAGGTCGATGCGCTTGGCGATTCCGAGGACGATGCCGATGAACCGGCGCTCTCGCCGTTGTTCGAATTGCCGCAGCCCGACAGCACGAGCACCATCATGACGACGAATACCAGACTTGCGCTCCACGTGCTTTTAATCTTTTTCATACCGTTCCTCCCCGACTCTCTGTTTGTTGGTCGATTTGGCGTGCACCAATGACGTAATCCCAATATAGAATCGCGTCATTTCAACGTCAACATAGATAACATCTCATTGGAGAATCGTCTAATTCGCCGTTGTTCGAATTGTGCATGGCGCACTTCCGAATGATCCATTCAGATGCCGGGGAATATCATGCCATTCAAATCTTATATCCGAACGTTTCAGACGACATTCGCTTCACCGTTTGCCAATCTTCCGGCGTATCGACATCCATGGCGATCCGTTCGTCTTCGATAGGAATACGGATTCCGTTGTAGGCGCGGTCATTTAAAAGCTTCCTCGCCCCGGCATCGCCTTCCAGCGCTTCTAAAGCATCGTACAAGCGAGGAGAAAAGATCGCGGGCGGGGCAGAAAAGCTGCCATAATCGCAGGCAGCAAAGTCAAGCGAAAGCGAATCCGAGAACGCGCAGGCAAGGCGTTTGAATAACAAAGGCGTTAAAAACGGCTGATCGGCCAACGCGATAAGCACCGCGTCCGGCGAATGCGCTCGCGCGGCCCGAAGCCCGGCACGGATCGAATAAGACATGCCGAGCCTCGACTCGGGACTGCGCACGACCGCCGCTTCGGAAGCGTCGCGCAGCCATATAAGCGGATCTTCCGGACTTACGACGGCGAAGGCATGCGATACGGCGCCGCTCGCCCGCAGCGCCCGCCACCCCTTTTCGCCGAGGCGTTCACCATCCGCAAACGCCAGGGACGGCTTCGGCCTGCCCATCCGGACGCTCTGCCCGGCCGCCAGGTAGATAGCCGCGATGTTCAACGCGTTCATCCGCACCACCGCCTTTGCCCTTCCTCCGGATCGCGACCAATTCCGCGGCGACGCTGATCGCGATCTCTTCCGGCCCTTCCGCGCCGATCGGAAGCCCGACCGGCGCATGGACGAATGGCGGCATCGGCAGGCCGTCGAACAGATGCGCGATTCGCCGCGACGAACCGATCACGCCGACGTACGCAGGCTTTATGGACAGCAGCGCCTCGATCAGCGCCCTGTCCCTTTGCAGCTGGTGGCCCATCACCAGCGCATAATCGGCAGGCCCCGTCCCCAGCGAGACCGCGATCTCGGCCGGAGAACCGCATAAGAGCTCCACGCCCGGAAAGCGCTCGCGCGAGAGCAATCCGGGCCGCCAGTCCGCCACGGTCACCCTGAACCCGAGCGCGCTTGCGATTCGCGCGACGGGCTCCGCATCGTAGCCGGCGCCGAACAGCAAGAGCCGCGGCCGCGGCGCGATAGACTGCGCGAACAGCAGCCTCGCCGAACGAACGGCTCGCGGCAGCGTCGCGACACTCGCCGCCTGCAAGTTACGGACCTCGTAAACAATCCCGTCTCCTTGCCGATAGCGAAGAAGCGAAGCGCCCTCCCCGGCTCGCAGCAGGACGCCCAGCTCGCGAAACGCGTCGGCCGCGGCGCCGTCCAGCGGCTCCAGCAGTACGTCGACGATGCCGCCACAGCCGACGGCTTCGCCCCATACCGCATCCTCCTCGGATTTCATGTTGTACCGAACCATTTCGCTGCGACCCGATGCCAGCAATCCGGACGTCCGCTCGAGCAAGTCGCTCTCTAGACAGCCGGGACTGATCGTCCCGCATTTTCTTCCGTCCGCGTACAGCAGCATCATCGCGCCCGGTTTGCGGTAAGCATGGCCCTCGACGCCGATGACCGTGGCGAGCAACGCGGGAGCGGCATCCGTCATCCAATGTTCCACGATTTCGCAGGCTTCCAAGGCCGCCGCCCCCTTTTTAGTTCAGATGCCGATCCGCGCCAGCAGCGCCTTGAGCGATCGGTCCGACTCCGTCAGCACGCGGCGGCGGTCGACCGTCAACACGCTTTTGCCCGACATGACGACCTTGCCGTCGATCAACACCGTGTCGACGTCGCCGCGGGTGGCTGCGTATACGACCCGGGAAAAGATGTCGGCGTCGTAGGACGGATAAACATGAAAATCCTCCAAATCAAGCAGCTGCAGGTCCGCTTTTTTGCCGATTTCGACGCTGCCGATCTCGCCTTCGAGCCCAAGCACCTCGGCGCCGCCCATCGTCGCCATCCGCAGCACCTTCCTCGCGTCCATGACCGTCGGTCCGTGCCGCACCTTTTGAATAAACGCCGCAAGGCGCATTTCCTGAAACATGTCGAGGTTGTTGTTGCAAGGCGCGCCGTCCGCGCCGAGTCCGACCGGTATGCCCATCTCGAGCAGCGAGGGCACCTCGGCGATGCCCGAAGCGAGCTTCAGATTGGAACCCGGACAATGCGTCACCTTCACGCCGCGCTTTTGAATGATCGCCTTTTCCGCTTCGTCGAGCCAGATGCTGTGCGCGAGGATCAAATTCGGGCGCGCAAGGCCGATATGGTCCAAATAAACGACGTTTCGCATGCCGCGCTCGGCTTCGACCAACGCGATCTCGTCCTGATTTTCCGACGCGTGGGTGTGCACGCGCACGCCGTACTTCGCGGATAAATCCCGCACGCCGATCAGCAGCTCCTCCGTACACGAGACGACGAAGCGGGGACAGAACGCATATTGGATTCGTCCGTTCGCCGCGCCATGCCACTTTTCCAGCAGGTCTACGCTCTCCTGAAGCGATCGCTCCGTCGTCTCCTGAAGGGCGAGCGGCACCTCCGTGCCGTGATCCATCATGACCTTGCCGGAAAAAGCGCGAATCCCGCTCTCCTCGATCGCCCGAAAAGCCGCGTCCGCATGATGAACCGTCTCCATATCGAGAATCGTCGTCGTCCCGCTTCGGATCAGCTCGCCGATCCCGAGCAGCGCGGAGTAATAAACCGAATCTTCGCTATGCGCGGCCTCGAGCGGCCAGATGCGCTTGCGCAGCCAATCGATCAGCGCCAAATCGTCGGCCCGTCCGCGGAACAGCGTTTGGCATAGGTGGATATGCGTCTGTACGAAACCGGGCAGCAGCACCTTCCCGCCGGCGTCGATCACCTCCGCGTCCGGCGCATCGATGTCGGCTCCGATCCGAACGATCCTACCGCCCTCGACGAGCACGTCTCCTGCGATCACTTCATTGTCCGCGTTCATGGTCAAAACGAGAGCGTCGCGTATCCATATTTTCGAGCTCGTTTCCGTATCCATCGCATCCGCTCTCCCCGGTTCAGCCACATAAAATCGGACGTGCATATATAATAGAAGAAATGCCGCTTTAACTTCCGTTTACCGTGCTTTAGCGGTCGTTTTTGCCGTCTCGCCGCCGAGCATTTTGCGGAACTGGAACACCAGCTTCAGCTTCAGCAAGTCGTTGATCCGCTTGAAGTCGACATCCAGCAGCTCGCCCAGCTTTTCGATCCGGTAGGTCGCGGTATTTCGATGGATGAACAGCTTTTTGGCCGTCTCGTTGAGCTGGCCGTCGTTGTCCAAGTAAGTCTCGAGCGTCCGCATCATCTCCTGGACATAATCCGGGTCCTTGCCCTCGAGACCGGCCAGCAGGCGATCGCAGTACGTCGTCATTCGTTGGCGGGACACTTGTTCGAAAATGTAGGCGAAATCCAGCGATTCGTACCGCACGACCTCGCCGCCAAGCCCCCACTGTTCGGACAGCCTGTGCGCTTCCCCGCATTCCCGGTACGCTTCCGCAAGCTGTGCCGCCTTTTTTTTACGGCTGCTGACCGCGGACCGCGCGTTTTCCCTATGCGCCCCCTTCAACCCCGACAGGAAGCTCGATAACGCCTCGGACAGCCGCTCTTCTTCCCCGCCCGCATCCCGCTCCGGAAAGAGAGAAAGCACCCCCTCCTCCATCACGACATGCGTGCCGGACAGCGCCTGGATGAGCGCATGGCTCAACAATTCGTTTTTCAAAGCATCCAACCGCCCGGCCCGCTCTATTGGATCCGGAGACGAACAAACGGTCAGTACGCATCGATATGCGCCTTCAAAAAGGGTCAACTCCCACTTCGAGGCATAGGATTCCAGCGATTCATGGGACATGCCGTTGCGAAGATGCCGTTTGACCATCTGACCGAAATCCCGTTGGACCGACAGTTCGAGATAATCCTCGTAATTGAAATTCAAGTGGAAGGAAAGCATCTCGGCCGCCTGGCTGTAGAGACTTTCTTCGATCGCCGACAAATAAATGCGAGGCGTGAAGAACAGGACGTGCCCCGTGCACCGCGATGACTTCATGAGCGGCACGCCGAACGCTTGCCAGCCTTCGGTCTTGATCCATCTGCCGTTCGGGCCCCATGGCCATCCGGCCAGCAAATCCGCGTCCGCGTTCTCCGAACCGTTGTACACGATCTGCCCCCGGGATCCGATCACGGCGATCGGATCGCCGATCACCTCGGACACGGTCTCGAACAGCTCCCGGACATGATCCGACCGGAGCGCAAACCTCATGAGCCGCACCTGCTTATCGAGCACATCCTGCAAGACGCCGGTGCTCTTGCGCATCTCGGCGTTGAACAATCCGTTCATTTGATCGGAAAAAGTGAACGCGTACGGCAGCTCGATGAGCGGGAAACCCAATTCGTCGGCCTTGCTGACGAGCGCTTCCGGAACGGACGTCCAGAAGCGGCCGAGCTTGATGCCGAGTCCCGAAGCGCCGCGCTGGTGGAGCTTGTGCAAAAAAGCCGTCGCTTCCTCGGGGTCGTCCTTGATCAAATACGCCGTCGTGAACAACATCTCGCCTTCTTTGATCCAATCCGCGATATCCGGGGCGTCCATGACGTTCACCGACTTCACGACGCGGGACCGGCCGGCTCCTCCGGCGATCAGCTTGCCTTCCGAGAGCGGATAGACCGCAAGCGCTTGCTCTACCGTCAGATGCATTTTCTTCGCCCCTTTCAACGTAGGAAACGGCTCTCACGAACAAAAAACGTTAATATATATTACATATTAGTTTCTGTTTTGTGCTTTTACAATAACCAATGTTATGTTTAATAACATTAAATCTGATTTTTTATCGATAATTAACTGATATTACCATAATAATTATCCATGCCGACCGACCTTTTCTATTTTTATGTAAGGTATTCGTTTTCATTGCGAACATACGATAAAAAATAAAAAACGCGCCCTGACCCTGAAGGTCAAAAGCGCGTAGGCAAGTCAATCAAAATCACGATTTTACTTGGTCCAACAACCGGCGAACCTCCGCCACTTTGGCCCGGTCGACGGCGGCCGCGCCGCGCACGCCGGTGCCGAAGTGGAGCTCGCGCGCGCCGGTCGCCTTTAAAAAAGCAGGCAGCAGCTCCGCCCGAAGACCGCTTCCGGCCATGACGGCAGGACCGGGGCGCCGTAAATCGCCGCTCCCCGCCCCGATGCCTGGCGCCATCCGGCCCGACCGCACGGCTTCGCTTCTGCGCACAAGCGCCGCGATCGCGTCCGCGCCGGACGGCGCGGCGGAAGCGCCGCCCGACGTGAGCACGCGCCGCACGCCCGCGAAGCGCGATATCGCCTCGTAAGCGGCCGCCAGATCAGCGGTCTCGTCAAGCGCGCGGTGGAAGGTCACGTCCAACCCGCCTGCATAGGACAATAAATACGCGAGGCCGCGTTCGTCGACTGCGCCTTCCGCCGTGAGGCAGCCCACGACGATGCCGGGGCGCCCAAGGCTGCGGACGGCCGCGATCTGACCCGCCATATACGCCAGCTCGAGCTCCGAATAGACAAACGAACGGTCATGCGGCCGGATCATCACCTGGATGTCGATCTTGACCGCTTCCATAATTTCCTCGACCAGTCCGAGAGGCGGCGTCAATCCGCCTGCGCCAAGATCGGCGACGACCTCGATGCGGTCCGCGCCGCCTTCGGCGGCGGCTATCGCATCTTCCGCCGTCGTCGCGATCACTTCCAACGTCCTCTTCAATGTCCATCCTCCTCGTGGCGCTTTCCGATGCCCATCCGTTACAGCCGGAACACCGCCCGGTTTTCCCCGACGACCAGCCCGTTATCGTTCACGATATCCGTAGCCGCCAATTCGCGCAACCGCCCGATCGTCTCCGTGCCTTCATAGCCGAGCTGCGCCAGGATCGTCGCGACGATCAACGGCCATTCTTCCTCCGAGCCGTCGAGCACCTTGAGCGCGACGCCGAGTCTTTCCTTGCGCAGCCCGAAAGCATAAACGCCCTTGGCGCCGCCTTTGGCGACGACGTTCTCGTCCCGGTTCAACGCGGGACAGATCAATCCTTCGCCGGACAGCATGTCCGGGTGACGGTTCATGATGCCCCCGATCGTGGCGGCCGCCGCGCGCAGCGCCGCATCCTCGATCAGGTCGGGATTCGCCAGCCGCAAAAACGCATAAGCGATGCGATCCAGCGGCAAGGCGTATACCGGCAGCCCGCAGCCGTCCGTGCCCGCGACGATCTCCGCCTCGGTCAAGCCGGCCATGCCCGCGATCGCCCGCCGGATCTCGGCCTGCGCGGGATGCTCGTGCCGCCAATATCCCTCCGTCGGATAGCCCCTTGCGAGGCAAAGCGCGAGCACGCCGATATGCTTACCCGAGCAATTGTGGTAAATCCGCCGCTTGCCCCCGCCCGCCGCGACGACGTCCCGGCATGCGGCCGCGCCGAGCGGATAGGTCGGATGGCAGACGAGCATCTCTTCGGTCAATCCAATCTTGGCCAGCATCGATTCGAGCGCAGCCGCATGCCTCGGCTCGGCCCTGTGCGAAGCCGCTAGCATCGCGAGCTCCGCCTCCGAGAACGGAAACCGTTCGAAGACCCGATGCATGAAAAAGGGCAGCGCCTGCAGCGGCTTCGCGGAAGATCGCATGAACGCCGAGAACGAAGGATCGCCGGCCGAACGAAGGATCGCTCCGCGCCCGTCGACGACGCATATATGCCCCGCATGAACGTTTTCAAGCCACCCTCCCCGATACTCCTCCACCAGTCGAGCTTCCGTCATGTCCATCCCTCCATTTCAACGTGCCGATCCCCGTTCATTCCTTGACCGCCCCAGCGCTGAGGCCGGACTCCACCCGTTCCTGGAACATCAGGTAGACGGCGATCGTCGGCAGAATGGTGATCATGATCCCCGCGAACATCGGTCCCATGCGGGCCGTGCCGTGTTCGCCGATGAACGACATGAGCGACACCGAGATATTGAACATGCTGTCTTTGGAGACGAGCAGGACGTTCCAGATCAGATCGTTGTAAATATCGAAAAACGCGAGGATGCCTGCCGTCGACACCGCGGGCATCGCGAGCGGCAGCAGAATCCGGTACAGCAGCACGGCGGGCGGGCAACCGTCGACGGCCGCCGACTCGTCCAGCTCCCTGCTGATGCCTTTCATGTATCCGGTGATCAAGAAAATGGTGAACGGGAGCTCGAACACGCCGTACAGCAGAATCAGCGACCAGTGCTTGTTGAACCCGTCGACCGTGGCGATCATGCGCGAGATCGGGATCATTAACGAAAACACCGGTATCATGAGCCCTGTCGTAAAATACAAGTATAAGGCGCTCTGCAGGCGAAAGCGAAAGCGCGACAGCGCGAAAGCCGCCATGACGCCGAGCAGCAGGGCAAGCGCCGTGCCGCTGGCCGCGTACAACGCCGAATTGAGCACGGCGCGGCCGATGCCTCCGTCTCTCATCGCGTCCGTATAGTTGGACCAGATCCAATGGAGTGGCAGCGCGAACGGTTTGTCATTGTAAATCTCCGTATTGTCCTTGAGCGAAGCCTGGAAAGTAAACAGAAGCGGATATAGGAACATGGCCGAGCACAATACCGCAAACGCGTACGAGACCGGCGCGAAAATCCGTTTTGAAGTCGTCATGGTTCGCCTCCCGAAGCGCTCATTCGCGTCCAGCCTTCCCGTCCATCAGACGGTTCAGCAGCAGGGTGGACAGGAAGCCCGCGACGATAATAAAAGTGCCGATGCTATTGCCCAGGCCGAAGTTGTTGTACTTAAACGATTGATTGTACAGCAGCGTCGTCGGGACGTCCGTGGCGCCGTTCGGCCCGCCGCCCGTCATGACGTAGATTTGCCCGAAAACGCGCAGCGACTGGGTGACGGCCAGCACCGAGAATACTTTGAACGTCTCCTTCATGAGCGGCATCGTGATGAAAAACACCCGCCGCCATCCCACCGCGCCTTCCAGCGCGCCCGCTTCGTAGAGGTCGTCGGGAATGGCTACGATGCCGCTGGCGAAGATGATCATGTTGAGTCCGAAGTAGATCCAGGCGTTGACCGCGACGATCACGTAGATGGCGATGGACGGCTCGCCGAGCCATTCGTGGCGCCAGCCGCCCAGTCCGACCAGACCGAGCAGCGTATTGACGAGACCGCCGTCGCCCTTCAGGAAAAATTGCCACATCAGGCCGACGGACGTCAGGGGCAGGATGGACGGGATAAAGTATGCCACTTTAAAAAATCGCTTGCCCTTCATCCGGCTCGTCACGATGAGCGCGAGCGCAAAGGCGACGGGAAGAATGATAATAAAGGACGCGGCAATGAACGCGCCGACGTTGCGGAGCGAGCGGTAAAATTCTTCGCTTTGGAACATCTGCGCGTAATTGTCGAGCCCGACGAAAGTCATCGGGACGCTTCGGATGCCGTTCCAGCTGAACAGCGATTGATAGGCCGTTTGCGCCACGGGCACGATGAACGCCAACGTGTAAAGCGCAAAGACGGGCAGCAAAAACAAGGTGAGGGTGACGTAGACCTTGCGTCCGAACACGGATATCGCCTCCAATCTGGTGCTTCGCCGCCGATCCGCTGGCGAGGCCGCCCCTCAGCCACAGAATGCTTGACAGACTGGACGGCCGCTCGCCGTTCGAATCGGTTTATTTGCGGTTGGCGTCGACGAAGCTCTGGATGGCGTCCGCCGCCTTCTGCGGCGTATTGCCCGCGAATAAGCCTTGAATTTCGTTGCGGACCTTGTCCTGCAGCTGGGCGATCGGATCGTAGGCGTACAGTTCGAGCTTGAAGCCCGTGGAGGCGTCCAGCGCCTGCATATAGGCTTGGGTGACCGGGTCGACCTTGCTCTCGTCCACCGTCATCTTCACCGGATAGACGCCGCCTTTGGTTTGCTCCAAGTAATATTGGAACGCATCCGCGGAAGTCAGGTACTTGATCAGCTTGACCGCGGCATCCAGCTTCGCGCCCTTAAGCTCCTTGGAGAGCGAGTAGCCGCCCGCCCCGCCGAACCAGACGCCCGCATTGTCCGGCGCGTCGGCGAAGCTCGGGAACGGAATGACGCCGATCTGGTCGGCGATCGGGGAAGCCGCCAGCTGGCTAATGCCCCACGAGCCTTCGTACAGCATCGCGCTCTTGCCGTTGATGAAATTAGAGGTGATGCTGTTGTTGTCCGTCGTCACGATGTTGTCGCCGAGCATCCCGGCGGCCTGCCAATCCTTCATCAACTGGAGGAGGGACACCATGTCCGCGTCGTTCCACTTGGCTTCGCCGGAGACGAGCGCGTCGGTCTTGGCTTGGCCGAATTTTTTGAGCGACAGATTGGTGAGCAGATGTCCGCCTCGGAAGTTTTCTTTGTCCGCGATCGCCATCGGCGCGATGCCGATCGCCTTGAACTTGGCCGAGACGGCGGCGAGATCGTCGATCGTGGCCGGAGGCGCCATGCCGATCTGTTGGAACAGCGCTTTATTGTAATAAATCGCGATGCTGTAAAATTCCGACGGAACGCCGTAAGTGCCGGCAAAATCCTTGTACTGCCACGTATCGAGCAGCGGCAGGAAACCGCTGGACCATGTCGCGTCCTCGTCCAAGTAAGGCTGCAGATCGAGCGCGCTGTTTTTGGCGTATTCCTTGAACGCTTCGCCGCCGTAGTTCGTCCACAGATCGGGAATCTGGCCGGTCGCCATGCTCGTCTTGAGCTTTTGGTTGAAGGCGTTCTCGTCGTTCATCGACTCGTCTTTGATCGCGATGTCGGGATTTTCCTGCTGGAACCGCTTAAGGAGCTCCGCGAACGCCACTGCCTTCGGGCTCGAGCCAGAGTCGCGCGTCAGAATCGTCAAGGATACCTTTTCGCCTTTGGCGGTCGCGGTCGCGCTCGCCCCGGCGGACGCGCCGCCCGCAGGCGACGCGTTCCCTCCGTTGTCGCCGCCATCCCCGCAAGCGCTCATCGCGCCGGTCAGGAGCACCGCGGATGCGGTCATGCCGAGCCATCTTTTTTTGTTTTTCACGTTCGACCACGCCTCCAAGTTAGCTCGTCTGTCGGACGGCCGCTTCGCCGCCGATAGGGCCATTATAAAGAGCGGCGGCCCTGCGGAGAATGGCGCATTTTTACCGCACCGGCGTTATTTTTACTTGAAGAGCCTCCGGCTTACGGACGCCGGACGCCGCCGTATTGCGAGGGCGGGATGCCATACTCTTTTTTGAAGCACTTGCTGAAATATTGCGGATCGGCGAAGCCGACCGCCTCCGAGACGTACGCCAGATTGCGGACGCCGTCCGCGAGCAGCTGCTCCGCCCGCCGCAAACGGCGCATCGTCAAATATTCGACGACCGAATACCCGGTGGCGGGCTTGAACAGACGGCTCAAGTAACTGGGGTGAACGGAGATGCGGGCCGCGATCCTGCCCAAGTCCAGCTCGGGGTCGGCGTAGGCGCTGTCGATGTAGGCGGCGGCCTCTTCGACCAGCAGCGCGGGAGACGTCTTGCGCGACGCGGCGGCGGCTTCCAGCACGAGCGACGTCCGATCGAGGAGCCAGCGCCGGATGCGCGCGGGCGTCGCCAGCTCCCGCACGAGCGTCTGCGGGAGCAGCGATTCGGGGAGCAGCTCGCCGGCAGCGAGGCCGCAGTCGGAGGCATGGATGCGAAGCGCCGCCGCGATCTCGACGACGAGCAGATGCAGCCTGGCGATCGGCGCGTCGGGCGCCGCGCATGATGCGAGCCAGCCGTCGATGGCAGCTCTCGCCGCATCGCCGCTGCCGAGCCTTAGCTGCACGAGGAGACTCTCCCGGACGGACGGCAGGTTGGCGCTGCCGCTGCGCGAAGCGACGTCGGGCCACGCGAATGACCGGCCTCCGCCGGCGAGGCTTCTGCAATCCAGCGCCGCGGCGGCCTCGGCGGCGGCCTCGGCCAGCTCGCGCCAGTCCGCGCGGATTCGGCTGATGCCGGCGGACGCTGCTTTGCCGGTATGCGCCAGGCAAGCGGCCAAGCCATCGTTCAACGCTTCCGTCAGCGCATGCCCCCCGTCGTTCGGCACGTTGGCCACGATATAGACCGTGCGCCCGTCCGGGCCGCATGCCCATTCGACTCCGGGCATGCGGGACAGACCGGCGCCGAGCAGCGCCTCGCGCCAGGCGTCGGCCCCTTCCCTGCCGGCCGGTTCCGGCATCCCCGCTCCCGCCGTACCCGCCGGTTCCTCGTCGCCATCATTGTCTAAAGCTACGACGACGACCGCGTAATTCCCATCGTCCAGCGCAGGCATATACAGCGACGCCTGTTCGCGCTCATGCGGCTCCAACCCCTGCAAACGCCTCATGATCCATTTTTCCCGCCTAAGGCTACGGCTCTCATCGGCCTGCCGGCGCTCCCGCTCCCTGCTCTCCCGATCGGCATCGGCCTCCAGAAGTTCCCCGGCCATTCGCCCAAGCAAGTCTTCGAACTCTCGCTTGTCGATCGGCTTCAGCAAATAATCGCGCGCGCCTGCCCGCAAGGCCGCCTTGGCGTACTCGAACGTGCCGTACCCGGTCAGGATGACGATCTTAAGCGTTGGATACCGGACCGAAGCGAGCTGCGCGAACGCCAAGCCGTCGAGCAGCGGCATGTTGATATCGACGATCGCCAGGTCGAACCGGGCCGATGCCAGCAGCGCAAGCGCATCCTCGCCGTTCTCCGCCTCGGCGGCGACCTCGAACCCGGCGGCCGCCCAGTCCACGCCTCGCTTGAGCCGCTCCCGCACCAAGTATTCGTCGTCTACGAGCAGTACCTGCCTCATGGTTCGTTCCCTCCCGGACGCTGCAGCGGCAGCGTAATGGTAACGGCGGTGCCCGTTCCCGGCTCGCTCTCGAGCTCGAGCCCGAACTCCGGTCCGAAGTATAGTTTGATGCGCTCGTGCGCGCTTTTCACGCCGAAGCTGGCGGACTGTTCATCGCCGGTCCTTAATAGCAGCGCCTTTGCCTTCTCCGGCGTCATGCCGGTACCGTCGTCGCGCACTTCTATCATCATTTTTCCATCCCGGATTTTCCCGAGGATGCGGATCATGCCTTTGCCGCGCTTGTTTTTCAAGCCGTGGTAAATCGAATTTTCGACGAGCGGCTGCAGCAGCAGCTTCAGCGTCCTGCATTCCAGCATGGCCGAATCGACGTCGATGGCGTAATCCAGCTTGTCCGCATAACGCACCTTTAAAATATCCAGGTACCGCTGTGTCAGCGCCAGCTCTTCGCCGAGCGTGATGATCGGGTTCCCCTTGCTGAGCACGCCGCGGTAAAATCCCGCTAGCTGTCCGACCAGATCGATGATATCCGCGTTGCGGCCGAGTTCCGCCAAGCCGCAAATGCTTTCCAGCGTATTGTATAAAAAATGCGGATTGATCTGCGCCTGGATGGCCGCGAGCTCAAACTCCTTGCGCCGCTTCTCTTCCTCGACGGAGCGCTCCATCAGCGATTTGGTTCGGCTGACCATCCGGTTGAATTCGACGGCCAGCTCTCCGATCTCGTCGCGGGAATAAAGATCGAGCGATACGTCGAGATCGCCCCGCTGCACGCGCTTGACCGTCTGCTTGATCACCTTGAGCGGGCGCATCGCAGACCGCGACAGCAGCGGCGTGGCGAGCATCGCCAGCAGCACGAACAGGAAGCCGAGCAAGGTGAACCGGGTCGTGAGCGCGCTCTTGTCCTTCGTGATCTCGCCGATCGGGACGATGCCCGCGATGCTCCAGCCCATCCGGGGATAAGGGCGGGACACGACCAGATACCGTTCGCCGTTCTGCACGAATGTTCGCCCCTCCCGCTCGCCGGCGAGCAGCGGATAATAGGGCTCGTCCCGCGCGGAGACGTTCAGATCGTTCGGGTCGGCGCTCGAGACGACATTGCCCGCCGCATCCACGATGAATACCCGGCCCGTATCCCCGAGCTTCACGCTCGCGTACTGTTGGCTGAGGTACCGCTCCTCCACCGACAGCTGGAGTACGCCGAGCTGAGCGCCCGACATTTGCGAGTTAAAACGCTGGAACAGCGACACGACTTTGACCTGGCGGTTGTCCCTGTAATAATTGCTGCTCTCCGTGCCCTGCCAGGCGATCCCGTAAGCCGATTCGGCGAACCGTTCGAAATAGGGGCGGCTGATGTCCCGGATGCCGTCTAGGCCTCCCGAGTCGTAAATCCGGTGACGATTGTCGTACAGCACGATCGCGCTCACGTACGTTTGCCCGTCCGCGATGCTGCCGAGCACGTTTTGTACCGCGATGTAGCGTTGGTAGTCGGAATACGAATCGCCGTCCTGCGAAGCGGCGATCAGCGTCTGCTGGATCGTCTGGTTCTGGATGGCGATGCGGGCGTCGTTTTGGGCGTTGTCGAACACGAGGTCGAGCCGCCCCGATACGAGATCCAGGCTCTGCCTGGTGCTGTCCACCGCCTTGTCGATGAAAATGGCGGACGAAATGCGGTAGTTGCTGACGGCCAACGCGATGATGATCAGCGAGAGCGCCGCCGCAAAATAAAGCGTGATTCGTTGATGGATGGACATACGGCCCTGATGAGCCGCCGAGCGCTGCTGCTGCAACATCTTGCCCCCTTTCTCCATGCCGATATCGGACAGCCGCCTTTTTATACCACCTTCAGCAACCGCTTACATTTATTGCGCCGATACGACTAGGCAAACGTCGCTTGTCCGTCCTTCATCGGCGAAAATCGGAATGTTATAAAGATAGCCGTTCGAACCGGCGCTTGCCAAGAGGCAATTTGCTTCTGCGGCGATTTTGCCATACGCTTCGCGCCGCCTCGGGCATCGGGGCAGGCATGCTCCCAAAGAAAATAAAAAAATGCCGCAGCCGGGCCGCGACATCGTTCATTGCATCCCTGGTCGGATGCCTCGCTCATCGCCTTGACGAGCGGGCGCCGTACGACATATCCCTCCCCGTTCAGACGAGACGGCCGCCGCGTATCGCCATCCGGTCCCTCGGCCGGTCGTAGATCAAGTCCTGCACGCTCTCCGCGCGGATCAACGCAAAGTCGGCGGGCGCCCCCGGCCGGATGCGCCGGTCATCGACCCCGAGCGCTGCCGCCGCCCGATCCGTGCACATCCCGAGCAGCCGGTCCGCGTCCGTCTCGGTCCCCATGTAGGACGTCTGCGCGAGCAGCAGCGCGACGTCGAGCGGGTCGCCCGTGCCGAACGGCGTGAAGGCGTTGCGCAGATTGTTCGTCCCGAAGCAGACGTTGACGCCGGCATCGAGGAGCAGTCCGACCGGCGCGATGCCGCGACGGACGGCATGCGTATCGCCGCGTCCGTTCAGGTACAAGTCCGTCGCGGGGAGCGCGAAGACGTGAATGCCGGCCTCGGCCATGCGTTCCCCGATGCGGCGCGCCCGGTCCGGCGGAACGGATCCAAGCGAGGTCAGATGACCGACGCAGACGCGTCCTTCGAGTCCGTATTCCCGCGTACGCGCGATCACGTCCTCGATGGCCAGCTGCGTCGGATCGTCGGAAAAATCCAGGTGCAGGTCGACGGGCAGTCCGGCATCGGCGGCGAGCCTAAAGACGAAGTCCAGATGCTCGCCGGAGTCCCGGTCGTTGTAGGGAATGCCGCCCACCGCATCGGCGCCGAGCCGTATTGCTTCCCGCAGCAAGCGCGCCGTGCCCGGTTGATTGAAGATGCCCTCCTGGGGAAAGGCGACGAGCTGGAGCGTCATGCGGCCTGCGAATTCGGCCTTTAAAGCGAGCGCCGACGCGAGACTGAGCAGGCCGAGCACCGGATCGATCTCGACCTGCGCGCGCAGTAGCGACACGCCGAACGCGAACGACCGATCCAGCGCGCGGCGCGAACGCGCGGTCACGTCCTCCGCCGTATAGCCGGGCTTGAGCGCGGCCGTCATCGCGATTGCTTCGCCGAGGTTCGCCGCTGGCCGTTCGAGCCGCTCCGATAGAAACGCTTTGTCCAGGTGAATATGCGTCTCCACGAGACCGGGCGTCACGACATAACCGTTGGCGTCAAGCACGCGGGAATTCCCCGCGGCCGTTTCATTCGATCCCGCATCAATTGAATCCGCATCATCCGAATCCGCTTCATCCGCTCCCGCATCCGAATCCGTCCGCTTTGCGGCCGGCACGATCCGTTCAATCAAACCGTCCCGAACGTAAATGTCGATCTTCTCTCTGCGGAACGGATCGTACGCGCCGGCGATCATCCCGCATGGCTCTCGGTCCATGGCTATGCCCCCCTTTCGCCTTTTCCGCATGGAATCCCGAACACCCGCCCCCACTGCTCGGCCAGCTTCGGCTGCGGAATGCCCGTCAGCGCCAGTGCCCGCCATGCGGTCGTCGCCACCGAATCGAGGATCGGCTTGCCATACGTCCGTTCGAGCTTCCCTGCCAATCGCGCGCCGTCCATATTCGTACAGACGACGGCGACCGCGTCCGTCTCCGGCGAGGCCGCCGCGCTGCGGATCATCTCCTCGACCGCCTCCGGCGAGACGCAGGCGAATTGCTCGTTGATCCGAAGGCCGCAGCCGAGCTTGACCTGGCAGGTCAATCCTGCGCGCGCGTAATTCGCTGCGATCGCTTCGTTGACGTCCGCCGTGTACGGCGTGACGATTCCGATTCGGCGGACGCCGAGCGCCTCGTAGGCGTCTGCCAACGCCAGCGCGGACGTCGTCGCCGGCACGCCCGTCTCCGCGGCGATCATCGCGCACAGCTCGCGGTCGTAGTCGAGCCCGAGCCAGCTGCCGGCCGTGCCGTTCCACACGATGACGTCGACGAGCGCGTCGGCGAGCATCGTTGCGGCCGCGAGCATCGGCGCTGCGGCGAACTGCGTGCCCGCGTCTTCGCTTAGCGCGATCTGCGTGACCCGAAGCCGGGAATAATGGACGGTCACGCCCGTCACGCCCGAGAGGATAGCAGACGTGACCGGCTCCAGCACCGTATTGGAGGAAGGCGTCAGCATGCCGATCCGCTTGCCGCGGGGGGCCAGGGCGACAGCGGAAGCAATCCCGCCGGGCCTCATGCTTCCAGCGGATCGTAAAGCGTCAGATCCGCCATAATGCCGCAGCCGGGCACCCACAGCTCCCGGTTGATCTCGACCGCCGTCATGGCCGGCTTGTGACCGTCCGCGAACGCCTCCGCCCAAGCTTCCATCGCGCCCGCGTAAAGGCTCAGGTCCGTAAAATACAGCGTTGCTTTCACGACCTGCTTCAGATCGACCCCTGCCGCGTCCGCGATCCGTCTTGCCTTCAGCAGAATGTAACGCATCTGCAGCTTGCCGGGGATGCCGAAGTGCGGCAGCCCCGGAGGCGGCGACGCCTCGGCCGCGAGCCCGACGCCAGGATCGGTCGCCATCAGGCCGCTGAAAAATATGAGATCGTCCGCGCGCACCGCCGCCGGCTCCTTGCTCTTCGGCGCCCAGCCGCCGACGACGGGCCGCTTCAGATGCGCGGCGTCCGGCATGAGCAGATCGAGTCCGATCTCGACGCGGCAGCCCTTCGCGCCGATCTCGACGTTCGGCACCAGAATGCGCGCCGGCGCCTTGGACGGATCCGGGAACCACTTGGCCCACGCGTCCTCGAATGCCGAATAATCGCCCGGATCGGCCAGATAGACGTATGCTTTGACAGCGAGCGCCAGGCTCGTGCCCGCTTCCTCCGCCACGCGGCTCAGCCGGTCGAGAATATAGTCCGTCTGCCGCGCGCAAGGCTCGTCGCCCCAGAACAGTCCGCTCGTGCGCGCTTCGGGCGCCAAGCCGACAAGCCCGCCGCCGTCGTACGCCTCCGAGCCCCAGTTGCCTTTCCAGTCCGAAGCCAGGTCGCCGGACAGAAACACCCAGTTCCCCATCCGAACGCCCTCCGCAAATCCTGCCGCAGGCTTGGGCAAGCCCGGCGCGGACACCTTTTCAGGCAGGTCCCCGTCCAGCCTCGCCGTAAAGTCAGCTTCGACCTTGGCGCCGGCCACGAGCGTGCCGCGAACGCCGATGCCGGTGCTAGGCGGGCTCAGCTTGGTGAAATACCGATTTTTCTCCTGCACGTAACGTTTGTTGTTAACCGTCAGGTCGAGCGTCCGGTAGTGAGGCGACGCCATGCCGGCGACGTACCATTGATTAACCCGCACGACCTGTTCGGGCTTGGCGCCCGCCGCTTCCACGATCGCGCCGACGCGGCCGTACAGCACGGCCGCCTGTTTGGCCATCGCGTTTTGATAGTACGGGAACGCTTCCGGCACGACCGCCTCCGGCGCGAGCCCCGTCACCAGATCGGAGGCCGATTGCCCGGATACGAACAGCCAGTCTCCGGCCCGGACGGCCGGACTGTACGGGATGGTCGGGCGAGGCATGCCCGCCGGCCATATTTCTTGAATTTGATGCGGCACGCTGGTCCGCCTCCTCGTTTTGAATTCTTCTTATCGTCGCTCGGACGGATGCGGATCTCGGCGCCAAAGCGAGCGCATCCGTCCTTCTCGGCCGTCAGGACAATGAAGCCAAAAAGGCCATGAGCGACGCGAGCAAGCGCCCGGGCGCCAGCTTGTGCACTTCGTGGCCGACATACGCGAGCCGCTCCGTGCGGATGTCGGGGTTCATCGCCCGCAGCTCTTCCTCCGCCTCCTCGGATATGAACGGCGCGAGACCCGCGGACAGCAGCAAGGCGGGCAGCCGCAGCATGCGGTAATAAGCATGGAACGGTTCCGCGTTCATCGCCGCATAAGACTGCTCGATCGCCGCCTCCGCGCATGACTGCAACTCCAGCGCCTTGCGTTCGTAATCGAAGCCGGGCGCCGTATAGTAAGCCTTGAAATCGTCGTACCGACCTTCGTCGATCGCTCTTTTCGGTTCGAGAAAACGCGCTAGCGGCAGCGGAAACGGCGAACGACCCGGCCCCGAGAGCGGCGGATCGACGAGCACGACACCGCCCGCCATCGCCGGGTACGTCGCCGCGAACGCCGCCGCGATCCGTGCGCCCATCGAATGCCCGACGAGCACGGGTCGCTCCGCGAAGCCGCTCAAGCTGTTGCAGACGATCAACAGATCCTCCATGTAATCTGCCATCCGATAGCCCGAATCAGGCTTGAACGATCGGCCCCTGCCTCGCAGATCGAGTGCCATCGGACAAAGATGGCCCGGCAATTGCCGCATGAACGGCTCGAAGGCGGATGCATTCTCGGTTATACCGTGCAGGAACAGAACAGGCCGCCCCTGCGGATTGCCGCGCTGCAGCAGGCGCAGCCGGACGTCGCCCGGCCCGCTGAGCACGATTGAATGAGCGTCGTCCGTTCCGGCAGTCAATATCGGCAGCGTCATAGGCGGCTCTCCTTTAGATTCGTTCCTGTACGACGGACAGCCCTTGCGTTTCCAAGTAATCGAGATACCGCTTCGCGAGCCACTTGTTCAGCTGCGGCAGCGTGCGCTCAAGCGCCGCGTACCGGCCTCGCCTCGACAGCTTCGAGTAGAGCCCCTTCTGCAGCGAGGCGTTGGCCGCCAGATCCTGGGCGTTGATCTCCTGGATGCTCTCGTTCGCCTGCTCGTAGCGCTCTGCGAAGTCGGGCAGCGCGACCGTTTCCGGCGGATACAGCAGACCGGACCGGAACAGAATTTTCCCCGGACCGTTCGGCAAAATGACGTTCCAGAACACTTGGTCGGGCATCAGGCCGAGCGTCAGCATCGGCGGCACCGTCGCGATCGTCATGCGCTGGCGCTGCTCCGCGGTGAGACCTTCGATCGGCGGGAAGTTCGCGGTCATGTCCGGAGAGAACCCTGCGTCCATATGCGTGAAGCCCGTCGGATGCATGATCTGGCCGTCGCCTTCCTCGTAATCGACGAAGCCCGCGAGCTGGCTTGGCGCGAAGTCGTGCGGACCTTTGTGGAGGTAATTGGTGTGGTAGGGCTCGATCGAAGATTCGATCATGATCTTCCAATTCCAATCGCCTTCGATGTCGACGAACGGCATCGCCGTCAGCTCGTTCAGGCGATAGTTTTCCATCTCTTCGTCGAGCTTGGCGAGCGTAGGCGCGAGCGGCGGCGCATCCTGGTCGTAGTGGGCGAAAATAAAGCCGTTCCAAATCTCGACTTTGAGCGGCGGCAGGCTATGGTCGTGGCGGAGGATGTCGAACGGTTCGATGCGAATCATCTCCGGCGCGGAGATCAGCTCGCCGTCCATGCCGTAGGTCCACCAGTGCAGGGGACAGCGGAAGTTTTTGCAGTTGCCGGCGCCTTCCGCGACGAGGTGCCCGCGATGCTGGCAGACTGCGGAGATGACATGGATGCTCATATCCTTGGCGCGCGTCACGATGATCGGGTCGTCGTTTAGTTGCAGCGTATAGTAATCGCCCGGATTGGGCACTTGCTCCTGACGGCCCACGCATAGCCAGCTCCGTCCGAATACCGCTTCCTTTTCGAACGCGAAGAAGGAATCGCTCGTATAGCATTCGGCGGGCATGGACCGGGCTTCCTTGGTCTCCAGCAGCGAGGGGCCGAGCTGGGACAGCACTTCAAGGACGTCGTTCGTAACTTTGTAAGCCATATTCGCTTCCTCCTCGATTAACGGAACGTGGAATAGCGTTGATCGGCGATCCTTATGCGGGAACGAACGGCTCGCGCAGCTCGAACAGACGCTCCGCCGCGGATTGCGCGGACAGGCGGATCTCTTCGGCATCCGCCGTCTGAAGGTTGCGGCCGAGCACGAGCGGCTTGCCGTCGACGAACACATGATTCACGTCCGCGCCCGAAGCCGAGTACACCAAATTGCTGACCGCGTTGTCGTATTTCCCCCGAATGATCGGCGTCAGGTGATGCTTGCGGAAATCGACGGCGATCAGGTCCGCCTTCTTGCCGATCTCGAGCGAGCCGATCTCGCCGTCCAGCCCAAGGGCCCGGGCGCCGTCGATCGTCGCCATCCGCAGCGCGGTCTCGGCTTTGATGACCGTCGCGTCGAGCAGCCGAGCCTTCTGAAGCAGCGGCACGAACTTCAGCTCCTCAAGCATGTCGAGATTGTTGTTCTCCTTTACGCCGTCGGTCCCGATGCCGACCGTAATGCCGAGATCGAGCAGCTCCTTGATCGGCGCGATGCCGGAGGCGAGCTTCAGATTGCTGACCGGACAGTGCGCTACCGCCGTCCCGGTGCGCGCGAGCAGCTCCCGCTCCGAATCCTGCAGCCAAACGCAGTGCGCGAGCACGGTCCGGGGCCCAAGGATGCCGCGGTCGTAGAACAGCTCGACGGGCCAACGCCCCGTCTGCGCATGCAGCCGCCTCGCCATCTCGATCGATTCCTCGCCGTGGGTGTGGATGCCGGTATCGTACTTTTCGGCATAGGCGGCGGCTTTGCGGTATGCGTCCTCGGTGCAGTAGGTCAAGTGCTCGAGCGCGAACCACACCTGGATCCTGCCGTTCGCCGTCTTGTTGCGATCCAGCACGAGCTGCACGTTTTTGTCGAGCGACTCGAAGTAGTCCATGCCCGGCTTATCGACGACATAGGGCGCGAGCGTGGCGCGCAAGCCCAGCGACTCGGCCGCATCCGCGCATTTGTGCATATACCGGTACATGTCCATCACGCAGGTCGTGCCGGAAAGGAGCGCCTCAGTATAGCTGAGCCGCGCCGCGGCGAACGCGATATCCTCGGTCAACGCGCGATGCTTCGGATCGACGTATTTGGTCAGCCATTCGAACACCGGCAGATCCTCCGCCGTCCCCCGGATCAAGCCCGAGTGAAGGTGCAAATTGACGAGGCCCGGCAGCAGGACGTGACCTGTCGCATCCAATTGTTCGACGCCGGCGTATTTAGCCTCCAGCGCATCCGACGGCCCGATATCCGCGATTCGCCCCTTCTCGATCAGCAGCGCGCCGTCGTGAATCACTTCGTCTACCGGGTTCACCGTCAGGATCGTGGCGTTCGTAATCAGCAAGATGTCGTTCAACGCATCCATCTCCCATCGTGTCGTTAATGAATCGTATATCCGCCGTCCGCCAGCATCGCGCTTCCCGTTACGAACGACGCGAGCGGGCTGCCGAGGAAAAGGATGCAGCTCGCGATCTCCTCCGGACGCCCGAGCCTGCCGAGCGGATGCATCCCGATCAGGTCGTCGATCGTGCCCTGCGGTCCGCGCTTGCCTTCGAATTGCCTGCGCAGCAGCGGCGTATCGACCGCGCCCGGGCAGATGCAGTTGACCCGCACGCCGTCCGCCGCCGTCTCCAAGGCCAGGCTGCGCGTGAAGTTGACGACCGCCGCCTTTGAAGCGGTATACGCCGTGAAGCTCCCGGCGCCGACGAAGGCGAGCTGGGAAGCGGTGTTGACGATGCAGCCCCGCGAAATCTTAAGCTTCGGCAACGCCGCTTTGCAGCATAGGAACACGCTTTTCAGATTGACGCCCATCAGCCGGTCCCAGGCCGCTTCGGTCGTCTCTTCCAGGCCGGCTACCAGCTCGATCCCCGCGTTATTGACCAAGACGTCGAGGCCGTCCCAGTGTCGCCATAGACGCTCGAACGCGTCCGTTACGGCATCCGAATCGGACAGGTCGACCGGCAGCTCCAGAACGCCGTCAGCCAGACGCTCTTCTTTGAACGCGATATCGAAGACGGCCGTCTCCGCGCCCGCTTCCCTGAAAGCCGCCGCGGTTGCCGCGCCGATGCCGCTCGCGCCGCCGGCGATCAGTACCCTTTTGCCCGTCAAATCCAGCATGGCTCCGTCCCCCTTGTCCCCAAAATGATCTTTTGCCAAGGCGCCCTTCCCGGACGACCTGCCGTATAATGCATGACAAGCGCCGAAGCGTCCCAGATGAGGCCGCTTAACGTCACGTGCGGCAGCGCCGCATTGGAGCGTCCGTGCATGACGCCGTCCGCGCAAATATCCCCGGATGACGACGCGCCCGTTCCGTCTTCGCTCACTCGCTTGCTCGCGAGCAAGGACGCCAGCGCCTTCACTGCATCCTCCCGTCCGCAGCCGGAACGCACGAGCGAGGCGAGCGTCTCCTGCGCCTTTGCGAGCCGAAGCTCGCGGTCGGAACGGATCGCTTCTGGGAGCGAGGCCTGTTCGGCCGACTTAAGCCCCAGCGCCTGATTGCTCCGCGCGGCCCACCCTTGCGCCGAGTCGTCATGCCAGGCCGTCTCCATGCCTTCATGCTCGAACACGAGCAGCTTGCCGCCGCGGTCCGCGATGACATGACTGCCGCCGACCGTCGGCTCGGCCGTCTCGCGGTACCGCTCCAGCATAAGCGCAAGCGCCTCCTCCGCGGTGCCGCAGCGCGCCAACGCTTCCGCTTGCGCGCTCCCGCGCAGGTCGTTCAGCCAGAAGCTCTCCGCGGGGCGGCCGTCCGGCGCCGGAATCTCGCAGCCGAAGTAGCTGCTGATGAGCATGACGCCACGCTCGTTCATGCCCGCGTTGACGCCCTTCTGCGGCTGGATGCCGTAGGCCAACGAGGCATAGCCGCCTTCGGCGCCCGCGATGCCGTGCCAGTAACCTACCGGTGGCGAATCCGAATTTTTGAATCCCAGCACCGCCGCATTTCCGTCCGGGCCTCTGCACACGATCGCCCCGATTGTGCACATCCGATAAGTCCCCTTCCCTGGCGACCGCCTTCAGAAGTTCGGATAGCTCCGATTCGCGCGCATCCGGCCGTAGTCGATTTTTGTCCTGAGCGACGCTTCGTTTAGCAGCCGATTCGATGCCGCCTGGGCCATCCTCGCCAGCTTCTCTTCATCCACGCCGACGAGACGTCCTTCCGCGACGACGACTTTGCCGCCGACGATCGTCGTATCGACGGTCTGCGACAAGCCCGCCAATACCGGCAGCGTCGCGTCATTGTGGAGCGCGCCGGCGAAGGCGAGCTGCCGCGAATCGATCATGAACAAATCGGCCGCCTTGCCGATCTCTAGCGATCCGATGTCGTCGGCCCAACCGAGCACCTTCGCCGAACCCATCGTCGCGACCCGCAGGCAATCTTCGGCGCCGATGTCCGTCGTGCCGTGCATCAGGTTGTGCAGCAAATGCGCGGCGCGCACTTCGCCCAGCATGTTCGAGCCGTCGTTGGACGCCGAGCCGTCCACGCCCAGACCGACCTTTACGCCGGCCTGCAGCATCTTGACGATCGGCATGACGCCGGAGCCCATTTTCATATTGCTGCAAGGACAGTGCGCGACGCCGCAGCCGTGATGGGCGAGCCGTCCGATCTCTCCGTCGTCGAAATAAATGCCGTGCGCGTACCAGACGTCCGGACCGACCCAGCCGTTCGCTTCCATGAATTCGAGCGGCCGCATGCCCAGCCTTTCCCGGCAATACGCATCCTCGTCCTTCGTCTCGGCCAGATGCGTATGCATCCGCACGCCGTAGCTGCGGGCGAGACTCGCCGATTCGCGGAGCAGGTCCGCGGTGATCGAAAAAGGCGAGCAAGGCGCTACGCCTACGCGCACCATCGCGAAGCGGCTCGGATCGTGATACGTCTCGATGAGTCGGCGCGAATCGCGTAGAATCGTCTCCTCGGTCTGGCACACCTCGTCCGGCGGCAAGCCGCCTTCGGAGCGCCCGAGCGACATCGAACCGCGCGTCGGGAAAAACCGGATGCCGAGCTCGCCGGCCGCCCGGATCTCTTCGTCGATCAGCTCGCCGGAGACGCCGTTCGGAAAGCAATAAAAATGATCCGCAGCCGTCGTGCAGCCGCTTTTGAGCAGCTCGCCCAGCCCGACTTTGGCGCTGAGATAAATATCCTCGGGACGCAGGCAGCGCCAGATGTCGTATAACGTGATCAACCAGTCGAACAGCTCGGTCTTTTGAACGAACGGGATGTTCCGCGTGAGGTTCTGATAAAGGTGATGATGCGTATTGATGAGGCCCGGGTAAACGATTTTCCCCGTCGCGTCGATGACCGTATCCGCCGCCTGGTAAGGAATGTCGTTTCCGATCGCCACGATCTGCTGGTCGACCGCGTAAAGGCTCCCGCCCGGGTAGACATTGCGGTCCTTGTCCATCGTTATGATATTTCTCGCGTTTTTGATAAGGAGCGTTCGCAAGGTCCGTCACCTGTCCTCTCCGCCTCGTTGGATTCATTCTAGCGGCGAATTCGTTGACCGGACAATCGAAAAAACGAACGTTTGTCATATTTTATAACGCGATCGCTCGTTTTTAGTTGATCTGCATGATTGGCGCCAGAATCGAGGTGATATTTTCTCACACGCATCTTGAAGGTCGTTCGAGACGACGTCGTGGAAGCGGTGCTGAAAGTCGGGACGGACATTACCGCGCGGCAGGAAAGCGAGATTGCGAGGCTTGCGATGGAGCTCCGGCGGCTGGCGGCGTACTTGCGGAGCCGAGCGGCTTGACGCAGCGGTGCGCGACGGCTCGCGCCTGATCGAGCAGGCGCTGCAGGAATTCGCGGGCATCGGCGAAACCGCGCAAGATTTGGATGCGAAGGCACGCAGCCTGAACGATTGCATGTGAAAAAGACCGCTTTGCGCGTTTGCGCGAAGCGGTCTTTCGTTATATGCGCCCGATTCGTGCGCGAGCCTTGGACTAGATCGGCCTGTCGTTTACGAAAATCTTAGACGCAAATTTGCCGCTTACTGGCCGCCGCCGAACCAGCGAGGCACCGCGCCAAGCAGTCTGCCGAGCGGCTCGGCGGCATATTCGTTCAAGGGCGCCTCGAAGTGATCGCTGTCCGAGGTCCAATGGACCTTGCCCGACATGACAGCCGGCAGTCCGAGCCATGCCTCGGACCGGGACAGGCGCTCCCACGCTTGTGCCGAGCCGGGATCCCGGCTTCGGTGGACGAGAATGCGGCTCGCATGGAGTTGCGAGAGCATTTGGGGATCGATCGCTTTTGACCATGCGATCTCCTGCATCCGAATCCCCCCGGGCTCGGCGAAGCCCAGATCGTCGTACAACAACGTTGCCGCCCGTCGTCCGCATACTTCCACGCCGCGTCCGCCGACCGCGAGGACGAGCAAGGTATCCCTGCCGACGATTTTCGTTAAGCGGTCGCGTGCCGCGGCGACGGCGCGATCGTATCGCGCGAGCCACTGCTCCGCTTCCCCGTCGCGATCCAAAAACGCCGCCACGCGCCGAAGATGGCTGCGCCAATCCTCTTCCCAATCCAGAAAAAGGGTCGGCGCGATTTCCTTCAGTTTATCTTGCTCGATCTGCGGAATAAACGATCCGACCCCGACGATTTTGTCCGGCTGCGACTGCAGCAGCACGTTCCGATTGAATTCGTATTGATGGCTTAGCGGCGCCCTCACTTCGAAGTCGTACCGGTACCGGTAATAATCCGTCCAATATTGATCCGTCGGCGCGGCATAAGGGATCGTCCTGAGCGCCAGCAGCTGGCCGACGTTTACCCAGCTGTAGGCGGCGATTCGCCGCTTCTGATTGCGCTGGTAGACGGCCGGCGCGATGCCCGTCTGTTTTTTGAACAAGCTGCTGAAGTAGCTCTCGCTCGTATAGCCGATCCGCTCGGCGATCTCGCCGAGCGATGGACCGTCGCGCTCGTTCAGCAGCCGCTTCGCGTCTCGCAGCCGAAGCTCCGTCCGGTATTCAACGACGCCTTTGCCGTATCGTTCCTTGAACAGCCGCATGAAGTGGAAGCGGCTGAGCCCCGCGACTCCGGCCAGCGCATCGATCGTGATATCGCCCGTATACCGAAGCTCGAGCTCCATTCGGGCTGCCTCCAACGCCCTCTCGGCTTGCTGCTCCCGGCAGCTCAGCGCCAAACTCAGCAGCTCCAGTAGCGCGGCTTCGCAGCGGATTCGATCCGACGCCAATCCCGTTTTCCACCCGGCGCTTATCGTGCCGAAGAGCCGGCCGGCATCCGAGGCGGAGGGCAGCTGCGCGAACGGCGGAAACGGCAGCTTCATCGGAGCCGAGGCGTCGTCTTGATGCGCCGCATCCGAGTCAGGGGGAAAGAAAGCATAAAATTCGAGCAGCAGCAGCTCGGTCGATAGTCCGGAATAGTTCGTCAGCTCGATCAAGCATCCCGGCTTACAAACGAAGAGCGACCCGGGGCGCAGCACATGGGACCGGCCATCGATGACCAGCCGTCCGCCGTGGGCGTTGGACAACAGCAGCGCGGGCGACTTCGTCTCGAAGAATCGCCTCTCCGTCGGCTCGCTTTGCGGCTCTTCGCGGATCGCGACGACGTCGAGCAGCCGATAACACAGCAGACCTGCAGCCTTGGGCTGCAGGTCGGTTACCTCGTTACGCATGGACACTCTTCAGCACGTCATCCATTATCAAGCCGCTCGCGATCGAATTCTGATTAAACCAATAACCCGAATCCGCCTCGAATACTTGTCCGGCCTTGACTGCCTTCAGCGACTTCCAGAGCGGATTGTCTGAAGGCGGCGCGGCGCGTCCGGGGCCGGAGATGACGAAAATATAATCGACGTCAGCAAGCTCGGCCAGCTTTTCGATCGAATACGTCTCGTAATTGCCGGTCACCACGGCCGGCTGCTTGAAGCCAAGCGCCTGATAAAGCGTGACGCCACCGTAGAAGTTCGGTCCGAACAGCTTAAAGCCCTTCTCGTCGACGCCTTGGAGGAGGACGGCGGTCTTGTCCTTCGGCAGGTCGCCGAGCCGCGCCTTCGCGTCCGCCAGCTTGTCGTCGTATTGTTTCAATGCAGCAGAGGCGGCATCTTCGTCGTTCATAAGCTTGCCTAGCTTCTCCAGATTGCCCCGCCAGTCCGCGTCGTTGTCCGACAGCACGAACGTTGGCGCTATTTGCGCGAACTGCTCGTAGCTGCCTTCCGGCACGTATACGGGCGACAGGAAGATGATCAGGTCGGGGTTGTAAGAGAGCGCCTCTTCAGGCTTCAAACCGCCGTCCATTTTAAGCGCGGGAACGCCTGCGAGCTTGTCCTGCAAATATTGCTGGGGGACGCCGCCTGCGCTCCACTGCGCGACCGGCTTGATGCCGAGGGCGCTGAGCGGATCCTCCAAAAATGGAGCGATGATGCGCCGAGGATGCGCCGGCACCTTCACTTCATGGCCGGCGGCGTCGGTGAGCACGCGGTAATCCCCTGCATCATTGGCTTCTGCGGTTGCGGACGATGCCGACGATGCCGATGCGCCGGACGCAGCCGTTGCGGATGCGGTCTCAGATGCGGTACTTTCGGCGTTCGAGTTGCCGCATGCGGCAAGTACGGAGATAAGAACGACAAACGAAACGAATTGCGCAAACCGGATGAATCTGTTCATGTTCGAGGACCCCTATACAATTGATATTGATTATCATTCTTACGTTAGTATAATGGCTATCCGCCCGGTTGTGAATCGCCTATTGTGCTGTCTTTTCGTTCAGGCCCGCATAATGACTATAGGACAGGGACATTATTTTCGACGTTTGCATAAAAAAACGTCCATGACCCTTGCGGTCATGGACGCCAACGGCGACCGGCTTATTTTAATAGCGCTCCAATATCTTCGTCGTCTTGAGACCGTCTTGCGGCAAAAACCAGCCTTCCGAGATCAGCTTGTTCTTGAGCGAATCTCTCCTTGCGGACGCTGTCGCGTAATCGTCTTCCTTGAAGGAAGCTTCGACGAGATAATCGTAGCCGGTTCCCGACGCCTTCTTGATTTCCCAAACCTCGATGTACAGCTCCTCGCCGCCCCATTCGCCGATCGATCGCTTGGCGCCGACAGGACCGTAAATATGGGCGTCGTGGAGAATGTCCTCGGCCCAGTCCCCGGACTGCCAATTATCCAGTTTGCCCGGAATGAGATCCACCGCCAGCTCTCTCGAATCTCCCTTGCCGGGCAGTTCCATGCCATCATAGCCGTCAAGCTCCGCATCCTTCTTGTTGCTGAAGCTGAGCGTCTGCGACGAGTAGCCCCAATCGATCTGCGCTTCAAAGTCGTCCTCGTCCGCGTCGAAGCCGTCCGCCGCAGCCGCATTTAACGCCGCCTGAACGTTGCCTCCGGCGATCGGATAACGCATTTTATACGTCACCTCGAACGCCTCGTCGCTATCCGACTCCTTTTTCCGGATCCGAACGTCCCAGCCCTCGGCGTTCAAGGCCAGATCGTCGCCGTCCAAGTACTCGATGTTCATTTTTTCGACCGAGGACGGCATGTCGAAAGCGTTCAGTATCGCGCTCTTCAGCTTGTGGTCCGAGCCCAGCACGACGGCCGGATCCAGATACCATTTCACCTCGTAGTTCGGCGTCGCGACGCCCGCGGCATGAGCCGCCTGTCCGCCGGACCACCCGGATAACAGCGTACCTGCGCCCAGCATGGCGCTTGCCAAGAGCAGCGAACTTCTTTTCATTAATGAATCCCTCCTTCGAGTACCGTTCCGTACAGCGTCCGCCCGTAAACAGGCGATTCTATCGGCTCGGCTAGCTACAACTGTATCAAGCGATTATTCGCCGCGCATTCGTATGTTATCAACGCCGCATCAAGCCATTTTCGGCATATTCTTGCTTTCCATCGAATGTATCTATAAGGCTTAATGCTAAAAACAAGCGTAAATAAAAAACGCCTCGCGGGCGGGATAGAATCCCTCACGCGAGACGTTGGCCGCCGGCAATCAGCGCGACGATTGAGTTTATGAGTTGGCCGCTTCGGCCTTGGCGTTGCCCTCGGACTTGAGCACCTCGTGGTGCGGCTTCACTTTCCGAATGAAGAATGCCAGCACCAGTGCGGCGATCGTGATCCAAGTGGCGACGACGAACGCATGCTGGATGCCGTACAGCGTGGCTTCCTTGCCGATATCGATCAATTGCGGATTCGTCTTGTCGCTTGGATCGATTCCGGCGGCGTTCTTGAGCGCCTCGCCTTCGTCGGCCGCCCTGTTCGTCATGATCGTAACGAGCAACGCGGTACCGAGCGCGCCGGCGACGTTACGCAGCGTCTGCGACATGGCCGATCCGTGCGAGTTGAGCGTCTGGGGCAGTTGATTCATGCCCGCCGTCTGGATCGGCATCATGAGCAGCGACATGCCGAACATCCGCGCGGAGTAGATCAGAATAATATGCATATAAGTGGAGTCCAGTGCGATCCGGCTCAGCTCCCACGTCGTAAAAGCCGTGATAATGAGACCGATGACGGCCAGCCAGCGCGCGCCGATCTTGTCGAAGATCATGCCCGTGATCGGAGACATGATGCCCATCAGAATGGCGCCCGGCAAAAGCAGGAGGCCGGATTCGAGCGGCGTGAAGCCGCGAATGTTCTGCAGATAGATCGGCATAAGCACCATCGCGGAGAACATGGCCATCGTAATAATGACGTTGATGACCGTCGTCAGCGAGTACATGTCGAACTTGAACACGCGGAATTCGAGCAGCGGTTTCTTCGCGGTCAGCTCTCGCCAGACGAACAGCACGAGCGCGACTGCGCCGACGATCAAGCTGACGACGACTCTCGTGCTGTCCCAGCCGTCGTTGCCGGCGTCGCTGAAGCCGTACAGGATGCCGCCGAAGCCGAGCGTGGAGAGCACGACGCCAAGCACATCCAATTTCGGCTTGGAGATTGGCGTGACGTTTTTCATCGATAAGGCGCCGTAGATTAACGAAAAAATGGCCAGTGGGAGTACGATATAGAACAGGACTCGCCAGGAATAGTGCTCGACGACCCAGCCGGAAAGCGTCGGACCGACGGCCGGCGCGAAAATCATGGCCAGACCCATCATGCCCATCGCCTTGCCGCGCTGTTCGATCGGGAAGATCGTCAGGAACACGACGGACATGAGCGGCATCATGATGCCCGCGCCGACGGCCTGGATCAAACGGCCGGTCAACAGCGTGCCGAAGTCCGGCGCGACCGCGGCCACGACGGTACCGACCGAGAACAGTCCCATGGCGACCATATACAATTGTCGGGTCGTGAACTTTGAAATCAAATAAGCGGTAACCGGAATGACGACGCCGTTAACGAGCATGTAGCCCGTTACGAGCCATTGAATCGTATTGGACCCGATATTGAGGTCGGCCATCATTTTCGGCAGCGCGACGTTCAGCAGCGTCTGGCTCAGCAGCGCGACGAAGGCGCCGATGAGGAGCGACGCGACGATCGGACCTTTTCTCAGGGTGGATGTTATGGCATTACTCATCTTTATTTTCCTCTCTCGCTTTGTGTAATATTTGCACGATGCGCCCATGTATGCGCAGCAGGTCGTTCAGATCTTCCTCGCCGAGCTCATTAAGCGGCGCCAGCATCATTTTACGCCGCTCGTCGATCTTTACCCACAATCCCTCGCCTTCAGGCGTCAATCTCAGCGAGATGGAACGACGATCGTTTTCCGGACGCTCTCTCGTGACGAGCTTCGCCTTGACCATCCGCTCTACGATACCGCTTGCCGTGCTTGGACCGACGAACAGGCATTCGGCCAACTCCGACAGGCTCATCTGCGGCCTTTCCCTCAGCGTCTTTAATACGAGCAGTTGGATCGGCGTGACGCCCAGATGATGGCCTGCACGCTGCATCGAATGGTAAAACGACTGGTTGACTTCCCTAAAGGACGTGAACAATTCCGAAATCAACGATTGATCTCGCATCTCCCTCCCCCTTTTCCGAAATAATTAGGATTAGTCCCTAGAACCTTTTCCTTGCAAATAATTGTTCAACAAATAATTCGCATACGAAGTATATTAGTACAGCTGGCTTAACCGGTCAAACCTTATTTTTGCCCAAAAACAAAGAAAATCCGCAGCAAGCTGCCCTGAGGGCGGCTGCTGCGGCCGGATGATCACGGTATTCCGCTGTGACGCTTTATTGCTCTTCGCCAGTCGGCTGTTCCTCCGCCAGCCCCGCGAATAGCGCATGGACGAATTGCTCGGCGTCGAACTGCTGCAGATCGTCCATCTTTTCGCCGAGTCCGACGAACTTGACCGGCAGCGACATCTCGCGCCGGATGGCGATGACGATGCCGCCCTTGGCCGTGCCGTCGAGCTTGGTCAGCACGAGGCCGGAGACGCCGCTTTTCTCGCCGAACAGCTTCGCTTGCTGGAGCGCGTTCTGTCCCGTTGCCGCGTCCAGTACGAGCAGCGTCTCGTGCGGCGCGCTCGGGATCTCGCGCTGGATGACGCGATAGATTTTGGACAGCTCCTCCATCAGGTTCGCTTTGTTCTGCAGGCGTCCGGCCGTATCGCAGAGCAGGACGTCGACGCCGCGCTGCTTGGCAGCCTGAACGGCATCGTACATGACCGCCGCAGGGTCGGAGCCGGCTTGCTGGCTGATCACCTCGACGCCGACGCGCTCGCCCCAGACTTGCAGCTGCTCGATCGCGCCGGCGCGGAACGTATCGCCCGCGGCCAGCAGCACTGTCTTGCCCTCCTGCTTGAACCGGTGGGCAAGCTTGCCGATCGTCGTCGTTTTTCCGACGCCGTTGACGCCGACGAACAAAATGACGGTGATGCCGTTCGGATTCATCTTAAGCTGGGCCGATTCGCCGCTATCCGTCAATAAACCGACCAGCTTTTCGGATAAAATAGGCTGAAGCTCCGACGGCTGCTCGATACGGCGTTTTTTCACCTCGTCGCGCAGGTCCTCGATCAACTCCATGACCGTGTTGACGCCAACGTCGGCGCCGATCAGGATCTCCTCGAGCTCCTCGAAAAACGCCTCGTCGATTTTTTTGCGCCTTGTGAAAAGGTCGGTCACCTGTCCGACGAAGGCGTCGCGCGTTTTCGCGAGGCCATCCTTGAACTTGTTCGTTACCGCCTCCGTCTTCGAGGCGATACTTTCCTTCAGTCGTTTAAAAAAACTCATCCTTCGTTCCTCCTGCCGGTCAGCCCGCCGATCATACCGTTCGGCGTCCGTCCCGTCCTTCGATATGAATCATCGCACGAAGCCATGCCTTTCGTCAGATCGTCAGGCCGTCGCTTCCGCAGTAAATTCTTCGCTTTCTTCGAGTTTGACGGACACGAGCTTGGACACGCCGCCTTCCTCCATCGTCACGCCGTACAGCATGTCCGCTTCCTCCATCGTGCCTTTGCGGTGCGTGACGACGATGAACTGCGTCAGCTCGGAAAAATCGCGCATATATCGCGCGTAGCGCGCGACATTCGCCTCGTCCAGCGCAGCCTCGACTTCGTCGAGCACGCAGAACGGCACCGGCTTTACGTTCAGTATCGCGAACAACAGCGCGATCGCCGTCAAAGCCCGCTCGCCGCCGGACAGCAGCTGCAGGTTTTGCAGCTTTTTGCCCGGGGGCTGGGCGACGATCTCGATGCCCGTGTCGAGCGGCCGCTCCGGCTCGCTTAAAATAAGGTCCGCGCGGCCGCCGCCGAACAGCTTGGAAAAGACGCCGACGAAGTGGCCGCGAATCTGGTCGAACGTCGTGCGGAACCGTCGCGACATCTCCTCGTCCATCTCGTGGATGATCGCATGCAGCTTGCTTTTGGCCTCCATGAGATCGTTCTTCTGCGCGTCCAGGAATTCATAGCGCTCGCTCACGCGCTTGAACTCTTCGATGGCGCCCAAGTTGACCTCGCCGAGCATCGTAATCTTGCGCTTCAGCTCGCGTACGTCGTTTTGGGCGGCGGGAACGTCTTCGGGGACGGCATATTTCTCCTTCGCCCACTCGTAGCCGATCTCGTATTCCTCGCTGAGCTTGCGGAGGAGATTGTCGAGCTCGACGTCCATCCGGTTCGAGGAAATCTCCGCCTGGCGAAGCTGATCCTCGACCTGGCGCAGCTGGCTGCGCTGCTCGCGCGTCTCGTTTTCCTTGCGCTCGAGCTCGCGCTGCCGCTGGGAGCGGTCCGCCCGCCGGAATTCGATCCCTTCGGTGAATTCCTTTTTGGCGAGCCGAAGTTCATTCAGCCGCTCGCGCTGCTGGTTCTGTTCGGCAGCCGTGCGCTCGGTGTCCGACGCATTTTGCGCGAGCGTCTCCTTCAGTTGGCGCGACTCGGCGGACAGCCGCATCTCTTCGCTGCGGTGGCGGCCGGACTGCTCGGCGATCGAGGCCCGCTCCTGCTCCATGCGCGCGATCGACACCTTCATCTCGGTCAGCTGCGCTTGCAGCTCTTCCTTCGCGCTCGCGCTCCGCCGCTTGAGCTCCTCCGCCTCGCGAATCGCGCGCGACAGGCGCTCTTCATCGGCGGTATGCTTCACGAGGCGCGTTTCGGCTTCGGCGCGGGCGGACGCCAGCTCCGCCTTCTCGCGACTAAGTCCGCCTTCGTCCCCGCCGATCGCGGACAGCTGCGCATCGAGCTGCTCCCGCTCCTCGGCATGCCGCTGCCGCTGGGCCGACGCCTGCTGCTCTTCCATCCGGGCGCGCTCGCCGGATTCGCGGAGCTGCTCGATATTTTGCTGCGCCAGCGAGAGTTCCTTCTTCAGGTCGTCGAACTCGGCGCGCAGCTTGATTCGCGCCTGCTCCGCGGCTTTGATTTCCTTGGCCAGCTCTTCAAGCTGGCGCTGGCGGCCGAGCAGGTTGGACGATTTGCGCGCCATGCTGCCGCCCGTCATCGAGCCGCCCGCATTGACGACGTCGCCGTCGAGCGTCACGACCCGGTAGCGGTACTGAAGCCGCGAAGCGATCCGGTTCGCATGTTCGAGCTTCTCCGCGATCATCACGTTGCCGAGCATGCTGCCGACGATAGCCGCGTACTTGTGCTCGAAGCTTACGAGCTCGGACGCCACGCCGACAAAGCCTTCCAACTCGGCCACGCTTCTGCGGTCTCCGTCTCCGACGTTCCGCGCCTTGATGACGTCGAGCGGCAGGAACGTCGCGCGTCCCGACTGCCGCTGCTTCAAGTATCCGATCGCGGCTCGCGAGGTCGCTTCGTTTTCCATGACGATATTTTGCAGTGCCGCGCCGAGCGCCGTCTCCACGGCCACTTCAAGGTGAGCAGGCACGGTCACGAGCTCGGCGACCGCGCCGTGAACGCCGTGCAAGTGCCCGCGCTTCGCGGCCTTCAGCACTTCCCGGACGCCGTGCTGGAAGCCGTCGTAATCGTTCGCGAGCTCCGCGATCGTATCGCGCCGCGACACGAGCGCTTCGCGCTTCTGATCCCAGCGGCGTCCCTCGCCCTGCGTCTCCTCGAGCCGCCGCTGCAGATCCGCCACGCGGGTGCCTTCGGCGATATAGCGGTCGCGCGTCTGGGCGACCGCCTGCGCGCAGGCCGCAACCCGGAGCTCAAGCTCCGCACCGCGTAGCTTGAGCGCTTCGCGCTGCTCTTCGAGCTTGGCCCGCTCGCCGGCCGTACGGGCTGACTTGCGCGCGAGCTCTTCCCGCTGCTGCTCGCAGTAGCGGATATCGTTGCGCGCTTGAGCCATCGCGTTCATCGTCTCGAACAGATCCGTCTTCAGCCGCTCTTCGGCGTCCTCGCTGCCGTCCGCGATCGCGAGCTTCACTTCTTCCTCGAGCAGCTTCGTCTGAAGCGCCTCGAGCTCGCCTTCGACTTCCGAGCGGCGCCTTTCGATTTTCTCGCCCTCGGCCTTCGCCGCGGTCAGCCGCTCGGTCACCAGGGCCAGACTCTCGTCAAGCTGCGCGCGGCCGCGCGCCAGATTCGCCATGCGCTCGGTCAGCAGCTCGCCGTAGCCTTCGCTTTTCTCGGTCTCCTCGGTCGTCCGCAGCAGCTCGTCCTGCAAGCGCTCGAGCGCTTCCTCGAGCCGCTGCAGCGCCTGACGCTCTTCTTCGAGCTGGGCGTCGTGCGCCGACACGACCGTCGAGAGCTCGAGCTGTTCCTTGCGGAGCTTCTCGAGCTTGCCGTTCGTCTCCGCCCAAGTCTTGTGCACCGTATCGATCTGATGCACGTACAGCGCGATCTCATTGTTTTTAAGCTCTTCCTTCAGCAGCTTGAACGACTCGGCCTTCGCCGCTTGCTTGCGAAGCGGCTCGACCTGGCTCTCGAGCTCGACGACGAGGTCGTTGATCCGCAGCAGGTTGCCTTCGGTGTCTTCAAGCTTGCGCTGCGCTTCCTTTTTGCGAGATTTGTACTTGACGATGCCCGACGCTTCCTCGAAAATGCCGCGACGATCCTCGGAGCGCGTACTCAAAATCTCCTCGATGCGCCCTTGTCCGATGATCGAATAGGCTTCTTTGCCGATGCCGGTATCCATGAACAGCTCCGTGATGTCCTTCAGGCGGCACGGCTGCTTGTTGATCAAATATTCGCTGTCCCCGCTCCGGTGCACGCGGCGCGTGACGGTCACCTCCGCGAAATCGAGGGGCAGCGCCTTGTCGCTGTTGTCGAGCGTCAGCGATACCTCGCCGAAGTTGACCGCCTTGCGGGCATCGCTGCCGGCGAAAATGACGTCCTGCATATTGCCGCCGCGCAGGCTCTTTGCGCTCTGCTCCCCGAGCACCCAGCGGATGCCGTCGGAGATGTTGCTCTTGCCGCTGCCGTTCGGGCCGACGACCGCGGTGATGCCGCGGCCGAACTCGAGCTGCGTACGATCCGCGAACGATTTGAAGCCGGCAAGCTCAATGCCTTTCAGATACATGGGGATCCCTCACCTTTTGTCTCTCGCTGCCTGCTGCCTGTCCGCCGCCCGTATCCGCGTCCGCCCGCAATTGGCGAAGCGCCTGCGCGGCCGACTGCTGCTCCGCTTCCTTTTTGGAGCGCCCGGCCCCCTGGCCGAGCCTTCGCTCGCCGATTCGGACCTCGACGACGAATTCCCGGTCGTGCGCCGGTCCCCGTTCCTCGAGAATCCGGTAATCGAGCGTGCCGAGACCCAGATGCTGCACGCGCTCCTGCAGCTCGGTCTTGTGATCCTTGATCGGCGCTTGGCCTTCCTTGGGCAAGTGAGCGAATAGATGCTCGCCGAGGAAGCGGTTCACCTCCGCCAACCCCTGATCCAAATACAGTGCGCCGACGAACGCCTCGAAGGCATCCGCCAGCAGCGACGGACGGCTCCGGCCGCCCGTCTGCTCCTCCCCTTTGCCGAGCAGCACGACCTGCCCGAATTCGAGCGCCTCGGCAAAACGGACAAGCGACGGCTCGCATACGATCGCTGCCCTTAGACGCGTGAGTTCGCCCTCGGGACGGTCAGGATACATCCGGTACAGCGCCTCGGACACGGTCAGCTGAAGGACGGCGTCTCCCAGAAATTCAAGGCGCTCGTTGTGCTCCACGCGGGAGCCCCGCTGCTCGTTCACGTACGACGTATGGGTAAAAGCTTGCCTTAGCAGCGAGACGTTGCGGAAACGGACGCCCGCTCTCTCCTGCAGCCGGTTCATGACTTCGCTCATGTACGGCATCCTCCTTCGTGATCCTCCGCAAGTTAGACGTTTCGTTCCCCCCGCCGTTAAGCGGTCACGAACGTCTTATTTTAGAAAAAACGCAGGCGGCACGCCGCCTGCGTTATGGCCGATCACATACTGTCAAGCCTCGTATTTGCGCAAAATAACCGTGGCGTTGTGACCGCCGAAGCCGAACGAATTCGACAGCGCCACCTTCACGTCCGCTTGGCGCGGCTCGTTCGGGACGTAATCCAGGTCGCATTCGGGATCCTGGTTGTCGAGATTGATCGTCGGCGGGAGCACGCCGTTCTGAAGCGCCAGGCCGACGATGACGGCCTCGACGCCGCCGGCGGCGCCGAGCATATGCCCGGTCATCGACTTGGTCGAACTGACGGCGAGCTTCTTGGCATGCTCGCCGAACGTGCGCTTGATCGCCTCGGTCTCGGACTTGTCGCCGACAGGCGTCGAAGTGCCGTGCGCGTTGATATAGCCGATCTCCTCGGGCGCGATGCCCGCGTCCTTGATCGCTCTGGCCATGCAGCGCGCGGCGCCGTCCGGATCCGGCTCGGTCATGTGGTGCGCGTCGCCGCTCATGCCGTAGCCGATCACCTCGGCATAGATGCGCGCGCCGCGCGCCGTCGCGTGTTCAAGCGATTCCAGGATAAGCACGCCCGCGCCCTCGCCCATGACGAATCCGTCGCGGTCCGTATCGAACGGGCGGCTCGCCTTTTCAGGCTCTTCGTTGCGCGTGCTCATCGCGCGCATGTTGGAAAATCCGGCGACCGCGATCGGGCGAATCGTCGCCTCGGCGCCGCCGCAGATCATGACGTCGGCGTCGCCGCGCTGGATCAGCTTGTACGAGTCGCCGATCGAATGCGTACCGGTCGCGCAAGCGGTGACCGCCGTCGTATTGGGGCCTTTGGCGCCCGTAACGATGGAGATCTGGCCGCTCGCCATATTCGCGATCATCATCGGGATAAAGAAAGGGCTGACGCGGCGCGGCCCCTTTTCCATGAGGATCGTATGCTGATCCTCCCAGGTGCCGAGGCCGCCGATGCCGGAGCCGACGCTCACGCCGACGCGGTCGGCTTCGGCGTTGACGCCGATCTCGAGTCCGGCGTCCTTCACGGCGCTGAGCGATGCCGCCAAGCCGAACTGCACGAAGCGATCCATCCGGCGCGCTTCTTTTTTGTCGATCCCGTGCGCTTCAGGCTCCCAGTTCTTCACTTCGGCCGCGATCTTCGTCGGATAGTCGGCCGTATCGAACGCCTCGATCAGGCTCACGCCCGACTTGCCGGCGAGCAGGCTGTCCCAAAACGTATTCAAATCCGTACTCAGGGAGGTAACGACTCCCATGCCGGTTACAACTACACGATGTGCCAAACCATGTTCACCTCTTCAGCCGATGCGTAAACGTTCGGCGCCGCCCTTGACGGACGAGCCCGTTTCGCGTAGAAATCCGGGCGATCCGGATGCTGGTAGCGTCCGAATCCCCGGAACGATGGTAAGCAAGACTGACGAACTTAAGGCCGGCGTTCGCGCGAGGACGGATCCCGTCATTTATTGCAGCGATTCGTCCGTGACGGGAAGAATCGTTCTAATAAATACGGCGTCCGCCGCAGCTAGGCGCGTATACGGTCCTGCGCAGGTAGCGACGGCCCGGGACCGTCCGTTCAAGGATGGCCGCCGGGCCGCAGACCCAAAAAATCGATGCATAATGTGGAGAAGTCCCGCTCTTCGAAGCGGGACCTTGTCAGATCAGTTAGGCATGAGATTGTATGTAATTTACGACTTCTCCCACCGTAGTGATCTTCTCTGCATCCTCATCGGAGATCTCCAAGTCGAATTCGTCTTCGAGTTCCATTACCAGTTCGACGACATCAAGAGAGTCGGCGCCCAAGTCATCCTTAAAGTTCGCTTCGTTGGTGACTTCGGCCTCTTCTACGCCCAGGCGTTCGACCACGATGCGTTTAACGCGATCATATACATCGGACATCCGGTTCACCTCCCTTTTGGTATTATACGAGATAGATGGACAAAAAGCCAGCGCGTAAACGGTTCCGCGAAAGCCTCTTCATCCGTTGCGCCGCACGCCCGCGGACTCAAGTCCGCCGGGGTACGGCAGCGTTTTACATATACATGCCTCCGTCGACATGGATCGTCTGCCCGGTCATGTAAGACGCGCTGTCCGACGCCAGGTAAAGCACGCTTGAAGCAATCTCCTCCGGCCTGCCCATCCGGCCGAGCGGAATGTCCTTCAGCATGGCTTCGCGAAGATCGGCCGGCAGCTTGTCCGTCATGTCCGTCTCGATGAAGCCCGGCGCGACCGCGTTGACGGTAATGCCGCGCGACGCCAGTTCCCTCGCCGCGGACTTCGTCAGTCCGATGACGCCGGCTTTGGCCGCCACGTAATTCGCTTGTCCCGCATTGCCGAGCACGCCGACGACCGAGGAAATGTTGATGATGCGTCCGTAACGCTGCTTCATCATGGGACGGGTGACCGCCTTGATGCCGTTGAACACGCCCTTGAGGTTCGTCTCGATCACGGCGTCGAATTCTTCTTCCTTCATTCGCATGATCAGATTGTCCCGCGTAATGCCGGCGTTGTTCACGAGAATGTCGAGCTTGCCGAACGCCTCGATCGCGGTCTGCACCATCGCGTCGAACTCCGCGGCCTTGCCGACGTTCGCCTGAACCAGAATCGCCTTGCGGCCGAGCGCCTCGATCGCGTTCGCCGTCTCCCGCGCGGCGGATTCGCCGCCCGCATAGTTCACGGCGACGTCGCAGCCCGCCTCGGCGAGCGCGAGCGCGATGGCCCTGCCGATTCCGCGCGATGCGCCGGTCACGAGCGCGGCCTTGCCGCTAAGATCAAACTCCGCCATATTATTACCCCTCTCGCGTTAGGCATAATCACCAAATCCGAAGCCTCATCAGGTGGCGTCAGAGGCGGCGTCGGGTGGCGCTCCTATTTCAACCGAATTCCGCTTCGTTTACGCCGGCGGCGCTGTTAACGGATACGATCCGCACCGACTTGTCGATCTTCTTGATCAGACCCGCCAGCACGGCGCCCGAACCGATCTCGACGAACGTATCGACGCCCTCGCCGATCAAATAGCGAATGCTGTCTTCCCATAGCACGGGGGACACCACCTGCTCCACGAGCAGCTCGCGCAGGCGCGCGCCCTCGCTGACCGCGGTTGCCGTCACGTTGGCGATCACCGGCACTTCGGCGTCGCGGAAAGCGACTTCGTCAAGCTTGGCCGAGAGCCGATCGGCCGCGGGCCGCATAAGGGACGAGTGGAACGGCCCGCTGACTTCCAGCGGGATGACCCGCTTGGCGCCCGCTTCCTTGCCGCGCTCGACGACCGCGGCGACGCCCGCCGCCGTGCCGGAAACGACGATCTGCCCCGGGCAGTTGACGTTGGCGAGTTCGACCTGCGCGCCGGAGGCCGAGATGTCCCGGCACAGCGCTTCGAGCGCCTCGCGCTCGGCGCCGAGCGTCGCCGCCATCGCGCCTTGGCCGCTAGGCACGGCTTCTTCCATGAACGTGCCCCGCGCGCGGACGAGACGGATCGCGTCAGCGAAGTCGAGGACGTTCGCCGCAACGAGCGCGCTGTATTCGCCGAGGCTGTGGCCGGCGACATAGTCCGGCTTCACGCCGCGCGCTTTGAACGCTTCGAGCAGCGCCACGCTTGTCGCGAGCAATGCGGGCTGCGTGTTCGCCGTCTGGCGAAGAGAATCCTCCGGCCCTTCGAAGCAAAGCGCCGATACGGAAAATCCGAGCGCCCGGTCGGCAGCCTCGTACACGTGCCGCGACGCTTCGAACGCCTCGGCGGCGTCCTTGCCCATTCCGACCGCCTGCGCCCCTTGTCCGGGAAATACGAATGCGATTTTGCCCATGAACGAAGTCAGCCTCCTCTATCCTTTACCAGACCAGTACCGAAGCGCCCCATGTGAGGCCGCCCCCGAAGCCGACCATCGCGATCGTGTCCCCTTCGCTTACGCGGCCCTCTTCCACCGCCTCGGCCAGCGCCAGCGGGATCGAAGCTGCCGACATGTTGCCGTACCGATCGATGTTGATCACGCACTTCTCCGGCGGCAGCTCGAGCCGCTCGAGCGAAGCCTGGATGATGCGGATGTTCGCCTGGTGCGGCACGAGCAGATCGATCTCGGACTTGTCCACGCCCGCCTTGCGGAGCGCTTCCTCGGCCGCGTTGCCCATAATGCGCGCCGCGAACTTGAACACCTCGCGGCCGTTCATCTCGATGAAGTGACGCTTGCCGCCCACCGTCTCTTCGGACGAAGGCTGGCGGGAGCCGCCGCCCTGGATGCGCAGGTGCGGGCCTCCGGAGCCGTCGGCCCCGAGTTCGAACGACTTGAAGCCGCGTCCTTCTGGCACTTCGCCGATGACGACGGCGCCGGCGCCGTCGCCGAACAGCACGCAGGTATTGCGGTCCGTATAATCGGTAATCCGGGACAGCGTGTCCGCGCCGATGACGAGCGCGTACTTATACATGCCGAGCGCGATGAAGCCGGATGCGTTGGCGAGACCGTAGATGAAGCCGGAGCAAGCGGCGGATAGATCGAACGCGGCCGCCTTCTTCGCGCCGAGACGATCCTGCAGGATGCAGGCGGTCGACGGGAAAAACATGTCCGGCGTAATCGTCGCGACGATGATCAGATCGAGCTGATCCGCCGTGATGTTCGCCGACGCCAGCGCCTTGACGGCCGCTTCGTACGCCAGATCGCTCGTCGCCTCGTGCTCGGCGGCGATGCGACGCTCGCGGATGCCGGTGCGGCTCACGATCCATTCGTCGTTCGTCTCCACCACTTGCTCGAGCTCTTGGTTCGTCAGGCGGCGCTCCGGCGCGTACTTGCCGATGCCGAGGACGCCCACGGGAATTCCATTCATCGTCTTCTCTCTCACTTTCCGCCGAATTCTTCGGCCAATGCAGGGATGAGTCCGTTGTCGATCGCGGCTACCGTATGGCGGATCGCATGCATCGTCGCCGTGGCGTCCGAGGAGCCGTGGCTCTTGACGACCAGCCCGTTTACGCCGAGCAGCGGCGCGCCGTTGTACACCTTGTAATCCATCATCTTGCCGACGCGCCTGAAGTTCGGGCGAAGCACGGCCGCCGCCAGCTTGGAGCGCAGGCTGCTCGTCATCTCTTGCTTCAACAGGCCGAACACCGTCTCCGCCGCGCCCTCGATCGCCTTAAGCAGGATGTTGCCCGAAAACCCATCGCAGACGAGCACGTCGCAGCTGCGGCTAAGCACGTCGCGCGCTTCGACGTTGCCGATAAAGTGAATCGGCGCCGTCTCGAGCAGCTCGAACGCGGCTTTGCTCAGCTCGTTGCCTTTGGCCGCCTCGGTGCCGACATTCAACAGGCCTACCTTGGGCTTGGCGAGTCCGTGCACCTTCTGCCTGTACATGCTGCCCATCAACGCGTACTGCAGCAAATGCTCGGGCTTGGCGTCCATATTGGCGCCGAGATCGAGCGTCAGGACGCCTTTGCCGTCCGTCGTCGGGAAAAGCGAGGTCAGGCCCGGCCGGTCGATGCCTTTGAGCCTGCCCAACACAAGCAAGCCCGCCGTCATCAAGGCACCGGTATTGCCCGCGGAGATCATCGCGTCGGCGGCGCCCTCCTTAACCATGCGGACGGCCACGTTCATCGAAGCTTCCGGCTTGCGGCGCACCGCGCGAACGGGTTCGTCGTCCGGCTCGATGACGTCGGCCGCGGGCACGACCGTCACGTTCGAAGGCTTGCCGGCGCCGAGCAGCGGATCCAGCGCTTCGGGCCGCCCTACGAGCAGCAGCTCCGCCTTCGGCCACTGCGCGGCCGCTGCCAGGGCGCCTTCTACCGTCGAGCGGGGTGCCTGGTCGCCGCCCATCGCGTCTATGGCGATTTTCATGCCTCACCCGCTCCTTCCTCGTCCGCAGAGCCTGCGGAGCGATAAATCACAAAGTTGCCTTGAAACACCATTTCGTCGCCGACGTAGGTGAATACCTCCACCTTCGCCTTGCCTTTCTGAACGCCGCTGGATCTCACATACGCCTTTGCGATGCACTTTTCCCCAAGCCTGGCAGGACGAATGAACCGGATATCCGCAGAAGCGGTCAGCGCGATCTCGTCGTTGATGACGGCGACCGCGAGCGAGTTGGCCTGCGCGAACACATGATGCCCCCGCGCGATGCCGCTTCGGGAGAAGACGTGCTCGTCCCGGATCTCGAACATGGAGATGCCGCTCTTGTCGAGCTGGAGATCGAGGATGTCCCCGATCACTTCGTGCAGCGGCAGCGATCGGACCGGATCGTAGGAGCGCTCCGCCATCAGCTTGAGCCGTTCGCGCAGCTCGGGAATCGCCAACTCCAGCCGGTCGAGCCGGATCGTCTGGATGCTGACCTTGAGCAGGCGGGTCAATTCCCGGTCGGTCAGGAACGGATTGTCTTCGATGAGGCGGGCGAGCTGCTGATGGCGTTGCTTTTTGGGCATGCGTTCCATGGGCGACACCGCCTTATATGTTCATACTGATACCTGGTGCCAATCCGATATAAAGAAAAACGCGCCTTGACGCTAGTCACGCCGGGACGCGTTATTTCATTATTGCTTGATGATTTCGCGGGATTTGTACGTGCCGCAAACCTTGCACACGCGGTGCGAGATTTTCAATTCTCCGCATTGTTCGCACTTAACCAAACCCGGAACGACCAATTTGAAGTGCGTCCGGCGCTTGTTTTTGCGGGCTTTGGATGTTTTGCCAAAAGGTACTGCCATGTTCCCACCTCCTTACCAGAGTCGAAAGCGAAAGCGGCCTCTATCGGCATTCCTATTTCGATGTCGTTATGAACGTTCGGAATCGAACCAGCCTTTGAGCGCCTCCAGCCTCGGATCGATCTTGATCGGCCGCGGCCGCTCGGGCTTGCCGTTCAGGTCTTCGCCGGTCTCCGGGTCGAGTCCCTTGCAGCCTTCGCTGCAGGTCGGCGACAGCGGCAAATTCAGCAGCAGTTCGTCCGTCAAATAAGGCCGAAGCTCCAGCCGATCGCCGTGGAACGGTACGAAGTCCTCGTCGTCCTGCTCTCCGAGATCCGCCACTTCCTGCGAGACCTGCTTAAAGCTCTCGCTGTAAGGAATGTGAAGCGGCTCTTCGAACTTGGTCAAGCAGCGAACGCATGTCCATTCGAGATTGCAGTCCAGCTGGCCGGCTACCTCGACGAACTCGCCGGAAGGCTCGGCCGTGACGTCCGCTTCGAGCGGACCGGCCGGACGCACGCCGGGCACCTGCGACAGCAGATCGGCGACGTCAATCGTCTCGTGCAGCGAAACCTTAGCCTTGGCTGCCCTCAGTTCCTGTACATTGAGCAACATATTATCACTCCAAACAAACAAAAATAATTATAGACGCGAGAACTCGCTTTTGTCAACATTTAACGTGGCGGTAGGCCTGAGCGGCCCGATTGGGAATTCGCGCCTTCTTTCATGTTATCATATCCTTAATCCGCGCTTCAAAGGAGCGTTCGCCATGTCCACCGTCGGCCTCGTCGTCGAATACAATCCGCTGCACAACGGTCATCTCTATCATATACAACAATCGCGCAAAATAACGGAAGCCGAATCCGTGATCGCCGTCATGAGCGGACACTTCCTGCAGCGCGGCGAGCCGGCCATCGCGGACAAGTGGTCCCGCGCGGAAATGGCGCTGCGCGCGGGCTGCGATCTCGTGCTCGAGCTGCCCGTCGCCTACAGCGCCCAGCCGGCCCAGTGGTTCGCCTACGGCGCTGTCGCCGCGCTGGCCGCGACCGGCGTCTGCGACGCGATCTGCTTCGGCAGCGAGAGCGGAGACGCTGATGCGCTATCCCGTATCGCGGATCGGCTGTCGGCCGAGCCCGAGTCGATGCGGGTTCGTCTCGGCGCGCTGCTGAAGGAGGGCTTGCCTTACCCGAGCGCATATGCCGCGGCCGCCCGCGAGCTGCTGGAAGCCGCGGGCGAATCGGACGCCGCGTTCGGCCTGGCGCAGCCGAACCATACGCTTGGGCTCCATTATATGCTCGCGCTGCGCAAGCTGGGCAGCCCGATGCGGGCGCTGTCCATCCGGCGTGAAAAGTCCGGTTATAATCAAAGCTCGATCACCGACACGGCCATCGCCAGCGCGACGGCGCTGCGCAAGCTCATCGGCGAGGCGGGAGGCGCGCTGGACGGGCTGGCGCCTTACGTTCCGGGCTCGACGCTGGCGGTGCTGCGCAGAGACGCATCCTCCGGTAGGGCGCCGGTGGCGTGGGACGCTTTTGCCAGGCCGCTATTCCACCTGCTCGGCTCGCTGCCCGCCTCGGAGCTGGCATCGTATGCCGAGGTGACCGAAGGGCTCGAGCACCGCATCAAGGGCGCGCTGCGGGAGCTGCGGTCGTGGCGGGTGGACGAGCTGCTCGACGCGCTTAAGACGAAGCGGTACACGCGCACGAAGCTGCAGCGGACGCTCGCGCGTATCTTGCTCGGCCACCGGAAGGAAGACCTGAATGCCGATCGGCTAACGGAAGGCGTCCAGTACGTCCGCGTGCTCGGCTTCACGGCGCGGGGACAGGCGCTGCTCAAGCGGATGAAAAAGACGGCGGCCGTGCCGGTCGTCCATACCGCGGCTGACGGCGACTGGCCGTATCTGGCGATGGACGCGCGGGCGACCGCGGTCTATGCCGCGGCGCTCGCCGCCTCGCGGCCCGCGGACGCCTGGCGGGATTATACGGAGCCGCCGGTGCGGGTGTAGCGGCGGCGGCTGGTTACGCGGCCGATGCGGCTACTGTAGCTGCTAAAGAGCAGTTATTTCAACGTTAAAAATCGTCCTGACAAATAGCTGCATTTTCGCATCTATATCTGCCGCTCCGCAAGAAATCATCAATACGAAGGTCAAATAGCTGCGCTTTTGCAGCTATTTTCATATCAGTTCTTCGCCTCGAAAAGATTAGCTGCACTTATGCACTGATTTCAGCTCTACTGCTCCCGGCGATCGCCTTGACGGACAAGGCTGGTCTATCGCCGGACGGGCATGCGTACATTGTACCATGTCCCATTGAGCGGCCATGGCCCTGTCTTGCGCTCCCGCGGGCGCTTCGGACCACCATCCAGCCGTTAGACCCGAATGGGCGTGAGGAGGCGGCGTCAATGCCGGGATCCGCGTCGCGCAAAAAATCGTTTATCATCTCCGTTTTTCTAGGCGGATGCGCGTTGGCGCTCGTCGTAGGCATCGTGAGATCGCCGGAAGAGGCGTTCCGCGCTTCGCTGGGCGGGCTTGAAATCTGGTGGAAAACCGTCTTCCCCGGCCTCCTCCCGCCGCTCATGCTCGCCGAGCTGCTCGCCGCCTCGGGCCTGCTCCACGGCATCGCGGCGCTGGGCAGCCCGATCTTCCGCAGGTTGTTCAAGCTGCCGCCGGCGGCGGGCTGGGTCGCGGCTTTCGGCTGGACGGCAGGCATGCCCGCCGGCGCCAGAGAGACGGCGCGCCTGCGGGAACGCGGGCTCGTTCGCGGCCGCGAAGCCGAGTCGCTGCTTCTTCTCTCGCATATGCCCAACCCTTTCCTCGTCATCGTCGTGGTAGGCAGCGGCTTCCTTCAAGCTCCGGCCTACGGCTGGGCGATCGCCGCGGGGCTATGGATATCGGGCATCGCGACGGGCATGCTTTGGCCGCGATTGTCCGGAAGCGAGCCTAAGTCGGCCGAGCCCTCTGGAGAACCGCCCTGCGACGGCGACGTACCCGATCAGCCATCCGGCTCCCCCCTTCGCCGCGCCTTCCGTGCGATGCAGGAGGCGCGCCTCGCCGATGCGCGTCCCTTCGGCAAGCAGACGGCCGACGCCGTGACGAGCGCCGTCGCCACGCTGTTCGCGATCGGGGGGCTCATGATGATGAGCGCCGTGCTGCTGCGGATCGTTCAGACCGCGCTGCCTGGCACCGACGCTTGGCTGACCGTCCCCAGCCTTTACGAGATGCACCTCGGCGCCTATGCTTCCGGACGTTCTGCGCTGTTCGAATCCGCGCCGGCCAAAGCCGCGGCCCTCATCGCGGCGGCGCTCGCATGGAGCGGCGTTAGCGGCCTGCTCCAGGCCAGGGCCGCCTGGAGCGGCACCCGTTTCCCTTGGCCTCGCTTCATCGCCGGCCGCCTGCTTCACGCCGCGCTCGCCTTGGTCGCGACCTATCCGCTCGCCATCGCCGCCGAGCGTGGCTGGTTCGCGCCGCTCGCACCCGTGTGGCACGGCCTCGCCGGTCCGATCTCGGCTTCCGAGCCCGCAGCCGGTCCGCTCCCTTCGGGCTGGGCGCTGCTGCCCGGCACGACGCTCGCCGCCATCGCTTGCCTGGTCATCTTTGTCCTGCTCGCCCTGCTTGCCGCGCTCATCTCGCCTCGCCGCCGGGGCGGCGACAAGCGACCGAAGTAATGCCGGTCGACGCCGGGCATGCAAAAGGCTCCTAGGGCGAAATCTCGCCGATCGGAGCCTTTTGCTTGCATATCCTTGGTTGCCGGTCAGTCCCGCTTGTCGAACTTGCCTCGCAGCGCCGCCTCGACCGCCGGCGGCACGAGATCCTGCACCGCGCCGTCGAACTTGGCGATCTCTTTGACGATGCTCGAGCTGAGGTACGAATACTTGGGGTTCGTCATCATGAAAATCGTCTCGATGCCCTCGTCGAGCTGACGGTTCGTCGAAGCCATCTGCAGCTCGTATTCGAAGTCCGTGACGGAGCGGATGCCGCGCACGATCACCTGGGCTTGCTGAGACCGCATGTACCGCACGAGCAGATCCCTGAAGCTGCCGATTTCCACGTTCGGCAGATCCTTCGTCACCTCGAGCAGCAGGCTCGACCGCTCTTCGACGGAGAATAGCGGGCTTTTGCTCGTATTGTTCAGCACCGCGACGATCAGTCTGTCGTATTGCTTCGCCGCGCGCCGGATAATGTCCAGATGCCCGAACGTGACCGGGTCGAAGCTGCCCGGGTACACCGCGATGCGATGCTCGCTTTCCGGCCGATTCGCTTTGGCATTCATCTAGGCTTCGCCTCCGTATTTATAGATGGAAATCGCAGTCTCGCCGTACAGGGCCAGCCTTCGCCGCTCGAAGATCCCGATGCGCTCCCCGTACGCGAAGCCCGATTCATGCTCGATGACCGCCACCGTGTCCTCGCCCGCGAGTCCGCGCGCAGTCAGCTCCAGCAGAAGCTCGTCGCAAGTTTTCATGGCATAGGGCGGATCGAGGAATACCAGGTCGAACGGCCCGCCGCCGCGCTGCTCCAGCAGTCTGATCGCCTTGACGGCGTCCTGCCGGTAGATCTCGGCCTTATCCGCGAGACGCGTCGCGGCCAGGTTGGCGCGAACGACCTCAATGCTGCGCATGTTCGCGTCGACGAAGACGGCTCGTCCAGCGCCCCGGCTGAGCGCCTCGATCCCGAGCCCGCCTGTGCCGGCAAACAGGTCGAGCACGCGCTCCCCGTCAAAGTACGGCCCGATCATGCTGAAGAGGGCTTCTTTGACCTTGTCCGTCGTCGGACGGGTCGTCTGGCCCGGCACCGCCTTGAGCGGCCTCCCTCTGGCCTCTCCGGATATGACTCTCATCTGTGATGTTCGACCCCCGCGCACATGGAATGCCTGAATTTTACAGCAAGACAGCCGCGGGTCCGCCGCGGCTTAGATGAGGCTTATGTTACCATATCGAACCGCCGGCGGGAAGCCCGCTCCGAACGCTCGCTCCCCGGGCGCAAATTTTTGGTTTCGGCGCGTATATTTTTCCGCCTGACGGCGATACTGCTACTACCGGCGTCGAGAGATGCCGGGGATAACCGCGGAGAAGGCTTACGTTTCCCCATAAGTTCTTCGTCCGGTTTCTCCTCTCCCATGAGGCCCTCGTCGCGAGACGGGGGTCGTTTTTTTATGCGCTCGCACTCTAGAATTTGTAACGCAGGTCACAGATTCGAATCGCTCCGCTGTGGTATCATTAAAAGGTACTTACTGGATACAGATACCAATAGCGACGGAGTGTTGAGCCCATGAAAAAGAAGATTATCCTGCTTACCTTGATCGGCCTGCTGGCCGTAGGCGGCGTCGTCAGCGCCGCAAGCTTGTGGGGAACGTACAAAGGGTACGCCAAAGTCAGATTGACGCTGGGCGGCCAGGCGATCGCGACGCAGGGTACGCCCGCCATCAACTTCCAAGGCTCGACGATGCTGCCGTTGTCCGCGCTGAAGAGCGCCGGCGTCACCTACACCTACGACGCTAAAAAGCAGACGGTCGACCTGAAGCCTGCCGGCGCCAATCTGGTGAAGCTGACGGAAGACGTCATTTCGCTCGGCGGCGACGGGATTTCGCTTACGGACATCGAGGGCGACGTGACGGCGGTCGTCTATTATCCGGCCCTTTACGGCTTCGACGACGATTGGACGGACGTCGACCAGATCTTCAAAAAGCTCGTGCCGGTCGGCGCCGTCTACATGCGGGTCGTCTACACCGACGACGACGAGGAAAATACGATCGAGATCAAAACGTCGGACTACGACAAGTTCCTGAAGGGCACTATCACGGACGACCAGCTGCAGCAGCTGTGGATTACGAGCGGTCCGCTGTTCGACAACCCGGTAGATTCGAGCGACACGGAAAACCTCGGCTAACGCATCCCCGGAACCGATCGCTCACTCGCACGTTCTCCCCAATCCATGATACGCAAGGCCAAAGACCTCCGCCGGGAGGTCTTTTTTTTTGCACTCGGCTAAAAATATAACGCTTGACTTTTTTTGCCGGAGCGAACGGCCCTTGACAGCCTTATGCTATAGTAAAAAAGGTTAACGGTCACCGAAAGGAGTCATCCGCTTGTTCCAACACAATCAACAAAATTATGAAGGCGTCAGCTTCGGCAGCCAGGATCTGCGATACGGCGAGCTGACCGGCTGCACGTTTGTCCGGTGCTCATTCGCGCACGGCTCCCTGGAGGAGATCGCGTCCGTCAAATGCCGCTTCGTCGGCTGCGATTTTCGCGGCGCCGCGCTGAACGGCTCCGTGCATACGGAATCTGCGTTCGAAAATTGCAACTTCGACGGCGCGGATCTGTTCGTCTCTAAGTTCGATCGCTGCAAAATGATGGGCTCGACGTTCTCCGGCGCTACTTTGGACGGCATCTCCATCCTTCAGGGCGACTGGTCTTATACGAATCTGAGACAAGCCAAGCTGGCCAAGCAGGATTTGCGCGGCATTAAATTTTACGAAGCCGATTTGTCCGGCGCGCAGCTGACCAAGGCGGATCTGAGAGACTGCGACCTGTCGATGGCCTCCCTCGCCAAAGCGGACCTTCAGGGAGCAGACGCGAGAGGCGCCAAAATGGACGGCGTCGACTTCAAGCAGTTTGCGGTCACCGGACTTCGGATGGACCACGAGCAAGCGGTGCTGTTTTCTCTATCGCATGGCGCCAAAGTCGGCTGATCGCCGATCCTATCGCCGTCCGCAAGGGCGATGCGCGCTTTAATCGCGCCGATCGTTCACAAACGCGTCATTTCATTTCCTCCGGTTCCGTCCTGTATAATAGCAGCATTAAGCACTGGGCGGTGAGTCGACAATGAACGGTCCGAAAGCGGTTGGGCTCGTGCTGGGCTATTGCCTGGCGGTATTTTTGTTCGTCGTGGTCATTTATTTGACGATCCGGTTTTCGACCTGACGCGCTTTGCGCGTACGGCCGGCTCCTTCCGAGGGGCCGGCTTTTTTGTCGCCCGCCGCTGCAAAAAGACGCCGTCCGGTCCAATTTGCGTCGTTTCGTGTCCGCTTGCGTTTCAACCATTCGCCGGATGTGTAAGAAAAATATAACAATACCGTGACGGAAGGAGGTGTGATGACGCATGAAGCAGCAACGTCTCTCGCTTAGGAATTACCTGGCGTTCTTGGTGACCGAGGTGTCGGAAACGCTCAAGCAAGATCCGCAATCCACGCCGCGTTCACGTCGCTGATTCGTCATCACGCCCCTTCCAGGCAGACCGAAGCCGCCGTCCTCCGGCGGTTTTTTGTCGTTCAGCCTCTCTATTCCGCGAGAGGCGGCCGAGGAGGAAGAAAAAAACGCCATTTCAGTCTGCGGTTGGATAGACGAATCCCCGGGGCCGTATGATAAACTAAGCGAATCAAACGATCCCGAAAGGACGATTCTTCATGAACCAAGTCGCGCAATACGCGGTCCCTATCCTCTTGGTCGCGTTTATTATGTACCGCCGCATCCGGCGGACGGTCGGCTTTCAGCTGCTGCGGCCGAGGAGACTTCAGATTCGAATCGGCATTTTCTCCCTCATCGGCGTCATTCTGATCGCAGCCGGGTTCGTCCATCCCATCGTATTCGCGGCCGACGCCGCGGGGCTCGCCCTAGGCGGTCTGCTCGCCTGGTTCGCCATCCGGCACAGCATCGTGGAACGGCGCAGCGACGGGCTCTACTATCGGACGCATGTCATCATCGAATCGCTCGTCATCGCGCTCTTCATCGGCAGAATCGCCTACCGTTTCCTGTTCGCGATGCAGAGCGCGCAGACGGCCGCGAATGGCGCAGGAGGCGCGGATTCGCTGCAGCAATACGGTCGCGATCCCTGGACGGCCGCCATCTTCTTCATTCTGATCGCCTACTACGCAGGCTATTACATTTACGTGCTGCGCGCCGCTCCCAAGCGTGCCGCCTAAAACGGCATCCGCAATCGCATGCGCCGCCTGTCACAGAGAGGATGTCGAATTTGAGAACCGCAGACCAAGTCAAGCGGAAGTATCATGAGCTCGCCTCGCGCAAGCAAGCGCTCGAAGCGCTGTACGCGGAAGCGGGCGAGGAAGCACGCCCCGAGCTCCAGGCGCAGGCCGAGCGGCTGGAGGACCAACTGCTGCTGCTCGAATGGGTGCTGAACGCGCCGTCCGGCAGCTATCACGGCTGAGCGGATGAATCGATCAGAGCAGCCGCGACGCAGACAGGAGCCGGAATTGAACAAACAAGCCTTGCGACCCTTCGCTAGAAGGGATGCAAGGCTTGTTTTGTCAGGTATCGCGCGTCAATTCAAAACCGTAAAAAGCCGCCGTATTGCGGTCCAGCTCCCGCTCGGCCGCCTCAAGCTTAAGCCCGCGCAGCGCCGCGATCTCGCGCGCGACCGCAAGCGTCATGGCCGGCGTCGTCTCCATTCCCGCGAACGGGCCTTCGAACGGCCAGGGGCCGTCCGTCTCCGCCATCAGCTGTCCGAGCGGAAATGAAACGGCCAGTTCCCTGATGTCCGGCTCGTACAGAACGTCCGGCGTTAGCGAGATGAAGTATCCGCGCGCCGCGATGCGAGTCGTCGTCTCAGGCGCTCCCTTGTACCAGTGAAAGTGCGCCCGGCGCACGCCGCGGCGATCCAGCACGTCGAGCGCCTTGTCCGCGTCCTCGTAAACCGCGTGGAGCGCGATCGGCCGGTCCAGCTCGGCGGCGAGGCCCGCGAAGACGTCGAGCTGCGCCAAGTACGGCGCTTCGTCGAACGCTTCGCCGCGCGCCTCGGCCTCGGTCCGCGTGTAGTAGGGCAGTCCGACCTCGCCGATCGCGAACGCTTCGCCGCTCTCCGCGAGCCGGCGAATCCAGTCGCACAGCCGCGCGAGCTCGCTAGGGCCGAGCGGCGGCTGCTCGGGGTGATGGCCATAGGCGGGCATCGCTCGTCCCGGCCACAAAGCCGAAAGGCGACGCGTCTCCGCGCAGGATTCGAGGTTCATCGAGACGGCGACGATGCCTCGCACGCCCGCCGCGAACGCCTCCGCGAGCAGCGCCTCCCGGCGCTCCGGCGGGTATTGGTCGGCGTGCAGATGCGCGTCATACGCCATGGCCGGCACCTCCCCGCTCGAGCAGCGCCAGCACTTCTTCCTTAAGCGCCACGAACGCCGGCTCCTTCCAGACATCCGCCCGCCTCGGCCGCTCGAACGGAATCCGAATCTCCCGCAGCACGCTCGCCGGCGCCTTGGACAGCACGTAGATGCGGTCCGACAGCGTCAGCGCCTCCTCGATGCTGTGCGTGACGAACAGCACCGAGCGCCGCTCCTCTTCCCACAGCCGCAGCAGCCACGCCTGCATGTCCGCTCTGGTAAGCGCGTCGAGCGCGGCGAACGGCTCGTCGAGGCACATGACGCCGCGAGGCATGAGCAGCGCCCGCAGAAAAGACACGCGCTGCTGCATCCCGCCGGACAGCACCCGCGGATATTCGCCCGCCACGTCGCCGAGGCCGATGCGGTCCAGCCACTGCGCCGCCATAGACGACGCCTGCCGCCGCTCGATCCCGGCCGTCGTCAGCGCGGAGGCGATATTGGCGCCGACCGACATCCAAGGAAAAAGCGAAGCCTGCTGCGGCATATAGCTGATATGACCGCGTTGTCCGGTCGTGTCCGCGCCGTCGATCAGGATGCGCCCGGCATCCGGACGCTCGACGCCGCCGATCAGGCGGAAAAGCGTCGACTTGCCGCTGCCGGACGGCCCGAGCAGCGTGACGAACTCGCCGTCCGCGACCGTCAGCGAGATGCCGCCGAGCACGGGATGGGCTTTTTTGCCGCGCGAATAGCGATGATGAATATCGATCAGTTCGAGCTTCGCTTGCCCGCTCATCGCGCTCCCTCCTCCCGGCCCGCCGGCCGCCAGCGGACGACGAGGCGCTCGAGCAGCGCCGCGATGCCGTAGAACGCCAACGCCATGCCCACGATGCATACGATCGCGGCGAACACGCTCGTCGTGTCGTAGCCTTTGGACTTAAGCACCAGGTAATACCCGATGCCCTCGCTCGCGCCGAGCCACTCGGCGACGATGGCCGCAGTGATGCTGTACGTGGCCGTAATTTTCAGACCGGAGAAAAAGTACGGCAGCGAAGCCGGCAGCTCCAAGCGCCGCAGCACCGTAAGGCGGCTCGCGCCGATCATCGCGAGATACTCGCGAAGATTCGCGTCGGCCTGCCCGAGGCCGGCTAGCATCGACCAAGCGATCGGAAAGTAGCAGACAAGCGCCAGCAGCACGAGCTTCGGCGTCAGGCCGAAGCCGAACCAGATGATGAGCAGCGGGCCCAGCGCGATTAGCGGAATGTTCTGCGTGATAATGATGATCGGCGACAGCGCCGCGCGGACGACGGGAATCAGGTGGAACAAGATCGCCGACAGCACGCCGAGCGCGATGCCGAGTCCGATGCCTTTCAAGGCGAGCCGAAGCGTCGAGCCGCTCTGCGCGAGCAGCCGGTCCCGCTGCTCCCACATCCGCTCGCCGATGGCGATCGGCGACGGCAGCGAGAAGGGCTTGATGTGCCATATGGCTACGCTCAGCTGCCAGAGCGCCAGCGCGGCGATCAACGTGCCGACCGGCAGCAGCCATCGGCTGATATTACTGTCCATCGGGATATTTACGCAGCAGATGCGCCATCGAGGCGCTGTCCGTTCCGTGAACGAGCAGCTTGATTTGCGACAGGACGGACGGGCTTCCCTTTTCGAACATGGCCTGGTTCATTTCCTTCACGATATCGAGCAGTTGGTCGAGATCGCCCTCCATCGTCGTCTCGAGCGGCCCGACCCGATATGCAACGCCGGATGCCTTGATGATTTCGATCGCCCGGTCTACGTACAGATGCGTGTCGTCCTCCGGCTTGGCGGCCTTCGGCAAAATCTGAATGCTGAGCAGCGCTTGCGACATGTCCGTCGTCCTCCTCGGTTAGGTTCTGTTTTTAGATTGTATTCATTAAGGTTGCGGCAAAAATTCGTTCGTGAACATCGCGTCGTAGTCCAGGTCCTTCGTCAGCAGCTCGTGCTCCTTGAGGAACTCTGCGTAACCGGACCACACTTCGCGCTTCTGTTCGCCCCAACGGGGCGCATCGTCTTTGTATTTCGGGCTCAGCCAGGCTTGGCTCGCCTTGACTAGACCTGCGTTCAGGTCGGGATTGGCCTTGATCAAGATGTCCGCGGCTTCCGATGGATGATCGATCGCGTACTGATAGCCTTCAGACGCCCCTTCGACGAATGCGCGGACGGCGTCCGGCTTGTCCTTGATCATCTTTTCGCTCGTCGTCAGCACCGGCGTATAGTAATCGAGGCGCTTGTCGAAGTCCGACAGATAGACCATGTTGAGCTTCGTGCCGCGCTGCTCGGCCTCGATGCCGGTCCAGGCGTAGAAGATCCATTCGAAGTCGATATCCTTCTGCACGGCGGTGAAAAAGTCGGCGGTGCCCGCGTTGACGAACTTGACCTTGTTCACGTCGGCGCCCTGCTTCTGCATCATTGAGCCGATGACGGCCTGCTCGGCCGGCGAGCCCCATCCGCCGTAGCTATGGCCTTCGAAGTCTTTGGGCTCCTTGATGTTTTTGTCCGCGGGGGACGCGAAGCCCGATGTATTGTGCTGGATGATGGCGGCCAGCGAGACGATCGGCATGTCGTTCTCTCTCGCCAGGGTGAGACCCTCCTGCGCGCCTACGCCGAAGTCCGCCGCGCCCGTCGCGACCATCTGGTCCGCGCCGCTCTCCGGCGGCAGCACGATCTCGACGTCGAGTCCGCGCTTTTTCCAGTAGCCCTGTTCGGCCGCGACGTACAGTCCCGTATGGTTCGTGTTCGGCGTCCAGTCGAGCACGACCTTCACCTTGCCCAGGTCGGCGGCCTGCCCGCCCGATTGCGATGCCGACGCTGGCGCGCTCGCTCCCGGCGATGGCGCGGCCGAACCGCTGCCTCCCTCGTTGTTCCCGTTCCCTCCGCAGCCCGCCAGGATCAGCAGCGCCGCGATCGCCGCCGCGCCCTTGCCTCGCCAGCTTTTTTGGACCATACCCATCTGTCTCTACTCCCTCTCCATGCCGCTTCGGCACGCAGACATTCAAAAAACGCCCCCCGTATACGGAGGGCGCCCAAAATAAACATGGACAAAACGCGCGAATCCGATTCGCGCTTCCCGCCTCCCTACGCTGGTACTAACCAGATCAGGTTAAAGGGTCTGCATCGTCGATTGACGGGATGCACTCTCAGCCGGCCTATCCCAGCTCCCCCGGGGTTTGTTCGATTGTCGACGTACTCGTCGGCGTTGATTGATAACGCTCCTCATTATAGCAGAAGTTCGGATTCTGTCCAGCATTTGCATGCGCGAGACCGACCGCCGGTCCAAGCGGCCCCGTTTTTGCATAATTTTTCTGCCTGCGGCGCAACCTGCTAAAAAAGGGGCGAAATCCGTTGGTAACGATCGGCGTAGGAATAATCGCGATGCTAAGCTTAGCGCTCTTGGCGTTTTTCGATATGTTGGTATACCGTCATCCCTTTCTCCTGTCGATCCGGCAGCTGTACAGCCAAGTACCCTATTTCGCCGGGAAATACTGGATCCTGCTCGCGCTCGCCTTTCTCGTTGCCGCATGGAACGATCTCGAACGGCTTCCCGCCATTAAGCGAATCCTGGCCAAAAAGCCGGGAGGACGAAGGAAGGAACAACATTGGAGACGAAACTAAGCCCGATTCAGCTCTACGCGCTCACGCTCGTCTTCCTGCTAGGCACCTCCATCATATTCGGAACGCCGAGACTGGTCCCCGACACATGGCTCGTGGACCTGCTGACGATCGTCCCCTCCTTTCTGCTTGCCGGCCTCTACATGCTGTTGATTCGGCTCGGCGGCGGCGGGAATCTGTTCGACATGCTCGTCGGCGCCTGGGGCAAGGCGGCCGGCCGGCTGCTGATCCTCGCCTACACGGTTTACTTCCTGTATATCGCCTCGCGCAATCTGCGCGACATGCTCGAGCTCGTCATGACGGCGCTGCTTCGGACGACGCCCGGCGAGCTGGTCATCGTCCTCTTCGTCCCTATCGTCGCCTATGCCGCCGTCGGCGGCATCGCTGCCCTTGGGCGGCTATCCGTTCTGATCGCCCTCATGGTCATGATGTTTTTCACGACGCTGACCTTTCTGCTGATATTAAGCGGCTCGGTCGATTCGGAGCGGCTTCTTCCGTTTTTGTCCGAAGGCTTCGGGAAGGTCGCGGGCTCCGTCTTTCGAAGCTCGCTCTGGTTTCCCTACGGCGAGCTGGTCGTGTTTCTCGTTTTTCATTCGCGGCTGGGCGGACCCGGGGCGATCGGCAAAGCGGGCACCTACGCGCTGCTCAGCTCCGCCGCCGTTTTAACGTTTTCCGACGTGCTGCAGATCTGTACGCTGGGCATCGAAAATAAACAGTACTCCGTGTTTGCCCTTCTCGATGCGGCCAGGCTGATTAACGTCGCGAATTTTATTACGCGGATGGATGCCTTGGTCGCGTTCATTTTCATATTCGGCGTGCTGCTCAAAGCCGCCGTGCTGCTGTACGCCGGCGCCCGCGGCGCCGCATTTCTGTTCAAGGCCGACGTGAGCCGCTTTGGCTATCCCCTCGCCCTGCTGATCGGGTCGCTGTCGCTGCTGGTATCCCGCAATTATGCCGAGCACGTATCCGAAGGCCTGATTTACGCCATGTATTGGCTGCACCTTCCCCTCCAATTCGCGGTTCCGCTGGCAACGCTTCTGCTCTTGCGGATACGGAAGCCGAAAGGAGCGAATGCATGAGAACGAACCGTTTCCGCAAAGAGGCCGTCGCGCAGCATTTGAAGCAACATTTCGGACAATCGGCGGATTTGACCTTGGTCCCGATCCGAGTCGGCTCCCGGCAAGGTCTTCTTTGCTATTTGTCGACGATGACGAACACGACCTTCCTGACCGAAAACGTCACGATGCCGCTGCTTCAAGCATACCGTCAGGGGAATTTTCCGGAAGACCGCGGACTGGACGCCGTTCGCGAGCGGTTGTACGGAGGGCTGGCCACCCGCCTGCTCGACGACCCGCAGCCATTGCCCGGCATGCTCACGCAAGGCTACGCAGGCCTGCTCCTGGACGGCGAACCGCTCATGCTGATGATCGACGTCAAGGAGCTGGAAAAGCGCTCCATCAGCGAGCCGACGACGCAGAACGTCATCAAAGGTCCCAAAGAAGCGTTCACGGAATCCGCCGATACGAACATGAGCCTTATACGCAGGCGGATCTTGAACGAACGCCTCCGTTTCGAGAAGTTCGTCGTCGGCTCGCAAACGAAAACGCACGTCTACTTGACCTTTTTAGAAGGCGATGCGGACGAACGGATATTACGCGACATTCGCGGATTCCTTCAGAGCAGCAGCATCGACAGCCTGTTCGACTCGGGCAGCTTGGAGCAGCTGTTCCGTTCCCGCGGAGGACAGCTGTTCCCTACCGTATACAACAGCGAGCGGCCGGACTCCATTTGCGCTTGTCTGATGGACAAACGCGTCGCGTTAATCGTGAACGGCAGCCCGTTCGTGCTGATCGTCCCCGCGCTGTTCGCCGATTTCTTCGAATCCCCGGAGGATGAATACCAGTGGTTCATGGTAGGATCGTTCATCCGCACGCTGCGTTATTTGGCGTTCCTGCTCTCATTAAGCCTCTCGGCCCTTTACGTCGCGGTAACCTGCTATCACCAAGAACTGATACCGACATTGCTGCTGACCAGCATCGCCGCCCAGCGCACCGGCATACCGTTCCCTGCCGTCATCGAGATGTTCCTGATGGAAATTACGTTCGAGCTGCTGCGGGAAGCGGGCACCCGAATGCCGCGGCTCGTCGGGCAATCCATCTCCATCGCCGGCGCGCTCGTATTGGGCGAAGCCGCGGTCCAAGCGGGCATCGTCTCCAACATCACCGTGATCGTCGTCGCCCTCACGGCCATCGCCGGATTCGTCTCGCCCGTCTACTCCTTCGGCGCGAATATCCGCTTGTTCCGGTATGCGTTGATCATACTAGGTTCCCTGTTCGGTCTGTACGGCGTGATCGTCGGATTCGCCTTCCTGGTCATCCAGCTGACGCGGATGGAGAGCTTCGGCATTCCCTATCTGTCTCCGCTGTCCCGGCTCGTGGGGAGGCGATCCTCGTGAAGACGCCACGCAGAATCGCCCGCTTCTTGGTCGCGGCCGGCATCCTGCTAATCCTTGGCGGATGCTGGGACATGGTCGAGGTGAGCCGCTCTTCCTTGATTACCGGGGTCGCCTTGGAGAACGGACAGAATCACGCCTTTCGGGTAACGGTCGAGGTATTGAACGCGGCGGAGACCATGAGCGCGGAAAACGGCAGGGGCGATGCGCCCGCGCAGCTGTACACGGCCGAAGCGGATACGCTCTCCGAAGCCGTCAACCGGATGAACGAGCAGTTCGACCGGCTGCTGATCGGATCTCACATGCAGGCGATCGTGGTCGACGAGCGGCTGGCGCGCAAGGGATTAAACGACTTAATGGACTTTTTCGTGCGCTCCCGCTATATTCGGGAAGACGTCAATCTCGTCATTTCCAAAAATGACCGGGCATCTGATATACTTCGCGTTCCCTATCCGGGCGGCATGAACGCCGGGCTCGCCATTCAATCGCAAATCTTCAATCTCAACCGGGTGTGGGGAGGCGCGCCTAAAAGCCGGATGAACGATTATACGATCGCGACCCAAACCCCCGGGCGAGAATTGTTGCTCGCGGCGGTTTCGGCCGAAGGTCCCGTCGGCAAAAACATGGACAGCGTAAAGACGCTGGAACCGAAATCGTCGATCCGCGTCATGGATACGGCCGTCTTTAGAGGAGATAAGCTGGTCGGCTTCCTCCCGGCCTCCGATACGAATATCGTACTCCTCGTCACCGACGATTTGGAGCAGACGACGATCTCCGTTCCGCTGCGGGAAGACAAAGCGTTCGCGGCGGTCCGGCTCGTCCGCCTCCATGCTTCGAAGTCGGTCCGGATGCATAGCGGAAGGCCTAAAATAACGTTAAACGTACAGGGCGTCGGATTCATCGTAAGCCTGGACGCCACCATGCCGCTTGACCGAGCATCCGGCTACCAAGAGCTCGAACGGCTGGCCGAGGGCTACGTCAAAGAGCGGATCGACGCCACCGTCAAAAAAGTTCAGACTGATTTCGATGCGGATATTTTCGGCTTCGGTGAATGGATGTACCGGCATAGACACAGCGAATTCGAACGAATCTCGAAAAGCTGGAACGAGCTGTTCGCGGAAGCAGAACTGCAGGTCGACGTCGACATCAAGCTCGAGCGGTCCGAACTGAAAACCAGAAAAAATAACGAAATCCGTTAAGGGCGGGATGTAGCGGACCCCCGCGAAGACAACCGCTCCTTTTCAGCTTGCGCATCCATCCCCCTCGCGTGCCCGAGCGCTCTCGGCGGAGCGCTTATTCGATTATTCGTCCGCGGCGCAGAACCCGTCCTAGCGACTTCTTGAGAAAGTCCTCCGGAAAATAGCGGGTCGGAAAATCGATTGGATGCCCTGCTACAAAAACGAACCGGCATCCGTCTTATCTATCGAAAGGGGGCACGGCTGCGGCATGGAAGAAGGCGCGCAAGTACCCGAGCTATTCCAGCGCTTGTTCCGGGAGCACTACCCCGGCGTGGCGCGGAAGCTGTACGCTTTGACCGGCGATCGCGCGGTAGCGGAGGATCTCGCCCAGGAAGCGTTCCTCAGACTCTACCGTCAGCCGCCCGAACGATTGGAAGCCTGCGGCGCCTGGCTGCACCGGGTGCTGACCCGGTTAGGCTACGATTATTTGAGACAGCGCGCGTCGGGCAGGGCGTTGTTGGAAAAAGAGACCGCTCGCGTGGCGGCGTGGTCGGAAGGCGCCGCCCCTTCGGGAGAGTCGGAGGTCATCCGGGAATGGGAGATCGATGTCGTCCGCCGGGTGCTGCTCAAGCTCTCGGACCGGGACCGGACCGCCCTGCTGCTGCGGGAAGAAGGATACAGCTATGAGGAGATCGCCCAGCGGCTCGGGGTTAATCCGAAGATCGTCGGCACGCTGCTGGCCCGGGCGGAAGAACGATTGAAGAAGAAATACGGTCAGGAGGAGGATTCCAGCGATGAATCACGAGGACAAACGGAACGGCGAGAGACCGGACTTTGATCCCGAGCGGGCTTGGACGCGGTTCGCGCGGGCGACGGCGGAAGAACCGGTTCCGGCGTTCTGGCGGCAGGCTGAAGATGCACATCATCAAAAGGACGGGGCGATCGATATGAAGCGGACGAACGCAATCGGCGCGGCGCAAACGACGCTGGAAGCCGCGGCTGGCCAAACGGCCGGCGGGAACACATTAAATAGCGCAAGAGGCGGCTGGCGGACCGAAAAGCCGGCGAAGCGCAGGCTGCGGAGGCTGTCCGCCGGCGTCGCGGCGGCTGCGGTGGCCGTCGGCCTCTTCGCAACCCCGCTCGGAGACCGGACGATGGCCGCGATGCTGGACACCTTCCGCATCCAGCATATGGTTGGCGTCGGGATTTCGGAGAACGACATGGCTTCTATCTCGAGCCTGCTCGAACGCGGCTCGCCCGACGGGGATCAAAGCTTCGACCTGGCCCAGTACGGCACGTTGACCCAATCGGGCGGCGGCGAGTCGCGCACCGTGGCCTGGGAAGAAGCGGAAACCCGGATGGGCGGACCGCTGATCCGGCTGGACAGCCCGGCCGCGCCTTCCTATCAGCCGGCCACCGTGCTGACGTTCCGGCTGAACGTCAAAGCCGTCAATCGCCTGCTGACCCGATTGGGCAGCGACACCACCCTGCCGGCAGCCGCTGACGGCAAAGCGATCACCCTCCGCATTCCGGACGGCGTCTCCATGGAGGGCGCTTTGGCAGGCAAGCAGGCTCGGCTGCTTCAGTTCGGCAAGCCTGAACTGACGGTCGAAGGCGGCATCGACGCAGCCGTCGTCCGGGAGGCGATCTTGGGTCTGCCGGTGCTGCCCGATAGCCTGCGCACCAAGCTGGCCGCCATCGGCGACTGGCAAAGTACGCTGCCGGTTCCGGTGCGCGAAGGCGCGACCGAGAGCTTGCGGCTGAACGGAAACGAGGCGGTCATGACCGAAGGCGACGCCAGGCGTTTTCTGCTGTGGCTCGACGGAGATCGCATGAGCTTGCTGAGCGCCGAAACGGACGATTTCAAGGCGCCGACCGACTTCCGGCGCGCTGCCGAGGCGCTTGTCCGGCCATGATGATGATCGATACGGCGGACCTGACCAAAACGTACGAAGGCCGCGGCGGATGCCGCGGCGTTACCTTGCAGGTGCCGGAGGGCTGCATCTTCGGCCTGCTGGGACCGAACGGCGCCGGCAAGAGCACCTTCGTTAAAATGCTCGCCGGCCTTCACCGCCCCGATTCGGGGCGGGCCGTCATGCTGGGGCAGCCGCTCGGCCGGCCGGAGGCGCGGCGCAAGCTCGGGTATTTGCCCGAGCTGTTTCGCTTTCAGGAGTGGCTCACGCCGACGGAGGTACTCCGCTTCCATGGCCAGCTGGGCGGGCTGCGACCGCGGGATACGCGCTCGACCGCCTTCCGCGGCCGGGTCCGGGATACGCTGGAGCTGGTCGGCTTGGCGGATGCCGCGCACCGGCGGGTCGGCGGATTCTCCAAGGGCATGCAGCAACGACTGGGACTTGCGGCGGCGCTGCTCCTCGATCCCGAGCTGGTGATCCTGGACGAACCCGCTTCGGCCCTCGATCCGGTCGGCCGGCACGAGATCCGGATTCTGCTGAAGCGGCTTCGGGCCAAGGGCGTGACGGTATTTCTCAACACGCATCTGCTGGAGGACGTAGAGGCGCTATGCGACCAAGCGGCCTTCCTCTACGGCGGCGAGCTGCTGGCTTCGGGTCCGCTGCGCGAGCTTCTCGGCGGTGCCGGCGACGGCGGCGTCGACTGGAGATTCCAAGTTGGCGGTTGGCTGCCCGACTCGCTGGCGGCGCTTGGAGAATCGTTAGGGGGACCCTCGGTCTCCCCGCTGCGGCTCGTCGAAGCCGATACGAACGGCAACGCCGTCTTGTCCGCGCGCGTAGCCGACCGGGAGCAGGCAGGCTATCTTTGCGCGCTGTTCATCCAAATCGGACTGACGCTGTACGAATCCGGTCCCGAGCCCAACAGCCTCGAGGATTGGTTCATCCGGATGGCAGCTTCCCGTCAAGGAGGCGACGCGCAATGACGATGTACATTTCGGCCACCTTCAAAGAGTTGACGCGCAAGCGGGTGTTCCTGGTCACGCTTGTTCTCACGGCGCTCTTTCTGATTCTGTTCGGCTTCGGGCTCAGGGAAGTGGCCGGCTTGAACGAGCAGGAGCCGAACCATGCCGCCAAGCAGCTGATGGACAGTATGATTTTCATGATCCTCGGGCTTTTTTTCGCGCAATTTTTGGCGTCCTTTTTCGTGCTTTTCTCTTCGATGGGGACCGTCACCGGAGAGCAAGAGAACGGCCTGCTGCTCGCCGTCGCCGCCCGCCCGCTCCCCCGCTGGAAGCTCTACCTGGCCAAGTGGCTGGGACATGCCGTCTGGATCGCCGCCTACAGCGCGGTTCTGTTCGTCGCCATGGTGTGGATCGTCCACGGCGTCACCGGCCTCCACCTGTTCGCGGGCGACCTGCTGCGGGGATTCGCCTTGTTTATCTGGATGCCGCTCTTGCTCCTCGCGCTGTCCATGCTGGGCTCCGTCTATTTGCCGATGCTGGGCAACGGCATTTGCTCCGCGCTGCTCTACGGGCTCGCGCTCTTCAGCGGTCTCATCGAAGGGATATCGAGCGAAGGGGGAACACTGCTCGGCATGGAAAAATTCACGCTGCTGACCGGGCTGATCGTACCGACGGACTCGGTCTACCGGAGAAGTCTATACGAGCTCTTGGGCGGGTCGGACTGGGCCGGACTGACGAGCACCTATTTGGGTCCCTTCTCCATCCCGACCGTTCCCTCGAATGCCTTCCTCCTCTATACGGTCGCTTATGCGGCGGTTCTGCTCCTGCTGGGGTGCCGGGCATTCAGTCGGAAGGATCTGTGAGCCGGGACCTTCGCCGATTTCGAACCGCGTCGCAGATCCGATCTAAAGAAGACATCCGCCCCGCTTAAAGAGAGGATGTCTTCTTTAATGGGCTTCAGTCGAGCCGTAAGCGCGGGCACGCTCACTTATGCCCGGCTTGCACCTCGCGGATGAGCTTATATAAGCAGCGCATAAACGCGCCTCTCGTGATGCGGGATTCCTTAGAAATTCCACGATCAACCCATTCACCGGCAGAGTCGGAGATGCCGAGCGCGCCCGATGCGACTCCGATCCACCGGGCCGCCATCGTCCCCGTCAGTACGCGATGCTCGCGCCAATAATCCCCTGGGCTCGTTTCGTTCATGGGCAGCCTTGGCCCCATATCGATGCCGACCGGAAGCAGGCGGTCCGTCGCCGGGAGCACGGGCAAGGCTCGGCATCCGGGTAACGTACGCATCCACGCGATAAGCTTGGCGGCTTCGGATAGCGGCATCGGATCGTCCAATCCGGCAGTATAAGATGAGAAGAACCCCCTTGTTCCGAAGTATTCCGCCGCTTGTCTCGCAGGATGATCCCAGGCAACGTCTTCAAAGTAGGTAATTCGCTGCTCACCGTCAAGCAAGGCGGTCTGCAGGACATCGATCGGTACGTGGCGCAAGTCTGCGCCCAGCGCGATCGCAAGGTCGGCCGCGATGCCTGCCGCAAAGCCGAGCTGCATCCAGCACGGCTCCATCCGAATCGTCCCGAATCCCATGTGCGTCGCCGATACGGCGACCGGCACAAGCAACCCGTCGATGGCTTGCGGCACGATGACGCCGTACGGAATTTGATATGCCTCCGCCAGCCAATTGAGACCGAGGAACCCCTCCAGCGCTTTATTTCGGCCTTGCGGCTCTCGCTTTTTCACGGCATGAGAATCGATGGGATAATCCCCGATCGCGATGCTGTCGAACTGAATCGGCGCGCGTTCCAGTCCCGGAGCCAGTCTCGCATCGTTTTCCGTAAACGTATATTCGCCCCATATCCGTCTGGCCTCGCGAACGTAAAGTTGGGGCGGAAAATAATCGTATTCGATAAATTCGTCCGCCGCGTAGCCATAGCTTAGCGCATCCTTGCGGAACGCCTCCGGGAGTTCCTCATCGTGCTGAACAAACCAAAGCAGTCCTTGAATGTAGTGCTTCTGACGTTCGACGAACCGCTCCCTCGTCTCGCGATCGCCGTCGGGATAAGCCGTATTCTCCTCCGGGAGATCGGTCGAGCACAGGCAAAAATGGTGATTGTTGCAGTCTGTCTTCCCGTTCGGCACGGACAGCATATTGAGCACGTCGCGTATAGACTTGACGCGTCCGTCGGCAACATCGGCTGCGAGCGAGGCATAGCTCTCGCGATCATAGATCGGAGGCCTGGCAATCTCAATGAAATTGTCCGGGTTCCGGGTCAGGCACAATCGGAAATTATATGCTTGTATCCGCTCGTCCCCTTCGCCGGTGCTGCCGGGATAAACTTCCTTGGGCTCGTCGAAGTTCATATAAAGCTTGCCGGCGTATTCCTCGTTCCATACGTCCCGAGGTTCGCGGCCCAGCCGGTACGGAACGCCCGCCATCTTCGCCAGGTCGCCTTCGTAAGTCCCGTCAATGAACGCGCTGCCCTCGATCTCCCACTCCCCTGCAACCGTTTGTACGCGAATGCCCGTCAATCGCCGGCCTTTTAAGCGAGTCTCCTTCAGCTCCGCGCGCATTCGGATCGTAAGGGAATTTTCCTTGCCGGTCATCTCCAGCAGGATGCGCATCGCGACCGACGGCTCGAAGAACAGCCCTTTATTGCAGTCCCTAACTTGCTCGGAATCATCCCCGTACCGCTCGCGGTAATAGGCGTGCACGCGGTCGGCGAATTCGCGGAAAACGGCGCCGCAAGCCTCGCGGGAGAGAATGTCGGTTCTGCCTAATCCGCTCGTCAGCATGCCGCCCAGATGATCCGTCGGCTCCAGGAGCAAGGTCTTGCGGCCCTGTCTTGCCGCGCCGAGCGCCGCGCCGATGCCGCCCGGCGTCGCTCCGTAGATGACAACGTCAAAGCTGTTCATTTGACCTCTGCTCCTTTATCGGCGATTAGCCTTTAATTCCCGTAAAATTAATTCCTTTTTCTACGAAACGCTGCGTGGATATGAACAAGAGCAGCAGCGGAATCAGCGAGAGAACGCCGCTTGCGCTGATCCAGTTGGGCCGCACGATGGTGTTCCGGTTGGTCGTCTGCTGCATGTCGTTCATCGCGACCGGGAACGTCCAGTTTTCCGGCGACTTCGTGACGATATAAGGCCACATGAACTCATTCCAGACGGGCAGGAAGGTCATGACCCCCACGATCGTGAAAACCGGGATCGACATCGGGATGACGATTCGCAAGAACGTTCTGAATTCCGTCGCGCCGTCGATCCGCGCCGCCTGCAGCAGTTCCTTGGGCAGCTGATCGAAGAAGCCCTTGAACAGGAAAATCACGAAGCCCCAGGCAAAATGCGGCAGGATGATGGCCCATAGGGTGTCGCTTAAGTGCAAGTTTTTGATCAGGATATATTGCGGAATCAGGGTCGATACCCCGGGAATCATGATGGTCGCCAGGAAGAACATCAGCAGCGAAAACTTCAGACGGTTGCTCCGAATGAGCTGGGACAAGGCATAGCTGCCTAGACCTGCGAAGATCAGCTGCCAGAGGATGACGGTGAACGTGACGATGCCGCTGTTGATAAAGTAGCGGTAGAACCCAAGCTCTCCCGAATTTCCCGACGCCATCCGCTGCAAGCTTGCGAAGCTGTCGAACAGCCTCATCGCGTTGCGGGAATGCTCGATGCCCGTTATTTTCCCCGCTAGCACGTCATGGTCCGCGAAAAAGTCGAGATAGCGCTTCGCCACCTCATGGCTTGAGGAGCTTGCAACGGCCTTGGCCGGCTTGGATGCCGTCCCGTACCATGCGAAATCGCTCAGCTTCCTGTCCGCGATGATCGGAAGCTTCAGCTTCATGACCTGGTCGTTGACGATCCGGGTAGGCACGACGGACATCTGGCCTACATAAAATTGCGCCGACGTGGTCTTCGCCCGGAACAGCTGCTTGCCGTCTTTCGTCCCCTTGACGGTAATCTCGCCGAGGTTGCTGCGGATCAATGCCGCCCACGGGAACCAGGTCGCCTCCATCGCGTCTTTCTTGTAGAAGTCCGCCTCCTCGCTGTCAACGCCCGTATAATCGATCGTGACGGTAAGGGTGTGAGGCACGTCCGGTATAAACTTGGGCGTAGGGGATTGAATCGATTCGTTGTCCATGATGGAAGTGAGGAACAGCCACACGAGCGGCAGCGTACCGCACACGAGGAAGAAGATCGTCACGGCGTAGGCGGTTATTTTAAGTCCCTTCTCGCCTTTCTCTGCGATGCGGTTAGGCTTCATGCCGTTCAGTCCTCCTCCCTCTGCAGCTTGAATTGGATGACCGTCAGCGCGGCGATGACTAGAAACATGAAAAACGAGAGGGCCGCCGACATGCCGAAATTGGACTGTTCGAAGGCGGAGCGCTGGATGAGCAAGGACACGACCAACGAAGCGTCCGCGGGACCGCCTTTCGTCAGGATGAAAATATTGTCGAAGGCGAGCAGCGCCCCGGACATGAACGAGATGAATTGAATCAGGATGACGAACCGGATGTTAGGCAGCACGAGGAACAGAATGCGGCGCCACGGACCGCAGCCGTCGATCTTGGCTGATTCGAACAATTCCGAAGGGATCGACTTGATCGCGGCGTAGTAGAGCAGCACGCCGATGCCGCCGCTGGCGAAAAATCCCGGCAAGACGATCGCGAACTTGGTCATGGCGATGTCGTTGAGCCAGCCGTAGGGGCCGAGTCCGATCTTGCCGAGCAAGTAATTGAACAGCCCGCTGTCGGGGTTGTACATCCACTTCCACAGCAGCGCGCCGGCCACGACCGGCAGGATGCTCGGAATTTGATACAGCACCCGGTACACCGCGTTCGCCCTGCGGATTTCGCTCAGGAAGAGCGCCTGCACGATCGGCACCCAGAACGTCAGCGCGACGGACAACAGGAAGATGATAAAGGTGTTCTTTAACGCGAGCCAGAACGTCGAAGTCTTCAAAAAGACGAAGTAGTTTTCCAACCCTGCGAACCTGCCTGGCGGATTCACGATATCGTAGTTAAATAGACTGATATAAACGGCCGAGAAGATCAGATAATATTTAAACACGACGAAGACGATAACGGACGGCAGCAGAAACAAGACCGGCGTCCACCGAATACGGATTCTGGATTCGAGCTTCATCTATTCACCGCCTGCAAAAGAATAAATGCCGGGATCTCCATGATGGAAACCCCGACATTTTAACAATCCGTCCTTATTTGCTGGATTTGCTCAGGATATCCTTATTGTACTTGTCGATAACTTCCTTCTGCGCCAGTTGCTCGGCCGCCTTCAATTCCGTCAGCGGATCCGCGTTCTTATCGAGCAGAATCTTCTGGATCGGCTTTACGACATAAGGACTCAGACTCGACTTCAAGTAGTATTCCAGCTGCTGCGTCTCGGCCGCCTTGCGGATGGCGCTTAAGAAATCGGCCGGCATTCCTTCGATATAATTCGTCGGGTCCACGTCCTTGACGACGGTGAACGGATTGACGCCGAGTCCGTTGTCTTTATTGAACTGCAGTCGGGTCTCGATCGTTTCTTTGGACGACATGAACATGATATATTCGAAAGCCGCTTGCCGCTTCTCCGGCGACGCCGACGGGCTGATGGCCCAGAAGCTGCCGCCCACCTGGGACGGGCCTACGCCCGCGGGACCGACCGGGTAAGGCATGAAGCCGATCTCGGCGGGATCCATCCCTTGGCTGACGAAGGTGTTGTAGGCGTCGGAAGCGCCGAGGATCATCGCCGATTTGCCGCTGTAGAAATCTTTGTTATTCTCTTCGTAAGACTGGAGAACGTTGCTCTGGACGACTTGATGCTTCCACTTCAGATCCTTGTAATACTGCAGGGCTTCGACGGTCGCTTCCGAAGTGAAGGCAAGCTTGACGGTTCCGTCCGGCTGCAGCTCCGTCAAATCTCCGCCTGCCTGCCAGACGTAATATTCGAAGTGCCAGTCGCCCCAGTCCATCCCGAGAATATCGAAGCCCACCGTACCCGGATTTTTTTCCTGCACGGTCTTGGCCGTCGCCGCGAATTCGTCCCAAGTGGTCGGCAGGTTCGTGATGCCGGCGTTCGCGAACAGCTTCTTGTTGTAATAAACGCCCGTCGAATACATCGAAAAGGGCACGCCGTAGATTTTGCCGTCCCGGGTGGCCATATTAAAGGCGCCGTCGATAAACCGGTCCTTGTCCGGAGAGGCGTTGACCAAATCCGTAATGTCCGCTACGATCCCCGCTTGAACGTATTCTTGCATCTTCGGGAAGGAAGGCCGGAACACCTCCGGCTGCTCGCCGCCCGCAACCGCCGCCAAAAATTTCTCGGACGTCTGCGTCTCGTCCTCGTGAATGACTTTGATGTTCGGATGCGCTTCGTCGAATTTGGCCTGCAGCTCTTCGGTGACCGCTTTATTCGAGGCATCCGGCGCCGGTTTATCCCAGACCTTGATCTCGACGATCGCCGCCTCTTCCGATGGCGCCGCCGAATTTGTCGCAGCCGGGGCGCTGCCGCTCGGCTGCGCCGTCGTCGCGGCCGCCGGATCGTTCCCGTTATCGGAACCGCATGCCGCCAGCATGCCGAAGGCTAACGACATCGTTAGCAGCGCAGCCCCTTTTTGTTTGGAACCCCTGTAAAACTTCATTCTATAAACCTCCCGTGGCCTGTGTTTGGCTTGCATCTTCATCATAAGAGGTTACAACATTTTACTGAATAGAAATAATTAACCACACTTCTATGAAAATCTCACCGCTCGGCTTTCGAGCGATACTGAACCGGCGTCGTCCCCGTCGACTTCCGGAATACGCTGCTGAAGTATGCCGCGTCGGGGAAGCCGACCATGACGGCGATCTCTTGAATCTGCAGTTCCGTCTTCTTCAAGAGTTGTTCGGCCTTGCGAATGCGTTCGTCGGTCATATAGCTGACGAAGCTGCCCTTGAACCGCTCTTTAAACCGTCTGGAAAAGTAGTTCGGGTGAATATAGAAGCGATCCGCGATCGTCTGCAGGCTGATCGGCTCGTGCAGGTTAGCGTCTATATAAAGCTTGATCTCGTCCATCAGATCGGGATTCGACGAATGCCGCATCCTGTGCAAGTGCTCGATCATATTGCTCGCCATGTCCGTGAGCTTGGCCGCGATCTCCGTCCAGTCCTCCGCCGCGTGGAGCCAGTTCAGCATATCGTCGACCTCGCCGATGATCCATTCCGGAATGCTCGTCTGTAGGAGCAGATACTTGCGGAAGAGAAGATGAAGGTCGATGCAGAAGCTCTCCAGTTGATTAAAGCTGGATGATTCGTATTGAACGAGCGCCTCGACGCGACGACCGAGCCACTTGGTCAGCGCCTCCGCGCCGCCGTCGTTCAACAGGCGGAACACGAATCTCTCGTCCTCTTCCGCAAGAACCGAGCGCTCGTTCCCTTTGCCTCCCGGCGCCGGAGTCATGGCGTAAACTTGATTGCGTCCATGAAGGATGCGATCGCGCAGCGCTTGCTTCGCCTGCTGATAGGATTGATGGATCTGGCGGACGCTGCGCACCGGCATGCCGAAGCCGATGGTCGCCTCGAGCTTCAGATAGCGGTTAATGCCCGTCAGCGCTTCTTCAAGCTCCCGCTTCATGGCGGCGGGTTCGATGGAATTGCCGTCTCCGAGCACATAGACGAGCTCTTTGTCGTAAATCGAATGACGGAACAGCGTCCCCTCGCGCTCCGCGGATTCGAGCATCTGCGAGATGACGTTCGAGATCGCGAATCGAAGCAGCGCTTCGTCTCCTTGAAGGAAGGAGCGATAGGGCAACCCGGGCAGCGCGACTTCGATCAGGACCACAGCGAATTCGCGGCAGGAGACGCTCATGGCAGCCAGCTTCTCGTCCTGCTCGACGGCGACGCTCTCGCCCCCCTGCTGAATCAGCTTGGTCAACAGCCGTTCGCGCGAGGTCTCCTCGCTTTTTTGCTGAAGCTGCCGAAGCTCTTCGCCCAGAGACGAATGCCGGCGGTCCTGTTCGATCTTCGCCATGATGCGCATCAGGCAGCCGCGAAGCTCGTCGGGATCGACCGGCTTCAGCAGGTAGTCGGCGACGCCGTATTGAATGCCTCGCTTGGCGAATTCGAATTCCTCATACCCGCTGACCAGGATAAATTCCAGCTTCTCGTCCAGCTTCTTGGCCTCCCGGATAAAATCGAGACCGTTCATCTCCGGCATCCGAATATCCGTGACGACGATGTCCGGCCGGAGCTCCGCCAGACGGCGCAAGCCTTCGCGTCCGTCCGCGGCTTCGCCGATCTCCTCGATCGGCAGCCCCATCCGTTCGACGATCCGAACGAGACCTTGCCGCAGCAGAGGCTCGTCTTCAATAAGGAGTACCTTCATCCGGCCGCTCCTCCTCTCCGAGCTTCCTTAGCACGATCACGACTTCCGTTCCTTGCTCCCGCTCGCTGGTTATCGTAAGCCCGTAATCGTGGCCGTACAGCAGCTTGATGCGGTGCTGCACGTTCATGAGACCGATGGACGAGGGAGGATTCGAGTCGCGGCGCTGTTGGATATCTTTGCCCAGCAGCGCATTCAGCTCCGCCAACCGCGCCGCCTCGATCGGCGGACCGTTGTTCCATATCGAGACGTAAATCTGCCGATCGGACCGGCTCCAGCCCCGGATGCGCAGCTCGCTCTGGGCGGACATGCCGTCGAAGGCGTGCACGAAGCAGTTCTCGACCAGAGGCTGGAACAGCAGCTTCGGGATCGGGATGCCGTACAACGCTTCCTCCACTTCGATGGCGTATTTAAACCGGTTCCCGTAGCGCTGCTGCTGGATATACAGATACAGTTCGATCTGCCGCAGCTCCATCTGCATCGTGGACATCCGGTCCGCGCCGATGTTGTAGCGGAACATCTTCGCCAGCGAGCGGCTGATCAGGCTGATGCGGTCGTCCTCGTGCAGCGTCGCGAGACTATCGATAATGCCTAAAGTGTTGTATAGGAAATGAGGATTGATCTGGGATTGAAGCGACTTGATTTCCGCCTCTTTGCGGACCAGATCGGTCTCGTATACTTTCAGAATCAGCGCCTTGATCTCCTCGGCCATATGGTTAAACCTGTGGATGATGTAACCGGTCTCATCTTTGGACCGAATAGGAAGCGTTATATCGTAATCGCCCTTCTCGACGGCCAGAATGCCCTTTTTGAGCTCCTTGAGCGGAGTGAGGATCCGCGAAGACAAAACGCTTGCGAGCAGCATGGCGCCCATTAAGCAGGCCAGCCCGATAAAAATCGTATCCCGCGCCAAACCGTTCACCTTCTTGAGCAGGGTGCGCACGTCGACGATGCCGACCAGAACCCATGACGTATTCGCCAAGGGCTGGGAGACGTAGAGCATGTCCGAGCCTCTATGGCGTTCAAGCGGCTTGCCCAGCAGCGAGAGGTCGGCGGATATGCGGATCGTCTCCGTCTTGGAATCCGCCAATAGAAAATCCACGCCTTCCGTCTCTCCGAGCGCCGCGAGCCATTGATTCAGATGCTCATAGGACAGCTGGATCATCAGGACGCCGATGATGGGAAATTTGGAGAGCGCGCTGATCTTCTTTACCGCCTGCACGAACGTGAGCGTGCTCGCTTCCTGCCCCGTGCGGCTGTCGAATGCGATCGACGGCACCCAGACGCCTCTGCCGTCGTTTGCGATCGCCACTTCCTTCAAATCCTCGAAGTCGGGCACGTCGGTATTGTTGAGGTTGCCTTTGATCAAACGATTGCCGCCGAGCTGCGTGACCACGATAAATTCAACCGCGGCATGGTCCGTCACGAATTGGCTGAAGCTGCCGGAAAACTCGCCGTACGCTGCCGGATCGGAGCCTAACGTCTGCACGAAGCTTTGGAATCTCGGATCCGAGAAGTAATTCCATGCCGTGCTCCTGATGTTCGCCATCTGCGTCTCCAGATTGGCGGCCGACTGCGAGCTGAACATCTCCATGTTCTGGATCTCGCGCTGCTTGATGTCGGAGGAAGTATGGGCGTATGAATACAGGCCGAGCGTCGTTACCGTAATGGTAATGGTGGCGAAAGATGCGAGCAGCATCTTGCGGTAAAGGGAGCGCGAGACGTAGGCGAATACGTTCGTCATCCGCTTCATCATCGATTGGATCAATGCGAGTATCGCCATCGCCCCCAGCAGACATTTTTCTCTACTTTTCGTTATCTTTCTTTTGATTCCTGCAAGAGGAGTCCTCCCCGATCTAGATTCAGCGTAATTGTATAGCGTCGAGAAAAAAGCGAGAATGGAATATCTACACTTCCTCGCTATGAATATTTTAACGGGAACGCCAAACGGCGGCGCAGGGATCTCCCCCCTGCACCGCCGCTGTCCGCTTTATTTTAGACCCCGCTGACCTTGAAGTTATCCAGATAAACCCGGTGATCCCGCTGGAAAGTGGACCCGATCACGGCAGCCGCGTAAGCCGTCGCGCTATCCGTGAATCCGGCCGTCGTGAAGCTGTAATCGCTCGTACTGCCCGTGACACTGATGTCGGAGATCGCGCCGCTTGCGGTGTTCACCGTGTAGGCGAGATGGAGGAAGCCGCTCTCCGGGTCCCAAGTGCCGGTATACGGGATCGCGGATCCGACGGACTGGCCGTTCACCTTCAGCGCGATCGCTCCCGTCCGGTTGTCGATGCTGAGGCCCGTAAAAGAAGTCTCCACGGTATCTCCGGCGCTCTGGGAAGGAAGCGTGGCGTAGAATCCGAGTCCCACGTGCTCGTAGGCTTTAACCGGGAACGAGAGATCCGCTTCGATGCGCAGGCGCGCCGGCTTGACGTAGGTGCCTGCGCTGCCGAGCGGAATGGCGATCGCGCCCTTGGCGTTCCCGGCCGCGTTCAACTGCGCTTGCGGCGCGGGAGCGCCGAGCCCGGTCTTCACGAAGGCGGAGAAATTGCCGTTCGAAGGGAAGTTGAGCAGCGACCACGTTCCTCCGGGAAGGTTGGCCGCGTTCGGCGATCGTCCGGCGATCGCGCTCCCGTCGCTGCCGCCGAACGTGTCGGAGATCAGGTTGACGGCTTGAACCGTCACCGCCACGCTCGCGGTCAAGCCTCCATAAGCGGCTTGCACGATTGACGTGCCCGCGGATAGAGCCGTGATCGTCCCTGTCGCATCGACGGCGGCTACCGCCGGATCGCTGCTCGACCAGGCGATCTGAACGCCGTGCATGACTGCGTTATTCTGGTCATAAACCGCAGCCGTTACGGAAGCCGCGTCCCCGACAGGCAAGGAGACGGCTGCCGGGTCGACCGCGATCGACGTCGGCTCCGAGATATCCTCACCGATATGCGTCCGGTCCGTCAAGATCAAATCCCCGAATAGCTCCGGATTTTTGCTAAGGCCGATCCCGCTCATGTATTCCATCCAACCGCGTCTGCCGGTTCCGTCATTATCGTTGACCAGGAAAGAGAATCCGATCGCGTTGGCCGCGGACGGCGTCATGCCGGCCGGCAGTATATCCGCCCAATCGATCGCCATTTCGTAGACGGTCTGGGTACCTTCGCGATGGACCGCGACCGCGGAATTCTGCAGGTTGTTGCCGCCGATGCCGCCTCTTTTCATGACCGCATTCGTCTCCGAATTCAAGGCGATGCTGTTTTCGCTCCAGCCCAGCTTGCCCGGGTCGATCGACCGGCCCGGATCGATCGCGAACTGAATGGAATCGCCTTTCCAGGAATCGCCCGGCGGGTTGTTGTTAAGGTGGATATTATCCGTCACCCGAACGGCCAGGTACAGATGCTCCGCGTCCCACTTCGTATAAGCGGCGGCGCTTAGATCCGCGGTTCCGCCCCAATCCGTCATGAGCCGGACCTGCGACGCCTGGTCGAGCGAGAAAGATTCAGCGTTGCTCCACTCCGCGCCGCCCAGGACGCCGTCGATCGCAATCGGTTGGTTCGCCTTCACCGCCGTCAAGGCGCTGATATTCCGCTCGATGAGCTGCGAGAATCCGTCGTCCCGATCTACCCGTACCTTGACGGGGAGCGGATCGTCCTTGCTCAGGGACGGCGCCGGAATCGCGACGGTCGCAGCGGAATTCGGCGCGATCGGTCCGAAGGCGAACGTGCCGGCCATATCCGAAGGCTCCAGCACCGTGACGGTGCCTCCGCTCATCGTCGCGAGCGAGTTCTGGTTGTCGATTGTGACCGCCAGATTCCAGCCGTTGCCCGCTGCGTTCACGACGGGAGAGGCATGCACGACGACCGCCTCCTTCATGAGGACTTCAATCGTCAGGCTGCCGTACCGCTGACCTGCCGAACCGGTCGGATAGATCCTCGCGACGCCGTCGGATGCGGTCTCCGGGGCTCTGACGGTCAAGACGTCCGCCGCCGATCCCGAGCCGAAGGCGCCGCCCGAGACCAGCTGCCAGCCGAGAGGCAGTACGGACTCGTACGTGCCGGAGAGCGCTTCGGCCCCGCCTGCCCGGGTGACCGCGATCTGAACCTCTTCCCCGGGCGCCGCCGTTATGACCGAAGCATTCGCCGAGAACGTCGGCGTATCCAGAACGGGCGCCGAGGCGAAGTTCCCGATGAGGTAGACGGGGGCTTCGGAAATCGTAAACGTCGTCGTCCCGCCGATCGTATCGAAGGAACGGGCATTGCCGAACAGATCCGCCAGCACAACCTGGGCGCTTCCCGTATGCAAGCCGATCTGCTTGTCGGCATTGGACCAGAGCGCGACGATATCCTTGTTGTCGGACGTCCGGTGGAACTTATACGCTCTAACGTCGCCGTCCGCCAGGCTGTAGGCTTGAACGAAGGAGGCGCCGCCCAGCAGATCCGACGCGGCATTCAATCCGACGAACGATGGCTTCGGCGAATTGTCGACGTAGAGCAAGCCTTGGCTGCATTCGTAGAAAGTGCCGTCGGTACAGTCGTTCAGGAAATCGTACCAATAAATTTTGTCGATCAGCGTATCGTTCGCCAGGTTGGTCACGTACAATTGCGCCGCATACGAAGCCGAGTCAATCTCCGAGAACCCGCCCCACTTCTGATCCATCGTCGGCCAGCCGATCTCGGTTAGCCACAATTCGATGTCCTTCGAGAGTCCGTGGCTCGTTTGATAAGCTTTGATATAAGCATCCAAATCCTGGAATTCGGCGATAACCTCCCCTTGCTCGGGATTGTGCGAAGGATACACATGGAAGGACATCGCGTCCAAGTATTGCGTGGCGCCAAGGTCGACCAGCTGCTTCAACCAGGGCTCGTCGTAGTTCAGCGTAACGCCGCCGACGACCTTCATGTTGGGATTCAAGCCCTTGATCGTCGTATAGGCATTCTGCAAAATGGACAAATATTGCGCTGGCGTCAATTGCGTGCTCAGCTCATTGCCGATCTCAAAGGCGTTCACTTTGCCCTGCAGGCTCGTCACGGTCTGCTGGATGGCAACGGGATCCGTGTTCGTGACGATGAACGTGCTTAACCCGTTCGCCGTCGCGTTATCGATGTAGGTCGTCGGATTGCCCGCGACATAGCCGTCGCGAATCGATACGGCGCCCGTCTGCACGGCAAGCGGCAGCCGGACGTCCGATCCCCCGTATGCTTTGCTGAAGTGCGTGTTCAATCCCAGGAAAGAATGAACGGGCTTGCCCGTCAGATCGGCGATCGTGCCGATGTGTATGTTTTCGTGGAGCTTAATCGTGCCGTCCGCATTGACCGCGTCTATAGATACGGTGTACGTCCCTTTATCTAAAATGCCGAAATTCAGCGGCTTGACGAAGCCCTTCTGCGCCGGATTGAGACTGACCTGGAACGCGCCGTCATCCACGACGGCGTTGGCATCGTCAAGAAGGCTGTATGTCACGTCCAGCGTTCGGCCGGCATCGAATTGATTGTCGAATACCAAGTTGACGGTCGACGCTTCCGTCTCCTTAAAGACGCTGCCCGTCTTCACTTGCGCTCCCCGCATGGACACGGTAGGGATCAATTCCACCGTCACCTTGGAGAAGCAGATCGGGACGCTCGTCTCGATCCGGAAGTCGGCGCCATTATTCAGACGGTTGCTGAATTGCGCATCCTCGACGATGTATGTCGCCTGCTTCCAAGCGTTGCTGCCGGTCAGCAAGGTGAGATCCGTATAGGCGTACTGAGTCAGCGTGGAATCGTAGGCCAGCTTGAAGCCCTTCTCGCCGGTCACGGCGCTGTCATAGTAATCTACCGTCACCTTGACCGTATTTTTGCCGCCATAAATATAGTTGTCCGATACTTTAAAATAGATATAGTGCGCGCCGGCAGCCGGATTCGTCTGCCAGCCGGTGATGCCGTTATATGTCTGGACGGTCTTGGCGTTCGTATCCCCGGCAAATGGCGTCAACCCGTTTTCCTGAGCGGCAGCGCCCAGGATTACGCTTGCCGGACCGGTAAACGGCGTCACGGTGACGGGAACGCTAGTCGTTAAGGTGCCGTTCTTTGCCGTGACCACGGCGCTTCCCGCTTGCAAGGCCGTGATCTTGCCCGTGCCGTCTACCGTGGCGACCGACGTATTGCTGCTGGCGTAGCTGACGGTTAGCTTGTTCATCAGGTACCCGTTCTGGTCCGTCACGGCTGCGGCGATCGTTCTGGTCGTGCCGATCGGCAGGCTGACGCTTGCCGGGACCGCTTGAACCCCCGTCGCTACGGAAGCTGCCGCGCTCTTCCCCACGGTGACGCTTCCGAACAGGATCGGGACAGAAGTGTCGATTCGGATGTCGGCCCCGTTTTCCCGGTTCGCGAGGTTCGCGTCCTTCAAGGAGTAAGTGACCGTTTTCCAAGTGTTGCTGCCGGTCAAGTACGTCTTGGGAACGTTGTAATCCCACGCGTTCGATACGGAATCGTAAGAGAATCCGAAGGTGTTGTTCGCGATGTCGGCGCTATCGTAATACTCGAACGTGACCGTGACCGCGTTCGTTCCGCCATTGATAAAGGCATCCTGCACATTCAGGTAAATATATTTCTCTCCGCCGGCCGGGTCGGTTCTCGAACCGGATTTGCCCTGAACCGTCTCTTTAACGACTCCTCCCGGGCCGTCTCCGCTCCAAGCCGTTATCCCGTTCTCCGCATTCGTCTCTCCCAGCACGATGCTAACCGGACCCGGAACCGGATCCGCGCTTGCATATGACGGGACGAGCGCAACGACCAGCATCAATGCCATCAGTAATGATAAAACGGATCTCCTCTTCATCATACCCACCTTCCTCCCCATTCGGTTAGACGCATTTTCAGTATAATGACGAGGAGGAAAGCACCCTATGAATATCCTCATGTAAGCGCTATGAAATATTGTACGGGTCAAGAAACGATGCCGCGGCTCCGCTCCTGCCGCGATGCCTGGCATTCGGCCGTAGGGATCAGCCGCGCCGAATATGGCATTCATACGATCGCGCAAAAGGAAGACCCGCGGCATCGTCGGCCGCGGGTCTTTTCCTTTTACGCTGTGACGGCGATGCTAAGCGAAGAAGCGCTTCGCGTGTCGATGCAGTTCGACGGCGTAATGGCCGAAGCCCTCTTCGGTCGGGTGCACGCCGTCCGCGAACAGATAAGGCAATCCGGGTACGAGCCCGACGCCGTCGACAACGCGGACTATGCCTGCGCCGACGTTCGCGCTCGATTCTTCAATCGTCCGCCGAACGTCGGAAAGCGTCCCCGCGGCTTTTCGCTCGTCTTGATGCTGCGCCCAGATCGGCGTAATGACGAGGATCGGAACGCCGTCATAGCGTGTCGCGATCTTGGTTAACAAGGATCCGGCATTGGCGGCGATCTCTTCCGCCGATTTGTTTTTCGCCCAATCGTTGAAGCCGTATGCGACCGTGATCAGATCCGGTTCATACGGCAGCGCGGGATCGAAGCTCGCCGGATCGAAGTCGTGCTGGCCGACGCCATGGTTGAGCAGCTCCGCCTCAAGCAGCCTTGCCAGCCTGACAGGATAGGCGCCTGCGGGATTGCGGCTGTCGAAGCCTTGCGTGATCGAATCTCCAAGGCTTAGCAGCTTGCGTGAAGTCCTCTCTGCCGCCGGCGCGACAGATGCGCCGGGCGACAGGCGGACATCGGCGACCGACAACCGGGCGAACTGAGACAAGTAAACTTCGACCTTGTTCGATTCGCCCGCCGCGCCGGGCGGCGGAAACAGGAAGCGGAACGTCGCCATACGGGGCAATGCGCCGAGCGGCTCGATCGTCTGCAGACTCGTCCACCGATCGTTAACCGCGCATATGGCTTGGACATAATCGCGGACCGAGCCCTCCACCATCACGTCCAGCTCCAGCCATTCGGCATCCGTCCGCAAAGCGAGACTGACGCCGGCCGGACAATGGGAACGAAGACGATAGGCTTCGTTGTCGCCGAAATGAGCGAGCTGACGCTCGGTAAATCGCACGGGCAGAACGCCATGCTCCGTTTGCTTCAATGCGAGCAAATTGCGATAATAAGCGGCATTTTTCCAAAAGTCGTTTCCTTTGCTCATCTTCGTCTCCTCGGGGTAAAAGCAATGAATTGGTATGTTATGGCATTATAACATCCTTTTCAGCCTTATTTAACCCTGCGAAAGTAACCTTTTAGCCACGCTCGCGATGATGAAGACCGCCGACGTTCTCAATGCGGATAGAGCGTCTCGAATTCGACGCCGCACGGCCCCCCGTCGGCGTTCAGCGCCAGTTCAACCTCCGTTCCGTCCGCATGATACAATGGCCTGTAATATTGACCGATGCGCGTAGCGGAAGCGTTGGCATAGTGGCAGATGAACGCCCGGCGGAACCGGTCCTTCGTCTTGTTGCGATACGATCCGTGGATCAGGTTCCCGTTGAAAAACAGCACGTCCCCCGGCTCCATGACGACGGGCACCGCCTTTTGATCCTTCGGGGGCTTCACGAAGTGGGTCGTGAACGACTCCTTCGCGTCGGCGTGCTCGGGACATACGATCTCGTAATCCTGCGTCTTCGGCACGACCAGCATGCCGCCGTTCTCCTCGTTCGCCTCGTCGACCGCGGTCCATGCGGCGATGCAATTGCCAGGCTCCACCTTCAAATAAAAATTATCCTGATGCAGCGCCTGGCCTTTGGCCCCGGGAGGCTTGTAGTAAAACATGCTTTGCGCGGCAAGCGGCGGCTCCCCGTATAAATCCTCCAATACGGCTAATACCGGCCGGTGCAGCATATACCGCTTCGCCGTGTCGTTGAACCGGTGCGGATGCATTACCCGCGGGTACCGCTTCAGCGGTTCGTCGGCGCCCGCGGTCATGTCCGGTTCGTAATATCCGGGGACGCCCGTGCGCCCGATTGCTTCGAAAGTATCCTTGATTTCCTGCAGCTGCTGCGGGTCGAATAGCCCTTTTACGATCAGAAAGCCCTCGTTTTCGAACTTATTTTTTTGCTCCTCGGTCAAGCGTTTAAGCGCATATGCCATGCCTTCTCCTCCTCGAAATCGTTATGGCGGCCTTCCGGTCTTGCAGGTCCAGTATATTTTTTTAGCGCGCAGACGGGGAGTAGCAATCCTGCTTTTCGCTCACACGATTCTGCTGTCCGCTGGATATGGGCTTCGATAGGCGTTATGCTGTTATAAAAGACTGCGGCAAGGAGAGAGATTCTGTGGAAAAATACGACGAGCCATCTCAATATAGCGGATTTTCCTCGGGCAACATCCTCGCCGGGCATTTTCAGGTGGACGACAGTTATACAACAAGCCGGCCTCAGGGGATGGAGGATTGGCTGATTGCCTACACGCTCGACGGCAGCGGCTACTTCGCGGTTCCCGGCGAAAAGAAAATATGCGCGCGCGGGGATATCGTCCTGCTGGGTCCCGGCACTCCTCATACGTACGGCACGACAAAAGGCGATGCCTGGAACTTCGTATGGGCGCATTTTGCCGCCCGGTCGATCGGGGACAAGCTGCTGCCGGCCGAGCCTTTATCCGTGTTAGCGTTGGAGCCCGGTTCCGTGCAAACGAGAATATACGAGGCTTTCCGAAGGGTTCTCTCCGATTCGCGAGAAAGAAGCGAGTTTTGGCACGACCTGTGCTTGAACTCGCTGCGCGAAATTTTAATGCTGCTGGCTAAGGGGCAGAGCCGCAAGCTCGATCCGCGGGTCGTGGATGCCATGCATTTTTTGTCGGAGCATATGCGAAGCCCCGTTCAAATCGAGACGCTGTCGAAGGCGATCGGTCTGTCGCCCTCCCGTTTGTCGCATTTGTTCAAAGCGCAAACGGGTTTGTCCGTCATCGACGCGCTCAACCGGATGCGGATCCGGCAGGCCGCGCTGCTCCTGGAGCATACGGACCGCAGCGCCTCGGAGGTCGCCTACGACGTCGGCTTCCACAACTACAATCACTTCATGAATCAATTCCGCAAATGGGCCGGTACGAATCCAAGCGCATTCAGAAAGCAGGAGCGGCCGGACGGCGGCTAAACGTTCATGAGGCGAAAACGGCAAAAAGAGCGGAATCGATCCGCTCTTTTTTTGCGATTCATGTATTTGCCGAGCCTCGCACGACCGATCAGCGTCCGAATCCGAGCAGTCCTAACCCGCCTATTCCGAGTCATGCGTTCTTCATCCGGCAATGAACGACGATCTTCCTGCCGTTTTAACGATATCCCCTTCGGTAAGGATCCTGCCTTGCGGATGATAAGTTTCACCGAGCACATTTGTTTTCCCAAGCTTTAATACCGTGTACACTGTCGGCGCCGCCCCTCTATCGATGAGAATTAATTGACGCCCTCTCCCCAGCTTCAATCTCTCTTTACAACCATCCATTTTTTGTTATAATAAGAACAAACGTTCTTATTGGAGGTAACTTTATGCCCAGCCGCATATCAATTCGGGATTCTCTGCCGGTCTATAGCGAAGACGATTGCGAGGGCGCTCTTTTCGCCGCCAAGTGGCCGCATGGCTTCCGCTGTCCCCGTTGCGCGCATCCATATCACTATGAAGTTTCTTCTCGCGGTCGGCGGCTTTTCGAATGCCGCTCCTGTCGCCATCAGACCTCCCTCATGGCCGGTACGGTGCTTGCCGGCTCGCGCACGCCGCTGACGAAGTGGTTTCATGCGATATACCTCATGCAGCTCGGCATCAGCGCCAAGCTGCTTGCCGAGCTGATCCAGGTGACATACAAGACCGCTTGGCTGATCAATCAAAAGCTTCGCCATGCCATCGGCCAGTGGGATCGCGACCGTCCGCTCGAAGGAGCCGTGCAGCTGCTCGGCGAATTTTACGGCTATGAATACCATCGTCAACTCGGCAGCCCCAACGCCCAACAGACTTTGAAGCCCCAGCCGGTCGTGGTAGGCGCCGCCCTCGATGAGTCGGACCAGTTCGTCCATCTCAAAATGAAAGCCGTCGACGGTCCCGAAGGGAACGATACGACGAGGAGAGGCTTGGCGGACGGCGAGGAAGCTGCGGAGCGTTTTGTGCAAAGACATGTCGCCGGCGGGCTTGCCGCAGGACATGCGAAGAAGCTCGAGCGCGGTCACCGTGGACGGTCGCCTCTCCATTTTGCCTGGCGGGAAGCAGTGAAATGGCTGTCCTGGACGTTCGGCGGGATCGGCCCTAAGCATTTGCAAGCGTATCTGAATGAATTCTGTTTTCGTTTGACGTGCCGCGGCGCGTTGTTGGCCGAGCTTATCGGATGCTGCGGGACGACAAGCAGAATTACTTACCGGGGTCTGGTAGGCCCAAGATCGGGCATTCGTCCGTTAAAGTGGGGTTATATGCGCCCGGCGCAACAACAGGGGCGGCGAGCCATTTAGATGCCTTGCATCGAATAAGGCAGTTGGCTTCTCAGCACTCGCTCCTTGCTGAGCGGGATACGATAGCGTGCGGAAGCGAAATCGATCGGTGCGAAGCAAACGGAACCGGAGGCAATGTTAAAACGGCGGTACTGTCCAGGATGCCAAATATTCGCTGTAACTGTTTTTACGCGAAATTCAACTTGCACCTGGCCAAGAGATCTTTGACCGTCGTGGCTCCCTGAGGCATGAAGCAGAACCGTCTCTATCCTGATGCAAGGGGATATCGTTCAACCGTCTCTATCCTGATGCAAGGGGATATCGTTCAACCGTCTCTGTCCTGATGCAAGGGGATATCGTTCAAACGTCTCTGTCCTGATGCAAGGGGACATCGTTCAAACGTCTCTGTCCTGACGCAAGGGGATATCGTTCAAACATTGCAAAAGGCCTCGTGCCTTCCAACGTTAGATCTGGCACTGACTGCCGGCGAATCGCCGCGGATAAGGCTAAGCGTATGCACAAAAAAGCAGCCGGTTATTCGGCCGGCTGCCTTTTCATCCAAACTTATAGCTGATTCGCCCACTTCCGCAATATGCCGGCTTGCTCGGCCGTCAGCTTCTTGCCGGCGAGCGCGGCGACCGATTGATTATAGGCGTTCAAAATCCCGCTTTTAGCGGCTTCATCGCCTCTTTCCTCGGCCTGTTCCGCCAGCTTGAGCTGGGCGCATAGCGCCAGCGCCACACCCTGGTTCGTGCCCAGGAACGCGTCGGAGATTGCGCACAGGCTGTCATAATCCGCATACGCCTCGTAGCCGAATTCCGCCGATGCCTCGTTGCCTGCAACGTCGGACGCTTTCGCCGTCACGGCGTTCGCGCCAGGCGCAAGCTCGTAGGCGGGCAAGTCTACGAGCGGTTGTCCGCAATTGTCCGACGCGATGCCGGAGAGCGAATCGGCAGCCGCGCAGCCGATCGTCGCGCGCTGGTCGATCCTGAATTTTGCGGCGCCGGTCATCGTTATTGTCGGCGCGGTCTTGTCGATATGGATGTCTAGCGTGCGCGGCGATTCTTTGTTATAGGCGCGATCCTCCGCGAAGTAGGTAATCGTCGTCTTCCCTTCGGCCGTTACGCGAAATGTCGTCGTATCGCCGGCCGTCGTGACCGGCTCCCCGTTCATCGCTCCGTAGACGGCATAGGTGACGGACGCGACGCCGCTCCCGGCTATATCCGTCGCCCGGACGGTTACGTCCGCATCCTCGTTAATCCACCCCTGTGCATTCGGATCCGGCGACACCCTCGCCGTCGATACCGGCGCGTCGGTATCCGCCTTCGATACATAAAAATCGTCGTAGTAGGCATCGGCGATATTGTAGCGCGTCGTCACGGCGATCAGCCTTGCGTAGACAGCGCCGGCAGGCGCGGCGCCCGATAAGACGACATCTTGCCACTGCTGAAGCCGGCTCTCGTCGAGATGAACCTGCAGCGTGCCGATCTCGGCGTCGCTTGCGTTATAGAAGCGGAACATGAAGCTCGGCTGTCCGGATTGGATGTAAATTTTCATGCCGGCCGAATAAACTTTTCCCGGTTCGACCGGAATCTTGTCGCTCTGCAGCGCGACCGAGGCCGTCCGCAGCGTGTCCTTGATATTCAGGCTCTTCGCGCCTGAAAAAGCGCGATCCCCGCCGACGGCATAGCTATAGCCGCTGCCGACCGCGAACATCGGGCTCCATCCCGGGACCGCTCCGGCGGTTCCTGCCTCTTCGAAGCCCGCGTTCGCGACCGTGAGCGGGACGCCCGCCGGCGGCGCCTTGATCTCGCCGTCTACCTGAATGCGATACAAAATCGTATTGGTCGCCGCATCCGTCATATATAGATCGCCGTCGCCGCCCAGCTCGAACCGGGAGGCGTCGGCGATCGTACGGTAATCCAGCGTCTTTGGATCGACGACCGTCAGCTTGTTATTGAACAGGACGTACAGCAGTCCGTCCGCCGACCAGCGGAGCTGGAAGTGCGCCCACTCCGAATAGCTTAACTTCGGATATATTTTTTTGCTTTTGACGATCTCGTAGGTGTCCGGATCGAGCGCGAAAATATACTCGTTCGAGGCGCCCCAAATGAGGCCGTCCGGGCCTTCTGACAGGTCGCCGATGAAGATCGGATGGTCGAGACCGGATACGCGCAGCGGGAATTCCGTTATTTTCTTGTCGCCCGCGACGTCCCACACGAAAATTTTGGCCTCCGTTTCGGTCGGCACGGAGCCCAGACCGCCGCGGATCGTCGTCGAGCCGAATAGCTTGCCGTTATGATAGGCGAGGCTGAGCACGCTCTGATTTTGCACGACGTTCCGATGCACCGTGCCGGTGCCGGTCGCCGGATCATAGACGGTCAACGAGCCGCCCAGCGTGCCGTACGTCGGGATCGTCGCGATGTACAGCTTGCCTTCCGCGGCCGTCATATTAACGAGACGCTCCTGGTCATCGCCCAGCTCGAACACCCGCTTCGGATTGTTCTCTCCCGGCGCGGCGTTCCGATCGAATGCGTAGAGCGCGCCCTCCGGGTAGACGCCGAAGTACATCTTGTCCCCTAGCGGGTAGATGCTGTCCGCTTGTCCCATCGCATAGGACGTGACGGACAGATCCGACGGATCGATCGCCGCGCCGCGGCTCGTCTGCACGCCGCTTACGAACAGCTTGCCGTCGGGCGCGGACTGAATCCGATCCACCACGCCGGGCGTGCCGGGAATGACCGACGGATACAGATGCACCTGCTTGGTCTCGATGTTCATGATGGCGACGCCGCCGTCGAATCTCACGGTCACGAGATTTTTGCCCGGCAGCTCCGGATGGTTCGGAAACTCGACCCAATCGGCGCCGCGGAGGCCGCTTCCGTAGGTCATCCCGGTCAGTTCCACTTCATGCGTCGCCAGATCGAACGTCTTCAGCTGCTTGTCGGACATAAAGTAGATTTTGCCGTCCAGCGAATCCGTCTCGTGAAGCCCGGTGACGTTGTCCAGCACGACGTCCAGCCACGACTGCGTCTCGGTATCGTACACATACCCCGGGCCAGGCACGCCGGTCCCGTCCGTATATCGGGCGAACAGGTAGCGATCGTCGATCGTATCGAGGTCGTAGACCGTGTCCTTGCCCGCCGGCACGGACAGCGCTGCCGCGATATCGGTCTTTTCCCCCGTCGCCAGGTTTACCTTGACGATCTGACGGTGAGCCGTGCCCGCGTACACGTTACCGCCCTGGTAAGCGATGGACCTGACGTATTCTTGCGGGATGTTGCCGATGACGCGACCGTAATCCTTGGTCTCCTGGGTCTCCGGGTCGTATCGGTACACCTTCCCGCCCGGATACGTGCCGACATAGACCCGACCCTGGTCGTCCGTCGTGATGCTCATCGGCCAAGACTCTCCGCTGAACGTCGCGACGACCTGCGGAATATGCGTGACCGGCGAGTAACTCCACAGCCGCGATCCGCTGCCGTCCGCGGCGATATAGACCGTACCGTCCGGCGCGACGGTATGCGCCCAGGAGCTTTCCGACGGCGCGATCGGAATGCTTCTCAGCAGCTTGTAGTCGTCGAGGTCGATGACGTTAAGATGGCCGGGCTTGCCTTTGGAGGTCGTGTATAGCACGGGGCGTCCTTCTTCCTCGCCTACCGTGCCGTTAAAGATCGAGACGGTGTAATTCAGCGGAGGCAGCAACTCCTCGGGACTGCCATACGTTTTTTGGGACAGCCTGCTCTCTTCCGCGTATCCTTTTCCGCCGCCGATGCCCGCCAGCCCCGACCACAAAACGACGACCGCCAGCGCGACTGCCAACCTGCATCGCATAAATGCATCTCTCCCCTCAGGCATGCAGAGTTCGCGACCCTGCTGCAGCCCAGAGTATAGGAAAGAGCGGCAGGCCCGTAAAGGAAGCGTTTTCTATTTTATTCGATTTTTCGCGCGCCGACCGTTGCGAACAGCCCTGAACCCAATGGAATCAAGGCTTCCGCCGGTGTGGCATTTGCTAAGGATGTGGATTATGGTCAAATTGTCGGCATTGGCCGATTATCCGCGCAAGAGCCGGCCAGCGCTTGCCCCTGACCGGCTGTTCGTCGCGGATGTGCGGATAAAGCTTTAATCGGATGCGATCAGGCTCAGCGAGAGCGTCGACGTTCTTCCGCTTCGGCTGGTCGCAACGACCTCTATCGCGTTAGATCCTTCCGTCAGATTCAGCGGAACTTGAAATACGTTCACGTAGCGCGTGCTGTAAGGCGTCGTCTGCATCGCGCCATTCAGCGTAACCTGCAGCTTCACGCCTTCGTTCGATCGGCCGTTAAGCAGGTAGCTGCCGCTCGGAACGGCGCTGCCGTCCGTTTCGTCCAGCCCGACTTCGGGATCTTCGGAGCCGCTCGAAGAGACGGGGTTATGCGTCGCGCCGAACGGATCCTCGGAAGCTAACGAGAATTTTACGGCGTCGGCAATCGTATACTCGGTAGTGGAAGTCGACGTTATCTTTACATACTGATCCGTCCCGGTCTCGAACGGATAGGTGCCGATCAACACCCATTGATTGCCGTTCGTCTTCTGATTCACGGTTTTCGTCGTATCGATCCCGCCGTCGTATCCGATCTCCAATCGGGCGGAGCCGGCGCGGTCAGCGCTTGCATTCCACAGCATATAGACGTTGTACTCGCCCGGAATCGTGACGTACGGCGTCCACGTCGCCTGCTTGTTGGCCAGTTTGTTGCTGTGGACGTAGTCTTCGCCAAAGCGGGATGCCGAGTAGGCGCTGGTCACCCAGCCCGCGCCGGCGGCAAATCCCGAGTCTCGATTGTCGACGATAATGTCCAACGGCTCCTCGGGCAGCGTCGGGTTCGAGGCGTCCCCGTGAACGGCCTCCAGGCCGGCATTGGTCGTTTTCATGATGGCGATCATATCGGCATACGGCTGATCCTGCTGATTGAGCAGTCCGATGTTGAAATTCTCGCCGTCCTTCCGTCCGGTTACGGCTTGATCGTAGTAGGAGAACCACCCGGAGCCGACGAAGAGCGGGTTGCGCAGCTGACTTTCCGTAAAGGCTTTGTAGCTGAGCCCCCGGTCCGCGACCGTCGGGACGCTCGTTGCCGCATTTACCGCAGACAGACCGTGCTGGGCCGCGCTGAACGTATACTCCAAGTTAAGCAGCGGTTTGCCGAATTCCTGGTAGCGCGCCATCCAATTCGGATCTTTCGTATAGTTGTCGACCGAGAACGCGTCAACGTATTCCATCGATGCGGCATCCCAATCGAGGCTGGTGCGCCAGGTCGGCACGATCGACGAACCCAGAAATAAATGGTTCGTATCGTACCGGTCGATAATCGTTTTGACCGTCGAATAGAACGTTCTGGACGCAAGCTGGATATAAGCCGACACATCAGCGGCCGGCACCTTGGACAGCGTGATCGGAACCGCTTTCAAAGCTTCGAAAGAGGACGCATTCGTTCCCAAAATCTGATTGGCCTCCGCGAGATTCTGACCATGCCTTTGGGCGAACAGATCGACGAACCTTCCCTTCGCGGGCGAATCCGCGCCGAGGGCCAGTACCTTCGCGACGATGTCGGAGCTCCATCCGGCTTCATTGTCGTACGTATAGCCGATGAGCCACGGATCGCTCGCCGCCGCCTGAAGCTGAGGCTGAAGCGAAGTCTCGATGATCGATTCGGCCTGCGGATCGAACACGTCGTACGTCCAATCGATTCTGGTTAGATTCGGCGGGTCCTGCAGCACCATGATATAAGGAAACGTAACCGTATTCGGCTTCGACCATTTGCTGAACGCGTTGAATCCCCAATCGATCAGCCTCTTTTTCGTGATGTCCTCCCACTTCGCTTCATAATCGCTGCCGTACTTTTTCATAATATTCGCCGTCACGAAGCTGACCCGCTCGCCGTTGGCGTCATTGGAGTAGGCGTCCGCATAGGTCACAGGGTCGGGGAGCTCCTCGAAAACCCTTCGCGGCGTCCCGTCCGCCTTCTTTAGCGGCGTCCCGTATCCCCATTCCCAGATGCTGGTCGTATCGACGCCCTTCAAAATAAAAGGGTACCCGTCCGGCGTAATAAACCACCAAATGCCGCCGATCTGCTGAAGCCTGAAGTAGCCGCTCGCGGTCTGCCTCTCCATCGCTTTGATCCCGCCGTACGGATCGTAGACGTCCTTATCCAGCTCGACGTCATCGAGCGCGGCGGCTTCCGCCGCATATTCCTGCTGCAGCTGGGCGTCCGTCGTCACCTTGCCCGGCCAATCCTCGTAAATCCACTGCCCGTAGCGGTCCGCCATCATGCCGTCCTTTTTCATTTCCGCCTGCAGCTCCGCGGCGGTCAACGCCGGTCCGGGATTGGCGCCTTCCTCTCCGACGCCGCGGTAGATCTGCACCTCGCTTAACGGAATGTGCTGATAGGCATGAGCGCGCTTCATGTCGATGACGATAAACCGGGCGACGGCGTCGTGAAGCGGAAAGTTGACGGCGTAATTGAGCGCGCTTCCGGTCCTGACATGCTTCCCCGCCAAATAATAATAGTCGGCATTCGCCTCCGATCGGTATTTCACGGTGATTTCCTTAAATCCCCAGTAAGCGTTCAAAGAATTCATGACGACGTTAATCCGGTCCAGCGGATAATCCTTCAGCAGATCGAATACGACCTGCACCGTTCCGGGCAGGCTTCCGTTGCCCATCCATCCGGCATAGGTCGTCGTCGACCCATCGAGCAGCTTGCCTGTCGATGCGGGGATGATCCCCGTTGCGTTGTAATCCGGGGAGCTCCCCGCGTTCGGCGCGAGGCTGAAATAATAATTGCCGGTCCGGAGCACGGCGCCAGGCTGTTCGCCATGAATGCGGGCGGTCGGAACCAGAAATGCGGCTGCCAATACGAAAGCCAGGAGGAGCGGCCAAAAACGAAACGGATGCCGGGTTTCCATGATGCGTTCGCCTCCTCATAGTCACTTGCCTAAGCGATAAAAAAGAAAGCACCGTAGACGGGATTCGTCTGCAGTGCTTTCCGCGGATTAAACTGCGTGCGAGTCAGGCCTGGTAAAACGCCTTGAGCGGCACCATGGATTCTTGCGGGACATAATACTTGAACTTGTCGTCGCTGATGCTGCCGAGCAGCTGCCGTCGGACCGGGTCCGCGCCTTCAAGCAGCTTATCGGAAGCTTGATGGTAATCGATCGGCCGCATCCAGATCGGGCTGTAGCCCATGAACAGCTGGCGGCGGGTAAACGAAGACGTATTCGGCGCGCCGGCGTGCCAGACGTTTTGCGCGAACAGAAACACGTCTCCGGGCTTGCCGCACAGCTGCACCTCGTCCTCAAGCGCGATATTGACGTCTTTTTGGTTCGGATTAAACGGCTTTCTGTGACTTCCCGGAATCAGCTTCGTATTGCCGCGGTTCGGCTCCGACATATCGCTCAACACATAGCAAGCCTTAATATAATACGTAGCGGTCAGTCCGTTCGTCTTAGGGAACTGCGGATGCGGGCCGTCCTGGTGCCAATCGATAAAGCTGTTCGTCGCCGTTTGCTTCAGCTCGGGATTCGGCTTTCTCACCGTAAGATGCGAGATATGAAGTTGGATGTTGTAGCCGAGCAGGTTCACGACCAGCGGGAGGATCGTCGGCTCGTCGATCAGCGACAGAAATTCCGGGTGGCGTTCCACGCTGTTATAAATATTGTAGGATAGACTCTCCTCTTCCTCCGCCAACACGGCGTCGACCGCCTCGTTCAGCCGCCGCACCCGCTCCTCGATTAATACGCCGGGCAGCAGCAGATAGCCTTGCTCCTCGAACTGCTTTTTCAACGCCGGTATATCCAGCTGCTTGCGGTCGATCTCATGGCTCACTTCGCTTGCACCTCCGCCCTTATTCATTTATTTCCATAGCCGAGCGCGGTGAGCTGCGCCTGAGCCGCGTCCATGAATAGCTTATACTTCATCGTCGTTTCGAGCGTTTTCAGGAATTTGTCGTATTCGCCCAAGTCCCGCTGCCCGTACGCGAACTTCGCCAGCTCTTCCTTGATATACCGGTCCGCGTCGGACGCGACGTAGCCTTCCGGCAGATCGACGAAGCCGTTCAGCGTTTGAATGCGCGGCTGATCGTTGGCGAACTTGATAAATTCGGCTTGCGGCACGAATTTCGTTTGCAAATACGACATTTCGGGACGGCCGGTGAACTGGTACAGCCACGAATAGCCGACCTCGCCCGCCTTATCCGTCATGACGATTTTGTCGCCGTCCTTCGTAAAGTGCGTTCCTTCGACGCCGAACTGCACGAGCAGCGATCCGCCTTTCGGATCGGACACGTAATTCAGCAGGTCGAATACGCGCTGCAGCTTCTCGGGGTCCTTCTCGAGCGCCTTCGGAATCGCGTACCGCCCCGGCGTATTGCCGATTTCCCAGGATCCGTCGAATTTCCCGGCCGGTCCTGCCGGCGGCTCCATTTGAATCCATTCCGCCTTCGGGTTGACCGCCTTGATCTGCTCGATCATGTTTTCCTTCGTCATGTTCGGCCAGTCGATCCAGACGATGCCGGCCTGGCCTTTGAACGCTTTCTCTTGATGCTGAAGCGCCGTATTGGCAAGCAGCTCCGGATCGACGGAACCCGTGTCGATCATCTCCTTGATGAAGGCGAGCGCGTCCTTCATGGCCGGGTCGTAAAGCGCGTTCATCAGCTTGCCGTCTTTCTCGTAGATCGAGCCCGGCGAACCGACGCCGAAGGCGCCGAATACCGGCGCGAACGCCCCGTTCAGCTCGCCTCCCGTCAGGCCGAACGTATCCTTCTTTCCGTTTTTGTCCGGATCGTCGTTCGTAAAGGCGGCCGCGACGGTTTTCAAATCCTCAATGGTTTTGGGCACCTCCAGATTCAGGCTGTCAAGCCAATCCTTGCGGATGAAGTACGTATTGTACGGAATTTGCGAGCTTTTGGATATCGCGTATATTTTCCCGTCGACCGCGCCCTTCTTGACGTTTTCCTCTCCGATAAATTCGCTCGCCTGCTTCAGCCGGTCCATATAGGGCGTCAAATCCAGAAGCAAGCCCTGCTTGGAAAATTCGATCAGCTGCTGGCGGTCGAGCGCGAACAAATCCGGGAAATTACCGGATGCCATCCGGACGTTCAGCTGGTTTTTGTAGTCGTCGCCGGAGGCGTATACGGTCAGGTTAAAGTCGACGTTCAGCGCTTTGTCCAGTTCCTTCTTGATGATGTCCTGGTCCGGAGCGGGCAGATTGTTGCCGGTCTCGATGACCTCCAGCTTGATCTTTTTTCCGGAATCGGCGGTGGCTTGGGGCGTTGCGGCATCCGTGCTTGCCGGATTCGATGCGGACGACGAGCTTGAAGGCGAGTTTGAAGGCGACGATGAAGCCTCGCTGTCGCCTCCGTTGCCGCACCCGGAGACGACGGCGCCGAGCAAAGCGATTGACGACAAGAGCGCAGTCCGTTTGATCGATTTCGAGGACATGACGAACCCCTTTCATACGCTATATTGGAGCGGCCGCCTTCGTCCGGCTGAGGGCCGGACGGCGACCGGGTCACCCTTTGATCGAGCCGAGCAGCATGCCTTTGGTAAAGTATTTTTGAATAAACGGATAGACGACGAGCACCGGCAAGCTGGCGATCATGACGGAGGCCATCTGCAGGGTTTGCGTTGGCGTGATGTTGTCGGCATTCTCGAGCGTCTGCTGGCTCTGCATGAGAATCTCGCGGACGATCACCTGCAGCGGGAACAGCGTCCGGTCGGTCACGTAGAAGATCGCCTGGAAAAACTCGTTCCAGTGGCCGACGAGATAGAACAAACCGATCGTCATGATCACGGGAACCGACAGCGGGGTTACGATTTGAAACAGGATGCGAAACTCCTTCGCCCCGTCGATGCGGGCCGATTCGAACAGCTCCTCGGGCAAGCCCTCGAAAAAGCTTTTCATGATCAGGACATTGAAGCTCCAGATGGCATTCGGCAAGATCATCGCCCAGATCGAGTCGATCAACCCGACGGACTTGACGATCAGGTAGGTCGGAATGAGGCCGCCGCTGAAAATAAGCGTGAAGACGATCATGAGCAGAAAGATTCGGCGTCCGGGCAGGTTTTTACGGCTGAGCGGGTATGCCATCAGTCCAGTCAAAATGAGGTTGACCGCGGTGCCTACGACGGTGATCAGCACGGTGACTTTAAACGCCTGCGGCAAATTCGATTGCGTCAGCAGCGTCTTGTAAGCCGAAAACGTCACGTCCCTTGGGATGAGAATAAACCCGCCGTTGCGAAGCACTTCTCCGAAGGGCGTGATCGATACGGAGATGACGTAGAGGATCGGGAAGATGGCCAGGAGGGCGCAAAAGACGAGAACGGCATAAACGAGGACGTTGAACAGCCGGTCTTCCAGGCCTTTTACCATATCCCTTCCCCCCATCTCTTGGCCACGTTGTTGGCAAACAGGACGAGCGCCATGCCGATCAGCGACTTAAACAGCCCGACGGCTGAGGCAAGGCTGAAATTCAGTTGCTGCAAACCCGTTCGGTACACCCAGGTGTCCAATATGTCGGCGACCGGGTAAACCTGAATGTTGTACAGAATATAGATCTGGTCGAAGCCGGCGTCGAGCAGATGCCCGAGCTTTAAAATAAAGAGCAGGACGATGACGCTGCGGATGCCGGGGATCGTAATGTGCCAGATCATCCGAAGCCGGCTGGCGCCGTCCACCCTCGCCGCTTCGTATAACGTCGGATCGATGCCCGCGATCGCGGCCAGATAGATGATGGCGCCCCAGCCGAGATTTTGCCAAACCTCCGAGCCGACGAGCACGCTGCGAAACGTTTCGGTGGACGTCAGAAACGGATAGGAGCTGCCGCCGGCCTCGACGAGCCAGCGGTTCACGATTCCGCCGTTTTGAGAGAACAGCGCGATCAGAATGCCGAAAATGATCACCCAGGACAAAAAGTGAGGCATATAAGTCAGCGTCTGCACGATGGAGCGCAGCCAACGGATCCGGCATTCGTTCAGCAGCAGCGCGAGCAAGATCGGCGGGATGGTGCCCCAAACGAGCTTGTATAGGCTGATCAGCAGCGTATTCCTCAGCAGCTCCCCGAAATAGGGCGACTGGTAGAACGTTTCGAAATGTTTGTACCAGGGATTCGCCCAAGGGCTGTGCAGGATGCCGTCCATCATCGAAAAATCCTTGAACGCGATGACCATGCCGTACATCGGAAAGTACCGGAAAACGAGATAAAAGACGACGCCGGGCAGCAGCATGACATAAAAGGGCCAAAATTTACGCAAGGCGGCGAGAGCCATACTTTCCTCCTTTCAGATGATTCGGCTTGGATGTAAGCGTTATCTGCAATTAGTGTATGACGGACTCGGCCTCCTCCGTTATGCGCAATTTCCGTAAAAGTGTTCGATTTTCCAACCCTACACGGGCTGGGAGAGCGGCAGCTCGACGCGCACGACGGTGCCCACGCCCTTCCGTCCGCCGATGCGCAAGCCGTACGGCTCGCCGAAATGGATGCGAATGCGTTCGTGGACGTTCGCGAAGCCGATGCCGGTAAAGGAGTGCCGGGAGGGCTCGGCCGCCTGCTTGCGATAGGCATCCCGAATGTCGCCTCGGCTCATGCCCACGCCGTCGTCGCGGACGTATAGGCGCAGCCTTCCGTCATGAACGGTCCCCGTCACGACGACGCTCCCTCCGCCCTTCGGCGCGAGACCGTGGAACAACGCGTTTTCGACGAGGGGCTGCAGCGTCAGCTTCAATACGCGCAGCTGCAGCAGCTCGGGCCCGATCTCGATCCGGCAGCCGTATTTGGCGCCGTAGCGGACTTGCTGGATATGCATGTACATCCTAAGGCCTTCAAGCTCTTCCTCCAGGGCGACGAACTCGCCCTGCCTGTCGAAGCTGAAGGTGAGCAGGCCGACCAGCGACCGGATCGTCTTCCGGACGTCGTCGATCTTCTGCTGCTTGGCCATGCTGCTGATGCAAGCGAGCGTATTGTACAAAAAGTGCGGCGCGATTTGGCTGCGCAGCATCTTCAGCTCGTATTCCTTCTTTTTTTCCTCCGCGCGCTTCGTCTCGTGAAGCAAATGCTGGATTCGAGCCAGCATTGCGTTGAAACTTCTCGCGAGCCTTCCGATCTCGTCGCGGCGATTTTCGGGCAGCTTGGAGACGACCTGGAAGTCATGCAGCCGATCCATCTTGTTCACAAGTCCGCGGATCGGCCGCGTCAGCGTCCGCGACAGCATATAGGCGCTGAACAGCAAAATAACGATCCAAAGCATGGTCGCATTGCGGTAATTGCCGTAGAGCGGCTGCAAATCCTTATAAAAGCTGTCCTCGGGGATAAACGCGATGAGCGACCAGCCCAGCCGGTTTTTCGCCGATTTCACGGCGATGAGCCGTTCTCCTTTTACGGTCATGCTGTCCGCTCCGGTTTTCAATCCGGGCAGCTTGGCCGTAAATTCGGGGAGCAGCTCCGGCGGATAGGTTCCCGGCATGACGGGGAGCAACCGTTCGCCCGCTTCCATGCGGTTGATGACGTTCCCGTTCGCGGTAACGAGCGTGAAGGCTTGATAGATGAGCGGAGAAATGCGCGATACGAGGAGATCGAGGCCCAGCTCGGCGATGATGACCCCTTGGACCTCGTTGTTCCGGTCTTTGACAGGCATCATATAAGCGAGCGTGCGGCCGGACAACGGGGAAATGTACGGCTCGCTCACCTGGATCGAGCCGTAGTTGCCCAGCGCCTGGGCGTACAGCTCTTCCAGGTGGGGATTGCCGATAATGTCGTAATTGACTTGCGTATTGGAGAAAACGGTGCCGTCGCTCCTCACGAAGTACAGCGTCCTGACGACGGAGCTGTTGTAATCGGCAAAGCTCTGCAGCGTACGAACCACCTCTGTCTGGCTGCCGCTCTCCAGCAGGTCCTGTCTCGTCGAGAGAAGCAACAAAATGTTCTCGACGTTGTCCAGCGTCGCGTCGATGTATTGATTCGTCCTCGCCACGAGCAGCTCCGCATCCTTCGTGACCTGATCCTTGAGCAGCGTCTCCGCTTCGCTAAGGTTGCTCCACGCCAGCAGAAGAAAGAGAAGCAGCGTGACCAGAAACAAATAAAAAAACTGCTTCGTGGCGATCCCCATATGGCCAAGCCGTCCGATGAGCTTCATGTTCGGTTCTCCCTCCCGTCTCCGCTTCGTTCAGCTTGATAGCCGAGCCGCTTCACGTCGGTCGGCGCGGCTCCCGCCCAGTTGCGGAACGTGGACGTAAAGTAGCGGTAATTCGGAATGCCCACCGCCTCCGCGACTTCATAAACCTTCATGTCGGTCTCGCGCAGCAGCTTCAGCGCCTTCTCCATTCGAAGCCGAAGCACGAGCTGATGCACCGACTCCCCGGTCTCTTCCTTGAACAGCCTGCCGAAATACTCGGGACCGAGGCCGATGCGCTGGGCGACGATCGGCAGCGACAGCGGTTCCTGCAGATGCGCCTGAATCCAGCTCCGCGCTTCGACGATCTCGCGGCGCGGTCCGGCTTCGGGAGCCGTGCGCACCAGGCCGGCCCAACGCGTCTCCAGCTCGCCCCAGTCCGAAGCGCCGCTGAGCTCGATTTGCGGATCGGGATGGCCCGGACGCGAACGCGACAGCCACTCGGAGGTCCAACCGGCGAGCCAACGCTTGATGGCGGCGGGACGAAAACGGCGCTCCGCGCACCACGGCGCGACGTCGCCCTGCATCGTCCGCAAGAGCCGGTCGGCGTTCATCCCGGCTTGGCCGAACAAGCCGGACAGATGACGCCGGTGCGCGGGCTCCAGCTCGGAGAGCGGCTTAGGCGAGCCGATTTTGATGCTCGGAGACGGCGCGGCGTCGTAAAAGCCCGCTTCCCTCCACCAGGACGCAGCCTCGAGAAGCGCCCATACGTCCGCCCGGCTTCGGGCCAAGCCCCCCACCGTCGCGGACAGCGCGATTCCTTGCTCTTCGATCAGCGGCGTCTCCCCGCTCTCGGCCTCGGCCAGCAGCGCGCCGAGCAGTCGTTCCAGGCGCAGCCGAACCTCCTCCGGCTCCTCGGCTTCCGAAAACCAAACGGCGTATTCGCCGCCCCTCAGCGGAAACCACGCCTTGCAGGTCGGCGTACGCCGTTCGTACTCGAGCAGACTCTCCTGAACGGCATCCTGCGCGATAAGGAGCTCGTCCTCCGGAGCCGTCAGGCGAAGGAGGACGAATCGCAAGGGCAGCCGGTCCTCAGCGAAGCCCAGAAGCGCCCAATCGTCGTCGGAAATGTCCCCCGGCGCCGGCGCGCGCCCTCGGCCGGTTTCGGCGCGATGATCCTTGAGCCGCGTCTCCAATCTTCTTGCCGCCTTCAGCCTGCGAAGCATGATCTCCCTGCCAAAATGCCCCCGGTCGCGCAGCAGGGTCTCCCCGGCTTTTCGCAGCGCCCGCTTCAGCTCCTCTTCGTCCAGCGAAACCTTCAGGATGTAATCGGACGCGCCGAGCGCGATCGCTCTCCTCGCATACTCGAAATCGCTATGGCAGGTCAGCAGAATAATCTGCGTGACAGGATGGTTTTTGCGCAGCTCGCGGATGAACGTCAAGCCGTCCATAATCGGCATCGTAATGTCGGTCACGACGATGTCCGGCGAATATTTTTCGCACAGGGCCAGCGCCTCCTCGCCATTTTCCGCCTCGCCGATCAGCACCGCGTCGCAGGCTTCCCAAGGGAACGCGCGCAGCTCCTCGCGGATCGGATATTCGTCGTCCACGATGACAACGCCAATCGGTTTCTTCGTCATTTCGCGCGAAGCCTCCCGTCCTCTCTTCTGTTTTATTTTTATGCGCCGATTCGCGCGAAATGGCAAACGCAAACAGGACGAAGCGGTTTTTTGTCCGCTTCGTCCTGTTTGCGTTTGCGATTCGATCCGAATATTAAGCGGCGACGGTCATGCCGCGTCCCAGCCAAGGCGAACCGTCATCGTCCACTCGTATGCTTGTCCGGGCGGTATCGTCTGGGCGGTACCGTTCGCCCTCGCCCGGTCCAGCGAATCGAAGTAGCCGATCGACGGCTCCAGCGCGACGGCGTTTTGGCGATTGAACATGCCTTCGTCGATCCAGACGCCGATATAAGGAACCCGCTGCGGGTCGAAGTCCATCCGCAGCCAATCCCCGCTTCGCTCGCAGGAGAGGCCGCACCAGCCCTCGGACACCTTGCCCGGCGCGTAGAACTTCCGTCCGTCGCCCTTCGGGCTGGCGTCGACGCCCGCCTCCTCCGCCGTCCAAGCATACCGCTCGCCCTCCTGCCGGGCGGCGCCGCCGAATACGCACAGCATCTCCTGCGCCGACGGCGGCAGCTCAATGCGCGTCGGCTCCGACACGACGAACTGCGGATGCGGCACCCAGAGGAAGGGCAGCGGCGATTCCCCCAGGTTTTCGGCGCGATAATCCATCCGAAGCGTATCGGCAGCCGTGAAAGAGAGGCTCCTGCTCAGCCTGTAAGGCAGCGCCACGCCGTCGACCGAGCAGTCGATTCGGCCTTCTCGTACGACGGCATCCCAGGCAAGCGCCCATACTTCGCCGTGATCGGGAAGCATTCGCTCCCCTCCGGCCTCGGCTGCGCAGGGCTCGATCGTCGGGAAGCATTCGTCCCAGCCGCTCATGTCCGCATCCCCGAAGGCGGAGCCGTAAGCAGGCTGCCCCATCGTCAGAAGGTCCGACTGTACGAGCCATTCCTTGCTTGTCGGCTTGTACAGCAAAGAGACGATCTTGCCGCCGAGCCCCGGGATCAGCTCGACGCGGGTCTCATCCGTCTCCATAACGATCGATTCGCGATTTTTATAGACGTCGGACCGGATTGGAACGTCTGCCAATGAAGCCATCCTCCTCATTCACGTGGCCGGCGGCCTCCGCAGCCGGCACGGCGATACGACGAACTTTATCTTTTCACTTTACGATGGGTCGTCTCCCGCGCCAATTCACGATAATCGGCTTTTGATGGAGGATTTTCGGATTTTGATCCTGCGTTTTCCCTTATTTAAGGCGCCTTGGTTCCAGCGGGTGGCCGATCACGGGAAATTCTCCGATTCTCAGTTTGGCGCCGCCGTACGGCACGAGTTCCAGATCCGCGATCGGTTGACCTTCCGCGTCCGGGTGAAGCGGAGGCGTCCCCGCGCTGTTGCCCTCCATCCTCCAATCGCGGATCAGCTGACCTTTCGTTTTCAGGCGGACGGGCGACTGGCCGGCGAGGAACGGTTGATAGGGGACTTCAGACATTTCGACTGCGAATTCGCCGCCGGCTATCAAGCCGTATTTCCAGGGAGACCCGGGGTAGATCTCCCAATCGTGGAACTTCTCCCGTTTCGCGAGCAGCTGCCAGTTCTCCTGGACCGGCAAAGCGTAGACGAGCGGACCCCTTTCGACGCTTGCCGCATACAAATTGCGCTGTACGGCCTTGACCGTCATCGGGAGGCTCAGCGTCAATCGGTCGCCGCTCTCCCAACGGCGCGTCACCGTGGCATAGCCGTCCTTGACCTCGAGTTCGATGCGCTCGCCGTTCACCGTCAGCGTCGGATTCGCGCACCAAGCGGGTATGCGAAGCGAGATCCCGAACGCTACCGGACAGGTCAGTTTAAGCGACATCGCGACCGATTCGCGGAACGGATAGTTGCCGGAAACTTCGATTTCCGCTATCGCGCCGCGCTGCGCTCCCGCTCCGACTTCCGCCCGCACCGTGCAAGGCGCATAGGATACCGCCGCCAGCCCGCCAGCGCGGTCCGTCATCCATAGATGAGAGACGAACTTCGGCCACCCCTGGTGCATGTTCGCCGTGCAGCAGCCGAAGTGCGGCTCCAGACCGAACACGTTCGCGTCCGCGTCGTTGCTCCAAGCGCGCGGCGCGACGTTGCACATCATCTGGTTCACCTGCTGATCGTACTGGTGGGACATCCAGTCTCCGGAGACGGCCGCGGGCAGGGCGTTAAACGCCACCTTCTCCAAAATGTCGCCGAATCGGCCTTCTCCGAACACGCGGGTCAATTGTTCCATGGAGAACATATACTCCACGACGGCGCACAGCTCGACCCCTTGGCTCGGATGCGTGCCGGACAGCCATTCGTCGCCCGAGAACATGCCGTGGGCCTGCCCGTGGTAAGTCATCAGGCTGTCGATGCCGCGATGCACAGCCTCTTTTTCCCTCTCGTCTCCCGTAAGTTCGTAGCGCGCGCCCGGCGCCTTGATGCCCATCGCGACGTTAACCACGTGCGTCTTCAGATCCCACTGCTCGACCTTCCGCCAGAACGGGAAGTCGTGGAATACTTCGGTCCAGCCCGTCGTCTGCCCGGCTACGATCTCGGCGAGCTCCAGCAGAAAGGCATCCTGCGTCTTCCGATGCAGCCAATGGATGCTCAGCAGCATCTCCATGCCGCGGGCCTCCGCCCACTCCAGCAAGGGTTGATTTTCAATCGTCTTGTGCGCGTATCGGAAAAACGATGTCATAAACGGGACGACTCGCGTATCTTCGGACACCTCCGCGTATTGCGTCATGACCTTGAGCATGATCATGTAAGGCCACCAGTCATGATTTTTGTCAACGCCGCTAGCCCTTTCCTTCATCTGCGGACCGAACGAGCCGTCCTCCCGCTGACTGGCGAGCGACCATTCGATCCAGCGCTGCGCCTTGGCGATCAACCGTTCGTCCTCGAGCAGGTAAGCCAGCGGAAGCAGCCCGTCGACGTAGTACGGCCCCCGTTCCCAGCTCTCTCCTTTGCCGCCAAGCCAGCCGTTGTCGTCGCCGACGTCCGCCCAATGCTCGTCAAGATGCCCGGTCAATCCGTCCGCTTGAATGCGCAATTGATCGCGCAGCCATTCGCGGGGCTTGATCGCGCCGAGCGGCAGCGCTTCGAATGCCGTATAAGTCGTTGCGGTTGTTGTCATCTTCTCGCACCTCGCGTGTTCGGAATATCAACGAATATAGCACGGGACTTCCATGCCCGCCGATAGCCTAACGCACACAAAAATGGTCCGATCACAACCTCCTTTTGTACCCTTACAGACTTGCCGCATCTTTTTCTTTATACTATGTAAAAGGCAAAATAGAAGGGAATATGACCTTTACTGGAGGGTGCCGAATGTTCCAATTCATCTCTCCGCCCTTGCCGCACTTCATCTACTGCGGAGAAGACACGTATCCTGCAGGGGGGCGGCATTCCGATCGTTCCGGCATCGGCGTATTCGATCTGCTGATCGTGACGCGCGGCTGTCTCTACATGGCCGAGGAGTCGATATCGCTCGAAATTCCGGCGGGCTCGTTCGCCCTTCTCCGGCCGGACCGCGCGCATCGGTCTACGGCGCCCTGCCGGGAGGAAACGCATTTCTACTGGGCTCACTTCCAGACGCTCGGCAGCTGGCACGAGACGGACCAAGAGCTGGCTCCTGCCGAGCTTCGTCCGGACGACGTTCTTCACGAGATCCATCGCTTCGCGTTTTATTTGCCGCGGTCCGGTAAGCTCTCGTCGCCGGATGCCGCATACGACTGGCTGCGGCAACTGTCGTCCTTGCAAGCGGACACCGTTTCGTCCTCGCAATGGCGCCAGCAGCTCGTCTTCCAGGAGCTTCTGCTCCGCCTGCAAGCGGACGCGACGATGCCCGAGCGCGATTCTTACTTGACCATCGCCGAGGAGGCTGCGGCTTTCCTGCGCAAGAATTACCGGGATGCGCTGAACTACAAATCGATGTCGGAGACGCTTCATTTCCATTCCAACTATGTGTCCCTCTGCATGAAGCGCGCCTTCGGCTATACGCCGCTCCAGTATTTGACCCGTTATCGCGTCGAACAAGCCAAGCGGCTGCTCATCGATACGAACGAACCCGTCGGCCGCATCGCCGAGGAGACCGGCTTCGGCTCGTTTCCGTATTTCGTCCGCTGCTTCGGCAGGCAGGTCGGCACGACGCCCAAGTCCTTCCGGATGCGATTCCGGCAAGGCTAAAAGGTTAGCGTCGTTATTCCCGCTTACAAGTGAATGAATCTCGTAATTGCAAGCCGATCGATCCGATCGGCTTGGTTCTCGTTCATGCCATCCGTTTAATAGTCTACTAAACGGATTTCTCGGAAAGGATGACCGGCCATGTGCGGACGCTACACAATACAAACGACGCTCGAGGAGCTGATGGCGATGTTCGCGCTGGATCGCATCGGCGATGTCCATTTGACGCCGAATTATAACGTGGCTCCTTCCCATGCCGTCCCCGCCATTATCGAAGAAGGAGGCGAACGGCTGCTGGCCGAATTCCACTGGGGCTTGATCCCTTTTTGGGCCAAGGATACGAAGATCGGCTTTAAAATGATCAACGCGCGCGCCGAATCTGTATTTACCAAGCCCGCGTATAAAGGGCTCGCGAAACGCAGGAGAGCGATCATACCGGCGGACGGATTTTACGAGTGGCAAAAATCAGAGAACGGAAAACAGCCTTATCGTTTCGTCTTAAAAAACGGAGATCCGTTCGGATTCGCGGGACTATGGGACGAATGGGACGGCCCCGACGGGCCTTTGCGGAGCTGCACCATTATTACGACGAAACCGAACAAGCTCGTGAAAGAGATTCACGACCGCATGCCGGTCATGCTGTCGCCGGACGCCTTGGATGCGTGGCTGGATCCGCATGAGGAGGATCCGGATCGTCTCGCGAAGCTTCTCGTTCCGTACGATGCGGACCAGATGAAGCGGTACCCGGTAAGCAAGGAAGTCGGCTCCGTCAAGAACACGGGTGCCGCACTGATTGAAGAGATTCCGCTTAACAGCAAGTAACGCAAGATCGGTTCCAGACGTTAACGCGACGGAGCCGCTCGTTCATAGGCGGAACCTGTACCCCGCTCCCCACACCGTCTCGATATACACGGGCGCCGAGGCGTCCTTCTCGATTTTTTCCCGCAGCTTGCGGATGTGGACGGTCACCGTCTGGGTGTCCCCTATGGCATAGATGCCCCAAAGACGGTCGAACAGATGATCCTTGCTGAACACCTGATTCGGATGCTGCGCGAGGAAGTAAAGCAGGTCGAACTCCTTGGCGGTAAGCGAGACCTCTTCCTCCCGGACAAAGGCCTGCCTGGTGTTCGCATTGATCCGCAGCTCGCCGATCTCCATATCGCCGGTCCTCGCATTGCGCCCGGTCAGCCTGTCATATCGGGCCAGATGCGACTTGACGCGCGCCACCAGCTCGGCCGGCTTGAAGGGCTTGCCGATATAGTCGTCCGCTCCGAGGCCCAATCCCCGGATGACGTCGATATCTTCCCTTCGCGCGGTCACCATCAGAATCGGGACATCGGACGCCTCCCTGAGCGCCTTGCATACCTCGAAACCGCTTAGCTTCGGCAGCATGACGTCCAGCACGATCAGATCGAATTGGCCCGTCATCCCCAGCTGCAGCCCTGCTTCGCCGTTATCGGCCAGAACCGTCTTGTATCCGCTCATCTCCAGATAATCTCTTTGCAGCTCGGCGATGCTCGGTTCGTCTTCCACGATAAGTATCGTCTTATTTAACGCCATTCGTGCCACCTCCGTCGATCGGAATCGTCAGGATCACCCGCGTCCCTTCCCCTTCTACGCTCTCCGCCCGTATATCGCCGTCATGCGCCAGCATGATCTGCTTGGCGATGGCCAGTCCCAATCCGCTGCCTCCCGTCCGCGAGTTCCGCGACCATTCGGCACGATAAAATCGGTCGAAAATGTGGGGCATCGCCTCTGCAGGAATGCCGCTGCCATTGTCTTCGATGGCGATCTCGACCCGACTATTTTCCCTGTGAGCGGACAGTCGAATCGCCGGGCTTTCTTTGTCCATGTACTTCAGGCTGTTTTGGATGACATTGCCGAGAACGCGCTTAAAGGAATCGGGATCGACCTGGACGAGGACGGACGCCTGTACGTCGAACTCCGTCATGAGCGCCACGCCGTTTTTTTCGAGTTCGAACCGAAGGTCGTCCGACCAGTCGCCAAGCAAGCCGCGAACGGACATCGGCTGCATGCGGAAGGGCACATTCTGCATGTCCAGCTTGGAGTACAGGAACAGCTCGTCGATGAGTTTATCCAGCTCGTCCGCTTTGGAAGCGATGGTTTTCATGTATCTATCATGCTTGTCCCGGGTGTCGGCGATGCCTTCCATGATTCCGTCCACGTAGCCTTTAATCGCGGTAATCGGCGTTTTGAGATCATGCGAAATATTCGCGATGAGTTCTTTGCGATTTTTCTCGTACTGCAATTGCAGCAGGATCGACTCCTTCAACCGCACCCGCATTTGCTCGAAAGTGATCCCGAGCTGTCCGATCTCGTCTTTGCCTTTGACCGCGATCGGCACCTCGAGCTCTCCTTCCGAGAAACGGCCTGCGGCTTGTCGCAGCGCGAGGAGCGGCCGAATGATGCGGGTCGACATGTAATAGGTCAGGACGATATTCGTCAAGATCAAGGCGGCGATGGCGGCGGCCAAAAGAATCGGGAACCATCTTTTCGCAAAATGAACGAGCGGATCGATTTTCGTTAGCAGGAACAAGCTGACCGGCTTGTCGTCGGCCGTTCTCAAATCGTACTGAACGATCTGATACGAGTCATTATTGTTTATTTTGACCGTCGACTGTTTGTGGAAATCAGGATGCTCGTATGGCGGCAAGCCCGATGTTAAGGCTGGATTGTCTTCTAATCCTTTTGAAACGTAAACGGCCCGGTTTTCCGCGCGGACGAATATAGAAATTTGTCGCGAAGCAAGTTCGTCGGACAAGTCCTGCAAATAGGCGGTGTCCGTCAACAGCTCCGGGTCTTGCGCAAGCGTATGCTTGACCAGGCGGTGAAAATCGCTTTCCTCGATGCCCTCGATTTTCGATTCGTAAAAGGCCTTGATGCTTTGCGCGTCTCCCCGGAAAACGATAAGCAGCAGCGACGATATCAGCACGAGAAACAGGAGCGGAATAATCAGCATCGCCGCGTAGGACCAAAGCAGCTTCCAACGGATCGACATGCGTTCCCTCCCTCCGTTCTCCATCAGATGATAAGCCATAAATCTAAAGCGGCGATTTCGCTTTTATTAACGAATGATTAAGCGATTTTCATCGCGGCCGAAGACCGATATGAATTCAACGGCTTAATAATTCTTTAATGTTCTTCCCCTATAGTGATAAAAATCCGATAGCGGACCGCTGCTCAAGCATGCCAAGGAAACGGAAAGAAAGGAATGAGTCTCGTCAACCACTTCGCCACCCGTCATCCGAGCCAGCCGAATTATTTGGATCTATTCTCCGGCGGCAGCCAAGGCGTCAAAGGAGACGGCGTGCCGAAGACCAAATTCGCTACCGACAATTTAGCATCCGAGCTGTTTAAACACAACTATACGTTTGCCGGCTATTCCGAAGGGCTTCCCGCTCTAGGCCTCAGCAAGCAAGCGAAGGCTTTGCCCGTAATGAAATAATATTTTGCGGCGGCATGTCCGGAAAGGATGATAAAAGTGAACTACTGGCTCTTTCAACTCATCAATCAACTCGCGGATCGCTACGATTGGATCGACGATATCATGGAATTTTGCGCGCAGGACATCGTCTTCGCGATGATCGCCATTCTGGGCATCCAATGGTTCACGGAGAAAAAACAAAATCAAAAGGCGGTCTTTTTTGCGGTTCTCTCCGCCTGTGCCGCCATGCTGATCGGCTCGCTCGTCATTTCCCCCGCCGTCCGGCATCCAAGGCCGTTCGTCACGCACCAGGTTCATCAGCTGGTCGCGCACGCCGCGGACTACTCCTTCCCGAGCGATCACGCGATGCTCGCGTTTTCGATCGCGTTCAGCGTGCTCCTCGTTAAGCGCGGAACCGGGCTGTTTCTGCTCGTTCTAGCGTTTGTTACCGGCTTTAGCCGGGTGTACGTAGGGGTTCACTACCCGGCGGATATCGCGGGATCGGTCGTACTATCCGCTGTCGCCGCCATCGCGGTACATTTGCTTCGAGTCCGTCTGGACGCGATCCCCGAGCGTTTGATTCGGATCTACGGCAAGGTGCGCGGGCTTTCGGCGCGCCGATAAGCGGATGAACGAATGATAGGATGAGCTCCTTAGCTTCTCCGGCTTCGTTTAACGTACACGGCAGCGCCTGCCGCGACGAATACCAACCAAAGGCCTTTCTCAGCAGAGTATGGACTGTAAAAGATCGGTACCAGCTTACCACCAGGCTTGATAAGATCGAGAAGTTGCTCGCCATTCTCGCCGCCAACCGTATCGATCACCACATCAACTGGGGCATCGATATCAGTCAATCTGGATTGGGTATAATCGATGAATTGATCCACTTCGAACTGTTTCACAAACAACTCATTTTTTCCCGAAGCCGTACCGATTACAGTAGCCCCTCTGATTTTAGCCAGCTGGATAGCCATGTGACCGACGCCTCCGGAAGCACCATTCACCAGTACCCGATGCCCAGCGTGAATATCTGCCTTATCAAGTGCCTGCCAGGCTGTTAAAACAGCCATTGGCAATGCGGCTGCATGCAGATAATCGATTGCATCCGGTTTTCGAGCCAGATGTTCCTCCGGGGCAACCATATATTCTGCATATGCGCCAGCTGGACCTTGTTGGGGAAAACTTACAAGCCCATACACGGCATCTCCCACCTTAAAGATACGGGTGCTCTCTCCAACTGCCGCGACAACCCCCGATACATCCCAACCCGGAATCATCGGCAGGGACGGCCGAATGCTTGGGCGTATTTTTGCCGGAACCGTCTCGTATCCCGACCGGGTAATGCCATCACTAGGATTTACACCTGCGGCATATACGCGAATAAGAACCTCTCCCTTACCGGGTGCTGGCATAGGGGCATCTTCGTAAGTCATGACATCAGGGCCTCCAAACGAATGGACAACAATTGCTTTCATCATGTTGCTCTCCTCCTTGCGGGATCTGGCGAACCGGCCGGTCTAACGCCTTATTGCCATATTATCGCAGGTTCATTACTCTAGATAAGGAGGCACTTTCCATTAACAAAATTACCTTTTCCCTACATACTTTATTTTTGTTAGAGGAGGTTGGAAGGTTAGTGAGACCCGCCAATGAAGTTGACTGTACCCAGGCAATTGACGATGTTCTGCAGATTTTTGGCGGCAAGTGGCCTTTTTTAGTGGTCCAGCAATTATTTAAAGGTCCCCAGCGATTTAACCAACTGCGCAGGAACTTAGACACAGTGAGTTCCAAAGCCTTATCGGAGGTTCTTCGGAATCTGGAACAGAATGACATCGTTCTGCGGACTGTCTATCCAACAAATCCCGTATCGGTAGAATATTCGCTGACGAATAAGGGCCAAGATTTTCAGTCAACCCTAGTTGAGATGGGGATGTGGCGCAAAAGATGGGCCCAGTAAACGCTTCGTTTCGCTGAAGTAACCTTATTATTCTTAAGATGTAAGCTGGCATCAGACCCGACCGGTGCCAGCCTCTTTCTATTATAGTTGTCTCTCCGTGTAGGGCGATTGTCCAGTCCAAAGCGCTATTTAATCACTCCCAGGAGCCGTCTGTTGATTTCATGTTGACTCCAGAACATAAAAAAATACAGAGCAACGGCAATGATCTCACCGTATTCTGTATTAAAGTTTACATACTGCAATTTGTTTGTTGATCCTTATTCCTCTCCCGTAGCCGCCGGATTCCCCTCATAACTGATCCAATCGCTCCAGCTGTCGGATTGGTCTCATATTCCTTGCCGGCCAACCCTAGTACCACTTTAATGAATCTGATCCTTAAGAAGGTTTTTCTTGTTCGTCATTTTGTAATCAAGTACGCTCACTATTTTTTGCAAATAATCAATCTGATCCTGGATTTTCTGTCTGTACGCCAGAACTTTCTCATGCACTTCGGGAACGGACACGATATCTTCAACATAGGATAGCGCTGCGAACTCTTTAATATCTTTAAGCGGAACGCCCATCTTCTTCAAGCAAATAATGAGCTCCATCAACTGCGTGTCTTCCTTTCGGTACATTCGTCGACCGTTCTCTCTCCTCTTGGCCCTAGGGAGCAGTCCGATCTTCTCGTAATAACGGAGAGCATCCTCAGTCAATCCGGTCATTATGGCAATTGCCTTAATTGAAAAAGTCTCGTCGCTGATCATCCTAAGACCATCCTATCCTAATGAAATAACGTCACCAGGGAATAGCGCCTTGCTCATTGAAGAAGCCACCCGTGGGGCCATCTTCCGCAAGCGTAGCATAACGAACAATGATTTGGGAACCTTGTTCCGGCGTTAGATCGCCGTAACCGTTGTTGAAATCGGTAGCGACGAATCCGGGGCAGACTGAATTTACTTTGGCAGGAGTATGTCTCAATGTAAAAGCAAGATGGGTCGTCAGCTGGTTTAGCGCAGTTTTAGAGCTGCTGTAGGCCAATGCCTTCAAAGGGTAGACGCCGCTGGCTGGGTCGCTATGCAGCGTTATCGATCCGATGGCGCTGGATATATTGACAATTCGCGGGGCGTCTGATAATTCGAGCAGTGGAAGCACGGCTTGGCTGACAGCGAATGCGCCAAAGAAGTTCGTATCGAACGACTCCTTCAAAGTAGTGACTGTCAGATCCGTGAAAGTATGACGATTGCCAATTCCTGCGTTGTTCACCAGAACATCCAGTTTCCCATATTCGGTAGTGATTTTCTGGACAGCTGTATCAATGGTGGCTTGAACGGTTACATCCAGTTCGATACAATGCGCATCAATTTCTTGGGCTTGTAGTTTTGCTGCCGCTTGTTCCCCTTTTTCCTTGTTTCTCGCTCCTAGCAGAACCGTGTACCCCAGACTCCCCAATTGGTGAGCCGTTTCAATGCCAAGCCCTCTGTTGCCTCCCGTAATTAAAGCTATTCTCTTCTTTGGTACGGACATTTCTCCTCACCTATCCTTCTCTTTTTTTGAGCGGTATGACGGGTATTAATCACACCCTCGAGTATCGTAAGGCCAATGTTACAACTTGGTGTAAACACCAAGTCAAGCGGGTTTTACACATTTGTTGACTCCGTATCGATTCCCGGAATAAAAAATACATCACCGTGGCATGTAAGCCGAATATTGAAATTTCTTATTTTGTTGGCTCTATGTTGAATCGAACTGCACAGAGTCCTGAATTGTTGACTCAGAGAGTTGAATAGATTTGCTGCTTTAAATTTATCAACTATAACTATAACTATAACTATAACTATAACTAGGGCCTGGGTAGTCACCTTTAGATGTGGGCATTTCCGGCCCCTTTTCTGTATGTACAGCACATTATGAAGCATTAGAGCGTGTGTTCGATTCGACCCGTTCTGTAAGTATTTTCACGAACCGCTTGTTGACTCCGTGTTGATTTCAAGGCATTAAAATACATCGCCATGGCTCGAGGACCACATGGCGATGTATTGAAATATCATAAACTGCTATATGTCTCTCGGTTATTCTGAATCTCCAGTGGCGATGGGGTTGTTGCTGTAAGAAATCCAATCGCTCCAGCTGCCCGAATACAGCTTCACGTTCGTGTACCCCGCTTCGCGAAGGGCGAGCACGTTCGGCGTCGCCGAGATGCCGGAGCCGCAGTACACGATGATCTCGCCGTCTTGCGGCAGATCGCCGAACCAGTCGCGAAGCCGCTCCGGCGACTTCCAGGACCCGCCCTCTTCGAGCGTGTCCTTCCAAAAGTAGTTCGCCGCTCCTGGGATATGCCCCGCGACCGGATCGAACGGCGCCTCGCGCCCGGCGTACTGCGCCGCGTCGCGCGAGTCCACCAGCGCCGCGCCGCTCCCGGCGGACGCGGCGCGAACTTCTTCCACGCCGACGAGCCAATCGGCTCTAGGTGCGGGCACGAATTCGCGCGGCCCCACAGCCGCTGCTGGCTCCGCAGACACGGCACCGCCGGCGGCCGTCCAGGCCGCGTAGCCGCCGTCCAGCACTTGCGCGCGATCCGCGCCCAAGTAGCGGAGCAGCCACCACAGCCGCGAAGCGGCTGGTCCGTTGCCGTCTTCGTAAGCGATGACGGCGGTCTCGCGGTCGATGCCGAGAGACCCGAACAGCGAAGCGAGCCGTTCCGGAGACGGCAGCGGGCTGCGCCCGCCGTGCGCCTGGGCCGGATCGGTCAGATCGGCCTTAAAGTCGATGAACACGGCGCCCGGCAGGTGCCCCTTCGCATAAGCGTCCTTGCCGTACGCCGGATCCTTCGGGTTAAACCGAACGTCGAGCAGCACGATTCGCTCGCCGCCCGCCAGCCTTTCCTTTACTTCCGCCACGCTCGCCACATTGGACAATGACATTTTTTCCACGCTCCTCCGTTTATTTTCGCGATTGCCGCTTAGCCAAATATCAAACCTTCAAATTGTAAACTCCAGGCTCTCCGAAGACTTCACCTCGTGAATCGCCGCGTAAATATCGTTCTGAATCTTCAGCAGCCCGGCGTCGTCGCGCCTTCGCGGACGCGCCTGCGGCACCTGAAAGATCCGATTGATCCGCCCCGGCCTCGGGGACAGCAGCACGACCCGGTCGCCCAGGAATACCGCCTCGGACACGTCATGCGTGACGAACACGACGGTCTTTTTCTCCGCCTCCCAGATTCTCAGCAGATCGTCCTGCAGCTGCAGCCGGGTCAGATGGTCGACCGCGCCGAACGGCTCGTCCATGAGCAGCACCTCCGGGCCGTTGGCGAGCGCCCGGGCAAGCCCCGCGCGCTGCTTCATGCCGCCGGACAGGTGATGTGGATACTTGTGCTCGAACCCCTTCAGCCCGACCAGGTCGAGATACCGCTGCGCGTCTTCCCTGCGCTCGCCCTTCGCGACGCCGCGCATCTCCAGTCCCAGCTGGACGTTTTTCGCCACCGATCTCCACGGATACAGCGAAGGATCCTGGAAAACGACGCCGCGCTCGATGCCCGGTCCCTTCAGCTTCGCTCCGCCGAACCACACCTCGCCCGACGTGGGCAGCTGCAGCCCGGCCAGTATCTCGAGCAAGGTGCTCTTGCCGCAGCCGCTCGGACCGAGAATGCTCAGAAACTCGCCGTCTTCGATGGTCAGATCGATATTCGAGAGCGTCTCCGTCGGCGTCGCTCCACCGTATACTTTGGACACGCCGCGGACCTCGAACCCCGCCATAAGATCGCCCCCGTCGCGTTTATTTTTTCGGAATGAACCGCAGATCCAGGATCTTGTCGACGTCGTAAATTATATCCTGGAAGCCCAGGTCGACTTGAACCTGCTGCGTATCCTTCAGCGCGTTCAGGTCTACGTCGGGATTGTTCTCCCACAGCACGTTTTCGCGTTCGAACGCTTTGTCCACCGCGGCCGGATCGATCTTCACGTTTTCGAGGAAGTACTTCTTGTACTCGTCCAGGTTGCTCTTGGCGTAGTCCTGCGACTTGAAGTACGCGCGCAGCAGCTTCTCGACGAGCTCCGGATGATTCTCGATAAAGTCGTTCCGGGAGGCCAGGACGCCGGTATGGAACGTCGGCAGGTAATCCCAGCCCTTGGCGAGAATCTTGCCGGTGCCTTCAAGCTCCGCGAGAGAAGCGAACGGCTCGTGAATGATCGTCGCGTCGACTTGGCCGGACTTCAAGCTTGCGTAAGCCGCGTCGTTGACGCCGTCCGCGAGGTATGTAACATCGTCCTTGGTCAGGCCATGCGCCTTCAAGATCGTCTGGGTGTATACGTCTAATCCGCTGCCGAGAACGGCGGCGCCGACCTTCTTGCCCTTGAGGTCTTCGACGCTATCGATGCCCGTTCTGGCGACCAGGTAAAACGGCCCCTTCGTGCGGAACATCGAGGAGACGATCTTGACCGGCGCTCCCTTGCCCGCGGCCACGATGACGTTCGTTGTCGCGACGTCCACGATGTCGACATCCTTGCTCGTCAGCGCTTCGATCGGTTTCTGGGTGGAGATCAGTTCGACGTCCAGCCCCTCTTCCTTGAAGAAGCCCTTCTCGATGCCGAAGCGCACGGCCAGTCCGCTTACGCCGTTAAACGGGGCGTACCGGATCTTCTGCAGCTCCGCGGATGCGGGAGCCGATGCCGATGCCGACGCAGATGCTCTAGCGGAAGCCGTCGGCGCTACGCTTTCGGACGCCGTAGAGGAAGCCGCGCCTCCCGAATTATTGTTGTTGCCGCCGCAGCCGGCGAGCACGAGGGCAAGCGCCGCCGTTACGATTCCGGTTCCCATCCATCTTTTCTTCAACATGGTTTCTCTCTCCTCAAAAGTAACTGTTTATGTGTTAAACCGTGTAACTGATTAAGATGACTTCCACTTCAGCACGACCCGCTTCTCCAGCAGATCGATAACGCCGATAATAAGCACCGATACGACCGTCACGACCGTGATGATCCCGAACGCCTTCGCCGTGTCGTACAGGGATGTCGCTTGCACCAGCAGGTTGCCGAGCCCGTCCTTGGACGCGACCATCTCTCCGAACAGCGCGCCGACGAGTCCGGTTGCCGCCGATACTCTCAGCGAGACGAAGATCGTAGGCGCCGCCGAAGGCAGGATGACCTTGACGATCGTCTGCAGCTTGGAAGCCTCGAACACCCGTGCCACCTTGAGATGCGCTTCCGCCGTCTGCTTGATGCCGGTGATGGTATTGAACGCGATCGTAAAAAAGCAAAACAGGAACACGATCGCGACCTTGTGCGACAGCCCGATACCGAGCCAGAGCATCAAGAGCGGTATGATCGTTACCTTCGGAATCGCCAGGAGCGCCGAGAGGAACGGCCGGAAGAAATTTTCCGCATGCGGCACGAGCACGAGGAACATCCCGGTCGCGATGCCCGCGAACGCGCTCAGCAGGTACCCCGCCGCGAATTCCTTAAGCGTCACGAGCAAGTCGTGGAAAATCTCGCCGTCCGCGAACAGCTTGTAAATCTCCTCCGCGACCTGGGTCGGTTTCGACAGATACAAGCTGCCGACGATCTCCGCTCGTACGAGGTATTCGATCATGCCCAGGCAAGCGAGCAACAGCGCGACTTGCCCGATGAGAATGCGCCACCGGTAGCGCTTTTTGCCGTCATAGCCCATGTGGCTCTGCTCCCTTCCTTACTCGCCCGCCCCTTGCAGGGCTGCCTTCTTGGCGAACCGATTCTCGGGAACGGACAGGCCGAAGTGCCCGCGAAACGTATCCGCCTCGTACTCTGTCCTAAACAGGCCGCGGCGCTGGAGCACCGGAACGACCAGGTCGACGAACAGGTCGAGCCCGCCCGGCATGTACGGAGGGCAGATATTGAAGCCGTCGGCCGCGCCCCCTTCGAACCACTCCGCCATCTGATCCGCGATCTCCTCCGGATTGCCGACGATGAGCAGATGGCCGCGCGACGTGGCTGCGAAGTAGTGGAACAGCTCGCGGACGGTGATATCTTCGCGGCCTTCCGCCTTCTGCGCCAGCGCGACGAGCCACCTCGCCTCGTCTCCCGGAAGCGACGAGAGCGACAGATCCGGAAGCGGACCGTCCAACGGATACGCGGCAAGGTCGATCCCGATCCTCGCGGACAACGGCGCCACGTCGTAGTTGGTCATGAGCAGCGAATTCAGCTCCCGGTACTTCGCGCGCGCTTCCTCGGACGTGCGGCCGACGAGCGGCACGAGGCCCGGCAGAATGAACACTTCATCGGGGCTTCTGCCGTACTGCACGGCCTTCGTCTTGATCTCGGCGTAGAACGCCTTCGCGAGCTCGAGCAGAATCTGCCCGGTGAATACGGCGCTCGACTGCTTCGCGCCCAGATCCCGGCTGCGCTCGGACGTGCCCGCGTTCAGCAGCGGAATCTGACCTTGCGGCGGCCTCGCCACGTTCAGCGGGCCCGCGACGGAGAAATGCTCGCCGACATGATCGATCCGGTGCACCTTACTGCCGTCGACGAACTGTCCGGTCTCCTTGTTCCTGACGAACGCTTCGTTTTCCCAAGAATCCCACAACTCCTGCACGATCTTCACGAACTCGTCCGCGTAGTCGTAGCGCTGGGAGTTGTCCCAGTGCTTCTCCCGGCTGTAGTTCTGAGCCGCCCGCACGTCCATGCCGGTCACGACGTTCCAGGCGAGACGGCCGCCGCTCAAGTAATCGAGCGAAGCCGTCTGGCGCGCGACCGTGTAAGGCTCGGAGTACGTCGTGTTCGCCGTTACGATCAACCCGATCTTCTCGGTGACCGCCGCGATGTTCGCGATCATCGTGAACGGCTCAAGACGCACCATCTGCGACGGAAACGTGTGCTGCATGTCCGCGCTCGTCGCAAGCGCATCGCCGAGGAAGAAGAAGTCGAACTTCGCCTCCTCCAATCTCTGAGCTACGCGATGCAGAAACTTCGGATCGAACGCGCCGTCGGTTGCCGCTTCCGGCAGCCGCCAGCCGGCCGGGTGATAGCCTGTCGAGAACAGGAACAACCCGAGATGGAGTTGGCGCTTGGACGGCTTGCCTTGATGGGATATCGTCATGATGGTTTTCCTCCCATTTTATAGTTTACCAATGCGATAACAAGGGTTTATAACGTAAAAAGACCGATGCGGCGGGAGAGGTCGTCAATTTCCTTGATCTCCTCGGCCGACAATCTCTCGCTCGCGTGGGCGAGCGAATCGCGGATCTGCTGCGGCTTGGAGGCACCGAGAATCGCGGAGGTCACGAAGGAATGGCTGAGTACCCAGGAAAGCGCGTACTGCGCCAGCGTCCAGCCTCTCGCCTCGGCCAGCGGGCGAATCCCGTCGACGAGCGCGTATGCCGGATTCGCGTCCAGCAGCAGCGCCAACCGCTTTTCACCATGAGCCAGCCTTGATTCCGACGGAGGCGCTTCTCCCTGGCGATACTTGCCGCTGAGGATTCCCCTGCCGAGCGGGCTGTAGCTAATGACGCCGACCTGCTCAGACTGGACGAACGGCGCGAGCTCCCGCTCGATGCCTCTCGTGATGAGGCTGTACTCCGGCTGAACGCTCTCGAATCGATGAAGGCCGTGGAGCGCGCTTACCCCGTGCGCCTTCGCCAGCTGCCAAGCCGCATAGTTGGAACAGCCGAGGTAGCGGATTTTGCCCTGCTTCACCAGATCGTCCAGCGCCCGCAGCGTCTCCTCGATGGGCGTCTGTGGATCGAACGCGTGAATCTGGTACAGATCGACGTGATCCGTCCGCAGCCGGCGGAGACTGTTCTCCAACGCCCGGTAGACGTGGTAGCGGCTTTGTCCTCCGTCGTTGACGCCCGATCCCACATGAGCGCTGAACTTCGTCGCCAGCAAAATGTCGTTGCGGCGCCCTTGCAGGAGCCGTCCGAGAATCTCCTCGGACTCGCCGAACCGCGAGCGGTCGCCGGTATCCATGCCGCTGCCGTATACGTCCGCGGTGTCGATCAGGTTGATCCCCGCCTCCAGCGCCGTATCCAGCACCTCGCCGGACGCCTGCTCGTCGATCCATCGTCCGAACGCCATCGTTCCAAGGCTTACTTCGGACACTTTAAGTCCCGTTCTTCCCAACCTCCGGTATTGCATCAAACTCTTCCTCGCTTCCGTTACGACAAAAAGGACAAACGTAGGTCGCTTCGCGAATTCAGCGACTCTCCGTCTGTCCGGTCGAGTTGTCGTATGTAATAGTAATAAAATAGATGCGGTTGTCGTCAGCCCGCTAGTTCAGGAGCAACGCCGCGGAAGCCGCGTGTCCGAGAGATACGGCCAATTCGTAGGGCGTCTCTCCGTTTGCGTTCTTCGCCGTCTTGTCGGCTCCGTATCCGAGAAACTTCTCGATCAGGCCCGCTTTGTCGAAATAAGCCGCCACGTGCAGCACGTTGAAGCCTTTTCGAAGCTCGCCCTCGCATAGGGCATGGATGTCGGCTCCGTGCGCCATCAGCAAGTCTACGAGATGCCCATAGTCGCCGAAAACGGTCGCGTGGATCGCTTTGTTGTTCAAGCTGCCGTCTCGGCTTCGCGCATGAATGTCGACGCCCCGGTTCAGCAGCAGCTCCACCGTCTCGGTATTGCCGAAGTGCACGGCCAGCGATAGGAGCGGGAACCCGTCATGGCTGTAGGCGTTCAGCAGCTCCGGAGATTGGTCCAGCAGTTCCTCCACCCTGGCGTTGTAACCGACCGCGGCGGCCTCGAACACGTTCAGCCTGCCCGCCCCGTTCCGCAGCAGCAGCTCCTTGATGTCGTTCGCCCGAAGCAGCGCCGCCATCAGTACGGGCGTCTCCCCTTGCGGGTTGCTGGCGTTCACCAGGCTCGCGTCCCGGTGGATCAGCTCGGCGACCTTGTCGATGTCGCGGTGCTTCACCGCCTCGAACATCTCGTTCTTCAGCCGCTGAAGGTTATCTGCCTGCTCCCTTGCCCGTACCAGCAGATCGTGGGAAGCCCGCACGCCGACATTCACGAAATGGGCGACCGCCCTCGAGCGATTGGACTCGAGCCCGGACTCGACGAGCAAATCAACGGCCTTGAGCACCTCATCGTCCAGTCGGATGGAAAGCACGGCAGTGCTTTTTTTCTTCGGCATGGTTCTCCTCGTCGCTTACATGTAATTAAAATTACAAAATTACTATAGCACGGGTTGCGGCATTTGAATAGCCTTTTATTCCGACATTTTTAGATGGTTTTATAGTTAAAAACAAAAATGCCCGCCATTGAAACGCATGGCAAACATTTTTCGGCCTCTTAAGAGAGATGACATGATCCTGTAAGAATCCGCGGGGCGATCGCATTTGAGGCTCCTCCGCCTCCAGGACGGCGGGACGCTTTTTCATAAACGCGTAGATTCGTCCCGCTTGATTCATCAGCATGCGCTGCTCCGTTACATTCGAGACGACCTGGGTCATTTGAAATGTCACTGTCGTGTAATAGAGGGCGAATGCGACAAACTCGCCGATAGAGACCGCTTGAGACCGCACAAGCGCAATACCGAACGCAAACACCAAGATTAATCCGATGTGAACGGATAAATTACGGAAGCCTCCCCTTATATAGGCATATACATTTTGGCAACGAAGCGGACATTCGCGAGCTCGGCGAGGTCATTAGGATCCTCGTCATTGGAACCCTCAAGCCGGTCGTGTATCGATCCCATCTATCAGTTTCGTTTCAATTGTTGTCAAATCCGCGAGGCAGATGAAAAACGGGAACCTCTTTTGTCCGCCCGGATTCCATGCTTTAGTCAATTGACGACTTTTTTGTGATAAAATAAAGAAAGTGATGCTCACAGGAAACGGAGAAGACGGGTTAATCCCGAACCGTACGGGGTAATTATCCTATGCTTATTTTCCCTTGCAGGAGAGAGGAGGTGTTGGCCGTGAAGCGCAACGAAGAAGACGTGCTTCTTCTTCAGGCGATGAAGGATACGCAGGACAAACGAATGTTTCAACGGTATCAGGCCGTTTTTATGTACAAAAGCGGATATTCGGTCAAAGATATTCAAGGCGTTTCCCATCTTAGCGAAAAGACGATTTATACGTATATCCGCTCGTACGAACAATCCGGCCTGGAGGGACTGGCTATCGGAAGCTCGCCCGGGGCGCCTCGCAAACTCACGGCTGTGCAGGAGACCCGCTTGATTCAGCTGATCACGTCCAAGCGGCCCAGCGAACTCGCGCTTGCCGAGCAGTCCAGATGGACGCTCAAGCTCGTATCGACTTTGATCGAGCGCGAGTTCAACCAAACCTATACGCCTAGAGGAACGTCAAGGCTGTTACAAGATTTAGGACTCGTATTTTCGGAGTCCAGACCAGCGCAGGCGCTCGGCGACAAGAAGAAAAGCCGCCCTCATCGCACGATTCGCATCCCCACGATTTTTCTCGTGCACAAGCCCCAAACGGACAGCGACTCGCATCTGCGGTTCATCGAGAACACGCTGCAGTTGCATCCGACGGGACGAATCGCGCTTATGCTCGGTCCGGAAGAACGGACGGAGCCGATCGCGGAGGAAGATTTGTATGAACTTATGTACTATCATCCCGTAGGCAGACCTTGAACCGGCCATTCCCCGGCGCACTGCTCTGATACCGAGAGGTTGCCCCCGGTCGGCTTCGCGACTGCGGGACAGCCTCTTTTTGAATCGGCGGTCTATCAGGTAAGCCGGCCCGCATCGAACAGAACTTCGAGCGACTGGACGCTATCCCACGTTTTCTGAAGCATCTCGATCGATTCCGTATCGACGGGGATCGCGCTGCCGCGGTCCGTCGCTTCCTCTATCGCTTCGTCGGCAGGATTGCTCCTCGTATAGAAAATGATATGATCCGCTTCTTCGCCCTTCTCCAGGAAAATCGACTCGACCACAATATTTTCGCTTCTCATCGTCTCGTAGACGAAATCCATTTTGTTTACCTGCATATCTTTGACGAAATCTATAAATTCTTGGGTCATTCCCGGCTTGATTTTTACTTTCAGACATTGGACTTCCACGTGAATCCCACCTCTCTTTATGAATGGCGAGCGGTCGAACGAGGTCAATCTGGTGTATTTATTTCTAGAATTAACCTTTCCCCTGCTGGATGAAACCGAGGTCCGGCGACCGGCGCCACGCGCCGATCGATCTCGTCATTAACGATTCAATCGGAGCCCGCCGTTGTCTAATACGTATCGCTCGCTTATCTTTGAAGAAATGGTTTACTTATTCCCGCGTGCATTTTTTCTTATCGCGAAGCCGCTATTCAACCTTTTTGCGGTCGTCGTCTGCAAACCGATTAGTTCACCTGTCGAAGCTAAACGAAACGTCCGCCCCGTATCCTTGTCCCGGAGCGTACGCTCGGTCCGGGCATCGCGTTCTATCTGCAAGCGTCAGCCCGACGGAGGCTTGGCGGCCGTTCTATCAATCAGGAGCAAATGTGAGAGTGTCATTCCGACGCGGCACAACGACTCTCTCCGCGGCGGCGGTCTCTACGAGACCTTCGAATCGTGCTTGCCGAAGCGCACCGAAAAAACGAAAACCGTGCCGGGTTCGCCGGACGGTTCTACGCGGATGCTTCCTTCCATGAGCTCGCACAACGTTTTGCAGATCGACAGCCCTAATCCGCTGCCGCCGTACTTGCGGGGGGTTGAGACGTTCGCTTGCGAGAACGGCAAAAACAGCCGATCGATCTCTCCTGCAGGAATGCCGATGCCGGTATCCTTCACGACGAACTCTAGCGCGATCCGGTCGTTGGTCTCTTCGAGCAGGCCCACCCGGATGCCGATACCGCCCTTCTCCGTGAATTTCACAGCATTGCCGATCAAATTGATGAGAACTTGCTGCAGACGATTCCGGTCCCCTCGAAGAAGTTTGGGAACGTCAGGCTCGAGGGCAACCGTATATGCGAGCCGTTTTTCTCGTATTTGGGCCGTGAACAGCTCCCCGACTTGAGCCAGACAGTCCCCCAGCAAAAAGAGCTCATGTTCCAGCTCCATTCGGCCGGCTTCGATGCGGGACAAATCCAGGACGTCGTTGACGATTTGCATAAGCGTATTCCCGCTATTAACCATGACCTCGGCCAGCTCGGATTGTTCGGACGTCAGACCGGATTCCCGCAGCAGATCGAGCACGCCGATGACGCCGTTCAGCGGCGTGCGAACCTCGTGGCTCATATACGTTAAAAATTCCATTCTCGCCTGGGAAGTACGCTCGGCCGCTTCCTTCGCCTCGATCAACGACCGCTCCGCTTGTTTGCGGCTCGTTATATCCCGCACGGTGCAAGCTAGAAGGCCGGATTCGTCGGCGTCGCTGCCCCATTGTATCTCAGCCGGAAAGGATGTGCCGTTCTTGCGACGCGTCTCTACCCCCAGCAGCTTGCCTAACGGAGGAGCCAAAGGTTCGTCGGCGCCAACGGCGGAGGGGAGGAGCAGCGATACGTTCAGGCCGTTCAGTTCCCCTTTGTCGTACCCGAACATGCGCGCGGAAGCGGGATTCGCTTCGAGAATGACGCCCGACGCATCAAGCACCAGCATGGCATCGATCGAGGTATCCGTCACGACGCGCGCCTGCGATTCTGGCTTCGCAGGCTGCTCGCCGGCACGCGCGATCTGCCGGTTCATGCGCTCAAGCTCCATCGCACTCCTTTTTTTTCGGGCATCGTGCAGACTTACCAAGCCCTGAATCTTGGCTTTGAGCTCATTCGGAATGATCGGCTTCATGAAAAAATCGATGGCGCCCAAGGAGCAGCCTGTCGCAAAACCGCCGGCATCCGCGGGTCCGGAGATGAAGACGACCGGAATATGTTCAAGGCTGCTATTGGACTTCATATTGTCGGCCGCCTCGCCGCCATTCATCCCGGACATTTGAACGTCAATCAGGACGACGGCGATCTCCTCGCGCAGCAAACATCGCAACGCCTCGGTCCAGGAGCGTGCGCGGACGAAACGGTACGTTTCCCCGTCGAGAGCGGCTTCGATCGCATGCGAATGCTCCGATTGGCCGCCGACGACCAGAATGTTCGCGAAAGAATCCCTTTCCACCTGTTCCCCTCCCCTGCTATGTATTGGATATTCCATTTGTACGAATGCCGCTCTCCTTCATCCTTGGGGCGATAGACGGCTCAAGTGCTTATTTTGAAGGTGCGTGTTAGCGCCTTTGTAGAATTAATTCCCATCTCCATATTATACGGGGTTAAGAATATAGGTTCAATGCGATATTTATTTAAGATCGAAAAGAATTGTGTAATTAATATTTACCTATCATTAAGGAGAACGAGTGTTATCCGGCAAAACGCCGCCCTCGTCGATATAACCCCTTTAACCTATAAAAATTCGTAAAAAAACGCTTCCCATGAAACGCATGGCAAGCATTTTATCGATTACCCATCTATAACCAGTTCAATACGACGACAGCGGGCAGTTGCTCGTACAGCGCCTTCGTTCATAATGCCGTTCTTGCGGAATGGCACGGCAGACAACATAAGGAGAGCGCTCATGGCAAAAACCGCGGCTGACGCTGCTTCGCGTCCCGGAAAGTCACCCGCCAGAACGGACTCAGCAGCAGGAGCCAGCTGGCCGCAATCGTCGTCGGCACGCCGGTGTAGTAGGCATGCCGCCCGTCCCTGTCCCCGCGTATCACGAAGCGCTGCAGGTGGCGGACGAGCTGGTTAAATACGTCCGTATCCTGCTCTTCCAGCTCCAGCCTGCCGTGGCCTTGGGCGACAACCATAACCCTGTCGATGTCGAACGTGTCCTTCTCGGCCGTGATGACCGGCAAGTACGGGTCCTTGCCTTCCGCTCTCATCCTGCGATAAAAATCAAACCAATACGCCGGAACGATATAAGGAGAATCGGTTGTTATATAGATTCTATTATTTTCCGAAATTCACAACATCTCACCACATTACTTATGTCTCTTACGGGGTCTGCGCGATTTTACTTTTTCTATGAATGGCATCTCTTTTCCCCACCCTTTCGCGATTGCAAGCGCGATCCGCAAGTACGATAATAGAGACGATGTTTTCACCATGCCGCGGTTCTTCATCATGCGCCTTGATGCCAGCCCCCGCTCCATGCTTGCCCTCTTCCCTCGTTGACACGAATAACTGTATAGAAACTTTTTTCAAAAAACAACCCAATGTTTGGGAGAAGGTGTACAGGTATGACATTCTACGATGTACTGCTAGAGCACCAGTTCGTTTACGAGAGGAAGACGAATCAGGATTATCCGAAAGCATTCGACTCGCATCTGGGGTACGAGATCGTATGGGTGACGAGCGGCGTACTGGAAGTCGTTCTGAAGAACCATCTGTATCGCGTCGAACCCGGCCATATTCTTGTTTTCAACGCCTTGACGATGCATAAGTTTCATGTGCTGGAGCCGCCGTACGAGCGTCATCTGATTCACTTTCTGCCCAGTATCGTTCCGGAAGGCGCGCACGCCTTGCTGGAACCGCTCGAGCGGCTGGCATATCCGAATCATTTGCTGGACTTGCCGGGCGAGCAGGAGCGGCTCGCGGGGTTGTTCGGCCGGATCGGCCGCGAGTACGGGGCCGACGAGTGGCAGCGAAAAGCCGCGCTGCAGCTTTATTTGCAGGAGCTGATCCTGCTGATTTCCCGGCAGCTTCGCAAGTCTCCCGGGCCGCGGCAGGCCGCCGCGCCGCAGACTGCACGCGATAAGCTGGTCGGTCAAATCCTGCAGCTGCTCCACGAGCGATACCGGGAACCGCTTTCCCTTGATCTCATGGCGGAGGCGCTGCACGTCAGCAAATATTATTTGTGCCACTTCTTCAAACGGGAGATGGGCACGACGGTGCAAGCGTACATGAAGCAAATACGCGTCAATGAAGCCAAGTCGCTGCTGCTGCACACGGCGTACCCGATTCACCTGATCAGCGATCAGGTCGGCTTCCAGACGTCGTCGCATTTCATCCGCAGCTTTAAGGAGCTGACCGGCTTTACGCCGGAGCAATTCCGGCGGCGGTAGACGACACAGCAATCCTGGACGATGAACGCCGCAACGGCGGATGACCGTAAGCGCGCTTGCTCCGATACAATGGAAGCGATATTACCGACGATCCGGAGGGCGCGCTGCTATGACGTTATCTGATTCTACACTATCGATGTTGGCTAACCGCGTATTTACGTTTATGATCGCCGATCAAAGCGAACAAGCCGACAAAGTCATCCGCAATGCAGCAAATTGCCATGCCGGCGATTGGGGCATGGATATTCATCATTGGGACTGGAACCCTGGCGTCGGTCTGATCGCCATGTCGGGCTATTACGACGCCAGTCGCGAAGAGAAAGCGCATGCTTACTTGCTGGAATGGGTGCGAAACAACCATGAGCTGTCTGCTATGCGCCCCTTTACGGTCAAGGGCTAACCCTTATGCTGCTTGCCGAATTGATGCAGGAAAGGAGTTAAAGCCATGTCCACCGACGCCACGCTGCGCAAGCAAGCTTATCTGGCCGCTTCCGCCAAGGACGATCATGCCGATGACCGCTACAAGGTGGCGACTTCCGCCATTAGTCGGCTCGTCTTTGGACTCCCTGTGGACGAAGAGGCGTTCGTCCGTATGCTGGAGACGATCGATCGGCGCGAAGATTGCAGCGATTTTACCATGAATGTGATCTTGCGGATGCTGGTTTTATACGGCGACAGCCCGTTGCTCAGCGAGGCGCTGCTCCAGCGTATTCGGTCCACCGTTACCGGATTCGAATATTGGTACGACGCCAAGCGGAGCGAGTTTTCCGGATCGCAAGTTTTCGTAACGGAAAACCACGTCATGCTGTACCGAACATGTCAGCTGCTCGCAGCTCAGCTCTACCCGGACGTTTGGTTTGCGGCGCATGATCGGTACGGACATGAATTGTTACAGCCGGCGGCCGCCTTTATTGCCGATTGGATTCGGGTGAAGGCGTTGGTTGGATTCAGTGAATGGGATTCACATTGCTACATGTCGGAAAACTATTTGTCCGTTCTGAATGTGTACGATTTGGCCAAAGATACCGGCTTGCGCCATTCGGCCCGTCAATTGCTGGACCTGATGTCGTTCGGGATGGCGGTCAACTCCTACAAGGGCGCTTATAGCTGCACGCAGGGTCGGACGTATTCGGAATTGATCCTGGAGCCCGCCAACCAATCGACGCAGCCGCTGCAATATTTGTTGTGGGGCACGGGCGAGCATGCCGGCCATCTTCTTCACTTAAGCGCCACCGCGCTCTCCACCAGTGATTACGAGGCGCCTGCTGCCGTCATTGCCGTTGCTTTGGACGCCGCCACGATGGAAAGCCGAGAACAGCAAAGCTTCGATGTCGAGGATGGCCCGAAGCTGGGAAAAGGCGTGGCGACCGAGGAGGATACGGCCTTCTACTGGCAGAACATGGGCTATACGCACAAGGATTTAATCCGGACCAACATCGACATGGCGCTAAAATACGGCATTCACGTCAATCACCAGCTGGAGCAGGAGGCCGCCTATTTCGCAAAGTGCGCGGCGGCGGGCATCGAGCCGAAGCCTTGCCGGGGCAGCACGTACTTAAGCCGCGTCAACAAAATCACCCGCCGCACAAGCGATTATATGCTTAGCTGCGCGCAAGATTTTCGAAAAGGAGAAAACGGGTTCCAGCAGCACATATGGCAAGCTTCGCTGGACGGAGGCGTGGTCGCGTTCACGAATCATCCTGGAACGGAAAGCGTTCGGACCGGCCGGCCCGACTTGTGGACGGGCAACGACGTGATGCCGCGTTCGATCCAATATGGATCGACGGTCATCTCCATCTATCGGCTGCCTTCCGATGTGCGGTTGCCGTACACGCATGCCTTCTTCCCCAAGCGCCGGTTCGATGAAGTGCTGGAGCTCGGCGGTTGGCTGTTCGGCCGAAAAGGGGACGGTTATGTAGCGCTATACTCCCAACGCGGTTATTATTGGACGGAACGTTTGCCCGAAGAAGAGGCGCGGTGCGACGCGTTGGATAATGTATGGCTGTGCCGGGTGGGGCGCCTGGCGGAGGACGGCCCCTTTGAGAAGTTCATGGAACGGCTACAGCGGAGTCGGTTGATGGTGGATGCCCGGCCCGCCGTGACGTGGCAGGATCCGGCCTACGGAGAAATCGCTTTCGGTTGGGAAGGCCCACTGGAAGTGAACGGCAACGCAATTCCGATCGACAATTATCCGCGGTTCGACAATCCGTATTGCCAAGCAGCGCGGTACAGCGGGACGTACGCGATCCGCGCGGACGGGCATGAGACGACGTTGCGATTTTGAATCGAAGGTTCATGGCTAATCAATCCGAATATTTGGTCCATTTTGAAAGGTGAGCCTATGCATAATTATTCATTGCCTATTTTTGTTTCGACCAACCCAGGTTTTAGATGCAAAAACGCCTCGATCAATGCTGATCGAGGCTGAGTTACGACCTTAGTAGCCCTATGCTGCTTATTGACTCATACTGCGCCGCGCTGCTCTCTCAGGTACGACTCATCCGGCTAATGGAAATAGAGACGCTGATTTCTCGCTTCGCGAATCCACACCTGCATAAATCCGCCCTCCCGATTATCCCAGGCGTAGTAAGGAATTAGCATGCACGGTCTCCCCGTCTCTTCATTGACGGTCAGAACGGTTACGCCGCCTAGCAGATCGGAACGATAACTTGCATGAAACGGTTCATTGGCGGAGAGGGCGAAGGCGTCGTAGGTCAAATCCGGATTGTCGACTTGCTCCGCGCAATAAACGACGGGGCCGCGCTGAACGGCGATTCGGCCACGATCGGCTTCGACCTCCGCCCTGGCGCGCACGATCGCCACAGGCATATCCAGTTCAAGCGCGACGGAATCCCCCGGCGACCATTCGCGGTCCAGCACAAGGTATCCCCGGTCCGACAGCGCTTCGGTACCCGAGAGGCTTCTGCCGCCTATCTTCAGCCTATAGCCACTGCACCAGCCCGGTACGCGCAATCGTATGACGAATGTGCCCGTCCGTTCGGGATTCACTTCAAGCTCGATCCTGCCGTCCCACGGGTACTTCGTCGTTTGCTTCAGCTTCACGGCAAGCCCGCCTGCGACCTCGAATTCCGCTTCGCCATTCATGTACTGATTGACGGCGAGCCCGTCCTCCGTCCTCGCGTACGCGTACTGGCCGATGGAAGGCAAATACCGCACCAGATTGGTCGGGCAGCAGGACGTGCCGAACCATTCGACGCGATGATGGCCGCCATCCGACGCCAGCGGATTGACGTAGAAAAACTTGTCGCCGGACAGCGATATCCCCGCTAAAGCGCCGTTGTACATTTCCCGCTCCACCACGTCGGCATACTTGGCATCGCCGAACAGCAGGTTCATCCGATGGTTCCAGAATGCCATGGCGATCGCGGCGCAAGTCTCGCAATAGGCCGTCTCGTTCGGAAGATCGTAATCGCGGGTAAAGCCTTCATTATGCCGCGAAGGCCCGATTCCTCCCGTCACGTACATATTGCGATCCACCGTATGCGCCCATACGCGATGCAGGGCATCGACGTAGGCGGAATCGCCGGAAGCCAGCACGACGTCCGCCATTGCCGAATAGAGATACATGGCGCGTACGGCGTGCCCGGTCACCTTCTCGATGTCCCGAACCGGAACGTCGTCCTGGCAGTACGCCGGTCCCCATTCTTCTTTGTCCCAGATCTCGCCTTGGCCATGGCCGCGGCCGCGTTCCTCCAGCAGCCATAGGGCGAGCTTCCAATAACGCGCCTCTTGGGTGGCGCGGTACAGCTTGACGAGCGCCAGCTCGATCTCCTCATGCCCTTCCACCCAATGGCGCTTGCCGGGGCCGAATAGGCGATCGTAATGGTCGGCCAACCGGCAGGCGACATCGAGCAGCTTGCGCTTGCCCGTCGCTTCGAAGTAAGCGACCGCCGCCTCGATCAGATGACCGCCGTTGTACATTTCGTGTTTTTCCATATCCGTCCACTTGCGCTCGGGCGCGACCAACGTAAAGTAGGTGCACAAATAGCCGTCCGGCTCCTGAGCGCCGGCGATGAGCTCGATGATTCGGTCGACTTCCGCCTCCAACGCCGGATCCCGATCCGACATCAGCAGATAGGCTGCGCCCTCCAGCACCTTGTACACATCGGAGTCGTTAAAGTAGATGCCTTCGAATTCGCCCTCCGTCAGGCCGGCGGCCTTGGCGAAGTTGGCGATGCGCCCGGTTTTCTCGCATTGGTCGAGACAGGCTTTGATCGTGACTCGGCTCAGGGTGTCGAGACGCGGACGCCAGAATGCATCGTCGATTTTTACCTTCGTAAAGGGAATGCTCTGCCAATTCATCAACGGGGCTTCATCCTTTCAAACCAGTCAGCGTAATCCCTTCGAGGAAATAGCGCTGTCCCACCAGGAATACGACGACGCAGGGCAGCACGACGGCCGCCGAAGCCGCCATGAGCAGATCCCATTGCGCGTTATAGGTGCCTTGAAACATCTGCAGGCCAAGCGCCAGCGTAAAGAGCCGGTCGCTTTTTAAATAAATGAGCGGTCCCATGAAGTCGTTCCACGTGCCGAGGAAACTGAACAAGGAGACCACGATCAGCACGGAACGGCTAAGCGGCATGATAATCCTGGCATAGATTTGAAAATACGTAGCTCCGTCCACGAAAGCCGCCTCGTCGAAATCCTTCGGGATGGTGAGATAAAATTGACGAAGCAGGAAGATATTGAAGATGCCGCCGCCGAAAAAAGACGGCACGACGAGCGGGTAATACGTGTCGTAGAAGCCGATCGTCTTCCATCCGAGGAAGCTGGGAATCAGGGTGACGGCCGCCGGCAGCATCATGCTGGACATCAGGATGCCGAATACGGCGTCCCTTCCTTTCCACCGGATCCGCGAAAATCCGAACGCCGCGATGCTGCTCGTCGCGACCGTGCCGACAAGCACGCCGACCACGATGATGAACGTATTGGCGAAGAACGTGCCGAACGGCAAAACCGTCAGCGCCCGATGGAAATTGTCCCAGTGGAAGGGCTTAGGAATCCACTGCGGCGGCATGGTGAAGATTTGGGACAAATCCATGAGCGAGCTTCGCACCAGCCATACGAACGGGATGATAAACAGGGCGGAGATCGCGAAAAGGGCGATATAACCCCATGTCAGCGCAAGCTTCGATTGCCTCACGCACGCTCCCCCCCTTCGTAATACACCCAGGACTTCGAGGTCCTGAACACGATAAAGGTAAAAAACAGGATAATGAGGAACAACACCCAAGCCAGCGCGGACGCATACCCCATCTCGGTATCCCGGAAAGCCGTTCTCCAGAGGTAGAACACGTAAAACAAGCTCCGGTTATTCGGTCCGCCCTGCGTCAAGATGTAAGCCTCGTTGAACACCTGGAAGGAGCCGATGATCGCCATAATAGTGTTGAAGAAGATGGTCGGCGTGACCATCGGCAGCGTAATATGGCGCAGCTTGCTGTACCAACCGCCCCCGTCCACCTCGATCGCCTCGTAGTACTGCTTGGGAATGCCCGACAGCCCCGCGAGAAATATAATAACCGTGCCGCCTATCCCCCAGAGCGTGGTAAGCACGACGGACGGGATGACGCTGTTCTCCGAATACAGCCAATTGCTGGTCGGCAGATGCAGCCATCGGAGCGCGGAATTGATCAGGCCCAGATCGGGATTGAGCAGCCACATCCAGATCATCGCCGAGGCGACCGCCGGCACGATGCTGGGCAGGTAGATGATCGTACGGAATACGGCTCTTCCTTTGACATTCATATTTAGAAGCAGGGCGACGACGAAGGAAATGATAATGACGGCAGGAACCCGCAGAAGGACAAAGTAGAACGTAATGCCCAGCGACTTGTAGAAGAGGTCGTCTTCGCCCGAGAACAGCCGGGCATAATTATCGAATCCGACGAACGAGGCGTGCGCCTTGAAGACGTTATAATCCGTCAGGCTGAGCGCCAAGCTGGCGATCATGGGACCTAACGTGAAGATGAGGAACCCCAGGATGGCCGGCGATGTGAACAGCAGCCCGTAGAACAGTCCTTTTCTCATGCCTACCTCCGTTCTCCATACTTTGCTTCAACCCTTATTCCTTCACGTCGCGGCGGCCCTGAACTTGGGCTTGCGCCTTGGCTTCGATGGAATCCAGCGCCTGCTGAGCGGTCTGTTGGCCGAGCCATACTTTATCCAGCGCGGGATTCACGATATCCATAATCTTGTTGAAGTTCTTCACGTAACCCGTCGGCGTTTGGTGGCTGCTGTTCAAGAGAACGTCCACGACCGCGTCTTTATAGCCCGAAGGCCGGGAATCGAGGTTTTCCGTCCATTTGGCGAGCAGCGCCGGGTCCGTATACCAGCTCCGATAAGCAGGCATCCAGGTTCCGGCCGTGATCAGGTCGATCGCCGCGTCCGGATCGAGCAGCGCCTTCATGAGCTCCCAGGCTTCTTTGGGATGTTTGGTCGATTTGAACATGGAGAACATCCCGGAGACGACGGTCGTCATCGGCTGCTTCAACGTCGGAAGCACGCCTACGTTGAAGTGGAACTTCGATTGCGCCAATCCTGCCGTCGACCATTGTCCGTCGATGGCCATGGCCACTTTTTTCGTCTGAAGCGCGATATTGGTGGCCGGAATGTTCTTCGCTTGAACCGGGGACGGCGCGACATGATAGACATTGATCAAGTCCGCCAATTTCTGAATGGCCTCTACCGCGGCCGGCTGATTCAGCGCGAAGGTCTTCCCGTCTTCGGAGACGAAGTCCCCGCCGTTGGAGTAGATGAGGTTGCTGTAATTGCCCCACCACGTTCCGATGTTAACGCCATACTGCTTAATATTTTTGGGATCGAAGGCGGGGTCGGCGGCATTCCTTCCCTTGGCGTCGATCGTCAGCTTCTTGGCGACGTCGACGAATTCGTCCCATGTCCATGCTTCCGATGCTTTGGCCGGCGGAGGCGTTAAGCCTGCGTCTTTGAAAATATCTTCGTTATAGAAAAGGCCGAACGTCTCCGGTCCCGGGCCCAAGCCGATGACATTGCCCGGTTCGAGCGAATACGTAATATTCGGGACCAGTTCTTCTTCGTTGAAATCCGGATCGGACGAGAGGAAATCCTCCAGATTGTAGAACTTGCCTTGCTCGGCCAGCGGGTAGGCGATGCTGGCGGATTCCATCTGCGCGATATCCGGCTCGTCATTGCCCGCTACCATGGTCGTGAGTTTGGTGTCGTAGTCGGTGGGGATGTGCTGCAGTTTAACCGTGATATTCGGATATTTTTTCTCGAATTTGTCGATGGCGACCTTGTAGGCTGCCACTTCCTCGGGCGCTCCCCATACCGTCATGCGAAGCGTAACGGGTTCGTTCGATTGTTCTTCGCCGGCCGAAGCCGAACTTGCCGTATGGGCGGGAGAAGCGGAATTGCCGCTTCCGGAGCTTCCGGAGTTTCCGGAGCCGGAGTCGGACTTCGTACACGCGGACAGAATCCCAACCAGTGCGATAAGCAGCGCGATCAGAATCGAGACGGATTTTCTTTGCCGTGACATCTACCGTTCCCCTTTCGATGACAACCCCATTGGATTCATAGCTGCAGTCTATGATGTTCACATTATAAAACGGTGTATAGCGCTTACATAACCCGAGCCAATTTGGAATGGTGGACTTCTATTGGCTGTTTACGCCGGAAGCGCGATCGTAACCTTCGTTCCGTCGCCTATCGCGGAGGAGATGACGACGCCGTACGCTTCGCCGTAGGTCATCCGGATGCGGGCGATCGTGTTCTTAATGCCTATCGACGAAGATTCCCGGTATAAAATCGCGTGAACCATGTCGGCGCTCATACCCTTCCCGTTGTCCTCGACTTCAAAAAACCGGGTCCCTTCCTCGATCCAGCCGCGTATGCGAATCAGACCTCCCGCTTCCGTCTGGTCGAACCCGTGCAGGATGGCATTTTCGACGAACGGCTGGAAAAGAAGCCTCGGCAGCTTGTAGTCGTAGAGCCTCGAATCGATCTCGTAGCTGACCGTAAATTTCTCTTCGAAGCGGACGGACATGATATAGAAGTAGTTTTTCATCCATTCCATTTCTTCGGATAAATGAACGGCGCCCCAGTCCTTCCGCGACGTATAGTGGAGCATGTTGGATAAGCAGACGAGCATTTTGCTTAATTCCTTCTGACCGTTCTCGATGGCCGTCCAGTTCATTACGTTTAACGTATTGTATAAAAAGTGCGGATTCATCTGCATGTTCAGCGCCTGGATCTCCGCTTCCTGCTCCTTTAATTTGATCTCGTAATTTTCCGAGACCAGCAGCCGAATCCGGTCGTTCATCCGATTGAATCGCTGGAGCAGGATCCCGAATTCGTCGTTGGCGCTGACGACCACCTGGGTCTGGAAGTCCCCCTCGCCCACCGACCTCATCGCGCCGAGCAGCTTCTTGATCGGGTTCGTAATTTTTCCCGAGATAAAATAAGCGAATATAAGCGCGACGATTCCCAGCATGACGGCCAAAAGCGTGGTAGAGCCGCGGATGAGCGGAACGAGATTGCCGGCGAGGGCTGATTCGGGCGTCATGACGATCGACATCCATCCGGTCACTTGCGAACGGTCGAAGCAGACGATCGTATGGACGCCGTCGATCTTGATTCTTCGCGTGCCGCTGCCCGTCCGTTGAACCTGATCCACCCAATCGTCCGAATAGATTTGCGCGACTTTGCCTTTCTCGCTGCCGTCCACGATGCGATTATCGGGAGCCAGCACCAAGTAACGCGAACCTTCGGGAATGCTTTTCTCGTACAGAGAGGTCAGCGTGTCCGCTTTGAAGCTGATCGTGAGCACGGGGCGCTCGATGCCCGGATTCAGCTTCTCCAGGGTCGTATTGTTTAAGTAGGAGAAATCGAGCAGTCGCGTCGCGGTGAATAAATAGCGGAAATCGATCGCCCCCTTCTCCAGATACGATTGATCGAACATCTCCGTGAAGTCGTAGGTGGGATACCACACCATCTTGCCCCCGGCCTTCTCCGCCGCGCGGTAAATCGCCGAACGCGTCGGGTCGCCTTGAGGCAGCGGCTGGCCGAACGTAAAATAAGACGTCCACAGCTGGTAGGCATACACGTCGTCGATCTGCGAGAAATATCTTCTTAAAGCGTCGGACACCTGGCGATCGGCGGAGAGCAGGTCCGCTTTGTTGTCCGGATTCAAGCGATCGAACACCCCGAACAAATCCTTGTCTACGAACAAGGCCGTGCTGTTCTGGTCGATAATCCGCAGCTTGTTGTCCATGATCTCGTTATTTTTCTTCACGATCTCGTAAACGTTCTTCTGCGCTTGTTCGGTCACGACTTGCAGGCCGGTGCGATAAAAAAGCGTCCCCAGCACGATAAGCGGGACCGCGATCAGGAATATGTAGCTGGCCAACAGCCGAGAGCGGAATGTTCGCTTCATCCTTCTCTTCCCTTACGTGCATAAGCCGCGTGCTTATAAGCTTCCGGCGACATGCCGTTCCATTTCTTGAAGACTCGGCAGAAATACTTGGTATCCTGATAGCCGCATTCGGCGGCGATCTCGTAAATTCTCATCCCGTTTCGCGCGATCAATTCCTTGGCCCGCCGCATGCGGGCCTCCGTCACGTGATCGGAGAACGTTCTTCCCGTCCGGCTCTTGATCAGCGTGCTGAAGTACGACGGGTTAAAGTAAAACTGCTCGGCCACCCTCTCCAGCGTCAGCTCTTCCTTGGCGTTCTCTTGAATCCATCTCAGGCACTCGTCGACGACCTTCTCGCTTTTATCGGACTGGGACTGCTTGATCGCATGGTGTACGTCCTGCAGCCGAACCTCCAGAACCGTCATGAGCTCCGTAAAGGTGCGGCAGGCCGGAACCTCGTTCAAAGCCGCCGATGTGATAACGCTTCCAACTTGTCGGTCGACATAATCGCGAATTCTGCTCTTGACCTTGATCAGGGTTAGCGCGGCGGATTCCTTGATCCGCTTCGGGTCCGCATAACCGCCGGCGGCAAGCCGATCGAACGCCGACCGGCACATCTCGACGGCCTCCTCCGCATCCTTCCCTTGCAAAGCGGCGAACAGCTTTTCTCCGTCCAGAACAAGAGGATCGTCGGCGGGAAGGAGTTCATCGTGGAATAGGATGCCGTTCCAACAAGGATGGAAATGATAACGGCCGACCGTTTGGGCTGCCCGGTAAGCCTCCGGCGCTTCCGTCCAGAAAGACGGGCATTCCGGGCCGATTCCATGGGCGAGACGTCCGCGCCCGGCCCACTCCGCTCCCAGTGCGGCTGCCATCAGGCGAATTTCAGTCTTCCTCTCCGGGGTAAGCCGCGGGGTTCGGACGAGGGTCACGGCTTGGCAGACGCCCTCCTGAAGCGCTTCGATCAAGATCGTATTCGCTTCGCCGAATTCCCCCCACGCCCGCTCCAGGCGTCGCAGCCAAGCCGCGGAATCGAATGGCGCCCCGCTGTCCGCATCGATCCGGAATTCCGTGACCGCTACGATTCCGCCTCCCCGTATCCACGCGGACGACTCGATTTCCGTACGTTCCACGTCCGTTAAGCTTCCATTTAACCAAGACAGCAGGAGATGGTTGCGGTAAGCGGAGGACGCGAGGCTCAGCCGCTGCTTTAACGCTTCCGTCTCCGAATGCTGCCTGGACTCCGCTGCAAGCTCCTCCTCGATGCGGCGAAGCACGTGCTCAACCTTCTCGGCCTCCACCGGCTTCAGAATATAATCGTAGGCCCCGTGACGAATCGCGGTCTGCGCGTATTCAAACAGATTGTACGCCGAGATCATGACCACCTTGGTCCGAAGGCTTTCGTCCTGCAGGATCTTCAGAAAGGACAAACCGTCCAGATTCGGCATCCTGATATCGCTTAGCACGGCATCCGGCGATTCGGACCAGACGAGCTCCAGGGCGCTTGCCCCGTCTTTGGCGACGAGAACCTCATCTTCCGGCCGCAGGTTGCGGATCAAAGCTTCCATTCCTCTGCGATGTCTCGGCTCGTCGTCCACGACTAATATTTTCATCCCGCTCAGCTCCCCTGGTAGACGAATAGAAAAAAAGCCCCTTCTTTCGAACAGGCGTCCGGTTTACTTCATACGGTTAAAGGTCCTTGAAAGAGGTGCCCATACCTTTCTATTATAGTCGGGTCGCTGGCCTATCAAAAGCGGATTATCATTAGAAAGGTGGACTTTGATCGGATAAGGTTCGTCGCCCCGATCCATGCTGATCGAGGCTACGTAAGAGCTAGCTCTGCAACGTAAACCGATAATTCCCGGAGCCGATTACTAGAGACTGGCCCTTTTCTGAAGGTTCAAGGCGAATCAAACCGGATATTTGGTCGAGTTGCTTCCCGCTCTCCGCAATCCGGCTCCTGTCTCGTACAGGAATGACAACTTCGGCCGTCGTATTCGGAGGAATCGTCACGTTCAGCTCGAATGTATCGCCCTGTTCCCGCCTCCAAGATACCGCGATATTTCCATATATCGATTTGTAGGATGCATCAGCCCAAGTCAAATGTTTGCCGAACTCCGGCTGAATCCGGATTTTCTTATAGCCCGGCTCCATCAGTTCGATCCCGCTCACGATCCGATACAGCCAATCCCCGATGGCGCCATAGGCATAATGGTTATAGGAGTTCATATCGTCGCTCCAGAATGTGCCATCCTGCTTGATCCCATCCCAATGCTCCCAGATCGTCGTAGCGCCCTGTACGACGGAGAACAGCCATGACGGGTATTCTTGCTGGAGCAGAAGACGATAAGCGAGATCCGTATAACCGAACCGGGACAGTACCAGATTCAAATAAGGCGTGCCTACGAACCCGGTCGTTAGATGCGTTCCATTTTCTTCGATGTGCTCCGCAAGCATGTTTGCCGTGCGTGGCCGATCCTTCTCCTCTAGCAGATCGAACATCAAGGCGAGGACATACGCGGTTTGCGTCGGGGAAGCGACCCGGCCGCTCGGCGTCACGAACTCTGTTCGAAAAGCCAATACGATTCTCTCGTGCAAGAGGCGGTATTGTTCTGCGTCCCCTGTTCGGCCGATAACGGCGGCGGCCTTCGCCAGCAGTTCAGTCGAATAGGCGTAAAAGGCGGTGGCGATCAAATCCTTCGGCGTGGCGCCTGCGTAGCTGTTTTCCTTGGCGTCCAGACCGAGCCAGTCGCCGAAATGAAAGCCGGTATTCCACAAATACTCGTTGTCCCCCTGTGCCCGGATATACTCCACCCAGGCCTTCATGCTCGGGTATTGGGTTTCCAGCACTCGGGTATCGCCATAGCATTCATACAGCGTCCAAGGGCAGATGACAGCTGCATCTCCCCAAGCAGAAGAGCCGTGGCCTGCGGCGGGAATATCGGGAATGACATGCGGCACCCTGCCGTCTTGTTCTTGATCCGCAGCCAGATCCTTGAGCCACTTTTCAAAAAACGGGACAACGTTCATGTTGAAGGCCGCGGTACGGATGAACACTTGCGCGTCTCCCGTCCATCCTAATCGCTCGTCTCGCTGCGGACAGTCCGTCGGGATATCGAGGAAATTCCCCCTCTGTCCCCAAACGATATTGTTCTGTAGCTTGTTGACGAGCTCATCCGAACAAGAGAAGCTTCCGGTCGGCTCCAGATCCGTATGAATGACGCAGCCCACGAACCGTTCCATCAGTTGTTCCTTCGGAACGCCGGTCACTTTGACATACCGGAAGCCCTGGAAAGAGAAATAAGGTTCGTACGTTTCCTCTTCGCCGCCCCGGCAAATATAGGTGACCGTCTGCTTCGCTGAGCGAAGGTTGCCAGTGTAAAAGTTCCCGTCGCGGTCCAGCACCTCGGCATGCTGAAGCGTGATGACCGTACCGGCTTCGGCATTTACTGCGAACCGGACCCACCCGACCATGTTTTGACCGAAGTCGAGTACCGTGTCCCCTTGCGGTGTCGTAATCACTGCCAAAGGCTTCAGCACCTCGGTCACTTTAGAAGGCTCATTCTCTTGAGCAACGAGCGTTGAGCCTGGATCGTGATGAATGACCGCATTCGGCCAATTGCGATCGTCGAAACCAGGCGAACACCAGCCGTCGATCGCAAGTCGGGCATCGTAGGTCTCGCCGTGATACAGCTCCGAGAAAAGCAGCGGTCCCGTCGACGCGCGCCAGCTTCCATCCGAGACGAAGATCCGCTCCGACCCGTCGGACATCGTCACATGCAGTTGGATCAAGGCGGCGCGTTTCGCTCCAAAATGTTCTTTCTTCCCCTCCCACGCCAAGTATCCCTTGTACCATCCGTTCCCCAGCATGCAGCCGATCGTGTTGGCTCCTTGAGAGATCAACGCGGTTACGTCGTAGGTTTGATATTGAAGACGTTTCGTGTAGCTTGTAAATCCAGGGTTAAACAGCGTGTCATCGGCAGGCGCACCGTTCACGAACAGCCGGTACAACCCTAGCGAAGTGGCGTAAACCCGTGCGGACACGATCGGACCAGGTACCGTAAAGTCCGAGCGCAAATAATCACAGGCATCTTGAGCCGCGTCTTCAGACGCCGAGGGTGCCGTAATCCAACCGGCCCGCCACTCCGCGGAAGTTAGAAGGGCAGTCTCCCAGTACGAAGGTTCGCTCCATGCCGATACCGTACCCTGCTCGTCCCATACGCGAACTCTGAAATAATACCGGGTGCGGGATTTCAGGCCGGGACCCGCGTATTCGACATGCACATTGCGGTCCGATTCGATTTTTCCGGAGTCCCATACCCGTGCCGACGAAAAGTCGACTTCGTAAGCCGCCTCGATTTGATAGGCGGATTGGAAAAAGCCTCTTCTTTCCGACGTCAGCTCCCAGCTGAGCCGGGGTCGCGTATCGTCTATACCCAATGGTTTTTTTCTATAGTTCACCCGAAGGTTCGTAACCGCAAAACCGTTCATCTTCATCGCCGCTCCTTCCGGTTATAGTGAGTTCTCGGTAAACATAGCCAGCTTGATGAAAAAGTCCTCCAGCGTAAACCGGCTGTTCACATCTTTGTAGACGCGAATCGGCCTGTTATTCCGTTCGTGAATATATCTCATGTCCGGCGAGAATGCCGGCGCCGGCAGCCAGTCATACAAGTATTCATGGTCGCAAAGCAACAGGCCGACGGCAGGGGAATCGCCCAAGCACCAGCATTCGCCGGTTCGGATCGCCGTCCGGAGGGCAGCTTCCGTATGTCCGAACGCCACCAGCTGTTCGAAGAGATACTTCCCAAGCTCTCCATGCGGCCTTACCCTGTACTCCAGCTCCGCCATCGAGACCATGACGCGTTGATACACGTTCTTGGGAACTTGCCACACGGGGACTTGGGATTTAAATACGACATTTGCCGCGTGGATATCGTTCCAAAGGTTGTATTCCGGCTCGCCTGCCGGGTATGCGCCGCCTCCGATCCAGATCACGGTCAATCGGTCGGCAATGCGCGGTTCCATCAACAAAGCGGCAGCCATATCGGTAAGCGGACCTAAGAACGTGACGAACAGCGGCCGCGGATCATCGGACATCGCCTCTTTGATGATGAGTTCCGCGCCAGCGGAAGGGATCGGCGTCGATTCATCGGCCAGCGCACGCGGAGCGCCCTTGAATATCAGGTTGTCGTCCGGTATGTTCATGAGACCCAGAATCTTCGCAATCTCCTCATAGCTGTCTTCCATGCTGGTCTGCGACAGCCAATCGCCGAAATGGGCAGCAATAAACCCGCGATTATCGAATTTCGGGCTCAGGAGGGCGTGAACGATCGCGTATTGATCGTCCGCCTCGTTTTTGGCATCCGTGTCCATGATGAGCCGAACCATTTTCTGGCTAGGTACGGTGAAGTTGTACTTGTCGTAGATCAAGGGGATCCTCTCCATTCATGTTCCCGCTTGTTGGGTGGCGAACAACGTCAGCTTGGCGTACATATCCTCCAACGTAAACCGGACGTCTACTTGCTTATACACCCGTATCGTCCGTTCCGTTTGATGGTGGACATAATGCATGTCCGGGGTGATGCGCGGAGCGGGTATCGTCTCATAGCCGAACGTGAACGCAAGATCGTCGAGAATAAGGCTTACGGCCGGCGAATCTCCCAATCCCCAAACTTCTCCCCGCGGCCACGCGTTCGCCGGATCCTCGTTGAATCGAACGAGCTGTTCGAACAAATACTTGCCGATGGCGCCATAAGGCTTAACCCTGCACTCCAGCTCCGCCAGGCTGACCCGCATCGTGCCATAAACATCCTGCGGCACCTGCCAGAGCGGAATGCGGGAGCCCATGACGACATTAGCCGCATGGATATCGTTGCTCAGATTGAATTCATTTCTGCCGTGAGGGTAAGGCCCCCCGCCGATCCAAATCGCCGTCATCCGGTCCGCGATTCGCGGCTCCATCAGATAGGCGGATGCCAGATCGGTCAAAGGTCCGAGAAATACGACGAATAGCGGATGCGAGTCGTCCGAGAGCGCTTCGCGAATAATCGCTTCGGCGCCTTCCGAGACAACCGGCGTTTGCTCGTCGGGCAAAGCCTTGGCAGCGCCTTTATAGACTGGGACATGTCCCGCACTTCCCATCAAACTTAATACATGCTTGATCTCGGCATAGCTTTCATCCATCGATTCCGTCGTCCGCCCTGTTCCGAAATGGGCCGCGATCATTCCCTTGTGAATCATTTGCGGCGTAAGCAGCGCGTGCACGATCGCGTATTGGTCGTCGGCTTCGTTCTTGGCGTCCGTATTCATAAGATACCTGACGCGCTTCGCGTCCGGCACTTGATAGGAAAAGAGGCTTGATCTCTCTCTCATTCACTGGACCTCCTCATTTCCATTCCTCTTCATTGCCTCCCGCTTTGCGCTTCAACTTCCGCGTAGAAACCTCTCGTTTTTCCGTCAACGAATCGGTCCGAACGGATGGCCAAGGTGCCGGCCGCGCGAATGTCGTTCGACGATGCGCCGACCAAGGCTTCCATTTTCCCCGCTTCGATCTTCCATCGCATGTCGGCATCGAGGAATGCGAATTGGCTCATTTCCATCGTGAAGATAATGGTTTTGGTCTCCCCGGGCTCCAAAGGAACTCTAGCGAACCCAGCCAATTGTAGTACGGGGCGGACGATGCTGGCGTATGGATCGCGAATATAGAGCTGGACCACTTCTTCGCCGAACGAAGCGCCCGAATTGGTAATATCGACGGACACGGCGAGCGGCTCGTCCGGCTCGTACGCTTCTTGCCCGATCCGCAGATTCTCGTATTCGAACGTCGTATAAGAAAGACCGTGTCCGAAGTAGTATCTCGGTTCGCGAGGACAATCCACATAGCTCGTGAGTTCGTTGCCCGTACCGACATGGTAGCTCGCGCCGTTTTCATGGTTATAGAAAATCGGGATCTGACCGGCGTTATGCGCGATCGTCACCGGCAATCGGCCGGCTGGGTTCGTCTCGCCGAACAGCACGTCCGCGATCGCTCTGGATCCGTATTGTCCCGGATTCCAAGCTTCGAGTATCGCATCCGCGTGACGGTCGGCCGCATCGCTGGAGATCGGCCTTCCGTCGAAATGAATCGCGATCGACGGCTTGCCGAGTGCCGCCAACTTGCCGATGAAGCTCTCCTGACATGCCGGCAGCCCGATATCGGTCGCGTCGATGCCTTCCCCCGTCGAACAGGTCAAGCCCCATCCGTGCTTGCCGCCCAGCGTGAGGATGACCAGGTCGGCGTCCGCTGCCGCAGCGAGCGCTTCGTCATGCTTGGACGTATCGTTCCCCGCGTATGCATAACCGTAGGCGTACGTGAATTCCGATTCCGGACAAGCCTGCGCCAACTGATCGAACAAGCTGCGCGTATCCGGATAATACGTGCGGGTGACCTCCTCGATCTGGATCGGTTCAATCTGCACGAGACTGCCCGGGTACGTGAATCGGTCCCGCAGCGTGCCGAATTCCTCCGCGCTCAGATTCGAAATTTTCTCGAAGTCGACGCCCGCCATCGTATTGCCCGTACCCAGCATGTTTTCCGCCAGCGTGGCATACGTGTACCCGCCGAACAGCGCCCGGACCGAAGCGGCGTGATGGCCGATGACGGCGATCTTCTGCCGTGTGCGCTTCAAGGGGAGCACCCCGTTATTTTTCAGTAGGATGAGCGACTGCCGGGCGGCTTCCAGCCCGACCTGTTCCTTGCGGGGATCGGCGAAGATCGTCTCCCGCTCTAGATGCGTCGAAGGGAAAGGATGTTCGAACAGGCCCAGCTCGAACTTGGCGATCAGCACGCGATCAACGGCACGGTCCAGCACGTCGATGCCGATCTTGCCGTCGCGAATCCGCTGCATCAACTGTTCGTTATAGCACGCTTTGGCAGGCAGCTCGATATCCATGCCGGCCCGCAGCGCCCGCTCGCCGGCGTCTGTCTCGGTTTCGTCCAGCTTGAGCCTCGTATGCAGCTCCGAGATCGACGTATAATCCGACACGGTCACCCCGTCGAAACCCATTTCCTCGCGCAAAAGTCCCGTCAGGATCGCTCTGGATCCCGCAACGGCCTCCCCGTCGATGGCGCTGTACGTGTTCATGACGGATCCCAAGCCCGCTCGCGTGATCGCGGCCTGGAACGGCTTGGCGTACACCTCGCGAAGCGATCGCGGCGGCACGGGCGTCGATGCCGCGTGAATGCCGCCTTGCGTCGCATGATAGCCGAGAAAGTGCTTCGCGCAAGCCAGCATGCCTTCCTTCAGATTGCCGGCGTTCTGCAATCCCGACACGTAAGCGACGCCCATCGCGGCCGCCAACGTCGGATCTTCCCCGTACGTTTCCCCTTGCCGCCCGAATCGGGAGTCGCGCGAGATATCGAGCACGGGCGCAAACGCATGCGAAGCGCCGACGGCACGGGCTTGCCTGCGGATCACCTCGGCCATCTCCCTTTGCAATGCCGGATTCCAAGTCGACGCTTGGCCGATCCCGGAAGGAAAGACGGTCGCATCGGGCATCAGTCCTCCCGTCAGCGTCTCCAGATGGAAGATCGCGGGAATCCGATGCTCGCTCAGCTCCATGATTTTCTGCTGAATCCGGGTGACCTGTTCGGCGACCGCCTCGCGATCGCGCAGCTGGCCGACGAACAGCATGGACACTTCGCCCGCTCCATGTGGATAGTCCTTTTCTAATTGGTCGATCGGGTCCTTCCCGGGCATGAAGCCGACGATCTGCCCCATTTTTTCTTCCAGACTCATTCTACGAAGCAGGTCTGCCGCCCGCTCCTCGGCGGGACGCGAACAATCCAGATATAAGGCGTCCATCATTCGTAATCCTCCACTTTCCACTCGTCCTGCCAATCCAGGTACGCCATCTCTCCATCGAACCGTACGGGAAGCCATACGTAATCCGCCACCGACGTATCGACATCGAGCGTGATGGCATAGCGGTCTTCTTCCTGAATTACATAATCGATGTCCGGATCGAAGTGCGACCTGTAGATGTCTCTCGCTTTCTCATAACCTTTGCCGTTCTCGTACGACGCGCCCAGCATGTCCGGCAGATGGGGCATCCACCTGTCCGCCAGGGCGATGTACAAGTCCTTTTTGAAAGGATGTTTGAACACGGACGTGATCTGCGAGTTATACGAGGTGCGGGAAGCGTCCGCCGGATGCGGATTGCCCAGCGCCTGCCACGGACCGTGGAACGCGCTCGCGACGGCGACCTCCGATGGGTTCGGATGATAGCCCGTCGTCCCGGAGGTGAACAAATAGTGGCGTCCTCTGCGATAGAAATAAGCCGGCGCTTCGCGCACAAAAGGCGGCTGGACGTTCGGAAAATGCGTCGAATAGTACCCCGTGACGTCCGTGTAATCAGCCGTCAGGTCGGCACAGATCAATTCGCTGTGCACGCGTTCGAAATAATAGTAGGCTTTGCCGTCGGAGCTGACGACCAGATCGAAGTCGCCGGCGCTCATGTTAAGCGGGCGAAGTCCGCTTCTCGCGATCGTATAGGGTCCGAGAATATGGTCCGCGGTCAATACCGTCGATTGCTGCGTTCCGTCCCGCATCATGATTTTTAACCAGCAGACGAACTTGCGCGTCGTTTGATTAAAAATAATGTGCGGCCTGTCCATATACTGAGAAGGATGCAGCGGAGAAGACTCGTCCTCCGGATTCGGCGGGATGATGATTCCCTTGTCTTCCCAATTGTACAAGTCCTTCGAGGCGTAGCATCTTACTCCCCAGTGCCAGATCCCGCTGCCCGGAGTCGTTTTCTCCTTGTTTTCGCCGTACCAATAAAAAGTATCGCCTACGGTAAGGATGGAGCCGCCGTGCGCCTGAATTCTCTTTCCTGCCGTATCCAGCCATGTTTGTCCCGGTCGAATCGCGTTATATGTCATTTCGCCAACTCCTTGCGCATCATTATTCGTTTAAAAATGAACCCCCTCCGTTTCCGGTAGGGGGAACCGATTATTCCTTCACGCTGCCGAGCACGATCCCTTTCATGAAAAACCGCTGCAGGAACGGATATACGAGCAGGATCGGAAGCGCGCCCAGGAAAATTTGGGCCGCTTTGAACGTGCGCTCATCGACCTCCTGAAGCATCTTCAGGTTGTTCAGGTTGGCGGCCGTGAAGTTTTTGACGATGACGATCGTCTGCAGGTAGCTCTGCAGCGGGTAATGGCTAGGGGAATTCATAAAGATCAGCCCGTCGAACCAGGAATTCCAATGACCGACGGTCGCAAATAACGTAATGGTAGCCAAAGCGGGCAGCGATAACGGGACATACATTTTCCACAAGGTCGTCCAATGACCGGCGCCATCCATAAAGGCCGCTTCCTCCAGCTCCTTCGGCAAGCCGCGGAAGAAGTTCAGCAGCAGGATCATGTTGAAGATCGGCAGCGCCCCGGGCAGCACGAGCGCCCAGATGGAGTCGAGCACGCCCGTGTACTTGACGGTCATGTAGAGCGGGATGAGCCCTCCGTTAAACAGCATCGTGAACACGAATATCCAGGCGTACGCCGTACGCGCGCGGAATTTGTTCACTTCCTTGGACAACGGATACGCAACCAATATCGTCAACGCCATGTTGACCGACAGGCCGATGGCCACGCGTTCCAAGGTGACGAGGATCGAACGGAAGAACTCCTTTTTCATGAGAACGTATTTGTACGAAGAAAGGGTGAAATCGACCGGCCACAGCTTCACGTAGCCCGCAGACGCCGCTGCGCTAGAGCTGAAGGAAACCGATAGCACGTGAACGAGCGGAAGAATGCATAGGACGGATAAGATCGTCAGAAAAGTGTAGTTGGATCCGATAAACAGCCTGCGGCCGACCGTATTGCGTTCGATCATGTTGTAGACTCCTCTCCGTCAGAATATCCGGTAGTTCGCCAGGCGGTAAGCCAGGAAGTACGACACCGAGAGAAGCGTCAGCGATACGGCGGATTTGAACAGCCCGACCGCGGTTGCGACCCCGTATTGCGCATCCACCATCCCGATCCGGTAGACGAACGTATCGATGATGTCTCCCGTCTCGTACACTTGCGGGCTGTACAGATTGAACACCTGATCGAAACCGGCATTGAGCACTTGGCCCAAGGCCAGTGTAGCTGTCAAAATGATAATGGGAGCCATGCCCGGCAAGGTGACGTTCAAGGTTTGTTTCCACTTGCCTGCTCCATCGATGACTGCCGCTTCGTAGAGCGCCGGATTGATGCTCGTCAGCGCAGCCAAATAGACGATCGTGTTAAATCCGAATTCTTTCCAAACATCCGAGATGACGAGTACGTAGCGGAACCATTCATTGCTGCCCAGAAAATAGATCGGGTCGACGCCGAAAAGCTTCAGAACGTCGTTGACGATCCCGTTCGATGGGGACAAGATGTCGATCAGGATGCCCCCGAGAATGACCCAGGACAAAAAGTGAGGCAAATAAATCAATGTCTGCACGCCGCGTTTGAAAAACTCTTTGCGCACTTCGTTCAACAGAAGCGATACGGCGATCGGGACGATCAAACCGACCACGAGCTTCATGACGGCGATGATTAGCGTATTCCAGACGACTTGCATCGAATCCGGCAAAGCCATGACATAACGGAAGTTCTCCAATCCCTGGAACGGCGAATGAAAAATACCGCGCGCCGGATTAAAATCCTGGAAGGCGATGACCGAGCCTAACATGGGGCCATAGCTATAGACGATGATAAGCAGGAGCGCCGGCAAAATCATCAGGTGCAGCGGCCATTGAGGCAAACGGTTCGGCTTCGTCCGCACGCCCGCGGCAGGCTCCGGAACGCCCCGCTTCTCTTCGGTTATCGGTTTCAACAAGGCTGCTCTTCCTTTCCTGGTCAGTTGACCGGAGTCTGCCCGCACAGCGGGCAGACTCCGGCGGCAACCGATTTATCGGGACTTCTTCCACTCGTTGACTTCTTTGGTCATCTCGTCTCCGCCAAGCTTCTTCCAATTGTCGACGAATTTATCGAAGTTATCGAGCGGATCGCCCATGATGATCTTGGAGAACGTCTCGAGCTCGAGCTTCTGCAGCGTCGCGTCGCGCTTGAGCATCGTGGACGTCGATACCGAGGTGTATGCGTTCGGCTGCAGCATGTTATCGTTCACGTATTGATCGACCACCTGGAATGCAGAGTTTTCGGGACCGAAGACACGGTCCAGCGCCCAATCGATCGGCTCCAGCTTCTCTCCATTGCGAGCCTTCATTACGCTTCGGTAAGCGCCCATCTGCTCGGAGCTTACATCGGATTCGCTCTTGGTCCCGGCGACGATCTCTTTGATCAAGCGATGCGTGGCCAGGTTTTTCTCCGGTTCGCCGGTGTATATGGAATACATCCAGCGTTCGACTCCATCGGTAGGGCTTGTGCCCAGCTTGTCGTGCTCTTCCTGCGAATAGCTCTTTCCATAGGAGATCTCGAAGAACAGGTTGATCAGCTTCATCAGCGCTTCCGGGTTTTTCGCATTTTTGGTCACCGCCAGATACTGCGGATTGCCGAGCGCGATGCCCACGACTTCCGGTTTGGCCGGTTGACCGTCCGCGGAAGCGAGCGGGAAGGCCTTCCAATCGGCATTCGGATCCGTCGTCTTGATCTCATTCATCACGATCGGAGCCGACATGGCGCCATAGAACAGGCCGATTTTGCCGGAGACGATCAGTTCCTTCTCCTTGGCCCAATCTTTGACGCCGAATTCGCGGTCGATATATCCCTTCTTGTACAGCTCCTGCAGCTTGCCGAGCGCCGTCTTCACTTCCGGTTGAATGCTGCCGAAGGCGAGATTGCCGCTGCCGTCTTCGATCCAGTTGCCTGTGCCTCCGAAGCGCGGATACGCGTGATAGCTGTTGAAGAAGCCTTCCACGGCGCCGAAAAATCCGTACAAATCCTTGTTCAAAGCGATACCGTACGTATCCTTCTTGCCGTTGCCGTCCGGATCCTGGTTCACGAACGCATCCATGATCGCGTAGACGTCATCCATCGTCTTCGGCGCTTCGAGGTTCAGCTTCTTCATCCAGTCGGTGCGGATCCAGAGCAGCGGCGTTCCGTTATAGACGGAATTGACGGCCGGAATGGCCAGCAGCTTGCCGTCAAACTTGGCGGATTCAAGCGCGGTCGGTCCGGACGACGTCAGAATCTGCTTCGTCATTGGCGAAGCGTACTTTTCGTAAACTTCCGTCAGATCCGCCAGTTTGCCTGCATCGGCCAATTGCTTCAGCTGCGAAGCGTTGAGCGGCACGATGTCCGGCAAGCTCCCCGAAGCGATCGATACGTTCATCTTCTGTTCGCCTTGACCGCCGGGCTCGTCCCCCACGACGGACCATTCGTTCTTCAGCTTGATGCCCAGCTTCTTCTCGTATTCCTGGTACCAGACATTATTGTCAATCGTTTCTTCGCCTTTGAATTTGACCGAGTTGCTCAAAATGCGCACGGTCGATACGTCGATCGGCGGATCATACTTCCCCAGCGGATCGACAGGGCCGGAAGAAGCCGACGCGGACGCCGTCGCCGTAGCGGATGGACTCTCCGGCGCATTGCTGGATGACGATTCGTTCTCGTTGTTCGAGCTGCAGGCGCTTGTGACGGCAGTTAGCAGCAGCATCGAGGATGCAAACAGGATCCCGGCGCGCTTTTTCATGCGTATATTCCCCCTATGGATATGGTGAGAGCGTTCTCTCAAAATCGAGTATAAGATTAGGCGGCAGCACCGTATATGAGACAATGTTTGTATCCTTTACTTTCGTTTGTGACTTGCTCGTCCCCCCGTCATTCCAATCTGCTGCGGTATTCCTGCGGCGTTACGCCGACATGTTTTTTGAAAAAGCGGGAGAAATATCCGGCCGTATCAAAGCCGACCGCCGCTGCGATGTCTTGCACTTTTGCTTGCGATTCCGATAACAGGCTCTTGGATTTATCAATCCGATTTTCCGTAATGTAATCCGAAATATTGCGACCGGTGCAAGTTTTGTAAAGGTTTGACAAGTAGGAGGGATTCAGATAGACGGCATCCGCCAACACGGCAAGCGACAGATCCTTGTCCAGATGATCGACGATATAACGATTGAGCTTGTTGATGATGCGCTCCGTCCGCTCGTCCTGATCCTGCTTGCCGCGCTGAATGAGATCGAGCCCCAGCTCGGTCAGGAACTGCCTTGCCTCCTCCTTCGTCTTGTGTCCGTTGACATCGAGCAGCCTGCCGATCCTCGCTTCTCCGTTCGCGGGAGCCGCGTTGCCGCTGCGGTGAATTTTGTTCCATTGGCCAAGCAGGATGACGGCCACCGAATAGTAGGTTTGGGCATACACGCTATATCGGTTCGGCACATCCCGGAACAGCTTTCGCAGCAGTTCGGCGAACGTTTGATCCTGGCCCGTCTCGATGGCGTTCTCGATCCTGTCCAGCATCAAGCCGGGCACCTCCGAGACGGGTGCCGACGGGTCTTCTCCGCGGGAGAGCAGAATCATCTCTTCCCCATTGCCGAGCCCCAGGACGAGCGTCTGCTTCAGAAGTTTAAACGTGACCGCCACATCCCTCCAGGCGACCGAATGGTCCAGGCAAATAAAGGAGACCGGCACCTTCAGCAGCTGTTTGCACGTTTGTTGAATGCTCTCCAGCGTTCCTTGAACGTAATTCGCCGTAACCAGTCCATCCTTTTCGTCCATATCCTTCGATTGGATCAGCCATACGAAATAAGAGCCTCCCAGCATAATCGGGAGCATGACGGCGCCTTCCAGATATTCTTCTGCGACATTCTGAACGGCGTACAACAGCAGCGCTTGGTCAGACGCGTTGAAATCGCCGCTCCAACGATCGACGCGGCCGCATACGAGCAAGACGTCCTCTTCGGGAATTAGGGGGGTATCCAGCTCGCGCAAACGGTGTACGAAGGGGGGGCCAATCGGTTCGTCTTGCGCTAGCAGCGTGTCGAACCATTCCCTCCGCAGCAGCGGCAGCATTTCTTTCAACTGCTCTTTGGCGCGTTTGAGGGCGTTTTCGTTGCGGCGGTCTTCCTGGATGGCGCTTATCGCCCGTTCGATGCTGCTCAGAATGGCTTCGTCGCCCTCGGTTTTCAGAATATAGTCGACGCCGCCGCTCCGCTGCGCTTGCTGTGCGTGTTGAAGGTCGCTGACGCCCGTGAGAAAGATAACTTTGCATCGCGTCCAACGGGATTGAATCCATTGCTGGAGCTGCAAACCATCCATCTCCGGCATGCGCATGTCGCTCAGAACGATATCCATCTTCGTGCGGGACAGCAGCTCCATCGCTTCCTCCGCGGAATACGCGCGATACAGATCAAGGTCGAGATCCGGGACGTCGGATAGCATTTCAAAAAGTCCGTCGACCGTAAAAGGTTCGTCATCAACGACGAGCAATCGATACATTTGGCGTAACCTCCTGAATGGGGATAACGAGCAGAACTTTGAGACCCCCGAGTTCTCCGCGGCTTAAGCGAAGGCCGGCCGCATTCCCGTATTTGATTTGCAGCCGCCTGTGCACATTAATCATGCCCGAGGTATCCGCCACATCCTGCAGCCCATTAAGCAATCCTTGCAAAAGCGTAACCTTCTCCTCGTCGATCCCGCCGGAGTCCTCCACGCGAATAAGCAGCTCGGATTCCGTCACGCGGAAATCGACCTCGAGCAGGCCGCCTTTCGCCCTCTTTTCCAGGGAATGCTCGAACGCATTTTCGATGATCGGCTGCAAAATCAGTCGTGGCACCCCCATCTGCCCCGCTTCTGCCGGTATCTCTCCGATCTGAACGGTAATGCGATTGGAAAACCGGATCGACTGGATCTCCGTGTAGGTCTTCGCATGGGCGGCTTCGCTCGCCAGCGTCACTTCTTCAGCGCCGTCCCTCGTAATGAATTGGAAATAATCGCCCAAATGCTTCGTCAACCGCTCAATGCTCTCATTCCCTTCTTGCCTGGCCATGCGATACAAAATAAAAAACGTATTGTACAAAAAATGCGGATTGATCTGGGATTGAAGATGCCGAAGCTCGGCTAGACGGGCCCGATATTGCTGTTCGTACACTTCATGCACCAGACGTTTCAGCTCCCGTACCATCGCATTCAGCTGCTTGTACAAATAACCGAATTCGTCCGTGAACGGGTACTCGACGGATACGTCGAACCGCCCCTGCTCGATTTTTCGGAAGGAGCGGACAAGCCGCATAAGCGGCCGGTGGATCAGGCGATACATGACAAACGCGAACGCGATAATGATCAATACCGACACCCCGAACCATGCAAACGTCCAGTTCCGATACCGGTCCAGCGGTTTTTCGATCACTTTGATGGGTACCATCATAATCAACTTCGTATGGAGAACATCCGACTTTTTGCCGGCAATCAAATAGTCGATGCCTTCGATCGAGATCGTTTGAGTCGGTCCCTCCATCATCGGGTTAAGCTGAGCAAGCTCGTCCTTTGTCGGTTTTAACGGCCCTTCACGAAAAGTCGTCCACACCGATTGGTTGCTCGCTAGCACCGCAGCACTGCCATCCGGGGTAAATTGCTTCAAAATGGACGTTATTTCATTGCTGGAAATCTCGACTGCCAGAAGAAATTGCGGAGCGCCGTCGAGGAGACCGAACGGTATGGTGACGAAAACCCGATTTTCCCAAAACGTAAAAGGGTAATCGAGCGGGTCGGGTTGTCCGGACAGCGCCTTAAACATACCCAAGTCCAAGTCCGTTATGGCATTTGCGTTGGAAGACACGATCCGGTCCATCTTCGGTATAAATACCATTGCGTTTTCGATGAAAGCGCTGGAGCTTTTCATCAGGTCCATTTTCTGCTTGAGCCGAAGAATCGCTTCAGTCCGATCGATGTCCGGCATGATCTCCGGGAACGTACTGAGCTTCATCAGGTCCTCATCGTTCACATACTCCCGCATCATCCGTATCACGCGGTCGAAGTCGCTGTTCAAAATATCCATGTACAATTCAACCCGCGAATTGAGCGATGTTCCGATCTCCTGGCGAACGAGGCTGGCACCGGATTCGTTCATCTGCAGCCCCACATAGAAGAGCGGCGTCAAAACCAGCAAAAACGTCAGGGCGATTTTCGGCAAAATCGGCATGGACCCGATTTTTTTGATCCATTTCATGTCGGTTCATCCTCTTGAATGAGATAGGAAAAGAATCCCTTGACGATATTCCAATATCGTTGCCTGAGGCGCGCATATTTAAAAGGTCGGCTGTTACCCAGCGTAGCATGATTGCACGCGAACGAGCAGCCGAACCTCGGAAACTCACAAAGGAATGTACAGAATACAAAAAGAGTCGCATATAACGTTTCGGCCGCTTCGTATATACTCGGTTCCGAATCAGGAAAACGCATTCATTTCAAAGGAGGCTTCGCAATTGAAGAAATTCAAGAAAGGCTTTGTCGCCGCGGTCGTCGCCACGACCGTGCTCGGCTCGCTGTCGATGCCGAACATGGGCGCATCGGCCGAAACGGCTCCGCAGGCTTGCGGACCGCTGGAAACAGGCGGAGCCCTATGGGTTACGGCCCAATGTCTCGATCCCCAGTACAACCGTCCGGTGATCGACAGCCAGATCGATCTGACCGTCCCGGTGCCCATTCACAAGGTATCGGGCCACTTCGAGGGAACGGACAAGAAATTCAACTTCTACTTCCCCGCGAAAAGCAAATGGAAAGGCCGTTTCTTCCAGCTGGTGTACCCGCTCCAGGACGAGAACGCCACCGAGGATACCATTAGCTTCGGCGCAGACAGCGGCGCTTACACGGTGCAAACGAACGGCGGGAGCGGCTATCGGGCCGATGCTGCCGCGGCGAAGTTTTCCAAGATCGTCGCAGCGGATTATTATGGCTCATCCAAACGGATCTACGGGTATGTGTACGGCGGAAGCGGCGGCTCTTACATGACCATCGGGGCCATCGAGAATACATCCGGCGTATGGGACGGCGCAGTGCCGTTCATTCCCGGCGCGCCGACTTCCATTCCGAACAACTTTTTTGCCAGAGCCTTTGCCCGCTTCGTATTGGGAGACAAAGCGTCGCAAATCGCCGATCAGGTCAGCCCGGGCGGGGGCGGCAATGCCTACGCGGGTCTCAATGAAGCAGAGCGCGCCGTGCTTGACGAAGTGACGAAGCTCGGCGTACCGCTGCGGGCGCTGGAGGATTACCCCTACGCGCTCGGCTTGACCTTTGACGACGGCCTCCTCGGCTTCGCAAGCGCGGTTAAAGGCATCGACCCGACTTATGTCGACGATTTCTGGAGCAAGCCGGGATATCTGGGCACTGAGCAGTCGGCGCTCGGCAAGCTGTTCCAAGACGCCAAAATCGACCAATACGCGGCCGTCGCCGGGGTGAGCCGGAACGCGCAGAACGAACCGATCAGCCTGACGCTGGGCAGCGCGCCTGCCAACCCTTCGAAGCTGCCGCTTGACTTCACGCTTTATGCAGCAGACGGCACGACGAAGCTCGGCGCATTGTCGGGTACGCTGGATCCGGCAGCCAAATTGTTCGCGCTCGGAAGCGGAAACGCCTCTGACGCGCTTAATGCGATTCATGCCGGGGCCAAGCTGCGAATCGACAACCGCTGGTCGCTTGCATTGCTCTCCTATCACCGCCATCAAATTCCGAAGCAAACCGGCTTCTACGCTTGGGACCCGTTCAAGGCTGCCGATGGATCGCCGCTTTACCCGCAGCGCCCGCTCGAGATCGGTCCGCTGATCACGGGCAGCGTAACCGGCGGCGCCAAATTTGACGGCATGATTCACACGAAGGTCATCATGGTCGCCAACGTGCTCGACGCCGACGCTTACCCTTGGCAGGCCGATTGGTACAGCAAGCAGGTCAAAAACTCGCTCGGCAAGAGCTACGATAACCATTTCCGTCTCTGGTACAACGACAATGCGGATCATATCGGTCCGCGCACGGCGCGTCTCATTGATTATAACGGCATCCTCCAACAAGCGCTGCGCGACGTGAGCGCCTGGGCGGAGAAAGGCGTCGCGCCGGCAGGTTCGACGCGTTACCAAGTGACGAACGGACAAGTTCTGTTGCCTGCGGGCGCGGCCGTCCGGCAAGGAATCCAGCCCGTGGTCGACCTAACGGTCGGCGGCGCTGCCCGAATCGATATCGCCGCGGGCAAGTCCGTCACGTTCAAGGCGAAAATTCAGGTTCCGCCGGGATCCGGCAAGATCGTCCGTACCGACTGGGACTTCCTTGGCGACGGCCGCTTCTCGGCGAAGTCGTTCGGCGCTCCCAAACCGACGGTCGAAGTATCGGTGACGTACACCTTCACCAAGCCCGGCACCTACTTCCCGGCGCTGCGAGCGACGTCTCAGCGCGAAGGCAACGCGAGCACGCCATTCGCGAACGTCCAGAACCTGGGTCGCGTTCGGGTCGTCGTGCATTAAGAAGATCGCCTTCCTCCAGCCTGCTTAGCTGGAGGAAGGCGGTTTTTTCATTTCAACGAACGCCGTTTGTTCGTTTGCAGGCACGCTAGCTTGGGGGTTCTATAGCTTACTGTTGTTTCTGCGCTAATTTTGAAAATTTGTTTCAGCGATCCGAAAAGTTTCCCGCAAATGATGGAGGCGCACTGATAATTATCCTTCGATTGTGAGAGCGAATTATCATAAATACAAAGAATATGTGCTTTTTTGAATAAAAATACACGCGACTGCGACAATCCAAATGTAATTATGTCAAAAATTGGTAGGACGGCAGACATACCTTGGTACTGACTTTCACAAATTCATCTAACTGCGAAGGGACGGTTAGGGAAACAGCTCCTTATCAGGGACCATTGGGTCATACCAGTGCTAGTTGGACCCGATCAGGATCTCAGGCCTCCGAGCGAATTGGAGGCCTAATTTATTTTGTAAGGTGAAAGGGCTTTTTATGGAGATGGCGGAGGTGGCGGAGACGGGGGCGATCAGCTTCGCGATTCTTTTTGAAATGATGGAGAGGAGGAGTGGTTAGTCATACAGTGTATTCCTCACGCTCCGAACAACAGTCGTGCATTTTGAGCTAAAGTTTCCCATGAGAGTATCCAAATTCTGGATTACCTCCTTTTGAAATAGGAAAAAAATGAAGACCCAAAGAATACATCCGAGTAAAATTTGAACTCCATTTTCTTAAATGTGAATACCATTAGCAGTTTGTACTGCAATTAACCGCTCAGGAGTCGACGACAATCGTGGGGAGTCTCTTGCCGGTATTTCAACATACGATCGTGATGAAAGGCCAACGGCCATATTTGCTGAAGGTTGAGTGGTAGTCTCCTCATGCTGGAGGATGCCCCTGACGAACCTAATCATTTTGTTTCAGCAGGATGCAAATCGATCGTATCTGTTTTTCCATTCCACTGCAGCTGTACTTTCACAATAGAATTTGGAGAGGCAACAGAACCATTACTTTCAGTAGATCCTAAATTAAATATACCATCCACGGAATCGGTTGTGCGCAGCACGCCATTGCCATCTCCCCCGCCCAAGGTATTAAAAGAATATTTCAACTCTCCAGGTTTAATGGCTTCTTCTCCAATATATTTTATCTGTAATTTTGCTGTGTGATTGGCATTATCTTTGAGTTTAAACACGATATAAACAGCTGCCCAGTTATCATTGTATCCTCTATACTCATTTACAAATTCGAGATTGCTCGCGCTATTTACTTGGGCTATATCTTTCTTTTCAATCCCCTTATAAGGATTATCCTTACCCGCACAACCGCTTAGCAGTGCAATACAAAATAGGAAAACAAATAGGGTTCGTTTCAACTTCACACTCCCTTTCCCTTCTTCGATATGTCATTTTATAAATAAAAATGAACATGAAGCTCCTACTAGAAGGAGCTTCATTGTAACTAAGAGTGAACAGTCTTGTAAGAAACCTTAGGCAAAATAGTTTGTGAGTGTTAACGTCCATGTCGAGCCGTAGGCAGATATGGTTGCTGAAGTGGATGTTCCCACGTATGGTTTACCAATACTTGCACCTGTAGACAAAACAGCTGGCCACGAAGTGGGGGCTGTGTAACTAAATGTACTGGCGGTAGGATTTTGCGTTATGCTGTTTTGGTACAAACCGCCACCTACGGGAATGCCAGATACACCATAAATCACCTGCTTGTTTGTCACGTTAACACCTGAAGCATATACGCCCCACCCACCTGTCACATCAAGGAGTTTCCAATATTTCAACCCATTCTGATCGTAGACGTAGCTCACGTAAATGGTTGCGTAAGCTTGAACTGAAGAAGTTTGAGAATCCCACTGAGTTTCAGTTCTAGAAGCGTCGTAAGCCGCAATTGTTGTAACAGCATATGTCGAGATGAGATCACCTGATGCCAGATCCTGCTTTTCGGACAGTAACTGTGCTGTCTTGTATTTGGTAACAAAAAGCGACTTATCACTATCATCAGATACTACTTGTTCTCTGATTACTGGATTATCAAACGGTATGTCAGAGATTTTATTCACTGCTCTTCGAATTAACTCATTTTGATCCTTAATTTCATCATTGTGTTTTAATAATTTGTATGAAGCGTCTTGAAGCGGAGATGCGCTAGCGGGTAAAGCAAAGGTTAGGGCGAAAAACGCTGACAAAATAGTGACAAGAAACTTTTTCGACATCCATTCTACCTCCTAAATTGTATTTAATTTCCTCTAATCTATAATAAATTACTGTCGCTTCCATGTCTAATTAAATTTATCTATATACTTGGATTAAATCTCAGCATAACCTGATGATACTCCGTCGCTTCTGCCACTTTGTTGAAATGATCAACTTGCTAAGGTTAAGCGACCGTCGCGAGTTACCTCCGAACCGATCTTTTTGGTGTTCGAGTAAACGCTTGGAAATGTACACTGTCCTGTTGAAAAGTCTAATTACGATATCCCATTTCATCTCCTCCTGTTGTCAATTCAGCTGGTATTCCCACGATGGTTCCAAACCCAGCTTCACTGTAATCGTCGTAAACTTGAGTTTCTGGAACATGAAATGTCACAAACCTAGCGCTAAAGAATGCATAGGGATCTCAAACAACATGTTTATTGGCAAGAATAGTAATGTATATTCATGCATTTTGATAAATCGGGATTTCTCATCAATTATGACAAAATGCCTTTTCATACAGTCGCTCTACTTTTGTTATTCTCATTGATTTTGAAAGCGACCTTTTCAGATCGGGAAGGAATGCTAAGAACAACTTGGGCGGCGTCATCTTTCCTGAGAAAATAAAGATGAAAAAGCTTTTTTATCAAGAGGCACTTTCACTTTTTCAGATAACGATTAAAGCCATTGAGTCTTATTAAGTCGCAATGGTCACAAATTCTGATCATCCCCTCCAAAACCGTATGCATAATTATGCAGCGCTATTTTTGTTCAGACTCATTAAGATTTAGAATCGAGTAGGAGAAGGCGGCTAGCCTCCGTCCCCTCACACCACCGTACGTGAGGGGACGCATACGGCGGTTCCTTCTTCGCCGCAGCCAGCCGGAAGCAGTCCAGGCATCCCATTGTATAGCGGTTTAGCCGGTTACGTTTCTCCATCGGCATGGATTTCGTGCGATTCGTCAAATACGGCGTTCAGAAAGCGCGAATCAGTTTCAAGACGCGCTTATCCGTTACTTTCCTCGCCACTCTTGCCATGAATTCGACGAAGACGCGATTCGGCTCCTGCAAGCTTTCCGGACACGAAAAAAGCGGGACAAGCCCGAGGCTTTCCCGCTCCTCCTGTTAAAAAAACCGTCCTCAGCTTGCCGCGGACACCATCCGGTCCGAAACGGCTCCTGCCGGTTCCTATGCGTCAGAGCCGCCGAAGCAGCCCGGCGATTCGTCGATCGCCTCTATTGAGCGTGACGGCGAAGGCCGTGATAACCTCCCCGTCTATCTCCGCCGACTGCTGCGCCTGTAGGAACTCGGCCAGCCTGGCGTCGGCGTTCTCCCGCAGCGCTTCGGGCGACAGGCATTTCAGCAGGAAGTACAGGTTACGCCCCTCCGCCGTCCATTGCTCGTCGATCCCAAGATCCGCCTGGAACAGCGCCTGCCGCCGCTGTCTCTCCGCCAGCAGGCGCTCCTCCGTCACTATGCCGTCCTGCGGGATGCCGAGCCGCTCGAACTGCTCCGGCGGCGCTTCGGTATCCCGCATCAGCTGCGCCAACAGCCGGATCATCCGGGCTTCCGCCTTCGGATCCTCGACCGTCCCGTTCTGTTCGGGATCCTCGCGGAGATCGAACAGGAGATGACCGTACAGGTACGGATTCAGGTGCGGACGGGCGCCGACCTTGATCGTACGAACCCCTTTCGTGAAGCCGAAGGGCTCCTGCAGCTCGATGTCCGCCAGTTCCCCGGCGCCAAAGGGCTGGTGCATGTGCGTCGGCATCAGCGTGTATTCGTACAGCGGCCCGTTGGCCGGATCGCCGGGTCCCCGCATGTAGATGTAGCGGCCGTCCGTCACGTTCACGTGGCCGCCGTGGATGCCGAACAGCGCGGCCTCGCGGACCGGCCGACCATTATCGATGACGGCGTGGAGCGAGCGGCCCTGCATATCCTTCGGCTGCTCGGCGCCAAAGTAATGCAACAGTGTCGGCGCGAGATCGATCGTCTGCACCAGCGCGTCCGAACGCGTCGCCGCGCGGCCATAGCGGGGATCCCAAATGAACAGCGGGATATGCGAGATTTCATTATAGAGCGGCTGGATGTTCTTGCCCCACCAGCGGTGCTCGCCGAGCATGAACCCATGGTCGGTGTTCACGATCAGCATCGTGTCCTTCCACAGGTCGAGCCTGTCGAAGGCATCCAGCACCTTCCCCAAGTACGCGTCGCACATGCTGACGAGCGCGGCGTATTCGAGGACGGCGTGGCGGACCTCCTCCGGCGTCTCTTTTACTTTGCCGTAGTCGGGCCAGTCGAAGTGCTTGCCGTTATAGAGGTGCGGGTACAGGTCCTTGTACTTCTGCTGGGTGAAAAAAGGTTCGTGCGGATCGAACGCCTCGATCTGCAGAAACCAGTTGTCCTGCCCGCGGTTGGTCTCGATAAATTCGAGGCCGTTTGCTATCGTAACCGCGAGCGGCTGCTTGTCCTCCGTATCCAGATACGGACGGTTTACCCAGTCCTGGCGCCACAGGTCGCCGATCTTCGGGCCCGACAGCGATTCGGGGATGTCCGGATCGGCCACATGGCCCTTCCAGGGGTCGCCTTCCTGGCCTCGGGCAAACTCCCAGGAGTTGTACTGCGTATGGTACGTCGCGCCCCCCGCTTCAAAGTAATGCCCATGGTCCGTACACAGATGCGTGTAGACGCCCTGCGCCCGCAGCAGTCCGATGACCGAGTCGTCGAACGGCTCCAGCGGCCCCCAGCTGCGGTGCAGAAAATTGTACCGGCCCGTATGCAGCTCGCGCCGCGCCGGCATGCAGGGCAGGCTGCCCGCGTAGCAGTTGTCGAACGTCACCATCCGTTCGGACAGCCGGGCGAAGTTAGGCGCCTGCACCCAGTCGCAGCCGTAATTCGGCAGCAAATGCCGGTTCAGGGAATCGAACATGACCATAACCGCTCTCATCCGGAATATCTCCTCTCGTTGTTGCCCCCTATAATCGGACGGTGGCCAGCCATTCCCGCACGGCCTTCTCCAGCCGCTCGGCGATCGCGGGGAATTCGTCCTTCCGATTGACTCGCTCCGATGGATCGGATCCAAGGTTGGCCAGGTTAACGGCGTCCGGCGCCGTGTCCGTAAAATCGAGCTTACCGTTCAGCACCAGCTTCCAGTCCCCTTCGCGGACGGCCGCCTGATTCTCATACGCCCAGAACAGCCGGTCTCGGGACCATTTTTCTTCCCCCCGCAGCAGCGCTCCGACGCTGGCGCCGTCCACGGACGGTACCTGCGGCAGGCCGGCCAGTTCCAACACCGTCGGCAGCACGTCGGCCATCATGCAAGGCTCGCGGCGCACCTGGCCGGCCTTGAGCGCCGCGGGATAGCTCCAGATCGCGGGCTCCCGGATGCCGCCCTCGAACAGACTGCCTTTGTGTCCGCGGAAGATACCGGCCGAGCCGCCGTAATATTTGTCCTCCGTGCCGTCCAGATAGTTGCGCGACTCGGTGGAAGGGCCGTTATCGCTGGAGAAAAAGATGATCGTATCGTCGTAGACGCCCCTGCGCTTCAGCGCGTCCACGATGGCGCCGACCCCGTCGTCCACGGCGGAGATCATGGCGGCCATGATCCGGCGGTCGAGCGGCAGGTCCGGGTATCGATCGAGATAATGCCTCGGCGCATGCATCGGATAATGCGGCGCATTGAAGGCCGCATACACGAAGAAAGGCTCGTCGCCGGACGCCTCGATGAAGCGGGCGGACCGGGCGGCGATGAGGTCGGTCAGGTACTCGCCGTTCTCCCATACTTCCTTGCCGTTATGCCAGAGATCGTGCACCGGGTTGACGCCGCCGGCCTGCTCCCAATAGAAGATGTGGGAGAAGTAATCCACGCAGCCGGCGAGGAAGCCGAACGCCTCGTCGAAGCCGTGCGCGTTCGGCCCGTCCTCCGGACGGGTGCCGAGGTGCCATTTGCCAAAGAGGGCCGTTCGGTAGCCGTGCGACTTCAGCACGGACGAGAGCGTCGGCACGTCGGCCGCCAGCCCCGCGGAGCCCCGCTTGCCGGTCAGGATATGCTCGACGCCCGTCCGGGCCGGATGCCGGCCGGTCAGCAGCGAAGCGCGCGACGGGGAGCATACCGGCGAATTCGAATACCAATCCGTGAACCGGGCGCCCTCCTCCGCCAGCCGATCGAGGTGCGGGGTCCGAATGGCGTCCGAGCCATAGCAGCCCAGATCGCCGTATCCCAGGTCGTCGCAATACACCACTACAACATTTGGCCGCTTCATCCCGTGAAGTCCTTCCTTTCGATGCGAATTGATGAGGCAGAAGCCGCGCCGCCTCCCAGCGGATACAGGCAGCGGACACCCCGCTGCGGCTCGGCCGCGTCCATCGGGATCTCCCCCAGCGCGCAGTCCGCCTGGGCGTAGGGGCAGCGGTGCCGGAAGCGGCAGCCGTCCTCCGGCAGTCCCTTCTCCGCGCGGTCGGCGGCTTCGATGCCCGCCGGCTCCGCTCCTTTCCGCCACGGGTCCGGTGAAGCGTACAGCAGCGCCTCCGTGTACGGATGCCTGGGCGATGCGATGATTTCCTCGGTCGGCCCCGACTCGACGATCTGCCCGCCGAACATGATGACGATCCGGTCGGACATGTAGCGGGCGCTGCCAAGGTTATGCGTGATCCATAGCAGCGACAGGTCGTGGTCCCGCTTCAGGTCGAGCATCAGATTCATGATGTCGATGCCGATCGACACGTCGAGCATCGAGGTCGGCTCGTCGGCGATCAGCACGCGCGGGCCGATGCCGAGCGCCCGGGCAATCATGACGCGCTGCTTCTGCCCGCCGGACAGCTGCGACGGGTATTTGTCGATGTAATCTTCCGCCGGCGTCAGGCCGACCTGGCGCAGCAGCTCCAGCACCCGGCCGCGGACCGGCCCCTTCGCGCCGTGCAGCTGCAGCGGCCGCCCGATGACGGTCTCGACCTTCTGGTTCGCGTTGATCGATTCGAAGGGATCCTGGAAGATCATCTGGAGCCGCTTGGCCGTCTCCAACCGTCCGGCGAAACGGCGGGCGATCGGCCGGCCGGCCAGCGCGACACGGCCCTCGGTCGGTGGCAGCAGCCCGAGAATCATGCGCGCCAGGGTGCTTTTCCCGCAGCCCGACTCGCCTACGACGGCCAGCACTTCGCCTTGATGCAGCTCGAGGCTGACGCCGCGCACGGCCCGCATCTTGCTCTTGCGCAATAGGCCGCCGCTCTCGTAGACCTGGCTGACGTTATCGACCTGCAGCAACGGCTTCATGGCGCATCTCCTCCTTCGCGTACAGATGGCAGCTCACGATGCCGTCCTCTTCCGAACGGACCGGCGGCGCTACGCTGCCACATGCCGGAAGCGCATGCAGGCAGCGGTCCCGGAACCGGCAGCCCTGCGGAGGCGCCACCAGGTCGGGGGTCGACCCGGTGATGCCCGCAAGGCGGACGCGCGGTCCCGTCAGCGAAGGGAACGACCGCAGCAGGCCCTGCGTATACGGATGCCGGGCGCCGGCCAGCATGCGCTCCCGGGTGGCGATCTCCGCCATCTGACCGGCGTACATGACGCCGACCCGGTCGCAGATCTCCAGCATCAGCGGAAGGTCATGGGTGATGAAGAGCACGGAGAAACCGAATGTTCGCTTCAGCTCGATGATTTTATCGATAATGCCCTTCTGCGTGATGACATCCAGCGCCGTCGTCGGTTCGTCCATGATGATAAGCTCGGGCCGCAGCGCCAGCGCCATGGCAATGACGACGCGCTGCCGCATGCCGCCGGACAGCTCGTGCGGGAAGCGCTCCAGCCGATCTTTCGGCAGGTCCACCAGTTCCATGAGCTCGGCCGCCTGGCGCAGCGCGTCCGCCCGGGACACGCCCTTGCGATGGGCGAAGATGGCGTCGGTGAGCTGATCCTTGACTTTCATGACCGGATTCAGGTTGTTCATCGCGCTCTGCAGGACAATGGAGATGCGCGCCCACCGGTACGTATCGAACTGCGCGTCGGACAGCCCGGTCAGCTCCACGCCGTCGAACCGGATGCTTCCGCCCACAACCCGTGCCGATCCCCGGAGGAGCCGGCCGATACCGTACGCGGTCGTGGATTTGCCGCAGCCGGATTCCCCCGCCAGACCGAAGATTTCGCCCCGTTCCAGGGAGAAGCTGACCCCGTCCACGGCGTTGAAGGGCCCCCGTGCCGATGAATATTCAATCTGCAAATCGCGTACTTCCAGCAGGCTCATCGTACGGCCCTCCTCATAGTTGCTGCGCTGCGCCGCGCTTGTACCGGTATCGCTCCAGCGATCCGTTGCCGATCAGAATGAAGCCGAAGCAGAACAGCGCGGTGGCAAGGCCAGGCGGGACAATCCACCACCAGGCGTCATACATGATGGCGTTGTTGGCATGCGCCAGCGCCAGAATCGTCCCCCAGCTGACGTTCTTCGGATCGCCGATGCCGAGGAAGCTGAGCCCCGCTTCGGCAAGCACCGCCTGCGTGGTCACGCTGACCAGATTCGCCAGGATGATCGGATACAGATTGGGCAGAATCTCCCGCAGCATAACCGACACATTGCTCATCCCGGCGACGCGGGCGGCCTCTACGTAGCCGCGCTGGCGCTCGGACAGCGTCTGGCTCCGAATGCTGCGCGCCATGTACAACCAGCTGAGCAGCCCGATCACCAGAATCGTGCTGGTCAGTCCCATGGAAGGCAGGTACGAGGCGAGAATAATCATCAGCGCCATGATCGGGATAATGAGCAGCAGATCGACGAGGAACATCAGCGCGTCGCTGACCCAGCGCCGGTAGAAGCCCGCCGTCACGCCGACGAGCACGCCGATGACCGTCGTGATCAGCCCCGCCAGAATGCCGACGAGGAAGGACGTGCGCGTCCCGTAGACCAACTGGGAGAACACATCCTGGCCATAGCTGTCTGTGCCTAGAAGATGCGCCCCGGAAGGCGCCAGCCAGGACTCAAAGTCGATATCGTTCTTCGGATAAGGCGCAAGCTGCGAGGCCGCCAGCGTGACGACCGCGAAGAACGCCAAAATGAGGGTGCCGGCGAGCAGCTTGCCCCTGCCGGAGCGCTGACGGGAATCGGTTCGGGTAGTTGCCATCTGCAGTCGCTCCTAACTCAGATTGACGCGCGGGTCAATGAACGGATAGATCAAATCGGCCAGCAGGTTCACCGTAATGATCGAGACCGCTATCATTAGAAACGCGCCTTGGATGAGCGGGTAATCGTGGTTCAGAATCGCATTGTAGGTCAGCATGCCGATGCCCGGGTACGAGAAGACGATCTCCATGGTGATCGCCCCGCCCACGACATGGCCGAGCGTCAGCATGAAGCCCGTGAAGGCCGGCAGGAAGGCGTTGCGCACGCCGTACTGGTAGGTCCGCCGCCTGGCGGACAGTCCCTTCGCACGAGCCAGCACCATGTAGTCCTCGGTGAGCGCCCGGCTGAGGTTGTTGCGGAGCACCAGGATGTGGCTGGCCAGCGACGCGATCGCGAGCGACACGGTCGGAAGGATGGCATGGTACGCAATGGAGCGCAGCTTGCCCGCCGCGGACAATGTATCGTAGTCCACCGCGAACGCCTGCCCCATCGGGAACCAGTCCAGCTTGTAGCCGAATAGCAGAATGAGTAAAATTCCGATCCAGAAATACGGAACGGAATTGATGAAGAAACTCACGGCCAGGGCGACGTTGTCGAACCAGGTCCCCGGCTTCAGCGCGCCGCGGATGCCGATGAGCCAGCCGGCCGAATAGCTGACCAGCGTCGAGACCAGGACGATGCCGAGCGTCCAGGGCAGCGCATGCAGCAGCACGCCCGCGACGGGCGTCGGGTAGTTGAAGTACGAGATGCCCAGGTTGCCGTGCGCCAACTGCACAATATACTGCTTGAACTGATAGAGCAGGCTGTCGTTCTCCAGCCCGAACTGCTTCTTGATCGCGTCCGCCACCTCTGCGGAACCGAGCGCCGTCTGAGAGGCGATCATCTCGGCCGGATTGCCGGCGATCAGACGCGGCAGCAGGAAGTTCATGATGATGGCAGCGAGGAGAGTCGCCGCGGCGAAGGCGACTCTTCTCACTGCATAGGCAGGTTCAATTCTCATGGCAAGCTGCTCCTTCATCTGCCGCGGAAGCGGCGGTCACTTGGCTGAGACTTGGGCGAGCGAGATGGCGGATGTGGCCGGCACGGTCGTGTCGTAGCCCGTGAACTTCGTTTCGCTGTACGGCGCTTTGCCGCTCGTGTACAGCACCGCTACCGGTGCGAGCTCGGCGATACGGTCCTGGATTTGCTTGTACAGCCCCGTACGCGCTTCGGCGGATGCGGTCGAAGCCTGGTCCAGCCACGCGTCGATCTGGTCGTCGCGGAACCTCATCCAGTTGAGGCCCGGCGTGTTCTGTCCGACCGGCGCCGTCATCTTGCTGTGGAACACCTCCAGTGCCGCTTGCGGATCCGGCGGTACGGTAATGCCGTTCTGGATCAGATCATAGTTGCCGGCCACTGCAATGCTCGTAAGCTCCGGCCACGTCGCCATCTTGATCGTCGTGCCGATGCCGGCCTTGGCGAGCCAATCGGTAATCATGGCCGCTTCTTTGTTCTGGGCCGGCGCATTCGCCGCCGTATAGTACGTGAACGAGAGCGCGACGCCGTCCTTCTCGTAGACGCCCTTGCCGTTCTTCTTATAGCCGGCGCCGGTCAGCAGCTCGTTCGCCTTGTCGAGGTTGGCCTGATAATCGGGGCTGTTCAACAGCTCCTGATCGACCACGCTGCCAAATCCGGGAGACAGGAAGCCGGGGTTGCCGACGGTGGCCGCGCCCATCTCGCCTTTCTCCACCAGCTCCTTCTTGTCGATGGCCAGCTGGATTGCTTTGCGTACGACCGGATCCTTCAGGCCCGGTTTCTCGTTGTTGATGATGACGGCGTACGTGCTGAGACCCGGATACTGCTGCAGCTTGTTGTCCTTGTTCTCGAGCAGCTTCGGCAGGCTTGGCATCGCCAGCGTCCCGGTCGAGCCCTGGATCTCGCCCTTCTGCAGCGATAGGGTCAGGCCCGGCGAATCCTTGAAGCGCTGAATGATCAGCTCTCCGATCTTCGGCGCGCCGCCAAAGTACGCCGCGTTCGCCTTCAGTATAATCGCGCTTTCGTTGATCGATTGGAAGATGAACGCGCCGGTGCCGATCGGCTTTTTGTTCAGGAACGTCTCGGGGTTTTCTTTGGAGAACACGTGCTCAGGCACGATATAGATCGTCGACAGGTAGTTGGGCAGCGAAGGGAACGCCGCGTTTAACTCGAACGTAACCGTATCCTCGCCGACAGCCTTCACGTCCTTCAGCCGGTTGTCGCCCCAGAGCCGGTAGAAATCTAGCGCCGCATGCTCTTTCAGCGCCTGGAACGTGTAGACGACGTCGTCTGCCGTGAACGCTTCGCCGTCCTGCCACTTTGCGTTCGTGTTCAGCTTGACGGTGAAGCTCTTGCCGTCTTCCGACCACGTTCCCGCGTCGACGGCAAGGCGGGGCACCAACTCGCCCTTCACGGGGTTGAAGTAATACAGCGCGTTGTAGAGGTAATCAAACAAGGGCGCGTAGTTGCCGGTCTTCAGGAAGGGGTTGAAGTTGTTGGTCTGCTCCGGATTGACGATATCGCCAAGCCGGTAGGAGACGCTCGATGCTTCCCCGTTCTGGGGGGCAGTCGCCGCTTCCGCATTGCTCGTCGTGCTCGTATTGCCGTTCGGCGAAGCCGCGTTCGTGTTCGTCTGCGGCGATTTGGAGCAGGCCGCCAGAGGCGCGACCATCATGGTCATGATGGCGAAGGCCGCCAGCGATTTTTTCCACGCTTGGAATTTCCACATTGTTCTCGAACCCTTTCCTCATAAGGTATGCCGCTGTTTTCCGTATAAAAAAAGACACAGCCGTCCCCTTGCTCCATGAGGAGCTGGTGGCAGCCGTGTCTCCAGTCGTCTGGTAGACACACTATTCAAATACGGTTGCTCGGGATAGAAGCAATATTCCTACCCGATCGGTTGCCTTTATCATACAATGGGCTTTACACGTTGTAAACCCCTCATTTTCGTGATAAGGTCATGCATGCGCTTTCCGTACGCGGGGGTTTTGGCTATGATAGGGGGAGCCTTAGGAAACCGATGGACCAACTGTGAGGAATTCATCGAAGGGATGGAGACGGCATGAACAACAAAGAGGCGATTGACGAGAACCGCGCCAAACGCAGAGAGGACATTCTGCAAGCCGCCCGTCGATTATTTCTGGAGAAGGATTGGAATGAGATCACGTTCGGGCATATTGCCGCGGAGACCGGCGTCAGCCGCGTTACCCTCTATAAATATTTCAACTCCCTGCAGGATATCGGCTTCGAGTTGCAGGTCCGGTGTCTGTACGAGGTGAATGCGCACATGAATCGCACGGGACAGGCGGGCAGCAGCGGCGCAGAGAAATTGACGCTCATGATGCAGGGCCTGCTGGACGTGTTCCGCGACCTGAAGGAGGAAATCCGGTTCGTGGCCATGTTCGACCATCACTACCGCGTCAACTTCCCGTCCGAAGAGTTTCGGCTGAAATACAGGGCGGCGCTGCAGCATGGCTTCATCGATTTCCGGGACGTGATCCGGGAGGGCATACGCGACGGATCGCTGCGCCCGGAATTCGATCCGGACCTCCTGTCCGAGATGTTCACGCATTCCGTGCTCAGCCTGCTGCAGCGCATGGCCGTGCGCGGCCATCTCATCCAGAAGCAATGGGGCATCGAGCCGGAGCAGGTCGTCCGTTATTTGACGCTGTTTCTGGCCGAGTTTGCAAAGACGGCGCCCGACCCGTACGTGTTTGTCCACCGCTGACCGGCAATTCGGGAGCCCCGAGCCTTGGACAATCACGACAAAGGGGCGTCTCTGCGATCAGAGACGCCCCTTTGTCGTTGCCGGCCGGGCACCTATGCATCCTTCGCGCAGCGGAACCCCATATTCCCCGCCGAGCTATCCGGCGTATTGGCGCTGCGGGCGGCTACCCGGTACCGGTTGCAGTAAGAGCGGTGGCACAGGTACGAGCCGCCCTTCATCACCTTGCTCTGGCCCCGCGGCGGACCCTGCGGGTTCACCCGGGAGGCTGTGCGGTGATGGTCGGGGCTGAACCAGTCGGAGCAGAACTCCCATACGTTGCCGACGACGTTATACAGACCGTAGCCGTTCGGCGGATAGGTGTCGACCGGCGCCGTTCCGGCGTAGCCGTCGCTTGCGTTATTGACTGTCGGAAATTTGCCTTGCCAGATGTTGCAGCGGTGCTCCCCGTTCGGCTTCAGCTCGTCGCCCCAGGGATAGCGCCGGCCGTCCAGGCCGCCGCGTGCGGCATATTCCCATTCCGCTTCGGTGGGAAGCCGCTTGCCCGCCCACTTGCAGTACGCCTCCGCATCCTCATACGACACATGGACGACGGGATGGTTTAGCCGGTCCTCAATCGTAGAATCCGGCCCATCCGGATGCCGCCAGTCGGCTCCCTCCACCACCCACCACCACGGTGTCCGCTGCACGGTACGGGTCACGGTACGGGCGGTCTCCTCGGAGACGAACAGGTGGAACACATAGGACCAGCCGTAATGCTCGGCGTCAGTGACATAGCCGGTCGCGTCGGCGAACTGCTGAAAGTCCCGGTTGCTGACGGCATACGGGTCGATATAGAACGGGGCGAGCTCCACCTCGCGCACCGGCCCTTCTCCGTCGATCGGGAACCCGTCCTTGTCTTCGGTTCCCATCCGGAAGACGCCGCCGGGCAGCAGGATCATCGGCCGCTCGGCAGCCGTGTCCGCTTCAGGCTGGGGGGAGACAGGTATTTCCCGTTTCCGTAGCGACAAAGATTCAAGGCCGACGTTTGCGGGGCTCCTGCTTCCGGCCGCCTGGTCCCCGCGGCTTGCCGCGCAGCAGGCGGGAAGCTCCGCCTTCCCGGCATTCTCTTCATTCATGTCGGTTCCTCTTCTCTGTGATGTTGGCCTGGTCCCGCATCCCATCCTTCGCTCCGGACGCTTATTGTTATTATACTAAGCATTTACAGCCTGTAAAGGGCACACGGTTATACCGCGCTTAAGCTGTACCTTGACCGCGCGACCGACCTGTCCGGCGAAGCATGGGTCAAAGATCTGATCGAATCGGCCAAAGAGCCCACTACCGTCGACGGCAAGCTGTACGGCCTGCCGATGAACGTCAAGGCTACGGGCTCATCTACAACAAGGACCTGTTCGCCAAAGCCGGCATCACGGATGAGCCGAACCGCGCTCGGCTGGTACTGGTCCCTCTTCCCGGACGGCGTAACGCAAGGCTTCAGCGCCGCCATGCAGGAATACCTCGGCGGATCGATCAGCCGCGATCAATTGCTCGAGAAGCTCGACAAGTCCGTGCAAGATATCGTCAGGCAATAACCGCTCCGGCGGGATCACGTCCCATTGCGAATAAACGTCAGGGCTCATTGCCCTGGCGTTCATTGGTTATGCCGGCGGCTTCAAGCTTTGCAATAGACAGCCGCACCGCAAAATAGAAAAATAACCCATATAAGATGACGAAGGATGGACTGTTGGAGCAGCCGATGGCCGAGCAAATCCGTGCGAATATAACTCCGGAGACCCATCCCTGCAGCATTTGCGAAGTGCTTCTGATTCTCAATTCGAACTGGTCGTTCCTTATGCTAGAGGCCCCGGGCGGCCAGTGCCTAGGATTGAATAGAATAGCAACGGCGAAGAACCGCTTGCTAGTATAGAATTTCTTAGCTTGCTGCTTCAAATAAGGCATTTCATAAAAAAAATCTGCATATTTGAATTTTTACTATCTTTATTTTTGCTAACATTCGCAAGAAATATGACACCACCCAGGGGGGGGCCCCCCGGAGTCGGACAACCGGTATAATTTAGCCCTTGTAAGGGAACGCTAGTTCGTATTAATATAAGAACAAATGTTCTGTAATTAACCTCGTCTCTCCGAGGCTCAAGGAGGAGTCGCCATGCCGGTCAACATCGAAAAGTACGTCGGGCAAAGCGTGGAAATCATTTACGAGGACAGCAAGGGGCGCTTTACGCAACGGGTCGTCGCCGTATTCTCGGTACGCGGGGGCAAGGTGCGCGTGCTCGATTGGGGGAAGCGCGCGTTCCGCACGCTGTCGGCGAGCCGCATCCTCGGCGCCAGGCCGGTGAAGCACCATGCCTCATGAGCGAACGATTTTCCTGATCGACGGCCAGTCCTTTTACGCATCCATCGAAAAGGCGCGACATCCCGGCTTGATGAACAAGCCGGTCGCCGTCGGCGATCCCGCCCGGCGCTCCGGCATCATCCTCGCGGCTTGCCCGATCGCCAAGGCCAAGGGCGTCACGACGGCCGAACGGGTCGGCGAGGCGCTCGCCAAGTGTCCGGATCTGATCGTCATCCGCCCGCGGATGCAGACCTACATCGGCATCTCGCTGTTCATGACGCAGATCTACGAAGCGTTCACGGATCAGGTCGAGCCGTACAGCATCGACGAGCAGTTCCTCGACGTCACGGGCTCGATCCCGGCTTACGGGCCGCCCGAGCTGATCGCCGAGCTGATCCGGAATCACGTGAAGCTCTCCACCAATATCAATGTCCGCGTCGGCGTCGGCCCGACGAAGATTCTGGCGAAGATGGCGCTGGACAACTATGCGAAAAAAACGCCCGAGGGCGTTTCCACGCTGTCCTTCGACAAACTGGAGGACACCCTCTGGAAGCTCCCCGTCCACAACATGTTCATGGTCGGCTCCCGCATGACGCGTCACTTCACCCGCATGGGCCTCGCCGAGATCGGGGACATCGCGCGCCTCGAGCTGGGCGACTTCAAGCGGCGAATGCGCCGCGAGATGAAAAAGCAGAGCGACATTCAGGCCGAATATTACTGGCAGACCGCGCGAGGCATCGACCCGAGCCCGGTCGTAGCCGGCATCCGCCACAAGCTCAAGTCGATCAGCCACGGCAAGGCGCTGCGCAGCGGCCTTTACCGCAAGCTCGAGGATATCGAGGTCGTCCTGCTCGAGCTCGTCGTCGAGGTATGCCGCCGCACGCGCCGGCACAAGTGCAGAGGCAGCGTCGTCTCGGTCGGGGCCGCGGAGACGGACGGGACGCGCTCGTCCTGGTTCGGACGCCAGACGAAGCTGCTGCAGCCGACCGCGCTCACGCACGAGGTGGCGGCCGCGGCGCTGAAGCTGCTCCGCGAGCACTGGAGCGGCATGCCGGTCAGCCGTCTGACCATCTCGCTCGGCGGGCTGTCGGACGAAGGCGTCGACCAGCTCGACCTGTTCGAGGACCGGCAGGCCATTTTGCGGATGGAGCGGGCGACGGATTACATCAAGGACCGTTACGGGAGCGATGCCATCATGCGTGCCTCCTCGCTGCTGGAGGCAGGCGTGGCCAGAGAACGGGCCGAGCAGATCGGGGGACACTACAAATGAGCAAACTCGACGGCAACGACCGCTGGAACTCGAAGCTGTTGCTCACCGAACATCACGAACAGTACGAAGAAGAGCATGCCGTCTCCCCCAAGACGTCCGGTCATCCGACCGCGGACGAACTGCGGATGATCCGCGACGTCATCGTGCTGCCGCATATGCTCACGATGGTACAGCGGGCCATGGAGGAGGGCGAGCGCTCGGGCAATCTGCTGAGCCGGGTGACCCTGGCTGGAGCTCAAGTGCTGCTCAACCTGATTACCCGGGACCTCCACGAGCTCCGCCGGGAATTAAGCAGCCGCCGCATCCGGTTGCTGAACAGCGACGAGCAGGTCGACCTCGTTATTTACCATCGCTACGTATGCCGCGGCTACGAGGAACGCTTCGGCATCGTCCGGGAGGTGCTCCGCTCGGAGATCAGCATGCAGCTCGCGCGATACATGGGCGAGATTACGCGGCATCTGCGGCAGCTCGACAGCAAGGAAGCCCGGGAGGCCCGCCGTTCCCCCGTGGCCGCTAAAGGAACGCCTTAAGATTGCGCTCCGCTGGCGGCGCCGCGGATGGTTCTTCATGGTTCCTGATAGTCGTCTTCACCGTTCCCTCCCCTTCGCATTCGGCGGCCGTTGCGGTATACTACTTCCCAAAGAGGACCGCCTTGGCGCGAGAAGAAAGAGGGTTGCACGCGGATGTGCGGACGTTATACGATCACGATTTCGTTCGAAGAACTGCTCGCTTATTATGCGGCCGACGACTCCGCCGGTTCGCCCTACGGCCCCCGGTACAATATCGCGCCCGGGCAGATGGTGCCGGCGATCGTGAACGACGGCACCCGCAACCGGCTCGGGCTGCTCAAGTGGGGGCTCGTGCCCCCTTGGGCCGAGGACCCGAAGGTCGGCAGCAAAATGCTGAACGCCCGGGTCGAGACCGTCGCCGAGCGGCCTGCCTTCCGCGAGGCGCTGCGCCGCAAGCGGTGTCTTGTCCCTGCCGACGGCTATTACGAATGGCGGCAGACCGCGGACGGCAAACGCCCGATGCGTATCCGTCGCAAGGACAGGGCCTTGTTCAGCATGGCCGCGATCTATGAATCGTGGACCGCTCCGGACGGATCGCGGCTGAGCACCTGCGCCATTTTGACCGCGCCGGCGCACGGACATCTCGCGGAAATCCATGATCGCGTACCCATCATCCTGAACCGGCGGGCCGAGGCCGCGTGGCTCGACCGCAGCATCCAGCGCTCCGACGAGGTGCTGCAGCTGGCGATTCCGCTGGATCCGGCGGAGCTCGCCGTCGACCCGGCGAACCGCAAGGTCGGCAACGTCGCCAACGACGATCCGGGCTGTCTCTTGCCGGACGAGGAGCAAGGCGAGCTGTTCTAAGGAGCTCGCGCGAATGCCAAAAAGACCCTGATTCCCGAGTTTGATCGGGAACCAGGGTCTTTTTGGAATGAAGGCGCCAATCGCCTCTCGGAAGGAAAGCGATCGGGCCTATTAGTCCGCCACGCTGCGCATCGCCTCTTGTAGAGAAGGCGATCAGGCCTAGCGCGCCGCCATACGATGCATCGCCTTCCATGCAGAAGGTGACGAGGCGCATCGCCTGCTATACAGGAGGCGATTGGCCCACCGAGCCGCAGCGCGACGCACCGCCTGCTATACAGAAGGCGATCGGGCCTATTAGTCCGCCATACGATGCATCGCCTTCCATGCAGAAGGCGATTGGCCCATCGAGCCGCAGCGCGACGCACCGCCTGCCGAAGTGCAGGCGATCGGCCGATCAAGCCTTCGCCGCTCGCTACCGGAACATCGCCCACAGCTTGATCAGATGGAGCGTACTCTTCGGATCGATCTTCTGGGCGATGACGAAGTTTACCAGTTGTTCCTCCTGCAGATCGGTCAGCGGCTCGCCGAGCACTTTGGCGGACGACTTGACGAGACGCTTTACTTTGGAGCGGTCCTGCAGATCGAATTTCGTCACGCCGTCCAGCAGCGCCTTGACTCTATCCTTCGTGGCCGGATTTTTCATCTTCACCTTAACGCGCTCCACCAGATCCGGCCGGATGCCGAACTTTTGCCAACTCACGGCTGCCCACTTCCCTTCGCGAGGCTCCTATATTGTATGCGGCAGCCGAAGGGAAATGTCTGCGCAAAAACCAGCTAATGTTTGTCAACCCTATGTGGTTGGATTGCGGCATCGTTATTGCTATACTGTTTTTGAACTAACACAAAGAAGCCTCC
>NZ_FOKE01000025.1 GCF_900112065.1 Cohnella sp. OV330
CGTATGCGTGATGCTGATAATCTTACTGTACGGCTTGTTCCGATCCGTAAACGCTTGGAGCATGCTTGTCCCTTTCGCCACATCCACTCCGACAACCGGTCTCATGTCATCTCCTCCTACAATCGTAGCCGGCATTCCCACGATGGTTCCAATCCCACAGCTTCGCTTGTGATGCGAGGTCCAAATGCCTCAACCAGCTCAAACATGGTCATTGGGGGTAGTGGGAGAACAGTTTTTGCGACGGGGTAAAACTCCCCAAAAACGCCCTCGTTCTCCCGGCTACCGCCATCTTAAACCGGCCATGTAAAAAGGCCAACCAGAAATTCTGGCTGACCTGATAATACGAAAAACGCCTTACCGGCCTGGGATGATGCACTTCTGCAGGATAGCACTATCTAACCTGACGGCGATGGTCAGGCGGGAAGGTTGCAAATGAGAACTGCGGGAAGCATCTGGTTGCATGGCAGACAGCGGGCACCAAGCACCAGGAACCGGGAAACAGGCACCAAGCGCCGAGAATCAGGCATCAGGCACCGAGAATCAGGCACTAGGAACCGGGAATCAGCCATGGACTCAGGGGACGCTATTTCGTAAAAGCCGATCCAAATGGCGTCGTTACGGACTGGAGAGACGTTATTTACTCTGATTAAGGCTAAACAAGACCTTCAATCCCGCGATAACGGCCCCTGAGTCCGCCGGCGGGCCGCAAATCGGCATAGGAACAAAAATAGCGGCTCCTCTGTCCGTCATCTACATGCTAATGCGGAAACAAAACGTCCGCAGGCGGCGTATTTAAATTGGACAGCGCCGGTCGCGTATCCGGTAAAGCATGTTCGTGATAGAGCTGCATGCGGCTGCGGCGTTGTTTACCTCGCTTGCAGCGTCCGCCGCGAGCGGTAGCCGCGCAACCCGCCGCTTCTCGGCTGTGCAGCAAAAAGACCGCACATCGCTGTGCGGCCTCATGCTTCTTGCCAATTATTATGCCTTATGTGAATTTCCCAATTGTTACACGCGTTATGTCTTTGGTTCCATGTCACTGGGCCCCCATGTTGCGGCCAAGTGTTCGCGGCTCTGCTCTTACAGCTTGATCCACTCGCCGCCGCGCTCGGCGGATTGCTGCTCCGCCTCGACGATCTCGAGCGAGGCGAGCGTGCTTGCCGGCGGGCAGACCTCGATGGCTTCGTCCTTCAGGATCGCGTTCGTGAAGCTGCGCAGCTCGCCGTAGTAGCCGTCGTGATCGGCTAGCTCGGGCTTGAATCCCGGCGCGTCGCTCGGATTGACGGTAAGGCCGTCTTTGCCGAGGATGATGTTGGCGCCGGCGAAATTGACGCGGAAGCCCATCTCGAAGCCGAAGTCGCCTTCGAGCGTCCAGTCGACCTGCGCGTTGAGCACCTTGCCGTCCGGATAGACGTAGTGCGTGGAGGCGGCGTCGAACCCGCTGCCCGGGATGATGTTGCGCCCGATCGTGGATACGCGCTCGGGCTTGCCGAACAGCCAATTCACGATGTCGGTGTCGTGAATGTGCATGTCGAGCAGGGCGCCGCCGCTCAGCTCGCCGTTGAGGAACCAACCTGCCGGCGCATGGGAACCTCTATAGAAGTAACCGCCCGTCACGTCGCCGTAGCGCTTGTCTTCCACGCAAGCCTTGAGGTACTCGTAAGCCGGCCAGAAGCGGAGGCATTGGCCGATCTGCAGCTTGCGGCCGGTACGCTCGGCCGTCTCGACCATGCGGCGCGCTTGATCGGAGCTGCGCGCCATCGGCTTTTCGCAGAATACGTGATAGCCCTTCTCGAGCAGCTCGCAAGTCAGATCGGCGTGCAGCGTCGTCGGCAGCGTGATATCGATCAAATCAAGCTCTTCGCTCGCGATCATCTTGTCGACGGAGTCGTACAGCGCGTAGCCGGACAGGTCGTAGGTCTCCTGCGCGGTCGCCATGTTGCCGCCGGCCTTGGCGTTTTTCAGCGTTTCGATCGCCACGTCGCAGATGGCGACGACTTTGATCTGCTGGCCTTCCGCGGCCAGGCGCGCATAGTTGTCGAAGTGCATTCTTCCCATGAAGCCGAAGCCGATAAGTCCGATTTTTAGCATGCGATTAGCCCTTCCTTCCCAGAATGGCGTCCATAGCGCCGGAAGTATTGTAGATGATTTGCTTGGTGTGGTGCGTATACTGCGGGATCATCTCCGCCGTGACGTAGCCGTCGTAGCCGATCTCCTGCAGCGCCGCGACGACCGCCGGGTAGTCGACGTCGCCGGCCAGCAGGTCGACGAAGCCGTGCAAGCCGCCCGCTTGTCTGCGGTAATCCTTGAAGTGAACCTTTTTGATGCGATGGCCGAGGATGCGGATCCAGTGCTCGGGATAGCCGCTATAAACCGTATTGCCCACGTCGAAGTAGGAGCCGACGAACTTGGAGCCGACCGCGTCGATGAACCCGCGCATCTCGAGCGGAGAGAGCAGGAACTTGTTCCAGACGTTCTCGATGCCGATGGATACGCCTGCGGCTTCGGCTTCGGGCGCGAGCTTCGAGATCGCCTCGAGCGCGCGGTCGTAAGCTACGTCATAAGGAACGACTTCGCTGCCAGGAATGAAGTCCACGCCGACAGCGCCGGGAATGACCAGGATCGCGTCCGCGCCGAGTTTGGCAGCGGTTTCGATTTGCTTTTTGCATACGTCGATCGCCTTTAGGCGGTTCGCCTCGGTCTCGCTCGTCATCGCGTAGGACCAGTACAGACCCGTCGCCAATCCGGCCAGCTCCAGTCCCGTGTCCGCCAGCTGCTGCTTGATGCTCGCCAGCTCGCTGTCCGTCGCCTCCAGACCGAGCTCGCCGGTCTCGTTCAGCGACAGCTCGATGCCGTCGAAGCCTGCGTCCTTGGCCGTCGCGATCGCGTCCTTGATCGAGACGCCGTCGCCGAACGACCAGATATTAATGCCTTTTTTCATCGGGATAGTCCTCCTTGGGCAAGCGTTTATTTGTTTTCATTATAAGGAAGGCGCAGCCGCGTTCATTTAGAGAAGAAAGCTAAAACTTGCACGATTCCGTTCTAATAGCGATGCTTATGTTAAAATGATGGAACGAAGGGAGTGTCAATGGATGGATTTTGCGCGTTTCCCGCTGCGCCGGGCGCTGCCGGCGAAGGATTGGTCGCCGACCGTCCATTATGCGCAGTACCAGAAGCTCCCGCCCGGCACGTTGCCGGAACGGTACATTTACGATTTTGAGCTGATCTGCGTGTGCAAGGGGAAGCTGGCGACCGAGATGCGCGGCGCGCGCTACACGATCGGCGAAGGAGAGGCCGTCGTCCTCCCGTCGGGCGTGCCGCACCGCAATGCGATCGTGTCCGCGAACGGCGCGACGCTGCTCGGCATCCACTTCGACTTCGACGGGAAGCTTCGGATCGCGACGGAGAGCGATATGGTGTCGCACGACCTGGACGCCGAGCCGGAGTTGGATAAATTCGCGGAGGAACCGATCGCGCCGGATCTCGATGCGCTGTCCTCGCGCGCCGTCTATGCGTGCGTACCCGAATGCTTCCAAATGATGGATCGGCTCGTCGGCGAGTTCACGATGCGGCGCAGCGGCTACGAGCTCGCATGCAAGTCCCTGATGCTGGGCATACTCGCGATGCTGCTTCGGACGGGGGACGAAGGTGCCGACGGCAGCGATTCCGTGCATCGCGAGCGAATTCGTAAAATGGTCGAAGCGATGGAAAAGGAGCCGGGCGCTTCCTGGAGCGCCGAGCGCGTCGCGCGGGAGCTCAAGGTCAGCGAGGATTATGCCTCGAAGCTGTTCAAACAGATCGCCGGCTTGCCACCGGGCCGCATGATTCAGTCGATTCGGCTCCGCGAAGCCCGCAGGCTGCTGAGGGAGACGGACTGGTCGGTCGAGACCGTCGGGGCGAAGATCGGCTACCCGGACCTGCACTACTTCAGCCGCATCTTCACGGCCGGCGAAGGCATCTCCCCGCGGGAATACCGCAAGCTCTCGAGAGTGCTGTGAGCAAGACTATTTACAGGACGATATGCGCAAGTTAATATATACAGGTCGACTTGTCGACAAGTTTAAGTGCCGGAAGCGCAGAGAGAAGGTTGGAATGCATGCGACAATATCCTGCCGCTTGGCTGAAGGGACAATCTCGCGGCGAAGCGATCGCCGGCGAGCTGCGTCTGCGGATCGTGGACGGTACCTTGAAGCAGGGCGACGTCATCTCGGAAAATAAAATCGCCGCGGACTTCGGGACGAGCCGATCTCCCGTCAGGGAAGCGCTGAAAGCGCTGTCCAACGAAGGCTTGATCCGTCTCGAGCGGATGGGCGCGGTCGTGCAGGGTCTCTACGCCAAGGATATCGCAGAGCTGTACGACGTTCGTTATCTCATCGAGAGCTTCGCGCAGCAGCGCCTCGCGTCATCCTGCCCGGCCGAGGTGATCGCTACGCTGCGTCACCGCATCGACTGCATGCGCGTGGCCGCCAAATATGCGGACATCGCCGAGTTCGCTTGGCTCGATTTCCAGTTTCACGACGGACTGGTCGCGGCGGCCGGGCATGCCCGGATCGCACGGTTGTGGGACAGCATTCGCCATGTGGTGCTCGCCGTCATGCTGCTCACGACGGAGGAGGTTTTCGGAGGCGGTCCGGTCCGGCTCGAACGCGTCGTCGCCAAGCATGAGACGATCGCGGACGCGCTCGAATCCGGGGACGAAGCGCAGATAGCGGAAGTCGTCCGGGATTACTTCGCCGACTCGCGCAGGACGCTCAGAAGTACTTGGTCCTAATTTTCCGAATGGCTTCATGGTTTGCGGGCAAGCGCCTGTGTCCAGGTCGAAGCCCTTCTTTTCGATCAAACTTGTCGACTAGTATACGTGTGTGCGGGGTATACCATCTTTAGAAAAAGCATCCGCAAATCGATTCAACGGAGGTAGTGGATCTTGGACAATGTATTCGGTTTCGGACATAACGCGACGCTGCTCGTCTGGGCGCTGATCGCGATCGTATTTTTGGTGGTCATGATCGCCAAGTTCAAGTGGAATCCGTTCGTCACGCTGCTGCTCTCCGCGCTGCTCCTCGGTTTTTTGGCCGGCATGGACAGCCAGGCGCTGATCAAGTCGGTGACGGGCGGTCTCGGCGGCACGCTGGGTACGATCGCCATCGTCATCGGCCTGGGCACGATGCTGGGCAAGATGATGGCCGAGTCGGGCGGAGCCGAACGCATCGCGACGACGATGATCGACCGTTTCGGCGAAAAACGGGTCCATTGGGCGATGATGATCGTCGGTTTTATCGTCGGCATTCCCGTCTTTTTCGAGGTCGGCGTCATTTTGCTCATTCCGATCGTGTTTATCGTCGCGCGCAAGGTTAAGATGCCGCTCCTGCAGATCGGGATTCCCGTGCTGGCCGGCTTGTCGACGGTGCATGGACTCGTGCCGCCGCATCCGGCGCCGATGATCGCGATCGACGCATTCAAGGCTGATCTGGGCAAGACCATCCTTTATTCGCTCATCATCGGGCTGCCCACGGCGATCATCGCGGGTCCGCTGTTCGGCAAATGGATCGGCAAGCGAATCGACGTCTCGCCGCCCGAAAATCTCGCCAAGCAGTTCAGCTCGCGGGAGAAGGGCGATCTGCCGGGATTCGGCATTACATTGTTTACCATTCTGCTGCCTGTTATTCTAATGCTGGCGGGATCGATCGCGAGCATCGCCGATCCGCAGGCGGTCAGCCCCGTGACGCGCTTTTGCGCGTTCATCGGGAACGAGGTCGTCGCGCTGCTGATCGCGGTCGTTTTCTCGCTTTTTTCGCTCGGCTTTTTCAGAGGCTTTTCTAAAAACGACATTTCCCGGTTCACGCACGAGTGTTTGGCGCCTACGGCTTCGATCATACTGATCATCGGCGGCGGCGGCGCCTTCAAGCAGGTGCTGATCAACAGCGGCGTCGGCGACGCGATCGCGGCCATCGCCACGCAGGCGAACGTGAACGTCCTGCTGTTCGCCTGGCTGGTCGCGGCCTTGATCCGCGTGGCGACCGGCTCGGCGACCGTCGCGATGACGACGGCGGCCGGCATCGTCGCGCCGGTGCTGGCGCTCAATCCGGGCTCGAACGTCGAGCTGGCCGTGCTCGCCACGGGAGCGGGCTCGCTCGTCCTGTCCCACGTCAACGACGCCGGATTTTGGATGGTCAAGGAATTTTTCAACATGTCGGTTCCGCAGACGCTGAAGTCCTGGACGGTGATGGAGACGCTGCTCTCCGTCGTGGCGCTTGCGCTCATTATGTTAGTCAGCGTTTTTATGTAAGAGGCTCCGCCGTTTTTCATTCAACGATAGGAAAGAAGGTCGTACCATGCATGCCTCCATGTACATGATCGGCGTCGATATCGGCACCACCAGTACGAAATCGGTGCTGTTCGAGGAAAGCGGCAAGGTCGCGGGGCAGGCGACCGTAGAATATCCGCTATATACGCCCTCGCCGGTCGTCGCCGAACAGGATCCGGACGAGATCTTCCGAGCCGTTGTCCAGACGCTGCGAAGCGTGATGGACCGGAGCGGCATCGATCCGGGGCGCGTGCTGTTCGTGTCCTTCAGCTCGGCGATGCACAGCCTGATCGCCGTGGACGGGGAGGGCCGGCCGCTCACGCGGAGCATCACGTGGGGGGACAATCGCAGCGCCGCATGGGCGGAGCGCCTGCGGGAAGACGGAACGGGCCACGCAATCTATCTGCGGACGGGCACGCCGATTCATCCGATGTCCCCGCTGACCAAGCTGATGTGGCTGCGCGAATCGCAGAGCGAACTGTTCCGGACCGCGAGCCGGTTCATTTCGATTAAGGAATACGTGTTCGCCAAGCTGTTCGGGGAATACGTCGTCGATCATTCGATCGCGTCCGCGACCGGACTGATGAACTTGGAGCGGCTGGATTGGGACGAAGAGGCGCTCGCGGCGGCAGGCGTGACCGCGGATCGGCTGTCTCGGCTCGTGCCGACGACGTATACGCTCGCCGGCTTGAACGAAGCGTATGCCCGGGAGACGGGGCTCGCGGCGGACACGCCTTTTATCGTCGGCGCCAGCGACGGCGTGCTGTCCAACCTGGGCGTCGGCGCGATCGAGCCCGGCGTCGTCGCCGCGACGATCGGCACGAGCGGCGCGATCCGGACCGTGACCGACCGTCCGGCGGTCGATCCGAAGGGGCGCACGTTCTGCTACGCGCTAACCGAGCGTCACTGGGTCATCGGCGGCCCCGTCAACAACGGCGGCGTCTTGCTGCGCTGGGCCCGGGAGGAGTTCGGGTCGTCGGTATCCGAGACGGCCAAGCGGCTGAAGATAGATCCGAACGACCTGCTCATGGACATCGCGGCCAAGGTGCCGCCGGGCAGCGAAGGCCTCCTCTTCCATCCGTATATGACCGGCGAGCGCTCCCCGCTATGGGACGCCAACGCGAGAGGCTCGTTTTTCGGCCTTACCCTGCATCACGGCAAGGAGCATATGCTGCGCGCCGTGCTCGAAGGCGTCATCTTTAATTTATATACCGTACTGCTTGCCGTCGAAGAACGCATCGGGCGACCCCGCCGCATCCATGCGACGGGCGGCTTCGCAAGGTCCGCGCTGTGGCGGCAGATGATGGCGGACATCTTCGACCAGGAGCTCGTCGTGCCGGAGAGCTTCGAGAGCTCCTGCCTCGGCGCTGCCGTGCTCGGCCTATACGCGACCGGACGGATCGGTTCGCTGAACGTCGCGGCCGGCATGGTCGGCGCCACGCACCGGCACGCGCCAGATCCGGCGCACGCGGCTGTTTATCACAAGCTGCTGCCGATTTTTATCAACGTCTCGCGAAGCCTGAAGGACGAATACCGGGCCATCGCCGCCTTCCAACGCGAGCTCGCGGGGGATTAATCGAGCTGTTGCCAAGATCGCCAGCCGCATCTTTTACGGGAGAGCACCTCGCCAAAGCGCAACGCACGCGCGTTGCTTGGACGGGGTGCTTTTTATTTCGCTGGCGAAGACGTTCAGAAGGGCGGAAGCCGGCTTCGTATTGACTTTACCGAGATTCCAGTGTTATAAAAAGAAGGAAATAGCACTCTCGGAGAGAGAGTGCTAACACTATGCGAAGCATCGAAGGAGAGAGTAGAACGATGGAAAAGAAACCGTTCCAGGCCGAATCCAAGCGGCTGCTGGAGATGATGATCAACTCCATCTATACGCAGAAGGAGATCTTCCTCCGGGAGCTGATCTCGAACGCGAGCGACGCCATCGACAAGATTTATTACAAGGCGCTTACCGACGACAAGCTCGTGTTCAACAAAGACGACTACTATATTCAAGTCATTCCCGACAAAGCCGCCCGCACGCTCACCCTCCGCGACACCGGCATCGGCATGACGCAGGAAGAGCTGGAGACGCATCTGGGCGTCATCGCCAAGAGCGGCTCGCTCGCCTTCAAGCAGGAGAACGCGTCCAAGGAAGGCCACGACATCATCGGCCAGTTCGGCGTCGGCTTCTATTCGGCGTTCATGGTCGCGGACAATGTCACGGTCGTGAGCCGCGCGCTTGGCAGCGACACCGCTTACAAGTGGGAGTCCGACGGCGCCGAAGGCTATACGATCGAGCCTGCCGGCAAGGACGAGGTCGGCACCGAGATCACGCTTAAAATCAAGGACAACACCGAGGACGACAACTACGACGAGTACCTCGAAGAGTATCGCCTTCGTTCCATTATCAAAAAGTACTCCGACTTCATCCGCTACCCGATCAAGATGAACGCCACCAAGAGCCGCCTCAAGGAAGGCACGGAGAGCGAATACGAGTCGTATACCGAAGAAGAACGCGTCAACAGCATGGTGCCGATCTGGCGCAAAAACAAGAGCGAGCTGAAGGACGAGGACTACGAGAATTTCTACAACGAAAAGCACTACGGCTTCGACAAGCCGCTCAAGCATATCCATATCAGCGCGGATGGCGCGATCGTGTACCAGGCGATTCTCTACATTCCAGAGAGCATGCCTTTCGATTATTACTCCAAGGAATACGAAAAGGGTCTCGAGCTGTACGCGAACGGCGTCCTCATCATGAACAAGTGCGGAGACTTGCTGCCGGACTACTTCAGCTTCGTCAAGGGCATGGTCGATTCCGAGAGCTTGTCGCTCAATATCTCCCGCGAGATGCTGCAGCACGACCGCCAGCTCAAGCTGATCGCCAAAAACATCGAGAGCAAGATCAAGGGCGAGCTGACTCGCCTGCAGCGAGACGACCGGGAGAAGTACGAGAAGTTCTACCAAGCGTTCGGCCGTCAATTGAAGTACGGCGTATACAGCGACTACGGCATGCATAAGGACACGCTGCAGGATCTGCTGATGTTCTACTCGTCCAAAGAGAAGAAGCTGGTCAGCCTCGAAGACTACGTCTCCCGGATGCCGGCGGAGCAGAAGTACATCTATTACGCAACCGGCGATTCTAACGAGCGCATCGCGAAGCTGCCGCAGACCGAGCTGGTCGCGGACAAGGGCTACGAGATCCTTTACTTCACCGATGACATCGACGAGTTCGCGATCAAGATGATCATGAAGTACAAGGACAAGGAATTCCGCAGCGTATCGAGCGGGGATCTCGGCATCGAGACCGAGGACGAGGCCAAGGAGGCGCAGCAGGAACAGCAGGAGTACGAAGGGCTGTTCGGCGCGATGAAGGAGCTGCTCGGCGACAAGGTCAAGAGCGTCAAGGCTTCCAAGCGCCTGCGGTCGCATCCCGTCTGCCTGTCCACCGAGGGCGAAGTGACGATCGAGATGGAAAAGGTGCTGCGCATGATGCCGAACAATCCGGACGTCAAGGCGGATAAGGTGCTCGAGATCAACACGCATCACGACGTATTCAAGTCGCTGAAGAGCGCGTTCGAATCGGATAAAGAAAAGCTCGGCCTGTACACGGCGCTGCTGTACAATCAGGCGCTGCTCATCGAAGGGCTGCCGATCGAGGATCCGGTCGAGTTCACGAACGACATTTGCAAGGTCATGGTATAACGCGACTGGACGCACAAGCAATCGCTCCGCGAAAAGCGGGACGCAGCAGATCGATCTGCCGCGTCCCGCTTTTTCTTTTGTACCAAACCGATCCGTCAAGGTAGCCGATTGTCGCCAGCGGTTAGTTTAACCTTTTGGCGGATAGGGGTCGTGGCCGTGACTGTCCTTCGTCTGGATGCGGCCGTCCATGCCGTGAATGACAAGCTCGGAGCGCTGCTCTTGCGCCAGCTTGCGCGCCGCGTCGACCGCCTCTTGCTTCGTACTCGTCACGACCTCCGGACGGCTCGAGCCTTCCCCGCGAACGGCCCAGCCCTTTTCGTGAGGCACTACGTGCTGATTCGGCATCGCCAGTCAACTCCTTTTCTTTTAACATTCATTAGCCAACATCGGGTTCGTCCAAACAGCCGACGAACGAGAAATGGGGGCCCCAGCTCCGGTTGGGTCGACTTCTAACACGCCTGCGTGTCGCCCGCACGCGAAAAATCTCGATTGCGGTCAACTTTTTGCGGCGTCGCTTCGTCTATTAAGTTATTAGTAGGGTTTTGGCGATTCTGCTATACTGTCTGCAAAAGAAGGAAAGCAGGGATGCCAACGTGACGTTAATAAGGGAAATGAGCAGCGGCAACGAGTTCGTAGGCTTTTACCTGCTGCGCGAATTCGAGGTTAAGCAGACGAACGGAACGCCGGCCAAAGACTATTTCGACATCGTGCTCTGCGATGCCAGCGGCCAGCTGCCGGCCAAGTACTGGGACGTCTCTCCCGCGGAGAAGAGCTTGTTCGCGCCGATGGGGCTCGTCAAAGTGCAAGGCGTCGTTCAGCTCTACCGGGAAAAGCTACAGATCAAGGTCAATCGGATTCGTCTGGCCGTCGAAGAGGATGGCGTCGCCATCGCTGACTTCATCAAGGCTGCGCCGATAGCCGCCGTCGATCTGGTACATACGATTCAGCGGACGGCATCCGAGATCGCGGACGCGGAGCTTCGCGGGCTCGTCGATTATTGTCTGGCCAAGGTCGGGGATAAATTGTCCCATTATCCCGCCGCCAAAACCCACCACCACAATTACTATTCGGGCCTAGCCTACCATACCGTCCGCATGCTTGAGATCGGGGAGTTTATATGCCGTCAGCGTCCTTTTTTGAATGCCGATCTGCTGCGCGCGGGCATCCTGCTCCATGATATCGCCAAGACCGAGGAGCTCACGGCCAGTCTCGGCATCGTATCCGAATACAGCCTGCAAGGCCGCTTGATCGGTCATATCGCCCTCGCTTCGACCTGGGTGACCGAAGCGGCGCTTAAGCTCGGCATCCCGGCCGACTCGCCCAAGGTCGTGGCTTTGCAGCATCTGATTCTTTCGCACCATAATTTAGGCGAGTGGGGCAGTCCCGTTCAGCCGCAGACGGCCGAAGCGATCGCGCTGCATTATATCGATTCGCTGGACGCCAAGCTGCAGATGGCGGAGGATGCCCTGGGCGCGCTTCCGGAAGGCGAATCGTGGACGCCTATGATCAGAGGATTGGAGAACAAAGCGATTTATCGGACGGCTTTTTAGCGCGGACTGATCTTAACGTTTGAATTTTGGGTAAAGGCCGGGAGACTTTAATTCCTTTTGGAGGAGGCCGCTAATCATGGCTGCTACGCTTAAAGCATCGAATTCCATTTTGCTGCGCCGGGCTAAAATCGCCGCGCTGGCCGCGGCGCTGGCAGTTGGCGGACTTGGCGGCATCGGCGGAGCCGAACGGGCCGACGCCGCCATATCAGAGCCTTCGCTCCAAATATCGGCGAGACCTTTCGCGATCGACGGCAAAAAAGTGTACCTGCCGGCCGCCATCGTGGAAGGAGAATCCTATATAGGTCTTCGTTCGCTGAACGATCGGCTGGGCATCGGCACCTCGTGGGACCCGAAGACGCGGGAAACGACGCTGACCGGACGCGGCCGGACGATGCAGTTGTCTCCGGCTTCCGGATATCGGCTCAACGGCGAGCGTTTGTACGCTTCGCCTGCTTACGTTCAAGCGGGCTCGACATTTGTGCCGCTGCGGTTCGTCCTTGAGAGCTTCGGATATAGCATCGGCTACGACGCGCCTACCAAGACCGTGTCCATCGCGCCGATTGCCGAGAATCAGCTGGCCTGGCAGTCGGAGCAGATCACCCATGTAGCTTCCAAGCTGTCGCTGACCGTTTCCTATCCGGTATTGTCCGGTATGGAAAACGAAGAAGCGCAAGCAAAAATAAACGCCAAGCTGAAATCCGAGGCAGAACGGTACGCAGCGACCGGCCGTCAGACGATCGAGAAGGCCGCCAAAGACAATGCCGATGCCGAGAAGAGCAATCCGGATATCGATATTCCGCCGGTCGAGTTTGAAGGCTTTTACACGATCGCTAATAATGAAGCGGGTCTGCTTAGCTTGTACGCGGACTATTACGTTTATACGGGCGGAGCCCACGGCGGGACCCAAAGAGTACCTTATACGTTCGATCTGAAGACGGGGGAGCTGCTTTCGCTGAAGGATGTCGCTGGCGGCAGCTCGGACTACGTATCCATTATCGATCGCGCCATTCAAACGCAGATAAAAGAACGCAAGCTGGACCTGCTGACGCCGTTCAAATCGATCGACGCCGACCGGCCGTTTTTTCTGAGGCACGGATCCGTCGTCGTTTACTTCGAACAGTACGAATATACGCCGTACGCAGCCGGCATGCCGGAATTCGCTGTGCCGCTGAGCGCATTCGAATAAGCGCGGGGGCACGAATAGGACTTGCTGCATAAACAGGGCTCGATTGAGCGGAATGGCAGTTTTCTCACGGTATGCGATCGGGTCGTCGGAGGGACATTACAAGGGCATTCGCGCTTGGTCTTGTCAATCCCACTTTCCCGAGGAGGAACGCATTTTGAAATCGACGCTTCGCAAAGCAGCAGCCTGCACGTGTTTGTCCATGTTTCTGGCCGTTCCCGCATACGCCACTTCTTTTTCGACGGCCGTCCCGAGCCCTTCTCCGACTCCGTCGGCTTACGGCACGACCGGCACTTACGGAACGACCGGCACTACCGGTATGTATGGCACCGGCGATACGGGCGTATCCGGCATGGGAACGGGCGGCACGATGGGCGGTTACCGTACGAATACGACGGGGACGGTCAGCCCTTATTCCACGTCGACCACGTACAATGCCCGCAGCTACACCGGCTACAACACGCCGACGACGACCGGCACTTACCGCGCTCGTTCGGTAGACGGCACGTACAGAGCTAAGGCGACGGACAACAATCGCGGATCGAACTGGGGCTGGCTTGGCTTGCTGGGCTTGCTCGGTCTTGCAGGCATGCGTTCGCGCCACACGAGCGACGATCGACGCTAATTTACGAACCGCCGGGGATTGTTTTCCCGGCGGTTTTATTATGATTAACTTTTTCTCACGCTATTTTAACAATCACGCGCTAAACGGCGATTTTCGCGGCATTGTCTTCTTTTTGGAAAATAGAGGATGATTCAGATGTGTTAAGATCAATTCCAAGCAAGATTAACCTAACAAAATTGCCCGGAGGATCTTAACCTATGAACGTTCGCAAGCTGATCAAACCTGTCGTGTCCGCCGTCCTTGCCGCCGGTTTGTTATTTGGAGGCGCATCCGCGCTGGGAACTTCGAAGGCTTCCGCCGCAACCCCCGAATCGCTCGCATTGCTTTCTTTCGGCAAGCAATACATAGGCACGCCTTATCTGTACGGCGCGGCCAGCGGATTGACTTCCGCTTTTGATTGCTCGTCGTTTGTTCAATACATTTTCGGCAAAGAAGGCACGACGCTGCCGCGCACGGCCGCCGCTATTGCCAGCAAGGGCACGAAGGTAGCGAAGGGCTCGCTGAGCGTCGGCGATCTCGTCTTCTTCAGCTCCTCGAATAACTGGATCGGCCACGTCGCCATCTACGCCGGTAGCGGCAAGATCCTGCATGCGAGCACCAGCCAAGGCGTCACCGTATCGAGCATGAACAGCGCTTATTGGAAATCCAGGTACGTCACCGCTAAACGAATTCTATAAACGCAATTTCCGCAAAAACAGCCCCGCATGCCATGCATGCGGGGCGATTCGTTTATTGCGCTTTTTTAGCCATGCAGCCGTGTTTCAACGATCGTCTTGATCCGTTCCAACCCTTCCCACATGTCCCCCGGGCCGTCGTAGATTAACACGAACGCCCCGTCGAAGCCGCTACCGATCGCTCGATCCAGGCAGAGCTCGAATTCCGCGCGATCGGGCAAGCCCCGTTCGTCATATTGGGCTTTTGCATGCACGGACACGCTATGCGTAAGGATCATATCAAGCTCCTCGTACTTGCGCGCGCCCGAGAAATTGCCGAAGTCCGTTATCCAGCCCACGTCGGGACGGGTCAGCGAGATAAGTTCGCGGCAATTTTCGCCGGTGGCGGTCAACGCTTTGAAATTCTCGGTTATGACGTTTACGTGTTTGCCTTTCGCGTATGAGGCCAATTCGCGCAAATGCTGAGCGGACTGCGCCAATGCCGTTTCGTCCGATGCGTCGGATTCGCCGGCGACGATTCTTATTTGCTTGGCTCCGCAGACCGCCGCCGCGTCGATCCATGCGCGTATGAGCGCCAGATCCGCGGTTAGTCTAATTGGATCCTTCGACGTGAGATCTCCGTAATCCAGCAATAGCGTATCGAAGCGGACGCCGGACGCATGGAAGGCCGCGCGAAGCTGGGACAGGTACTCAGGATCCGTGCTCGGAAAATGGAAGTGACAGATCTCCAACGCTGAATAGCCTCTTTTCGCCGCTTCGGCAGGCAGTTGCAGCAGCGTCAAAACTTGAGGCTGGTCTTGTTCGTTCACGACGTGGCGTTCGCCTGCGGCATTCCACGCCGTCCACCGGAGCGGTCCCAGCAGCCGATGAAGACTCCATGTGCTTAACGATAGATAGGACATTGCAGTCACGCCCCGCTTTCTTATTATATGGATAAAATGGCTCTGCTCTCAGCATAGCATCGAACGGTGGGAGAGCTATCGCGATATTTGCTCATTCCTTACGCGCTCATGGCCAGTTAACAAGAAAGAAATGTTTTTATAAAAAGGGGTTGCGCAAAGTTGAGTTGATGTGTTAAATTACTTCTTGTGCCTTTTGCGGCGAGCTGTTAACACGATTCGAAGTCGACGAATACATATTCTAAGATTCGAATGTTTCAAAAAAAGGTGTTGCAAGCGTCGCGAGGTTATGATAAGATATGATTCTTGCTTCGGAAACGAGGCGGACAAGCTTTAAGAGATTGCTCCTTGAAAACTGAACATCGAGCGTTAAAACAAACGGACGCTGAAGCCTTTCGGGGCGGAAGCAAAAGTTATACCAGCTTTATCATGAGCAAGTCGAACTACCCTATATGGAGAGTTTGATCCTGGCTCAGGACGAACGCTGGCGGCGTGCCTAATACATGCAAGTCGAGCGGATCTCTGATGGAGCTTGCTCCTGATGAGATTAGCGGCGGACGGGTGAGTAACACGTAGGCAACCTGCCCTGAAGACCGGGATAACATTCGGAAACGAATGCTAAGACCGGATAGGCAACGAGGTCGCATGATCTTGTTGAGAAACACGGTGCAAGCTGTGGCTTTGGGA
>NZ_FOKE01000012.1:0-26625 GCF_900112065.1 Cohnella sp. OV330
TGGACCTCTGTCAATAAAGTAGACGCTCTCTAAGCTCACTTGTCCTTCTTGTTATAAAACTGGGTTCTGAATTGTTCTGGAGATAGGTAATCCAAAGAGCCATGAATTCTTTTACGGTTGTAGAAGAGCTCAATGTACTCAAACATCGCTTGCTGCGCCTGCGCCTTGGTCCTGAATTTCGTACAGTAAATAAACTCCTTTTTCAGCACGCTGTGGAAGGATTCAATGCAGGCATTATCGTAACAATTTCCCTTGCGGCTCATGCTCGCTTGCATGCCAAGTTGTTCTAGACGACCTCGATACGCATCGGAAGCATACTGAGAGCCTCGGTCCGAATGATGCAGTACGCTCTCGGAAGGTTGCTCGGACGCGTGAGCCTGTTCGAGTGCAGCCAGCACCAGGTCCGTCGTCATGCGGTCTGAGAGCTTCCAGCCGACGATGCGGCGGGTGTACAGGTCCATGATGCTGGCCAGATACAGACGGCCTTCCCGGCAAGGGATGTAGGTGATGTCGGCCATCCATACTTCATTCGGTAATGTCGTCTTAAACTGCTGATTCAGCACGTTAGGCGCAATCGCCAGGTCATGGTTGGAGTCCGTCGTGTTTACACGAAACTTCCTGGATACGCAGGATCTGAGGCCATGCTCACTCATGATCTGTCCCACCAGACGCTCGGAGACGATCCAGCCTTCGTTGCGCAAGATCCTCGTGATTTTAGGGCTGCCATAACGGCAATAGGAGTCGGTAAAAATCCAAGTGATACGCAGCAGAAGCGCTCTCCGGCGTTTTTGGTAGTTCGTCTCCTTGAGTTTTTCATTCATCCATTTGTAAAAACCGCTCCGAGAGACATTCAGTACGGCGCACATCTTCTCCAGTCGAAACTCGGAGCGGTGATCTTCGACAAACTGGAACCTTAGTTCCTTTCTTTGCTGAAGATGTGCATGGCTTTTTTTAAGATGGCGATCTCTTCCTTGAGATCTTCGATCTCACGCTCTTGAGAAGCAATCTGTTTTTCCTTCTGACGAATCGTTTCCCGATCCATGAGGGGCTCATTTTCAAACTTACGATGCTTGGTCATCCACTTCCTCAGCGTGCCGGCGGGGATGTCAAGTTCCTCTGCGATCTGGGGAATCGACTTCGTCTGTTCCTGAATGAACTTTACCGTTTGTTCGATGAACGCTTCGCTGTAATGTTTCCGCATCTCGCCCATGTAGGACACCTCACGTGATTTTTGTTTATTATCTCATGAGCTTAAGAGGTGTCCACTTTGTATTCTAGTTGCAAATTTGCGGTTGCAGGAGGCTGAGATGGACTTGGGACGCTGTAGCAGCGAAAAGGCGAAGCGGATGTCCGCTTCGCCTTTTACGCTTTTTCGAAACTACATGTATTCTGCTCTATAGACTTACCCCAGTACCACCCGGTCGTCCGCCAGCTTATGGCCGCTGATGCGCTCGAACTCGCCGAGCAGCTTCTGCACGGTCAGGTCCTGCTTGCGCTCCGGCGGGATGTCGAGGATGATGCGTCCCTTGTCCATCATGATGAGACGGTTGCCGAGGCGGATCGCCTGCTCCATGTTGTGCGTGACCATCAGCGTCGTGAGCTTCATGCTGCGGACGATCTCCTCGGTGAGGCGGGTGATCAGCTCCGCGCGAGCCGGATCGAGCGCGGCCGTGTGCTCGTCGAGCAGCAGGATCCCCGGGCGCGTGAACGTGGACATCAGCAGGCTGAGCGCCTGCCGCTCGCCGCCCGACAGCAGCCCGACCTTGGCGCGCAGTCTCGCGTCCAGACCGATGCCGAGACGCTTCAGCTCCTCCTTGAACAGGGCTCGCTTGCGTGCCGTCACCGCCCAGCCGAAACCCCGCGGTTTGCCGCGCGCGTAGGCCATCGACAGATTTTCCTCGATCGTCATGTTGGGCGCCGTGCCCGCCATCGGATCCTGGAACACCCGTCCGACCCATCTGCTGCGCTCGGACTCGGACTTCGATGCGACGGATTGCCCGTCGATCCGGACGTCGCCGATATCGGGCTGCATGACGCCCGAGATGATGTTCATCAGCGTGGACTTGCCCGCCCCGTTGCTGCCGATGACCGTAACGAAGTCGCCTTCGTTCAGCTTCAGGTTGATGTTCATGAGCGCGACTTTCTCGTCCGGCGTCCCGGGGTTGAACAGCTTGGATACTTGATTGATCTCCAGCATCAGATCGCCCCCTTGCCGCGCATGCCGGCCGCCAGCTCGGCTGTGCGCCGTTTGGCTTGCTGCTTCTGCTTAGCCGATCGGCTCACCGTCGGGATGACGAGCGCCAGGATGACGATGATCGCCGTGATCAGCTTAAGGTCCGTCGCCTTCAGATGCAAAAACTCGGCGCGCAATGCCAGCGCAAAGACGATCCGGTAGGCCAAGGAGCCGACCACGACGGCGAGCGTCGCCCAGAAGACGCGCTTCGGCCCGAGCAGCGCTTCCCCGATGATGACGGAGGCGAGCCCGATGACGATCATGCCGATGCCCATGGAGATGTCGGCAGAGCCGCCGTCCTGCGCGATCAGCGCGCCGGACAGCGCGACGAGACCGTTCGACAGGCTGACGCCAAGGATCGTCGTCAGGTCCGTGTTGGAGCCGAAGCTGCGGATCATTCGTTTGTTGTCCCCGGTTGCGCGAAGCGCGAGCCCTAGGTCCGTGTGCAGAAACGCATCGAGCAGCAGTTTGACGACGAACGCGAAGGCGAACAGGACAACGATGTACGCGAGGCGGAAATCGTGCCACTCATGCGAAGCGACGCCGGAGAACAGCGTGTCCGTATTAAGCAGCGAAATATTCGGCTTGCCCATGATCCGAATGTTGATCGAGTACAGCGCGATCATCATGATGATGCCCGCGAGCAGGCCGTTGACCTTGCCCTTGGTATGCAGCAGACCGGTACAGACGCCCGCCGCCAGACCGCCGCCGAAGGCCGCCAGCGTCGCGAGCCAGGGCGCTTGGCCGTGCGAGATCATCACCGCGGCGATGCCGGCTCCCGTCGTGAAGCTGGCGTCTACGGTCAGGTCGGGGAAATCCAGGATGCGATACGTGATGTATACCCCGAGCGCCATCAAGGCATACATGAAGCCAAGCTCGACTGCGCCGGTCAGGGAATGAATCAATGACGACACCTACTCTTATTGGATAATGTTGTTGGCCGGGTCCTGCACCTTGCTCTTCATGTCATCCGTCACCGTGATTTTCTGCGCTTCGGCAGCTTTCAGATTCAGGATCAGGTCGAGCTTCTCCTGCATGCCGACCTTCATGTCGCCGATGTTGGCGCCGTTCTTGAGCACTTCGACCGCCATCTGGCCGGCTTGGTAACCGTGGTCGTAATACTTGAAGCCATAGGTAGCGAATGCGCCCTTCTCGACCGTATCGCGGTCGCTGGAGAAGAACGGCAGGTGATTGTCGTTGGCGACCTTGATGATCGCGTCGACGCTGCTGACGACCGTATTGTCCAGCGTGATGAACAGCGCGTCCGCGCGGCCTACGAGCGACTCGGCTGCCTGCTTCACCTCGGACGTGTTCGTGACCGGCGCCTTAACCAGCTCGATGTTGTGCTTCTTGAGCTGCTCTTCGGCATTCTTCGCCATGACGACGGCGTTCGATTCGCCTTCGTTGATGACGAGGCCGACCTTCTTCACGTTCGGAAAATCGGATGCGATGAAGTCCATCAGCTGCTGCACCGCGACGGGGTTCGTGTCGGAGATGCCGGAGATGTTGGCGCCCGGCTTGTCCAGGTTCGATACCAGCTTGGCGTCGAGCGGATCGGTGACGGCCGCGAACAGAATCGGCGTATCCTTTACGTACTGCGCCAACGCGACCGCGGAAGGCGTCGCGATGCCGAAGACGAGATCGTACTTCTCAGCCGCGATTTTCTGGCCGATCGACAGGTTCGTGTTCTGGTCGCCCTGCGCATTGTTCAGCGAGATCTTGAGGTTCTTGCCTTCTTCGAGTCCGGCATCCTTCAGCGCGGCGATGAAGCCTTCGCGCGTCGCGTCCAGCGACGGGTGCTCGACGATCTGCGAGATCGCGATCGAGTAGGTCTTGTCGTCCGCAGGCGCGGACGCGCTTGCGCTCGCGGAAGCGCTCGCCGACGGCGATGCCGACGGGCTAGCCGCTCCGTTTTCATTGTTGCCGTTGCCCTTCGCGCCGCAGCCCGCCGTCGCCAGCATGGCGAGCGAGAGGAGCGCCGATGCCCAGATTCGTTTCTTCATCTCTTCATGGCCCCTTGTCTTGTGAGTTTAAACTACAGTTTAAATGTGAAAGCGTTCATCCGTCAATGAAAGCGTATAACATCCAAAAAAGCGGCGCGAGCCTAAACGCCCGCACCGCCCGCTTATTCGCCGCGACTCCGCCTGCGCATCGACTCCTCGTACACGGGGCTGCGAAACCGGAGGATCGGATCGTCCGAAGGCTCGATGCCCGCGCCCGTGATCGTAGGATCCATCACTAGTCCGTCCGGCTCCGCGATGACGTCCGTAACGTCCAGAATGCCGGCCTCGATCCGTTCCCGGTCGTCGGGCCATGGCAGAGTGGGATCGTCCGTCGGGTCCTCCTCCCGTCCCAGTACGATATTCAAGCGAAAGCGAAGCGGCGCTTTATGTATACGCTCCGCCGCATCGCGCTCCAGGTAGTCTTCCGGCAGCGACTTCAGCTCTCCGATCGACAGCGTCTCGACGCCGAGCTCCGGCATCCACTCGAACTTCGCCGGCCTGCGAATCCCCTCCTCGTCGACGAGCATGAAGGCATGAATCGCATAGTAGCGGCAAGTGCCATAGCTCGCCGGGGGCCGCAATTTGCCGACATGCGCCATCGCATGACGCGCTTCCGGGAAGTGCGCGGCCAGCTCCGCGGCGGCGGCGATCGCTTCGATGCCGCCCCCCTTTAGACGATTCGCTTCCTTTATAAGGTCGAGAAACGACGCCGGCGTCTTGGCGAAAAAAACCGGTACCGTCACGGCCGCCAGCACCGAGACATCGCCGCCGGCCGGCATGAATCGCACGGCCAGCCCTTTGCCCGGCGACAGTAGATCGGCCAGCGAAGGGTCGGACGAGCTGCCCGAGAAGCGGACGATCGCATCGATCTCCCCGTCTTTATCGCGCAAATGGGCAGCGGTCGTGAGCCCGGCCGCAAGTCCGCTCGGCTTGAAGACCGCGCGGCAGCACAGGCCTTTCGCATGCACGCGCCTTTTTCCCGGATGGACGCCGGACAGCCCCTCGAGCGCGTCTACCGTCCGATGCGGCAGTTGTATCGGGTCTCCTAGGTGCTTATCGGCCGCCAGGGACTGATCCGCAAACGTTTTTTCCATCGTATGGTCACCTCCGAAAATCGGTTGCAGGCCGCGCTGACCGCGCCAACCGTTATATTTACCCGCCTCCGCCTATATTAACCGAACCGCTGAATGAGAACGGCCCGTAGTGGGTATTAGTTATTGAACGGCCATAATCAAACATCCGCTTCGACGTCAAACCAAATTCGATCCATTCAGGAGGGATTCGTCATGGCACAGGAACGCGGCACCCAAGAACGCAGAATCGTCGGCGTATTCGATACCGAGCAAGGCGCGGTAAAAGCGATCGAGGACCTGAAGCGTCAAGGCTATACCTCGGACGACATCTCCGTCATCAGCAAAAACCGGGAAGACCTGGACTATGTCACTGACGAGACCGGCACCAAGGCGCCCGAAGGCGCGGCAGCCGGCGCAGCGACCGGCGGCGTGGTCGGCGGTTTGACCGGCCTGCTCGCAGGACTCGGGCTGCTCATCGTGCCCGGCATCGGGCCGATCCTAGCGGCAGGCCCGATCGCGGCGACGCTTACGGGCCTGGCTGTCGGCGCCGGTACGGGCGGCATCGTCGGCGGCCTCATCGGCCTCGGCATTCCGGAGGACGAAGCGAAGCGCTACGACGAGGATCTGAATTCGGGACGGATTCTGGTGCTCGTGGACACCGATCCCGACCGCCGCGCGCATATCTACGACACGTTCCGGACGAATAACACGCTGAACTCGGACACGTACATCGTCTAATCTTCCACGCATATTAAAATCCCTCTTCCTACGGGAAGAGGGATTTTTTCGTGTGCCAGTGGCCTGCCGCTTCGTTAGCCGGTTTTTCCAGCTATCTCGGCCTCGAACAAACGAGCTTTGGGCCCGTTAGCCGATTTTTCCGGCTATCTTGACCTTGAATACACTAGCTTCGGCTCTGTTAGCCGGTTTTTCCGGCTATCTCGGCCTTGAACACATTGGCTTTGGGCCCGTTAGCCGGTTTTTCCGGCTATCTCGCTCATCGGTAGTGCCCATATGCGCTTATCGGCGCACCCGAGAGCGCCACTGAGGCTGCGTTAGCGCCCATTTGCGCTTATCGGCACGGCCCAGAAACCCCATAGGCGATGGTAAGCGCCCATATGCGCTTATCAGCACAGCCCGGAACGCCCCCGGGGCGGCGCTAGCGCCCGCTTGCGCTTATCGGCACAGCCTAGGCTCTCCGAACTTCTTCCGTGCCGCCCCGGGCAACGGCAAATAGCCCCGCACGATCCTGCAAGGATCATGCGGGGCTCCCGACTTGGCATCATGCTTGAGCCGCGACCGAATCAGCGCGATTCGAATCAGCGCGACTCGACGCCGTTGCTGCTGTAGGAATCCGAGTAGCGGCTCGCGTCTCCCTCGGCCCACACGTCGGAGAGCGACGGGTCGGCTTGGAATTGCTGCAGCGCGTAAGAGCAGGAAGGGATGATCTTGCGCCCCTTCTCCCTCGCGTCCTCGACGACGAAGTTCAGCAGCTGCCGCGCCAGGCCGCGTCCGCGGTACTCGCCGTCCACCGACGTATGATCGATGATCCAGGTGTCCGCGTCCGCCATCGTATAGGTGATCTGGCCGATCCTGCCCTTGACGCCGCGCAGGATGTAGCCGTTGCCTTCCCGCTCCGCGACGATCTCCTCCTCGGGCCGTGCTTCGGGCGTTCCGTTATCGTACAATGCGCTCATGTCCATGCACCTCCATCGTCATTCTCTGACTCTCTAATCCTTACCCCGAACGGCGGCATTCGAGCGCTCCGCAGCTAGATTACGGCTTATGATAATAAGAGACGGGCTTCGCGATCGCCCGGTCGAAGCAGCGCTTGACCGAATGATAGCCGATCGCGAGCTGCCCTTGGGCCGGATCCCAGCGCTTATACTCCTGCAGGGACGCGACGACTTTGTGCGAATGCTCGCGCGACCGCTCGACAAGCAGTTCCATCCGCCTGGCTTCCCGCTTCGCGTTGCGAAGATTGTACGGCTCGACGTACAGGCGAAGGTCCGCGATCGCGCCCCTCTGCGCCAACCGGCGCGCGGCGCGCCCCATGTTGGCGTGATCGGCGTGGTTTCCGCCCAGATCCGTGAACGCCTTGACCCGCGCGTCGGGATACCTCCTCAAAAACTCGCGGATCACGTCCTCGCAGCCCTCCACCGTCGTCGACCCGTCCCGCATCTGCCCGTCCGCGAAGTGAATATGCGTCTCGGGGACGCCCAGCGCGAGGCACGACCGGCGGAATTCGTCGTTGCGCAGGCGCACCATATCCGCCTCTTCGAGATAGCCGTAGCCTTCCGTGGCCGGATCGTAATAGCGCCTGGCGAGCGCGCTCCTCGTCTCGCCGTTAAGCTGCCGCCGCACGCCCGAGGAGCGCCCGTCCGTGTATAGGATGACATGGCACTCGTCGCCGACGTCGAGATGATTGCGGATGCCCGCGCCGAACGTCAGCGCTTCGTCGTCCTGATGAGGCACGAAAAACAAATTGATCGCCATGCCGCGTAGGCCTCCCTTCTATATAACAGAAATAAAAGCCCGCCTCGCGCAGGCACGACGGCCATGCGCGAAGCGAGCTTCCGGTTAAACCCCGTCGTCCGCAAGCTGCGCGGCGAGCTTGTCGTGCATGCGCGCCCGCTCCTGCTCGCTGACCATATAATAGTAGATCCCGCCGATGCGCTGACCGCCGCCGTTGACTTGATCCTTGCTGACGGTGTCGATCTCCTTGCGGTAGTTGTCGAACAGCGCCTTCATATCGTCCAACGTCAGATTCGTCTTGGCGTTCTCCCGGATCTGGTCGAGAATGTCCGGCAGCTTCGCGACGGTCTTCAGGCGCTTCGCCTTGCCGATCAGCTCGCCGAGCACCGACTGCTGACGCTCGATGCGGCCGATATCGCCCTTCGGGTCGTCGTAACGCATGCGGGAATAGAGCAGCGCGTTCTCGCCGTCGAGCTCAAGACGTCCCTGCGGGTACGTGACGCCGTCGATCGTAAAGCCGAACGGATTGTCCACCGACACGCCGCCGAGAATGTCGATGATCCGCTCGAAGCCTTCCATGTTGACCTTCACATAGTAGTCGATGGGCACGTTCATGAAACGCTCGACCGTGCGGATCGACATGTCGACGCCGCCGAAGGCGTAAGCGTGGTTGATCTTGTCCGTCGTGCCTTTGCCGACGATCTCGGTGCGGGTATCTCGGGGAATGTTGTAGAGAAGGACGGAATGCTTGGCCGGATTGACCCCGACGACCATGATCGTGTCGGACCGCCCGACGTCGCCGCTCCGCTCGTCCACGCCGAGCAGCAGCACCGTGAACGGGTCCTTGGCGTTCAGGTCGACGATGCGTCGCGCCGTGCCGGACGGGTCGGCATCGCCCGATGCGGCGAGTTGAACGGCGCCCGTGGCCTCCCCGGCGGCGCCGCCGCCCGCTCCCGCGCCGCCGGCGCCGCCGGCCACGGCCTGCGTGCCGTCCCCCGCCGGGGGGACGGTGCCGATCGGCTGATAGATGTCGCTGATCGTGTCCGTGGTTTCATGGTAAAGGTACCACGCATATCCGCCCGCGCCGAGCACGAGCAGCAGCACCGCCGCGGACGCGATGACGAGGACTCTTTTTACGAGGGGATTCCTCTTGACAGACAATGGAACTCCATCTCCTCCCAGGTACCGTAGAGATCGATCTCGTCGTCTTCCTTCACCGATTCTCCCTGCTGAATCTCGATGAATTCCATATCTGTCGCCGCGCGCAGCGCGTGGTAGGAACCGGCTGGGATTCGGAATACGTCTCCCGGCTTCAGGATATATAATTCTTCGCTCAGGACCAGTTCTCCTTCACCCGAGACGACCGTCATCGTATCCGTCCGCTCCGAATGATAGTGATAGTTCAGGTGCTTGCCCGCTTTGAGGCAGATGCGCTTGGTCAGCACCTCCGAGTCCGGGCTCTTGGAGTAATCGAGCACGCGATACCAGCCCCACGTCCGCTCTTCGTACATCGGCCGCTGGTTCGGCACGACCATGTCCTTGATCCGCGGGCTCGCGTTTTTCTCGGATACGAGGATGCCGTCCGGACTGACCGCGACGATCGCGTTCTGGATGCCGATGATCGTGACCGGGATGTCGAGCTCGTTGACCAGGTGCGTATTGGCGCTGTCCTCGCTCAGAATCCCGTTGCCGATGACGCTCGCGCCCATGTTGTCCGTCAGCGTGTTCCAGGTGCCGAGATCCTTCCAGTAGCCGTCGTAAGGAATGACGACGATGTCGGATTCCTTCTCGACCACCTCGTAGTCGAAGCTGATCTTGGCGAGCTTGTCGTAGCTCCGCTGCAGCTCCTCGTACTGGATCGGCACCCCGCGCTCCAGCAGCAGGCCGATCAGGTAGCCGAGCTTGAAAGCGAACACGCCGCAGTTCCACAGCGCGCCTTCCGCGATCAGCGACTTGGCCTTCTCCTCGGACGGCTTCTCCGTGAACCGCGCCACGCGGCTGTGCGAATCGTCCCCCGTTCCCTGCTCCGGCACGATGTAGCCGTACTTCGAGGAGGGCAGCGTCGGCGTCACGCCCATGAGCGCGATCTTCGCGTCCGTGCGATCCAACACGCCCTCGAGATCCTGGATCCGCTCGAAGAACCGGTCTTCGACGTACGGGTCGACGGGCAGGATGCACACCGTCTCGTTCAAGTCGACCTGCTTCAGCGAATACAGGTATGCCGCCGCCAGCGCGATCGCCGGGAATGTATCCCGCCGCTCGGGCTCGACGATGATCGGCACCTGGCCGAGCTGGCTCTGCAGGATGTCAAGCTGCTGCTTGCCCGTCGCGATCACGGTCGATTGGTCGAGGCCGACGGCGCAGATTTGTCCCCATACCCGCTGGACCATCGACTCCATTTCCTTGTTCTCGTTCTCGAGCACCTTGAGGAACTGCTTGCTCCTCGCGTCGTTGGACAACGGCCACAGTCTTTTGCCGGAACCCCCGGACAGCAATACTAATTTCATTATATTTTTCCCCTCCAAATGTTCTGCATGATTCTCTCTTGCTCTCCCGCTTGAGTTCGCGTTCGCTTGACCTCGCGTTCGCTTGGAATCGCGTCAGCTTAGACCCGCGCCCGCTTAGCCGATTCTGCGCTCTTCGTTTATGCCCGCGGCTTCGGTAGAGCCGGTCAGCTCATACAGGTGCTCCCACAAGCCCAGCCCGAGCTCTTCGCGCTTCAGCGCGAAGTCGATGTTCGCCTTCAGGAACCCCAGCTTGCTGCCGACGTCGTACAGCTTGCCGTCGTAGCGGTAGCTGTACATGCTTTGGCGCGACGCGAGCTGCTTCATCGCGTCCGTCAGCTGGATCTCGCCGCCTACGCCGGGCTGCTGATGCGCGAGAATATCCATGATCGCCGGATCGAGGATATAGCGTCCGATCATCGCCAGGTTCGACGGCGGGTTGACCTTCGGCTTTTCGACCAGGTTCGTGATCCGGTTCAGCCGCTTGTTGATCATGTCGCCCTGAATGACGCCGTAGCTGGACACGCTCTCCCACGGCACTTCTTCTACAGCTATAATACTGCCGGCACGCTCGTCGTAGACGTCGATCATCTGCTTCAGGCAGGGGATCTCGCTCTCGATGATCATATCGCCGAGCAGCACCGCGAACGGCTCGCCGGCCACGAACTTGCGGGCGCACCAAATGGCATGTCCGAGTCCGAGCGGCTCCTTCTGCCGGACGCAGTGAATCTCGACGAGGTTCGTGACGCCCCGGACGATTTCCAGCAGCTCGTTTTTCTGCTTGCATTCGAGGTCCGCCTCGAGCTCGTGGTTTTTGTCGAAGTGATCCTCGATCGCGCGCTTGCTGCGGCCGGTCACGATGATGATATCCTCGATGCCCGAGCAGATCGCTTCTTCAACGATGTATTGGATCGTCGGCTTGTCGACGATCGGGAGCATTTCTTTGGGCATCGCCTTCGTGGCAGGGAGAAATCTCGTGCCGAGGCCGGCTGCGGGGATGATCGCTTTTTTGACTTTAGACATTCGTGTGGTACCCTCCTATCTGCTGTGAAAGATGCGACGATGAACGTTCGCAGGACAGGACGACGGGGATAAGGGGGATGGCGGTATGATCTCAAGGGGCGGCCGCGTGGGCTTCACCCCGGCTTCACGGACTTATGTCTCCTATATACCTTATCGCGTACCGCGTGAATCAGATTGCGGTTGAAATAGAATATGACCGCGAAGTAGAGCAGCGCACCGCAAATGACCTGCAGGATAAAGCCCGTATTGAGCTCGAACAGCGCCTGGGAGAGCCAATCGAAGGCCAGCACGCCGACGACCATGACCAATCCGCATAGCAATCCGGGCGCGATTCCGCGCAGCAGCGGGGTCAGGCATGGCCCGAGCACGCGCCGTACGGCGTAGCTGTACTGGATGCAGAAGATGACGATTTGTACCAGAACGAACGCATAGCACAGCCCGATCATGCCGCCGAGATAAGCGCCGATGAACAGGCCGGGCACCTGCACCGCCATGCAGAGCAGCGTATAGCGGAAGTACATGTCCATCCGCCCTTTGGATTGCAGCAGCGGTTGGACGGTGACGACGAGCGAGCGGATGAGGAACATGACGCACAGGATCTGGATAAGCGGCACGCTGGGCAGCCACTTCTCGCTGAAGGCGAATGTGACGAGCATCGGCGCCGTCACCAGCAGGCCCAGATAGATCGGCGCGTTCAGGTAGCTGACCCCTTCGGCGATCTTGATGTAACCCTTGCGCAGCTGCGTCAGGTCGTCCTGAATCTTGGCGAAAATAGGCAGCGTGACCGAGTTGATGAGCGGCGTCAGCTTCTGCACCGGCATGATGCAGAGCTGGTAGGCCCACGAATAGTAGCCGAGCGTCTGCGCGCCGTACATGCGGCCCAGAATCAGATAGTCCAGGTTCGAGATGAAGGACTGGAGGAGATTGGAGGACATCTGATAGACGCCGAAGCTGAGATAACCCTTGAGGTCGTCGCGCGTGAAATGCATGGCCGGCGTCCATCTGCGCCAGCCCATGATCATGAGGCCGGCGGAGCGGACGAGCGCGTTGCCCAGATAGGAGCCGACCAGCGCGTAGACGCCGTAGCCGTAGTAAGCGCCCGCGATCGCGATCAGAAAGCCCGCGAAGTAGGCGGCGATCTGGATCTTCGAGATCGCGTCGAACTTGAGCTCCTTGCGCGACAGCACCTCGAACTGCTGGCCGAAAGCCGGGATCAGGCACAGCAGCGACATCCACCGGACCGGGTTCACGAGGTCCGGCTCGTGATAGAAAGCCGCCACGAGCGGCGCGGACAGGAAGATCGCCAGACTGATGACGAAGCTCGTCGCCAGGTTCAGTATGTAGAGACTCGAGAGGTGGTCCCTGGTGACGTCCTGCCGGTGAATGATCGCGTTGGAGATGCCCATGTCGGTCAGATTCACTGCCGCCGCGACGATAACCATGACCATCCCCATGAGACCGTAGTCCTTTGGCGTCAGCAAATGGGAGACGGTGACGAGCTGCAGCACTTGCACGACGATGGAGACGACGGTCGCGAGCGTGGACCACTTGGCCGCCGCGATCCCTTTTTTCTTGAGCGAGCTCATGACGATCGGGTCACTTCCTTGGATGAGGCTGTCCGCCGAAGACTCTCGGCGAATTCAAGCAGCGTCTTGGCTTTGGCGTCCCAGGCATGGCGCTCGGCCAAGGCGCGGATGCGGTCGCGGCCGTGCTTCGCGGCGATCGCCTCGCCGACCTGGCCCGGGAATTCGTCCGCGTGCCGGTAGAAGTACAGGAACGGCTCCTCGCGACGCAGCAGCTCGGGGGTCTCGGTCACGACGACCGGCAGTCCCGCGGCCGCATACTCGTACAGCTTCATCGGGCTGCGCCCTTTGTTGGCCGCGTGACCGCTCAGCGGCAGCAGCGCGACGTCGGCGTGGTGAAGGTAACGCGGCACGTCCTTGTACTTTTTCGAGCCGAGCAGATGCACGTTGGGCCGGCCGGCGAATACGGCGGCCGTCGCGTCGTCGTACGGCCCGATGATGACGAGCGCAAGCTCCGGACGGGCGGCCGCCAGCTTGCGCAGCGCGCCCAGGTCGAGCCGCTCGTCGAGCGCGCCGACGTAGACGGCGCGGGGGCCGGGGATCGCCCGCAGATCCTCGGGCTCCTCGCCGCCTCGCGCGAAGTGCTCGTACTCGACGCCGTTCTCGAGCAGCAGGCTCGGCAGCGCGGGATTGTACGGCAGCAGCTCCTCGAGCACCGGCTCCGAAGTCGAGACAAGGCCGTGCGCCCGCGCCATGATGGCGGCTTCGGCGGCGGCGATCGACCGGTCGCCCGTCATCTGGGCGTACAGGTCGGTGGGCCTGTACACGGTGACGGCGGGCTTCACGACCGCGTCCAGCCCGGCGAACCGCGGCTGGTCGATGAGCAGCAGGTCGACGCTGTCCATCCCCTGCTCGCGCAGCAGCCGTTTCATGCGCGGCAGCGTCCAGTTTTTGCCCGTGCGGGCATAGATCGGTCCGGCCAGCTCCCACGGCAGCAGCGACATCGGCACGCTGTTCGCCGCCTGGTCCGGTTCGGTCTCGGGCTGCCCCCGGTAGATCTTAAGCCGCGCGCGGATATCCCTGTCCTTGTACTTGAGCAGGTGCATGGGGCTCAGCGGCGTGCTCATGTGGAGCACGCGGTGGCCGAGCCGCTTCATCTCGCGGGCGAGATGGTGGGAGCCGACGACGAACGGTCCGCCCATGTACGTGTGGCTCGCGAATACGATGTTCACCGGCTATACCCCCTCTCCCGCTCCGGCGCGTACGCCGGCTCGGCCGCGGCCAGATGGGGCCGGACCGCGTCCAGCGTTTCCCTGGCGCACTTGTCCCAGGAGAAGGCGCCTGCCCGCGTGAGTCCTCGCTCGCGCAGCTGCGCGCGCAGCCCGTCGTCTTCCATGAGACGCCTGATCTTGGCCGCGATGTCCGCCGGATCGCGCGGATCGCAGTAGAGCACGGCGTCCCTGCATACTTCGGGAATGGAGGCCGCATCGGAAGCGACGACCGGACAACCGCAGGACATCGCCTCCAGCGCCGGGAAGCCGAAGCCTTCGTAGAAGGAAGGGAAGACGAAGCAGGAAGCCCGGTCGTACAGGGCTCTCAGCTCTTCGTCCGTCACGTAGCCGAGCGTCTTGACTTCGCCCCCGATCCGGGCGCCGGCAGGCTTGAAGATCTTGCTGCTGCCGCCGGCGATGACGATGTCGAAGCCGACGTCGCCCATCAGCTCGATCGCCTTCGCGACGGACGCGAAGTTCTTGTTCGGGCTCATGCTGCTGACCGCCAGCACGTAAGGCCGCGCCAGTCCGTGACGCTCGAACACCGTCTCGTCGGCCTGGATCCGAAGGATATGCTCCCGGCCGTGGTAGATCGTCTTGATCTTGCGCTCGGGAACGCCGAAGTGCTCGGTCAACTGCGCGCGGGAGAATGCCGAGCAGGTCAGGACGCCCTTCGCGTTCATGCCGAGCACGCGCTGCAGCACCTTGTACCAGGCGCGAAAAGCGAAGGAGTACGTATCCGGCGCCGCGTATACCGCCGCGTCGTGCATCGTGACGGCCTGGCGGCGCTTGGTCATCGGCCCCGTGTTGCACAGGCTGAGCAGAAAGCCGTCCGCGCAAAGCGCCGGCAGGCTAAGCTGCTCCCAGGCGTGACCGGAGCCTCGCCCCGCCTGCTTCGTCGGGATATGGCGCAGTCCGATGGACCTCAGGTCGCCCTTCGGCGCCAGCACGACGAATTCGCAGCCTTCGACCGCCGCGTCGCGCGCCCCGACCATCGCGTCGAGCGAGCGGAGCACCTCGATCGCGTATCGCTGCACGCCCGTGACGGGATGCGTCAGGAAGCGTCCGTTGATATAGATTCGCTGAAGCTTCATGTCCGATTCACCCCCGAGAGCCGCCAGCTCTTGATTTTGCGCTTGTTATAATGAAGGACCAGCGTGAACAGGAGCAGCACGACCCAGCAAGGGAAAAACCGGCCGCTCGTGAAGTACAGGTACCGCGGGAACTCCAGGATGCCCACCATCCAGATCGGGTACAGCAGCATGCCGAACGTATGATTGTTGCGAAAATGCGCGTACAGCAGGCCGCTGATATAGCCGAGGAGCGCCATGTAGATCAACGCGCCGCCGAAGCCGTAATCGTGGTAGGGAAGCATGAGCCCGGACGGATTGTTGAACTCCGGATTGCCCATCGTATCGAGTATGTTGTTGAGCAGGTTCATCGGCCGTACCCCGTACACGTCGGCGTACGCCTCCCCGCCCGGCGGAATTTTCCAAAGCCACTCCCAGGTGTAGTAGGGGAACGGAATCGACGGGAATCCCAACTCTCTTATGTACAAAGTGCCGGTATTGAGAGCGGTGACGTAGTAGCCGAAAAACCGGGTGACCACGAACTCCCAGAACGAAGGATAGATGTGGACGTAGTAGCTCAGCCAGGAACGGAAGTACTCGCTGAGACCGAAAAATCCGATGACGAACACGATGCCGATGAGCGGGTACAGGCGTACGAGCGGCACCCGTTTGCCCTGCTTCAGGCGCATCGAGATCCAGATGATGGCCGCCGGCACCAGGATCTCCATCAAGGCGAGCCGCTCCGAGAAGAAGATCGAGCGCATGAGCGTCAGCAGGAAGACGACCGTCATCGCGGGCAAGAACGTCTTTTTCCCCTTCAGGCATTGGTAGTAGGTCGCGAGGATCGTGAAGGCGATGCCGAAGTTCGTGAACGAAGTGACGCCCGTGATCTTGTCGAAGTTCTGCTTGATCGAATAGATGGCGCCGGGCTCTCCCTTGATGACGGACAAGAACAGCGACACCGTGAAGCCGCTTCGGACCATGATCAGAAAGTAGACCGCATAGCCGAACAGCGTCATGGCGAACAGGGCGTAGACGACGAACTTGATGAAGCTGTCGCGCTTCAGCACGGCATCGGGCAGCACCGATACAGGCTTCACGCCCTTGTTCAGCACCGACGACAGCAAGCCGCCCAGGACGAAGGCGACTGCCGGATAGACGGCGAGCCAGATGTTGACGCTGTCGATGAATTTCTCGACGCGGTAGAACATCAGGTAGTTCTGGGCCGGGATCAAGTAAGCGCCCGCGATGACGACCCCCATCACGATGGCGAACAGGATGGTCGGGTTCATCCACCAGACCGAAGCATTCTTTCTCATCTCACGGGCACTCCCTCGTCTTGATTGCGCCGGCGCGGCGCGTTCACCTGCCATAAAAAGCGACCGGCTCCGCCTCGAACTGCGACAGGCTGCCGACATGCGGCCGTCCGACCGAATAGTATCGGAGGTCGGCCTCGTTCACCTGCTCGCTCGTGTACACGTTGCGGCCGTCGATCAGGATATTCTGCCGCATGACCGCCTGCACTTCGGGCAGCGACAGCGACTTGAACGCCGGCCAGTCGGTCAGCAGGCACAGCGCGTCGCAGTCCCGCGCCGCCTCGATCGGATCTTCCTTCCAGACGACCTCGTCCGACTGCTCGAAGATCGCCTTGAAGTTGGCCGTCGCCACCGGATCGTAGGCCTGCACCTCCGCGCCCTCCGCCAGCAGCGCGCCGATGATGTCCAGCGCAGGCGACTCGCGCACGTCGTCGGTGTCCGGCTTGAACGCCAGTCCCCAGACGCCGATCCGCTTGCCGCCGAGCTCGCCGAGCGAGCGCCGCAGCTTCGTCATGACGTTGAAGCGCTGCCCCTGATTGACCTCGACGACCGACTTCAGCAGCTTGAACTCGTAGTCGACGTTGCCCGCGATCTGGATGAGCGCGTTCGTGTCCTTCGGGAAGCAGGAGCCGCCGTAGCCGATCCCGGCTTGGAGGAACGACGGGCCGATCCGCCGGTCGTGGCCCATGCCCTTCGCCACGTCCGTGACGTCCGCGCCGACCTTCTCGCAGATGTTGGCGATCTCGTTGATGAAGGAGATCTTGGTCGCGAGGAAGGCGTTGGACGCGTACTTGATCATCTCCGCGCTGCGCACGTCGGTCACCATGATCCGGTCGGTCAGCGGCCGGTGCAGCTCGGCGATCTTCTCCGCCGCTTCGGGGCTGTCGGTGCCGATGATGATGCGGTCCGGATGCAGCGTGTCCGAGATGGCCGAGCCCTCCCGCAGGAATTCGGGAATCGAGACGACGTCGAACGGATGCGGCGTGAGTCGCGAGACGATGTCCCGGATGCGGTCGTTCGTGCCGACCGGCACCGTGCTCTTCGTCGCGATGATCTTGTATCCATTCATCGCGAGGGCGACTTCCTGCGCGGCCTGCTCGATGAACGCCAGATTGGCTTCCCCGTTCGGCAAGGGCGGCGTGCCGACGCAGAGGAAGATCGCCTCGGCGCCCTCGACGGCGGGCGTCAGCTCGCCGGTGAAGCGCAGGCGCCCGAGCTCGCGGTTTTTGGCGATGAGTTCCTGGAGGCCCGGCTCGTAGATCGGCACTTCGCCGCGGTTCAGGCGCTCGATCTTACCGAGATCCTTGTCCAGGCAAGTGACGTCGTTGCCGATCTCCGAGAAGCAGACGCCGGATACGAGCCCGACGTACCCGGTGCCGATGAAAGTCAGTTTCATAGTTGTCTTTTCCCCCTATAGAACGGCCTGGACGCTTCCCGCCTGGCGCGTATTTTGATGCAGCTTGTTGTCGACGTGCTGCTGCAGCTTCTTGCGGAACGACTCCGGCGAGAAGCGCACCGCGTTCTTGCGGCAGTTCGCCGCCTGGATCGCGCCGCCCTCCGTCTCGAACCGGCTGACGGCCGCCATAACCTGCGCCGCGGTCTGCTCTTCGAAGAAGACGCCGGTCGGCTGCGGAACGCCGAGGCCGCGGACGGTCTCGAGCGATCCGCCCTTGCCGTACGCGATGACGGGCGTGCCGCACGCCTGCGCCTCGACGGGCGTGATGCCGAAGTCTTCTTCGGCCGCGAACACGAACGCCTTGGCCCGCTGCATATGATCGATCAGCACGGCGTCCGGCTGGTAGCCGAGCACCTGGATGTTCGGCGCTTTAGCCGCCTGGGCCTTGACCTTCTCCATGTCGGGACCGTCGCCGATGACGACCAGCTTCTTGTCCGGCATGCCGGCGAAGGCTTCGGCGATCATGTCCATCTTCTTGTAGGGGACCATGCGGGACGCCGTCAGGTAGAAGTCTTCCTTGTCTTCGCGGTAGGCGAAGGCATTCACGTTGACGGGCGGATAGATGACGCTGGATTCTCTGCGGTACACCTTCCAAATGCGGCTGGCGATGAATTCGGAGTTGGCGATAAAATAATCGACGCCGTTGGCGGTCCGGTAATCCCACATGCGCATGCGGCTCAGCATCCACTTGGCGAAGGCGCCCTTCAGGCCGCGCTGCAGGCCCGATTCCCTGAGATATTGATGCTGCATGTCCCAAGCGTAGCGAATCGGAGAATGCACGTAGGAGATGTGGAGCTGGTTCGGCCCCGTGATGACGCCTTTGGCGACCGCGTGGGAGCTCGATAAAATGAGATCGTAGGAGGACAGATCGAATTGTTCGATGGCAAGGGGCATAAGCGGCAAGTATTGCCTGTATTTCTTTTTGGCGAACGGCATGTTCTGCAGAAACGAGGTTCGGACCTTCCTGTCCTTGAGGAAGCCCCGGTCCTTCTCCGGCAGGAAATCGACCATGGCGAACACGTCCGCTTCGGGGTACACCTCAAGCATTTGCTCGACCACTTTTTCCGACCCCGCGTACGTCGTCAACCATTCGTGAACGATCGCGACTTTCATTTGGCTATCATCCTCCTGTCGCACCCGATGCATCTGGTTGATTTTTAGTAGGCGCCCTTCTTGAGCAGCACGCTGCGTACCGTCGCGAGCAGGATCTTGATGTCGAGCGCGAGCGATTTGTTGTAAACGTAGTAGAGCTCCAGGTCGACGCGCTCGGGATAGCCGACTTCGCTGCGGCCGCTCACTTGCCAATAGCCGGTGATGCCGGGCTTGACCGACAGGAACTCGCGCTTTTTATCCCGGTATTCCTTGAGCTCCTGGGCGACGACCGGCCGCGGGCCGACGAGGCTCATCTCGCCCTTCAGCACGTTGAACAGCTGCGGCAGTTCGTCGAGGCTGGTCTTGCGGAGGAAGCGGCCGATGCGCGTGATGCGAGGGTCCTCGTGCGGCTCGAGCTTGTAGTTGCTCGCGACGTATTTGGCGTAAAGCTCCTTGTCCTCCCGCAGCAGCTGCTCGGAGTTGGTGTTCATGGAGCGGAACTTGTAGATGTTGAACATGCTCGCGCCCTTGCCGATCCGGTGCTGCCTGAAGAAGACGGGCCCCTTCGGATCCTCGAGCTTGACGAGCAGTGCAATAACGGCAAATAACGGGGAAAGGAGGATCAGTCCGATGCCCGATCCGAGCAGGTCGATCGCACGCTTGGCGCTTAAGAACAGGTAGTTGGTTCCGCTTGTCTGGACCTTGGGCTGAACGATAGGCTGTGCGGACGTCGTGGCGGGGGCGCGGCTGGCGATCTCAAGCTCGTTGCCGACTAGACTCATGGTTTAATCTCCTCCGTATCCGTAATAGTTGGCGTAGCTGGATTCGATGCGGTCGCGGCTCGTATTGTTCAGCACGGCGCCGAGGATATGGGCGCCGACGTGCTCCAATCCCAGACGGGTGCGGCGAACGGCTTCCTTGGTGACCTTGCCCGAGCGGGCGACGAGGACGACGCCGTCGGACATCGCGCCGACGATCTGCGCGTCCGCGAACGACGAGGCCGGCGGCGAATCGACGACGATCACGTCGAACTGCGTCTTCAGCTCTTCTAGCAGCTTCCGCATCGCTTCGGAGCCGAGCAGCTCCGAAGGATTCGGCGGCACGGTGCCGCCCGGGAGCACGAACAGCCCGGCGATGTCGGTCTGCTGAATCGCGTCCTCGGGCTTGCCGCTCCGGATCAGGATATCGCTCAGCCCCGTCCGGCTCGTACGGAAAAAGGCTTGTCCCACCGCCGGCCGCCGAAGATCGGCGTCGAGCAGAAGCACGTTTTTGTTTTCCTGCGCGTAGCTGATCGCCAGATTGATCGCGGTCGTCGTGCGGCCCTCGCCGGGGACCGCCGAAGCGACGAGGATCACTTTGACCGCCTGCCCCATCGAGGAGAACCGGATATTCGTCCGCAGCTTCTTGTAGGATTCGGACACCGAGGAGCCGGGGCCCGCTTTGGCGATTTGGCGATGCTTGCTGTTTTCTCTTGTCATCATGATCCCTGCCTGTCTCTTGAGTGTGATTGCGACGATCTGTGTCCTGCCGCTCACGCGTCGATGCGGCTCGGCATCAGCTGGTAGCCCGTCGCCTGGCTTGTATTGCCTGCCAGTACGGAATGATAGATTCGTTCAAGCTTCTGGTTTTGCTCCTTCAGGTCGAACGACTCGCATGCCCGTTCCCTGCTTCTCGCGCTCATCCGCCGCCACAGCGCTTCGTCGCTCAGCAGCCGCGAGATGCCGCCCGCAAGCTCGAGCCAGTCGTGCGGAGCGGCCAGCAGCCCGGTCTCGCCGTGGCTGACCGCTTCCGTAATGCCGCCCGTGCGGAAGCTCGCTACAGGAAGCCGCATCGAGGCCGCTTCGATGAAGGAGATGCCGAACGCCTCCTCGGCGCCCGTCGGCGTCGGCACGCTGGGCACCGAGAATACCTTCGCCCGGTTCATCCAGCGCCTCACCACGTCGGGAGGCTGCGTACCCAGGAACCGGTATTTGCGGAGCATCCCGGCCGCCATCGCTTCAAGCTCCGCCCGGAGCGGCCCGTCTCCGATGACCACGAGCTCGGCATCCGGCATTTGCCGCTGCACCTCGTTCATCGCCCGAATGAGATAGGCGGCGCCTTTCACCTCGACCAGGCGACCCACGAACAGCACGATATTTTCCCTCGGGCGCGCCAGCTCCGGATCCGGCTTGAACAGCTCCGTATCGACGCCGATGTAGTGCCGCACGATCTTGTCCGCGGGATATCCCTGTTCGATCAGCTTGCCGCGGATGAAGTCCGATACGGCGATGAATACCGCGGCGGACCGCTGCAAATGCGCTCGTTTGCGAATGTATTGCCGGTGCGTGTAGTAGGACTTGCGGGCATGCTCGTCCTTGACCGTCGCATCGTAGCCGTGAAACGTGACGATGAGCGGGATGCGAAGTCGCCTCGCGATCGGCGCGGCCAACACGCCGTCGGGGCCGAAGTGCGCATGCAGCAGGCGAAAATCCATTTTTCTAAACTTGCTCTCGAGCGGGAAACCGAACCCTGTCGCTTTAAATAGCAGCTCGCGCAGTCTTCCGCCCGCGCCGCCCTCGTTCAGCACGGTGACGCGTTCGGGATCGAGCGGGATGCCCGCATTGCGCTTAGAGCCCGCATAGTAGGCGCGGTAGAATCGCATGCCTTCCGCTTGGGATCGAATAAAAGTTTCGGAAGGCGCCAACAGACTGTCTCGGTAGATGAGAATATTTCGTAACGTCATGACCGCCCGTTCCCGCCTCCTCCGCTCGCCTTGGCAGGTCAGCGCTGCTCTTCGGCGGGTCTAAGCTCCTGCTTGCCGCGTACGGCGGCCTCCCTGGCGAAGGGGGTCGCGGTGCGGACTTTGCCTTGTGCCGTATCCTTTTGCTTGATCCTGCCGATGCTCGCGAGCATCGTGATGCCGAGCTCGCTCTCGATGTCGTCCGCGGTCCGGACCTTGTCGTCCAGATAGTCGACCAGAAACGCGATGCCGAAGCCGAGCAGCGCGGCGAGCAGGAAGCTGAATATATACAGGACGGTGTGGCTGCTGTTGATCGGGCCCGGAGCAGCGAGCGGATCCGGTTCGGTGAGCGCCGTGATGTTGTTAAGCTTCATGAGTTCGGTGACGCTGCCGCGGAAGGCGTTCGATACGCCGTTCACGATCTGAACGGCCGTGCCGTAATCGTCGGCCTTGGCGACCAGCGTGATGATCTGCGCGTCCTTCATCGTGTTGACCGCGACCTTGTCGCTGATCTGGGACGCCGTCATGCCGAGTTCGGGATGTTCGTCCGCGACGCGCTTCATGACGGACGGAGATTTGATGATTTGCTTGTAGGTGTTGATGAGCATGAGGTTGGTGTTGATGGAGTTCTGGTCGATGATCTGCTGTCCCGCGACCGTCGATTCGGTCTTGTTGACGATCAGGTCCGTCGACGCTTGATAGACGGGCTTCACGTACTTGTTGGTGTAAACGTAGGCGGCCGTGCAAATGACGACGATCAGCAGGGCAGGGATCCACCAGTATCTCTTGACGACCTTCAGGTAGTGCTGCAGCTCCATTCTAGATAGCCTCCGCTTCGTTTGTGTGTGTTCTGCGCTTGCCGGAAATGGGAGATTCGGACGACCCCGACGAACCGGGACCCCTGGAGAAAGGTCGGGTTATGTAGGTGCGGGGTCTCCCCTGTTGCCGGTTCGTCCGTCTCTCTCATTCATGACCCAAATTAAACCTGCGGCTTCGAATCTGAAACAAACAAGCATAAAGTGACAACGTTTTCAAGTGGGTTTTCTCATTTTTTAAAACCGCGAAAAAGCGCGCCGTTGTCGCAACGGCGCGCTTTGTCAATAAGAATTATTAAAATCCTGTATTTCCTTCCAGATGGATATTGCCGCCCTTGAAATTGGTAGGCGACTTGCTAGAATCGCTGAGGACATTGTTCGAGAAGTAAATATTGCCCAGGTCCCCGTCTCCCCAAACGCCGATGCCGTCGTTCACGGCGTTTTTGATCGTATTCGCCTCGAAGGTGATATCGTCCAGTTTGCCCTGCGACGCGTAGACGAGAATGTTCGGGTGATCGCTGCTCTCGCGCATGCCTGTATGCTCGATCGTATTCTTTTGCACCGTGACGTTTTTCGTGTCGGCGGTCTCCCACTCCTTCTCGACGGAGATATAAATGCCGGCCATCTCCGTCCGCTGGATGGAATTGTCCTCGATCGTGACATCCTCGCCGCCGACGACGGATATGCCTCTCGCCTTGGAGTCGTAGCCGACGTCGTTGCCCGCGATCGTCACGTCGTGCGTTACCGCTTCGTCCTTCAGATAGCTGACGACCGCGATGGCGTCGTCTCCCGTGCCGGATACTTTGTTGTCCTCGATCCGGATACGGGTGCTTCCGTCCGTAACGTGGATGCCGTCGGCCCCCGTGTTCTCGATCAGGTTGTTCGCGATGACGCCGTCCTCCGAAGACTCCTGCACGAGGATGCCCGCCGTGCTCGCTTTGTCGATATGCACGTTTTCGATGCGGAAGCCGTTCGCCGCCCTTACGGTAATGCTGTTTTTGGCGTTCTCGCCATTGCCTCTCTTAACGGTCCTCGCGTAGACATGGCTCAGGTCGCTCAGCGACGGGCCGCTGCCCTCCAGATCGATGGAGCCGCGCTTCGGATCGGTCGATACGATGACCGTCTTGTCCGCGCCCGCTCCCTGCACCTTGACGCCGTCGATGACCCAGATGTCGTCGATGCGATATTCGCCTTCGGACAGACGAAGCTGAAGCCCGTCCGCCTTGGCCTTCTCCGTGCAAGCCTCGAGCGTCTTCAGATCGTCGTCGCGATCGTCCGCGCCCGCCAAGCAATGCAGCGCGCCGTCTTCGATCGTCCAGACCGGCTCGTCCGTCGGCTCGCCGGAAGGCGATGCCTCCTGCGTGGACGGGGAGGGATGCTTCCCCGGATCCGATACCTTGTCCTCCCCGCCGCGCGGCCAAAGCAAAACGACGACCAGCACCGCCAGCAGGACGATTCCAAACCCTAGCGCATAACGTTTTTTCCGGCTTCTCTCCATCCCGACCTCCAATTGGCTCTCTTTTTAGATTTATCGGACCTAGATTTATCGGACTTACCAGAGTTTCACCCCCTATGCACCTGGGTAAAACAATCTCGCACATTAGAAAAAGTTAAGAAGCCGATTAGAAAACATTAACAAGCCGCAGGGACAACGTAGTAATACAAAAAAAGGTGATACAAAAAAAGCCAACCCGGAAAACCGGATTGGCCGTGTACCATCTGTCCTTATTTCTATGTCGCCCGCCGTTGCATGAGCCGCCGTATTAAAATCCCGTATTGTCGCTCAGATGAATGGTGCCTGCCTTGAACGTCGTTTTCGCGCCTGCCGCATTGATCAATGTATTTCCGGTAAAGTAGATATCTTTGATCTGTCCGTCGCCCCAGACGCCGATTCCCCGGTGGGCCGCGTTTTTAATCGTGTTGCCCGTGAACGTCACGTTGTCGATGACGCCCTGCGAGGCGTAGATTAGCACGTTGGGGTGATTTTCCGGTTCGTGGATGCCCGCGTGATCCACCGTATTGTTCTTCACCGCGATCCGGTCGACGTTGACCGTATTGTAATTCGCTTCGCAAGCAATATAAATGCCCGCCATTTGCGTATCCTTTATCGAGTTGCCTTCGATCAGCACGTCCGTGCCCCCGACGACCGTGATGCCTCGCGCCTTGGAGAGGTAACCGACGTCGTTGCCGCGGATCGTGACGTCATGCACCGCGGGACCGTCCTGCGCGTAGCTGACGACCGCGATCGTATCGTCGCCCGTCGCTTTGACCGTATTGTCTTCGATCAGGATGTCGCTGCTGCCGTCCGTAACATGAATGCCGTCCGCGCCGGTGGAATCGACGGTGTTGTTCGTGACGGTGCCTCCCTTGGATGCGCCTTGAACGAGAATGCCGGCCGTGCTCGATTTGTACACGTAGACGTTGTCGATCGTGAAGTTCGTCGCGCCCCGGACGGTGATGCTGTTTTTCTCGTTCGAGCCGTTTCCCCGCTCGACCGTCGTCTGATACACATGCTTGACGTTGCTCAGCTTGGCGTTGTTGCCCTTGAGGTCGATCGAGCCGTTCAAAGGATCCGTCGAGATCAGCGTCGTCTTCGTCATGCCCGCGCCGATCAGCTTGACGCCGTCGAGCGTCAAAATCTTGCTCAGGTGATACTCGCCGGCCGGCACGGCTACGTACTTGCCCTTCGACTTCGCCTTGTCCAGGCAAGCCGCGAATGCGCCGTAATCGTCCTTGCCGTCATTCGCGACGGCGCCGCAGCTCTCGACGGACAGCGCGTACGCATTGGAGGGCGTCGTATTGGCTGCCGATTGCGCCGTCGCGGCAGACTTCACCGTGGCGGCAGACTTGACTGTGGCTGCAGTCTTGACCGTGGCGGCAGACTTGACCGACGCTGCCGTCTGGGCCGACTGCACCGCTGCCGCCTTATAAGTGATGACCGGATCCCAGAGCGTGTGATCGTTGTTCATCGTCTCTCTGCTATTGACCTGAAAGTAAATCGCCGTGCCCTTCTCGACCGCGACAGACTTCAGTTCAGGCGTATAGCCGCTCGTCGTTTTGACGACGGCGCTCCACAGCGCGGTCTTGTCCTTATTGATGGTGGCGAGGATGCCGTCGCCTTTGTTGTCGCCCTTCTTGACGGTGCCGCCGATCGTGATCGTTCCCTTGCCCGGCGATACCCACTTCAGCACGGCGTCGAAGTCCTTGCTCGGATGCATCGCATCCTTATTCACCCATGGATAGCCGGTATCCGCAGCCGCTTGCCAGCGGTCGCCGGCAGCGTTGTACGCGAGATTGCTATAAACCGAACCCGCGCGTTTTTGATAGAACCATTGATGCTGCCCCTGCGCGACCGAGAAGTCTTGCGGAGCTTTATATAAATCGGCAACGCTGACGGCTTGCACGTTCTGCACGGACACGAACGAATTCGTAATGCTAAGACCCAAGGCGAACGCCATTGCCGTCAAACCTGTTTTTTTCAAAAATATAACCTCCGTATGTTTGGATATGATTGACCCGGGGTAAAGACGGAGTAATAGCCTAAACTGTATACTTCTAAAGCAGCTATATTTGATATATCGGATCAACATGGGTTTGCATGAATACATTGGCAATCTTTAAGCGTGCCAATTGTTTCCTGCGGCCTATTTTAGCATGCTTTCGCCGAATTTAAAGAAAGGAATTTATAATGTATTTTTAATAGAAGAAACGCGACTTTTGAGAGCATCGGTTAAAGAAAATAAGGGGACTTGTTAATGAAGGGAAACTGGCAGGGAGATTAGGCAGTGAATTTAAACAATCATTTAAGTCAACGCACATTAATATACCACATGTACCAAATTAAAGTATATATTTAATGTTTTGTATGAAAAAAAGTTAATGATCGATGTTTGCGCGAAAAAACAGAGTGTCGCACGCTAGGTGCGACATTCTGTTTTTTTTGCGGAAGTCCGCGGATAGATCCATCGACTGCTCGACGTCACACGATGCCGGTCGCTCGCAATTAGGCCAATCGCCTTCTCTACAGCAGGCGATGGCGGTCGTCCGCTCGCAAT
>NZ_FOKE01000012.1:26965-282919 GCF_900112065.1 Cohnella sp. OV330
CCGCTCGCAATTAGGCCAATCGCCTTCTCTACAGCAGGCGATGGCGGTCGCGCGTCTCGTAATCGGGCACATCGCCTACTCTACGATAGGCGATTGCGCTCGACTCGACCCGCCCGCCATTTCCAAACTTATGTACGCATCGTTCGCTCATCCGCCGCGCGTCCGACCGACGCCGCCGCCCCTGCGATCGAGCGGCACATCGCCAGGTAAGCCATGCGCGCTTCGGGCGTCCAGCCATTGGCGTATCTTTTCTCCCAGACCCGTTCGTCCTGTTCGAGGAAGCCTTCGATCGCCCGAACCGGAGCCAAGCGCGCGGCATCCGCGCACATGCGCTCCGCGTGACGCAAATATTCGCCGATGACGGGCATCGCCTGCTCATAGTCGTCGATATCCTCCGCCGGACCGCCCGCGATCAGCGCAGCCAAGATCCCGCCGGCTCCCTCGTAGAGCGACGGATCGATCGCATCCGCTTGAAGCGCCTCCTCCAAATCGCCCTTGAGCGCGCAAGTATAGGCCAGCAGGCCGTCGCCGATCCGATTGCGGAATCCCTCGCGCAGCAGCCAGTCCCGAATCTCCTGCGTCTCCGGATCGAGGCGTTCGACGAGGTAAATCCGGCCCCATCCGTCGATGCACCGCGCCAGCTCGCAGAGCGATTTATTGGACTGCTCCATGCTCATGAGCGCAGAAGCCGCGTATAGCGTGAACTCCTCGTGCTTGCCTAGCGTGAACGTCAGCTCCCTGTGCCGCTCGCTGCCGTATTGGCTCAGCAAGGCGAGTCCGAACTTCACGACATTGCGGTGCACGCTATGCCGAGCCATCCACAACGCCTCTTCGTACAGATTGCCGGCGTTTAATCCCGGAAGCTTATGTAAGGCCTGAAGCGCCGGACTGATCGCATCCAGCGACTCCTCGCGCATGAGCGCTAGATAGGCGGCTCTTCGGTTGCGGACATTGCGGTCGCGACTGAGCCTGGCGAGCAGGCGCGTCAATTCCTTGGCGACGCCTTCATCTTCGATGGCGCGGATCGGGCCGATGGCCTCCAAGCCCTGCTGGCGCAGCGCCTCCCGGCGTTCGGGCTTGTCCGCGTATTCATCGTCGTCCGGCAGCGCCTGCGACTTCAGTTTGCCGTCCTGACCCGTCCGCAGGACGATCATATCGTAGGCCGACGGCTTGCCGGCCCAGGGATACAGCGGGGCGACGGCTGCGTGGTGAAGCATACGGATCTCTTCCTTCCGACCGGCAATCGGTCTGGCCGTATCAAGCCGGATTGCCGTTACGTATGTATTACCCGCCTGGCAGATATTGCATCGGAAAACTAAGCGGCATGCGTCCGTACACGTAAAAAAGAGGCGCGCGGATCGAATCCGCGCGCCTCGCAGGAGAACAAGTCATTATTGCGTCAAAACGATATGCGCGGCCGTCAGCTTCGGCAGCTTGTACGTAAAAGTATTGTTCTCGATATCCGCCGCGCCCTGCAGCTCTACGATCTCGGCGCTCGAGCCGTCGAAGGCGAAGACGCGCGCATGCCGGTATTGCGTCGCTCCGGCGATATGGATCGTCGCGTTCATCGCATAATCGTTATTTTTATTCAGCGCGATCAGGTGCAGCTCGCCGGCGCTCTCGTCAGAAACCGAGCCGTAGACCGAGCTGTTCTCTACGTTGTTCGTCTCCGCCTTGACCTTGATCGAGCCGAAGTGAGCGCCTTGGCCGTCGTAGCTGGTGAACAGCTTGACCGCGGCCGAGATATACGGCGCCTCCTTCAGCCCGTTCACCATCTTCCAGAAGGTCGCGAGGTGAACGCCGTATTTGCCGAAAATGCCGAGTACGTCCGCTTGAGCGATGCCGCCGTACACGTTGTTTTCGCCGCCGTAGTTGTACTCGGTAATCGCGATCTTCGTGCCGGGATTGTAGGCGTCGATCGACTGCTGCGTCCGCGGCAGGATCGGCAGGAACGCGTTGTACCATTGGCCGATCCAGCTGTTCTCCGTATAAGTCGGATCCCACAGCGATCGCGGCGCCTGCATTCGGGCTTTGTTCGCCTCGAGATTATCGTAGGAGGCCAGATCCGTAATGCGAAAGCCGCCCGCGGAAATCTCGGGGTACCAGTGGTAGTCGACCGCGTCCAGCAGACGCTTGCCTTGCTGGGCGGAGGCCGCGCGGAACTTGTCCAGGTAGTAGTCCATGAACCACTTGTAACCGCCGCTCTTCAGCGACTCCCAATCGTCGGCTGCGTGCATGCTGTACAACTCGTCGAAGCTGTAAGAGGCGGGGCCGTACATTTCCGCATAAGGATCTACGTTTTTGACCGCCTTGGCGAGCTCGATGCCCTTGTTCGTCACTTCCGCAGCGCCCGGCTTGTCCGGATGCATGTACGGATGCGTCTTCTGCCATAGGCTCGGCTCGTTGTCGATCGAGTAGCCCTTGATGCCGGTCGCGGTGCTCGCGTTGCCGAACCGGTGGACGAGGGAATTGACGAATTCGTCCATATAAACGGCGTTGTCGTTCAAATCGGGCGTCAGGCTGAGCGGCGCGTTCTTCGCGGCGTACACCGGCAGCCAACGGTTCGAAGGCGCGGTATCCCAGGATTGAACCGCTCCGTTCTTGTCCGCGGCGACGTAGCCGCCGGTCTGCAGCGTGGCCAGCGTGTACGATCCCATCGCCAGCGACTTCTGATGGAAGCCGGCGATGCCGATGCCCGGCTCGTCCATATTGCCGCCGTACGGCACGCCGCCATAATACCAAGGGACGTAGTTGTCGCTTCTGTGGCCATAGTCGTCGCCGGCGTTGGAGGCGTTCGTCTCCCAATTGTAGGTGGTCAGGCGGTTGCCGCCCGTACGGCGCGCGCCCCAATGCTCGGTGCCGGTCAGATCGTCGTTCGTACCGTAAATGTAAGGACTGATCGGCGCCCGGTCGGCATCCGGGTCGATCTCGAATTGCACGCCGAAGTCTCCGGTCGGGGTCAGCAACGTGTTGGTCACGACCTTGTCGCTCCACTTGCCGCGCGTCTCCCCGTCCTTGGCCCGCACCCGGTAGACGTGCTTCGTGCCTGCGGCCAGCGCGCCATGCGTATAGGAAGTTTGCAGTCCGACGTCCGTCACGGCGCCGTCGACCTCGACTTCGTAGCCGGTTACTTCCTCTCCGAGCGGAGACCAGGTCAGCGCGACGCTGTTCTCCGTCGTCTTGCCCCGGACATTGACCGGCGCGGGCAGGTCCTGCTCGCCCAATGTACGGACGACGACGGCGCCGCTCCAGATGCCGACCTTGTCCCCCTTGCGCGTACGAACCTTGTACGCATGCTTCGTCCCCGTCTTGAGCCATGGATCCAGGTAAGACGTCTCCGTAATGCCTTGGACGATCGTGCCGTCCGCGCTTACGTCGTAGCTCGTCGCGCCTTCGACCGCATCCCAGGACAGCAGGATCTCCGTCTCGGTCGGCTCGCCCGCGATGGCGGCCGGCGCGGCCGGGATGTCCAGCAGCTTCGGTTCGGCGCCCCAAACGAGCTGTCCGTCGACATACGCCGTCGACTTATCGTTCGGAGTCGATGCGGTAGCGCCCTTATAGGTGTAATCGTTGGTTTGCGTAAAGTCGGTCCAGTTGTCTTTGTTGATCCATGTGTAGACGCCGGCCTTCGCGCCAGGATTCAGCTTGCCCGCATCTGCCGCAAAGTCGAGCTCCAGATAGTAGTCGGCCGTCTCTGCGGGAATCGGCATCTTCACGAAGCGCGCGGTCACCTTCTCCTTGGCCACGGTGCTCCAGAAGCCGATCGACAGCGGCCTTTCGCCGTCGATCGTGAAGTAGTAGCGCGCCGTCACGCCGCCCAGGTCGATCGGCGCCGCCCCGGTATTGAAGATCTCAAGCTCCGGCGTCGGCATCTGCGCGGCCGCCTTGTTCCCCGTCTTGACGCGCACCTCGAGCGCCGGACCCGCCGGCGGCGTCGCAGTCGGCGTGGCGGTCGGGGACGCCGTAGGCGTGGCGGTCGGCACCGGCGTCGGCGTCGGCGAGCCGGTCGGCGTTGCCGTAGGCGTCGCGGTCGGCGCCGGCGTCTGTCCGCCGCTGCCGGAGGCCGCTTCCACGTTGACGAAGGCCGCGCCGGCATGCCACTTATGATAGGCGCTCCAGCCGGCGCCGAATACGCCAAGGCTGATCGTATACTTGCCCGGCGCCGCGCCGGCCGGCACGCGCCAGGTGAATGCGACCGTCTTTTCCACGCCCGCCTGCAGCTGCACATTGTCCTTGAACGTCTGGCCGACCTTGGCGAGCGCCGGATCGAATACTTCGGCGTCGAGCAGCACGGCGACATCCTCCGCGGCCGTCACGTGAACGTCGATCGTCAACTCTTCGCCTGCCTTCACCGTACCCGGCGACACGGTCGCCGACGTTGCGTACGCTTCTGCCGCGGCATAGACCGCTCTATCCGCACCGGCGGACGCTAAACTGCCCAGCAGCAGCGCCGCCGCGGCCATCGCCGCAATCGCTTTTTTTCCGATTCCGTTTTTGATTCCGTTTTTGAATCCGATGAATCTCATCATTCTCTCCCTCTCTCTGTATCTTGCTACGTCAGCTTAACAGAGCGGGCGAATGCGATTATGTGTCCGGCGTTACAAAAATATCGAAAATTTGCATGCCGAAAACGCGCCGTTTTGCGAACATGTGTGCGAGAAATGTTATAATAAGAGCTCCTAGCAAACCGGAAACCGAAGCGAGGTCTAGCGATGTTCATAGAAGATGCGCCGCCGGAAAACGACCCGCGGTGGGAGGACCTGCTGCGCCGCGTCGCGGAAACGTTCGACGACCTGACGCTTAAGCGCGGCTATCAATATTACAAGCAAGGGCGCGTCAAGATATCCGATCCCGAGGACATGCGGCATCTGCAGGCCGAGGTGACGGGCACGGCGACCTATCGGACGCGAGTCGACCTTGAAGCCTTGGAGGACGGCAAATGCAGCTGTCCTGTCGGCCGCCCGTGCAAGCACATGACAGCTGTGCTCATGGAATGGGCCGGCTATCACGGCTATCCCGTCCCGACGCTGGCCAACGCCAAGACCCTTGCGTCGCGCCCGCGTCCCGCCTCCGCCGGTCGGCAGCAGAACGCCGAGATCGAGCGGCTCGCGAGAGACGCGGTCCGCATTCCCGAGATGAGCGTCCCCGAGTGGCTGGATCTGTTCGGCAGGTGCCTCGCGCCTATCGCCGGCCAGGTGCGCAACACCCAGTACGTGAAGCAGGCGCTCGGCCTCTTTTACAAGATCAAGCCGGCGCTCCCGCCCGTCGCGGAGCGGCTGTTCGAGCTGAGCGCGCTGCTGTTCCTCATGCGCCATGCGGCCGAGACCCAGAGCAACCCGGCGCTTGGGCCGAATTCGTATCTCGGCTACTTCACGCATCTGGCCGTGACGGACCTTCACGAAGCCGCGATGGGCTGCCTGGATCGCCCGCTGCCCGCTGCGGACGAGCCGCTCGCGCGCGACCGCCTGCTCGGGACGGTCGACATCCTCCGGGCAGCGATGCTCGCGCCCGGCCCGACGCAGGACTACGAGCTGAAGCATTACGGCCGCCTGTGGGAGACGTGGCTCGCGCCCCCGTACGGAAGCGAAGCCCTCTGCGCGGAGGAGCTCCGCAAGCTCGAGGCGGCCGAGCCCGGCCTGCCTCCCCAGAGCAAAGGCGCATGGAACGCGGCCGTGCTGCGAATGCTGTTCGGCCTGAACGACGACGATCGCGCGCTGGCCTTGCTTGCCGGCGAATCGGGCCGTCTGGGCTCGGCCCACGTCGCGCAGCTCTCGGAGATGCTCGGCGAGCTCGCCCGGAGGGAAGAATGGCAACGCCTGCTCCGATGGCTGACCGAGCTGGGTCCCTTGATGAGCGGCAGGCGCTTGCGGGAGCTCGAGACGTATGCCGGGTTGTGGGATGCCGTCGTCGCCAAGCTGCCCGAGGCGGAGCCCCGGATGTGGGAGACGCTGGAATCGCTGCTGCCGTCCTCCCAGTCCATCTACGAGAGTCGGCTGCTCGCCGCGGGACGGTACGAAGAATGGATCGACATCCAGCTGTCGTTCGGCCGCGAGCCGCTCGACTACCGGGCGACCGAGTTGGCGCCGCTGGAGAAGGAAGCGCCGCATGCGCTGCTCCCTTTTTACCATCAGGCGGTCGAACGTTATGTGGCGATGAAAAACCGAGCCAGCTACAAATCGGCGGTGAAGCTGCTGAAGCGGCTCGCCAAGCTGTACAAGAAAATGAAGCGCGAGGAGCGCTGGATCGAATTTTACGAGCTGTTCGAGCTGCGCCACAGCAGGTTGCGCGCGCTGCAGGAAGAGCTGCGGAAAGGAAAGCTGTCATGAACGCGCAGCGGGATACGATCAGCGTCGACGTGCGGCTGAGCGAGCACGGCGACGCGCTGATATACGGCGTACTGGAAGGCTACGGCTACGTGCCCGGGCTCCTTCTGAAGCACAGGCTGTTCGCCTGGCACGAGGCTTCGTTCTACGGAACGAATCTGGACGTGAGCCAGGTCGAGCTGCCGGCGGGCGTCGATCCGATTCACGGCAAGGCGGAGATCGTCATCCTGCCCGCCGAGCATGTACTGGCCTTCTTCGCGGAGCCGCGGCTGCTGAAGCACGTGGAGTGGCGGATTGCGGGAGAAGGCCGCCTGCTCGTCGAGCGGGCTCCCCGACTCGCGGAATGGATCGAGGAACGCCGGTATATTCCCCATCTGGACGCTTATCGCCGGGGCCTGCTGCAGTGGACCTGGGAAGGCGAGCTGCCGCAAGCCGACGAAGAAGCGGCGGACGGCGGATTGGCGGACGATGCATTCGTGGAAGGCCTGCGCGCCGCTTTCTCTGCGGCCGTGCGGGAGCGTCACTACGGTACGGAGACGGGTTATTCCGACCTGCGGCGGGAGTACCCGCTGCTGTTCGACAAAAGCGCCGCGTCCGCGGCCGGCATGGACGAGCGCGCCTGGCTCGAGGCGATCGGCTGGCGGCCGGACATGGCGCCGTTCAGGCCGATCCTGCGACTGCTCGAGCCTTATGCGGCGGGCAACGCGCCGGACGATTGGCGGCTGCAGCTCGCGCTGCAGAGCAAGCGGGACGAGACGATCGTGCATCCCGCGAAGCTCGGCGCGGACGGCTCGGTCTCCGGGCGCTGGCCCGCAGCCTGGAACGAAGAGGCTAGCGGGCGGGCCCCCGGCTGGCTGGAGCGGCTGCGCGCGGCGCTGCCGCCCGAGCGTCTCGCCGGCGGACCGCGGGACTTGCTGGCCGCGCCGCTGGGCGACGAAGCGGCCTGGCGCTTCCTCTCGGCCGACAGCAATCGGCTGCTCGAGGCCGGCTGGCGGGTGCTGCTGCCCGCCTGGTGGGAGGCGGCCACCCGCAAGAAGCCGCGGCTGCGCGCCAAGATCGCGCCCGAGTCCGGCGGCAAGGGCAGCTCGCTGTTCGGGCTGGACGCGATCGTCGACTTCGACTGGCGCGTCGCCATCGGAGACGCGGACTTCAGCGAGGAGGAGTTCGCCGCGCTCGTCGCGCGCAACCAGCGGCTCGTCCGACACCGCGGCCAATGGATCGCGCTCGATCCGGCGCTGCTCACGCAGATCCGGCGCATGATGACGGGCATGGACAAGCACGCGGGCCTCTCCTTCCAAGATGTGCTGCAGCTTCACCTGCTTGGCGAGGGCGAGGATGAGGACGACGCCGAGACGGAGGCGTCGGCGGAGGCGTCCGCCGCGCGCGTGCGGCTGGAGGTCGAGCTGAACGAGCATCTCGCCTCGTTCTTCGCGCAGCTCGGACGGCCTTCGGAGTGGCCGCTGCCCGAGCCGCCGGCGGACCTGCAGGCGACGCTTCGGACGTACCAGCGCGAAGGCTTCGGCTGGCTCACCTCGCTGCGGCGCTTCGGCCTCGGCGCGGTGCTCGCGGACGACATGGGCCTCGGCAAGACCGTCCAGCTCATCGCCTATCTGCTGCAGCTGCGCCACGATACGCCGCCGGAGCGGCGCCGCGCCGCGCTGATCGTCTGCCCCACCTCGGTGCTGGGCAACTGGCAGAAGGAGATCGCGCGCTTCGCGCCTTCGCTTTCGGTCAGCCTGCATTACGGCGGCGGCCGGATCACGGACGCGGAGGCCTTCGGCGCCCAGGCGGCGAACGCCGAAGTCGTGCTCACCTCGTTCGCCACGGCGTCGCTCGATCAGGAGCTGCTGCAGACTTATGTGTGGGCGGCGATCTGCCTCGACGAAGCGCAAAATATCAAAAACGCGCAGACCAAGCAGTCCGTCGCCGTGCGCAGCTTGTCCGCGGGACAGCGCATCGCGCTCACCGGCACGCCGATCGAGAACCGGCTGGCCGAGCTGTGGTCGATCTACGACTTCATCGCGCCGGGCTACCTCGGGACGCAGCGCGCCTTCCAGGAGCGGTTCGCCACGCCGATCGAGCGCAACCATGACGAGCGAAGGACGGCCGAGCTCAAGCGCCTCGTCGGACCTTTTATGCTCCGGCGCAAGAAGAAGGATCCGAACATCCAGCTCGACCTGCCGGACAAAAACGAGATGAAGACTTACGTCCCGCTAACGCCCGAGCAAAGCGCGCTCTATGAGCAGACCGTAAACGAGCTTCTGGAACGGATGAAGGCGCTCGAAGGCATCGAGCGAAAAGGCGCGATCCTCGCGGCGCTCACCCGTCTCAAGCAGGTGTGCGATCATCCGGCGTTGCTGAACAAGGTGCAAGAGAAGACGGCCGCCGCCGCTTCGGAGGATAAAAAGGGGCCCGCTGGCGGGGCGGAGCCTGCGTCGCCTGACAAGTCGCCAGGCAAGTCGCCAGGCAAGTCGCCAGGCAAGTCGGCCGACGAGTCGCCGGCGCCTTCCGAGGCGGAGCTGGCCGAGCTGGTCTCTCGTTCGGCCAAGCTCGAGCGGCTGCTCGCCATGGTAAAGGAGCTCCGTGACGAGGGCGACCGCTGCCTCATTTTCACCCAATACGTCGGCATGGGAGAGATGCTGCGCCTCGTGCTGTCGCAGGAGCTCGGCGAGCCCGTGCTCTACCTGAACGGCAGCACGTCCAAGACGGCGCGCGATCGGATGATCGAGCGCTTCCAGTCGCAGACGCTGCCGCAGGACGAGCAGCCGAACGTGTTCATCCTCTCGCTCAAGGCGGGAGGCGTCGGCCTTAATCTTACCGCGGCCAACCACGTGTTCCACTTCGACCGCTGGTGGAATCCAGCCGTCGAGAACCAGGCGACCGACCGCGCCTACCGGATGGGCCAGACCAAGGACGTGCAGGTGCACAAGTTCATCTCCCTCGGCACTCTCGAGGAGCGCATCGACGAGATGCTGGAGAGCAAGCAGCAGCTCAGCGACAACGTCATCTCTTCCTCCGAGGGCTGGATCACCGAGCTGTCGACCGACGATCTGCGCGACTTGATCACGCTTCGGCGGGGAATGAACGGCTGACGCAAAAACGCCTCCGGCAAAGAGGCGTTTTTGCTTGGCGTTCGAGGGACCCGGCAGGCGGGTTCAAATTAGCGGATAATGTCCTTCGTAGCGCGGATGCGCGTAGTACGGCGGACGCGGACCGATCAACGGCAGATTCAGCGTAAAAAAATCTCCGTAGGCGACCTTAACCATGGCGTCCGATTCGTTGATTAGCAGCGCGTCCGCTTTCTTGCTGAACGAGTATGGCACCTTCACAATAGATCACCCTCCATCGGGCTGTTCGCCGTCATAGCCTATGTCGGATTGGGTCAGTCGGTGATAGACTAACAAAAACAAAAGGGGGCACTGAAATTGATTAAAGAATTGTCCGAAGAAACGCAATGGCTCGAAGCTTATCCGGTCATGAACGAGCTGCGGACGAATTTGGATCAAGACGCTTACCTCGGCTTATTGCGCGAGATGAATGCCGAAGGCTACAAAATGCTCGCGTTGTACGACGAAGACCGGATCGTAGCGTTGGCCGGCGTCATTGTGCTGACGAATTTCTATTTCGGCAAGCATGTGTTCGTCTATGACCTGGTCACCAAAGCTTCCGAGCGCTCCAAAGGACACGGCGAGACCCTGCTCGAGTACGTCCATCAGTATGCAAAAGATAACGGATGCCGGACGGTGGCCTTGGAGTCGGGGTTAGCGCGCGTGGATGCCCATCGGTTTTACGAGACGAAAATGGGTTATCGCAAACCGGGTTTCTCGTTTACCAAAACGCTTTGACCCCCTTCCTCTCCCAACGTCGTCCTCTCGTCGCAAAGCCCTCTTCATCGTCCCGCCCCGAAGCGGCTAGGCACCCGTCTAGCCGCTTCGGCATAGGGTGAGAAATAACGATATCGAGGAAGACCCGCAGCTTCCAGGTCCGAAGCGCGAGTCGCCGATTCACGGGAGGCCTACATGACCGACAAGCGCGATAACGAGAACGAGTTGGCGCAAATACGAAGCATGCAGCTCAAATTCGAAGAAGCGAAAATCGACGCCCCTTATCCCCTCTATCCCAGCTATGGTACCGTCACGCGCTACGAGGACATCGCGATCAGCGTGCCCGAGCAGCGTCAATACCGTCAGCCCGGCATCGAGAATCTGATGGTACCGAAGCCTATCGTCGACAATCCGCATTACAAAGGCAGCGCCAAGCTCGAGGGCAAAGCCGCGCTGATCACCGGCGGCGACAGTGGCATCGGCGCTGCGGCCGCCATCGCTTTCGCCAAGGAAGGCGCCGACGTCGCCATCTCCTACCTCGACGAGCACGAGGACGCGGAGCGCACCAAAACCTGCATCGAGGCGTACGGCCGAAGCTGCCTCCTGCTGCCCGGCGACGTGCGCGAAAAAGCCGTGAGCGAATCGATCGTCCACGACACCGCAAAAGCGTTCGGACGCCTGGACGTCCTCGTCAACAACGTCGGCATCCAGTTTCAGCAGAACGAGCTGGAGGATATCACCGACGAGCAGTTCGAGAATACGTTCAAAGTGAACTTCTTCTCGCACTTCCATACGACTCGCGCGGCGCTGCCTTACCTGAAGCCCGGCGCCTCGATCATCGGCACGGCTTCGGTCGTCGCTTACGTCGGCGAAAAGACGCTCCTCGACTACACCGCGACCAAAGGCGCCATCGTCGGCTGGACGCGCGCGCTGGCGCGCAACCTGGCTCCGAAGGGCATTCGCGTCAACGCGGTCGCCCCCGGCCCGATCTGGACGCCGCTCATCCCGAGCAGCTTCTCCCCGGACCAGGTGGCCGTCTTCGGCGCAGGAACGATGCTGGGCCGTCCCGGGCAGCCGTTCGAGCTCGCTCCGACGTACGTCTATCTCGCGTCCGACGACTCCCGCTACGTCACCGCGCAGGTCCTCCACGTCGACGGCGGCCAATCGACGCATAGCTGAAGCGCATTCCGCTCCATCACCGACTTATCGATTCGCGCTTATTTTAATATCTCCCGTGTCGTTGATCGGGTCATTGAGCGTCTTCTCCGCGGCGATGTTCCCGTCCGCATCCAGCGCCTGAACCGTATAAGGCACCGACGCGAAGCCGGGCAACAGGACGAACCAAAGTCTCTTGCCCGGTTCATATTCAACGACATCCGCTGCGTATTTGCCCGGTTTCGCGCCACTGGTCTTCAGGATGACGCCGGTGACGGACGCATCGGTCAGCTCCCCAACCACCAACGGATAAGGACCGGGCACGTCTGGATATTTGTTCGGCATCGTCATGTAATTCAACAGCGTGCGAACGCCGGTCGCTCCCTGCTCGCCGTAGCTGATGCCGTAGCCTGCGATATTTGAGGTCGTGATCCTCGATGTCCGCCAAGCGCCTCGCCTCCCCTACGCCATAAAGACAACGGAGCGTTCCCGTTTGTTCCGCTATTTTGCATTTTAACGATATCCCTTTCGATCAGGAAGATGCGCAAGGTTCACTTGTTTGAACGATATCCCCTTCGGTCAGGAACAGGCTACTACCCCCTCCCGAAGCCCCACTGCTATCCCCGCCTGACGGAAAGGGATACTGTTCAAATAGAGACGAGGCAAATGAAGACGAGGCACATAGAGCTTGCCACCCCTCCTGAGCGAAAGGGATACCGTTCAAACGTAAAAAAGGCGTTTATCGCGCGAAAAAGCCATCCACTCCTCCGGCGCGAACCGGAATAGCGGATGGCTGTATATGAAGCTGGGTGTCACACGCTCTGCAGCTGCTCTGCGGCGGGTTCGCCCGCTTCAGGCGCTCCCTCGCCGGCCTGCCGGAGCTCCACCGACAAGCCGCCTCCCGACGCTTCCACCGTCATGGTCGAGCCTTCCGGCGCCAAGCCTGCGATCAGCGCTCTCGCCACCCGCGTCTCGAGATGGCGCTGGATGAACCGCTTCAGCGGACGCGCGCCGTATACGGGATCGAAGCCTTCCTTCGCGATGAACCGGACGGCTTCGTCCGTCAACCGCAGGGCGATGCCGCGCTCGGACAGGCGTTCGGCCAGGCCACGCGCCAGCTTACGAACGATCGATTCGATCTCGTCCCGCGACAGCGGCTTGAACAGGACGATGTCGTCCACGCGGTTCAGGAACTCCGGCCGGAAGTGTCCGGACAGCTCTTTCATGACGCGGTCGCGCACAGCCGGCGCGATATCGCCGTTGTCGTCCACACCCTGCAGCAGATGCGGGGAGCCGATGTTCGACGTCATGATGACGATCGTATTCTTAAAATCGACGACGCGCCCTTGCGAGTCGGTCAGACGGCCGTCGTCGAGCAGCTGCAGCAGGACGTTGAATACGTCCGGATGCGCCTTCTCGACTTCGTCGAGCAGCACGACGGTGTACGGCTGCCTGCGAACGGCCTCGGTGAGCTGCCCGCCCTCCTCGTAGCCCACGTATCCGGGAGGCGCGCCGACCAGACGCGACACGCTGTGCTTTTCCATATACTCCGACATGTCGATCCGGATCATGCCGTCTTCGCGGTCGAACAGCGTCGCCGCGAGCGCCTTGGCCAGCTCCGTCTTGCCGACGCCGGTCGGCCCCAGGAACAGGAACGATCCGATCGGCCGATTCGGATCCTGGATACCCGCGCGCGCCCGCAGCACGGCGTCGGCGACGAGACCGACGGCCTCTTCTTGGCCGACGACGCGCTCGTGCAGCGTTTCTTCCAGTCGCAGCAGCTTGTCGCGCTCGCCTTCGACCAGACGCTTGACCGGGATTCCCGTCCAGCGCGAGACGATGTCCGCGATCTCTTCCTCGGTTACGGACTCCCGCAGCAGCCGGGTCTCTCCTTCTTGCTCGGCCGCCTCCTCCGCCGCCTTGAGCTGGCGCTCCAGATCGGGGATGATGCCGTAGCTCAGCTCCGCCGAACGGTTCAGGTCGTATTCTTCCTGCGCGTCGGCCAAGTCTTTGCGCGCTTGCTCAAGCCGCTTTTGCAGCTCGCGCACGCCTTGGATCGCGGCTTTTTCCTTTTCCCAGCGTGCCATCATGCCCAGATGCTTTTCCTTCAGATCCGCCAGCTCCCGCTGAAGCGACTCCAGCCGGCGCTTGCTGGCATCGTCGGACTCCTTCTTGAGCGCGGCTTCTTCGATCTCCATCTGCATCATGCGCCGCATGACCTCGTCCATCTCGCCGGGCATCGAGTCGATCTCCGTGCGGATCATCGCGCAGGCTTCGTCGACCAGGTCGATCGCCTTGTCCGGCAGGAAGCGATCCGCGATATAGCGGTTGGAGAGCGTGCCTGCCGCCACCAGCGCGCTGTCGTGGATTTTAACCCCGTGGTGGAGCTCGAAACGTTCCTTCAAGCCGCGCAAAATGGAGATCGTATCCTCGACGTTCGGCTCGCTGACGAGCACCTGCTGGAATCTGCGCTCGAGCGCCGGGTCCTTTTCGATATAGGTCCGGTATTCGTCGAGCGTGGTCGCGCCGATACAGTGAAGCTCGCCCCGCGCCAGCATCGGCTTAAGCATGTTGCCGGCGTCCATCGCGCCCTCGGTCTTGCCGGCGCCGACGATCGTATGCAGCTCGTCGATGAACAGGATGATCCGGCCATCGCTCTCCTTCACTTCCTTCAGCACGGCTTGAAGCCGCTCCTCGAACTCCCCGCGGTACTTCGCGCCGGCGACGAGCGCGCTCATGTCCAGCGAAAATACGGTCTTGTCCTTCAGCCCCTCCGGCACGTCCTTGCGCACGATCCGCTGGGCCAATCCTTCGACGATTGCCGTCTTGCCGACGCCCGGTTCGCCGATCAGTACCGGGTTGTTCTTCGTCTTGCGGGAAAGAATGCGGATGACTCGCCGAATCTCGCTATCCCGACCGATGACCGGATCGACCTTGCCCGCCCGCACTTCGGCGACGAGATCGCGTCCGTACTTTTCCAATACCTCGTACGTCGCTTCCGGCTCCCGGCTCGTGACGCGCTGATGGCCGCGAATCTCCTTGAGAACGGCGAGCAGCCGCTCCCGCGTCAGACCGAAGCCGTCGAATAGCTCGCGCACGTCGCGGTTGCCGTCCCTAGGCGCGGAAGCCATCGCGAGCGCCGCGTGCTCGACCGCGACGTATTCGTCCGTCATCGACGCGGCTTCGCGCTCCGCCTGTTCCAGCACGGCCACGAGCGCAGGCGATGCGTACCGCTTGACCGAATCCGATCCGCCGACGCGCGGGCGCTTCATCAAGCGTCCCATCGCTTGCCGATCCATCTCGGCCGGCTCAACGTCAGCCCGCTGCAGCAGTCTCGGCAGCAGACCGTCTTGCTGCTTCAGCAGTGCCGCCAGCAAGTGCAGCGAATCGATCTCCGGATGTCCGCTCGCGCCGGCCAGCGATTGCGCGCCTGCGACGGCTTCCTGCAGTTTTTGCGTATATTTGTTGAAGTCCATATGCGTCTCTCCCTTATCGGTTAAAATGGTGTCCCGCTTGCAGCCGATTCATGCCGATTAAGCGTGCGCCCGGAAGCATCAGCTTTTTGTACGCGGCTTAATGCCCGCCTTGAAGCTGCTGCGCTCCGCGAGCTGTCTATACAGCTCCCGCTCCGCCTCACTCGGATTGGGCTGTACGGCGAGCGCGACGTCGAACAGAATGTCGCCATATCCGCCGTCCTTGCGCCGCAGCCCCTTGGCCGGTATGCGCAGCTGCTTGCCCGCGGGAAAATCGGGCGGAATCCGCAGCTTGACCTGGCCGCCGTCCGGCAGCCGGACGATGGCTTCTCCGCCAAGCACGGCCTGCCACGGCGCAGCTTCCACCGTCGCGCGCAAATCCCCGTCCTCGCCGAGCGCATACGATTCATTCGGCTCGACGGACAGCTCGATCAGCAGCTCGTCGCCTTCCTGCAAGCCGTTCGCGCCGTCTCCCTTGAGCCGGATGACGGTGCCGTCCGCCATCCGTTCGGGCACGCGCAGCGCGATATCCTTGGGCCCGACCCTCACGTTGACCTTGGCTCCCCGCCAAGCCTGCTCCAAGCTGACGTTCAGCCGGGCATGCTGCGTTCGCTGGCTTGCGCCGAACGGATCGAACCCCGACGCGCCCCAAGCGGCTCCGCCTCCGAACCCGGTCGTATCGTCGCCGTAAGCGCCGAAACCTTCGAAGCCGCCGAAGCCGTTCCTTCCTCCGGAAGCGCCCTCGTAGGCGCCGAAGCCCGCCCTGCTGCCGATCCCGCCTTTGCCGAAGAGCATCTCGTACAGCTCCTCCTCGGACAATCCTGCCGCATCCTGACCGCCGCCGCTCCAGCTCCATGCGCCGCCGTTCCGCGAGCCGCCCGGTCCGCCTCCGCCTGCCCGTCCCGCATACTCGCGCCGCATCGCGTCATAGCGCTGCTCTTCTTCGTATGCCTGCCTTTTATCGTCATGGCTCAGAATGTCGTAAGCCTCCGCGATCTCCTTGAACTTCGACTCCGCCTCGGGGGCTTTATTCACGTCGGGATGCCACTTCTTGGCCAGCTTCTGGTAAGCCTTCTTGATCTCCTGCTTCGTCGCGTCCTTGCCGACGCCGAGCGCTTCATACGGATTGCCGATCTTCATTGCGCATCTCCTCCCCCGGGCAGTCTCGTTTGACCTTTCTTGACCTTAATGCCATTATAGACCTATCAAGCGCATATGCCAAAGCCGGTTTCAGGCGTTTTGAGGCGATTTTAAACCCATAACCGCCATATATCTCACTCGGAAGGCCTGTTTTGACCATTGCTGACCTTTACTAGCAATTTAGAAATTGCCGACACCGCCCGACCTCGTTCAATTCGACGGACTCAGGATCCGCTATTCCGCAAAAAACACAACGAAACCAGTGGCTTCCGGACACAGAATCAACTATTTTACTTGATCGCACGCGATGACGCCGCTGCGAGCCGCAATAGCGGATCTATAGTCCTAGTAAGCGGCTATCCTTCCGAATAGCTGCCGAAAGCGGACCTACAGTCCGTCAACTTGCCGGATGCTGCCGTTCGATCCGACGCCAATATCCCCTTCGCCTGCGCGAAGGGGATAGCGTTAAAATGTACGGCATACCAAACCACTCATGGAACGGTCAGCAATCCACCCGCCTACTGCCAGCCTACTTCGAACCTCCCGCGAGCAATCCTCCACCCTACTGCCAGCCGTCTAGCAGCCTTCTGCCCGCCCTCTGCCAACCAACCCGCCTGTCCCTGCGCCTCGGCTTCGCCTTGCCGATTGCGCCGGCGCGTCACTCCGCCCCGCTCGCTTGATCCAGCTTGGCGAACAGATCCCTGAAGATCGCGTCCCGGTCGACATGCGTCACGTAGCGGATCGGATGGCGCCTCTCCGCCTCCGCCACGTCCCATCGGAAGTCGTCGGTCACGCGCGGACTCGGCGTGAGCACGCTCGGACACCACTCGGGCCTGACCAGCCATGCGATCGCGGATAGATCCCAGATCACGCGCGAGCGCCCTGTGTGATCGTTCATGCAATTGCGGTACGTCTCGTATAGGTATTGCCCGAGCGGACCTTTGTCCTTGACGTAGTCCCGCAGCTCGGATAGCGTCGTCGTCAGGTGCGACACGACGCCCATGCAGGGCAGCAGAATCAGCGGCACGCCCGAGTCCAGCACGACGCGCGTCGCATGCAGATCCTGCGCGAGATTGAACTCTCGCGTATCCTGCCAGTGGAAGGCGTGGCCGCCTAGCCAGACGAGCACGATCCGGTCCGCTACGGCAGGCTCGAGCAGCAGCGCCGAGGCGACGTTGGTGATCGCGCCGATGGCGACGACATAGAGGGGATCATCCTCCCCCCGCGCCAGCGCCCTGCGAATCAGATCCCGGGCGGCCTCGCTCTCCACCGGCTCGTCGGGACCGGGCAAATAAGCCGTCGATCCCCGGCATACAGGCATCGTCTCCCTGCCGGCGAGCGAACGAATCTTCAATATTTCCCGATAGCTTTTCTCCATGCCGTCCGCGGGTCCATCCGATAGCTCGTTGTAAAACGGAGCGGCATGAACGGCCTCCACCTCCACGGCTTCCGGCGAGCACAACGCGTAGATGAGGGCGAACTGGTCGTCGATCTCATTGTATGTATCGGTATCCAGCACGATGGACACCTTTTTGCCGGGGTGCGCCAGCCGGCTGACGCGACGATCCTCCGTCGTTGATACGAACGGCTTCACCATGATTGAATCATCCCTTCTTATTCTTTTTGGCTGAATGCGTACGGCGCGTATGTTAGACTGATAGTTAAATTATATATAGGATAACGCTTTAAACGTATCTTGTTCCGGCCGATATCTATCACGATCTGGCTGATCATGGAGAGGAGCACCGTCTATGGAGGCGCGGCTAGACTTTCTTTTCCCCGTCGCCCACGAGCCCGGGAACGACGTGACGCTGCATCGTCACGGCTGCCATGAGCTGGTTTACTATTTGAAAGGAAGCGGAAGGACGCGCATCGGCGATCGCGATTACGAATACCGCGAGGACGATTATGCGCTGATCCGGCCGGGGACGTTTCACGACGAGCGTCATGCCGCGCCGACCGAGGTGCTGTGTCTGGGTTTTGCGCCGCTTCGGGAATCGGCGCTTCCCGAAGGCGTCTTTTCCGATCGCAGGCCCAAAGACGGCGAAGGCGCCCACGACCCCCTCCTGCCGCTGCTGCTCGGGATGGCCAAGGAAATGAAAAATAAAGACGAGGACTACGCCGGCATGCTCGATCTGCTGACCTCCCAGCTCGTCCTGACGCTTCGGCGGCGGAGGCTGACCGGAGGTTCGCCCACGTATGCGGAGGATAAGTTCCGTTACGCCATTAATTATATGAACGAAAATTTTCATCGGCGGATCGACTTCGGCTCGCTCGCCGCCATGGCGGGGTACAGCCTCGATCGGTACCGCCATTTGTTCAAGGCGGAGACCGGCGCGTCGCCCGGACGCTATGTGCTCGGCAGGCGAATCGCGCATGCCCGGACGCTGCTGCGAGAGACGAAGCGCAGCATATCCGAGATCGCGGCGGACTGCGGCTTCGCGAGCGACTCGCAGTTTTGCAGCCTGTTCAAACGCGAAACGGGATGGAGCCCCGGCGCCTATCGCAAGGTCAACGCATAACCACGCCAAAAAAAGGAGCGCAGGGCCCCAGCCCGTGCGCTCCTTTCGCAGACACGATTAACTTTTGCGCCAGACGTCCTCATATTCGGCGTTGCGCTTGAATTGCACGAGCGCGTAGGAACACAAGGGCACGATCTTTTTTCCATCCGCGCGGGCTTCCTCGACGACTTTGTCCAGCATCCGCCGGGCAATGTCGCCGCCCCGGTATTCCGGAGATACGTACGTATGGTTCAGCAGCCAGGTGTTCTCCCCGTCCGGCATGAACGTGATCTCGCCGATCTGCTCGCCGTTCTCGCGAACGACGAAGGCGTTGCCCTCTTTATGAATGACGCCGACCTCGTCTCTTTTCTTCCAGCCCCTGAACGTATCCTTCGCCTCGGTCACGGTATCCTTCACGCTGCCGATCGTATCTTGAACGTCGGACTTGATGCCATCGATATGTCCTTTCATGCTGTCCATTTCCTTTTTGATGCCCTCCATCGGACTGCTCATGGCGTTCGCCTCCTCTATTGAGCCGCTATGGCATATACTACTATATACCCGCTTCGCTCGCGGTTATTCAACTGCGGGTCCGACGCTACCGCGTTTCAGGCAAAAGGAAGGGCCTGCCACGGTTTCGTCATTGTGCGATCGGGATAAATACATTATAATATGAGCAAGTATTCATATGTTTTTATGCTCGCTAGGACGGAAGGGCTGACTGCAATGGATAAACGAAACGAACGTTTGACGGCTGACCAGACCGCAGACAACGCGAAAGCACAAAATTCAGGCGGCGATCACGCGCATTCGGCCGCCTGCGCCCATGGGCACGATCACGGCGATGACGGACACGCGCACGGGCACGGCCATCACGGTCACCATCACGGGATCGGCGGACATCATCATCACGGGCGCGAAGGCGACCGCCGCGGACTGACGATCGCTCTCGCGATCACCGCGGGCATCATGCTGCTGGAGTTCGTCGGCGGGCTGCTCACCGACAGTCTCGCGCTGTTGTCCGACTCCGGCCATATGCTGAGCGACACGAGCGCGCTGGCGTTGAGCCTGGCCGCGCTCTGGTTCGCCTCGCGTCCGGCCTCGGCGAAGCGCACCTACGGCTTCCATCGCTTCGAGATTCTCGCCGCGCTGTTCAACGGCGTCGCGCTGTTCGTCATCGCGGGCTTCATCGTCTACGAAGCCATCGGCCGGATGGCGTCTCCGCCGGAAGTATCCGGCGGACCGATGATGGCGATCGCCGCCGTCGGCCTCATCGCCAATCTGGCCAGCGCCTGGGCGCTCACGCGCCAAGGCGACGTGGAGAACAACGTCAACATGCGCAGCGCGTACCTGCACGTGCTCGGCGACGCGCTCGGCTCCGTCGGCGCCATCGCGGCAGGCATTCTCATGATGGCCTTCGGCTGGTACATCGCCGATCCGATCATCTCGATCGTCGTATCCGTCCTGATCCTGCGGAGCGCATGGCTCGTCATCACGCAGACGGTCCACGTGCTGATGGAAGGCACGCCGGCCGGCATCGATCACGAAGAAGTGAAGTCCGCGCTGCTCACGCTCGACGGCGTCCGCGACGTGCACGACCTGCATATCTGGACGATCACCTCGGGCCTCGACTCCTTCAGCTGCCACATCCTCGTCAAGGAAGGGGTCCAGTGCCAGGACGTGCTGCAGCGCGCGATCTCCCTCATCGAAGGCCGCTTCGGCATCAGCCACGCGACCATCCAGGTCGAGAGCGGCGCCATCCGGCACAAAGAGATTCCTGTCTAGCCGGCTAGATCGACGATTCGAATCTTTCGGATCCGCACAGATCCGCCTCCCATCTCCGACCATCTATCGAGCAAAAGTACACGATAGAGATCAGTACCCGCTCGTCGTCGCGTCTATCGCGCAAAAGTGCAGGAATTTCACCTGAAACACATTGGATCCCGCGCAAAGAGGCGAGCTACCACGCACTTTTGCGCGATAGATCGCAAAAACCCGCCATACTGGCCGTGGATGATGTACTTTTGCAGGATGGAATTAACCTTTTAACTCGCTTAAATAAAAAAGGGAAGCACGCGCCTTTGCGACGCGGCCTCCCTTTTTTATTTGCGCTTGTTCAAGAAGATGTTTTCCCTGCGCTTGCGCTCCTGCATCAGACGCTCCTGCTCGTAGACATGCGCGACCTCGCTCTGGATCCTCATCGAGCAGCTCTGGCACAGCTTGCCCTTCCGGATCGGCGCCTCGCACAGGTCGCAAGCGTCGGTCAGGTTCGGATAATCGTATACCTTCAGCTTCCCTTTGCGGATCCACGCGCGAATCAGCTCGGGACGCTCGTCTACCCGCTCCGCCAGCTCCTCCGTGGTCAGCTTGCGGTTCGCGCGAAGCTCTTTTTCCATACGATTCATCAGCGCGTCCTCGGCGGCGGTGCAGGCTGCGCACAGCTGCCTGAGATTAATCTGATAGATTCTGCCGCAACCCGGGCAATGATCCACGCGCAATTCGGAAGTCATAAGCCATCCCGCCTGTCTAGCTGTAGTTTAATTCATAATACCACAGCCGCAGGTGACCGCCTATCGCGAAGTAGATTCGGCGCGCCGCCAGGCCATACCGCCGATTATCTGAGCAAACCGCCCCGGCCCTTGGCCAGATTAACATCACGAATCTTGTCCAGCGCGATCTTCGGCGTCCGGTCCTCCGTGAGCAGCCCGTTCACCTCTTGCTGAACGTCGGAGACTTGGGTGTAGCAGTACCCGCAAATGTAATCGGTATCCTTGATCGCCTGCGTAATGCTCCGGAACCGCTCGAGGAACGCCTCCTCCGAATCGACTTGGTTGCCGTAGCCCCAGCCCTTGTCGGTGCGGAAGGCGATGCCGCCGAATTCGCTGATCACGATCGGCTGGCCGCGGTATTCGTAGCCTTGCGCCAGCGCATACCTGTGGTTGCAGTGAGCGATCTCGTTCGACGTGATGGCTTCCTTGCCGGCGTAGCGTTCGGCGAAGGCCGCCCCGTCCTCTTCATAGTCGTGAAGCGTGAGTATGTCGGAGATCGTATGCTCCCAGCCGTCGTTCACGACGACCGGACGGTACGGATCGATCGCCTTGGTCAGGTAATAGATCGATTCGGTAAACTGCTGCTGCTTGCGGTCCGCGAACACGTTGCCGATGCCCCAGGACTCGTTGAACGGCACCCAGGTGATGATCGACGGGTGATTGTAATGCTGCCGGACGATGTCCAGCCACTCCCGCGTGAACCTCGACACGGCTTCGTCGTTGAACTCGTACGTCGCGGGAACCTCCGACCAGACGAGCAAGCCCTTCACGTCGCACCAGTACAGGAAGCGCGGATCCTCGATCTTCTGGTGCTTGCGCACGCCGTTGTAGCCCATTTCCATGATCAGGTCAATATCCTTGACGAGCGCTTCGACCGAAGGCGGCGTCAGATGGGTATCGGTCCAGTAGCCCTGGTCCAGAATGAGACGCTGATAGATCGGCTGATTGTTAAGAAGGATCTGGCTCTTCAGAATCGACACCTTGCGCATGCCGAAATACGAGCTGACGCGGTCCGCGACCCGATCTCCGTCCGTCAGCACGAACTCGACCTCGTAGAGCTTCGGATTTTGCGGACTCCAGAGCTCGACCCGCCATTCCCGCGCTTCGCTGATCAGGTCGACGCTCGCGGACAAGGCGTCGCGGTCGACGGCGATGCTCGTCTCCTTGATCAGCGCGCCGTCCATGGCGATGCGCGTCGTCAATCGCAGAGCGGCGCCGGCCGTCCGGCCTTGCACCCGGTAGTCGAAACGCACGGTGTTCGCGTCGACGTCCGGCGTGATCTTGACGGACTCCACATGCCGCGCGTCGACGCACTCCAGCCACACGGGCTGCCAGATGCCGGTCGTCTGCACGTACCAGCAGCCGAAGTTCGCTTCGCGCCAGCGTTGCTTGCCCCGCGGCTGCGTGCAGCTGTCGCTGTCTTCCGCCTTGAGGACGATCGCGTTGGCGCCGTCGTTCAGATACCGCGTGATATCGAAGGAGAACGCGGTATACCCGCCTTCGTGGAGGCCGACGTATTCGCCGTTCACCCACAGCTTGGCGACATAGTCGACGGCCTGGAAATGAAGGTTAACGCGTTTGCCCCGCTGCTCGGCCGGCACCTCGAACGTCCGGCGGTACCAGACGTACGGGTGGAACTTCTCTTCGCCGATGCCGCTCGCCTTCGTCTCGTAGGCGAACGGCACTTGAATCTTGCGGTCTCCCGGAAACGTCCGGTACCACTGCCGCGACTCTCCTTCATTGCCGTCGTCGAAGCCGAAGTCCCATTCGCCGTTCAAATCGAGCCAAAATTCGCGAACGAACTGCGGTCTCGGGTATTCTTCGCGATACATGCTAAGCGCCATGTCGTTTCACCAATCCTTTTTTTAAAAGTATGCGGCCGGGGAACGTCAGAGCGGCGCGAGGCTCGCCTGATCGAACCGCGAGGCCGAGTCGATCGATTTGAAGCCCGCTTTGCCGTGCAGCAGCGGCGTATCGCTTCGGTCTTCGTAGCGGATGACCGGCTCGCCGGCTCCCCCTGCGTACAGGGATATCCGATTGCCGATAGCCTCGACTTTGAGATGAAGCCATTCGCCCGCCTTCGGGAGCTTGTAGGCCGCGTCCGCCAGCGGAGTCGAGCCGTAATCCTGCTTAACCAGGTGTATGCCCGCCGCGTCCAGGTAGACATAGTAGCCTCTGAGGAAGTCCGTTCGATTCTGGTTCAGCTCCATGCCGTTCGCGGGATCCGTCGCCCGGACGAGCATTCCGTTCTGCCCGCCGGCGTCGGGAACGGTAATATCGGCTTCGAACGCATAATCCGCATATCCGTAATTACCCCATAGCGACTTGGCCGGCTGAACCGATGAAGCGCGAAGCTGGCCCTGCCGCACCGACCATTCGCCTTCGTAACGCGACCAGCCGAAGTCGTTGCGATCGTCGAAGCCGTCCTGCGCGGGCTCGACCGGCACATCGGCCCAAGCCTCCAGCCAGGCGAGGTCGGCCTTTCCTTCCGCGATCTCCAGCTTCCAGGTCTGAGCCCCCGCTTTGAGCTCGACGCCGTCTGCGCCGGCGATCGTCCATGCGCCCGCTTCGGCTGCGCCGCCCGGGCTCGCCGGCTGCAGCTCGATCGCCGTCCCGCCGCTCTCCGTCGTCAGCCGGAGCTTCGCGCCCCCCGCGCCGGTCTTCGCGCGAAGCCGAATGCCATAGGTACCTTCTTTGGCGACGTTCACGCGATAGCTCAGCTTTTGGCCGCGAGCCAGGCCCGCCAGATTGAACCCGCCTGCGCCGTCGTCCGCCAGCTTCGCCTTCCCGCCGGCCTCTTCGGCATGCACGGCGTCCACGCGTCCCGGCATCGGCGCATAGGCCGTCCGGGAGCCGTTGCCGTCCGTCTTGTCGCTGAACGCGACATATCCGAACGAAGCTTCGGCGCCTTCGGACGCGTAGCCGATCCGGCCCGCCTCAAGCGGCGTCTTCAGCTCCAGCGAGACCAGCTTCATCTCGTCGGCGTACAGCCGCAGCACTAGGCCCGACTTCTCCAGCCGAAGCTCGTGCAGCTGCATCGGGTCGACGTTCTCCGGCAGCTTCGCCTCGGATTGTTCGGCGACCTTGCCTTTACGGAGCACCTGCACCCGAAGCGTCCGAGCACCCGCATCGATGAGCGCGGTTCCGTAGTTTTTGCCGTCTTCGTAAGCGAAGACCGCACCCGCACGCCCGGCAACCCCCAGCTTCACGTGATACTCCGCCGTGAAGTCGCTTGCCGCGGCCTTTTTTGCGATCAGCAGCGCGCTCGCGTCCCCACCGTCCGTGTCCACGCGCAATCCCTCGCCCGCCTTGAGCGTCCAGCGGCCGTCGCCCTTGCGCGTCCATGCCTTGCCGAGCTCGCCGCGCTCGAAGCGGTCCTCGAACGCAGGCGGCTCCGGCGCCGGCTGCGCCTCGGACGTCGGTCCCCAGACCGCGAACCGGTCCCCGTTCCAGACGACGCGGTCGATGTCCATATGCCGCAGGGGACCGACGACGCCGTGTCCTTCGAGGTTGTGATAGATCATGTAGACGCTGTCGAGGTCCGGCCCGCGCACCAACGAGTTATGCCCGAGGCCGACCGTCGCCCCGTCCGTACGCAGCAGCACCGGATTACCCGCGAATCCCTCGAACCCCTGCAGCGGATCGTCGCTGACCGCGGCGTTCACCCGATAGCCGGCGCTGAATACGTGGTTGCCCGTATACGTCATGTAATACTTGCCGCCGCGCTTGAACACGGTCGGTCCTTCGGTCCACCCGCCCATGTACGCGCCGGTCTGGTCTTCCTCCGGCGCGACCGTTAGCGGATCGGTCATCGGCGCGGCCTGGATGCCGCCGGTGCCCGCGTAGTAGAAGTACCAGCGGCCGTCGTCGTCGACGAACGTCGTGCCGTCGATCGTCCGGCCGAAGTTGCCGGTCGCGATCTTGAACGGTCCGGTCGGACTGTCCGCGACGAGCGCGTAGTGGCCTTGGCCTGCGGGCGAAGTATACATGTAGAACTTGCCGTTCCAATAGCGGACTTCAGGCGCGTAGGCCGCGGTCGTGAGGGGGTCTTCGGTACAGAGTCCCTCGTAATGCCAATCGACCAGGTTCGCCGATCGCCAGACCTTGATGCCGGCGTCCGTATCCCGCGTGCTGACATAAAGGTAGTAATAGCCGTCGTATTTGAACACGAACGGATCGCCGAGCCCGTATTCGCCCCATTCGTCCGGCAGCGAGATCGGATTGGCGTACGTGCGGGCGGGCACCTCCGGCGCCGGATCCCTGCCCTTGGCGCAGCCCGTGCCGCTCGCCGCGAGCGTCAAGGCAAGCAGCCAGCGCCCCGCCGTTCGGATCGCGCGCTTCATCGCGTTCGCTCCTTCCTCGGACGAAAGGCTTTCGGTATAGATGCCCCTCGTCGCTTATTGCCGGTCAACGCTTCGGTCAGTCGCCTTGCACGAGCTTGCGGATCTCTTCCAGAGGCACCTTCGGCTGACGGTCGTAGGTCAACAGGCCGTTGATCTCCTGTTCGACGTCGGTCAGCTGCGTGTAGCAGAAGCCTTGAATCAGCGGCGCTTCGCGGACCGGCTCCAGCACGTCGCGCAGGCGGCGAACGAAGTCTTCGTCGTCCTCGGCGCCGGAGTAGCCCCAGCCCTCCCAGTCGCTCTTCCGGAACGAGATGCCGCCGAATTCGGTGAGCAGCAGCGGCTGACCCTCATATTCGTAGCCTGGCACCAGGATGAAGCGGTTGCCCGGCCGGGCCGACAGCGCCTTGTCCAGCGCGGAGTAACGGTCGGCCAGCACGTCCCGGCGCCATTCGTAGTCGTGGATCGTGACCAGATCGGTCCGCACGAGCTCCCAGCCGTCGTTGGAGATGACGGGCCGCATCGGATCCAGCGACTTGGTCATGTGGTACATGGCGAGCGCGTGCTGCTGCTGCTGCCCGTCGACCAGGATGTTGGTGACGCCCCAGCTCTCGTTGATCGGCACCCACGCCACGATCGAAGGGTGGTTGTAATCCCGTTCGACCGCCTGCAGCCACTCTCTCGTCACGCGGCCGACGTACGTTTCCGAGAAATGATAGGAATTGGCCATCTCCGCCCATACGAGCAGGCCCAGCCGGTCCGCCCAGTAAAGGTAGCGCGGATCCTCGATCTTCTGATGCTTGCGCGCCCCGTTGAAGCCCATCTCCTTCGTCAGCTCGACGTCCCGGCGCAGATCGTCGTCGCCCGGCGCGGTCAGCAGTCCCGCCGGGAAGTAACCTTGATCCAGCACGAGCCGCATCGTATAGGGGCGATTGTTGAGCTGCACGACGCCGTCTTCGACCGAGATCTTGCGCATCCCGAAGTAGCTGTCGACGCGGTCCGCCTCTTCGCCGTCGACCAGTAGGCGCAGCCTCAGATCGTACAGGTTCGGCTTTTCCGGACTCCACCAGCGGCCGAGACCGTGATCGTTGAAGTCGTGAACGCCGATCGACCGGCTCTCCGACTCCCGCGCGATCGTGAACGCGTCGCGGGACAGGAATCGGCCTTCGAACGACACGGTCGCCTCCAGCGTCACGTCGCGCTCCGGCGCGAAGCCGCCGACGAACGTCTGCAGCTTGAGCTCGCCGCGATCGATGTCCGGCGTCATGCGGACGCGGGAGATATGCGTCTGCGATACCGGCTCCAGCCACACGCTCTGCCAGATGCCCGTTGTCCGTGTATAGAAGATGCCTGCGGACTTCTCCTCCCAGAACTGCTTGCCGCGAGGCAGGGTGACATCCTGGCTGTAATCGACCGCCTTGACGGCGACGACGTTGTCCCCCTCCTTCAGCGCGTCGGTAATGTCGGCTCGGAACGGCGTATGCCCGCCCTCGTGCGTCGCGACGAGCTTGCCGTTCACCCATACCGAAGCCTCGTAATCCACCGCGCCGAAGTGCAGCCATATCCGTTTGCCCGCATACGCATCCGGCAGCGCGAACGTCCGGCGGTACCAGACAACGTCATGGAACGACGGGTCGCCGATGCCGCTCAGCTCGCTCTGGTAGCAGAACGGCACGCGGATGGCGCGGGTGAACGTCCCGCGCTCGTACCAGCCTTCTTTGTCCCCGACGCGCGCGTCGTCGAATTCGAATTCCCATTCCCCGTTCAGGCTCATCCACTGCTCCCGGACGAACTGCGGACGCGGATATTCGCTGCGCCATTGTTCAGTCATTTCTCTCCTGCTCCTTTATCTATGCCGATGATGACATATTCGTAGATGTCGTGCCGTCCGCAGCGGGACGGCTTTCTCTTCCCGCCGGAGGTCGGCCTCCGGACGGCTTCGTGACGATCCATACGCTGAAGGACACGACGGTCAGCAGCGCGAGCGCCATCCAGCATCCGTCCGCTGCGCTAATCATCCAGTCTGGCTGCTTGCTCTTTAACGCGAAGATGAGCATATTGCTCATCACGAGAAACCACAGCACGTTGCGGCCCATCGCCTCGATCGGCGCGAAGGGGGCCGGATAGCGCTCCATCAGCTTCGACAGCAGGTAATACCCGTAGAGGATGAGCGCGGGTCCGACGATCCACCAGACGGTCGGCGGGAATCTGCCGGGCAGCGCCTGGCCCTCGGCCGAGAGCCACTTCCACAGGAACGCGCCGGTCAAGGCGGCGGCGCCTGCCAGCACTCTCCAATCCCACGCCATGCGATGGCGGGCGAACAGCATGCCGACGATGTAATACGGAAAATACTGCAGGACCGGGAACGACGCGAAATCGCGCGTCCCGATGAGCGGACCGAGCTGCGTCGTATGAATGGAGCCGTATGGCATCCACGTTGTCATCAGCAGCGCCGCGGCGACCGCGGACCCGAGCCATTTGCGCTCCGCCAGCTTCTTCAGCGGCACGAAAAGCGTTAGTCCAACGATCGTTAAGTACGTGAAGGAAGCGAGAAACTCCGACCAGCCCGGCATGTCGTCCAGCAGCAGGATCGGCTTGATGTTCGCCCAGGTCAGTCCGCGTCCGTCGATGAACACGCGGTAGGCCGTGCCGGACAAGTAGAAGGCGACCAGCGTCTTGGCCGCCGCGGCCAGCATGCGAGGCGCCGCCCTGCGGAACGTCTTCGCGTAATAGGCGAGCTGCGACACATAGCCGAAGGCGAACACGAAGCCGGAGAACGTGATCAGGTTGATCGCGTCGATGAACCGCTGGCCGTTCGGGTATACCTGCTGGTCGCTGAAAAACTGAAGCGTATGGCAGTACGCCATGCCGATGACGAGCAGGCCCTTGAACAGGTCGACGGCCCGCTCCCGTCGCTTGACCGCTTGCTGCGCGCTCATCCCTTGATTCCCGACAGGCTGACGCCTTTGATGATCTGACGCTCGAAAATAATGAACAGCAGAATGATCGGGATCGAGGAGATCGTGTTGACGACCATCGGCTTCACGTAATCCTCGGAGTATTGGCTCATTAGCGTCGGGATCCCCATCGGCAGCGTGAACAGATTGTCGTCCGTGACCGACAGGAACGGCCACAGGAAGTTGTTCCAGGAGCCGATGAACGTCAGGATCGCCATCGAGGCGAGCGCGGGCCGATTCAGCGGCAGCATGATCTGGGTGAAAATGCGCCAGGTGCCGCCGCCGTCGATCTGCACGCTCTCGAGCAGGTCGTTCGGCACGCCGTCGAAAAAGCTTTTCAGGACGATGACGGCGACCGGAGACGCGAGCGCCGGTATGATGAGGCCTTGATAAGAGTTTAAGAGGCTCATATCCTTGGCGACCTGGTACAGCGGGATAATGATCGCCTCGCCGGGAATGAGCAGCCCCGACAGCACCAGGAAGAACATGGCCGATTTATAGCGGAAGGGCAGCTTCGACATGACGAACCCGGCCATCGCCGCGAACGCGACCGTGAATAGGGTGACGCAGATCGCGACGAAGAAGCTGTTGAACATCCAGTTGGACAGCTTCGTGCCGCTCAGAATATCGTCGTATACGGCGAACGAATACGGCGGCGTGAACCAGTCGACGAGCGTGACGATTTTCATGCCTTCCTTTTTAATGGAGACGACCAGCATCCAGACGATCGGAGCGATGAACAGGAAGCCGAACAAGACGGATACGATCCGATAGATCCACTTCCACATCAGGCATTCGCTCCTTTCCGGTTGTTGATGAAGTACTGGATGGCGGACAGTACGAGCAGGATGACGAACAGCATGTAGGACATGGTAGCCGCGTAGCCCAGATCGTTCTTGCGGAAGCCGGTCTGGTAGATGAGCTGGATGATCGGTCTCGTCTTGTCCAGCGGACCGCCGCCCGTGATGATATAGATTTGCAAAAAGACTTTGAACGAGCTGATGATCTGCAGCATCGCGATCGTCTTCGTAATCGGCGTCAGATAAGGAAGTGTGATCTTCCAGAAGATCACGGAGTCGCTCGCGCCGTCCAGCTTCGCGGCTTCGACGATCTCGTCGGGAATGTCCTGCATCGCCGACAGGTAGAGAATAAAGTTGAAGCCGACCGTCCACCACAGCGTGATGAGCGTAAGGGCGATCCAGGACAGGCTCAATTCCGTCAGCCAGAAGATCTCGCGATTCTCTGGCAGCAGCCGGATCAGATGGAGCAGCGTATTGACGAAGCCGTTGTACGGCTGAAAAACAAAAAGGCCCAAATAGGAGGCGACCGCTACCGACAGCACGCTGGGCAGGAAGAACACGCTGCGGTACAGCTTCTGCAGCCGCGATTTGCGGTTGGCGATCATCGCGAGCAGAATCGCGAGCACGATCATCGTCGGCGTCGTCAGGATGACGAATATCGCGGAGTGCCAGATGGCCGCCCATACTTCCTGATCGTGGAACATTTTGCTGTAGTTGTCCCAGCCGACGTATTTCATTTTCTTGATCAAGGTCCATTTGTAAAAGGTCATCTGAACGCCTTTGACCATCGGCCAGATCGTGAATAAGCCGTATACGGCCAAAAACGGGAGCAGGAACAGCAGGGCAAGCACGTCCGCTCTCATCTTGTTCATTCTCATTCGCGCTTCACCTCATCCCTGATCGCCGGGCGAGCTTGCGGCTCGTAAGGAACCGCAAGCTCGACTGGCGCCGCTATGCAAGCTCTACTCGTTCAGAATCTTCTGCGTGGCCTCCTGCATTTTGGCCATGGCGTCCGCAGGGGTCATCTTGCCCGCCCACACTTCGTTCAGGAATTTGAAGGAGCTGTTGTCGCGAATCTGCCAGACCTTGGTGGACGGCTTGCTGAACTTGACGGTGTCGGCGACGGAAGCATAGTCGCTCCGGTACGGCAGCGCCTTGAACTCTTCCTTCTCGAGCACGGAAGGCTTGGAAGGGATATGGCCCGCCTTCGCCCAGATCTGCCCGTTGTCCGCGATCCAGTTCGCGAAGATCGCCGCGGCCTTGCGCTTGGCCGGATCGTTCGCCTTGGTCGTCGGCAGGATGATCGTGTGCGAGTCGCCCCAGGTCGCCGGCTGGTCGAAGATTTTCGGAATCGGCATAGCGCCGAATTCGAGACCCTTCGTCGACTCCCAAGTTCCCGTCGCCCATACGCCGGTCATCATGATGGCGGCCGTGCCGCTCTGGAAGTTCTTGTAGAAGTCCGGATCGTTTTTCTTGATATAGCCGTTCGTGTACAGCTTCTGAATATAATCGGCGGCTTTGGCGCCCTTGTCGGCATCGACGGCGGCCGTCTTCAGATCGTCGGCGACGACGTCGTTGCCGCCGAGCTGCGAATACAGCGCCCACCAGAGGCGGTACGGATCGTCGTTCGAGTTGGACAGCGCGAACGGTGTCGTCTTGGCCGGCAGCTTCGCCTTCAGCGCGTCGAGGAACTTGATGAAGCCGTCCGCGGATTGCTCCATCGCCGGCTTGCCGTCGTCGCCCAGCAGCCCGGCGTCCTTCAGCAGCTTCTTGTTGTAATACATAATGAACGGATGCGTATCGATCGGCACCGCGTAGTGCTCGCCGTCGACCACCGTCGCGTTCAGGAGATTCTGGTTAAACGTGCTCCAGTCGACGCCCGCGTCTTGGGAGACGTCGTCGTAGGACGTCACGACGCCTTGGTCGATCAGGTCAGGCAAGCGGGACGTGTGAGAGATGCCGACGTCCGGACCGGTTCCGTTGCCGACGGCCGTAATGAGCTTGGTGTAGTACTCGCCCCATACGAGCTTCGTGTTTTTCACTTGAATGTCCGGATGCGTCTTGTTGAACTCGTCGACCAGCGCCTGCATGTTCGCGCCGTCGCCGCCGTCGAAAAGCGTCCAGAAGCTGAGATTGACCTTTTCGCCGCTGCCGCCGTTATCGGCGGGTGCAGCGCTTTCAGAAGCCGCCGCCGAAGATGCCGGCGCCGAGGATGCGGGCGCCGACGAATCGGCCGGAGATGCGTTGCCGCCATTGTTGTTGTTGCCCCCGCAGGCGCTCAACATAAGGGATACCGAGAGTAACGCCGTTACGGACAAACTATAGCTCTTCTTCATGTTTGCCTCCCCTTAATCCTTAAGTAATTAGATACAAAACAACAATATTGTTTTATTACATGTATTTTGTATCTATGTGCCTATAATAACTTCTGAAACATACCATGTCAACGGTTTCAAACCATTTCTTTGTATTAAAAAGAAACAAAAAGACCTTCAATTACAGAAAATCTGTAATTAAAGGTCGCCCGTTAAGCTATCTTCTAGCGAATAATGCACTCTCATGACGATATCCTGCTCATAGTCGCCGAACTGCTTGCCGAACAAGTTCACCCCGCCGGCATGTACGGCGTCCGGCTTCACGCCGATGCGCAGCCGAATGTTCGGGCGCTGCATCAGATTCAGGTCGCCCAGCTTGACGCCCGATATCCGCTCCATGTCCAGCGTAGTCCGGTCGCCGTCGATCCTCCAGGTTTTCAGCAAGCCGTATTGCGTCGTCCAGTCGAGCCACCACGGCGGATTCAGCTTGCCCCTGCGGTCGCCGAAATCCCCGGGACTGGTCCATACGCCGATCTCGACGCCGTTAATCCAGAAGGAAATGTCGGAGGGCCAGTTGTTATCGTAGTTCGGCGCTTCCGAACAAATCTCGGCCGACAACTCCAGCGCTTCGATGCGTGCCTTGGGCGGCAGCTCGAGCGGCAGCAGGTACTCGACGTAGCCCTTGCGGAACCAGATGATCTGGGCTCCGATATGCTTGGGATGATAGAAGCTGGCAGGCTCGTCCTCCCGTATGATCATGCCCTCCGCGTTGGCCATGCCGCATGTCGGCTGAACCTCGCAGTCGGTATAGTGGCCGATCGGCACTTCGACCTCGTACAGGTCGATCGCCTTCTTCGGCATCGTCTTCTCCAGGCTGAAGGCGATATGAATATCGTCGTAGTTCCGGCTGCACACCTTCATGGCGCCGCGGGAAGCGGGCAGCAATTCGGTATTGATCAGGTTCGCCGCTTCGAGAATCTTGACGTTGTTCGCGACCGTCGACATCGGCAATCCCAATGTCTCCGCAAGCTCCGCCACGTTCATATGCTTGGTGCTCAGAAGCTTGAGGATATCGACGCGAGACCGCGTGGAGAGCGCGTGCGATACCTTGACCAGCCCGTCCGGATCGTTAAAGCTCAGCTCCAGCATGCCTTCCCCGTCCTCGCAAATGTTCTTTTCAACAAAAATTCTACATGAAGGCATGGATATAATCAATAATTTTGTATTAAAACTATTTTTTTGTTTTAAATAGATTCCGATGCCTCTAACTGACCGATACCGGATAGCGTTCGTCCGCTTGCGCAGCCGCTTCTTCGGGATCGGCGCCCGCCAGCATGTCCATGAGCGCCTTGGCGTTCGGCGTTGCGTCTCCGGCCGAATTGTTGTTGAACACGACGTACACCGTGTCCGTCTCCTTGTCCAGCGCGAGCAGCCGATCGCGCCACTCGGCGAGCTCCTCCGCGTCGTAGCGGTACAGGTAACGCATCTTGCGCCATTCCGGATTCCCGCTCGCATGCCAGCCGCCTTCGTTGCGCCCGTGCAGCCGCACGTAAGTCATGTCGGCCGTCGTGGCGACCGGCACGATCGGGATCGAGCCCTCTCCCGCCTGCGGCTCGTCGACGATCGTATGGATCCAGTTTTCTTTTTTCATAAAAGCAATCGTCTTCTCCTTGAATTCCGGAGAGTACCAGCTCCGGTTGCGCAGCTCGAGCGCGCAGGGAACGTCGCCCATGTATGCCTTCGTCCTGCGCAGCAGGTCCACGTTCTGGCGAGTGCAATCGAACCAGGGCGGGTACTGGAACAGCGCGGCCGCCAGCTTGCCGGCCTCCCGCATGGGCGCGATCGCTTCATGGAACGCTTTGTACATCGTTTCTTCGTCGTCGAAGTAGTTTTTCTTGCCGCGCAGATGTCCCGTCATTCCCTGGTAAGCCTTCACGACGAACTTGAAGCCGTCCGGCGTGTCCGCCGTCCACTTGGTCGTATTTTTCACGGACGGCACCGCATAGAACGAGCTGTCGATCTCCACCACGTCGAAGTGCTTGCCGTACTCGCGAAGCCGCTCCCCGGACTTCAGCTTGCCGTACAGCTCCTCGTGATCGCCGAAGCCCGTCAGTCCGATTCGGATCATCGCCGCCGCCTCCTTGCCCCAAATTTATCCTTACGTCTATTTTACACGCCGGAGCGTTGGATGAACGACCGATTTTGGCTGCCGCTTGGCGCCATCAAAATAAACCGGCTCGTATGGCATCCTATCAATGCCCGAACCGGCTTACTCTTTTATTTTCTGATTATTCTAAATAGACTATCTTTTTGGTGCGGAACTGTGATAGAATGCTGTTACAGGAAAGGAGGTGCGTCAACATTAGTTCCCATATGTTGAACGTATCCCTTACCCGGTCCAGTCTCTAATCCGGCTGGAGGCGCGGGATACGGTTCAATCAAGCAGCGCCGCTCGGGTACGAGAGACCGTCTTCGGACGGTCTCTTTGTTTTGCGTACGATGCGTACCATCCATACATGGCGTACAAACCTCATCCTCGCGCAAGCCTGCGATACGGCGCATGAACGCTGCCCGGCACGATATCGGCGTCCAGGTAGGCGGCCAGGCCCGCGATGCCATCTTCGATCATCCGCCGATGATTGCGTACGAAGACGTCACGCAGGAGCGGGGCGAGCGCGGACATCCACCCGCGCCTGGTCTCCAGCTCCATCAGAACATGCACCTCCGTCGCGCGTCCTACGCCGTGCAGTCGAACGACGGCGCGCCCCTCCAAGTCGCCCGCGACGCGCAGCGCGACCGCGGTCGGCGGCCGGCTCTCGACGACGGACACCCGCAGCTTGAGCGCGTAGAGCAGCCCCGGACGAAACTCGGACGCATAGACGTTGCCCAAGCCGTCGCCGGATGCGCCCGTCGCGATCCGCTCGATCCTGACGTTCGGCCACCAATCGTCGTACCGGAAGTCGCCGATCAACGCCCACAGCCTCTCTTTATCCCGATTCACGCGCCAGGCATGCTCGAACCGATAGATCGAATCGCTCATACGCACCTCCTGCTAACGGTTTATATCATTGATATTTAACCACTTTAGCCGAAGATGACCGACCGTCGCGGATAACCGCCGCCACCCGCGATCGCGCAAGCCGTTTAATCCCGCAGCAGCTTGAGGCCGACGTTGCGCATGTTGGATTCCACCTTCAAGGTGATCGATGCCCGCTTGTACAAGTCGGCCCACTCCTTGTATTGTCCTGCAGTCAGCGACGAACGGTAACGGTTGCCGAAGCCGAAGACGTCCGAGCCTTTGGCTTGCGTCTTGGCGAATACGCGGACCGCGCGCTCCTCGAGCAGCTTGTTCACTTCTTCTTCGATCGTCCGGGTCGACATCGGCGAAGCGTGGGACGAATCCATGAGCTTCATCGTGACGCGAATGCGAATACGGATGTCCGGCTTGCCCGACGCCCATCCCGTGCGTATCTGAGCTCTCGACGCTTCGACCTTGACGTTGGCGCCCCCGGCCGTCTCGATCTCGAACGGAGACATCCGGTCCGCGACGAGCTCGTAGATCAGCGTCTCCTCCGGCGTGAGCCAGCCGACCATCTTGTCGTTGCCGAAAAAAGCGTTGCCTTTCAGATTGAACTGAAAGGACTCGTCCTTGACGAGCAGCGGCACCAGACTCTGCTGGAGCGGGTTGTAATGCCGGCTAAATACTTCCCAAAGCGCGACTTTATTTTTCTGAGGCGTGCCGCCGGCGTAATTCTCGAAAAAAAGCCTCGTATACACGCCCGATAGCTCTCCCGACGGGTTCGGCCGCTGAAAGAGCTGGCCCATGTCGCCCTCGATCAAGGCGAGTATCGCGTTAATGGGCAGCATCCGGTCGCGCACGACGAAGTCCAGGCAATCGTAGACCCCCTTTTCCTCGGCCAGCCCTCTGTCGACGAAAATGCCTCTTGTCTGCGACAAATCCAGATACTTGGGCATCCGGGCACGCAGCTTGTCCAAGGCGTCGGAAGCCGTATCGCCTCGCTGGCTGGCGGTCAAAAAGTCCTTGTCGCCGTTCCCGATTCCGAGCGGCGAATGCGGAAGCGGGAATCTCACCCAAATCTTTACGCCCTGATCGTCTTCCCTCGCTATGCCAAGCACGGCAACTAGCATGCGGTTGTCGATATCCCGGATATCCCAGCAGCCTTGCAGAAGCGACAGGGGAACGAGCATCCCGAGGACGGCCAGCCAACGCATCAGCTTTTTGCGACCCTTCATGCGCGCTGCCGCCTTCCGCTCGCCAGTCGGCTCCACAGCCATACGACCGACGGAAACAGAACGAGATAGATCCGAACCGGCGTATCGGCCCAGATCCCTTTCTCGATCCACTCCCAAGATGGAATGAGCTGCGCGGAGACGTACGTGCCTGCGCCGACGGCGATGTACGAGAAGCGGGAGGGAAGAAACGGCAGGAGCGCCCGAAGCGCGGAGACCAAGCTGTGCAACAACAGGCTGAGCGTCAGGATGACGAGCAGGATGACGACCGAGACGAAGACGGCCGTCAGGTTCTCGACCACCAGCCAGTAATGGCTGATCGAGTCCAGCTTGGACAGGAAAGGAAAGGTCAGCGCCTTGGCGAATCCGACGCCGAACGTCAGCACGGGCAAATAGATCGCGCCGGCGAGCGCCGGAAAAAAGCAAAGGGCCGCCACGGCGTAAGGCCGCCAAAGCTTGCCCGGGCTCCGCGCATGATGGCCGCACGAGCACAAGTACAGGAAGCCGACCCAAACGAAGGAGGAAGTGTAGAACGTCTTGCTGCCCAGGAATGAAAAGTCGGTCGCGCGCCAAGGCTCGTGCAGCGTAAAGTCGAGATTGCTGAGCCCGAGCAGCGTGATCCCCACCGTCACGGGGATGCCGACCATGACGAACACGGCCGCGGCCCGCGCGATGGACGCCACCCCTCCCGCCGCCAGCAGCGTCGCGATCGGAATGGTACAATGGAGGATCCAGAGCGGCGTCGTATGCAGAATGGTCATCGACACGATTTCGGCATGCGCGCGGGCGATCATCGTCATGGCGCGCCATGCGTACCAGCTGTACGGAAGCGCGAATAACAGCAATCCCGGCCAGCCCAGCACGCGTTTCACGGAGGCAAACGCGTCGAGCCCGGGATATTGCGCCATCATGCCGGAGAACAGCCGGGCGCCGAGGATGCCCGCCAACAATCCCGTCGCGATCGGCATCCAATAACTGCCCCCATCGGTATGCAAGATCAGATACGGGTACAGAAAATAAGAGGTCGCGCCGAAAACCGCCAGCTGCAAGATGAAGTATTGGGCGTCGGACAGCCGGAGCTTCGAATCGTTCATCCCGGCCGTTCCTTCGACCGCTTCGTTCCTTTGAGCCGCGTGAGCCACTCGTTCTTATACACGCGGGCGCGCGGCCCCGCCGGGGATAGATAGGAGACCCCGAACGATTCCAAACGAGAAAGGAAAATGACCATGATCGCAAAGCAGAGCACGAGGCCGAGGATGCCGAGCACGCCCGCTCCGAGCAGTACGAAGTACTTCAGCACGCGCAGGACGAGGCCCATCTGATAGTCTACGACGATAAAGTTCGTCAGCGCCGTCGTCGCCGCGACGATCACGAGCAGGTTGCTGACGATGTTCGCCTGGATGATCGCCTGTCCCAGCACGACGCCGCCCACCATCGTGACGGTGGCGCCGATCGTTCGCGGCAGGCGAACGCCCGCTTCTACGATGCAGTCCAGCAGGAAGAGGATGAGCAGCGTCTCCACGAGCACCGGATAGGGCACCCCCTCCCGGCTTCCCGCGGCCGCCAGGCTGATCTCCAGCCGGTTCACGTCGATATTGACGGACGTGATCGCGACGTAGAAGCCCGGCAAAAACAGATTGGTCATTAACGCAATAAAACGAAGCGTGCGCAAAAATACGGCGATAAACGGCATTAAATTCCGGTCTTCGGCCGCTTCCCAAAAATCGGTGAAGGCCCCTGGCGCTACGATGGCCAGCGGCGTACCGTCAAGCACGATCGCGATCTTCCCGCCTAGGAGCGCGCCGGCGACGCGGTCCGGCCGCTCCGTCGTCACGGCGAGCGGGAACAGCAGCGACTTGCCGCCGAGCAGGCGCAGCAGCTGGCCCGTATCCTGAATGCCGTCGGTCTCGATCCGGGCGAATCGCTCCTTCACGCGGTCCACCAAGCCCTGGTCCGCGAGGTCCTGCATATAAAAAACGCCAGCCCGCGTAGAGGTCTCGCAGCCGATCGTCGTTTCCCACAGCTTGAGCTTCGGCGTCCGCATGCGCTGTCGCATCAAAGCAACGTTGGTGCGGTAAGATTCGTTAAACGCGTACATCGGACCTTGGATCACGTTTTCCGTCAGCGGCTGGGTGACGTTTCGCTGCTGCCAATTCGCGGTTTCTAATATAATGCCGGACGCCGACGACGGCGTGCATAGGACGGTGCCGCCGCGGCAAAGCGCCTCCACGCAAGCAGGCAAGTCGCCTTCCGCGAACTTGGTGCCCACGTACCGCTCCACGAGAGAAGCGTCCGCCTCCCCGAAGGCCGGGTCCAGCGAGAAGAGGAGATGCTCCGATCCCACCATCGTAGACAGGTAGCACAAATAGAGCTCGCCCGGCGCCGCCTCCCCGAGGCGTACCGCCTCGAAGTCCGCCATGCCGTCGAACGAGCCGCGCAAGCCTGCAAGCAGATCCCCTCCGGGAACGGGCTGCAGCGCGTGCCATAGGGTTTGCTTTCGGTGACCGCTCATTCTCAGCCCTCCCTTGCGGTCCGCGCGCCGCAAGTTTTCCTTCATTATTCCGGAAGGAGGGCCGTATTATACCGCTTGTTCGAGCGTCCTGACGTTTCGCCGCTGCAGCGGCCTTTTAAGCGTTCGGACCTTCGAACGATGCCGCTTCCAGCGGCAGCTCGAAGACGAAGCACGTCCCTTCTCCGACAGCGGACGTCACGGAGATCGTCCCGCCCATCATGTCCACGAGATCCTTGCAAATCGCGAGGCCCAAGCCCGTCCCCTCGTGTCGCTTTGCGCGGCCGTTCTTCGCCTGGTAGAACGGCTGGAACAAGTGCTCCAGCTCCTCGCCCGGAATGCCGATGCCCGTGTCCCGGACCTCGAAGCGAACGCGCTGTCCGGCCTCCTCCACGCCGTGCCCGGCAGGATGCACCGCGACCTCGATCCCGCCCTTGGCAGTGAACTTCACCGCGTTGCCGACCAGGTTGATCAGCACCTGGCAGATCCGCTGCTCGTCTCCGAGCACCGCATCGGTCATGCCTTCTTCGACCGCGCAAGCGAGCTCCAGCCCCTTTTGCTTGCATTGGGTCTGGAAAAGCATTGCCGTATCCCGCACGAGACCGTGCAAGCTGAAAGGCGCGATCGACAACTGCATCTTGCCGGCTTCGAGCTTGGAGTAATCCAGCACGTCGTTGATCGTCGACAGCAGCAGCGCGCCGCTGCCTTGGATAACCTGCACGAACTCTTGCTGCTCCTCGCTGAGTTCGGTCTCGAGCAGGATCGAGCTCATGCCGATCACGCCGTTCAGCGGCGTGCGGATCTCGTGGCTCATCACGGCCAGGAAGTCGCTCTTGACGCGCAGCGCCTCCTCCGCGTCCCGCTTGGCGGCGAGCAGCTGGCGCTCCGTCTCGACACTGCCGGTGATATCTTTGGATATCGTATAAATGTCCTGCACGCGCCCGTCCTCCACCCAAGGCACCATCGTGCAGCTCAGATGGAGCAGATGCCCGGCCTTGTGACGCACCGTCACTTCCACCGTGCCCGATTCGCCCCGGAGCGCGGCCATGAAGCAAGCTTCGAGCTGCTCGAACTCTTCGGGATTGACCATCTCTTTGTGGAACCTGCTCGGCAGCTCGGACGCCGCATACCCCATGATCCGCTCCGCCGCGGGATTCGCCTTAAGGATACGTCCGCTCGGATCGTACAGGCAGACCATATCGGGATGATGCTCGAAAATCGAATCGTATCTTCGTTGGCTGGAGTCCGCGATCCGAAGCGCAAGCCGCTTGTCCAGAATCTGGCTGGCCACGACCAGCACGAAGATAAAGAGCATCGAACCGCCGATGATGGCCGCCAGCAAGGCGTTCCCCGCCTGCATCCGCTCCGTCGTCTCGCGTACATGCGCCGCTTCGGCTTCCGTGCCCGCGAACGAGACGGCCGCCATTCCGGTATAGTGCATGCCTGCGATGGCCGCGCCAAGCAAGAGGGAGAGCAGCATCTTGGCGCCTTGGCTGGGGGCCTGTCCCTTCTGCTGATTGGCGTGGGACAGCTTGAGCGCGGCGAAGGACACGGCGAACGCGATGCCGATCGATGCAGCGACCAGCAGCCAGTCGTAGCGCTGGTCATAGGGCATGCGAATCGCGGCCATGCCGCTGTAATGCATGCCGACGATGGCGACGCAGAGCCAGAAGCTGCCGATCGCCATGGAGAGATTGCTCGCCAGATTGCGGGCCATCATTCGGAAGGCCGCGTACACGGCTAATACGGGTAAAAGGATGGAGATCGCGAGCCATCCCGGGTGGTAACGGATATCAACGGGAAGATGATAGGCCAGCATGCCGATAAAATGCATGGACCATATGCCGAACCCCATGGCCGTCGAGCCTAGCAGCAGCCACAAATTGCGGTAGCTTCCCCGGAGCTTCAGCACGTGCTCATAGACGAGCAAGGAGCAGTAGGAGGATAATACGGAAATAAGCACCGATAAAACAACCAGCGGCGTATAATAAGTGCCATGGAGCTCTGTCATCGGAGATCCTTCCCGGGCTGTGCAGCGTCATGGGCCCATTTTTGGTAGATTAACTTAGGATGGATCCGCAAATCGCTAGTTTCAGTCTATCATACGACAGCGTTTTCAAAAGGAATGGCAAATCCTATTTTTCCGACCTGGGTCGACATTCATTTTTTAAGTATACAGGAATATACTCCCCTGCGAAAAGACCTACTTTGCGTCGGAAAGCATGCTGCGATCAGCCGTCGGCCTATGCTACAATACTGAAATCGAGAATAGCCCTTCAATCCGGGCAAGCGGGAAGGTTGATCGTACTTATGCTGATCATCGGCATCGCCGGAGGCACGGGCTCCGGCAAGACGACCGTCGCGCGCTCCGTCATCGAACGTCTGGGCGCCGGCAAGGTCACGTTTATTTCGCAGGACAGCTATTACATGGACTATCCGCATCTGAGCATAGAAGAGCGCGCCAGGATGAATTACGATCATCCGCTCATGTTCGACAATGACCTGCTCGTCGAGCATCTGGGCATGCTGAAGGCGGGGCGGACGGCATACGCGCCGGTGTACGACTTCGGCTTCTACGGCCGGTCTGCCGACGCGCGGGAGGCGCTGCTCCCCAACCCGATCGTCATCCTCGAAGGGCTCCACGTGCTGTACGAGGAAAAGCTGCGGGAGCTGCTCGACATCAAGGTATTCGTCGACACGGATCCCGACGTGCGCATCCTGCGCCGCGTCGTGCGCGACATCGAGGAGCGCGGGCGGACGATCCAATCGGTGTACCGCCAGTACATGGAGACGGTCAAGCCGATGCACGAGGCGTTCATCGAGCCGTCGAAGAAGTACGCGGACCTGATCCTGCCCGAAGGCGGGCACAACCAGGTCGGCATCGAACTGCTCACGGTGCTGACGGAGAAGTATTTGGACGGCTAGCCGGTGCTGGGATCGGGCTTTTTGCTCGCCCAACGGCGGGAACAGCGAAAGTAGTCTTCGTCAGCGTTACTTTTGCTCGCCGAGCTTTAAGCACAACACAAAACGGGATGAAGCAGAGCTTGCCTCTGCTTCATCCCGTTTTTGAGCTATGCGCCTGCGTTAAGCCTCGATGTCGCTTCGCCCCGCGTATGCCACGATCGCGTCCCGCAAGAACGCCGTCATGCCAGGCTCTTTCTCATAATAAGCCTTGAATCGCTCGTCATCGACGTACATCTGCGCGAGCCCTGCGTGGGCTTCCTTGGAGTAGCTGCTCCAGGAGTAAGAGAGCCAACGCTTGTGCAGCTCCGCCGTCCGCCGTGCGGCTTCCCCTTCGGGATCGCCGGCCTTGAACGCCTCCGCCAACGACTCGAGCACCTCGGCCGCCAGTTTGTTCATCTCCTCGTACTGCGCCTCGCTCATGCCGCGCATTTTCGCGTTCGACCCGTCGACCGTCTCGTTTCCGTATTTGGCGCGGATCTCCGCGCCGTACTTGGCCTCGTTGTCCGCGATCAGCTTATCCTTGAAGCCTTCGAACTTCTCTTCGTCGCTCATGTCTTTTCCTCCTTCACGGGCGTCGATGGTGCGCTCGACGTTCGCGATCAGCGCATCCAGCCGTTCCCTTCGTTCGAGAAGCTCCTCGCGATGAAGCCGCAGCGCCCGCACGCCATCATAATCCGGATCGCCCATGATCTCCTTGATCCGGTCCAATCCGACGCCGAGCTCCCGGTAGAACAGAATTTGCTGCAGCCTGTCGACCTCCGCGGCCCCGTAGATACGGTATCCCGACGAGCTGATTCTGGCCGGCTTCAGAATCCCGATCTCGTCGTAGAACCGCAGCGTTCGGCCGCTTACGCCCGCCAGCCTGCCCAGCTTCTGTACCGTGTATTCCATGCGATCGCCTCCCGACGACTCTACTGTAAACGTTGACGCAACGTGAAGGTCAATTGTTTTTTTTAAAAGCTTTCCGAGCGCTTGTCGCCGCTTACACCGGCTCGAACGTCCACTGGCTGGTCCAATAGGTGCTCGGAACCGCGCCGTACTGGACGTATCCCGTCAACTGCTCCGTATGCATATATTGACCGGAGCTGCGGTTTTCCAGCCGCAAATAGCCCGATACGCTCTCCTCGCTCCACTGACTGCTCTGATCGGTCGCCAGGACGTCGCCGTATTGGACGTTTCCGTTCAAGTCCGCCGTATGCAGGTACTGTCCGTTCCACCGGTTTTTGTAGCGGACATATCCGTCCGGGGCCGTTTCTTTGCTCCACTGGGAGCTCCAGTACGTTACGGGTACGCTGCCGTATTGGGCCTTGCCCGTTTTATCTTCGATATGAATGTACTGTCCCGTTTGACGGTTTTTAATCCGATAGTATCCGCTGGACGGCGGCTCCGTGTAGCCTCCGTTCAGTTTCCATACCCTGACGTAGTCGACGCTCCATGCCTTGGGCCACACGTTGTTGTGAACGCCCGAGCCCGCGTCGGTGTAGATGCCGAGGATCATGCCCATCTTCATGTTCGGCGCGTCGTTAATCGTCTTGTACAGTTGATTGTCATAATAAAACTTCAATGAGGTCGGCGTCCAGTCCATCGCGTAAATATGGTATTCGGACGACGGCGTGCCGCTTGGCACCGGGTCCTCGTAAAGCGTCCAAGCGCTTAGGAAGGTGGGATCGCCCCAGCCGTACGCAGCGATTCGCCAGGTCTGAGGCTTGCTGAAGAAGGTCTCGATGATGTCGACCTCGGAATTGTTCGAGCCGCTGCTCGTATCTTCCGTGCCGACCATCCACCAAGCTTGATGGCCGCCTCCGCCGACGTTCGACTCCTTCGCTCTGATCTCGAAGTATCCGTACTTCGTGCTGTAGCCGTTAAAGTCAGGCTCGTGATGGTCGTTGGGCATCGAATAGTTGAAGCGGTGCCACCAATCCTTCTCGTAGGTCTGGATGCTTGAGATCTTGACCGTGCTGTCGTATTGCGCGTTCCACGAAGGCGTATCCGCATCCAGCCGCTCCGTGAGCACGCCGTTTGCGATCGTGTACCGCGCTTTTGCGTTTTCGCGCGTGCTCGTCCAATGCGGCAGATAGTAGTCCAGCCACTTCGCCGATTCCAGAGTCGAGCCGTTGAACTCTTCCTGAAAGTCGAGCGTGTAACCGCTCTTGACCGTCGGATTCGCCGGAAAATCGGCTGCAGCGGCGCTTTGCAGCGCGGGCAGCAGCACCATGCCTAAACTAAACATTGCGCTTAACAGCGACCTTTTGAGTCTCATCAATATCCGCCTCCTTTAATTTACGTGATTCGCCCGCCTCATTTTTCAGCCTACAGGCGCCGACTGTTTTTCGACGAAAGGCCCTTTATCGATTCGCGCGATTTTCCATTCGGATCCCTCCTTCACAAGGTCTACGATTCGCGGCTGAACATACGTCTGTCCCCGCTTCAGCTTGGACTTGTCCAGATAGCTCTGCGCACACTGCTCGATGACGAGCTCGCTCTCCGTCTTGACCCGCGCCGTCTTGAAGTCCTCATGAAACGCGATCTCGTACCAGGCCAACTGCCCCAGCTTCATGACGATGCCGTTGTCCGCATACATCCGCCGCAGCGCTTCCGGGTAGCCCTCCTCCCGGAGCTTCTGCTTGAACCCGTCCGCATAGTAGCTGAACTCGGCCTCGGCCTTCAACGTCCGGTAATCAAAGTTGTCGACGACTTTCGAATGGAGGCCGATCAATTCGTGCACGGCCATCACCTCGGGATCGCCGTCCGATAAGAGACGTATTTTCGCCCCCTTATCGTCGATGACGAACCATAGCGACTGACTGTCCCGTTCCTGCCGCTTCGCATCCTCCTCCGCTTGATTGATGCCGCCTTCGATCGATGCCGCTTCATGGACGACGGTCCCGTTTCTGCAGCCAGCCGCCAAGAGCAGCAAGAGAAGGAACGCCCCGCCTATCCAGATCGGATACAGCCCTTTTCGCATGACATCACCCCCTCCGCATAAAGCGCTTACACAAAAATCTTAGTTGAAGGCTTTATCCGTTCCAATCTGACATTCTTTCGATTTGTCTTAAAAATCGATGCTTTCTCCGCAAATTAAACAAGGCTGCCCGTAAACCGAATGGATCGGCTTGCAGACAGCCCTGCATCAAGCGGAAGGATGCTCCGTCGGAATCACGATATCCACCTTCGTATGCATGCTTGGCACACTCTCTACGCGCACGCCGTACGCCGGGCCGTAGTGCAGCCGTATCCGCTCATGCACGTTGCGCAGCCCGTAGCCGCCGCTTTCTTCCTCGTACAGCCGCCGAATTTCCTCTTCGCTCATTCCCTTTCCGTTGTCCTGAACGGTGAAGCGGACGACGCCTTCCTCCAGCGCGACGGAGATTCTTAAGCCGCCGCGGCCGGACTCCTTCTCGTCGATGCCGTGGATGATCGCGTTCTCGACGATCGGCTGCAGGATAAAGTTAAGCGTCGCAAAGGGCATCGCCCTCTCATCGATGTCAAGCCAGGCGTCGAATTCGTTGTTGTGCATGATCAGCTGAATATCCAGATAGGCCCGGATATTGGCGACCTCTTCGGCGACCGACGTGATGCGCCTTCCTTTGTTCAGACTCGTCCGATAGAACCGGGACAGGGAGTTGGCGATCTTGCTGATCTCCGGAGAGTCGATCTGGATCGCCTTCCAGTTGATCGTCGAGAGCGAATTGTACAGGAAATGCGGCGTGATCTGCGCTTGCAGCGCCTTCAGCTCGGCTTCCTTCTCCAGTTCTCTCGCATGATCCAGCTCCCGGATCAACCGTTTGACCCGCTGGACCATACGGGCGAAGCTGTCCGTCAATTCGCCGATCTCATCCTTGGAGGACGAGGCGATCGCGACGTCGAAGTCGCCGTCCTCAACGATATTGATTTTCCGCTTGAGCGCATAGATCGGCCGGACCAGCGTCCTGGAGAACAGCCAGATGAAAAGGACGAGGATCAGCAGGCAGGCGAGCACGATCGTCACGGTTGCCTTGATGATGCTGCTCATATCCATCACGAATCCTCGAACCGGCGTCAGCACGTACAGCGTCCATGCCGAATTGCGCAGGCTTGCTTTGCTTAGAAGATATGACTCCCCGTTCATGGCGACCTGCCTGTCGCGCGTGCTTCGAATGCGGTTCAGATCCGCTTCGCCGATCCCCTCCTCCCCGAGCGCCGAGTATATAGACTGCCCGCGGTCGTCCGCGATGAGGATCCGCTCCCCGCTACCCCGGGCGGGCTGAAGCGTCTGGAACAGCTTGTCGTAATTGAAGGTCAAATGCACGACGCCCACGACCGCGGTATTGTCGTAATTCCAGATCTGGCGCGCCGCGAACAGCTTGCCGCCGCCGGCATACCACAGCGTTTTGTTGCTGGCCTTCGCCTCTTGGTACCAAGGCTCGTCCCTGACGCCTTCGCTCGGATAGACGAAGTTGCCCAGCTGCGTGCCCGTATACTCCGAATAAAAGGCGATATCCTTGATCTCCTGGTTGATGTTGATGTAGTACCAGATCGTCGGCTCGATATTGTCGTTGAGCTCCTTGGTGTACCGGAGCATATCGTCTCCCCACTCGTAGCCCATGACCTTCTTGACGGTCGGGTTGTAGACCATGAATTCCATGAAGTTCCGGGGCTGAGACAGCTTTTCGTCGATGTGCAGCGCCATCTGCTCGACCGTGTTGCTCAGGCCGATTCTGGCCTGCTCCTGCAAGTACTTCTCGGCCGTGCGATACGAATACAGGCCGAGGGCGACGATCGGAATGATGATGAGGATCGTATACGTGGCGACGAGCTTCTTGCGCAGCCGCCAGTTCCGGAAAAAGGAGACTGCCCGGCTCATTCGGGTCTTGCCATCGCCCGGAATTGGGTGGGCGTAACGCCAAAGTGATTTTTAAAAGCCATCCCGAAGTAAGAGGCGTCGGAAAAGCCGACCATCCGGTAAATGTCTACGATTTTGTAGTTTTCCTCGCACAAAAAAGCCTTCGCCTTCTCCATCCGATAGCCGTTGATATATTTGACCACGCTCGTCCCGGTCGCCTTCTTGAAAATATGGCTTAAATAGCTGCCGGACAGATGCACCTTCCGGGCTAAATACTCAAGGCTCAAATCCTGGTCGTACTCCCGCTCGATGAGACGGATCACTTCTTCGACCGCACGCCGCTGTTCGGTGTCCCCCGTGCCTTCGCGCGGCGCGGACGCCTCCTCCTCGGCCGACGCGCGATCCCGCGCGGGCGCAAGCCCGCGAAGCATCCGATCCCGCTGCTCGTCCTCCCTGCACGACTTGATGACCCGATTCAGCGAAGCCTCGAACTCGTCGGGCTCGATCGGCTTCAGCATATATTGGGCCACATTGATCAGGATCGCTCGTTTGGCATACTCGAATTCGCCGTGGCCGCTCAGAATGATGATTTTTAAGGCCGGCTTCAATGCTTTGGCCTGCTCCGCCAGATCCAAGCCGTTCATGAACGGCATTTTGATATCGGTCAGCAAAATATCGTAATGCGCCTCCGATAGGCGCTCCAGCGCTTGCTTGCCGTTCGAGGCGGTATCTACCTTCAGCGGCAGCTGCAATTTTCGGATGAGGAACTGAATGCCCTCCCGCTCGTTCATGTCGTCGTCCGCTACCAATAGGCGATACATGTCCCACCACTCCCCGTAGCGCAAATTGTACCATGCCCTGCCGCGGGCCGTAAGGGAAAAACAGTCTCCGCGAGGAAGACTGTTCCGAAGGCCAACGATGCGTAATGCAGCGGAAAAACGCAAGGCTGAACAGCGATGCCTGCAACCGTCGCTTATCCGGGCTTTAGCCCTTCAATGCGCCCGCCGCGACTCCTTTGATAATATACTTCTGCATGACGAGGTAGAAAATCATCAACGGCGCCACGCCCAGCAGCAGCATCGGGAACAGGCTGGTCCAGTCCACGGAAAACTGTCCGATATTGCGGTACACCTCAAGCAGAATCAAGCTGTTGTCCCTCGATTGCAGAAACAGGAGCGGATTCAAAAAGTCGTTCCATACATTCAAAGTGGACAATATCGCGACCGTGGCGGTGACCGGCGTCAGCAGCGGGAAAGCGATCAGCCAGAACGTCCGCTGCACGGAAGCGCCGTCGATAAAGGCGGCCTCCTCCAGCTCGAGCGGCACGGACGTCTCGATGAAGCTCTTGAACAGGAAGATCGCAAGGACGACGCCGCCTCCGATATTCACGCAGATGACGGCCAGCAGCGTGTCCATGATGCCGAGCGAATTGATCAGCTTGAACAGGCTTACCAGCCCCATCTGGAACGGAACCATCATGCCCGCGAGGAAAAAGAAGAAAATGACGCGATTGACCGCATGCTCTCTTCTCGCCAGACTGTAGGCCGCCATGGAGGAGAACAGAATGATGCCGACGACCGAGCTGACGGCGACGATCGCCGTATTCCCCAGCACCTTGGGGTAGTCCATCGCATGCCATGCATCGCGATAATGCGCGAAGCCGAAGCTTGAAGGAAACGACAGCGGATGAAGCGTCGCCTGCTCGGGCGACTTGAAGGTCGTCACGATCAGGTAGTAGATCGGGATGAAAAACAGGACGGCCAGCACGATCATGGCCGCTTCCAGCGGCCAATTTCCCTTGCGGGTCCGGCCCTTGCGCGAGAGGCTTGTCACCGGTTGCTCCCTCCCCACTTTTTGAGCAGTTGCATGAGCAGCATCGTCAGGACGAGCACGGCCCCGAAGAAGACGACCCCGTAGGCGGCGCCGAAGCTGTAGAAGCCTTCGTCGAACGAAGTTTTAATATAAGCCGTCATGATCGTCTGGGTCGCGTTGCCCGGTCCGCCGCCCGTCAGCGACATGACGATGTCGAACACCTTGAGTCCGCCGATCATCGCGGTGACGCTGACGACGCTGACCGACGGCTGGAGCAGCGGCAGCGTGATTCTCCAGAATTGCTGCGAAGAAGTCGCCCCGTCGATCGCCGCCGCTTCATAGTAATCTTTGGAGATGCTCTGCAGGTTGGCCAGGAAGATGACCATCGCCCATCCGGTCCACTGCCACAGCTGCGTGAAGACGACGGCGTACAGCGCCAGATCGGAGTCGCCGAGGAAGTTGACCTTGTCCAGGCCGATCGAGGTCAAGGCGCGGTTGATCAAGCCGGCGTCGGAGGTCGAGAGCAGATAGTTCCACAGAAATCCGATGACGAGCGGACTGAAAACCGCGGGCAGGAAAAAGACGGATCGCAGCACATTTCGCGTCTTGAGCTTTTTGTCCAGCGCCACCGCCAGCAAAATGCCGAGCGCCGTCTGAAACACGGTCATCAAAACCGCGTAGATAAGCGAATTTTTAATGCCTGCCAGAAGCAGGTCGTAATGCGCGATCTCGCTAAAATTGCGGAAGCCGACAAAGTGGAGGCCGGTCTGCTTCGCGATCGAGTAATCGGTCAGGCTGTAATAAAACATCGTCGCGAACGGATACACGCAAAACAAGACATAAAACAGAAAAGCCGGGATCAGGAACAACCCGTATTGAAATTCCCTCGCTGTCCGGTTCACGGGGTCGACCAACCTTTCGATGCGGCTGCCGCAGCCGCGAATGTCCCGCGTCTGCGGCTGCCCGCTTACATTACTTGTTCAATTGGAGCAGTCTGGCCGTCGTTTTGTCCGTCGTCTTAAGCACGGAGGAGACGTCGCTCTTGCCGCCGAGCAGCTCCTGAAGCGCCTTGCCGTAATCCTCGATGATCGACGAGGCGCTGCCGCCCCAATTGTTCCACGGCGCGTACACGTTGCCCGCCTGGAACGTTTCCTTCACGCCGTCGAATTCGGCAGGCATGTCGAACGATACGCCCTTCAGGTAGCTGCTGCCGCCCTGATTGTTTTCCCAGAACGCCTTCTGCCCTTCCGGCGTCGCGATCAGATCCAGCACCTGCATGACCGCGTCGGCGTTTTTGGAATGCGCGTTCGCCGCGAAGCCTACGCCGGGCCCGCCGATGAGCCAGCCCGGGCCTTCGGCCGAGCCGTAGAACGGGAACATGTCCAGCTGAATGTTCGGATTTTTTTGCTTGATCGCCTCCAGCGCCCATGGACCCGATTCCCACATGGCCGCTTTGCCTGTCGCGAACTCGTCCAGCGCTTGATCGTAGTCGATGCCGAGCATATCGTTGGTGAGGTAGCCGCGTTTGATCAGCTCGCTCCACTTTTCCAGTCCCGCGTTCCAGTTGCCTTCGAGCGTCGTCTCGCCCTTGCCGTACTTCGCGTCGAAGTCTTTGTTCGCCGACTGCGAGAGGAACTCGTTCATGATGAGACCCATGGACGACTTCATCATCGGCTCGAACGATTTGGCGCCCATCGCCTGCGGCTTGACGCCGTTCTTTTTCAGATCCTCGTGCAGCTGCAGCTCTTCCTCGAACGTCTTCGGAGGCTTGAGCCCGTACTTGGCGAAGATCTCCTTGTTGTAATAGATGCCTTCGAACCAACTGATGCCGGGAAGCGCCACAAGCTTGCCGTCGACCGAGTAGACGCTCGTGCCCGCATCGCTGAACCGGTCGGCCAGGCTGGACAGGTCGGCCAAGTATCCGAGCTTGTTGTACTGCGTCGCGGCGGGCGGACCGACCGAGATAATGTCGGGGCCGGAGCCTGCGGCGAGCTGCGTGCCGATGATATTGTCGTACTGCGCGTTCTCGATAAATTGATATTCGATCTCGATATTCGGCAGCTTCTGCTTGATCAGATCGAGCAGGCTCTGCACCGTCGTCTCTTTGTTCCAATAGGCCATGCGGATCTTGACCTTCTCCCCCGAAGGCGCGGATGGCGAAGCGCTTGCAGAGGTGTCCGGCGATGCCGCGGCGTTTGAATTGCCGTTGTTGCCGTTCGATCCGCAGCCCGTCACGGCGAGCGCCAGCACGGGCAATGCCAACCAAATAGCTTTAAGTTGTCTCAACCTGTTATCCCCCTAAAGTCGTCGGTCGGGAGGCAACGCTAGCTCCCATGTGGTTCATTATAAGGCCGGGGATTTGGGTGTCGAAATCTGAAATTTTTACGTTGACTCTGAAGATTTTGCTTTCTATGAAATAAGCCCGTCATCCGCAAAGAGATGATGGGCGAAGCAGTCTATCGGGCGGGGGAAGGGGCGTTAGATGACGAGGGTCGGGAACGAAGCATCGCCGTCCAGCGGCGGGGGGCGAGGGATAGCGCAAACTGTGCACGGGTGCCTTAAACTACGTCGGCTTCGTCGCAGATGCAGGTCAATTGCTCGAGCAAACGCCCGAATACCTCGTTCCAGTCCTGCGTGGCGGCGAAGGCATGGGCCCGGTCCGCGATCGCGCGGCGAAGCGCCGGGTTGGCATGCAGTCGCGCAAGCGCAGCCGCAAAGTCATCGACGTCACCAGGCCGGCAGAGCAAACCTGTCTCGCCGGCCTTCACGAGATCGGGCAGCGCACCGGCGTCCGCCGCGATCACGGGCAGGCCGCAGGCCATCGCTTCGAGCGCGACGTTGCCGAAGGTCTCCGTCGGCGACGGGAAGAGAAGCGCGCCGGAGGCCTGCATCCACCGCTGAAGCGCTGCCTGCGGCAAGGCGCCGAGGAAGAGCGCGTCGATCCCGAGGCGCTCGGCGAGCTGGCGGAGCTCCGCCGCCTGCGGCCCGTCCCCGGCCAGCACGAGCCGCGCGTCTGCGCCTGTCTGCTCCCTGAAGCGCTGAACGGCGAGGAGCGCCGTGCGCGTGTCTTTCTCAGGCGCCAGCCGTCCGGCGCATAGAATCGGGAAGCACGCTGGAGGCAGACCGTGCTCGCGCAGCCAACCCTCTCCGTCGCCTTCCCGATGGAAGACGGCGGCGTCGATGCCGCGAGTCCACAGGTCGAGGCCGAGCCAGCCGTCCCTTCGGCACTCTTCGAGTACGGATGGAGACGGCACGAAGATTCGCTTGCAGGGACGGTGGAACCAGTGCAAGTAACGCCGCAGCAGCGTGCCCGCCCAGCTTAAATTGTAGTAAGGCAGATAGCGCGCGAAGTGCGTATGGTGGGAGGCAGCGAGCGGAATGCCATGCTTCAGCGCCAGCCTGCGGCCCGTGAGGCCGGTGCCGAACGGCGTAGCCACGTGCACCACCGTCGGTTTGAAGGCCAGCAAGCTTCGCTCTGCCGAAGCCGAGACGGGCGTCGCCAGCCGGCATTCCGGATAGAGGAAAAACGGCAGGCTGGCAAGACGCTCCGCCGTCTCCGCGTAGCCGGCGGCCCGGCGCGGCCCAGCCGGTGCGTACACCTTGCAGGCGATGCCTCTCTTTTCCAGATAAGCGATCCATCTCTGCAGCGTCTTGGCTACGCCGTTGATCTCAGGCGCGTATGTGTCGGTAAACAAAGCCAGGCGGATCTCGCTCATGCGACGAACTCCTCCTCTGACGATGCGATGCGATTCAGGCCCATCGTACAGCGGCTTCGTCACCGCCGAATCAGCGGAGTGTCAATTCGCGAGATGATTTTGCGTTTACAATCCGGCGTGCCGCGCTTCACACCGGATTGACAATTCGCGGCTAGACTTAGAAGCAAAGGCGCCGCTTCCGGGCGGCAAAGGAGAGATGGCCATGGCTCAGTTCTACCGCATGCTCAGCCGCTTCGAGAGCGATTGGTTCCTTCATATTAACGTCCGTTGGAACAGGGAGGCGCTGAACCGGCTGTTCTGGCTGTTGTCGATCATTGGCGGAGCGACGTTCTCGCTATCCGTCTCCTTGGCCGCAGGCCTGCTTGCCCCCGGCATCTGGGGCATCGCCGGCTGGCAGGCACTCGCTGCCGTCGTCCTCAGTCACCTGCCCGTCGCCCTCGCCAAGCGCGTCTCGCCCCGCTCCCGTCCGTATCAAGTGCTTCCTCAAGCCAAGACCGGACCGCGCCCGCTTCAAGATCCCTCCTTCCCCTCCGGACATACGACCGCGGCCTTCGCCCTGCTGACGCCCTGGATGGCCGCCTCCCCTGCGCTGATCCCGCTTCTTCTCCCCATCGGCGCCGGCGTCGCGCTGTCCCGCGTCTACTTCGGATTGCACTATCCAAGCGACACGATCGCGGGCATGCTGCTCGGCAGCTCGACGGCGCTGCTCGTCGGCGCGTGGATTCACGTGGCCTGACTGCAAGCTGCTTGGTGGCCCCGGATACCCGCGATGTAGCTCTAGATGAGACTACTTGCGCACGCGCGCCCCCGGTTACCTTCGATGCGACTCTGGTTGAGACTACTTTTGCATGGACGGCCCCGGTTACCCACGAAGTAGCTCTGGCTGAGACTACTTTCGCATGGACGGCCCCGGTTACCCACGAAGTAGCTCTGGCTGAGACTACTTTCGCATGGACGGCCCCAGCTATCCGCGATGTATCTCCGTTAGAGCCCGCAAAAAAAACGCAAAAAGGCCTCCCTGTCATCTCCGATGACAAAGGAGGCCGTCCTCATGCTTTCAACGTCCGCAGCGCCATTAGCGCGGCGCCTTCGGATGCATCCCTGCGCGCTTCGACCGCCTGTACGGACGGGCATACCTGCCGCAGCCGCGCCAGCAACGCCTCGCGCACATGCGCATTGCGGTGCAGCACGCTGCCCGCCAGCGCGAGCTCGCCGCCGTCCGGCCATAGCCGCTCGGCCACCGGCCGGACAAGTTCGCACAGTTCCGCGCCGCTGCGTGCGGCAATGGCCAGCGCAGCATCGTCGCAGAGCGCGCAAGCCTCCGACAGCAGCGGCGCGAGCGAAGCGATGTCCTGCTTGCCGGTGCGCCGGTCGTAGACGAAGCCGACGATCTCCGCTACCGAGCCGATGCCGAGCTTGGCATACGTCATCTCGGTCAGCACGGTGGCCGGCGCGCGGTCGTCATGGGCCCGGACGACCGCGGACAGCACGCTGCGTCCGATGCTGTATCCGCTACCCTCGTCGTCGATGAGGTGGCCGAAGCCGCCGGTGCGATGCACGTCGCCCGATTCGCTCCGCCCGTAGCAGATGGATCCGGTGCCGGCGATCAGAATCATGCCATGCTCGCGTTCCAGCGCGCCGAATAACGCCGTCTCATGATCGCCGACGATATGAACGCCGCCGCCGTAGCCGGACTCGCGAAGCGCTGCGGTCAGACGGCCGGGCACCGTCGGATTGCTGACGCCCGCCGCGCCGACGACGAGCTGTGTACAGGAAGCCAAGCCGCCGCACGCTTCGTCCAGCATCGTCACGATGTCCGCCAGATGGCGGCGGACCTCCGACTCATCCCGCCCGTTATAATTAATCCCGCCGGACGCAAACGTTTTTAGCGTGCGCCCGGTCTCGTCCATGACGGTCACCGCCGTTTTCGTTCCGCCGCCGTCTACGCCCGCCACGTATTTCATGGCCGATTTCCTCCTTTGCCCGATTGCCGTCAGACCCAATTTCACAAGCATCGCATATCCTGCGCTAACCCCTACTCGACCTCCGCAACCGCAACGTCAGCTATATGCCTGGTTGGCCGAATCCGGGCTTCCCGATCACATTCTCTACCCAAACCTGATCACGCATCCGCCCAGACGGCATTCGCGGGAGCTGCGCGAGGGCGAGAGATGCGGCGCATGTCGGCTCAGCTTCCGCGCTGCCAAACGCACTCGATCCGCCCTTCCGGCCTTACCTCTCCGGCCAGCACCCTGGCGACTGACGCCAAGGACAGCGGCGTATATTCAAATGCCGCGAGCCCGCATTCGATCCACGCCAGCATCTCCAGATCGTACGGCTTGCCTAGCGCGACCGCAGTGACTCGCTTGCCCGCAGACACAAGCCTGCGCACGGCTTCAAGCTGGCCGAGGTTGTCGACCGCGTTGTACAGGCCGAACACCACGCGGTCACAATCCTTTGCCTCCCGAAGCAACCGTCCCAGCTCCGCCTCGTCCGGGTCGATATCCGTGAGCAGCTGCGCCCCACCCAGCCTCTCCGCCATCGCCGCGGGGAAACTGAGTCCCGGCCGCACCTGGCTCGACGCCCGATCCGTCCGGTATGGATAACTGCCCGCGAACAGCGTGCGGGCGCTGCCCAGCGCTATGGGCGACAGCTCGCCTTCAACCAAACAGATGCCCGCCTCGCTGATCGCCGATGCCTGCGACCGGTGGGCCTCGCAACCCACGAGCGACAGCGGGAGCGCCTCTTCCGAAGGCGACGCATATTTCATTTTATAATACAGCACTTTGTCCACCGCTTCGTCGATCGTCTCCATCGGCAGGTCGCCGGATAGAACCGCCTGTTCGATCACCTGTACCGTCTCCCGGACGAGCGCGGGCGTATGGCTGACGAACAGCAGATGAATGCCCGCCTTCAACGCGCCCAGCGCGCCCTGAGCGGTGCCGTAATACTTCTGGATCGCATCCATCTCCAGGCAGTCCGAGATGACCAGCCCTTCATAGCCGAGCTCCCGCTTCAGCAGGCCGGTGACGATCGAGCGCGACATCGTCGCGGGCACCCGCTCCGGCTCGATGGCGGGAAACAGCATATGCGCAATCGTAAGCGCCTCGGCCCCCGCCGCGATCGCGGCGCGAAAGGGCCGCAGCTCCAGCTTCTCGAGCGCCTCCAATGTCTTGGGCACCGAAGGCAGTCCCAGATGGGAATCGACCGCCGTATCGCCGTGACCCGGGAAATGCTTGACCGCGGCCAGCACGCCCTCTTCCTGCAGCCCTCGCAGCATTTGCAGGCCGTACGCCGTCACCGTCTCGGCCGTATCGCCGTATGCGCGGACGTTGATGACCGGATTGCGCTTATTGTTGTTGATATCGAGTACGGGCGCCAGATTAAAGTTGATTCCCAGCGCCTTGAGCTCCTTCGCGGTGATGCGCCCTGCCGCCAGCGCGTAGTCGGGTTGTCCCGTCGCGGCAACGGCCATTGCGCCCGGGACGTTGACGGCGTCCTGAGGCAAGCGCGTCACGCGCCCGCCCTCCTGGTCGATCGAGATCAAGGCGGGGCAGCCCGTCTCTTCAAGCGCGAGGCGCTGCAGATCGCCGCATAGCGCGGCCAACTGCGACTTGTCCTCCGCGTTGTAGGCGAACAAGATGATATTGCCGATCTTCCACTCGCGCACGAGCTCTCGCAGATCCTCCGTGATCGTCAGCCCCGGCAGGCCCGTGACGATCAGCTGGCCGATCTTTTCCCGCAGCGACAGCTCCCGGCGATTCATTGCCTGGTTACCCACCCGGATTCCTCCTTCAAAAAGAAAGGCGGCAACCGGCCGACCGCGCTTGCGCGGCGATCCGATTGTCCGCAGCCGTACTAATACAAATGAAATTCCGCCTTCATCGCCGCAAACGCCGCGCTCTCTTCGCGAAAGCGAGCGAGCAGCTCAGTCAGCTCGAGGTCCTCGTCACGGTAGACGCTGTCCCCGCCGAGCAGGTCGATGAACGGCCTGGAGCCTTCCCTCAAGGGCGGCAGAAACGCGAACGCCTCGTAATTCCGCTTGATCGTATGCAGGAGCGTCACCCCCGTCTCGAGCGGCCGGACCGCGCGGACATCGGTGACATGCAGCTGCACGCCACGGCATAGCTCATCCCGATGCTTGGAGAAAGACGGCTTGAAATGCGCCGGCCGGAACCGGACGCCCGGCAGGCCGAGCCCGTTCATCTCGTCCGACAGCCGTTCCGCGTCGATAAACGGTGCCCCGATCATCTCGAACGGGAACGTCGTCCCTCTGCCCTCCGACAGGTTGGTCCCCTCGAAAAGGCAGGTACCGCCATACAGCAGCGCCGTCTCGAACCGCGGTATGCCGAGCGACGGATGGATCCAGAGCCGCCCCGTATCGGGGAACAGCATGTCCCGCTCCCAGCCCTCGCAGCGGACGACATGCAGGTCGGCGCCCCAGCCCTGCTGCGCGTTCGCCATCGTCGCCACCTCGCCGGCCGTCAATCCGTACCGCACGCACAGGGGATAGCCCCCCACGAACGACCGATAGCCGTCTTTCAGCACATTGCCTTCGACCGTGACGCCGTCCAGCGGGTTGATCCGATCCAGCACGACGAACGGCTTGCCCGCCTTCGCGCAGTCCTCCAGGGCATAGAGCATTGTATAGATAAAAGTATAATAGCGAACGCCTACGTCCTGAATATCGTATACGACCGCGTCGACTTGATCGAGCATGTCCGGCGTCAGCCGCTTCGAGTCCTTGCGGTACAGGCTGTACACCGGCACGCCGGTTCGCTCGTCGATGTACGAGTCCACCAGGCCGCCGGCCGCCTGATCGCCGCGCACCCCGTGTTCGGGCGAAAAAAGCGCGGCGAGATGGTACCGGTCGTGCAGCAGCTGGATCGTGGATTCGAAGCCGAGCGTCAGCCCGGTCGGTGCCGTGATCAGCCCCAGCCGCTTGCCTTGAAGCAGACCGTCGTACTTGCCGCTCGCGAGCGTGTCGACGCCGTTCAGCACCGTCGCCATCTCCTACTACAGCTCCGACTGACGCAGGCGCAGCGTCTCTTCGGGGACCATGAACGTCTCCGCGTACGTCTTGCGCGCCTCGATGCCGCGCACACGGGCCAGGTGCTTGTAGTATTCCATATAAGGGAACGACCTGCTGCCGGTGACGAACCAGTGCGTCGACAACGCCTTGATCCACAGGTCGTACGCCTCTTGGTCGAAGTCCACGTAGACGTAAGGGCGGTAGTCGACGGCATCCTCCCAATTTTCCGCATAGTACAGCTTGCCCGCGAAGGCTGCCGGCAGCTCCCGCTCGATCGACGGCAGGCCCGCGAAGAAGCGCGCGTCGTTCACGATCCGGTGCGTCGTCATATGATCCTTGTGCATGCTATTCTTAAAATGCGTGATGATGATGCTCGGCCGCACCCTGCGGATCACGTCGCACACGCGCCAGCGGATCGCCGCGTCGTCCGGCAGCTCGCCGTCGGGGATGTCGTCGAACACGATCGCTTCGCCGCCAAGCAGGTCCGCGAACGCATGCGCCTCCCGAATCTTCTGCGCCCGGTAGTCCGCCATGTCCTGGCCCGCGGGCACCCCGCGTTCGCCCGGCGTTAGTGCCAGCGTCACGATGCGGTCGCCCTTGAGCGAATGACTCGCGAGCACGCCGCCCGCCGTCAACTCCATATCCCCTACATGGCCCCCGATAGCCAAGATCGTCTGCTTGTCGCTCATTGTGTTAGCTCCTTCCGCATGATCGCGAATTGACGTACCGTGTTGAAGCCGGCTTTCTCGTAGATTCGAATGGCAGGGTTGCTGCTCCCCGTGAAAAGCGACATGTAGTCGGCGCCGACATCGCGCAGCGCCTCGCACAGCTTGAAGAACAAAATGCTCCCGAGCCCGCGGCCCTCGTGATCCGGGTGAACGCCGATGCCGGCGAAGTACCCCCGGCCGTTGTCCTGGCGCACGACCGGTCCCGCGAAGCCGGCTGCTCGGCCGCCCGGTGCCGCCGCGATCACGACGGGCACTCCGTCCGCGACGCAGGCCGCGATCTCGCGCTCCCAGGCGGGATTGGCGAGACCCGCCAGCATCTCGGCCAGGCCGGTATGCCTGCGCGGATCGAACAGCTCCACCGCATAGCCGTCCTCCGCGGCCTTCGCCTCCTTGGCCCGAATGTCGTCCGGGATCGCGAAGTCCGCGAGCGGTCTGTACATGGCGCATTGGCGCGCCCGGTCCGTATAACCCTCGCTTAGGAGGAAGCGATACAGCTCAGCGTCCACTGCTACGCCGGGCGCGTTGTTATGCTCATGTCCCGGCGTACCCGGTATGTACCAAGGCAGGCGCATCGGGTTGAAAAAAAGCACCTCGGATTGGCGCTTGCCCAGCTCCCGGAACCGCGCTTCTATCGCCTCGAGCAGCGCCTTCCGGTTCGCGTCCGTGTCAAAGCCATCGGCCAGCACGATGCAAGTGACATAGCCTGCGACTTCGCCCAGCGGCAGATCGTCGCCTGTACAGCCGCAGGCGAAGCCCCGAGCCTCGCCGTCGTTCAACAGCACGAACGCGCATGCCGGATCGAAGTACCGGTTCGCCGTGAAAATCTCGGCGAACGTGTCTCGCGTCAGCTCCTTGTAGCCGTCGCGGACGGCCGCGCCGTTCCAAAGCGCCACGACCGCGTCCGCATATCGATCTTCCCACGCCGCCAACATCGGATGGCCCATCCGCCGCACCTTCTTTCAACTAAGTAGCCGTTATCGTAGCCAAGCCCGTTCGAGGCTGACGGGACGCAGGCTCCATGTATGCACGTACGTCCACAATTTGCCCGCGACCATCTCGCCGCCGCTCCATGTATGCACGTACATCCACACTTTGCCGCAATCGTCTCGCCGCCGCTCCATGTATGCACGTACGTCCACACTCTGACCGCAACCGTCTCGCCGCCGCTCCATGTATGCACGTACATCCACACTTTGCCCGCAATCGTCTCGCCGCCACTCCATGTGTTCATTTACGTCCACACTTCGCCCGCGACCAACTCGTCCGTTTTGCGCGCTTCGCGCATCGAGAACTTCCGATGTTCATCCGCCGCACCTTCTCGCCGCTTCGCACAAATGCATTTTTGCAGTTATTTTCAAGCCAATCGAAGCTCGGACGAAATGAAATGCAAAAATGCAGTTATTTCCGCCGGGATCGCGTGTTTCGGTACACTTCATCGGAATTAATTGCACATTTGCAGTTAATGACCGAGTAGGAAGGCGCATCGGGAATAATAGCTGCACATATGCAGTTATCGTCCGGAGAGTGGCGCTCTGCTCGCGGCTTGCGTCAAACCCTCGGCTCGTAACCTACCCGCGCCCCCGCCCTATCCAACCGCATCTCCCTTATTCCTACGCCACAACTAGCTCAGTACGAGATCTTCCCCAGCACCACCGGCCGCGCCGCGCCCGTCGCCGCCGGCAGGTTGGCCGGCTGCCGCGCCATCGCGTAGTCCGCGAGCAGCGCGAACGCGATCGCCTCCTTGGAGTCGCTGCTGCCGCCGACTTCCTCCTGCGTCGCGACCGCCACGCCGCGCGCCGCCATCTCGGCGGCGAGATCCCGCATCAGCACGGGGTTATAGCTGCCGCCCCCGCCGACGATCATGAGATTCGCGGTATGCCTGCCCGCGATAAACCGGTCGTACGCGTCGCCGATCGACCAAGCGGTCAGCCTCGTGACCGTGGCCGCGAGATCCGCGTCCGACAGACCGAGCTCGCGGCCGCGGCGCACGATCCGCTCCACGTAGTCCGCGCCGAACCGCTCGCGGCCCGTCGACTTCGGCACGGGCATCGCGTAATACGCGTCCTGCCGAAGCTCGCCCAGCAGCGTCTCGCTCACGCTGCCCCGAGCCGCCAACGCGCCGCCCGCATCCATCGCGAGCGCGCCGCCCGTCACGAGACTCGCGACGCCGTCGATGAGCATGTTGCCCGGACCCGTGTCGAAGGCGAATACGTCCTCCGGGCCGCAGCCCGCCGGAATGACGGTGACATTGCCGATACCGCCGATGTTCTGCAGCAGCAGCGTCCGGTCCGGCTCCCGGTAGAGCAAATATTCAGTGAACGGGACGAGCGGCGCGCCCTGTCCGCCCACCGCGAGGTCCGCGGGGCGGAAGTCCGACACGCACGGAATGCCCGTGCGCGCGGCAATAACGGCGCCTTCGCCGATTTGCACCGTATAGCCGGCCTCCGGCGCATGGTAGATCGTCTGCCCGTGCGAGCCTACGACCGTCACGTCCGCCGGCGCGAGGCCTGCCAAGCGGATGACGGACAGCGCCGCTTCCGCGTATAGCCGCCCAAGGCGGACGTTCATCCCGCCCACCCGGTCCACGGTCGCCTGCGCCGGGTCGAACAGCTCGAAGATCTCGCGACGCACGTCCGCCGGGTACGGCTTGTTCTCGAAGGCGAGCAGGCGCACCTCGATGCGCGCGTCGCCCGGCACACCTATGATCTCGACAGCCGCGGCGTCGATGCCGTCGACGGAAGTCCCCGACATCAGGCCGACCGCGTAGCGCCGCGATGGTTTACCCGTCTTAGTCCCGCCCCGCTCTTCCGCAGCTTCGCCGCTCTCCCGCATCGCCGTGCGCCGAGTCCCTTCCTTTTCCCCGGCCATATCAGCCCTTGACCGCGCCGACGGTAACGCCTTCGAGGAAGTACTTCTGCAGGCTGAAGAACAGAATGAACATCGGCACCGCCGAGATCGTCGCGCCCGCCATCATCGGGGAGAAGTACGTCGTGTTCGCGAAGCGGAAGTTTTTGAGACCGACCTGGATCGTCTGCATATCCATCGTGTTCGTGACGAGGAACGGCCAGAAAAACGTGTTCCAGCTCTCCATGAACGTCAGGATCGCGATAACGGCCATGACCGTCTTGGATAAAGGCATGATGATCCTGAAGAAAATCTGAAGCTGGCTGCAGCCTTCCACTTTCGCGGACTCCATGATCTCGGTCGGGATGCTGCTCATGAACTGCTTGGCGAGGAAAATGTTGTACACCGTCACGAGGCCCGGCAGGATGAGCGCACTGTACGTATTTTCGATATGGAACGTGTTGACGATCAGAATGTACAGCGGGACCTGCGTCACCTGGTACGGGATCATCATCGCCGCCAGCAGGATGGAGAAGAGCACGCCCCTGCCCCTGAAGCGCAGCTTGGAGAACGCATACCCCGCCAATGTCGCGAAGAAGACGTTCGTGATCGTCACGGCGCCCGCTACGATCGTCGAGTTCAAAATCCAGCGGTACGAGTACTCGCTATAGTTGAAGAAAAAGGAATACGACTCCAGCGTGAACTTCCCCGGCCAGATGGAATAGCTGACGGCCCCTGCCTCGACCGGGTCTCCGAACGAGGAGATGACCATGAAGTAGATGGGGAACAGCGTCGCCAGCGCGAAGAGCAAGAGAAGGACGACAATCACGGTATTGCGGGCGGTCTTGCCCGCCCGGCTGCCGGTATGGTTATTGTATAGTGACATCTGCGGTTGCCTCCTTCCCCTAGTAATCCACGTCTTTGCCCAGGAACTTGAACTGGAACAGCGAGACCAGGGCTATGATAAGCGCCAATATCAGAGATTGGGCCGCGGCTTTGCCGAATTCAAAGTACTTGAAGGCATTGTCGAAAATGAGCAGGCCGACCATCGTCGTCGCGTGGTCCGGTCCGCCGCCGGTCATCAGATACGCGTTCTGGAACACTTGGAACGATCCGATGATCGCCGTCACGAGCAGGAACAGCGTCGTCGGCTTCAGGCTGGGGATGACGATATGCCACAGCTTCTGCAGGAAGGACGCGCCGTCCAGGTCCGCCGCTTCGTAGTAACTGTCGTCGATGCCGAGCAGCGCGGCCAGGTAGATGATGATGCTCGCGCCGTGGCTGGACAGCCACGCCATGATGACCAGCGAGAACATCGCCGTGGCGCTCGAGCCGAGCCAGTTCTGGTTGTGCGCGCCGAACCAGCCGATGAATTGGTTGAAGATGCCGCCCGGCATCGGATCGAAGATCCACAGCCAGACGAGCGAGAGCGCGACGCCCGAGGCGACCACGGGCAGGTAATACACGGCCTTGAACACGGTCTGCAGCTTCTTGCGCAGCGGGAGAATCATGATCGCGACGAGAAAGGACAGCAGCAGCGCGACCGGGACGGTCAGCACCGTATAGACGAGCGTGTTCTTGATCGATTTCCAGAACAGGTCGTCCTTGAAGGTCGCCGTATAATTGTCGAAGCCGATGTAGGTCGAACCCAGCGGCTTGTATTCCTGGAAGCTGATGAGGAACGCGCTGATGACCGGATATGCCGTAAACAGGGCGTATACGATGAGCGCGACCGCGATAAACGCGTAGCCCCATGCGCCGTCGCCTTTGATCTTGCGCTTTTTGACCGGTTGTGCCGACTGGGCCATGTGCAGGACTCCTCTCCTAGCGTCCGCGTATGAAGAAGGATAGCCGCATGCGGGGTGCTCACGCGGCTATCCGTACGCGAATGCGTTATTAATCTTGGACGATGCCGTCCTGTCCGAAGGCGTCGATCGCGGCCTTCTTCACCGCGTCGTACATATCCTGCGGCTTGATCTCGCCTGCGAGCAAGGCCTGCATTTTCGGTACGATGACTTCGTTCTCGATCTTGATCGCCTTGGCGCCGAGATCGGCCGGAATGTCGGGGCGTGCAGGCGCGGCATGAGAGAGCATCGTCTCGACGGCCGCGACGTTGTCCGGGTTGCGGTCGATCGTCATCGAAGCCGCCGCTTCGCGTCCGCTCTTCGTGATGTGGGCCGCGAACAGGTCGTTGTTCGTCGTGGCCGCGACCTTGCCGCTCGACAGGAAGTAGGCGGCCTTGGCGATGTTCGCCTTATGCTCGGCGGTCGGCTCCTTCTTGCCGCGGAACGCGACGTAGCCGTCGACGACCGTGGAGGACACCGGCTCCGCGCCTGCGAAGGTCGGTACCGGCAGGACGATGTAGTCGACCTTGATGCTGTCCTTGACGGCGCTGCCGTCCTTGGCGTCGATCTTCGCGTTGTTTTTCTTCGCGGAGTTCTCGAACGTCGCCAAGCCCTTCCCGGTGATCATCGTCTGGCCGGTCAGGAACATGTTCCAGCGCTTGCCCGCGTCGACGGAGCTCAGCTCCTTCGGCATCGAGCCGTCGTCGATCATCTGGCGGAGATCCGTCAGCAACTCAAGGTAGTTCTTGCTCGTATAAGCATACTTCAGATCTTTGTTGAATGCCGCAGGCATGCCCGCGCTCTTGGCCATGATGCCGAGGTAATCCTTGGAAGCGACGCCGGCCGTGGCGAAGACGAAGCCGTAGCGGGAGGTCGCGTCGCCGTTTTTCACGACGCCCTTTTTGATCGCGTCGCGGAATTCGTCGTAGGTCCAGCCGTCCTTCTGCACTTTTTTCCAGTCGATGCCCGCTTCCTCGAGGAACTGCTTATTGCCGCCGAGGGCGTGGACTTCCATATAGGCGGGGAAGCCGTACAGGCCGGATCCGTTCTTCATGTACTCAAGCGGCGTGGCGTCGTAGTCGCCCGTCATCTCCGGCGTCGCGACGTCCGTCAGGTCGAGCGCCATGCCCTGCTGCACGTACTTGGAGATGCCGTCGGAGCCGATGAACGCGATGTCCGGCGGGCTGCCCGCGTTGACTTGCGTATCGAGCTTCTGCGTCATGTCCTCCCAGCTGGCCGGCTCGATCTTGAGCGTCAGGTTCGGGTACTTCGCGTTGAAGTCCTTTTCCATCTGGTCGAAGTTGTCCTGGTACGTCGGCGATACGGGCGGCAGCAGCGCCGTGATCGTGTCCTTGGCGCCCGAATCCGCGGAACCGGATGCGGCCGCCGAGCCGGATGCGGGAGAGGACGGGCTGGCCGCGCCGTTATTGTTGTTGTTGCCGCCGCACGCGGTCAGCGCGGATACGGACAGCGTCGCTGCGAGCATGAGCGAGAGTGCTTTGCCTTTGTTCATCATTCGAATGCTTCCTCCTTGGGATGGCCCCTTAACGGGTGAATGATAGGACTAACGCTTGCCGGTTAAACGACTTGCTTGTGCGCGCGGATCGTCGCCTTGAGATTGCCGTCGAAGCGGGCCAGCGATGCGGCCGCGTCCGAAGCGGAGAGCCCCGTCTCGATCATCAGAATGGCGAGCTTGCAGCTCTGCGACGCCCGCGCCAGGTAATCGGACGCCGTCTCGGCGTCGACGCCGGTCGCGGCCCTGATGATGCGGATCGAACGATCCAGCAGCTTCTTGTTGCTCGCCTTGAGGTCGACCATCAGATTGTTGTAGGTTTTCCCAAGCTTGACCATCGTCGCCGTCGTCAGCATGTTGAGCACCAGCTTCTGCGCCGAACCGGCCTTCAGCCGCGTGGAGCCCATGATGACCTCCGGTCCGACGACGGGCGCGATGCAGATGTCGCACACTTCGCCGAGCTTCGAGCCTTTGTTGTTGACGACCCCGATCGTGGCAGCGCCGATCTCGCCGGCCCGGCGGATCGCGGCGATGACGAAGGCCGCGCTGCCGCTGGCGGAGATGCCGACGACCGCGTCCTTGCCAGTCACGCCGATGCGCTCGATGAGCGCCATCCCCTCCTCCGCGTTGTCCTCGAATCCTTCCACCGCTGTCCGAAGCGCCGTATCCCCGCCTGCTATATGCCCCTGCACGAGCTCAGGGTCGACCCCGAAGGTGGGCGGACACTCGGATGCGTCCAGTACGCCGATTCTGCCGGATGACCCGGCGCCAATGTAGAACATTCTGCCCCCGCTCTTGAGCCGGGCATGCAGAACGTCCACAGCCTCCATGATGTTCGGAATTTCTTCCGCCACCGCGGCCGGAACGGCGGCATCCTCCCGGTTGAGAAGATGCAGCATCTGCTCCGTTGTGCACTCGTCGATCGTCCGGGTTGCCGGATTGATCTTCTCGGTGGTTAGACCCGCGAGATATTCGTTCATGGCCATTCTCCTACCCTTTGTTTGTGAGGATCGTCCTTTCATGGATCTCTTTTAATGCCCCCTCTTGGGGTATATCTTATCGCCTTCGCTTTGTAAGCGTCAATACTTTTTGAAATAAAATTTCATTGTAAAAATTTTAATTGCATTTTTATTTTCAGAAAAACAACAAAAAAAGACACCGCCGCGTCGTCCGGCAATGTCTGAAAACGTTTATCTGCGGTGCTTGCCCGCCAAAATATTGTGGGTTTTCAACAAATACTTTTTAATATTCGGATATTCCGCGCTCGCTACCCCGGCGAACAAGATGTCGATGACGGTCAGCATCGCGATGCGCGACCCCATCGCGCCGCTGCGGATCGTGACCTCCGGCGTCGAGATGCTCAGCACGATGTCGGCTTTGTCCGCAAGCTCGCTCTTGTTGAACTTGGTGAGGGCGATCGATGTCGCGCCCGCGCGCTGCGTGATCTCGAGCGCCTCCAGGATCTCGATCGTATCGCCCGAGTTCGAGACGAAGAAGGCGACGTCGCCCTTGCCGAGCAGCGTGGCCGCCGTCAGCTGGCTGTGCCCGTCCGTGTAGGCGTGGCACATCTTGTTGATGCGGGAAAACTTCTGCTCGCCGTCCATGCATACGAGTCCCGAAGCCCCGATGCCGAAGAAAACGATCCGGTTCGTGTCGCGCAGCGCCTGAACCGCCTTCGCGACGGCGCCCCGGTCGATGATGCTGAGCGTATCCTCGATCGACTTCATGTTGTTGTACGAGATGTTCGAGACGACGACGTTCAGATCGTCTCCGGGCTGGATGTCGGTATACTCGTCCTTCTGCTCCTCGTCCATCGAACCGACCGACGCGGAGATGCTGACGATGAAGCTGCGGTAGCCGCTGTAGCCGAGCGTCTTGCAGAATCGCAGCACCGACGCGTCGCTCGTCCGGCTGAACTGCGCGAGACTCTTGATGGAGAGGTGCGGAATCTCCTCCGTATTGGCGAGGATGTACTCGGCCACCATCCGTTCGACGGGCGTCATGCTGTCCTTCATGTCGCGGATCTTGAGCAATATATTGTTCTGGATCGCCATGGTAGGTACCTGCGCATTCTGTCGTATTTTAGTAAATAGTAAGGCCATTTTTTCCAAAAGACAAGGGACGGCGGAGCGGATGCGCCTTCTAAGGCTTAGAAATAATATTTTGAAACAAATATATCATACTGAAATAAAATTTCTATATTTTATTGTTGGCAGGAAGGCCCCATGCTATAATAGCCGCAAATGAAGGGCCCGAGCTTAGAGGACATGCTGAACCGAAAAAGGCCCGCAGGAGGAACGTCATGAGCAAGCTGAAAATCGCGATTATCGGTTCCGGCAGCACGTACACGCCGGAGCTGATCGAAGGCATCATCAAGCGCAAGGGCGTCCTGCCCGTCAGCGAGCTCGTGCTGATGGACATCGACGAGCGCAAGCTGAACGTCGTCGGCAGCCTATGCCGGCGCATGATCGAAGCGGAGAATCTGTCCTGCCGCGTCACGCTGACCCAGGACCTGGACGAGGCGCTGCGGGACGCCGACTTCGTGCTCGCGCAGATTCGCGTCGGCAAGCTATCCGCCCGCGTGCTCGACGAGAAGATCCCGCTCAAGTACGGCCTCATCGGCCAGGAGACGTGCGGGATCGGCGGCTTCTTCAAGGCGATGCGCACGATCCCGGTCATGCTGCAGATCGCGGCGCGTATGCAGGAGCTGTGCCCGGACGCATGGCTGATCAACTTCTCCAACCCCGCGGGCATCATTACCGAGGCGCTGCTGAAGCATACCGGCGTTAAGATGCTCGGCCTGTGCAACGTTCCCTACAATATGTACAAGAGCATCCGCGAATCGCTCGCGCTGCCCGACGCCAAGATGACGTATGTCGGCCTCAACCACCTGAGCTGGATTACCGCGATCGAGCATGACGGCAAGGACTATCTGAAAACGGCGCTTGAGCTCGGGCTCAACAGCGAGGCGATGAAGAACATTCCGTCGAGCGGCTTCAGCCGCGAGCTGGTGAACATGGTCGGCGCCATCCCTTCCTCCTATCTCGAGTATTACTACTTCAAGGACAAAAAGCTGAAGCTGCTGATGGAGAGCGAGCAGACGCGCGGCGAGAAGTGCATCGGCATCGAGGCCGACCTGCTGCGGATCTATGAGGACGCCGAGCTGCACGTGAAGCCCGAGCTCCTCTCCTCGCGCGGCGGCGCCAACTACTCGGAGGTGGCCATCAGCCTCGTGGACGCGATCTGGAACGACAAGCGCGAGGTGCATGTCGTGAACCTGCTGAATCGCGGCGCGCTGGCATTCATGAAGGACGACGACGCGGTCGAGGTGTCCGCGGTCATCGGCAAGGACGGCGCGGTGCCGGTCGCGGTGCCGGGCTTCGCCAATCGCCATATCATCGATTACATGCGGATGGTGAAGGCGTACGAGCGCGAGACGGTGGCGGCCGCGGTGAGCGGCAGCGAGGACGCCGCGATGCGGGCGCTGCTGATGAACCCGCTTGTCGGCGACTACAATACGGCGCTCGCCTGCTTCGGGGAGCTGAAGGAAGCGCACAAGGCGTATTTGCCGCAGTTCGGCTGAGACTTGCATGAACGGGGGGCGGCGGCTGCCTCGCAGCCGCGCGCATCGCGCAAAAGTACACGATAGCCATCGCATCCCACTGCAATGCCGTGTCTATCGCGCAAATCTGCAGGATACGTCCCCGCAAATCGCCGTCTCCGCAGAAAGAGCGCGCTGTATGATGCATTTTTGCGCGATAGCCTCACACGTCGACGCGCTCCGCTACCGAATCACGCGCATTTGCATGATAGCATGCGAGCCGTGGCGATCAGGGCGGGCGACAAGTCAATACATGAACGAGAAACGAGCGTGAAACCCATGTCCGGAGCCAAGCCGGGAACCGGCTACGTCATCGGCGTCGACGGCGGCAACAGCAAGACCGATTATTTCTTGTTCGACCGCGAGGGCGGCTTCGTCAATCACGTGAACGCAGGCACCTGCAGCCATGAGCGGTTCGCCGACGGATACGCCGGCGCCTACCGCGAGATGGACGCGCGCATCCGCGAGCTGCTCGAGCCCTGCGGCGTCGCGCTCTCGCAGGTCGATGCCGCGGCGTTCGGCCTTGCCGGCTGCGATCTGCCTACGCAGCAGGAAGCGCTCAGCCGGATCGCCGAGCGGATCGGGCTGCGGCGGCATGCCGTGGACAACGATTCGTTCCTCGGCATCAAGGCGGGCACTTTGCGGGGCTACGGCATCTGCTCCGTCAACGGCTCGGGCGCCGTCACGGGCGGCATATCGCCCAGCGGCATGCGGCTGCAGGTCGGCGGCATCGGCAGCGAGCTCGCCGGGGACGAAGGCGGCGGCTATTACTTGGGCCGCAAGGTCGTGCGCGCCGTCTATGACGGCTTCTACCGGCTGGGCCCGCCGACCGCGATGGCCGAGCCGGTCATGGCGCTGCTCGGCGCGCCGTCGCGCGAGCGCTTCATGGCGTACGCCGCCGAAGCCGCGTACAAGCGTACGCTCCCGAACACGGAGCTGATGCGCGTGCTGTTCGCCGCGGCGGACGCGGGCGACGAAGCGGCGGTCGCGCTGCTTGCGCACTCGGCCCGGCAGATGGCGCTGTCCACGGCCGGATGCATCGCCAATCTCGACTTCGGCGCGGACGACGAGATCGAGATCGTGCTGTCCGGCTCCGTCTGGATCAAGGCGGAGAGTCCGCTGATGATGCAGCGGTACATGCAGGACGTCGGCGAGCTGACCGGCCGCCGCTGCCGGTTCCTCCCGCTCGCGGTGCCGCCGGCGACGGGCGCCGTGCTGTGGGCGCTGGAGTTGGCCCACGGCGAGCCGGTCGGCGCCGACATGCGAAGCAAGGTGCTGCACGGCGTGCAAACGCGATGCTAATCGCCATGCGCAAACGGACCCCATCGCTCTCTATGCAGAGGCGAAGGGGTCCGTTTGTCGTTTCCGAATCAGCACGAAAAATCAGCACGAGAAGTCCGTTTCTTTGCCATTCAATAAAGCGGACAGCAGCTCGCTCAGCTCTGAACGCTGCTTGGCCGTAAAACCTCGAAGCAAAGACTCCGAAATTTGCGCTTGATGGGCTTTGATCCGGTGAACCTGGCAGCGCGCTTCGTCCGTGAGCTGCAGCAGCGTCGCGCGGCGGTCGTTCGGATCCGCGATCCGCCTGATCAGCCCGTCCCGCTCCAACGCGTCCACTTGCTCCGTGACCGTCCTTGCTTTTACGCCCAGCTTGCCCGCCAGCTCGTTCATACGGATCGTATCGGCGCCCCAGACGGCGAGCAAGAGCCGGATCCGCGAGCCCGACAGTTGAAAGGGCAGGTCCGACGAAGATAACCGCGCTTCGAATTCTTGCTGTATATAGTGGGTAGCCCGCAGCAGCAGCTGAACGACCTCTGCCGCCTTCGAATCCCCCGTATCGGAATCGGTCATGGAATCGGATCGCTCCTTGACAAACGAATAGTAGAAAGGTAAGCTAAAAACGAATTAGTGAGGGCCCTCACTTTCACCCACCACAGCATTTCGCTCTTCTTGTTTAAGTTTACATGTTTCTTACTCGGATGCAAATGAAGAAGACGGAGGAATCCATATGACGCAAGCGAACTTGAACATCGGCATTATCCTGGGCAGCACCCGCGAAGGACGGGTCAGCCCCCAAGTCGGCGCATGGGTAAAGGAAATCGCCGACCGGCGGCAGGACGCCAATTACGAAATCGTGGATATCGCCGAATACGATTTGCCGTTTTTCGGAACGACCGCCATGCAGGAGCCCGGCATCGCCGCCTGGAATCAAAAGCTCGCGTCCCTGGACGGATTTATTTTTATCGTCCAAGAGTATAACCATAGCATTACGGGCGTGCTGAAAAACGCGCTCGATATGGCTCGCGACGCTTGGAACCACAAAGCCGCGGGCATCGTCAGCTACGGCTCCGCCGGCGGCGCGCGCGCAGCCGAGCATTTGCGCGGCATTTTGGGCGAATTGTTGGTCGCGGACGTGCGCTCGAACCCGGTACTCTCCGTATATACCGACTTCGCGGATCGTCAAACGTTCAAACCGGCGGAGCTGCACATTCCGATCGTGAATGAAATGCTGAATCAGCTCCTTACCTGGAGCGCGGCCTTGAAGCCGGTCAGAGCCAAGTAATCCATCTGTACCCCAAGCTGCACGCCAAAAGCCCGCGACGCGGATTCCTGATCGGAATCGCGTTCGCGGGCTTTTTGCCGCGGTTTTCCCGCTGCCGGCGAGCTCAGCCCTTCTTCGTGCTTAACCAATTGACCAGCGTGTTGATCTGATCGTCCGTCAGCGTTCCCTTGAACGCGGGCATGCCGCCGCCGCCGTTGTGAATGCGCGTCGAGATCTCGTCCGTGGATAGGCGCGCGCCGACGTCCGTCAGATTCGGACCGACGCCGCCGCTCAGATCCGCGGCATGACAGGCGATGCATTGCGCTTTGTAGATCGTCTCCGCGCCTTCGCCGGATGCCGTCGTCGTGCCGCTTGGCGATGCCGGCGCTTCGCTCGACGGCGGCGTCGTGGACGCGTTGTTGTTATTGTTTTTGCCGCACGCCGCCGTCGTCATTGCCAGCAGCGCGGCAGCCGCCGCGATTGCCGCCCATTTTCTCATGCGAGCTTGACCTCCTTCTGACCGTTTGCGGTTAGATTTCTCCATTTTCCTGAACGGCATACACGCGACGGCTTGCTTGGCGGCTTGGGAATAGCCCCGGGCATATTGGATACGATAAGGACGAAGCTATGCAATTTATGGCAACGGCGGTGATGCGTTTGAACGCGAATCAAGAATGGATCGGCCATCTGTCCGAGCTGCGCAAGCGGTTGATCGTCACTGGCGTCTGGTTCGTCGCTTCGATGGGCGCCGGCTTATACTTGTCTCCCTCCATCCTGCTGATGCTCAAGTCGCGGGCGGCGGCGGGCGCGCCGATCGATTGGCACGTTTTCTCCTTTACCGACGGCTTGTTCGTCTATCTCCGGTGCGCCTTCCTGCTCGCCGCGCTGCTGACGTTTCCGCTCGCGATGTATCAGGCTTGGGCGTTCGTGAGGCCGGGTTTGACCGGCAGGGAAGCCCGCGGGACGCTAGGCTACGTCCCGGCTTCGTTCCTGCTGTTTCTCGGCGGCGTCTCGTTCGGGTACTTCCTCGTCTTTCCGATGATGCTCCGGTTCATGCAGTCGATGAACGAGAGCGTGGGCGCCGTGGAGATGTACGGGATCGAACGTTACTTCGCTTTTATGTTCGGCGTGCTGATGCCGCTCGGGATCGCCTTCGAGATGCCGCTCGTCATGCTTTTCCTGACGAAGCTCGGCCTGTTGGACCCTGCGCGCATCAAGTTCATCCGTAAATACGCCTATGTGGGGCTCGCGGTCGTCGGCTCGTGCATCTCGCCGCCCGACCTGTTCTCCCACCTGTCCGTCACCGTACCGCTCCTGCTGCTGTTCGAGTGCAGCGCGCTCGTCGCGAACCGGCAGTTCAGGCTGCGCCGAGCAGCGGGACCGGCCCCGGGTTAACGACGTTCATGCTACAGCCGGCTAAATATTAACGCGACGAAGCATCGGCCCAGCACGGTAATTCCTTTAAAGGAGGTGAACCAACGATGTTCCACAATATCGGCATCTCCGGACTGCTGATCATATTCGCCATCGCGCTGATCGTCTTCGGCCCGGCCAAGCTCCCCCAGCTCGGCAAAGCTTTCGGCGAGACGCTGCGCGAATTCCGCAGCTCCACGCGCGGCATCATCGAGGACGACAAGCACGAGCCTGCCGCCGAGCTGATCAAGGAGCGGAATCCGACCTGAAGCCGCATGGCGCAAAGCGGAAAAGAGCGCAAAGAAAAATCCCTCCCCCGTTCCGACGGCAACCTGTCGGCAGGGAAGGGATTTTTCTTTTCTACGATTCTGCGACGACGATCTTGACGTCCCAGCCCCCAAGCTGCAGGCTGTCGCCGGTCTCGACTGGCAAGTCCTCAAGCAGCTCGCGTCCGGCGCCGTGCTGGTATCCCACGGTAACCGGTGCATCCGAGTAATTGAAATAGTAGCGCACGACGCGCCCTTGCCCGTTGACGCCGGTCTTGACGACGATCGGAAACGCGAGCGCCTGGTCGACGCCGAGCAGATTCGCTTCCTGAAGAGCCCCCTTGAAAATGCGGCGCATGGCATCCGCCGTCGTCATGCAGCCCACGTAGGTCGCCATGCCGGCTCCATAGCGGTTGCGCGTTACGGCCGCGTAAGTTCCCCAGTGCGGATGGTCGTAGTAGGCGAGCGCCTCCGCCGTCGTCGGCGTCAGCAGCTCCATCCACGTCCGCACCTCGCGCGCCTCCGGATCGAACGACAGTGCGCCGTCCCGCAAAGCGACCGCATCCGGCTCGACGAATACGCTGTAGCCGACCCCGCATGCTTCGTGGATGATGCCGGGCTGCTGCGCGGCGCGCACTTGGACGACCTCGTCCGCGAAGCCGGACTTGAACGAGTAGACGACGTGCCCGCCGTCCCTCACATAGTCGTTCAGACGCTCGAGCGTGTCGTCCGGCGCCGCGTAGAGCGCCGGCACCACGATCATGCGATAGTCCGACAGCCGTTCGTGCGAGGCGGGGATGAAGTCGCATTGTACGTTCAACTTGTACAACTCGTCGTACATCCATCTTACCGCGTCGTTATACTTCAGGCCGCCCGGCAGCTTGAACCATTCGAGCGCGGTCAACGCTTCGTTGCTGACCATCACGGCGACGTCGCTTTTCTTTTTCAGGTTGACCAGTTGCTCGCTGAGCCGCGCGAAGTCTCTGCCGACCGTCTTCGCTTCGTCGTAGACCGGATTCGGCTTGAGATCGTGGCTGAGCAGTCCCTTCCAGTATGTCTCGAAGGAGTTGTGAATCGAGTGCCAGTGCCAGTATGCGACCATATTGGCCCCCGAGGCCAGATGGCTGAACGCGAGCTGTCGCAGCTGGCCCGGATACGGCGTCCAGTCCGGGAACGCCTGCGCCTGCGTCTCGAGCACGAGATAATTCGTCCCCTTGAGCGACCGCGTCATGTCGCCGCCGAACGAGATCTCGGCGCCGGTCAGCTTGGCCTGCGACGGATGATAGATGTCGACGCCCGCGATATCGAACGGACGCGCGGCCTCGAAGTGGTCGACCGACGGCTGCACACCGAACGAATGCCCGCGCCACTCGAAATCGAAGTTTTGCGTGACGAACTGTTCGGGACGCGCGTACTCGCGGACGAGGCCGACCTGCCAGGCCAGGAATTCGTTCACGAGGCCCCGCTGGAACTTCGCGAACTCGGCGCCCAGGCTGCCGTTTATCGTGCCTACAGCCGAAGGAAAATCCTCCCAACTGTCGATGCGGTTGCTCCAGTAGTCCAGGCCGAACCTCCTGTTGACGACGTCCAGGCTGCCGTACTTCTCGCGCATGTACTTCACGAACCGCAGTTGTACGTTCGGTCCGGCCGTGTCGTAGTGCTTGGTCTCGTTGTCGGTCTGATAGCCGATGACGGCCGGATGGTCCTTGACGCGACCGATAAGCTTGCGGATGATCCGCTCCGCATAGAACAGATACGTCTTGTTCGTAATGTCCATGATCTGGCGGGCGCCGTAGCGTCCGGGTCCCGCCGCCGTCTCCGCCAGCACGGAGGGATCCTCCTTGACCATCCAGGCCGGAACCGCGTAGGTCGGCGTGCCGACTATCACGTGGATGCCCGCTTCGTGCATCGCGTCGAGCACCCGGTCGACGGAGGAAAAGTCGAACACGCCGTTCTGCGGCTCGTGCGTGCTCCAGGTCGATTCCGCGATCCGCACCGTATTGATGCCGGCTTCCTTCATCATGCGGATATCTTCGGCCAACCGGTCGTAAGGCATATATTCATCGTAGTAGGCAACGCCGTACAGCAGTTTATCCAAGTTCGTCCACTCCCTGCGTCTCATTGATTGCGGTACTGATTCGGGGTCATCCCCGTATACTTTTTGAACACCTGGAAGAAGTACTTCTCGTCCTGATACCCGACCTCGTGCGCCACGTCCGCGATCCGCGCGCCGCTGTCCTCGAACAGCCGGCAGGCCTCGTCGATCCGGGTCCGGTGCAGATAATCCAGGAAGCTCGTCTGCAGCTGCTGCTTGAACAGCAGGCTCACGTAGCCCGGCGTGATGAATACCTCCCGCGCCACCGTCTCCCGGCTGATATCTTTGCTGAAGTTGTTGCGGATATAAGCGGTGACCGCGTCGAACAGCTTGTTCCCGTTTTTCTTCGCGTTCAGCTGGGCGGCGACGAGCCGCGCGGTCTCGCCCAGCGCCTGCACGATGCCTTCGAGGCTCGAGCGGGCCACCATATGCGTGATCCCCGTCAGATCCCGGCCGAATACCTCCTGCACGTTGACGTTTTTCTCGATGCACAGCCGATACAACGCGAAGAAAAGGGAGAAAATCGAGTTCAGCACCGGCTCCTTCGACGCGCTCTCCGGCCGCAGCGCCTGCAGAAAAGCTTGCAGCTGCTCGCGGATCGCTCCCTCCTCCCCGTGCATGACCGCCTGAATGAAGGCTTTTTCCAAAGCGAACGGGTAAGAAGTGCGGTCCGCCTCGCCGTCGACGGATTCCATGTAATCGACGATCTTGCGGTCCCCCATGTAGAACCGCACGTCCAGCGCCCGCGCCGCCTCCTGATAGGAGAGGCGCAGATGGCCGATCTCCGCGCCGACGCTGCCGATGCCGATACTGACCGTGAACTTGAGATACGTCTCCGCGTTCTGCTGGATCCGCTGCGCATAGCGGTCGATCGACTCGCTGTCCGGCATCTCCTCCGCGTTCAGAAGCGCGATCAGATCGTCGTTGTGCTCGAAGACGGCGCACATGCCCAGCGGGGCGAGCGTCTCCTCGGCGATGTTTTTGAGCCCGTACTTGTACAGCTCGACGTCCTCGTCGCCTACTCGCTGCTGGAACGAATGGAAGTTGTCGATCTGCACGACGAGCGCGCCGTAAAACGGATGGCCGAAGACGATGCCGTTTGTCTTCAGGCTGGCGAGCAGCCGCTCGTACGGCGGATTGTCGGTCAGCACGAGCCTGCCCAGCATCTTGTCCCGCAGCAGCGGGAAGCTGTCGCGGAAGCCCGCCTTCAGCTCCTCGAGCCTGCTCGACTGCTGCCGTTCCCGGTCGATCTCCGCCCGGAGCTGGAGCACGAGATCCAGAATCTCCTGCCTGCGGCTCGGCTTAAGCAGGTAGTGGCTGGCCCCGAGCGACATCGCCTTCTGGGCGTAAGAAAACTCGTCGTAGCCGCTCATGATGACGCATTTGACGTCCGGATATTGCTTCGAGATCCGCTCGATCAGCTCAAGGCCGTCCATCTCCGGCATCCGGATATCCGTCAGCACGATATCGACATGCACCTGAGCCATCCGCTCGAGCGCTTCTTCCCCGTCCCTCGCCTCGGCGACGATCGCGATATCGTACTGGGCCCAGTCGATCAGCGTCCGGATGCCGCTGCGCGCCCGTTCCTCGTCGTCGACGATCAGCATCTGAATCAAGCGTCCTTCCCCCCTTCCATCTCGGTCGTCGCCGGGATCTCGATTTCCACGACAGTGCCCTGCCCCGGCTCGCTGATATAAGCGATGCGATAGTTGTCCTTGTAAAAATGCCGCAGCCGCTCTTGTACGTTCTGTACGGCATAACCGCCGGTGTCTTTCGCGGTGTAAATATCGCCGTCGCTGCGAATCTCCCGGATCCGCTCCAGCATCTCGGCAGACATGCCCGGTCCGTTGTCCTCGATCCGGAATCGGAGGCGGTCCCCTTCCCGGACGCCCGATACGCGAATACGGCCGCCGCCGCGCTTGCGCTCGATGCCGTGCACGATCGCGTTTTCCACGAACGGCTGAAGGCTCAGCTTCAAGATGACGAAGCCGCCGATCTCGTCGGGAATGTCGATCTCGTAAGCGAGCAGATCCTTGAAGCGCATCTGCTGCAGCGAAAGGTACAGCTCCAGCAGCTCCCGTTCCTTTGCAACGCTGGTGAAGCTCTTGCCCCGGTTCAGGCTAAGACGGAACAGCCGCGACAGGTTGATGATCATCTCGCTGATCCGGTCCTGCCCCGCCGCCTCCGCCTCCCAGAAGATCGTATCGAGCATGTTGTACAGGAAGTGGGGATTAATCTGCGACTGCAGCGCCTTCAGCTCCGCCTCCTGCTCGCGCAGCCTGAGCACGTACACGTCGTCGACAAGCGTCTTGATATTGGCAACCATGCTGTTGTAGCCCCGACCGAGGTGACCGATCTCGTCTCCGTACTTGACCTCGATCTTCTCGTCGAACTGCCCGTTCTGGAACCGCCGCATCGATAGCAGCAGCTTCTTCAGCGGCGCCGTGAGGAAGGAGGACAGCAGCATCAGGATCGGGATGCACAGCAGCAGCCACCCGGCGATCGTCAGGATGACGAACAGCTTGATCGAATTCAGCTCCCGCGTCAGGTTGCTGAGCGGAACCGCGTAAAGAATCTGCCAGCCGTTCTCGCCGGTGCTGTACGACAGCAGCAGCTTCTCGCCGCCGACCGAGACGACCCCGGAGCCGTCTCCGTTCGCCAGCGCGTGAATGCGCGCCATGTCCGCAGACGAGCCGTCGTAGAAAGGCATCCCCGCGGACAGCAGCGGTACGCCGTCCGCGTCGAGGATGACGATGCCGTGATCCTTGTCGTACATATTGTTCAAGTACCGGCTCAACACCGTCTGCACGTTTACGCCCACAAAGATAAAGCCGATGTTGCGCCCGTTTTTTATGTTGCGCACGACCCGGGTCATGCCGATCTTGGCATTTCGGTTGTTCTGGATGAACGTATTGTTCGCTTCCGTGAGCGGGAACCAAAAGGAAGTGCCGTTCAGCTCGACCGTCTTGCGGTAGATGGCGCTCTTCCTGATCTCTTCGATCGAATAAGGCCCGCTGCTGTCGTCCGTCGCCAGCTGGAACAGCGGCTGGCCCGTCCTGCCGTACAGCGCGACATAGTCGAAGTTGCCTGTGACGAGCATCTGGTCGATCAGCGTAGAGTTGGCGTCGCTGTAGAGGAGCGGATCGAGGGGCTCCTGCGACTCCGCTTCCTTCGCCAGCATCGTCTGAATGACGGGCGCGATGCTGAACACCGTCACCCAGCTTTGCATCGCGCGCTGCAGAGACGCGACATTGTTGTCGATCGCCTTGACGGCGCCCTGGTTGGTCGCGCTGACCTTGCTGACGATCTGCTTCTCCGACGTCCGGAAAGCATAGTAACCGAGCAGCATGGAAAATATAGTCATCAGCAGCGAGAAAAAGATCACGATCTTATAGGTGAGACTCATGTTAAGGTAGGTGCGCAGCATGCCGTCCCCCCAGGCTCTCGCTCGGTTTGTACTCATGATAGCCAACCGAACGACATTCCACAACGGATCGGTGCTCGGTTTCGATAAACTTCAACTTTCCCGTTCTTTTCTCTACTGACCGACAGTCGGACCGTACGCTATGATGCAATCAGAAACGTTGCAACACTCAACAATCCATCGTTCAGGGGGAATACCGAATGGCTAAGCATAAAAAATGGAGCGGCCTCACCGCCTCGGCAGCCGTCCTCGCATCCGTCACCGTCCTCTCCGCTTGCGGCAGCAACGGCAACAATAACGCGGCGGGCAGCGCAAGCTCGAGTTCCAGCGCAAGTGCAAGCGCAAACGGCGGTGCGGCTAGCGGCGGTGCGGCCAGCAACGAGAAGGTCACGCTGCGCCTGTTCTCCAACCTGCCCGACCGCAAGTCCGGTCAAGGTCTGGCCGAGCAGACGGTCATCGACAACTATATGAAGGAAAATCCGAACGTGAAGATCGATGTCGAAGCGCTCGCCGAGGAGCCGTTCAAAAACAAGCTGAAGGCGTACATGGCTTCCAACGAACCGGTCGACATCACGATGGTCCACGGCGGCGCGGAGCTGAGCACGCTGGTGCAAGCCAATTACGTCAAAGAGATCGATCCGGCCGCCTACGAAGGCGAACAGTTCAACTTCCTGCCGGGCGTCTACAAGTCGTTCACGTTCGACGGCAAGCTGTACGGCCTGCCGCGCAACAGCGACTACGAGGTCATCTACTACAACAAGAAGCTGTTCGACGACAACGGCGTTAAAGTGCCGACCACCTTCACAGAGCTGACGGATGCTATCAAGGCGTTCCGCGCCAAGAAGATCGCGCCGATGTCGATCAACGGCAAGGATCTGTGGAGCTTCGGCGAGCTGTACCAGAACATCGTGCAGCGCTACAGCGGCGACCAGAACCTTATTCTGGACGCGGTCGAAGGCAAGAAAAAGTTTTCGGAGGACGAAAGCTTCCTGAAGGCGGCCCAGTACATGGCGCAGCTGCGCGACGGCAAGCTGTTCCAGGACGCGTTCATGACCGCCGACTACGGCGCGTCGCAAAACCTGTTCACGCAGGGCAAAGCCGCGATGTGGTACATGGGCTCCTGGGAAGCCGGCATGGCGACCAACGCCAGCCTGCCCGAAGAATTCCGCAACAACCTGCAGGTCGCCAAGTTCCCGATCGCCGCGGACGGCAAGGGCGTAGCGACCGACCTCATCGCCTGGAACGGCGGCGGCTATGCGCTGGTGAACAGCTCCAAGCACCCTGAGGCAGCGAAGAAGTTCTTCGATTACCTGTTCAACGCAAACCAATGGGCGAAGGTCGCCTGGGATACGGGCGCAGCCGTTCCTGCACAGAAGTACGAGCTGACCGGCAAAGAAAGCGAAGTCCAAAAGCAGCTGACCGACGTGCTCGTGCAAGCGACTTCTACCCCGGGCGCATCGTTCATCGATTATGGCACGCCGAAGTTCAAGGACGACGTGCAGAACGCGTTCGGCAAGTTTTTCTCCGGCGGCCAGAAGCCAGAAGAACTCGTAGCCGCCCTTCAGGCGGCCGCAGACAGCCAATAATCGCGATTCGACGCGACGCATGAGCCACAGATAAAGGAAGCGGCGGGGACGGGCAGCATTCCTGTCCCCGCTGCATTCTCAAGGATGGAGCGGGTATCCCATGCACAAAGTGCTACGCAATAAGACGGCGATTTTCCTCTTCGTGTTCCCCGGTCTTCTGCTGTTTATACTTACCTTTCTTGCCCCTATCATATTGAGCGGATACTACTCCCTCACGGACACGCTAGCCCCGGGTACGAAAATCCATATGGTCGGCCTGCAAAATTACGCAGATCTGATCCTTCACGATACAAGATTCTGGATCGCGCTCCGCAATGCCGTCCTGCTCGGCATCGGCTTCATCGTGCTGCAGCACCCGCTCAGCATTTTCTTCGCCGTCCTGCTCGACCGGATCGGCGGCAAGGCGGAGAAGATTTTCCGCACGATCTTCTTCATTCCCTGCGTAATCTCCGTCGTCGTCATCTCGAAAATGTGGCTGTCGCTGCTCGACCCGACGTTCGGTATTCTGAACAAGCTGCTGGCCGCCGTCGGCCTGGAATCCCTGCAGCATGCCTGGCTCGGCGAGAGCAGCACGGCGCTTGGCACGATGCTGTTCATCCTTATCTGGGCCGGCTTCGGCTGGGGCCTGCTGTTCTACTATGCCGGCGTCAAGGGCATCCCCGAGGATCTGTACGAGGCCGCGAGCCTCGACGGCGCGTCGGGCCTGAAGCTGCACCTTCGCATCACCGTGCCGCTGCTGAAGCCGGTCATCGCCGTTCAGGTGACGCTGGCCATGATCACGGCGCTCAAGCAAATGGAGCTCGTCTTCCTGACGACCAACGGCGGACCGGGCGACTCGACGCAGTTCATCGCGGTCTACCTGTACAACAAAGCGTTCTCCGCCAGCCAGTACGGCTATGCCAACGCCATCTCCATCCTGTTCATCGTCGTCTGTCTGGTCGCGACGTACCTGAGCAACAAATTCATCCGCAGCGACGCGGCGGAAGCCTAAGGAGGCGACGAACATGAGATCGCGATACAAGACAGGCATTTGGATCTTTTTTCTGATCGTCGCCCTCCTGCAGCTGTTCCCGCTGATCTGGCTGGTCGACTTCTCTTTTAACAGCAGCGCGGACTTCTACTCCGACCACATCCTGAAGTGGCCGACCGATCCGCAATGGCAGAACTACAAGAACGCCTGGATCGACGGCAAGTTCCTGAAGTACTTCCTAAACAGCGTCCTGGTATCCGGCGTCACGATCGTGCTCACCGTCGTATTGTCGCTGACGCTGTCGTATGCGTTCACCCGAATGCAGTGGCGGATGCGCTCCTTCTTTTTCTCCGTCATCCTGCTCGGCATCATGATTCCGATCCATGCGACGCTGCTGCCGAACTTCGCCATCTTCAAGCAGCTTGGCCTGACCGATTCGTACCTGGGCCTCATCTTGCCGTACACGGCCGTCTCCGTCCCGCTCGGCACGTTCATGCTGACGGGCTTCCTGCGGAGCATTCCAAAGGCGGTCGAAGAATCGGCCGTTATGGACGGCTGCAGCATCTACCGCATCGTCTTCCAGATCATCGCGCCGCTCATGGCGCCTGCGCTCGTGACGGTCGTCGTCACGACGTTCCTGAACTGCTGGAACGAGTTCATCATGGCTTCGACGTTCCTCAGCAAGGACGCGCTCAAGACGCTGCCCTTCTCGGTCATGAACTTCGCGGGCCAGTACTCGTCCGACTACGGCTCACAGTTCGCCGTCATGGTGCTGACCAGCGTGCCGGCGATCGTCATCTACGCGCTGTTCAACGAGCAGATCACCAAGGGCGTTACGGCCGGCGCGGTAAAGGGTTAAGACGATCGAAAAACGGTACAAACCAAGAACATAAAGCAAAAACGGGGCAAAGCAGATTCCCCTGCTTTGTCCCGTTTTTTTGGCTCTCTTAAATGCGAATCCCCTTATGCGCCAAGGCTTCGCGCAAAGCATCGGCCATAATATCATAGCCCAGTACGTGCGGGTGAAGACCGTCGTCCGCAAGCTCTTCGCGCAGCCGGAGGCCGTCTTCCTTGGTCATCCGCGAATGGTAGTCGACATAGATAGCGCCTTGTTCGTCGGCTGCTTTCTGCAGATTCTCGTTCGCGCCGCGTATGCCTGCATTTCGCTCGTCATTGTGTCCCGATTGCGGCATATCCGTCGGAAGGATCGAACAGACGATCGGTATAATATCGTTCTCTTTCGCCTTCTTGACCATTTCCTCGATATCGCTCACAATACCCGGAACGATTTGCTCCGCCGTTTTCCGGTCGCCTGCCGTCCAGCCGTCCATCGCCCAGAAGTTGTTCACGCCGATCTTGATCGCCACGCGCTTCGGCTTTAATTGGATCACGTCGGCATCGAATCTTCGCAGCACATGGCTGCTGATGTCTCCGCCGATGCCCCGATTCACGATAAAGCGACCGCTGCGGCCAAAGTAGGCGTTGAGTTCCCACATATGCGTGATCGAGTCGCCGATAAATACGAAGTCAACCGGCACCTCGTGCGCGATCAAAATCTCGTTGCCGATATCAAACTCGCCTCTGCGGCTATCCGCAGCTGCAGCCGTTGCAAAAAAGCCCGGCTTCACGATTTCCACGCGATTCGTCGTCATTTTCGGTTTCCTTTCACCAGGGCCTTAACCCGTTGTTCTTAAGCTTCAACAGCGCTTCGGCAAAATAATAATCGCCATAGATGAGCGGCGCATCGACGGCGATGTCCGCAGCAAAATATCCGGTCGCGTGAAGCAGCAGCCCTTGCTCATCCTCGTCCCATGCGCCGTAGTTTTCATGCAATGAACGAAGGATAAGCTCGGCGGCTTGCCGATACGCGCTCCCTTCCTCTTCGGATACGGCGGAGGCCAAATCTAGAAGTCCTGAAGCGGCGATCGCTGCCGCAGAGGAGTCCCTTGGCATCTCTTCCGCATCCGCTGGCAACCGAAAATCCCAATAAGGCACCGAGTCCGCCGGCAAATGATCCAGAAAAAAGCGCGCCACCTGCTTGGCAGCAACAAGGTACTTCTCCTTGCCCGTGTATGTATGGCTGAGCGCAAACCCGTACAATGCCCATGCCGCGCCTCTTGCCCAAGCGGAATCCGCGGCATAGCCTTGGCCGGCCAGCGCGCCCCTCCGCTCGCCCGTCTCCGGATCGAAGCTGACGATATGATGAACGGAGCCGTCCGCTCGCAAAAATTCCCGAAGCACCGTATCCGCATGAATCTCGGCGATGAGCCGGTAACGCGGATCGTCGATTTCCTTCGAGGCCCAGTATAGGAGCGGCAGATTCATCATGCAGTCGATAATCGCCCAGCCGCTGTGATCCTCCCCGCCCCAATTCGGCCAAGCCCGGATAAACCCGCCGGCCGGATTAAATCTGCCCGCCAACAGGCTGGCGGCCATCAATCCGTGGCGCTTGGCTTCCTCATCCTGCAGGAGCTTATATTGATTAATGCTGCTTAATCCGAACATAAACCCGACATCGTGATGCAACGCGTCAAACTCCCACAGCGTCCGGCTAATCTGCTGCTCGCACTGGACAGCCAAATCCTTTAATCGTTCATTTTGGGTTTCCTGATAGACCAACCAAAGCAGTCCAGGCCAGAATCCTGCGACCCAATCATGCGCAGGACTCCTATTGTAGCGGCCATTTACGGAGCCGTTCGGGAATGACGCTCCAATGTCGATGCTCGTTTTTTCGATCTTTTCGACGACCTGCCGCCACGCTTTTTCCGCCCAATTCGCCTGCGTATTCATTTCAATCCCTCCTTCTGCCAAAGGATGCTTCGTTCATTATGGCAAAGAAAAAAAGAGAATTGAATGATTGGATTTCAAGGTTATGAACTTTCGTTAACAGGATTAACCTCTCGCCAGGGCAAAACGAAGAGCCCCCGCTCGCTCGAAGCGGGGGCTCTTCCTGTACCTGACTTACACCAAACTGCCGCCCTTTTGCCGATACTTGAGGATCCCCTCGGACGCGCGGAAGGCGAGCGCGCCGACCGTATCGGTCGGATTGTAGCCCGAGTTGTGCGGGAAGGCGCTGGCACCGACGACGAATACGTTTTCCGCGTCCCACATTTGCAGGTACGTGTTGACCGCCGACGTATCGGGCGAGGCGCCCATCACGACGCCGCCGGTATTGTGCGTCGACTGGTACGTCGTGATCTCGTACGGGCCGAGCTCCTTGAGCTGGTCGATATGGCTCGCGCCCATCTCCTTGACGATCTCCGCGCACTTGCCCGACAGGTACAGCGCGAGCTGGCGATCCTGCTCCTCGAAGTCGAAGGTGAGCCGCACGAGCGGATCCCCGTACGCATCCTTGTATGTAGGATCAAGGTCAAGGAAGTGGTGGCGGAACGGCATGCACGATCCCTGTCCGCCGACGGACAGGAAGCGATTGGCGTACTTGACCGAGTTGGCCTTGAACTCCGCCCCCCAGGATGCGGTCCCTCCGGGCACGGGGTTGTTCGCGATCGGTCGCATGCCGGTCTGGCTGAGGCTGATCGAGCCCCCATGGATAAACTTCAGGTCGGTGTGGTCGAAGTTGTCCCCGTTGTAATCGTCCAGCGAAACGCCGAGAGAACCCGCGCCCGCGTACGTGTTGAACTGCTTGTCGTCGAAAAATCCGGCCGCGTTGCCCTTCAGCACCTGGTACGCGTAGTTGCGGCCGATCACGCCCGTCCCGCTCGCGGGATCGTACGGCTTGCCGAGCCCCGACATCAGCATCAGCTTGACGTTGTTGAACACGTAGCTGGTGACGACGACGATGTCCGCCGGCTGCACGAGCTCCTCGCCCGTCGTGACGTCCGTGTACATGACGCCGGTCGCCTTGCCGCCTTGGTGCAGGATGCGGCGCACGTGCGAGTGCGTGCGAATCTCGAACTTGCCGGTCTTCAGCGCCACGGGGAGCACGGTGACGACCGGATCCGCCTTCGCGCCGTACTCGCAGCCGAAGCGCTCGCAGAACGCGCAGTACTGGCAGGCGGCACGGGAAATGCCGTCCGGGTTCGTGTAGGCCTCCGACAGATTGGCGGACGGCATCATATACGGATGGAGCTTCAGCTTGGACGCCGCGTCGCTGAACATGCTGAGCGCGGGCGACTTCTTCATCGGCGGCGTCGGGTAGTCGGCCGAGCGCTTGCCGCCGAGCGGGTTGGGCTCCCCCGAGATGCCGGCAAGCTTTTCGAACTTGTCGTAATAAGGCTCCATCTCGTCGTAGGTGAGGCCCCAGTCCTGAATGGTCATGCCGTCCGGAATTTTGTTTTTGCCGTATCGCTCGATCGTCTTGGTCCGGATCTCAAAGTCGTACGGAAGGAAACGGTAGGTTTGACCGTTCCAGTGGACGCCCGCTCCGCCGAGCCCTTCGCCCAGCAGGAACGAGCCGTACGAACGCATCGGCAGCGCGCGGATTTTCTCCGTGCTTCGGAAAGTGACCGTGTCCTTCGACAAATCCTGCATCAGCTCGTACCGCAGCCCGTAGCGCAGCTCGTCGTGGACCATAAAGTAGTCTTCCGTCTTGCGCTCCTTGCCCCGCTCCAGGCCCACGACGTTCAGTCCGCTCTTCGTCAGCTCGGCGGCGATGATGCCGCCCGCCCAGCCGACGCCCACGATGACGACGTCCGTTTTCGGCAGCGTTTTGGCCATAATCGCTTCTGTCCTCTCCGCCTTAGTGGGCGCTTAGATGGTCTTGCAGGCTGCTCGGCGCGATGACCGAGAAGTCCTTGTCGATGACGTCCGCGTAGCTCATCTGGTTGCCGGGATAGCTTCGCATCTTCCAGCCGTTCATGTCCGCGTTGCCGCCGTACAGCGGATCGCTGTACGCGCCCTCGAGCGTGCTGCTCCGCAGCATTTTGAAAAATCCGCTCGCCGAGATCGTCGTCAGCTTCACCTCGTCGGACTCGAACGCCCTCAATACCTCGTCCTGCTGCTCGGGCGCGAGCGCCGCGAAGCCCTTGGTGAACTTCGTCTGGCTGTAGTTTTCCAATTCGCGCAGCCCGATCTCGAACATTTCCCGCCGCTTCAGCCGGCCTTGATAGCCCTGAACCTTTTCCCCCGCATAAAAGGGCGGCGACATATACTCCCTGGAATTGAATCCCCATTCGCCGGCCAGCTGGTGGTCGATAAAAAACGGAACGCCGAGCGCGATCGCGCCGGGACCGGCGTCGTCCGCCGGAAAGATCCGCTCCGTAGCCGCGGACACGATGCCAAGCTGCTCCTGATTAAAGAACATGGGCGCGCGATTGTAATTTTTAACCTCGGCCGCCGTGCCTTCGCCCGTTTGCGGAGCGGTCTCATTCTTCTTCGACGGCCGGATCAGGCTGCCGAGCGCTCCGCCCACGATGACGCCGCCGACCGCATAGCCGGCCTGGACGAGAAACTTCCGCCGGGAAGGCTGCTCGACCTTGTCGCGGCCGGAGCCGCCCGTTTGATTCGGGTCAGCCATCCTTTCACCTCCACTTTTCGTTCCGGATTTTCCCTATTAGTTTTTTCCAAAATTAAGTCCTTATGCATTCCCGTCGGCTGGCCATGCTAACTTTAAACCAATCCAATATAAGGTGGAGATTCGCTATGGCAACCGCAATCGCAACCAAGCGCCGGATGCTCGCGATCGCCTGCGCGGCAGGCGTGCTGACGCTGACGGCTTGCCAGAGCCACAGCCTGCGCGAGCAGTCGGCGAGGCAAGCGGCAGATGCGCAGCGCATCGTCGACGATCGTCTCAAGCTCAAGTCCGTTCAACCGCCCCAGATCGCCGGCCTGCACGATCCGGCGGTCATCCCGAGCGTCGATCGGGACAAGACGCGGACGACCAACCAATACGGCGCGACGGGACAAGGCATGGGCAACGGCGTGATGAGCCGGATCGGCAGCTCGGGCCTGCGCGGCCGCGGCGCCTCCTCCGACCTCGAGGCCGAGCTTGCCGGCGCCGGGCTGGCAGGCGTTCGCGTGCTGGTCGCGAACGATACCGTGTTCCTCGCGGCCAAGGACCGCGGACCGTCCGCCTCCTCGACGGATCACCTGCAGCGCAAGCTGCTCAGCAATACCGGCGGCCTGTCCGGCAAAGGCCCCGAGCCCGGCCCGCACGGCGGCGTCGGCATCAACGGCGCCAAGTCCGACGCGGCCGACGAGCTCGCCCAAGCCGAGCGATGGCTGAAGGACCGAGGCGCCGGCGAGCGCATCGTCACCGTCGCGAGCCCGGAAGCCGTCGCGCTGATCGATCGCCTGCGGGCGCAGGGCGCGGACGGGACCTCCGGCAGCTACGACCGGGACATCGCGCAGCTGATGCGGTTGGCTGCGGCGGCAAAGAGCGGCCGCTAATGCCGCATCATGAATGACGAAACGAAGAAAAGCGACGCCCATCCCCCTCTTTTGTGGGACAGGCGTCGCTTTTCTTCATGCAGGAACATCTTCGGGATTGACGAATTAACTAGAAAGGCAATAACTTGGAAAAATTTGATATGTACACTTTACTCGAACGGAGTGAATAAGGATGGATAACCCGATCCTTTCAAAGTTAGAACACATGCAAATTCCGGTAAAAGATTTGAATGACTCTGTTAATTGGTATGTAACAAACCTAGGATTTCAATTAACGGGCAAATCGGACGAACATCATCATGCGTTTTTATCCTTGCAAGAAGGCCCCATGCTTATGTTATGGGAGACTGCGGAAGAGACCAATGCAAACTTTGTTTTTAAAGGACAACAAATGCCGGTATTGCTTTATAACACGAAACAGATTCATCAATTGCACGATAAATTGAAGTCCTTGCAGGTGGAAATTACCTTTTTTAAGGACGAAGGCTTCGGATGGGTTCTTAAATTCATGGATCTTAACGGAAACATGTGGGGAGTCATTCAACTGAATGAGCGAAGCTGAGAAAGCGTCATAGCGACCAGTCCGAAGAATAAAGAAGGCTCCTGCGCTCGCATCGTTGCGAGCGCAGGAGCCCTTTGCGAACTTTATTTGCCCGCGATCAGCGCCTCGTATTGCCCGGCGTCCATCAGGCCGCCGACCGCCTCCGCGGGGTCGCCTTCCACCTCGACCTCGACGATCCAGCCCTCTCCGTACGGATCGGCATTGACTTTCTCCGGCGAGGTTAGCAGCTCTTCGTTCACGCGCACGACTTTGCCGTCCACCGGGCTGAACAGATCCGACACCGTCTTGACCGATTCGATCGTCCCCATCGGCTGGTTTGCCGCGAGCGCATCGCCTAAGCCCGGCAGTTCAACGAAAACGATGTCCCCCAGCAAACTCTGCGCGTAGTCGGTAATGCCGACCCGTACGACGGTCGCCGTCGCCTCCGCCCACTCATGCTCCTCCGTGTAGCCCAGTCCCGCCTTGATCTCGCTCATCTTCGTCATCCTCTCGTTTATGGTGGTACCGCTGCCCGCCCAATTAACGCCGAACGGCAAAAAAGGACATAGCAACGGCAAGCTGCCGTATGCTCTGTCCCGGGTACCTGAGAGATTAGACGAGGCCTTCCGCTCCGCCCTTACCCCTTTGGTGGCTGTTCGCTCTCTCCAGAGGCGCGTCGGATGACGGTACTTTTACCTGAGAGTTTGATCTCGCGGCCGGCGGACCGTCAAGACTTGCTCCTTCGGTGCCGCGCCTGTCGGCGCAGTCTCTCCCTGCCATCTTCATCCGCGATATTCGCTTTGACACGGATAGCTTAATTCACGCAGGGAATAGATGTCAATCGATTTGACGCAATCATACAAAATTCGACTATCCGGGGGTGACGAAATGTTTGACGTTATGTAGAAAACATGCGCCGGCGAATGGAGCGGACACACGTTCCGCTAAGTAGCGGACATGCGCCTGCATGAGGGGCCGTGCGGACACACGATCCGTTATTTGCTTGAAAGGAAGCAATAAATAGCGCCGAAGGTATGATTAACGGTTCTGGTGTCCACAAGACCCCATTATCGCCCCCATTGCTACGAAATAGCGGATGCTGTGTCCGCTGCGAAGATGGTAAACGGGAGTTGCGTGGTTTCGGTTTCGGTTTCGGTGACGATGGCTTGGCTTGATAGCTTCGCGGCATGGGCGTACCGGTGGATTTGGCGGCTCCCTGGTTTCAGCGGCGTCGATAACACGCCGCTTAATCCCGCGCCTCCCCTTCTTCCCGCTCTCCCCGTTCGCTTGCATCCGACGAATCGCCAGCATCGGAAGCGGCGCCCCCTTTGACTTCCTGCCGGTACTCCGACGGCGTGCAGCCCGCCTTCTTGCGGAATACCTGCGAGAAGTGGCGCACGTCCGGATAGCCGACCCGCTCCGCGATGTCGCCGATCTTCAGCTCCGAGCCGCCCAGCAGCTCCATCGCGCGCGAGATGCGCAGGTTGGTGACGTACTCTTTGAAGCCCGTCCCCGCCTTCTGCTTGAATAGCTGGCTGAAGTAGACCGGGTTCAGGTAGACGATCGACGCCACCTTCTCCAGGTTGATCTCCTCGCCGAAATGCGTATGGATGTACTGTACCGCGACCTCGATCGCCTTTTCCCCGCCGCTCGCGTAGTGATCGTACACCTGCGCGGCCGACGCGCTCCGCATGCGGCGCACCTCGCCGGGCACGTCCGCCAGATCGTCGATGCGTCCCGAGTACAGCACTTGAAACGGCGTCTTCAAGTACCGCTTCAGATGCGTGCGGAGCTTGTCGACGAGCAGGCTTAGTCCGGCCTCTTCCCGAAGCGTCACGAGCCCGAGGAGACTGTGCGCGTCGATGCTCGCGACGAAGCCTTTGCCGGCGGAATCCATCAGCTCGGTCAGCACGTTCTCCACGATGAAATGCTCCAGCTTCGTGTCCGCGTCGCTGTCCAGACGTACCATGAGCAGGTTGAAATACGGGTGGCTCTCTGTGAACGGCGCGATGTCGATGCCGCCCAGGTCGAGCCCGGACGCCCAACGCGCGAAGACGCCTTCCCGAAGAAACCGCAAATTGCGCTTCATCAGGTCGGCTTCCTTGTTGCGCTCGCCCTCCTCCGCGATCTCGCGCGCGAGCTCTTCGATCAGGCGGATGAGCGATTCTTTGCCGATCGGCTTTAGCATATAGTCGCGGGCGCCGAGCCGCACCGCTTCCTGCGCGTACGCGAACTCGGAGTGCGCCGAGATGACCACCCATTTTACCTGCGGCTGCTTGCGACGGGAGAACGCCATCAGCTCGAGCCCCGTCATGCCGGGCATGAGCACGTCGGTCAGCACCAGATCGACGTGCCTCGTCCGCAGCGCCTCCACGGCTTCCTCCGGATTCCCGGCGAGCAGGACGCGATGCTCGGGGAACCCGCGGGAGATCGTCCGCTCGATGCCGCTGCGGATGACCTCCTCATCGTCGACGACGAGAATATTCATCGGGAATCCCCCTCTTCTGCGGGTTTCGGAAACGAAACCGTAATCTTCGTGCCGCGCTCGCGTTCGCTCTCGATCCGAAGTCCGAACCCTTCCCCGTACATCAATGCAATGCGGCGGTGCACGTTCGCGAGCCCGATGCCCCGGCGTCCTGCGGGGTCCTCCTGCCGGCCCGGCGCCACGGCCGCCGCATCCTCCAGCGACTGCCGAATGCGAAGCAGCGTTTCCTCGTCCATGCCGACGCCGTTGTCTTCAACAACGATGACGAGCGCGTCCTCCGTCTCCTCCGAGCGGATCCGGAGCGCTCCCTCGCGGCTTAGCGGCTCGAGCCCGTACTTCACGGCGTTCTCCACGATCGGCTGCAGGATCATCTTCGGCACCTGGGCGCCGAGCCAGCGATCCTCGACCTCGATCTCCGTATTCACGCGGCCGCCGAGCCGCGTCTCGATGATGGTCAGATAGTGGCGCAGCTGCTCGAGCTCGAGCCGAAGCGGCGCGCGCGAGGCCTCTTCCCAATCGCTGCTGTACCGGAAAATTCGAGATAGCGCCAGGATCAGGCGGCCGAGCCGGTCGTTCTCCCGCTCGTCGAGCATCCAGTAGATCATGTCGAGCGTGTTGAACAAAAAGTGCGGATTAACCTGAGACTGCAGCGCCTGCAGCTGGGCGTTTTTCTCGCTGATCGACGACAGCTTCTCCCGCTCGATCAGGTTGTCCATCTGCTGGACCATCCGGTTGAACGAGCCGACGAGCACGTTGAGCTCCTGATACGAATGGACGCGGACCCGCCCCTGAAAGTTCCCTAGCTCGACCTGCTTCATCTGCTGGATCAGCCGCTTGAACGGCGAGGAGAACGACCGCGACACGAGCGTAGCGAGCGCCGTCGCGGCGACGACGAGCAGGATGACGACCGTGAGCAGAAACCGCTGCGTCTGCTTCAGCTCCAGCTTCAGGTCGCGCTTCGGCGTCACGCCGATGACCGTCCAGTCCGCCGTGCCGATCCGGGCCGCCGTGAGCAGCGCGTCCTGTCGGTCGCGGACGGCAACCTCGCCCTTCTTCAGCGTGCCCGGCCAGTCCGAGGGCAATGCCTCCGTCTCGGCACCATCCACCTCCGGCTTGGTCCGGACGATGGCATTTCCGGCCGAATCGCGAATGACGACGCTGCTCCCTGGGCCGATGCTGGCGTTGGAGAGCGCGGAGAGGATCGGGTCCTCCTCCGTCTCGATCAGCACGTAGCCGACCGACTTCATCGTGCTGAGCTCGAAAAGCTGGCGGCCGAACGCGAACACGGGGCTGTCGATCCCGCCGCTCATCGGCGCCTGCGGGTAGACGCCCAGCCAACGCATGTCCCCCTTGGACTTCTGCAGCTCGGCATACCAATCGGTCGACTTGTAGTCCCGCGTCGAAGAGCCGATCGAGCGGTCGAAGCTGTACACCTTCCCCTGGCTCGAGATGACGTGGATGCCGACGATATCGCTCCGCGAATAGAAGATGGCGCCAAGGATGTCCGTGATCTGACGTTCCCGGTTGACCGAGCTGACCTCCGGAGAGCCCGCAGGCGTCTTCTGCTGCAGCAGCTGCATCAGCTCGTTGTTGCTGTTGAGCGACTTGGTGACGCTGTCATAGCCCTTGAGCATGAGCTCGAACAGGCCGACCGTTTGCGATATGTTTTTTTCCGCGATCACGCCGACCTTGTTCCTGATCTGCTCGGTCGCCCGCTGGTAATAGACGAGGCTGACGACGAGCAGGAGCCCGAGCATGCTGAACAGGAAAATCAGGAAAAGGCGGCCGTGGATGGATTGGAATCGTCTCATCCCATCATCTTAACCCTTAACGGCGCCAGCTACCATGCCCTTCGTTATTTTCTCGGCAAGCAGGAAGTAGACGAGGATGACGGGCAATGCCCCGAGCACGAGGAACGCGCCGATCGCGCCGTAGTTGACCGAATACTGGCTCACGAAGCTGTACACGCCGAACGGCAGCGTCTTGAGCGCCTCCTTGGAGATGAACGTGGCGGCGAGAATGTACTCGTTCCACACGTTGATGAACGTCAGGATGCATACCGTCATGATCGGCGGCACCGATACCGGCAGGATGATGCTGCGGAAAATGCGGAATACGTTCGCCCCGTCCATGATGGCCGACTCCTCGATCTCGTGCGGAATCGTGCGCAGAAAACCGCTCATGATGAAGACGGCGATCGGGATCTGGAACGCGATATAGGGCAGGATCATCGCCCAGCGCGTGTTCAGGACATGGATGTTTTTGAAAATCAGCATGAGCGGCAGCAGCGTGCTCTGCAGCGGGATCATCAAGCCCATCAGGAAGATCAGCATGACGATGTGGCCGTACTTCCAGCGGAAACGCGTGATCGCGAACGCCGCCAGCGACGCAAGCAGGATGACGCACGCCATCGTGACGGAGGTCACGATCACGCTGTTCAGCAGATAATGCCAGTAGCGGCCGCCCGCAAGCGCGTTCGAATAGTTGCTCCATTGCACGGAAGCCGGCAGGGCGAAAAAGCTGCCCGAAAGAATCTCCTCGTTGGTCTTGACCGAGTAGATGAGCAGCCACAGCAGCGGGTAGAGCTGCGTGACGAGCAGGACGCCGAAGAAGCCGAATACGATCGTCTTTTTGAGGGAAAACCCGCGCCTTCGGGTCTGGACGGCCGGCTCCCGGACGGCGATGCTGGCGGATGAGCTCATGGGGTTTGCGCCCCCTTTCCTATTTTCGCGGCACTAGTTGTATCGCTTCTCGATGCGGTTGAAGAGGAGATTGATGACGACAGTCGCTGCCAGGCATACCACGACGAGGAAGCAGGCGATGGCGCTGCCGTAGCCGTACTTCTGGGACAGGATCGAAATGTTGTACATATGGCTGGCCAAGACGTCCGTCGCGTGCGCCGGTCCGCCGGCCGTCGTGACCATGATGAGGTCGAACGACTGCAGCGATCCGATGAACGAGAGCACGACGGAGATCTTGAAGATCGGCACGATCATCGGCAGGGTAATATATCGGTCGGCCTTGAAGCCCTCGGCCCCGTCGATCTTGGCGGCCTCGTAGATATCGGCCGGAATGTTCTGTATCCCGGTGAACTGAATGAGGATGTGGTAGCCCAGATACTGCCATAGCCCGATGAGAATGATGGCGTAGATCGCCACCTTCGGCTCCGACAGCCAGGCATGCGTCCAGGAACCGAGTCCGAGCTTGATGAGAATCTGATTGATCATGCCCCCCTGCGACGCAGGGTTGTAGATGGTCTTCCACAGCTGCCCGATCACGGCGACGGACAGAATAACGGGCATAAAGTAGCTTGATACGAGAAAATTGGGTCTGCGGACAAAACGGCTGATCAGGATCGCGACGAACAAAGCGAGCGGCAGCTGCACCAGCATAGAGAAACCGGCCAGCATGAACGTCCGCCTGACGGACGGCCAGAATACCGAGTCGTTCGTGAACATGCGGTGGAAATTGTCGAGGCCGACGTGCTTGGCGACGCCGATGCCGTTCCAATTCAGGGTGGCGTTGTAAAAAGATACGATGATCGGCGCGAATACGAGGCCGACGTACAGCAGCAGACAAGGCAGCACGAACGCCGCGATCGTCCAGCGGGATACCTTCAGTACATTCAAGGCGGACGCCTCCTTAAGCGGCTGTGGCGATAAGGATACGGAGGGCGGCTCGCCAACCTGGCGTCCCCCTCCGTACCGTACGTTCATGGCCGATTATTCTTTGTTGTCTTCGTAAGCCTGCTGGTGCTCCTTGCCGACCGCAGCGGCGTCCTTCTTGGAGACGAACAGGTTCTGGATGCTGGACAGATGCGCCTGGGAGGTTGCCGGGTTCATCGTGTTGTCGAAGGAGATGTCGCCGCCGGCGACGTCCTTGAACATCGCGAGCACTTCCATCGCCATGTCGGAGTATCCGGCAGCCTTGAAGTCGCCGTCCACCTTCTGAGCGACGCCTACCGCTCCCTTGACCGCGAACGCTTCCTTCGGATAGTTGGTCATGAAGTAGTTCAGGAAGTCGAGCGTCTCCGGCAGATGCTTGCTGTTCTTGGATACCGCGAATCCGCTGCCCGGCGCCAGCATGAACTGGTTCGGGTCGCCTTTGCCGCCGACCGTCGGGAACTTGAACACGCCGACGTTGCCGTCTTTGTTCGCATCGGACACTTCGATGCCGCCGGTCGCCCAGCTGCCCATGTAGTACATGGCGGCTTTGCCTGTCTTGAACAGGTTCTCGCCCGCGTTGTAGTCGAAGGACGTGGCGCCTTCTTGGAACGCGCCCGCCTGCACGAGCTGCTCGAACGCGTCGACCGCGCTCGTGAACGCCGGATCTTCGAAAGTCTTCTTGCCGTCGACAACGTCCTGCAGGAAGCCCGGACCGCCGTTCGTGCGAAGCAAGACGTTCATGAACAGGAACGAGCCGGTCCAGGTGTCTTTCTCGCCGATCGCCATCGGCTGGATGCCTTTATCCTTCAGCTTCTTGACGTCCGCGATCAGATCCTCGAACGTCGCAGGCGGCGCGTCGATGCCCGCTTGCTTGAACAGTGCCTTGTTGTAGTAGAGCAGGCCGATGTTGTTGCCGTCGGGCAGCGCGTACAGGTTGCCGTCGAAGGTGTAATAGTCCAGAATGCCGGATTGGAACGAGTCCTTCAGGCCGTTCTTTTCGACCATCTCGTTAAGCGGCGCGAACAGGCCGGCATCGACGTAAGGCTTCATTTGCGCGGACGGGTTGACGATCGTGATGTCCGGCACCTCGTTGGAAGCGGCCTGCGTCTTCAGCTTCTGCTTCTGCTGGTCGGTGTTCAGCGAGTCGAGCTCGATATGGACGTTCGGGTGATCGGTCTCGTACTGCTTCACGATCTTGTGCAGCATGTTGTACTTCGGATCGGTCGGGTCCGGATAAATGTTCTGGAACGTGATCGTGACTTTTTCGCCGCTGGCGGCGCTGGAGGAGGCAGGCGCGCTGGCCGAAGCCGAGGCCGTCGCGGAAGCCGAAGCCGATGGGGAGGCCGCCGCGTCGCTGCCGTCGTTGCCGTTATTGGAAGAACCGCAGGCTGCAAGGCTGACGGCGAGGAAGCCCGCCATCGCGGTGCCAGCCACTTTTTTGCCGGTCGTAATCATGTTCAAATCCCCCTTGACTTGGTATAGCCTCATTATGCTCGGAGGTGTAATCGCATACAATGCGTATACTTAGGAGTCGATGTTTGTTTTCTTAATATGGCTTGCAGAATATCGAATATATGCCGGCAAACCATACGCGCCCACGGCTCCGCCGACCCGCACACCGCCGCTGTAGCCGCAATTTTTGCGCTTGCAGCCGGCCGCCATCTCAGTAACGTTGCTTTCCTCGCTTGCAGGACCCTTACCTCGCCCAGTCGCCGCTCTACCGTTGCTTTTCTCCCTTACAGCAAGCTCCCACTCCTCGCCTTACCGCTACCCGCGCACTTCCATCGCCGCGCAGCACAAAAAATCTCCCGCCCGCCTATTCGACGGTTCGGGAGATTCCTTGACCCAAAGCCTTTATTGTCTTCTTCGCACCGGGATCCAGATCTCGCTCCGGTAGTCCGGCTTGCTCGTGTCCTGGCCCTCGTTCCAGAGCAGCTCGGGACCCGGCGCCAGCTCGTAGCTCGAGGACGGAAACCACTCGGCGTAAATCCGGCCCCAGACGGATTGCAGCGCGGACGGAAACGCGCCGACCGCCTCGAATACGGCCCATTCCGACGCGGCGACCTCCAGCGCGGCCAGATGCGACGGGCATTCCCGCGTCGTCGCCGCGCCGATGTACTGGTCGACCTCGCCGCCGTCCTTCCTTCCCTCCGAGAAGTTCGCCGAAGCGCTGATCAATCCGGCCGGCTCGACGTCGGACAGCCCCTTCAGCTCCGCGATCAATTCCCCCGTCAGACGGCTCCAAAGCTCCGCGATATGCGGGTTGACCCCTTCGTAAATCAATGGCACCCGCTTCATGACGCCGACGATGCGAAACGCTTCCTTTTCCACTAACCGATACTTCATCTCGTCGCCTCCCTCGATCGTCAATCGGAAGGTCATCCGCGGATAGGCCTTGAGCGGCCGGCCGAGCCGGCGCGCCTCGGAGGGCGCCAAGCCGTGCATCGCCTGAAAGGCGCGGGCGAACGAATCCGCCGTGCCGTAGCCGTACTTCACGGCGATATCGAGGATCCTCGCTTCGCTGCCGATCAGCTCGAAGGCCGCCAAAGTCAGGCGTCTGCGCCTCACGTACTCCGTCAGCGTCACGTCTGCGAGCGAAGCGAACATACGGCGAAAATGATGCTCGCCGCAGCAAGCCCGCCGCGCGGCTTCCGCGATATCGGGCGCTTCCTCGTCCGCGAGATGCGCTTCAAGATAAGCCAGCCCGTCGTTCAACCGATCAAGTCCGTTCATGCGGAACGACCTCCCTTCGCCTTCAAGATTAACAAGACCGGCGCGACGAGGTCCGACTTTTCCGGTGCAGGTTCGGACGGATGACGATGCAACGCAAAGAGCGCCGGATTACAGGAGCCTCCAGGATACGGCCGGCTATACCTTTACAATCTTGGCCGGATTGTTGATCTTGTAAGGAATCGGATGCTTCGCGAGCTTCTTGGCGACGACCTTGGCCTCGAACGTGAGCTTGTCCCCCGCCTCGAGCTCGAGCTTCTTCAGCGTGGCGCTGTGGCTCGACCATGCCTCGCCCAGCTCCGTCTCCGTGTCTGCGATCGTGACCGACTCGTAGATGATGACTTCGTCGTCGTTGTCCGCGAAATGGTTGGGCACCGTCGTGAATTCCTTGACGGTCGCCGTCAGCTTGACCTTTTCCTCGGGAAGCTGTACCTTCTTCGACCGCGCCGCTCCCGCCTTCGCCTTAGCCGGCGCCGCGGCGACCGCGGGGGCCGCGTCTCCCGAAGCGACGAACGAAGCGAACGCGTCGGATGCCTGACGATCGTCCTCCGCCGATGCCGGCGCGCTTGGACGAATCTCCGTTGCTGGGCTCGCCGAGACGGCTGCCGGATCGGCCCCCGTCTCCTCGCGCTCGGCTCCCGCTTCTTCCGAATCCGCCGCGCTCGCAAAGCGCTGGCCGAAGTTCGCCGCTTGCATTTCTTTCAGATAAGAGGGGTGAATGCAGTGCTTCTGCTTGTTCGGGAGCTCGATGACGGCGGTCATATGGTCGACGTAACCGACGATGCCGCAGACTTCCTTCAGTCCGTTGCCCTTGTAGTAGAACGTCTTGGCCTTGGTCGCCTTCTCGGAGACCAAATCCCATTCCTTCAGCTTGTCGAGCTGCTCCGCTTCGTCCGCGAACGCAATATAACTCGCCGGCTCAATGACAAACGCGTAAACCATCTTATCCCGCCTTTTATCCATGAATAATCCCGGATCGGACTCGTATCCTGTATCCAAGTATAGCGCTATAGCTTGATTATAAATCGTACCGCCGAAAGAATACCACCGCCGTATTCCCCCCACGAAGCGCAATCGGCCGCCGCGACGCTATTCACCCCGGCCCAAGCGCCCACATACGTTGGTTAAAAAGCAAAGCGGGTGCGATCCATGATCAGCCGCTCCGGCCTCATCGCCTTGCCCGAGGATGCGGGCGCCCATCCTTTGTCCAACGTGGAGTGGTGGTACTGCTACGCCTTGCTGACCGGAAGCAGGGGCGGGCGCTACGCCGTCATGGCTTCCTTTTTCCGCGTCGGAGAATGGGCGGCTCCCAAAGGGCATTATATTATCCACTCGCTCGTCCGCCTGGACAGGGCGCGGTTCGAGAGCCATTCGGAGCTCGACCGGTCGCTCGCGGTCCAGATGGCCGGGGTATACCTGCCTGCCTACTTGCTGGCGCATCCGGCCGACGGCCATACGTGGGACATCTACCGCCGACTGCTCACAAACGACCTGCCGGCGCCGCATCGGTACATGTCGTCTTCGTCCGCCAAAGCCCGTCCGACCAGGCTCGCCTACGGCCAGAACCGGATGACGTTCGCGGATGACGGCAAGCCCGGCTTTGAACTGCGGCTGGATACCGATACGGCTCGCCTGCGTTTAAACTTCGCGCCGAGCAAGCCCGTATCCGTCATCGACGAGACGGGCGGACTCAACGGCTTGCGCTATTACTCCCAGACGCGCAGCCGGGTGCACGGAGAGCTGTACGAAGAAGGTCGCGCGGAAATGCTGCGCGGCGAAGGCTGGTTCGATCATCAATGGGGGCGCAGCTACGGGCTGCTGACGGACGAGGGATGGGACTGGTTCGGCCTGCAATTGGACGACGGCCGCGAGCTGCTCGTCAGCCGGCTGCGGCCGGCCGGCTCGGGCATGGCAAACGGCGCCGAAGCTCGCACCGAGGCCAGACTCATCGGGCTGGACGGTTCGGCGACGCCGTCGGCACGTGTCTCTCTTCGCCCCTTAAGATATTGGCGAAGCAAGGAGACGGGCGCCGACTATCCCGTAGCCTGGACGGTATCGCTGCCCGACTACGGGATGGCGCTTCGCGTCTCGCCGCTCATGGACCGGCAGGAGATGCCCGTGCTCGGGCCGCTGCGGGCGATCTGGGAAGGCGTCGTCTCCTTCGAAGGCGACGAACGGGACGGCGACGGCGCGCCTGCGCGAATCGCGGGTTACGGCTTCATGGAGCTGGTCGGCTATCCGCAGTCCGCACGGACCGCGCCGGCGCCTTTTCGTCACTTGCCGTAATTCGCGGCGTCCGACAGCTGCCCGGCGACTTCCACGATATGCGCGAAGGCTCTGCTGAACTCCTCCATGCCCGCCGAAGCGCCCTTCGACTCCTTCGCGATCTCTCCGACCGTGCGGTCCATCGCGCGGATGCTCTCCTCCATCGATCGGAACAGCTCGGTAATCTGCGACACCGCCGCCTTGCTGTATTCGCCGAGCTTGCGGATCTCCGTCGCGACGACGCCGAAGCCGAGCCCCTGCTCGCCCGCCCTCGCCGCCTCGATCGCCGCGTTCAGGCCGAGCAGCTGGCTCTGCTCCGCGATCTCCTTCACCGAGGCGAGCACGGAGCCCGCCTTCTTGAGCCGCTCGAGCAGCTGCGCCGACTCCGACGCCTGCTCCTGCAGCCGCTCCGCGATATGCGCGCCGGCCGCCGTTATCTCTTGCCCCGTCGCCGACATCTCCTCGATCACGCCCGACAGGTCGGACGCGCCCGCGCGCAGCGAATCGAGCCGCGTATTCGGAACGATAAAGCCGATCGCCCCGACGACTTCGCCATTCTCCCGGATCGGACTGGCCACCGACAGGTAGGCGGTACCGAACCGCGAAGCGTCCCGCTCCTCCACGATGCGTTCGCCCAGCTCGAGCGCCTTGACGATGACCGTCCCCTGAAGCGACGACACCGGCGTGCCTTCCGGTATGCCGGACGGATAGAACGAAGCTTTTTCGAAATGAACGACCTGGGTCCGATCGATCACGATGACGACGGGTTCGTCGGTGTAGGTTTGCTTGTAAACGGGGATGGCGGCTAGTACGTGCTCCAGCATCGTCGGCATCGGGGCATGGCTCCTTATGTGAGGGAATATAACCTGTATGTCGTCAATCCGGAGCCGGAAATGAAGTGAGCGCAGCCTGCCGATACGCGAAAAATAGAGCAATCCAAAAGAAATGCCCGCAGCGTTCGTATGCTATGGTAGAATCGAGCAACAAAGCGATCCGGTTAAGCGTTTACTCTTATGAAAACCGGCCTTATCGCCAAGAATGCCGCCAAGATTAAGGAGTGTATGAACCTATGAATTCGGCATCCCATGCCGCAACGGGAAAGCCGCCCAGCCTGCTGTCGAGCCGCTTCCTGCAAACCATCCTGTTGTCCAACGTCCTGCTGCAAGTCGGCATCTGGGTCCGCAACTTCGCGATCCTGCTGTACGTCGCGGCCAAGACGGACAACGACCCTTACGCCATCTCGCTGATCAGCGTGGCCGAGTTCGCTCCGATCTTCGTCTTTTCGTTCATCGGCGGCACCTTCGCCGACCGCTGGAAGCCGAAGCGCACGATGGTGTGGTGCGACCTGCTGTCCGCGGTCTCGGTATTTATCGTGCTGCTCAGCATCCACTTCGGCTCGTGGCATGCCGTCTATCTCGTGACCTTTATATCCGCCATCCTGTCCCAGTTCTCCCAGCCGTCCGGCATGCGCCTGTTCAAGCAGCACGTGCCTGAAGCCCAGATGCAGCAGGGCATGGCGATCTTCCAGTCGCTGATGGCCATCTTCATGGTACTCGGCCCGATGCTCGGCACGTTCGCCTACAGCAGCTTCGGGCTGGAGACTTCGATCGCGGTCATGGGCGTCGCGTTCCTGCTGTCCGCGATCGTGCTCGTCCGGTTGCCCGCCGACCTGCCGCAGGACCGCAATGCCGCCCAGAGCCATTTCCTCCAGGAATTCGTCGAAGGCTTCAGCTACGTCTGGCAGAGCCCCGTGCTTCGCATGCTCGGACTGGCCTTCCTTCTCGCCGGGCTCGCCGTCGGCACCGCCCAGGCGCTTAACCTGTTCGTCGTCACCGAGCGGCTCGGCAAGCCGGAGGACTTCCTCCAGTATATGCTCATGGTCAGCGGCGGGGCGATGCTAATCGGCGGCGGACTCGTGGCCGCGTTCGCGCAGAAGGTGCCGCCGCAGGCGCTGCTCGCCACGGGCATGTTCTTCGGCGCGATATGCACCGTGATCGTCGGCTACTCCACGAGCGTGCCGCTGACGCTGGTCGTCCAGTTCGTCAACGGTCTCGTGTTCCCTTGCATCCACATCGGCATCAGCACGATGATCCTTAAATGGTCCAAGCCCACCATTATCGGCCGCGTCAACGGCGTGCTAAGCCCGATGTTCACCGGCATGATGGTTATCTCGATGTCCGCGGCCGGCGCGCTGAAGAAGTCTTTCCCGCTCGAGATCATCTTCTCGGCGGCAGGCGCGCTGTTCCTGATCGGGACGTTCGCGATGCTGGCGATCGTCAGACAGCGCCCGCCGGTGCACGCCGCCGAGGGCATGGCGCAGACGAGCGCCTAAGACGCTTGCGGCGCAATGCGGGTGCCGGCGATTCGATTCCGGCGGTGCCTGCTGCCGCGGCTGCTGCTGCGGGGTGTCTGGCCGCTGCGTCTCACCGTCCGTTCGCTAGCGCTGCTTCCGGTTCTCGCTTCGGCGCGCAGCCAACCGCCGCAGCTCGCGTCGATGCGTGAATGCGAGCAGCAGCAGGTTGGCGAGCGCGAAGACGGCGACCGGCGCCGGGAACGCACGCGCAAGCGCGTAGACGAACAACAGCAGCATCCCCAGCACGACCTGGAAGGCGTCCGCTTCGGCGGACGCCTTCTTTTTGGCGCGGACCAAGCGGCTGCCGAAGAGCAGCATCGCAAGGATGACCGCATAGGCGAGCGCGCCCTCGAACGAGAGCGCGCACCAGACGCCGAACGTCGTCGCGATCGCTTTGCCGCCCCTCCCCCTCAGAAACGGGGAGAAGGCATGCCCGAGCACGGGCATCAAGGATGCGGCGGCAGCGGCATAGCCCGACACGCGTCCCGACGCGAGCAGGAAGGCGACGGGCCCGAAGCCTTTGGCGAAGTCGAGCGCGATGCCGGCGATGCCATAAGCGAAGCCCGCCGCTCGCCACAGATTCAAGGCGCCCGGGTTGCCGTCGCCGATCTCGCGGAGATTGCTGCGGGCGGCAAGGCCCAGCCAGTAGGAGAACATGAGCGAACCGCACAGGAACAGCGCCGCCGACCAGAGAAGAATCGTCACTTGGGATCGCCCCCGACACGGATCTTTCTCCCTTTCCACGACACATGTCCGACGAACAGGACGCGATACGACGAGTAAAGCATGATATAGAGGAAAAATACGGTGCTGAGCGGATGAACCGCCGGCAGCCAAAGCCCGAATCGCCCCGTATGGCGGGAAAAATAGTAGATCTGCAGCGTGTACAGCAAATAGCCGGCTGCCCAAACAGGCGCCCCGGCAGTATGAAGGACGAATGGCGCGGCCTCGGCGCAGATCAGTCCCACCAGCCACAAAGCGACGAGCAGAACCGTCGGCTTGGCGAGCTTGCCCGTGCTCTGCACCGCGCCTTTGCCGAAGCCCTCCACTTCGCTGCGGATGCCGCCCGGATACATGCGAAACGACACCAGGCCGCGTCCGATGAAGTTCGTGACCGGCACGCCGGCTTCGGCGAATCGCGCCCCCAGCGTCAAGTCGTCCAGCAGCTCGGCCTTTACGCCCTCATGCCCTTTCGCCCGCTCGTAGTCTTCGCGCGACGTCAGAATGCAGGAGCCGTACAGCCCCTTCTGCGGATTGGTCCGCTCGAACGGCGAGGTAAACGCGAACAGGCCGAGCAGGTTCGGGACCAGCGCCAGCCTTTCGTACAGCTTTTCGGTGTAATGATAAGGAACGACGGATACGGCCCCGTCCGTCCGTGACCTCGCTTCGACCAACGCGCCGAGCGCGTCCGGCGCCAGCCGCACGTCCGCGTCCAGAAACGCGATCAAGTCGCCCGTCGACCGCAGATAACCGTTCCACACCGCCCAGTTCTTGCCCGTCCAGCCTTCCGGCAGATGTAGGCCTTCGACGAGCATCGCTCCGAATTCCTTGGCGATCGGGCCTGTCCGGTCCGTCGAACCGTCGTCCACGACGATGATCTCGTAAGGCCGATAGCGCTGCGCGCGGAGCGACGAGAGCAGATGCGGCAGGTTCGCCTCTTCGTTTCTGGCCGGGATGACGACCGACAGTCTGGATGCCTCGGCAGGCTGCGAGGATGCTTGCGGGATCGTATTCCTTCGAAAAAGGACAAAGCCCGCGGCGCACGCCGGAACCATAAACGCCAGCCATAACCACATGCCGCTCCCGCCCCTCGCTCGATGAATCGGCCCATAAGCCGTTATCTCATCTTATTAGCGCGCGAGGAAAAACATGTTCGGGGCCGTCAAGCGAGGAGGTTATGGTCAAAATCAGGGTCAGGATTGACGCTTCTCTTTTTTGGGAGAAAGGGTGTAGCTGAAGCTGATCAAAAAGTCGATGCCGAGCACGACGGACCATAGCCTGATGACCCGGACGAGCTGCTCCGTGCTGCCGCCGTCGTCTACCAGGTAGATCATGCCTGCCAGGCAGAGGCAGCCGATAGCCCAAGCCAGCAGGTGCTTGGACCAGCCAAGGCGCTCTTGCCGCGCATGCTCGCGCCCATATTTCGCCTTGGGCGCCGGCGCTGCGCCCCCGGCAAACCGATGGGCGAAGCGTTCGTCCGCCCACCGGATCATCGCATGGCCGAACGCGATCGAGACGCCGATATAAACAGCGGAGAGCCCGTGCACGAACGTAGCCTCGGCCCCTTGCCTCAAGTGGACGACCGTCACCGCGAGCAGAACGATGTCGACGACCGGGGTCAGCAGGAGCAGCGCGGAGCCGGTCTTTTTCCACTTCAGAAGATACCGGCATGCCAGCCCCGCCAAAATGAGCGCCCAGAACGCGATCTCGCAGCCGATGATGACGCCGATCATCTCCATCACTCCCTTTTACCGCACAGTCGTATTGATTAATTTCGATTATACCACTTTCTTTTAATAATACAATCGTATTATAATAAGGACATGCCAAAAATCGTCGACCACGAAAAACGAAAAGAACATATCGCCGAAGCCGTCTGGCGCCTCGTCCAGCGCGAAGGCATCGACGGCGCGTCCGTACGGCGGGTCGCGGAGGAAGCGGGCCTGACGTTGGGTGCGCTGCGGCACTACTTCGACGCCCAGCACGACCTGCTCGCCTATGCGATGCGCCTGCTCATCGGGCGAGTCGGCGCGCGGATCGACGCGCTTCCGCTTACGGGGCATGCGCGAACGGACATCGAGCTGATCGTCGCGCAGCTCGCGCCGCTGGACGAAGAGCGCCTCGCGGAAGCCGAAGTCTGGCTAGCGTTCGCAGGCAAGGCCGTGTCCGATCCCGCGATCCGCGCGCTCAGCCAGGAGGCGCACGAGGCGCTGTACGACGGCTTCAAGCGCATGATCGTCGCCGTGTGCGAGCGAGGCCTCGCCCGGCCCGGCATCGATCCCGAGCTCGAAGCCCGCCTGCTGCACGCGCTCGTCGACGGCCTGGTCGTTCACTATACGACCTACGCCGAACATCTGGAGCCAGCAGGGCTGATGCGGATCGTCTCCTCGCATCTGGACGGGCTGTTTAAGGCGGATTAGTTGGCTGGAGTCTCCGACCGGCGCCCGCTTCAGACGCCCAGCGCAGGTACGGAGGCGATGGCTTCGAACAAGAACCGAACTGCTGGTCGGACTCCGTGTCTGAGCGGACTCAGAATCCGCTATTTTGCGCAAATCGCCCGGAATGCTCCCCGCTGCGGACAGAAGATCCGCTATTCGGCCCTTCAGGGCCCATAATCAGCGCTTAATTATGAAATAACGGATCCTCTGTCCTTTAAAGCCGGCTCGCGGTCGGATTCGTAGAAATAGCGGATCCTGAGTCAGACTAGGCTGAATTCACGCGAGCGACAGCTTCCCCTAGCCTATCGGAACGTCATCGCGGTTCGCTGCCTGCATCGCTCGACAGCCTCAGCCGCGGAGACCGCTTCGGCTTCCGAGCGCGAGCGTTCCGAATACTCGACGACTCCCTCTCCCGCGCGCTTGCCGACCACGATGCGAAGCGGGATTCCGAACAGGTCGGCATCTTTAAGTTTGACGCCCAGACGCTCATCGCGATCGTCGAGCAGCGTTTCGACGCCGCATGCCTGCAGCGTCCGGTACAATTCTTCCGCGAGCGCGCTTTGCGTCGCATCCTTCCAGGATACGGGCACGATATGCGCCTGAAAAGGCGCGATCGCTGTCGGCCAACGAAAGCCCCCCTCGTCGTGATGCTGCTCCGCGACGGCCGACATCATGCGGGAGATGCCGATGCCGTAGCAGCCCATAATGATCTGCGACGAGGCCCCCTTCGCATCCGCAAAGTCGGCATGAAACGGAAGGCTGTACTTCGTTCCCAGCTTGAATACGTGGCCGATCTCGATCCCTTTGCGCATGTCGAGATGGCCTTCCGCGCATCGCGGACAAGGATCGCCCGCCTCCGCATTGCGTAGGTCGCCTACCCGCGCCAGCGAAAAATCGCGGCCGGGCACGACGCCGCGCAAGTGGAATTCTCCTTTGTTCGCGCCCGTTATGCCCGTTGCCATATCCGCCACCGCGAAGTCGACCCACAACGGCAAGTCTAGTCCGACCGGGCCGATAAAGCCTGCGGGAGCCGCGGCGAGCGCCGCGATCGTATCGGCATCCGCCATCTCCAACGTTTCGGCGCCCAGCACTCGCTTGATCTTGATCTCGTTCGCCTCGTGATCCCCGCGAATCGCGACCGCCGTCGCTTGCCCGTCGGCGACCAAGAAGAGCGTCTTGATCGTCTCGTCGGCCGTGACGCCCATCGCCCTCGTCAACTGCTCGATCGTTCGCGCGCCGGGCGTATGGACGAGCTCAGCCGAATTCCCCGCACCTTCGTTCGCCAAATCCGTTCGCGGCTCGCCATCCCTCTTTCCGATCTCAGCTTTCTCCAGATTCGCCGAATACCCGCAATGCGCGCAAAAAGCGATCGTATCCTCGCCGACGTCTGCCAGCGCCATGAACTCGTGCGAACCGCCTTCCCCGCCGATCGTGCCCGAATCGGCCTCGACGCCTCGCACCTCCAATCCGCAGCGCGAGAAAATCCGCTCGTACGCTTCGTACATGGCGCGGTATGCGGCGTCCAGGCTTTCTTGATTCTCTCCGAACGAATAGGCGTCCATCATCAGAAACTCCCTGCCCCGCAGCAGTCCGAACCGGGGACGCCGCTCGTCCCTGAATTTCGTCTGAATCTGGTATAGCGTCATCGGGAGCTGCCGGTACGAATTCACCTCGTCCGCGATCAGCGCCGTGACGACCTCCTCATGCGTCGGTCCCAATACGAAATCCCGATCGCCGCGATCCTTGAACCGAATCAGCTCGGGGCTGTACGCCCCGTACCGGCCTGACGTTCGCCAGAGCTCGGCAGGCTGCAAGGCGGACATCAGCATCTCCTGGGCACCGGCGCGATCCAACTCCTCTCGCACGATGGCCGAGATCTTGCGGAGCACGCGCCAGCCGAGCGGAAGAAAGGTATAGACGCCCGACGCCACCGGACGAATGAATCCGGCGCGCAGCATCAAGCGATGGCTGGCCGCTTCGGCGTCCGAAGGAACCTCCCGCATCGTCGGGGCGAACAAACTGGACTGATACATACGCTGACACCTCCCGAAAAATAAAAAAAGAACGCCTCCGTCAGGGACGAAAGCGTTCGCGGTACCACCCTAATTCGACCGAATCGGCAGGCCGATCGATCCTTCGCGGATAACGGGGCAGGGCCCCGGCAGCGAATACTCGACTTCCTCGCTGCGGCTCGCAAGGCGGGAATCGTCCACTCGGTCGGAGAAGCCTCACAGCCTTGGGCTTCCTCTCTGCGCAGCCGATCGTGGGCGGTCGTTTCCTTGTGTCTTGGCCGATGTGACGATAAAAATGTGAATTGTCAAATAATTTACGCGATGTGCGGCCGGATGTCAAGCTTCGCAACAACAACCGACTCCGGTACGTGACACGGACACAGCAGACGTTATTTACGCAAATAGGCTGGAAATCCGCCAGTTAGCGGACAGAGAATCCGTTATTCGGCGCTCACAGTCTGCAAATGAGCACCGGAGGCATAAATAGCGGATCCTGTGTCCGGATACTTCGTTTCTGCCTACCGTATGCGAAAATAGCGGATCCTGTGTCCGATGCGGCCGACAAGCACGCAATGGTCAAACGCTGCGTCGTGTGGTCGGATGTTTAGCATCATCGCCTGGCGCATCTCCGACTCACTCCGCCCGAATTTCTTCCGCCCCGCCCAAGTAGGGGCGCAGCGCGGCCGGCACGTAGACCGAGCCGTCCTCCCGTTGATGGTTCTCGAGCAGCGGGATCAGGATGCGCGGCGTCGCGACCGCCGTATTGTTAAGCGTATGGGCGTAGCGCAACGTTCCGTCCGCGTCGCGGTAGCGGATCCCCGCCCGGCGCGCCTGAAAATCCAGCACGTTCGACGACGAGTGCGTCTCCCCGTAAGCGCCGCGGCTCGGCATCCAGGTCTCGATGTCGTACTGCTTGTGCGTCTTCTGCGACATGTCGCCGATGCAGACCGCCACGACGCGGTACGGCAGCTCGAGCAGCCGCAAGATTTCCTCGGCGTTCGCCGTGATCTCCTCCAGCATCGCGTCCGATACCGCCGCCTCGCCGCGGCATACTACTACCTGCTCGACCTTCGCGAACTGATGCACCCGGTACAGCCCATGCACGTCGCGCCCGGCCGAGCCCACCTCGCTTCGGAAGCATGGCGTCGCGGCCGCAAGACGGATCGGCTCCCCCAACGTCAGGGTCTCGCCCGCGTAATACGACACCAGGCCGACCTCCGACGTGCCGATCAGGTACTTGTCGCCTTCGGCCATCGCGAAGGTCTGATCCTTTCCCGTCGGAAAAAATCCGGTGTGCTCGAACGCCTCGCCGCGCATCATCGCCGGCAGCTCGAGCGGCGTGAAGCCGCGACGCTCCAGCACGTCCATCGCCAGCTGCTGCACCGCGCGGTGCAAGCGGCTTCCGATGCCCTTCAGCACGTAGCTGCGCGTGCCTGCAAGCTTCACCCCGCGCGCCACGTCGAGCAGGCCGAGCCGCTCGCCAAGCTGGACATGGTCCAGCGGCTCGAAGGCAAACGCGGGCACCTCCCCGACCCGGCGCAGCTCGACATTGTCGGCGTCCGACTTCCCGTCCGGCGTGTCCGCCGATACCGGATTCGGCACGAGCTCGAGCAGCGACCGCCACACGGCCGAGACTTCCGCCAGCTGCACTTCCAGCACCGCGAGCTTCGCGTTTGCCTCCCGCACTTTTCCTTTTGCCTCGTCGATCCGTGCCTCATATGCCGTGCCAGGCGGCTCCGTTAACGACGCCCCGGCTGCGAGCTTCGCCACTTGTGCTCTTTCATACCCGCCATTTCCCTCGTTCGGCGCCTTCGCCGCCTTGACGAGCGTCGCAATCTCCTCCGTGCGTCTGTTCCGCTCGGCCCGCAGCCGCTCGACTTCCTGCAGCAGCGTCCTCCGCTGCGCGTCCAGTTCCAGCAGCTCGCGAATCGATACCGCGATTCCTTTGCGGTCCGCCGTCAGTTGCAGCAGCTCCGCGCGATCGCGGATATACGCTATGTCCAGCATATTTGCCAGCCTCCTTCCTCACCCGCGCCGCTTGCGAAAATCGTTCATGAATCCGGCCAGCGCGCTGCATGCCTCGACCGGCACGCCGTTGTAGATCGAAGCGCGGATGCCGCCGACGCTCCGATGACCGGCGAGGCCCGCGAAGCCCGCATCCTGCGCCTCCTGTACGAACGCCTTCTCCAGCGTCTCATCCGGCAGCCGCCACGTCGCATTCATCGCCGACCGGTACGGACGCTCCACGATGCCGGCGTAGAAGCCGCCGCTTGCGTCGATCGCATCATACAGCAGCGCCGCCTTCTCCGCGCTTCGCGCCTCCATCGCCGCGACGCCGCCCTGCCGGGCCGTCCACTCCAGCATCAACTTCATCATGTAAATGCCGTGCACCGGCGGCGTATTGTACAGCGAGTTGTTGCTCGCGTAGGTGGCATAGCGGAAAATCGCGGGAATCTTCGCCTCCGCCGACGCCGCCAGCAGGTCCTCGCGGATCACGACGGCCGTGACGCCCGCCGGTCCCAGGTTCTTCTGCGCGCCCGCATAGAACATCGCGAACCTGCGCCATTCGATTTGCCGGCTCAGGATGTCGCTCGTCATGTCGCCGATTAACGGGATGCCGCCCGTATCCGGGATCTCCTTAAATTGCGAGCCCTCGATCGTATTGTTGGTCGTCAGATGGACGTAGGCGGTGTCGGCAACCGAAAAGCGCGCGAGCCCTTCGTCGATCCCAGGCAGCCTCGCCCACCCAGTCGTCTTGCCGCTCGCGATCGCCTCCGCAGCTCCGACCGTCAGCGCCTCCTCGTACGCCTTTTCCGAAAAGCTTCCCGACAGCACGTAACGTCCGGTCTTGGCCGCCGCCAGGAAATTCATCGCCAACAGCGCGAACTGCGCGCTCGCCCCGCCCGACATGAACAGCACGCGGTAGCCCGCTCCTTGCAGACCGATCAGCTCAAGCAGCAGCTCCTCCGTCTCCGCGATCATGCGCTCCACCGGCTTGCTGCGGTGCGACATTTCCATGAGCGACATGCCCTGCCCCGCATATTCAACAAAGCTGTCCCGTCCCTGCTCCAGCACCTCGAGCGGCAGCGCCGCCGGCCCCGGATTGAAGTTGTACGTCCGATTCATGCCCTTCGCCTCTTTCCCAAGTGGTTTAGAAAACGCAAAGACGCCCCTCGTCCGAATTGGGACGAGGAGCGTCAGCTCGCGGTGCCACCCAACTTGATGAACCGGCGCGCGGGGCGCGGCTCATCCTCTTGGTTCCGCGGTAACGGGCGGGGCCGGTAAACTTAGGATACGGCGGTATCTCGCGATACCGGGCCGATCTTGACGGGAACGCCTCCGAGTTGGATGCTCTTCACGGGCATGATTCCGATCTGCGATTGTTTGATCATTCTAACGGAGGCCCTGCGGGATTGTCAACAGGCTGATCCATCGCCTGCCTTGCCGAATGAAGCCGAATCGAAAAACACCAGCTCGCGGTCGCTTCCGAACTTGCTTGCGTACCTCGCCTGCTCGAGCATGATCGCTTCGGGGCTGAGCCCCGGCGCGTAGATACCGATCGCGATGCGGCTTAGCGCCGACTCCCGTACGGCCTGGACGATATGCTCGTCCCCGTCGAACGACAAGCCGAACACCGTAAGCCCGCCCGACAAGCGCTTCAGGCTGTCGTAACAGAACGAGAGGTACTCGTTTTCCAAAATGCGCGACATCTTATGCCGGCTCAGTCCCTCGGACACGAACAGCGGAACCGCGTCTCCGCTCCGGTACAGTTGGTCCAGCGTGCGCGGCAGCGTCAGTTGGCGGCTCTCGGCCACGATCTTGCGCGTGAGCTTGTCCTCGGTGTACAGATGCAGCGCGCCGTGCAGGAAATGAAGCGGAATGCGCTCCGCGTACTTCTCCGGCACCAAGGGCGAGAAGATGCAGTCGAAGAAGTAATCCTTGAAGGACGATGGCGAGGTCATGATGGCCCAATAGGGAATCAGGTCGTACGAGGTGGTGAAAATCGCATCGAAGCAGGCAAGCTGCACGCCAAGCTCGGCAAGCCTGCCGTGTCTGCGGCCTTCCGAGGGCTGCGCGTCGGCCGGGGTGTCGATATCGGTCTTCTCGGGATGCACCTGCTGCACGACCCGGACGAGCGCATGACGGATGTCCGCGTAGAGATCCGGCAGAATGCCGCTGGCATTGCCGACGAGCCCATTCAGGCTGATCGCCTGGTTGATCTCGCGCAGCGCCAGCTCGAAGTTGGTCGTGCCAAGCGCCTGGAAGATCGCGGACACCGTCTCTTCCATGAACGGCGCCGCGGCTTGATAGAGCGAGCCGTAGCTGAACCTCGGCGAATAGGAGATCGACAGCCCGTTGCCCGCCAGCAACGCATCTGTATGCGCTTCCTTGATATCCCGATAAGCGTACATTTCGTAGCGAAAAGACATATGGCGCCTCCCCCGGCATCCTCCGAATCTCGTTCCCCGGCGGCGCCGGGCTTAGATTCGAGTATACCAGACAGGGAGGCGCCATGCTTTTTAAAGCCCTCTCACTCCGGCCGATCGAGCGAAAACGCTTCGCCCAGCTTCGCGTAAAAGTTGCCGGCGAGCCGGCTCACCGGCTGCAGCAGCTGCGCGTCGATTCTGCCGCCGCTAAGCAGCTCTTCGGCGACGTGGAAGCGGACGACGCGTCCGATCAGCAGGTCGCACGCCGGCGCGTCTGCAGTTCCGCCCAGCGGATAGGCGTGTTCGAGCACGCATTCCATCCGGATCTTCGCCTCGGCGAGACCCGGCACGGGCACGGCGCTGCTCGGCACGGCCGTGAAGCCCGCAAAGCCGAGCTCGCTCTCCTCCGGCGGCAGATTCGCCGCCGCGAGGTTCGCCGCGCCCACGTTCGACTCGTCGGTGACGTGGACGACGAAGCTGCCTGTCGCCACGGCGTTGCGCGCGCTGTCCTTTTGAACCCCGCCCTTGCGCTGGACCGAGATCGACACCATCGGCGGATTGGCGGTCACGATATTGAAGTAACTGAACGGCGCCGCGTTCACGACCCCTTCCGGCGACAGCGTCGTCATTAGCGCGATCGGACGCGGCACGATGCTCCCGATCATGAGCTTATAGTTGTCCCGTTCGGTCTGGTCGGACGGATCGATGTCGATCATGCTTGCTCTCTCCCTTCGCCGGGGCCGTCATGCGCGGCCTGCGCGGCATCCATTCATTAAGCCCGGTCGGCGTCCAGCACGCGAACCTCGATCGGAGGCAGCGCCCGTTCGAGCTCGGCGCGTCTCGGTTCGAACCATTCGGGCAGCATCAGCCGCTCGCCGAGCGCCTCGGTCGGCTCGTCGCGGGCGAAGCCGGGCGGGTCCGTCGCGATCTCGAATAGAATGCCCCCGGTCTCGCGGAAGTAGATGGCATTGAAGTACTGCCGGTCGGTAAACGGCGTCGGCTGGAAGCCGTGCACGAGCGTCCGCTCGCGCCAAACGCGGTGATCCTCGTCGTTCTTCGCGCGCCATGCGATATGGTGCACCGTGCCGGAGCCGCCATGACCGCCCGGGGCGGCATCCTCCCGCACCTCGACGATATTGCCCAGTTCGCCGTACGCGCGGAACCGGACGAGGCCGCCTTCCGAGCCTACTCTCTCGAGCCCGAGCAGTTCCTGCAGCGTCTCCATCGTCTTGTCCGGCGCAAAGCTGAAGAGGACGGCGCCGCCGAGGCCCTTGATCGCCTTGTCCGCCGGCACGCCGCCGAACGACCACTTGCTCGGCTCGCCCTGCTCGCGCTCGACCAGCTCAAGCTGCAGCTCGTCGCGGTCGCGGAACCGCAGGAAGGTCTCTCCGAACCGGTTCGTCCGCTCGTAGGCGACCCCGAGCTTCGCCAGGCGTCCCTCCCAGAAGGGGAGCGCGCCGACCGGCACCGCGAACGTCGACCAGCCCACCTGACCGCCGCCGATCAGTCCCTTGCGACCGTGCTCGAACGGGAAAAACGTAATCGCCGTACCAGGGCTTCCGCTTTCATTGCCGAAGTAGAGGTGATACACCTCCGGTCCGTCGAAGTTGACCGTCTTCTTCACGAGCCTCAGCCCGAGTACGCCTGCGTAAAAATCCACGTTTTGCTGCGCGTTGCGTACGAATGCCGTAATGTGGTGAATGCCGGCCGTCTTCTGGGTCATCGATATCGTCTCCTTCGCCTGTCGGCGATCCGTTTTATCTTTAAGTTATTTATCTTTAATTTAAGATAAATATACAGCAAGATCCCCGCTAATGCAAGCGGGGATTTCGGCGCGTGCCGATATTTAAATCGCATCCAGGCTGGGATGCCCGACGAACGAGAGGTCGGCGCGGCGCTCCGCCCCGTGTTCCGTCTCGTCCACGATGCCAAGCTGGCCTGCCTTGATGACGGCCTCGACCCTCGATTTGACCTTCAGCTTGTGAAAAAGATCCGTCAGCGCGTATTCGAGCGACCGCTGGCTGATCAACAGCGCTTGGGCGATTTCTTTGTTGCTCTTGCCCCGGGCGATCTCCGTGAGAATCTGCCGATCTCGCTCGGACACGGCCGTGCAAGCTTGATCGACGCGCGGATCGGGACGCGGCTCGCTCGGACGTCTTAGCTGCTTGAGCAGCTCGAGCGGCAGGACGGCCTCTCCGCGCGCCGCGCACCGGACCGCCGTCACGAGCTGCTCCCTGTTCACCGTCTTGGGCAGAAAACCGGAGAGTCCCGACTCCACCATCAGGTTAAAGTGATTTTTGAAATCAAAGCCCGTATAAATGAGAATCGTCGCGTCCGGCCGTATGCCGAGCATGCGCTTCGACAGCTCGAGCCCGTTCATATCGGGCATCTGCAGATCGACGAGGATCACGTCGAACCGCAGCCGCTCCGTCAGCTCGATCGCCGCCGCGGCCGTATTCGCGAAGCGCACCCGGATGTCGCCCTCCTGCTCGAGCAGCAGCTTCGTGCCTTCCATGACCGAGGGATGGTCGTCTACCGTCAATACTTCTATCATCTCAATTCCCTCCTGTCGCAGCCCGGTCTAGCCGGCAGCCGGTATGCGGATGCTGATGGAGAGCCCGTCGTTCGGGGCCGAGCGGAACACGATCTGGCCGCTCATGCTATGCACGCGCTCCTTCATGCCGTATACGCCCATGCTCGCGAATGCGCTCTCCGCTTTCTCGATGTCCATGCCAACGCCGTTATCTTCGTAGTGCAATTGAATCAAGCCTGCGGACGCCGCGAGCGAGACCTTCACCCGGGTCGCCCGCGAATGCTTGGACGCGTTCGCCAGGAGTTCCTGCACGACGCGGTATATGCCGAGCATCTGGTCCTCGCACAAGGTATGCCCGATATCGCCCAACTGGTAGTCGATCGCATAATCGGCGCGCAGCTGGGTCAGCTCGAATAGCGACGCCAGCGAAGACGCCAGCCCGGCTTCCTTCAGCATGGGCGGACGCAGGTCGATGCACGTCATCCGGATCTGGTACATAACGTCGAGCATTCCTTCCGCGATCGCCTGCAGCTTGCCCCGCGTATCCGGATCCAGCGTCGGATCGGCGATCATCTGCTCCGCCTTGCGGTACCAGACGATCTGCTCCTGCAGCACCGAGTCGTGCAGATCCTGGGCGAACCGCTTGCGCTCGTGCTCGTTCAGCTTGAACAGCAGCCGGAGCAGCCTGGACGGCACGGCGGCCTGCGTCGATGCCGACTCCACCTCCCGGGTCAGATCCTCGATCACGAGGAAGTTGTCGTACAGCACGCTGACATAACGGCAGATCGTCTCGAGCCAAATGCGGACCTGCTCGAGCCGAAGCGGCTCGGGGCGTTCTCCCACGCACAGGACGTAGGCCGATCTGCGGATATCCCCGATCCGGATGAGATAGCCCTCCGTCCTATCGACGACGCGGCATAGCGGTAGGTCGGCGCTCCACTCCCGGGGCGCCATCGTCAGCCAGCGCGGAATTCGCGCTCCCCCGCGCAAAACGCTGCGGCGGTCGGGCCGAACCTCCAGCAGACTGACTTTGTCGGTCCGGAGCACCTCTTGCACGACCTGGATAAGGCGATCCTCCATCTCGGACACCTTGACCATGCCGAACAGCGCGCTCGAGAAAACGTCCAGGCTATTTTGCAAGCGAACGTACAACTCTCCGGTCTCCCGGACCAGGCTCTCGGTCTCCAGCCGGTGACGCTCCGCCTGCTTCCGTTCGGTAATGTCGCGCAAGACGGAGATTGCCGCGACGCCTCCCTTATAAGGCACGGGGCCCGTGATGACCTCCACGTCGACGAACGAGCCGTCCATCCGCACGATTCGCTGCTCGACGGGGGCGCTCGTGCTGGCGTCGCGATACACCTTGGACAAGCGCGACAGCGCCCGGTCCAAGTCGTTCGGGTGGATCATCCCGAAGATTCTGGCTTCCGTCAGTTTCTTATCCGCGCCGAACAGCGCCTTCGCCGCCGGGTTGGCGTATTCGACCCGGTAATCCTGGTGAAAAACGATCGCGTCCGGGCTCTGCTCGACCAAACGAAGGTCCATTCCTTCGAGGGCGAACGCCGCCTCCATCTCAGCGTCGACCCGCGGCGCGTCCGCCGCCGCTTGTTGGACGGCCAGCTTTTCCGCGGTTGCGTCGCGAATGATCGCGTTGATGAAGATGCGTCCGGATGCGTCGGCCGGAAAAGCGACGCGGACGCGCAGCCACCGCAGTTCGCCGTCCGCGCGGATGATGCGGCACTCCAATTCGGTCTCCCTGACGTCCGGCACCGTCATGTCCTGCGCCAGAAAATCGCCGTAATCGTCCGGATGCACGATCCGGCTCCATGCGCGCATATCTTGCAGCTGTTCCTTCTCGTATCCCGTAATCGACAGCACGGAATCGGATAAATAATCGCAACGCCCCGTCTCTGCCTCGTACGAACACATCGCCACGCCTACCGAGTCCATGATGCGGCGCATTTTGATTCGTTCCAGGTCAAGCGAAGCCGTAGACGATTTCTTGTAGGACTGGTTCCGGGTGGCAGTCAACGCTCGCTGAGAGATGATAGGCGATTTTTTCAAGTGCATTCCCTTCCTCGCGCGCCATATTTCTACATTCTAAAACAAGATGGTAAATTTCTCATTGGTAATACAAGCCAAAAGGCGCTGTCGCAAATTTCGACACTATTCCTTATATTTCGATATCCTCGGATCATTATTTTAGTCCGAACCACTGAACATTTGCTTAAATTCGCAAAACGACGATTTCTCCCCCTCTTTCCCGAAGGATGTCCCTCCCGGACCGCGGACGCGCGCGGCTATAATGGACGGAAGAATTGAACCTCTGACAGACGGGCGGGATGAATCGATGAACATTCGTTGGGAAGGGGACCCGGCGGCGCTGGCGGCCGGCATTCGAGAGCTGGCTCCCGGGCTAGGCATCGCGGAAACGGAGGACGGCATGCCCGTCCGGGCGGAGCGATCCCCGGAGGAAGACGAGTTGACCGTGGCGGTCGAGGAAGGGCCCGACGGTTCGCGCGGGTATATCCGATACGGACGCAAGCACCAGTTTTTTCGGGGACTCGGCTTGCTCGCGCAGCATGGGCGCGCCGGCAAGGCGTTTCGAATCGAAGAGCGCCAGCGGCTGCGGACGGTCGGACCGATGTTCGATCTGTCGCGCAACGCCGTGCTCGCGGCGGACGGCTGGCGCGCCATGCTCGGGAAGATGGCGCTCATGGGCCTGAACACGGTCATGCTGTACATGGAGGATACTTACGAGCTCGCGGGCGAACCGTACTTCGGCTATATGCGGGGCCGCTACTCCGCGGCGGAGCTGAAGGAGATCGACGACTATGCCGACCAGTTCGGCATCGAGGCGTTCCCCAGCATCCAGACGCTCGCGCATTTGGAAGAGTTCCTGAAGTGGGAGCCGGTCAAAGCTTATAAAGACACCAAGGGCGCGCTGCTCGTAGACGATGAACGGGTGGATGCCCTCGTCGAGCGCATGATCGACGCGGCTACCGCGCCGTTTCGCAGCCGCAAGCTTCATATCGGCATGGACGAAGCCGAGGAGGTCGGACGGGGCAAGTATTTGGACCGGCACGGCTACAAGGACCGGCTTCACATCATGACGGATCACTTGGCGCGCGTTCTCGCCGCCACCCGCCGCAGAGGGCTCAAGACGATGATGTGGAGCGATATGTTCCTCAAACTGGCGTCGGCCGGCGGCGAGGATTATTACGACAAAAACACCCGCATCCCCGAGGAGATGGCGCGGCTCGTTCCCAAGGACGTCGACATGGTGTATTGGGACTACAATCACCTTGAACAGGACGATTACCGGCAGCTCATCGACAGGCATCGCCCGCTCGGCTGCAATCTGGCGTTCGCCGGCGCGGTCTGGATCTTCAATACGTTCGGCGTCAACTACGGCCTGTCGCTCCGGGCGACCGACAGCGCGCTCACGGTATGCAAGCAAGAGGACGTCGGCGAGATCTACGCGACGATGTGGGGAGACGACGGCAACGAGAGCAATCCGTTCCTCGCGCTGCTCGGCCTCCAGTACTACGCGGAGCATGCGTATGCGGACGGCAGCCCCGAGTGGCAACGCGTCGCCGAGCGCGTCAAATTCGTCACCGGCATCGACGCGGATGCCTTTCTGCGGCTGCGCTATCTCGACGAGACGCCCGGCTCGGAGCCGGACAACCGGAAGCAAAGCAATCCGTCGAAATTTTTGCTTTATCAGGACGTGCTGCTCGGCCTGTTCGACCGGCAGATCGAAGGGCTGCCGATGTCCGCGCACTACGCGGAGCTGGAGAAGGCGATCGCCGAGGGTCGCGATGCCGCGGCGGAGCTGGATTATTTATTCGAGGTGCCTCAGCGCCTGTGCGCCGTATTGAAGCTGAAAAGCGAAATCGGCATCGCGCTGAAGCAGGCATACGACGCGGGCGACCGCCGGCGGCTGCGTCAGATCGCGGAGAAGGAGCTGCCGGCGATCGCGGACGCCGTGCAAGCGCTCCGCGCCGCGCACCGCGACCAGTGGCACGGCATGTTCAAGCCGTTCGGCTGGGAGGTGCTCGACATCCGCTACGGCGGCGTGACCAACCGGCTCGACACGGCCGCAAGGCGGTTGATCGCTTATGCGGACGGCCGTCTCCCGCGAATCGAGGAGCTGGAGCAGGAGCGGCTCGTTTACAGCGGCGCGAACCGGTTCAACAACGGCGGCGTAGGCTGGAGCAGCTTCTACTACCGAATGGCGACGCCGAACGTATTCTATCATGTGCTGAATCCGTTCTGAAGCCGGCGCGAAGTGCATAAATACGCAAAAAGGGCGGTGCGGCGTCATTTTCGCATGACGCGCACTGCCCTTATCGCGAACCGCCCCGTTGGACATAATCCGCCTAAAGCTCTGGCTTGCCGCCCATCAGCCTTTTCCCGTGAGTTGAACGAGCTTGTCGGCGATGCGCCCGAGCGGCACGACGTGCTCCACGCAGCCAAGCTCGATCGCGGACCGCGGCATGCCGTAGACGACGCAAGTCTCCTGCGACTCCGCGATCGTCGAAGCGGCGCCGAGCTCCTTGGCCAGCAGCATGCCCTTCGCGCCGTCCTGTCCCATGCCCGTCATGATGACGTAATGGCGCTTCAGCTTGGACAGGCGGGCCACCGATTCGAACAGCGCGTCCACGGAAGGACGGTGGCCGCTCCGCAGCGGGTCCTCCGTGAGCTTCACGAGATACTCGCCGTTTTTCTCCGCGACGGTCAGATGCCGATCGCCGGGCGCGATATAGACGCGGCCGCCCCGCAAGGCCTCTCCGTCCTCCGCTTCGGATACGCGCACCTCGCAGATCGTGTCCAGCCGTTCGGCGAGCGACCTGGTGAAACGCGGAGGCATATGCTGCACGACCAGTACCGGGTAAGGGAATCCCGGCGGGAGCGCCGACAGGACGGCATCCAGCGCGCGCGGCCCCCCGGTGGACGTGCCGATCGCGACGACCTGGCCGAACGTCCTGAAGCCCGGCGAATCCTCGCGTCCCGCGCCGGGGACGGCGCGCTTGGCGGCGGGGTTCGCCTCGGGCGGCGGCTTCAGCGCCGCCTTTTGCGTTTTGGACGCCGCTTTGACCTTCGCGACCAGCTCCGTCCTCACCTTGTACAAGTCGAAGGAGGTAGAGCCCGAGGGCTTGCCGACGAAGTCCACGGCGCCCCGCCGCAGCGCGTCTATAGTCGCGACCGCGCCCTCCTGCGTCTGCGAGCTCAGCATGACGATCGGCACCGGACGCGACCTCATGATGGCGGATACCGCGTCCAGGCCGTTCATGCCGGGCATCTCGACGTCCATCGTGATGACGTCCGGCTTGAGCTCCTGGGCCATGGTCACCGCTTCGGCGCCGTTCGTCGCCACCCCCGGCACGGTCAGCGCCGGATCCTCCTCGAGCAGGCGCTTGATCAGCTTGCGCATGAAGATCGAGTCGTCGACCACCAGCACCCGAATCGCAGCCATCGCGTCCCTCTCCTTTCGTTGACCGCCTATGCGGTCCTCATATCTTGCGGTAGAAAAAAGCGTCTGTCGTCTCCAGCCCGTACCGCTCCGGTTGGAAGACCTGCTCGGTCCCCCCGATAAATAAGTACCCGCCTTTGTTCAGCGACTTGGCGAAGTTCCTGAACACGCTTTCCTTGGCGGCGTCGGTAAAATAAATGAGCACGTTGCGGCATACGATGAGGTCGAAGCCCTGCTCGTACGGATCGGAGAGCAAATTGTGCTGCTTGAACGTAACGCTCCGCTTGATCTCCTCGGATATCGCGTACGTTTCCCCCGTCACTTTGAAATGCCGGCTCAGGATCGGCTTCGGCACCTCCCGGACCGAAGAAGACCCGTACAGGCCTTCCCGCGCCTTCTTGATCGCCGTCTTGTCGATGTCCGTGGCCAGAAGCTCGTATTCATGCCGCTTAAGCAGGCCGGAGAGCACGATCGACAGCGTGTACGGCTCGTCGCCGGTCGAGCAAGCGGCGCTCCAGCAGCGGAGCTTGCCGCGGTTTGCGGCCAGATCGGGAATGATTTTTTTCTCCAGCGTCTCCCAGCGCTTGGCGTTGCGGTAAAACTCGGATACGTTGATCGTCATGCGGTCCAAAAATTCCTCGTACAGATCGGCGTCGCGCAGCATGCCCTCGAACAGCTCGCAAAACGTGCGATAGCCCCGCCGGTCCCTGAACGTGGCGAGCCGCCTGCGCATCTGGTCTTCTTTGTACTGCAGCAGGTCAATGCTCGTCTTGCCCTTTAGCTTCGCGACGAACTGCGCAAAATCAAGATCGTCGGCTTTCGCTGCCATCATCGTTCATCCCGCCTTCTCTATGCTTTGCGCGTGCGGAACATCGCCACCGACGAATTCAGCTCGTCCGCAAGGCCTGCGAGCGTCTGCGCGGTCGCCGCGGTCTCTTGGCTGCTGGCGGCCGCTTCCTCGGCCGCGGCGGAGATGCTCTCGATCGATGCCATCATGTCCGACGACTGCGCCGCTTGCTGCTCGCTCGCCGCCGCGATCTCCGCGACCCGGCCCGCCGACTCGCTCACCTTGGCGAGGATGCCGCCGAACGCTTCGCCCGTGCGCTGCGAGCCTGCCAGTCCGCTCGCCACGGCCTCCACGCTGCGCCGCGTGTTCGCCTGCATGCCCTTGACGATCTGCGCGATCTGCTTGGTCGCCTCTCCGCTTCGCTCGGCGAGCTTGCGCACCTCGTCGGCCACGACGGCGAAGCCGCGCCCTTGATCCCCGGCGCGAGCGGCTTCGATCGCCGCGTTCAGCGCGAGCAAATTCGTCTGCTCCGCGATGTCGTCGATGACCGATACGATCTCGCCGACCTGCTCCGAGTCCTGCGCCAGCCGCGACATCTGCGCGTTCACTTCGTTCATGCCTTTAATCGAAGCCTCCACGACCCGGCTGCCGTCCTGCGCGATCTCCATCGCCGCGTTCGACAGATCCGAGGCGTGCTCCGCGCTTCTGGCGACCGATCCGATCGCCTCCGACAGCTCCTTGAACAACTCGGTCATCGTCTGCGCGGAGTTCGCCTGGTTGGAGCTGCCGCCCGCGATTTCTTCCGTGCTCGCCGATATTTGCTGCGTGGCGGAGGATACGTTTTCGGCGGAAAACTGAATGCGCGCGACCGTCCCCCGCAGATCCTCGATCATGCGATTGACAGAGGCCGCCAGACTGCCGACTTCGTCCCGCGTGTCGATGTCCGAGGTCTCTCTTAGGTCGCCCTGCGCCACGCGGCCGACAAGCTCGACCGTGCGGCGGAGCGGGCGGGAGATATGCCTGGAGATGTAAAAACCGAGCGCCACGCTGAGCAGCAGCGCTGCCGCGATAACGGCGAATGTCGTTCCGCGGGCCGTCGCATACATGCGGTCGCCGTTGTCGCTCGTTTCGTCGGCGATCTTGACGTTAAGCGCCACAAGGTCGTCGAGCGCTTTGGACACGGCGTCTCCTTTGGCTTTCAAGTCCCCTTGCAGCAGCTTCACGACCGCGTCGTGATCGTCGTTCCCGGCGAACTGAAGCGCCTTCTGCAGCGTCGCATCGTATTCCTTCCAAGCATTGTCGAACTGCGCGAGCTGCTCGATCTCCGGAGGCGTCTTTTCGGTCGGGCGGTAGATATCCACCTGTCGAATCAGCTCCGCCTCCGCCGCTTTCACCCGGTTTTCGTAATCCCGCTTTTGCGCCGCGCTTTCGCCGAACGCATTGTAGTCGCGGAGATTGACCCGAATGAGCTCGTACTGCGTCTGCGCCTCCGACATGCTTGATACCGGGATCAGGTTGTTATCGTACAAGTCGCCCAGCGCGTCGTTCATTTTGCCGAGCTGCCGAAGCCCCGTCGTTCCGATGAAGACTAACAGCACGGCCATCAGCGCGAACGCGATGCCTAGCTTGAAGGATATTTTCAAATGTCCGAACCATCTCATAGGCGTTCCCTCCGTTTGTCGTTAACCGTTCATCGAACCGCCATCCTGCCGAACAGGGCCGATATCTCGAGAATCAGGGCCACGCTGCCGTCGCCCAGGATCGTCGCGCCCGCGATTCCTTCCACCTTGCCGATGTAGGAGCCGAGCGACTTGATGACGATCTCCTGGTTGCCGATGAGCTCGTCCACCGTCAGAGCGAGGCGCTTCTCGGCGGAGCCGATAATGACGAGCGGGATCTGCTTCCGGCCGTCGTCCGCTCCCGGGATGCCGAACTTGTCGCGGATGTCCGCGACCGGAATGACCTGATTGCGGATCAGCACGACAGGCTGGCCGCGGACGGTGCGGATCTCTTCAGCGGGAACCCGCACGATCTCCGCGATATTGCTCATCGGAATGATCAGGGTCTGGCCGTTGCATTTGACCAGCAGCCCGACGATGATCGCCAGCGTCAGCGGCAGCTTGATCTTGAACGTCGTCCCCCGGCCCAGCTCCGAACGAATATCGATCATGCCGTTCAGCTTTTCGAGATGGCTCGCTACGATGTCCATCCCGACTCCTCGTCCGGACACGTCGCTCACCTGCTGCGCCGTAGAAAAGCCAGGGCGGAAGATCAGGTCGATCGCCTCCCGGTCTCCCAGGGCGTCCGCTTCCTCCTGCGTGATGATGCCTTTGCGTACCGCCGAAGAACGCATCTTCGCCGGATCGATTCCCGCTCCGTCGTCCTCGACGTAGATGACGACCTGATTGTCTTCGTGCGCGGCTTTGATGCGCAGGATGCCCTGGCGGGGCTTGCCCGCCCGCTCCCGGACCTCGGGCAGCTCCAGGCCGTGGTCGACGGCATTGCGGATGAGATGGATGAGCGGATCGGCGATCTCCTCGATGAGGGTGCGGTCCAGCTCCGTGTCCTGCCCTTCCATGACGAGCTCGAGCTCCTTGCCCAGATCCCGGGAGAGGTCCCGGATCATCCGCGGGAAGCGGCCCATCAGTTGCTCGATCGGCAGCATCCTGGCCTTCATGACGCTCTCCTGCAGATCGCCGATGATCCGCGAGAGATGGTCCGCGATATGTCCGAGCTCGCCGACCGAGTCGTCCTGGAAGCGGCGGCGCTGCGTGCGCGCGACCTGCTGGATGCGGGTCTGGTCGATAACGAGCTCGCCGACGAGGTTCATCAGGTCGTCAAGGCGCTCGACGCTGACGCGGATCGTCTGCGCTTTAGGCTTGACGGCCGCGGAAGGCTGCGGCGCGGATGGAGGCGACGCGGATGGAGGCGACGCGGGCTGCCTGGGCGAGACCGCCACCGCCGCCGACGAGGCGTCCTGATGATCCTGATGGCCCCGATGGTCCTGATGCTCCCGCGCTTGCGCTGCGTCGGTAGAGACGGACGCCGCGGCGCGATAATCCATCTCGGTCTCTTCGAGAAGGACAGGCTCGGCATGCGCGCTCGCGACGTCGGCCAATCCCGCCGTCATCGCGGCCAGCTCCGCCGGTTCCTGCGTACCCGCGTACAGATACGTCAGCTCTAGCCCATCCACGCCGGTCTCGCCGATGCTCTCGTAGTCCGGAGAAGCCAGCAGCACTTCGCCCCACTCCGCGAGCATCGTCTGTATGACGTAAGCTCTGGCGCCCTGGATGAAGCAATTGGGCGAGAGGCGGACGGACACCCAGGACAGACGAAGTCCCTGCTCGAGCGCGCTCGTCATGTGGAGGCGGATCGACAGCGACAGCTCCGGACGCGCTGCGCCGGACCCGACGCTGCCGGCCGGCGTCCCCTCCGCATCGGGGTTCCCCGTTTGCGGGCCTGGAGCAGCCGCGCCTTCTTCCTCCGAGTCGAACCGCTCGAGCGCCTGCAAGCACGCGGACACGTCCACGGTGATGCAATCCTGCGACAGGATGTCCTCCTTCATCAGCTTCAGGCTGTCGAGCGAACGAAACAGCAGTTCGATCATCGAAGGCGTGACCGTTCTTTCCTTGGACCGGACCAGATCGAGCAGATGCTCCATCCGGTGAGTCAGGCGCTTCATCTCCTCGAAGCCCATGGCGGCCGACGAGCCCTTGAGCGTATGCGCCGCTCGGAAGAGACTCTGGATCACCTCGCCGGACTCGCAGTTACGCTCCAGCTGCATGATCACCTCGTCCATCAGCTGAAGCTGCTCGTCGAGTTCTTCCAGAAACACCTCTTTGTATTCCGACAGCATATTCGGTATCCCCCTAGTCTTGAAGCAAAACTTCCTCCAGCTGCAGGATGCCGACCAGCCCGCCGCCCGTCAGCCCGATCCCCGTGAACAGCCGGCCGTCGAGGCCGCCGAAGCGACCCTGCGGCGCCTGAATGTCGTTGAACGTCGTCACTTTGCTGACGCGGTCCACGATGATGCCGACCGTATCGACGGCATGGTTCACCACGACGATGCGGGTCTGCTTCGTATAGGGCTGCTCCTCCATCCCGAACAGATCGCGCAGGCTAAGCACCGGCACGATTTTGCCCCGGAGGTTGATGACCCCTTTGACGTATGGCAAGACGCCGGGAATATGCGTGATGTCCTGCATCTTGATGATCTCGTGGATGTCCTGTATGCGGATCGCATACTGCTCTCGCTCGATGCCGAACTCCACGTACTGTTCTTGCGCCGTCATGGCGGACGCTCCCCTCTTGTCATGGCTTCCGCCGGACGCGGCGGTATCGGTCAGTCGACCTTGAAAACGGACGCGGACTCGTGGAGCCGCTCCGCGAGCTCCGCGAGCGATTGGGACGTCGACGCGGTCTCCTCCGACGCTGCGGCGGCCTCCTCGCTGGCGGCGGAGATGCTCTCGATGGAGCGCCTGACTTCGTCGGACTGCGCGGCCTGCTCCTCGCTGGCGGCCGCGATCTCGCCGACCTTGTCCTCCGTGGCGGAGACCATGGAGAGGATGCGCTCGAACGCTTCGCCCGTTTCCCTGGAATGATTCACGCCTTCGGCGACAGCCTCTACGCTGCGCTCGGTGTTGCGCTGCATCTCCTTGATGATCGCGGAGATTTGCTTGGTCGCTTCGCCGCTGCGCTCCGCGAGCTTGCGGACTTCGTCGGCGACGACGGCGAAGCCGCGTCCCTGGTCGCCCGCGCGTGCCGCTTCGATCGCCGCGTTCAACGCCAGCAGGTTCGTCTGCTCGGCGATGTCGCCGATGACTTCGAGGATCTCGCCGATCTTGGCGCTGTCCTCGGCCAGATGCGCGACCTGGTTGCTGACCTGTCCCATGCTGGCCACGGACCGGTTGACGACGACGCCGCCATCCCGGGCGATCGCCGACGTCTGCGACGCCAGCAGCGCAGCCGCTTCCGCGCCTTCGGCAACGGCCGCGATGGCGGCCGACAGCTCGCTGAAGCGTTCGCGAATGTCTACGGCCGCTTCGGACTGCACGTTCGTGCCGCTGGCGATCTCCTGGGTGCTCGCCGAGATCTGCTCCGACGAAGCCGCGACGCTCTCGGAGGAACGAACCACTTCGCCGATCAGCGTCCTGAGCTTGACGATCATGCGATTGACCGCCGCCGAGAGCTGGCCGAACTCGTCCTTGCTCCGAACCGGCACCTCCTCCGTCAGATCGCCGTCCGCGATCCGTTCCGTCGCCTGCATCAGACGCTTCATCGGCGTGCCGATCGAACGGATCAGCCAATACGCCAGCAGCAGACCGACGATGGCGGTACCCGCGATAACGATGACCGTCGTATACAAAATGCCGCGCGACGCATCCGAAACCTCGCTCAGCTCGATCGTGCCCATGATCTTCCACCCGGTGAGCTTGTTCGTCGCGTAGGCCGCTTCCTTTTTCACGCCTTCCAGCGTATAATCCACGACGCCGCTGTCGGTGCCGTATACTTGCTCGATATAGCCGTTGGTGTTCTGCGCCCCCGGTTTTTTCGTCGGGTGGGCGATGTAGTTGTGGTTCCCGTCGAGGACGAACACGTAGCCGCGCGCGCCGACCGTGAATTGCTTCATCTGCTCGCTAAGCCCGTTCAGCCCTACGACCGCGCCTACGACACCGGTGCCGTCTGCGACGGTCTTGGCGATGACGACGATCATCTCGCCGTTCGCTGCCGATACGATCGGATTGGAGACGATCGCGGTTCCCGGATGCGCCATCGCCTGCTTGTACCAGTCCCGCTCGCGCGGGTCGTAATCCGCGGCCAGGTCGGAGGGCGGCACGGCCGCCGTCTTCCCTTCCGTCGTTCCGAATATCACATTATCGTAATTGTGCTTGGCGGTTTGGAAGGGCGCGAGCAGCGCCTCCGCTTTAGCCGAATCGCCATCCGCGAACAGCTTGGCGCTCATGAGGCCCGCCAGATAATCGACGTCCTGCATGCCGGACGAGATTTCGTCCTGAATTTTCCTGTCCGCAGCCTGCACGCTCTCCCTTGCGGCGCCTTGAATCTGTGACTTGATCTCGCCCGCCGCGCTGCGGTAGGAAAAGAAGCCGATCGCCGAGCTCGGCAGCAGCAGGATTAGAAGCAGTACGATCGCCAGACGATTTTTGACGGAAAGATTCATCATGAGACCGGCCTCCCTTCCGCTTTGAGCAGCTTGTTGACCGACTCGATGACGCGATCCTCCTGGAACGGCTTGACGATGAAGTCCTTCGCGCCGGCCTGAATGGCCTGGATGATCATGCCCTGCTGGCCCATCGCCGAGCACATGATGATCCTCGCGTCCGAATGGTTCGCCCTGATCGATCGAACCGCTTCGATCCCTTCCATGACCGGCATCGTGATGTCCATCGTCACGAGATCCGGCTTCAGCATGGCGTATTTCTCCACCGCGACCGCGCCGTTCTCCGCTTCGCCGACGACCTCGTGCCCGCTCTTTAACAAAATCGATTTGAGCATCATCCGCATGAACGCCGCATCGTCTACGACCAATATCGTTGCCATGGCGTCACACCTTCCCTTCGGTATCTCTGGATATGATGAAATGAAGTTCTCCCGCGCGCTCGAACGCGACCGACATCTTGACGACGTTTTTTAATCCGAAAAAATGCATGCGGCCGGTGATGACGGTGGGCGGCGTGATGTCGATCCTATAGCCTCTGCCGGAAACGAGCGTCGCTGCCTGTCCCGTGACCATATTGGCCAGCTCCCCGACGAATGAATGCAGCATATCCCCCTCGAGCAGCATGCCGAACATCGATTCCCCGAGCCTGCCGAACACGTCGCCCTCGCCCAAGATGACGATGCGTCCGTACATGTCCCCCGTAACGCCGATTAGAACGCCCCATTCATCCTGCCATTCTTCATCCTCCGAGCGAGGGTCCATTACGCCGAGGGACAGCGGAACGACCTGGCGCAGCGCCTGCAAAATATCCTGCAGCAGCTCGTCCGACCGTTCGCTCTTCCCGTCCCTCTCGATTGCCGACGTGTTCGCGTCTATGTTCATGATGGCCTCCTGACCGGTTATTTCGAACTACATTAATCATAAAGTCCCACCTTTTGCCTGTAACCGAAAATCCATTGCGCGGTTCCGCAAATATTCGCGGTCTATAGCAAGTTTTTTTGCGGGCACGCGCAACGGAGCGGCAGAAGATACGCATTTAATCCAACGAAAAAGGCCGACGCCCTGAAAAATCCGGCGCCGACCACCCTGTCTTAGGACCTATTCTGTTTAATCCTCATCCAGCGGAATTCCGATCCCGCGCTCCGCCGCGCGCCTCGCGTAATCGCCCGCGATCGCGATATCGAAGACGCCCAATCCCATCGGATTGAAGAAGACCGGCATGCCTGCCGGAATGGCGAGCAGCGCATCCCTTGTTACCACGTCCGCGAGCGTGCGCGCATCCGCCTCGCCAAGTCCGCATGCTGCGTGGAGCCGCTCGATATCCGTGTTTTCCCGGCACACCTCGGACCAGTCGTCCACGACCGGCATCGCCTTCCCGAACACGCTGCCGGGCTCGTAATCGCGCAGCGAGACGTTGAGCAGCAGCGCGCCGGGCGGCGGCGTCTCGTCGACGTATCGCTCCGCGGCAACGGTGCACGTGGCGAATACGTTCGATGCGCCGTAAACTTCGCGCCAATCGTCCGCGACGTCGACGACGCCTCGCAGGCTAACGGGAATCGTCTCCGGATCGATCGGCCGCAGATCGAAAAGCGCCGCACGCTTCAGCCGATCGCCGAGCAGCGCCGCGCACATGTCGAGATGAAGGCGCCCGATCGGACCCCAGCCGACGATGCCGAGCCGCACTTCCTCAAGCTGCCGCGCCTCCAGATACGCCTGCAGCATAAGGCCGCTGACCGCGGCCGCGCGCAGGCCGTTCAGCAGCGCGCTCCGGATGAAGGCGAAAGGGATGCCCGTCCGCGCGTCGTTGAGCACGATCGCGTTGCTCGCGCGCGGCAGGCCTCGAAGGATGTTGCCGGGGAATCCCGCCACCCACTTGATGCCGGCCAGGTCGAACGGCCCGCCGACGTAGGCCGGCATCGCGATGATGCGGTTGCGCATGTCCCCGTAGCGCAAATACGTTTTGACCGGACTTACGCACGCGCCGAGGTCCCGTTCGCGAACGACCGCCTCGACGATGCCGATCAACCGGCGCCAATCGATGCCGAGCGTGCGGATATGCCCGTCGTGCAAATAGATCATCGGCCGCCACCTTCGTTCTCCGTCCGGGCGGAAGTCCCCGGCTCCGATTCCGGCCCGGTCACCGGCTCCAGGCCGAGCTCCCGACGAACCCATTCGTCGTCGTATACCGTGTCCATGTACCGCTCGCCCCGGTCCGGCAAGATCGCGACGCAAACAGCGCCGGCGGGTATGTCTCGGCGCATCCGGCCGATCGCCGCGACGACGCCCCCCGCAGACGCCCCGGCGAGTATGGCTTCGCGCCGCACGAGCGCCCGGCACCCCCGTACGCACTCGGCGTCCGATACGCGCACGACGAGGTCCGCCAGCGACTCCTCGTGCAGGCCCGGCAACTGCGCGGCGCCGAGCCCGGGAAATCTCCGCTTGCCTTCGGACCCGCCGAACAGCGCGCTGCCCTCGGCGTCGACGGCCACGATCTTCGTCGGCCATTCGCGGCTGCGGATATAATCGCGGCAGCCGCGGATCGTGCCGCACGAGCTCACGCCGCAGAACAAATAATCGACCGCTCCCAGCCGCTCCCCGATCTCGCGCATCGTCGTCTCCGCATGCGCCAGCGCGTTATCCGGGTTGCCGTATTGATTGGTCCAATAAGCCCCCGGAATCTCGCTTACCAATTCCTGCACCCGCCGAATGCGCGCAGGCAGGTATTCGCCCGTGCGCGCGTCCGGCTCGGTCACGAGCTCGATCTCGCCGCCGAAGCTCCGGATGATCTGCAGATGCCGCCGCGTCGTCCGGGGATCCGCCACGCAGATGAACCGAAGTCCAAGATAAGCGCACAGCTGCGCGAGGCTGATGCCGAGATTGCCGGAGCTGGACTCGACGATCACGCTGCCTTCGGACACCTCGCCGCGCCCGATCGCTTCGCGCAGCATATGCAGGGCCGGGCGGTCTTTGGCGCTGCCCCCGGGATTCATCCACTCCAGCTTGCCGTGCACCTCGAACGGTTCGCCGGCGTACAGCCGTCCGAGCCGAATCAGCGGCGTGCGCCCGATCGCTTCCGCAATGCCTCCTTCGAGCCTCATGCGACCCCGACCTTTACGTATAAAATATTTTTTTGTTTTTGACGGCGCCGCGGCTTTGCTCGTCGTCATATCCGGCTTCGGCGACGACCTCGATGCCGGCCAGCATCCCGCCGCGGATCATGGCGCCGATCTCCGGAATGCGGTCCTGCAGCTCCGCGCGCACCCGGTCGAGCAGCGCTTGGTCTGCATTCGATGCCCCGTGCAGATGGACGCGCAAGGCGTTGCCCGCCACGTTGACGCGGACGCCCGCGTCGCGGATGTGCCGGTAAACCGCGTTTTCGATATCGTAAATGCTGATTTTTTCCCCGTGCTTAAGGTCAGGGCCGATGCGCTTCACGATGCTGTGAAAGCTCTGCCTGCGCACGCCGTCCGCGAAGATCGGCCGCAGGTCGCGGACGACGTCGTACGTGACGTAGCGAAGCGCCGGAAAAGCCTCTCGGACGGCCGACGTGAGCACGAGCACCTGCTCGCCTGCCGGCAGCTGCTCATACGCTTCGCCGAGCGCCTCTGCGCCGACCCCTTCCGCCTCGAGTCCTTCGGTCAGCAAGTACCGTCCGTACCGATTGTCGTAATAAGCGATGGTGCCGATCTCGATCGAGCCGTACGTGTCGGCGATCGCGTCCGGCCCGATGCCGAGTCTGCCGGCAGCGTGCCGTATCCAGCCGGGCGCCGCGATCTCTCCCACCAGGATGACTTGCCGTATGCCAAAGGATTGCGGATCGTCCGCCGCGAGCAGGATCCGGTCCAGAATCGAAGGCATCGTGTAGAGCACCTCGGGACGGATGCGCTCCAACTGCTCGACGTGCCGCTCGATCGGCTCCCGGTACGACAGCGTATCGACCGCCATGCCCAGGCTTCGGAAGACGCTCGAGGCCGTCGCTTCCGCATGTCCCGTCCCCATGTCCGATGCCGCGGTCCGATAGCCGCGGTCTCCGAGAATGTCGCGGAAGACGTCCTGCTTGATGCGCAAATATTCCGCTTCGTCCCGCTCGGTATAGTAGATCGTCTTGCGCAGCCCGGAGCTCGTACCCGAGGTTCGATAGCAGTATAGATCGCTGCGGAGCGCGAGCGGATTGTCTCCCGTATAATAAAAAGCCTCCAGCACGGAAGCTGTGATCAGGGGCAACGGCTCCGGCGGCGCCGCATCCCAGCCCGGGAGTCCGCGGTACCAAGGAAATCGCTGCGCCGTCCGCTCGGCGAGCGCCTTTCGGCCCGTAGGCTCGGACATTCGATCCACTCCTTGCCCGTCGAGGTCGAAGCCTAATCCGGGTTGCTATCACCATATGTCGATCGGAGGTCCGACGTTCGAGGAACGCGTAGAATGCTGTGGCATTGGGCCGCGCAGGATAATCGCAAACGCCTTTTCTCGTTCGTATGATGATAAGAGCCAATTGCGGGAGGGTGATGCGCCGTGATAGATCGTTTGAAGCAGACCGTATCCAGCAAGCTGATCAAGACGGAGCTGCTTCGCGGCGGCAAACTGGGAAAACACGTGCCGCTCACCGTGCCGTTCACTCGGGATCGGCTGCGGAGCATGTTGGGGAAGCGCGGGATGGTCTACGTGAAGCCCGACTCGGGGTCGCAGGGCATAGGCATCATGCGCGTCGAACGGACGCCGAATAGCCTATATCGTTATCAGATCGGCACCGAACGGCATGAATTCGGCTCTTATGAGGAGATGTACAGGTCCATGAGGCGCTGGACGATTCAGAGACGCCACTTGATTCAACAGGGCGTACGCGTGCTGAGGCACGAAGGCCGGCCTTTCGACTTTCGAATCATGACGCAGAAAAACGCGGCGGGCCGTTGGATCGACACCGGCATCGCGGGCCGCGTCGCGCATCCGGGCAAGATCGTCTCGAACGGCAGCCAGGGCGGCACGATTTACGAAGCCGGGCGGCTGCTCCGGCCCGCCGCGGGCCGCACGGGGACAGCCCGAATAATCGGTCGCATGCGAAGGCTGGCGCTGCTGGCTGCGGGGCGCTTCGGACGCGAATACCCGGCCATGAACGAGCTCGGCATCGACATCGCCGTCGACCGCAGGCTGAAGCCCTGGATTCTGGAGGTCAATACCCGCCCGGACCCTTGCCCCTTCGCCAAGCTAGAAGACAGGACGGCGATACGCAGGATCGTGCGCTACGGCCGCAGGTATGGAAGGCGATATTGCTTGAGGTGCGGGAAAGCTAAATCGGGAACGTAACAGCTAAAACCAGCGTCGTCCTCTGCGGCCTGGGCTCGGCTTAGCGCCGCAGAGAACCTGAAATCTATCTCAATCGCTCGCGAAGCTTCTGCAGCTTTTCTCTAGAAAAACCGGTAGCCTCGCCGATGACCTCAAGGTCAAGACCCAGCCTGAGCATGCGAGACGCCGCTTGCTCAAGTCCCTGTTCCAGACCTTGCTCTAAACCTTTCTCAAGACCTTGTTCAAGACCTTGCTCAAGACCTTGCTCAAGACCTTGTTCAAGACCTTTTCTCAAGCCTTGCTCGCGTCCTTCTTCCAAACCGCTGTTCCGGATTGCCTCCAGATTCTGCTGCAGTCCCATGGTCCCGTCTCCCCTCTCGTTAAAATGACGAATCAATTCGTCGAACGCTTCGCGCGGCTCCGGCAACTGCTTGGCGACCATATTCGCCAGCCAGTTCAGAAATTGGTTTTTTAATTCTTCGGGCATCGCCCGCACCGTGCCCATCAGCTTCGCTAGCCGATCGTGCAGCTGCTGCCGGTCCGCCGTCTGATCGAGCAAGAACACGGCGCCAATCGTATTCGACAGCTCCAGCAGTTCTTTCTCGGTATATCGCTCCACGTCGATCAGCACATATTCGAAGTCCAATAGCTCCTCGCCAAAGGCATCCTGTCCCTCCATCAACGCGCGAAACTGCTTCGGCGCCGTCCAGGGACGCTGGCCGTTGTACAGCACGATCGGCACGATCGCGGGGAGCCCGAAGCGGCCGCCATCCGCAGCCGGCCGGTTGCGGAGCAGATAACGCCAGATCTCCACCTGGTACTGAAGCAGCCGGTACGGCATGGCCATATCCACGGTTGACTGAAGCTCCAGCAGCAGGTAGAAAATAATCTCCCTGCCCTTCATACGGAGCCGATACACCAAATCCGCTTCTCTCCGGCCGAAATCCGGCAAAACGAACGAGTGATCGATCGCTTCCAAATCGGACTCGTCGAGCTGATCCGCCCATTCGCGGGCCACGAACGAGCGGATCAGCTCGACGAACAGCTTTTTGCTCGATAACAGGTAACGGTAAGAGGTATCGTGCGGAAAGGAGAGGCCCGCGTTCTTCTCCCCGCCGCTCATACCCGTTCGCCCGCTATAATAACTCCATTATAATGCACGGCTCTCCGCCGCAAAAGCATGCTCATGCTCACCTTGGTCCCCCTCCGCCCCGGAAAAGCAAAAACCCCGACCAAGCCGTCGTGGACGACCGTCGGGGTGTGCTTCACCGCTAACGTATTGCTCTTATTAAACCACATCCGCAGCGAAAAGGGAATACATGTTCGTGAAGTTTATTCCAATCCGATCCAATCGGCCTCGGCGACCGAGCGCCAACGCTCGCGGATCGCCTCGTACTCAGCCGCCGGCAGCGCGCCTTGAGCCAGCAGCCTGGCGTTGGTCGTCCAGCGGTCCGGGTTCGCGGTGCCGACGATCGCCGAGTGTACGCCGGGCGTCGACAGCGTGAAGCGCAGCGCCTTGCCGACCGATTCTTCCAAGTCGCCTTGCAGGAAGTCGTATTTCAGCTTTTGCAGCCGCTGCCAGTACGGGTACTCATAGGCCTTCGGATCCGGCGCTTGCGCATACCGCCACGCCACGTTCGCGACGGGGCGCTTAATGACGACGCCCATGTCCCGCTCGGCCGCTTCCTTTAAGGTGAGGTCCGCAGCTTCCTGGTCCGCGATGTTCAAAGAGGTCATGAGCGAATCGAACGCTCCAGTGCGTACGGCGTACAGCGCGTTCGCGTGATCGCCGCTGTAGCCGATGAACCGCGTCTTGCCTTGCTCCTTGGCCCGCTTCAGCACGTCGATCACGTCGCCCTGCCTCAGCACCTCCTCGGAGCAGCTGTGGAGATGGATCACGTCGACATAGTCCGTCTTCAGCCGTTCGAGGCTGCGGTCGATGCTCTGCGCCAGCATGCGGGGATCCCAGTCCGGCAGATCAAGGCCGGCGGCATGCCCGCATTTGGTGAACAGGAAATAATCGCCCCGCCTGTCCGCGACGGCACGGCCGATGAGTTCTTCGCTGTTTTTATAGCACTCCGCCGTATCGATCAGGTTGAGCCCCGCGTCCAGCGCGCTGCCGAGCAGCCTGTCCACGTCCCGCTGATCGGAGCCGCCGAACCCGATCTCCGCGCCGCCGAATCCAAGTACGCTTACTTGCATGCCCGTCTTGCCGTACGATCTTCTCTCCATGACATTCGCCTCTTTCCATAGAATCTATTATCAGTTTACCCAATCATGCGCGCATGTCCCGATACGGCAAAGAGCGGGGCCTCGGCCCCGCTCCCACTCGACCCACATTCGATCGTTAAACAAACACGTGATGGCCGATTTTTTTGATCGCCTTGAGCCGCTTGGCCTTGGCGGGCTCGAGCTGCGGATTAAAGAAAGAGTAGGCGCCAGGTACGTTGTTCTCGCCGGACAGGGCGGCCTTGGCCGCTTTGAGGCTGTCCTTGGAAGGCGTCTCCCGCTCCAGGCTGCCGTTGCCGGCCGGCGAAAACTGGCCAGGCGCGTAAATAACGCCCCGCAAGGTGTCGGCATACCTGTCGTTGTGCAGACGGTTCATAACGACGCTCGCGACGGCGAGCTTGCCCTCGTACGGCTCGCTGCCCGCTTCGGCCTCCACCAGCTTCGCGAGCAGCGTCAGCTCGGCGGGATCGATCGCTTCCGCGGCAGCGGCGGTCGCCTTCTGCTCGGAGACGTCCGGATCGAGGAATTCGGGCGCGACCACCTTGAGCTGCTGACCGACGGCGAGCGCTTCGCTCGCCAACCCGTTGCGAACCTTCAGCGCGGTCGCGGTCGTATCGTGCGCCTCGGCGATGCGCCAGAGCGTGTCGCCCGCGACGACCGTATACAGCGCTTCTTGTTGAAGGACGGCGACCTTCTCCTGATCCTTCCAGCCGACGCTGGCGTGCATCGATTCGGCGACGACGCGCAGCGGCGCGTAAGTGACGCCGTCCTTTAACCGGACCGTGCCGCCGATGTCATAGGTGCGGCCGTTCAGCGCGACATCGGACGATCCCGCCTTGAAAGCGAGCGCGTCTCCCAGATCGTTGCGAATCGTGGTGCGTCCGGACTCCCCGTCGTATTCGAGCGTCCAGCCCATGAGAGCGACGAGTTCCTTGACCGGAGCGTAAGTCCACCCGCCGACCGTCCATAAGCTTTGGTTCAGGTCGACCTTTACGTCTGCTATGTATAGGGTGCTATTCGTGCTATTCGTGCTTGCGAATGCCGCGCCTGCGCCTAGCGCCAGCAAAAGCGTCAGAGCCAGGATCGCGATTCTAGTCAGCCGTTGAATGAGCTTCATCTCCTTTTTAGCGGAATGAAATCCATGATCAGCACTGTTCGCTATTATACAGACATTAAAAAGGAAAAATTTAAATATGAGTGATTTTTCATCCTGGGAAAGCGTTTGCTTGTCCAAAATCCTTCGAAAATAGCGATCAATGGCTTTATTTAGGCTGAAGCGACGGCGAGCGGATGCATGTCCAAAAACCGCACCCGAACCGGGCGCGGTCTTCGATATCCTTATTTCTTGCCGCTTCTGCGCTTGGCCGCGCGGCGGATTCTGGCCGCCAGCACGATTTTCAAAATTTCGCCGAAGTTGTTCTTGAGTCCGTTCTGCTGAATCTCTGTAATGTCGGCATCGGACAACGTCAACGTCGTGGCCACGAGCGAAGACGCCCGGTTTTCGAAGTTGAAGTCCGCCAGATCGTCGATGTTGCCGGTGCTGAACTTCACGTATTCGCCCTTGTAGTTGTTGTTCTCGAACAGCACCACGGTGCCGCTATTTGTCGGAGACGAGAACTTCAGGCTTTCGAGATCGTCGTTCAGGTTGACCGACGACAGACGCTGTACGCCGATATTGCCGCGAAACCGCTTGGACGTACCCGAAAAGTTGGTCCCCGAGTATACCTCCAGCAGCGGGGTTAGCACCTTGGCTTTCACTCGCTTGGGCGCCGCTTTTGCGACCGGCTTTTTCTTGTTGATCATCTACAAATCCCTCCTCGATCGGTGATACCTCCAATCTATGGAGACGAGCATGGGAGGGATTGTCCGTTTGACCTACGGCGCGTCTATTTATCGAACCTATTTTTTTGAAGCGCCTGATAGGCCGAACGCTAGAAAAGCCTTCATCGCCGCGCCGGTCGCGACGATGAAGGCTTCTGTATCCCGTTTAAGGCTCGCGCAGCGCCGGAACCGGCAGCTTCGTCTCCCGGAGGGCCGGCGATGCCGCCTCCAGCCCGCCGCCCCGAAGACGCGTGACCGCCGGCAGCGTCTCCGCGACGATCCGGCCGGCGCTGAATACGTACCTCGGCGCAGGCCTGCCGCGCACGAGGTCGGCGGCGTCCTCCGCGTCGAAGAGCAGGAACGACGCCGGCGCTCCGATTTTCAAGACGCCCGCTCGCCAGCCGTAAGCGTCGCCGAGATTCATCGCGGCGGCCCCGCCCTCCGTGATCGTCCCGATCAGGCTGCGCAGCTCGGCCCGCCCGCTCATATGCGCCAGATGCGCTCCCATGTGGGCCGCGTCCAGCGGATTGCCCGTCCCGAGCGGATAGAACGGCGTGCGGATGTCATCGTGCGCGAGCGCGACGTTGACGCCCGCGTCCAGCAATTCCTTGATGCGCGTGATGCCCCTTCCCTTCGGATAGGCGTCGTAGCGGCCCTGCATGACGCTGTTGATGAGCGGGCAGGCGACGATTGAGATGCCCGAGCTGCGAACTAACCCGGCGACCTTGCGAAAATACGGCTCGTTGTAGTACGCCGCCGCGTTCGCGTGGGCCGCCGTCACCCGCGGGCCTAGCCCCGTCTCCAGCGCGAGCGCGGCGCACACCTCCAGGTAGCGGGAGCCCGCGTCGTCGGTCTCGTCGCAAAACACGTGCACGTAAGCGCCGCTTCGCCGGGCCATGTCGAAGGCGATCCGCAGCGACTGTATGCCGTCCTCGCGGGTGCGCTCCAGATGAGGGACGGCGGATACCCCGTCCGCGCCCATCCGCAGCGCCTCCTCCATGCGGGCCGCGTTCGCCGGGCACGCCACGATGCCGTCCTGGGGAAACGCCGTCACCTGGATGTCGACCAAGCCGCGCAAGCGCGACCGGAGCGCCAGCACGGTCCGGAGCGCCGTCAGCGCGGGATCGCCGATGTCGACCATCGCGCGCAAATGAAGGACGCCGTATCCGACGTATAGCCGGAGCGCCGCCTCGGCACGGGCGAGCACGTCCGCCTCGGTAAGCGAACGCTTGCGGTCGGACCAGATCCGAATGCCCTCCGCCAAGGTGCCGCTCTCGTTCCACGTCGGATCGCCCGCAGTCAGCACCGTATCGAGGTGAACGTGCGGCTCGACGAAGGGCGGCGTCAGCAGCAGGCCTCCCGCGTCCAGCGTCTCCGCCGCGGCCGCGTCCCCGAGAGCGCCCATCGCGGCCACGGTCCCGTCGACGATGCCGATGTCCGCCGTCCCGCCGGCTTCGCCCGTCCGGACATGGCGGACGATCATATCGTACAAGGTTGTCATTTTGGATCCGCCCCCGCCCTCATCGTATGCCCTTCGTCGCTTCGGCGAATCGCGCCACGCGGGCGCCCAGCCTGCCCGCCATCGTCAGCTCCCGCTCGTCGGGCGTTCTGCCGCTGTCCGGCCCGGCCAGCGTCGAAGGCCCGTAAGGCGAGCCTCCGATCGCGTCAGCCGTCAGGTACTCCGGATTTTGCGAATACGGCAGTCCGACGTAGACCAGGCCGAAGTGCAGCAGCGGCACGATCGACGTGAGAATCGTCGCTTCGTGTCCGGTATGGATCGACCCCGCGCTCGTCATGACGCCGGTCGGCTTGCCCTCGAGCTCCCCGCCCGCGCAGAGGCTGCCCGACAGGTCGAGGAACGATTTGACCTGCGCCGGCATCGAGCCGTAATAAGTCGGAAATCCCCAAACGATGCCGTCCGCCCAGCGCAGGTCGTCCGCCGTCGCTTCCGGCACGCCCTTCTGCGCCTCCAGGGCAGCTTCGTACTTTTCCCATCTCGCGCCCGTGCGGAACGTCCCCGACAATCCGCGGTCCTCCCGTCCGCTCTCGCGTCCCGGACGGTCGAGCAGCGCCGTCACGTTGTCCGGGGACCTGAACTCCGGGATGCGCGCGAGCCGCGCCTCGTGCCCTTCGTCGGCGGCTCCCCGAAGGGCTGCCAACGCCATCTTGTGCATGTGCCCGTACGCGCTGAAGTATACGACCAGTACCTTCGCCATCAGCGGCGCCCCCTTCCGGCCGACAGAGCGCGGCGTCCCGCGAACCTGACCGCTCGCGCTTCCGTTCGACCGGACCGCAGCCCGCTCCGCCGCCGACGCTTTATTTCCCCGGCAAAAATTCGTTCGTGAACACCCCGTCGATCGGCTCCGCGCTCTTGAGGATGCCGATGTCCACAAGCTGCTTCTGCAACCCCTCCCAGAGCTCTTTGCTCATGTAACCGACGCCGTTCGCCTCCGCGTCCCCGCCGTAGATCAGCGGCTCCTGCGCCTGGGCGCCGTAGGCCATCGACTCCAGCTTCAGATCCGGGTTCTTCTCGTTCATGACCTTGTTGATCTCTTCCGTGTTGTCCTTGTAGTAGGTCCAGCCCTTGATCGACGCCTCCACGTAAGCCTTGACGATGTCCGGATGCTTCTTCATATATTCTTCGGTGGTATAGAGAATGTTGCCGTATTGCTTGTAGCCGAGGTCGTAATTGAGGAAATAATCGACGTCCACGCCCTGCTGCTGCATGGTGAACGGCTCCGAGGTGATATAGATCTGCGTGGCGCTGGCGTCGTCTTCGACGAAATTGGCGAGCGAGCCGCTGTACTTCATCTCCTGCACCTTGTCGAGCTTGTAGGCTTTCTTCAGGTATTCCCAGAAGGCGGAACCGCTGCCGACGTACACTTTGTGCCCGTTCAGCTCCGAGAGGTCCTTGTACTTGCCTTTATGGTACATGATGCCTTGGGGATTTTTCTGAAAAATGGCCGCGAGCGCCACCAGCTTGATGCCGTTCTCGCGCGCCATCAGGATCTCGTCGGACTGCCCCATGCCGAACTCGGCCTTGCCCGAAGCGACGATCTGCGTGGCGGAGACGCCCGGACCGCCCGACTGGATCGTCATGTCCAGTCCCGCTTCCTTGTAAAAGCCTTTGGCTTCCGCCGCATACTGACCCCCGTGCTCCGGCTCCGCGAACCAGTTCGTCACCTGCGTGACTTTGGTCGTCTTGGCGGGCGCCGAGGCCGAAGCGGAAGACGCGGATGCGGAAGCGGAAGCGGAGGGCGAAGGGGACGCCGAAGCCGATGATGAAGCGGAGGCCGAAGCGCTCGGCGCGGCCGACGAAGAAGCGCCTCCGTTGTTGTTGTTGCCTCCCCCGCATGCCGACAGCGCCACGATCGTCGCCGCGGCGACCGAGAGCGAACCGAATCTGATCTTGCGGCCTGCCTTAGATGATGCCGTTGGAGTCGTTGACGTTTTCATATCTTGTTTCCTCCCCTATCCGATTCGAATTTTCTCTATGGGTCTCGCCTTGTTGCCCTCTTCAAGCAGGCGCGTTCTCCGAAGCGAACCGCCGGGGCTCCGCCACCTGGCGGCGCTGCACGGAGGCGCCGATCCAGCTCGATTTGTTGTACGCCCAGCGAGAGGCGGGCAGCTCCTGGAACAGCGCCTCCCCGGAGCCCGCGTCCAGCACGGCGAAGGAGGCCGGGCGTCCCGGCGCGACGCCGTAGTCGGTCTTGCCGGCGAGCGCCGCGGGATATTCGGTCATCATCCGCAGCAGCGAGACGATGTCTTCTTCGCGGGCCATATGCGCGGCATAGGCGGTCACGAGCCCGATCTGGAGTAGGTCGCCGCGGCCGAAAGGGTGGAACGGATCTTGGATGTTGTCGGAGGCCGCCGCGACGGGGATGCCGGCGCCGAGCAGCTCCCGCACGCGCGTCACGCCGCGCCGCACGTTGCCCCGGTCGCCGCGGCCCTGCAAGTACAGGTTGACCGCGGGCAGCGTGACCGCGCCCACGCCGGCCTCGGCCATCTTGGCGATCAGCCGGTCCGCTTCGTCCTGCGGCATCGCGGACAGCGAGCAGAGATGGCCGGCTGTCGCCAGGCCCGCGTAGCCGTATCGGATCACCTCGTCGCAGTAGAGGCCGATCGTCTTCATCGACGGATCGTCCGTCTCGTCGCAGTGCAGGTCGATCGGCTTGCCGTGCTTGGCGGCGAGACCGATCGCCCAGCGGATGCCCGCGCCGGGATCTGGCGCCAGATGCGGCGCGCCGCCGACGCCGTCGATCCCCATGCGCAGCGCCTCTTCGGCGAATTCAGTCAGCTCCCGGTCTAGCGCCGGATCGTAGAAGAACATCGGGAAGTACTGGATGTCGATCAGGTCCTTCACCGCCTCTCTCGCCTCCAGCGCGGCCTCGACGGTGCGCATCGCGACGTCGCGGCCGTGCTGCAGCGGCATGTCGAGATGACTTCGCAGGGTGAGGCTGCCGTACGACGACGCCTCGCGCGCGCCCCGGACGATCCGCTCCCGGATCGTCTCCTTGGAGAATTCGGGCGCGGCGGCGCGGTAGTTGTCGATCGCCTCGAGCAGCGTGCCGGAGACGTTGCGGACGCGGCCGATCGAGTAGGCCTTATCCAGATGCATATGAAGGTCGACGAAGCCGGGCAGCAGCACTCGCCCTTGCAGATCGACGGAGCGGGCTTCGCCGAGCGCCTCCAGCCCCAGCTGCGCGATCGGCGCATGCCTGCCGACATCCGCAGGCCCTTCCTGCGGCTCGACGGACAGCCAGCGGCCGTCTCCGATTTTCAAGGTATGCAGGCGCCCGTCCTCCGCCAGCGGCAGCTTGGCGTTGACGAGCTCCAGATCGGCCGGTCTCATGGGCATATCGGACATCTCCCCTTTCGCATGATCGTCTCTCGGAGCGTCACCCTTCGTGCGAGTTCATTTCGGATTCGTGCCAGGAGCTGAGCATCCATTTGGAAAAAGCGTTCACGAGCAGGAAAAACGCGATGCCGAGCAGCGAAGCGGAAAAGCCGCAGGCGAACAGGTACGCGGTCTTGAGCCGGGACGCGGCGACGGTGATCGCGTAGCCGAGTCCGCCCTGGCCGCCGCCGATGCCGGCGATATACTCGCCCACGATGGCGCCGATGACGGCGAGCGTGCAGGAGATCTTGAGCCCTGCGACGATATACGGCAGCGCCGCGGGCAGGCGGAGGCGGAACATCGTCTGAAGCGGCGAGGCGTTGTAGAGGTAAAAGAGGTTTTTCATGTTGTGATCGGTGGAGTTGAGGCCGATGAGCGTGTTGGACAGCATGGGGAAAAATCCGATGAGAAAGGCGATGATGACGATGGCGTTGATGCCGGCGCCGAACCAGATGACGATGATCGGCGCGACCGCGACGATGGGGATCGTCTGCAGGATGATGGCGTACGGGTACACGCTGCGCTCGACGAGCTTGGAGGCCGCGAGCACGATCGCCATCCCGACGCCGAGCAAGATGCTCAGCAGGAATCCGAGCACCGCCTCGGTGATGGTCGTGTAGACCGACGTCCACAGGTTCGAAGCGTTCTCCGAGGCGGCCCGGACGATGTCGGACGGCTTCGGCAGCAAATAAGGCTTTATGTCCGCCAGCCTGCAGAACAGCTCCCAGCCGCCGACGAACACGACGAACGCAATGGACGGCGGCAGAACCTTTTTCCTCCAAGACAACCATCTGGACGGCTTCCCTGCCGCCTTCGCCGGCCGCGCCGACGGAAGGGACGGCAAGGCCGTGCCGGCGGACTCCGTAGCGATATCGCTCCTCATCTGTCATCGCTCCTTATCGCTTGTTCGACGGGGATGTGCAGCTTGCCGGGGTTTAGCAACCGCCGCGGATCGTTCGCGCGCTTGGCCGCGGTCATCGCCTCCAGCTGGCCTCGTCCGCCCAGTTCCAAGGCGTACGTATGCGGATCGTTGACGCTGACGCCGATCGAACGGAAGTAATCGATGATCTCGTACAGCCGCTCTCGCGTCGAATAGCGGACGATGGGAAGCGCCGCGGGGACGACGACGCCCGCCGAACGCATAAACTCGAGATGCATCAGCACTTCGTCGCCGTACGTCTCTTTAATGAGGTTAATCTGCCGCATGAAGTCCGTCGGATGGAATCCGCTTTGCAGATAGGTCAGCGAGGGGTCGGTCTTGAGCGCCCAGAGCGTGGTGTGGTTCCAGGTAAAATCGGACAAACCGATCGTCTTGCGGTATTGGTCGGAGGGGATCGTGTAGCCGATGCGTCCGCCGAAATCGGCGGCGTGAGCCGCAAGGGCGTCCTCGCTACCGTCCGCGGTCTCCAGCAGCACGGCGCTCGCGCCGGGCTCGAGCCGCTTCGCGATCGGCCTGAAGTAGGAGGGGATCGGCCATTCGACCGGCGCGACGAGCCGCTTGCGCACGGCGTCGTCGAGAGAGACCGCGTGGGCGAACCTCGCCGCCGACTCGAAGTCGTCGAACTGCGCGACCGTCTGCCGCCACGCCGTGCGCGGTGCGATCGGGAGCTTCAGCTCGACGAGGATGCCGGTCGTGCCGTAGTTGTGGATGTATGCGCCAAGCTCCGCTTCGCCGACGGACAGCCGGCGGGGCTCCTCCTCGAGGGTGAGGACGACCGCCTCCAGCACGTTGCCGTCCCACAGGTTGCCCCAGTGGATCGATCCGATGCCGCCCGAGCCTCCGCATACGAACCCGCCCGCCGTCGCCTTCACGTAGGTACTCGGGTAGATGCGCAGCTCCTTGCCTTGCTCGCGCAGCAGCTTCTCGAGCGCGCCGAGCCGGACGCCCGCCTGCACGCGGACGTATTCGTCCGCCACCTCCAGCACCGCGTCCAGCCGGCTGAGGTCCAGCACGATGCCGCCCTCAAGCGGCACCGCCTGGCCGTAGTTTCCCGTGCCGGCCCCGCGCGTCGTGACGGGGATCCGCTCGCGGTACGCCAGCGCCAGCGCGGCCTTCGCCTGCGCCTCCGATTCGGGGATGACGATGCCGTCCGCCCGCTTGTCGCGAAGCAGCGGCTCCAGCACCGGCGAGTACCAGTAATAATCCTTGGAGAGTTTCTCGCGCTGCTCGAAGCCGAGAAGCAGCCTCTCCTCGCCGACGGCATCGGCCATGTCTTTCGTCCAATCTATCGCCATGGTTTGGGTCCTCCCTTCATTCGCTCCTGTATGAGGTCAATGCTTGAGGGCGTCCGATACGGAGCGGACGATCCGTCCGAACTCCGGGGCGCTGCGGAATGAATCGTCCCGGGGAAAAGGAACCGGCACGTCGATCAGCGAGGCGACCTTGCCTGGCCTCGGCGTCATGACGGCGATCCGGGTGGATAGAAAAACGGCCTCGAACACGTTGTGCGTCACGAACAGCACGGTCATTTCCCGATCGCGGCTCCAAATGTCGAGCAGCTCGAGCTGAAGCGTCTGCCGGGTGATCTCGTCGAGCGCGCCGAACGGCTCATCCATGAGGAGCAGCTTCGGCCTCGACACGAGGGCGCGGGCGATGGAGGCCCGCATCTTCATGCCCCCGGACAGCTGGCGGGGCATCGACCTCGCGTGCTCCTTCAGCCCGACGAGCTCGATCGCGCGCTCGGCCTCGCGCGTCCGCTCCTGGCGGGAGACGCCCCGGAGCGCCAGCGGCAGGGCCACGTTGTCTAGGACCGAGCTCCAGGGGAGCAGCGTGTGGTCCTGGAAGACGAACGCCGTATCGCTTTGCTTGCGCGCCTGCTTCGGGGACGTGCCCATGACCTCGAGCTTGCCGCCGGTCGCGCCCGACAACCCCGTGATCATTTTGAAAATCGTCGACTTGCCGCACCCCGACGGTCCTACGAAACTGAGAAATTCCCCTTCACGTATGGAGAGATTCACGTCCTGCACGGCCACCGTACCGTTCGGGTATACCTTGGACAGCCGCTCCATTCTGACCCGTTCCTTCACGTTCGCCATCGCTTCCATCCGCGATCACGCTCCCTTCGCTTCGTCCTTGAGCGATGCTGCCTTGAGCGGGCTATCTAGACTGACGACGCCTTGTACGACGGTTCCCTAAGCGGAGATTCCTTGAGCGAGCCCATGTCGAACGCGGCGATCTCCAGCAGCGCCCCGGCCAGCAGCGGGCCCGCCCGATCCAGCATCGCCCGCCCCCTCGCCGGATTCGCCTTGGTCGCGTCGCCGGCGATTCCGCTTGCGGAGATGTCCTTCATCGTCCAGGCGAACGACTTGGCGCGAAAGGAAAACGACGGGGACCGCGGGAAGTTCGGCATCTCGCGGACCGCCCGCTCCGGATGGACCCAGTCCGGGCATACCGCCATGACAAGCGAGGTCTCCACGTCGCCGGCATGGATGCCCGAAGCCTTCTCCTCGTCGTCGGTGAACGATTCGCTATAGCCGACCGCGCCCGGATCCAGCCGGTAGACCGCCATCCCTGTCGCGATCCGGATCTCGCGCGCCATCATGCCCAGCAGGTCGGCGTTGCCGCCGTGCGTGTTGAACAGCAGCAGCTTCTTGAACCCGCTTCGCGCCAACGAGGCGGCGATGTCCTCCAGCACAGCCATGAGCGTGCGGGCGGACAGCGTGATCGTGCCGGGGTGCTCCGCATGCTCGGTGCTCTTGCCGTAGCCGACCGACGGCAGCAGCCAGATCGGCGCGTCCGCGGGCAGGTGCTCGAACGCCTCGGCCATGAGCGCTTCTCCGATCAGCGTGTCCGTAAAGACCGGCATGTGAGGACCGTGCTGCTCGACGGCGCCGACAGGGAGGACGATAAGCGCGTCGTCCTTCGGCATGGCGGCGATCTCTCCGGTCGTCAGTCTGGGCAGAAAACGGCGGTCGTAGGCGTTGCCTTCGTATCGGAATCCCAATCCGCTCACCTCGCGATTCATTTTATGTTACTTTATATAACACATTATTCCGCATATTACCGAATTCCGTTTCCTTTTTGATTATTCGAAAGAGTATTTGTTAGATTTAACGACATAAACATAACATATTTGTTCCGTATTCCACTTATATCACATGAACGAAAGTCTGTACAGATATTTTTCACATCAAACGAACATTTTGATGTTAATTTCTCTGGTGTGCAGATCCGCTTGAGCATATAATGAGAATGAAAACGCTTGAACGAAAAAACGCCCCTTCAGGGCGGCATCGGATCACGGGAGGACGCGCGGCTATGCTGATGGGAACGAGGCAGCACGAGATCTTAAATTTGCTGGACAGGAAAGAGCAGATCACCATCGCCGAATTGGCCGATACGTTCGGCGTCTCGCAGATGACGATCCGCCGCGATCTGGACCAACTGCAATCCGAAGGGAGGATTCAACGGTCCCACGGCGGCGCCGTCAAGGTGAAGCGGTTCATGGGCGCGGGCTACGACCAACGGGCGAGCGAGCACAAGGCGGAGAAGCTCGCGATCGCACGGGAAGCGATAAAGCACGTTCAGGACGGCATGAGCATCATTCTCGACGCGGGGACGACGGTGGCGGCCATGGTCGACGGCCTCGAGCGGTTCAAGGGGCTCAAGATCATCACGCGCGATCTGCACACGGCGCTGCTGCTCTCGAACGAAGAACGCTTCGGCAGCTTTGACGTTTACTGCACCGGAGGCCGGGTCAGCAAGTGGGCCTATGCCCTCGACGGCATCTATGCGGAGAAGATGCTCGGCTCGCTGACCGTGGACATCGCCTTCCTGACGTGCGAGGCCGTCTCCGGCGCCAAAGGCGCCATGGCCTGGTCGCCCGTCCTCGTCGGAGCCAGGCAGACCGCCATGGATGCCGCGGGCAAAAGCGTCCTGCTCGCCGACTCCACGAAGTTCGGCTACAACTCGCTCGCCATCTTCGCCAGCTTGGACGCGTTCGACGAGATCATCACGGACAGCCGGCTCGACGAGGACGCGGCCGGAGTCTATCGCGAGGCCGGATACCCGCTGCGCGTCGCGGAGCCGATCTGAACGGTGCCCCCGTCCGTCCGGCAACTAAAAAAGACCGCAGCGCCGCATCGAAGCGGTATCGCGGTCCTTCTATCGGTTATTTCCCCTCGTTGATCGCCTTGATCGCCTCGAGCGGCAGCTTCGGTACGCGATCGTACGTCAGCAGTCCGTTGATCTCCTGCTCGACGTCGGTCAGCTGCGTGTAGCAGTAGCCCTGGACGGCGCCCGAGCGGAGCAGCGGCTGGATGACGGCGCGCAGCCGCGCGGCGAAGTCCTCGTCGTCTTCCGCGCCGGAGTATCCCCAGCCCTCCCAGTCGCTCTTCTTGTAGGCGATGCCTCCGAACTCGGTCACGAGGATCGGCTGGCCTTCGTACGCATAGCCGCCGACGGACAGGCGACGTCCGCACGGCATGCCGTTCGCGGCCCGCTCCGCCTCGGCATAGCGCTCCTCCAGCACCTCGCGCCGATACTCGTAGTCGTGGATGTTGAGCAGGTCCGTCTTCACCATTTCCCAACCGTCGTTGGAGACGACCGGGCGCGTCGCGTCGAGCGATTTGGTCAGATGATACATCGTTAACGCATGGTGCTGCTGCCGCTCGTCGATCTGGATGTTCGGCACGCCCCAGCTCTCGTTGAGCGGCACCCAGACGACGATGCAGGGATGGTTGTAATCGCGCTCGACGGAAGCCTGCCACTCGCTGACGAAGCGGCGCACGTAGGCGTCCGAAAACTGATAGGCGTTAGCCGCCTCGCTCCATACGAGGAGCCCGAGACGGTCGCACCAATAGAGATAGCGCGGGTCCTCCAGCTTCTGGTGCTTGCGCGCGCCGTTGAAGCCCATCGCTTTGGTCAGCTCGACGTCCCTGCGGACCGCCTCGTCGCTCGGCGGCGTCAGGTTGCCGTCGGGGAAGTAGCCCTGGTCGAGGACGAGCTTCTGAAAATAAGGCCGGTTGTTTAAGTTGAATTTGCCCGCTTCGATCGACACCTTGCGCATGCCGAAATAGCTGGACACCTCGTCGATCGCCGAATCTCCGTCGTACAACGTGAGCCGAACGTCGTACAAATTGGGCTTCTCCGGCGTCCACCACCGTCCCTGGCCGTGATCGTTCAGCTCCTGAAGATGAATCGTGCGGGCTTCGCTCGCGGACCGGATCGAGTAGATGTCGCCGGATACCGGCTCGCCTTCGAACGAGACGTCCACCTTGACCTTCAGGTTCGCCTGATCGGTCCATCCCGCCACCGCCAGCCGCAGCCCGATGTCGTTGCGGTCGATATCCGGCGTCCAGCGGACCGAGGCCAGATGCGCGAGAGATACGGCCTCCGCCCATACCGTCTGCCATATGCCCGTCGTGCGGGTGTAAAAGATGCTCGCGGAATCGGGCAGCCAGTACTGCTTGCCCCGCGGCAGCGTGACGTCGCGGCTGTAGTCGACCGCGCGGACGACGAGCATGTCGTCCTCCCCCGCCGGACGGAGCGCGTCCGTGATGTCGGCATGAAACGGCGTATGCCCGCCCTCGTGCGTCGCGACCAGCGTGCCGTTGACCCACACGGAAGCTTCGTAATCGACGGCTCCGAAATGCAGGACGACGCGCTTGTCCTTGAAGCCTTCCGGCAGGGAGAGGGAGCGGCGGTACCAGACGATATCGTGGAATTCGGGATCGCCGATGCCACTCAGCTTGCTCTGAAAAGCAAACGGCACTTGGATGCGGCGGCTCCAACCGCCCGCCCCCTCCTGCCACTTTTGCCCGAGGCCGACGTCCGCGTCGTCGAATTCAAACGCCCATTCTCCGTTCAGGTTCACCCAGCTGTCGCGGACGAACTGCGGCCTTGGATAATCCGGCCTGTGCGTATTCGGTTGAACTTCAGCCATTCGATGTTCCTCCTCATTGGTTAACATTTAAGTTAATAATTAATACAAATGCAACCCAATTCGATCACATCGTATCCCGATTCGGCTTGATTGTCAACTCTCGTATAGTATAATTAACTTCACGATTAACCATAGAAACCGAGGGAAGCCAAATGAACATCGAAGTCGGCACCCGCCACATGCCGCTGCTTGAATGCCTGTCGTCGGAAACGCGGGTGCGCATCATCGAAATGCTGCGGGAACGCCCTATGTACGTCAAAGAAATCGCGGACGAGCTGGCGCTCTCGTCCGCGATCGTAACCAAACATATTCAGAAGCTGGAATCGGCAGGCATCGTGTCGACCCGGCTCGCCGCCGGGAGCCGCGGCAAGCAGAAGGTGTGCACGCTCAGCCTGGAGCAACTGGTCCTGCGCTTCCGTGCCGCCGATCGGACGAACGAAGAGCCGCGACACCCGTCCAGCTATTCGGTCTCCATTCCGGTCGGCCACTACACGCGTTATCAGGTCAAGCCCTCCTGCGGCCTTGCGTCGCCGCGCAAGCTGATCGGCCTGCTGGACGATCCCCGCTACTTCGCCGAGCCCGAGCACGTAGAGGCGCACCACCTCTGGTTCGCGAGCGGATACGTGGAGTACCAGGTCCCGAACTACCTGGTCGGCGACGCGCGGGTCAAAGAGATCCGCATCGCGATGGAGATCGGCGCGGAGGCGCCGGGGTACAAGGAGGATTGGCCTTCGGATATCTCCTTTTCCCTGAACGGCATACCGCTTGGCGCATGGACATGTCCGGGCGACTTCGGCAGCCAGCGCGGCCTCCTCAATCCGGATTGGTGGGGAGCCGAGCACTCGCAGCACGGCGTGCTAAAGACGCTGCTGGTCAACGAAGAGGGAAGCTACATCGACGGCGTCCGAATGTCGGATACGACGGCGGAGGCGCTGGGACTGACGTCCGGAAGCGATATCCGGCTGCGCATCTTATCCGCCGAGGACGCCCGCTATCCGGGCGGCGTCAGCCTGTACGGGAGCCGGTTCGGCAATTACGCGCACGATATCGAAGTGACCGTCGGCTATTAGAAGCCGGACGCCAGGGATTGCCGCAGCCCCAGGACCCGCTCGACGGTCGCGTCCAGCCGATCCCGAATGAGGATGCGGGCTGCATAGCGCTCCGGGATGCCCTTATAGCCCCAATGCACGCCTGCCAGGCCGCCGGCGATCGCGCCGATCGTGTCCGAGTCCCCGCCCTGATTCGCCGCCCGCTGTACGACCTCTTCAAAAGAGTTCGACGTCAGCAGCAGGTGCAGCACCCAGCGGAACGTGTGCACGACATAGCCGCTGGTCTCGCAGTCCGGCTTCGACGCGGGCATCGATTCGTACGCGGTGCCCGCGACGGCACCGGCGATCGCTTCGCGGAGCGGCACCTCGCCGTCCAGCATGTCGAACGCGATCCGGTTATAAATCTCGCAAGCCTCGTTGCACAGCTCGTCGTAATGCGTCATCTTCGATTGCGCGCGCGACACGCGCGACACGTCCGCCCAAGCCAGGTAGCACAGCGCCGCGGGCAGGCATCGCATCAAGGAGCCGTTGCCCGCGCTTTGCCCGAGATCAAGATCCGCGAGCATCGCCGCCTGGAACCAGTTGCCCTCATACGTGGCGAGCACGGTCCTAATGATATTCCCAATATCTTTGGGACCGGAAGCATACCAGCGCAAAAATCGCTCGCCGATCGCCTCCTTCGGATCGTCCGGCGCCGCCAATATCCCGTCCGCTACGCACAGCGTCATCATCGTGTCGTCGGTCACCTCGCCCGGTTCAAGGCGCCACACGCCGCCCCCGACGATCTCCGTCAGATAGCCGTGGCGCGCCGCGATCTCCCGCGGGGACATGAACTCCGTCGTACCGCCCAGCGCATCCCCGACCGCAACGCCGTACAGCCCGCCCCGTATCCGTTCCGCCAGTTCCATTTCCTCCGCCTCCGTCTCCCCGTTATCTTTCATTTTGCTGCCCGTCTTCCCTAGCCGTAGATCGACAGTTCCGGCGCATAGTCGGCGAACCGGTACAGCTGCGCCGGCCGCTGCGAGTACCGGTTGGACATCATCGGCCGACCTTCCGCGTCCCGCGCCTCCTCCAGAATGCCTCTGCGGCTCTGCGTAGAGGTGACCTTGCGGATGAAGTTTTTCTCCTCGAAGGTCGGCACGACGGTCGTGATCACCTGGTACAGCTCGCTGATCGTGAACGTCTCCGGCAAAAACTCCCTGGCGATCGTCGTCGTCAGCATCTCCCGGCGAATCCGCTCCAGGGCGTCCTGCACGATCGAACGGTGGTCGAACGCCAGCTCCATCGCGAGCGCCTCCTCGACCGGCCACAGCCGCACGTCCGACGCTTCGTCCGACGTCCTGCGGCTCGCCACGTACCGCTCCTCGACGAGCGCGACAAACGCGTGGGAGATCATCCAGCCGCGCGGATCGCGGTCCGGCGCGCTATAGACATTGAAGTACGCCAGGCGCACGTCCGCTACGCCCGTCTCCTCCAGCAGCTCCCGCCGCGCGCACGCCTCGACGGTCTCGCCCTCGCGGGTGAAGCCACCCGGCAGCGCCCACAAGCCTTCGCACGGCCACTGCTTCCGCTTGATGAGCATGACCTCCAGCCGACGGAGCGGCAGCGCCTTCTTCGCGCCCGTCCGCTCGGTCCTCGTGATCGTGAACACCACGATGTCCGTCGGCGCGCCGTCGGGCGTGCGAAACCCCGCGGCCGAGTAATGCCCGGCACTCTGATCGTTCATCTATATTTGCCCCTATCGCTTCGTCCTACAGGTTCCCGAGGAGCCTGGCCCTGATGTCGCCGAGCGTCTGCTCGCGCACGAGGCGCCCGTCGACGAACACGTCCTCCAAGAGATCGATCCCGTTGTATTGATCGTATTCTTCCTTGTTCAGATTATCAATACAGACCATCGCCCCGTCCTGCGGGACGACGCGCACGAGCCCCGTTTGCGACTTTTTGACTTTGCCCGCGTCCGTCTTCGGATCCTTGTAGATCTTCCGCTCCTCGCCGTCCACGACCGCGTACGTCGACTTGAGCGCGTAGCCGAAAGTGTCTCGCGTGTTGTACTGGTACGTGAACGAGCCGATGCCGAACACCATGTTGGTCGACGCGAAGCCCTTGGCCGCGAGCCGCTCGCAGATCTCCCGGCAGCGCGCGATCGTGATCGCGTCCCCGTAGATGGCGCCGATATGGCTGTCGAGCTGCTTGTAGCCGCGTTCGGTCGTCGTGCCGCCGAAAATATCCCACAAAATCTCGATGACGCCCCGCCGCGCGAGCGGGTCCACCGCGTCGGGATCGCCGCAGATGATCTTGACCGGATCGCCGCTGTCCGGACGGATGACGACCTTGCCGTCCCGGCTTAGAATATCGTCCTTCAGCCCGCGGATGACGACGTCGAGGACGGTCCACAGATCCCACGTATCCGACACGATCGACACGAACCCGCTCGGATACACGTCCTTGATCAGGTAACGGTACGATGCGGCCTCGTCCCGGCCGTGCGCGCACATGACGCTATGCTCGGTCGCGGGAATCGACGTGCCGATCAGCTCCTTTTCCATATCGGCGCCGTAGTGGTCCTCGAGATACAGAATCGCAGGAATCGTATCCGTGCCGGTGAACGAGAGCAGATGCCCCGCGCCGCTGGCCTTGGCCGCCTCGAGCGAGCCCATGCCCCGCATCGAGAAGTCGTGTCCCTGGAACGGTACGCCCGAAGCGTCGCCGTTCGTCCGAAGCGCGAAGTCCTCGAGCAGCTTGCGGTATTCGAAGGCGAGCGTCGCGCTCGTCGCCGGCAGCCACAGCTGGCACGACATGAGCGTCTCCAGGTAATTCGTGAGCCAGAAAAACGCGGGCTGCGTGTTCTCGATCGTCAGCATCGGCACCTTGACCGGAACGAGGCTGCCTTCCTTAACGGCCTTAATCTTGATCGGCAGGTAGCCGAGATCGTGCAGCGCCTCGACGTGAGCGGCGTCGGGATTCGCCTCGCCGAGCGCATAGCGGATGACGCGCTTGTACTCGTCCGCTACTTCCGCCTTGGCTCTGCCGAAGAAATGTTCATTGAAGTAATCGATCAGGTATTCCTGAATAAAGGCCTGGAAGCCGAAAGCCACGATTCGGTCGATCTCGGCGATCCGGCTCGCGCGCGCCGTCCATGTCGAGTAGACAAGCTCCGTGCCTTGCGGATATTGATTTTTGTGACTCACTTTGTAAAAGTCGCACAGCAGCGTGGCCGGGTAAACGTAGTTTTTGTTAGCGGCGGTCATGGCAGCATGCCTCCAATCGGATAAATGTGAATAAAGTCCGTGCTTGGTCCGTCCAAAATCGTATCCGTCGTATATACGCGTTCGATTAATCCCGAAGCCGGCAGTTTACCCTGATGGATCGCGTTTTCGCAATGCGTCACGAGCAGGTAAATCTGCGAAGCTCCCAGTTCGCGAAGCCGCTCTGCGCTTAGCAGGAACGTACCGCCGTACGAGCAGAGATCGTCGATGATGATGGCCTTGAACCCTGTTCGATCGACGCTGCCTGCGACATCCAGTTTCTGAATGCGCCCCGTACGGAAGTCCCTCTCCTTGTGGCCGACCAGTTGCCTGAAGCCTTCAATCTGGCCGTATCGCTTCTGCGCCCCGGCATCCGGGAAGAAAAGATAATCAGCCGCCGGATCGAATCCGGTCTCCGCCGTCACCCGGTCCAGCAGATCAAGCGTCGGGTACACCGCGCCGCTGCGGTCGAGCAGCGCCAGGGTGACGTCCGAATGCGGCTCGACGACCGTCACGCGCGCGAAGTTCATGGCGTTAATCATTCGCGACGCGTACCTTAGCGTAAACGCCGACGCCCCCTCCGCCCGGTCCATCCGGCTGTACGGCATGTAGTAGATGTCCAGCGCCGCCTCTTGGCCGAGCCCGTGGTCATCCAGGTAGCTTTTGACGAACATCAGCTTGATGAGATCCGCGTCCGTCTCGTATTTGAAAGCGATCCGATTGCCGTCCTCTGCGAGAGCCAACGCGCCGATCTGCTCCCCGTTCACCCGCGTCTCCCCGTTCGGATAAGTCTCGAAGTCCAGCGTCTGTCCGTTTAGCCGAATCATGTCGTTCACGCTCCCCGCTTCATGATGTTCAGTGCCGCCTGCAGGCACCGGTAGGCCGAGCCCAGTCCCGCCCGATCGTCGAGCAGAATGTTGAAATAGATCTTCCTGCCGCCCGAGGAAGGCACGAACGGCGCATCTTCGTTGATGGCGTCGAACGGAATGCCGTTGTCCGTCAAGTAGGACGCGATCTCCGGGTACTGTCTCTCGCCGCAAGCCGTGAAGACGACCAGGTAGGCGCCTTGCGCCCGACATTCCCTGAGCAGCCGCGGCACGTCGTCGAACGAGAGGCCTGCGCGATGATAATCGAACACGGTATTGTCGTAGTCGTACGCCACGACGAGCCGGCCGTACTTGCGCCATTCCGTCACCAGCCGGGAAACGACGTGTTCGTCTTCCAGATAGAAGTCCATCGGGATCGCCCCTCTTTATACTGTCATTTTTATATTATCATAATGACAATATTAAAAGATGTCAAGGGATCGTTCGCCCGCAAAAACAAAAAAAGCGCCAAAACCGGCGCGCGCCTCATTCCCAAGGATACTTCGCCAGCAGAAAATCCGCGAACGCCTTGCTCTGTTCCCGCCGAATGGCTCGCATCTCCTTGCGGTGCTCCGCGGTCTCGAACAGCTTCTTCTCCTCGTCCGTCTCCGGAATGACCTGCGGCACGTAGACAGGCTTATTGTCGTCGCCGAGTCCCACGAACGTGAGGAACGAAGTCGCCGCGATCCTGCGCTCGCCCGTCCGAAGATCCTCGCGGATCACTTTGACGAATACCTCCATCGACCGCTTGCCCGTCCACGATACGAAGGCTTCGAGCGACACCGAATCCGTCTGCCGGATCGGGAGCAGAAAGTCGACCGAGTCCGTGGAGGCCGTGACTGCGGTGACCCGGCACAGCTTGGAGGCGGAGATGGACGCGATGTCGTCGATATGGGACATCAGCCTGCCGCCGAACAGCGTCTCGTGATTATTGACGTCGGTGGGGAATACTCTGGAGGTTTTGACGCAGCGGGTTTCTTTGACGAACTTCTTTTCCAATTCGGCTTACGCTCCTTCGTCCTATGTATGGTCTGCATTCGCTCATTGTCCCCAGCCGGGCGATCGTTATGCCAGAGAGAAGGCGGAGAATACGGAGCATCGAGAAAGAAAGCAGAGCGTAGAGGCGAGGGAGGAAGCGGCGGCCCGGCGTCGAATTAGGATTAACGCCATGAACGGCGAAGCGCGCTCATCGCGCGCAGGAAAGGAGCAAGCCCATGACGGTTGGAATATTGGCGCATCTGCTCGGTACGCTGCCTTATGCGCAGCTGGCCGAGAAGGTGGCCGAGCATCGGTTCTCGTACGTGCAGCTGGCGCTGTCCAAGGCCATCTCCGATATCGACTTTTCTCTCGGCAAGCTTAGTCCCGGACTGGCAAGCGAGATCGGCGGCGCGTTCGCGGACCGTGGCGTCCGGATCGCCGTGCTCGGCTGCTACGCCAGCCTTATCGACTTGAATGAGGACAACTATCGCTATAACGTGGACCGGTTCAAGGAACATCTACGTCACGCGCGACACTTCGGCGCGCCCGTCGTCGCGACCGAAGTCGGCGTGCCCCAGGATCCGAGCCGCCTTGCGCAGCACGCTGCGCTGCTCGACCGCGCGCTCGAGGAGCTCGTCGAGGAAGCCGAGCGCTGGGGCGCCGTCATTGGACTGGAAGCGGCGCAGGGCCACTTGATCGATACGCCGGAGACGCTCGCGGCCGCGATCGAACGGTTCCCTTCGTCGTGCGTCGGCGTCGTCCTCGATCCGTGCAACCTGCTGAACGGGCGCACGCTGGACGATCAGGACCGGGTCGTCGACGAAGCGTTCCGGCTGCTCGGGCCGCGAATCGTCAGCGCCCATGCCAAGGATCTGGTCCCGGCCGAGGACGGCGGCGTCCGGGAGACGGCCGCCGGGCTTGGGCAGTTGCATTATGCCCGCTTCTGGGAAAAGCTCGAAGCGCAGAAGCCCCACGGCTTCGTCACGCTGGAAGCCGTCGCGGTGCCGCAGATGGAAGCCGCGGCGCGCTTTGTGCGAGAGGGCCGGGAGACGGCACGCCGGGGCTGAGCGCTGGGGTTGCGCGCCGGGGCTGAGCGCTGGGGTTGCGCGCCGGGGCTGAGCGCTGGGGTTGCGCGCCGGGGCTGAGCGCTGGCCGGCTTGCGGTTCGTGCGATGCATTCAGGTGTTCCTGATACCATCGTGCAAAAATACATCATACAAAGCTAATATGGCGGGTTTTTCCGGTCTATCGCGCAAAAGCGCACGATAGCTGGCCTCTTTGGGCGAAATCTAATGTGTTTCGGGAGAAATCCTGCACTTTTGCGCGATAGGCGGAACGACGAGATGATAGCGATCGCAATCGTGTACTTTTGCGCGATAGAAGTCGGAGATATGGCCAGAACAGTGGACTTCTGGGATCTACCGCGCAAAAAGTGTATGGCAGCTCGCCTCCGGTCTCCCACTGGGCCAACCGCGAATTCTACCGCAAAAAAAGGATGAAGCAGCCCAGCGCTGCCTCATCCTTTTTATTTGGAGAGTCTTCATATCAACTTTCGCGCGTACCACTTGTCCCCGCGGAACCGCTTCAGGAATAAAATGCCCCGCACGCCCCATTCGCAGTTCATCGCGAGCCATACCCCGATAATGCCGAGTCCGAATGTAATTCCCAGCAAGTAGCCGAGCACGATCCGGAACAGCCACATCGACAGCATCGACGCGATCGAGGTGAACCGCGCATCCCCGGCGGCACGAAGTCCCGCGGGCAGAATGAAACTGATCGACCAAAGCGGGATCTGCGCGATCGCATTGATGAGCGTCAGCCAGAAGATATCGTCCACGATGTCGGCCGGCGGGTGGAACAGGCTCACCAGCGGATGGAAGAGCGGCATCAGGATGGCGGTCATCACCACGAACGAGCAGGAGGAGAGCCAGATAAACGACTTGATGAACTTGCGGGCGTCTCCGACGTTGCGGCCGCCGATGCATTGGCCCACGACCGTGACGATCGTCAGCGACATCGCGCCGGCCGGAATCTGATATACCATGGCGATCGTGCCGCTGATGGCGTTCGCCGCGAGCGCGTAGGTGCCCATGCTGACGATGAACACCTGGGTGAGCATTTTGCCCCCGTTAAAAAACATTTGCTCCGCCGCGAACGGCACGCCGATCGTCATGATCTTCTTCAGCATGTCCCACGGCACGCGAACCAACTGCCCGACGCGCAGTCGCAGAGACCTGTCGATCCGCAAAATGTACACCAACGCGCAGACGGCGGCCGTATAGCGCGCGATGTTGACCGCGATCGTCATGCCGAGCACGCCCATGTCGAGCGCGTTGATAAAGACGAAGTTCAACGCCACGTACAGCAGGTTCATAATGAGCGACAGGATCAACGACACCCGTGATCGCCCGATGCCCCGCATCGCGCCGCATACGGCCTGCACGACGCCGATGCCCAGGTAGGACGCGCAGCTGCCGATCAGATACACGCGGGCATGGTCAAGCACGTCAGGCGACGCCCTGCCGAACAGCACTTGCAGCACTGGGGCGTGCAAAGCGGCTACCAACAAACCGATGCCCAGCGACAGCAGCGCGACCGAGGCGACCGTGCCCGCGGCGGCTTTGGAGATCATCCCGTCGTTGCCGCTGCCCTTGTACTGGGCGACGACGACCGTGCCCCCGGTCGCTACGGCGACGAAGACGTTGATCAGGAAAATGTTCAATGAATCGACGGTGCTGACCGCGCCGACCGCCGCGACGCCGGACGAGCTGATCATGGCAGTGTTCACAAGATTGAGGCCTACGATAAAAGCCTGGTCGATCAGGATCGGGATGAACAATGCGATCACCTTGCGGTAATCCATGGACGACCCGGTCAAACGCTTGTCCAGATAAGCGTGCGTCCGCGCCTTGAGCTGAAGCGGTCTCACCTTATCACTTCTTTTCCCGGATGATAGAATGCTTGCAAGCGTATACCTGCGGGTCCTATTCTAGTGGCAAAAAGAAAAATCCACAACCTCGGCAGGCTGCGGACTGGGATCGCGTATGGGGAAAAAGCGCCTTCTTGCGCCGAGGAACGGCCTACAGCGCCGCTTTCCGCTGGTTTTTCCGATGCTGCTTGAGCTGGTGGTCCGACGAGATCAGAATCGGCAGCACCTTTTCGCTTCGGACCATGACCGACTTGCAGATCATGCACGTAGGCACGTCCTCGAACGAAAAGTTGTCCCGGATCCATCCCTTGCAGGCGTCCTGGGTGCAGGACCAGATGGTCGTCATTTCTTCGGGCAAATTTTCCAACGGTTTATTCCAAGAATAATTCAATGGATCGTCCCCCTTAGATGAACGTGCTACTATCCACGTACAAAAGCCTCTTCATTAAAAAATCCCCAAAACGATACGTTCGGGGATTTAAATCTTCATTTACAGTTTTACGACGTTCTCGGCTTGCTGGCCGCGATTGCCTTGGACTACGTTGAATTCGACGCGTTGGCCTTCATCCAGTGACTTGAAGCCCTCGCCCGTGATCGCGCTGAAGTGTACGAATACGTCTTCGCCGCCCTCGACCTCGATAAAACCGAATCCTTTTTCTGCGTTAAACCATTTTACTGTTCCTGTTTGCATAGAAACACCTCCAAATTTTACATGAGTTTCTCATTTTAAGGTACCAAATAAAAAATTCATATATTGCACAAGGTTAGTCATCAAAATAATAACCCTCTGCAATAGATGAATTTGAGGTCAAAATCCCAATAAACAAACTATAACATAAAGGACGGGGAAAAGCAATTCGGGCAGCCGGCGCCGCTTCGATCCATAAGACACCAGGCCTCCCGGCAACCATAGAGGAAACCTGGCATCTTTTCGTTCTCATCAAGCTTCGCGTTCAAGACCGCGACATCAACGCTCCCACGTATCGGTCATGACGACCGGTTCGATGGTGCCGCCTCCGATCCGCATGCGATCGATGCATAACCGGCGATTGCCCGGCTCCGTGTCTCCGATCGTTCTGCGATGGTATACGATCAACCATTCGTCCGTCTCCTGCAGATGCAGATAGCCGTGGTGGCCGGGGCCCTCCGCAATCGGCTCTTGTCTTTCCAGGATCGTGCCTTGATTCTCGAACGGACCAAGCGGATTGTCGCTCACGCCGTACGCGACGCGATACGTGCCGTTCGTCCAGCCGCCCATGGACCACATCAGATAATAAAGCCCGTCCTTTTTGATCATGCAAGGACCTTCCACATATCCCTCAGGCGTAATGGAACGGAATACTTCATCGCTTTCGCCCATTAAGGAAACGAATCCGGTCATCTCTTCGTTCATTCGCGCGACGTTGCAGTGCCCCCAGCCGCCGTAGTACAGATAGACGGTTCCATCGTCGTCCTTGAACAGATGCGCATCGATCGGCTGCGCCTGATGAATGAACTTGTCCACCAACGGCCTCCCGAGGTAACCGCGATACGGCCCTTCCGGACGATCCGCTACTGCGATCTCCAAGCCCCCGGTTTCCTCGTTCGACTGTATATCGTTCGACGCGAATACGAGGTAATATCGCCCCCGATGCTCGATATGCGTCGGCGCCCAGACCGCTCTCCATATCCATGGGAAATCCGCCATGTCTACAATGCCTTCGTGTTTGTCCCAGTGGACCAGGTCGTCGGAGCTGAACGCGTCCAGGTTCATCTGCATCGTATATTCCGTAAAGGAGCGCGTCGCAAAAATCCAGTGTTTTCCTGCATAGGTTCTGGCCTCGGGGTCTGCATACCAGCCGGGTACGATCGGATTATTCATTTTCAATGGGGAGACACTCCTTCCTTGTTTTAAACGGACGCCACGCTGTTGATCGCCCCGAACGGCACGTGCGCCGTCGGATAATAGCCGGACACGCCTTCGATATGGCCGACCTGATCGTCGATGAAAATATGCGGCCGGAACACCTTGAGCACGCGCGCCTTCTCGATGCCGCCGAGGAAGAAGGCGTCGTCGACCCGAATGCCGGCGGCCCTCAGCGTCGTGACGACGCGCTCGTGGGCCGGCGCGTTCCTCGCCGTCACGATGGCGATCCGGACGCGCGGCGAGTAGTCGGGGTCCGCCTTCTTTTTCTCCCATTCCCGGCGCTGAAGCCGGCTAACCTCGCTGAAAAACCGGAAGAGCGGTCCCGGCGGGAGCGCCTCTCCCGCGTTCAAACGCTCGCTGTCATGGAAGCCTTGCATGCCTTGAGCTTGGAATATGCCTTCCGCGGAGTCGTCCGCGATAATGCCGTCGAAGTCGAAGGCGATGCGCAGCTCCTGCTCCCGGTCGTCGTCGACGAATCCGGTCGGAAACACCTGCGCCGCAGGCAGCCCCATCCGGATCGCCGAACGCACGTCGTCGGGATCCGCCGAGAGGAACAACGACGCATTAAACGAGTCCATATACGTAAACGGATTGCGTCCCGCGACGAACGCCGCGCGCGTGATCGGCAGGCCGTAATGCTGGATCGACTTGAACACGCGCAGCCCCGTATCCGGATCGTTGCGCGACAGCAGCACGACCTCGACCGGCTGGTCGTCCGGCGCCTCGCCGTTGATCATAAGCAACCGCTTGATCAGCGGGAAGGCGACGCCGGGACGCAGCACCTCCTCCTCGTGCGCATGCTGGTACTGCCGGTATTCTTCTTCTCCCTTTTCCTTAAACACCTTGTCCGACGCTTCCAAGTCGAATAGCGCACTGGAAGCGACGGCGACGACGAACTTTTCTTCAATGGGAAATGGCATGGGTTCCTCCGGGAGTTTGACCCTTCTAGTTTAACAAACATGCGAGTTTATCGAACAGAATCAAATTTTCGCCGGCACAACCCGATACACCCGTTTAGGACCCTGGGCCGGATTTTGAAAATCGCGCGCGGCGTTAAAGCCGCGGATCAATCTCCTTTTCCTTCGCCACCTCGAACAGCAGGTTGGCTGCAATCTGATTGAACTGCTCGTTCCCCGGTTCGATGTCCGACAGCTTAATCGCGAGCATCTGCTGCCCCAGCCGGAATTCGTTCATCGAGGTCCGCAGCTTGGACGCGATGTTCTTCTGCTTGACCAGCTTGCCGTACTTATGCGCGAACTTGTAGTCGTAGCCATAGATAATCGACAGATAGCCGGCGTTGCGCACCTTCATATACGGGACAGTGCCGGGATGCTCAAGCTCCGGCTTGATAACGATGCCTTCCATGCCGTTCTCTACGGTGAGCTTGGCGAAAAACCGTTCGGCGACTGCATAGGCGTCCGGGCGCTCGAGATTCAGCACCACATAGTCGTCCTCCGACACGAAGCGATAGTTATCCGAAGTTTTGCCCTCCGGCAGCCGCTCGTCGCCGTTCTCGCCGATCTCTTTGAGCAGCGCAAATGGCTTGTAAACGATCTCGGCATCTCCCGCATACAGCTCAAGTTGACGCTCGTAAACGCCGAAGGCTTCTTCGTGCTGCGCCAAGGGCACGCGCGTGTCCCGGATGCCGCGGACGAACTTATACGTCTGATACTGATGCGCGCCGTATTTCCCGTTCAACGCTTCCTTGGTCGCATGATGCTGATCCTGCTCGAACCCGCTGTTCTCCCAGGTCTCCACAAGCTCGCCTAGCGCCTTTTCGAACCCGTGCCGTTTCAAGAAGTCCAGTTCCGTCTCCAGCGCTTTCCCGATGGGCCTAAACTGTCGTTCGATCAGTCCTTCGCCCAGCGCCTTCCACGGGAGCAGCTCCCCGTCGAGAACCAGCATGGCGATCCCACGCTCTGACATGTACGGACCGAACTTTCGGAGCAATTGCTCGTAAATCGGCTGCATGTCTACGGCCTTGACTTTATAGCCGTTGCGGCTGACCGCCCTGCACTCGTCGAGGTTCCGGTGCAGATACACATTGCACCTGGAGCCCATGTATTTCGGCTGCAGCACGACCTCGCCCACGCCGCGTTCCGCGAAGTATTCGAGCCCCCTGCGCAGAGACTCAAGTTCTCCTGCTTCCATATCCTTATCCGCCGGCGACATCGTCCCAGAGATATAGTTAATGCGATGGCGGGCGCAATACCGAAGCCTGCGTACGGACTCGACTTCCAGCTCCAACAGCTTGACCCTCCTCTCCTCCCGGAAAAGCGTCGGCAGCTCCTCGTGAAAGGCGGCGGTTTGCGATTTGCGGCTTTTGAAAAACAGCTTATACGACATCCGGACGCCTGTAAGCAGATTGCCGTGCGCGCAACCGGTATCGAGATGAATCTTGTTTTTGACCTGGAAATTCTTCTTCGCCGCGACATGTCCGAACAGATGGTAAGGATGGTTACCCGTCGCTTCTTCTCGCAGAAAATTCAGTTGATCCTCCGCAGGAAGCGCGCGGTCAAGCCTGAAGTTCCGCTGTCGGCGCAGGGAGTCCGTGTCGAGCTTGCCGATGTGCACGTTGCGGCAAGGCGCATGCGTGATATAAAAAGAAGATCTGCCGTCGCCGCCGACATAGCGATAGAAGGGTCGGGACGATTCAACGAGCTCGGCGAATTTCCGGAACAATGCCCCGTCAGCCTGCAATGCCGGAATGGAGTCGAAGTACGCATCCGTCAACTGCACGTCAGCGCCTTTAATCTCTCCGTTTATATATTTCAGCACGAAGTTCTCATGGTTGCCGAGCACGAACAGAAAATGCGCCCTGTTGCGATGCAAGAACTCGACGATCTCTCGCGTATCCTTGCCCTTGTCGATCCAGTCGCCGACCAGTATAACCTTCGCGCCCCTTACTTTATCCGTCGGCACCATGCGGCCGTCCTCGATACGATAGCCGAATTCCAGCAGAAGTCCCTGCAAATCCTCGGCGCACTCGTGGACGTCTCCGACGACGATATATTCCGCATCCCTGGGCAGCACCGACGCCGCGTACGCGTTCCAGTTTTCCACCGCGATCCGGTATTCCGGGTTGGCCCGCCGTTCCTCGGGGAAGTAGAAATCCTTGGCCCGCACCTTGTGGATCCTGTCATAGCCTTCGCGCGACAGCACGGGCAGCACGTCCTTGCGAAGCCGGTTCAAATGCGCGGTGATCAGCTTCTTGGATCGCTCGGAAGCATAGTAGTCGTCGCGTTTCCGGTAATCGAACAGCACGACTTCGAGATTGTAATGGTTGTCGCGGGCGATCTCCCGCACCTTGGCGCGGAAATCTTCGGCCAGACCGATCGTATCGACGATAACGAACTCGGCGTTAATCGGAAACGAAGTGACGAGCTTCAGGCGCTCAAATAGCAGCTGAAACGCATGCGAGCTGGACTCCAGCATCAGCTGCTCGTATTTGTCGTAGGCGTAGCCGAGCAGCTCCTGTCGGATGCCGTCCGAGGACAAATACTGCACGTTGGCGCGCAAGCCCCGCTCCTCATCCGTCAGACGCAGCTGCGGCATCATCACTTCCTTTGCAAATGTCGTCTTGCCGCACTCGCTTGACCCGACCAGCATAAATACCGTATGAACGCGCGTCTCCATCTCCATGCGCTATCCCTCCCCTCTCCGGACGATGACGCCCTGTGTCGTATGAATGCCATCCACCCGATCTCCGATTTCAACGAATTCGCAATCAAGCGGCATCCCTTGTACCGTAACTGCGAACCATTGCCGGAACGCCGTCTGGCCGAGCTCCCACTCATGGTCTTCATGCCGGAATCCTTCCAGCTCGTAATAGCGGTTAAAGTCCGCGTTTGGCGTCGTCACGATCAACCGGTCAAAATCGACCTTGGCCCCGATTTGCCGGATAAGCGTTGCTGCCTCCTCCAAGCTCATATGCTCGATGACTTCCGTGAGGATCACGTCGACCTTCTCGTCGTTGTACGTTTCGAGGAAGCGATCGAGGGATGGGTATGTCGCGATATTATCGATCTCCTTGGCGGCCGCTTTTCTCGCGACGGTATCCAGCAGTTCTTCGTCGATGTCCACCGCATAATAAGCGCTCTCGAGCTTGCCCGCAAAAGGGATCGCGTAAAAGCCCTCGCCGCAGCCGATGTCGAGAATCGGTTTGTCGAAAGACAGCACGCCTGCGATGTAGCTGCGCCGCTGCATGGCCGTACCGCCGAATCCCAGTTCAATCGCGTATCGGTCCGTCCGCTCCACATCCGCCTTGTACTTCTTAAACCGGTCTCGCGAATGAAGGAAGTTTCTCGCAAACAAGCTCCGAATGTAAAAAGGCGCATCGATGACGTTCAGGCTGGGAATGTATTTGTCCAGCACAGCGTCCGATATATCGATCTGCTCGTCTCCGAACATCGACAGAAACAGGCACAGCACGCTTGCGACATGCAGCAGACCATACAGGCTCTTTCGCGTGCCGATCGTCAGAGCATAGCTTTTGTGCGCCCGATGCTCCAGCGTGAAGGAATACTCGGTCAGATGCTTTTCAAAAAAATCGATATACCGCAGCCGGTCGATATGAATCATGTTGATGAAAAAAGCGTGCTCGAAGCCTTCCGCGTCCCGGTCGTCATGCTTTTTGAACGGCGCCGCAAAGTAATCGTTGATCGCGTTCAACGGGAAGAGCGGCGTATTGTACCTGGAGACGTTCAAGTACTCGAAGCTCTCGTCTTCCTGCTTTTTATAAGAAATATCGTTGTCGGCATCCTTGAAATAAACGTTATACGTCGACTCGTCCGAGTACCAACCATAGGTCATGCCTTGGCGTACTTGTCGAAGCTGCATGCCGGTGGAGGGATTTTTCCGGATTAAAAACGTAAACTGCGGGTTGCTCGACTTGAGTTGAACGATGGCCAATGAAAATCATCCTCTCTATGGGACGCGAAAAGGCGAGGCATCGGTTAATCCTTGTACGGATCGAACTCGTCCGCGCCCGCCATGCACACCCCGATCGGCTTCAGCACGTGCAGCACTTGGATCGTCTCGGCATGCGCGTCCAGCACCTCCTGCAGCCGGCGATAAACGAACGGACTCTCGTCCGTCCCTGCGCCCCGCAGCTCGACGCCGAATTCGCGGACCGCCCGCTTCATTTGCTCCGGCGAGATTTGTCCGCCCGAACGGGTGCGCGTCTTCCAGTTCATCTTACCGGCAGCTTGCGTGCGGCTCATCACGCGGCCTGCACCGTGGACCGTGCTATAGTAGGAATCGCGATTTTCCGCCGTATCCTTCCCGCGCACGATGACCGAGATATCGCCCATGCTGCCGCCGATAAACCCAAGCTGACCCGGCGCCGAAGGGGTAGCGCCTTTGCGAACGACGATCGTATCCTTGCCGCCGTGCGTCTCGCGCCACGCATAGTTATGATGATTGTGAACCTCGAAGTCCGCCTCCGCGCCCACGATCGACAGCACTTGCCGGATCACGTAGTCGCGCCCGGCATACGCATAACGGCCGGCCAGCTTCATCGCCCTGTAGTACAAATCGCCGAGCTCGCTATCGAGATCAAACAATACCGGCGGCTGATCCATCTTTTCGCCGGGTGCGTTGCCCAGAAATTCGCGTCCCGCCGCAAGGTTAAGGAAGCCGCTGGCCGTCTTATGGCCGAAGCCCCGGCTGCCGAAGTGATTGCCGATCCACAGTCGGCCCGTGGCGGGTTCGACGAACAAGTCTACGTAATGATTGCCGCTACCGACCGTGCCGAGCTGATCGCGCGCGAGCTTCTTCAGCTTGTCGTGCTCCTGCCGTCCGATCGCCGCATACGCGCTCCAATCCGGATCGTCGAACAGCTCGTGATCGACCGGCTCGCTATTGGCGCGGCCGATGCCGAAGGACACCTTGCGCGCGATCCGGTCCATGATGCCGGTCAGGTGAGGCAGCACGTCGCTCGCCATCAGATTCGTGCGCACGGCTTTGTTGCCGCAGCCGATGTCGTAACCCACGCCGGAAGGCGAGATCTGGCCGTCGTACGCGACCACGCCGCCGATCGGCTGGCTGTAGCCCTTGTGGTGGTCGGCCATCAGCAGCGCCTGAACGACGTGGCCGTGCAACGCGCAGGTTTTGGCTTGCGACAGCGCGCTCTCGTCGGGCTTCCCCCAGACGCGCACGCCGTCTATCGTTTGGTAAGTCATGTTGTATCTTTACGCTCCTTTATTTAGTTTGCAAATGCCGCTATGCGCCCCATACCTCTCGCAGCGCCGACCGGAACAGCGCGTCCAGCCGTTCGTCCAAACGCTCGGTCTCCGCAGACTGCAAGGTTGCGCTCCGCTCCAGATGATCCAGCCGCTCCTCCAAATAATCGTTGACGACGGCGAGCCGCGGTTCGTAGTCGAGCTCCTCGCCCGCCTTCTTGCGATCCAGCAGCTGCTGGACCGTACGCCACAGCTCGCCATCCCGCGGGAGAAGCCGGTTCGTCAGCACGTCGAACGCCATCGGCGGCATGCCGCCGTACCGCTCGATCCATTCGCAGGCCAGCACGGGGCGCAGCACGTAGAAGTACTTTTTGATTTTGACCCGATCGCCCTGCAGGTACGTCCGATAGTTGCCGCGGGCCATGTTCAGGTAGTGGTACATGCAGGACTTGGGCGAAAAGGCGAGCGGCGAGATCGCGCGCAGTTGCTCTGCCACGGTGTAACGCTCGGCATACTTGATCGGCGACTGCAGCCATTCGAGCAGCGGCGGGTTGGACTTGCGGTACAAGTTAAGCGCCTTGCGCAGATCCCAGCCGCTGATGTCCAGGCTGTCGCTGATCGGCCGCTCAATAACATCTCTTTTATCGTAGATCGACAGATACCAATCCGGCTCGCGCACGTAAACGAACCGCACGTCGTAGTCGCTGTCCTGCGACGGGAACCCCCACGCCCGGCTGCCCGATTCGCATGCATACAGGATGCGGACGTTCTCTTCCCGCTCCAATCGCTCCAATTGCTCGCCTATTGTTTTTCTGATCGTTTCCATGTTAAAAATCACCTCTATGTAGAACGGCGGCTCCGATACGCCGAAGCCTCCGCCCTGCTGTCATATTGCGCTGCGAAATTCCCCATTCCCGCCCTCGCCCGAATCCTGCCGACCTGCACGCGGTGGTTACATTGATTGGTGCACATTACGCTCGTCACATTGCTGGGCTCATAATTCATAGGGTTGGACATGGCCCCGCGTCCGTTCGAGTCCAACGTTGCCCCGTTGGCTGGGTTTTGTGCACGCCTCGGCCGATCCGGACTACCTTCGCAGCTACGTCTCGATGAGTTCCGTCGTCCAGTTCATCTCCTGAATGCGAAAATCCATCTCCCGGTAGGATTTGGACAGCGCATCCACGCTAGCCTGAATCTGCACGACGTCCACCGTCCGCTCGAACTTGACCTCCGAACGGCTGAACCGGTCCTGCTTGATCGACGCCTGCTCGAGCAGCTCGGCGAGCAGCTTGCGATGCTGCATGAGCCGATCCCGCTCCGCCAACGCGTCCGAGATGCTCAACTCGACGTTAAACGGCGTGGCCGCATTCGTCTTGTTAATCCGGCGAACCCAGACCGTCTGCTCGGCGAGCGTCTGCTCCAGCTCGGATATCAACGCGGCCGGATCCTCCGCCGGCGTTTCGCCCTCCTGCACCTTCACCACGCGCTCCAGCCGCTGCCGCAGCTGCGCGATTTTTTTCTGGCTGTCCGCCCTACGGACCAGCGCTTCCGCCAGCTTCATCTTGATGCACCTCTTCTATTAGTTATCGATATCGAATGCCCCGATCCGTTCGACCATGGACGCGTAGCCCTTGGCCGACTGCGCGATGTAGCTCAGCACCGTATCGCTCCAGCCGTAGATATAGAACGTACCGGGATCTTGCTGCGGCACCATTGCCCCCCTGTAAGGCGAGACGTCGACGATAAACGCCTTGACGCCCGGGTTGACCTTAGCCCTGTACTTCGCCAGCGCCTCGTAAAACGGACTGCCCGCATTCTGCTGTTCGTCCGTGACGATGACGATCTGGTCGACCTTGCGGCGCTCCGCCAGCAGCTTGCGCACCGGCGCGCCCGTATCCGTGCCGCCTCGCGCCCGTATGCGCTCCGCCTGCGACAGGATGCTGTCTCTGCGCGAAGGCTTCGCATCCTCGGCGATGGTGTCGAATAGCCAGAACAGCGAGTCGCCTTCCGTCTTCTTATACAGGGCTAGCGCGAACACTGAGCCGATCTGCAAATAATCGCCGGTCATCGAGCCCGAGATGTCGAGGAAGATCGCCGTGCGGCCCTCAAGATCCGGCAGATGCTCGAACGTATACTCCGCCGCGTCCCGCAGCGCGTCCCGCAGAACCGGATGCGCCACCTGCCGGAACGCCTTGGCGAACCGGAACGGCAGGATCCTCGCCTTTGCAAGCGCGCGCCGGTCGGTCAGCCGATCGGTCACCGCCTGCAAATTGTGCCGATCCTCCAGCACGCCGGCCCGCTCGAGCGCGTTCAAATGCCGGAGAAGCGCGAACGTCGGCATCTGACCGATCAGCGCTTCCCAGATCGCCTTGGTCGGCTTCACCGCACCCGTGACGACCTCGTGCGGCAGCTTACCCGTCTCGATCCAGTACAGCCGCTCAGTCTCGGTCGTCGCCTGCTTCAGCTGCTCCAGCGCATGAACCTGCGGCAGCAGCGACAGATTCGCTGCCTGGCTTCGCAGGTACCGGTAGAGCGCCTGCTGCTTCAGGTCCGCCGGCTTCGGGTGCGCCGTCGCGATCGCGTCGCCGAGGCTGTAACCCCGGCCCCGGCCGTTGTACTTGACGGCCCAGTATTCGGACACGCCCGCCAAGAAGCGGTTAACCTGCCGCTTCACGGCCCGGCCGCCCTCGCCCCGGCCCATCCCCTGGAGGAGGGTCAGGAAGTCGGACAGGTCGGACGGAATCTGCACGACCTTGAGGAAGATCTTCGCGAACAAGTCGGGCCGGTAGGCCGACAGGATCGCAAGGCCGTACAGCGGCTGAAGCCGCATGTAGCCTTCGCCCCGCGCATAGACGAGCGCCTTGGCCATGAACTGCGGATCGCGCTGCGCCATCTCGCGGTGAGTCGCTTCGGCTTCGGCCAGCAGCGACTGACCGTCCGCATAAAACGTGTTGCCCATCGTATTGGTGACCAGCGTCTGCACGTACCGCTCCTCGGCGGAGCGTTCGTAGGCGGGATAGCCATCCTGGTTGAACGTCGTCGGCCGGACGGCCAAGAACAGCTTTTTAGCGAAACTCATGGGAATTAACCTCCTTAAAAGAGAGCGGAGCGAGGAACATGGCCGAGAAGGTTCGCGGAAGGCCAGCGTATGGCCACGTCCGTCCCTTATATCGAAGTATCCCTCTCGTTCGCCTCGCTCCGTCTGCTGATTACAATCGTTGAGGAAAAGGTCGGAAAGGCATGCTGCTCTACCATCTGAGCTATCCCGCCAGGCGGGAGTTGGACTCGAACCAACGACAAGCCGATTAAAAGTCGAAGTAGCCCTTCCATGCGCCTCAACGAACGAACGTCGAAAACTTAGCTTTCATCTTGCATTCGCTATTGCTTTGCTTGCTCTTATCATCGCGCACATCCGCTGCCGCGAACATGGCGCAAGTATGACGACTTGTAAATTTATCCGAAATTCGAAGCCGCTTTCGAAGCTAGAGCGCCTCTGTACGGGGTTTTCGTATAGCGATTGGAAACGGACGAAGCCGCGATCGCTTCCGGTTTCACTCTGGCCGACAACCCCATCGCTTCGATTCTTCCGACCAGCTCCGCGACCATCGCCGACGTCCGGTTGCGCCTCGCGTCGGTGCCTGCGTCGATGTCGACGAACATCGCAAGGCTCGCGCCATGGTAGGCATAGGGCAGAAGCATATCCTCTAGCGCCGCTCGCTTCCCGGTATCGAAAAAGGCTGCGATCTCCTGGCTATATGTCGTTTCGAGGCTCAGCTTTTCCCGCAGCGACCGCAGTTCCCGCGGGACGATCACTTGGCGATAGCAGAACCAGGCGCCCCGGCCCGGACGGTGGATCACGACGGACGTCACGAACTTCGTATGTCCGGCGTGCACCTGCGCGTCCGTTCCGACGACCAACTGGTAAGCCGCGCGCGGATCGCGAGCCATGAAGCTTTGAATGCGGTCGAATACATCGTCCAGCGACAGATTTTGCTCGGAGAGGTTGCGGAAGACTTGTTCGTGAAGCATGGGGTATACGTGTCTTTTCATAAGTGTCACCTGTAGCGCAAGGCAGGCTTCTTCCTTTCTGATTTAAAATTGTGTTCATGAAGTTGGAGGCGTGGACGGGGCTCGAACCCGCAGATCCGGACGTGAAAGGCCCGTGTGTTCATCCAGTTTCACCACCACGCCGCGGCGGTTCAATGTAAATCGAGTGGCTGCCCGGGCAGGATTCGAACCTGCGGTGGATGATTCAAAGTCATCTGCCTTGCCGCTTGGCTACCGGGCATCGTTTGGGGAGACCAACCGGACTCGAACCGGTACTGGCGGATTCACAGTCCGCTGCGTTCGCCTTTTCGCCATGGTCTCCATAATAGAAAGCACTTCTTTGCCGTCGGCCCCGCCCCTGCCCTATGGCAGGAGCGCGCCGCTACCTTTCCTCGTTTTTAATATCGCTTGACGCGGTATGTACTTTGCAGGGGTCCATAAGGATGAAAAAAAAGACCCCTGTCGCCCTCGGATCTTCCTCTAAGGCTGAATTCAGCCATAGAAAAAGACCGCTCGGCTACAAGCAGTCTTTACGGGTACGCATATGTATGCCGTCGCCGGAGGCGTCAGGCTGTAGGAAACAACCGACGAACCGAAGCGGGTTTGCGCCTGTAAAGAATGCCCTTATGAGATTGGAGATACAGATCATGCGTGTTGAACGAGCCTATCTCTCGCTGGCTGCCTTTAATCTGGGACATTGGGTTACGATGGTACTGACGTTCATAGATAAAATTTCTGTCGCGCATGTGCCGCACTCCTTTCTCCAATTCAGTATGTTGCTGGTAATCCTAGCATCGAGCGTTTAACGCTGTCAACCATAAACGGCTTGAATAAGTATCATGGAGGAAATGGGTTGGAAAGGTTAGTTACTCCGATCTCGTTTGGATCGAAGCGGTTAGGTATCGGGCCTAACCAAAGCGTTTGGTCGAAGTAACCCTTCCTTGCGCCTCCATGATCCCGTGAACCCGCTGCCTTGCGGCTCGGCTTCACAACCTGATTTTCGCAGCATTCGCATCGATCGAACAGGGCGAAAGTATGGCAACGCGTAAAAAGTTTCCATATTCCCCTGCCTTTTCTCTTGATACAATGGAGCAAAGATTGGCAGGAGGTGCGCGAATGGCACGGGAAAGCTTCGATAAAGAGGTTCAGTTTCTTCGCATGCTCGCGCTGGCGGGCGGCGCCTACAGCAGGCAGCAATTCGCCGACCGGCTCGGCATCTCCGTGCATACGTACGACAAGACGCTGCGCTACATCAAAGACATGCGGACGATGCTGTCCTCGGACGCAACCGACGACCTTGCCGAAGGCCTGCGCTACAACCATTACGAATCCGCGGACCCGCTGCTGCTCTTCCTCTTCAGATCCAAGTCGCTGAAGGACTCGGAGAGCGTCCGGCTCGCGGTTCTGATCGGCTTGCTGCAGGGCGAAGCGCTGACCGCCAAAGAACTGCTGGACGCCTGCAGCGACAGCATGCCGTCCGACTATGCCTGTCCCGACGAGAAGACCGTGCGCGGGGACCTTAAGTATCTGGAAGAGGTCGGCGTCATTCGCCGCTTGGACGGCGGACGACCGTACAAGTACCGTGCCGACATCGATCTGATCGATCGGCTGGCGGACGAGGAGCTGCTCGACCTTTACGACTATGTCGACGTGATGGCGAACACGCAGGTGCCCGCCGTACAGGGCTATCTGCTGAGAGATACGCTGAAGAAGGCGCTGACGAGGCGGGGATACGGGCCCGAGACCTTCGATGTCCACCTGTACAAATATCACTATCACACGCGAATCCTCGACGAGGCGCATCTCTACACGGTATTCGAGGCGATTCGGGCGCGTAGAAAATTAACTTTCCTCTACCTGTCGCCCAAAAAGGGAAAGAACTATGCGTCCAAAAACACGAACCCCCTGTTCGAGCGCGAGACGGAGGGCCGCGTCGAGACGACGCTGCCGCTGCGCGCGGTGTACGACCATCAATACGGCCGCTGGTATCTGATCGGACACAGCCCCCGGCTCGGCACGATGAAGTATCGCATGGAGGGCGTCACCCAGATTGCGCTGGGGGATGCCGTAGACGCGGAAACCTTCGACCGGCGGCTTGAAGCCGTCGAACAGGAGCTCGAGCACAGTTGGGTGACGGACACCCACAGGCGCGTGAAGATACGGGCGCGATTCTACAATCCTGGACGGGCAGGCGCGAACTTCGTGCGCGAACGCGTCGCGGCCCAAGGCCAATGGGGCGTCGTGACGGACGAATCCGACACGACCTTCTTGTACGAGATCGAAGTCAACGGCATCTACGAGATCAAGCCGTGGCTGCGCAGCTTCGGCTCGAGCTGCGAAGTGCTGGAGCCGGCATGGCTGCGCCGGGAGCTGGTCGCCGAATGGAAGGAGATTCAGGCTTATTATGAACCCGTTCGAGAAGATCTTTAACTATCAGATTCTATCGCGGCTGGACGAAGCGGATTCGATCGCCCTCACGGCACACGAGCGTTCGTGGCTCAAGACGATGCTCGAGCATCCCGCGTCCGCCGATGCCTTCGCCGCGGAGACGCTGTTCCTGCTTCGCGACCTGCTGCAAGACGAGATCTCCATCGAGAGCCGCGAATACATCGCCGAAAAAGCCAAGAGCCGGGAAAGGCAGGTTTATCACCCCCTGCTCCGCCCCCTTCGCCGCATGATCCAGGAAGGTCGCGGCATTCGGCTCACTTCAAGGCTGAAACACGGAGGCATCCAAGCGAATCAGAATGGACTGCCGGTCAAGCTGGAATACAATATGGTCAAGCGAGAGTGGTACCTGCTCTGGTACAGCGCGCGCGGCCTCATGTCGAGCAAGCTGCGGCATATCGTCTCCGCGGAGCCCATCGCGCTGCAGCCGGATCGCGCCGAAGCACTGCGAAGCCGGGCGTTCGCGATCCTCGAAGAACGCCGGACCCACGCCGTGATCGAGATCGTCCGCGAATACAATGCGGAGCTCTCCCGGATCCTCTATGCCTTCTCCTGCTTCGATAAAACCGTAAGCTACGAAGAGAATCGGGACTTATACCGGATCCGCGTCTCCTGCCTGGCCGACGAGAGCGAGTTCCTGCTGTCCAAAATCCGGTTCCTCGGACGCCGGGTTCGAATCGTCGAGGGCGAACAGCTCCAGAGGCGAATGCAGGAGTCGGCGGCTTGGGCGCTGGCGAGATACGAAAGAACGCCTGACCCGCAGCCCGCAGCCCCGTCCCAAGAAGAGGCCGACTCCGCATCCTGACATTGTCCGAGGCAGGCAGCGTTACTTGCTTGGCGGCAGCAGGCCCGCCTTGCCGTCCCGCACCCAATATACGCGGTCCGATACCGGGCTCGGCATGAGCGCCACGCTGCGCTTCGCCATCGTCCGGAAGCCGGATTCCTCCGCCAGCCGCTGCGCCTGGCGGAGCGTCTCCATCGCTTCGTCCGCGCGCAGCACCATCACTGTCTTGCGATTCGTGAACGCGACCAGATACGGATTGCGTCCGAGATGCTTATTTAATTCCGGATCCAAAAACTGGCACTCGGCCGGGTGCGTATCATGCATGTATACCTCAAGCCTGCAACTGCCCAGCAGCGTGGGCAATCTCATCTGCGGCTCCTGCCAGCCCTCCCGCCGAAGATTCCGGTAGGCGATCTTCCTTAGCTCTTCCTCCCGCACGTCCGGATTCATCTCCAGCATACCCGTCGTGATCACCTTCGTGAGCCCGTCCTTGATCTCGAGATACATCTCGCGCAGGCCCGGCAGCCGATCCGCCGACAATCCGCCCGCCTGCTTGCGCAGCGCCTCCGCGTAAGCCTCCTCCCGCAGCGCAGGGTAAATATAAAACGGATCGAGCTTCTCGATCTCATCTTTCTTTTCGGCGGCAATCCTTGAATTGCGCACGATGTTGTTCAGGTAATCGACCGCGGCATTCAGATCGCCTCCGGCCATATACATCCGATAGGTATCGTGCAGACTGACCTGCGCCGTACCGATCTTGTCGTCCATCTCGAGCAGCAGCGGCTCGCCCTCCGTCATTCTCACGTCGATCTGCAGACTTTCCGCCAACTGCCGCTTCATCATCTCCGCGAACGCTTCCGGCTGATCGTACAATCTTGCCTGCTTCATGCCTCACGCCTCCTTAAAATGTCCCGGCAAAACAAAACACCCCGACAAGACGTCCGCGGACGTCCTGCCAGGGTGTGCTTCACCGCTGGAAATATTAAGTACATTAAACCATATTCGCCCGCGCTTGAAAAGCTAAAATTTGTTGGCTGCGAGACTGATACGACCTTCTATTTCTTGTTCGCTACGCGTACCTTCAGCAGCTTGCCTTTGATCGTCGTCTCCTGCATCTTGTTCAACACCAGGCGGCCTTTGCCGTTGAGAATATCCACATAGGACACGTTATCCTCGATCGTGATGATCCCGATATCCTCCGCCGCTACGCCTTCGATCTTGGCGATCGTGCCGACGAAGTCTACCGCCCGGATCTTCTTTTTCTTCCCGCCGTTGAAGTAGAGCTTCAGGATCTCCTCGTCCAATCGCGAGCTCCTGTCCTTTTTGACGCCTGCCTTGCTCTTGATCTTCGCATCAAAGGACGCTTGGGCATATGCCACCGCGTCTTTGGAGGGGTTATTCCTCCGCGGAATTTCAAAGCCGACATACCGCTCCACGTTGATTACGAACTTCTCTTCGTTCGGCGTGGCGAAGGAGATCGCTTTCCCTCTGTTGCCTGCTCGTCCGGTTCTGCCGGTCCGATGCACGTAGCTTTCGTTTTCCTGGGGAAAGTCGTAATTGATGACAAGACTAATATTGTCGATATCGATCCCTCTGGCCGCGACATCCGTCGCGATCAGATAGCGGAATTCCCCTCGCTTGAACTCGTTCATCACCTGGGAGCGGTTGTCCTGCTCCATGCCCCCGTGGATGCGATCGCAGGGGTATCCGTGCTTGTGCAGTTCCTTGAATACGACGTCAACCCTGACCTGCGTCCGGCAAAAAATAATGCAGCTATCCGGATTTTCGACCGTGGCGACGTCCTTGAGCACATTCAGCTTGTCGTCGTCCTTCACCGTGTAGAGCGCATGCTCGATCTGGCTTGTCGTTCTGCCCTCCGTCTGAATCTCGATATCGAGCGGCTGCTTCATATACTTGTGGCACAGGCGTTCGACATCTTTGGGCAGCGTCGCCGAGAACAGCAGAGTCACGCGATCCTTCGGCAGTTCGCGGATAATCTTCTCCACCTGCTCGATGAATCCCATGCTCAGCATCTCGTCGGCTTCATCGATGACCAGATATTTCACTTGCTCGAGGTCGATCGTTTCTCTTTCGATGTGATCCATGACGCGACCCGGCGTACCGACGACGACATGGTTTTTATGCGCCAACTGAATCTTTTGCCTGGCAAAAGGCTGCTTGCCGTAAATCGCGGTTGCCTTGATTCGCTTAAAGCGGCCGATGTTCATCATATCTTCCTTGACCTGGTCGGCCAGCTCGCGCGTCGGCGTCAGGATCAAGGCTTGCGGACGGTTCTCTTCCCATTCCACCAGCTCGCAAATCGGGATTCCGTATGCAGCCGTCTTCCCGCTTCCCGTGTGGGACTTGACGGTCATATCCTTCTTCTGAAGCGCGACGGGAATGACTTTGCTTTGCACTTCCGTCGGCTTAGTGTAACCCATGCTGTCCAAAGCCCGGCGTATGTCGTCGCTTAATTGATAATCGTTGAAGCTGGGTTCGCTCATTCTGATTCCCCTTTGTATATCCGCGATTGTCGGTTCTTCATGATACGATAATTACCCGTGCTTTACCATCTACCATCGAATCTGCCGGACCCGTTCAATCAAGGCGTTCCGCTCGCCCGGTTCGATCGGCCATGCTTCAATCTCCAGAAGGACGGGCGCCAGATTCGTGAAGCCCTTAGCGATGCCGTTGAGCCTTGCCGCGATCGTCGAACGCATAAGCGCTTCTTCCGAACCGTACAGCCCGCTCAGCTTGTCCATCGCGTCCGGGTATCTTTTCAGATAATACTTCTGGTGCCGGGATTCGGCCGGATAAAACGCCGCGAAGGGCGCGATCTCCGTCTCCAGCGTATGTCCCATAGCCGACCCCATCCGCTGCTTAACCCGGTTAAACGCCTCCGCCTGAGCCTCGTCGCGGTATAGCAGCAGAGACTGATACTGTCTTCCTTTATACCCGTTAATATTAACGGGGTTATGGTTATTCCAGAACGTCTCCAGCAGTCGGTCGACAGAGATCAGCTCGGCGTCGAAGCCGATCTCGACCGTCTCGGCGTGATCCCCCATCTCGCGGTAAGTCGGCTGCTCGGTCGTGCCGCCCGCATATCCCACGCGCGTCTCCTCGACGCCCCGCAACGAGCCAAACAGCGCTTCCGGCGACCAGAAGCAGCCCATGCCGAGCGTAATCGTTTGTTTCCCGTGCATGAATCCCGCCCCCTCGACTGTTGTGCACATATTCTCGTCCAAAAAGTGGCATGCTGGAATGGTTGTAAAAATCGTCCAAGGAGGTGCCCCATGACCAATAACCAGAACGAACCGTCCAAGGCGGAGGTTCAGACGACCAAGCTGAACCAGCTGCCCGTGCCCGGTCAAGACGATACCGAGTTCTCCGCGGAGGAAGCGGCAGAAGCTTTCGAGCAAGGCCAATCCGCCAGCGGCACTCAGAATACGGATCGTTAATAACCTTATTTAAAAAGAATAAGACACCGGCCGCCTTTTCGCAAAAGGTCGCGGTGTCTTATTTGGCTTTTGTAGTCACCCGCGCCGTTATACGACGTTGATCGCAACCTCGATATTGCCCCTCGTCGCCTTGGAATACGGACACACCTGATGCGCCTCGGCGGTCAGTTGTTCGGCAAGCGTCCGATCGACGCCCATTAGCTTCACGTCCAGCGCCACCGCCAGGGCGAATCCGCCGTCCGCGTCCTTGCCGATCGTGACGCTGCCCGTCACTTCGGTGCCTTCGTACTTGACGTCTCGCCTTCGGCATACCAGGTTCAGCGCGCTCTCGAAGCAAGCCGCATAACCAGCCGCGAACAATTGCTCCGGATTCGTCGCCGCGCCGCCCGTTCCGCCTAGCTCCTTCGGCATGCGGAGCTCCAGTTGAAGCACGCCGTCGCTCGAAGACAGCTTGCCTTCGCGTCCGCCCGTGACCGTCACGGTTGCCGTATATAAGTTTTCCACCGATATCCCTCCGCGTCTCCGAAGTCCATGCGTCGGCGCGCCCCATGGGCAAGTTTGCCTCGGCATCCGATTAGGTTGCGCGGATGGGAAATTTTTATCCTCGCAAGTCCGGCAAGGACACGACTTCAAGCCATTGTCGCGCGATCATCTCGTGGCCGGCGGCGGTCGGGTGGATGCCGTCCCAGAGCCAGTGCTCCCGGGGCGCCCGCTCACAAGCTTCGTCGAATAGGTGCTGAAGCGGTACGAACGTCGCCGAGTAGCTGTCGGCCAGCTCTTGCACGATCTGCCGATAAGCTGTCATTTTCGTTTCCCAGGCCGTCCACTTCTCGTCGAGGGAGCCGGTCCGCAGGATAAAAGGCTCGCACAAAACGATCTTCGCATTCGGAAGCACCGTCCGCGTCTCTTCGAGGAGATGCGTATACGCAAGTCTATATCGGTCCGATGCGCCGCGCGCGTCGCCCTGGATCAGATGATAGGCGTCGTTGACGCCGACCAGGATGCTGATAAGATCCGGCTGCACGCTGATCGCGTCTTCGTTCCACCTGGCATACAGATCCGATGCCCGATCCCCGCTGATGCCGCGGTTCACCACATGCGGGGCATCAGCTCCAAGCCCAAGCGACCCGCGATCTGAAATACGAAACCGTGCCCCAAAATATGATTGGGATCGCTCGTCCGGCCGCGAGCGCCGTCCGTAATCGAATCACCGATGAATAAAATCGTATTTTTTGACGCCATTTATCTCGCCTTCCCCTCTGTTCAGTCGCTAGGATTCATTGTATCATCGGACCCGAAGGCGAGGAATGGGGGATCCGAATTCGTCAATCGGAGAATGGGGTAAGGCGTACATAGCGGAGAGACAATGATGCGTGTTAATTGCGTCCACATGTGCATAAGTTTGTGCACAACCCGTGGACAACTTGGGGATAAACCTTTTGTGGTTCGATTGGGCAAAGAGAAGACGGAAAACCGCTTCCTGTTAAAGACATGGCTTGACGGTTGAAACTTCTGTATACAAGTTCCTCCGTGCGTTAAATATCAAGTTCCAGCGAATCGATGAAAAGGGAACATGTGCACAACTCTGTGCACATGTTGTTTATATCCTGTTGATAACGTTGATGACTTGGGGGTAATTGTAGGCGAATCACAGTGCGCCGATCCGTTTCACGTACAAGTCATAGTTCTCGCGGTCGAAGCATACGAACTGAATCCGCTCGAACGCATGCTTGCGCGCAAGGACCTCGGTAACCGCCTCGATCGCTACATCGGCGGCTTGGCCCTTCGGATATCCATAGATGCCCGTGCTGATATTCGGAAAAGAAAGGCTCGCGATTCCATGCTGCTCGGCTAGGCGAAGCGCGCTCCGGTAGCAATTTCCCAGCTTCTCGGCTTCGCCCCGCTCGCCGCCGTTCCAGACCGGCCCCACCGTATGAATCACATGATCGGCCTTTAGGTTTCCCCCGGTTGTAATGACGGCTTCTCCGACAGGACATCCGCCCCGTTCGCTTCGGATGCGTACGCACTCGTCCAGTATGCGTCTCCCGCCCGCGCGGTGAACCGCCCCGTCGACGCCTCCGCCGCCCAGCAAGCTGCTGTTGGCCGCATTCACGATGCACGCCATGGAGGATTGCGTGATATCCCCTTGGACGACCTCTAATTTTGCGCCGTTAAATGTCTTTTCCAACGGAAAACCTCCTTTAACGCGGTTAACCTTACTTACGACAGCTCCGAACGCAGTAAAGCATAATAGGTTAAATCCTCGTACGCGCCGTCCTTTAACACATGTCCCCTAAAAACCCCTTCATGCTTCATTCCCAACTTTTCCATCACGCGAAACGAAGCCGGATTCCGCGTCATGGCCGCGGCCCAAACGCGATGCAGCTTCAAGCCTTCCCATGCGAACTGCAATACCCGGTTCGCCGCCTCCGAGCAATAGCCGTGGTTCCAATAGGCTCTTCCTAACCAGTAAGCCAGTTCGGCATGATGATGCGACGGATCGATTCGCAGTCCCACGATGCCCATAAACGTCTCAGTCGGCCGGTCGAGGACGGCGAATGAAAACCCGTCCCCTTTCTTCGCCGCCTCTTGCCTGCGCCGAATAAATGCGGCCGCCCCGCCAGGCGGATACGGATGCGGGATCCCCAGCGTCGTTTGCGCAATTTCCTTGTCATTGATCAGCGTCTCGATAGGCTCCGCATCCTTGGGCTCGACCAATCGCAGCTTCAATCGATCCGTGTACATCTCCATCGCAGCTCGCATCCCCTTTAACCGGATTTAAAAATGTAATTTAAAACGCAAAAACTCCATCCTCAAGGGACGGAGTCGATCCGCGGTACTGCCCGTTGATTTACACTTTATTCCAGAAGCGAGACAACTGTCAATAGGGAACGTTCAATACTACATCGCATTATCGAACTTCGCGTTAGCGCGGTGCGCGTACAAGCCGAACTGGCCGGACGAAATGGGGGTATCGGTCGTTGTCAGCTGCTTGGTCCCGTTCACCCAGAGCTCCAGCGTGCTTCCGTTCGCGACCGCCTTGAAGTCGTACAAAGTGCCGGCGTTAAGCGAGTAGGCGGCCGAGGTGAGCGGATAGACACCCGCTCCATTATCTGTCTACGGAAAATCCCTTTAAAATCCTTGCAGCATCCTCCGGCAGCCTGCCGAAGCAGCATTGAAGGCTAATCTTATTCATTACCTCTATTTCTCTACTCCATTTCCCCCAGCAAAGCCGAAGGCAACTGAACCTTGTTCTCCTGATAGAGCTCGCGGGTCTTCCGCGGCTTCTGCGGCACGGTGATGGACGCCAAGCCGTCGTCCGTCTGAATAGACGCAGTCAGCGACGATTCGTTCTCCTGGATGTCGACGGCCGGAGGCGGCCGATCCTCGCCTAGCGAGAGCGCAAAAACCCAGACTGCCCGCTCCAGCGCATGAAAATCGAAATCCCGCTCCTCGCCCGTCGAGATGACATAGTCCAAACTGAGGCCTTCTGCGCTACGCTCTGTCTGAAGCTGGAGTTCGCCATAATCCGAGCGATCCAATATGGCCTCCACCTGCAACACCGTCTCCCCGATCACGGTCACAAACCGGTTGCCCGTCTGTGTCGTCGGCAACTCCGCGTTCGCCGCATGGCCGCCGAGGAGAAGCCGGATGCGCAAATCCGCCGCTCTGCACCTGCCGTTAATGATATCCAGATCCTGATGCCAACCGCCGTTATCCGTCGCCAGGTTAAAGGCGAACAGCGCTTGCCCGCGCGATTGCACGCCCGTGAAAACCGCAGAGCAGAAGTCCTTGCCGTCCTTCAAAAACTGCAACTGGATCGACACGGCATGGCCGCCGCCGCTATCCACGTAGCCAAGCAGATTGCGGCGCTGGTTCCACATGATGCCCGAGGTATAGCTGCCAAGCGACAGCCGTTCGTTTTGATACGTCGTCGCATAGTTTTGGTAGCCCGTTTCGTCCGCCTTAAGCGTCGGCTCCGTGAAGTAGCGTTCCTCCGTCGAGGTGAATAGATAGCGGTACTTCTCAGGACAACGAATATCCCCCGGCTCTACTTCCTGTTTCAGCGCATTTTGAAGAAAGGCACTTTCGTTCGGCCGCAGCTGCGTGCTGTACGTCCGGCTGTGCGGACCGCTCCACGTCCCCGTCGTAGGGTGATAGTGCTTCGCGATCATATGCCAAGCCAGATCCAGCAACTTCTCCGCGTCCGCAACCGCCCCGTCCGTGCTCGACTCCGCGTAGATGCCGTGCAGCTCTTCGATCGCGATCGGCGTATAGCAAGGGCTGTTGTACTCCGAGAACGTACCGATCGCCATCGTGTAGTCTCGGAACGTTCGGAGGCGTCGCTCGCCATAGCTGCGAATCTCTTCCTGGCCCAGCAGCTCGCCGCCAAGCAGCGTGACGAGCGCCCCCATGATAGCAATGTTCGTGTAATGCGGGCCGACATTGCGGATGATGATCGCCTGGCAGGCGTGGTATACGGCGCCGCGCAGCTTGTCGATGAGCGAAGAAGGGAGCAGTTCCGAATGATTTTTTAAAATGAGCACGAGCTTCTTGCCGTGAAAATCCGCCATGTTCCAGTCGGGGCGATCCATCTGGTCCAGCGGTTCCTCGTCAAAATACGGCCAGATCCCGTACGTCGAACGACTCGAATCCTGATCCTGCCGCGCAATGACGACCTCGAGAATGTCCGCCGCCCGCTTCACGTTTTCCTCGCCGCCATACTGCAACAGATCGTACGCGTAGCAGGTCGAGACGTACAGCTCATATGCGAAAGGATGCAGATCCGGCTTTAACGCCGTGTGATACGTCTTCGTCATGCGAACCCGAACCAGTTTGAATTCGGCATCATAAGCTTTATCCTTTGCTTGGATCGAGGCGAGGAGCTCGGCATTACGCATCATCTACTCGCTCCTTTGCGATATTTTGGCGAGCAGCATCAGCACCAGCCCTTGCCCGTACAGAGTCGGATACGTAGACACGTCCTTCTGGTACGCCTCGATCGTCGGCATCACCGGCGTGCCGCCGGATACGCCCGTGACCAAGCCCTCTGCCGTTATATAAGGAACAATCGCGCGATAAGCACGTTTCGCTCCACCCGCGTACACCTCTTCATCGGCGATCAGCTTCATCTCGACCGCCTTCAAAAGGCCATAAGCAATCCCCGCGCTGCCCGACACTTCTCTGTAAAAATCAGGCCGGTCCATCACCGTGCTCCATAGTCCATCCTCCTGCTGATAAGCGAGAAGCCCGCTCATCAAACGCCCGTATCGCTCCTTCAACTCCTGCGGAATGTCGACCAGCCCGTCAATTTCCGCTACGATCATCGGGACGCCTGCGGCAATCCAGGCATTCGCCCGCGTCCAGCGGGCGCCCGACATATGATCGCCCGAGGCACAGTTCCAGCCGTGGAACAGCACGCCCGTCAGCGGATCCTGCAGCAAGCGCAGATGAATCAGCACCTGCTTCAGCGCCTCCTCGGCGTACGCCCTGCTTCCGAGGAGCGAGGCCGTTCGCGCCAGGAACAGCACCGCCATGAAGATCGTATCCGCCCATACCTGCTCGGAGAACGCCACGTTTTCGGTCACCGTATGTTCAAGGGCTTCCTCGCGCGTACGCGGCGCCTCATTCAGCAGCCATTCGGCTACGCGTACCGCTTCATCCTTAAACTTAGCGTCCCCCGTCAGCTGATAAAGCGCAGGGAAGATCGCAAACGGCGCGATGGCGTTAATCACCGCTTTCCCCTTGGCCTTCGACTCATTCCGTTTCACCCAATCCTGTAAATACGAGAGCACCCGCTCCTCGCGCGTTGCCTCGTAGTATTCCAGCAGCGCAATCACGCCAACGCCCGGCACCCAATCCCAGTGATCGATGTCCATTCCCCAGTTTCCTGAATGATCCTGTGTCATCTGCCGCCATACTTTTTCCGCATCGTTTCCGGCCATGACCGCCCCTGCCTTTCGCCCTCTTGTAATTTACCGTTTACTTGCACGGTATGTTAAAGAGGGAGAATTCATACGTCGGGCTTGCTTTACTTATAAATGGAGCTCCATCGTATCATTGTTCAGCGTGTAGCCGTTGCGACCATAGAACTTCCTGCTCTCTTCGCTCGGCCATACGATAATGAATTCAAACTTGTTCTCCGTCGCCCACGCCCGAATCGCCTCGAGCAATTGGCTCCCGATTCCCTGCGATCTGTAAGCCGGATCCGTATAGACATTGGTCATGTAGGCAAACGGATATGTAACGCGCCCTGGCCGCGGCACCTTATTGATCAATTGGATGTAGATATGCGATGCGATGACGCCTTCAACTTCCGCCATCCAGATGTGCCACCGTTCGCCGCGAATCGCTTCTTCCAAAAACGTTCTGCACTCGGCGGCAAAAAGCTCGAAGTCGTCGCTCGTATCAGGCTGATGCTCCAGCGTGAATTCCCAGCGCATGAGAATGAGCGCTTCGATATCTTCTACATAAGCCCGTCTGATGCGCATGATCAGGCGCCTCCATCCGATTACGTAAGGTTTCTTGTATCTTCATCCTTGAAATGAAAGTGCTCGTGGTGAATGCCATCCACGCCAGCCAACATGCCGCTTTTTTTGTGATGATACGGGAACATCCGATTGACGGGCAATCTCAAGAGCTGATAATTCATATCTCGTGGCAATACATCCAGTTCTGCTATGGCACCTTCGCGTGAAGAATAAAGCCCGATCGGATAAAAATTTGGGAAGGTCCCCACTTCTCCCGCTACAAAGATCGTCCAAACGTAATCACCCATGCATAAATTCTCCTTTACTGAACCATCGAGAAGCATGCTCCAAAATCGTAAGATCCCTAAGAAGCATAAACCTCGTGGAGTAATCCTTGCAATTGTCGATCGGGAATTGGAATTTTGCGATAGCTTCTTCGAAGTTCACCCACCTCATTTGCATACCTAATTGAATTTCTTCTTCAGTTAACTCCACGTTCCCCTGTTGACTCACCGCCTTGGCGATATAGCAATAGGATCGTTGCATGAATTGATTTTTAAATTTATGTTCGTCAATATATCCAAGAGCGTGAATACCCGCTTAGGACATCTCTTTCCGTTATGCTCATAATTAACCGCAAACCGTTATCACCTTCTCCTCTTATTGTTATACAACGGAATAAATCCCATGGTATACGCCATTAAACAAAAAAAGACACCTAGCGCGGTGTCTCTCCTTTGCGATTCCTTTTACACCTTAAACTTCATCACGAGGGCTTCCAGGCTCCGAGAATCCTTGCTAAGCAAGTCCGTGAGCGAAGCAACCTCCTGAACTAAAGCGCTTTGCTTGGAAGTCATATCGTTCACCGCTTTAACGCCCGATAGCGATTCCTCCGATATACTCGCCATTTCGGACACCGATGCTGCGATTTCCTCAGACCCTGCCGCCATTTGCTCGCTGACAGCAGATACCTCTTGAACTTTCCAGGCTACTTCCTGCGTGGATTTCAAAATATTTTCAAACGATTCCATGGCTTCGTACATCTTCTTCTGTCCCGCCAATACTTCGCTCGTTACTTGTTGCATCGCATGTTCGGTCTCTTGGGAATCCTTCCTAATGTCCTGCAGCAATCCGAATATTTGCCCTGCCGAAGCCGAGGAATGCTCAGCCAACTTCCGGATCTCTCCGGCTACTACAGCAAAGCCTTTCCCATGCTCGCCCGCTCTTGCCGCTTCAATCGAAGCATTTAAGGAGAGCAGATTCGTTTGATTCGAAATTTCCGTAATCGCGCCAACGATTTTCTCGATATGAGAAGAGCGTTCTTTCAAGTTGGATACGATCTCTACTGTAGAACCAACAGAATCGCTAATATGGGCCATCTGCTCGCTAACCTGCTGAATGAAGTTGACGCCGCTTGCTACCTCTTGCTCCGTGCCCTTTGCGATATTAGAAAGATCCTCCGCGGATTCGGCAATACGCTGTACGCCTGCAGCCATCTCGTGGATAGCGGACGAGGCATCGCGCGTGCTTTGCACGGATGTCGTCGCGCCTTGCTCAATCGTAGTTCCCTGCTTCGTAATTTCCTCTGTCGCGCTTTCGTTTTCTTTCGTGTTTTCAACCAACTTGCTCGACGAGTCCAGTACGCTGCGGGAAGCATGACGAACATCTTTAATGATGGATTGCAGAGCTTCGAACATCGCGTTCAAGGATTTAGAGATTTCTCCGATCTCGTCCTTGCCCGAGTAAGCCAACCTTCCGGTAAGGTCTCCTCCGCTTTGCGCGATTTCGGCGATTTTTTCATTGACTGCCTTAAGCGGCCTTAACTTCACATAGATCATGATAAATATCGCGAATAAGGCACCGAATGTAATGATTAGCAAAACAATCGTTACGATAAGCATCTGACTTGCCTTTTGCTTAGCGGCGTTTGCTTCATTCTCCGCTCTCGTATTCATCTTTTGCAGAAACTGCTGCTGCGGCTCCATAATCTTCTTTTTAGCTGCCTCGTAATTACTGTCAAACATGAGTTCCCTGGCTTTGTTAAAATCTTTGTTCTCCGCAGCTTTCATCGCCGCATCTTCTATTTTGACAAGCGCGTCGGACTTTTGTTTGGACTCCGATATCAGATCCAGCTCTTCCTTAGGCGCGCCCAATGCAGTTAACCGTTCTACGACATGATCTCTCGTCTTGGTCTCGTTGACTTCCTTCCAGTAATTGTCGTAGTGAACTTTATCGCCGAACTGCACGAACGCTCTTGCCTCGTTGGTCAAATAGTCCGACGAGTTGGCTAGATCGATACCCAATTGCTTGAATTCCGCTTGCATTTTTACCGTCTTGCGTTCCTTTGCCACGCTCTTTTGAAGACTGTAGACACTAATTCCGTTCAGGACTGTCAGAAAAACAAACACGCCGCTCATCACTTTTAACCAGGTAGAAATCTTCATGTTAGCGCCACTCCTAAATGATGAATAAGTCCTTGAGTAGTTTATCGGTCGACGTCGTTCGACAAAGGATAGGTATATGTGCCTATTCATCGAATTGGGAGCGCGGCTGGCTCTCAAATCACGCAAAAAACCAGCCTCATGCGGCTGGCTTTGAATGATGGTGGAGCCGAGGGGAGTATATGATTCACGATTGAAATGGCTGACGAAGCCTATTCGACGAAGTAGAGCGCAGCGGTGGAATCAGATGCCGTGCTCGTTCGCTTCGCTCCCTGCGCGCGGTCGAACCCCAATGTCCTCTTCGAACTAGGGGGCAGCGACTGCCCCCTCGGCTTTCACCATAACAAAAAAACTCTGACCTCATGCGGTCAGAGTCTTTATGGTGGAGCCGAGGGGAGTCGAACCCCTGTCCGAAGATAACGCAACATAAGCTTCTACGGGTGTAGTGACAGATTTGATGTCACCCTAGAGACTCCCTGTCACCGGATTCCCTTCGGGTCAGCCTGATTGTCTTCTTCAGCTAGCCCCAGGCGGAGACTAGACAGCGTATCCCACTAAAGTTGAGCCCCTATCCCGCCACATGGGCGATGGAAGGTAGGAGCACGAGAGCAGTTTCTTAGGCTGCTACAGCGTAGGTTGGTTGTTGTTTGCCAGTTAATTGGCTTCCGCGTTGGTGAAGCAGCCGCAGCCCTACTACCCGCTACTCATGTCCGAACTACCCCCGTCGAATCCATAAACGGCCCCTAAATGAGAAGCGAAGCCTTCGCGGCGGACCAGATAGCAGTCGGCCAAGCGAACGGATCTTCAGGTGCCTATCTTCCCGTAACAGCGAAGATCGGCGAGTACGAACACGGTGCATAAAACGAATCGAATCGGTGGAACTTCTATAGTATAGCACACCCCGCCGCCAAATACCGCACGGCATTACTGGGATGGATGGCGATGACTGCCTGATGCGGCCGATTAACGGAAAACAGCTGTACGGCACGCAGATTTCCTCGCCGTCAGTGCGCGCTGCGCCGTCTTACTTGGCGACCTTTTGCTTTTCACGCAGCGCCCGCTGGATATCGCGCTCCGCGTCCTTCTTAGCGGCGGATTCGCGCTTGTCGTAGTTCTTCTTGCCTCGGCCGAGACCGAGGAGGCACTTGGCGTAGCCGTTGCGCGTGTACACCTTCAGCGGCACGATCGTGTAACCCTCTTGCTTGGAAGCGCCGATCAGCTTGCGAATCTGCGCCTTATGCATGAGCAGCTTGCGCGTGCGCGTCGGATCGGTCGGATTGTGCCGGTTGCCCTGCTCGAACGGACTGATATGCATGTTGTGCAGGAAAATCTCGCCGTTCCGAATGGTCGCGAACGCATCGCCCATATTGGCTCTGCCGCCCCGGAGCGACTTGATCTCGGTGCCGGTCAACACCATGCCCGCTTCAAACGTATCCTCGATGAAGTAGTCATGCGAAGCCTTCCTGTTCTGCGCGAGCGGCTTGTCGAACTGGTCCTTGCTCTTCACCATGCTGCTTCACCTCACGGATTCCATTTTGATCGGACTCTCATTATAGCATGCGCTTCCAGCCGCTCACAACTATGTCGCCGGAGAACGGAGCGGCACGCCGCAGCATATGACCCTTCATAAAGTACCCAATCGCGCGAAACGATAACTACGGTTCGGTAACGTTACCTTGCGGACACAGGAGTTGTTATTTCCTTCAAAAGCGCTCTGTTCGGCACTATTGCGGACTGGAGATACGCTATTCCTGTTCGAAAGGGGCTCAGAGGACGACATAAGCGCAAATAGCGGCTCCTGTGTCCAACAGCTTACAAAATAATCCGCTGAAATGCGAAAATAGCGTACCCAATGTCCGATGCGCAAAAAAATCGACGCCGGAGATTGTCTCCGACGTCGATCCACCGTTATTCAGCTTGCAGCGCCCTGTCGATGAGCGCCATGCGAATGTAGAGGCCGTTCTGCGCCTGGCGGAAATACGCGGCACGCGGGTCCGCATCCACTTCTTCGGCGATCTCGCCGGCTCGGGGCAGCGGATGGAGTACGATCGCGTCCCGGCGCATACGGTTCATCAGCTCGGCGTCGACGATATATTGGCCGGCTGCCTTGTCGTACTCTTCCGGAGAAGGGAAGCGCTCCTTCTGGATCCGCGTCTGGTACAGCACGTCGACCGATCCGGCCACAGCGTTCAAGTCCGTCGTTTCCTCATAGCGCACGCCCTTGTCGTCCATGTAGTGCTTGACCGATGGCGGAATCGGCACGTTTTCAGGAGAGATGTAGTAGATCTTGACGTCTTTGAAATTGGCGAGAATGTAGCTCAGCGAGTGTACCGTCCGCCCGTACGCCAGGTCCCCGACCATTGCTATGCTCAGGCCGTCGAGGCTGCCGCATTCCTTCTGGATCGTGTAAGCGTCCAGGAGTGCCTGCGTCGGGTGCTCGCCCGCGCCGTCTCCCGCATTAAGGACCGGTACGCCCGACACAGCCGCCGCGCGCTTCGCCGCTCCGATCTCCGTATGACGCATGACGATGAGGTCGCTGTACCCCGTGATGATCCGGATCGTATCCTCGAGCGTCTCGCCCTTGATGGCAGACGAGAATTGCGCCGCATTCTCCGTTCCGATGACGCTGCCGCCAAGACGGTTCATCGCCGACTCGAACGACAGCCGCGTCCGCGTGCTCGCCTCGAAAAACAGCGTCGTCATAATGCGTCCCGCATGACGCCGGTCGCCTCCCGCGCGTACGACGTCCTCCATCATCCGCGATGCCGCGAACAACTCTTCAAGCTCGCTCCGCGAGAACTGCTTGGCTCCTAGCACATGATACAGCTTGTCCTGCACTGCCATCACTCCGTTCCTCCCGTCGACGCTGCTTCGCGTCCATGTTTACCATGATCTATCCTAGCGGATTGCCCCTGGATTGTCTAATGGGATTTGTCCGGTAAAGGCTTGGATTTGGGCGACGGTTTTGTTGATCGACAGGCACACTTGGGGCGGGGAACGGAGCATATCCGGGAAAGTGTTGATCTACGTTCATACTTTGGACGAAGCGCGGGACCTAGGCTGTAATGTGTTGATCGACGTTTATACTTGGGACGACGCACGGGGCTTATGCTGTAATGTGTTGATCGACGTACATACTTGGGACGAAGCGCGGGGCTTGGGCTGTAAAGTGTGGATTTACGTGCATACATGAGAAGGCGAAGGCGCTCCGGCGCACAAAAAAAGCCCGCCGCGGCTGCGGCGGGTCTCTCCTTATTGCTGATCTGGCGATGGCGTCGGCTTGGCGCCAGGGGCCTTCGGCTTGCGCCGGCGGCGCGGCTTGGCGGCGCCTTCCGGACGCGCGCCCTCAGGCGCGCTCTTGGCGCCGGAGGCGGATGCCGCCGCCGTCTGCGCGGCGGCTTTGGCGCGCGCGCTGCGCCCGGCATCGCCCTGCTGCGCGCCGCCCTTGCCCTGCGCGGTGCCCTGCTGCGGACGCCCCCCTGGCCCCGGCTTGCCGCCGAAGCGGCCGCCTCGGCCGCCTGGACCGCCGCCGCCTGGACCCGGCCTGCCGCCGGAGCGGTTGCCGCCGCTGCGGCCGTGGCCGAGCGCGCTGCGCTCGCGGCGCAGCTGGCTCTTCTCGCCGTAAAAGCGCTCCTCGTCGTCATCGTTCGCGTACTTGCGCGTTGTGAACGGGAGGCCCCACATGTCGAGCTTCGGACCGCGCTTGCTCTTCTGCGTCGGCGCCGGCACGTAGTCCGGCGAATCGCGATTCACGTCGACTGGCTCGCGGTCGCGCTCGTGCAGCGGCGGAACCCCTGCATCGCTGCCCAAGCCGATCATCTCTTCGCTCGCCAGCCCTGCCCCGCGCCGATGCGGCTGCGGCAGCTGCACCGCCGACTGCTCGAACTCGCCGAGCTCGCTCAGCATCGGCGACTCGTCGCGCTCGTCGCTGGCGACGTCCACGCGTCCGCCGCGACCGCGCTTGCCGCCGCCCGGCTTCGCGCCGGCGGCCACGAACGGCGGCGCCGCGTGCCCGGCGCCGCTATCCCCGCGCGCGCCGCCGCGACGTCCGCCGCCTTCGCCGCGCCCTGCTCCGCCGCGACTGCCTTCCGCCGCCGGCGATTCCCCGCCGCCGCGGCGCTTCTTGCCCTTGCGCGCGCCCGCGAACCCGCCGGCGCCGCCTTGTCCCCCATTGCTTCGCTGGCCCGCTCCGCCGCCTCTGCTCTCGCTGCGCGGCTTCATGCCGACCACTTCGAAGTCGATGTTATAATCGTCCATGTTCACCCGTCCCACTCTGATCCGCACTTCGTCTCCCAATCGGTACACCTTGCTCGTGCGCTCGCCGAGCAGCGCCATCTGGCGCTCGTCGAAGTGGTAGTAGTCGTCGCTCATCTCGCCGAGACGGACCAGACCCTCCACCGTATTGTCGAGCACGATGAACATCCCGAAGCCGGTCACGCCGCTGATGATGCCGTCGTATTCCTCGCCGATCTTGTCCAGCATGAATTCGGCCTTCTTCAGCTTGCTCGTGTCGCGCTCCGCGTCGACGGCCACGCGCTCTCTCTCGGACGACTGCTGCGCGATGTCCGGCATGCGTACCGCCCATTGCTCGAGACGTTCCTCCGGCAGCGCTCCGCCGTTCTCCAGCACCTCGCGCATGACACGATGAATGACCAGGTCCGGGTAACGCCGGATCGGGGACGTGAAGTGCGTGTAAAATTCGGCCGCGAGCCCGAAGTGTCCGAGGCTCTGCGAATCGTATTTGGCTTGCTTCATCGAACGCAGCATCATCGTGCTGATGACGTTCTCTTCCTTCGTACCGCGAATCTGCTCCAGCAGATCCTGCAGCGCGCGCGGATGCACGGAATTGCCCTTGCCGCGCACCGTATAGCCGAGGTTCGAAGCGAACTGAACGAACGTCAGCAGCTTCTCGCTGTCCGGATCCTCATGAATCCGGTACAGGAACGGCACCTTCAGCCAGTGGAAATGCTCCGCCACCGTCTCGTTCGCCGCCAGCATGAACTCCTCGATGATCTGCTCGGCGATCGAGCGCTCGCGCTTCACGATGTCGACCGGCTTGCCTTCCTCGTCCACGATGACCTTGGACTCCTCGAAGTCGAAGTCGATCGCGCCGCGGCGCATCCGGCTGTCGCGCAGCGCCAGCGCCAGCTCGCGCATCGTGCGGAACGTCTCGACGAGCGGCGCGTACCGCTCCATCTGCTCCGGATCCTCGTCGACGAGGATCTTGCGGACGTTCGTGTAGGTCATGCGCTCCGTCGTCTTGATAACGCTGGTGAAAACGTCGTGGCGGACCCGCTTCATCGTGCCGGCTTCGAACTCCATCTCGCAGGACATCGTCAGGCGGTCCACCTTCGGATTCAGCGAGCAGATGCCGTTCGACAGCCGGTGCGGCAGCATCGGAATGACGCGGTCGACGAGGTACACGCTGCAACCGCGGTTGTACGCTTCCTCGTCCAGCCGGGACTTGTCCTTCACGTAGTAGCTGACGTCCGCGATATGTACGCCGAGCAGATAGTTGCCGTTCGGCAATCGCTCCACGTTTACCGCGTCGTCCAGATCCTTGGCGTCTTCGCCGTCGATCGTCACGATCGTCTTGCCCCGCAGGTCGCGCCGGCCTTGGGCGACGATCTCTTCCTCGGAGATGGCGTCCGGCGCGGCTTCCGCTTCGGCGTTCACCTCGTCCGGGAACTTCTCCGGCAGACCGTGCTTGCGGATGATGCTGAGGATGTCGACCCCGGGATCGTCCTTGTGGCCGAGCACCTCGACGATCTCGCCTTCGGCGGCCGCCTTGCCCTCCGGATAGTGCACGATGTCGGCTACGACCTTCTGTCCGGTTACCGCACCTTTGAAATTCGCCGGACGGACGTAGATCTCCTTGTTGATCCGCTTGTCGTCCGGAATGACGAGCCCGTAGCTCTCGTGATGCTCGAACACGCCGACGACCTGCGTGACGGCCCGGCTGACGATCTTCACCACTTCGCCTTCCATGCGGCTGCCGTCGTGGTTTTTGGACGTGATACGGGCGAGTACGATATCCCCGTTCATCGCGCCCTTCAGATCGTTCGCGTTAATATAGAGATCCGGATGTCCCTCCTGCTCGGGCAGCAGGAAGGCGAAGCCCTTCGCGTGCACCTGCAGCCGGCCCCGCAGCAGATTCATTTGCTCGGGCAGGCCGTAGCGCTGCGCGCGGGAACGCATGATTTTCCCCGCTTCCTCCATCTCCGTCAACAGACGCAGAAATGCCTTGAAGTCGGCGGCGTCCGTAATCTCGAAGTGTTCTTCGAGCTCCTTGTACGTGAGCGGCTTGTAGTCTGGATTCTTCATCATCTCGAGCAGCTCCTGCTCGCTCCACGATGGCACTGGCATCACCTCATCTTCCAATAGTATACACGATTTAGCGGTGAGCCAATCGGAGCGCAGCAAGATGTCCCGAACCAAATATCGCTACGGTACCGGGACGCGGTCGGACGGGGAAGCAGACGCTTGGTAAATCGCACCAGGCCGATTCGCGATACAAAAAAAGCGGGAAGCCCGTGCTTCCCGCTTGATCGACGTTGCAATTACACACTCACGACGTAAGCAACGACCAAGGACAGAACGAAAAATCCGACTGCCAGAACGATCGTGAGGCGTTGAAGGAACAGATCCAATCCCCGTGCCTTTTGCTTGCCGAACAAGTGCTCCGCACCGCCGGAGATGGCGCCCGACAGGCCTGCGCTCTTGCCGCGCTGCAACAATACGGTGCCGATCAGACCGAGCGAGAAAATGACCAGTACGATTTTCAAAGCGATTTCCACTGCTTCCACCCCCCGTGATGCCGGAACACTGAGAAACGGTTCAATAGGCATAAAACGTTAGTTTCATAATAGCACAAGCCCCAGGAACGTAGCAACCATAGCTTTAAAGGAACAGAAAGCCCGGCCGCCGGTCATGCCGGATGCTGGGCCTTCTGCTGCCGCGCTAGTCGTCCTGCGCAACGGTACCGTCAATATCCATCGTTACGGTTCAATACCCGTCCGTCTCTCCGCCCAGCTTCTTCGCTTCTTCGACGCCGGCGTCCGAAGCGGCCGCTCCCGTGGCCGGATTGCCGTGCTGCAGCCCGTTCGCCTCCAGCCCCTCGCGAACGCGGCGGCCGTAGTCCGGATCGGCCTGCGTAAAATAGCCGATCATCCGCTCGCGAATGTCCGCTTTGCAGATGCTGAGGTTCGCGACCAGGTTCGCGATCAGCTCGTCGCGCTCCCAGTCCTCGAACGCGCGGTACGTCTCTCCCGCCTGCTTGAAGTCGTTCGGCCGGTCGATTTTCTGCCGCACGAGCTTCGCATTGTACGCCGGCTCGTGATCCTTGCCCGGCTTGGGCGCTTCCTTCAGCCCGCCGAGCGAGGAAGGCTCGTAGTTGACGTGCGGGCTTTGGCCAGGCGCCGAGTCGACGTTGTACGCCATCTGACCGTCCCGCTGGTTCGTCGCGACATGCGTCTTGGGCGCATTGATCGGCAGCTGCAGATAGTTCGTGCCGACGCGATGGCGCTGCGTGTCCGAATAGGAGAACGTCCGTCCCTGCAGCAGCTTGTCGTCCGAAAAGTCGAGACCGTCCACCAGTACACCGGTACCGAACGCGGCCTGTTCCACTTCCGCAAAGTAATTAGCCGGATTGCGGTCGAGAACCATCTTGCCGACGGGCAGCATCGGCGCCACGTCTTCCGGCCACAGCTTGGTCGGGTCGAGCGGGTCGAAGTCGAGCTCGGGATGCTCGTCGTCGCTTAAAATCTGCACCCGCAGCTCCCACTCCGGATACTCCCCTTTTTCGATCGCCTCGTAAAGGTCCTGCGTCGCATGGCTGTAGTTCTTGCTGATGATCTTGTCGGCATCGGCCTGCGTCAGGTTGCGGATCGGCAGCTTGAGCGGCTCGAAGTGGTACTTGACGAGCACGCCGACGCCGTCCTTGTTAACCCATTTATACGTGTTGACGCCCGAGCCCTGCATCTGCCGATAGTTCGCCGGAATTCCCCAGGGTGAAAAAAGGAACGTGACCATATGCGTAGCTTCAGGCGTAAGCGAGAGAAAGTCGAACATGCGCTCCATATTGTTGACGTTCGTCACCGGATCCGGCTTGAACGCGTGCACCATGTCTGGAAATTTCAGCGGATCGCGGATGAAGAAGATCTTGAGGTTGTTGCCGACGAGATCCCAGTTGCCGTCCTCCGTATAGAACTTGACCGCGAATCCGCGCGGATCGCGCAGCGTCTCCGGGGAGTGGCCGCCGTGCACGACGGTCGAAAAACGAACGAATACCGGCGTCCGCTTGCCCGCCTCCTGGAACAGCTTCGCGCGCGTATACTTCGAGACGGGCTCTTCACCCGCCTTTCCGTACGCTTCGAAGTAGCCGTGCGCCCCGGCGCCGCGCGCATGCACGACCCGCTCGGGAATGCGCTCGCGGTCGAAGTGCGTGATTTTCTCGAGGAAATGATAGTTTTCCAGCGTCGTCGGACCTCTGCTGCCCACCGTTCGCACGTTCTGGTTGTCCGTGATCGGATGTCCTTGGCGATTGGTCAGCGTCATATCCGTTTCCGCGCCTTGTTGTTGTCCGCCGTTCTGATTCGTCTCGTTCGCCATCCCATGGTCACCTCTATAAGTAAGAATGAATCGCTATTCTTACTCTATCCCTGGACTGGCAGGATATGCATGAAGATGGTATGAATTCCGCATGAAGGGGAGGTGAAGAATGAGGCGCGCATAGCAAAAAGCCCGGCCGTCCGGCCGGGCTGTCGTCAGCGAATCGCGGTGCGGTCTTTTAGATCCAGCCGCGCTCCTTGAACCAAGCGTAGTTCAGCTTCGCGCTCTCGAGCGAGCTCACGTCGTACTGCTCCTGCTCGATGATGACGTACTCGACGCCCGCCTTCTCGGCAGCCGCCAGCGCGGAGTCCCAATCGACCGAGCCCTTGCCGATCTCGGTGTCCTTGCCGTCGTCCTTGAAGTCCTTGGCATGCACGAGCGGCAGGCGGCCTGCGTACTTCTCGATGAACGCGGCGGGATTCTGGCCTGCGACCTTCACCCAGCCGAGGTCGAATTCGAAGGTCAGCTCTTCAGCCGACAGCTGTTCGGCGAGGTGATCGATAACCAGCTTGCCGTCCTGGGCCGGCTTGAATTCGAACGCATGGTTGTGGTAGCCGAATTCGAGGCCGGCCGCGCGCACGGCCGCGGAAGCGCGCTTCAGCGTGTCGGCGAACTTGTTGACGTCCTCGACGGACGGATTTTCGGGCAGCGGGTAGTAAGGCACGACGAATCGCTTGACGCCGAGCTCCTTATAATAGGCGACCTTCTCGTTCAGGTCGGATTCGAACTTGTCCGGCTCCTGCACGTTCAGGCCGACGTGCGCCGAGTTGACGTTCAGGCCTGCGTCTGCCAGCGCCTTCTTCAGGTCGGCGGCGGAAACGCCGTAGTTGCCGGCCAATTCGACGTTCTTGTATCCGATCTCGGCGATCTCGCGGATCGTGCCGAGGAAGTCCTTCTCGCTGCGGTCGCGTACGGAGTAAAGCTGGATGCCCACTTGCGGCTTGCTCATCGTCATTTACCTCCAAATAGGGGATTAGCGCGGACGCGCTTATAGCGTTTATTGTGCTTGATCCTATTATAGGCATTCAAGGAGAACGCTTACGATTCCGATATTAGCTCATTTTATATGGCATTTGGACTTCGTGACCCGCGCCCGCGCCCGCCGCTCCCTTTCATGCCGTTAACGGGTACATCATGCCGCACCCATTTTCGGCCCAACGGCACCAAAAGGTCACGATGTTCCGCCGAGCTTTGCTATGCCCAGCGCATCCCTTCACACCCTAGCCGCTACGGCAAAAAACGGGATGGAAGCAGATCGTCCTGCTACCATCCCGTTTACATGTTGGCTGATTAACAATCTAAAGTAACGCTGTACGACGCTAATTCGCCGCTACAGACGGTCTGCACGCTAAAGTAACGCCGTACTATGCTACTTCGCCGCTACGACTGTCTTCACGCTAAAGTAACGCCATACGATGCTACTTTCGTCGCTCCGTCCGGTCAGCACGCTAAAGTAACGCCATACGATGCTACTTTCGTCGCTCTGTCCGGTCAGCACGCTAAAGTAACGCCATACGATGCTACTTTCGCCGCTACGGAAGGTCAACACGTTAAAGTAACGCCGTACGACGCCACTTTCACCGCTATGGACGGTCAGCTCGCTTAAGAAACGCTATACGATGCTACTTTCGCCTTTACGGCCGGTCAGCACGCAAAAGTAACGCTGTATGACGTTACCTTACGCTCGCGCCGGTGCCGCGCTCCGGATGCCCAGCGTGAATATCTCGCAGGCGCCCAGTTGGCGGGAAAATGCGACGCCTGCCGCTGCCGGGGCAGCTTCAGCCACGCGCCGCTCAAGCACGTCGCTCTCGTAGAACGACGCTGCCGTCGCCGCAACGCGCAGCTCGGCCGCTTCCGGCCGCATGTTGAACCAGCGGACCATCAAGTCCCCGCTCTCCTCGCCGATCGCGGCGGAGGAGAACGCCACGCCCTCGCCTTCCCAGCTCAGAAGCTGCCCGGAGGCAGCCAGCGCGCCCTCGTGCATGCCGGTCTGCGCCAGCGTCCACGGCGCCTGGAACTGATACGCCTCGGCATAAGCGCCGTCGGTCGCCCCGTCGCCGCCGTGCGGAACGAGCAGCAGCTCGGCCGTATGCACGCCCAGGCACTGCGCTTCCGGCGTCGGGAAGACGCCCCAGTCGCCCAGCTCGGCGACCGACCGCAGCAGCGTCACCGCGATCGTGCCGCGTCCGTCGCGGAGCACCTCGTACTCGTTCAGGCCGAGGTTCGCGACCGTCAAGCCGAAGGCTTCGCCGTCCGCGACGTCCACGAACGCCTGTTGATGCTGGGCGTTGCTCGGGTTGCGCCATTCGGCGGCAGGCTCGGTATCCCGGCGCGCGATCTCGAAGATCGCGTCCGCCATATGCGTTTTCGCTTGAATGTCCGATGGGAACAACGCCCGTACCCGGTGATCCTTGGCGCGGTTGTCGATCGTCGTGCGGATGCCGACGCCGCGGCCCGAGCGCTCCAGGCTGACGACGGTACGGATCTCCATCGGCACTGTCTCCGCCACGCGCTGCGCCTTGCGTTCCGGGAAGTAAACGGCTTCCCGCTTCTCTTCCTCGAACAGCGCGTCCGCCGAAGCCGGCACGGCCCAGCGATGCACGATCTCGATGGCGCCGCGATGCGCTTCGTCCTCCACGATCCGAATGTCGGCCGCAAGGCCGCGCGTCGTCAGCGCCGTCTCGCCCTCCGGCTGCCGGTACATGTACTCGTTGCCGATGTCGCCGGTATCCTCGTAGACGAGCAGATCGCGGTAGGTGCGTCCGGTCTGCTTGTCCGTCATGGCCAACGTGCCGTCGTCCGCGACTTCGACGCGCAGGCGGTCGTTCTCAAGCGCTCGCTTGCCGCTGACAAGCGAAGGCGCCGCAGTCACCGCAGCAGCCGCTCCGCCGGCAGCCTCTCCAGCAGCGGCCGCCTTGACCCACGCGTATGCCTTCCAACCGAGCGCCGGCACGTCCGCCGCCTCGAACGTCAGCTTCACGCGCCGTGTCCAGTAAGCCTGGCGGAACTTGTCGTCCGGCAGATCGTAGCCGAACTGCAGGCCGAGATCTTCCACTTGGCAAGCTACGGCACGCCCTTCTTCATCCACCAATACGCGCCCGCCGATGTCCAGCGTCTTCATGCGGCGCTGCATCTCCTCGGGCGGCACGCCGTCGCGATAATAGATACGCTCGACGTCGAGCTCGATCTCGACCGTGCCCGTGCGCGGCCAGCCGGTCGTGTTGAACGCCACGAGCGGCAGCGCGTCCGCGCCGTAACGGCCGAATGCCGACGTATCCACGGCATCCGCCGCGGCCCGCTTGCTGTCGTCGATGATCGCCTCGGCGACGTGCCGGCTTTTCTCGAACCGGGTCACCATCTCGCGATGGACCTCGTCGACGCTGCAGCCGCAGATGCTGTCGTGCGGATGGTTCTGCATAAGCGTCTTCCATGCATAGGTCATCAGGTGATGCGGGTAAGCTTCGCCGACGCCGTGCGCGATCGCGGCCAGCGGCTCCGCCACGCGCTCCAGCAGCGCTTGCCCCAGCTGGTTCATCTGCTTGAGGTATACCCGTGCGGAAGCGGTATTTACGAGCGTCGACCAGCCGTCGGTGCGCTGGCTGCGCAGCTCGCCCTTGACGACGGACAGGTTGTCGCCGAGCGACTGCCGAACCGACGCAAGATAGTCTTCGAAGCTCGAATGCACGAACTTCGTGTCCGGATACAGCTCGCGGGCGACGCGAATCGCCTCGGGCAGATCCGTCTGAATCGGCTGGTGGTCGCAGCCGTTCATATAGAGCAGTTGGCCGGTCGACGCATAGCGCTCCGCATCCGCCAGCTTGCGATCCCAGTATGCCTTCGCTTCGGCCGCGTCTACGGGCACTTCGTTGCCATTGCTGTACCAGTTGGCGAACAGAATGCCGAGCACGCGCGACCCGTCCGGTCCTTCCCAGACGAGTTCGGAAAACGACGATTCGTACTCCGAATCGGCCACCGTGTTGTTGAACCCGGTCGGCTTCACGCCGCGTCCGAACACGGCGTTGTCGATGCCTGCCTGCTTCATGATCTGCGGCGCCTGGCCGATATTGCCGAACGTGTCGGGGAAGTAGCCGACCTTCGAGATCGTCCCGTACCGCGCGGCGTCGCGGTGACCGATGAGCAGGTTGCGCAGGTTGGCCTCGCCGCTCGTCAAGAACGCGTCCTGCAGAATGTACCAGGGACCGATATGAATCCGGCCTTCGCGGATCAGCTTTTCCAGCCGCTCCCGGCGTTCCGGACGCACCTGGAGGTAGTCCTCCAGAATGATCGTCTGGCCATCGAGGAAAAAGCTGCGGTACTCTTTTTCCCGCTCGAGCGTGTCCATCAGCGTATCCATCAGGCGGATCAGGCGGACGTGATGCTTTTCATAGGGTAAATACCATTCGCGGTCCCAGTGGGTGTGCGAGATGATATGGGCCGTTCTTTTTGGCTCCAACATGATTCTCTCCTCTCCTGATCGCTCAGGCGTCGATATCTGTTTGTATTGTCGTCTCGCCGGGGCGATAGACGGCCGTCGCGCGGCCCTCCCGGTCGACCGAGAACAGCACCGAGCGCTCTCGCTCCAGCAGGAACGAATAGGTCGCTCCGGTCGAAGCGTCCTTCACCCGGATCGGCGTATCGTATGCATATTCCGAGACGAATACGTACAACGCGCCATCCGCAAAAGAAAGCTTGCGCCCGTAGACGCCCGGCAGGTCGCCGCCATCTAGCCACTCGAGCGCAGGCTTATAGCCTGCCGTCTCCAGCGCGTGCGCGTACAGCGCCGCGATCGGCTCGCTGCGTTCGTTCAGCTCGACCGGCAGCGGGCACCAGAGGATGCGGCCGATTCCGTAGAACACGTCGACCACGACATCCGCTCCCGAGCCGGCGCCGTCGGCCGGCACTTCCTTGGCGACCTGCGCGATGCGCCGGCTGCCGTAGCTGACCGCGTAGCGCTTGCCGCGGACAGCGAGCCGCTCTTCGCGAACGACGTTGGCGGGCTTGCGCGCGCCCAGCGTCTCCGCGAGACGGTCCGTATGCCGCCAGTACGCGTCGAGGCCCGCGGGACCGGTGACGAGCAGCGTCGCGCCTGTCCGGCCGACGATGTCAAGCAGCTGCGCAAACGCAGCGTCGTCCACGTTGTGGGCGGAAGGCAGCACGATCAGCTTGGCCGGCTCGTCCAGCAGCGGCTTCAGGTCGTACTCGGACACGCCGCGGAACGGCACGTTCAGCTCGTAGGACAGCACGCGGGTCAGCTTCGTCGTAGCGTCGAAGGCCAGCTTGCGGTTGGACAGATCGTTCGAATACGGGAAGACGACCGCCACGCCCTCGAGCTCGCGCCCTTTGAACAGATCGCGCGTCTTCTCCATGAACGCGCCGAAGTCGTAAGAGACGTCCGCCTCCGGTTTCTCCGTGCCGTCCGCGCGAAGCGCCCCGATATGGGATTCGTTCGCGTTGTCCATATAGAAGTTCGTGTTCCAGATCCATTGGATCGCGCCGGCGCCGCCTGCCGCGAAGGCATAGGCGTATTTGCGCTCCAGCATCGCTTTCAGCTCTTGCTCCGAGCGCTTCGCGAGCCCCTCCGGCGTTTCTACGTACATGATGCCTGTCTCCTGCACGACGTTCGGCTTGTCCGCCGTCTTGGCGAAGACGCCGTCCCACAGCAGCTGGTCGTTCAGCCACCAGGAATGCACCGTCGTGTAGTCGACCGCCTTTCCATAGAAAAACGGAGACGGCCGCTGCGCGCCGAGCGCCTCGTCCTGGCCGACGGTCACGAGATGGTCCGGGCAAACGTCTTTGATCGCGGCGACGAGCTGGCTCGCCCACCGGTTGTGCATGTCCATCGAGAACAGCGCGTAGTCGAGCCAGCGCGTTCCCTTTTTCCCGCTGTGCATGTCCTGCACGTCGAAGTTGATCTGTTCGGGCTCGGGAATCTCGGCCGACGCGAAGTCCGGCAGCTCGCCCGGCGTCATGCTCCAGCGCTCGCGCAGGCGTGCGATCGTGCCGTGCCGCCGCTCCAGCCACTCGGCGAACGCCCCCCGCTCGAAAGGATCGCGGCTCGAACGCGGACCGTCGGAGAAGATGCGGACCGGATCGAACATCGAAGGCTCGTTGATCAGATCCCAGTCGACGTGCTTCGTTTCCCGATGACGGCTGACGATCGAGCGAATGAACCGCTTCTGCGCTTCTACGCTGCGGGGATCGAGATAAGGGTTGACGCCCTCCCACGTCTCCGGCGTGAACGAGAAGAAGGTGAACGTCACCTGCAGCCCGTGCTTCTTGGCGGTCAACAGAAACGCGTCGATCGCGCGCAGCGCGTCCTCCGAGACGTGGCCGTCGACCTGCATGATGTTGCGATAAGCCGTCCAGATGCCCGTGCGGATCCAGTTGATGCCCGCCCGGCGCATCTGCGCCATGTCGCGGTCCCATACCGATACGTTCGGGAGGAACAGGAATTTGCGCGCGACGTCGCTCGTCATGTACGTCATGCCGACGATCGGCAGCGGACGCCCGTCCTGCTCGAAGTAGTCGCGTCCCGCCCGAATCGGCGTGCCTTCGGCCAGCAGGTCCGGATCTGCGCCCCAGAAGCCCTGGCGGAGATAACGGACTTCGCCGTCCTCCGATTCGGCCCGGCAGGACACCCGGTAGAAGCCGTTTTGCACGTCCGTCGGTACCGGAATCCGCCATACGTCCAGCTCCCGGCCTACCTTCTTGCTAAGCGTCAGGCGGAACGGCTCTTCCGCGCCGTCTTGTCCCTTCGCCTCCCTTTCGACCCGAAGGTCGAACGTCCACTTTTGCTTGCCGCGGTCGGCCGCATTGACGGACTCGCCGCCTGCTGCGCCGCCGCGTCCGAGCGCCTGCGCCTGCAGCGTCAGCAGCGGACGCTCGTGCGCTTCATAGACCGCATAGCTCGGCTTGAGCCACAGCTCGGTCACGCCGCGCGCGCAGAAACGCGCCCAGCCCGCAAGGGCCGCCCAGCCGCCGCGCGCCGCGAACGCGTCGCCGAGCGGCTGGTTCACGAACAGCCAGCGGCTGCCGGCGAAGTCGCCCTTGGTGTTCTCCCACAGGACGACCGGCGCGGACCGCTCGCGTCCGTCGGCCGACATGCCCCTGAGCAGCGCGTACACGTGCGCGTCCATCGGGCCTGCCGAGCCCATCTGATGCGGCAGGTCGCTCGCTCTCGACACGTGCGGCACGAGGTTCCATGTGTCGGTAACGTCAAGCAACGCCTCCTGTCCCGCGAACAGCGGGATATCGGCGTGCGAAGCGTGCCGCGCCACGGGATCCGCGGACACCCGCAGCATCTCGTGTATGCGAAGCTGGCGATGATAGGCCGTCTGCTCGGCTTGGACATGCCAAGCGCCGTCCTTGCGGAGAACCGGCTTGCGGAACGGCGCGCCGCCCGCGCTGAGCAGACCGCCCCCGCGCTTCAGGTACGCAAGGATGTCCTCCCACGCGCCGACGGGGAAGTACGGCGCGTGCAGCGACACGAAGCTGCCGCCGTCCGCGCGGCGCAGGCGCTCGCCGAGCTCCTCCGCATTCGCCACTACGCCGATCAGCCGCGCCTCCTCTTCCGTCAGCGCCGGAGCGCCCGGAAATGCCGGGTCGTAAAAGACGATGATTTTCGACGAATCCCTATTTATCGAACCCTTATTTACCGAATCCTTATCCATCGAGCAATCCATCCTTCATCGCGCGGTAGACGAGCTGCGAGAACAGGCTGTTGGACCAGGCGAACCACTTGCGCGTGAACACGGCCGGATCGTCGGCGTGGAAGCCTTCGTGCATGAACCCGGTGTCCCCGTCCGTCGCCTCGAGCATCGCGATCATCTCGAGCTTCTCCTCGGCGGTCGACGCCGTGATGCCCTGCATGGACAGCGCCATATGCCAGATGTAATCCGGCGGCGTATGCGGGCTGCCGATGCCGCGCGCGACCTTGCCTTCGTAGTAGAACGGATTTTCCTTGCTCAGCGCGAAGCGGCGCGTGTTCTGGTAGATCGGATCGTCCGCCGATACGTAGCCAAGGTACGGGATAGACATCAGGCCCGGCGTGCCCGCGTCGTCCATCAGGCAGTAGTTGCCGTAGCCGTCGGTCTCGTATGCGTAAATCGGCCCGAACTCGGGGTGACGGTAGATGCCGTACAGCTGAATGCCGTGGTCGATGTCGGCCTCGAGCGCCTTCAGCTCTTCCAGCAGCGCCATGTCGCGGAACACCCACTCGGCGAACTCCTGCATATGGCGCAGCGCCACGACCGCGAACATGTTGCCCGGGATGTTGTAGTGGAAATCGCAAGCGTCGTCGCTCGAGCGGAAGCCGGACCAGACCATGCCCGTGTAGTTGACCGGCATGCCCAAGCCGTTATTGCACAGGGAATCAGTCGGGATGCCGTTGTTGCGCGTGAAGCGGTACGGCGATTGCTCGAAGTGGCGCTGCTCGGTCTTGAACAGGTCGACGATCAGGCGCATCGCCCGCTTGAAGCCTGCGTCGAATACGTCCGCGCGTCCCGTCTCCTTCCAGTACAGGTACGCCAGGCGCATCGAGAAGCACAGCGAGTCGATCTCGAACTTGCGCTCCCATACCCACGGCGACATCTCGGTGACGTCGGTCGTGTTCCAGTGCCAGTCGTTGGCGGATTCGTTAAACGCGTTCGCGTAAGGGTCGATCTGAATGTACGCGATGTGGCGGCGGATGAGGCCCGCGATGATGCGCTGCAGGTCGGCGTCGTCCTTGGCCAGCGGCACGTAGTGGACGACTTGCTCGACGGAATCCCGCAGCCACGAGGCCGGGATGTCGCCGGTGATGACGAACGTCGTGCCGTCGTCCAGCAGCTTGGTCGTCGTCTCGAGGGTGTTCGGGAAGCAGTTTTTGAAAAGCCGGAGCAGCTTCGGACGGTGCGCGAGACGCTGCTCGGCTTCCGCCAGCACGTCCCGCACGGCCGCCGGCAGCGTCAGCTTCGGCATCGCGATCTGTGGCAATCTGAATTGTTCCATGGCAGGCAAGACCCCGCTTCTATGTGATTTAACGATCTAAAATTTTATTAAGCATTACCGCCGGACCGTGATCCCCAATCCAACCGAGATAAGACGCTGGCGCATCCCTATACCGTTGCGTACCGCTAAAAAAATGGGTGCGACCGTGGCGTATATTAGCGGTATTTAGTGCCGCTAATGGGCCTGGAAGCGGCAGAGCCGCGTGTGTTAGCGGCAATTCGTGCCGCTGTCGGCGCTTGGGCGTACCGTCGGTGGCCCCGAGATAGGACGCTGGCGCATCGTTATTCCGTTGCGAAAGGCCGATTCTGCCCAGATAACACGCTGGCACATCGCTATTCCGTCGCGAACGGGACATTTAACCGAGTGAAGACGCTCGCGCACCGATATTCCGCCACGTACCGCCGATCCCGCCGGGATTATATTAGTGATCTAAAAGCTTAACGGTCTTAATCTCAAACGGCGCGAACGACAGCGCGATCCGGTCGTCCTCGGCCGCAATCGCCTCTCCCTCAGCCTCGAGCGCGTCCGACAGCACGGCGCGCGCGAACGGACGAGGCCAGTTCAGCACGGCGCGGCCGCGACCGCCGGACGATTCGTACAAGCGCAGCACGATGCCGTCGCCGTCCTCGGCAGGCTTGACCGAGTCGAGCACGACATGCTCGCTCTCGAACGGCAGCAACGCGCCAGACGCCGGGAGGGAGCCGCTCTGACGGTCGGCCAAAACCACGACGTCCTCGGCGTTAAGCTCGGCCGCACGGCGCAGCGTATGCGCCGTCCGCCAGTCGCCTTCGTGCGGATAAAGCGAGTACGTGAATTCATGCTCGCCGAGATCCGCGGTGATGTCCGGCCACTTGGGGGCGCGGAGCAAGGACAGGCGGATCGTCGTGCCCTGGATGTCGTAGCCGTATTTGCAGTCGTTCAGCAGGCTGACGCCGTAGCCGTGTTCCGACACGTCGACGAACCGGTGGCCGCAGACTTCGTATTGGGCCTGCTCCCAGCTCGTGTTGCGATGCGTCGGACGCTCGAGCGCGCCGTACGGAATCTCGTACGTCGCCTTGCTCGCCACGACGTCGATCGGGAAGCCGACCTTGAGCAGCTTATGCGCTTCGTTCCAGACGACGCGCGTGCGGAAGTCGATGCGCCGGTCGCCGTGATAGAACACGACGTCCTGGCTGATCTCCGACTGATGGAGCCGCCAGCGGAACCGCAGCACGTCCATCGTCTCGCCTTGCAGCGCGACGCTTTTCTCCAGCAGTTCGGCTTCGCCGGCCGGCTGCAGCTCGTAGCGCTCGTCGATGTCCCAGGCGTCCCACAGCGTCGGACGGTCGTGGTAGAAGCCGAAGCGGTTCGCGGCTTCGCCGCCCTTCACGATCTCCCGCCCGGCCGCCTTGTCGAACAGGCTGACGATCTCGCCCCGCGCGTTGAACCGAACGCGGTAGGCTTCGGTCTCCCAGCTGTCGCCAAGCGTGCGAGCCCTGGCGTCCGCAGCAACCGAGCTTGTTTCACTCTGCTCGCGCAGCCAGATCGTCTTATAGCCGAACGCCGGCACCGCCGGCACGCGCACGGCCAGACGATCCTCGCCGACGGCATCGGCGGTCAAACGGACGCCTTCAGCGTCATAAGCGGCGAACGCATCAGCGGGCAACCTTTCAGCCGCCAGCAAAGCCTGCACGTCCCGCGCCCAGCCAAGTCCGTTAAATACAACGTACGGCACGCCTTTGCCGGCCGTCGTATCGATGCCGCCTGCGAGCGCCGGCAGAATCGCGTTCAGGCTATCGCTTCCCTTTTCGAAGATCGTCCCGTACTCCTTGTCCGAGGTGACGTACGCTTCGGTAATGGCCGACCCCGGGATGATGTCGTGGAACTGGTTGAGCAGAATCAGCTTCCAGCCTTCATGCAGGTCGCTGCGCAGCCGTCCGTCGAGTCCGGCGTCCAGCTTCGGCAGCGCGAGGGCATGCCACAGCTCGGCTTCCCGGTACAGCACTTCGGCTTTGCGGTTGCTGCGCTTGTTGCGACCGTGGGTCGTGTACGTCCCGCGGTGCAGCTCGAGATACAGGTCGCCGTGCCATTCCGGCACCTCGCCCTGCTTCTCCTCCGCGCCAGCGAAGAAATCGGCTGCCGTGCTGTGCTTACTGGCCGGCTGGCCGACCATCAGGTCCGCGCGGTCGACGTATTCGAGCATCTCGCGCGTCACGCCGCCGCCCCCGTCGCCATGTCCGTAAAGCAGCATCTGCTCGGGATAGACGTCCTTTTGCCGGTACGATTGCCAATGCTCGTGGATATCCTTCGGCGTCGTGTGCTCGTTGATGCCATGGTTCAGGTACGACAGCATCGGCGTGCCGTCGATGCCGACCCAGCGGAACAGGTCGTAAGGGAACACGTTCGTATCGTTCCAGTTGAGTTTGGTCGTCATGAAGTAGCGAACGCCGCCGTGCTTCAGAATCTGAGGCAGGGACGCGCAATAGCCGAACGTATCCGGCAGCCACTCGATGTCCGAGACGCGCCCGAATTCTTCCTGGTAGAAACGCTGGCCGTACAGCATCTGCCGCATGAGCGACTCCCCGCTCGGAATGTTCAGGTCGGGCTCGACGTACATGCCGCCGACGAGCTCCCAGCGGCCCTCGGCGATCCGTCCCTTCACGCGGGCATACAGCTCCGGATCGTTGTTTTTCAGAAACTCGAACAGCAGCGGCTGGCTCTGCGCGTACCGGAAATCCGGATACTCGCGCATGAGCGCGTCCACCGTCGAGAACGTCCGGCTCGTCTTGCGCACCGTCTCCCGCACCGGCCACAGCCAGGCGACGTCGATATGCGACTGCCCGACCATGTGCTGGACGCCTTCGGCGTTGCCGCCGACCGCGCGCACGTCCGCTTCAAGCCGCGCCTCGATGACGGCGACCGCCGCGCCCTCGCGAATATCCCCTTCGCTCAGGGACACGTACGCGTCCATCGCGCGAAGCAGCGCTTCAAGCAGCCGCGCCTTGCGGAAGTCCGACTCCGGCAGCAGCACCGCCGAGTCTCGAACGACCGTCGCGGCGTACATGAGCCGCTGCACCGGGCCATTCGCCAGTACCAGCTCGCTGCGGATCGAGGTGATCGGCGGCTGGATGACCGCCTGCCGATTCAGCGGATCGACGGGTTCGGGGATCGGGTCGTACAGCTCGATCTCCAGCTCCGGCGACGTGCCTGTGCGAGCCGCGTCGAGCGTCACGAACGTATGGTTGCGGTCAAGCCCCTGGTAAGAGGCGCCGTTTACGCGCAGCAGCCCCTCGCCGCCGGACTCGAATACGAGGCCGATTCTGGCGCCCGACGCGATCCAGTCTCCGGGCAGCTCGAGCTTTTTGCGGAAAAAGTAAGTCGTCCCCTGCTTGCTGGGAAACGCGGCGAGCCCTTCCGATTCGTACGGCCCGATCTCTTCATACTGCCCGGGCAACACGTAGGTAGCCCGGTCGATCGCCCAATCGCTCACTTCCGCCCGTTCCAGCCATTGCGCCTCGGACAGCTCGCGAAGGAAGCGGCGCAGACGTTCCAAAATGTCTTTTGCGTTCATCGGTTCCCGTCCTCCTTGACGAGCAGATCGGCTGCCAGCGTGTCGGCCGAATGCCGCCCGACCAGCACCTTGAAGCGGCCGGGCTCGACGACCCGTTCGTAAGCCGGGCCTACGTATTCAAGCTGTTCCCTGCCTACCCGGAACTGCACGGCGCGCGTCTCCCCCGGAGCCAGCCCGATCTTCGCGAAGCCCTTCAGCTCCAGCGCCGGCCGCGTGCATTCGCTCGCGACGTCGGAGATGTACAACTGCACGACCTCGGAACCGGCGACGCCGCCCGCGTTGGTCACGTCAACGGAGACGGTTGCTTCTTCGTCGGGTCCGATCGCGACAGGCGTCACCGTCAGGTTGGCATATTCGTAATTCGTGTAACTGAGCCCGTATCCGAACGGATACTGCGGCTGCAAGTCGCTCTCCAGATACCGCTTGCCCCGCGAGCGCTTGCCGTTATAATAAACGGGCAGCTGCCCGACATCCTTCGGAATCGATAGCGTAAGGCGCCCGGACGGATTGACGTCGCCGAACAGAATGTCTGCGATCGCGTGGCCGCCCTCTTGCCCAGGATACCAGGCCTCCAGGATCGCGTCCGCATTCGCGTCGATCCACGGCTCCGCGATCGGCCGGCCGTTGATGTAGACGACCACGAGCCGCTTGCCAAGCTTATGAACTTCCTGGATCAGCTGCAGCTGCACGCCGGAGAGACGCAGCGACAGGCGGTCGATGCCTTCGCCGCAGTCCATATCGTTCCAGGCGTCCTCGGTCACCTTGGACGCGCCCGTCCTCAGGTCGATCGTGCCGTCGCCGAAGTCCCGCGCGCTGGAGCCGCCGACGACCATGACGACGGTGTCCGCCTGCTGCGCCGTCTCGAGCGCGGCCGGGAATCCGTCCCGGTCTTCGCCGCGGATCCGGCAGCCCGGCGCGTACAGCACGCGCTCGGCCCCGAGCTTGGCACGGATGCCCGCGAGCACCGTGGTGACCTTGTCCGCCGGCTGAGGCGATGTATAATCGCCCAGCTGGTTATAGCCGAGGTCGGCGTTCGGGCCGATGACCGCGACCTTCCCGGCCGACGGATCGAGCGGCAGCGCGTCGCCTTCGTTCTTTAGCAGCACGACGCCTTCGGCCGCCAGCTGCCTGGCCAGCGCGACATGCGCATCCGCGCCGATCGCCTCGCCGGCGAGCTGCGCATCGACGTACGGCCGCTCGAACAGGCCGAGCTTGAACTTGAGCGTCAGGACGCGCACGACCGCGCGGTCCAGCGCCTCTTCCTTCAGCTTGCCCTCGCTCAGCGCCTGTAGCAGGTACTTGCCGAACATTTCGCCCGACATTTCCATATCGATGCCGGCTTCGAGCGCCCGCACGGCGGCTTCCATGCCGTCTTCGGCCGTGTCGTGCCCCGCCGCGAGCATATCGATCGCCCCGCAGTCGGTGATGATCATGCCGTCGAAGCCCCAGTCCCGGACCAGCACCTCGTCCAGCAGCTTCGCGTTCGTCGTGCACGGGACGCCGTCAATCTCGTTGTAAGCCGGCATGATCGAAGCTGCGCCCGCCTCGACCGCCTTGCGGAACGGTTGCAGGTCGACCTCGAGCAGCTCGCGCCAGCCCATATGGACGGGCCCGGCATTGCGCCCGCCCTCCGAGCTGCCGTAGCCGACGAAGTGCTTCAGCGTCACGGCGACGCTGTCCGGCGCGTCGAGGCGCTCGCCCTGCATGCCCTCGACCGCGGCGACCGCCAGCGCGCCCACGAGAAATGGGTCCTCGCCAAAGCACTCCTCCGTCCGGCCCCACCGGGGATCCCGGACGATGTCCAGCACGGGCGAATACGTGACCGCGCCGCCCTGGGCGCGCGTCTCCTTCGCCACCGCGCGGCACATCTCGCGGTACAGATCGACGTTCCAGGCGCTGCCGATCGACAGCGGCACGGGAAATACCGTCGCGCCGATCGCCATATGGCCATGCGAGCACTCTTCGCCGATCAGCAGCGGAATGCCAAGGCGCGAGTGCTCGATCGCATAGCGCTGAATCTCGTTGACCGCCTCTGCGCCGCGAACGGGCGACAGACCCGTCTCCAGCGTGACGCCGGTCCACGGGTCCGCGCGCAGCGTGCCGTACAGCGAGCCGACGCCGCCTCGCGCGACCTGCGCCTTGAACGTCTCCTTCAGGACGACGTTCCCGTCTTTATGCGCATAGGCTTGCCAGCCGAACGGCTGAACGAGCTGGCCGACCTTTTCTTCCGCCGTCATCTGCCGAAGCAGCAGCTCCGCGCGTACGCGGGGCGGCTTCGACGGGTCCTTGAAATCCATTCTTTTTCACATCCCGCTCGTTCTTTGGCTACTGCCTATCCTCTGCTTAACCTAGTGCTATCCTGCAAAAGTGCATCATCCAAGGCTGGTATGGAGGGTTTTTGCGATCTATCGCGCAAAAGTGCACGGTAGCTCGTCTATTTAAGCGAGGACCCGGGTGCTTCGGCATAAAATCCTGCACTTTTGCGCGATAGGCGGAACGACGAAAGAATGCGACTCTCGATCGTGTACTTTTGCACGATAGCTCCTGTTTGCCTTCGCTTTCCTGTGCCTTTCCCGCGCCCTTCCCGACCTTCCCTTCGCTTTCCGGCGCTTTTCTTGCCCTTCCTGCGCCTTTCCTGCGGTTATGCTCAGATCCCGCTTATTCTTTTACGCCCCCGACCGTCAGGCCCTGAACGAAGTAACGCTGGAAAAACGGATAAGCGAAAATGATCGGCACCGTCGCCAGCACGACCATGGCCATGCGGGCCGTATCCTGCGGCATCGACTGCAGTACCTCGAGGCTGATGGAGCCGTTCGCCGAATTTTGCTGGATGAACTGCATGCTCGATTCGATTCGCATCAGCATCGCCTGCAGCGGCACCTTGTTCGGATCGTCGATGTACAACAGGGCGTTAAACCAGTCGTTCCAGTAGCCGAGCGTACTGAACAGGCCGATCGTAGCGAGGCCGGGCAGCGACAGCGGCAGTACGATGGTGGAGAAAATGCGGAATTCGCCGGCGCCGTCGATCTTGCCGGACTCGATGATCGCGTCGGGAATGCCGGTGATGTAGAACGTCCGCAGGATCATGATATAGAAGGCATTGAGCGCGAGCGGCAGGATGAGCGCCCAGATGCTGTCCTTCAGGCCGAGCAGCTGCGTCACGACGATATAAGTCGGGATCATGCCGCCGCTGAACAGCATCGTGAAGATCGCGAACAGAGAGAAAAAGCGGCGGTACGCGAAGCTGCGGCGCGATACCGCGTAGGCATACAGCGAGATCAGAAGCAGGCTGACGACCGTGCCGATGACCGTTACGAGGATCGTGACTCCGTAGGAGCGCAGCAGCGTATCGCCGGTTTTGAATATATATTGATAAGCATCCAGGCTCCAGGCCTTGGGAATGATGCGATACCCGTCCGTCGCCAGCGTCTTCTCCTCGGTGAAGGAGATGATGACGACGAACACGAACGGAAACACGCACAGAAAAGCGAATATGCCGGCGATCAGGTTGAACACGATGTTCCAGCCCGGCGATGCCTGGTGGAAGTTGCGTTTCTTTTTCATCACGTTGGGCACCGGATATGCCCTCCTTTCGATTCAGGAATTTAGAACAGCGCGCTGTCCTTGTCGACCTTGCGCACGACATAGTTGGACACCATGACGAGCACGAAGCCGACGACGGATTGATATAGGCCCGCGGCCGTGCTCATACCGATCTCGCCGGTCGTCTTGAGGCCCCGGTATACGTACGTGTCGATAACGTTCGTCACGGAGTAGAGCGTGCCCGAGTCGCGCGGCACCTGATAGAAGAGGCCGAAGTCGGCGTAGAAGATCTTGCCCACGGCGAGCAGCGTCATGATGATGATGATCGGCTTGAGCATCGGCAGCGTGATGTTGCGCACTTGCTGCATCTTGCTGGCGCCGTCGATCATCGCGGCTTCGTACAGCGAACGGTCGATGCCGAGGATGGAGGCCAGATAGACGACGCTGCTGTAGCCGATCGATTTCCACAAATAGACCAACACCAGAATATAAGGCCAGACCTTCGGATCGTTGTACCATTGCATGCGGTCCATGCCGAAGTATTCGAGCGTATGGTTCAGCAGGCCGCGGTCCATGCTCAGGAAGCTGAACGCGAAGTAACCGACGATGACCCACGACAGGAAGTACGGGAGGAACATGCCGGTCTGATACAGCTTGGCCAGCTTCTTGTTCGCCAGCTCCGACAGCAGAATGGCCAGGGCGACGGCGAATACGAGGCCGAGAACGATAAACGCGATATTGTAAAGCAGCGTGTTGCGAGTGATCGACCACGCGGCGTCCGTGCTGAAGAGAAACTTGAAATTGGCCCATCCGACGTTTTTGCTGTGGACGAGGCTGTACCAGAAGCCATGGCGGCTGAAGCGGTATTGCTTGAATGCGGCGATCGTGCCCACCAGGGGCAGGTAGGAAAAGAAAAGGAACCAGATGGCGCCCGGGAGCACCATGAGCAGCATAACCTTGTTGCGGTTGAACGAGCGGAAAAAGGATCCGACCATGTTCGCCAATCCCTCCTATGGTCTTTTGTGAATACGACAAAAAATAACGAAAGATCGGGCGAATTGCTCACCCGCCCGATCTCGCGATTTTCATCCGATTATTAAGCTTTGTTGGCTGCGACCCAAGCGTCCAGCTGGGTTTGCGCTTCGGCGATGATCTTGTCGAGGCCGGCCGACTTGAACTGTTCGATCGCCTTCGGCAGATATGTCGCCGGGTCGACCGTGCCGGTCATCAGGGACGCCCAGAATTGCTCCTTGACGTTCTGGATGGCCGTCATTTCGGTGGATACCTTCGTGCTGTCGAAGTTGAAGCCCAGGATCGGGGAAGGCTTGCCTTCCGCGTTGAACTTCTTGAATTGATCCCACTTGTCGTCCGGATCGTTCTCGTTCAGGTAGAGCAGCATGTTGTTGCCCAGCGAGTACGAAGGCATGTTGTAGTTCTGGGAAGCGTCGAGGTTCTTCATGTGCTTGTCGTCGATCTTCTCGTAGTGCGTGCCTTCGATGCCGGAGTCGACCATGTTGCGGAGGACCGGATCGGTATTGAGCAGGTTCAAGAATTCCATCGCCTTGTCCGGGTGCTCGGAGTTGGCCGAGATCGCCATGATCGAGCCTTGTACCGACGTGTTCGTGATCACGGCGTCGCTGGCAGGCGTCGAAGTGATCGGATAGCCGTTGGAAGCCGACCAGGAGGTCTCTGCAAGCGGCTGGGTTTGCGCGCGGTCGAGCAGCCATTTGCCGGAAGTCATCAGGTCTTGCGTCGAGCCGGTCGTCGCGGCTTCAGGCGCGACGTAGCCCGCTTGGTAGTATTTGTGCATCGTGTTCAGCGCTTGCTTCATCTCGTCCGTCTCGAGGATATCGACGACCTTCAGGTCCGTACCGTCGAGCTTGACGGCCATCGGCATGTTCGTCACGAGATAGTCGTAAGGCACGTACGGCACGTAGTTCTTGTCCATCGCGAACGGCGTGATCGACGGATCCTGCGCCTTGATCGTCTTCAGCAGCGGCTCGAGGCTGTCCAGCGTGCGGACGCCGGTCGTGTCCAGCTTGTACTTGTCCACGAGGTTCTGGTTGAAGCGCCATACTTCGAGCTGCGGGAGCTCCTTGTTCGCCGGGATGCCGTAGTTGTGGCCGTCAACCTTGGATCCGCTCAGGAAGCCCGGATCGATCGTGTCCTTGATGCCTTGGCCGTACTTGTCCAGCAGCTCGTCGAGCTCGAGGAACGCGCCCTTACGCGCGTTCTGCACGTAGTCGAAGCCGCCTGCCGAGGTGAACATGATGTCCATCGGTTCGCCCGAAGCGACCAGTACCTGCATCTTCTGCGTATAGTCGCCCCAGTCGATCATTTTCATTTTGATGGTGGCGTTGATTTTCTCTTGGGTGTACTTGCTGACTTCCGCCATGACGGTGTCGACGTCCTTCTGCGGCGTGCCGATCGTGTACCAGATCAGCTCGACAGGCTTGTCCGAAGCGCTATCCGATTTGGCGTCGTTGCCGCCGCAAGCGCTTAGCGCGAGCGACAGCGCGGTTACGGTAGCCGCGGCCGTCAGGCCGGTTTTTTTAGTCATTTTACTCATGTTTCTTGTGCCCTCCCTTATTTCTGATTCCCTCAGCAACAATTCAACTTTAATTCATGAAAGCAGTTTCAAATAGAAGACAAACCTAATAAATCATGTTCAAAATAAAGAAAGGACTGCGCAACCGGCAGTCCGTAGGCTCCTATAGGCTCATCCCGCGTCAATGCAGGCCTTTGAACTCGGTCGGGGAGATGCCGACGTATTTCTTGAATTGCTTGTAAAAGTATCCCGTCTCCCAATAGCCCGCCTGGCGCGCGATGTCGTGCACCTTCAGCGCGGAGGACTTCAGCAGCCTTTTGGCCTGCTCGATCCGGTATTTGTTGATATACTCCGTGAAGCTCTCGCCCGTCTCCTTCTGGAACAGCTGCCCCAGGTATACCGGATGAATGTGATACCGCGCGCCAAGCTGTTTCAAGGACAGCTCGTCCGCGTAGTGACGGTGGATCTCCTCGAGCACCTGCAGCACGACCGGACTGCGGCTGTCCTTCACCAGCGAATCGACGCAGCGCTCCGCGACGGACCGCAGCGCTTTGGCGAGCTCCGTATAATCGGAAGCCGCGTTCGCCTGGGCGAAGCCCTGCGAGAACATCTCCGTCTCGTCCGAATGCTTGATCGCCTTGAGCTCCATCTTGAAGCGGACGATGAGCTCCACCGCCACTTCGTGCAGATAGGACGGCGTGACGCCTTCCCGGCGCCTTAACCGCTCGAGATCGGCTTCGACGGCCGCCGCCAGGCCTTCCTTGTCTCTGGCGACGAGCAGCTTGCGGCAAGCCTCCCAATCGATCGGGAACTCGGACGGCTCCGCTTCCTTGAACGGCTCCGTCACCGCATAGTCTATCCACTCGCGCTCCGGATAGATCATGAAATATTCCTGCGCCTTCTTCGCCTCGCTATAGCTGGACGCGATCTCCGTCCGGAGCGGATGCACGCCGCCGAGCGATAGTCTCGCCGTTTCGCCCGGGCTGCCTTGTTCGAGCAGCGGGAGGACCCGGCGAGCCAGCTCCAGCTTGCCCGCCTCCTCATCGGAAGGGAGGCCGGCCAAGATGACGATGTCTCCGTCCATGTCGCGGAAAGGGTATACGGAGGCGCTCCCCTCGAAGGCGCGGGCGACGCGCTCGAACGTGTCTTCCTGCGCATCGGAGCCGGCGGACGGAAGCCTCAGCAGGGCGATGACGCCGTAGGGATCCGTCAACGAGATATTCAGCAGGCCGGCACGCTCGTTGAACTCGGCCTCCGAGATCCGGCCGCCGATCCACCGGTACAGCGTGTTGTCCTTCATGATCTGAACGTCGTACGGCGACAGCAGCGCGTCCGCATGGACGCTGTTCAGCTTCTCGACGGCGTTGTTCAGCGTATCGTGCAGCTCCTTGACGTTGATCGGCTTAAGCAGGTAGTTCTCGATGCCGAGGCGCATGCCTTCCTTCAAATAATCGAATTCGTTGAAGCCGCTCAGGATGATCGCCTTCAGGTCGGGGCGGCTCTCGCGGGCGGCGCGGATCAGGTCCAGGCCGTTCATGCGGGGCATCGAGATGTCGGTGATCAGCAGGTCGACGGGCGTCTGCCCGATGCGGCGGAGCGCTTGCTCTCCGTTCTCTGCGCTGCCGACGACTTCGAGACCGAAGGCCGGCCAGTCGATCGAGTCGATGAGGCCTTCGATGATGAACGGTTCGTCGTCCACGATAAATACCTTATACATTTTCGCAACGTCCTCCTTCGGTCCCTCGGTCCTTCGGTTTTTAACCGCTTATTCGGCCAGCGGAATCCCGATCGTGACCCGTGTTCCCTTGCCGGGCTCGCTCTCGATCTCGATGCCGTGCTCCGGCCCGTACATGAGCTTCAGCCGCTCATGCACGCTCCGCAGCCCGAACGAACCCTCGCGCTGCTCCGGATAATCAAGATCGGCCCGGATCTGCCGAAGACGCTCCGGGTCGATCGGCGCGCCGTTGTTAACCACCCGGATCTGCAACATGCCGTCCTCCGCAGCGACCTCGATGGCGATCCGGTTGTCGGTACGGTCGTTTTCCATGCCGTGAACGATATAATTTTCGACCACGGGCTGCAGCAGCATCTTCGGGATCGCGACCGAAGCGTACGCAAGCGAGCAGTCGATCGAATAAGAGATCCGGTCCTTGTACCGGATGCGGAAAAGCTCGAGGTACAGCCGGCATGTCTCCAGCTCCTCGCCGAGCGTGCAGTCCGGGCCCGCCCGCACCGAGTTGCGGAACAGCGCGGCCAAGCTGTAAATCATCTCGCCGACATCGCTCGCTCCTTGGGACATCGCCCGCATCCGGATCACTTCCAGCGTGTTGTACAGGAAGTGCGGATTGACCCGCGCCTGAAGCGCCGCCAGCTCGGTCTGCTTCAGCCTGATCTCCGATTTATATTCCCGGTCGATCGTCCGGTTCAGCTCCTCCACCATCTCGTTGAAGCTCTGGGAGATCTGCCCGAGCTCGTCCTCCCGGGCATCCTGCAGGCGAACGCTCAGATCGCCGCCTTCGACCTTCTTCATGAAGCGCACGATCTTGTTGGTCCGCTTCGCGATGTTGACGATGAGCAGGGACGGGATCAGGACCGCAAACGCGATGCAGACGGCGCCGATGAGCACGATCGCCCGTTTCAGCCCGGCGTAAGCCTGCGCGATCTCCGCCTTCGGCGCGATGCCCACGACCGTATAGCCCGCCGCGTTCTGCGTCAGCCGCGAGATATAGGCCGGCTCTCCCGTATTGCCGGTGTCCTGGGAGCCGTTGATCTGGTCCATATAAGGATAGGCTTGCCCGTAGTACTTGCCGGAAGAGTCGAACATGACGCTGCCGCCTTGGGTCAGGACGAGGATCGTGCCTTTGAGAGGCGAAGAAACGCGCAGCAGCGCCTGGCGAACCATCTCGGAATCGAAATACACCATGAGCTGACCGACGTTTTTGAGCGTGCTTTTGTCGTTGATCTGGCTCCGCATCGCGTATAGCCGCGTATCCCATTGTCCGATCGCCTTCCGGATCCACACGTTCGGCGTCGAAGCATTGGGGCCCTCCAGCGACATGATGTCCGGAATGAAGGAGCGGGCGGCGTTCGTTTGATACAGCTTCGGGTTTCCGGCGTATTTGTAAACGTACATGAGCTGCTGGTCGGCGCTGTACAGAATCAGGTTGCGGATGTCGGAGTCGGTGCCGAGCTTGTTCCCGAAGTATTCGAGCGCATTGGCCGCGCTGGCGCTGCCGTTGGCGTAATTTTCGCCCAGCGTATATTGAATGTATTCTTGATAAGAATGCCGCAGCAGATAAGACACGTTATCCGCCAGCAGGTTGTTCCGGTAAATGTCCTGCACGACGTTCTGGACCCAATCGTACTTGGCTTCCATGTACAAATTGACGCGGTCCATCGCCTCGCGCTGGTCGTTCAGCTGGCTTCGCACGATGGAGGCCGAGCTGAAGTGGAACAAAAAATAAGAAAACGCTATGATCGTCAGATTGACGATGACGGTAAATACGAGAATGACTTTCACGAACAGATTGTTCTGAAAATAGTTCCGGTACACCTTTTTGATTCTCACTTCGAAAGCTCCCCCGCAGTCTGGATGAACGGCTTTCATTATAGCACGAAATAAAACAATCCCCGAAGGCGCTGCCGTAAAGGCAGCGTTCCCCGGGGATCGTCAGGTCATGCTATTCGCGCAGCCGCGGCGGGCCGTGCAGGGCTTACTTGAAGTTCTTCAGGTTGTAGAACGCCTTCTTGCCCGCGTAGACGGCGGAGCCTGCCAGGCGGTCTTCGATGCGAAGCAGTTGGTTGTACTTCGCGACGCGGTCCGTACGGGACGGCGCGCCCGTCTTGATCTGGCCGGCGTTGGTCGCGACCGCGATGTCTGCGATCGTGCTGTCTTCGGACTCGCCGGAGCGGTGGGAGATGACGGCCGTGTAGCCGGCGGTCTTCGCCATTTCGATCGCTTCGAACGTCTCGGTCAGGGAGCCGATTTGGTTGACCTTGACGAGGATCGAGTTGCCGATGCCTTGCTCGATGCCCTTCGACAGACGCTCGGTGTTGGTGACGAACAGGTCGTCGCCGACGAGCTGGATCTTGTCGCCGAGCTTCTCGGTCAGCAGCTTCCAGCCTTCCCAGTCGTCTTCGGAGCAGCCGTCTTCGATCGTGATCAGCGGGTACTTGTCAACCCAGCTTGCGAGCAGGTCGACGAACTCGGCGGACGTGTAAGACTTGCCTTCGCCCTCGAGGTGATACTTGCCGTCCTTGTAGAACTCGGTGGAAGCGACGTCCATGCCCAGGAACACGTCGACGCCCGGCTTGTAGCCGGCTTTTTCGATGGCTTCGATGATCGTGGACAGCGCTTCTTCGTTGGAGCCGAAGTTCGGCGCGAAGCCGCCTTCGTCGCCGACAGCCGTGTTCAGGCCCTTCGACTTGAGTACGCTCTTCAGCGAGTGGAAGATCTCGGCGCCCGTGCGGAGCGCTTCTTTAAACGTAGGCGCGCCGACCGGCAGTACCATGAACTCTTGCACGTCGACGTTGTTGTCGGCGTGCGCGCCGCCGTTGACGATGTTCATCATCGGCACGGGCAGCGTCTTGGAGTTGAAGCCGCCGAGGTAAGCGTAGATCGGCAGGTCCAGCGCGTCTGCGGCAGCGCGCGCGACGGCGATGGAGACGGCCAGGATCGCGTTGGCGCCCAGCTTCGCCTTGTTCGGCGTGCCGTCGAGCTCGATCATCTTGCGGTCGATCGCGACTTGGTCGAGCGCGTCGTAGCCGATGATCTCGGGCGCGATGATGGAGTTGACGTTGTCGACGGCCTTCTCGACACCCTTGCCGAGGTAGCGGTCCTTGTCGCCGTCGCGAAGCTCAACGGCTTCGTAAGCGCCGGTGGATGCGCCGGACGGTACGATGGCGCTGCCGAACGCGCCGGATTCCAGGCGGACTTCTACTTCAACCGTCGGGTTGCCGCGGGAGTCCAGTACTTCGCGTGCATAGACGTCAGAGATAATCGTCATTTTGAGTGAACACTCCTTAGGATTGTTTTAGTGGTAGATTGTTACGTTGCAGGCTTGAGTTCGGCTGCAAGCAAAGGCGTCATTGCGATGCGGATGCGCTGCAGCTTCGTTGCGATGCGGATGCGCTGCAGCTTCGTTGCGATGCGGATGCGCTGCAGCGTCGTTGCGAAGCGAATACACGGCGATTCGTCACTGCGCGCGCCTCCAGCGGGTTAGCTGCGAATGTGCAGCTATTTTCGCCCAGTGAAGCCGATGCAAGCCGATTAGCTGCAAAAATGCAGCTAATTCCGCCTGCGCGAGCCGTTTACTCCGATTTGGAGCGAAATAACTGCTTATTTGCAGTTATTTGCATCCCCACGCTGCGGCTAGCGACGAATAACTGCTAAAATGCAGCTATTTTTCGCTTGCATTGCGCTGTCGGTATCCGAAACGATCGCCGCCGCAAACGAAACTCCGTCCTCAAGCTTCGCCGCGAGAGGCCTGAATTCCTGCCGCCGTCCGGACACGATTCGATGACCGGGCGACGGCGGCCGGCGAAGGCGGCGAACCCGCCGCCTCCTTCAAGAGTTACTCGCCGAGCGGCGCGAGCAGCGTGCGTCCGGTCATCTCGGCCGGCTGCGGCAGCTCGAGCAGCGACAGCAGCGTCGGCGCCACGTCGGCCAGCATGCCGCCGTCGCGCACCGTCACGCCGTGCTTCGTCACGATGCACGGGACCGGGTTGGTCGTGTGCGCCGTGAACGGGCGGCCCGCATCGTCGATGACCATGTCGGCGTTGCCGTGGTCCGCGATGATGACGGCGACGCCGCCCTTGGCGAGGATGGCGTCGACGACGCGGCCGAGGCACGCGTCCGTCGCTTCGACGGCTTTGATCGTCGGCTCCAGCATGCCGGAGTGGCCGACCATGTCCGGGTTCGCGAAGTTCAGGATGATCGCGTCATGCTTCTCCGACTCGATCTCCTTCACCGCCGCGTCCGCGACCTCGTAGGCGCTCATCTCCGGCTGAAGGTCGTACGTGGCGACCTTCGGCGAGTTGATCAGCACCCGCGTCTCGCCCGGCAGCTGCAGATCGCGTCCGCCGCTGAAGAAGAACGTGACGTGCGGGTACTTCTCGGTCTCGGCGATGCGCAGCTGCGTCTTGCCCTGCTGCACGAGCACCTCGCCCAGCGTGTTGTCGAGCTCTTTGGGCTTGTACGCGACGAACCCGCCGACCGTCTCGCTGAACAGCGTCAGGCAGACGAAGTACAGGCCGACCGGACGTCCATCGCCGCGCTCGAAGCCGCGAAAGTCGTCGTTCGTGAATACGTTGGACAGCTGGATCGCGCGGTCCGGACGGAAGTTGAAGAACACGACCGCGTCTTCGGACTCGACCAGACCGACGGGCTTGCCGTCGGCGCCGACGATGACGGTCGGCAGCACGAACTCGTCGTAGACCGACGCTTCGTACGAAGCCTTGACCGCCTGGATCGGATCGACGGCCGTCGGGCCGTCGCCGTACACCATCGCGCGGTAAGACTTCTCGACGCGATCCCACCGCTTGTCGCGGTCCATCGCGTAGTAGCGCCCTTGCACGGTGGCGATCTTGCCGATGCCGAGCTCTTCGATCTTCGCCTGCAGCTGGGTCAGGTAGCCGACCGCGCTGTCCGGCGCTACGTCGCGGCCGTCGAGGAACGCATGAATATATACGTCGTTCAGGCCTTCGCGCTTCGCCAGTTCAAGCAGCGCGAACAGGTGCGCGATATGGCTATGAACGCCGCCGTCCGACACAAGGCCGTACAGATGCAGCTTTTTGCCGTTCGTCTTGGCATGGTTCACGGCGCCGAGCAGCGTCTCGTTCGCGAAAAAGTCGCCTTCGCGAATGGACTTGGTAATCCGGGTCAGGTCCTGATACACGATGCGTCCCGCGCCGATGTTCAGGTGTCCGACTTCGGAGTTGCCCATCTGGCCTTCGGGGAGGCCGACGGCCTCGCCTTGGGCGGTTAATTGCGTATGCGGGTAGGTCGCCCACAGACGGTCGAAAATCGGCTTTTTCGCTTGAGCGACGGCGTTGCCGTGCGTCTCCTCGCGAAGGCCGAAGCCGTCCAGAATGATGAGCGCGACCGGCTTGGGTGCGGCCATCTTACTTCGCCCCCTCGACCAGGGCGATGAAGGAAGCCGGCTCCAGGCTGGCGCCGCCGACGAGCGCGCCGTCGATATCGGATTCGCCCATGTACTCGGCGACATTGTTCGGCTTCACGCTGCCGCCGTATTGGATGCGTACCTTCGCGGCGACTTCTGCGCCGAAAAGGCCTTCGACGACGCCGCGGATCGCCTTGATCGCGTCGTTCGCGTCCGTCGCCGTCGACGACTTGCCCGTGCCGATCGCCCAGATCGGCTCGTAAGCGATGACGACTTCAGCCGCTTGCTCGGCAGTAAGGCCGGCCAGCGCTGCCGTCGTCTGTACGCGGTTGACTTCGTCGGTCTTGCCGGCTTCGCGCTCTTCGAGCTTCTCGCCGACGCATACGATCGGAGTCAAGCCGTGCTTGAACGCCGCGTGCGTCTTCTTGTTCACGGTCTCGTCGGTCTCGGCGAAGTACTGCCGGCGTTCGGAGTGGCCGATGATGACGTAATCGACGCCCAAATCCTTCAGGAAGACGCCGCTGATCTCGCCCGTGAAGGCGCCGTTGTCTTCGAAGTGCATGTTTTGCGCGCCGACCTTGATCGACGTGCCCTTGACCGCTTCGACGAGCGCCGGCAGCGCCGTGAACGGCGCGCAGACGACGGTCTCGACGCCAGCGACTTCAGCCTTGCCCTTTACTTCGGACACGAAGCCGATAGCTTCGGAGACGGTCTTGAACATTTTCCAGTTGCCTGCGATGATCGGAGTTCTGCTCATGGGTTCACCCTCACTTGTCGTTAAGGGCTACGACACCCGGAAGCGCCTTGCCCTCCATGAATTCGAGCGACGCGCCGCCGCCGGTGGAGATATGGTCCATCTTGTCGGCCAGCTTGAACTTCTCAGCCGCGGCAGCGGAGTCGCCGCCGCCGATGACGGTGTATGCGGACGTGTCGGCGCAAGCTTGCGCGACCGCGCGGGTGCCCTTCGAGAAGCCTTCGACTTCGAAGACGCCCATCGGCCCGTTCCACACGACCAGCTTGGAGTTCTTGATGACGTCCGCGTAGATCTCGCGGGTCTTCGGACCGATGTCGACGCCTTCCCAGTCGGGACGGATGCCGTCGATACCGACGATCTCGACGTTCTTGTCGGACTTGAAGTCGTCGGAGATGACGAGGTCGACCGGCAGGTACAGCTTCTTGCCGAGCTTCTTCGCCTTTTCGACGAATTCCTTGACCTTCTCAAGCTTGGACTCGTCGAGCAGCGATTGGCCGATCTCGTAGCCTTGGGACTTGAAGAAGGTGTAGGAGATGCCGCCGCCGATGATGATGTTGTCGGCGATCTCGATCATCTTGTCGATGACGTCGATCTTGTCCTTGACCTTGGAGCCGCCGACGATCGCCGTGAACGGGCGGTCCGGATCGTTAAGCGCCTTGCCCAGCACGTCGAGTTCCTTCTCCATCAGGAGACCGGAAACGGCCGGCAGATGGTGCGCGATGCCCTCGGTGGAAGCGTGCGCGCGGTGAGCGGCGCCGAACGCGTCGTTGACGAACAGATCGGCCAGCGCCGCGAATTGCTTCGCGAGCTCGGGATCGTTCTTCTCTTCGCCCGGGTAGAAACGGACGTTTTCAAGCAGCAGCACGTCGCCGTTTTGCAGCGCATCGACTTTAGCTTGAACTGCGGCGCCTACGGCTTCGTCGGCCTTGGCGACCGGCTTGCCGAGCAGCTCGGACAGGCGTGCCGCGACCGGCGTCAGGCGCAACTCTTCGACGACTTCGCCCTTCGGACGGCCAAAGTGGCTCGCCAGGATAACCTTTGCGCCGTTTTCGATCAGGTACTTGATCGTAGGCAGCGTTTCGCGGATGCGCGTGTCGTCGGTGATCGCGCCGTTTTCGACGGGGACGTTGAAGTCGACGCGGACGAATACTTTGAGTCCGGATACGTTCACGTCGCGGACACTCTTCTTGTTCATAAGGCAGACTCTCCCTCCAGTTTTCAATAAAGCCCGTACGGACGGAAAGAGGAGCGCCAGGTCTCCTCTTTGCCGTTTTCATGCATCTATGAAGTGACTCTTACAGACCTTTGGAAGCGACGAACGCAGCCAGGTCCACGACGCGGTTGGAGTAGCCCCACTCGTTGTCGTACCAGGAAACGACCTTGACCATGTTGCCTTCGACGACCATCGTGGACAGCGCGTCGATCGTGGAGGAAGCCGGGTCGCCGTTGTAGTCGCTCGATACGAGCGGCTCGTCGGAGTAGTTCAGAATGCCCTTCAGCGGGCCTTCTGCAGCAGCCTTCAGCGCAGCGTTGACTTCGTCGACCGTAACGTTGCCCTTAACTTCGGCGACAAGGTCGGTGACGGAAACGTTAGGCGTAGGTACGCGGAACGACATGCCGTTCAGCTTGCCCTTCAGTTCAGGCAGTACCAGCGATACGGCCTTTGCAGCGCCCGTCGTGGACGGGATGATGTTTTCTGCAGCGGCGCGGGCGCGGCGCAGATCCTTGTGCGGCAGGTCGAGTACGCTTTGGTCGTTCGTATAGGAGTGGATCGTCGTCATCATGCCCTTGACGATGCCGAATTGGTCGTTGATAACCTTAGCGAAAGGCGCCAGGCAGTTCGTGGTGCAAGAAGCGTTGGAGAGAATCGTGTGAGCGGACGGATCGTACTTGTCTTCGTTGACGCCCATAACGATCGTGATGTCTTCGTTCGTAGCCGGAGCGGAGATGATGACCTTCTTCGCGCCGCCCTTCAGGTGAAGCTCGGCCTTTTCCTTCGCCGTGAAGATACCCGTGGATTCAACGACGATCTCGGCGCCTACGGAAGCCCAAGGCAGGTTGCCCGGATCGCGCTCCGCGAATACCTTGATGGTCTTGCCGTTTACGATCAGCGCGCCTTCGCCCGCTTCGACCGTCGCGTTCAGCTTGCCGTGCGTCGTGTCGTATTTGAGCAGGTGCTTCAGCGTGTTAACGTCCGTCAGGTCGTTGATGGCGACCACTTCTACCTCAGGGTTGTTGAGCGAAGCGCGGAATACGTTGCGACCGATGCGACCGAAGCCGTTGATACCGATTTTGACCGTCATTGATAGTTCCTCCTTGGGTTTTGAAAATAAGATTTGATCTATGTCAGGCGCACGGAGCGCCGAGACCACTTGTTCTGGCGGACCGGGAGCTGCGTCCCGGTCCTTGGGTGCCGGCGTCAGCGTCAGACGCCGGCATGCTTCAGCGCTTCTTCGGCGGCCGCCTCGTCGGTGACGAGCATGTCGTCGTGTCCGAAGCGCATGACCGCGGCGATCGCCTCGCCCTTGCTGCGGCCGCCGGCGATCCCGATGACCGACTCGGCCGCCTCGATGTCCTCGAGGCGGAGCCCGGCGGTCGCCATGCGGTGCACGACGGCGCCCTCCCGGTCGAAGTAGTAGCCGAACGCCTCCGCGAGCGCGCCGTCGCGCAGAATCTCCTGCACGGTGCCCGCGTCGAGCTTGCGCCGGCGGGCCATGGCGCTAGCGTCCCCGATGCCGTGGACCACGATACGCGCGCTGCGGATCATGTCCACGACCTCCCGCACGTTCGGCTCCTGCATGATCGTCTGGTAGGCGTCCTCGCTCAGGTGATCCGGCACGTGGAGCATGCGGTACCGCGCGCCCGTCCGCTTGGCGAGCTCCGAAGCGATCGTGTTGGCCTGGTAGTCCACGCTCTCGCCGAGACCGCCGCGCGCCGGCACGAACCAGTTGTCGCGCAGCGGCGAGGGCACCGAAAACTGCGAGGCCATGCGCGCCATCGTCGTGCCGCCCATGACGGCGACGACGTCGCCGGGGCCGATGACGCGGCGCAGCACCTTGCTCCCCGCGCGGCCAAGCTCGCGCTTGGCTTCTTCGGAGACGTCGGAGTCGCCGGGGACGACGACCGCCTGCTTCAGGCCGAACCGCTTGCGAAGCGCCGCCTCCAGGTCGGACAGGCCGAACAGCTCCCGGACCATCGGCTCCATCTCTTCCAGCAGGCGGCGCCCCCGGTCGGTCAGGCTGACGCCCGTCGTTCCCGCCTCGATGAGGCCTTGCGAACGCAGCAGGTCGAGCTCGGCGCGCAGCGTCCGCTCCGTCAGCTCCAGGCTGGCCGCCAGCGTCCGTCTGCCGCCCGTGCCCGTGACCCCGATGCGGCGCAGAATGTCGTAACGCTTCTGCAGCACCTGCATGATGTCGGGCACGAGCTTTTTCTGCATTTCAAGAATGTTCCGCATCCTCTACCGTCTCTCCCTTAAATGCCGAATAAATATGGCCGGAATGCGACGGGGAATCACGGTATGGGACCGATTACGTCCCACTGTGACATTTTAAGTCCCACTTCCTGTTTTCATTCTATCGGATTCGCCGGCGCGTTGCAAGCCCAATATCGGCCGCGGACGATACGCGCAAGCACCGCGAGACTATATAGACATGGAAAGACCCTGTACCCTTTGTACCCCTTTCGAATCCTTTTCAAAGCCCTTGCTTTTCCCTACCCTATCGCCTATAATGAGTCTTGCTGTTATCGACATGCGCCCGTGGTCCAACGGATATGACGCAGGCCTCCGGAGCCTGAGATTGGGGTTCGATTCCCTACGGGCGCGCCATATTCGCTTCAATAGGCAGTTTTGCCGAAACTTATGATGCAGCAGACGCGTCCGTACCATACGGACGCTTTTTATTTGACCTATGTTTGACTTTCTTTGACATTGGGTTCATGATCTATTAGAATGGATTCACGGTCGACCCGCGCCTTTCCGGGAGACGTCGGAGCCAGGACCGCCACACCACTTTTCACAACCCCGAGGAGGGATCACGCAATGAGCTTTGTCCCTATGGTCGTCGAACAGACTAATCGAGGAGAGCGGGCATACGACATCTATTCCCGTCTGCTCAAGGACCGCATCATCTTCCTGGGCACCCAGGTCAACGATGTGGTCGCCAACTCCATCATCGCGCAGATGCTTTTCCTCGCGGCCGAAGATCCGGAGAAAGACATCCACTTATACATCAACAGCCCAGGCGGATCCATCACCGCCGGCATGGCGATCTTCGATACGATGCAGTACATCAAGCCGGACGTCTCCACGATTTGCGTCGGCATGGCCGCTTCCATGGGCGCGTTCCTGCTCGCCGCAGGCGCCAAGGGCAAGCGCTTCGCGCTGCCGAACGCCGAAGTGATGATCCACCAGCCGCTCGGCGGCGCCGAAGGACAAGCCAGCGATATCGAGATTCGCGCCCGCCGCATCCTGAAGCTTCGCGACAAGCTGAACCGCATCCTCTCGGAGCGCACGGGCCAGCCGCTCGAGCGCATCGAGAAGGACACCGACCGCGACAACTTCATGGAAGCCGAGACGGCAAGAGAGTACGGCCTCGTCGACAAGGTTATCGAGAAGGTTTAACAGGAACTTGCATAGCGCGTTCCATCGGCAATAAGCCCCCAAGAACTGCCGCATCAAGGCGGTTCTTGGGGGCTTTTGCTTTGGACGGACGACCTTCCGCCGCAAGAAAAACGGTCAGAGAAGCTCGGCCTGTCGGCCCCTTCGGCTGCACACTCCGCCTCATCCGTTCCTGTAACCGCGCTTTTCTCGCTTACAGCACGCTCCGGCACCCTAGTCGCTCCAGTAACGTTGCTTTCCTCGCTTGCAGCGGCGGCTTTCTCCTGTAACCGTACTTATCTCGCTTACAGCACGCTCTGGCACCCTATCCGATCCTGCAACGTTGTTTTCCTCGCCTGCAGCGGCGGTTTCTTCCGATTTAAACTTTCAGATATGTTCAAAAAAAAGCACTGACCCGCACACAGGGTCAGCACCGCTTCAGCATGAGGAAGTCGTTCAATTGCTTCCGCTGGTACTCCAACTCGTTGTTCAGCCGCTTCTCGCTGAGGAGGATGTGCCTGACCTTTTCGCCGATCTCTTCGAATTCATCCTTAGCTTCGGCGGGCTTGCCGCGTCCGGGAGCGACGATGACCTGGTCGTACAGGCGCCTTACCGGTACGTAAATGCTTCTGGTTCCCGGGAGGGAAAGCGCGACGCCCGCCGTCGCCACCAGCAGGCAGACCGCGAGGGTGAACCATTTGATGGCCGCCGCTTCCTTCGTCATCTCCCGGACGGAGATGAAGGAGGCGTACGTCCAGCCTCCGTTGTAGTCCGATTTGGTAAAAATAATATTGTAGCTCTCGCCGTTCACGCGCACGGGTATCAACCCTTGCTGGAGCCCGGTATCTTCGATCTTCTGGGCATAGCGGGCCAAATCCGGCAGCTGCTCGTCTGCCAGCGGCAGTTGGTCATGGATCATGTGGAAATCCCGGTCGTAAATGAACGGCATCCCCATCTCCTGCCGGGGAGCCAGATATCGGCTGATGTCGGCATACGGAATGTTTAGGATGACGACGGCGGAAGGATCCAAGGATACCGCGGGCAGCGGCTTGACGTAGCTGATCGACTGCTCGCCGACGGTCCAATACGCGCCCTGCTTTAGTTGGACGGCATCCCGCCAATCCCGCTCCTCCGGATCGTATTTGACGAACCCGAAGGTCGTGGACAGGCTCCAGGCATAGCGCAATTGCACGAACTTCACTTCTCCCGTGCCGCTGTCATGGAGCTTGATCCGGCCCATTCCTTCACGCAGGTCATTGATGAGTTGGACGTTGTCGCTGCGATTCAGGGCCGACACGTCGTTGTTCAGCGCTCTGGACAGCGTGGAGCTGGACGCGAGCTGCGTCAGGGCATTATCTGCCGTCACCAGGATTTGTTCCACCTGCTGTCTGGTGAGCATCAGCAGCTGCAGCGCGCTGCCGTTCACCTTTTCCTGAATCGTATCGGACGACTTGAAATAGGAAAAGCCGCCGACCGCCGCAACGGGAAGCGTAATCAGACATACGGCGAACAGGATCAGCTTGTGGTAATAGCGTAAGCGTAACGGCCTCATCTTAAGTCCACTCCCCGGTGTTCCGCCCGCAGGGGGCCGCCCCAGCTTAGTCAATAGAAGAAGGTTCAGTCAATAATCACGAGCGGCTATTCGGCTGTGCATGCGTTTCCTTCGTTTCGCAATGCACTCTTTATAGCGTAAGGCGCCAATTGTCTGAATTTCCGGCTGAAGTTGAACGATAATTGGGTAAGCAAGAGTAGGGCTCATTCCCGCCCCTATCGAATAGGTTTTATTAACACAGATCGATAATTTCGTCAAGAGAAATTTAACAACTCGAGTGCCCCCTCTTCGGACTCGCGTGAGCATGTTATTCTATAATCACTAGTCGTGCCATTTCCCTCCATATATTGCTATGGAATAGGAGGAATTGGACAGCAAGCCGGAAAGGAGATTTTTGATGAACCAATCTTATCACTCCTTGCACTTGGTGCCGCGTCATATGCCTGAAAACCCGATTCCGCCGTCTCACTCCTTTAACGATGATTCAAGCCATATGATCGCACGCACGCTTAAGGATAAAGCCTCGCTGCTCCGCCCGCTGAAGGACGAGCATCTGCTCGAAGTTTATCGCGAAGCGAAGAAAATGAATTTGTCCAACGAATTCATCGAGCTGTTAGAGGATGCCATCGAGCTGCGCAACCTTGAGCATCGCCTTAAAGCTTAATGCAATCATCGCAAAAAGCCTCCTCCACCGTCGATTTTCCGACGATAGAGGAGGCTTTTTTCATGACGCTCGACGACTGGCTTCGGCATACGATTCCGCGGCGAAGCAGAGATAATAAGATAGACCGGTCTGCATCGACTCCAGCATGCCCCGGTGGAAGACGTCGCCCAGGAAAAAACGCGACTGTCCCGCAAAGTCGTCCGGGCTGGCAGGCTGACCCTCTGCCGCGCGCGCCGCCAGGTGACGTTCAATCCGGGCATGCGCTTCCTCGTCGTCATGCGCTCGACCCTCGCGAAGCGCCCGCGCCATCTCATCCATAAATCGCGCAGCCTCTGCCGCCTGGCGATTCATCCGCACGGGGTCGATCGCATCCGCCCCGGGCAGCTCGAAGTCGTACGTTTCCTTCAGATGCCTGCTCTGTTCCGCCAACGCGGCTTCCCACGCTTCCGCCGTACCGAATCCGCTGAACAATGCCGCTGCCGGCAGAGAAGCGCCCTCCCGCTCCGAGTCGATCGAAGCCTCCAGCGTGACGGACAAACGTTCCATGCGCCGCTGCTTTTCTCGAATAAGCTCGCGCTGACTCTCCAAGATGCGCAGACGGTCCTGCGCCCCATCCAGCAAACGCTTGATTTCCCCCAACGGGAATTCCAGCTCCCGATAGAACAGAATCTCTTGCAGCCGTTCGATCTCCTTCTGGCCGTATAGCCTGTACCCGGCTTCGCTCACCTCGAGCGGCACGAGCAGTCCGATCTTGTGATAGTGATGCAGCGTCTTAATCGTCACTTTCGACAGATCCGACATTTCCTTGACCGTGTATCTCATACGGACACCTCCTATGGGATATTCCGATCGTAAGGCCTCCTCCAAGGGGAGAGTCAATCCCCCGTCACGTCATCGCCCGTCTTCTCTCGATCGCAAAAAAAAGCCGCCCTCCGACCGGAGAGCGGCTCGATCCGCGTAGCGCGGACGCTTATTACTTCAGCTGGTACTGCACCGTCACGCTCGTCGTGATCTCGATCTGCCCGCTTTGCACGGAGGACGAAGCGCCGGCATCGGATGCAGCGGCCGACTTCACGATGCCGAAGTTCGGCGTGACGATCGGCACGTTCGCCGCGCTGCCCTGCACGATGTTGATGACCGGACCCAACGTGCGGCTGGCCGACGTCGCGAGCACCGAAGCTTTGGCGCCGGCGTTGGTCATCGCCTTCTTCAGCGCCTCAAGCTCGTATTGGTCCTGCTTCTCCGTACCGAACTGCACGCCGTCCACCCGGTTCGCGCCTGCCGCGGAGACCGCGTCCAGAAGCTTGCCGATGCCCGCGAGATCGCGGTACGCGACGCGCACCGAATGGGTCGCGAGGTAGCCCTTCAGCACCTGGCCGTCTTTCTCCGTGTAGTTGTACTCCGGCTGTACGCCGAAGTTCGACGTCTGCACGTCCTTCTTATCGATCTTGTACGTCTCGTACAGCGCCTTCTCGACTGCCGCGAACTTCGCCGCCGAAGCCTGCTGGGCTTCCTGCGCCGTCTTGCCGCGCGCGTCCACGCCGAAGCTCAGATACGCTACGTCCGGTTCCACCTTGATCGTACCTTCGGCACCCACCGTCACCGCGTTCTGGATGCTTGCCGCCTGCACGGCGCCTGTCGTCTCCGCCATCGCTTGATCCGCTCCCAGCTTCGTCGCTCCGAACCATCCCGCCGCTACCATCGTAGCGGCCAGCAATGCGACTTGCACGGTCCTTTTACCCATTATAGACGCCTCCATATTCAGGTTTGTCTACTCAACGGCTATTATAGGCAAAAGGTTGCAGGTCAACCATAAAATAGTCCGAAAAAAGCAAAAAGCCCCCGTCCGGGAGCTCGCGCATCTGCTTGTTATTGGTTCTCCAGCTCTTCCTTGCTGACCAGTTGGACTAAAGCGGTTACAGCTTGCTCTGCGTCCGAACCTTCGGCACTGATGGATACTTCGGTGCCCGAGCTGATCGCCAGACTCATAATACCCATGATGCTCTTCGCGTTCACGCGCTTGTCTTCCTTCTCCACGAACACGTCCGAGGAGAATTTATTGGCTTCTTGCACGAATAAGGCCGCCGGTCTGGCGTGAAGCCCCGTCTTAAGCCGAACAACAACCGGCTGTCTCGTCATGGAACGAATCCCCCTGTCTTTGTTCTCATCCCGGTACACGGGACCCACCGCACATGGTTTGTTATCTATTATAGCATTAGAGCACTTGGTTGTGCCACAGGCTTATAAAGCGCCGCCCCGTATTTTTTCCGCCCACTCGTCGATCTTGCGAAGCCGGTGATTGACGCCGGACTTGCTGACCTGTCCCTTCAGCATGTCCCCGACTTCCTTGAGGTTCATGTCGGGATGCATGAGCCGGATCTCCGCGACCTCTCGCAGCTTGTCGGGCATGTTCTCGAGCCCGACTTCCTTTTGCAGCAGCTTGATGTTGTCGATCTGACGGACGGCGGCTCCGATCGTCTTGTTCAGGTTCGCGGTCTCGCAGTTCACGATCCGGTTGACCGAATTGCGCATGTCCCGCATGATGCGAACGTCCTCGAACTTGAACAGGGCCTGATGCGCGCCGATGATGCTGAGAAACTCGATGATCTTCTCGCCTTCCTTGATGTACAGGATGAAGCCCTTTTTGCGTTCGATGAACCTGGCGTTCAGGTGAAACTTGTTCGCGAGATCCACGAGCGCTTTGCAGTGCTCCTCGTACATGGAGGCGATCTCCAGATGGTAAGACGAACCCTCCGGATTGTTCACGGACCCGCCGGCAAGGAAGGCGCCGCGCAGATAAGCTTTTTTGCAGCAGGGCTTGCGCACCAGATCCTTGTCGATATCCGAATTGAACTGGAATCCGGCGCTCGCGATCTTCAGTTCGCCGAGCAGTTGCTCGACTCCCGCAGGCACGCGAACGATGTAGACGTTGTTTTTCTTGAGCCGCATCTTTTTGCGTACGAGCAGCTCGGTCGGCACGGAGTAGTGCCGCTTCATCAAGGTGTAAATACGCCGGGCGATGGCCGCGTTTTCCGTCGAGATGTCGAGCACGATCCGCTTGTTGGTCAGCGACACCGCGCCGTTCATCCGGATCAGCGCCGACAGCTCGGAGATATCGCAGCAGCCCTCGGACTCCACGAGCGTCAATTCTTTTTTGGTCTGCGCGGCGAACGACACGTCGCCTTCACTCCTTCCTCAGCATCCAGTTCTCCACCAGCTGGTAGATGTGCTCGCTCAGCTTGGCGGCATCATGGCGCAGATAGGTTCGGAACAGCACCAAGCGGTCGGCGATGACTTTATAGCCGCGCCGCTCCACCTCGTCCAAGTCCAGATGGACGGCTGCCGAGCCCTGCTCCGCGTACATGCTGTGCACCTGCGGGGGAATCTCCCCGTTGTTCACGATGACATAATCGAATAAATGATGGCCGATGTGCGCATGGATCGCATCGAGATGGTCGCCTACCGAGTAATTGTCGGTTTCGCCCGGCTGCGTCATGACGTTGCATACGAAAATCTTCACGGCGTCCGAGTTCAAGATCGCCTCCGCCAGCTTGGGCACGAGCAGATTGGGCATGATGCTCGTGTACAGGCTGCCCGGGCCGATCAGAATGGCGTCCGCCTCCGCGATCGCCTCGACGGCCTCCTCGAGCGGCTCGACGTCGGCCGGCTCGATGAACACCCGCCGGATCGCGAGTCCCGACTTCGGAATCTGCGACTCGCCCTCGACGATGCTGCCGTCCTCCATCTCGGCCTTCAAGAGGATCGCCAGGTTAGCGGCCGGGAGCACGCGTCCCCGCACGGCGAGTACCCGGCTCAACTCTCTCACCCCGGCGACGAAGTCGCCCGAGATGTCGGTCATCGCCGCCAATATCAGATTGCCCAAGCTATGACCGGCCAATCCCGCGCCGCCCATGAAGCGGTAGGACAACATGTCGGCCAGGAGCGGCTCGGCATCCGCCAGCGCGGTCAGCACGTTGCGAATATCGCCCGGCGGCGGCATCTGCAGCTCCGAACGCAGAATGCCCGAGCTGCCTCCGTCGTCGGCTACCGTGACGATCGCGGTAATATCGAGCGGTTTTTGCTTCAGCCCCCTCAGCATGACGGACAGTCCCGTGCCGCCGCCGATCACGACGATGCGGGGCTTCCTGGCGCCCTGCCCCGGCTTAGCCATGACGGTCTCTCTCAGCGTCGCGGTGGCTGACGCGGACCGCTTCGGTCTCGCCGGCGCTCAGCATGCGGCCGAGATATTCGGCGAGCGCGACGGAGCGGTGCTTGCCTCCGGTGCAGCCGATCCCGATGACGACCTGGCTCTTGCCTTCCTTGTGGTACAGCGGGATGAGGTACTGCAGCATGTCGAGCAGCTTCGCCAGGAACGTCTGCGTCTCCGGCCACTTCATCACGTAGTCGTAAACTTCGGCGTCCTGCCCCGTCTTGGGACGCAGATTTTCGACATAGTGCGGATTCGGCAAAAAGCGAACGTCGAAAATCAGGTCGGCGTCGATCGGCACGCCGTACTTGAAGCCGAACGACGTGACGTTGACGGCGAGCGAATTCCGCCCCTCCTCGGTGAACCGGGAGATAATCTTGTCTTTAAGCTGGGCAGGCTTGATGCTGCTCGTGTCGATGACCTGCGTCGCCCAGCCCTTCAGATCCTCCAGCAGCTTGCGCTCGGCATGAATGCCTTCGAGCGGCAAGCCTTCGGGCGCGAGCGGATGCCGACGTCGGGTTTCCTTGTAGCGCTGGACGAGCACGGAGTCGGTCGCGTCGAGAAACAGGATCTCGTAATGCAGCGTATAGTGCTCGCGAATATAATTCAGCGACTCGGACAGCGCCGTGAAAAACTCCCGGCCGCGGAGGTCGATGACGAGCGCGACTTTGCCGATGCGGCCTTGGGATTGATCGATCAGCTCGGCAAACTTCGGGATGAGCACCGGCGGCAGATTGTCGACGCAAAAAAAGCCGAGGTCCTCCATGCTCTGCACCGCGATCGTCTTGCCCGCGCCCGACATTCCCGTGATGATGACGAGCGTCGGTCTTGATACCGTCGTGCTCGTAGTTTCCACGTGCATCCCCCCTGCCACATGCGAAGCGCCTGACCGCCGTTGACCGGACAAGCAGGCGCCTCTCAATCGAATTAAGCGTATAAGAAAAGTCCGGCCGCGCCTACGACGCCGGCGTTGTTGCCCAGTTCGGCGGGAACGATGTCCACGCCTTCCTTTGCCGTATCCGTCGAGAACTTCTCGAACGTCTCGCGGATCTGCTCGAACAGATATTCGCCGGCCTTGCTCACGCCGCCGCCGATGATGAACCGCTGCGGATTGACGATGACCGCGAGTGCCGCCATCGACTTGCCGAGATAGAAGGCCGCCCGCGCGACGATACGCTGGGAAACTTCGTCTCCTGCCTTGGCTGCGTCGAATACGTCCTTCGCCATGATCTTGTCGACCAGGGACAGCGAGGTCCGGTCGCCGCGCGCGACGGCGTCGTTCGCCATCCGGATGATGCCTGTCGCCGAGGATACCGTCTCGAGGCAACCCATCTGGCCGCAGCCGCACTGGATCGCTTCAAGGTCCGGCACGACGGCCATATGGCCCAGCTCGCCCGCCATGCCGTTAAAGCCTTCGATCAGCCGGCCGTTCACGATGATGCCGCCGCCGACGCCGGTGCCGAGCGTGTAGCACACGCAGTTGTGCACGCCGCGGCCGGCGCCGCCCCATACTTCGCCCAACGCGGCTACGTTGGCGTCGTTGTTGATCTTGACCGGCTTGCCGAGCTTCTCCTCCATGATATGCCGGACCGGCACTTGCCGGAAAGGCAGGTTGGCGGAGAACTTGATGACGCCGCCCGGAATGTCGAGGAAGCCCGCGATCCCGATGCCGATGCCGTGAACCTGCTCCCACTCCGGCGTGCCGGGAGGCACGAGCGAATGCACGTAAGCCGCGATATTGTCCAAAATGCGGTCGGTGCCGAGCTCGGTCTCGGTCGGTCCTTCGTAGGTGCGCAGAAGCTCGCCGAGGTGGTTGCAAAGACCGATCTTGATCGTCGTGCCGCCCAGGTCGACGCCAACGTATAGCGATTGAGACATAGTGTTAGACACCTCTTGAAAGTATTGGATAAGTCATCAAGCGAGAAGCGCCGGCCCGGAGGCCGGCGCGACCCAGTCTTCCGATCAGCCCAGCGTCTGACTCCAATCGTGAATCATGCTGCCCTCGAGATACTTCTCGCAATCGAGCGCGGCCATGCAGCCGCTGCCGGCGGCGGTGATCGCCTGGCGGTACTTCGTATCCTGCACGTCGCCGCAAGCGAATACGCCCTGAATGTTGGTCTCGGAAGAGCCCGGCTTCGTCACGATATAGCCGTTTTCATCGGTCTCGACCTGACCGCCGAGGAACTTCGTGTTCGGCGTATGGCCGATGGCGATGAAGACGCCGTCCGTTGCCAGCACTTCTTCTTCGCCCGTCTTGTTGTCGCGAACCTTCAGGCCGGTGACGCCCAGCGGGCCTGCGACGACCTCGAGCGGCGTCTTGTCGAGTCCCCAATCGATCTTCGGATTCTCCCGCGCGCGGTCCTGCATGATCTTCGAAGCGCGAAGCTCTTCGCGGCGATGAACCAGCGTCAGCTCCGAGGCGAAGCGAGTCAGGAAGTTCGCTTCCTCCATCGCGGAGTCGCCGCCGCCGACGACGATGATCTTCTTGTTGCGGAAGAAAAATCCGTCGCAGGTCGCGCAAGTGCTGACGCCGCGTCCGACGTTGTCCTTCTCGCCGGCGATGCCCAGGTACTTGGCCGAAGCGCCGGTGGAGATGATGAGGCTCTCGCCCTTCAGCGTCTCGCCGCCTTCAAGATTCAACGTGAACGGCCGTTCGCCGAGCTCGACCGAATTGATCCAGCCCGTGCGGAACTGCGCGCCGAAGCGCTCCGCTTGCTTGCGCATGTTCGCCATCAGGTCGGGTCCCATGATGCCTTCGGGAAAGCCGGGGAAGTTCTCGACCTCGGTCGTCGTGGTCAGCTGTCCGCCCGGCTCCGGGCCTTCGATGACCAGCGGGTTCATGTTCGCGCGCGCCAAATAGATGGCGGCCGTGAGTCCCGCCGGTCCTGTTCCGATTACGATGCTCTTATAGATAGTCATGCGTCCTGGTCCTCCTCGGCCTATTCCTGAGATTGTATGGAGCGTTCCTTGACTAAGAACGATCCTGAAACGCGCGGTTCGTCAGCTTCAGCTTTTCGCGAATGCCGCAAGCCTCGTCGATTCGTCCCGCATAGCGGCTGATGCTCCCCTGCGAGGCGCCGTATACGTCCATCAGCTCGGCGTATGTAATGCTCTTGCGATGCATTTTCGCCGTCCAATATTCGAGCGCGGCAGCCCAGCCTGCCGAATTGCGAAGCTTGGGCACGTCGGGATAGACGCGCGAGAGATAGTCGACCCACAGCGTCATCATGTCATGCTGCTGAACGACGTCGTACCGTCCGGCCATCCGCTCCATCGCCTGCTCCAGCACGCCCTGCCAGTCGCTGTCCCAGACCGGCAGCCTGGCTGACCTGCGACGAGCGTCGAGCATGAGCGACCTGCCGTCGAAGACGACCGCGAGCGCGTCCTCGACGCCGATCGAGCGCAGCACCAGCACGGCGACGCGCTTCAGGTCGTCCTCTTCCTCCGCGTCGACGAGAAACGCCTTCAGCGCCTCGATGACTTCTTCGTCGGCGACCAGGCCGAGCGCCTGGATGACCTGCATCTTGGTCCTGCGATCGCCGTGGCGCAGCGCCCAGAAAAACGAAGAGCGCACGAGCGGATCCTTCTTGAGCGTCTCGGAGATCCGCTCGGGGTGCTTTTCCCACTCGCGGAATTGCTCGTCGAACGGCATATGGTAGTGGTACTGGGTCGGCGGACTCGCTTCTCCCTGTCTTACCTTAGCCAATTTGCCCAAATAGAAATCAGCGACGGCCGGCGACGCGTCGAGGCGCCTCGCCTGCAGCCAATGACGCTCGGCCTCGTCGAACCGGCCGATGTTGGCCGACGCGACGGCCGCGAAGTGATGCAAGCTCGGCTCAGCCGACAGCTCGCCCTTGCGGAGCAGCCGGGTGAAGTGAATATACGCCTCTCGATGCTCGCCGACGATCCCCATCGTCGTGCCCAGCTTGAACACGTGCTCGGGATGAATCGGGATCGTCTTCTTCAGCAGGCTGAGCAGCGACGCGAGATCCTCGCGCCGGTTCACGTGCTGATAGAAAATGGCCAGATTGCAGAGCGCGTGCAAATTGCCCGGCTCCGCCTTCAGCACTTCGCCGATCGTCTGCACGGACTTGTCGAACAAGCCCATGTAATAGTAGGCGAGCCCCAAATTGTTGCGCGCGGCGAGAAAGTCCGGCTTCTGGACCAGGATGTCCTCCAGCAGCCGCACGGCCTCGGAGAATCGTCCCGCCTCCAGCAGCTCCCTGGCCTTGTCGTGCTCGTAGAGACTCTCCTTGGCCTTGATCGTGGACAGCTTGGTCGGGCGTTTCAGCTCGTAGACCAGCAGGTCGAGCAGTTCGTCCGCCTCGTCGAGGAACTGGCCGTCGGGGTCGTTTTCCAGATATGTGACGAGCGACTCCTCGGCCGCTTCGAAGAGCTCCATGTTGGCGTAGTTGTTCGCGAGATAATAATGGCACTCCGTCATGCCCGGATCGATGCGCTCCAGCACCGACCTCAGGATGTCGTTGGACTCCTCGTAGCGCCCCATCTCGGACAGGATCCCCGCCATGTTGCAGTGGTTCACCGGATTCTCCGGTTCGTATTCAACGGCACGGCGGAAATACTTCAGCGCCTTGTCGTAATGATAGCGATCCAGCGACTGGACGGCGCGCTCAAAGAAAAACGTCGCGTCCAGCGACAACGGAATGACTTTGGTGCGGCGGCCGGCGACCATTCGCTTGCGCGGATTCATCGTCAAGGCACCTCCCCCCGGTCGTATAATAGTTTGTTCGCCTTGCGTCGTCTGGCGTCTGACATCGCGATTCGTTGGCTGCCGCTCGCGGCGAGCCGCCGGTCCTCGGCCGGGCCGGCACATGTTAAACCGATTATAACACAGCAATGGCATCCATCAAATGAAAAAGGACCGCCCGGGCGTGTCGCGGCTTGTCTGCCGGCATGCGCAGAGCGTGCAATCTCTACCTCCACGGTCGGCTGCCGCCGGGCAAATAAAAACGCGGCTCCTGCGCAAATCGCGCAGGTTGCCGCGCCTAGCATGCTTTGCTTAGGGTTATACGCCCGCCGTCTTGAACAGCGTGCTGATCGAGCCGCCTTCGGTGATGATGCGGGTCGCTTCGGCCAGCATCGGCGCCACGGACAGCACCTTGAAGCGGTCGGAGCGATCGTTCGGCAGCAGGATCGAGTCGGTCACGACGACCTCGCGGATGCTCGGATGATCGAGCTTCTGCAGGGCGCTGCCGGAGAAGAGCGGATGCGTCGCGCAGACGTATACGTCCTCCGAGCCGCGCTCCTTGAGGCCCTCGACGACGTTCACGATCGTCGTCCCGGTATCGATCATGTCCTCGATGATGATCGGGGTGTAGCCCTCGACTTCGCCGATGACGTGCGTGATGACCGACTCGTTGTGCGCGGGGCGCTTCTTGATCATGATCGCGAACGGAGAATCGAGCTGGTTGGCCAGCTTCTCCGCCGTTGAGGCTCGTCCGGCGTCCGGCGAGACGATGACCGGATTGCGGATGTTCTTCGCCCGCAGGTAATCGCTGATGAGATCCAGCGCGGTCAAGTGGTCGACCGGGATGTTGAAGAAACCTTGGATCGCCGGCGCATGCAGGTCGATCGTGACGATCCGGGTCGCGCCGACCGTCGTGAGCACGTCCGCGACCATCTTCGCGGAGATCGGTTCGCGCGGCGCGGCCTTGCGCTCTTGGCGGGCATATCCATAGTAAGGGAGCACAATGTTGATCGTACGCGCCGATGCCCGCTTGGCCGCGTCGATCATGATCAGCAGCTCTACGAAGAAGTCATTGATCGGATGTGACAAAGATTGCACGAGGAACACGTCGCAGTTGCGGATGGTCTCCTCGTAGTGCACGTACACTTCGCCGCTCTTGAAGCGAGACAGCGTAATCTTGCCTAGCGGCAGCCCGAGCTGCTCGGCGATCTTCTCCGCCAGCACGGGATTCGACGATCCGGAAAAAATACGAAGCTTGCTGCTGTACATTGTGCGCCTCCACGATTTTTCACTAGCGGCATCGCCGCATTTATCCCCTCTATTATACATGACGCCGGTAGGATAGCCAAAGGGTTCTGTGTCATATATCGACTGGTAATTCGATTCTATTGGCACATTTTCGTCACTTTTCGCGCGGCGTCCGTCGAATCCTCGCCCTTCGCCGCCGCAAAGGCAAGCCGCCGGCCCCTGCCCCTCGCGGGAACGGAGACCGGCGGCAGCGCGGTCAGTTCTTTTTGGTCGGCTTGCGGTGGCGGAACTCCAGCTCGCGCAGCACGTCGTCGAGCGGGATTTCTTCTTCGCGCAGCAGCACCATCAAGTGGAAAATCAGATCGGCCGCTTCCGCGCGCGTCTCCGCCTTGTCGTGGTTTTTCGCGCCGATGATGACCTCCGCGGTCTCCTCGCCGATCTTCTTCAGGATCTTGTCCAGACCCTTGTCGAACAGATAGGTCGTGTAGGAGCCCTCGGGCCGCTCGGCATGGCGCTTCGCGATCGTAGACTCCAGCTCGGAGAGCGGCGCGAAGCGGTCGGCTGCAGGCAGCGATTCCTGCGGCAGTTCGCCGGACGCATCCCGGTAGAAGCAGCTGTAGCTGCCCGTATGGCAGGCGGGACCGCTTGGGATCGCCTGCACCAGCAGCGTATCGCCGTCGCAATCGTAGCGCAGCGACACGACCTTTTGGGTATTGCCGCTCGTCGCGCCTTTGTGCCAAAGCTCCTGCCGCGAACGGCTCCAGAACACCGTCTCCCCTTTTTCCAGCGTCAGGGCAAGGGATTCCTTGTTCATATAGGCCATCATGAGGACTTCTTTGCTGACCGCGTCCTGCACGATCGCAGGCACCAGCCCGTCCGCGTCCCACTTGATCGAATCCGTCAGCGTCTCGCTCATCTCACGTTCACTCCTTGGCTCCGCAGGGCGTCCTTGACCTCGCGGATCGTCACTTCTTTATAGTGGAAAATGCTCGCGGCAAGCGCCGCGTCCGCGTGGCCCTGCGAAAAGGCGTCCGCGAAATGCGAGGCATTGCCCGCGCCGCCCGAGGCGATGACGGGAATGCCGACGCTGTCGGACACGGCGCGCGTCAGCGCGTTGTCGAACCCGTCCTTCGTGCCGTCGGCGTCCATGCTCGTCAGCAGCAGCTCGCCCGCGCCGCGCCGTTCGGCTTCCTGCGCCCAGGCGACCGCCCGGATGCCCGTCGGATTGCGTCCGCCGTGCGTGAAGATCTCCCATTCGCCCCACTCGGCATTGTACTTCGCGTCGATGGCGACGACGATGCATTGGGCGCCGAACACGCGCGAGCCGTCCGAGATGAGATCGGGATTGCGGATCGCCGCCGTATTGATCCCGATCTTGTCCGCGCCGGCGCGCAGCAGCCGCTTCATGTCTTCGACCGCGGAGATGCCGCCGCCTACCGTGAACGGAATCGTGATCTCTCCGGCCGTCCTGCGCACGACGTCGACCATCGTGGCGCGGCCTTCGACCGAAGCCGAGATATCGAGAAACACCAGCTCGTCGGCCCCTTCGCGATCGTAGATCTCGGCCAGCTCGACCGGATCCCCCGCGTCGCGCAGGTTAACGAAGTTGACGCCTTTGACGACCCGCCCGTCCTTGACGTCGAGGCAGGGAATGATGCGCTTTGCCAACATAAGCTTGCCTCCAGTCCGCAAAGCGCCCGCCGTCGACGTGTCGATCCGGCGAACGCTTTGCGTTTTGCGATACGCTGCGGTGATGCAGCTTGATGCGTGATGCGAGCCGCGCTGCAGCCCGGCCCGGATGCGGATGGGCCGTCGCCGGTCCGGCGCGGCCCTGTCGCTTCCGCTTACTTGTAAGTAGCGACCGCCTCGGACAGCGAGATGCTGCCCGTATAGAGCGCTTTGCCGACGATCGCGCCGCCGACGCCGTCCGCCGCGTGCTTCGACAGGTTCGCCAGATCCTCCGGCTTGCTGACGCCGCCCGACGCGATGACCGTGCGACCCGATATTTGCGCCAGGCGTACGATCGCTTCGACGTTCGGTCCGCCCATCATGCCGTCGCGGGAAATATCGGTGAAAATGAACGTCTCGGCGCCCTCGGCCGCCAGTTCCTTCGCCAGATCCTCCGCGCGCACCTGCGACGTCTCGAGCCAGCCGCGCGTCGCCACGAAGCCGTCCCTGGCGTCGATGCCGATCGCCACTTTGCCGCCGTACTTCGCCAACACTTTGGATACGAAGGCGCGATCCTCGATCGCCGCCGTCCCCAGAATGACGCGGGAAACGCCGAGCGACAGCAGCCGCTCCACGTCCGCCTCGGTCCGGAGGCCGCCGCCCACTTGCACGGGCACCTGCACGGCGCGCGCGATTCGGCCGATCAGCTCGTCATTGACCGGATGGCCGGCCTTGGCGCCGTCCAGATCGACGAGATGTACCCATTCGCCGCCCTTCGCCTCCCAATCCTTGGCCGCGGACACCGGATCGTCGTTGTACACCGTCTCGCGGTTATAGTCGCCCTGAACCAGACGGACGGCTTTGCCGCCGCGGATGTCGATGGCCGGGTAGATGATGAAATTGGACAAAGGGATGACCTCCAACTTGTTGACATTCCTTGAGGATGTAGCCCGCTACAAATAAGACCTTCGCAATCGATCGCTGTAACCGCACTTTTTGCTCTTGCAGCACACAACTTTGCATTGCGAGCCGCTGTAGCGTCATTTTTTGCGGTTAAAGCGTACGTCCCTTCGCAATCAGCCGCTGTACCCACACTTTTTGCTCCTGCAGCACGTATCTTCGCATGGTGAGCCGCTGTAGCGCTAATTTTTGCGGTTACAGCGTACGTCCCTTCGCCAATCGATCGCTGCAACCACGCTCTTGGCGGTTACAGCACGCTTGATCTGCTGCAGCCTCGCTTTTCTCGCTTACAACGCGTATCGCCTCAACCGACGTCGCCGTAACCGCGCAAATCACGCTTACAGCATCGCGCTCAAGCGGCAGCGCCCTTAATCCTTCGCGTTCTTCGCGCCCTCCGCGATCTCCACGAACCTGCGCAACAGCGCCACGCCAAGATCGCCGCTTTTCTCCGGGTGGAACTGCATGCCGCTCACGTTGTCCCGCCCGACGATCGCCGTCACCGGCTGATGATAGTCCGTCGTCGCCAGCAAGTCTTCCCGCCGCTCAGGCAGCGCGTGGTACGAATGCACGAAGTACACATGTCCCGGCGCCAGCCCCTCGAACAGCGGATGCGACGGCTGCTCGAAGTCCAGCTCGTTCCAGCCCATATGCGGCACCTTGTAGTCCCCGCGGAACTTCACGACCCGGCCCGGCAGCAGGCCGAGTCCCTCGTGCGTGCCGTGCTCCTCGCTCTCCGCGAACAGCAGCTGCATGCCGAGGCAAATGCCCAGCAGCGGCTGTCCCGCGGCCGCCGACTCGCGGACGACCGCGTCCAGCCCGGTCTCCCGCAGATTGCGCATCGCGTCGCCGAAGGCGCCGACGCCAGGCAGGATGACGCCGTCCGCCGCGAGGATCTCCTCCCGCGAAGACGTCACCAACGCTTCCCGCCCGAGACGCTCGACCGCTTTGCTCACGCTGTGCAGGTTGCCCATGCCGTAGTCGACGATCGCGATCATTTTACAGCACTCCCTTCGTCGAGGGCACGCCCTTCACGCGCGGATCGATCTGCGTCGCTTCGTCCAGCGCGCGGCCCAAAGCCTTGAACACCGCCTCGATCATATGGTGCGTATTTTTGCCGTAGTGGACGATGACGTGCAGCGTGATGCGCGACTCCAGCGCCAGCTTCCACAGAAACTCATGCACGAGCTCCGTGCTGAAGCTGCCCACCGTTTGCGAAGGATACTCCGCGCGGTACTCGAAGTGCGGGCGGTTGCTCACGTCGACGATGACTTGCGCAAGCGCCTCGTCCATCGGCACGAATACGCTGGCGTAGCGTTTAATGCCGGCCTTGTCGCCGAGCGCTTCCCGCAGCGTCTGCCCGAGGCAGATGCCGATGTCTTCCACCGTGTGGTGATCGTCGATGTCGACGTCCCCGCGCGCCTCGACCTTCAGGTCGAACTGGCCGTGCTTGGCGAACAGGTCGAGCATATGGTTAAGAAAAGGAACGTCAGTCTCCAGATTCACGTCGCCAGTGCCGTCCACGCCGAACGCCAGCTTGATGTCCGTTTCGTTCGTCTTGCGCGCGACCTCCGAGCTTCTAGCTCCGGCCGCGATGTTGTTGTCCTGTGCCATTTATTGATCTCCGCCTTCCTTGAAGCGAATTTCTACCGCTCTCGCATGTGCTTCCAAGCCTTCGTGCCGCGCAAGCGTTGCGATGCCCGCCGCGTCCCGGCGCAGCGCCTCGCGGCTGTACCTGATCAGGCTCGACTTCTTGACGAAGTCGTCCACGTTCAGGGGCGAGGAGAACCTGGCCGTGCCGTTCGTGGGCAAAATGTGGTTCGGTCCCGCGAAGTAATCGCCGACCGGCTCCGAGCTGTACGGGCCGAGGAAGATCGCGCCCGCGTTCTCGATCCGACCGAGCAGCTCGAGCGGATCCTCGGTCATGATCTCCAGGTGCTCCGGCGCCAGCTTGTTCACGACGTCGATGCCCTCCGCGAGATCGGCGACCGTCAGGATCGCGCCGTATTGCTCGAGCGACCGCTCGGCAATCTCCCGCCGCGGCAGCGTGGCGACCTGCCGCGCAAGCTCGACCTCGACCTCGCGCGCGAGCCGCTCCGACGGCGTCACGAGCATCGCCGACGCCATCTCGTCGTGCTCCGCCTGCGACAGCATGTCGGCGGCGACGAAGCGCGCATCCGCGCTGTCGTCGGCCAGCACGACGATCTCGCTCGGCCCGGCGATGCTGTCGATGTCGACGGCGCCGAACACGGCGCGCTTCGCCAGCGCCACGAAGATATTGCCGGGGCCGCAGATCTTGTCCACGGCCGGGATGCTCTCCGTGCCGTAAGCCAGCGCGGCTACGGCTTGCGCGCCTCCGATCCGGTACATCTCGGTGACGCCCGCCTCGGCGGCCGCGACGAGAATGTACGGGTCGATGCCTTCGCGCCCGCCGGTCGCCGGCGGCGTCACCATTGCGATCTGCGGCACGCCCGCGACCTTGGCGGGCAGCACGTTCATAAGCACCGACGACGGGTAGGCCGCCTTGCCCCCGGGCACGTACAAGCCTACGCGAGCGAGCGGGCGCAGCGACATCCCGAGCATCGTGCCGTCCGGCTGCACGTCGATCCACGATTGGCGCTTTTGCTTTTCGTGGAACGCCGTGACGTTCGCGGCCGCCCGGCGCAGCGCCTCCAGAAATTCAGGCTCGACGCGTTCGTACGCGGACTGGATCTCCGCCTCCGTCACGCGCAATTGCGACGCATCCAGCCGTACGCGGTCGAACGCTTCGGTGTACCGCAGCAGCGCGGCATCTCCTTCGGAACGGACCGCCGATACGATCTCGGCTACCGCCGCGTTTTGCTCCGGCGAGCCGTATTCGCTCTCCCGTTCCAGCTTAAAGCCGCTCACAGGTCCTTTGTACATGCCTTCTCCCCCTGTCCAAAGCTTATTTCCCACCTTGCTTCCTTCGCGAGCCGAAGCCAAAGCCGCAGCCCGCAGCTTAAGCCTTAGCCGCCGCCAGCGTGTCGGACAGTCTGTCGCACAGCGACTGGATGGCCGCGTTTTGCAGCCGGTAGCTGACGCGGTTCGCGATCAGCCGGCTCGTCACCTGGAACAGCGTCTCCATCTCGACCAGTCCGTTCTCCTCGAGCGTCTTGCCCGTTTCGACCATGTCCACGATCCGATCGGCTAGGCCGATGAGCGGCGCCAGCTCGATCGAGCCGTTCAGCTTGATGACCTCTACCTGCTGACCGCGCTCGCGAAAATATTGGGAGGCCACCCGCGGATACTTCGTCGCCACGCGCGGATGAATGACCGGCTCCCAGCTCGGCAGCCCGATGACCGACATCCGGCATCTGGCGATGCCCAGATCGAGCAGCTCGTAGACGTCCTTGTTCTCTTCCATCAGCACGTCCTTGCCGACGATGCCGATGTCCGCGACGCCGTACTCAACGTAGGTCGGCACGTCAACCGGCTTTGCCATAATGAATTCCATATTGGCTTCCGGCACCGGGATGATGAGCCGGCGCGAATCGTCGAAGTCCTCCGGAATCGGGAGTCCCGCCTGCCGGAACAGCTTGCTCGCCTGCTTGTAGATGCGCCCTTTGGGCATCGCGACCTTCAATACCGCGCCGCCGTCCGTCATTGCGGATCCCCTCCCTTCTCGTCGAACGTGAACACTTTATCGTAAATTGTACCTTTGTATTCGTACCGTCCCGCCTTCTCCAGCGCTGAAGCGAGAGAATTGCCCGCTCCCGGTCCGCCGGCCGCGCTCCGATCGTCGCCTGTTTGCGCGATGCCTTCGGTCACGACCGCAAGCCCCTCAGCCCGCAAGCCCGCCGCCTTCTCCAGCGCTTCGCGCCTGCGTCCCGGCGTATAGCGGATCAGCGCGCGCGTCGGCTCTTCCTGTCCGACTTCGGCGACCTCGAGCATGCGCGTGGTCTTGAGCGCGAAGCCCGTCGCGGGCGCCGGCCTGCCGAACTGCGCCAGCAGGTTGTCGTAACGTCCGCCGCTGCACACCGGGAATCCGAGCTGCGACGCATAGCCCTCGAACGTCATGCCCGTATAATAGGAAATGTCGCCGATCATCGTCAGATCGATCAGGACATGGTCCTGCACGCCGTATGCGCCCAGCACGTCCCACATCTCGCACAGATGGCGGATCGCATCGCGTGCGCCGTCGCTCACGCGGAGCTCCAATGCCCGCTCGCAAATTTCCTGGCCGCCGCGCAGCCGCAGCAAGCCTTCAAGCTCGCGATGCACCGAATCTTCAAGCCGCAGCTCCGCAAGCGCCGTCCGGTAGCCGACGTAATCGCGCTGCAGCAGGCATTCCTTCAGCCTCTCCTGCGCTTCCGTGCGTCCTGGCAGCGTGTCGCCGAACAGGCCGTTCAAAAAGCCGACGTGGCCGACCGCGATCTTGAACGATGGCACGCCCGCCGCCTTCAATGAAGCGATCGCGAGCGCGATCACCTCCGCGTCGGCCTCCGGCGAAGGATCGCCGATCAATTCGACGCCGGTCTGGAAAAACTCCGCTTCGCGTCCGGCCTCCTCCTCGAAGGCGCGGAAGACGTTCGCATGGTAGCTGAGCCGCAGCGGAAACGGATGGTCCTTGAGCAACGACGAGGCGACGCGCGCGATCGGCGCCGTGACGTCGGAGCGGAGCACGATGGTCGTTCCCCGCTGATTGAGCAGCTTGAACAGCTTCTGATCCGAGGTCGCGCTCGCCACGCCTACCGTATCGTAATATTCGATCGTAGGGGTCAGGATCTGCTCGTAGCCCCAGCCTCGCATGCACGCCAACACCTCATGCTCGATACGCCGCAGCTTCGCGACCGCATGGGGCAGATAGTCCTTGACGCCGATCGGCTTCTCGAAGCCTTTGGGTTTGGACAAGGAAAACACCTCGCTATAATGAGGCGACCGAAGTCGCTTTTTACTTCAATGCGTTAAAGCGATACCATGTTACCATACTGCCAAAGTAAAGATTAATGTTCACTTTATCACGAACGTCCGCGAGCGTCAAGTTAGGACGGATTCGGCATGCTCCCCGCAAGCGACAGCAAAAAGAACCGACGGCCGGCCTGCTCGCCAACCCCGGTTCTCGTCAATCCTGGCTCGTCCGACCTGACCTGCGCCGCGCGCTGCATCGGTTCATTTTCCGACGCGATGCTTAATTCCATCATTTCCGCTCACGCTGGCATTCAGCCTTGCCTCTCCGCCGAAGAATCGTCGCCTCTCCCGAGCTCGCGCAGCGGATTGCCGCCGACTCTGGCGTGAGCGGGCACGTCCCGGTGCACGACCGATCCGGCCGCGACGACGGCATGGTCCCCGATCGTCACGCCGGGCAGGATCGTCACGTTGGCTCCGATCATGACATGCGAGCCGATGACGATATCGCCGAGCCTGTATTCTTTAATGAGATATTCGTGCGTCAGCAGCGTGGAATTGTAGCCCACGATGCAGTTGTCTCCGATCGTGATTCGTTCGGGGAAGAAGACGTCCACCATGACCATCAGCGCGAACGACGTCTCCTTGCCTACTTTCATGCCCAGCACGCGGCGATAGATCCAATTTTTCACCGAGAGCTCCGGACAATATCGCGCGATCTGGATAAAGACGAAATTCTTGACCGCTTTCAGCCTGGATACCGTACGATACACCTGCCATAAAGCGTTGGGGCCTTCGACCGGGTACCGTTCGACTTTCCGCAAGGCTTATCCCTCCAACCCGCTAAGCGGCAGCAGCTCGCGCATATCGTGAATGATCCGGTGCGCGCCCGCCTCCCGCAGCGGGGCTTCGCCCTTGAGCGACCAGGAGACGCCGACGGCGTACGCGCCGGCGGCCAGCGCCGAACCGATATCGACCGTGCTGTCGCCGACCATGATCGCCCGTTCCGGCTCGACGCCCAGCGCCCGAAGCGCCTTTTGGACCGGCTCAGGATGCGGCTTGGCATGCTCGACGTCGTCCAGCGTCACGATCGTATCCATATATTCGTACAATCCCAGCAGCTTAAGCGCCCGCTCCGTCGTCAGCCGCATCTTCGTCGTGACGATGCCCAGCTTGAGCCCGCCCTGCTTCAACTGCGGCACGACCTCCAGCACGCCCGGGAAAAGCGACACCATGTCGTCGTGATGCTTGAGATTGTAGGCACGGTATCCTACGATTAGATCGTCGACCTGCTCGCGCCCCGAGAACTGTTGCAGCTGAGAGAGCAGCGTCTGCCCCATGATCGGGATGATCTGATCGCGTCCGAACTCAGGCGGGACGATCCCTTGAAGACAATATAGAAAGGATTGGATGATCAGTTCGTTCGTGTCGACGATCGTGCCGTCGAGATCGAACAGCACCGCTTCAATCCGGGTCCCGGTCTTGCCTTCTGTCTGATGGTGACTCATTTGCAGGCTTCCTCTCTTCTTGCGTATCCGCCGGATCCGCATCCGGCGCGGTCTCTTCGATCGGCCGAACGGCAGCCGCCGGCGCTTCGGCGACGGACGCGTCGGCCGAGGTCGTTACGGCCGACTCGCTTCTCTCCAGCGGGTCCAAATACCGCGTTCTGTCCGGATTCATCGCCCGGCGCACGATAATGGCCACGATGCTCGCGATGACGAGGAGCAGCGCGAGCAGCTGCGAGCTGCGAACGTTGCCGTACGCGGGATCCAGCGCGCCCTGTTCTCCGAACATCCACTTCATCGGCGTCCACAGACCGTTGATCAGCGAAGCGAGCCAATCCGGACCCTTGAAGGCCAGGCTGTCCGTGCGCAGCGCCTCGATGAAAAAGCGGCCGATCGAATACCAAATTAAATAGGAGAAAAACATCTCGCCGACGCGCATGAACTTCTGGCGGCGCAAAATGAACAAAATGACGAGGCCGACCAGGCTCCACAGCGACTCGTACAGGAAGGTCGGGTGATGATACGCGCCCGCTCCGCTCGCATCCACGACGTACATCTGCCTGACGATGAAGGCCGGCAGGTGGAGTTCGTTGCTCAGATATGTACCCGTAACTTCTCCGCCGTAGGCTTCTTGGTTGACGAAGTTGCCCCAGCGACCGATCATCTGCCCGGCCAGCAGCGACGGCACGCAAATGTCGACGATTCGCATGAACGTATAGCCTTTGCTGCGGAAGTAGAAAAACCCGCAGACGAATGCGCCGATCAACGCGCCGTAAATGGCGATGCCCCCGTTCCAGATCTGCACGATCTCGCCCGGGTGCTTGCTATAATAATCCCATTTGAACAGGACGTAGTACAATCTGGCGCCGATGATGGCCGAAGGCACGCCGTACAGCATCAGGTCCAGGAAAAAGTCGGCCGACAAGCCGAAGCGCTTGCCCTCCCAGATGGCGAGCAGCAGCCCGACGAGGGCTCCGGTGCCGAGGATGAGCCCGTACCAGTGTACGGGAATCGGGCCGAGATGAAACGCAATCGATTCGAGCCGCATGGGCAGCAACATGAGTATCCTCCGTCTCTAACGCGATCGACCGAGAGGCCGCGAGCGCGGTTTATTCGTTGTCTTCGTCGGCGATCGCTTCGGTGAGCTTGTTCGTGAACTGCAGCGCGGCGTTGTAGCCCATCCGCTTGAGGCGGAAGTTCATGGCCGCCACTTCCAGGATGACCGCCAGGTTGCGGCCGGGGCGAACGGGGACCGTCACGAGCGGCACGTCCGTATCGATGATCCGCGTCGTCTCCTCGTCCAGTCCAAGCCGGTCGTATTGCTTGTCTTGCTGCCAGTTTTCAAGCTTGATGACAAGCCCGATCTGCTTGGAGTTCCGCACGGCGCCCGCTCCGAACAGCGTCATGACGTTCAGAATCCCGAGTCCCCGGATCTCCAGCAGGTGCTGGATCAGCTCCGGCGCGCTTCCGTACAGATAGTTATCCGCCGTCTGCCGGATCTCCACCGCATCGTCGGCGACGAGACGATGGCCGCGTTTGACCAGTTCCAGCGCCGTCTCGCTCTTGCCGATGCCGCTGCCGCCGGTGATGAGCATGCCCATGCCGTAGACATCCACGAGCACGCCGTGGATCGTCGTCGTAGGCGCCAGCTTCTTTTCCAGGAAGTTAGTAATGCGGCTCAGCAGCGTCGTGGTCGCGGTGGTCGAACGAAGCACCGGAAAGTGGCGTTCCTCCGCCACTTGAATCAGCTCGTCGGGCACTTCGAGTCCGCGCGTGACGATAATGCACGGCGTATCCTCGGCGCAGATCTGCCGCATCCGCTCCAGGCGTTCGTCGGACGTCAGCTTTTCGAGAAAAGCCAGCTCCGTCTTGCCCAAAATCTGCGTCCGCTCCGCCGGGTAATAATCGTAATAACCGGCCATCTCCAAGCCCGGCCGGTTCAAGTCGTCCGTCACGATCGTACGCCGCATGCCTTCCGAGCCGGCGACGACCTCGAGTTGAAATTGCTGCACGAGCTCGGATACCTTTACTTTTTTAGCCATCGTACAGCTCCCTTCAACGCTCTGTTCATCTTCCTCATCGTATCGAAAATAAGCGCGGAAATCAATGTAAACCGCGTCTTTGCGGGCAATCCGAGGCACGGGATGCGCCTGACGGCAAGCCCAGCCATGCGTAAAAGCCAGCGCTCTCGAAGAGAGGCTGGCTCGGTTTCGTTTATTCGGCCTTCCACACCCAATCGTCGATGGCGAAGTCCTTTTTCGCGATTTTCTCCTCGACCAGGAAGTTCTTCGTCCCCTCGAGCAGCGCGAGTCCGTCATCCGTGAACGCCGTGTCCTTGATATCCTCGATCGGGCTCAGCTTCTTGACGTTCTCGACCGTCGTCTTCTGGATGCCCGCGATATATTCGTAGTACTCGTCCGGATGCTGCTTCAAGTCGGCCAGCGCCTTCTCGCGCGCGGCGTTCCATACTTTCGGGAAATCCGGGAACTTCTCCAGGAATGCCTCCGAGACCACCGTCGCGCTCGTGCCGAGCAGTTCGGGATGATCCGACGAGATGTCCAGCTGCGGATAGCCGTTCGCAAGCGACGCCAGCGCGTTTACGCCCGTATTGGTCATCGCGTCCACGCTGCCGTTCGCCAGCGCGGCTTGGGCATCGGGAATCAGCATGTGCACGAGCTTGTAGTCGGTGACGCCCGCATCCTTGAGCAGTCCGACGACGTAACGGTGCATGAAGGAGCCCTTCTGTATGGCGATCGTCTTGCCCTTCAGATCCTGCAGCGTCTTGGGGCCGTCCTTCTTGGCGATAAGATAGCCGATCGTACGTGTGCCCGGCTGCGTGATGAGACGCGTCTTGGCGCCCCCCGCCCGCGCGATGATCGCCGGCGTGTCGCCGAGGCTGCCGAAGTCGAGACGCCCGCTGATCAGAGATTCCGTCTGGTCCGGTCCGTTAGGGAAGCCGGCCAGCTTCACTTCCTTGACGCCGTATTTCTTCAACTCCTCTTGAATGATGCCTTTGTAAAAGCCCCACCCTTCCGCGCCAGTCGCTTGGTTTTGATCGTTCAGGCCGATGTAGCCGTAATTGACGACCTCCGGCACATGACGCTCCGGTTCGGCGCTAGCGGTCGAGGCCGCCTGCGACGATGAAGCTGCAGGGGATGCAGCTGCAGTCGAAGCAGGTGCGGTCGGTGCCGAAGACGACGCAGACGCCGAAGAAGCGCCCCCTTCTTCATTCTTGTTCCCGCAGCCTTGCAGCGCCAGCATAAGCGCCACGATCGCCGTCAGCAGCGCGATCGACCATCGGCTCCGACTGACCCCCTTGATCCATCTTCGTCTCTTTTTCATCTCAAAATGCTCCTCCCTAGAATCCGGCTCTCCTAGACAATTGGTACATGAATTGATGCTTCGCGACCGGGACGCGTCCCTTGCCCCAGCCTACTTTCTCCCGATAGCCGCCCAGCAGGCCCTGACGTTCGAGATCCTCTTCGGTGACGCCCATGACGCCCTCCGAATCCGGCGATACGTAGAGCGCGTCAACCGGGCAGTACAGTTCGCACATGAAGCAGGTCTGACAGTCGTCTTGCCTCGCGATGACGGGGATGCCGTCTTCGCCGCGGTCGAACACGTTCGTCGGGCAGACGGAGACGCATTGATTGCACGACACGCAGCGGGATTCGCTTACGATCTCGATCATACCGACACACGCTCCTTCGCCACTTCTTCCTTTTTAACCCAGATTTGATCAAGTCCGCCGCTGATGAGGCGATGATGCTGGCCGGCGTCGCCCGTCGGGAAATCCTCGCGCTTGTGCATGCCGCGCGTCTCCGTGCGGGCCAGCGCGGAATGGTACATCCACCGGGCTGTCGCCGTCATCGCGGCCGCTTCGCGTGCCTTCACGCCTTCTGCGGTCCGGCCGACTCCCGCTTCGCGCTGGCGCTGCCACAGATCGTCGAGCCTGACGAGCGAATCGCCGAGCCCCTTCTCCGTGCGGAACAAATTGCGGTCGTACGGCTTCACTTCGTCCTGCACGGCGCGCACGTATTCTTCCGAACGCGCGGTCGCACCCGCTTCCTGGCGATCTCTTAACGTTTGCGAGGACAGGCCTTTCAGATTGCGCGATCCCGTGGCCTCTCCAAGCTTCAGCGCATAGGCGGCAGCACCTTCGCCGGCAAACGAGCCCGAGGACATCGCCCAAGCCGCGTTATGGCTGCCGCCGCCGGTGAAGCCGCCGCAGATCAGCTCGCGCGTCGCCGCATCGCCGGCTGCGTACAGGCCGGGCGCGCTCGTGGCGCACGTATCGTCGACGATGCGAATGCCGCCGGTGCCGCGCACCGTGCCCTCCAGCCGAAGCGTGACCGGAAACAGGTCCTTGAACGGATCGATGCCCCTGCGGTCGAACGGCAGGAAGAAGTTCGTCTGCGCGACGCGCAGCATCGGCTTCAGGTCTTCCGGCGCCTGGTCGAGTTTCGCGTATACTTGCTTGCCCTCCAGCAGATTGCGCGCGATGACCGAACGCCCCTTTTTCGAGCCAGCGCCCTCGACGACCGTCCCATCCTCATAATAGAAGCTGGCGTAGCTGTAGTACGCGGTCTTCGTGACCGAGGAAAACGTCGGGCAGATCGCGTAGGCGTTCGAAAACTCCATCCCGGACAGGTCGGCTCCCGCCTCGGCGGCAAACAGGTAGCCGTCGCCCGTGAGCACGTTGCATCCTAGCGCGCGGCTCAGGAATGCGCACCCGCCGGTGGCCACCACCACGGCGCCCGCCCGGATTTCCCATGTTTCGCCGGTTTGCGTATTCACGCCGGCCGCTCCGCCTACGCCGTGCTCGTCCGCGAGCAGTTCCAACACGGGGCTGTGATCCAAAATCTTGACGCCCGCGCGTTGGACGAGCTTTCTCATGAGCCGCATGTATTCCGGTCCTTGCAGCCCGCGTTTGTACGGATTGCCGTTTTCGTCGACGGGAAACGGATAGCCGAGATTGCCCAGCTTATTCATATTCTCGTACGTGCGATCGAGCACGCGGTCCATCCAGCGGTGCTCCGCCAGCTGTCCGCCCATCGCGTAGCGGCTGGCCTTGGCTTCTTCGCGCTTCTCCCGGTTGGGCTCGACGTACCAGACGCCGGTCCCCGATGGCGCGGTGGCGCCGCTGGAGCCGCAGTATCCCTTGTCGACCAGCGTCACCTTCGCGCCCTTCGAAGCTGCCGATATGGCCGCCCAGGTTCCAGCAGGTCCTCCGCCAATCACCAGTACGTCCGTGATCCGCTCGACCGAAGCTCTTGCCGTTGCGTTCGTCATGTTTATTCCTCCTTCAGGAATGTTTGATTTTTATCCCTTATAACCGTCCTGCCAACTCAGCGTCCGGCGTTCGATCGCTTTGACGGCCGAATCCAGCAGCTTGCCCACGATCGCGAAGATCAGGATGCCGACGAAAATGACTTCCGGCTGGCCGTTCTGCTTGGCCTCGTTGATCAGGAAGCCGATCCCCGAGGTCGAGCCGATCAGCTCCGCCACCACCAGCCCGATCCAGGAGACGGCGAGCGAGGTCCGCAATCCGAGCAAGATTTGCGGAGACGCCGCCGGGAGGATCAGCCTTGAGATGCGTTTAAATCGGCTGAAGCTGAGCGTCCTCGACACCTCGAACAGCTTGTTGTCCACCTGGCGAATGCCCAGGAAGGTGTTGACGTACAGCGGAAAGAACGAACCCGCGGCGATGATGACCACTTTTGAGATCTCTCCGAACCCGAACCACAAGATGATCAGCGGCGCGATCGCCAGATGCGGCACAAGGCGCAGCATCTGGGCGCTAGGATCGAGGAGATACTCGGCCCGCCGGAACAACCCCGTCAATAGGCCGAGCGCCAGTCCCAGTCCGCCGCCGAACGCGAATCCGATCGCCGCCCGGCGTATGCTGTCTCCCATGTGATGGAGCAATCCGCCGTTCGCGGCCAAGTCCGCGAATGCCGTCGCGATCGCGGCCGGCGTCGGCAGAAATTCCGAAGAGATCCACCCCAGGGTGCCTGCCAGCTGCCAGACGGCGATCGCGGCGACCGGCACGAGCCACCCGGTTGCGATATCCGCCAGCGCCGCGCGTATTTTCACGGCTGCGCTCCGTGCCCGCTTCTCCCTTGCCTTACCTGCGGGCGCGATCCACGCTTCGACTCGCTCGCTCATCTCTCATCCCTCCCTTATCCGCTGTAGGTGTCTTTCCAGCGCACGATTCTGCGCTCCAGCAGCCTTACGGCCGTGTCCGATACGAGCCCCGCGACCGCGAATACGAAGATGCCGACGAATACGACCGGCGTGTCCGCGAACTGGCGCGCGTCCGATATCATGTAGCCGATGCCCGATGTAGAGGCGATCAGTTCGGCGACGACCAGACCCAGCCAAGCCAATCCAAGCGACAGCCTGACGCCGAGCAGAATATTCGGGATCGCCGCGGGGATCACCAGGCGAACGATCTGTTTGAACCGGTTGAACCCCAGGACGCGGCTGACTTCGAACAGCTTGTTGTCCACATGCCGGATACCGATGAACGAATTGATATAAAGCGGGAAAAAGGCCGCTTTGGCGATCAACAGCACCTTCGACTCTTCTCCGATGCCAAACCAGAGAATAAACAGCGGCACGACGGCGAGGCTCGGAATCATTCGAATCATCTGAATGGTCGGATCCAGCAGCTTTTCCGATTGGCGGAATAGACCGACGAGGACGCCGAACGCCAGCCCCATTCCCCCTCCCAGCAGAAATCCCGATATCGCCCGAACCGCGCTGATGCGGAAGTTCGTCCACAAATCGCCGGATGCCGCCAGATCGGCGAACGAACCGGCAATGACCGTCGGCGCGGGAAACATCAGTTCCGACAGGTAGCCCCACTCGGCAAGCACTTGCCATACAGCGATGACGGTCACCGGCAGCAGAAGACCAAGGCCAACTTGCACCCACCGCCCTGGCGCTCCCGCCGCTCGCGAATCCGCTATACGACTGTTCATCAACGCTCCCTCCTTGCCTATTCAACTGGAAATTCAATTTGCCTTTATTGACCAGATTATAAACACTTTAATTCCTAGCTGTAAAATAGGAATTATCTATCGATGGGTTCATTGACAGGGCAAGTACCCCGGTGTTACGGTTAACTTATTATTCTTAGTGTTTTTGTATGCTATATTCACTCTTCTAAGGGGAGGCGCGAATCATGGGGAATGTCTCGCTGGAAATTGCCAATCTTAGCAAGCAATTCGTAGGCGCCAAGGGCACCGTGACGGCACTTAGAAATGTCGACCTGGACGTGCGCGAAGGAGAGTTCATTACGGTTATCGGCCCTAGCGGATGCGGCAAAAGCACCTTGCTCCGGATTGTCGCGGGTCTCGATACGCAGTACTCGGGACATGTCCGCCTGAACGGCGCGCCGATCGTCAAACCCGGCATCGACAAAGGCTTTATTTTTCAGGAGCATCGTCTGTTTCCGTGGCTGACCGTGGAGAAGAACATCGCTTCCGATTTGTCTCTAAATGATAAAGACGTACGCCGGAAAGTCGACGAGTTAATCCAGCTGGTTCGGCTTAAAGGCTTCGAGAAAGCTTATCCGCGCGAGCTCTCCGGAGGAATGGCGCAGCGGGTTTCCATTGCGCGCGCCCTGCTCCGGCAGCCTCAGATTTTGCTGCTCGACGAGCCCTTTGGCGCGCTGGACGCCTTTACGCGGGCGCATATGCAGGAGGTATTGCTCGAAGTCTGGCGCAACAATAAGACGACGATGATCTTCGTCACCCACGACATCGACGAAGCGATCTTCCTTGCAGATCGCGTTGTTATTTTAAAGCCCAGACCCGGCGAGATTAGCGCGATCGTTCCCGTCGAGCTCTCCCATCCGCGGAAAAAGGCAAGTCCGGATTTCCAGACACTTCGTCTGAAGGTGCTCAGCCAATTCGAGTCCGGCGAGGAGTTTCAGTTCGCAGACGGCGCAGGAATCTAACGAACGACAAAAAAAGCCTGGCTGCCTAACCCTGTAGGGTTGGGAAGCCAGGCTTCTTTTAATGATCATCTATGATAGCCGATAATTAAGCTTCAAGGATGTTGAGCTCGGTGTCCTTGTCGAAGATATGAATCTTGTTCATATCGATCGCCAGCTTGATGTTCTGGCCTTCCTGCAGCTGGGAACGGCCGTCGACGCGAGCGATGACGTTGTCCTTGCCAAGACCGTTCAGGTACAGGAACATCTCGTGACCGAGGTTCTCGGAAACTTCGATGCTTGCGCTGATGACGGAGTTCGGAGACGCTTCGATGAAGACAGGCTCTTCGTGCAGATCTTCAGGACGAATGCCTACGATCATCTCGCGGCCGATATAGCCCTTGTCGCGAAGCAGTTGTGCTTTGCCAGCCGGAATAACGACGTTGATGCCCGTTGCCTTGAAGCGCACGGCGCCGCCTTCTTCCGATAGTTGGCCGGTGATGAAGTTCATCGCCGGAGCGCCGATGAAGCCCGCTACGAACAGGTTGACCGGGTGGTTGTAAAGCTCATCCGGCGTAGCTGCTTGTTGAATGAAACCGTCCTTCATGACCACGATGCGGTCGCCCATCGTCATGGCTTCCGTTTGGTCATGGGTTACGTAGATGCAAGTCGTCTCAAGACGCTTCATCAGCTTGGAGATGTTAGCCCGCATCTGCGTACGCAGCTTGGCGTCAAGGTTCGACAGCGGTTCGTCCATCAGGAACACTTGCGGTTCGCGGACGATTGCGCGGCCCAGGGCCACACGTTGGCGTTGACCGCCGGAGAGCGCCTTCGGCTTGCGGTCGAGCAAGTGCTCGATCTCGAGCGTGCGAGCGGCTTCGCGAACGCGACGGTCGATCTCGTCCTTGCGGAACTTGCGGAGCTTAAGGCCGAATGCCATGTTCTGATATACGTTCATGTGCGGGTACAGCGCGTAGGACTGGAATACCATCGCGATATCGCGGTCCTTCGGTGCAACGTCGTTCACGACGCGATCGCCGATGTACAGCTTGCCTTCGGAGATTTCTTCGAGGCCTGCGATCATACGCAGCGTCGTCGATTTTCCGCAGCCGGACGGGCCGACCAGCACGAGGAATTCTTTGTCTGCAATGTCGAGATTAAAGTCGGTTACCGATGCCTTGTCGGAACCCGGATATTTTTTGTATACATGCTCTAAACGTACGCCTGCCATTGGAAAGTTCCCCCTAACGCTTCGTTTAAGGTACGTTCTTATCTTACCTTAGACCGTGACGACTGACTATGCACAATCCGTACAAAAAATTCATTTCCTTTTCGTAACTTTGTACAATAGCATCAGCAAACGCACCAATATGGCATCGTTAAAGGAGCGTACGTCCAAGCCCGCTTCCTGCTTGAGCTTATCCAGTCTGTAGAGGAGCGTATTGCGGTGGATGAAAAGGCGTTTCGCGGTTTCGCTCACGTTGCAGTCCATCGCAAAAAAGGCGTCGAGCGTCGATACCGTCTCCGGGTCCGTGAATAGATCCTGGCGGCCGGACATCTCGTCCATAAATCTCGACCGCACGGGTTCGGGAATGCCGCTGAGCAGACGCTCCAGGTGTACGAGCCACGGCATATGCACATGCATGCCCACATGAAACTTGCGTCCCAGGTTGATCGTCTCCCGCAGCGTCGCCACGGCGTAAACCAGGCTCTCCGTGGGGATGATCGGCTCTCCGACCGCGACATGGCAGTCGCCGCCCCACTCCTCGGTAATCATCTGATGCAGTCCTGTCGCCAAGGAGACGAGCGCTTCCTTCGTCTCGCCGCGTTCGATCATATCGCCTTCGTTGGTCTCGACCTCCGCGAGCAGCCGGTCCGTGCCCAGAATAAGCCACTCCCTCTCCCTAAGAGGGATGAGCAGCATATCGTCCGATAGATAAGAGCGGAGGACTTTCTCCAATTCCACATAAGAAGGCTCGCGATTTTCGGCTTGTTCGCTCATCAGCAGAAAGGGAATCATCCCGTCGAAAAGCCGATGGTGCAGCTCGAACCGCTCTGGAATTTCCGAACGCCACTCGCCTGCGTCGATCGACTGCTGCAGCCACTCGCCCAGCTTGCGGGCTTGACGCTCCATTTCCGAAGCGCTGACGCTGCCCGACTTCGACATCGATCCCTGCTTAGCCAGCCAGCTTAGCAGTTCCTTTTCCAGCAAGGTCAACTCCGCTTGCGTCCGAAGAACCTGCACATGGTGGTTATCTACCTTCGTTACGAGCGTGTACCCTTGATCCAGCTCCAACTGATCCCCGGACTCGGGAAGCTTGGCGCCTCCCGCTTTTACCCACTCCGTTTTGGACATGGTATCGATCTCGACAGAGCCGTTCATTAACTGCTGCAACTGTTGAAGCCTCGTATTGTTCATCCTGCGAGCCCCTTGTTTGCCTGGCGTTAGCCACATTGTACCACATTGGCTTGGGGCGGGGCTAAGCTGGCGGGACTGGTCACCCGGAACGCAGCAAGAGCAGCACGACGACAGACAGGAGGGCGAACACGGCTGCGATCAGATATAAAAACGAAACGGTCTGGACCTGGGACAGTCCCCACTTCATCAAGCTGTGATGCGTATGGAGATTATCCGCATGATGAAGGCCCTTCCCCTTGATGAGACGCCTCGCGAAGACAATCGTCGTATCGAGGATCGGTACGCCCAACGCGAGGAGCGGCACGAGAAGCGACAGGAAGGTCGCGCCTTTTAATGTGCCGTCCATGGCGATGACTGACAGCATATAGCCCAAAAAGGTCGCACCTGCGTCCCCCATGAAGATCCGGGCCGGATGAAAATTATAAGCGAGAAAGGCGAGGCAGGAACCCGCGATTGCCAGCGCAGCGAGCGCCGTCGTCTCTTGATGGCCGACGAGCGAAGCGACGAACAACGTTAATGCCGAGATCACCGATATTCCCGAGGCCAGCCCATCCACGCCGTCGATAAAATTCATCATATTGATTAGCGCGAATACCCAGAGCATCGTGAACAAAATACTCCAGCCGTCGCTGAACAAAATCATCGATGAGAAAGAAGGAGACGAAACGCCTTGAATCGAGATACCGAAAGCGCAGGGGATATACGACACGAGCGTATAGAGGATCAGGCGCGGCCATACGGGAAAATCTTTGCCTTTGGATTTGAAGGCGTCGTCGACCAGCCCGATCGCCACCAGTAGCGCTCCGCCCGTCGCGATCGCCCTGAATAAAGCGGCATGTTGGACAAATATCGCGCAGGTAAGCACCGCCCCGGCATAGATCGCAACGCCTCCGCTCAAGGGAATCGGCGCTTTATGTATTTTACGGCCGTTCGGTCGGTCGACGAACCCGATCTTCAATGCCAACATTCGAACGAAGGGGACAAGAATCATGACGCACAAAAAGGCAAAAGCGAACGCGTACGGGTATCTCATGCTGGAGGCCTCCGAGGTATCGGGATGCGCTTAACGTTCCCTATTCGGCGGCCTGTTCATTCTGAGGAATTCGGAAATGGCCCTGAAATGCAAAAAAACAGACGTCATCGCGTCTGCTTCGATTGAAAAAATGGTGAGCCATGAAGGACTCGAACCTTCGACACCCTGATTAAAAGTCAGGTGCTCTACCAACTGAGCTAATGGCTCGGGTAAACTGGTGGAGGCTGATGGAGTCGAACCACCGAACCCAGAGGGAACAGATTTACAGTCTGTCGCGTTTGGCCACTTCGCTAAGCCTCCACGTTATGAACCCGATCCCCGGTAGCTTGCACACCTGATGGCTTGCATATACCGGAAATAAATGGTGGCTCGGGACGGAATCGAACCGCCGACACGAGGATTTTCAGTCCTCTGCTCTACCGACTGAGCTACCGAGCCGTAAAGATTGCCATTTAAAATGGCGGAGCTGACGGGATTCGAACCCGCGGTCTCCTGCGTGACAGGCAGGCATGTTAGGCCTCTACACCACAGCTCCATGTGGTTAAAATCGATGGTGGAGGCTGAGGGGATCGAACCCCCGACCCTCTGCTTGTAAGGCAGATGCTCTCCCGGCTGAGCTAAGCCTCCATGGGATAAATGGTTTGGTAGCGGCAGAGGGGATCGAACCCCCGACCTTTCGGGTATGAACCGAACGCTCTAGCCAGCTGAGCTACGCCGCCACGCCATTTTGCGACCGGAGCTTGTCCAGTACGCAGCTTACAGAGCTTGCGCCCTGAAAACCGGATGCGAAACGAATTTGCGCTAGAAATTCTCTTGCCTGTGCGGCTTGCCGTGGTCTGCTCGGAAGCAAACCGTAGGATAAGCCCTCGACCGATTAGTACTCGTCAGCTACACCCATTACTGAGCTTACACCCCGAGCCTATCAACCTCGTGTTCTCCAAGGGGTCTTACAAACTGGGAAATCTCATCTTGAGGCGGGCTTCGCGCTTAGATGCTTTCAGCGCTTATCCCTCCCGCACTTGGCTACCCAGCGATGCTCCTGGCGGAACAACTGGTACACCAGCGGTGCGTCCATCCCGGTCCTCTCGTACTAAGGACAGCCCCTCTCAAATTTCCTACGCCCGCGACAGATAGGGACCGAACTGTCTCACGACGTTCTGAACCCAGCTCGCGTACCGCTTTAATGGGCGAACAGCCCAACCCTTGGGACCTACTTCAGCCCCAGGATGCGATGAGCCGACATCGAGGTGCCAAACCTCCCCGTCGATGTGGACTCTTGGGGGAGATAAGCCTGTTATCCCCA
>NZ_FOKE01000008.1 GCF_900112065.1 Cohnella sp. OV330
CCGTCCTGCGGGCGGCCAAGGCGGCGGCGGTTACCAAGGCAACCGTCCTGCGGGCGGCGGCGGTTTCGGCGGCGGCGCGGGCAGAGGTCCGGCACCGGCTCCGGCGGCAGCGGCAGGACGCGGCGGCCAAGGCGGCGGCTTCGGCAGCCGTCCGGGCGGACAGCGCAGCGACAACCGCGGCGGGGACAATCGCGGCGGCGACTTCAATCGCAACGGCGCTGGCGGTGCCAAGCGCAAGGACAACGATTTCAACCGGCGCTTTGAAGAATCCGGGCGAGGCGGTCCCCGCAAGGGCAAGGGCGGTAAGAACGCCAGAGGCCGCAGCAACATGCCTCCGCGCGAGAAGATCGACAACACGCCGAAGAAAATCATTATCCGCGGCGAGATGACTGTCGGCGATATGGCGAAGCTGCTCCATAAAGACGCTTCCGAGGTCATCAAGAAGCTGTTCATGATGGGCGTCATGGCGACGATCAACCAGGATCTCGACATGGATACGATCCTGCTCATCGCAGGCGAATTCGGCGTCGAGACAGAGGTCAAGATCGCAGTCGAAGACACCAACTTCGAGACGATCGAGGAAACGGACGAAGAGGCCGATCTGATCACGCGTCCGGCTGTCGTCACGATCATGGGCCACGTCGACCACGGCAAGACGACGCTGCTTGACGCGATCCGCGAGACGCAGGTCGCGAGCGGCGAAGCCGGCGGCATCACCCAGCACATCGGCGCTTATCAAGTCGAAGTGCACGGTAAAAAAATTACGTTCCTGGATACGCCGGGTCACGAAGCGTTCACGACGATGCGTGCGCGCGGCGCCCAGGTGACCGATATTACGATTCTGGTCGTCGCGGCCGACGACGGCGTCATGCCGCAGACGGTCGAAGCGATCAACCACGCGAAGGCGGCGAACGTGCCGATCATCGTGGCGGTCAACAAGATCGACAAGCCGGGCGCGAACCCGGACAAGGTGAAGCAGGAGCTGACCGAATACGGTCTCGTTCAAGAAGCTTGGGGCGGCGACACGATCTTCGTCGAACTGTCCGCCAAGCAGCGCCTGAACCTCGACGGCTTGCTCGAGATGATCCTGCTCGTGTCCGAAGTGAACGACTACAAGGCCAATCCCGACAAGCGTGCGCGCGGCACGGTCATCGAAGCCGAGCTCGACAAGGGCAAGGGGCCGATCGCCCGTATCCTCGTTCAGAACGGCACGCTTAAGGTCGGCGACGCCTTCGTCGCGGGCGACTGCTTCGGCCGGATCCGCGCGATGACCAACGACCGCGGACGCCGGGTTAAGGAAGCCGGACCTTCGACGCCGGTCGAGATCACCGGCTTGACGGAAGTGCCGCAAGCGGGCGATCCGTTCATGGTGTTCGAGGACGAGCGCAAAGCGCGAGAGATCGCCGACAAGCGGTCGATCAAGACGCGTCAGGAATCGATGCGTTCCAACCAGAAGGTCACGCTCGAGGATCTGTTCAGCAAGATCAAGGAAGGCGAGATCAAGGATCTGAACGTCATCCTGAAGGCGGACGTTCAAGGCTCGCTCGAAGCGCTCAAGGGCTCCCTCGAGAAGATCGAAGTCGAAGGCGTGCGCGTCAAGACGATCCACAGCGGCGTCGGCGCGATCACCGAGTCGGACGTGTCGCTGGCGCTCGCGTCGGCCGCGATCGTCATCGGCTTCAACGTCCGTCCGGAGCCGCGCGCGGCGCAGGCGGCGGAGCAGGAAAAGGTCGACCTGCGTCTCCACCGCATCATCTACAAGGTGATCGAGGAGATCGAACAGGCGATGAAGGGCATGCTCGATCCGGTGTTCAAGGAGAAGGTCATCGGCCACGCCGAGGTCCGCGAGACGTTCAAGGTCAGCAAGGTCGGCACGATCGCCGGCTGCATGGTCACGGACGGCAAGGTCGCCCGCAATGCCGAAGTGCGCCTCGTGCGCGGAGGCGTCGTCGCCTTCGAAGGCAAGATCGATTCCCTCAAGCGGTTCAAGGATGACGCGAAGGAAGTTTCGGAAGGCTATGAATGCGGCATTACGCTCGACAAGTTCAACGATCTTCAGATCGGCGACGTTCTCGAAGCGTTCATCATGGAGTCCGTCGAGCGTTAATCCGCGCATGAAGCAGGGAAGAGGGGATGGACAGTGGCTAAATTCCGCGTCGGCCGTGTCGGCGAACAGATCAAGAAAGAGATCAGCTCGCTGATCCAGACCGAGCTGAAGGATCCGCGCATCGGCTTTATCACGGTGACTGGCGTCGACGTGACGGGAGATCTGTCCCAGGCTCGCGTGTATCTAAGCATATTGGGCAGCGACGAACAGAAAGAAGCGACGCTTCATGCGTTGGCCAAGGCCAAAGGGTTCCTGCGTTCTGAACTCGGCAACCGCATGCGCCTGCGGCATACGCCCGAGATCGAATTTCGGTTCGACAGCTCGATCGCGTACGGCAGCAGGATCGAAGCGCTTCTGGCGGACATCAACAAAGGAAATCAGCCTTCATGAACGCCTGGACAGCGCAGCTCGACGCCGCGGTCGACTTTATCCGGAAGCGGGACGACTTTCTCGTCGTCTCGCACGTTCAGCCCGACGGCGACGCCATCAGCTCTACGGTGACGGTCGCCTGGCTGCTGGGCAAGTTGGGCAAAAGCTACGCCATGTACAATGAAGGCCCCGTTCCCGAACGCCTGCATTACTTGATCGGGAGCGACCAGATCCAGACGAACGCGTCCGGCGAAGCCGGGCGCGCCTATCGTCATGTCATTGCAGTCGATTGCGCGGATTTTAGCCGCGTCGGCAATGCGACGGAGCGGTTCGACGAGAACTTCGAGATGCTGAACATCGATCATCATCCGACCAACAACGGCTTCGGCCTCGTTAACGTGCTGCGTTCGGATGCCGCCGCGACGGCCGAGATCTTGTACGAATTGATCGAGCGGACGGGCATTGCCCTGGATAAGGACGCAGCGACTGCCATTTATACAGGCATGCTAACCGATACCGGTGGATTCCGATACAGCAATACAACGCCGAACGTGCTCTCGATCGCTTCGCGCCTGATCGATCTGGGCGTGGACGGCCCGATGTTGGCCGAACTGTTGCTGGAGCGGATGACGCTGCAGCAGATGCTCGTCCTTCAACGGGCGCTGTCCCGTCTGACCTTCAGCGAAGACAAGCGCATCGCCTGGCTCTGGGTGACGCCCGAGGATATGACGGAGACCGGCGCCAAAAACGAAGACCTGGAAGGCATCGTGAACTTTCCTCGCAACGTCGAGGGCGTCGAAGTCGGCATCCTATTCAAGCAAAACGCGGAAACTTCGGTCAAGGTCAGCCTTCGTTCAACGGGGAAGGTCGACGTCGCTGCCGTCTCTCAGCAGTTCGACGGCGGCGGTCATGTGCGCGCGGCTGGCTGCAAAGTGACCGCGCCGCTCGAGGATGCGATCGGTCAATTGACGGCAGCCGTAGGAAAGGCGTTGGATTCGCATGACGCAAGCCAAAACGCATAACTATGAAGGCGTGCTGGCGGTATGGAAGCCCGCGGGCTGGACGTCTCACGACGTCGTGGCCAAAGCCCGGCGCATTCTCGGCGTCAAGCGGATCGGCCATACCGGGACGTTGGACCCGGCAGTGACCGGCGTGCTGCCGATTTGCATCGGCAGGGCGACGCGAATGGTGGAGTATTTGCAGGAGCTTCCCAAAACGTACGAGGCGACGATCCGGTTCGGCATCGCCACCGACACCGAGGATTTGACCGGCGAGGTGCTGGAAACGTGCGACGCCGGCGGATTGACGGAAGCCGCGATCAGAGAGACGATTCTCTCTTTTGTCGGCGACATCATGCAAGTGCCGCCGATGGTTTCAGCCTTGAAGGTCGACGGCAAGCGGCTATACGAGCTGGCGAGAGAAGGCGTGACCATCGAACGCCAGGCGCGCCCGGTGACGATTCACGAGATCCGGATCGGGGAGATCAAGACCGGCGTGCCGCAGCCCGAGGCTTCGTTTTCGGTGCGCTGCTCGAAGGGCACCTACATCCGCACGCTTTGCGTCGATATCGGCCGCAAGCTTGGCGTACCTGCCGCGATGGCGGTTCTTAAGCGGACGGAAAGCGCGGGGCTCGCGCCAGGCGACAGCTTGACGCTCGAGGAGATCGCGCGCTTGCGGGAGAGCGAAGAACTGGGGAGCCGGCTCGTTCCGGCGGACAGCCTCGTTCCGTTTCCGCGCGCGACCGGCGGATCGCCCGCGGCTTCGAACGCGCGGCAGGGCAAGCCGATTCCGTTCGAACTGCTCGCTCCGGAGCCCGACCAAGCCGGTTTGTGGCGCCTCTATCGCGATGACGGCGCTTTTCTGGGCCTGTTCGAGTCGGACATGCCGGGCCGACGGCTCAAGGCTGTCAAAGTATTTCATCCGGAAGAGTGACTTAAAGGACCGCCTGAAGGCGGTCCGCGCTCTTTCGAAGATGCGGGAGGACGGCAAGGTGGAACGTTACGATTTGACTCATACGATGTTGACGGCGGACGGCGGGCTGCCGCCCGGCGCTTGCCGGGACCGTATCGCGCTGGCGATCGGCTTTTTTGACGGCGTGCACAGAGGGCACGCCGAGGTGATCCGCCAGGCGGTGGCGTCCGCAAGAGAGCAAGGCTTCGCGCCTGCCGTGCTGACTTTCAGCCCGCATCCGCGAACCGTGCTCGGCAAGGACGGTTACCATACCGTTCTGACGCCGCTTGAGGACAAGCTGGCTTTGTTCGCCGAGCTGGGCGTCGAGTTGGCTTATGTCGTGGCGTTCGATCACGGCTTTGCGGAAGTGTCGGCTGAGAGTTTCGTCCGGCGCCTGCTGCTCCCGCTGGGGGTTCGATCCGCCGTCGTCGGCTTCGATTTCAGGTTCGGCCATCGCGGGCAAGGCGATGCGGAGGCGCTCCGGCGACTCAGCGAAGGCGCGATCTCGGTTCGCGTCGTCGAGCCGGTCTTCGAAGGCGATGCGAAGATCAGCAGCACCCGGATTCGCGCTTGTCTGGCGGCCGGCGATTGCGAAGCGGCATCCGTGCTGCTCGGGCGCCCTTACGCGATTTCGGGCGAGATCGTCCACGGCGACGCGCGCGGCCGCTTGCTCGGCTTTCCGACGGCGAACATGCAGCCGGCCGTCCCGTACGTCATTCCGAGGCATGGCGTCTACGCGGTGACCGTCGGCGGCGCGAACGAAGGGACGCTCGAGCTGGGCGGCGTCATCAACGTCGGCGTTCGCCCGACGTTTGACGCGCCGGGCGGCGCGCCGAGGCTGGAGACCAATCTGTTCGATTTCGAAGGCGATCTGTACGGGCGTACGCTGACCGTGCGGTTCCACCGATTTTTGCGCCCGGAGACGAAGTTCGCTTCCTTCGACGAGCTCAAGTCGCAGATCGGCAGAGACGCCGAGCAGGCCCGCGAGGAGCTGCGGGCGCTTGGATTGCGCTGAGGCCGTCGCCTCGGATTCAGGCACTTGTTGCTATGATCATAGGCATTGTGCTATACTATTGAACGTTGTCGGCTGTGCCGGCTTCATAAGAACCTTGGCTTGGCCGGACGCTCTCACCGGCGACAGCTCGGCCACAGGCGATTAGACAAATCGAACACGGAGGTGATTGGGATGGCATTGACGCAAGAGCGCAAACAAGAACTGATCGAGCTGCACAAGACGCACGCTTCGGACACCGGATCCCCGGAAGTTCAAATCGCGATCCTGACGGAAAACATCAACAACCTGACGACCCACTTCAGGTCCCACAAGAAGGACCACCACTCGCGCCGCGGCCTGCTTAAGATGGTCGGCCAACGTCGCAAGCTGCTGGCATACCTGAAGAACAAGGACGTCAAGCGTTACAGCGCGCTGATCGAGAAGCTCGGCCTGCGCCGTTAATTCGCTTAGCGACACAAGCAACCTGCTTAGCCAGTCGGGCATCGGCCCGGGGCGGCGGGTTGCTTTTTTCAAGCTTAGGGGTTGTTATCGACGCCTAAGATTCGTCCGGCAGGAAATAATAGAGAGTATGTCGAATTTACATATGTCTAATTTAGAGGAGGGATTGCACTGGCACACCAAGTAGAGATGTCGCTCGGCGGGCGTCCGTTATCGCTCGAGACGGGACGTCTGGCAAAGCAGGCGAACGGCGCCGTTGTCGTCCGCTACGGAGATACGGTCGTTCTGTCCACGGTCACGGCTTCTTCCGGACCGAAGGATCTGGATTTTTTCCCGCTCACCGTCAACTATGAAGAAAAATTGTACGCCGTCGGCAAAATTCCGGGAGGCTTCATCAAGCGAGAAGGCCGTCCGAGCGAGAAAGCCATCCTGGCTTCCCGCCTGACCGACCGCCCGATCCGTCCGCTGTTCCCCGAGGGCTTCCGCAACGACGTGCAGATCGTCAGCCTCGTCATGAGCGTGGATCAGGACTGCCCGCCGGAGATCGCGGCGATGATCGGCACGTCCGCGGCGCTCGCCATTTCCAACGTTCCTTTCGACGGTCCGATCGGCGGCGTCATCGTAGGCCGCGTCGGAGGCAAGTTTATCATTAACCCGACCGTCGCCGAGGAAGAAAAGAGCGACATGCACGTCGTCGTGGCAGGCACGAAGGACGCGATCATGATGGTCGAAGCCGAAGCCGACGAAGTGCCGGAAGCCGACGTGCTCGAAGCGATCATGTTCGGCCACGACGAGATCAAGAAGATCGTAGATACGATCAATCAGCTCGTCGCCGTCGCCGGCCAACCGAAGATGGAGGTCAAGCTGCATGCCGTGGACGCCGCCGTCGAGAGCGACGTCAATGGGTTTGCACAAGCAAGGCTCGTTGAAGCCGTCCGCATCGAAGAAAAACATGCCCGCCAGGAAGCGATCGACGCGATCAACGCCGAGACGGTCGAGCATTTCTCGGCAGTCTACGCGGACGAGCCAGGCAAGCTCGGCGACGTCAAGGAAGTGCTCTACGACATCGTCAAAAACGAAGTGCGTCGCCTGATCACGCACGACAAGGTACGCCCCGACGGCCGCAAGCCGGAAGAGATCCGTCCGATCTCCGGCGACGTATCGCTGCTGCCGCGCACGCACGGCTCCGGACTCTTTACCCGCGGACAGACCCAAGCGCTCAGCATCTGTACGCTCGGACCGCTCGGCGAAGTGCAAATTCTCGACGGCATCGGTCTCGAAGAATCCAAGCGCTTCATGCATCACTACAACTTCCCGCCGTTTTCGGTCGGCGAAGCCCGTCCGCTCCGCGCGCCAGGCCGCCGCGAGATCGGTCACGGCGCGCTCGGCGAGCGCGCGCTTCTGAAGGTCATCCCGTCTGAAGCAGAGTTCCCGTATACGATTCGTCTTGTCTCCGAAGTGCTCGAATCCAACGGTTCGACGTCCCAGGCGAGCATTTGCGCCAGCACGCTGGCGATGATGGACGCAGGCGTGCCGATCAAGGCGCCCGTCGCGGGCGTCGCGATGGGTCTTATCAAGGACGGGGACCACTTCACGATCCTGACGGACATTCAAGGGATGGAAGATCATCTCGGCGACATGGACTTCAAGGTGGCGGGCACGGCGAAGGGCGTCACCGCGATTCAGATGGATATCAAGATCGACGGCATCGACCGTTCCATCCTGTCGCAGTCGCTCGAGCAAGCGAAGGAAGGCCGCATGTTCATCCTCGGCAAGATGATGGAAGTCATGACCGAGCCGCGCAAGGAACTGAGCAAATACGCGCCGAAGATCATTACGATGCACATCAATCCGGACAAGATCCGCGATGTCATCGGCTCCGGCGGCAAGATCATCAACAAGATCATCGAGGAGACCGGCGTCAAGATCGATATCGAGCAGGACGGCACCGTCTACATCGCTTCCTCGGATGCGGCCGCCAACGACAAGGCTCGTTCGATCATCGAAGGCATCGTCCGCGAAGTCATCGTCGGCGAGACGTATCTCGGCACGGTTAAGCGCATCGAGAAGTTCGGCGCGTTCGTCGAGATCCTGCCGGGCAAAGATGGTCTGGTTCACATCTCCCAGCTGTCGACCGAGCGCGTAGCCAAGGTCGAAGACGCAGTCGCCATCGGAGACAAGATCATGGTCAAGGTCACCGAGATCGACAACATGGGTCGCGTCAATCTGTCCCGCAAGGCGCTGCTTACGACCGAGCAGGTACAGAGCGGCCAGTAATGGCCGCCAGCTCATCCAACCGCATATCACAAGCAAAAGAGACCGGTTTTTTCAGTCTCTTTTTTTATTTGCTTATAAATCGCTGTCCGCAGTCAGGAGTTATTCGCTCGCCGTCCCGTTTCATATTATCCGCCTCATTTGCATAGGATGTAGACAAGCGATGGGCGCATCCGCGCCCGGATGGGAGCTGGGAATCAGCCATGAGCAAAACGCGTTGGCCATCTGCGGTCATGCTGGCGCTGCTCGTCATATTGCTCGGGGCGGGGCGGTACGGTCCGTTGCACGCCTACGTGGAATCCGCCAAGTCCGCGAGCGGAGAGGCGACGTACGCGGAGACGGGATTCCTCGGCGATAAGGACCAGCTGGCGGAAGAGCAAGCGAGCGGGGAAGAACCGCTGAAAGCGTGGTTGAAGGCGGAAGCGCAAAAGCGCGCGATATCGCCAAGGGACGCCGTCGTCGACCGCGTATGGAAGGCAATACCGGGTTATAACGGCAGGGCGGTGGACGTGGACGCGACATATGCCAAAGCAGCGGCCGCGGGTTGGACGGCCGAGTCCGCATCGGCGGCGCCGGACAAGGTGCCGTGGGTGTACAAGGAGATCGCGCCCAAAGTATCGCTGCGGGATCTGCCGCCTTCGCCGGTCTATCGCGGCAATTCGGCGAAGCCTGCGGTCGGTCTGATGATCAATGTCGCATGGGGCAACGAATATTTATCTTCTATATTAAATACGCTGGACGAAGAGCATGTGAAAGCGACGTTTTTTCTGGACGGAAGCTGGCTTAGCAAAAACAAGGAAGCGGCTGATGAGATCAAACGGCGCGGTCACGAAGTATCCAATCACGCGTACTCCCACAAAAACATGAGTACGATTTCGGACGCCAAGCAGCTCGAAGAGATCGCCAAGACGCAATCGCTGCTGAAAAAGACGCTGGACATCGACAACCGCTTGTTCGCGCCGCCCTCCGGCGATTTTGACGCCAGAACGGTACGAATCGCCGCCGGCCTCGGGCTGACCACCGTCCTGTGGACGCTGGACACCGTCGACTGGAAGCGTCCGCCCGCTGCGGGCGTCGTTGCGAAGATCGCGGCTGGCGTAGGTCCGGGTACGCTCATTCTCATGCATCCGACGTCGACGACGGAGCAAGCGTTGAAGGGAATCATCCGTCAGTCCAGGGCGAAGGGGCTCGTACCGGGAACGGTATCCGAGGTGCTGTCCGAACGGCGGTTGGATGCCGCGGCGCTGGGTAATTAATTGTTCATGGAGGCGCTTTGGGGGCATCTTCGGTTGTGAGGGATGTCGATTTTTGATATCATGTTATCATTCATGGCAAGGGGGAGAACGGTTGAACAAGTACACGCTGAAGAACGGCTTGCGCGTGATGATCGAGAATATCCCGACCAGCAGGTCGGTTGCGTTCGGCATTTGGGTGAAGACGGGGTCCCGATACGAGACGACGGCGGACAACGGAATCTCGCATTTCGTCGAGCATATGCTGTTCAAGGGCACGCGCCGCCATTCGGCGAAGGATATCGCCGACCGCTTCGACGGGATCGGCGGCAACGTCAACGCCTTCACCGCCAAGGAGTACACCTGCTACTACGCCAAGGTTCTCGATCAGCATTTGCCGATCGCCGTGGATATTTTGTCGGACATGTTCTTCGAATCCCAACTCGCCGAAGAAGAGCTGGCGAAGGAAAAGAACGTGATCCTCGAAGAGATCGCCATGTATGACGATACGCCGGACGACACGGTTCACGACCTGGCTTCGACGGCGGCATTCGGCGATCACCCGCTGGCCTACTCGATCCTGGGAACCGCAGAGCGCCTGCACGCGATGGGACCGGACGATCTGCGAGGATACATGTCGCGCAGGTATACGATCGAAAATACGGTCGTCAGCCTCGCGGGCAACGTGGACGAGAGCGTGCTGAATTTGCTCGAAAAACACTTCGGCGACTTTGCGATTCATTCGGAAGCGCCTACGTTGTCCGCCCCCGCATTCAGGCCGGACGCGCTGTTCCATGCCAAAAAGACCGAGCAGAATCATTTGTGCCTCACCTTTCCGGGCTGTCCGATCGACGATCCGAAGATGTATGCGATGACGCTGCTCAACAATGCGATCGGCGGCGGCATGAGCTCGCGCTTGTTCCAGGAGATTCGGGAAAAACGCGGGTTGGCTTATTCGGTCTATTCGTACCATACGAGCAATGCGGACAGCGGGCTGTTCACCGTTTACGCGGGCACGGCGCCGAAGCAGACGCGAGACGTATACGATCTGACGATGGAGATGCTCGCCGAAGTGCATGCCAAAGGTCTGAGCGAAGCCGAAGTGAGCCGTGGCAAGGAACAGCTCAAGGGCAACCTCATCTTGAGCCTCGAGAGCACGAGCAGCCGCATGAACCGGTTGGGCAAAAACGAGCTGATGCTCGGACGCCATCTGTCGCTCGACGAGATGATCGAACGGATCGATGCCGTTACGATGGACGACGTCGCGCACATGATGAACCGTATTATGAGTCAGCCGGCTGCTTTGGCGCTTGTCGGTTCGCAAGAAAAGGTGTTGTCGGGAATAGGGAGGGAATTCGTTGTATCCAATCCAGTTGAAGCGGCTGCCGGGGAATGAAGACGTTCCGCTGCCTCGCCGGATGTCCGAATGTGCGGCGGGATTCGATCTGCACGCCGCTGTCGCCGAGCCGGTCGTGCTCGCGCCGGGCGAGCGGGCTTTGATCCCGGCGGGCTTCGCGATGGCGATGCCTGCAGAACTCGAAGCGCAGATCAGGCCGCGCAGCGGTCTCGCCTACAAGCACGGCATTACTTGCCTGAACTCGCCGGGAACGATCGATGCGGATTACCGCGGCGAAGTGAAGGTGCTGCTCGTGAATTTGGGACAGCAGCCTTTCGCGATCGAGCGCGGCGAGCGCATCGCGCAGATGGTGTTCCAGCGGGTGCCTCAGGTTACGATCGAAGAGACCGACGAGCTGCCGGATACGGTACGCGGCGCTGGCGGTTTCGGACATACGGGCGTTTGAACGTAAACGTCTTGCAGGGCATGCTTGCCCAGCAAGACGTTTTTTTATGGCCTGTGAACCATTAGCGCCACTCGGCAGTCTAATGTGGCGAATGAGGTCGGGCGCGTGGCGGCGGAAGGGGAAGCGAAGCGATGCTGAGGCCTGTTGGCAACGGACAGTCGGCGGGAGCCGGAGCTTCCGGCCGCTCGGCGAATCGTTCGTTCGGCGCGAGGCGAAAAACGCTTCGCGCTTTTTTGTTGCCCTTCGCGGCAGCGCCTTACTCCGCACCCGCCGGGGGGCGCCTGCATACGATGAGCTATGCAAGTCGCGATGCGTGCCGCCCGAGCCGCGACGCCATCGCCCGGGAGGCATCGACCTGGGCCGTCTGCGCTGAGGAAGCCGCTAGGCGCCAAGGTCAAAGGAGGGAGAAGTCATGCTTACGGGCGTGCATATTATCGTCGCCGGAGGCGACGCGCGGCAGCTCGAGGTCATTAGAAGGCTTACCGAGCTGGATGCGACGGTAACGCTGATGGGATTCGAGCGTCTCGACACGCCTTTTTCCGGCGTGACCAAGGCGGAATGGACGCCGGATGCTCTTAGAAGCGCCGACGCGCTGCTGCTGCCGGTGGCCGGCACGGAAGAGGACGGTGCGATTTCGGCGATTTTCACGGATCAAGAATTGAAGTTGACGGACGATTACGCGGCCGCTTTGCCGAAAACGTGCAAGGTTTACACGGGACTCGCAAGGAGCTATTTGCGCAAGCTCGGCGAGAAACACCGGCTGACGGTCGTTGAGCTCTTCGAACGGGACGACGTGGCCATTTACAATTCGATTCCGACGGCGGAAGGCGCATTGATGATGGCGATTCAGCATACGGACATTACGATCCACGGTTCGAGGTGCATGGTGCTCGGACTTGGCCGAACGGGGATGACGATGGCCCGTACGCTGCAGGGTCTGGGGGCGTCCGTGATGGCGGGCGTGCGTCGGGAAGACGCATTCGCGAGGGCGTACGAGATGGGCTTCGAACCCTTCTACATCGCTGATTTGGCGCGTCTGGCGGGGAATATTGACTTGATTTTTAATACGATACCGAATATGATAGTCACAGCACAAGTGATCTCCAAACTTCCCCTTCGCGCGGTCATTATCGACCTTGCATCCAAGCCCGGCGGCACCGATTTCCGGTTCGCGGAGAAGCGCGGCATCAAGGCGCTATTGGCACCCGGATTGCCCGGCATCGTCGCCCCCAAGACGGCAGGACGCATCATCGCGAACAGTCTGTGCCAGAGCATTCTGGACGACTACAAACAGGGGGAAGCGCCATGAATTGGCAAGGAATCACGGTCGGGTATGCGTTATCCGGCTCGCACTGCACGTTGCCGGAGATTATGCCTCAGATCCAGCGCTTCGTAGATGCAGGGGCGAACGTCGTGCCGGTCGTCAGCCAAAGCGTGCTGACGACGGACACCCGCTTCGGGGAATCGGCGCATTGGCGTTCCGAATTAACCCGAATGACGGGCAACGAGATCATCAGTACGATCGTGGACGCCGAGCCGCTCGGTCCATCCAAGCGATTCGACGTCATGATCATCGCTCCCTGCACGGGCAACACGACGAGCAAACTCGCCAACGCGATGACGGACGGACCGGTGCTGATGGCCGCCAAGGCACAGATGCGCAACGGCAGGCCGCTCGTGCTGGCGATCTCCACGAACGACGGCCTCGGATTGAACGCCGCTAATATCGCCCGGCTGCTCGTCGCGAAGAACATTTTCTTCGTGCCTTTCGGGCAGGACAATCCGCAGCAGAAGCCGAACTCGCTCGTCGCCCGCATGGATTTGGCGATCGATACGTGCGAAGCCGCCCTTCAAGGCAGGCAGCTGCAGCCGATGATTATCGAACGGTTTTTATACGCTTGATCTTATCCATATAGAGATTTTCGCTTGATTAGAGGGGAGAGTCATCATCATGTCTACGCCTACGTTGTTTAACGTCGCCGTCGTGGGAGCCACCGGCGCCGTTGGGGAACAAATCTTGAAGCAGCTCGCAGCGCGCAACTTCCCCATCAAGGAACTGAAGCTTCTGTCTTCGGCGCGCTCCGCCGGAACGAAGATCGAATTCAAAGGCCAGATCTATACGGTTGAAGAAGCGACGCCAGACAGCTTCAAGGGCGTCGAGATCGCGCTGTTCAGCGCGGGCGGCGACGTATCCAAGGCGCTTATTCCTCATGCGGTAGAGCATGGGGCCGTATGCATCGACAATACGAACGCTTACCGGATGGACCCGACGACGCCGCTCGTCGTGCCCGAGGTCAACATCGGCAAGGTCGCGGAGCACAAGGGCATCATCGCGAACCCGAACTGTTCGACGATCCAGATGGTCGCCGCGCTTAAGCCGTTGTACGACAGGTACGGCATTTCCCGCATCATCGTATCGACCTACCAAGCCGTGTCCGGCGCCGGAGCGCGCGCGATCGACGAGATGCTCCGTCAGTCCAAGGAAGTGCTTGCCGGAGGCGATCCGAAGCCGGACATCCTGCCGGTAGGTTCGCTGCCGGTCAAGCATCAGATCGCATTCAACGCGATTCCGCAGATCGACAAGTTCCAGGACAACGGCTTCACGCTCGAAGAAATGAAAATGATCCGGGAAACGAAAAAGATCATGGACGACGAGACGCTCGAAGTTACCGCGACTTGCGTCCGGATTCCGGTCGTATACGGCCACTCCGAATCGGTCTACGTCGAGCTTAAGCAAGATTTCGACGTCGGCGAAGTCAAGACACTGCTCGCAGGCGCTCCGGGCATCGTCCTGCAGGACGATCCGGACAGTCAACTATATCCGCTCGCGACCGACGCGGCGGGCAAGAACGAGGTCTTCGTCGGACGCGTCCGGCGCGACCTATCCAACCCGCGCGCGCTCAATCTGTGGATCGTTTCCGACAATCTGCTCAAGGGTGCCGCCTGGAACGCGGTTCAGATCGCCGAACACATCGCAGCTTCACGCGCCTAAATCGACAGCCCCAGCCCTTCCCGAAGCCGGGGAGGGCTGGTCTGACGGATGCGGTCTCATTCCCTCCCGCTCCAGGGCGGCTGCCAAGACACCGCGGTTCCGACATTTTTAAGGCGAGGAAGGATGCATCGATGGTTACGGTTCAAAAGTTCGGAGGGACGTCGCTGTCCGACGCTAACGCTCGGGCGCACGTCCTCCGTCATATTCGGCGCGAATACGAGGCTGGCGCCGGTTTGGTCGTCGTCGTTTCCGCGATGGGGCGTCGGGGAGAGCCTTACGCGACGGACACCCTGCTCGAGTGGATCGGCTCAAACGGCGCCGGACTGGCCGAACGGGAGAAGGACTTGCTGATGAGCTGCGGAGAGTTAATCTCCGCAGCTACTTTATGCAGTCTGCTCGGCGCGCATGACCTGCCGAGCGTCGTCTTTACGGGCGCTCAAGCGGGAATCGTCACGGACGACAAGTTCGGCGCCGCGCGCATCGTCGAGGTGAAAACCGAGCGCATCCTCGCAAGTCTTGCGCAAGGCAAGATCGTCATCGTGACCGGATTTCAGGGGGCCACGGCTGACGGGGAGATCACTACGCTAGGACGCGGCGGCAGCGATACGTCGGCTACAGCGCTCGGCGCCGCGCTTCAAGCGAACGTGGTCGATATCTATACGGACGTCGACGGCATTTTGACCGCCGATCCGCGCGTCGTATCCGAAGCCCGTCAACTCGCCGTCGTTAGCTACGACGAGATTTGCAACATGGCCCACAACGGGGCGAAGGTCATTCATCCGAGAGCCGTCGAGATCGCGATGAGGGCGGGCATCCCTGTCCGCGTCCGCTCTACCTTTTCCGACGGAGAGGGGACGCTCGTCACGCATGCCAACGCGGCCGAAGGCCACATCGGCTGGAGCGATCGGACGGTGACGGGGCTTGCGCATGTCAAAGGCGTCACGCAAATCGCCGTATCGGCGGGAGGCGCCTCCTTGAATCCGCAGCTCGAGGTGTTCAGGGCGATGGCGACGAACGGCATCAGCGTCGACTTCATTAACGTCATGCCTGCAGGCGTTCTCTATACGGTGACGGACTTCGATGCGCCGCTCGCGGTGAAGCTGCTCGCGGAGATGGGCTTCGAGCCGCGGGTTCGCAACGGTTGCGCGAAGGTGTCGGTCATCGGCGGCGGCATGAACGGAGAGCCGGGCGTCATGGCGAAGATCGTGGAGGCGCTTGCCGAGCGGCAGATCCCGATCTTGCAGTCCGCGGACTCGAACACGACGATCTGGGTGCTCGTGCAGGAGGAGGATATGGCGGCCGCGCTGACCGCGCTCCATTCCGCTTTTGCCCTGCATGCGGTATCATGAGAGCTAGAACGTATTTGACGATAGGGATCGGCTTATAGACGAAGGAGGATACGGGTATGGATTTCGGCCGCCTGATTACAGCGATGGTGACGCCTTTTAACGAGCAATTGCAAATTGATTGGGAAGCGACCGGTCGGCTGATCGACGAGCTGATCGAGGTTCAAAAGTCGGATAGTCTGGTCGTGTCCGGCACGACTGGCGAGTCGCCGACGTTGACCGAAGATGAAAAGCTGGAGCTGTTCCGCTTCTCGGTGCGCCGCGCCGCCGGACGCGCCAAGATCATCGCCGGTACGGGGAGCAACGACACGGCGCATTCCATTCATCTAAGCAAGCTTGCCGAAGAAGCGGGCGTCGACGCTTTGCTGCTCGTCGCTCCTTATTACAATAAGCCGAATCAAGAGGGCCTGTACCTGCACTTCAAGGCCATCGCCGAATCGACGAAGCTTCCGGTTATTTTGTACAATGTGCCGGGACGCACCGTCGTGAGTTTGACTACGGCTACGACGCTTAGACTCGCGCAGCTTCCGAACGTGGTGGCGACCAAGGAATGCGCATCCGTCGAGCAAATCACCGAGCTTGTCGCAGGCGCGCCGGAAGGCTTCCTCGTTTACAGCGGCGATGACGGCATTACGCTCCCGACGGTTGCCGTCGGCGGCTATGGCATCATCAGCGTGGCCAGCCATGTCGTCGGCGCGGAGATGAAGCAAATGATCGATAGCTTCCTCGAAGGACGACTCGCGGAGGCGGCGCAACTTAACGCCAAGCTTTATCCGGTTTTCAAAGGCTTGTTTCAATGCCCGCATCCCGTGCCGAATCCTGTCGCCGTCAAGCATGCCCTCGCCGTCAAAGGGCTCGACGTCGGCGGCGTGAGGCTGCCTCTCGCTCCCGCTACTCCTGAAGAAAAGGACTTTGTCGCGGCTTTGTTCAACTGAACGTTAGTCGATCGATGGGTCTTATACCATACATGATTCGAGCGACCGATGCCCACGGCATCGGTTTTGCGTTAAATGGAGAAATTAATCGTATTCGGCCGTATTCGTTAGCCTGACTTGTACGAGTGGTTTGGCATCATGTATAATGGGGTGGAGTGAATGGGTGCGGCCAAAATTTGCAACTTGACAATTCCATAGATCGGGATCGTCGAATTATCGTAGGAGGTACTAGACTTGTCCAAGAAAAACAGCACAGACAAATTATTGATTTACGCGCTTGGCGGCGTCGGCGAGATCGGGAAAAATATGTATGTCGTTCAATACGGGAACGATATCGTCGTCGTCGACGCGGGCCTTAAATTCCCGGAAGAAGAGATGCTCGGCATCGACGTCGTCATTCCGGACATTACTCACCTGCTGGAAAACCGCGAGAAGGTTCGCGGCATCCTCGTCACGCACGGTCACGAGGATCACATCGGCGGCCTTCCTTACGTATTGAAGCAGTTGAACGTGCCGATCTACGCCACGCGTCTGACGACCGGACTGATCGAAAACAAGCTGAAGGAAGCGGGATTGCTTGGCGATACGAAGCGAATCCTGATCACCGCGGACTCGGAAGTGCAGATGGGCTCGATCAAAGCGACCTTCTTCCGCACGAACCACAGTATCCCGGACTCGGTCGGCGTTTGCCTCGAGACGCCTGAAGGCGTCGTCGTGCACACGGGCGACTTCAAGTTCGACCATACGCCGGTCAACGATCAATACGCGGACCTGCAGCGGATGGCCGAGATCGGCAAGCGCGGCGTACTCGCGCTGCTGTCGGACAGCACCAACGCGGAGCGTCCCGGATTCACGCCGTCGGAGAGCAATATCGGCAAGGAATTCGAGGAGATCTTCCGCCGGGCGAAGCAGCGCGTCGTCGTGGCCACGTTCGCTTCGAACGTCCATCGGGTTCAGCAGGTCATCAACGCAGCCGCAGAGACCCGCCGCAAGATGGCCGTCGTAGGCCGCAGCATGGTGAACGTCGTGACGATCGCTTCGGAGATGGGATATCTGGACGTTCCCGAGGGCATGATCATCGAGCCCGAAGAAGTGAACAAGCTGCCTGCCGATCGCGTCGTGATTCTGTCGACGGGCAGTCAGGGCGAGCCGATGTCCGCGTTGTCGCGGATGGCGCGCTCGACGCACCGGAAGGTAGACATCCTTGCCGGCGATACGGTCATTATTTCGGCGACGCCGATTCCCGGCAACGAGAAATATGTCGGCCGTACGGTCGACGAGCTCATGCGATTGGGCGCGCACGTCATTTACGGGCCCGGCTCCGTATCCGGCGTACACGTTTCCGGTCACGGCAGCCAGGAAGAGCTGAAGCTCATGCTCAACCTGATCCGTCCGCAGTACTTTATTCCGATTCACGGCGAATACCGGATGCTGCGCCATCATGCCCTTCTCGGCGAGTCGGTCGGCATCGAGCGGGAGAATATCTTCCTGTGCGACATCGGCGACGTCGTCGAATTCCAGAACGGTACCGCGCGCAAGGCAGGCAAGATCCCTTCGGGCAACGTTCTGATCGACGGACTGGGCGTAGGGGACGTCGGCAACATCGTACTCCGCGACCGCAAGCTGCTTTCGCAAGACGGCATTCTGGTCGTGGTCGTGACGCTGTCCAAGCAGGACGGCACGATTCTGTCGGGACCGGACATCATTTCTCGCGGCTTCGTCTACGTGCGCGAATCCGAAGGCTTGCTCGAAGAGGCCAACCGGATCGTGACGGGTACGCTGCACAAGCTGATGAGCGACAACGTCAACGAATGGGCTTCGCTGAAGACCAACGTCAAGGATGCGCTCGGGCGCTTCCTGTACGAGCAAACGAGAAGAAGACCGATGATCCTGCCGATCATCATGGAAGTATAAAACAAAACGCAAGCAACCCTCACACTCAAACCGAAGGCCGCTTCCCCGGACAAGTCCGGGCAGGCGGCCTTTTTGGCATGAATCGGATTTTATGAACCGCGCAAGTCGGGCGTAAGAGGCGACCGGCTGGAAGCCGCGAATCGCATAATGTGCGTCTTAGCGTTCATACTATGTCGGACCGCCGTCGCCTGCGCCCGCGCAGCTTGACGGCGACGGAGGATTCGGGAAGGAAGTGGCAACTTGACGAACAACGAAACGCCTCGCGTATCGGAGCAGCCCGCGACGCCCGACGAAGCCCGCAAAGGCTCGGTCGCCGCGGATAATATCGTCCAGCTCGGCACGGCGAGCGTGCCGCAGGCGGAGTCGAACGTGTTTTGCCTCACCATTATCGGTCAAGTCGAAGGCCATATGATGCTGCCTCCGCAGAACAAGACCACCAAATACGAACATGTCATCCCGCAGCTGGTTGCCGCCGAGCAAAGCCCGAAGGTCGAAGGCTTGCTGATCGTATTGAACACGGTCGGGGGCGACGTCGAGGCCGGTCTCGCGATCGCGGAGATGATCTCGTCGCTGTCGAAGCCGAAGGTGGCGGTCGTATTGGGCGGCGGCCATTCGATCGGGGTGCCGATCGCCGTCGCGGCCGATTATACGTTGATCGCGGAGAGCGCAACGATGACGATTCACCCGATCCGGATGAACGGTCTCGTCATCGGGGTTCCGCAGACGTTCGAATATTTGGACAAGATGCAGGAGCGAGTCGTTCGCTTCGTCACGAGGCACAGCAAAGTAGGGGAAGCGAAGTTCAAGGAACTGATGTTCAAAACCGGCGAGCTCGCCCGCGATATCGGCACGACGGTCGTCGGTCCGGACGCGGTGTCGTTCGGCTTGATCGACGCGATCGGGGGAATCGGCGAGGCGCTGCGCGAGCTTAACCGGCGGATCGCGGAGCGCAAGCTGGCGTTTGCCGCGCCGCAAGGAGGCGAAGTCCAATGACGCTGTATACGCCGATGCCGCTGGAGCTGGTGCTCGAGGGGTGGAGCGACGGACAGGAGCCGATGATCGAGGTGGAATACGGCGCGCTGCGCATGCTCCTGACGCCGGTCGCCCCAGGCGTGGGGAAGCTCGTGCGTCTCGTTGCCGCGCCGCTTAACGCATACCTGCTGCCGGCATTCGAGCCGGGCAAGCTCATTTACTTCGGCGCGGCTCCGTCGAACGCGGCACCGGGAACGCCGTCGATCGACGACGGGGAACGGGGACTTTAGACCGCCTGACGGCCGATGTTCGGCTCATGCTACGCTTCGGTAAACTATGGTATAATGGGTGACCGGAGGTGGCGGAGTTGGCCAAGCGCAAACGAAAAAAAGAAACGCTGGGCGCAAGCCTCAAATACGAGATTTACGGCATTCTGCTGATTACGATATCCGTCATCGCGATGTACGGCGAAGCGGCGGGCGGACGTTCGCTTTCCAAGCTGTTCGGATATTTGCTGGGCAAGTTTTATTTTTTGCTGCCGATCGCGGGCATCTGGCTCGGACTGCACGTGATGATCCGCAGGGCATGGCCGCGCGGCTGGACGATTCGCCGGAGCGGCTTCGTCATGGTCTGCTGCGGCTTGACGCTGCTGAGCTCCATGAGCTTCGTCGATTCGAGGCTCGGCCCGCTCGAAGCGATTCGCCCCTCGGCGATCTTCAGCCAGACGACGCACCAGCTTTACGAGCAGTTGTGGAACGCGCCGATCGAAAACGAAGCCCGGATTACCGGAAAAGATATCGGCGGCGGGCTGCTCGGGGCGATGCAGTATTCGATTTTTTATTGGCTGTTCGGCTATTACGGCGCGAAATTCGTCTTGATCGTCGAGTTCGTGATCGCCTTCATGCTGCTGACGAATCGTTCCTACGTAGACATGATGAAGGGCATCCGCACCTTCGGCAAGCGCCTCCTGCCATTGCTGGCGCAGCGCCTGTCCGGCGGCCGCAAGCTCGCAAACGCCAAGGCGGTGCCGGTTAAGTCCAAGCCGAAAAAAGGCCAGGTCGCTGCGGCGATGGCTACGATCGGCGACGACGATTTTCAGGAGGAGCCGGTTACGAGGAGCGCCGACGCGAAGAAGCCGTATTTCTTTCAGCTTTTTCACGGCAAGCCGGTAGGTCCGGAGTCGGCTGAACCGGACGATATGGACGGCGAACCGGCGCTTTATCCGTCTTCGCCCGCTGTCAACATCGGGGCTCGGCCCGAGGGACGCGGCAAGAGCAAGAAAAAGGAAACGGAGCCGGCATTCGTTCCGGTCGAAGAACCGGTCGTTCAAGCGCCATACATAGAACCCGAAGACGCCTGGCAACCGGCGTCCGCGCAGCCGGATCCGGGTCCGCGATTCCACGATTTCGCCGATCAAGTGCCTTCTTTCGAAGAAGCGGACGAGGCGGCCTGGACCCAGTCCGAGCTGGAGCTGGACGATCCGGCCGGCGCCGATGCGCAGCACGTCGCAGGGGAAGCGCCGGACATGCCGGACGGCGAAGCCGTTCCTGCGCAGGCTGCCGCGCCAGGAGCGGCCGGCGCCGCCGCGGACGATGCTTCAGCGACGGCCGCCCCGGCGCCGGTCAAGCCCAAGCGGGTGTACCGGATGCCGCCGATCCATCTGCTCGGCAAGCCCCAGGGCGGAGGCAAAGGCGGCGCAGGCGACGGCGGGCGGGAAGTGGCTCGCAAGCTAGAGGCGACGCTCGAGAGTTTCGGCGTACGCGCGAAGGTGCTCGACGTGGCCAGAGGCCCTGCGGTCACGCGCTACGAGCTGCAGCCCGACGTCGGCGTGAAGGTCAGCCGAATCGTCAGCCTGACGGACGATATTGCCTTGGCGTTAGCCGCGAAGGATATCCGAATGGAAGCGCCGATCCCCGGCAAGTCGGCCATCGGCATCGAGGTGCCGAACAACGAGGTCAGCGTCGTGACGCTGCGCGAAGTGCTTGAGACGCCGACCTTCCAGGAGGCGCAGAGCAAGCTGACGATCGCCTTCGGCAGAGACATCTCCGGTCAGCCGATCGTCGGCAACCTCGCCCGCATGCCCCATATGCTCGTCGCAGGCGCGACCGGTTCAGGGAAGTCGGTGTGCATCAACGGGATCATTACCAGCCTGTTGTACAAGGCGAAGCCCGACGAAGTGAAGTTTCTTATGATCGACCCCAAGATGGTCGAGCTTAACGTCTACAACGGCATTCCGCATCTGCTCGCGCCGGTCGTGACGGATCCGAGGCGCGCATCGCTCGCGCTGAAGAAGATCGTCGTCGAGATGGAAAAGCGCTACGAGAAATTTTCCAAGTCCGGCACGAGAAATATCGAAGGCTACAACAATCTGATGCTGAGCGGCGACAATCCCGACGGCGTGCTGCCGTATATCGTCGTCATCGTGGACGAGCTCGCCGACCTGATGATGGTGGCGGCGGGCGACGTCGAAGACGCGATTTGCCGCCTCGCGCAGATGGCGCGGGCGGCCGGCATTCATCTGATCATCGCGACCCAGCGCCCTTCCGTCGACGTCATCACGGGCGTCATCAAGGCGAATATCCCGAGCCGGATCGCGTTCGGCGTATCTTCGCAAGTGGACTCCCGCACGATCCTCGACATGGTCGGAGCGGAAAAGCTGCTTGGCCGGGGAGACATGCTGTTTTTGCCGATGGGCGCCTCCAAGCCGATTCGCGTGCAAGGCGCGTTCCTGTCGGACAACGAGGTCGAGTCCGTCGTCGCTTATTCCCGCGGCCAAGCCGAAGCGGAGTACAACGAGGAGCTCGTCCCTGAGATCGAGGAATCGGACGACGCGGCGGTAAACGAGCAGCTCGACGAGCTGTTCGATCAGGCGGTCGGCATCGTGCTCGAGGCCAAGCAGGCATCGGTCTCGCTGCTGCAGCGCCGCATGCGCATCGGATATACGCGGGCGGCGCGCCTGATCGACTCGATGGAGGCGAGAGGCGTGGTCGGTCCGTACGAGGGCAGCAAGCCCAGAGAAGTGCTCGTCACGCTCGAACAATTTCAACAGCGCTCCTCCTGACGCGTCGGGAGGGCGTTTTTTTTGGCCATGAATAGCCATCCATGACCTTCCTCATACTAACCTCAAGCATGCCCGCGGCCCATCGGGGCCGGCGCGCACGAATCACGACAAATGAGAGGAAGGCGTGAATGAAGATGCGCTATCGTTTAGTAATTTTGACCGTGTGCCTCGTCTGCTGCCTCTTCGGGCTGTATACGCTGAACCGTCTCGACAAACCGCAGGCGGCGCGCGAGGCGTTCAGCAGTGCCGTCATCAAGAGCGGCGCATCGGGCAAGGACGTGTACGAGCTGCAGGGAAGACTTAAATACTTAGGCTATTACAGCGGAAAAGTGGATGGGAACTTCGGGTCGACCACGCTGAATTCCGTCAAGTGGTTCCAGTGGAAGTTCGGCATGAAGGCGGACGGCGTCGTAGGCGGCAAAACGAAGCTGAAGCTATGGGAAGCGACGAAGGATTGGAAGCCGACCGCGGCTGACCTGGGCAAGGAGGCCGAGCCGAATCAGAACGCGAACGCAGGCAATGGCGCTTCGAACGAGGCCAACCTGCCTGCGTCGAACGATATGGGCTTATCGGCCAACGATCTGAAGCTGATGGCCAACGCCGTTTACGGCGAATCGCGCGGCGAACCGTACGAAGGGCAGGTCGCCGTGGCGGCGGTCATCTTGAACCGCGTGCGCGCCTCGGAGTTTCCCAACACGGTATCGGGCGTCATCTTCCAGCCGGGCGCCTTCACCGCGGTGGCTGACGGCCAGATCTATCTGACGCCGAACGAGACAGCGGCCAAAGCCGTCAAAGACGCGTTATCCGGCTGGGATCCGACGGACGGCTGCCTGTATTATTTCAACCCGAAGACGGCGACCTCGAAGTGGATCTGGTCGAGACCGCAGTACAAGACGATCGGACAGCATATTTTTTGCAACTGAACCTTTTTTACTGACGCGCCTTATTTGCTTCGGGCTTGACCATGCGCTAGAATGGGCTTGAATCCAGAATCAGGGAAGGGATCTGAGGCCTTGCAGACTGAAGTGTTCCAGCGCGGCGCAGTCGGCCGGATGCGCGTCCACGTATTGCCGACCACCCGATTCAAAACCTTTTCATTGTCGCTTTTCGCGGGCGTGCCGCTCGAAGAATCCCGCGTCACGCCGGTCGCGCTCGCGCCGTTCGTGCTTCGCCGGGGCACCCGTTCCTATCCGGAGACGATTCAGTTCCGCGAACGTCTCGACGAACTCTACGGCGCCGGCTTCGGCTTCGATATTTACAAGCGGGGCGACTATCAGATCGTTCAATTTCGCCTCGATATCATCAACGATGCGTTCGTCTCCTCAAGCCAGTCCTTGTTGGAGGAGGCGCTTCGTTTCCTCGGGGAGGCGCTGACGGAGCCCGCCATCGAGAGCGGCGCGTTCAGCGCTAAGTACGTCGAATCGGAAAAAACGACCGTCCAAAAGCGCATCGAGTCCATCATCAACGATAAAATCCGCTACGCGGCGGAACGGTGCCTGGAGGAAATGTGCAGAAACGAGCCTTACAGGCTGCTTGCGCTCGGACGCAAGGAGGAGCTGCCGCAAATCACGCCGGCCTCCTTGTACGAGAGCTACCGCAAATGGCTGGACGAAGCCGTGTTCGACCTGTACGTGTCCGGCGATACGTCGCTTGAACAAGTGACCGCGTGGGCGGGGCAGTACTTCAAGCTCCCGGACGGACAGCCGGGTACCTACCGCGCTGCCGAGATTAAGTCCGCTTCCGAAGCGCCCCGCACGGTCGTCGAGCGGCTCGACGTCGGGCAAGGCAAGCTCAATCTCGGACTTCGGACCGGGATCGCCTATTCCGACGACCGCTACCCGGATTTGCTCGTATACAATGGCATATTGGGCGCTTTCCCGCATTCCAAGCTCTTTATTCACGTGCGCGAAAAAGCCAGCCTCGCCTACTACGCTTCGTCGCGCCTCGACGGCCATAAAGGCTTGCTCACGATTCAGTCGGGCATCGAGATCGCGAACTACGAACGCGCGCTGGACATTATCCGCGAGCAGCTCGACGAGATGCGCGCAGGCCATATCGAAGAGCAGGAGCTGTCCAAGACGAAGGCGATGCTCGTCAACCAGCTGCGCGAGATCCAGGACTCGGCATTCGAGCGGATCGCATTCGATTACAACGGCGTCGTGTCGGGCAAGCAGCGCAGCGCGGACGCATTGATCGCGGCGATCGAATCCGTGACGGCAGACAAGGCCGCGGCGGTCGCGGGGAACGTCGGACTGGATACGATCTACTTCCTGCGCGACCTGAAGGAGGAGGCGGCCCATGTCCAAGCTTGACTATCCGAAGCTGCAGGAGACGCTTTATCGCGAGGTGTTGGACAACGGCCTCGAGGTGTTCGTTCTGCCTAAGCCCGGCTTTACGAAGACGTATGCGACCTTTACGACCAAATACGGCTCGGTAGACAACCATTTCCGTCCCGAAGGACAGGAAGCGCGTGCCGTACCCGACGGCATCGCCCATTTCCTGGAGCACAAAATGTTCGAAGAGCCCGAAGGCGACGTGTTTTCGCGCTTCGCCGAGCAGGGCGCTTCGGCCAACGCATTCACGAGCTTCGATCGTACGTCTTATTTATTTTCGACGGCGGGAGAACCGCTCGAGAGCCTGGATACGCTGCTCGATTTCGTGCAGAATCCGTACTTCACGGACGAGAACGTGGAAAAAGAAAAAGGCATTATCGTCCAGGAAATCAATATGTACAAGGACAACGCGGACTGGCGCGTCTACTTCGGCTTGATCGAGGCGCTGTATGCGAAGCACCCGGTGCATATCGATATCGCAGGCACGGAGCAATCCGTCCGATCGATTACGAAGGAACAGCTTTACGACTGCTACCATACTTTTTATCATCCGTCCAACATGACGTTGTTCGTCGTGGGCGGGATCGATCCCGAGGAAACGCTCGAGCGCGTTCGGCGCAACCAGGCAAGCAAAACATTCGCGCCCGGCGGTGAGATCGCGCGACTGTTCGAAGCCGAGCCGTCCGGCGTTCGGGAAGAGCGTCGCGTCGTCAAGCTGCCGGTGTCGCTTCCCAAGTGCATGATCGGCTTCAAAGAATCGGGACCGTTTCCCGAAGGGGAAGAAGGCATCCGCAGGGAGCTCGCGACCAAGCTGATGCTCGACGTTCTGATCGGCTCGAGCTCCCCGGTTTATCAGCGTCTGTACGACGACAATCTCATCTCGGACAGCTTCGGGCACGAATACAATACGGGCCCCGGCTACGCCTTTACGGTAATCGGCGGCGACACCAGGGATCCGGACGAATTGCTCGCGCGCGTCGTCGCGGCGATCGACGAAGCGATTCGGGACGGTTTGCCGCAAGCTTCGTTCGAACGAACCCGCGCCAAAAAAATCGGCGCTTATCTTCGCATGCTGAACAGTCCCGAAGCGATCGCGGGCGAATTCACCCGGTACCGCTTCAAGGGCGGGGACCTGTTCGACGTCGTGCGCCTGTACGAGAGCATCACGCTCGACGACGTCCACGAGCGGCTTCGTCTGCTGGCGGGCACCGGCCGCAGGTCCGTCTGCATCGTCCGGTCGGATGCCGAGTGACGATTGAAGGGCAAGAGGCAAGCGCGCGCCGGTCGCCTTACTGCGCGCTTGTCACCGGCGCTTCCCGGGGGATCGGGGCAGCCGTCGCTCGCAGGTTGGCCAGGGAAGGCGCGGGCGTGATCGTGCATTATCACCGGTCGCGCGAGCGCGCCGAAGCGGTGGCCGCCGAGTGCCTGTCTCTCGGAGCCCCGTTCGCGGAAGTGGCGGCCGCCGACGTCCGGCAAAGCGCCGACATCGCAGCGCTCAAGGCCGCTCTCGAGCAGGCGGGCCGCATGCCGGACATTCTGGTGCATGCAGCCGGTACGGCTCACTACGGCTTGCTGGAGGATCTCGAGGAAGATGAATGGGACGACATTCAGCACGTCCACCTCAAAGCCGCGTACGGCCTGGCCAAGCGCTTCGGACCGACGATGTCGTGGCGGCGGCACGGCCGGATCGTGCACGTCAGCAGCGTCTGGGGCGTCGTCGGCGCTGCGGGCGAAGCCGCTTATTCAGCGGCCAAAGGCGGGTTGAACGGATTGACCAAAGCGCTGGCGCGCGAGATGGCTTTTGCGGGCGTTACGGTGAATGCCGTCGCGCCGGGAGTCGTCGACACGGACATGCTGGCGGAGCTTGCCCAATCGGAGCTGGAAGAGCTTCGCGAGGAGGTCCCGATGAAGCGGTTCGCGGATCCGGACGAGGTGGCCGAGCTCGTTCGCTTTTTGACGCTGGGCGACGCCGGTTATATTACGGGCCAAGTCATCGGCCTCACCGGCGGATGGCGGATGTAGCGGCAGGCCGTTTCGAATAAAGTGCGGGGGCGGGGGACATCCTATCAGTGCATTGATCCCACCCATCAAGGAGGATGTCGGATGTCTACCGTGCTCAGCAACTTTGAGTCCTGGAAAAAATTTCTGGGCGACCGGATCGAGGCCGCGAAGGACTTGGGGATCGGCGAAGACGCGATTGCCAAGCTCGCGTACGAGATCGGCGAATTCCTGGATAACAAAGTCGATCCGAAAAACGAAGAACAACGCGTCCTGAAGGAGCTTTGGGACGTCGGCGACGAGTCCGAACGCAAGACGATGGCCGCGCTTATGGTCAAGCTCGCTAAGCATAGCTGAGCAGGGCGAAGGACGGGAAGGAAGGCTCTGCCGATCGAAGGCGGAGCCTTCTTTATTTCTGTTTATGCCTGCATCCGGCGAGTTCTTCACTTGCGAGGAGCGCGGTGGCTTGTAGGACTTTAGTAGGAATCTTTTGCTGACTTTTGCAGGAGCGGGTTCACCGTTGTAGAATGAAGTTTGAAGGAAATGGCGACGAGGTGTCTAATGAATACGAAACAGTGGTATATGGAATATAAGATACATAAAAACCGGCCGGGTCTGCTCGGAGACATCGCGTCTCTGCTCGGCATGCTTGAAGTGAATATCCTGACCATCAACGGCGTCGAAGACCGGACACGGGGCATGCTGCTGCAGACCGACGACGACGAAAAGATCGAGCTGCTCGGTAAAATGCTGGCCAAGGTCGAAAATATCTCGATCGTGACGCTGCGTCCGCCGCGGCTGACGGATATTCTGGCCGTCCGCCACGGAAGATATATCGAGCGGGATTCGGACGACCGCAAGACGTTCCGCTTCACGCGGGACGAACTGGGATTGCTGGTCGACTTTCTCGGCGAGCTCTTCAAGCAAGAAGGCAACCAGACGATCGGGCTTCGCGGCATGCCGCGCGTCGGGAAGACAGAATCGATCATCGCGGGCAGCGTATGCGCGAACAAGCGCTGGGCGTTCGTGTCCTCGACGCTGCTCCGGCAGACCGTTCGCAGCCAGCTGTCCGAAGAGGAGATGAATCCGCACAACGTGTTCATCATCGACGGCATCGTGAGCACGATCCGTTCGAACGACAAGCATTACAACTTGCTTCAGGACATAATGGCGATGCCTTCGACGAAGGTTATCGAGCATCCCGACATTTTCGTCCGCGAATCGAGCTTCGACTACGACGTGTTCGATTGCATCGTCGAGCTGCGCAATACGCCTGACGAAGAGATCACGTACGAGAATTTTACGACCGCGGGCCTTGACGGCGGTTTTTGACGAATTTGAGCAGATCCTAATGGAAACGGCAGGAGGTGAAGTTTGTGTCTGATCTGGGATTGCTGCTTCGCAAGGCGAGGGAGCAACGGGGATATACCCTCGACGACATCCAGGAAATTACGAAAATACGCAAACGCTACCTTGAAGCCATCGAATCCGGCGATTATAAAGTGCTTCCTGGATCGTTCTACGTTCGCGCCTTCGTCAAGACGTACGCCGAGACGGTAGGCCTGGACGCCGAAGAGGTGCTTCGTCTTTATCACAAGGAATTGCCGAAGGCGCAGGCGCCCGAAGCGGGCGCGCCGGAGCCTTCTTATATACAGCCCAAGAGCCGTAGAGTCCAGCACAACGATCGGGTCGGCAAAGTGGTCGTCACCTCGCTCATGTGGCTGTTCCCGATCTTGATCGCGGTCGTGATTTACGTCTATTACGCGAACAACAAGACGGAGACGAATAAGCCTTCGGAGTCGACGCCGCCGTCGCTTACGACGGAGACGGCATTGCCTTCGTCCGCGGCAACGCCGACGCCTACGCCCACCGCGACGCCGACGCCTACGCCCACGCCGCCGCAGACGACGGTCACGTTCCGGGAGAAAAAGAACAGCCGCTATTATTTCGACGTCTCGCCGGCGGGCACGCACCAGCTTAAGATTACGTTCCCCGGCGGGAAGAGCTGGGTCGGCGTGAATGAGAATAACTCGTCCGGCAAGTCGATTTACGGGAAAACGCCGGAGCAGAGCGAGGAGTTGACGTTCGAGCTCGGCGAGACGCCGCTGTACGTGAACCTGGGCTTCGCCAAAGGCGCGCTCATCGAGATCGACGGCATCGCCGTCGACGACGAGGACGTTCCGGGCCGCAGAAGATTCATTTTCACGGTGACGGACGGCGCGGGCCAACCGGCGACCCCGACGCCTTGACCTCCTATGACGGCGCATATTCGCCAACCTGAAGAGACACGCTAGTGTAAGCAACGGATACGCTAGCATGGAGGTTGTCGCGAATGGCAGTCAGTTGGATCGTGGTCGCGGTCGGCGTGGTGGTCAGCCTGCTGGGCTGGTTGATGACGCCGAGCGCTTGGGGGTACGGCATTCTGGGCTTCGGGCTCGCCTGGATCGTACTCGGTTTGCTCGATTTGTTTCGCGAGCCGGCCCGCGGCAGATAGTCCGAACCGAGGAGGAGAATGAGCGCGAATCGCACTCATTCTCTTTTTTTGCGGCACGGAATCCGCTCCTGCTTGTCGTCTTGGAATCCCCGCTTCATTTCGTTTATAATGTACACAATCAATGATACGGAAAGGAAGACTACATATGGCATCCGAGTATTCGTTCGACATCGTGTCCAAGGTCGAGCTTCAAGAAGTGAGCAACGCCGTTCAGCAGGCGGTAAAGGAAATCGAGACCCGGTTCGACTTCAAGGGGAGCAAAAGCAGCATTGCGCTCGAGGGCGAAGCGCTGAACGTCGCGTCGGACGACGAGTACCGGCTGAAGAGCGTCATCGATATTTTGCAGAGCAAGCTGATCAAGCGCGGCGTGCCGATTCGCAATCTGGACTACGGCAAGATCGAGCCCGCGTCCGGCAGCACCGTTCGCCAGAATATCAAGCTCAAGCAGGGCGTCGACCAGGAAAACGCGAAAAAAATCAATATTTTGATTCGCGACTCCAAGTTAAAGGTAAAAAGCCAGATCCAGGGCGATCAGCTTCGCGTGACGGGCAAGAGCAAAGACGATCTGCAAGCGATCATGTCGCTTCTGAAAGGCGCGGATCTGCCGCTCGAGCTTCAATTTACGAACTATCGCTAACGGCGCGCATACGAGATTCGTCAAATTTTGACACTTTGGCGAGGCTTCATTTATACTGACTTGAACATTTAATCTGGCGAAAAACCTGGGGGAAGTCATTCATGGTAGAGACAGTCCGCGGACAAGGGCTCCGCAACTCGCACCGTACCGCGCCCGAGCGCGGCCGGCATGACGATGGGGAGGTGTCCGCATGAATCTGGCGAATCGAATCACGCTCGTTCGTATCTTCCTCGTGCCGATCATGACCTTTTTCCTGCTGATCAAGCTGGATGTGTCTCCGCTCACCATCGGCGACTATTCGATTTCCTACAATCAGGTGTTCGCGCTGCTCTTGTTCATTATCGCGGCGAGCACGGACGGTCTGGATGGGTACATCGCCCGCAAGCACAAGATCGTCACGAACCTCGGCAAACTGCTCGACCCGCTCGCGGACAAGCTGCTGGTGGCCGCCGTTCTGATCTCGCTCGTCGAGATGGGCAAGCTGGACGCTTGGGTCGCCATCGTCATTATCAGCCGCGAATGGGCGGTCACGGGCTTGCGCCAGGTCGCCTTGCTCGAAGGCGCCGTTCTTGCCGCAAGCAAGTGGGGCAAATGGAAAACCGCGATCCAGATTGCGATGATTATCGTGCTGCTGCTGAACAACTTCCCGTTCATTTACGTGCACTTCCCGCTCGATACGATCGCCGTTTGGGCTGCAGCAGCCATCACGGTCTACTCGGGCGTCGATTACTTCATTAAAAACAAAAATCTCATCCCGCTGTCCGATCCACCGGCCGGCGAAGGCAAGAAGGGGCGACCAGGCGCATGAGAGCGGAGATCATCGCGGTCGGCACGGAATTGCTGCTCGGCCAGATCGTCAACACCAACGCGCAGTTTTTGTCGCAGCGACTTGCGGAACTCGGGATCGACGTTTACTTTCAGACGGTCGTCGGAGACAATGAGGACCGTCTGAAGCAAGCGATCGCGATCGCCGAGTCGCGGGCCGATCTCGTCGTTTTCACCGGCGGGCTGGGCCCTACGATGGACGACCTGACGCGCGACGCACTGGCCGCTCATCTGGGCGTCGGCATCGAGATGCACGAGCCTTCGCTCGGCAAGATCGAAGCGATGTTCGCCGGCAGGTCGCCATCGCTCATCGAGATCAACCGCCGCCAGGCGATGCTCGTGGAGGGCGCTTCGCCGCTCCGCAACGACGCCGGCTTGGCCGTCGGCAGCGCGCTGGCGACGGGCGACTCGCTTTATATGTTGCTGCCGGGACCGCCGCGCGAGATGAAGCCGATGTTCCTGAACGACGGCACCTACTGGCTGAAGGGAAAGCTCGGCGATGCGGGGGCGCTTCATTCGGCCATGCTTCGCTTCTGCGGGATCGGCGAGTCCGCGCTCGAGGAGCTCTACAAGGATCTGATCGAGGCGCAGACCGATCCGACCCTCGCCACGTACGCGAAGGAAGGCGAAGTCGTGCTTCGCGTATCGACGAAGGCCGCCACGGCCGAAGCGGCGCTTGCGAGGCTGGAGCCGACGCTTCAGGAGATTCGCAGGCGAGGCGAACGCTATCTGTATTCGGAAAGCGACGTGGCGCTCGAAGCCGAGGTCATCCGGCTGCTCGCTGAACAACGTCGGACGATCTCGTGCGCGGAGAGCTGCACGGGCGGACTGATCGCGACGCTGCTCACGACGGTGCCGGGCAGCGCGGACGCTTTTCTCGGCGGCGTGGTGAGCTATAGCAATCCCGTGAAGCGGGACCTGCTTGGCGTCGATCCGGCGCTGCTGGAGGGCGAAGACGCGCCGGGGGCGGTCAGCGAAGAGACCGCGAGGGCGATGGCAGACGGCATCCGTCAGGCGGCCGACACGGATCTGGCGTTGTCGGTTACCGGCGTTGCGGGTCCGGCTTCCTCCGAAGGCAAGCCTGTCGGGCTCGTTTATATCGGGATTGCCGAACGGGGCAAACCCGCGCGCGCAGAGAAGCTCCAGCTGCAAGGAGACCGCGAAGGGATCCGGATCCGGGCCGCGAAGCGCGCGTTGTACTTGGCTTGGCTGCGGTTGACCGGCAAGGATTGACAGCTCTCTCAATCGAGATTCGCTAGAAAGCAAGCTTGCGCCAATAGTCGAATTATGATAGATTGAATAGGAAAGTTGCGGAAGAACCGTAGCGAAGAATACTTTGCTACGGTTCTTTTTTGGAAGTTTTTCGAACAAATGTTCGCAAAAAGCTTGGCAAACGGTTCGTAAAAAGTTATAATATAACTATCAAAAGATAAGGATGTGGGTGTGTTGTCCGATCGTCGCGCCGCATTAGAGATGGCATTGCGCCAGATTGAAAAGCAATTCGGCAAGGGCTCGATCATGAAGCTGGGAGAGCAAGCCAACCTCCAAGTCGAGACATATTCCAGCGGAGCGCTGGCTTTGGATATCGCCCTCGGGATCGGCGGATTCCCGCGGGGCCGGATTATTGAAGTGTACGGACCGGAATCTTCCGGTAAGACGACCGTCGCCCTGCATGCGATCGCCGAGGTACAAAGGGCCGGCGGACAAGCTGCCTTTATCGACGCAGAGCATGCGCTCGATCCGATGTATGCCCGCAACCTGGGCGTCAACATCGACGAACTGCTGCTGAGCCAGCCGGATACCGGCGAGCAAGCGCTGGAGATCGCCGAAGCGCTCGTGCGCAGCGGCGCGGTCGACATCGTCGTCGTGGACTCGGTCGCGGCGCTCGTGCCGAAGGCGGAGATCGAGGGCGATATGGGCGACTCGTTCGTCGGCCTGCAGGCCCGCTTGATGTCGCAGGCGATGCGCAAGCTGTCGGGCGCCATCAGCAAGTCGAAGTCGATCGCGGTCTTCATCAACCAGCTTCGCGAGAAGGTCGGCGTCATGTTCGGCAATCCCGAGACGACGCCGGGCGGCCGCGCGCTCAAGTTCTACGCCAGCGTGCGTCTGGACGTGCGCCGGATCGAATCGATCAAGCAGGGCAATGATGTCGTGGGCAACCGGACGCGCATCAAGGTCGTGAAGAATAAGGTCGCTCCGCCATTCAAGCAGGCAGAGGTCGACATCATGTACGGCGAAGGCATTTCGCGCGAAGGCAGCATCATCGATATCGGCGTCGAACTGGATATCGTTCAGAAGAGCGGCGCCTGGTTCTCCTATAATGGCGAGCGCCTGGGACAGGGACGGGAAAATTCCAAGCAGTTCCTGAAGGATCATGCGGATCTGTCCGGACAGATCGAACGTCAAATTCGCGAAGCTACGCTGAACGAAGTGGCCGTGGCGGCTCGTACGAGCGCCGCGCAGCCGGACGACGAGGAAGAGCCGGACTTCGAAAACGAATAATAGGTACAGCTTAAGGGCGTCCGCAGCTGCGGATGCCTTTTTGGACATATGCGGTTAAAAACGGCAGCAGCAATCAAAGGCGAGGAGGTTGACCGGCGATGATCAGAAAAAAAGCAAAGCCGAATCCGGCCGACGGGATCGTCGATATATCGGACGAGAGGGAGTGGGAGCAGTCGCGCGCGCGGCGCGCTTCTTCGCCTGCCCGTCCCCCGAAGGAAGAGACGAACTACGATGACGCAGAGGTCACACTATCAGGCCCCGCAGCCGCCGTCATCGTGGCGGTGGAGGCCGATGCGAAGCGGCCTGCCATGTTCAAGCTTGCGATTGCGGTGGAGGGCCAGACGGAGCAGGCGTTGATCGGCGTCCACGAGGACACGCTTGTCGCGTGGCGGCTCCTGAAGGACCGGCGCCTGTCGCCGGAAGAGTGGGAGATGCTTCGCAAAGAGCAAGAAAAAGAAGAAGCCTACCGCTCGGCGCTTTACATGCTCGATTTTAAAGCACGCACGCAAGCGGAGCTGCGGCGGGGACTGGCCCGCAAAGGATATGCGGCCGAGGCGATCGACGGCTGCCTGGAGCGTCTCGCCAGACAAGGCTACGTGAACGACGCCATGTTCGCGCAGCGCTTCGCCGAGCAGCGCGTCACGGGACAAAAGAAAGGAAGCCGACTGGTCCGTCAGGAGCTCATGCAGCGCGGCGTGGACAAGCGGGAGATCGACGAAGCGATCAAGGGGCTCGATGAAGAGGTAGAGCGTAATTCCGCGCTGGCGCTGGCCGTGAAGCGCTGGCCTTCCGTCAAAGGCAAGAGCGAACGGGAGCGCCAAATGAAGCTGATGAACATGCTGCTGCGCAGGGGATTTCCGGGCGCGGCGGCCCGAGAAGCCGTGCGCAAAGCGTCTGCGTCCGCAGCCGAGACGGAGGAATGGGATACGCCGGAGGAGCCGTTCGACGGGGACGGTCTGGAATAGCGGGTTCGAGCAGGGGCCGCATCGCGTTTTTGCGTCCTCGCCTGCCGTTGCGGCTTTTCCGAACCGGCGCTTGGCGCCTCCTGCCGAGTGAATTCGTTCAGGGGGGCAAGCGGGGGAGGGACGTCCTTGCATTGCTTGACAATCCATTTTCACAAAAGATACAATGAGTGAGTATTCCATCATCGCGCTACCGATTCTTTTTCCTTCCAAAAAACGATTCGGATAGTGAATTTTCGACGATTTACGCGAGACTACGGAACGGTTCTGAAACCGGAGCACAATTAAATAGGTGTCCCAAGATTTGCCTTGGTGATGCAACGAGGAGGTGAAGACCATGGAGTCATGGATCTGGGTCTTGATCGTCATCGTTGTTGGCGTGCTTTTCTTTGGGATCGGTTATGTTGTACGCAAGTCCATTGCGGAAGCTAAAATATCCAGTGCCGAAGAGGCGGCCAAACAGATCGTAGAAAATGCGAGAAAAGAAGCCGACGCCCTCCGCAAGGAGACGGTACTGGAAGCCAAAGACGAGGTGCACAAGCTCCGGAACGAAGCGGAACGCGATATTAGAGAGCGCCGCAACGAGATTCAGCGGCAGGAACGACGGCTGGTTCAGAAGGAAGAATCGCTGGACCGCAAGCTGGAGCAGCTGGAACGCAAGGAGGAGCAAGTCGCCAACAAAGAGAAACGGATCGAAGAGACCCAAGAACAGATCGAGACGCTTCATAAGCAGCAAATAACGGAGCTCGAACGCATCTCCAACCTGACGATGGAAGACGCCAAGCAGCTGATTCTGTCTACGGTCGAACAGGAAGTGCGTCACGAGACCGCTCAACTGATCAAAGACATCGAGCAGCAGGCGAAGGAAGAAGGCGACAAGCGCGCCCGCGACATCATCTCGCTCGCGATTCAGCGCTGCGCCGCGGATCACGTGGCGGAGACGACGGTATCCGTCGTGACGCTGCCGAACGAAGAGATGAAGGGGCGGATCATCGGCCGAGAAGGCCGCAACATCCGTGCGCTGGAGACGCTCACCGGCATCGATCTCATCATCGACGATACGCCGGAGGCCGTTATCCTGTCGGGCTTCGACCCGATCCGCCGCGAGATCGCGCGTACCGCGCTCGAGAAGCTCGTCGCCGACGGACGCATCCACCCTGCCCGCATCGAGGAAATGGTGGAGAAGTCACGTCGCGAAGTGGACGAGCGGATCCGCGAATACGGCGAGCAAGCGACGTTCGAGGTGGGCGTTCACGGTCTCCATCCGGACCTCATCAAGATCCTCGGTCGCCTGAAGTTCCGTACGAGTTACGGCCAGAATGTGCTCAAGCATTCGATGGAGGTCGCGTATCTGACCGGACTGATGGCAGCCGAGCTCGGAGAGGACATTTCTCTCGCCAAACGCGCCGGCTTGCTGCATGATATCGGCAAGGCGCTCGACCACGAAGTGGAAGGTTCGCATGTCGAGATCGGCGTAGAATTGGCGAAGAAATACAAGGAGCACCCGGTCGTCATCAACAGTATCGCGTCCCACCACGGCGACGTGGAGGCGACTTCGGTCATCGCGATGCTGGTCGGCGCGGCCGACGCGCTCAGCGCAGCCCGTCCGGGCGCGCGCCGCGAGACGCTCGAGACGTATATCCGCCGGCTGGAAAAGCTGGAAGCCATCTCGGAGTCGTTCGAAGGCGTCGAGAAGTCGTACGCCATCCAGGCCGGACGCGAAGTGCGCGTCATGGTTCAGCCGGAGAAGGTCGACGACGGCGAAGCGTTCAGACTCGCGCGGGATATCACGAAGAAGATCGAGAGCGAACTCGATTATCCGGGACATATTAAGGTCACGGTCATTCGCGAGACGCGGGCGGTCGAATACGCCAAATAACAGCAAGGCTATACGGGGGAGTGGCCGCCACGATTGGCGGCCACTTTCTCCGTTCTCGGGCCTACGGGAATGACAGGCGAAGGAACAGAAAGGTGGATTTCATGAAAGTCGTCTTTATCGGGGATATCGTCGGCCAAGTCGGCCGGGATACCGTCAAGCGGCTGCTGCCATGGCTCAAGGACCGGTATCAGCCGCACATCGTCATCGCGAACGGCGAGAACGCCGCAGGCGGGCGCGGCATCAACGCAGCGATCACCCGCGAGCTGTTCGCGGCCGGCGTGCAGGGCATCACGATGGGCAATCACACCTGGGACAACCGGGAGATCTTTGAATTCATCGACGACGAAGCCCGGATGGTCCGCCCGGCCAACCTGCCTCCCGGCACCCCTGGCCGCGGCTATACGATCATCAAGAGCGGCAGCCGGGAGCTGGCCATCGTGAATTTGATCGGTCGCACCTTTTTGCCGCCGTCCGATTGTCCGTTCCGCAAGGCGGACGAGATCGTGGACGAGCTGCGGCGCAAGACGAAGTGCATCCTGGTCGATTTCCATGCCGAAGCGACGAGCGAGAAAATCGCCATGGGCTGGCATCTCGACGGACGCGCTTCGGTCGTGCTCGGCACGCACACGCATGTGCAAACCAATGACGATCGCATTTTGCCGGAAGGCACCGCGTACGTGACGGATGCCGGCATGACGGGACCGCGGGACGGCGTGCTCGGCATGGAGCGGGAGAGCGTGCTGCGCAAGTTCATTACCGGCATGCCCACCCGCTTCCAGGTTGCAGAGACGAAGTGGCATCTGAACGGTCTGTTCGTCGACATCGACGAAGCCACGGGCAAAGCCGTCAGCGTCCGTACGATACGCGTGGACGAAGACAGCTGGATCCCGGCTTAATGCCTGCGAGTTCGTCATCACGCACAAACGGAGCCGCACCCCAGGGTGCGGCTTTTCGCATATAAAATTGTTTTTGTGTTCCGCTTCAAATTGAAAAACACCGTTTTCTGAATAATGTGAAATTAGATCGTTGCGTCAATCCAGACGGGCAGGAATTAATCGCCGGCATCCCGAATATGATCGGTTAGTGAGCCCATCCTTAACCCCAAGGAGGAACTGGTCATGGATGTATTAAAGGTATCGGCAAAATCGAACCCAAACTCCGTCGCAGGCGCATTGGCAGGGGTGCTACGTGAGCGTGGAGGGGCTGAGCTGCAGGCGATCGGCGCCGGCGCGCTGAATCAGGCGGTCAAAGCGGTGGCGATCGCGAGAGGTTTCGTCGCGCCGAGCGGCGTCGATTTGATTTGCATACCGGCATTTACGGATATCGTCATCGACGGGGAAGACCGAACGGCCATCAAGCTCATCGTCGAGCCAAGATAACCCGCGGGTAGCGACCGTCCGATAAGAGACTTGACCTGCCATCGCATGGGTGCGGATGCCGCGGAGCTTGCCGCGCAGCTCGCTTCTCGCGCGCCCGCAGGTTTTTTTGTCGTGCTCTGAAACGAGAGGGGGAGACGTATGCGAATCGCGGATCTGCATTGCGACGCGCTCAGCAAGCTCGATCGCGACCCGAAGCTGGATTGGGCCGAATCGTCGGGCGGGGGACTGGACGTGACCGCCGAAAGCTTGGGGAAAGGAACTGTCGGACTTCAGGCCTTTGCGATCTGGGTACCGACGGGAACGCCTAAAACGCCTGAAAGCGTACTGCGCCAAGCGGCGCTTTTCCACGATAAAATATTGTCCGCGCCAGGTATGCGCCTCGTGCAGAACGGCGCCGACGTGGACGCGGTACTCGGACCGGAGGCTTCGGAGCGAGGGGCGTTGCTGACGCTCGAAGGCGCGGACGCGCTGCGCGGAGAGCGGTGGGCGCTGCGCTTGCTCCATCGGCTCGGACTTCGGATGCTCGGACCCACCTGGAACGAGGCCAACTGGGCGTGCGACGGCATCATGGAACCGAGAGGCGCCGGCTTGACGAAGGAAGGGCGAAGCCTCGTGGCGGAATGCGAAGCGCTCGGCATCCTAATCGATGTATCGCATCTGTCCGAAAAGGGATTCTGGGATACGGCGGAGCTCGCGCGGCGACCGTTTATCGCTTCGCACTCCAATGCCCGAGCGCTTTGTCCCCATCCTCGCAACCTGACGGACGACCAGATTCGCGCGCTCGTCGCGGCGGGCGGCTTGATCGGGATCACGTTCGTGCCGTTTTTTCTTCAGTCGCTGAGGCCGGCCGTCATCGACGACGTACTGCGGCATGTGGAGCACGTATGCGCCCTCGGCGGAGCGAGCCATATCGCATTCGGGTCTGACTTCGACGGCATCGATACCTATACGCAAGGACTCGCAGGACCGGCCGATTATGCGGCCCTTGCCGATGCGCTGCTGGCGCGCCATCCCGAGCCGCTCGTCCGCGGCTGGCTGTCCGGCCATGCGCGGCGCTTTTTAACCGACAATCTGAAATAAGCGCGATATTCACAACAATGATAGAGGCAAATCGATGACAAATTCAAAAAGTATTATCGCGCCAAATCGCCTGAAACTATTGCATTTTAACATAACGAATCATAAAATTTATTAGATCAACGCGTCGTAAAAGTCAAAAACGGTTTTATATATAGCACGATCGTCAGGCTTTGCCCATATTGATACCAGTCACCCTAAGCATGAGGAGATGGAAGCATTGATCGAGCAACTTTCTTGGAAAATAGGCGGTCAGCAGGGAGAGGGCGTCGAGAGCACGGACCGTATTTTTTCGACGGCGCTGAACCGTCTCGGCTACTATCTATACGGCTATCGTCACTTCTCCTCCCGGATCAAGGGCGGTCATACGAACAACAAGATTCGCATCAGCACGCACCCGATCCGGGCGATCTCCGACGACCTGGACATCCTCGTCGCGTTCGACCAGGAGAGCATCGACCTGAACGCGAAGGAGCTTCGCGCGGGCGGCGTCATCGTCGCGGACGCCAAGTTCTCGCCGGTCGTGCCTGAGGGCGTCGAAGCCCAATTGTTCGCGGTGCCGATCACGGTGATCGCCGAAGAGCTCGGCACGTCATTGATGAAGAACATGGTCGCTTCCGGCGCGTCCTGGGCGCTACTCGGCCTGCCGATCGAGGTTTTCAACCGGGCGGTCGAAGAAGAGTTCGGGCGCAAGGGCGCTGCCGTCGTCGAGAAAAACGTCGAAGCCGTACGCCGGGGCGCGGAATTCGTGCTCGAGCAGGCCGGCGGCCCGATCGAGGCGTTTAAGCTGGCCGAAGCCGACGGCAAACAGAAGCTGTTCATGATCGGCAACGAAGCGATGGGGCTCGGCTCCGTCGCGGCCGGCTGCCGCTTGATGTCCGCCTACCCGATCACGCCGGCATCGGAAGTGATGGAATATCTGATCAAGAAGCTGCCGAAGTTCGGCGGCACCGTCGTGCAGACGGAGGACGAGATCGCGGCGGTCACGATGGCGATCGGCGCCAACTACGGCGGCGTGCGGACGATGACGGCTTCGGCCGGTCCGGGTTTGTCGCTCATGATGGAGGCGATAGGCCTGTCGGGCATGACCGAGACGCCGCTCGTCATCATCGACACGCAGCGCGGCGGCCCTTCGACCGGCTTGCCGACGAAGCAGGAGCAGTCCGATATCAATGCGCTGATCTACGGCACGCACGGCGAGATTCCGAAGGTCGTCATCGCGCCGAGCACGATCGAAGAATGCTTCTACGACATGATCGAAGCCTTCAACATCGCCGAGGAATACCAAGTGCCGGTCATCGTGGCGACCGACCTGCAGCTGTCGCTCGGCAAGCAATCGTGCGAGCCGCTCGACTACAAGCGCATTGAGATCAAGCGCGGCAAGCTTATCCCGCTCGAGCAGGAGCTCGCGCCTACGGAGCCGAACAAGCTGTTCAAGCGCTACGAATTCACCGAGGACGGCGTCTCCCCTCGCGTGCTGCCTGGCGCGAAGCACGGCATTCACCATGTGACCGGCGTCGAACACGACGAGGAAGGACGTCCGTCGGAGAGCGCGGTCAACCGCCGCAAGATGATGGATAAGAGATTGAACAAGCTCGGCGCACTTCGCATTACCGACGCCGTGAAGTCGGACGGGCCGAGCGAGCCCGCCGATCTGCTCATCGTGTCGATGGGCTCCACGGGCGGCACGATCAACGAGGCCCAAAGCCGTCTGACGCAGGAGGGGATCGCGACGAATCACGTGACGGTGCGTCAGATGCATCCGTTTCCGAGCGACCTGCTCGCGCCTTACCTTGAGCGGGCTAGCAAAGTCGTCGTGCTCGAGAACAACGCGACGGGCCAACTCGCCAATCTGATCAAGCAAAACGTCGGATACCACGATAAAATCGTGAATCTGCTCAAATACGACGGCACGCCGTTCCTGCCTTCCGAAGTCTATCAAGCCTGCAAGGAGCTGAAGATGTAATGGCTACTTTCAAAGAATTCCGCAACAACGTCAAGCCGAACTGGTGCCCCGGCTGCGGGGACTTCACCGTGCAGGCTTCGATTCAACGGGCGGCCGCGAACGTCGGCCTAGAGCCCGAGCAGCTCGCCGTCATCTCCGGCATCGGCTGCTCGGGCCGGATCTCCGGCTACATTAACGCGTACGGACTGCACGGCATTCACGGCCGCGCGCTGCCGATCGCCCAAGGCGTCAAGCTCGCGAACCGCGAATTGACCGTCATCGCGTCGGGCGGCGACGGAGACGGATTCGCGATCGGCATGGGCCATACCGTTCATGCGATCCGCCGCAACTTGGACATCACCTATATCGTCATGGACAATCAGATCTACGGGCTGACCAAGGGCCAGACGTCCCCGCGGAGCGCGGAAGGCTTCAAGACGAAGTCGACGCCGGAAGGCTCGATCGAGACGACGTTGTCGCCGCTCGAGATCGCGCTGTCCGCAGGCGCGACGTTTGTCGCGCAGTCGTTTTCCAGCGATCTGAAGCAGTTGACCTCGCTCATCGAGCAGGCGATTCAGCACAAAGGCTTCTCGCTCATCAACGTTTTCTCGCCTTGCGTGACCTTCAACAAGGTCAACACCTACGACTGGTTCAAGGAGAACATCGTTAACCTCGAGCAGTTCCCCGAGTACGATCCGTCCAACCGCATCGCGGCAATGACGAAGATCATGGAGACGCGCGGCATGCTGACGGGCCTGATCTACCAGGACACGACGCGCAAGTCGTACGAGGACATGGCGGTCGGCTTCAAGCCGGAAGCGCTGGCGAAGCAGGATCTGACGCTTCCAGAAGCGGAATTCGACAAGTTGCTCGCGGAATTCAGATAAGGAACAGCAAACCCCTTCATAGCGGCAGCCGGGACATGCAAACTTGTCCCGGCTGCCGCTATTTTTTTGGTTTTTCGCGCGTACACACGAAGGACACAAGGGTACGATAAAGTTAGAGACGTACCGTATGGCAGGACAGAGACGGGGGCGAGGCGATGAAGCGAACGATTGTGCTAGCTGAAGACGACGCGCTTATGCGAGAGTTTATAACGGATTATTTTGTCAGGGAGGGTTGGGACGTGCTCGAAGCGGATAACGGGCGAACGGCGCTGGACCTGTTCGAGCAGAACGCCGTCGACCTGGTCGTGCTCGATCTGATGATGCCGGAGATGGACGGCTGGACGGCTTGCAGGCGCATCCGGGAAAAGTCGGACGTACCGGTGATCATCATCACGGCGCGTGCGGAGGACGACGATCAGATTCTGGGCTATGAGCTCGGCGCCGATGAGTACGTGACGAAGCCTCTAAGTCCGCGCGTACTAGTCGCTCGAGCCGCGGCGCTCATGCGCCGGACCGAAGGGACGGTCGGGCGCGACGGCGAGCAGCTCGTCTTCGGCGATCTGACGATCGACAGACAGTCGCATGCCGCCGCCGTGTCCGGGAAGCCGCTCCAATTGTCGCCGAAGGCGTTCGAATTGCTCGTTTTTCTCGCGAAGCATGAAGGCAAGGTGCTGGCACGCGAATTTATTTTGGATTCGGTATGGGGCTACGAATACGACGGCGATCCGCGAACGGTGGATACGCATATCAAAAAGCTGCGCGCCAAGCTCGGTCCAGAAGGCAAGCTGATCTCCACGGTCGTCCGTACCGGGTACAAATTCGAGAGGGCGCCATGAAAAGGCGAAGCGTCGTCGTTAAGCTTTTCGCGGTGACCGCGGCTCTCGTCCTCCTCGTATTCGTGCTCCTGCTCCTGGCCGAAGGGCTGTTCTTCGAACGATTTTATCGCGCGTCCAAAGACCATGCGATCGAACGAGGCATGACGGCGTTCGGCGATGCGTACCGGCAGGCCGAGCAGACGAAAGCCGGCAGCGGGTCCCGGCTGCTCGGCGAATTCATGAACCGAAACGACGCGAGTATGGCTATGTTGAATGACCGTTTCGAGCTCATTTCCGTTAATCCCTACTTTCTCGAGCTGCGCGCGGACGGCATTACGGTCACCGTGCCGCTCGCAAGCGAAGGAATGACGGCGGACGCGCTCCCGCCAGGTCTGAAGGTCGGGGACCGGCTGTCGGTCGACGGCATTTATATGGACGAGGAAGATACGATCATGCAGCCGATCGCCATCGGGCAAGGGGAGCGCGCACTCGAGGAGGGACTCGTACGAGTAAGCGGGACGATCGCGGATCTCCTCGTGCCGGAGCGCCGTTCGTACAATCCGTTTTATCAGGATCTGCAAATGAAAGAGGCGCTCTCGGCCTGGCTGACAGAGGACGTGCAGGCTTCGATCCGGACGATGGCCAGCGGAACCGTTCGGACGGAATGGACCGATCCATGGAGCGGGGTCCGCTATGCGGCCATGCTGCAACCGTTCGCGCCGGAGCGCGGGGATGCCCGATATTTGTTCGCCATGACGTCCCTTCAGCCGGTAGGAGAAGCCGTAGACATGCTGAAGCGGTACATCGTCTTTTTAGCGCCGGTCGTATTGGTCTTGGGACTTCTGTTGTCATGGATTTATTCGAGAATGGTCTCGCGTCCGCTCGTTCGGCTGACCCGATCGGCCACGAGGCTCTCCGAGCTCGAATTCGACGGGCATGAGGAGATTCGGTCAAACGACGAATTCGGCGAGCTGTCGCGCCGCATGACCGCGATGTCCCGGAATTTGGAGGCTGCGCTCGCGGACCTGAGACAAGCGAACGTGCGGCTGAAGCAGGATGTCGAGGAGAAGGAGCGTTCCGAGCGGCTGCGCAAGGAACTGGTCGCGAACATTTCCCATGAGCTCAAAACGCCGCTCGGCATCGTGAAGGGCTTCGCCGAGGGGCTTCAGGACGGCGTTGCCGCCGACAAACGGGAGCGGTACCTGTCCTTGATCGTGACGGAGACGGATCGGATGAACGCGCTCATCATGGATATGCTCGAGCTGTCCCGATTCGAGGTTAGGGCCGTTTCATTGCAGCCGGAAGCGATCTCCTTGACGGCGACGATTCGAAAGGCGCTGCGGTCGTTTTCCGGGCAGATCGAAGAGAAGGGGCTGCGTCTTACAACGAACGCGGACGAGGAATGGCAAGTGGAAGCGGACCCGAAGCGGCTCGAACAGGTGATTATGAATTTATTGAGCAACGCGATTCGGCACGCTGCCGAAGGCGGCACGCTCACGATTGAAGTGACGCGGCCGGCGCAGGGCAAAGTACGTACGACCATCGAAAACGAAGGTCCGCCGATCGCCGAAGCCGATTTGGACCGGATCTGGGAACAATTTTACCGCGCCGAGCGGTCAAGAGACCGCAAAACCGGCGGTACGGGCTTGGGCCTCGCCATCGTAAAGCATATTCTGACGCTCCACGGGAGCGAGTTCGGGGTTCGCAATACGTCGCGAGGCGTGGCTTTCTACTTTACGTTAAACGAAAACGGAGGAGATTCGAATGATGAACCGTAAAAAATGGATGTATGCCGCCGCGATCGCGGCGCTGCTGATGACGAGCGCCTGCGGGGAGAAAACGAATACGGATGCGCAGGCATCGGCCGGCGCTTCTTCGACCGCCGCGCAAACGACGCCTTTGCCTTCCGCTTCCGCGTCGTTGCCCGCATCGGCGCCTGCGTCGCCTTCCGCAGGAGAATCGACGGACGCTCCCGCATCCTCTCCTGTTTCATCCGCGGCCGGATCGGGAGCGGCGGCGTCCGAGGAGCCGGCCGATCAGAAGATCCTCATCGTCATCGATCAGACGGAGAAGCCGATCGAAGGCAACAGCTTCGACTTTGTCGTCAAGCAGGTCCCGACCGGCTACGCGCTGTCCGAGATGAGCTGGACCTCCGGGGATACGAAGATCGTCAACACGCTGGCGGACGCGATCGCGCACGGCGGCAACGGCGAAGACGGATTTTACATCAGCGGCGACGGGCAGTTCATGGGCTTCTTCTACCCCGACGAGCTGAAGGGGCAGGAGGGCGAGGTCAGCTTTTCGTTCAAGGACGACCAAGGAAACGAAAAGAGCTGGACGAAAAAAATCAAGTTGAAGTGATGCAAGCGCAGAGTACCGTTTATTGCCGAAGAGAGAGGGAGATCCTCTCTCTTTTTTTATTTCAATAAATCTGCGAACTAGGCGCCCGCAGCTGACCAAATCGGCAATCCGCAGATGATTGGCGTTAACGTTCCAATCTCGCTATTCCCGCCCAAACCTGCTTTTGTCGCTTTTTTCACTCCTTCAAGCTTATTATCCTTTTCATAAAAACGATGAAGATCTGAAATTACCGGCGATACGCACCGACGCTCGAATCCAGGCCGGCGTAAGCCGCATCCGCGCGTACTGGCGATCATGTAAAAATCGGACATCCGGTCGTTGCGGACGACGATCGGAATGAGCCTGCGTTCGTCCGTGCGTGCGGAACCGCTCACTTCGGCGAAGGCGGCCGCGGGCAGCACCTCGAACGTGCCCGGGCGCGTAGTTGAAGACGGAGTAAAAAATAAAAGTGACCAATAACGCAATAATGATGAAGAAGCTCAGCAGCAGCCGGATGAACAAGGACGACGTAAAGTCCTTGAGCCTTAGCTTGAACGGCGCGGCGGAGGAGGCGTTCGTGTCTGGCATGAGGGCTTCACCCGCTCCCTTTATGTAGGTTGTCAGATCCATACACATATGCCTTCATTAAACCACGAACGGGCGCGCCGGCGGTATCACCATATTTTTAACTTATTCACGATTTGTGCGTGAATGCTATACTTTCGGTAGACGATAGAAAGGGAGAGAAATGCAAGTTGAAGCACAAGAAAGCGATGATCCTCGACGTCGGCGGCGTACTCGCCACCAATTATACCCCGCAATTTTGGGAAGGCCTCTCGGACGATTACGACGTGCCCTATGATGCATTGATGCAATTCCGCAAAGACGTAAGAGCGGATTTATGGACGGGCGCGATGGCCGAGAGGGAATTTTGGGAACGAATGTCCGGGCGCTTCCACGCGATCGACGGGGCTGACGCTAGGGAGAGGCTGGTCTCGGAGATTCGTCCGCTGCCCGCGCTTGAGCGGCTGGCCGAATGGCGCGACCGGGCGAGTCTGAACATCCTCAGCAATCACCGGACCGAATGGATCGCGCCGGTGCTCGCGCGCATATATCCGCTGGCGGATCATGTGATCGTCTCGGCGGAGGTCGGTTGCCGCAAGCCGGAGCCGGAGATTTACGGCCGCATGGACGCGAGCCTGGCGGACTTCGCGGACATTTTATACGTCGACGATACGAAAAACAATCTGCCGCAAGGCGCCGCGCTCGGATGGAAGACGCTGCTGGCGGATGACGAAGGCGCTTGGATCGCGCAGGCGGAACGTTGGCTGAAGGCAGAATAAGGCCATATAAGGCGGATGTATGACAAGCGCGTGGACGGTTCGTGAACTTGCGTCCTTGCCTGCGTAACGGGCCGATGTTTGCGTTATAATGACATCGTGTACATGTTCAATAAACAAAAGCCGCTCGCGAAAGGCAGGTCTTGTCGATGAACGAAGACAGAAAAATACCGGTCGGCGTGTCCGCCAGGCACATTCATCTCACGCAGGAGCATGTCCGGATCCTGTTCGGCGAAGGCGCCGAGCTCACCGAGATGAAGCCGCTGTCGCAGCCGGGTCAATTCGCCGCGAACGAGACGGTCGCGGTTTATGGCCCGAAGGGCGCTTTTCCGAAGGTTCGCATCCTCGGGCCGGTCCGCAAGGCCACGCAGCTGGAAGTGTCCCGCACGGACGCCTTCTCGCTCGGACTGAAGCCGCCGGTGCGCGAATCCGGCCATATCGAAGGGACGCCCGGCATCCGGATCGTCGGCCCGGCCGGCGAAGTGACGGTTGACGAAGGCGTCATCGTGGCGGCCCGGCACATTCATTTCCATACGTCCGACGCGGAGCGGCTCGGCATCGCGGACAAGCAGCTGCTCAAGGTGCGGGTCGGCGGAGAGCGCGGCCTCGTGTTCGAGAACGTCATCGCGCGCGTATCGGCGTCCTTTGCGCTCGACATGCATATCGACACCGACGAAGGCAACGCCTCCGGGGCGGCGACGGGCGACTTCGCCGAACTGTTGGAATAGGAAATTGAAAGACGCGTTTCCGCGATGCGAGCGGAGACGCGTTTTTGCGTCTTCTTGCAAGTATAGGACGCGATGGACTTTTCATAGATATGGTAAACTGTGTATATTCCTTATCATAAAAGCCGAGGTGGTACCGAAGATGTCCGACCGGGACGAGATCGCGGAGCAAAGAAGGAAAAACCTGAAGCTCATCCAATTCAGCAAGGACGATCAGTCGCTCGTCGAATCGGATAAGCCGAAGGAAACGTTCGCCGACGTCGGCGGCCTTGAAGACGTCAAAAAGAAAATCCGGATGAACTTCATATTGCCGCTGCAGCAGCCCGAACTGTTCGCGGCCTACGGCAAGGAAGCGGGCGGCAGCCTCCTGCTGTTCGGCCCGCCGGGCTGCGGCAAAACGTTTTTGGCCCGTGCCGTCGCCGGCGAGATCGACGCGAACTTCTTGCATATCGAGCTTCAGGCCATATTGTCCATGTATGCGGGCCAGAGCGAGCACAATTTGCACGACATCTTCGATAAAGCCAGGCAGAGCAAGCCCTGCGTCATTTTTATCGACGAGCTCGACGCGATGGGCGGCAGCCGGCATCAGATGAGACAGCATCACGATCGGATGCTGGTCAATCAGCTGTTGCTCGAGCTGGACGGCCTGCAGGCGGAAAACGAGAACGTATTCGTCATCGGCGCGACCAATACGCCTTGGTATCTCGACTCGGCGCTCCGGCGGCCGGGACGGTTCAACCATCTCGTCTTCGTGCCCCCGCCGGAGGAAGCCGAACGGGAGCGGATCCTGGAGCTTAAGCTGTCCGGCAAGCCTGCGGAGGGACTCCAGCTGGGGAAGATCGCGGCGGAGACGAAACTCTTCTCGGGCGCGGATCTCGAGCAGGTCGTCAAGGACGCGGTCGAGTCGGCCATGGAGCGCATGCTCGGATCGGGCCGGATCGAGCCGATCACGAACGACGATCTGCGGCGCTCGGCCAAGATGCGAAAGGCGACGACGCTGGAGTGGTTTTCGACGGCCAAAAATTACGCGACGTTCAGCGATGCCAACGGCGATTATCGAATCGTGCTCGACTACGCGAAAAAGCATGGCATTAAATAAGCGGTCCGGCAAGCGGGGAGGCGGCGCGGTTGGAACAAGCGGCTTGGCAGGCGTCCTATAGGGCGGCCGAGCAACTCATCGAATGGAAAAGATACAAGGAAGCGCTCGAGGAGACGCAGCGGCTGCTGGCGCTCGATCCGGAGGACGCGGACGCGTTGGCGCTTGCCGGTCGCGTCCATCTGTGCATGGACCGGCACCAAGAAGCGCTGCATTGGGCGCAGGAGGCGCTGCGCAGAGATCCGGAGCATCTGCTGGCCTGGTTCGTGCGCGTATCCGCCTACTACGAGACCGGCCGGCTCAAGGAGTTCCAAGAAGCGTTGGCCGAAGCGCTGCGGCTCGATCCGTATGAATCGTTCTATTATTATTTGAACGCCAACTATTACAATAAAAAAGGACAATTCCAGCTTGCCAAGTCCGAGCTGCTTCGCGCGCTGGAGATTCAGCCTCACAATCCCGTTTATCTCGCCCTGCTCAGCTACGTCGAGGCGCTCCTCGGCGACTTCGAGGCATCCGCGAAGATCGACGCCCAGGCGATCCGGCTCGATGCCGAGACGCCGCACGTGCTGCTGCATTTGGCTTGGGCGGCCCGCACGCGCGGCGATTTCAAGCTTGACGAGACGTACATGAAAAGCGCGATCCGACTCAATCCGGACGACAAGCAGTTCCAGGACGAGTATCTGGAGGCGCTGCAACGCGCGCATCCGATGTACCGAATCTTCGCCGTGCCCGGCAATTACGTTCGCAAAATGCGTCCTTGGCAAATTTGGATCGCTTGGGTCGCCGCATGGATATTGTTCAAGCCTTTGTTACTGCTTTTTATCGTGCTGTACGTGGTGTCGAAGTGGGGGACCAAAGCGCTCGTCCATGTGCGCGTGTTCGGTTGGCGGCGGCGGTAACGGCGCGGAAAATCGGGAGAAAGAGACTCGTCATGGTTAAGATTGCGCTTACCCGGGTAATTAATCCATGTCCTTATTCAACCCGGAGGTGGATTCGTATGGCGAACAACGGCAGGTTGGACAGGCAGGGAATCGACGTGCAGGAGGAAGGCAAGCAATGGCAGGCTCACGCGGACAGGGCGAAGGCGAACTTCGAAGCGGTCAAGGAGCAGCGTCCCGTCGGCATCAATAGTCACCCCGACAGGCAAAATCGGATGATAGACACGCGCAATTTGCGCAAATAGATGAAAGACTTGCGACCCGGCAGCCAGCGCTGCCGGGTTTTTCGCGCACTCGCGTGCCGAACGGCTCTTTTTTGCCGCCGGAATAGGCTTGGGCGCCTTAATTTGCTATGCTATAATGGAGAATCGAATGGTCCCAACGCTATGAGGGCGCACGACAGGAGGTATCTCTTCGCATGACGAAGGAAGGCCAAGGACGGCAAGACGCCGGTCCGGCTAAAGATTATGCCAAATACTTCGACTTCTCGGGCGCAAAGGTCATTGCCCAGGAAGACGGAAAGACGACATATCGCATCAACGGCCGCAACGTTCAAATCTCTTCGCCCCCCGATCTTCGGGAAGGCAAGAAACGCGGCAAAGAAGAGATCCGGGTCCACTACGATACGGGTATCGGCGAGGACATGAAGACATTCGGCGCAGGCCGGTATTACTGCATCTTCACGTACGGCTGCCAGATGAACGAGCACGACACGGAGATCATGCGCGGCTTGTTCGAGGAAATGGGCTACATCGCTACAGAAGACAAGCAGCAGGCTGACGTCATCTTGATCAACACTTGCGCGGTGCGCGAAAACGCGGAGGACAAAGTGTTCGGCGAGCTCGGCCACCTGAAGCGGCTTAAGCTCCAGAAGCCGGAGCTGGTGCTTGGCGTATGCGGCTGCATGTCCCAGGAAGTATCGGTCGTCAATCGCATTTTGGAGAAGCACCCGCACGTCGATCTTATTTTCGGCACGCACAACATTCACCGTCTGCCCGAGCTGCTGAAGGAAGCGCATTACGGCAAGGAGATGGTCGTCGAGGTCTGGTCCAAGGAAGGCGACATCATCGAGAACCTGCCGAAGAAGCGGGAAGGCCTTCGCGCTTGGGTGAACATCATGTACGGCTGCGACAAGTTTTGCACGTACTGCATCGTGCCGTATACGCGGGGCAAGGAGCGGAGCCGGGTGCCGGAGGACGTCATCGCCGAAGTGCGAGAGCTCGCGCGCCAAGGCTTCAAGGAGATCACCCTGCTCGGGCAGAACGTCAATGCCTACGGCAAAGATTTCGCGGACCGGAACTACCGGTTCGGCGATCTGATGGACGACATCCGAAAGATCGACATTCCGCGCGTCCGGTTCACGACGAGCCACCCGCGGGACTTCGACGACCATCTGATCGAGGTGCTCGCCAAAGGCGGCAACCTGGTGGAGCACATTCACCTGCCGTTCCAGTCGGGCAGCAGCGAAGTGCTCAAGCGGATGAGCCGCAAGTATACGCGCGAGCAATTCCTGTCCCTGGTCGGACGCATTCGCGCCGCGATGCCGAACGCCGTGCTGACGAGCGATATCATCGTCGGCTTCCCCGGCGAGACCGAGGAACAGTTCGAGGAGACGATCGAGGTCGTTCGCGAAGCGGGCATCTCGATGGCCTATACGTTCATCTATTCGCCGCGCGCCGGCACGCCGGCCGCCGAGATGGAGGACAACGTGCCGTACGAGGCGAAGCAGCGGAGGCTCGCGCGCCTGAACGAGGTGATCGCCGAGATGAGCTTGGCCAGCAACCTGGAGCTGACGGGCCAGGTCGTCGAGGTGCTCGTCGAAGGCGAGAGCAAGAACAACGCGAACGTGCTGTCCGGGCGTACGCGCAGCAACAAGCTGATCCACTTCGAAGGCCCCAAGTCGTGGATCGGTCAGTTCGCCAACGTACGCGTCACGCAGCCGCAGACTTGGTTCATCCGGGCCGAAGCGATCGGCTTGGCGGAAGCGGAGCGCGAATTGCCGAAAACGGCCGGCGGCGTTTAAACTAATAAGAGGAAGTTCACATTCGGGAGGAACCCATTACATGTCTCAGCATTCGCACGATCACCATCACGGCCACGACGGCTGCAGCCACGGCGTACCCGATCTCGGACAACCTGAAGGCTACGTCATTCCCGAGTTCGACAACCGGGAGCTGATCCTGCGCGACGACATCCTCGCGCGGGCCAAGGAGTTGGCCCAGCTCATCACGACGGCCGACGAGGTGCAAACGTACCAGAACGCGGAGCGGCTCATTCAGCGCCATGACAAAGTGCAAGGCTTGATCTCCCAGATTAAAAAGAAGCAAAAGGAACTCGTCGCGTTCCAAAAGACGTTCAAAAATCCGGCGATGGTCGAAAAGATCGAAGGCGAGATCGCGACGCTTCAGGACGAGCTCGACGGCATGCCGGTCGTTCAGCAGTTCCAGCAAAGCCAGACCGACGTCAACTATATGCTGCAGTCCATCGTCAGCATCATTCGCGACACGGTCGCGGAGAAGCTCGACGTCGAAGCGGCGACGCCGCCTGCCGAAGAGCCGGAGACTTGCATCGATTGATCGTCGGACGGTATTAAAGGCAAGGGATTCACGTAGCGCGAGCCTGCCCCGGCAGGATTATCTCGGCTCACGGCAAGAAGGGCCGCGGCATTATGCGCGGCCCTTCGGCATATACGGCGTGGACGCGGCGGCGGGGCCGGACTTGCTTCGCTTGCCGGCGCCGCTTCCCTTGACCGTGCGGAAGACGGGCGCCGGCCGGGTGATTTTCTCCTGCCGGACCGGCTTCGAGACGCGGGCTGCCGGCGGACGGTCGTCGCGAGCCGTGGCGGGAGACGTCGGTTTGCGCGTTCGCGCGCGCGCGTTCGGTTCTGGGGCGGGACGGTTGCCGGCGGCGCCCGTCGAACGTTTTTTTCCGGAAGCGGGGGGATGAGAGACGGAGCCGCCGCCCGAGCGGTTCGCGCCGGCGGATCGATTGACGCCGCCCGAGCGGTTGGCGCCTTCCGAGCGGCTAGCGCCGGTTGAACGGTTCGTGCCGCCTGAACGATTCGCTTCTTTTTTGTCTTGTCCTGCGCCTGCAGACTTGCTTCCGGCCGGCTTGACGACGAGCTCCTTCGACCGCTGATCGTAGCTCAGCTTGTAGGCCGTGCCGGTCCGAAGCTTGAGCGCGCGAACGGCGTCAGGATGCAGATTCAGCCCGCTCTCGAACAGATTGGCGGGCGAACGGACCGCAAGTCGGCGGGATCGCCCGCCGTGCCTGAGCGTCAGCGTGTGATCCCGCCTATCGTCAGGCAAGCCGAGCCGGCTAAGCAGCGCATATCCGATCGACAAGCGGCCGGCGCCGAGCTTGGCATCGCTGCCGATCGAAGCGGACGCCGCCGACAACGGCGACAGGCCGATCTTAAGCGTCTTTCGTTCCGTGTCATAGACGAGTTTGTACCGCTTGTCTCCGGTCAACCGCAGCTGTCTCGCCAAGGCGGCGCCGAGCTCGAAGCTGCCGTGAAAGCATTCGCCTCCGCTGCGCATGCGGACGACCGCTTTTTCGGAATGTCTTCCGTTGACAAGCGTGACCTCGGTACCGTCCCCGATCTCCGTCAAGGCGTTTTCATCGCCGTACGCGCAGCCGGACGTCATTTGGACCGTTCGCTCCGGCAGATCGCTGACGATAAGGTCCAGTATGCTGCTGATCATCGCACCGTTTCACGCTCCCGATTGCAGGACTTTGCTGCCGCGCGGCAGCCGCATGTCATCAGAATATGCCGCTTGGCCGACCGCTGCCTGTACCTTCGTCTATCAGCGGTCCGCCTGGATGGAGACTTGCCCGGCCAGCGTACATTTCCAGGGAAGAAGGTGATTCCGATCTCGGATTTTCTGCAAATCAAAGGCTTGACCGGCGAACTCAAGGTTTCCCACAAAAAAGGCCCGTTCGGGTTGACCTTGTCGACGCGCGAACTGGTCGTGCAAAAGCCGCATATGAACTACTACATCTTGTTCGAGCATATCGTGAGCGTCGTTCCCTGCGAGAGCGTCCGTCTCGACCGGAAGGCGATGAGAGCGGCCCGTACGGCGAGCGGCGAGATCGCCTACGGGTCGATCGCTGCAGGGAGCGCGTACTATGCGGTCTATGCGAAGGAAGTCGTCGTGCATCACCGCGGCGGGATTCACCGCACGGGGCCGATGGAATTCAGGCTGCCGATCTACAAACGGCTGATCGAAGAGCTGGCGAGGTACGGCGGATTGACGGTCATCTGAATGCCTTGCATGAAAAGATCGCCCTTCTCCCCGTCGCAGGACGGGGAGAAGGGCGATCTTTTTCATTACGGATGGCAAGCTTGCAAAGAACGTGCAAAGCAATCGTTCATTAACGTCTCGCCAGACGACTAAGCGTGCCCGAAAGCGCCGGGCGCAGCGCGGCGATGATGACCGCGGCCGCGGCGCCTTTGACGAAGTCGCCGGGAAGGAACGGGTAGCAGGCGCCGACCAGCGCCGTATGCAGCGAGACATGCGCCTTGTGCGCGTACCAGGGCACGCCTCCGACATAAGATAGCGCGATGCCGAACAGGACGATCGATACGATCAGAATGGCGTATGTACGCGACGTCGTCTTGCGGCCTTTGCGGAAGAGCCGATCGGCCGTCATTCCGATAAACAGCGCTTGGAACGGAAACATCCAGATGAAGCCGCCGGTCGGCCCGAATACCGTCGCGAGCCCGCCTCGCCCGTGGAGGAGGGGCAGTCCTGCGGCAGCCAGCAGCACGACAACCGCGATGCTGGAAAAGCCGAGCCGCGCGCCCAGCAGTCCGCCGGCGAGCATGACGGCCAGCGTCTGGAGGGTGATGGGGACGCTCGTGAAGCCTAGCGGAATCGAGACATAGCTAAAGGCGATGAACAGCGCGGCGAACAAAGCCGTAAAAACGGTTTTGCCGATCCAGGCGGAAACGGCGTGTTGCCGTACGACGATCGCGCCGTCTTGAGTCTCGGCGCTCCGATCGGAGGGCCAGCGATTCGGTTGAGACATTGTCAATTCTCCTCTCAAATGTTAACCTAAAATCTAGAAGGTGGTTAACAATTGGAATTCTAGCATGGTATAACCGGTTTGGGAAGAAGGAATTTAAGAATGACGGTAACGATAGATTCGCGCACGAGACATTCGTCCGACGGCTCGCCCCTTGTTATCAAGGCGATGTCCGCCTACCGGGAGGACGCAGCGGGCGATGCGGCAGGGAATGCGCCGGCACTGCTCGACCGGGTCGACCTGACACTGGCGCCCGGCGAGTGGCTGTATGTCGTCGGGACGAACGGCAGCGGCAAGTCGACGCTGGGTAAAATCGTCGCGGGACTCGGCTTTCCCGGCGAGCTTCGCGCCGAGCGTTGGGAGCGCGGCTTTGCCGGGGACGATCCGGCGCCTTATGTGATGCAGCAGCCTGACGCGCAGCTATTCGGGACGACGCCGCGCGAAGAGATCGTATTCGCGCTCGAATGGTTAGCCATCCCGGGTTCGTCAATTATGCGTCTAGCGAACGAGGTGCTGGAGGAAGCCGGCCTTACGGAAGCTGCGGACCTGCCATGGAGCGCGCTGTCCGGTGGACAGCGCCAGCTCGCGGCCGTCGCCGCCGCGGCGGCGGGCCATGCGCCTTTGCTCGTCCTGGACGAAGCGACCTCGATGCTCGACGGCGATTCGCAGTCGTTCGTGCGGGAGCTGGCACGGAAGAGGCAGCGCGAAGGCGCCTCGATCGTCTGGATTACGCAGCGAATCGAAGAGCTGGAGCGAGAGTCCGAACGCCGCGTCGTCGCGCTTGCGGCAGGGAGGCTTGTATACGACGGTAAAGTGAACGAATTTTTGTACGGCGAAGCGCGCGGGAATGCAGCGCCTTCCGTGCCGCCTTGTCTTCTGGCCGGACTCCGGCTGCCGTTCCGCGCCGAGCTGGCAAGGGAAATCGCGCAGCAGCGCCGTACGGTCGGTTACTCCCGGAGCGCCGGGCTTTACGGATTCGAAAGGGAGAACGTTTCGAATGTGCATCAACCCGACGACACGGCAGCGCGCTCGGTTATGTCCTATCTCCCTCTCGCGATGCGCTTGGAGGGTCTGCCGCTGCGCGGCGATACGAACGGCGCCCTGCTTCGCGCGGCGAATTCGCTGACGCTGGCGTCGGGACGAATCTTCGTTCTCCTCGGTCCGAACGGCTCGGGCAAGACCCGGCTGCTAGAGATCGCGGCCGGTCTGCGCGAGGCCGAGGACGTCCGCGCCGAATTTGAGCCCCGGCATATACAGTCGCCGGCAGGAGGCTATTCAAACGCGCGCCGTCATCGTTTATTGGCATACAGCTACGCGAGTCAATCCCCGGAGGATCAACTGTTCGCCCGGTCGGTCGATGAGGAGCTCGATTACGCGCTTCGCCCGTATAAGCTGGATGAGGCGGCACGCGGCGAGAGAAAAGACGATGCGCTGCAGGGCGTCGGATGGGGGACGTCCTGGCTGGAGCGGGATCCGTACGCGATGAGCGGCGGAGAGCGGCGCAGGACGGCGCTCGCTTGCGCGCTGGCGGCGCCGGCGCCGTGGCTGCTGCTGGACGAGCCGACGTCCGGCCTTGATGCCCAAGGCTGCGAAAGGCTGGCTCGCAGCCTTGAGAAAGAACGGCGGGAGGGGCGCGGCATATTGCTCGTTTCGCATGATCCGGACTGGGCGCTGCCGCTCGCGGACGAGCTGCTGCTGCTCGGGGCCGACGGCGAGATCCGGCACTGCACCCGGCGCGCGCTGCTCGAACGTCCCGAATGGTGGGAGGAAGCGGATCTTCGCGTGCCGGAATCGTATAAGGCGTCCAGAGAGGCATGGCGGCATGGATTCGGGGAAGACCGGCTGTGGAAAGCGGCGGACATAGCGGCGTTTAGAAAGAAACGGAGAGGGGACGGCGATGACGTAGCAAATGCGGCGGACGAGCGCCTGGGCGGGCTCGCGAGTTCGGGCGGCAGGCTTGGAGCCGATGGCGGAGAGCCGGCAATGAAGAGGCGGCGGCCTGCGGTCGAGCTGGAGCGCAACCGGCTGTCCGCTTTCGATCCGAGAGCGATATGGCTCGGATATGTGGCATTGTCGCTGTCGATGTTCGCGGCGACGGGCTGGACCGGATTGGCGGCTTCGGCCATCGTTGCGGCAGCGATCGTTTGGCTCGCCCGGCTGCCGCTGCGCGAGTACAAGGGACCGCTTGTCGCGTTCGCGCTGTTTACCGTCGCCTCGACGGCGCTGTCCGGCTTGACGGGAAGCAGCGGCGCGCACGGCGACTGGTGGCACGCTGCGGACGGTCTCGCTACGTTTCGCTCGTTCGCGAAAACCTGGCTCGTGCTCGCCATCGGGATCTCGCTGCCGTCCGCCATTCCGCCGCTTCGCCTGCGGCGCGCGCTCACGCAGATTTTGCCGCGGAAGGGCGGCGCGGCGAGACGGTCGCAGCGTCTCGTCCTGACGGTGACGCTGATCCTGCGATTCGTGCCGCAGCTGTTGGCGGAGTGGGATCGCTTCGCGCGAATCGCCGTCGCGCGGGGCAAAGACACCGGGCGCTCGCCCGCCGCGATGTTTCGCAAGCTGCGCAGTACGGCCGTGCCTTTTATGCTGGCGCTGTTCCGAATGGGCGAGACCGTGACGTTGGCGCTCGAGAGCCGCGGCGTCGGCCGCCGGGACATGCCCAGCGAAGCCGAGCGTCTGCGCTTGCAAGCCAGGGACGGATTGCTGCTGGCCATGATCGCGATCGCGTGCGCGGGTTTGGCGCTTCAAGGCAAGCTCTGACAGCGCTTGGGAGTCGCATAGTCGATCTATTGGAATGCGCTTAGCCAGCGCGTTCGCCTTTAATGGCGAGCCGCGCGACGACGGCAGCGGCGACGGCGATCGCGGCGCCGAACCCGAACCCCGCCTTCAGGCCGCCGCCGGCGTTGAGCCACCCGGCGAGATAAGGTCCGGCGAACATGCCGACGGCGTAGACGGATTGGTAGAATCCCATCGCCGTGGCGCGCTCGGACGGACGAATATCCTTGATCGCCAGGCCGAGCAGAAGCGGCAAATACAAGCCCTGCGCCACGCCGTTGACCGCTTGCGTGGCCAGCAGGCCGACAAAGCTGCCGCTGAACGGTATGAGCGCCGTACAGACGGCGGCCAGCAGGAAGCCGCAAAGGAGTACGCGCCGCGTGCCGAAGCGGGGCGCGATATAACGTCCGGTCCACAGGGAGACGAGCGCGTGCGGCACCATGAAGGAGACGACCAGTACGGTGAGGCCGTTTTTGCCGGCGCCGAATTCGACCGCTTGCAGCGGCGTAAAGCCGAACATCGTAATGAACAGCACGCAATGGGCCAGCAAGGACAGCAAAGAGACGATTTGCAGCTGACGCGATTCCCGGAGAATCGCGAGCGTCGGCCTTTTGCTGGTCTCCACAACGCTTCGCTCGACATTCGTGTCCGCAGCAGGGGCAATGCGAGGCTCGCGTACGAAGGCGACGAGCGCGCCGCCGGCTGCGGCTATGACGATGCCGGCCGCGAACGCCGCGTTCCAGTCGCCGGATCCCGCCAGATAGCCGCTTAAGGTCATGCCGCCAAGCTGTCCGACGACCGTCAGGAAGCTTAGCGTGCTCATCGCTTTGCCCGACTGCGCCGGCGGATAATACGAAGCGTACAGCACGGTGAACGGCACCCAGGTCGACGCGCAGATGCCGGCGACCAGCCTGCCGGACAGAGGACCGGCCCAGCCGCCTACATACAGGAATAACGCGCAGCTCAAAAGTCCGGCGGCCATGCCGGCGAACAAAAACGGTTTGCGCCTGCTGAGGCGGTCCGAGTACAGGCCGAGCGGGAAGCGGATCAGCACCTGCGTCAATCCGTAGCTGCCGACGATAAGGCCGATCGTACCGAGCGGCAGGCCGCGGTCCTCGAGAAATGGCGTCAATATCGGCACGTAAATATACATCGTCGCCCAATATAGCAGCGTGGCCGCCGCGAAGACCACATGGTCCTTCGTTGAGATCGGGCGCTGCTGCGCGACGACGGTTCGACTCGTCGATAACGGCGTATTCAAAATAAAGCCTCCCATTCATTAACCGGTTCTTCTACTGTAACCGAGCGGATGGGCGAGGGGAAGACCGGAAATGCGACGTCGGCGCGGCGCAACGACCGCTCGGTTCGCTTTGTGCCGGCCATTTCTCATAATTAATGGCTTTTTGGGATGCGGCTTCTGCTTCGAACGACCCTCGCGAACCGGTGACGAATCCGATGACCGCCGTAACTGTCGTCATGACGCGCGATGGCGTTATACTCTTTCCGTCAAGGTACAGAAGGAGGGATTGGATGACCGCATCATACGACGTCATCATCGTTGGAGCCAGAATCGCCGGCGCCACGCTGGCTTGGGAGCTGTCGCGGCTGGGGCTGCGGACGCTGCTGCTCGACCGCGCCGAATTTCCGAGCGACACGTTATCCACGCACAACGTATACGCGAACACGCTGTCCAAATTCAGGGAAATGGGCGTCCTGGACGAATTGCTGGCGACGGGCACCCCGCTTTACAACAGAGCGCACATCGATTTCGAGGGCGCCGTCATCGACGGACGTTTTCCCGCGGTGGACGGCATCGACGGCTGCTTGTGCGTGAAGCGCAAATACATCGACGACATCCTGTTCCGCCATGCGCGCGGCCAGCCGGGGGTGACGGCAATCAGCGGAATTAGGGCGACCGCGCTCGTCCGCGGCGAGGACGGCGCGGTGACGGGGGTGACAGGGGTCACGAAAGAGGGGCAAGTTCTGTCTTTTGCGGGCTCGCTCGTCGTCGGCGCGGACGGGCGCCGATCTTCCGTTCGGCAGTGGGCGGGCGCCGAGCGGAGAATGGCCGTGCCGACAGATTATGCTTCCTATGTCGCTTATGTAGACGGCTACGATCAGGGCGAGGATCGATTCGTGGAGTTCTACAAGCAAGGCGACAAGCTCGCCATCGCTTTCCCGACGAGCGACGCGCAGTACGTGCTAGGCTTCATGTTCCCGTTGACCGACGCCGAACGAATCGAACGGCTGCGCGACGAGCCGGAGCAGGGTCTTCGGGCGCTGGCCGAAGAAGGCTTGTCCGCGACGGACTTCCCGACGCGGCTGCGCGGCGCGACGTTCGCGGGTCGCATACGCGCGCTGCTCGGCTACGACAACGATTGGCATCAGGGCATGGGCCGCGGATGGGCGTTGATCGGCGACGCGTTCTCGTTCAAGGATCCGGCGATCGGCCAAGGCATGCACGATGCGGTGTTCGGCGCAGGGCTGCTCGCGCGGACGCTGTCCGACTATCGGCCTGCGGATTGGTCAGGGGCATGGGAGGAGATGGCCGCCCGGTACGAAGAAGGGATGCAGGCCAAATTAATGAGCCGATTCGAGATCGGCTGTCAAATGACCCGAAATGTCCCGTTCCCGCAGGAGCTGCTGAGCGCATACCGGCTGATCGGCGCCGACGAACAGGCGACGCGCACTTTTCTGGGCATGTACAATTACGCCTGCGAGCCGGGAGATATCGATCGCGAGGTGGGACGGCTGCTCGCGGCGCTTCAGGCGCCGGGCGCATAGCTTGTCCGCGCATTTCCAGTGATGTCCAAGACAGCCTCAAGGCTGTCTTTTTCAATTCCTTTGGCGAAAAGGTAGGAATAAAGACGCATACGGCGAATGTATAGCGTCGAACCTTAATCGCGCTCGACACCGAAGGAAGTGTGCAGATGAGTTGCCGATCATGCATGGCGGGAGAGTCCTTGTACGAAGTGCGGCTCTCCGATCCCGAAAACGAAGCCGTGGCCTGCGCGATCGCCGGCTTTTTGGAAAAACGCGGCGCGCCGAAGCAAAGCAATCCGGATACGATCTTGCTTCGCGAATCCGCAGTCGCCGATTTTTACGATTTTTTGTCTCGATCATATGAGCCCGTCGGCAATGGTTTACCGCGTGAACGACGGCGATTGGAAGCCGATGAAAGACTTGCCTGACGATTTGCGCGAGCGCTGGGTGGAAGGCATTATCGCGGAGGAACGCGTCGCGACGTACGCCCAGCCGATCGTGGCGGCGGACGGCGACGTTTACGGGTATGAGGTGCTTGCGCGGTTTTTAGCCGAAGACGGCAAGCTATTGTCGCCGGCCGAGGTGTTTGCCGCGGCGAAGCGGCGCAACCGGCTTTATGCGCTCGATCGCATGTGCCGTATGGCCGCCGTGCGTAGCGCCGTTCATCTGGAGGGTAAAGTATTCATTAATTTCATTCCGACGTCGATCTATTCTCCGCAGCACTGTCTGCGCACGACGACCGCTTTGACGCGCGAGCTGGGTCTGGACGCTTCGCGCTTCGTATTCGAAGTCGTTGAGAGCGAGCAGGTCGAGGACCTTGACCATCTGAAGTCGATTTTGTCTTACTACACCGAACAGGGTTTCAGCTATGCGCTGGACGACGTAGGAGAGGGATTCAGCACGCCGGAGCTGCTCCGCGAGATCAAGCCTCATTATATGAAGCTGGACCGCGGCGCGGCGAACAACGTCAGCGACGACCCGGCCAAGCAGCGGATGGCCGGCGAGCTGCTTCAGGCAGCCTTGCAGGTCGGCGCCGTTCCGTTGGCAGAAGGCATCGAGCGCGAGGAGGATTACCGCTGGCTTCATGCGCTCGGATACCGTCTTTTCCAAGGCTATCTGTGGGGCAAGCCGGAGGCGATACGGCCGCTCGATTGATCTAGCCGCAGTCGCGGCGCCAGCGAATCCTTGCGGATTCAGCCTTTGCGTCCGCGACTGCTTTTTTTATATGCGCTAACTTCCGTATACCTGCAGCCCGAAATTATGATTATAAGCATTGAACGTGTTTCCGTCGTTCGTCTCCACGCCAAAAAAGAAGGCGGGCTCCCTTATTGGGAGCCCGCCTTCTTCGCGAGTAAGCGATTATTCGGCGATCGTAAGCAGCGCGGCCGGTTGATCCAGCTTGCCTGCGCCGACGATGCGTTCCTTCATATCCTTGATGCGGTCGAACGCCGGCGCCATGTATACGTTCGCCTTGACGCGCTCGCCCGGGGCGATGACGACGATATCCGAACCGTCGCCGACGACCGCATAGTCCTCGATAATGGCGCCTTCGCCGATGATGGCGCGGTTGATCTTCGCATGCTTGCCGATCTTCGCGTGCGGCATGACGACGCTGTCCCGGATCAGGCTGTTCGCGCCGATCTGGCTGCCGATCGAGACGACGGAGCGATCGATCTCGCCGCGGGCCGCAACGCCCTGGTGAATGAGGGAACCGCGGATTTGCGCGCCTACGCCGGACGAGAAATGCACGACCGAAGACAGGGCGGAGGCGTTCATCGGCCATTCCGGCGTACCGATGTGAACGGCGCCGTCGAGCAGATCCATGTTGGCTTCCCAGAGGCTGCCGATCGTGCCCACGTCGCGCCAGTAGCCGCCGAATTTATAAGCGCAAAGCGAATCGCCGTCTGCGAGCATGCGCGGGATCAAGTCCTTGCCGAAGTCGCGCGAGGAAGCGGGATCAGCCGCATCCTGCAGCAAAAGGCGGCGCAGCTCGCTCCAGCGGAATACGTAAACGCCCATCGAAGCGAGGTTGCTTTTCGGCACGGCAGGCTTTTCGGAGAAGTCCACGATGCGGCCCGCTTCGTCCGTGCTCATGATGCCGAACCGGCTCGCTTCCTCCCACGCGACGTTTTTGACGACGATCGTCGCGCTCGCGCCGCTCTCGCGATGAGCGGAGAGGAGGGGGGCGTAGTCCATTTGGTAGATGTGGTCGCCGGAGAGGATCAGGACGTCCTCGGGGGCGTGGCCGTCGATGTAATCTATATTTTGATATATCGCGTCGGCCGTGCCTATGTAGCCTTCGCCGCCGAGACGATCGGCCGGCAGCAGGGTTTGGCCGCGCTGCGCGCGCGATCCGGCGCTCCATAGTTTAGCTTCGCTCAAATATTGGTGGATGGATTCGGCACGGTATTGGGTGACGATCCCGATATTATCGATGAAGGAGTTTAAGCAGTTGCTGATCGGAAAATCGATGATGCGTTGTTTTCCACCGAAAGGTACGGCCGGCTTAGCCCATTGCTGCGTTAACGGATGCAGCCGCTTGCCTTCCCCTCCGGCTAATAGCATGGCTAACACGTTATGCTTGCTCATCCTCTGCTCTTCCTCCTTGAAAATGACTGCCAGATCAATCATAGATAGTTATTAACCAACGCATATATAACTTGAAACTCGAACTAAATTTTCAATTGTGAACAAAATGTGTCCGAAAAAAAGATACCTGCATCTGCGATGCAGGTATCCCGGTACAGGTCTCACGCGATCGAACGGCTTAAAATTCGGTATCCGAGCGGCTCCAGGCCGATGCGCATCAGCCCGTCCTCGGGCTTGACCGGTTCGCCGCTAAGCGCGTCGATCCAGTCGTCGGCAACCATCGGGTGAGCGAGGATCGCCTCCTCCTCCGAATTGTTCATCCACACGGTAAAATGATGGCTGGCGTCGATCCGCTCATAGACGACCGCGCTGTCGCCGGATTCCGCCTTCAGGAAGCGGAAGCGTCCCGAGCGAAGCACCTGATTCGATTTGCGAAGGTCGATCAGCAGTCTGTAAAAATCGAACAGCTCGCGATCCTGTCGCTCGAATTCCCACTCCATGCACTTGCGGCAGTCGGGGTCGCCGTCTCCCGCGAGTCCGACTTCGTCGCCGTAGAAGATGCAGGGCGTCCCGATAAACGTAAGCAAAAACACGATCGCGAGCTTGAGCCTCCGCTTGTCCGATCCCATCATCGTCAATATGCGAGGCGTGTCGTGGCTGCTCAGCATATTGAAGACGACTTCGTTCGTCTGTTGCGGGTATCGCATAAGGACATTGTTTATCTTGCTCGCAAAGTCGCCTGCATCGGCGTCGCCCGGACTGAAAAATTCGTTCACGCGATCGGCGAACGGATAGTTCATGACCGAATCGAATTGGTCGCCGAGCAGCCAGCGAAGCGAATCGGACCATACCTCGCCGATAATATAAGCTTCGGGATTGATGCTTTTGACCGTTCGCCGGAAGTCCCGCCAGAACGTATGGTCGATCTCGTTGGCGACGTCCAGGCGCCAGCCGTCGATGCCGACTTCCTTGAGCCAGTATTCGGCGACGCCGAGCAGGTAATTTTTAACCTCCGGATTGGACGTATTGAGCTTCGGCATCTGGGCGAAAAAGCCGAACGTATCGTAGTTCGGATTGCCTTCTTCGACACGGACGGGATAATCGTAAATATGATACCAATGCTTGTATTTGGACTTTTCGCCGTATTTGACGATGTCTTTGAACGGCGGGAAGTCCACGCTCGTATGGTTAAAAACGGCGTCGAGCACGATGCGGATGCCTTTATCGTGCGCGGCGTCGACCAGCTTTTTAAGCGTCTTCGCGTCTCCAAAATGCGGGTCTACTTTTCGGTAATCTATCGTATCGTATTTATGATTGCTGGGCGCCTCGAACACCGGCGTCAAATAGACCGCGGTCACGCCAAGCTCCGTCAAATAATCGATCCGGTCGATGATGCCCTGAAGATCGCCGCCGAAGTGGCTCTCGCGCGTCGGCGCGCCGCCCCAGGGAAGGACGCCTGCCGGATCGTTGGACGGATCGCCGTTAGCGAACCGGTCGGGCATGATCTGATAGAAAACCGCCGATTTCGTCCATTCGGGCGGCTTGAATATATCGATCTCGTGAATGAACGGCATCTCGTAGTAACCGCCTGGAGGGAACGGCTCTTCTCCGAAGATGCCGGATTCGATCATCCATACTCGTTCGTCGCCGGAAGCCATTTTGAACCCGTAAGAAAACCGCTTGCGCTCGGGTTTGACTTCGCATTCCCAATAATCGAACAGGCTGTCGCTGGCGATCTTCTCCATGCGGCAATCGTGATGGTGATGCTCCCAGTCGTACTTGTCGCCGGTGACGGCAACGACGCTCTCGACATCGTCTTTTTTGGTCCTCACTCGCAGATGGAAGGTGTCCTTGTCGTAGGAATAAGCCCAGTTGCTGCGCGGGGAATGGTAGAAGCACTCGAGCTGCATGTCGCGCACCTTCTTTGACTAGTATGTTTGCGGCAGTCTTCCTGGGCATTTCGTGTTGATTTGTGGCGGCTCGAAGCCGCGATCAACCGTGAATGAGCGATTCCGCGCCGTCAATGTAGATAGGCGTTCCGGTAATGTGCGAAGACTCGTCGGAAGCAAGAAACTTCACGAGGCTGGCGACCTGCTTGGCACTGCCCGGCTTGTGCCGCAGCGGCTGGTCTCCCTCGGGGAACTCCACCGGGATCGCGATTTCGTCGACTTCGGGCCGTCGGTCCGTGTTTTCGTCGATATTCGTCTCGATGGCGCCCGGACAGATCGCGTTGACGCGAATGCGGTACTTGGCGAGCTCGAGGGCGGCCATTTGCATGAACGCGACCTGCCCGGCCTTTGAAGTGCTGTAGGCGCTGAAGCCGAAGTTGGAAAATACGCGATTACCGTTGATGGAGCTCGTAATGATAATGCTGCCGCCTTGCTTCTTGAGCGCGGGGACCGCGTATTTGACCGTGAGGAAGGTGCCGGTCAGATTAATGCCGATCGTCGTGTTCCAATCGTCGAACCCCATGTCCTCGATCGGCAAGAGCACGCCGTTGATGCCCGCGTTGGCCACGACGATATCCAGCCGGCCCCACGTATCGAGCACCTTTTTAACGGCGGCTTCCACCTCGGCTTCGACGGAAATGTCGGCTTCGACGGGGATCGCCTCGCCGCCGGCGCCTGCGATCTTATGTACCGCCTGCTCCAGCTCGTCGTCGCCGCCTCGCCCGAGCAACGCCACTTTTGCGCCGTCGCGGGCCAGCCTAACGGCGGACGCGAGACCGATGCCCGATGCGGCGCCGGTGACCAGCGCTACCTTCCCTGCAAGATCGCCGTTTCCGGCACCGGCTTGTGCAGCGTTAGCCATGTTCGATCGCTCCTTTGATTTACAAGTTGGTTTTACTCAAAAAGGTATACCCGCCGCTTTGCTTGCTGCAACAACTCGCGCTTTTTCCGCGATCGAATGATGCTATAATGATGGATACGATCGCGTGAAGGAGGTACTCTGCCTATGCGCAGCAAATGGATCGTCCCGATTGCGGCAGTCGCTTTGGCAGTCGCCGCCGGTCCCGCTGCCGCCGGAGCGGGCACGTTCGGCGAGTCGGCGACGACGGCTGTCGCCGTTTCCGTCCGGATCGGCGCGAACCTGACCGGGACGGATGGGGCGGTCTCGGTCGCCGCGTCGGTCTCGGGATCCGATGCCCAATCCCGCGAACCCGCCGAGCTTCCGCCGGCCAAGAAACGCAAGCTGCCTAAAGGATTCGTCTATCTAGACGAAGTTATCCCTTCGGCCGAATACGATATTCGGTATTATAGCGATTATAATTTTGTAGGCGCCCGCGTCGACGGTTACAAGGCGCCTTACGCGGTCATGTCGCAGCAGGCCGCCAAGGCGTTGAAGGCGGTCGGCGACGATCTCGCCGCCAAAGGCTACAAGCTGGTCGTATACGACGCTTACCGGCCGCAAAAAGCGGTAGATCACTTCATCCGCTGGTCGAAGGATCCGAAGGACCAGAAGACGAAGGAACTATTTTATCCGGAAACGGACAAGAGCAAGCTGTTCAAGCTCGGTTATCTCTCGAGCAAGTCGGGACATTCCAGAGGCAGTACGGTCGATCTGTCGATCGCAAGCGTCAAGACCGGCAAGCTCGTCGATATGGGCGGCAGCTTCGACTTTCTCGGACCGGTGTCGGCGCACGGCGCGAAGCTGGCGAACACAGCCCAGACGGCGAACCGCAGCTTGCTGAAGAAAGCGATGGAGAAGCGGGGCTTCAAGGCCTACGGCAAGGAATGGTGGCATTATACGCTCGCGAAGGAGCCCTATCCGAAGACTTATTTTAACTTCGACGTAGAGTAGGAGCGGATGCGCGATGATATGGATGGTCCCAATTGCAGTCATGCTGGTTTTTTCCGTCATTGCGGCTTTTTCCGATAAGGAAGGCAAAACGCTTGGCAGCCTGGCGCAAACGGCGACGGTTTTCAGTTTGATTTTTGCCGTCTTTTACGGTCATGGGAAACCGATTTTTTGCGTGCTGGCATCCGTGTTCTGGGCGGTGTTTCAATTTTCTAACTCGAATACGCGATGGAGATCGTAATGCATATTTAACGACGATAATTAAAGTGGTTAACTAATGGAGGAGAGGAATGCGCATGCTGGTTGACGTTAAAGACCGACTGGAGCAACGACAAATCTACGAGCTGCTCGAGCTGTCTGTTTTCCCGGATCCGGACCGCCTCGTAGCGGTGCTTAGCGAATACAAGGAGAATTCCCGATTGCATTTACAAGGGTACGAAGATAACGGGGAGATCATCGGCATCATCGGCTACGAAACGGATGAAGATCGAATCGCGACCATACGTCATATCGCGGTCCATCCGGACGAGCGGGGCAAAGGATACGGGAGGGGAATGGTGCTGCACCTGCTGGACGCCGCCGATCCTGAGCGCATCGAAGCGGAGACGGACGAGGACGGCGTGAATTTTTACCGCAGCATCGGCTTCACCGTACATAGCTTGGGCGAAAAGTATCCGGGCACCGAGCGTTTTCGCTGCGTATACGTGGTCGAGCCGGACGAAGAGGAAGACGACTAAACGTACGAGGAGTGGTTCTTCGCATGCGAACGCTGCTCGAAGTATTCGGTTATTTGATTATGGTAGGCGGTACGAGCGTCGGATTGACGAGCGGTTCAGTCACGCTGATCGCATTCAGTATCTTCGGCGGTCCCGTCCTGTTGGGATTGTCTCATCTGATCGGCATCGCGGAGAACGTGCAGGCGCGTATGCTGGATCTGCCGCCGACGCTCGCGACGGTTAGAAGCGTGATCAAAGGGGCGCCTGAATACGTCGTCGAAAGCCCCGATCTCGACATTTATCCTTCGGCCGATACCAAGTACGAATGGATCGATTTGAACGGAGACGTATATATGCGATCCAGGGCGTTCAGGAAGTATATCGAGAACGTCGAAAACCGATTTGCCTTCACGCTGCCTGGACGCGAGACGGTCGTTCTTCACAACGCAGGAACTTATTCGAACGGCGAGGCCTTATTTTCGTTAGACGGTTATTCTTATGTCATGCTCAGCGCGATCGGCCTAGCGGCTGTCCGGGAGCACGGTCGCATCGTGCTTCAAAAGCTGCAAGCTTTTGAAGACGCCGATGAATCGTAGGCGAGGCACTCTTCATATAATTGTGCTTCCGTTCAAAACGAATATTCCGGAGGTGTAACGATGATCCTGCAAACGTCGATGCTTAGCGTCAAGCCCGGCTTGGCCAGCGAATTCGAGAGCAGCTTCCGCAAAACCCAGGAATTGCTCGCAGGTACGCGGGGCTATATCTCGCATGAGCTTCACAAATGCGTGGAGCAGGAAGGCCGATACATGCTGCTCGTCCAATGGCAGTCCATCGGCGACCACGTCGTCGGCTTCATGGGATCTCCGGCCCGGGCGGAATGGCGGTCGGCGCTGCAAGATTTTTACGAGCGTGAGCCGGAGAGCGATCATTATATCCGCATTCGCCTGAACTAACCGTTTTTACTGACGAAAAGAGGGAACGCCTTGTCGCAGCACGAAGACTATCGCATTGAAATCGCAAGGTTCGAAGATCTGGCGGACATCGTCTCCATTTACAATTCGACGATCGCGGGCAGGCAGGTGACGGCGGACCTGGAGCCGGTATCGGTCGAGAGCCGCATCGGCTGGTTCGAGGCGCATCGGCCGATGCGGCATCCTTTATGGGTATTGCGCAGAGATGGACGAGTCGCGGGGTGGCTGAGCTTCTCTGCTTACCATAGCAGGGCTGCATACGATGCGACGGCGGAGCTCAGCATCTACATCGCCGAGACCGAACGGGGGCTTGGCCTTGGCGGCTTGCTTATCCGACATGCCATCGAATCCGCTCCGCCGCTCGGCATCAAGACGCTTGTCGGACTCGTCTTCGGACATAACGAATCGAGCCTCCGATTGCTCGGCAAGCACGGCTTCGAACGGTGGGGACATCTGCCGCGCGTCGCCGAGCTCGACGGCATCGAACGGGACCTGGTCATCGTCGGCCTGCGGATCGTATGAGGCGGACGGAAGGAAGGCCAACAGTAATGGCCGTGTAGCAAGACGCCCTCGGCGAGCGATAACGGTGCTCAGTGCCGCTATTGCTCCAAAGCGCCGCCTTCAGCGAGTAATAACGGTGCCCAGTGCCGCTATTGCACCAAAGTGCCGCTGTTGGCGAGCAATAACGGTGCTCAGTGCCGCTATTGCTCAAAAGCGCCGCTTTCGGCGAGCAATAACGGTGCTCAGTGCCGCTATTGCTCTAGAGTGCCGCCGCCGGTAAGTAATAACGGTGCTCAGTGCCGCTATTGCTCAAAAGCGCCGCCGTCGGTAAGTAATAACGGTGCTCAGTACCGCTATTGCTCCACTGCGCCGCCGTCGGCGAGCAAACGGTGCGCCGTTCGTCTCGTTATCGATCTAGCTATCAACAGAACGCACATGTTTGTTTTTCTTTCAAGAACATCCTCATTTGAGAGGATGTTTTTTTGTTTTTATCCGAAAATGCATATTCAAAAACAAACAAAGATGATATAGTGAAAACAAAAGAAAACAAAACATTTATTCGGAGGTCTCATCTCATGGTTCAAAGCTTGTGGAATTCCTCGGAAGCATCGAAGCAAGAAAACGCGCTGGATCAGCTCGTCTACCGCTCCAACATCATCGGCGCCGATCGCCGCGTCTGCAACTGGGGCGGCGGCAACACGTCCGCGAAGACGATCGTGAAGGACTTCCGCGGCCGCGACGTCGAAGTCATGTACGTGAAGGGAAGCGGCTCCGACCTCGCGTCGATGAAGGCCGGCAACTTTACGGGCCTCCGGATGGAAGACATCCGCCCGCTGTTCGAAAAGGATGAGATGCCGGACGAAGAGATGGTCGCCTATCTCGTCAACTGCATGATCGACGTCAAGCACCCGCGCGCCTCGATCGAGACGCTGCTGCACGCGTTCCTGCCGTTCAAGCACGTCGACCACACGCATCCGGATTCGATCATCAGCCTGTGCTGCGCGGACAACGGCAAGGAGCTGGCCAAGGAAATCTTCGGCGACCGCTTCGTATGGGTGCCGTACATCCGCCCGGGCTTCAAGCTGTCCAAGATGATCGCCGAAGGCGTGCTGGCCAACCCGAACGCCGAGCTCGTCCTGATGGAAAAGCACGGCCTCGTCACTTGGGGCGAGACGAGCGAGCAAGCGTACGCGCAAACGATCAAGATCATCAGCGAAGCCGAAGCGTTCATCGAAGCGCGCGTGAATGCTGCCACGCTGTTCGGCGGCGTTAAGCACGCCGCGCTGCCGGCCGATGTTCGCCGCAGCATCGCGTCGCAGGTCATGCCGACGATCCGCGGCGCCGTCTCCGATGCCAAGAAGATGATCCTTTCGTTCGACGACGCGGACGACGTGCTGACGTTTGTCGGCGGCGAGAGCTCGCCGAAGCTGTCCCAAGTCGGCGCCGCTTGCCCGGACCACCTCGTGCACACGAAGGTCGTGCCGCTGTTCGTCGACTGGACGCCGAACGCGGACGACGTCGAAGGCCTGAAGGCGATTTTGAAGGATAGCGTCGCGGCTTACAAAGAGCAGTACAAAGCCTACTTCGAGCGCAACAAAAACGAAGGCGACGTCATGTTCGAACCCGCGCCGCGCGTCATCCTCATCCCGGGCGTCGGCATGATCAACACCGGCAAGAGCTGGGCGATGTCCCAAGTGAGCGGCGCCCTTTACCACCGGGCGATCGCGGTTATGCGCGGCGCGACGGCGCTCGGCGAGTTCGTCTCGCTCAGCGAGAACGAATCGTACAACGTCGAGTACTGGCCGCTCGAGCTTTACAAGCTGACGCTGGCGCCGGCCGAAGCCGAATTTTCGCGCAAGGTGGCGTTCATCACCGGCGGCGCGGGCGGCATCGGCAGCGAGACGGCTCGCCGCCTCGTATCCGAAGGCGCGCACGTCGTGCTGGCGGACCTTAACCTTGAAGGCGCCGAGAAGATCGCGGCCGAGATCAACGCCCGCTACGGCGACAACCGCGCGATCGCGGTCAAGATGGACGTAACGAACGAAGAAGCCGTTCAAGCAGCTTATGCGGCTACCGCGATTGCCTACGGCGGCGTGGACATTATCGTCAACAATGCGGGTCTCGCGACCTCCAGCCCGTTCGAAGAGACGTCGCTGAAGGAATGGAACCTGAACATGAACGTGCTTGGCACCGGCTATTTCCTGGTCGCCCGCGAAGCGTTCAAGGTGATGAAGGCACAAGCGGTCGGCGGCAGCATGGTGTTCATCGGCTCCAAAAACTCCGTCTACGCCGGCAAAAACGCCACCGCGTACAGCGCGGCCAAGGCGCTTGAAGCCCATCTGGCGCGCTGCATCGCGGCCGAAGGCGGCGAGCACGGCATTCGCGTCAACACGATTCTGCCCGACGCGATCCTTCAAGGCTCCGCGATCTGGAACGGCAGCTGGCGCAACGAGCGCGCCGCGGCTTACGGCATCGAGCCCGACCAGCTCGAGGAGTACTACCGCAAGCGCACGACGCTGCTCGTCAACATCTACCCGCGCGACATCGCGGAAGGCGTAGCGTTCTTCGCTTCCTCGAAGGCCGAAAAGACGACGGGCTGCATGCTCACGATCGACGGCGGCGTACCGGCCGCGTTCACGCGCTAATCGCCCGCTTGGCGGTTCAATAGCCGACGAAGGAGGATTCGCGCATGCCCCAAGCGACTGGCGAAAAACGCTGGTTCATTCCGGACGCCTACATTCCGGAGCACAGCGCAGGCCAACTGACGAGCCACGAATCGGTATGCGTGTTGAACACCGCATCCGACGACGCGCTGCTTCAGTTCACCGTTTATTTCGAAGACCGCGATCCGATCGAGGACATCCTGGTCGTCGTGCCGGCGCGGCGCACGCGTCATATCCGTACGTCGTCGCTGGTCAAGGACGGCAAGAGCATTCCGCCAGGCGTGCCGTACGCGATCGAGGTGCGCAGCGACATCAAGGTCATCGTGCAGTACAGCCGTCTCGACGCGACCCAAGCGGAAAACGCGCTCATGTCGGTCATGGCGTTCCCGATTCAATAACATTCTCGATCCTATAAATATAGCGCGATAGAAAGCCCGAGCGGCGCGGCGCATGACCCGCGTCGCTCGCCTGGCTTATATAAGGAGGAGACCCTTTTGCCATCCACCGAAACGACCAAGCAGTACGAAGCGGCCAAGGCCCAATACGCGGCTCACGGCATCGACGTCGAAGCGGCGCTCAAGAAGCTGTCCGAGATCAAAATTTCCATGCATTGCTGGCAGGGCGACGACGTGCGCGGCTTCCTGAATCGCGACCAGGATCTGACGGGCGGCATCGCGGTCACGGGCAACTATCCCGGCGCGGCGCGCACGCCTGACGAGCTTCGCGCGGATCTGGAGAAAGCTTTCTCGCTCATTCCCGGCAAGCACAAGGTGAACCTGCACGCCATCTATGCGGACACCGACGAAAAGGTGGATCTCGACGCCATCGAGCCACGCCACTACGAGCGTTGGGTCGAATGGGCGAAGGCGCAAGGTCTTGGCCTCGATTTCAATCCGACCTGCTTCTCCCACGAGAACTCCAAGGACGGCTTCACGCTTAGCCATGCCGATCCGAAGGTCCGCGATTTTTGGATCGAGCACTGCAAGCGCTCCCGCCGCGTCGGCGCCTACTTCGGCGAACAGCTCGGACAGACCTGCGTCACGAACGTCTGGGTACCGGACGGCTTCAAGGACAATCCGGTCGACCGACTCGCGCCGCGCAAGCGACTGAAGGATGCGCTCGACGAAGTGTTCGCGGAGGAGCTGAACCCTGCGCACAATCTCGACGCCGTCGAGAGCAAGGTGTTCGGGCTCGGCGCGGAAGCGTATACGGTCGGATCGCACGAGTTCTACATGGGCTACGGCCTGCAAAATAACAAGCTGATCTGCCTGGACGCCGGCCACTTCCATCCGACGGAGGTCATCTCCGGCAAGCTGTCATCGCTGTCGCTGTTCGCCGAAGGCATGCTGCTGCACGTGAGCCGTCCGGTCCGCTGGGACAGCGACCATGTCGTCATTCTCGACGACGAACTGTACGAGATCGGCAAGGAGCTCGTCCGCGGCGACCTGCTCGGCAAGACGCATATCGGCCTGGACTTCTTCGATGCCAGCATCAACCGCGTCGCGGCTTGGGTCATCGGCACGCGCAACACGATCAAGGCGCTGCTTCAAGCGCTGCTCGAGCCGACGGACCTGCTGCGCAAGGCCGAGCTCGCCGGCGACTATACGTCCCGCCTCGCGTTGACCGAGGAGTTCAAGACGTATCCGTTCGGCGCAATCTGGGACTACTACTGCGAATCGCAAGGCGTGCCGGTGCGCGAGCGTTGGCTCGAAGAGGTCAAGGCGTACGAGCGCGACGTCCTGGCCGCGCGCGGCTAAGCAAGGATAGATACTGGAGGTAGCTGAAGATGGCCGACATATTGGCTTACGATCTGGGAGCGAGCAGCGGCCGGGCGCTGCTCGGCAGGCTGAAGGACGGCCGGATCGAGACGGAGGAGCTTCACCGGTTCCCGAACGACCCGGTCCAGGTCGGCGGCAGGCTCCACTGGGACATTCTCAGGCTGCTGCACGAGATGAAGCAGGCGCTGCTGAAGGCCAAGCAGCGCGGCGTCGACATCCAGAGCATCGGCATCGACTCTTGGGCCGTCGACTTCGGATTCGTCGGCGAGAGCGGAGAGCTGCTCGGCAATCCTTATCATTACCGGGACAGTCATACGACAGGCATCATGCCTGTGCTGTTCGCCGAGATTCCCGAAGCCGAGCTGTTCGCCAGAACCGGCATTCAGTTTCAGCCGTTCAACTCGATCTTTCAGCTGTACGCGCTGAAGTCCGCCGGCAATCCGCTGCTGCGCGAGGCCAAGCGCTTCCTGATGATCCCGGATCTGCTGCGCTACTTCCTGACGGGAGACATGCATGCCGAGTTCACCAACGCGACGACCACCCAGTTGTTCAGCGCGACGGCAAAGGAATGGGATCAGGAGCTGCTGGCGAAGCTGGGCTTGCCGGCCGAATGGTTCGGTCCGGTCCTTGCACCCGGAGATCGAGCCGGCGCGCTCAGCGAAGCGGTGACCGAGGAGCTTGGCGTGCCGGCGATACCGGTGTACGCGGTCGCCGAGCACGACACCGGCTCGGCCGTCGTCGCGGTGCCCGCGCTCGACGAGCACTTCGCCTATCTCAGCTGCGGGACGTGGTCGCTCATCGGCACGGAAGTGACCGAGCCTGTGCTCACGGACCGTGCGCGGGAATTGAACTTCACCAACGAAGGCGGCGCGTACGGCACGTACCGTCTGCTCAAGAACATCATGGGCCTGTGGATCGTCAACGAATCCCGCAGAGCCTGGGAGCGGCAGGGCAGCGTCTATTCGTTCCCCGAACTGGTCGCGATGGCGGAGGAAGCGCCGGCGTTCGCCGCCTTCATCGATCCGGACGACGAGCTCTTTCTTCCGCCGGGCGACATGCCGGGCCGCATCGTCGAGTACTGCCGCCGTACCGGACAGAAGCCTCCGGAAGGCGTCGGCCAGACGATGCGCTGCATTCTCGAGAGCCTCGCGCTCAAGTATCGTTACGCGCTCGAGCGGGTCGAGGAGCTGACCGGCGTGCGCTACGGCGGCCTCCATATGGTCGGAGGCGGCATTCAGAACACGCTGCTCTGCCGCTGGACCGCATCCGCCATCGGCAAGCCGGTCTGGGCTGGCCCGGCCGAAGGCAGCGCGATCGGCAATCTCGCGGTCCAGTGGATCGCGTCCGGCGAATTGGCCGACCTGCGCGAAGCGCGCCGGGTCATCCGCGACTCGTTCGACGTCGTGACCTACGCGCCCGTTGATACGGCAACCTGGGAAGAAGCCTACGGAAAATTCTTGCGGACGACGTCGCTATAGAAGTAGGATAGAAGAAAGGAGGACGCCGAATGCTCGTCGCGGAACGTTATGAAAAAATCGTAGAGCTCGTTAACGAACGCGGCAGCATCCGCGTGTCCGAGCTGTCCGAGCAATGCCGCGTGACCGAGGAGACGATCCGCCGCGATCTCGACCGGCTGGAGCAGGCCGGCCGGCTGCGGAGGTCGCACGGCGGCGCAGTAAGCGTTAAGGATGTAGACGCGCAGGCGCAGCCCGAGACGCCTTACTCCGAGCGCGAGATCATCCGCGCGGACGACAAGCGGCGCATCGCCATCGAGGCGATCAAGCTCATCTCGCCCAAGGACCGGATTCTGCTGGACGCGAGCTCGACGGCCTGGTACATGGCGCGCGAGATGCCGGACTTTCCGCTCACCGTGCTGACCAACTCCATCAAGGTCGCGCTCGAGCTATCCGGCAAGGAGAAGATCGAGGTGATCTCGACGGGCGGCCAGCTCGCGCGCGGGTCGCTGTCGTACGTCGGACCGCTCGCCGAGCGCTCGCTCGACGCCTATCACGTCGACAAGCTGTTCCTCTCGTGCAAGGGCGTTCACCTGGAGCGGGGGATCAGCGAGTCCAACGAGCTGCAGGCGCGGATCAAGCACAAGATGATCGGCATGGCTGATGAGGTGCACGTGCTGGCCGACTCGAGCAAGTTCGGCGTGCAGGCGTTCACGCACGTGTCCGAGTTGTCCGAGGTGGACCGGATCGTCACCGACAAGCGCTTGCCGGGCGAGATCGTGCGCGAGCTCGAATCTCGCGGCATCGTTGTGAGTACGGTCTAGCGTTTTGTTCGGGGACGCATGCGAGCAGTGGGCGCCGAACGCCATTAAGGCCTGTTCATCGCGATTCATGCAGCTGCATGCGCATGCCGATTGCTGTAACCTTTCGACGTAGTAACTGCAATTTTAAACTTATTTTTAGATAAACGATTCGTTCTTGGATAGATGACTGCAAAAATACATCTATTTTGAGAAAAGAGGGCAGTTTTTGCTCATCATTTTCGATCTAGCTGCATAATTGCAGGTCTTCATCCGGCTGACCGAATCGCCTAACCGATAAATGTATATTTGCAGTTATTTGCTGAAGAGCTTGCCGAGTACTTCGCGAAACCAGCGCAATAAGCGAAGCTCGCACAATGATCAATCTTTTGTCCTGCCCGTTTTATGGCGCAGACTTGTCTGCGCCTTTCCCCGTCATCAACTTGTCTGACAACCTGACATATCCAATCGAAATCGCGAGGTGTCACGCTATGAAGGTCTCATTGTTCATCACCTGCCTTGGAGACGCCATCTATCCGCGCGTCGGCGAGGCGATGGTCCGGGTGCTCGCGCAGCACGGCGTATCGCTCGAATTTCCCCGGCTGCAAACCTGCTGCGGCCAGCCCGCCTTCAACAGCGGCTATTGGCAGGAGGCGCGGGCCAGCGCCAAGACGATACTCGACGCGTTCGAGGACAGCGACTTCGTCATCTCGCCGTCCGGCTCCTGCACGGGCATGATCCATCATTATCCGAAGCTGTTCGAATCCGATCCGATCCAACTCGCGCGGGCGGAGCGGCTGCGGGACAAGTCGTACGAATTCACGCAGTTTCTCGTTAACGTGCTCGGCGTCACGGACGTCGGCGCCAGCTTTCCGCACAAGGTGACCTATCACCCGTCCTGCCACGGCACGCGACTGCTCGGCGTCAAGGACGAGCCGATGGCGCTCATGTCGAACGTACGCGGTCTCGAATTCGTGCCGCTGCCGTTCGCTGAGGACTGCTGCGGCTTCGGCGGCACGTTCGCGGTCAAGATGGCGGATATTTCCGGGGCGATGGTGTCGGAGAAGGTCGATCACGTGAAGGAGACCGAGGCGGAGGTGCTGGTCGGACTCGACATGGCCTGCCTCATGAACATCGCGGGCAACCTGCGTTTTCGCGGCGAACAAGTACGGGTCATGCACCTGGCAGAGGTGCTGGCGGAAGGAGCGGGTCTGGCATGAGCGCGCAAAAGGGAAGAGCGACGGTCAAGGAACGGGCGGAGCTGGCGCTGAACGACGAGTTTCTCGTCAAGGCGGTCAAGTTCACGACCGAGCGGCTTCGCAACGGGAAAAAAAACGCCTCGGCCGAGCACGGGAACTGGGATGAATGGCGGGAGCGGGGGCGGCAAATCCGGCTGCATACGATCGCCCATCTTGACTACTATCTGAATTTGTTCGTCGACAACGCGCGGGCGAACGGCGTGCACGTGCACTTCGCCGACAAGGGCGAGGACGCGGTCGCCATCGCGATGGACATCGCGCAGCGCAAGGCGGCCAAAACCGTCGTCAAGTCGAAGTCGATGGTATCCGAGGAGCTGCACCTGAACCATGCGCTCGAGAAGATCGGCGTCGAGGCGATCGAGACCGATCTCGGCGAGTACATCATTCAGCTGGCGGGCGAGATGCCTTCGCATATCGTCATTCCGGCGATCCACAAAAACAGGTACCAGATTGCCGATCTGCTCTCCGAGGTGGCGGGAGAGAAGCTGGAGGCGGACACGACCGTGCTCGCGGGCTTCGTGCGCAAGAAGCTGCGCGAGAAGTTTCTCGAGGCGGACATCGGGATGACCGGCTGCAACTTCGCGATCGCGGAGACGGGCTCTATGGTTCTGTTCGAAAACGAAGGCAACGCGCGCATGGTTACGACGGTGCCGAAGACGCAAATTACGCTCATGGGCATGGAGCGCATCATTCCTTCGTTCGAGGATCTCGAAGTGATGGCGACGCTGCTGCCGCGCTCGGCGACCGGCCAGAAGCTGACGATGTACATGTCGGCGATCACCGGTCCCAAGCGGACGGCCGACGCGGACGGTCCCGAGGAGATGCACATCATCATCGTCGACAACGGGCGTTCGCTGCAGCTCGGCGATCCCGAGTTTCAAGAGCTTCTTAACTGCATCCGCTGCGGCGCTTGCCTGAACGCCTGCCCGGTGTACCGGCATATCGGCGGCCACGCTTACGGCAGCACGTACAGCGGCCCGATCGGCGCGGTGCTCACGCCGGCGCTCAACAAAAACGTCGCCGAGTGGGACGACATCGCCAACGCGTCGAGCTTGTGCGGCGCCTGCTATGAGGCATGTCCGGTAAAGATCCCGCTTCATGAGATGCTCATCTACCTGCGGCGCCGCAAGGTGGAGACGGGCAACGGCAAGGCGGTCGAGACGGCCAGCATGAAGGGCTTTGCGGCGCTCACGGGCTCGAGCGCGGCGATGAAGGCGGCGCTCGCGATCGGCAAGATCGGCCAGCGCCTCGTCGTCCGCGGCGGAGAGATCCGCACGAAGCTGGGACCCTTGAAGGGGTGGAACAGCTACCGAGTAACGCCGAGCTTGCCGAGACGCTCCTTCCGCGACCGTTGGGAGAAGCTCGACCGCGAGATTGACGCCAATCGGCCGCAGATGGCGCCGGACATGAAGCGCAGAATGGAACAGATCGTCAAAGAGCGGGGACAAGGAGGCGGCGGACATGGCGGACATTAAGCAGCAGGCGGAACTGGCTGGCGGAGAGGCAGAGCACGCGGACTGGCTGGCGGAGATGGAGCGCGCGTCCCGGGCCAAGCAGGAGTCGTTCATGAACGGCATCGCCGCGAAGCTCCGCCATCCGCGGATGACGTCCAAGCCTGCGCAGCCGGCGCGGGGCGCGCCGGACTTCTGGCGGACGTTCGATTGGACGCCGGAGGAGCGCGTCGAACGCTTCGAGGCGAACTGGCGCAGCGTCGGCGGACATACCGCCCGCGCCAAGGATCTGGCCGACGCCGGTCGCTTTATCGCCGAGCGTGCGCAAGAGCTTAGCGCGCGCATCATCGTGCGGCAGGACCAAGAGGAGTTGGAGTCGCTTGGTTTGGAGTCGTCCGTGCCGGAGGCGGAAGTGTCCGTCTGGAACGCGGACGCCGACGTCTCCTGGAAAGCGCGGGCGGCCGAAGCGGATATCGGCGTCGTAATGGCCGATCAGGCGCTGGCCTACACGGGCACGGTCGTCGTCCGTTCGGCATCGAATAAGGGCCGATCGGTATCATTGCTGCCTACCGTGCTGTTCATTCTGATTCCCGTGGAGCGGCTCGGCACCCGGCTCGGCGAAGCGCTCATCCCGATGGACGAGGGCGGACGCGAGGCGCTGCCGGCCGGCGTCCATTTCATCACGGGGCCGAGCCGGTCTTCGGACATCGAGAACGATCTGACGATCGGCGTCCACGGACCCGGCGTCGTCTACGCGGTCATCATCGGCTGAAGCGAAGCCGTTCAAGGAGGCGAGACCGATCGAAGCGAAGCGGCTGACCAAGCGCAATCATTATGAAGAGATCGCGATGCAGATCCGTCGCCAAATCGAAGACGGACGGTTGAAGCCCGGCGACAAGCTTCCGTCGACGCGCGAGATCTCCGAGCAGTTCGGCGTCGGCCGGTCGACGACGCGCGAAGCGCTCAGCGCCCTCAAGGCGATGGGGCTCATCGACATCCGCCAAGGCGGCGGCTGCCGGGTCGCGTCCGCCCCGGAAGCCGGCGCTTCGCGGCTTGGCGCGTCGGGCGTCGAGCCGCCCGAGCTCTTGTCGCTGCGGGACGGCCGCAAGACGCTGCTCGAGCTGCTCGAGGTGCGACAGACGCTTGAAGTGTCGATCGCTTCGATCTCCGCTTCCAAGCGCACGTCCGAGGACCTCGCCGCGCTGCGATCGCTTCAGGTCGAGATGGAGGCCGCCATCGGCGACGACATCGAAGGGGAGCGGACCGATCTCAAGTTCCATCTGCTGCTAGCCAAGGCGACGCGCAACGAGATCATGATCTCGCTGTTCGCGTCGATCACGGGCCAGATGGAGCGGGCGATCCGCGATATCCGCCGCGTCGAGCTGTACGCGAACCGCTCGGTGGCTCGGCGGCTGTTCGAGGAGCACTCGGCGATCTTGGACGCCGTCGCGGAGCAGGAGCCGCTCGCGGCATCGCTGCGCATGAACGAGCATCTTGCGCATGTGGAACGAATGCTGCTGCGCCATTTGTGAGCGGGAAGCGGCACGGCAATCGGAAAAAGCAAAACGGGATGGAAGAGATCTTCTGATTCATCCCGTTTTGCTTTTTTGCATTCACGCGCCACATTCTCGGAGCACGCCGTCAAACAGGGCAAGGAAACGCTGTACAACGCCACCTCGCCGATGCACGCCGCCAACTGAGGCAAGGAGACGCTGTACAGCGCCACTTCCCTGAGCAAGCCGCCAATCAGTGCAAGGAGACGCTGTACAACGCCACATCGGCGCATCACGCCGCCAATCAGGGGAAGGAGACGCTGTACAAAGCCGAATCAGCAGCTCAACCCAGCAGATATCCCAGCAGCTTCTCCCCGGCGAATGCGTAGACGGCCATCATCGGCAGCTTGCCGAGCGCGGTGCCGGCGATATACGGCAGCGGCCGGATGCCGGCTGCGGCTGCATACAGGTTCACGAGCGGCTGGGGCAGGAAGGGGACGAGCCGGGCGACGAAGACGAACCAGAACGGCCTGCGACCCAGCCGCTCGGCGAACGCCTTCAGCCTCGGGCTGCGGTCCAGCCCGCCTTCGGCGGCGTCGGCGAGGAACAGGCGCGCGTAAAAGTACATGAGCAGGGCCGCAACCGTCGCGCCGAACCAGCTGATCAGCGCGCCGCCAGGCGCGCCGTACGCGTAAGCGGCGAGAGCGATGAACAATTTATAAGGAAGCACGGGAAATAAAGCGAGGGCTACCGCCAGCAGCAGCATTGTCCACAACGAACCGGATCCGCTCTGCATCAAGGCGAGCAGCTCGTCCTTGTATTGCCAAAATCCCCAAACGATTAGGCCGTAAATAACTATTGCCCATACGATTTTTTTCATAGCTGCACCTTTCGCCGCCGAACCGCCGTATTCGCTCCCGATTCGCGACATTCGCCGGCTCTGTTTCACCGACGATCGCTCTGTTCAGACTACCGCAAACGGACGTAATGCCGCAACCGTCGCGGTTTGGGTAGACAAGCTGCCGCCGAGCTTACATCAGGCTTGCTTCATCTCCGGTTGGCGCATATACTAATCCAGATATCAACGCCGTTTGGACCAAGCATAGCCGTTCAGACCGCAGAGGAGCAAGAGGCCGATGACCCTCCATAAAGGACAAACGAATCTCCGCAAAATGAGATTGTTCGATACCGAAAACATCCATTCCGGCGAGGACCGCGACGAATACGAAAAGGACTACGCGAGACTTATCCAATCCCCGTCGTTCCGGCGGCTGCAGGGGAAATCGCAAGTGTTCGGCGCAGGCAGCGGGGACTACTACCGGACGCGTCTGACGCATTCGATCGAAGTATCGCAAATCGCCCGCGAAGTGGCCCGCCGGCTGGGGAAGCAGTACGAGCTGCTGAGCAGGCGGGAGCATCCCGGCCTCATGCTCGATCCGGAGGTGGTAGAGGTAGCGGCGCTCGCGCACGATCTCGGACATCCCCCGTTCGGCCATAAGGGCGAAGAAGTGCTGAACGACCTGCTGATGGAGGAGTTCGGCCTGAAGTACGAGGGCAACGCGCAAAATTACCGGATCCTGATGTTCCTCGAGAAGCGGGCCGGCAGCGACAGCGGGCTCGATCTAAGCGCCTCGGTGCTGCTCGGCATCAACAAATACCCTTACAATCTCGACGAACCCGGACGGCTCAAGGGCGTCTACCACATGGAATGGGAAGGCATCCGCTACCTGCGCGATCTATGGGGCATGCCCGAAGGCTGCGCGACGCTCGAGGCCCAGCTCATGGACTTGTGCGACGACATCGCGTATTCGACGCACGATCTGGAGGACGGCATTCGGGCGGGCAAGATTCCGATGAGCCGGACTTTGTTCGAGGACGAACGCATCGTGGCGGCGCTCATTCAAGAGATCAAGGACGATCCGGGCAACCATAGCATGAACTGGGAGCAGATCGATTTGCCGTCCATGGTGCGCACGGTGCTGAGCGGTTACCTGGAACAGTGGGAGCAGATCTACATTGATTGCGGCGGCGAGCCCTCTCGGGCGAGACGCGAGATGAAGGCGCGATGGGTGCGCAAGTTCGCCAATCAAGTGGGCATCATCGACGACCCGGCGAAGGGTTGGAAAAAGGTGACGTTCATCCGCGACGGCGCGCAGGACATCGAGCTGCTGCGAACGATGGAGATTTTGAAAAAACTGGCTTGGGTGACGCTGATCAAGGATTTCCGCGTGCAGCGGCTGCACAAGCGCAGCGAAGTGATGATTCGCAGGCTGTGGAGCAGCTTCAAGGAATACGAGACCGGCAAGCTGATCATCCCGCCGGACTGGCACGAGAGCTTCGAGCAGCACAAGGGAAGCTGGCAATGGGAGCGGCTCGTGGCGGATTATTTGTCGGGCATGACGGACGCGTACGCGGAAAAGGTTTACGCCGAATTTTACGCCAGCCGCTCGGGGTCGATTTACGAACGCGACTAAACTCGTCCCGACGCTGCTTGACCCTGACATTAATGGCAGGGTGTATGCTGGATTCAGCCGGGAAGGAAGGAGGGCGGTCGTCATGAAAATCGGCGAGCTGTCGCGCAGGACCGGAGCGAGCATCCGTTCGCTTCGCTACTATGAAGCGCAAGGTCTGATCGCGCCGTTGCGCGAATCGAACGGATACCGGGAGTATTCGCCGATGGCCGAGGATCAAGTGCGCACGATCCGCTTTTATTTGCAGCTCGGGCTGACTACGGAGCAGATCGCGGGCTTTCTGAACTGCGTGCTCAGCCGGCCGGAAACGTTTTGCACCGAGGTGCTGCCGGTGTACGAGAGCAAGCTGGCGGACATCGAGGCGCAGATCGCGCAGCTGAAGCGCATCCGGGACAATCTGGTCGACCGCATCTCTTCCTTCCGCGGCGAATCCGAGCAAGGCGAAGGAGTGTCGACGCGGGATGAGAGAAGCGAACGATATGAATTTTGAAAACGCGGTGAAGCGCACCGGCGTGACCCTGGTGGACTTCGGGGCGACCTGGTGCCCGCCATGCAAGGCGCTGCTGCCGGTTATCGAAACATTGGCGGAGGAGTACGGCGAGCGGGTGTCCGTCGTGAAGGTCGATACGGACGATTCGCCCGAGACGGCCTCGACGTTCGGCGTGATGGCCAATCCGACGGTCATCGTGTTCAACGACGGCGAGCCGGTGGAAAAGCTTGTCGGGCTGCGCCCGATCGATGCTTACAGAACGGTGCTGAACCGTTACGTTTGAACCGTTCGATTAGCCGGAAGCCCTCAATGCCGAGAATTCGGCTTGAGGGCTCTTTGGCGTGCCTTCTAAAAAGGAAGTTCCCCTCTTGACATACCATACGGGGGTATATTATATTTAGATTATCAACTAACCGAGGAGGCTATAACAGTGAATACGACTCTAAAAGTAGAAGGCATGTCCTGCGGGCACTGCGTGAATAGCGTTGAGGGCGCTCTTAAGAAGCTTGGAGCGGAGGCAAAGGTCGATCTGGCGGCCGGCTCGGTAGCCGTGAGCTATGACGAGAGCAAGCTGGGGCTCGCGGATATTAAGACGGCGATCGAAGATCAAGGCTACGAGGTCGTTTAACGAGGATCATGCATGCGAGTACCTACGAAGGAGCCATCCGCCGATGGCTCCTTTTTTTGGCATAGGAGAAGCGAAAGCCGGGATTCAGAATCTGCCGCCCAATTGCTGTTCGGCGATTTGCACGAGCCTTTTCGTGATGTTGCCGCCGATCTGGCCCGCTTCGCGCGTCAGCATGTTACCGTAATAGCCGTCCTGCGGAATCTGGATGCCCAGCTCCCGGGCGATCTCGAACTTGAGCTGCTCGAGCGCGGCGCGGCATTCGGGGACGACGAGTTGGTTATTTCTGGCCATGTCTATCACCTCCGTTGATGGAGGTTATTATATCGATTGGCAGTTCCTTCTATACAACGCCAAACGGCTTTTAAGGATACGAATTGTTTCACGTGAAGCAACATTTTATGCCATTAATCGACTTTAAACGACCGTTAACGATATTAATTACTTCGCGTTTCGCTCGTTCATGAAGGAAGCGGGCGGGAAACCCGTCAGTTTTTTGAATATTCGGTGGAAATAAGACAGATCCCGGTAGCCGAGATATTCGGATATCTCGCCGGCCGTAAGCAGCGATTCTTTAAGCATGTAAACGGCCGTCTTGATCCTCACCGCATGCAAGTATTCGCTGATCGTCTGGCCCGTCGTGCGCTTGAACAGCGCCGCCGCATGATTGGGCGTCCGGCCGATCGCCGCGCCGAGTTCTTCTTTCGTGATTTTCTCCCGATAATGGCCTGCGATATAAGCTTTCATCCGTTCAGTCAGCAGCAGGGAGGACGGACTGGGCGGCTCCTTGTACAGCTCCCGGCTCCACACGGCGGCCAGCTCGAGCAAGATCGCCTCGCAGCGAACGACGGCATAAGGAGCCTGCTCCTGCCACTCGCCGAGCATCGCGCGAAGCCGGTCGGCCATCCATTCGAACGGCGCGTATTTCGCGACCCGGGGCACGCCTTCGTCGAGCAGCGGCAGTCCGGCGGCTGTCTCGCGCGCAGCCAGCAAGGCAACGTACTTTTCGTGAAAAACGTTCGCGGACGTGTCCATGTCGTACGAGGCGTTTGCGGGGACGTAGACGATGTCGCCCTTCGATGCAACGTAAGGTCTACCATCGATGCGTATATGGAGTTTGCCGTACGTGACAACGGCTAACCAATCGAATGGTTGACCTGCGCCGACCGCGGCCGCGCTCGTATGACCCCGGTCGAGCTGAAAATCGATCAAGCGGATGCTGGTCATCTGTGGCTTCCTTTCCAATCGTACAATAATTCATCAATCATACTATGATTCATATTCAATCGGCAATTCAACGTCTAATATAGAGGGATAATGTCGAAACAGGCGATGAAGAGAGGAAGAGCAACTTGAGAAAAACGAAAATCGTATGTACGATGGGACCGTCCTGCGACTCTACGGAGACGCTGAAAAGAATGATCGGAGCCGGCATGAACGTCGCGCGTCTCAACATGGCGCATGGCGAGCTAGCCGACCACAGCGGCCGAATCGCGCGAATCCGCGAAGCGGCGGCCGAGATGAACGCGCTCGTGCCCGTGCTGATGGATATCAAAGGTCCAGAAGTCCGGATCGGCAAGCTGGCCGAACCCGGCGAACTGAAGGCCGGCGATACGCTCGCGCTCACGACGGAGATCATCGTAGGCGATTTGAAGCGCATTTCGGTCAACTATAACGAGCTGCCGCTCGTCGTGAAGCCGGGCAACCGGATTCTGATCGACGACGGACTGATCGAGCTGACCGTCACGGAAGTTACGCAGACCGAAGTGATTACGCGCGTCGTAAACGGCGGCGTCATCAAGTCCAACAAGGGCGTCAATCTGCCCGGCATTAAGACGACGCTTCCAGGCGTGACCGAGCGCGATATTATGCACATCAAGTATGGCGTCGGCGAAAACGTCGACATCATCGCGCCATCGTTCGTCCGCCGCGCCGAGGACATTTTGCAAATTCGCGGCTTGCTTGAAGAGCTGGGCGCGACGCATATCCAGATCATCTCGAAGATCGAAAACGAAGAAGGCGTCGAAAACTTGGACGCGATCATCGAAGTTTCCGACGGCATCATGGTCGCCCGCGGCGATCTGGGCGTCGAGATTCCCGTCGAAGAAGTACCGATGATTCAGCGCCAGATGATCGAGAAGTGCAACCGCGCGGGCAAGCCCGTTATCGTAGCGACGCACATGCTGGATTCGATGCAGGTCAATCCGCGTCCGACGCGCGCCGAGGTGAGCGACGTAGCGAACGCCGTCATTCAGGGCGCGGACTCGGTCATGCTGTCCGGAGAGTCGGCAGCCGGCAAGTACCCGGTCGAATCGGTCGCGACGATGTCGAACATCGCGCTCAAAGCCGAATCGATGCTCGATTACAAAGAAGAGTTTTTGCAGCGGGCCAAAGTTCAGCCGCAAGCGACGACCGAGGTCATCAGCCAGGCGGTCGTCAGCTCGGCGCTCGAGCTGAACGCGAAGGCGATCCTGACGCCGACGGAGAGCGGCTTCACCGCGCGGATGGTGTCCAAGTACCGTCCGAAGGCGCCGGTCGTCGCGATCGCGTACGACGACAAGACGTTGATGCGTCTATGTCTGTTGTGGGGCGTCGTGCCCGTCAAGGGAACGAAGGAGCAGTCGACCGACGACGTCATCGCGGCAGCGGTGCGGCACGGCCGCGCTAGCGGACTGATCGCCTCCGGCGATCACGTCGTCATCACGGCGGGCACGCCGATCGGCAAGTCGGGCGCGACCAATCTGATCAAGATCGAGCAGGTTGTTTAAGGACGTTAATGAAAGGCGCCGAACCTAAAAAGGCGCATAGCGGGATCCAGCGGACGAGAAGTACGCGGGATCCCGTTTTTTCATAAGGAACGCAGCATGAACGCTCCCCGGACGACCCGCTTCATTATGGAAATCTTCGACCGTATGTTACAATCGGCACCAACGGCACGGCCGCGAGCATCCAATACGGTGAAGGCGAGGGAAGCAAAATGAACTTTCGGATCGAACGGGACTTTCTCGGAGAAAAAGAGGTTCCGATCGACGCGTACTACGGCATTCAGACGATGCGGGCGGTCGAGAATTTTCCGATTACCGGCATTCCCGTGCATCATGAGTTGATCATCGCTTTGGCGCATGTAAAGAAGGCGGCGGCCCGCGCGAACGCGTCCACCCATATGCTGACGCAGCCCATCGCGGACGCGATCGTGCAGGCGGCGGACGAGATTATCCTTGGCGGACTAGCCGACCAGTTCATCGTCGACTCGATCCAGGGCGGCGCGGGCACTTCCATTAATATGAATATGAACGAGGTGCTCGCGAACCGGGCGCTCGAGCTGATGGGCAAAGAGAAAGGCGATTACTTTCACTGCAGCCCGAACAATCACGTCAACATGTCCCAATCGACCAACGACGCGATCCCGACGGCGCTCAAAATAGCGGCTTACCTGCAGGCGCATCGCCTCCTCGACACGCTGCAAGCGCTGCAGCAGGGCTTCGAGCGCAAGGCGACGGAATGGGACGGCATCATCAAAATGGGACGCACTCACCTCCAGGATGCCGTGCCGATCCGGCTCGGCCAGGAGTTCGGCGCTTACGCGGCCGTCCTCGGGCGCGACGTGAAACGCATCGCCAGCGCGACCGGGCACCTGCTGCCGGTGAACATGGGCGCGACGGCCGTCGGTACGGGCTTGAACGCCAAGCCCGAGTACATAAAAGAAGTCGTGCGGCTCATGGCGGAGGATCTGGGCATCGCCCTCGAATCCGCGGACAATCTCGTCGACGCGACGCAGAACACGGACGCGTATACGGAGCTGTCCGCAGCGCTCAAGGTGTGCGCGGTCAATTTGTCCAAAATTTGCAACGACATTCGCCTTATGGCTTCCGGTCCGCGCGCGGGGCTCGGCGAGCTCGCGCTGCCGCCGAGGCAGCCCGGTTCGTCGATCATGCCCGGCAAGGTCAACCCGGTCATGGCGGAGGTCGTGAACCAGACCGCCTTCCAGGTGATCGGAAACGACCATACGATTTGTCTGGCCTCGGAGGCGGGCCAATTCGAGCTCAACGTCATGGGACCGGTCATCGCGCTCAACCTGCTCCAGTCGCTGCGCATTTTGCGCAACGCCGTCGACGTGTTCATCCAGTTCGCATTGGACGGCATGGAGGCGAATCTCGAGCGATGCGCGACCTACGTGCGGGACAGCTTCGGCATCGTGACCGCGCTGAATCCGCATCTCGGCTACGAGGTTGCGGCAGGGCTCGTCAAGGAAGCGCTCAAGAGCGGACAGCCGATCCGCGACATCATCCTTGAGCGGGCGCTATTGACGCCCGAAGAGATCGACGTCATCCTCGATCCGTATCATATGACTTCTCCGGGCATATCCGGGGAGTGGCTGATCGGCAAAAACGGGGATTTGTAGCATAAGAGTTCGACCGATTCGACGATCGAAGCCCATGGGAGGGGATGGCATTGCATTTGGAAAAAAGAACGCTGGGCCGCACGGGCTTGAAGGTAACGCCGATCGGATACGGATCCATGGAGCTGCGCGGCGACCGCGTATGGAGCGGTCGGCCGGTGGACGACGCCGAGGCGGGACGCGTGCTGAACGAGGTGCTCGATCAAGGCATTAACTTTATCGACACGGCTTATTCTTACGGCATCGCGGAAGCATTGATCGGCAAGCATCTCGCCCATCGCCGGGACGAATATTTGCTCGCGACCAAATGCGGCCGCGAAGTCATCGACCGCGGCGATCATGTCGACACGCCCCATTGCTGGGATCGGCGTTTTCTGGCGGAGAGCTTCGACGAGAGCCTGCGGCGGATGAAAACGGACTACGTGGATCTGCTGCAGCTGCACGGGCCGATGCCGGAGGATGCGGAGCGCGAATCGCTCGTCGCGTTTCTGAACGGCCTTAAGGAGGCGGGAAAGGTGCGCTGGATCGGCATCTCCAGCTTTTTGCCGGCCGTGCCGCATTTTATCCGCGCCGGCGAGTTCGATACGATCCAAATGCCATATTCGGGTCTGGAACGCGCGCACGAGTCGCTGATCTCCGAAGCGGCCGCCCAAGGCGCGGGCGTCATCGTCCGCGGCGGCGTCGGCAGAGGCGAGCCCGGCGCGGGACTTGGCCAGCAGGACCAGTGGGAATTTTGGGATCGCGCCCGCGTGGACGAGCTGCTGGAGGAGGGAGAGAGCCGAACGGGCTTCATGCTGCGCTTCACGCTTAGCCATCCGGACATTTCGACGATTATTATCGGGACGAAAAACCCGGCGCATCTTCGCGACAATGTCGCGCAAGCCGCGCGCGGCAAGCTGCCGGAGGACGTTTACGAGGAGGCGAAGCGCAGATTGTCGGCGGCCGGCTCCGTCGTCGCGGAAGCCTAGTCGGCAAGCGATCTTCGCGCGCAGGATTATACAGCTCTCCTAGGGGGTAAGAAAGGAGCATAGCTATCCATTCTGCCACCTGGGAGTGATAAAATATGAATCAAACGAATCGCGTGCTGATCGTCGTGACGAACGGCAAACAGCTGGACGGCGGGCCGCTCGCCGGCGTATGGTGGTCGGAAGTCGCGGAGCCGATCGAGGAATTCGCCGCGCGGGGCTATGAGGTGACGATCGCGAGTCCCAAAGGAGGCGAAGCCCTGGTCGATCCGGCAAGCATGAAGGACGCCGGCGATAAGGCGGAGCATTCATATAGAAAATGGCTGTCGGACACGATGCCGCTGCGCAAAGCGAAAACGCAGGATTACGAAGCGATTTTTCTCGCGGGCGGCCACGGGGCCATGTTCGATTTCCCGCATGACGTCCATTTGCAGAACCTGCTGACGGACTTCGTCACGGCGGGCAAGCCGATCGGCGCCGTCTGCCACGGCGTCGCCGGCCTGGTAGGAGCGAAGCTCGACACCAGCAACCCGCTCGTAGAGAACAAGACCGTCACCGGGTTTACGAATGCGGAGGAAGCGCAGACCTCGCTCCAGGGCAAGCTTCCTTTCCTGCTCGAGACGAAGCTGAGGCAGCTGGAGGCGAAGTTCGTGGCGGGGCCCGACTATGCCGAGCACGTCGAAGTCGACGGCGGTCTCGTGACGGGACAAAATCCGGCGTCCTCCCGGGTGGCTGCGCGTGCGGTGGCCGATCTGATCGTCGCCGACAAACCGCTTGAGCATCGCCAAGGCCGCGTGCCGGGAGGTGTGGCGCGATGAACGGACTGAACGAAAAGCAGCTCGCCAAGCTGAAGGAGCTGCTGCTGGCGGAAAAGCACGAGATCGATCGCCATTTCCTCCTGGAAGCGGACGACGGCGCGACGACGATCACCGACGATACGGGCGAGCTGTCTTCTTACGACAATCACCCGGCGGATCTGGGTACGGAGACGTTCGAGCGGGAGCGCGACGCCGCGATCGACCAGCGATATTTCGAACGCAGGGACGACGTCGAACGCGCGCTCTCCAAAATGGAGGACGGCACGTACGGTCTGTGCGAGATCAGCGGAGAGCCGATCGGCTTTGATCGCCTGGAGGCGATGCCTGCCGCCCGATACAGCATCGCGCATGTCCCGAGCGAGGAGACGGCGACGGGCGAATATCGGCCGGTGGAAGAAGACGTCATGACGCAGCCGCCTTCGGGCGCCGGCGAGCATCGCCAGCGGCAGGCCGGACGCTTCGACGATGCCGATGCCTGGAAGACGCTGGAGGAGTACGGCAACGCCTCGGATACGCAGGCGACCGGCCTCGAGAACAATCATAAACGTTGATCGGCTCGCGCGGAGAACGCGCGAACACGGCGGATGAGAGCTTTCTCATCGCGCCGTGTTTTTTATTTTAGCAACAATTGGCGGGCTTTGTCGTCTATACACCATAGAGTCGATAGCTCCTATCGATCACAACTTGGTGCTTGGAGGCTGTACGATTGAAACGGATTGTTAAAATGGCGATGCCGCTGTTGTTCGCGCTGCTGCTGAGCTTGCCGACGGTGCATGCGAGCGCCGCCAAGCTCGCCGACATCACCGTCTATCTGGACGGCGTGAAACTGCCTGCCGACGTTCCGCCCTATATAGACCCCAAAGCGGGGGCCACGATGGTGCCGATCCGCACCGTAAGCGAAGGCTTGGGCGCATCGATCCTATGGACGCAAAAGACGCAGACGGCCACGATCGCGAAGGACGGGGACACGATCGTCCTGACGAGCGGCAAGACGACGGCGGCCGTGAACGGCAGCGCGGTTCCGCTCGATGCGTCGGTACAGAACAAGGCCGGCCGTATTATGGTACCGCTTCGCTTCATCGGCGAAAATCTCGGTCTAGACGTCGTCTGGGATCCGGCGGTCAGATCGGTCATCATGCGCTCGAGGAGCGGCGGCGAAAACGAAGGCGAAAACGGAGGCGGCGAACAGGGGGGCAACCAGGGCGGCAACGAGGGCGGCGGCGGATCGACGAACGAAGGCCTGCGCGGCGCCTGGATTTCGACCGTCTACAACCTGGACTGGCCGTCGACCGCGGCGTCCGGCAACGAAAACAAGCAAAAGCAAGAATTTTCGGCCATGCTGGACCAATTTCAGCGGATGGGCTTGAACGCGGTATTCCTGCAGGTGCGTCCCGCTTCGGACGCCTTGTACCGATCGTCGCTCGTGCCTTGGTCCAAAGTGCTGACAGGCACGCAGGGGCGCGATCCCGGCTATGATCCGCTGGCGTATCTCGTCGAGGAGACGCACCGGCGGGGCATGCAGTTCCATGCCTGGTTCAATCCGTTCCGGGCGAATACGGACACGAAGACAGCCGCCCTCGCCGGCAACCACGTGGCGGTGCAGCATCCCGAATGGATCGTGACGACGGGCACGACCTCCTACATCAATCCGGGCATACCCGAAGCCAGGCAGCACATCATCGATACGATCATGGAAGTCGTGAACGGATACGATATCGACGGCGTCCACCTCGACGATTATTTTTATCCGTCGAGCGGCGTCTTCAGCGACGACGCGACGTTCGCCTTGCACAATCCTTCGGGCATCTTGCTCAAGACGGATTGGCGGCGGGACAATATCAATGCGTTCGTGCGCGATCTCGGCGTCTCGATCCATGCGGCCAAGCCGAGCGTATCGTTCGGGATCAGTCCCTTCGGCGTCTGGAGGAACGCCGCGGCCGATCCGACCGGCTCCGACACGAAGGCGGGGGTCACGGCCTATGACAGCATGTACGCCGACGTGCGTACGTGGATCAGGCAGGGCTGGATCGATTATGTCGCTCCGCAGATTTACTGGAGCATGTCCAACGCCGCCGCGCGATACGACAAGCTCGTCGATTGGTGGTCAAGCGAGGTCGCGGGCACGAGCGTGAAGCTGTATATCGGCCATGCCACCTATAAGCTTGGCACGACGGAGGCCGGTTGGCAGTCGGCAGGCGAGATCGTTAATCAGCTTAAATATAATGCCGCGCATCCGATGGTGCAGGGAGATGTTTACTTCAGCGCATCGTCGCTGCTCAAAAATACGCTCGGCATCGTACAGGCGCTCCAAAATTATTACGTTCCGAACACGAACTCTTAATCTTTTGCGAATCCCCCGACATTGACGTCCGGGGGATTTCTTTATGGTTAAGGGTCAGATCTTAACGGGTAATGAGGGACAATCGCCGGGTTCGGTTGAAAGGAGTGTTTGTCCATGATTGAGATGATCGCCTTTAAGCTGATCATCGCGATTTTCGGTCTTTGGATCATGACGCGCTTGCTCGGGAAGAAAGAGATCTCGCAGCTGACCGCTTTCGATTTTGTGTCTTCTCTCATGTTAAGCGAGCTGGTCGGGAATACGATCTACGACAAGGACGTCAAGCTATACCATTTGCTGTTCGCGCTTGCGCTCTGGACCTGTCTATCCATCGGCCTCGAGAAGCTCAGCATCCTATTTCCGCGCCTGGGCCGTCTTGCGAGCGGCAAACCTGAACTGATCATACATAACCGTAAGATCATTTATGCCGCGATGAGGCGCAACAATCTGGATTTCGAGCAGCTCCATGCGATGCTCAGGCAGAGCGGCGTATTCGCGATCAGTCAGGTGGAATACGCGGTGCTGGAGACGAACGGCAGCCTGAGCGTCATGCTGAAGTCCGATGTCGAGGAGGGAGAGCGCGAAGACCTTCAGCCGCCGACCTCGGAGGTCGTGCTTCCGGTAGCGCTCGTCGTTAACGGACGGGTCGACGCCGCAGGCTTGCGGGATCTCGGCAAAGACGGCGGATGGCTGGTCCGCGAGCTGCTGAAGCATAACGTTGAGGACGTCAAAAAGGTGCTTTACGCCGAATGGAGCGAGGGGGAGGAGCTGTACGTGCAGCTCAAATCCTGACAAAAGAAGGCAAGCCGACTTGCTTGGCCCGCTTCAAGTGCGTTATAATTTTGTAGCCAATTCTATTAATGAGGAGTATGAAGATGGGAAAAGTATTGATCTTCGGACACAAAAACCCGGATACGGATACGATCTGCTCCGCGATCGCTTACGCGGCGCTGAAGAACAAGCTCGGCGTAGACGCTGAAGCCGTTCGCCTGGGCAACGTCAGCGCCGAGACGCAGTTCGCGCTCGATACGTTCGGCGCGGCCGCGCCGCGTCTCGTCGAAGCCGTCGCTTCAGAGGCGAAGCAAGTCATCCTCGTCGACCACAACGAACGTCAACAAAGCGCCGCCGATATCGACCAAGTGCAAGTGATCGAAGTCATCGACCACCACCGGATCGCCAACTTCGAGACGAGCGCGCCGCTGTATTACCGTGCCGAGCCGGTCGGCTGCACGGCTACGATCCTTAAGAAGCTTTACAAGGAAAACGGCGTCGAGATCGAAAAGAACGTCGCGGGCCTGATGCTTTCCGCCATCATCTCCGACTCCTTGCTCTTCAAGTCGCCGACCTGCACGCAGGAAGACATCGAAGCCGCTCGCGAGCTGGCCGAGATCGCAGGCGTAAACGCCGATACGTACGGCCTTGACATGCTGAAGGCGGGCGCGAACCTGATCGACAAGTCGATCGACGAGCTCGTCGCTCTCGATGCGAAGGAGTTTTCGATGGGCTCCGCCAAGGTCGAGATCGCGCAAGTGAACGCGGTCGACGTGAACGACGTGCTCTCCCGCCAAGGCGAGCTCGAGGACAAGCTGAACGGCATTATCGCGGCCAAGGGCCTCGACCTCTTCCTGTTCGTCGTGACGGACATCCTGAACAACGACTCGGTCGGCGTCGCCCTCGGCAAGTCCGCAGCGGTCGTCGAACAGGCATACGGCGTCAAGCTCGACGGCAACAAGGCGGTCCTGAAAGGCGTCGTCTCCCGTAAATCGCAAATCGTGCCGGTATTGACGGACACGTTCAACAAGCAATAATCGGACCGGTCGCGATTTTTCGATCGCGGACCAGCAGAAGAAGCCGCCTCGCGAGGCGGCTTCTTTGCGTCATGTATTCGAAAAAGCGGTCATGCAGCAAGGCAGGGACGGTCAAGCGCGGTCTAGCGTCAGGCCGAACGCTTCGGCGACGAGGCGGTACGAGCGCAGCCGCGCCTCGAAGTTATGCGTCACGGTGACGATCATGAGCTCGTCGATGCCGAGGCGCTCGGACATCTCTTCGAGCTGCCGCTTGACGGACGCCGGCGTACCGACGATTCGGCGGTGTGCGCCCGAGGCGATCCGCATCCGATCGTACTCCGTATACGGATAAGCCTCCGCAGTCTCGACGCTCGGGAAGCGGTCGAGCAGACGCCCGTTCTCGAGCGACAGGAAAAACAGCTCGGTGCTTGCGGCCAGGCGGCGCGCTTCCTCTTCGGTATCCGCGCATATGACGTAAACGGCCGCGAGCAGCTTCGGAACGTCGTTTAACGCGGACGGCTTGAAGCGATCTTTATAATGCTGAACCGATACTTCGCTGTCCGGAACGCCGAAAAACTGGGCATAGCCGTAGGCGGCTCCGATCTCCGCGGCGATCGCGGCGCTGCCGAAGCTCGAGCCGAGCAGCCAAAGCTCGGGCGTCGTCGGGATGGAGGGCGAGGCCGTCAGGCCCTTGAACCTGTGCTTTTCGGGCAGCGCGTCGTTCAAGTAGCCGATCAGGTCGGCCACTTGCTGCGGATAATTGTCGATATGAGAAATCTTGCCTTCCTGCAGCGCGCGCGTAGAGATCGGCATCCCGCCCGGCGCGCGCCCGAGTCCGACGTCGATGCGGCCCGGATGGAGCGCCTCGAGTACCCTGAAATTTTCGGCGACCTTGTACGCGCTGTAGTGGGACAGCATGACGCCGCCAGAGCCGACCTTGATGCGCTGCGTGTTCGCGGCCAGGTGGGCGATCAATACTTCGGGGCTGGAGGACGCGAGGGCGTGGGAGGCATGATGCTCCGCCACCCAATAACGGTAATAGCCGAGCCGATCCGCTTCCTTAGCCAGCTCGGTCGTCTCTCGAAGCGCGTCGGAAGCCGTGCGTCCTTCTGCGATCTGCGACTGATCCAATATGCTTAATTTCATGAAGCCTTCACCTCGGCGTTCGGATTTGTTCGTGCTAGAATGCGTCTTTTATCTGTGATTTATAATCGCACATTTAAAGTGAAAATGCCAGCGCCCATTATTCGCAAGGCGAAGAGGGAAATGCGCGCATCCGCGACGGTTGGACTTTTCAAATCCGGTGGACTAATATTATGGAATAAAAATCGGACTCGCGGGAGGTGCCGGGATGGAGCTGACGCTGCAGGACAAGCCAGACGATTCGAGTTGGCGACAGGCGCTTGCTCTTTATCGAGAGGCCTTTCCCGCCGAGGGACGAAAGCCCGACGCGATCTTGGAACGCATGTTCAAAAAGCGCATCAGCATGCTGGCAACCGGCATCGAAGAAGGCAAGATGAAGGCGATGGCCATTTGCGGCGTCTTGGCCAAGCCGAAACTGCTGCTGATCGATTATTTGGCTGTTCGCGCGATAGATCGAGGCCAGGGGACCGGTACGCGGTTCGTGTCTATGATCGCCGAGTGGGCAAAATCGCAAGCGCTGGATGGTCTATTGATCGAAGCGGAGGCCGACGACACGCAGGAAAATGAAACCCGAGTCCGATTTTGGGAGAAATGCGGGTTCCTGCGAACGGAATACGTCCACCAATATATTTGGGTTCCCGAGCCTTATCGCGCGCTGGTTCGTTACTTCGAACCGGAGCGCTTTGCGACGCCGGACGGCGAGGCGCTGTTTCGACATATCAGCGAGTTTCACGGGAGGTCATTCAGATGAAGGAATCCGTATATCGGTCGCTTGACCGTGATTATATTATTGCTTGGCTGGCGCGACTGCTCGGCTGTCCCAGCCCGAGCGGCTATTGCATGGAGATCGCCGCGATGCTGCGGGACGAGTCCGCGAGACTTGGCTACGCCAGCGAGACGACGCCCAAAGGCAACGTGATCGTCACCGTGCCGGGCCGCGAGGCGGGGCAGGCCATCGGCTTGTCCGCCCACGTCGACACGCTCGGCGCGATGGTTCGATCGGTCAAGGCCGCCGGCGCGCTGCGGTTCACGCCGATCGGCGGCTATGCGATGCAGACGGTCGAAGGCGAGTATTGCACGGTGCATACGCGCGACGGCCGCCGATACGAGGGGACGGTACTGTCGACGAAGCCGTCGGTTCACGTGTATTCGGACGCGCGGGAATGGAAGCGAGAGGAAGAAAACATGGAGATTCGGCTGGACGAGGACGTCCGTGCCAAGGACGACGCGCTAGCGCTCGGCATCGCGCCGGGCGACTTCGTGTCTTGGGATCCCCGGACCCGGATCTATCCGAACGGTTGGATCAAGTCGCGCCATCTGGACGACAAGGCGAGCGTCGCCGCGTTGTTCGGGCTTCTCGAATGGTTGAAGCGCACGGGACAAGCGCCGGTCAGGACGCTTAAGCTCGTGTTCTCGACGTACGAAGAGGTCGGTCACGGCGCCGCCTGGATTCCCGCCGACATCGAGGAGCTGATCGCCGTAGATATGGGCGCGCTCGGCGACGATCTGTCCGCGACGGAGCGGGACGTATCGATCTGCGCCAAGGATTCCTCAGGGCCTTATGATTACGGGATGACCACGCGTCTAGTAGAACTCGCGAAGCGGGAGGGCATCCCGCACGCGGTCGACATTTACCCGCATTACGGCTCGGATGCCACCGCCGCGCTGCGCGGCGGCGGCAATATCCGCGCCGCGCTCATCGGTCCCGGCGTGCATGCCTCGCACGGCATGGAGCGCACGCACGCGGACGCTATACTGGGAACGGCGGCGTTGCTGATCGCTTATGTCACGGATGAAAGGTAAACGAAATGGCAGCTTCGAAACCAAAGCGAGCCGAGTGTCCGCGTTCGCCGGACCGCGCGGCGGAAGGGCACCGATCCGAATGCCCCTTCGGCTGCCGGCGGCTTACCTGATCCTGACCGCGTTGCTCTGGATCAAGATGGCGCTGCTTCGTTATTTCACGTTCGGCGAGATTGCATGGCGCCATGTCGGCGCCGACGCCGCCGCGGCAGCCGTGCTGACAAGTCTCCTGGCTTTGCTTCTGCCGGGGCGCGGCCGCGGCGTCGCGTGCTGGCTTCTCGACGCGCTGGTCTCGACGGTTTTGTTTGCGGCTACGCTTTACTTCGCTCATTTCGGCTCGATGCCGACCTATACGGCGCTGCTTGAGCTGCACCAGGTGCCCCAGGTTCAGGCCAGCGTACAGTCGACGATGGACCCGCTCTATTATTTGTTTTTCGCCGATTTGCCCGTCTGGGTAGCTGCGGGCTTCATCTTGCGGAAGCTTCCAATCATGCGCGACGCTTCCATGGCATACGGCAGATGGGTGGCGGCGATCGCGCTCGTCGCTTGCGCGGGCATCGTCGCAGGCGGCGTCCGACAGGGCCTCGGCATCGACAACGAGCTGGCTGCCGCCGACAGCGAAGGCTTCCTGGGCTACCAGGTCATCGCCGCGATCAAGGCGGACCGCGAATCCCGCCAAGCATCCGCGGCAGACCTCGCGCAGACCGTGAGCGAGGTCGAAGCGCTGCAAGCTTCGTTTCCTTACCGAAAAAGCGCAAGCGCGGGCAGCGCGCCAGCGCATTTCGGCGAAGCGGCCGGAAGCAACCTGATCGTGCTGCAGCTCGAGGCGTTCCAGAACTTCCCGCTTCATCTAAAAGTCGGCGGTCAAGAGGTGACGCCCGTCCTGAACGAGCTGGCGGACGAATCGTATTATTTCCCGCGGGTCTACCAGCAGATCGGGCAGGGCAACACGTCGGACGCCGAATTCATGGCGAACACTTCGATCTATCCGACCGCGAAGATCGCGATGTCCACGGGGTACGGCGACAGAGCGTTGCCGAGCCTCCCGAGGCTGCTCCAGCAGGACGGCTACAAGGCGTTTACGTTCCATGTCAACGACGTCAAGTTTTGGGATCGCAACCGGCTGTATCCGGCGCTTAACTTCGATCGTTACTTCGACAAGCCTAACTTCGTAAACGATCGCTTCAACGAATTCGGGGCTTCGGACGAAGAGCTGTATCGCTTCGGGCTCGAGGAGATGGCCAAGACGAGCGCGGCGGGAACGCCATTCTACGCGCAGTTCGTGACGGCGTCCAGCCACTTTCCGTTCAAGGTGCCGAAAGACCGCCAGCGGCTGCAGGTGCCCGAATCCCTTGAGGGCACGCAGCTAGGCGATTATTTGATCGCGGCGAATTATACGGATTATGCGATCGGCCAATTGATCGAAGGGCTTAAAAAGGAAGGATTGTGGGATCGTACGACGCTCGCAGTCTACGGGGATCATTACGGGCTGCAGCCGGACGACAACGATCCGGCTTGGGTCGGCAAGGAGCTTGGAATCAAATACGACTCGCGCGTCTCCCGTTTGAATATCCCGTTTATCGTCCATACGCCGGGTCAATCGGGCGGGCAGCGGGTCGAGCAGGTCGGCGGCCAGCTCGACATGATGCCGACGATCGCCAACCTGCTCGGGAAAAAGCCGCGCGACGCGGGCATCGTCGCTTTCGGTCAAGACCTGTTGAACATCGACCGGAACGTGGTCGGCAGCCGCTATTATTTGCCGACGGGCTCGTTTTTTAACGACGAGGTGCTATACGTGCCGGGGACGGGCTTCGACGACGGCACGGCGGTGTCGCTGGATACGATGGAGCCGGTCAAGGACTTGTCGCCGTACCGAAGCGACTACGACTATATCATGAAGCTGATGGGGCTTTCGGACCGATACGTTCGATTGCTTCCGAAAAGGTAACAAGCGGCATGAGCTTTGCGCATCAATGAAGCATTAAAAGAAGGGCAGCTTGATCGACTTGCGGTAAAGCGGATACAGCCATTTGACGCCGAGCGAGGTCAGCGTATCGGCGACCAAGTGAGACGCATAGCCGGCCGCCGCGACGACGGCGATGCCCGGGATGTCCCGCTCGGCCTCGAGCTCCCGGCCGAGCCAGTACCAGAGCGCCAGCGCCCATACGGTATGGGTCATGCCGCGGTGCTTGAGCCAGGGCGCCCATGCCGTATAGGCGCCGAGGCCGATCAGCCAAGTCTCGCCGCTCCGGGCGCCGGCGACGGCCAGTCCGATGCCGACGAGGGAGACGAGGCCGTTGCGGATCGTGCCCGAGGAGACCGACATGAGCACGAGCATTAGCGGGATGCCGATCCAGCCGAGCACAGCCGGCACGGCTTGGCCGGTCGCGTACAAGTAGAGCGCGGCCGCGGCGGCGATCACGCCGCCGCCGAGCGCGCCGCGGTGGATCGCCCTGGAGAGGCCGCCGAGCTTGGCGCTCAGCATGTTCGTGCCGTCCAGGTCGGGGGCGAGCGCGGACATGGCCGCCGCCGCGACATAGGCGGCGGATTGGACGGGGCCGGGCGGATAATAGCAGGCCGCGGCCGCGCCGACGACGAGACCGATGACGAGATGGGTGGAACCTTTCATGAAGAGAACCTCCGTATAACTGGATTGCAGATCGCATGGACAGGCATGCGAACATTTGTTTGATCATTATACCTGCAGGACGAAGTTTCCACAACCGCGCTATAATACGAATAGAGGTGATCGCGATGGCGAAGAAAAAAGCGGGCGCGCCGCGTCGGCCGGCGACCAGGCAGGAAGAACCGAGCGCGTCGGGGTCGACGCTGAAGGAGCTGCTCAGCGCGGAGACGCTGCAGAAGCTGAAGGCGCATGCGGATTCGATCAAGGAAGAGGACCGCAAAAAGGCGGAAGAAAAGCGCGCGGCGGAGGAGGAGGCGAAGCGGGCCGAGGAGAAGCGGCTCGCCGGCGACTTCGGGCATCTGCTGGACAACAGCCGTCTCGACTGGAAATCGTTCAAGTAGGAGAGAGCTAGGCGAAAAAAGGGACCGACACCGCGCATAGGCGGCGATCGGTCCCTTTGGCGTTTTTCCCTGCCATTATTCGTAGGAGAGCGTGTCGATCATTTCGCCGACCGTATCCTGATATTTTTCCAAGTTGCCCGGCTCGGCCGTGTAGGTGACGATATACGCCTTGTCGCCTTCGATGATCGCGGCTTGCTGCCAATGCAGATCGTATTGGCCTTGCGTGCCGGTATACTCGAGGAAGAAGGCGTGGTCTTCATCGGATTTTTCGGAGCTGACGAGCTTAAAGTCCGTGATCATTTTTTCAAGCGCCTTCTGCGTCTCGTCCGCATATTGATCGATCGAGCCCGTGGCCGCGCTTCCCAGTTCCTGTACGACCAGGGTCACGTTTTCTTTGAAGGGATCCGCATCGCTATCGGCAGGCGACAGAAACGCCGCGCTTACGCCCTGAATGTCGGTCTGAACGGTCCAATCTTTCGGATATTGAATGCTGTAGCCGTCATCGGCATCCTCGTACAGCTGAAAGCCCGATTTAAGCTCCCCGGACGGATGAGCGGCAGCCTCGGAGGCGGAGCCGGTATCCGTACTCGCGTCAGGGCTAGCGCTGGCGCTTGCTTCGATGCTCGCGCTTGGACTGGCGGGGAGGCTCGCGGTCGCGGTCGCCGTGGCGGGCGGGCTCTCGGTAGACGAAGGTTCGTTATTGTCGCCGTTGTTCCCGCACGCGGCGAGGATTAGCGCCAGACCCAGCGGGGCGGTCCATTTAAAGTAAGAGTTCGTTTGTTTGGCTTGCGTTTTCATGGTTTTTCTCTCTCCCTTGTTTTGAGCGGATGTTCAAAGCAGATAAAAACAGTACCTTGTTGAATGTACACCGCTACGCCGTATCGAAAACGCAAAAACGCGGTTTTAAGGAAATCTTTAGTGAAAAAAGCTGCCGCGCGATCGGAAACGATAGCTTCCTATGCATCGAACGGTCCTGTCCCGCGTATAATCCTTTTGCTTGTATGCCCGCCATCATGGTAAGGTACAAAGAGAGCCTGCGAGCGGAAACGGTTATGCGGCGCAAGAATAAGAGAGAGAGCAAAAGGGGGAACGGGGTTTGAGCGATATGTTCAACAACGCCATAGACTGGCTGCTGGAGACGACCAATCTCCAGGGATTCTATGTGCTGCTGCTCACCGTGCCTCTGGCGATCATACAAGGATTTTTCGGCATTTTTCCTTTTTCCACGCTAATCTTTTTGCAAATTTCCGCATTGGGCCTGGTCAACGGCCTGATCACGAGCTGGCTCGTCGGCATCGTCGCTTCTCTGGTCGTCTATTACGCTTGCAAGTATTTGTTCGCGGACTGGTTCGACCGCAAGATGAAGGCGAAGGCAGGCCGTTATGAAAAGTGGCAAGGCTATTTCATGAAATACGGCGTATGGTCGATTATTTTTTTGCGCACGCTGCCGATCATGCCGAACAACGTCATCTCGTTCATGGCGTCGCTGTCCAAGATTTCCCACCGATCGTACATGGTATCTTCGCTCGTCGGCGTCATGTCCCACATTTGGCTGTTCGGCATCGTCAGTTCGTCGATTTTATTCCCGGAGACCGATATCGGGCTGTTGATCGGTTCCTATTTATTGTTCTGCGCGGCGCTGACCGGCATTTTCGCGGCGCAGCTGCTGCGGGAGCGCAGAAGGGCAAGAGGCGTCTGACGACGGACGCGCAGAAGGAGCGACATTCGTTTGAAAAGGTTTAAAAAGTTTTATATCGAAATCACGAGCGTATGCAACCTGGCTTGCTCGTTTTGTCCGCCGACCGAACGCAAGGCGAAGTTTATCCGGATCGAGGACTTTGCGCATACGCTAGATCAAGTCAAGCCGTTTACGGACCATATTTATTTGCACGTGAAGGGCGAGCCGATGCTTCACCCGAAGCTGGATCAACTGATGGATCTGAGCCACGAAAAAGGGTTCAAGGTCAATCTGACTACAAACGGCACGCTGCTGCACAAGGCGGGACCCAAGCTGCTCGGCAAGCCGGCGCTGAGACAGATCAACTTCTCGCTGCATAGCGAGGGGCCGCATATGGACGAGCCGAACAAGGAAAATTACGTGCTCGGCATCCTCGCGTTCGCGAAGGAAGCCGTGCGGACCGGGGGCGTCACGATCTCGCTGCGACTGTGGAATCTGGAGACGGACAACGCGGAAAACGCGGCGCGAAGCCGCAACCGGGACATTCTCGCGCTCCTCGAACGGGAGTTCGGCCTCGCGCGTCCGATCGAAGAGAGCTGGGAGCGGGGCAAAGGCTTGAAGCTGGCCGACCGCATCTATTTGAACCAGGATCACGAGTTCAAGTGGCCGGATCTCGCCGAGCAGGAGGACGAGGGCAGGGGCTTCTGCCACGGGCTTCGCAATCAGGCCGGCGTGCTGTCCGACGGCACGGTCATTCCTTGCTGCCTGGACGGCGAAGGCGTCATTAATCTGGGCAATATTCACGAGCGGCCGTTCGCCGAAATTATTGAAGGCGAGCGGGCGCAGCGCATGTACGACGGTTTTTCCCGGCGCGAAGTCGTCGAGGAGCTGTGCAGGAAATGCGGCTACAGGCAGCGCTTCGGCATCCAGAGCCGCGCATGAACCGCAGATGAATCGAGTCTAAGCCTCTTTCCCGGCAACTGGGGAAAGGGGTTTTTTGGTATACAAAAAACATTAAAAAAATCTTACTTTACCTTGAACATTGGACAGGGGTACGACGTCTAATGTTTGAATGTCAAAAACAATGGAAATTTGTCCGATTCGCGGGACAAGGGGAGGGATGCCGGAGCAGTCGCATAGTCGGATGTTAGACCGAACGCAGCGCTAGTCCTTGACACGCAAGTGACCGCTAGAACGCCGCATGATCAGGCATCGCCCGGGCATTTCGCGCCGGCAAAGGCAACATCCCCGTCAACGGGGCGCTAACGTACGATCGCAAGTTTTACCGAGGTTCATTCAGGTTTTTATAAGCAAGTGTCAAGAGCTGCCAAAGGAGTCCGCTAAGCATGCATACAACTAAATCAGAACCATCCCGCTACATGCCGGGTTTGGATGGGCTTCGGGCGATCGCGGTCGTCGCGGTCATCGCCTATCATCTGGACTTCGACTGGGCCTCGGGAGGCCTATTGGGCGTCGGCGTGTTCTTTGTGCTGTCCGGTTACCTCATTACGGATCAGATCGCCTCCGAGCTTCATTGGGAAGGCCGGCTGGACCTGAAGCGGTTCTGGATGCGCCGCGCCCGGAGATTGCTGCCCGCCATGCTGCTCGTCATGGCCGCCGTATCGCTTTATCTTCTGTTATTCGACCGTGACCGGCTGCCGTCGCTGGCAGGCGACGTGTGGTCGGCCGTCACTTATACAAGCAACTGGTACTTAATTTTTCATCACGTGTCTTACTTCGAAAGCTTCGGACCGCCCTCGCCGTTCGGACATCTGTGGTCGCTCGCGGTCGAAGAACAGTTTTACCTGCTCTGGCCGTTGCTGCTGCCGGGGGCGGTCCTGCTCCTCGGACGACGGGGCAAGACGGCCTTGGCCGTCATCGCGGCCGCAGCCGCGTCAGCCGTTCTGATGGCCGTGCTCTACGTACCTGGCGCAGATCCGAGCCGTATTTATTACGGCACCGACACGCGCGCGTTCGGGTTGCTGATCGGCGCGGCGCTCGCGCTCGTGTGGCCGAGCGCCAGGCTGTCCGCGGGATTGTCCAAGGGCTACCGCATCGGCCTCGATTCCGTAGGCGTTGCCGCGCTTGCGGCCATCGTGCTTATGATGCGGTACACGAGCGAATACGATCCTTTCCTATACCGGGGCGGACTGGTTCTGCTGTCGCTCTGCGCCGCGGCGCTCGTCGCCGCGCTCGCTCATCCGTCTAGCCGGCTCGGCGCCTGGCTGGGCTGCGGACCGATGCGCTGGATCGGCAAGCGATCCTACGGCATCTACCTGTGGCATTATCCGGTCATCGCTTTGTCCGGGAAGCAAGTGAACACGGACGGACCCGAGCCGCTGCGCATCGCGCTTCAGCTCGCCGTCAGCGTCGCGCTTGCCGCCTTGTCCTACCGTTACGTCGAGAATCCGATTCGCCGCCGCGGCCTCGCCGCCGTCAGGGATGGCTTATTCGCTGTCGCGGCGAGCTTCGCGAGCGGCTTGCGTCCTGGACGTTCGTCCGCGCCGAACCGCAGGGCCGCGTGCCTGTCCGTCGCGGCGCTGATCCTGCTTTGCGTGTCTTGCACGGGCGGCGCGCAGCCGCTAGGACAAGGCAGCGCAGCCGCCCCGTCGGACGGGGCCGCGGGCGTTATCGTCGACGCCGGCATCGGCGCCGGCGATCATTCGGGCGGCGCCGGGACTGCGGTCGGCGCCGGGGGAGATGGGGGCGCGGACGTGCGCCCCGCGAATGATCACGTCGGCACGTCCGAACCGACGGCAAAGCCGACGCCTAAGCCGACGACGTCGGCATCGGCGAAGCCGCCTGCGAAGCCCGTGCGCTCGCCTTCGCCGACGCCGAAGCCGTCCGGATCTCCGGCGCCGCAGCAAGGCGCAGGGGCCGGAGAGGGAAGCGGCGGCGCTGAGGCGCCGCGCAGCGGAAAAGGCATTACCGTCATCGGCGACTCGGTCATGCTGAACGTGAAGCCGTATCTGGAGGCGCAGCTGCCTGGCATCGTCGTCGACGGCGAGGTCGGCCGACAGATGCGGGAGGCGCCGGACGAGATCGATGCCCTCGAGAGCAAGGGGCAGCTCGGCAGCCGTGTCGTCGTAGAGCTGGGTACGAACGGCTCCTTTACGAAAAAACAGCTGACGAAGATGCTCGACGCGCTTGGCGATGCGGACGAAATCATTTTGATGAATACGCGCGTCCCCCGCAAATGGCAGGATACCGTAAACGACATGCTGGACGAGATCGTCTCCGATTATCCGAACGTCTCGATCGGCGACTGGTACGGCGAGAGCGCGGGCCACGACGAATATTTCGGCAAGGACGGCGTACATTTGGGGAAAACCGGCTCGCAGGCATACGCGAAATTGATTGCGGACCTGCTTGGGACGAAGCGTTAATTGCCTAGCGGTTAACGTATGAGCATAGGAAACGAATTTCGCTACAAATTCAAAAAAGGCCGCTCCCTTCGTGGGAGCGGCCTTTTGAATGTTTATTTGCCCAGAAACGCATTCAGCATCCAGATCGTTTTCTGCAGGTCGGCCGTCTGGCCGATGAACAGGTCGGCCGTCGCTTCGTCGCCGGCCGCTTGCGCCGATTCGATGCCGGCGGCGAGCTCGTCTGCCAGCTTGGCATAGTCCGCAATGACCGCGCCGACCATCTGGGCGGCGGATTCGCCGCCAGCAGCCTCGTCGACCGTTGCGAGCGAAAGGCTTTCCTTCAACGTCGAGACGGGGCTGCCGCCGATGGCGAGGAGGCGCTCGGCGATCGCGTCCATGCGCTCAGCCGCTTCGGTATACAATTCCTCGAACTTCGCGTGAAGGGTAAAAAATTCGCTGCCTTTCACGTACCAATGGAAATGATGGAGCTTCGTGTACAGCACGGTCCAGTTGGCGACTTGCCGGTTCAGGACGACGCTCAGCTTTTCGGCTTGTTGGGTTGCGGACATTCGGAATCCCTCCATATATTATATTTAGACTTAATCTAAGTTCTGAAGTGATCATACCACAAACGCCATCGCCGAAGCATGAAGATCAGATGAAGATGGCTTCGCTTCGATCATCCGCTTTTTGCTTTTGAACCGCATCGCGGCAAGTGCTATTCTTGGAAGTATGGTTGTTTAACATGCTTTTTATGAAGGAGCGATGCAAGATGAGCGTGCGCAAGCACCTGTGGATCGGCGGCGCCGAGCGCGAGACGAAGTCGTACGTCAAATTAACGGCTCCTTACGATGGAGAAGAGCTGGCGGAGATCGCCGACGCGGCGCCGGCGGACGTGGATCTGGCGATCGCGTCCGCGGCGGATGCCGCGAAGACGATGCGCGCGATGCCGGCGCACCGCCGGTCGGCGATCTTGGAGAGGCTGTCTGACCTGTTGACCGAGCGCAGGGAAGAAGCGGCGCGCATCGTCGCCCGGGAGGCGGCGAAGCCGCTAAAGGCCGCTTACGCGGAGATCGACCGCACGGCCGCGACCTATAAGTTCGCTGCCGAGGAGGCCAAACGGCTCCATGGCGAGACCGTCCCGATGGACGCGGCGCCGGGGGGCGAAGGACGCATCGCTTATACGCGACGCGAACCGATCGGCGTCGTCGGCGCGATTACGCCGTTTAATTTTCCGATGAACCTGGTCGCCCACAAGGTCGGCCCCGCGCTTGCCGCGGGCAATGCGGTCGTGCTGAAGCCCGCGCCGCAGACGCCGCTGTCGGCTTTTTTTGTCGCCCGGCTGCTCCATGAAGCGGGATTGCCAGGCGGGGCGCTGAACGTCGTGACGGGCGACGGCAAGCGCGTCGGCGAGCAGATCGTCGCGGACAGGCGCGTAGGCGCCGTGTCGTTTACGGGCAGCGCTGCCGTAGGCGAATCCATACGGGCCCAAGCCGGCCTTAAGCGGGTGACGCTCGAGCTCGGCTCGAACAGCGCCGTCATCGTCGACGACGACGCGGATCTCGATGCCGTGGCGCGCCGCTGCGCGGAAGGCGCATTCGGCTATCAAGGCCAGGTATGCATCTCCTTGCAAAGGATATACGCGATGGCCTCGGTGGCCGACGAGCTGGCCGCGCGTATCGCGGATGCGGCCTCGAAGCTCGTCGTCGGCGACCCGCTCGATCCGAGGACGGATCTATCGGCGATGATCGCGCCCCGGGAGGCGAAGCGCGCCGCCGACTGGATCGACGACGCCGTAAGCCGCGGCGCCATGCTGCTGGCCGGCGGCGCGCCGAGGGGCGGCTTGCTGCCGCCGGCGGTGCTTGCCGACGTGCCCGACGATGCCGTGCTGTCTCGGCGCGAAGCGTTCGCCCCCGTCGTGCTGGTGAACAAGGTCCGTTCGATCGCGGAGGCCGTGAGCCGCGCGAACGATTCGGATTACGGGCTGCAGGTCGGCATCTATACGAACCGGATCGATGCGGCGATGCAGGCGATGGAGGACCTCGTCGCCGGCACGGTGCTCGTGAACGACATCCCGACCTTCCGGCTCGACCATATGCCGTACGGCGGCGTCAAGCAGAGCGGATTGGGGCGCGAGGGCGTTCGCTATGCGATCGAGGAGCTCACCGAGCCGAAGCTCTTGATTTGGCGCTCGGCGGGCAAGTAGACGGGCGGGGAGGCCAGCGAGTTGCATTATTTGCGCAAATACCTGTCGAAATACGGCCTGCTTTTTACGCTGTCGCTCGCGCTCGTCGCGCTTGAAGGCGTCTGCGACCTGCTGCTGCCGACATTGATGTCCCATATGATCGACCGGGGCGTGCTGACGGGAGAGTTGAACGTCGTGGCGCAGTACGGCGTCTGGATGCTGGCGATTACCGCCGCAGGCGCGCTCTCCGCGCTCGGTCGCAACGTCGTCTCGAGCCGGGTATCCCAGCGGTTCGGGGCGGATCTGCGCGGCGATCTGTTCCGCCGCGTCCAGTATTTGTCCCTCCGCGACGCGGACCGCTTCGACCGGGCGTCGCTCGTGACCAGGCTCACGAACGACGTTACCCAGGTTCAAAACTTCGCCAACGGCATGATGCGGATATTCGCCAAGGCGCCGCTCCTTTGCGTCGGGGGACTTTTCATGGCCGTTCGGCTTAATCCGCAGCTGTCGCTCGTGCTCGTCGTCGTCGTGCCGATCGTTATTTTGCTTATCGTTTTGAACATGCGCGTCGGATTCCCGCTGTTCCTCAAGGTCCAAGCGGCGCTCGACCGGTTGAACGGCGCGATGCGCGAATATTTGTCGGGCGTGCGGTCGGTCAAGGCGTTCAACCGCTTCGGCTACGAAGCGGACAAATTCGAAGCGATCAACGGCGAATACCAGGCGCGTTCGACGACGACGCTCCGCGCGATGTCCGGCTTCGGTCCGGCGATCGCGCTCGTCGTCAACCTGGGCGTCGTCGCCATCGTCTGGCTTGGCGGCATCCGGGTGGACGAAGGCGGCATGCAGGTCGGTAACATCATCGCCTTCGTCAACTATATGACGCAGATTTTATTCTCGCTGATGACGATCTCATGGGTATTCAACATGTTCATCCGCGCGCGGGCTTCGTCGGGACGAATCTCGGAGGTGCTCGCGCTGCCGGAAGGGGAATCCGCTTCCAAGCCCGAGGATCGGGAGCCCCGAGAGACTGTAGGCGCTGCAGCGACCCGACTTCGGACGCCATCTGCATCCGAAGCTTCCGCAGCTGCGGCAAGCGTCTCATTCGAGAACGTCGGATTCTCTTACGAGGGTACGGACGGGGAGCGCGCGCTGCGCGGCGTGACGCTCGAATGCAAGCCCGGAGAGACGCTCGCCATCGTCGGATCGACCGGCGCCGGCAAGAGCACGCTCGTGAATCTGGTGTCGCGCCTATACGACCAGACGGAAGGCATCGTGCGCATCGGCGGCGTCGATCACCGGCTGCTGGACGTATCGGACCTCCGCGAAAAGGTGGCGATCGTGCCGCAGCGCACCGTGCTGTTCACGGGCACGATCGCCGACAATTTGCGTTGGGGCGACGAGTCGGCGACGCAGTCGGAGCTGGAGGCGGCGGCCAAGTCCGCCAGCGCCCACGACTTCATCATGGCGCTTCCGGACGGCTACGAGGCGATCCTCGGCCAGGGCGGCGTCAATTTGTCCGGCGGCCAGAAGCAGCGGCTGTCCATCGCGCGCGCCTTGATCCGGCGCCCGCAGATCCTGATTCTCGACGACTGCACGAGCGCGCTCGACGCCGTCACGGAGAGCAAGGTCAAGGCGGCGCTCCGAGCGAACGGGTCGAAGCCGACCTGCCTGCTGAGCGCGCAGCGCATCTCTTCCTTCATCGATGCCGACCGGATCGCCGTGCTCGACGACGGAGAGCTGGTCGGACTCGGCACCCATGAAGAGCTGCTGCACGGTTGCGGCGTGTATCGGGATATTTGCCGCTCGCAATTCGGAGAGGAGGCGATTCCGCATGCCTCAGGCATCTAACGGATCAAAAGCACGGACTCCGGCGCCAGCCGTACCGGTTCGCGGACCCGGCGGACCCGGAAGCCCGGGCGCTTCGGGGGCGGGACCGCGGGGGAGAGGGCCCGTGCAGAAGCCGAAGGCGTTCGGCGCGACCGTCCGCCGCCTGCTGTCTTATCTTCGGACCGAGCGAAGGCTTCTCGCGGTCGTCTTCCTTTTCACGCTCGCGAGCGCAGGAGCCGCGCTCATCGGCCCGTACTTGATCGGCCGCGCCATCGACGCGATGCACGGACAGGGAAGCGTCGACTTCGGCGCGCTTCAAGCGCTGATCGCGTTAATGGCCGCGGCTTACGCGATGGACGCTTCTTTCACGTTCGTTCAAAGCTGGCTCATGTCCGGCGTATCCCAACGCGCCGTGAGCAAGCTGCGGAGCGGCCTGTTCGCCAAGCTGCACGGTTTGCCGCTGTCTTACTTCGACACGCGCAGGCACGGAGAGATCATGAGCCGGCTGTCCAACGACATCGACAACGTGAGCACGAGCCTTTCGCAGACGGTCGTGCAGCTGATGTCGGGCGGCGTGGCGATCGTCGGCTCGCTGGTCATGATGCTCGTCCTCAGCCCGCTGCTCACGCTGGCCGGTCTCGTGACCGTGCCGCTCGTCTACCTGCTGGCGCGCATCGTTACCCGTAGGACGGGCAAGCTGTTCAAGGAACAGCAGGCCTACCTCGGCAGGCTGAACGGGCAGATCGAGGAGAGCGTCACCGGCCTGTCTCTCGTCAAAGCGTTCGGCAGGGAGCGCCGTTCGGTCGCCGAGTTCGACGAGGTCAACCGCAACTTGAGCGAGATCGGCATCCGGGCGCAGATCTGGTCGGGGCTGCTCATGCCGCTGCTCAGCGTGATCAACAACATCGGATTCGCGACGGTGGCCGTCGTCGGGAGCGTGCTGGCCGTCAAAGGCCACATATCGGTCGGCGTCATCGCCAGCTTCTTAAGCTATTCGCGGCAGTTCGCAAGACCGCTGAACGACATCGCGAACGTATACAACGTGCTTCAATCCGGCGTTGCCGGCGCCGAACGCGTCTTCGAGGTGCTGGACGAGGCGGACGAGACCCGCGACCGTCCGGGCGCGGCGGAGCTCAAGCCCGGGGCGCTGAACGTCGTCTTCGACGACGTGTCGTTCGGCTACGATCCGGCGCGTCCGATTCTAAGCGGCGTGAGCTTCGAGGCGGAGGCGGGCAAATGCATCGCGCTCGTCGGCCCGACCGGCGCCGGCAAGACGACGATCGTACAGCTGCTGAACCGATTTTACGACGTCACCGGAGGCGAGATTCGCATCGGCGGACGCGATATCCGCGACTATACGCGGAGCAGCCTGCGCAGCGCCTTCGGCGTCGTGCTGCAGGATACGTACCTTTTTTCCGGGACGATCCGCGACAACATTAAATACGGCAATCCCGGCGCGAGCGACGAGGAGATGATCGAAGCGGCGCGGCTCGTCGGCGCGGACGCCTTCGTCAGGCGCTTGCCCAAGCGCTACGACACGCCGCTTGCCGAGAACGGCGGCAGCCTGAGCCAAGGGCAGAAGCAGCTGCTCGCGATCGCCCGCGTGATGCTGGCTCGTCCGTCGATCCTGATTCTGGACGAAGCGACCAGCAGCGTGGACACCCGGACCGAACTTCAGATCCAGAAGGCGCTGCTGACGGTCATGCGGGGACGTACCAGCTTCGTGATCGCCCACCGCCTCAACACGATCCGGGGAGCCGACCAGATCCTCGTCGTCGCGGACGGCGGCATCGCCGAACGCGGGACGCACGAGGAGCTGCTGGTAAGCCGCGGCGCTTACTACCGCATGTTCGAGAGCCAATTCGGCACCGGAGCCGCCCCTGGGCTGTCGGGCGAGGCGTCGGCGACGGGAACTTGACTCTAGCGGCGGAACGGCCTATATTAGGTCAGTTGACTTTAAACCGGTTTTGAAAGGAAGGCACCCGAGATTGACATCGCAAGATGAAGGCGGCAAGCTGTTTTTGACGAAGATCTGGAAATGCAAAAGTCCCGACTGCAAAGCATGGGTTCGCGAGGAATTCGCGACAGAGGAACAGAAATGCCCGATGTGCAAGGGAGATATGCTCCGCACGATGAAGCATTTGCCTGCGCTCGTGAAAAAGGTAAAGTCGAAATCCCGCTGAGAGGCGGCGAATCGAATGACCCCTCTCGGGTGTAATAAGCTATAATAGCTCTATTGGCTGCCTCCGCAGGATCGGGTAGCGCTCACTCGAGAGAAGGGAGACCGCCGTTATGTCCATACTCGCCAATTTTCCGCTCATCGCCGCGATCGTCTCCATTCTGTCCGCGCAGGCCGTCAAGGTGCCGATCCAGTTCGTCGGCAGGCGTTCGTGGCAGGGCGGCATGGCTTTCAGCACCGGCGGCATGCCGAGCTCGCACTCCGCCGCCATGGCAGGACTCGCGACCGCGCTCGGCATCGAGGACGGGCTCGATTCGCCCACGTTCGCCGTCGCGGCCGTCGTCGGGATGATCATCATGTTCGACGCCGCCGGCGTCAGACGGCATGCGGGATTGCAGGCATCCGTGCTAAACCGGTTTTTGCGCAAAATGCCCGATCTGCACGGCGAACTGCATCCGGTCAAAGAACTGAAGGAGCTGCTCGGCCACCGGCCGATCGAGGTGTTCGCCGGCGCGATCTGGGGCATCGGCATCGGCGTGGCCGTCTACTATTTGTTTTATGCCTGAACGTATGTTCCGCAAACGAAGAAAAGAGACCCGTACCCCCGGCGCGATGCGCCTGGCGGACGGGTCTCTTTTCATATGCGCGGCGCGTTTACAGCTCCAGACGATCTCCCGGCTTGAGCACGGTGCCTTTAATGCCTTTTTGTTCAAGCGCGCGCGCATAGGCGGCCGCGTCCTGCCGAAGCGGCGGGAAGGTGTCGTAGTGGACGGGGACGACCTGCTTGGGCTTCAGCCATTCGGCCGCGGTCAGCGCGTCCTCCGGACCCATCGTGAAGTGATCGCCGATCGGGATGAACGCCAGATCGATCTCGTGGCGATCGCCGATCATTTTCATATCGCCGAACAGTCCGGTATCCCCCGCATGCAAAAGGGTATGTCCACCCCAGGTGACGATCAGGCCCGTCGGCATTCCCAGGTAGACGATGCGCTGCTCGTCGCTTAGCGTATAGCCGGAGCTGTGGAACGCCTGCACCATCTTCACCTTGGCGTATCCGAGATCGTAGGTGCCTCCGATGTTCATGCCGACCGTGTTCGCGACGCCCTGCCAGCCCAGGAAGGCTGCCAGCTCCGGCGTACCTACGACCTGGGCGCCCGTGCGCTTCGCGATGGATACCGTGTCGCCGACATGGTCGCCGTGGCCGTGGGTGAGCAGGATGTGATCCACCTGAATATCGTCCGCCGAGGCGGCCGCGAGCGGGTTGCCGGTGAGGTACGGGTCGATGATAAGCGAGCGGCCGTCGTGCTCGAGCTTCACGCAGGCATGTCCGAGAAAAGTGACGATCAAGCTGATTCCCTTCTTTCCGTCAAAATTGGATAGGTCCGCAATCGTAAAAGATACCCGCGCCGGCCGAAGCCTAAACTACGGAGACAGGCCCTTGACCAAAAAGGAGACGGTCGCTTCGCGCTCCGCCTCGTCGTCCCATCCGGGCTCGCCGGTCATGAGCATCCGGGGCAGCACGTAGCCGATCAGCGTCGAAGCCGTCAGGCGCGCGACCGTATGCGCCGGCAAGGGGGCGATCTTGCCCGCCCGCTGGAACTTCTCGATCACGACCGTCACGCGCGCGAGCACCTGCGTCAGGATGATCGATTTGAACCGTTCGCGCATCTCGGGGTGGAAGGGAAGCTCCTGAACGACGATGCGGAACAGACGCTTGTTGCGGCTCACGAACTCGATGCGGTTGTCGATCATGCGGCGGACGAACTGCTCGAAGCTGTCGTGTTCGGCATCAAGCACGTCGCCGAATCCGCGGATGACGAACGGCGCGATCATCCGCATCATGGCCGGGGTGACGATGGACACGAGCAAATCCTTTTTGGTCCTGTAATGCCTGAAAATCGTCCCTTCCGCGACGCCCGCAAGCTGCGCGATCTCGCTCGTGGAGGACCCGGCGTACCCCTTCGCGGCGAACACCTCGATCGCGGCTGCCAAGATGCGCGCCTGCTTCTCCGTCTTCACCGGCCGGTCATCGCCGAGCGAGCCCTCGCGCAGCAGCTCTTCCATCCATGGCTCCTTCGAGCCGCCTTTCGCGTCCATCAAGCTGTCGCTCCTTCATTCGTCTTGAAGCCGGGGAGCGCCGCGCCAGGCAGCGCCCTGTCCTCCATATCGTACCACACGGCTAGCCGTCGCGCTAAATGGCCCGCTGCTTCTTGAGCGCGACGACATTCAGCGCCGCGAACAGCAGGGAGAAGCCGAGAAGAACGCCGACGTCGACCGCGATTCCGCCGAAGCCTTCGCCTCTGATCATAATGTCCCGAAGCGCATCCCCGCCATAGTAGAGCGGCATCGCGTACGTCAGCTTGTGCAGCCAAGGCGACATGCCGTCCAGCGGGAAAAGCCCGGAAAAGAAAGCCTGCGGCACGATCACGATCGGCACGAACTGGATGATTTGAAATTCGGAGCCGGCGAACGCGGAGAGCAGCGTGCCCAGCGTAAGGGCCGTGAGCGTCAGCAACAGGTTGACGAGCAGGATGAGCCAGATCGAGCCGGTCATGTACATGCCGAGCGCATAGATTGCGAAGCAAGCGACGAGCGCAGACTGCATAATCGCGAACAAGCCGAAGCCGCCCAAGTAACCGAGCACGACCTCGTGCCGGCGGATCGGCGTCGCCATGAGCCGTTCCATCGTGCCCGTCGTGCGCTCGCGAAGAAAAGCGACGCCCGCGAGCAGGAAGACGAAAAAAAAGGAGAAAAAGCCGATCATGACCGGTCCGAAGGCGTCGAAGGAGGACATCCCGGGCTTGCCGTGGAGATATTCGATCTGGGGTTTAAAAACGTCGGCGGCAGTCGTTCGCTGCATGGCCGATACGGCGAGCATTACGGCGCGGCTGCGCGACGGATCGCTGCCCTCGAGCAGCAGCGTCGGTTTGCCGTCCGACACCGTCAAGAGGGCGTCAAGCTTGCGGTCCGTCAATTCGGCGCGCGCGGCGGCTTCGGAATCGTAGGAGACGATGTCGGCGGACGACGCGCGCAAGGCGCCGGAGATCGTATCGGGCAGGCCGGCCGTTCCGATCTTAGGTACGCTGCCGGTACCGCCGAAGATGCAGTAAACCAGCGTCAGAATGAAGAGCGGCGCGACGAACAGGAGCGCCAGCGTACGTTTATCGCGCATGAATTGCCTGAAGATGCGCACGGACAAAGCGCGAACTCTCACGGGCGCTCACCTCCCAAACGGATAAAGGCTTCTTCGATGGTCCCCGCGCCGGTGTTCGCCTTGAGGTCGGCCGGGCTGCCGACGGCGGTCAGCGAGCCGTCCCGGATCAGTCCGATACGGTCGCAGCGCTCGGCTTCGTCCATGACGTGCGTCGTCAGCAGGATCGTCGTGCCTCGCTCGCGCAGCGCGAGCAGAGAAGCCCAGATGGACACGCGCAGCGCCGGATCGATGCCGACGGTCGGCTCGTCGAGAATGAGCAGCTCGGGCTCGTGGAGCAGCGCGACGGCCAGCGACAGCCGGCGCTTCATGCCGCCGGAAAATCGCGAGACGAGCTTGCCGGCGTCCTGCGAGAGGCCGACGGTCGCCAGGGCGTCGGCGATCCGCTCCGCGAGGCGGGCGCCGCGCAGCTCGAACATCGCGCCGAAAAACATCAGGTTTTCCTTCGCGGTGAGCTCGCCGTACAAGGCGTCGGACTGCGCCATGTAGCCGATCTTGCCGAGCAGCGGCAGAGAGGGGACCCGGTAGTCCAGCACCGTGATCCGACCGCCGTCCGCAGCGTCGATGCCGGTCATGAGCTTGATCAGCGTCGTCTTGCCGGAGCCGGAAGGACCGAGCAGGCCGAACAGCTCTCCGCGGCGGATTCGCAGCGAGATCTCCTTTAAAATCGTTCGATCGCCGAAGCTGCGGGAGACGCCTTCGAGCTTGATCGCATCTTGCGGTTCGAGTACGGTAGACATACTGTCGCGGCGTTCTTCATTGGGCCGGTCTGCCATCTCATCATCTCCATATGAGTGAGTGATTACTCATTTCTAATTCATCTTAACAAATCATATCGGAGAGGGGAAGCCCGTATCCGTCATATTGGGGAATCGAAGGTCATTTTTCGGGCTTAGGAAGCGGGAGGGCATAAAAAAAGATGACCCTGAATCGTGCGAGGGTCACCTAAATGCAACTGGATATCAACAAACATCAAAAAATCCATTGAACGAAAAATAACGCTATGATACAATCATTAGCGCTACTGGGCAAATCAAAATATGAGAGCTTCCAATTCTATTCCTACTTTAATTGTATAATTGGAACTTTGATTTGTCAAGCAGCTGATTTTGGCCCCATATTACACCATACCCCGCTCTATGAGCAGAAAGCAGGGACTTATGTCAGCTTCATCGCCCCGAAAACCGATCGCATCCGGCGAGGTACCCTTTTCGCTAAAAGCCATTCTGCCGCCTCTGATGGCGATCATCGTCGGCATGATCATGGTTATTTTGGACAGTACCGTCGTAAATAATGCGATACCGAAGCTCGTCGACTATTTTCATACCGACTTGAAGACGATTCAATGGACCGTAACCGGTTATACGCTTGCCTTGTCCGCCGTTATCCCGCTGGCAGGCTGGATGACCGATAAATTCGGCTCCAAGCAGATTTTCATGATTACGATATCCCTCTTTACCGTCGGCTCGCTGCTTTGCGGCATCGCGCAAACGCCGGAGCAGCTCATCGCTTTCCGCATCGTTCAAGGCTTGGGCGGCGGCATGGTCGCCCCGATCGGAATGGCCATGGTGTTCAAGATCGCGCCGCCGGAGCGCCGCGGTTCCATTATGGGCGTCCTTGGCATTCCGATGCTGATGGCGCCGGCGTTCGGTCCGGTGCTGTCCGGCTGGCTGGTCGATTCGGTCAGCTGGCACTGGATCTTTATCATCAACCTGCCGATCGGCATTATCGCCTTGATACTCGCATCTAAATACTTGCCGCGGTCCGACCGCCATGCGGCGCCCCATTTGGACGTCGTAGGCATGTGCCTCGCCCCGATCGCCTTTTCCATGCTGGCGTACGGCGTCAGCGAAGGCGGCACCAGCTGGTCGCAGACTTCTACGATTACGGGGCTGACGGTCGGCGGCATCGCGCTCATCGCTTTTATTTTCGTGGAGCTGAGGCAGAAGCAGCCGCTGTTGGAGCTGAAAGTGTTCAAATCGTCCGACTTCACGCGCAGCATCATTTTGACATGGATCGTTCAGCTCGCGCTGTTCGGCGCGATGCTCATCGTGCCGTTGTATTTGCAACTCGTCATGCACTATTCCGCGCTTGAGACGGGCTGGATCCTGATGCCGCAGGCGCTGTGCGCGGGTCTCGGCATGCCGATCAGCGGACGGCTGTTCGACAAGATCGGCGCGCGTCCGCTCGCATTTGCCGGATTGACCGTCATTTCCGTGTCGTTGTTCGTATTGTCCGGCATAACGGTGGATACGCCGTTGTGGAAGATCATCCTGTGCATCTGCTTCATCGGGCTCGGCATGGGCTTCTCCATGATGCCGCTCAATACGCATGTGTTGAATTCCGCGCCTCGGCGCCTCGTGAGCCGCGTCACGCCGCTGACGACGGCTGCCCAGCAAGTCGTCGTCTCGTTCGCGGTCGCCGGATTGACGGGATATTTGACGTCGCAGATCGCATCGCATGCCGCCGGCGCGGGAGCGGACGCGAATCCGCTCGGCGCCGTCGTCGCGGGTTACGGCGACACGTTTTTCTTGTCCGCGTGCATCGTGACCGGCGGCGTTGCGCTGACGCTGCTGCTCCGCAAGCCGAAGCAGCAGGAAGAAGGCGCTGCAGGCGGGGACAAACCGGATCCCGCCATGATGGCGGGACACTAAGTTCGGTTGTCGTCGCGGGAACCGTTCCAGGAGGTTCGGCGAATATCGGTAGCGGTGCGTCCCGTCGTTTCCTTGACCAAGCGGGCCAAATGGTGCGAGGTTTTAAAGCCGCACCTTAGCGAGATCTCCGACACGGTCAGGCCCGTATAGGTCAGCAATTCAACGGCGCGGTTTACGCGATATTGCCATAAATATTGAATCGGGGACGCTCGCTCGTGCTTCTTGAACAAGCGGACGAGATGCTCGGGCGACGATCCGGCGGCGCTCGCGAGCTGGTTTAGAGACATTTCCTCGGCATAATGATCGTGGATCATCGCGAGCGCCGCGTAGACGGCAGGGTGCTTTTCGCGCTGCAGCATCGCCTTCGCGGATTCGCGCGGATAAAGATGCATCGCGGCGAGGCCGAGGCTCCGCACGTCCGCATCCGTCTCTGAGCCTTGGCGATTCAAGCGGATCATGAGATCGGTAAGGAGGTTCATCTCTTCCGATAGCGGCAGGCATTCGGGCAGGCCGTCCAGCGCTTCGACGGCCGCTGCAGGCAAGTCCTCGAAATGAACGGCGATCCAGCGATGCCAGGTGTCTTCGCTTTTCGAAAAGAAGAACGTCTCCTCGAAGCCAGGCTTCAGCAGGATGACGTGCCCGGGCTTTACGCGCAGCTGGCGGTCCGGCAAGGTCACGGTCATCTCTCCGGAATACAGCATGACGAGCTGGATGTCCTGCTGAACGCGCGGTCCGAACCTGCTGCCGGGCGGATAAACGATTGAACCGGCAACGGCATGGGTCAACCGGTCGAACGAAAAATCGGGCATTCCGGACGTCATGACGATCACCTCAATGCCTATCATAATGAGGTTTGCGCATCGAATCAACGAGAGATACAATGTTTGATTCGAGTAGCAAAAGAATGTCAATGACAGATACAAAAATGCTAATCCGATGCATGGAGATCTTCGATGAGAACCTTTACATTGGTACTATTCCGACCAGTAAAGGGAGCGTGTCCGGCATGCCTGTCTTCTATACGCCAAAATCGAGAGCCCATGATCGTCATCTTGTAACCGTCGAGGAATACAAGCATTATCATCGCGAAGGCTTTCTTATCGTCCGAGGGTTGCTCTCCAATGAAGTCATCGGAGAATTGTACGAGTTAGCCGAGCGGACGCGGTTGCAGAAAAAGCAGCAGGCCGCCGTGCAGGAAAACAGCCGGGATCCGTTGAAAGAAGAGTTTGCGCAAGCGACGCGCGTGCATATGCTCTCCCGGATCGATGCCGCCGCCGAGCGGGGCATGCTGAACGCTCGCGTTTTGGACGTCGTCGAAGCGCTGGTCGGCCCCGACGTTTACGCGCTGCAATCGATGATGTTCCTGAATCCGCCCGGCAAAGGCGGACAAGGCTGGCACCAGGACGCGTGCTACATCAAGACCCACCCGGACACGCTGATCGGCGCGTGGATCGCGCTCGAGCGGGCGGACGAGGAAAACGGCTGTCTGTGGGTCGTTCCCGGCTCGAATCATGAACCCGTTTATCCGCCGGAAGAGGTAGGCGGCGGAAACGTTCACGCGGTCGATGCCTTTCAGGATTTGCACGCGGTACGCAACGTCAGCCATCTGAACGACGAAGTGAACACATTATCTCGCGTAGTCGCCCGGTATCCGTCGCCGATACCGGTCGTGCTCGAGCCGGGAGACGTCCTGTTTTTCGATTCCCATCTGCTCCATCGCTCGTATCCGAACAAGACGGCGGATCGGTTCCGCCGATCCTACGTGTGCCATTACTGCAATGCGAGATCGTGGGTGCCGTGGGATCATGACGGGTTTGAAGGAGACTCGGGCAACGCCAAGCAGATACTCGCGCGCGGCGCCACGCATCTGCCGTATGCCTCGCCATCGTTCGGAACGGAGGTATATTTGGCGGAAAAGGGAGAGGAAGGCGGCGACGTGCGCATGATGGGGATGCCGAACGGCATGATGATGCCGGTCGCGGAAAGCAAGGACGAATAGCGATCGATCAAGAGAGGATGAATCGGGATGCGGCTTCTATTTTACAAAACGCTGTGGGGAATGGAAGGCCGTTTGGCCGAACAGACGACTCGCGCGGCCGAAGCGGGATATGACGGTATCGAAGCGCCGGCGCCGGAACCTGGGCTGGCCGAGGCGTTTAGCGCTTTGCTCGAGGCGCGCGGGCTCGGCTACATTGCGCAAATCTTTACGAGCGGGGATCACGCCGCCAGCTTCTCGGAGCAAGCGGCGTACGCCGCCGGCTTCAAGCCCGCGCTGATCGTCTCGCACAGCGCGCGCGACAGCATGACGGAAGCGGAGCAGGATCGTTTCTTCGAGGCCGCGCTGGAGACGGAGTCGCGTATTGGCGTTCCGATCGCGCACGAGACCCATCGGCAAAGAGCGATGTTCACGCCGTGGACGACGGCCAGGCTGCTTCGCAAGTTTCCGGAGCTGCGCATTACGGCCGATTTCAGCCATTGGATGAACGTGTGCGAATCGCATCTCGAAGATCAAGAAGAGCATCTGGCGCTGGCGATCGAACGCGCCGTCCATATTCACGGACGGATCGGCTATCCGGAAGGGCCGCAGGTGCCGCATCCGGCGGCTCCGGAATATCGAACGGAGCTTGCGATCTATCTCGGCTGGTGGGAAAGGATACTGGAAGCGAGGCGTAAAAGCGGTGCGGCGCAAGCTACGTTTACGGCCGAATTCGGACCCCCGGGCTATATGCACACGCTGCCGTTTACGAACGCGCCGGTCGCCGACCTTTGGGAAGTGAACCAGTGGATGACCGATTGCGTCCGCGAACGATTTGCCAAATAAACGAGGGCCGCCTTGCAGGTTGCAGGCGGCCCTTTTTTTTGCGTCCGCTTAGGCGGCATGCTCTGCCGGACGATCGTACGCCTCCGCCTCGGAGCGCATATAAAGCGTCAGGCCCGCGATGACGAACGCGCCGCCGGTCAGCTGCCAGACGCCGAGCGCTTCCCCGAACAGGAAAAAGCCCAAAATGCTCGCCCCGACCGGCTCCGCCAGCACGCTCATGGAGATCGTCGCCGGCTTGACGTAGCGAAGGAGCCAGTTGAAGATCAAGTGGCCGAAGACGGTAGGCACGATCGCGAGTCCCGCGAAGACGAGCCATTCGCGCCGGGGGTATCCGGTCATGTCCGCGCCCGTCCCGACATTATACAAATAGAAGCAGAGCGCCGTAACGGCGAAAACGACCAGGCTGTATAAGAAGGAAGGCACGCGCTCCAATATTCGTTTGGCGAGCAGCATGTTGACCGCGACGGCGACCGTGCCGAGCAAGGACAGCAGGTCTCCCGTAAGCGCGTCTTTGGAAAGGCCCGAATCGCCGGCCCCGACGATCGCGATGCCGATCAACGCGGCGGCAAGCCCTGCGAGCGCTTTGCGCGAGAGGCGGTCCCTGAACAGGAAGTAGGCGCCGATCATGACGAATACGGGCTCGAGCGACAGAATCAGCGTCGAGCTGGCGATCGACGTGTAGCTGAGGGAGGCCATCCAGAGCAAAAAGTGCAAGGCAAGAAAGAAGCCGGCCGCGAGCAGCAGCCACCAGTCGGCAAGCTTGATCGCCCGGAGCGCGCGAAACTGCTTGCCGCCGGTAAACGGCAGCATGAGGACAAGCGTGAACAGCATGCGCCACATGCCCTGCACGGATACGGGGGCGTCCGAATAGCGGACGAGGATCGGCGCGAACGAGATGGCGATCATGCCGACAAGCAGCGGAATGGCGGGGGCGACGGGCGGTTTTTGGGATATGGGGTTCAAAGAAGGCACGTTCCTTTCGGCAGGCAAGCATAAATTAATCATTTTATATGCGAAACGAGTCGTTCGCAACTGGAAGTTAAAACCAGAGAGCCGGGCGCGATGCGATGACGCCGGGGACCGAGTCGGTTGCTATTTTGCGCAGAATATCCATAATAAAAGGATCGGCTTCATCATTCTTTTTCAGTGGAAGTGATCGAAAACAGTGACTTCTTTTTTGCAAATGAATACGATCTTCATCAGCATGATCATGGAGGCCATCCCGTTCGTGCTGATCGGCGTGCTGGTGTCCGGCGTCATCCAGACGTTCGTGACGGAGGCGTGGATCGCCAGAATCATGCCTCGCAATGTCCTGCTGCGGACCTGCTTCGGCTGCGGCATCGGCCTGCTGTTCCCTTCCTGCGAATGCGGGATCGTCCCGATCACCCGCAGGCTCGTCATGAAGGGGATGCCGCTGAACGCCGGCGTCGCCTTCATGCTCTCGGGGCCGATCATCAATCCGATCGTCCTGTTCGCGACCTTTATCGCCTTCGGCAACGACTGGCGGATGGTCGGCATTCGCGCGGGACTCGCGATCGCGGTCGCCTTCTGCGTATCGCTCGCCGTCGCGCTGATCTTCCGCGGCCCGCAGCTTCGCCAATCGCCGGAGACCGCAGGCGCGTTCGTCGCGCCGGTCGCGGCCGCGCTCGAGCCGTCGATCGCGATCGCCGCCAAGCCGACGGTCGGCGCCAGGCTGTCCTCGGTCGTATCCCACGGCATCGACGAATTTTTCGATGTCGGCAAGTATCTGGTCATCGGCGCTTTTCTGGCCGCGGCGATGCAGACGTACATTCCGACATCTTACCTGCTCGAGCTGGGCAGCGATCCGCTCAAGGCGTCGCTCGTCATGATCGTGCTCGCTTTCGTCATGTCGGTCTGCTCGGAGGCGGATGCGTTCATCGCCTCGTCGTTCCGCAGCAGCTTTACGGTCGGATCGCTCTCCGCCTTCATGGTGTTCGGCCCGATGATCGACATTAAAAACACGCTCATGCTGCTCAGCGCCTTCCGCACGCGGTTCGTCGTCTCGTTGATCGCGCTCGTGGCGGTGTTTACGATTGCCGGCTCTTTGATCGTAGGGAGGTTGTTCGGATGATCCGATTCGCGATTCTTTTCGGCCTGGCGTTCATGTTTCTGCTGCTGCACCGGACCGGAGATCTCGACAAATACATCAACATGAGATACGCCTATTTGTCCGTCAGCGCGATCGTGCTGCTGGCGCTGCTCAGCCTTTATCAATTCGTCAAGGTGTACCGCGCGGAACGAAAATCCGAGGAAGCTGCGGCGCAAGCGGCGATGGCGGAAGCGGCGGGCGTCGTCGTGCGCGATGTTGCGCATTCGGACCATGACGATCACAGTCACCATGATCACGATCAACACGATCATCACGGTCATCACGATCATCGTCACGGCAACGATCATGGCCACGATCATGATGCGCATGCGGGCCACTCGCATATCGGACGTACCAAATGGCGGCGCGGCTTCACCTATCTCGTGCTTGCCGTACCGATCTTCACCGGCATCTTTCTACCCGTCGCGACGCTGGATTCAAGCTTCGTCAAGGCGAAAGGCTTTTCCTTTCCCGAGCTCGATCAGCGCCGCAAGGATGCCGGCTATCACCAGTTTTTGCGGCCGGATACGAGCGTGTTTTACAGCACGGAAAATTACGACAAGGTCAAGCAGAAGGACATGGCCGACTTTGCGGACCTGCCATCCGTCGAATTGAACGATACGAACTACTTGAAAGGCATGGAAGTCCTATACAATTACGCGGACGACTTCGCGGACAAAACGATAACGTTCGACGGCTTCGCCTACAAAGGAGAAGAGGTCGGGGCTTCGTCATACTTCGTGTTCCGCTTCGGCTTCATTCACTGCGTCGCCGATTCCGGCGTGTTCGGCATGCTCGTGCAGATGCCGGCCGGCACGAAGCTGTCGGACGACGATTGGGTCCGCGTTACCGGCAAGCTGACGCGCGAATATTACCAGCCGTTCAAGCAGATGATTCCGGTCCTCAAGGTCAAGGAATGGGAGCCGATCGACAAGCCCGACGATCCGTACGTCTATCGGAATTTCTGACGAAGAGCGCTTTCACTTCTCGGCGCGGGATGCTATCATGGTAGCAAGGCAAGGAGATGAAGAAGATGACAACCGACAACGAACTTAAAGAAGAGCAGCAGAACCCGGACGCGCAGGCGGCCGGATCGGACAAGACCGAAGCCGATAAGGCGCAGGAGCTCATCGCGGCCGTCCATTACAACGGCATGACGGCCTTGAAAATGGAATTCGGCGAGCAGCAGGTCGAAGGCCAGGTGATGAACCATGAGGCATACGGTCCGATCTTTACTTATATGGTGAAGTCGCCTGAGGGCAAGCCTTACGTCAGCGGATTTTTCCTGCGCGAGATGATCGCGGGCTTCCAGACGAAGCAGGATCCTTCGCAGTGGCTGTCATCGTTTTTCGTCGATTTGATGAAGTCGCCGGAGGGCAGGCTGCTGCCGATGCCTCCGCAGTCGGAGGACGAGGCGAAGGCGCTGATCGACAAGATCATCGTCCCGCATTGCGTCAAGTCGGTGCGCGAGGAGTTCGCGCCGGAGCCGGTGCATGCGGATCTCGAGCTTCACGAGGAGCACGGTCCGGTCGTAGAGGCGGGCTTCCCGTCGATTACGGAGGGGAACAACGTTTGCGCGATGCCGCTGCATTTTCTGATGGCGCATTATTTGCTTAACCGCGACCCGGCCGATTTGTTGATTCAAGGTTTGTACCGCATCCGCGAAGAGCACGGGCTCGATTGATTCGGCGGCATGCCAAGCCGGCGCCCCCTTCGATTAGCGAAGAGGGCGCCTTCTTTTTGCCGATCCATCGTTGCATTTGGCAGGAGAAAGGGGATTTTGCATGAACGGAACGATCGAATGGCCCTCGGGCGCGAGGCAGATCGTAGAGGAGGGGGCGGGCGAGGCCGGCGCAGCTGCCGGATTTTCCCTGTCGGCCACCATCGTATTCGGCATCGGGTTGATCGTCACCGTGCTGATCGTTATCTCGATCTACAGGAGACGCAGGAAATAAAAGAGACGAAACGATACATAGGCAAGGTATATTCGAAGCGTTCTCGCTGTAAGTTGGAAGGGCAAAGAACATCCGTATGAATCGGCAGGCGACCATCGCGACGGAGGTACGCAGGATGAGGCAGCTTAGCAGGCGGACAGGGCGAGCTTGGATCGCCATGACGACGATGTTTTTGGCATGGGGGGGCTATGCCTCGGCAGCCGTTCCGGCAGACGCTTCCGCGCCGCCGTCGGCGCAGAGCGAAGCCGCGATCCTCGTCGAACAGCATACGGGCAACGTGCTCTACGTTAAACACGGCGACGAACGGCTGTACCCGGCCAGCATCACGAAGATCGCGACGGCCATCATCGCTTTGGAGCAATCGTCGATGAGCGATATCGCGACCGTCTCCAAGACCGCGCGCGGCGAGGAGGGCACCCGCGTTTATCTTGCAGAAGGCGAACGGGTCACGATGGAGAAGCTGCTCTACGGCATGATGCTCAACTCGGGCAACGACGCGGCGACCGCGATCGCCGAGCAGATCGACGGCACGAAGGACAAATTCGCCGAGCGGATGAACGCATTTATGCGGGACACGATCGGGGCGTACGACTCCAACTTCGTCAACCCGTCCGGGCTGCCCGATCCGAATCAGTACACGACGGCTTCGGATATGGCCATGCTGGCCCGTTACGCGATGGACAACGAGACGTTCCGGCAGATCGTGTCCACGCGGAAGCTGCCTTGGTCGGGTCTGGAATGGACGTCGACGCTCGAAAACCACAACAAAATGCTGACCGACTATCCGGGCGCGACCGGCATCAAAAACGGCTACACGATCGCGGCAGGCAACACGCTTGTCGGATCTGCCGAGCGGGACGGCATGTCGTTAATCGGCGTCGTGCTGAAGGCCGGTTCGAAAAACATCGCCTATGCGGACATGGCCGCAATGCTCGATTACGGATTCGCGAACTTCGGCGTTCGGATGCTGTTCGCCGAGGGCGAGCGCTACAAGCTGCAGGACGAGGCGGGTGACGCAAGGGAGTGGATCGCCGACAAAGCGATTTGGGGCGTCTATCCGAAAAACGCATCGCCTGTATTGAAGGTCGACATGAGCGGTCAGGTCGTTTTAGAGAGCGAGCGGGGGACGTTTTTCGCCGGCGAGCTGTCGCCGGTCAAAAAAGAAGTCGCGATTTCGGCTTTTTCGGGTCAAGCCGAGGCGGAAGGAATGCAGGCCGAAAATACGGCCGCCGAGTCATCGAAGTCCCCGATTCCCGTCTATGCGCTCGGCGCCGGCGTTTTGCTGGCCGCCAGCGCAGCCGCAATGGCGCGTCGGCGCGCCAGGCGCGCCCGATATCCATTCATGCGCCCTTACGATCGCGACTAATCGATTTATAGAAGAGGAGAGCCGGCCTAAGCCAGCTCTCCTTCTAATACGGAGGCTTCCGCGTAGCTGATCGTTTTCCGAAGCGCGTTGGCCATGTCCCGCTTGATTTCTCCTCGCTCGTACAAAGCTTGAATCTCATCCCGTTCGACCTGGTAAGCCCGCAGCTGAATTTCCTGACGGAGCTTGCGCTGAAGCAGCTCGTCTTCCGGATCTTCGTTTTTGCGGGATATCGCCCGTATGATCTCCCGGTATTGGCCGATGACGTTCAGCGAAGCTTTGCGATTATCCTTCGTCATCTGCGCGCGGATCGAGCCAATGGCAGCCTGGCACGTTTTCAGCTTCGTTTTGCGGATGATGCTTTTGTCCAATCGGGGCTCGATTTCCTTCGGCTTGATAATCGCCGAACCCAGCTTTCTAAGTCCCCGCGTCAGGAGGAGAATGCGCATTCTCGAGCGCCGCGAGAGCGCCTCCTCGAGCGCCACGAACGAATCGTTGAACCGGTTCGCCACATAATCTGGAATTTCGCCGGCTTTGAACATCCGCGCGATTTCTTTGCGTTCCGCCTGGAGTCCGGTCAGGCGGGCCTGGTTTTCGGCGACGGCGAGCTCGATGCCTTCCGATTGTTCTTCTTCGTGCAGGGACAAGCGTCGCATTCTGGCTTCGTATTGGGCGATGACGGCATGTGAGGCATGGCGATTGTCCTCGTTCATCGATTCTGCAAGGAACCGCAGTGCTGCCTTGATCGTGGCGATGCGCGCCGCGTTGAGCTTTTCCTCTTCGTCTGTCGGGCCTTCGTCCGCATTGCGCGTAAGCAGCGGCAGGCAGATGCTGGCGACGAGGAGGCTCATCAAGATGACGCCGGCGGCCAGAAACAAAATGAGGTCGCGTTCAGGAAACGCGCCGCCGTTGTCCAGCACGAGCGGAATCGAGAAAGCGCCGGCCAGGGTGACGGCGCCTCTCACGCCGGACAGCGACGTCAGCACCGACATGCCGAGGCCTTCGCGCATCGAACGTCCGTTTTTCCGCGAAAATCGGTTTTCCCAGAACAAGTACACCCACAAAAAGCGAATGACGATGAGCGATACGAAAATGACGGCGATGTAGCCGATGACGATGCCGTTGTTAATCGGATTCTCGAAAAAGATGACGTTGACGACGTCGGGCACCTGCAGGCCGAGCAGCAGAAAGACCAGTCCGTTTAAAACGTATATAATGACGGACCAGGTGCTTTTCGATACGATCTGGAGCTTGACCATGCGGGACTCCATGCGGTCCTTCTCGACGGCATGGACGACGCCGCCGGCGACGACGGCGAGAATGCCGGACAATCCGAGTTCCTCGGCCGCGAGGAAGATGAGGAAGGGCGTAAGGATCAGAATGAGCATATGTACGGTGACGTCCTCCATGCCCCAACGCCTTAAAAACAGCCGCAGCCGGATGAGCAGCGCAGCGATAATCGTGCCGCACAGCAGGCCGCCCAGCGAGATCAGCAGGAAGCTCCAGGTGGCGTTAATAAGCGAGAAGGATCCGGTGACGGCGGCGGCGATCGCAAACTTGAACGCGACGAGACCCGATGCGTCGTTCATGAGCGCTTCGCCTTCGAGCAACCGCATGATGCGCTTCGGCAGCGATACGCGTCCGGCCATCGACGTCACCGCGACAGCGTCCGTCGGCGATAATATCGCGGCGAGGCCGAAGGCGGCGGGAAGCGGGATCGATGGAATCATCGCATGAATGATGTAGCCGACGCCAACGGTCGTGGCAAAAACGAGGCCCAGAGCCATCAGCAAAATGGGAACGCGAAGCGCCCATAGCTCGTCGCGCGGCGTCCTTTGTCCGTCGTTGAACAGCAGCGGAGCGATGAACAGCACGAAAAACAGCTCCGGATTCAGCGTGAAATGATGTTTGAACGGCAGCATCGCGAGCGTCATGCCCAGCGCGATTTGCACGAGCGGCAGGGGGACGGCGGGCAGGAGCCGATTCACGATGTTGGATAATGCGATGATCGCGAGCATGAATAAAATGATTTCGAACACTTCCATAAGCTAAACCTCCGCGCGCGATATCGGATAAATGATTTCCTACATATACTACCCGCAAACGGAAATTCAGATCAATTTCATGCATAGGAAAAGGACCGCCGGGGGCGGTCCTTCAGATGCGCTTAGATAGCACGCGACGCGTTATTTGGATTCGCCGTTCAAGTAATTGAAGAAGGGGACGTCCGTCCAGAAATCGTAGCTCTCCACGGACACGCTCGGATCGACCTCCCGGAAGCCAGCGGCCACGGCTTGCGAGTCGCTTTGAAGCGAGAACGACTGCGCATAATAATGGCCGTGCTCGATTTTGTTGTTCGCGATCTTCCGGTAGCCAGGCAGCTCCGTCAGGGAATAATACAGCGGCTGCCACCAAGAGCCGTACAGCAAGCCCTGTTGGTCTTCTTCGTTTTTCTTGGCATAGGCCGCCACGATGCCGTCGAACCGCTGCTTGTCGGCCGCGTTAGCGAATTCGAACGCGAGATCGTATTCCTTGGCATATTCAATGTAGTTGCCGTTCGCGATTTGCTTGACTTTGTACAGATCGGACTCGCCCGGTTCGCCCCATTCCTTCAGATAGATAAAGGCGGACGTTTTAGGCTCGAACTGTACTTTGGCGTCGATGCCTTCGCTGCGCAGCAGTCCGATCAGCTGAAGGGCGTGCTTCAGGTCGGAGTGGCCGTATACGAGGGACAGGCTGTCGACGAAGTTCGCTTCGTACCGGCTGTCCTTGAGATTGTAGCCGGTGACGATATCGCGTTCTAGCGCGGCATCCACGACCGCCTGCAGTTCTGGCGACTGAATGATGTCCGACTGTGAAAAGGCATCCTGAAGTTTAGCGTAGATATCGGCGTCGGAGGCATAGCCTAGGAAGTGCTTGTAGAGACCTTGAACGGTGATCGTCTGGCCGATGAGCACTTCCGCAAGCTCGCGAGATGCGATGCCCTTGAGCTTAATCTCTTTGTAATAGGAGGAAGGCAGGAGACCGGCGTCGATCGCGGCCGCCAGCTCTTGCGCGGCCGTCGTGCCGAGCCATTCGGGCTTCAGCTTGACCTTGGCCAGCGCGGCCGCCGTCTTGGAAGCGGGATAGGTATAGGCCAGCTCCTTGAGGCCGGCCGCTTTGACCGCGATTTGGACGGCGTTGATGGCGGAGAGTCTTTGTCCAGCGGCTACCGTATCGGACGTGATGACGCCAAGCGCGTACAACGCCGCCGCATCCGCGTAAAGCGGATCGGAGGCGCCGAGGTCGGCGAAGGTATGGGGCTTCTCGGCGGGCTGCGCCTTCAAGGCTTCGGCCAGCGCGGACAAAAACTCGCCTTTGGTCAGGCCTGCGGAAAGCGCGATCGAATATTTATCCTTTAAAAAAGAAGCGTACTCGGAGGCTTGCACTTCGTGCGCTTGGACTTGCGAAGCGGCCGGAGCCGCGGCCCATGCTTGCGAACCGCCGGCGATCGTCGCGGCGACGAGCGCGGATACGAGCAGCTTGCGAGAATCGATCGCGATTGTTTTCATGAATGTAGTCTCCTTCTCGACGTTAATCTGATAAAATATGTAGGAATAATTTGTTTAACATATTAGCAAGCCTTGCCTGTGTTGTCAATGAAATGTTGGCGTCTGCATCCATTGTTTTAAGCTTAAGCGAGGCGGGTATGGGATAAAAATCGGATTTTTTTGAATCTAAACCGGCTCTTTTTGCGTATGTATGAATTAGATCAATTTTGGACAATCCATTTGGAGCAGGAGGAGACTATCGTACGTGGACACAGAATCTGATTTACGCAGCTTAAGACCGCAAGTCAATCGCGCAGCAGCCATCGCCCGGCAGGCGATCGAAGGGGGTGACTGCGCGTGCTAGGACTGAATCTGGTTTGGGTTGCGTTGCTCATTCTGCTTACTGCCTTCTTCGTCGCTACCGAATTCGCGATTATTCGTATCCGGTCAAGCCGCGTCGACCAACTGGTCATGGAGAAAAGGAAAAACGCAGTCGCCGTACAACGGGTCATCGCGAATCTCGACGGCTACCTGTCGGCCTGTCAGCTCGGGATCACGATCACCGCGCTGGGCCTCGGCTGGCTGGGCGAGCCGACGGTAGAGAAACTGCTCGAACCGCTGTTCCATTCCCTGCATATCGGGGAGAGCGTGTCGCACGTATTGTCGTTCATCATCGCGTTCGCGCTCATCACATACTTGCACGTCGTGCTTGGCGAGCTGGCGCCTAAGACGCTGGCCATCCAGAAGGCCGAGGAGATCTCGCTGCTCGTCGCGCCGGTTATCGTCTGGTTTTATAAAGTCATGTACCCGTTCATCTGGGCGCTGAACGGCTCGGCCAACGGCCTTATCCGCATGTTCGGCATGAAGCCGGCCAGCGAGCACGAAGAGGCGCACTCCGAAGAGGAGATCCGGCTGATCCTGTCGGAGAGTTACGAGAGCGGCAAGATCAACGAAGAAGAGTTCGGCTACGTGAACCGGATCTTCCAGTTCGACAGGCTGCTCGCTCGCGATATTATGATTCCGCGTACCGACATGGTCTGCCTGTACCGCAATAAATCGCTCGCGGACAATCTAGCGACGATCAAGCGAGAGCAGTACACGCGCTTCATGGTCGCAGGCGAGAGCAAAGACGACATTATCGGCTTCGTCAATACGAAGCAGTTTTTCTTGAGTTACGACAACAATCCGGACTTCGACTTCGGCGCCCTGCTGCAGCCGGTGCTGTCCGTGCCCGACGCGATGCCGGTCAAGGATCTGCTCATCCGCATGCAGGCAGAGCGCAAGCATATCGCGCTGCTGCACGACGAATACGGGGGCACCGCCGGCCTCGTGACGATCGAGGATATCCTCGAGGAGATCGTCGGCGAGATCCGCGACGAGTTCGACGAGGACGAGATTCAGCCGATCGAGGAGATCGGCGAGGACAAGTATCTCGTGGACGGAAAGACGCTCGTCGACGAAATCGGCCGTTTGTTCGAGGTGCAGCTGCCGAGCGACGAGGTCAACACGATCGGGGGCTGGCTGTTCGCGATGCAGCCCGACTTGCCCAAGAACGTGCCTTGGATTTACGAGGAGGAGAACCTGGCGTTCATCATCCGCGACAAGGACCGCAACCGGATCCGCAAGCTGGAGATCGCGCGAAAACAGGAAGGTCAGGCTAGATTGACGTTGGTTGAAGGTTAAGTGAACGGACTGCCCTGGAGAGGGCAGTCTTTTTTATTGTAATTAAGATTAAAATATGGAAAATAAAAAGAAAGGAGTGAGCTTCGTGAAAAATAAATCGCTTATTGGATCGGCCGTATTCGGATGCCTCTGCGGCATGTTGTTCCTCGCATACGATCGCGACACGAGTGAGTCCCGCATCGTCACGCCGCTAGAACGAATCGAAAACGGAACCGCGCATATTCAATACGCATCTCCTTTGTTTGACGACATGCCGCCGGAACTTGCGCAAAAAATAAAACGAAACTGGTCCGTCGCAAAAGACCTTCTTTTACAAAATAACGTCATCGATAAAAACACGGCAGCGGAATGGAAATTGGTCAGCAGCGGTGATACGGCGATTGGAATCACGAATCAAATGCCGATGGAGGAAGCTTTCTCTTTTAACGACGCGATGATGAGCGACGTACGTAAAAAAGGCTTGCAAAAGGGCGACGCTTATCCAGCGATTTTGTGGAACGAGAAGGCTGGGAAAGCGATCTTTTTCTGGCTGCGCAGCAACGGCCATACGGCTGCCTATTTTACGATCGAGGCAGAGCAGGGGGAGAAAGAGGGCAAAGTGTGGAGAGTTACGAGCGTCCTGAACGAAGTTCAAAAGACATAAGTTCAAACTTCAAGCGAAGGACAGGGCCAAGCGCTCCGTCCTTTTTTGCATGAATTGATTTGAACGAAGGGCGTTCATCGTTTATTGTTATTCTCATCCGAAGTATCGCGGTTAGTACGATGGACATGTCAAAAACGACGTGCGTTCGCATACGATAAGGAAGCCGCGAGGCGTTCGCTTCGTTTTTGAAAGGAGAGCTAACGATTGGAAACGGCGCTGCTCGGCAGCTTCATATCCGCGATGGCGACGGTGCTCGGGGCCGTCCCGATCTTGTTCATCAAGCAGCTGTCGGAAAAGTGGAAGGACATGCTGGTGGCGTTCACCGCCGGCATCATGGTGTCCGCTTCGATGTTCGGACTGATTCCGCAATCGCTTAACGAATCGGGCATCGCATTGCTGACTTTGGGACTGCTCATCGGCATCGTTTCGCTCGATCTGATCGAGAAAAACATCCCGCACGTGGACGTCGAGAACGGTTCGCGCATACGAGGCTTCGACAGCAAGGCATTGTTAGTATTGGTAGCGCTCTTTATACACAATATACCGGAAGGGCTGAGCACGGGCTTCAGCTACGCCAGCGCTAGCGAGGGGCTCGGCACGATGGTCGCCGTCGCGATCGGCGCGCAAAATATGCCGGAAGGACTCGTGCTGGCGGTGTTCTTGCTCCGGTCCAACGTCGGGAAGCTCAGGCTTCTGGCGCTCGTGACGCTAACGGGATTGATGGAAGTCGTCTCTGCGGTCATCGGCTACTTCACGGCCAGCTACGTCGATTCGTTGATCGGGATCGGTCTTGCCTTCGCTGCCGGCGCCATGCTTTTCATCGCCTATAAGGAGCTCATTCCGGAAAGCCACGGGCACGGCTACGAACGTCCTTCGACCTATTCGTTTATCATCGGCTTGATCGTCATGATCTATATCGCGCATTGGTTCGGCTAGAAATGGAGGGAGTCGCATGGCCTTCGAATGGCCGGGTTACGATCCGCCGGGGTATGGCGACACGCGGTCGCTATTAGCGTTCATGGGCGACGATTTGGCGGGACTTCACGGGGCTCGAATTTGCAACGTTTATTCGGCCTGGGACATTCAAGCCGAGCGATGGTGCGCTTCGTCCCCGGTCGTATTCGAGCTGGAGGATTTTCGTCTGGAGATCGGGTTCGCAGGCGGTTTGCGAATTCGGTTGACGATCGACGAGATTCAAATGAGCGCCTCGATTGCGGGCGGCTGGTTCGCTGCGGCGGGCGTGCGCCGTCTGCCCTTCGAATGGCGGACGGATCGAAGCGAGCTGGCACCCTATGTCGGACGGTTCATACTCGGCGCCGACTTCTTGGAAAAGAACGACGGCGGGCAGGGGATCCTCGGCATCTGTATCCGAACCGACGGCGGGACGCTCGAGCTCGTCAATGTCGCTTCGGCGGGCGGCGTCGCGGTCGGGATTAATCCGCCGGGCTACGACACTGCCGCCATCAAGCGCATCATCGCGATTTGATAGATGAAGCGACCGGCCGCGTTAGAAGCTGACGAATATCATATGTTCTTCGGCCGGAGCGGTTTTGTCGTTTCGGTTATTTTCATATCATGTGAAGCGAATTTATAGAAGCTCCGATTGTGGTATAATGGATGCTTCGGCATTTTGAGCTGCCATATACGAGACAAGGTTGGAGGCAACGAAGCTTGAGCAAGCGCTATCCCTTCGAAGTCGTGAGCGGCAAACCTTTCGCCCTGCAAGTCGGGGAATGGGTCGCGGACGTTTTTTACGATATTTTGCCCGAGGCCGGGTTCGAGGTTCGGGACGAGCAAATTTATATGGCCTACCAAGTGGAACGGGCCTATGCGGATAAAAAAACGATTTTCGCCGAGGCGGGCGTCGGCACGGGCAAAACGCTCGTTTATTTGCTGTACGCGATCTGCTATGCGCGCTATACGGGCAAGCCGGCGGTCGTCGCATGCGCGGACGAGTCTCTGATCGAGCAATTGGCGAAGCCCGAAGGGGACCTCGCGAAGCTGGCGAAACATCTGGATCTGACGGTCGACGCCAGGCTCGGCAAGTCGCAGGACCGCTACTTGTGCCTGCAAAAGCTGGACGACGCGCGGCTCGGTTATGCGGATACGGAGCTGTACAAAGATATTTACGAAAGCTTGCCGCCGTTCGTGAGCAAGACGGAGGCGCTTCAGTCCTTCCATGCGTACGGCGACCGCAAGGAATATCCGGATCTGGACGACGTGCAGTGGGGCCGCATCGACTGGGACAGCTTTCGCGACTGCTTCGTCTGCGACAAGCGCCACCGCTGCGGGATGACGCTGTCGAGAGAACATTACCGCAAGGCGGCGGACATCGTCATCTGCTCGCACGATTTTTATATGGAGCATATATGGACGTACGAGAGCCGCAAGCGGGAGGGCCAGCTGCCGCTCCTGCCCGAGCATAGCTCGGTCGTCTTCGACGAAGGCCACCTGCTGGAATCCGCCGCGCAAAAGGCGCTCACTTATCGGCTCAAGCATGCGGCGTTCGAGGAGCTCGTCACGCGCCTGCTTAAAAACGATATTCGCGAGTCTCTCGCCGTACAGATCGACCTGGCGATCGAACGCAGCGAGCTGCTGTTCGATGCGCTGGCGGCGCGGAGCAACAAAGTCGCGGGTTCCGACCGGATGGAGATCAAGACGGATGCGGCGTTGCTTCGGTCGGTCTCGGAGCTCGATGCCGTCCTGGAACGGATCGAGGAAAATCTCGTGTTCGAGAGCGAGCTGTTCAATCTGGACGGTTATCAGCTGCGGATCGTCGAGGAGCACTTGGAAATGATGCGGACCGCGCTCGGCCTTTTCTCAAGTCCGACGCCGCCGATCTGCTGGACGGTCGACGCCTTGACCGGACTGACTTTGGTCATCATGCCTCGCACCGTTCGAGAGGTGCTCGGAGAACGAGTGTTCGCGAAGCCGATGCCGGTCGTCTTTTCTTCGGCGACGTTATCCTCGGGCGAATCGTTCGACTATCTCGCGCACAGTTTGGGCGTATCGCAATATTTGTCGTTCAGCGTCGCTTCGCCATACGATTATCCTGAACGGATGAAGGTGAAGGTCCCGCAAGCGCACCCCGTTTCTATTATAGAAGACATCGATTCGTTGACGGATTGGAAGGCCGCGTCGGCGCTCGCGGCCATTCGCCGTTCCGAGGGCGGCGCTTTGTTGCTGTTTCCGTCCAAAGAAGCGCTGGCCGCGTTTAAGTCGGCATACGGACGGGCGCCGGAAAAGGACGGGCGCCGGTTCCTGTTCGAGGGCGATCGGGAGATTACGGTATTGATTTCAGAGTTTCAACGCGATCCGAGCAGCGTGCTGTGCGCGGTCACGCTGTGGGAAGGGCTCGATGTCCCCGGACCGTCGTTATCGACCGTGATCATGTGGGCGCTGCCTTATCCGCCGAACGATCCGGTGTTCGACGCCAAGCGCCGGGAGGCGGGCGATCCCTACCGGGAAGTGGACTTGCCGTACATGCTTCTCAGATTCAGGCAGGGGCTCGGCCGTCTCATCCGAACGCGGGAGGACAGCGGAGAGATCGTCGTTCTGGAGCCCGCGCTCGCATTCGACGAACCGCTCGCGGCGGAGCTTCGCGCAGCGCTTCCAGCCGGCGTCGACCTGACGTTCGAATAACCGTTTGGCAAGCCGGAAACGATAAGAAGCAACCGAAAGCGGCCTTTAATCAGGCTGCTTTTTGGCTTGTTTAACGGATGTTCATAAAAGATAACGTCAATAAAGTTATGTAAACTAAATGCGAATCGATCTCGCATAAATCGTGCATCCGCATCCTTAAAAAAGTTTTAAAGAGCCAAGGATCGAGTGTTTCAGACAGAAGTCGCGTGGGTATATAACCGTGACAGCTGTGCGATGAATCCGACTTATGTTTTTGCTCGATATTCTATCGAAATCCAAGGAGGAGCGGAATGGAAGACGCCGCCCATATCTTGCTAGTCGACGATCGTCCGGAAAACCTGATGGCCATCGAAGCGATATTAGCCGGAGAGCCTTACGTTTGCGTACGGGCGTATTCGGGGATCGAGGCGCTGCGCAGTTTGCTCGAAAAGGAATTCGCCGTCATCGTCATGGATATACATATGCCCGACATGGACGGGCTGGAGACGGCAGCCATGATCAGAGCACGGGAAAAATCGCGCGTCGTACCGATTATTTTCGTTTCGCAGGACGCCCACGAAGGCCAATACGATTTCGACGGCCATGGCGGAGGCGCCATCGATTACTTGACGAGGCCGCTGGCACCTCATATTTTCAAATCGAAGATCGCCGGTTACGTCAGCATGTACGAGACGACCAAAGCCTTGCAAAGGCAGAGCGAGCTGCTGCAGCAGCAAACGAAACAGCTCGAGCGAACGAACCATGCGCTCGTGCAGGCGAAGGAGACGGCCGAGATCGCCCTTCGGGTCAAATCCGAGTTCCTCGCGGTCATGAGCCATGAGATCCGAACGCCGCTGAACGGCATCATCGGGATGTCGGACCTGCTGCTCTCGTCGGATCTGCCCGAAGAGTTCGCCAGCATGGTCGGCATCATACATACCAGCGGCAACGTGCTGCTGTCCGTCATCAATCATATTCTCGATTTTTCAAAGATCGAGTCGGGTAAAATGGAGCTGGAGGAAGAGCCGTTCGACCTCAGGCTGTGCCTCCTCGAGACGATCGATTTGTTCACGGCGGCTTCGCGCGAGCGCCATCTGGAGCTGATCGTCGTGCTCGATCCCGAGCTGCCGTCGATTTTGACCGGCGACAAAAACAGACTGAGACAAGTATTGATCAACATCGTAGGGAATGCCGTGAAATTCACCAAAAGAGGCGGCGTTTACATATTCGTCAAGCAATTGTCGGAGGAAGACGGCCGTCTGGTCGTCGAATTCACCGTGCTGGACACGGGCATCGGCATTCCCGCGGACAAGATCGGCCAGCTTTTCCATCCGTTCGCCCAGCTCGATACGTCGATGAACCGCAAGTTCGACGGCACCGGCCTCGGGCTCTCGATCAGCAAATCGCTCGTGGAGTTGATGGGCGGCGCGATCCGAATCGAGGATACGAAGGAGCCGGGCGCGATGTTTGTATTCACGGTGAAGGCGGGACGGGTGCCCGGGGACGCGTCGGACCCGATGCGACCCGAAGCGCTGGCCGTATTGCCCGAGCGGCAGGACGGGGATGCGAAACGGCTGCCGGAAGGATTGCGCGTGCTCATCGGCGAGCCTTGTCCGATCTACCGCGCCTTACTAGTACATATGCTGGACATGCTCGGTATCGGCGCGTCGGTCGTCACGGATGCGGAAGCGATGCGACAGGCGCTGCTCGGCGATGTCTTCGATCTCGTATTCGTCGACGAGGGGCTGGTGGCGACGGCCGTATCGCCGGGCGGCGCGGATCGGAAAGGGCGAACGAAATTCGAACCGAGAGAGCCTCCATACGTCGTCGCCTTGTGCTCCAGGCAGGAAGAAGCAGTGGATCGCGCAAGCAAGGCACCGGCAGCCGCCAATATCGATGACTATATACAAAAACCGATTTCCCTTGAGCGACTAAAACGCTTGATCGGCAACCTTTCAAATTAGAAAAGTTATTACTTATGCTTCATGGGGGATGAGGATACATGACGGATCGGGATTTGGAACAGCTGTCCGGGGACAATCTGCCGGACACCGGAGAACTGTTGAATGCGCTGATGGCTTGGAAAAAGGGGAATTTCTCCTATCGTATGCCTTATCACTATACTGGCGTAGCGGGCAAGGTCGCCGATACGTTCAACGAGATCATGGATATCCAAGAATCCATGGTTCACGAGATTCAACAGCTCGCGCGAGTCGTCGGCAAGGACGGCAATCTGTCTCGGAGATTCGCGCTGCAGCACAAAGGGGGAGCTTGGGACCAGACGGTCGAATCGTTAAACGGCCTGATCGACGATCTTACGCAGCCGACCAGCGCGATGGTTCGGGTCATCAACGCGGTCGCGCAAGGGGATCTTTCGCAAAAGGTCGAGCTTGAATTGGAAGGGAGGCCGCTGACGGGGGAATTCCAGCGCACCGCAGCCAATATCAATACGATGGTCGATCAGTTGTCGATGTTCTCGTCCGAGGTCACCCGCGTGGCGCGCGAAGTCGGCACGGAGGGCAAGCTCGGCGGGCAAGCGGACGTCAAGGGCGTCTCCGGCACCTGGAAGGACTTGACCGAGAGCGTCAACAACATGGCGAGCAATCTGACCGACCAGGTGCGCAACATCGCGGCCGTGACGACCGCCGTCGCAAAGGGCGACCTGTCCAAGCAGATCACGGTTAACGCAAAGGGCGAGATTCTGGAGCTGAAAAACACGATCAACACGATGGTCGACCAGCTGTCGATGTTCTCGTCCGAGGTTACGCGCGTGGCGCGCGAGGTCGGCACCGAAGGCAAGCTTGGCGGACAAGCGGACGTCAAAGGCGTGTCCGGTACTTGGCGCGACCTGACGGAGAGCGTAAATTACATGGCTTCGAATTTGACCAACCAGGTGCGCAACATCGCCGTCGTGACGACGGCCGTCGCGAACGGGGATTTGTCCAAGCAGATCACGATGGACGTTCAAGGCGAGATTCTGGAGCTGAAGGTCACGATCAATACGATGGTCGGGCAGCTGTCGACATTCGCTTCGGAAGTCACGCGGATGGCGCGCGAGGTCGGCACCGAGGGCATCCTCGGCGGCCAAGCGGAGGTCAGCGGCGTCGCCGGCACCTGGCGCGACCTGACCGAGAGCGTTAACTACATGGCTTCGAATCTGACTAACCAAGTGCGCAATATCGCGGAGGTCACGACGGCCGTCGCGAAGGGCGACCTGTCGAAAAAAATTACCGTCGATGCGAAGGGCGAGATTCTGGAGCTGAAGAGCACGATCAACACGATGGTCGATCAGCTCGGCAACTTCGCGTCCGAAGTTACGCGCGTCGCGCGCGAGGTTTCCAACGACGGCATCCTCGGCGGCCAAGCGGACGTCAAGGACGTCTCCGGCACCTGGAAGGACTTGACCGACAGCGTTAACTTCATGGCCGGCACGCTCACCGATCAGGTGCGCAACATCGCGGAAGTGACGACGGCGGTCGCGAAGGGCGACCTGACCAAGCAGATCACCGTCAATGCGAAAGGCGAGATTCTGGAGCTCAAAAATACGATCAACACGATGGTCGATCAGCTGTCCACGTTCGCGTCCGAAGTTACGCGCGTAGCCCGCGAAGTCGGCACCGAAGGGATGCTCGGCGGACAAGCCCAGGTTAAAGGCGTGGCCGGCACTTGGCGCGACCTGACCGAATCGGTTAACGACATGGCGTCCAACCTGACCGACCAGGTGCGCAATATCGCCGTCGTCACGACGGCGGTCGCGAACGGGGATCTGTCCAAGAAAATCACGGCCGACGTCCAAGGCGAGATCCTCGAGTTGAAAAACACGATCAATACGATGGTGGATCAGCTGTCGACGTTCGCATCCGAGGTTACGCGCGTGGCGCGGGAGGTCGGCACGGACGGCAAGCTCGGCGGCCAGGCGCAGGTCAAAGGCGTCGGGGGCACCTGGAAGGACTTGACCGAGAGCGTCAATAACATGGCCCGCAATCTGACCGACCAAGTGCGCAACATCGCGGACGTCACGACCGCCGTCGCGCGGGGCGACCTGTCCAAGAAAATTACGGTCGACGTCAAGGGCGAGATTCTCGAGCTGAAAAACACGATGAACACGATGGTGGACCAGCTCGGCAACTTCGCGTCCGAAGTCACGCGCGTCGCCCGCGAGGTCGGCACCGAGGGCAAGCTGGGCGTACAGGCGGACGTCAAGGACGTCTCGGGCATGTGGAAGGACCTGACCGATACGGTTAACTACATGGCGAGCAACCTGACGATCCAGATGCGCAACATCGCGGGCGTCACGACGGCGGTCGCGAACGGCGACCTGTCCAAGAAGATCACCGTCGACGTCAAAGGCGAGCTGCTCGAGCTGAAAAACACGATCAATACGATGGTGGACCAGCTCAACTCGTTCGCGTCCGAAGTTACGCGGGTGGCGCGCGAAGTCGGCACGGACGGCAAGCTGGGCGGCCAGGCGCAGGTTCGCGGCGTCGGCGGTATCTGGAAGGATCTGACCGACAACGTTAATATCATGGCCGCCAACCTGACCGACCAAGTGCGCGGTATCGCCAAGGTCGTGACGGCGGTCGCGAACGGCAACCTGAGGCTGAAGCTGACCGTCGACGCGAAGGGCGAGATCGCGGAGCTGACCGAGACGATCAACAACATGACCGACACGCTGGCGATTTTCGCCGACCAGGTCACGACCGTGTCCCGGGAGGTCGGCGCGGAAGGGAAGCTCGGCGGACAGGCGAGCGTGCCGGGCGCCGCGGGAACCTGGCGAGATCTGACCGACAACGTCAACTACATGGCGAGTACGCTCACGACGCAGGTGCGCGCGATCACGAACGTCGCCACAGCGGTTACGAACGGAGACCTGTCGCGCACGATCGACGTGGCCGCCGCCGGCGAAGTCGAGACGCTGAAGGACAACATCAACGAGATGATCCGGAATTTGAAGGAGACGACCCGGATCAACACCGAGCAGGACTGGCTGAAGACGAACCTCGCGAAGATCTCCCGTCTCATGCAAGGACAGCGGGATCTGTACGCCGTCTGCCGCATGATCCTGTCGGAGCTCGCTCCTCTCGTCTCGATGCAGCACGGCGTCTTCTATATGAACGATGTCGTGAACGGGCAAACGGTGCTGAAGCTGTTCGCGAGCTACGCGTTCCACAATCGCAAGCATTTGTCGAACGAATTCCGCGCGGGCGAAGGCCTGGTCGGCCAATGCCTGATCGAGAAGCAGCGCATCCTGCTGACCAACGTGCCCGGCGATTACGTGGTGATCTCCTCCGCGCTCGGAGAGGCGACGCCGCTCAACATCGTGCTGCTGCCGATCATTTTCGAAGAACAGGTGCTCGCCGTATTGGAGCTGGCCTCGTTCAGATCGTTCAGCGAGATCGATATCGCGCTGCTGGACCAGCTCACGGACTCGATCGGTATCGTCATCAACACGATGCAGGCGAACCGGCGTACCGAAGAGCTGCTCATCCAGTCCCAGTCGCTCACCGAGGAGCTGCAAAAGCAGCAGCTCGAGCTGCAGAACACGAACGAAGAGCTGGAGGACAAAGCCAAGCTGCTCGTCATCCAGAAGGCCGAGGTCGAGAGCAAGAACAACGAGGTCGAAGTCGCGAGACGCTTCCTCGAAGAAAAAGCCGAGCAGCTGGCGCTCACGTCGCGCTACAAGTCCGAGTTTCTTGCCAACATGTCCCACGAGCTGCGCACGCCGCTCAATTCGCTGCTGCTGCTCGCCGAGCAGCTCGCGGACAATCTGGACGGCAATCTCGCCGAGCATCAGGTCAAGTTCGCCAAGACGATCCAGGATTCCGGTCACGAGCTGCTTAATCTGATCAACGATATCTTGGATTTGTCGAAGATCGAGTCGGGCACCGTGTCGGCGGAGTACAGCGAGCTGAACATCAGGGAGCTGACGGACGGGCTCGACCGGTCGTTCCGCCATATGGTGGACGAGCGCCTGCTCGCGTTCCGCATCAGGGTCGAACCCGAGGTGCCGACGCGCATCGTCAGCGATCCGAAGCGGCTGCAGCAGATTTTGAAAAACCTGCTGTCCAACGCCTTCAAGTTCACGGATAAGGGAGAGATCTTGCTCCGGGTCCGCAAGGCGACGGAAGGCTGGAGCCAGGGCGCGGAGCGTCTAAACCGCGCGGCATCCGTGCTTTGCTTCACGGTGAGCGACACGGGCATCGGCATCCCGAAGGACAAGCAGCAGATCATCTTCGAGGCGTTCCAACAGGCGGACGGGAGCACGAACCGGGTTTACGGCGGCACCGGCCTTGGCCTCACGATCTCGACCGAGATCGCCGAGATGCTTGGCGGGGAGATCACCCTCTTCAGCGAGCCGGGCAGCGGCAGCGTGTTCAACCTGTACCTGCCGATCGACGCATGGGACGTTCAGGCGGAGCCCAAGACCAGGCATATGCCCGAGGTCATCGACGTCTCCCCGCCGAAGCGCATCCGGTTGACGCCGCCGACGCAGGGAGAAGAACTACAGGACGATCGCGACGCCATCGAGCCGGGCGATCCGGTCTTTCTGATCGTCGAGGACGACTTGAAGTTCTGCGAGATCGTCCAGGACGCGCTCGGCCGAAAGGGCATCAAGACGGTGATCACGTCCAAGGGCCTTCAGGCGCTCGAGCTGGCTAAAAAGTACAATCCGATGGCGATCACGCTCGACCTTCACCTCGGGGATACGGACGGCTGGCTCGTGCTGGAACACCTGAAAAACGATATGTCGGTCCGCCACATTCCGGTATGCGTCATTACAGTCGACGAGGATAAGACCGAGCTGCTGCGAAAAGGCGTGTACGATTACCTGTGCAAGCCCGTCACCAACGACGAGCTCGATCTCGCGCTCGAGAGCCTGAATGCGTTCGCGTCCCGCGGAGATCGTCAGCTGCTCGCCGTCGTGAAGTCGCCCGAGCGGAGGAAGCAGATCGTCGATTCGCTCGCGGGCGGCACGCTTAAGATCACGGCGGTCGACACGGCGCGCAAAGCGCTGAACCAAATCGGCGTGAAGCCGTTCGACTGCGTCGTCACGGAAGGCGACCTGACCGATATGCCGATGCCCAAGTTCCTTCGGGAGATCCAGAAGAAGTCGGCGGGCAGGCGCATTCCGATCGTCGTGGAAGGCGGCATCAAGCTGAGCGGCGAAGAACATGAGGAATGGGAAGAAATTTTGAAGACCTCCGTCGTGAAGGAGGTGCGCTCGGCCGTTCAGCTGATGGACGAGACGACGCTGTTCCTCCACCGGAGATCGGACGAGCTGCCGGCCGGTTCAAGGGAAGCGCTCGAGCGGATCTACCAGTCCGACGAGGCGATTCAATCGCGCAAGGTGCTCGTCGTGGACGACGACGTGCGCAACATCTTCGCCTTGACGACGATTCTGGAGCGGCACCAGATGACCGTGCTGCCGGCGGAGAACGGCCAGGCGGCGATCGATATCCTCGAGCGGACGCCGGACGTCAGCATCGTGCTGATGGACATCATGATGCCGGTCATGGACGGTTATGAGACGACCCGCGCGATCCGCGCGAACCCGGCGTTCGCTGAGCTGCCGATCATCGCGCTCACGGCCAAGGCCATGAAGGGCGACAGGGAGCTGTGCATAGAAGCGGGCGCCTCCGATTATATCACCAAGCCCGTCAACAGCGCGCAGCTGCTGGCGATGATGCGGAGCTGGCTGGACCGCGGAGACGGCAGCTAAGCCGTATGACGGTCTGTGCATTTTATTGAACGGGACTTACGCTTTTATAGAAGCAGGAACGCCTCCCGAATCATCGGACCGATGAAGGGTGGCGTTCCTGTTTTTTTTGCGTTTTGAAGCCGGTGGCGTGGCAGGCGCCGGCCGGCGAATGCGCAGCAGCAGACGACACGGCCCGCCAGCGGGACCGGATACTTGCAGGAATCCGTTGAATGACAACGCATGGAAAGGGAGAAGACGCGTTTTCGCACGCTTCGTCGACAAAGGAAATCTAAATATTCGTTGACGAATTGACATGTTTTTCAGGGGGCCGTCTGTACAATCTATCCTATATTCACGATTCGCTCGTCCTTCATCAAAAGAAGAGAGGTGCAGTTATGCGTGGAGATAAGAAGCGGTTCCCCCTTGTCGTATTGATCGTCGCGACGTTATTTGCAACGCTTGGCCTGACCTCGCTCGCAGCCTTGCAGGATCGCGCTCCGCTCGCCGTCGCCGCCCCGATCACGCAGCCGTCCCCCCTCGCGTCCGAGGCGCAGCGCGTGATGACAGACCCGCCGAAATCGGAAACTTCGCCTATCCTACCGCTCCCGGCCACGATAAATATGTCATACCTGGACGGCCCTTCCTCCGCCAATCCCAATGAACTGCCCGAAGATAACCGAAAAAAACCGCTTAAATTCACGCTCGACGAGGAGCTCGGGACGCTCAATGCCGGGACGATCGCCGACTACGACGAAAAAAACGGTTCGGATGCGCCGAAGACGACCCCGCGCTCGCCGTCCGTTTCGATATACGAAGTTACCGCTTATTATTTAAACGTGCGGGCCAATCCGTACAATGGTTCCAAGGTGCTGCGCGTCGTAGAGCGGGGCACGCGTCTTGAGGTTGCGGCGGTCACGGAGAAAGGCTGGCTTCGCCTGAACGAGGGCGGCTACGTTCACGGCGGATACGCATCGTTGATCGATCCTGACGAGCCGGTCGGTCGTGCCCCTGGCGACACCCCTCCGGTTCGGCAGGCGGAGCCTGCGAATACAGTGACGGAGAAGCTGGTTGAACCGAAGGAAGCTGTCGCGGCGGATCCGGACAACGCGAAGCAAGACCTTTCTGATCCGTCAAGCCCGACCAATCGGGTTCGATCGGACTCCGGATTGACCGAGGAACATATCGCCAAGCTGTTCAAGGGGACGGCGCTCGCCGGACACGGCATCGAGGACGTCGTCCTGGAGATCGAAGACGAGTACGGCATCAACGCCTTGTTCACGATCGCGGTCATGAAGCTCGAGAGCGGCAACGGCAAGAGCAAGCTCTCCCGCACCAAGAACAATTTGTTCGGGTTGAACGCGACATCGGGAGACCCGAACAATAAAGCGTTCAGCTTCAAGACCAAAGCGGATTCGGTGCGCAAGTTCGGACAGCTGCTGGCGGATAAATACGTGGACAAAGGGTTGACGACCATCGACAAGGTCGCCGCCAAATACTGTCCGGCGAGCTCAAGCTGGGCCGGGAAAGTCAGGGGAATCATGAAAAGCGATTACCGTAAACTGTAAACATGCGTTATACTTGCATTAGCATGAGGACTGTCGATTATTCGACAGTCTTTTTCGTTTTTCTTCAAGATGTTTGAAAATGGCTCGTTAGGGGTATAGACAGTCCGTGTAGACTTGAAACAGATCGGCGGACATGCGAAAGGGGTAAACGCGATGTCAGGCTTGCCGCAGTCCTTGCTCGGCACGGGGGAACACTGGTTTAAATTATCGCGTCACGGCATCGGGATCGCGGATGCCGCCGGCAGGTGGGTCGCGGTAAACGAAGCGCTGGTTAGCATGCTGGGATACGCCGAATCCGCGCTAGTCGGCCGCTCGGTCGAAGCGCTCTTCGATTCGGCCGTACGGGAGGGAGACGACCGTAGGGAGGCGCAGGATTTGGATAAGGGCGCCAAGGGCAGCGTAACGCTTATCGAAAGCGGCGGCAAGCCGGTGAGGTTCGACGCGACGGCATCGAAGTTCGTACCGGACGGCGGAGGGCACCCGCATACGTTATGGCAATTTTACGAGACGGAAGACAGAAAGCGTACCGAAGAAGAACTGGAGACGCTTCGGGAACGACAGCGTATCATCGGAGAAAATATCGTCGATCTCTATTACATATGTGACCTTGAAGGCCGAATCGTCGAAGCGGCGCCGAATGCATACGTGCTGTTAGGCTATCGGCAGGGCGAACTCGTCGGATTGCACGAGCGCATGCTTTTCGACGAGCAGGACCTGAAGCGCTACGAGATCCAAAGCCTCCAGACGTACGCGCTGAAGGAATATCGGCTCAAACGCAAGGACGGTAAAACGCTTTGGTTCGAAGCCGGCGTGAAGCGGATTCAAGATAAAGCCGGAAAGCCGTTCAAGCTGTTCGTCGGCCGCGAGGTCACCGAACGCAAAAAGCACGAGAGCATGTCCGCGGAGGCCGAACGAATCGCGGCGATCGGCAGCTGGGAATGGGAGGCGGAGAGCGGACGTTTCTCGCACTCGTCGAATTTGGCCCGCATTTACGAGAATGCCGGCGAGCGCGCGGCGGGCGACGAGCTGACCCTGCTAGGCTTGGTCGCCGCAGAGGATCGCGAAGCTTTTGCCGAGCTTGCTAACGAAGCCGCGAACGGCGGCGAACTCAGCTTTGAAACGCGCCTGCTCATGCAGGACGCTTCGATTAAGCACGTTCATATTCGCGGGACGGCCGTCTATTCGGATCAAGGAGAGGCATTAGGCCTCGTCGGCACCGTGCAGGATATCACCGACCGCAAGCTCGTGGAGCTTAAGCTGCAGGAAAGCGTCGAACGCTATACGTCGCTCAAGAAGTATAACCACGATGCCGTCGTGTCCATCGATTTGGAGGGGCGCGTCATTAACGCCAACCAGGTCGCCCAAGAGCTGACCGGGTATATGGTGAGCGAGATGATCGGTTATCCGATCGCCACGTTCACGGGCTGGAGGCGATTCGTCCCGCATCGCGGCAACGTGGACGCTTCCGAAGCGGAGATTCGCCAGAACGACAAAATCACGCATAAAGACGGCACCACGCGCGAAGTGCTGACGACTTTGGCGCCCATCATTATTCACGGCGAAATCGTCGGCTACTATTTGATCATCAAGGATATCACCGAGCAGAAAAAGCTGCTCATCGAAAAAGAAAGCGCCGAGTCGACGAACAAAGCGAAAAGCGAGTTTCTCGCGATGATGAGCCATGAGATCCGTACGCCGATGAACGGCATCATCGGCATGACGGACCTGCTGCTCGACGGCGACAACTTGACCGAGACGCAGCGGAGCTATCTGAACGTCGTCCGCAAGAGCGGAGAGACGCTGCTGGCCATCATCGGCGAGATCCTGGATTTTTCCAAGATCGACTCGGGGAAAACGGAGCTCACGATGGAAACGTTCGACATACGCGCCTGCGTCTTTGAATCGGTCGACGTCGTCTCGGCCAAGGCGAGAGACAAGGGCCTCCAGACCGAAGTGTCGGTCGATCCCGGCGTACCGAAGCTTGCCGTCGGCGACGAGAGCCGATTGAAGCAAGTATTGATGAACCTCCTCAGCAACGCGGTCAAATTCACGACGTCCGGCGGCGTGTACGTGACGGTCGTCCGGAGTGAAGCCGAGCGGGGCAAGATCGGGCTCAAGTTCACGGTGAAGGATACGGGGATCGGCATTCCGAAGGATAAGGCGTTCAAGCTTTTTCAGCCGTTCTACCAAATCGACAACCAGTTCACGAAAGAGACGGAAGGAACGGGCCTGGGCCTCGCGATCAGCAAAAAGCTGGCCGTTCTAATGGGCGGCGACATCTGGCTCGAACAGAGCGTGGAGCAGGGCGCGGCGTTTTCGTTTACGGTCGTGCTCGACCCTGCCGATACGTCCGGCGACTCGGCGGTCCAGCCGGCGAGCACGGCGCAGGATTTTGACGTCGCACGCCCGCTGCGGATTCTAGTCGCAGAGGACAACAAGATCAATCAGCTCGTCATGCTTAAAATTTTGGAGAAGCTGGGTCATCGCGTCCTAATTGCCGCGCATGGCATCGAAGCGGTCGAAGCGGCGACGCGCGATACGTTCGACCTGATCTTCATGGACGTGCAAATGCCCGGCGTCGACGGCATCGAAGCGACGCGGATGATCCGAGAACGCCTTCCCGCGGAGACGTGCCCGGTTATCGTTGCGGTGACGGCGAACGCTCTTAAAGGGGACCGGGAGCGGTTCATGGCCGCGGGCATGGACGAGTATATGAGCAAGCCGATCTATACGAGTCTCGTCAAGGAAATGATCGGCAGATTTTTCGGACGATGATCATGAACCAAGAAAGAAGCGATTGCGTTGACTGAGGACAGCAAGCTGCCGTTCCACCCCGTACTGTCCGCCTGGTTCGCTTCGACGTTCGGGGAGCCGACCGACGTACAGACAAAAGCCTGGGCTTCGATCGCCGAAGGACAGCACACGCTGATCGCCGCGCCGACCGGCTCCGGCAAGACGCTGGCGGCGCTGCTGCCGTGCCTCGACCGCATCGCGAGAAGCGATGCCGCAGGCAAGCGGCAGCCTGCCGTGCGAACGTTGTACATTACGCCGCTGAAGGCGCTCAACAACGATATTCACCATCACGTGACGGACTTCGCGCGCCAGCTCGACGCATGGGCCGCGGAGCGGGGCGAGCATTGGCCAGGCATCCGGAGCGAGGTTCGGACCGGGGATACGACGCCGGCGAAGCGGGCTGCCATGTTGCGCCGCCCCCCGGATCTGCTGGTGACGACGCCGGAGTCGTTCTATTTGCTGCTGACTTCGGGCAAAGGCCGGGACATGCTGGCGACCGTCGAGCAGGTCATCGTGGACGAGATCCACGACCTCGCCGCGGACAAGCGCGGCTCGCATCTGTCGCTCTCGCTGGAACGGCTGACGGCGCTATGCGCGCGTCCCGTCCAGCGGATCGGCGTGTCCGCGACGCAAAAGCCGCTGTCTCGCGTCGCGCAGTTTTTGGGCGGCTGGGAGGAATCGCCGCAGGAGAGCGCTGAGGAGGCGATGCAGCCTCGGCCGGTGGCGATCGTCGAGAGCGGCATGACGAAGCGCCTTAGCGTCAAGGTGACCATGCCCGAGCCGACGGTTCCATCGGCAGGACGGGAGGCCGTATGGAAGCCGTTGCTCGACCGCATCATGGAGGCGATGTCGGATAGCCGGTCCGTCCTGCTGTTCGTGAACAGCAGGCGGCTCTCGGAGCGGCTGACGCTCCGGCTTAACGACCATGTCGGCTACGAGATGGCGCGCTCTCATCATGGCAGCCTTGCGCGGGAGCGAAGGCTCGAGGCCGAGCGTCTGCTCAAGAGCGGCGAGCTAAGATGCATCGTCGCGACGTCTTCGCTCGAGCTGGGCATCGACATCGGCCATATCGACCTCGTCATACAGATCGATACGCCGCTCGCCGCCGACCGCGGCATTCAGCGGATCGGCCGCGCGGGGCATGCCGTGGGCGAGGAGAGCCGCGGGTTGATGATCGTCCGCGCCAAGGCGCTGCTGCCCGAGGCCGCCGTGCTGAGCCGGCTCGTCTCGCGGCGCGAGATCGAAGATATCGAGATCCCGTACGGGCCGATGGACGTGCTGTCGCAGCAGGCGGTGGCCATCGTATCGATGGACGATTGGCGCGCGGACGATCTGCTTCGCCTCGTTCGGCGAAGCGACAGCTATCGGGATTACGACGAGCGGCGGTTCAAGGAAATGCTGAAGGTGCTGTCCGGGTTTTATCCTTTCTTTAAGCCGCTGCTCGATTGGGACGCGCGCTCGGGCCTTTTGACGGCCCGGGCGGTCGGTCGCGCCGCTGCCGTGAGCGGGGCGGGCACGATTCCGCAAAGCGGCGGATACCCGGTGCATCATATGGACAGCAGAGCGCATCTGGGCGAGCTCGACGAGGAGTTCATCCAAGAAAGCCGCGTCGGAGACGTCTTTCAGCTCGGCGCGGGCTCGTGGATGATCCGCGAGATCAAAAACGACCGCGTGTACGTCGCCGAAGCGGCGAACCGGTTCAGCGAGGTGCCTTTTTGGCGCAATGAAGCGGGCGGGAGATCTTATGCGCTCGGCGAAAAAATCGGCGCGTTCTGGCGGGAAATCGCCGGGCGGCTGGGGCTTGAGGCAGAAGCGGAAGTCGTAGACGACACGGACGGCGAGAATGCCGCGCGGGAGCGAGCGTACGATGACGCGGTCGCGACATGGCTGCGCGACGGGTTCGGCATGGACGCGGCTGCTTCGGAATCGCTGATCGGCCATGTGCGCGCACAACATCGCGCAAGCGCGGTGCCGACCGATGCCCGTATCGTCGTCGAGCACTATCGCGACGTGATGAACCAGACGCATATGGTCATCCACAACTTTTTCGGGCGCAGCGTGAACCGGGCCTGGCTGCTGGCGCTTCAGCGGCAGTTCGAGCTGCTCATGCCTTACCGGCTGTACGGCAACGCCAAGGACAACGGCATCGAGATCGTGTTGCCGGAGTGGGATGCCTCCTGGCTGCGAATCTTGAGCCAGGTATCGACGGCGAACGTCGAGACGCTGCTATCGGAGGCGGTGACCGGCTCGCCGCTGCTCGCGGTCGCTTTCCGCAAAATCGCGGAAACGTCGCTGCTCCTCGCCCGCAGCTTCACGCGCACGCCGATGTGGCAGAAGCGTCTGCGGAGCGAGGAGCTGCTGCGCAAGGCGCTTCCTTACGGCGCGCAGTTCCCGTATCTCGGCGAAGCGATGCGCGAGGCGCTTCACGATTACCTCAGCTTCGGCGATCTGCGCCGGATGCTGGAGGCCGTAGACGAAGGGCGCATCGAGATCGTCGTCCGCGAGACGCCGTATCCTTCGCCGCTCGCCTCCCAGTTCATGGCCGATTACGTGAACATGCGGATCTACGAAGGGGACGGCCTGGACGAATCGACCCGGCGCCAAATCTTGCAGATCAACCACGAACTGGCCCGCGATCTGTTCGGCGGGGCGGATGCCGGCCCGGCCGTATCCGAAGAAGCGATGGCGCAAATGCAAGCGAGCCTATCGTCGCCTTCGAGAGATCCCGAAGGTCCGGCAGACCTCGCATCGCTGCTCAAGACCAGAGGCGATCTCACGGCCGGCGAGATCGTCAAAGCCGCCGGCGAACGCAGCCTGGCCTGGCTGAGCGGGCTTGAAGAGAGCGGAGCCGCCGTCGCGATCCGCATGCCGGGCGACGAGGAGCCTCGATACATCGCTTCCGACGAAGCGGAGCTGTACGCGCGATTCCCGGCTGACCCGGCTTCGGTCCTGTTCATCCTGGGGCGATACGCGGACCACCGGATGTCTTTCACCGAGGCGGATCTCGTCGAGCGGTATCCGATGCTGGACCTGCCCGGGGCGGCCGAAGCCGTACGACTGCTGCTCGAGCGCGAATTGATCCAGCGGGCGCCGCACGCCTCCGGCGAGGACGAGCGTTTGTGGACGAGCGTGCAGGTCGCCTCCAAGCTCGTCCGCTGGTCGGTTCGGCACGCCCGGTCCCAGGCCGAGCCGGCGGACGCGATCCGCTGGTGCAGCCAGATCGCGATGCTCCAGCATGCGCTTCCGGGCTCGCAGATGCAGGGGGGCGAAGGCCTGCTTGCCGCCATCGGCAAGCTGCAGGGCATTTTCCTCCCGCTGTCGCATTGGGAGACGCTGATTCTGCCCGCGCGCGTGCAAGGCTACCGCAAGGAAGACTTGGACCTGCTCTGCGCGACGGGCGAGGTGCTCTGGATCGGCCGTCGCGAGGAGGAGGAGCGGGAGGGCAAGATCGCCTTCTTCCTGGCTGACGACAAGGCGCTGTACGAACCGTATGCGGAAGCGGCGAAGCGGCAGGAAGCGAAGACGCGCCATCCGCAGCTGGCGAAGCTCATTCGGGAGAGCGGGGCGAGCTTTCTTACGAAGCTCTCCAGGGAGACGGATATGCGGCCGTCGGAGCTGCTGCCCGCGCTCATCGATCTGGCTTGGGAAGGTCTCGTCTCCAACGACCAATTCGCGCCGCTCCGGCTTCACACCGACCCCGCCGGGGCCAAGCGTCAGTTCCAAGGCCGGACGGGTTCGGGGCTTGGACGCTGGTACGCCGTGTCCGGCTTGCTTGAATCCGCGAGCGAAGACGATAATATCGACGACCATAGTCCGTCAAGCCGCAGTTCTTCCGAAGCGGAAGAATCGCCGGTGCTCGCCTGGACGAAGCACCTGCTCGATACTTACGGCATGGTGAACCGGGAGCTCGTCTCCAAGGTGTCGCCCTATCCGTGGGACGTCCTTCAAGGCGTGCTGCGGCAGCTGGAGGACTGGGGCCTGGTGACGCGAGGCGCCTTCATCCGCGGACTCGACGCTTTGCAGTTCGCTACGCCGGCTTTCCGCGATGCGGTCAAGCGTCCGGCCGGCAGCGGCGACGGCCAGCTGGCCGTGTTGTCCGCCGCCGATCCGGCCAATCCCTTCGGGCTGATCGCGGAATGGCCGTCCGGCGGCCAAGGCGTTTCCTTCGCGCGCAAGCCCGGCAATTTCCTGCTGCTGGACGGGGAGAAGTGGCGCTATTGGATCGAAAACAACGGCAAGCGCGTCTTCAGCCTGGAAGCGGATGCCGTCGATCTGAAGGCGCGGGGAGAGGCGGAGCGGCTTCAAGCCGCGTTCCAGACGATCATTCGCCGGCAGAAGCTCGTCAAGCTCAAAATGGACGAATGGAACGGCAAAGCAGCCGCCGAAACGGAAGCGGGACGCGCGCTGCTGTCCCATGGCGCGGAGAAGCAAATGCGCTCGCTCGTGCTTTGGTTAAAGACGTGACGCGCGATTGCGCTTAATGAAGGGGGATGCGCCGCCCGAATCCTGCTTCTCAATCGAAAGGGGTGGACGAATGAAAACCGATTATGTCGACGTTCTCGCGAAAATCTCCGATAAACTATACAAGTCCGGCATGGACGTGATGCAAACGGCCAGCCGGATGATTCCGGCCAATACGTTCTGCATCGCGAATCTCGATCGCGTGTCCACCGTCGTCCTCAATGCTTTCAACCGGGACAAGACCATCCTCACGGAAGGGCTAGTCGTAGCCAACGAGGAATCGTATTGCGCGTTGGTCACGGAGAAAGCCCGCGGACCGCTCCTCATCGAAAACAACCTGACGCATCCGTTGACCAAGGATATGCCCGCGACGCAATTCGTGGGCGGCTGTTCCTTTTTAGGCGTGCCGTTATGGACGCCCGGCGGTCAGATATTCGGATCGTTATGCGCTTTCGACGACCGTTTTTATTCATTCGAAGAGCGCGATGTCGAACTTATGCTGTCTTTGTCCAAATTTTTCACGGACGTGCTGGCCTTGGATGAATCCGTCAAGCAGCTGCAGGCGGCCCAGGCGCAGGCGATGCGCGCGCTCGAAGAAAAGGACAATCTGCTCGCCGTGTTGAGCCACGAGATCCGCACGCCAATGAACGGGGTGCTCGGGATGGCGAATCTGCTGCGTTCGACGGACTTGACCGAGGAGCAGCGGAACTACGTTTCCGTCATCGAAGACTGCGGCGACGGTCTGATGGCGATGCTGAACCAAATTTTGGAGCATTCCAAGATCGCGGCGGGAAGGATGAGCGTCGAGTCCGAACCGTTCAACCTGGCGGAATGCGCGGAGCAGGCGCTGCAGATCCATGCGTTCGAAGCCGGGAAAAAGAATATCGGGCTCCGCCTGTCCATCGACGACAAGCTGCTTGGCAATTATGAGGGGGACGGTCTGAAAATCAGACAAATCCTCATTAATCTCGTAAGCAATGCCGTAAAATTCACCGAACGGGGAGAAGTGTCGCTGACGATCGAGCGGTTAGACCGGCCGGTCAAAGACGGGAGGGTTTGGTTATCCTTCAGCGTGTGCGACACGGGGATGGGCATCTCGCCGGAGCGCAAGGATCAGCTGTTCCGCTCGTTTTCCCAGGTCCACGACAAATCGATCAAATGCAACTACGGCGGCATCGGCCTCGGATTGTCGATCTGCCGCCGGTACGCCGAGCTGATGGACGGGACCGTCGAGCTGACGGACACCGGTCCGGGCGGCTCTTGCTTCACGCTCACCGTTCCGCTTCGTTCCCGGCAGAGCAATCAAGCTTTTAACGCCGTCTAAGCACGCAGGACGACCGAGGTCGCCTGCGCGCTTGGACGGCTGCCGGCGCACGGCGCCGATTCGCCTTAACCCCACTTGATGCCGGTTTTAAAGCCCGCGCCGTGACCCGCCGCCTGGCCGCCGAGTTGAACGCCCGCGCCTTGCGGGCCCACATGCGCGCCGGCTTCCAGACCGACCCCGTACTTGCCTCCCACTTGGCCGCCAGCCTTCGCTTCGAGGCCTGCGTTGGCGCTCAATTGACCTTTCGCCTGAAGGCCCGCACCGTATTGGCCCCCTAGCTGGGCGCCGCCCTGGAACGAGGCGACTTGGCCGCCGCCGACTTGGGCGCCGGCCTGGATGCCCGCGCCGTTCGCGCCGGCGAATTGACCGCCTATATTGGCGTGAATGCCATGTCCGCCGCCGATCCCGCCGCCCGCTTGAAGGCCCAGGCCGTACTCGCCGCCTAAGTATGCTCCGGTATGGACGCCGGTTCCGTATCCGCCGCCGTAGTAACCTTGCGCGTGCATGCCCGCATCAAGCGGACCGATATGGCTCTGTGCCTGAAATCCCGCATGATGAGCCGAGCTGTCTGGACCGGTCTGCGTTGGCGGGAGCACGGGCATCGGCATCTGTTCGAGGCCAGGATATGGGGTGCCGGGCTGATACGAATCGGCGTAATAAGGACGGGAAGGGTAGCCCGCGGAATAAGAGAGGCCCGGATATCCATAATAATCGGGAACGAAGCCGTTATAGGATTGAACGTAGCCATAACCGAAGCCTTGACCGAACGAGCCTCGCGGATTGATGTGCATGGCGCTAGCCTCCATTGGTTTTCATGATGGGTTAGCCTATTCCGCGAATGCCGCCAAGGACACCCGCCCGGATAAAAATGGGCGTCGGCGGCAGGGTAGCAGGCGACGTCTTATCGGGTAAGGGACAGCATAGGCGCCCACAAATCGCCGCGAAAGAAGGGAGGAGCCGGCATGCCCGCATCGATCGCAGATGTCACGCAATGGCTCGAATCGCAAACGGACAAGGAATTGGTCGTAACCAAGCATGAGGATCGCGACCTCGACGAGGTCAGAATCCGGCTCGAGCGCATCGAGGGAAGAGGAGAGCGGAGCGAGGCCCTTGACGACTATACGAACGGCGCCTCGCTGCTGCTCATTGGGAGCGGGACGGTCGTCACGGAAGGCAGGGAAGAGCGCTTGCCGTCCGACGCCTTCGAGATTCCGCTCGAAGGACTGAGCCTGACGGAAACGGCCGAAGGCGTGGCTTTGCTCGTGACGGAGCGCGCCCGCTATTCGATCAAGGTTCTGGATTGAGCGATGAAAAACGCCCGCTGCCGAAATGGCGCGGGCGTTTTACGTATGGGATGGACGGGAAAAGGGGCTGCGCTTAATCCCCTGCGTCGATAGCGCTCTTGCCGCCGAACACGATGACGCCGCCGCCTACGAACATGCAGACGATCAGAATAATGACATAGGCCATTGCCAACACCTCCGGTTTTGGTTACCCTTATCGTAACTTATTCTTACCCGGTAAGGGTACCGACGAATTCGTGACAAGATCAGGCTGCCCGGCCGCTCGCACTCGCCCGAAGCCTTGCATCTCGCCGCGAATCGCTCCTTGGAGGAATGAAGATGACGGTCTATATCGCGCTGCTGCGCGGCATCAATGTCGGAGGCAACAATAAAGTGAAGATGGCCGACCTCAAGACGGCCTGCGAGCGGCTTGGGCTCGAAGGCGTGCGCACGTATATCCAGAGCGGCAATATCGTCTTCCGCTCCGACCGCTCCGAAGAAGCGCTGCGCGAGATGCTCGAGGCGGCGCTGCGTGACGAATTCGGCGTTAAAAAGGCAACGGTGTTGCTGCGAACGAACGACGAGCTGCAGCGTTTGCTGCGCGACTGCCCGTTCTCCGAAGCGCAAATCGCGGCCGCCAGTCAGCTGTACGTGAATCTGCTGGACAAGCCGCTGGATAACGATCAACTGTCCCGAATCGGCGAACTGTCCGCGGAGGGCGAACAGTGCGTCATCGGAGATCGGGCGATTTATTTGCTCCTCACGCCGAGCATCTTGGATTCCGCTTTCGCGGTCTTGTTTCAAAAGATGAAGCTCACGCTCACCTCCCGCAACTGGAACACGATGAACAAGCTGGGCGAGCTGGCTGCGCAAACGGAAATATAGCGCACAGAATCAGGGCTGCGTCTCGATGACGCGGTCCACGATGCCGTACGCGACCGCTTCCTCGGCGCTCATGAACGTGTCGCGGTCCATGTCCTTTTCCACCCGATCGAGCGGTTGCCCCGTTCGATCGGCGGTGATCTGGTTCAGCCGTTCCCGGATGAGCAGAATGCGCTTCGCGCTGATGGCGATATCGCTCGCCTGGCCTTGTACGCCGCCATGCGGCTGGTGAATCATGATCTCGCTGTTCGGCAGCGCGAAGCGCTTGCCTTTCTCGCCGGACAGCAGCAGGATCGCGGCAAACGACGCGGCCATGCCGGTACAGATCGTGTGCACCTCGGGCCGGATGAATTGCATCGTGTCGTAAATCGCCATGCCCGCCGTCGTCGATCCGCCGGGGCTGTTGATGTACATGTTGATCGGCTTTTCCGGATCTTCCGCAGCCAGGAATAGCATCTGCGCGACGATGGAGTTAGCCATCATGTCGTCGATCGCCGCGCCGAGGAATACGATACGGTCTCTCAGCAGCCTGGAATAAATGTCGTACGAGCGCTCTCCGCGCGCCGTCTGGTCGATCACGTAGGGGATATAGCCGTTCATTGGAGGTTCCTCCCGTCGGTTGGTGTGGACGTTCGATTCGGTAATCGTGCGTCCGCGGCGAAAAGATACGGCAGGCTCTGTATTTTACTGCACGTATCTTTTTTGCCTAGACGTTCGTTTACTTGTATAAACGGGCGAATCAGCTTAGGAAGCCCATCGCCATAGCCGTGAAAGGAGGATGTATGCATGATCGATACTGTCATTGACGTAGAGCGGCTGTCCGCCAGCGTAGGGAGGTATAGCTTGTCGCTCGTTCGTTCGAAGCCCGCTGCCGAAGACCTGGCGCAGGAGAGTTGGAGCCGCGCGCTGCCCGCGCTCCGGGAAGGCGGCGGCCATGCCAATCCGGAGGCGCTCCTTCTGCGCGTCGCTCGGAACGTATGGATCGACGGCTTGCGCCGCGACGCGCGCAAGGCGAAGCTGATGAAGGAGGCCCACTCGGAGGAAGCGGCGATCGATCGTCCGCTGCTGGCTATGGAGCTGGCGCCGGTGTTCGCCGCGTTGAACGCTTTTCTGCCGAAGCTGCAGCGGACCGTGTTTTTGCTGCGCGACGTCCTTGGCTATTCGATCAAGGAGACGGCGGCACGGCTCGGCACGTCCGAAGGCGCGGTCAAGGCCGCGCACGTCCGTGCCCGCAGGTCGCTCGCGCTTGTGCAGGGCGCGCTCTCGCGGGAGGAAGGGCCTGGACTTCCCGCGGACGAGAATGAACGGATCGAAGCGCACTTGATGGCCGACGCCTACGCGAGAGGCGATATCGGCACGCTGGTGGCGCTTGCCAACGGAGAGGCGCGCATGCAAGCGAGACAGATGCCCATGCAGGGCGCCGCGTCGCACGCAGCGCCCCGGAATCGTCGGGCAGCGCCCACCGAAGCGATGTGGTCGGCGGGAAGCCTGTCGCAAGCGGCTTAGCGAATGGACATCGCAATAAAAGAAAGCCGGAAGCGCGCATCCGACAGGATGTGGATGCGTTCCGGCTTTTTTTGCGTGGTACGATGACCCCGCTGCCAACCTAAACTTTTCCTAAATCTCTCTTTCCATGGATTGACAATACAGGTGTATGAAGGGCATAATACACACATGGTGTATGAACCGCTTAGTACACACACTCCAAGATAAGGCGAGGCAGAGCGATGGATAATCACGGCGGCTGGATGGAGACGGCGTTCAACACGCGAGATCCGGTATACCTGCAGGTCGTCCGGCTGTTCAAAGAACGGATCGTTACGGGCCTGCTGGCGGCGGGGGAGGCGATCCCGTCGAGGCGCGAGATCGCTTCGCTGCTCAAGATGAACCCGAATACGGCACAGCGAGCTTACAAGGAAATGGAGGAACAAGGCTTGATCGTCACGGAAGGCAATTCGCCAAGCCGAATAACGAGAGACGAAGACGTGCTCCGCAATATCCGGTCGGAGCTGCTGGGCGAAGCGGTCCGGACGTTCGTGGGCTCGATCCGCAACATGCAGGTGCCGCTCCAGGAGATTGTGGCATTGGTCCAAGAGGAATACGAATCGGATGCGCAGCGCCGGGATCGGAAGCCGGGAGGTGAAGGCGCGTGATTCGCATCGAAAACGCCCACAAGCGCTACCGCTGGCGCAAGGTGCTGGACGGCGTGACCTTTTCCGCGGAGAAGGGACAGATCACCTGCCTCGTCGGCATGAACGGCGCGGGCAAGTCGACGCTGCTGAAGGCGATCATGGGGCTAACTCCGTTGTCCAAGGGAAGCATCCGCGTCGACGGCGTCGGATCGAAGCGGGAGCTCTACGAGAAGGTTTCGTTTATCCCGGACCATGCGGCGATGCCGGGCGGCTACAGGCTCGAAGACGGCCTTCAGTTTATGGCGGACTACTATAAGAGGTGGAATGAAGCGCGAGCGAACGAGCTGATGGCATTTTTTCGGCTGGATCCGCGCGATCGCGTCGGCAACCTGTCCAAAGGGACGGCGGCCAAATACGGGCTGGTACTCGGTCTGGCTGCGGACACGGAGTTCGTGCTGATGGACGAGCCTTTTTCGGGGATCGACGTGTTCAGCCGGGAGATGATCGGCGAAGTATTCTCGAGCCGGCTGATCGAGGACCGCGGCGTGCTGGTGACGACGCACGAGATCGGCGAGATCGAGTACCTGCTGGATCGCGCCATCCTGCTGAAGGACGGCAAGGTCGCCCGCGACATCGATTGCGAGCAGGTACGGGACGAACAGGGGAAATCCGTGCTCGACGTGATGCGGGAGGTGTACCGGTCATGAGCCATTACTTCAAGCTGCTGGCGCTGGAGGTTCGCAGGTTCCGTTATATCCTGGCCGGCATGATGGCGTATGCGCTAATCGTGGAATGTCTGGCCGTGGCAAGGGAGATTCATAACTACGCAAACCGCTACGGCATCAAGGAAGGAACCCGCGAGCCTGGCGTCTTGCCCCAAACGTACTCGTTCGCGGACGTCATCGGGAATGTCCAGAGCGGTTTCGCGCTTGCCGTCGTCTTGCCGCTGGCCGCGTTGCTCGCCTACGTATTGCTCATATGGTACAGGGATTGGTTCGGGCGACATCCGTTCGCTTTCAGGCTGCTGATGGTGCCGGGCGGACGCATCTCGCTTTACTTCGCAAAGCTGACCGCGATTTTATTGTTCATTTTTTCGATGCTGGCCTGGCAGCTGGTTGCCATGGCGATTTTAAAGCTCGAATATGCGGTGGTAACGCCGGAGCTGTTGAAGGAATCGAGCAGGTTCACCGACGCCATGTACGCCAGCGAGATTTTTAAGCTGCTACTTCCGCTGCGCTTTACGCAATTCCTGATCAATTATGGCATGGGCCTGCTCGCCGTGATGCTCGTTTTTGCGGGGATCTTACTGGAGCGCAGCTACAGGATTCGAGGCATCGTTATTGCGGCGCTTTACTTGGCTCTTAACGTTACGTTGCTTGTCTTGGCGTCGATGTCCATCGAGCTTCCGCTTTACCCGTCGGAAACGGTGGCCGTGTGCTTGACGATATTCGGATTGGAGGTCGCTGGGGCGATATGGCTGAGCTTAAAGCTGATTACCGGCAAAGTGTCCGTCTAAAACGTAAGAGAATTTTTAGTTACGCGTGGGTTGGGCTGCTAGCGGCTTTTTCAATTGCTGCGCTGGCCGTTTATTACGGCTACGCTTCCGACGAACGGCTTCCGGGATTTCATCTGGAAACGATGGAGGGCGACGCTACGATTGGCTCGGCGATTCAGTTGGACGGCAGCTATGTCGGACGCAAGGGCAATCGAACGATGACGGTAGACGCCGAAGGTACGAATTACACCGACGCCAATAGGGTGGGCAGATTATTTATTTTGCCTTTCTCTAAAACATACAGCGCGGCGACTGCAGCGTTAATCAAAGAGCATCGCACATTTATGCGAGGCAAGGAATACGGTACGTTTGAACAAACCGATGACCTGCTCTTATATGTCGAGGTAGTCCCGAAGAAAGGCGAGGCAATCGTTAAGCTGTCCGTCCTGAACAAGAAAACGGAAAAGGCAGTGGAATATTCATGGGCAGCAGGCACGTGGAAACCGAGAGAGAACGTCGGACTCGCGGATCTGCAGATCGAAGGCAAGCATGCCCACTTCCTGCTAGAACGCTATGGCACGACGCAATCCAATATGCAGAGCGATCCGCAGCTTTTCGATTACGTATTCGATCTAACGGCCGGCCAGTTGATCGACACGCGAGAGATCAAGCTGCCTGTTCAAGCGGGATTTCACTTGTCGGTTGCCAATGATCGAGGGACAAGTATAAATTTGCTTCATGTCGTTCTCTTTGCTTCAAGGGAAGCGGGGGCGGGAAAAGAAGCAGGAGGCGATCAATCGACGCCTGCCGCTTCCGAAAAGGCGCAGATTATCGAATATGAACCGTTTATTTACGATTATGCCGACGGTCGATTACAACCGCTCGCTTTGACCATTCCAGTCAATATGGAGCATACGAACAACTATGTTGATGGCGATAAAATGTATTCAGTTACGATATCGGGCAATTCTACCGGATGGAGAGGGGAAAGCTTCGACATTACGGAGACGGATCTCCGAACCCAATCGGAGACCGCTGCTTACACGCTTCTTGCCTCGGAGCTAGGCGGCAAAGAGCTTCTTATGCCGAGATTCATGGACGGGAAATTTTACTTTGTCGTTCCAGGCGCGCAAGTGAACGGAGCGATGGGAAGAGTCTCTACGAAGGTGACCGTCATCGAAGCCGCGTCAGGGAAATCACTTTATCAAGGCCAGGTCGCGTACGACGGTCCGAGCAGCGAAGCTACCGCCGAGCTAAAAGATACTGTGCTGCTCAATCTGGAGCTGCGATCGTGAATCGCCGCATCGACATCCTCCGAGGCCTAGAACTCGAAGCCTACCGGATGGCATACTATTTGCTCGAGGCGGAGGAGCCGGCCTGCGAGGCGGCCAAGCGGGCGCTGCTCGCGCTCCACGGCGCGGGAGAGCTGGCGAGAGCGACGCAAGAGGAGCGCCGCAGACTGCTCAAGCGGCTCGTCATGCGCGAGGCGGTCTCGGGTTTCGGCCAAGCGACGGCCCGGGCGAACTAGCGATCAACGCAAGAAGGACGTGTCCGGACCCGGACACGTCCTTTTAACGTTTGCGGCGAGCTCTTTTCGCGGTGCGCGTCCTGCCCGCCGTTCGCGCGGCGGGGATGCGGCCGAGCGCCCGCGCGTACCGCATGACTTTGCGGTGCGTGGACTTATCCTTCAGATGCCTGAACAGATACGGATCCGGCGACGTGTTCAGCTCGATGATCCACGGACGAAGCTTGGTATCGAGGCCGATGTCGGCGCCGACCATGTTGATCTTGGGGTGGGCCCTCGCCAGCGCCCTCGCGGAACGAAGGCCGAGCGCCTTCAGCTTGCTTTCAGCTTGCCTCGCGCCGTTAGAACCTAATTTGGGCCGAAGCAGTCGGCTTAAGGCGACAGGCGTGCCTCCGTCATGATAATTCGTGACGGCCTTGCCTCTCTGGGCGACTCTCGCAATGACGCCGGTCGGCTCCCAGGCGCCGGCCGGATTTTTTTGCACCATGACGCGAATGTCGAAGCGCCTGCCGTTCGTCTTGAGCAGGTGCACGCCGCGCTGCGCGAGATACGGACGGCGCCGCTTCATCCGCGAGACGTGGCCGTAAAGCTTGTCGATGGACGAAAAGCGCTTTTTGCTTAGTCCCGCATGACAGCTATAAGGCAGCCGTTGCCCGGGCGTCCGTTCGATGCGCATCACGCCGCGGCCGCACGTGCCGGCGACGGGTTTGACGTAGATCATGCCGTACCGGTTCAGCATATTCGCGAGCGTCGTCCGATTCATCCTCCGCGTATCGGGCACGTGCGGAGCGACTGAGGGATCTCGCAGCGTCGCGACCGTTTTGACCCATTTGTTCGCGATATGCACGCCCTTGCGGTTTATCAAAGCGGCTCCCCCTCCGATCGCCATACTGTATGCTTGCCCGCCGTCGCCCGACACGGACAAGAGTTGGAAGATTCACGTCCCGCCGGCTTCGGTTAATGAATGATACCGGATCGATAGCGGCAACAATGCAAAGGGGGAGCGCGCGATGCAAACGATATGGAAGGGCGCGGTCAGCTTCGGGCTGGTCAACGTGCCGGTCAAGATGTTCACGGCCACCCAGGACAACGATCTACAGATGCGCATGCTGCACAAGGAGCTTAACGTGCCGATTCAATACCATAGAACCTGCCCGAAGTGCGAGGAAGAAGTGAAGTGGAGCGATATCGTCAAAGGCTACGAATACGAGCCCGGCCACTTCGTGACTTTCGACAAGGACGAGCTCGAGGAGATCGCTTCGGAGACTTCGCGCGAGATCCGCATTCTCGATTTCGTGGACCTGGAGGAGATCGACCCGATTTACTATCAGAAAACCTACTACCTCGCGCCGGAAAGCAACGGCACGCACGCTTACAATCTGCTCGTGCAGGCGCTGCTCGATACGCGCAAGATCGGCATCGCCAACGTCAGCATCCGCTCGAGAAGCAGCTTGGCGGCGATCCGCATCGTGGACGGCGTCCTCTCGATGTCGACCATGTTCTACGCCGAGGAGATTCGCAGCAAAAAAGAAATTCCGAACCTGCCGGAAGAGACGAAGGCGGACGAGCGGGAGCTTCAGATGGCCCGCATGCTGATCGACCAGCTCAGCGCGCCCTTCGAGCCCGAGAAGTACGAGGATGTCTACAAGGAACGGCTGATGGACGCGATCGAGGACAAGGTCAAGGGCAAGGAAGTCAAGTTCGCACCGGAAGAGAAGAAGACCAATGTCATCGATCTGATGGAAGCGCTGAAAGCAAGTTTGAAGCAGGCAGGACCGGATAAGGGACAAGCGGCCGACGCGGCCGCCGACAAGGAAGCAAACAAGAAAGAAGCGAAAAAGCCCGCGCGTAAGCGCAGCGCGACCAAAGCAGAAAAGGACGAGCCGAAGACGAAAGAGGGGAAACAGGAGGCCTCCGCCTCCAAGACGAGGACGAAGAAAACAGGGAGCTGACCGATGGAGCCATTCACCCCGATGTCTCCCGTGGCGGAGGAACGCACGCCGACGGGGAGCGCTTGGGTACACCAGCTCAAATGGGACGGTTATCGACTCATCGCCGAGGTGCGGGGCGATCGCGTCCGGTTGTATTCCAAGCGCATGCTGCCGCAAAACGATTCTTACCCCGAGCTGACGGCGGCGCTAGCCGGCCGTCCCGGGAACTACATACTTGACGGCGAGGCGGTCATTCTGGACCCGCATACCGGCAAGCCCAGCTTCCAGCTCATGCAGCAGCGGGGCAAGCTGCTCGGTGACCGGTTGGTCGAGGCCTCGGCCAGGCGTCATCCCGTCCAATATATTTTGTTCGACCTGCTCGAGGCGAACGGCGAGGATCTTCGGCGGCTGCCCTACGCGGAACGAAGGGAGCGTCTGATCCGCCTGACGCAGGGCTGGCAGTCGCCGTTTTACGTCGCGGACGAATTCGAGGACGGCGAAGCGCTTTGGCGATGGGTCGAGGCGAACGGCTGGGAAGGCGTCGTCAGCAAAAAGAGGGCGTCAGCCTACAAAGAAGGCAAGGAGCATCGCGATTGGATCAAGCGGAAGACCGTCCACCATATGGATGTCGACATCGTCGGCATCATTTGGAAGGAGGGACGCGTATCGAGCCTTGTCATGCGAAAAGGCGATCGGTATATGGGCCGCGTGTCGTCGGGGCTTAACGAGAAGGCGAAGGCTGCTCTGCGTAGGCTGCCCGCCGGCCGCTCCCGCGCCGACTATTGGGAGAGCTCGCCCGAAGGCTTGCGAGGCGCTGACGTCCGGTGGCTGGACGCGCCGCTCGCGGGCAGGGTCAGCGGCAGGGAGATGACGGATGCGGGCTTGCTGCGGCATCCCAAACTGATCGATCTGGAGGGGATTCCGCTATGAGTGCCGCGGAGAACTATTCGATCGAAGTCGAAGGCTTCGAGATCAAGGTGACAAACCCGGATAAGCTGATGTGGCCCGAAGCCGGCATTCATAAGGCGATGTATTTGCAAAAGCTCGTCGCGTTGTCTCCTTACTTGCTGCCCTATTGCAAAAACCGGTACATGACGGCCATCCGTTACCCGGACGGAGCGGGCGGGAAGGCTTTTTATCAAAAAAACGCGCCGGAGCCGTTGCCGCCTTTCGTGCGCACGGCGATAAAGGACGAAGTTCGCTATATCGTCGCGGACTCGCTGCCGACCTTGCTGTGGATGGGCAATCTCGCCGCGCTCGAATTCCATCCATCGTTCGAATACGTAGGCGGAGAGGAGCCGGCCGAATGGGTGCTCGACATCGATCCGAGCGAGGCGCTCCGCGGACGGCTGATGGAGGCGGTCTCGCTGATCGGAGAAGCGCTGGCTGGCATGGGCATCGCCTCCGTACCCAAGACGAGCGGCGCCACGGGCGTGCAAATTGTCGTCCCTGTGCGACCTGGCTACAGCTTCGATGAATTGCGAAAGGCGGGAGGTTTCGTCGGCAAGTATTTATCTGAAAAGTATCCGAAGCTATTTACGGTCGAACGGCTGATCAAAAACAGAAAAAACCTGATCTACGTGGATTATGTCCAGCATGCGGCGGGCAAAAGCCTTTCCGCGCCTTATACGCCCCGCGGGCGGCCGGAAGCGACCGTATCAACGCCGTTGACATGGGAAGAAGTGAGGAAAGGCGCCGATCCGCGCGACTTTACGCTTCATACGATCGAAGCGAGGCTCGCAGACAAAGGCGACCTGATCGCGGCGGCGCCGAAGCAGTCGCTGGAGGCGATCTTACCGTTTCTGAAATAAGTGCAGAGACTGCAATCTGTAACAATTTATGGCTATACGGTCCCGATTCTTATGATGTACACTATAAGAATCGGGAGGTGTGACATGGAGATAGGCGCGGCTTTTTTTACTAGCATCACCATCCTGATCACGTTTACGTTTTTATTTAACCTCATTTACAAATACGCGTTTCAGCATACATCGGACTACGTGAAGCAGGTCGCGATGATCGTCGGCTTTATCGCGCTAGGATGGCTTGCGATGAAGTTCGGCGTCCGGTACAACGGATCGGCCATCTTCGATCTTCGCAACGTGCCGATCATCTTCGCCACGCTCGTCTTCCGCGATCCGCGGACGATTCTGGCCATCGGCTTCGGCATTGCGCTGGCGCGATTCGGCATCAACGGGATGTCGGCGTCCGCGTTTACCGCTTTTTGCAACATCTCGACGCTCGGCATCGCCGGTTCGATACTTGTCGGCTTGTACAGGCGAAGACCGAAGTGGGGATACCCGGTCAAGGCGACTATCTCACTGTTGACGATCAACGCCCTTCAGGTCGGTGGCATCCTTGCCTACGGAGCGGTCGACCGCGTCAATTACGCCACCCACATTTTGCCTTATTCGCTGCCGGCCACGCTTTTGCTCGGCACGTTTTTTCTGTTTATCATTCGGGACTTTTTCCTCGACCAGCAGCGGGCGGTAAGGCTCAAGGAGACGAACGAAGCGCTCGAGAAGCGGACGCGGGAACTGCTCGATTCCCAGAAGATGCTGGAGGAAAAGGCGGAGCTTATCCTTCAGGCTTCCAAATATAAGTCGGAGTTCATGGCGAACATGTCGCATGAACTGAAGACGCCGCTTAACAGCATCATTTTGCTGTCGCAGATGATCGGCGAGTCCGAGGACGGGTTCCGTCCCGAGGACAACCGCCGGTACGCGAACATCATTCAGGCATCGGGCGAGCAGCTGCTGCACATGATCAACGATATTTTGGACCTGTCCAAAGTCGAAGCCGGCAAGATGGATATCGTTTGGGATATCCTGTCGCTTAGCGATACGGTCGAGCTGCTTCACCGCCAGATGAAGCCCCTGGCCGAAGTGAAAAATCTCGAGTTTCGCCTGAGCGTAGAGGAAGATGTCCCCCATACGTTGTTGTCCGATGGACTGCGATTGGGCCAGATCCTGCGGAACCTGCTCGTTAATGCCATTAAATTCACGGACGGCGGCTATGTCGCGCTGCTTGTCTCGACCGAGCGTCCGGCGAACGGAGCGGGCGACAGCCAAGTCGTCTTCACGGTGAAGGATACGGGCGTCGGCATTGAAAAGAGCAAGCAGGAGCTGATATTCGAAGCGTTCAGGCAGGAGGACGGTTCCATCAACCGCCGCTTCGGCGGGACCGGGCTCGGGCTGTCGATCAGCCTGCAGCTCGCGACGCTGCTCGGCGGGACGCTCTCGCTGAAAAGCGAAAAGGGAGAAGGCAGCGAATTTTCGCTGCGCCTGCCGATCGTGCAGGCGCTCGAGGCATCCGTATCGGCCAAACAGACGGCTGCGGCATTCGAATAGGGGGACTTGGCTAAGCCCCCTGCGCGCCTTTTTACATACCTTCGGCGGTTTGATACGCCGAGATAGGCGTGGTACAATTATAAACGCGTGTTCACGATAAATATTGAAAGAGGTGCTCGAATTGAAGTACAGAAAATTAGGGCAAACCGGCCTTAAAGTTAGCGAGATCAGCTTCGGCAGTTGGATGACCTACGGCCACACGGTCGGCCAAGACACCGGCGCGAAGCTGGTTGACCGCGCGTTCGAGCTAGGCATCAACTTCATCGATACGGCCAACGTGTACGAGCAGGGAGAGGCGGAGCGCATGCTCGGCGAAGTGCTGCCCCGTTATCCGCGGGAATCTTACGTGCTGGCGACGAAGGCTTTTTGGCCGATGGGTCAAGGACCGAACGACCGCGGCTTGTCCCGCAAGCATGTGTACGAGCAGCTGAACGCCAGCCTCAAGCGGCTGAAGCAGGATTACGTAGACATTTTCTACTGCCATCGCTACGATCCGGACACGCGTCTCGAGGAGACGCTGCGGACGATCGAAGATTTCGTGCGGCAGGGCAAGGTGCTGTACGTCGGCGTGAGCGAATGGACTGGCGCGCAGATTCAAGAGGCGCTTCAGGTCGCGGATAAATACCTGTTGGACCGGATCGTCGTCAACCAGCCGCAATATAACATGTTCTATCGGAACATCGAGAGCGACGTGCTGCCGGTCAGCGAGAAAAACGGGCTGTCTCAGGTCGTATTTTCTCCGCTCGCGCAAGGCGTATTGACGGGTAAGTATCGGCTTGGACAAAATTTGCCGTCGGACAGCCGAGCGGCGGATCCGAAGACGAACATGTGGATCAAAGGCTTCCTGACCGAAGCGCATCTGCAAAAAGTCGAACGGCTGGACGCCGTCGCCAAGGAATTGGACCTGTCGCTGTCGACGCTTGCGATCGCCTGGATATTGCGGCACGAGAGCGTGGCCAGCGCGCTCGTCGGCGCCACGAAGACGTCCCAGCTCGAAGAAAACGCGAAGGCGTCCGGCGTCTCGCTGTCGCAGGAGACGATCGAACGCATCGAGGCAATCTTGGCCTGATGCGTTCTGCCAGCCGGCTGTCACGCCGAGCGATACAGCCGGACTGATTCATCCCGCTCGCGATCGTCCAAGTTATTAGTAGACGATCCGACAGGAGGAATGGCTATGCCTTGGGACAAAGACGACTATCCGGATTCGCTTAAAAACTTCATGGCGCCTGTTCGCAACAAGGCGATCGACATCGCCAACGAGCTGCTGAAGGACGGTTACTCCGAGCGCCGGGCGATCTCGATCGCCACCGCCAAGGCCAAGGAGTGGGGCGAGGATCACGACAAGCAGATTCGCAAAAAAGGGCATTGACAAACAAGGGAGCGAACGTCCGCGAAGGACGGTTCGCTCCCTTGTTTGTCATCGGTCCGTTCAACCCGGCGCGGCGCCGTCTCACATCTTCAATCCGCCCATGAGCGGCATGATCGTCTTGATCATGTCCATGCCCATCTTCATAAGCGGCAGCGCCTTCTGCATGAAGCCCATCAGGTCGTCGAGTCCGCCGAGTCCGCCCAATCCGCTGCCGAGGCTGACGCCGCCGGCGCTGCCGGCGCCGGTTCCGGGTGCTGCGGCCTCCGCTGCCGGGACAGCGGGTGCCGCCGCTGCGCCCAAGGCGCTGATTTTCGCTTTTTGCCAAGACCGCTTCGCCGCCTGCGGATTCCACTTTTCCGATCCGCGTACGCCGGAGAGCGTGAGCTCGCCGCCTTTGATATCTCCGATCAGCCCGACGTAGTACGTCCCGTCCTTCATCAAAATGCACACGGGCTGGCCTTGGTAAGCCTGCAAGCTTTTGCGCGTCCGCGCGTTCGGCCGAACCGCCATAGCCGATCACCTCCTTTATTCGACGGCTCGAATCGTATAGGATAACTTTATACGGCATTCGATCCGTCTCCGGTTGAACGCATCGCCAGACGCTAGACGGCGACGGCGTTTTAACTTTGCTTCCTTCATGTTATGCGCGACGTACGGGATAGCTTGTGCATCTAACCATACCTGCCGGCGGTAAAGGCAGAAAGAAAGGGGATTGCCGATGACAGAGGAAGAAGCAGGCCTTCCGGCGCTCGCGACCTTCGCAGGCGGATGTTTCTGGTGCATGGTCAAGCCTTTCGACGAGCTGCCGGGCATCATCAGCGTCACTTCCGGGTATACGGGCGGCCACACCGACCGTCCGACCTACGAATCGGTCGGCAGCGAGACGACGGGCCATGCGGAAGCGGTGCAGATCGCCTTTTTTCCGAACCTGTTCCCGTACGAGCGGCTGCTCGACATTTTTTGGCAGCAGATCGACCCGACGGACCGCGGCGGTCAGTTTGGCGATCGCGGCAGCTCGTACCGGACGGCGATCTTCTATCACGACGAAGGGCAGCGCGAGCTCGCCTTGGCGTCGAAGCGGGCGCTTGAATCGAGCGGACGGTTCAAGTCGCGGATCGTGACGGAGATCGTGCCCGCCGGTCCTTTTTATCCGGCCGAGGAAGAGCATCAGCATTATTACAAGACGCACGTGCGGCACTACAAGCTGTATGTCGAAGGGTCCGGCCGCGAGGACTATCTCCGCCGCGCCTGGCGGACCAATCAGGACGAGGCGAGCCTTCGGCGCAAGCTGACGCCTCTGCAATACGAAGTAACCCAGCACGGCGCGACCGAGCCGGCATTCGACAACGCGTACTGGAACTTCTATGAACCCGGCATATACGTGGACATCGTCACCGGCGACCCGTTGTTCGGTTCCGAGGACAAGTTCGACTCGGGGACGGGCTGGCCCAGCTTTACGAAGCCGCTGCACGAAGGCTTGGTGCGAAGGGAGGCCGATTATAGGGGAGGCGCGGTACGTACGGCGATCGCGAGCCGGCTCGGCCGTACGAGACTCGGTTATTTGCTTTACGACGGACCGGGGCCCGACAAACTCCATTATCTCGTCAATTCGGCGTCGCTCCGCTTCGTGCCGGCGAGCGGGCAAGCGAACGCGGCAGCGCTGAAAGGCGATCGTTTCAAATAAAACGAACAAATGTTCGATAAAAGGTTGTAAATCCCGACGCGTCCCTTTAAAATGGAAAAGTATACGATTCCAATAGATGGAAAGGGCCGAAGACATGAACGTCCGATATGCAGAGATCGACGAGGCGATCGCCTACATTCATCAGAATTTGGACGAGCCTCTGCCGTTGTCGCGCCTCGCCCGTCACGTCGCTTTCAGCTCTTATCACTTCGCGAGGATTTTCAAGGAACGGATCGGCCTTCCGCCGCTGTATTACGTATCGTCGCTGCGCCTGGAGCGCGCCAAGGACCTGCTGCTCAACTCGAATCTGTCCGTCCGGCAGATCGGGCTCGAGATCGGACAGCAGAGCCTCGGCACGTTTACGACCCGCTTCACCGAGCGGGTAGGAATGACGCCGGGGGAGTTCCGCCAGTCCGAACCGGAGGCCGCCAGATACATGCGCGCGCTTCGCGAGCTGTCCGACTGGCAGGATCACGCCGCTGCCTCCGAGCCGGGAGGCATGCAGGTGAGCGGCACCGTCGTCGCCGACGAGCCGTTCGACGGCGTCGTGCTGATCGGCTTGTTCGCCAAGCCCATTCCCGAGGGGATGCCGATCTACGGCACGTTGCTGCCCGGGCTCGGCAGGTTCTCCTTCAGGGGCGTGCGGCCCGGCGTCTATTACCTCATGGCGACTTCGGTCGCCTGGGAGATGCAGGTCAAGGACTTTCTGCTGCCGCAGCGGACGCTGCGCACAAGGTCCAGGGCGCCGCTGTTCGTCGGACCGCTCGGGGAGCCATATCCGCAGCAGGTCAAGCTGTTTCCGCCGCGGCCCGACGATCCGCCGATCCTCATCTCGCTGCCGGTGCTCATGAATCAATTTTTAAGCAGAATGGGCAAATAATCGTTCAAGCTGGAGAGCGAAGCTTCGCGTACGCGCGAAGCTTTTTTTTCGTCGATTTAGGCGATTGCGACGGGGCGACTCATCCATGCGCGTATGGACGATCCGCAATAAGATATACGACGGGCGCCTCGACTGCTTCTCGGACCGTCCGGCCAATCGCCCTTCGAAAGGAGAATCGGCTTGCCTCCCATCGTGACCGTCGTCATTCCCTTTTACAACGACCCTTATATAAACGAAGCGATCGACAGCGTGTTGGCGCAAACGTACCGGCCGATCGAGATCGTCGTGGTCGACGACGGCTCCTCGCGGCACGCGGATCGCATCTTGCCGGCTTATGCCGGAAGCGTACGCTATATCGGCAAAGCGAATGGTGGAACGGCAAGCGCCTTGAACGCCGGCATTCGCGCGTCCACCGGCGAATATATCGCTTGGCTCAGCTCGGACGACCGGTTCAGACCCGACAAAATCGAGCGTCAGCTCAACTATATGCGCGAGCGGCACGCCAGGATCTGCTGCACGGACTTTGCCGTCATCGACGGGAGCGGTACGGTCGTCGACAGCCGCTACGGTACGCCATACCCGGACGGGCTCGCGCTCATGCGCCTTCTTGCCACTACGAATGCGATCAACGGCTGTACGGTCATGATGCGCAAAGACATCTTCGCGATCGTAGGCGAATTCAACGAATCGCTGAGGTTTACGCAAGATTACGATTTTTGGGCGAGGACCGTACTGAGCGGCATTCGCATCGACTATCTGGCCGTCCCTTTGACGGAATACCGGATGCACGGCGGGATGGGAACGGTTCAAAATAAGCCCGGGCTTATGGCCGAGTATGACGGTTTGCGCGCTTTTTACGGTCTCAGGATCGCGAGCTTGTTCGCGGAGGGAGGGACTTTCGGATGAAAATCCTGCTGGCCACCTACTGGCTGCTTCCGCATGTCGGCGGGGTGCATGCGTTCATGGAGCAGATTCGCAAAGCGATGTCGCTGCGCGGCCATCAAGTGGACCTGTTCGGACATAGTCCGGACTATAAAAGTTACCATATGTACAGCGACGGACGGACGTTCGAGAAGGCGCACGTCATGCCGATGATCGAATCGAAGCTGAGCGCCGCGACATCCGCGCCTTACTTGAACGATCCGGTCATTCGCCAATACGAGCTCGACCGCTACTGTCTCGAGCTCGCCGTCGCTTTCTTCGGCTTGAACGAATACGACGTCATCCATACGCAGGACGTTTTTTCCGCACGGTCTCTGGCGCGCGTCAAACCGAGGCATACGCCGCTCGTCGCGCATATTCACGGCTCGGTCGCCCATGAGCTGCGCGCGCATTTCCGCGATCACCCCGAGCTCGGCATCGGCGAGCAGTCGCCGGCTTGGCGGTATTGCCATGCGATGGAATATTACGGCGCCTCTTCCGCAGACATCGCCGTCACGGCGAATCAATGGATGAAAACGATTTTGACCGGAGACTTCGGCGTCGATCCCTCGCGCATCGAAGTATTTCCGTACGGCCTGGACACGGAGACTTTCCGCGCCAGAAGCATGCTCGCTACGCCGATAAACAAGCCGCCGGGCAAGAAGGTCATCGCTTGCTCCGCGCGTCTGACGTTCGTTAAGGGGATCGACCTTTTAATCACGGCGCTCGCCCAGCTCAAAAACGTACGGCAGGACTGGGTCTGCTGGCTGATCGGCGACGGCGAACTGAGGGGCGACCTGGAGCGACAGGCCAGAGCGCTCGGTCTTCAGGACGATATCGTATTTTGGGGCTTCAGACAGGACGCGCCGGCGTTGCTCGCCATGACCGACATTTTCGTCCATGCCTGCATTTTGGACAATCAGCCGATCTCCGTCATCGAGGCGCAGCTCGCGGGAACGGCCGTCGTCGTATCCGACGCGGGGGGGCTGCCGGAAATGGTCGAGCACGGCCATACGGGGCTCGTATTTCCGAGCCGCGACACCGGCATGCTCTGCGCCTATCTATACGACCTGTTGGAGCATGGCGCCTATCGCGCGCGGCTCGCGTACGCTTCGAAGAAATGGGCGGAAGCCCACTGGTCGATGGACGCGATGATCGAACGGCTTGCGGACGTATATGAAAGGGCGGGACGAATCGCTCAAAGCGGAGGGAGGGGAGTGCCGTGAAGCCCGACGAGATCGTCGTGCCCGGCGTGATGTACGCGGGATTGTTCGACCCCGCGGCGGCGCCCGGACCGGATATCGCCGTCAACTACGCGGTGTGGAACCGGATTTACCATGCCGTGCCGGACGGCTACAGGCTGCCCGACTTGCCTGTCGCGACGCTGCGGCTGCCGGGCATCGGTTAATAAACGCAAAAAAGCTGCGATTAGGCCATAGACGGCCATCGCAGCTTTTGCGCGTTACGAAGCGCGGATTAAAGCGATTCCTTAAACGCGATGCCGGACAGCATCCTGTCCCAATAGGGGTTGTTGCCTCCCCAGATGACGTCCGGGTGTCCGGGCAATTCGACCGTACAGACGCGTTCCAAAGGCCAATCGGTCTCCGTGAGCGTGTCCACGTCGGTATGATTCACGAGCAGAACGCGGTATTCGTGCCGGACGAGGCCCGACAGCACGCTTTGCAGGCCGATCGCTTCCTCCATCGATCCGCCGCATCGAACGAACAACAGCCGCCTAGCAGACGCTGCTTTTTCAAGCAGGCGAGCCGCTCTGCGTTCGTATTTGATTTTGACGGCAGGGTGATCCTCAAGCAGCTCCGGGGAATTGCGATGGACGAAAAAGTCGTGGTTGGAGAAGGCGTTGTATACGTTTTCCTTCACCAAGAACAGCTTGTCGCTCGCATGCTGCACGTACGTCAGATGATCGCGGTCCATGAAGCCTTCGAACCGGTTCGCCACCAGGCGGTTCACGTCGGCCAGCTGCGGCGTGCTCATCCAATCCAGCGGTCCAGCGAAGGGCCGGAGTCCGCACCGCTCGAGCTGGATGGACGACAGGCATAGTTCGCCCAGACTGAAGATACCGTCGTAGTCCCCTTTAATATCAGCTAATCGCATACGCGTTCGCCTCCCGGTTAACAGCATGTTTCATTTATAGTAATGCGTTCGGCGAGAGAAAGGTTTGGACGAACATCGGAGGGCGATAGCCGAATCTCGATGCGGACCCGGATAGATGCCTTAACCGAAAATACAAGCCGGAATATGGTATACCATCAAGCGAACAAGAAGGTGAATTCATGTCCGTCCTCAAGATGGAAGCCGGCGTCCAGTTGCCGATCGATTCGCGATACATTGGCGTGCTCGAAGTGGACATCGTGAACCGCGGCGCGAAGGACTTCAACATTTGGATCCAAATGTTGAATCCGGTCGGGCTCGTCTATGAGATGCTCATTAACGTCCAGGGCGGAGGGAGAAGCAAGACCCTGCAGGACATGCATACTTACGAGCAGCCTTTCACGCTGCTCATGATCACGAATACGAGGCAGTGCGATCAGATCGGAGTATCGATTCGGGTCAAAAATAACTGCCAATTGGTCGCATTATTTAACGAGGCGCATTTTGAACGGATTGATTGAAGCCGGAGGAGGTGCTCCATACCGTTGAAGCTACTATTCGCTTATTATGTGCCGAGCGGCGGCGTGGAAACGCTCAACAGGCAGCGGATCCGGGCGCTTCGCGAACGCGGGGCGGACGGACATTGCCTCTACTTCGAACCTGGAGCAGGGCTGCAGAACAGCGCGGGACTGCCGGTGACCGTCACGAGCGATGACATCGAGATCAAGCGGCTGCTGGACGCGGGACGGTTCGACGCGGTGGTCGTCACCTCCGATTATGTATCGCTCAAAAAGTTCAGCATGCTTGGTTACGACGGTCCGCTCATTCTGGAAGTCCAAGGCTTCGGGCCGAAAGCGGTCGCGCGGCGGGAACTGATGCAGGCCATCCCCTACGTTCAGCTGTACGCGTCGGCGCTGCTAAACCCGTACACGCCGCATATCGATGCGATTTTCGAGGAATTTTTTCCGCACGTACCCAAGTACCGGCTGCACAATTGCTTCGACTCGGACGCGTTCGCCTACGAATTCGCCGGCTTCGCCCCCGAGCGCGAGATCGCGTGGATCGGGCGGATCGAGGACAACAAAAACTGGCTCGAATTCCTCCTGATCGGCGCGCGCCTCATCCGGGATTTCGACAGGGGCATACGGCTGCGGATGTACGAGGATCCAGCGCTTGCGATTCCCGAGGAGCGGGAGCGCATGGAGCTATGGATCGACCGGCTCGGACTGAGAGACCGCTTGTCTTTTTTTCCTAACGTGCCGAACGCGGACATGCGCAAGCATCTTTCCTATATAGGCGACTCCGGCGGCTTTCTATGCTCCACGTCCAAGGTCGAAGGCGCCCCGTACGCGATTCTTGAGGCAATGAGCTGTCGCTGTCCGGTGCTGACGAGCGACTCGGACGGCGTATCCTCCTCGATCTATCACTGGCGGACGGGGATGTACTACAAGCTGGGCGATATCAACCAAGCCTATGAAGAGTCCGTTCGTCTCATGAGCGACAGCGGCCTTCGGGCGGCGATCCGGGACGAGGCGGCCGCGCACGTTCGAAGCCGGTTCGCGCCGCACATTTACTGCGACGGATTTCTGCAAATGGTTCGCGATTTGAACGACAGCGTCCGGAAGGGAAGGATCGGTCATGATCAAATATAAGCATAGCACCGGCACGGAGCAAGGCAGCTTCCCGCCGTTCCCGATTCGCGACGAGATCGTCCTCACGTCCGTCAGCCTGCACGGAATCGACCCCGGCGACGAGGTCGTCCTGCGCATTGAGATCGGCTGGTCCAATCCGGGCACGTTCGACATGGGCGAGCTTGAGGTGATCCTCAAAAAAGACGATCCGAATGGCGCAACGGTCGAATGGTCGCTCGAGTCTTGTTTTCTGAGCGCGGTCACCCGCCTCGAATACCGGACGACCGGAGGCATGCCGGACCAGGTTTATTATTTGTGCGTCCGTTCGACGGAAGGCCTCGCCGTCATGAACGGTCCCTACCGGTTCGAAGGCAGAGTGGAGACATAGGTCTCGGCGATTCCCGCAATGGCATCGTAAGCGGCGCTCCAACGCAGGATGCGCCGCGCCCTGCGGGGATCGAGTCGGCTGTGGCGGATATCCCCGGCTCTCGCGGGGGCGTGCCTGCGCGCGATCGGTACTCCCCTGCACTGCTCGAGCAGCCGGAGCAGTTCGTTGACCGACGTAGCGCGGCCGGTGCCGGCGTTAAGCGTCTCGCGGGCCCCGCGGTTCAGCGCGGCGAGATTGGCTGCGACGATGTCTTTGACGTAGACGAAGTCGCGCGTCTGCTCCCCGTCGCCGTGCACGACCGGCGAGTCGGCTTGACGGAGACGATCCAAAAATACGGCCACGACGCCGCCTTCTCCCTTAGGAGTCTGGCGCGGGCCGTATACGTTGCCGTATCTGAGGATCGTATAGTCAAGGCCGTGCAATTGGCCGTAGATTCGGATGTACTGCTCCGCCGTGCGCTTGGACAAGCCGTAGAACGATACCGGCTCGGCCTTGTCGCGTTCGGAGACGACCTCCTTGCCGACATTGCCGTATACGGCCGAAGTCGATGCGAAGACGATCTTCCGCGCTCCGCCTTCGCGGCAGGCGGCCAGTACGTTCAAGGTCCCCTCGACGTTGACGCTCGCGTCTTCCGCGGGATCGGCGATCGAGCGTTGGACGTCCGCCTGGGCGGCCAGATGGTAGACGATCTCCGGCCGAATGCCGGCGATGACGGCCCGCGTTTCCGAAGATCGGATATCCGCTTCGTGCAGGACGGCTCCGGCGGGCACGTTGGCGCGATAACCGGACGACAGGTTGTCGATGACGTGGACGGCCGACCCGGCGGCGAGCAGCGCTTCGGACAGGTGGGAGCCGATGAAGCCTGCGCCGCCTGTTACGGCTACGATCATGGCAGGATATCCCCTCGCTCGAATGTGGATTAATCCAATGTATGAACGAGGCCCGCGTCTTGTTATCCGCTCGCGAGCGTCATGCTATAATGTCGATAGTCTGGCTAGTCGAACAGGAGTGTCTGAAAATGGCGGATCGCCTTCATATATTGGTCGCGGAGGACGACGACGATATCAATCGGCTGCTCTGCAGCGTGCTTCGATCGAGCGGGCACGAGCCCCAGCCGGCTTATTCGGGGACGGAAGCGGAGCTTTACCTGGGGCAGCGCGAATGGGCGATGGTGCTGCTCGATCTGATGCTGCCCGGCAAACGGGGCGAAGCGCTCCTGGAGGAGATCGGCGAACGATACGGCTATCCGGTCATCGTCATCTCGGCCAAGAACGAGCGGCAATCGAAAATTTCGGCGCTTAAAACGGGCGCGGACGATTATATCACCAAGCCGTTCGACCTCGAGGAGGTCGACGCGCGCATCGATTCGGTGCTGCGCCGGCACCGGAGGCTGCCTCAGTCGCAAACGCAAGAACCGCAGCTGCTCGTCCATAAGGATCTGACGGTCGATCCAGAAGCGATAACCGCTATCGCCGGAGGCATTCAGCTGTCGTTGACTGCCCGGGAGTACGACATCCTGGCGCTGCTCCTGTCTTCGCCGAAGAAGCTGTTCGCCAAAGCGAACCTGTTCGAGAGCGTATGGGGCGAGGATTATCTCGGCGGCGGCGAAAATGTCGTCAACGTACATATGAGCAACTTGCGGAACAAGCTCGCGAGAGCGAATCCGGATGAGGAATATATCGAGACGATCTGGGGAATGGGCTATAGTCTTAAATCTTAAGCTTTTCTTATGAATCGGCTTTACCGAGTCTTATGAATCGGCCTCTACACTTGAAGACAGGAAGAGGAGGCTGAAACGAATGAATGAGTACGTGCTGCGAACGCATCAATTGACCAAACAGTACAAAAGCCAGACGGCGCTTGCCCGCGTGGATCTCTCGATTCGCCAAGGGACCATCTACGGGTTCATCGGGCAAAACGGGGCGGGCAAGTCGACGCTGATGAAGCTGGTGACGGGGCTGGCTTTTCCGACGTCCGGCTCGGTGGAGCTTTTCGGAGCCACGGGAGGCGCCGAACTCGTCAAGGCGCGCAGGCGGATGGGCGTTTCCATCGAAAATCCGGCGCTGTACCCGCAGCTGACTGCGGCCGAAAATTTGGAGGCGCATCGGCTGCAGCAAGGGATACCGGGCCGCGAGACCGTGAAACGTACGCTCGAACTGGTCGGACTGTCGGGCACGGGGAGGAAAAAGGCGAGAAACTTCTCGCTCGGCATGAAGCAGCGTCTGGCGCTCGGCGTCGCGCTGCTCGGGTCGCCCGAATTTCTCATTCTCGACGAGCCGACGAACGGGCTCGATCCGATGGGCGTCGTCGAGATGCGCGATCTGCTGACGAAGCTTAACCGGGAGATGGGCATCACGATTCTGATCTCCAGCCATATTCTAAGCGAGCTCCATCTGCTGGCCACGCATTATGGCATCATTCACAAAGGAAAGCTGCTAGAGCAGCTGACGAGCAGGGAGCTTCAGGAAAAGTGCAGGCAGTTCATTCATATCAAGGTCGATCGCCCGGAACGAGCCGCGGCCGTTATCGAGCGGGAGCTGGCGACGACTGCGTTCGAGGTGACGAACGACGGCTCCATCCGTTTGTTCTCGTATTTGGATCGTCCGGCGGCGGTCTCCGCGACGCTCGTCGGAGAGGGGCTCGCGCTCGAGCAGTTCATGCCGATGGGCGAGGACCTGGAGAGCTACTTCGCCTCGCGGATCGGAGGCGGCGAACATGCTTAATCTGCTGCGTTCCGAATGGTACAAGCTGCTGCGCAACCGTTCGTTTTGGCTGCTGCTGTCTCTGTTGTTCGTCTCCGCGACGGCTTACGTGCTGCTCAACTATTTCGACGACCCGAACGACGGGGGCGCGCTCTCCGGGACGACCGGCCTCGACATGCTGACCGCGGCGATGGGCGGCAACAATTACATCATCAAGATCGGACTTAGCGTCTTGGCGGGCTTTTATATATCGAGCGAATACGCGACGGGGACGATCAAACGGGCAGTCGCTTCCGGTTACAGCCGCGCCAAGTATATTACGGCGAAAATGATTGTTTTTATATTCGGTTCCATGCTGGCCGCGCTCGTATTTCCGGTCGTGAATCTTGCGCTTGGCGCCATGTTTTTCGGTATTGGGGAGATTCCTGGCGTGTCGGAGACGGGATTTATCCTTAAATCCTTTGCGCTGACGCTTGCGTTCGCAGCCGCCTTCGCAGCCGTGACGGGCGCTATCGCGACGCTGCTGACGGAAAGCGGCAAGACGATCGGCTTCGCGTTCGTATTCTATTTTTTCGCGGACGGACTGTACGTCATGGCGGGGCGACATCTTCCGTTCGTCGAGACGCTATACGAGCATTCGATATTTAACTTGATTAATCATTATGCGGATCCCGAGATGAGCGCATCCCGATTCGCTGAGAGTCTTTACGTTCCGGCGCTGGTCGCCATCGTTTTCGCAGCCATCGCCGTCGCGGTTTTCAGACGCAAGGAGATCAAGTAAAGACACCCGAAGTAACGGCGCACCAAAGGAAGGAGGCAGGAACATGCCGCTCGCCGTCATTATTGTCGCAGGGTTGGCGGCAGCGCTCTGCCTGCTGCGCCTGCTATTGTTCAAAAGAGAGATACGCGGGCTAACCAAGCAGCTGCGGCAGTATAATGAAGGCGAGTTCGCCGGGAAGCTCGCGATCGGCATGCCGGATCGCGACATGGAGGCGCTGGCGGCCGAGGTCAACCGGCACACGGATTTGATCGTTCGGGCGAATGCCGAACGCAGGCGCACCGAAGAGGAGCTCAGGCAGGCGGTCGCCAATATCTCGCATGACCTGCGAACGCCGCTAACGTCTATTTTCGGATACGTTCAGCTGCTCGATTCCCGGGAATTGTCGGTCGAGGAGCGTGACGAAGCGCTTGGCGTCATCCGCAAGCGGACGTTGCGACTCCAGGCTTTGCTGAACGATTTTTACGAATTGGCGATGATCGATTCGACGGACTATGCCTTGAAGCCGACGAAGCTAAGGCTCGACAAGCTATTGCCCGAGATTCTGATGGGCTTCCACGACCAGATGACGGAAAAGGGGCTCGCGCCGTCGTTCGAATTGGACGCGCGGAGCATCGAGGTCCGAGCCGACGAATCCGCGCTGCGAAGAGTGGTTGAAAATCTTGTCGTCAATGCGATCAAGCATGCTCGCGGCAAGCTTGACGTCCGATTGGAGGTCCGTTCGGACTCGGCGGTCTTCACGCTGGCGAACGAAGCTCTGCAGCTGCGCGGCACGGATACGGAGCTGTTGTTCAACCGCTTTTATATGGCGGATGCGTCCCGTTCGGGGATCGCTTCCGGCCTGGGGCTGTCGATCGCGCGCGGCCTGATGAGCAAGATGGGGGGCTCCTTGAACGCAGAGATGCGCGGGGATACGCTTTGCTTGATATGCAAGTGGCAGTTGATTTGAATCGGCCGGCTCAGCCGGCTTTTTTTGCGCCGTTAAGCCGTGGCAGAATGGCGTCATGCATGGATCGAGCGAAAGTTGCAAACAGTATGCGAGGACAAATGCCTTGATACCGGCTCGACGACTAACGACGATGAGGAGAAGGTTGCCGAAAATGAAGCAGGCCAAAGACCGTAGACAAACTGCGGCACTCCTTGCGCTATCCTCCATCCCGCTAATCATGACATTGGGAAATTCCATGCTGATCCCCGTGCTCCCTGCGATCGAGCGGGCGCTCGGCATTTCCGCGCTTCAATCGAGCTTGGTAATTACGGTCTATTCGATTATGGCGATCATTTTGATTCCCGTAGCCGGATATTTGTCCGACCGGGTCGGACGCAAGCGAATCATTATCCCGAGCCTGATCTTGGCGGCTGCCGGCGGCGGCGTCTGCATCTGGGCGGCGGGGATGAACAGCTACGGCCTGCTGCTCGCCGGGCGCGCGCTCCAGGGAATCGGCGCGGCAGGCGCCATGCCGATCGTGCTGCCGCTCGTCGGCGACATGTTCAAGGACGAAGAGCAGATTAGCACGGGTCTTGGACTCATCGAGACGTTCAATACGTTCGGAAAAGTACTTAGTCCGATTCTCGGTTCGGCGCTGGCCCTCATCGCGTGGCGGACGCCATTCTGGTCGATTCCCGTGCTTTGCGCGGTTTCCATCGTCCTTGTAGCGTGGCTCGTCCGTTCGCCGAAAACGGACAAGAAGGAGAAGCCGCCGAGCCCCAAAGCGTTTCTCCGCACCGTGTGGAAGCTGTACAAAGAAAAGGCCCGCTGGCTAACGGCTTTGTTTATCGTCATTTGCTTTACCATGTTTATCCTTTTCGGCCTTTTGTTTTATTTGTCCGAGACGCTCGAAAAGGAGCACCATATGAAGGGAATCATTAAAGGGCTGGTGCTGGCCATTCCCCTTGCCGTTCTCTGCGCGGCATCGTTCGCCGCTGGCAAATGGATCGGCAGACGTAAAAAATTGATGAAATGGACCGTTACGGTCGGTTTCTTCATCACGGCGTTGGCCGTAGCGGGTTGTCTGGTGTGGGACGTTACGGTGTGGCGTATTTCCCTCCTCAGCGCGGCTGGACTCGGAATCGGAGCAGCATTGCCCTGTTTGGACGCTTTTGTTACCGAAGGTATCGAAAAAGAGCAGCGCGGCTCGATCAGCTCGTTTTACAGCAGTATGCGCTTCGTCGGCGTAGCGGGCGGTCCGCCCGCGGCTTCCGTACTGATGCAGCAGTCCGTATCGTTGTTTTTTTGGGTCATGGTTGTTTGCGCCTTTGCGGCCGCGCTTCTGACGATGTTTTTAATTCGCCCAAAGGAAGACCCGCAGCCCGCGAAGGCTTGATTGGCCATACCTTTTCCAACGTTTTTCCCGAGGAGGTCCGTCAGGACCTCTGATTGGCGTTTGCCGCGGATTGCGACGGGGTAAAAGAGGCCATTCCGACCGTATCATTCGCAAGGAGGGAAGCGAATCGTGATGAGCGACGAACATCTCTCTTCATCAGATCTCGATCCGAAGAATTGGGATTGGAGCCCCATGTTGAAAGATCGACCGTTCGAGGCTTCGGACGCCGCCAAGCTCGTGCAAATCGGCAATATCGACCGGCAGCGTGACGCCGAGGAGCTCCGCTGGCTGCTTCAAGGCGTCCGGCGCGAAATCGGATTTTACGATGCCATTTATCCCGACGCACCGTTCGAGCGTGAGTTGGCGGCTGCCTTCGCGCGGCAGGTGGATAAACTCGACGGTCGAGCGGAATCTTTTATCGAACAACCGGCTGCCTGTACTTGGGACGCTTATTTGACCTTAAAGTACGAGATCCGCAAGCTATACAAGCAGCTAGGCGGCATCGTATCGGGCAGCGACTGGCAGACGCCCGGCAAGCAATCTCACGCGGGGCGGCAGACGCTCGCCGACGAAGCGGGCTTCGCGCAAGAGGAAGAGGGAACCTACCAGCGCTGTTACGGCAGCGAGGCGGTAAAAGAATACGAGGATGCCGCGATGCGAGCATTCTACGGCATTCCCGACCGGTTAAGGAGCCGCAGCTCGCTCTTGTTGACGACATCCGGCATGAAAGCGTTGGAGCTCGCCATCGCAGCTTATCGATCGTTTGCGGGCGAGCGTCTGCCTTGCGTCCTCCAGTCCGGCTTCTACGGCGAAGGCATCGAACTCGCACGCACGCTGCTGGACGACGTCCAGGAAGCAGGTCCGGACGACATTTACGCGATACTTGAGACGTCTCAGCCTGTCGGCTGTTTGATCGTCGATCCCGGACAATGCTGGCCGATCAAGCCGCCGGTCGACCTGCGAAGGCTATTCGATTGTTTACGTCGTCACCGGCCGTACAGGCAAGAGCTTCTGTTCGTCATCGTGGACAGGACGCTCACCGGCATCGCCAACCCGATGTTCGAGCGATATGCGGACAGCTTGCCTTCGCATATCATTCTTGTGAGCGTAGAGAGCGGGATCAAGTATTTACAGTATGGCTTCGACCTTGCCAATGTCGGCTATCTGGTCGCCAGCGGGCAACCGATGGCAGAGGAGACGCATCGATCCCGCTGGATCGACCTGCTGTCCATTATCGATGCCGGCGCCAGCCCGCTTGACGTCCGTCAGCTGCCGGCTCCCGACTTCGCTACGGTCTCAGCGCGACTCGTCCGCCTAAATCGAAACGCGCACTGGCTGAACGCGTTTTTGCAATATCTTCAAACCCAAGGCAGGATCAAGGATTTTAATTTATCCGTAAAAGCTTCGGACGAGTATTTGCTCGAGGGACAGCATTGGATCGGCACCGTATTCTACATCAGGCTGCATGGAGAGCTATCCGAGCAGGCTTATCAGAATCGCATCGATGCTTGCGCCGCTGCGGCACCGTCCGGCATGCATCTGATCTCAGGAGGCAGCTTCGGTTTCGATTCGCTCAGGCTGAACGCGATTCACGGAGATGCGCCCGAGGAAAACGCGCTCCGGCTATCGGCCGGCAGAGCGCCGCTCGATCAGCTGATGGCGTCCATGCGCGTTCTCGCCGAACTGCTATTGCATCCTTAAGCCGGTGGTCCGTGCATAATAGGCGGAAGTTTGCGAACGATAACCTAAATCCGCTATTGGGATTCCTGCATACTAGGCTGATTGGCGCAATATGCGCGCCGAGCGGCGCGTCCAAGCTTGACATTCGCATACCGTCCTATCAGAATATTGCCTAAGTGGCTTTTTATATCGATATAAGGCAGGTAGAAGCATGGGACGCAAATGGAACAACATTAAAGAAAAGAAAGCCTCCAAGGACGCGAATACAAGTCGCGTATATGCCAAGTTCGGCGTCGAGATTTACGTAGCGGCCAAGAAGGGCGAGCCGGATCCGGAAGCGAATCGCGCGCTCAAGGTCGTACTTGAACGTGCGAAGACATACAACGTACCCAGAGCGATCATCGACAGGGCGCTCGACAAAGCGAAGGGATCGTCAGAGGAGAGCTACTCCGAGCTGAGATACGAAGGCTTCGGTCCTAGCGGTTCGATGGTGATCGTCGATGCCCTCACGAACAACGTCAACCGAACGGCTTCGGCCGTCCGCGCGGCGTTCAGCAAGAACGGCGGCAACATGGGCGTGAACGGTTCCGTCGCCTATATGTTCGACGCATCCGCGGTTATCGGCGTCTCCGGCAAGACCGCTGACGAGGTGATCGACTTGATGCTCGAAGCGGACGTCGACGTCCGCGACGTCGTCGAAGAAGACGATACCGTCATCGTTTACGCCGATCCCGAACAGTTCCATGCCGTGCAGGAGGCGTTCAAGCAAGCCGGCATCTCCGAATTTGCCGTCGCCGAGCTCTCGATGATCCCGCAGAACTACGTGACGCTGACCGAAGACGCGCAGGCACAATTCGAGAAAATGCTTGATGCGATCGAAGATCTCGAAGACGTTCAGCAGGTTTATCATAATGTCGATACCGAAGAGTGAACATCGTTAAAGCCTAAACCCGCGCAAGCGGGTTTTATTTATTTCCGCTGCCGGCAGCCTGCGTTTTCTCGTTTGTCGCTACGGTACGCAACTCCCCATTTCACAGATTAGCACGATAATCCCCTTCGAACAGGGAAAACAGAGATTTGCGCTCCGTGGAATAAAAAGGTACAATGGGAACATATGATCTTGTTTGGGCGGGGGGAATAGGATGAGCGTTTCAAACCGTTTGTGCGAGCAGGCGCCGACTTTTTGCGAAGAAGATTGCGAGACTGCCCTTTTTCGTGCGAAGTGGCCTGACGGCTTTCGTTGTCCGCGTTGCGGGGGACTCGACTTTTATCGAATTGTTTCCCGCGGCCGCCGGTTGTTTGAGTGCAGCTCATGCGCCCGTCAAACTTCGCTCACGGCGGGTACGATTTTAGAAGGCACCCGTACGCCGCTCGTCAAATGGTTTCAAGCGTCGTATCTGATGCAGACAGGTATCTCGGCTAAGCTGTTGGCGGAGCTTATCCAGGTTACTTACAAGACGGCTTGGCTCATCAATCACAAGCTTCGCTACGCGATCCAAGTGCACGACGAAGGCCGTCTCCTTGCGGGGGATCTTCAACTGTTGGGGGATTTTTACGCGCGGCCGGCGACGAACAGACCGTCAGATCCGTTAACTTACCGGGATGAACCGGCCGTTGCGGGCGCTTCGATCGATGCGGAGAGCGGTGGGCTTGCGGAGGTTAAAATTAAAAGATTGTCCGCGAGGTCATTCAATCGTCGTACGTTCGACGTCGATTCGTTCGGCGCGTTTTTATGGCGGCATGCGGTGGACGACCGTGCAGGATATCGGCGCATCGAGATCGTCAAAGCGTCGGGAAGCGCCGGCGTGACGGAGCTGGGAGCAGTATGGCGCGGCGCCATCCGTTGGCTGGCGCGGACGTTCGGAGGCATCGGGCCTAAGCATCTACAGGCCTATTTGGACGAATACTGCTTTCGCATGAACGTAAAGACGGACGGCTATAATACGTTGCTGTCCCTCTGCGGCCGGATCGGCACCATTACGCAACCCGAGCTCGTGCGCAAGAGGCTCGGCGTCCGCTCCGTCCGTTTTACCGGTCTAAAGCATTCTGCGCAGCTGTCTCGTTCGCTCTGCGTTTCTTGATCTAGGACCGAGTTTCGTCTTTCATGTACCTTTGCTATCCTTATCGACTTGCGATTTTGAGTAACGCATTAGTCGCCACCGGCAGAAGCGGAAACAGAAGCGGCGAACAATCGCTTTTTCATTCATCCTGTGCGAAGGGGATATCGTTAAAATGCGAGAAAAAGCGTGTATTTGTCCTGGATTTAAACGAAATTCACGCGCTAAGCGAACGCAGAATGATTTCTAATAGGGTGGTTAGTGTGATAGACTCCAATAGAAGATGGGCGCGGGCGGAATGATATCGCTTATGCGCCATTGGGAGTGTCATGCATGTATGGAGCGCGATTGTTTCTGACTATTGGAAGCTTGTTTATGGCGGTTGTTTTTATATCGTCGTTCATATTTACGGTAGATGCCTACGGTTCTTTTGCGCAGACGCTTGCATCGACCGTTTGTTGCGCACTTGTAGCTTTGCTGATCGCGCATGTGCTGAACCGGCGGCTGGGGCGAAGGACGTTTCTCGTTTTGCTCGCCGTGGCCGGTCTGGGCGTTCGGATCGGATGGATTTGGTTTAACAATATGGTGCCCCGCTCTGATTTCCTGTTTTTGTATGAAGCGGCGCGCGAGGCTGCGGCAGGAAAATTCGGATTTGCGGATTCGGCTTATTTTACGAGTTTTCCCTATCAGCTCGGCTTTACGATGTACGAGGCCGCGATCATTCGCCTATTCGGCGATTCTATATTCGTTTTAAAGGTTATTGGCGCTCTGTTTAATATGGGAACCGCCGTTATCCTTTATTTTACGGGGGCTCGTTTATTCAACGAGACTTGCGGGAGAATCGCGGCGTGTTTTTACGCTTTTTATTTGCCGAATATTTTGATGTGTTCCGTGCTTACGAATCAGCACCTGTCCGTGTTTTTGTTTTTCCTGGGATGCTCGCTCTTATTGAAACGCAGAGGATCGCTGCTGTCGTGGTTGTGGGCGGGGCTCGCGATCGGAATCGGTCAATTGATCCGGCCGATCGGCGTGGTTTATCTGACTGGCATCGCACTGTTCGCTATGCTAGAGGTGTGGAAAAAGCTGCGCGAGGGAAGAAGGCGGAAAGCTTGGCGGCAAGCGGGCATGCTGCTCGCCATGATCGGGATCTATGCCGCGATTCAATGGTCCGCGAACGCATCGCTTCAGAACGCGGGTATTACGCAACGCGCCTTGTCGGATGGAGATAAGTATTGGAAGTTCATGGTAGGGCTTAATGCGGACGCCAATGGCGGTTGGAACAAAGAGGACGCCCAATATGCCAACGGCTTTGCGTTCGGCGACGAACGGCATGATGCGGAGCTTCAGCGAATCAAGGAAAGGCTTGAAAACAAAACGCAAGTGGCGGCGTTGATGGGCAGGAAGCTGGCGCTGATGTGGGGCAGCGGGGACTCGTCGGCCTATTGGAGCCTTGAAGGGTCCGGTCACAGCCAGCTTGAGCGTTCGCTTAGCATGGCCGAACGACCGCAATACGTCGTGTTTTGCGGCTTTGCGCTGTTTGCGTTACTTGCGCTTTGGAGAGCCGGCATGTACAGAGGGCCTCTGCTGTATATCTTGCTGCTGCTAATCTATGCGGGCGCGCACCTGGCGATCGAGATTCAGACGCGCTATCGGCTCGATTTGCTCCCGGCGGTCATGCTGCTCGTAAGTTATGGCGTCTGGCAGACTTACGGCTCGTTACGAAAGGCAGCGGCGTCTTTCGGTGAAACGTCCAAAGATACTGCAGGCGGATTTGGGGCTTGAAAGAAAAGAGCATGGCAATTAGCCATGCTCTTTTTTTCGCGCTCAGTCAAGTTCCCGATAGCATATGTCGCTCAGCATATAGCTCCAGTAATCATGGTTGCCGTTCCAGACGGATTCATGGTCTCCCGGCAGCTCCACCGAACAAACGCGTGCAAGCGGCCAGTCGGTCTCCTTGAGCGTCTTCGTGCTCGTCTCGCTTACGTGGAGCAGGTTGTAATCGTGCGAGACGAATTCATCGAGCGTATCCCGCAGCTCCTTGACTTCATCGAAGGTGCCTCCGCACCGGACGAATAGTAGGCGTTTGCCGTTAGCTGCGCGCTCCAGCAGCCTTGCCCGCTGGCGATCGTACTTCGTCTTGACGTAGGCATACATCTCAAGATTAACGGGATCGTTTTGATGCGCGAAAAAGTCGTGATTGGAGATTACGTTATAGGCGGTTTCTTTGACAAGATGGTGGGTACCGCCGAACGTATGCTCGAATCGTAAATGGCCGCGCTCCATGAAGCCCTCGCCGCGGTTGCGCAAGAACCGGCTGATGTCGGGCAGCGTATAGGAGGCGACAAAATCGATCGGGCCGGCGAAAGGCCGCAGTCCGTTTCGTTCCAGCTGAATTGCGGTCAAGCACAGCCAACCTAGACTAAATATACCATCGTAATCACCCTTGATATCGGCTAGCCGCATGCCGATTCCTCCTTCGGAACGTCGCCCTCTCCTAACAGTGAATGCCGGATGAAGTCTTATGGTATGGATGAAAGGAAGGGGAAGAAAGCCGCTTGTAAAGGATACTGTCGTTTTTGCAGCCCTGTCCATCGCCATAACGAATTCATAACTTGAAGGGAAGGGGAGAAGGGTTTCAGGGGAGGTGCGATATGAAGCAAAGGGTAGAAAGCGGCGCCGCGAAGGACAGCTTTCCGAGTTTCGCCGTGCAGGACGAAATCGTCCTGACCGCGGTGCAGGTGCAGCAAGTGGAGCCGACGGACGAGATCAGGATCGGCATCGAGATCGGATGGGACAATTCAGGCGTTTGGGACATGGGAGAGCTCGAGATCATGCTTCGAAAAGGAGGGCCGGACGGGGAAGTCGTGGAATGGTCGCTAGAGTCGTGCTTCGCGAGCGCCTTAACGAAGCTCACATACAAGGCGGTCGGGGGCGAACGATCGCAGACGTTCTATTTAACCGTGCGTTCGCCGCATGGGCGCGCGGTCATTAGGGGGCCTTATTGGCTGAAAGCAAGCGTCCGCGACGTTCGCTAAAAAGCCGCCGAACTAAGCGTTCAGCGGCTTCTCGCGGGCGCTGCGCCTGGCGGACCAGAGCCGCCAGCCGGTCAACAGCGCGCCGACCATGCAGATGGCCGAAGCGGCAAGAAAAACGACGTGCATGCCGGCGAGAAACAGATCGGAACTTACGGAGCCGAAATCTTTGATTCGGCTCCCGGCTTTCGCGCTCATGACGGCGAAGAGCGTCGTCGTGGCCAGCGTGATGCCAGCGACCATGCCGACGTTGCGAATGAGCGCATTGATGCTGCCGGCGATGCCTAGTTGCGTCTTGGGCACTTTGGACATGACAAGCGAATTGTTCGGCGACTGGAACAAGCCGCTGCCGAGACCCAGGAGCGCCATCCAGGCGCCCGCGAGCGCAATGGAACTGTCCCCGTCGAGCCTGGACATGCCCAGCTGCGCGACGACGAGTACGATGAGGCCGATGAACGTCAACAGTTCGGAACCGATCTTGTCGGAGAGAGCGCCGCTTAACGGCGCGACGACAACCATGACGATCGGGAAAAGCATCATGAGCAATCCCGCTTGGGACGGCGTCAAGCCGAGAACGTCCTGAACGTAAAAGGGAGCGACGATGTTAAAGCAGGAATTAGATACGAAAACGAGAAAACCGCATAAAATGCTGAGCGAAAAGAGCGGATTGCGAAACATCGACAGCTGCAAAAGCGGCGAAACGGTCCTTTTCTCGAAACGGATAAAATAAACGAACACGATTGCCGATACGACTAGCGACGACATGATCCAAGGCTGGCCGTACCCATATTGCTGCCCGAGCAGCAGGCCGGCGAACAGCAATAAAATAAAGACGGTGAACAAGGCGCTGCCGGCCGCGTCGATCTTGACTTTGAGCTTGGTGAGGTCCTCGGGAAGCTTCCGCCAGCCGATCGCGAGCGCTGCGAGTCCGACGGGAACGTTGACCCAAAATATATACTCCCAGCCGAGGCTGGATAAAATAATTCCGCCAAGACTCGGACCGGCGATAATGCCAAGAGAAACAAAGGTGCCGGTTAGACCCAATGCTTTCCCTCGTTCGCTGCCGGGGAAAATGTCCGTGACGATGCCCTGGCTGTTCGCCATCGTCATCGATGCGCCGAGCGCTTGGACGAGGCGCGAAGCTACGATCGCCGTCAGGCTGGTGCTGAGTCCGCACAATAAAGAACCGACCGTAAAGATCATCATGCCTAATCGAAATATTTTAATTTTGCCTATGATGTCGCCGAGCTTCCCGAAGAACAGAATTGCCGCGCAGATCGTCATTAGATAGGCGGTGACGATCCATTCGGTCTGCGCGACGGGAAGCCGCAGCTCCCGCGAGACGACGGGAAGGGCGATGTTGACGATGCTGCCGTCCAACGTAGCCATGAACGTGAACAGATTAAGGATGACGAGAATGAGCCAACGGTTTTTCTGGATGATCGGATCGTCCTGGTAAGTCATCGAATGCCAACCTTCCTTTTCGTTGCATGGTTGCGAACGCAACTAATTTGGGCAAGGCTAGTGTAACTCAATTTAGTTGCGACAGCAACTTATATGCGCTAAGCTATGACTATTCGATCGCAACGCCGGAAGGAGGCCAGACATGAGACCGTATACGGTAGGCAAGCTCATGTCTTTCATCAACCGCATCGCGCAGCGGGAGTTGGCTGAAAGGCTGAAGCCCCACGGTATCGGAAGCGGCGGGCAACACAGCTACCTTAAAGCGATCCTGGCGACGCCCGGCATGAATCAGGACAAGCTGACGAGCGTGGTCAAATTCGACAAAGCCACGACCACCAGGTGCATCCGGCAACTGGAGGAAGCAGGGTACGTAACGCGTACGGTCGACGAGCAAGACCGGCGGTCGTACAGACTTTATCCGACGGAAGTCGCTACCGCCTTCGAACCGAAACTGCAAGCGATTTTAGACGATTATAACCGGTTGTTGACGGCCCATTTAACCGCTGAAGAGATCGATGCTTTGCATGCCCTGCTCCAGAAGATGTATGACGGACTCGATGAGCCGCTGCTTTAAGGTTCGGATTGGATTTATGCCATGGTCATTTGGCATCATAAGGCGTATTCTTGCCGATCGCCGGCGAAACCAAGCGAGGTGCGGTTCATGAAGCTGTTATTTTTAGGCACGAGCGCGGGCCGGCCGACCGCGCATCGCAACGTGACGTCGATCGCGCTCGTCTTCCCCGAGGATCAAAACCGGTTTTGGCTATTCGACGCCGGCGAGGGCACGCAGCATCAGCTGCTGAAGTCCAAGCTGAAGCTGGGCAAGCTGAACCGGATCTTTATCACGCATATGCACGGAGACCATGTGTACGGATTGCCTGGCATTTTAAGCAGCCGTACGTATTATGAAGGCGCAGGGAAGCTGGAGATATACGGACCGCCGGGATTGCGCGCATATGTGGATAGCGTGCTCCAATACAGCGAAGCGCATTTGAATTATGAGCTCGAGATCCACGAGCTTGAAGGAGACGGCGAAGCGTTCGACGACGGGCGCTTCAGGATCGAGACCGGCGAGCTGGCGCACCGCGTCCGCAGCTTCGGCTACCGGATCGAGGAGCATCCCCGTTCGGGACAGCTCGATTTGGCGTATCTGGCCAGCCGCGGCGCGGCGCCCGGCCCGCTCTACGGCAAGCTCAAGCGCGGCGAGGATATCGTGCTGCCGGACGGCTCCGTCATCCGGGCGGCCGATGCCGTCGGTCCCTGCTCGAAAGGACGAATCGTCACGATTTTAGGCGATACGGTCAAATGCGATCGCGCAGCCCGATTGGCCAAGGATGCCGATCTGCTCGTCCATGAAGCGACTTTCGGCATCGGGCTGGAGGAAAAGGCGGCGCTATATGGCCATTCGACGTTCCTGCAAGCGGCGGAGACTGCCGCGGCGGCCGGCGCCAAACGGCTTGTCGTCAGCCATATCAGCGCGAGGTACGCCGACGAGGACGTCGAAGCGCTGATCGGACATGCCGGCGCGGTATTCCCGAATATCGAGGCCGCTTACGACTTCAAGGAAGTGTGCATTTAAAGCCGCAGAACGTAGGAGGAGATTCGGAACGATGAGCGCATCAGAAAAAATCAAATTGACCTCGCTGTCGAGCAAGGGCGGCTGCGGCTGCAAGATCGGACCCGGGGATCTGTCCGAGGTGATCCGAAGTTTGCCGGCAGGACCTGCTGATCCCAACCTGCTCGTCGGCATCGATACGAGCGATGACGCTGGCGTGTACAAGCTAAGCGACGAGCTGGCGATCGTGCAGACCGTCGACTTTTTCACGCCGATCGTGGACGACCCGTACGCGTTCGGCCAGATCGCGGCCGCCAACGCCATCAGCGATATTTACGCGATGGGCGGCAAACCTTTAACGGCATTAAATATCGTTGCGTTCCCGATCACCACGCTGGACAAGCAAATACTGGCCGACATTTTGCGCGGCGCAGGGGATAAAGTGCGAGAGGCGGGGGCGACGCTCGTCGGCGGCCACTCCATCGACGACAAGGAGCCCAAGTTCGGGCTTGCCGTCACCGGCGTCATCCATCCGGATCGCGTCAAGACGAACGCGGGCGCCAAGCCGGGCAACAAGCTTATACTGACGAAGCCGATCGGCGTCGGCATTCTCACGACTTCGATCAAAAACGATCGGCTGAGCGAGAGCGAGATCGCGCGCGTGACGCAAGTGATGGCCACGCTGAACAAGATTGCCGCCGAGACGATGGCCGGCTATACGGTGGACGCTTGTACAGACGTCACCGGCTTCGGGCTGCTTGGACATACGCTCGAGATGGCCAAAGGCAGCGGCGTGGGCATCCGTATTCGCCAAGCGGACGTGCCTGTGCTGCCTCGCGCGCGAGAGCTCGCGGAGAGCGGTCTCGTACCGGGCGGCACGAAAAAGAATTACGAGCACGTATCGCCGCACGTGACGTTCCCCGAAGCGATGGATCAGACCGACCGCTGGGTGCTTTGCGACGCGGTCACCTCGGGCGGCCTGCTCATCGCCGTGGCCGGCGAACAGGCGGAAGCGCTGCATGAAGCGCTGATCGCGGCCGGCGTCGAAGCGCGCATCGTCGGCGAGACCGTCGCCGAGCATCCGGGACAGATTGTCGTTGTTTGACGGAGGAGCGTACCAGCATGTTCACTGACATCCCATGGACCGAGCTGTCCGAAAAACGGCTGCACAAGCCCGTAACGCTCATCGACGTCCGTTCGCCCGGCGAGTTCGGGAACGCCACGATTCCGGGCAGCGTCAACATTCCTTTGTTCAATGACGAGGAAAGGGCGGAGGTCGGCACGATCTACACGCAGGTCGGCACGGAGGCCGCCAAGGAGCGAGGGCTCGAGCTCGTATCGGCCAAGCTGCCGGCATTTATCAAACAGTTTTCCGCCATCCCGGGCGATAAGGTCGTATTCTGCTGGCGAGGCGGCATGCGCAGCAAGACGGCCGCGACCGTGCTGTCGCTCATGGGGATCTATAGCCAGTGCCTCTCCGGCGGCTATCGCGCCTACCGCCAGTGGGTGACCGAGCAGCTCGAGACGCTCGCTTTTTCCCCGACGCCGATCGTGCTGCAAGGCTCGACGGGTTCGGGAAAAACGGAAATATTACTTCGGCTGAAGCAAGAGGGCTTGCCCGTCATCGATCTGGAAGGCATGGCCGGACACCGCGGTTCGATCTTCGGAGGGATCGGCCTTCGTCCGAACAATCAGAAGACGTTCGATTCGCTGCTGCTTGACGCGTTAATCGAATACCGGGACGAGCCTTTCGTCCTGTTCGAGGCGGAGAGCAAACGCGTCGGCAAAATCGTCGTGCCCGACGTGTTGTACGGCGCGCGTTCGCGCGGCTATCAGATCACGCTCGAGCTCCCCGTGGAGGTCCGCGCCGCTCAAATTTTGCGGGACTACGAGCCTTGGAAGCATGAGCAGGCCTGCATCGCCTCATTCTCCCGCATACGCGAGCGCATCCATACGCCGATCGCCGCCGAGATCGACGGTTGCCTCAGAACCGGACGTTACGAGCCGGCGGTCGAGCTGCTGCTCACGCATTACTACGATCCGCTGTATGCGCATTCGACCGCTGCCGCGCTCGATTCCGGCATCCGCAACATGACGGTGGCAGCGGATTCGATCGAGACGGCTTACGCCGAAGTGAAGCGCGCGATAGAAGCGATCATAGGCAACGCTCAAGCGCTTTAAACGGATCGAAAAGACGCTTCCTTCCCGCTATCGCGGAATGGAAGCGTCTTTTTTATACGAAGTTCAACTGCTAGCCGCTCGTCAGATTAATAGGCCGACCAGCCGCCGTCCGCCGTCACGACGGTGCCGTTGACGAACGCCGAGTCGTCGGAAGCCAGGAACAGCGCGACCGATGCGATCGCCGCCGGATCGCCGACTTCCGTACGCTGCAGCGCCATGCCGGTCATCGCTTGCTCGAGACCGAACGGATCCGGCTGGGTGCCGCCGATGCCGATATTCGTCGCGACCGCGCCGGGCGCGATCGCGTTGCAGCGGATGCCGAGCTTGCCGTATTGGAACCCGACGTTTTTGGTCAGGCCGACGACGGCATGCTTGGAAGCCGTATATGCCGCGCCTGCGCGGGAGCCGAACAGTCCGCCGACGGATGCGGTATTGACGATAACGCCTTTTCCTTGCGCCTTCATAATCGGCAGCGCTTTGCGAATGGCCCGCATCGGTCCCGTCACGTTGATGTCCATCACGCGCGTCCACATGTCGTCGGTGACGGCTTCGGCGGACATCATGCCGTCCATGATGCCGGCATTATTGACGAGGACGTCTAGGCTTCCGAAGCTCTCGACGGCCGCGTCGATCATGCGGGACACGTCTTCTTCCTTGGAGACGTCGGCGACGACGCCCTTGGCCTGACCGCCTGCCGAAGCGATCTCGGCGACCACTGCTTCGACGGCCGCGCCGTTGATGTCGGCGACGATGACCTTCGCGCCTTCTTGCGCGAACAACAAGGCCATCGCTTTGCCCATGCCCGAGGCGGCGCCCGTAATTACGACGGATTTGTCCTGCAGCTTCATTCGAATCATCCTCCGGAAATTGTAATGTAGGCGATGTTGTTTGGCGACATCGTGTCGCCTATAATAATAACGAACGGGACGGGCTCCCGGCGTACACTTTGCCCGAATGTGTAGTCTATCCACAAAAAAAAAGGAACTTCGCAATCGCGCGAAAGGGGAAATCGATACGGATGGCGCGTGCGCACGAGTCCGATACGAGGGTCGTCCGGTCCCGCAAAGCGCTGAAGTCGGCGCTGCTGCAGCTGCTGTCGGAGAAGCCGTTCAGCCTGATCAAAACCAATGAAATCGCGAAGGCGGCCGGCATCAACCGGGTGACGTTCTACGATCATTTTTCCACGAAAGAAGAACTGCTGGACGAGCTCGTCCACGACGTACTTTCCGAATACGGCGACATCATCGAGGCCAGTCCGGGAGATGCGAAGGGGCTGGCTTCCTCGGACGAGCTATACCATACGATTCGCAGCTCGGTCAGGCATATCCAGAAGCACGCCGAATTTTACCGGATCATGCTGCTCACCAACGGCGTGCCCGATCTGTCCAACCGGCTTCACGACCAGATGAGCGCCTCGCTTCATAAAACGTTTCGAAAAGCAGGCGCGCTCTCGTCCGCGATCGAATACGACCTGTATATCGATTGGATCATCGGCGGCGCGATCGGCATTTATAAAAACTGGCTGCAAAACGGCCTGCGGCAAACAGAGGAAGAGATCGCGAAGCAAATGCTGATCATCACGACAGCCTCGAGCCGCGGTCTCGATCAGCCTCGCATGCGCTAACCCATAAATCGTCGAGCCGCAACGTCCGGCGCGGCCCGGCGATAGCTTCGTTTGGCGCACGCGGCCGTCGTGTGGTACGATGCCAAAGAACAATGGCGGTTTCCATACGGTCTGACGATGGCCAAACCATAAATTAGACGGAAGCAGGTAATTTCGGCATGGCAGCGACGGACAGTCAGAAATACCGATTCAGCGAAGCGCCGGTCTGGGATCTCCAGCGCGCGTATTACGAGCAGTTGGGCTTGAAGGCTTGGAACAACGACCAGGTCCCCCAATACATTACAAGCAATCCGATGATCGGAGCGGCTTACGCGGAGTTGATCTTCGGCTTTTTGCAGGACCGGGCGGCACAAGGAGAGACGGAGGAGACGGTCACGCTCGTAGAGCTGGGCGCCGGCGCGGGACGCCTGGCGTATCACGTGCTGCATGAGCTTTCCCTTCTTAAGTCGTACGCGGGCATCGCATTGCCGCCTTTGCGTTACGTCATGACCGATCTCGCGCTTAAAAACGTGGAAGGCTGGCGCCGGCATCCGGCGTTGGCCGCTTTTATCGAGCAAGGCATACTCGATCTCGCGACGTTCGACGCGGAGCACGATACGGAGCTGAAGCTGCTCGTCTCCGGCGAGACGATCGTGCCCGGGCAGCTTCGCCAGCCTTTGCTTGTCGTCGCGAATTACTTTTTCGACGCCATTCCGCAGGAGCTTATTTACATCGGGGAAGGCCTTGTATACGATTGCGATGTCGTCGTCAGTCAGGCCGATCCCGATTCGGGATTGACGCTGTCGGAGCAGCTCAAACAAATCACGCTATCCTATGAGCACCGGCGGGCGCAGCGGTATGAGGAGGATCATTACCCCTATCGCGACGTGATCTCGCTGTATCAGCGGGAGCTTGAAGATTCGCACGTGCTTTTTCCGGAGATCGGCTTGCGGTGCCTGGAGCGGCTGGGGCGGCTGTCGCGCGCCGGCTTCGCGATGATCACGGCGGACAAAGGAGACCACCGGCTGGACAACTGGCGCTTCGCGGAGCCGCCGCAGCTCGTCCATCACGGCAGTATCTCCCTGACGGCCAACTACCACGCCATCCAGCATGTCTTCGAGAGCAGGGGGGCGGAAGCGCTTTTCACCGACCATCATTACAAGAACATCAATGTAGCCTGCATCCTTATGCTGGAATCGCCCAAGCGATACGTGAATACAAGACTTGCGTACCGCAAGAGCGTAGCACGGTTCGGGCCCGACGATTTCTTCAGCTTGAAGCTATTGGCCGACCGCGAGATCGAGACGCTGCGTCTACAGCAAATTCTCGCGTTCTGGCGCCTCGGCGGCTACGATGCGGAGTGGTTCATTCAGACCGCCAAGCGCATCTCCAGCCTGCTGGAGGACGCGAACGACGAAGAAAAGCTGGATTTGCGCAGCGGCATTCTCCGGATGTGGACGTCGTTCTATATCATGCCGCAGCGCTACGATCTGGCGCTCGACGCCGGCCTGATCCTTTTCGAGATGGACATGTACGAGGATGCCAAAACGCTGCTCGACGCTTCGGCTCAGGCCGACGACGATCCGATATCCACCGTGTACTTCTGCCTTGCGATCTGCAGCTTGGAGCTGGAGCGGGAGGACGAAGCGCGAACGTATCTGCAGCGGGCGCTTGCGCTCGAGCCCGACCATGAGGAGGCGCTCACGCTGCTGGAGGCGTTAGGTTGAGGGTTTTGAGCGATTAAAAGCTCTGCCCGCCACATAGGGGAATAGAAAAAACAGCCTTGGAGCGATAAGTCGCCCAGGGCTGTTTTTCGTATCGGTCCATACGCTCGGAAAAGGATCACGCAAGCAAAAGGGAAACGATTACTTCGTTTTGTATACAACCAGGATCGAAGCTCTTTGATGGACGACGCCTTGCGTCTGCGACTTCGCGTAAGAGCCATAAAGAATGTTGACGACTTGTTCTTCTTCCAAGCCGGCCAAAAATTCGTTGGCTCTTTTTTCTGCGAGCGAGTATTCGGTATCGAGGAATTCCTTTAGTTGGATCAAGCTTGAACGCTCCTATTCAAGGTAGGTTGAGAGATCTTCGTCTCATCATAGCACAAAATACGCGCATGTCCACCTTAACGAAGCGCAGTACGGCTGGAAGTTATGAAAGAATGATGTCAGTGTGTAATGCCGAAAAATCAAGCTTTGCAAGTTACATCTCATGTGAGTTATACTTTTGTGGATATTCGCTAAGGGGGAAACGATCATGTCGTCCAAAATCAGGATCGGAATCGTCGGCTACGGCAATCTGGGCCGCGGCGTACATAAGGCAATCGGTCAAAACGAGGATATGGAGCTCATCGCGATCTTCACGCGGCGCGACGCCGCCCGGATGAGCGCTGAAACGAACGTAAAAGCGAGATTCGAATCGATCTCCGATATCGAACGCTTCAGAGGAGAGATCGACGTGATGATCCTTTGCGGGGGCTCGGCGACGGATTTGCCGGAGCAGACCCCGGTGGTCGCCGCCCGGTTCAATACGGTCGACAGCTTCGACACGCATGCGAAAATTCCGGCGTTTTATCGCGCGGTCGACGAAGCGGCACGTCAAGCCGGGACCGTAAGCGTCATTTCGACCGGCTGGGATCCCGGACTTTTTTCGATGAACCGCTTGCTGGCTGAAGCGATTCTGCCGCAGGGCAAGGAATATACGTTCTGGGGGAAAGGCGTCAGCCAGGGTCATTCGGATGCGATCCGGCGCGTACACGGCGTCAAAGCGGGCGTCCAGTATACGATTCCGGTCGAAAGCGCGATCGCGAGCGTGCGCAGCGGGGAAAATCCGGAGCTTGCGACGCGGGACAAGCATGAACGCCTTTGCTACGTCGTCGCTGAGCCGGGAGCGGACACGGCCGCCATCGAGCGCGAAATCAAAGAGATGCCCAACTACTTTTCGGACTACGACACGACGGTCGAATTTATTAGCGAAGAGCAGCTGCAGACGGAGCATAGCGGCATGCCGCACGGCGGGTTCGTTCTCCGCAGCGGCGCGACGGGAGACGGCACGCAGCAATTGATCGAATTCGGCTTGAAGCTGGGCAGCAATCCGGCGTTCACCGCCAGCGTCTTGGTCGCTTACGCGCGCGCGGCGGCTCGGCTGTCCCGCGAAGGCGCCTCCGGCGCGAAGACCGTGTTCGACATTCCGCTCGGCCATCTGTCTCCTCATGCGGCCGAAGCGCTGCGCGAACGCTTGTTATAATGCCGGCTAGCGCCGTTATCGCGACTTGAGCATGGATTTGCTATAATATTGGCAATCTGCGATTAATGGAGAGCGAGTATGACACTACCGATTATTCTAGTCGTCGTCGTGATGGTCGCCGGCTTCGCGGCGACGATCGCGATCGGGCAATCGAGGACCAACAAAGAAGGCAATCCGGACTATTTTCGCCAGACGGGCAAGAAATGGGCGAACCTGAGCTGGATTTACGTCGTCTGTACGGTTGTCATCGTCGCCGTGCTGATTTATGCGTTAAACCGATAGTCTTTGTCTAGCGAGCCGCGCTTCGCGCGGCTTTTTTGCGTTCTTTTTTAGCGCTATAAGGCGCGTTTACATATTCGGATACCTCCCGGAATACAGTGAAGGATAGCAGCTTGTCTCGCGAAATCCGAACGCAAAGGGGTTGGATCGTAAGATGCGAACGATAGAGCCGTCGATCGAGATGCTCGGCATCGGGACCGCAGTGCCGCCTCACAAGCTGGACCAGCTCGACACGGCCCAGCGCTTGGCCGAAGCTCTTCGAGAGACGCCAGACGCGGCTCGTTGGGCCAGACGCCTGTTCAAGCAATGCGGCGTGTCAACCCGCTACACCTGCGAGCCTGCGCTGCTAGAGCCGGCGGAGAGCAACCGTTATTTCGCCCAGCTGTCGGGACTTCCAGTTCCTGTTACCTCTCAACGCATGGCAACCTACAAGGAGGCCTCGGTGCCGCTCGCGCTTCGCGCGGCATCCGCGGCGCTCGCGGACTCGCGCGTATCGCCATCAGAGTTGACGCATTTGCTGACGGTCAGCTGTACCGGTCAATATCTGCCGGGACTCGATACCGTGCTAGCCAAGCAGCTCGGATTAAGGGATACGGTCAATCGGATTCCGCTGACCTTCCTTGGCTGCGCGGCCGGACTCAAGGCGATCGGCATGGCGAGGGATATCGTGAGCGGGCAGCCTGACGCGGTCGTGCTTGTCGTTTGCGTCGAGCTTTGCACGCTCCACATTCAGCCCTCCGCCGAGAAGGAGGCGCTCTTCGGCGCGTCGTTTTTCGGAGACGGAGCGTCCGCCTGCGTGATCGGCGCAGCGGGAGACGACAGCAAAGAAGCGTTCGAACTGGGAAGGCCGATCAGCGCGTTGCTGCCGGAGGGCGAAGGAGAAATGGTCTGGGAAGTAGGCGATCACGGCTTCGACCTCTATCTGTCCTCTCGAATTCCGGCTTTGATTGGCCGGTACCTGCCGGACCGCCTGGCGACTTTGCTGGGCGAGCAAGAGTCGTTGCCCGGCATATGGGCGATTCATCCGGGCGGAAAAGGAATCATCGACGCGCTCGAAGCGGAGCTTGGACTAGAAGACAAGCACACCCGGTACAGCAGAGGCGTGCTGCGCGACTTCGGCAATATGTCTTCCGCGACGCTGCTATTCGTGCTGGACGCCATTCGGCTGGCAAAACGCGGTGAAGGCGCTCCATATACGGAAGGGATTTGTCTCGCGTTCGGGCCGGGGCTTTCCTGCGAGCTGCTGCCGATCGCGTTTCGGCCGGGAGAGCGGACTGCGGCGCATTCGGGGACGGTCCGCGGCAAAGAGCAAGATTGCGAGTCGAGCGATGAAACGAGGCTGGCCTCGCATGTTTAGGACGTTCGAGGCTCGCGCGAAAGCCTCCGAGCTGATGGACGATCTCGCGCAGGGCGGAGCCGAGCTGCGCGAAGCGCTTCGGCATTTGCGCAGGCTGAACCGGCTGTTCGCCGCCTCCGGCCGCACGCTGTTCGGCGTCGCCAGGCTATGGGAGCAAGCGGGACGTCCGAGACGACTGACGGTGCTCGACATCGGGGCAGGCGCGGGCGACGTCAACGCGGCGCTGCTCCGGTGGGCCGACGCGCGCGGCGTCGCGATCGGCATCACGCTCGTCGACCGGACGGAAGAAGCGTGCGCCGAAGCGCGGGCATTGTATGCCGGCGAGCCGCGCGTAACCGTCAAGCGGCGCGACCTGTTCGCGCTGGAAGAAGGGACGGCGGACATCGTGACCGCGTCCCAGTTCGTCCATCATTTTGAAGACGGGGAGCTGCCCGACGTCGCGAGAGCCATGCTGCGGGCATCCAAATTGGGCATCGTCATTCAGGATATCCACCGTCACTGGCTCGCTTGGACGGCCGTGTGGCTGGCCGCCAGACTCTTATCGGGCAATCGATACGTCGTAAACGACGGTCCGCTGTCGGTCGCGAAGGGCTTCCGGGCGGCGGATTGGGAGAGGCTTCGCGTGCGGCTCAACCAGAGCGGGTTCGATTACAGCTGGCGGCCGTTGTTCCGATACGTCGTTACGGTGCCGAAGGCGGCTGCTTCAAGGACGGGCTCGGACGGAACGGAGGCGGGTTGGCTTGAGCGAAGTCAAAGATAGCGAGTCCAAAGCTAGCGAAGTCATAGAAAGCGACGCCACATCTTACGAAACGATGGACGTGGCGATTATCGGCGCGGGCATTGCCGGCAGCGGACTGGCCAAAGCGCTTGCGGACCGCGGGCGGAAGGTGCTGCTGATCGACCGGAAAGCATTTCCCAGGCATAAGGTATGCGGGGAATTTCTGTCGCCGGAGTCGATTGGCATCCTGTCCGATCTCGGCTTCGCGCCGGCGATCCGGACGCTCGGACCGGCAGAAATTCGCGCGACGCGGATCCATGCCTTCGGCAGCGCGCCCTTGCGCATACCGCTGCCCGGCGTGGCCTGGGGGCTCAGCCGCCATGCCCTCGACGAGGCGCTTCATCGCGAAGCCCGTCTTGCTGGCGCCGAGATCGCGACGGGGACGACCGTCGTATCGATGCGGCGCGAAGCGGACGGCTACGCGCTGAATATCGTGCGCGGCGGCCGCACGCATGTCGTACGGGCGCGAGCCGTTGTCGGCGCATGGGGCGGAGGTGGCCGCGTACCCGATATGACCGGCGAGGAGCGAAAGAATAAACATCCAGGCTCGCCTTATTTAGGCGTCAAAATGCACTTTGCCGGCGTCGAAGTCGCGGATGAGGTAGAACTCTACTTTTTCGAAGGGGGATATCTGGGTTTGTCGCCCGCAGGGAACGGCATCGCGAATGCCGCCGCGATGCTCGACAGGCGCGCGATCCGGAATGCGCCGACCGCCGTGCACGAGTGGCTCGCGCTCGCGCGGTCTCGCAGCCCCGCGCTCGATCGGCGGCTTACCGGAGCGAGGCCCGTGCCGGGCACGCAAGCCGCAGTCGCGCCCGTACGGTTGTACGCCAAGCCGGTCCCGTGGGACGGTATCCCGCTCATCGGCGACGCGTGCGCAACGATACCGCCGCTGTGCGGGGACGGCATGTCGATGGCGCTACGCGCCGCGCAGCTGTGCGCGACGTCCGCGGAGCGCTACCTTTGCGGAGCGCTGTCCCTCTCCGAATGGGAGGAAGACTTCGCCCGCGCGATCCACGGCGCATTCAGCGGCCCGCTGCGCTGGGGGAACCTGCTGCAGCGCGCAGCCGGCCGACCGCTTCCGGCGCGAATCGCGCTGACCGCGGCGCGCTGCATGCCGGCGCTTGGCCGCCGGCTCGTGCGGGCGACCCGGCTCGGTCCGACGCCGCAAGTTTGACCCGTGTCGCGCGATCCGGTTCCATCCTGAAAAAGTACATCATCAAATGGGCGATCAACCGGTTTTTGCGATCTATCGCGCAAAAGTGCCTTGTAGCTCGCCTCTTTGAGCGAAACCCTGCGTTTTCAAGTGAAAATCCTGCACATTTGCGCGATAGGCGGATGGATGAGAGGTCGCTGCTCTCGAACGTGTACTTTTGCACGATAGAAGGTCTGGGATCGATAGTTCGGCCGTTCTATCAATTCAGGCGACTCGGATAACCCATACGGTTGTTTCGACATCGGGGTAGACGCCACCCTTATCCTGTAATATAATCGTGTCAAGTTCATATGCGCGGCGGAGAAAAGGAGAGCACGCGACTCAGGTCCCCCATGGGGACGAGTTCGTGATTTCCTTTTTTTCTTTTTATTCAAGGACCGAACGGAGGGGCTCCTTATGCCATTCAGCCGACAACGGATACTCCCCGCGGCGCGCAAGGTCAAGGATCTGGAGAAGTTGATCCGGCTGCCGTACGAGTACATCGTGCTGCTCGACATGCACGTCGCGCAGCTGCAGCCGATCGTGCAGCTCGCCAAGTCGAACGGCAAAAAGCCGATCGTGCACGCGGACCTGATCGAAGGGCTCAAAAACGACGAATACGCGGCCGAATTCATCTGCCAAATCGCAAAGCCCGCCGGCATCGTCTCGACCCGGGCGAGCGTCATCGCCAAGACCAAGCAGAACAAGCTTCTGGCGATCCAGCGGCTGTTCCTGCTCGACACCAACGCGCTCGAGAAAAGCTATGCGATGTTCGAGCGGACGAAGCCCGACTATATCGAGGTGCTGCCCGGCGTTATCCCGCATATGATCGCAGAGGTGCACGAACGGACGGGCATTCCCGTCTTCGCCGGCGGCCTCATCCGCACCGTGAACGACGTGGAGCAGGCGCTCGCGGCGGGCGCGTCCGCGGTCACGACGTCCAACATCGAGCTATGGAAGCATTACGAAAACGGGTTACGATAGGGGGAGCGCACATGGAACACCGCTATATTTTAGCGCTTGATCAAGGGACGACGAGCTCCCGCGCGATCATTTTCGACAAAGCGGGCCATGCCGTCGCCGTGGCGCAGCAGGAGATCAAGCAGTACTTTCCGAAGCCCGGGTGGGTCGAGCACGACGCCAACGAGATCTGGCTGTCCGTGCTGGGCGTCATCGCGCGCGTGCTGACCGACGCGGACATCCGGCCGGAGCAGATCGAGGCGATCGGCATCACCAACCAGCGAGAGACGACGGTCATATGGGACCGCCATACGGGCCGTCCGATCCATCGCGCGATCGTGTGGCAGTCCCGGCAGACCAACGATATTTGCGAGTCGCTGAGACAACAAGGTCTTGACGGCTTGTTCAGGCAAAAGACGGGCTTGCTCGTCGATGCGTACTTTTCCGGAACGAAGGCGAAGTGGCTGCTCGATCACGTGGAGGGCGCTAGGGAGATGGCGGCGCGCGGCGACCTGCTCTTCGGCACGATCGACACATGGCTCGTATGGAAAATGAGCGGCGGCAAAACGCACGTAACCGATTACTCCAACGCTTCCCGCACGCTGCTGTTCAATATCCATTCGCTCGAATGGGACGACGAGCTGCTCGAGATTCTGGAGGTACCGCGTTCCATGCTGCCCGAGGTGCGATCGTCCTCCGAAATATACGCGCATACGGTGGACCATCACTTCTTCGGCCGCAACATTCCGATCGCGGGGATCGCGGGCGACCAGCAAGCCGCTTTGTTCGGGCAAGCTTGCTTCGAGAAGGGCATGGTTAAAAATACGTACGGCACCGGTTGCTTCATGCTCATGAATACGGGCGCGGATGCGGTCGCGTCGAAGCACGGACTGCTGACGACGATCGCTTGGGGACTCGAGGGCAAGGTGGAATACGCGCTCGAAGGCAGCGTTTTCGTCGCGGGCTCGGCGCTTCAATGGCTGCGGGACGGCCTTCGCATGCTGAAGTCTTCGGCCGACAGCGAGACCTACGCCGCGCGGGTCGATTCGTCCGAAGGCGTATACGTCGTCCCGGCGTTCGTCGGCATGGGGACGCCGTATTGGGACAGCGACGTCCGGGGCGCGATCTTCGGCTTGACGCGGGGGACGACCAAGGAACATTTTATCCGCGCGACGCTCGAGTCGCTGGCCTATCAGAGCAAGGACGTGCTGGATGCGATGATCGAGGACTCGGGACTCCCGCTGCGGCGGCTGCGGGTCGACGGCGGGGCGGTCGCGAACGGTCTGCTCATGCAGTTCCAGAGCGACCTGCTCGGCGCGGAGGTCGAGCGCCCATCCGTCGGCGAGACGACCGCGCTCGGTGCGGCTTACCTGGCGGGCCTTGCGGTCGGTTACTGGCAAAGCAAGCAGGACATCGCGGACAGCTGGAGGCTCGACCGTTCGTTCAAGCCCGTCATGGGGGACGACGAGCGGGAGCGACTGTACGCGGGCTGGCAAAAGGCGGTTCGGGCCGCCATGGCTTTCAAATAAAACGACAAGTTCATATCCGGTCGGAGATCAGGAGAAACCACGATATCGGCCGCGCCACCAGGCGCGGTCTGCATGATCGTGGTTTTATTGCATTCGAAACGAAAGAAAGAAGGGCATAGACATGACGAACGGATTTGCGGCGACGAGCCGGCTAGCCAAGCTGGCGGAATTGGAAAAGGACGTATTCGACGTATTGGTCGTCGGCGGCGGGATAACCGGCGCCGGTATCGCGTTGGACGCGCAGCGGAGAGGAATGAAAACCGCGCTGATCGAGATGCAGGACTTCGCGGCCGGAACCTCGAGCCGGTCGACGAAGCTGGTGCACGGCGGCCTGAGGTACCTGAAGCAGTTCGAGGTCAAAATGGTCGCCGAGGTCGGCAAAGAACGGGCCATCGTTTACGAAAACGGCCCGCACGTCACGACGCCGGAGCGGATGCTGCTGCCTTTGTATAGGGGCGGTACTTTCGGCTGGCTGAGCACATCGCTTGGGCTTCGCCTCTACGATTTTCTGGCAGGCGTGAAGCGGGACGAACGGCGGCGCATGCTGAGTCCGGCGGATACGCTGGCGCTGGAGCCGCTGTTGAAAAAGAAAGGCATGCGGGGCGGCGGATCTTACGTAGAATACCGGACGGACGATGCGCGCCTGACGATCGAGGTGCTTAAGAAGGCGGTAGAATCCGGGGCCATTGCCGTCAACTACACGAAGGCCGAACAGTTTCTTTACGATGAAAAAGGCAGGGCGACAGGGGTGGCGGCCCGCGATCTGATCGGAGGGTGTGAGTATCGAATCAGGGCGCGCCAGATCGTCAATGCGACAGGTCCTTGGGTAGACACGCTGCGGGAGTTGGACCGGTCCAAGAAAGGCAAGACCCTTCGGCTCACGAAAGGCGTCCATCTCGTCTTCGACGGCGGCCGCTTCCCGCTTCGCCAGGCGATCTACTTCGACACGCAGGACGGCCGGATGGTGTTCGCGATTCCGCGAGACGGCAAGACGTACGTCGGAACGACGGATACCGACTACACGGGCGATACGGCGCAGCCGAGAGCGTCGCGGGAGGACCGGGACTATCTGCTGGCCGCCTGCAACGGCATGTTCCCGGAGCTGCGCCTCGGCGAGCGCGACGTCGAATCGAGCTGGGCGGGCTTGCGGCCGCTCATCTACGAGGAAGGGAAGTCGCCCTCCGAGGTGTCGCGTCGGGACGAGATCTTCGTTTCCCCATCCGGCTTGGTTACGATCGCGGGCGGCAAGCTCACCGGTTACCGCAAGATGGCAGAGACGGTCGTCGACCGGCTGGCGGCATCTTTGCGCGCCGATGGACGCAGGCCGTTCAGTCCCTGCGCGACCCGTGAGCTGCCGATATCCGGCGGCGAGGTCGGCGGCTCGGATCGGTTCGCGCAGTTCGCGAAAAAGGCGGCGGCATCCGGCGAAGCGGCGGGCCTGGCGACCGAATCGGCGCTGCGGATCGCGAGCCGGTACGGATCGAACGCAAGCGCCGTATTCGAGCGCATCGCGAGGCGGCAGGATAGCGGTGACGTCGCGGGGCTATCCGACGAGGCATATGGCATGCTCGCGTACGCGATCGAGGAGGAGATGGCGGTGAAGCCCTCCGACTTCCTGATCAGGCGCACGGGCGCGCTATTTTTCGATATCGGCTGGGCGCGTCGGAACATGGCGGCCGTCGTCGACTACATGGCGGACGCGCTCCGATATACCGATGCGCAGCGGGCCGAATACGCGGAAGAAGCGGAGCGAGAGCTCATCGCCGCATCGGAGATTTAGTGTTCGTCGAAAAATTCATTTTGCAAATGATCTTCATGAATGACCGCGGCTAGGGTAAGATTAATTGAACCGATAATCAGGCAAAGCGAGGAATCGCGCATGAAGATCGTGGTCGTGTCGGATACCCATATGCCCAGAATGAGCAAGCGGCTTCCTGCGGCGCTCCGGCGCGAGCTGGAGGACGCAGAGGCGATCGTCCACGCCGGCGATTGGACCCGGATGACGGTATACGAGTCATTGGCTGCCTACGCGCCGGTGTACGGCGTGGTCGGGAACAACGACGGACCCGAGATCGCGGCCAAGTTCGGCATGCGAAAGCTGCTGACGCTGGGCGGTTGCCGGATCGGCGTCGTTCACGGGCACGGGTCGGCGCTGCGGACGAAGACGGAAGCGCACGCGGTCGCGGCTTTTAAAGACGAACGGCTTGACGCGATCGTTTATGGACACTCGCATATTCCCGTTCTGCGGCGCGATGAGAAGAGCGGCATGATGATCTTCAACCCGGGCTCGCCGACCGACAAGCGGAGGCAAGCGCAATATTCCTTCGGCATCATGGAAGCCGTCGACGGCAAGTTAAGCGCAAGGCATGTGTTATACCCGGATAAAGGCTAGGCTTCGAAAGCAATTACAATGAAGCAAGCGAAAGGAGACGCTATGACGCATCCCAGTTCCACGACGGCGGCCGGCTGGCGCTTCGACAACAGCTACGCGCGTCTCCCGTCCTTTTTTTACTCGAAAATCCCGCTTCATCCGGTCGTCGCGCCGAAGCTGGCCGTGTTGAACGTTCGGTTGGCCGAATCGCTCGGCTTGAACGAGGAAGCGCTGCGCAGCGGAGCCGGCTTGGCAGTCTTGGCCGGCAGCGAGGCGCCTGACGGCGCCGAGCCGCTCGCGCAAGCATACGCCGGACATCAGTTCGGTCACCTGACGATGCTTGGCGACGGACGCGCGCTGCTGCTGGGCGAACAGATCTCCCCGGACGGAAGCCGCCGCGACCTTCAACTGAAAGGCTCGGGTCGTACGCCGTATTCACGAGGCGGAGACGGCCGGGCGGCGCTTGGTCCCATGCTGCGGGAGTACGTCATTAGCGAAACGATGCACGGACTGGGCATCCCGACGACGCGAAGTCTGGCCGTCGTGGCTACCGGCGAGCCCGTATTTCGCGAGGACGAGCTGCCGGGCGCCGTGCTGACCCGCGTGGCCGCGAGCCATATTCGGGTAGGGACGTTCCAGTATGCCGCAGGCGCGGGAAGTTCGGACCAGGTCCGCGAGCTCGCCGATTATACGATGCAAAGGCATTATCCCGAGGTCAAAGCCGGCGATTACTTGTCGTTCCTTAAGGCGGTCGTTCGCCGACAGGCATCGTTGATCGCGAAATGGCAGCTGGTCGGCTTCGTGCACGGCGTCATGAACACCGACAACATGGCGATCAGCGGGGAGACGATCGATTACGGCCCCTGCGCGTTCCTAGACGTCTACGATCCGTCTACGGTATTCAGCTCGATCGACGCCAACGGCCGTTACGCCTATAATCAGCAACCGCGGATCGCCGCCTGGAACCTGGCGCGATTCGCCGAGACGCTGCTGCCGCTCCTCGACGAGGACGAGGAACGTGCCGTCGCCTTGGCAGAGCAAGAGATATCGGCGTTTCCCGGTCTTTTCGAAGCCGAATGGCTGGCCGGCATGCGTGCCAAGCTGGGTCTGTCGGGCGAAGCGCCTGAAGACGAATCCCTTGCCCAGGACTTGCTTGAGCTGATGGAGACGCACCGAGCCGACTTTACGAATACGTTCGCGAGCTTGACCTTGGGAACGACGGCTGAAGGCCCGCTGTTCGAATCGGAAGCGTTCGCGAGCTGGCGCGGCAGATGGAAGGCCAGAATCGGCGATACGGACGATGAGGCCGCCGCCTCGCAAAGATTGATGAGACGCAGCAACCCCGCGGCGATCGCGCGCAACCACCGCGTAGAGGAAGCGCTGGAGGCGGCTGTCGAACGCGGCGATTACGGCGTCCTGAACCGGCTCGTCGAAGCGCTCCGCGATCCTTTTGCCTACTCGCCCGAGCAGGCCGCTTATGCCGCGCTGCCGGACGCTTCTTGCGGCAGATACAGAACGTTCTGCGGTACTTGATGATCATGTAAAGCGCATTATCGCTTAGCCCCTCCCGACATCGGGAGGGGCCTATTTTGCTTTTCCATAGATGCCATCTATGTCACTTGTCGGAACTATCAATTACCTTTATAGAGAATTTTTGATTTATATTGAATCCAGAGCTAGCGATAAGAGGAGGAGAACCATTTGACCATCCGTTTCGATTACAGCCATGCCCTTACATTCATGCAGCAGCACGAAGTCGATTATGCGTCCGAATTCGTATCTGCCGCGCACCGCATGCTTCACGATAAGCAGGGTCCGGGATCGGACTATCTGGGTTGGGTGGACCTGCCGCTTCAGTACGACCGCGAAGAGTTTGCCCGCATCAAGGAAGCGGCCGCCAGAATCCGCGGCAATTCGGACGCCTTGATCGTCATCGGCATCGGCGGCTCCTACTTGGGCGCCAGGTCCGCGATCGAAGCGCTCTCCCATACGTTCCATAATCAGATGGCGGGCCGCACGCAGGTTTATTTCGCCGGTCAAAACATTAGCTCCACGTACTTGTCGCACCTGCTGGAGCTGCTGGAGGGCAAGGATCTGTCGCTGAACGTCATTTCCAAATCGGGCACGACGACCGAGCCGGCAATCGCCTTCCGCGTACTTCGCGACTACATGGAGAAAAAGTACGGTAAAGCGGAAGCCCGCAAACGCATCTATGCGACGACGGACGCCGAAAAAGGCGCGCTTAAGAAACTGGCGGACGAGGAAGGCTACGAAACGTTCGTGATCCCCGACGATGTCGGCGGTCGCTATTCCGTATTGACTGCCGTCGGCTTGCTGCCGATCGCGACCGCGGGCCTTGATATCGACCGGATGATGGAAGGCGCCGCCGCGGCTGCGAAAAAATATGCCGACCCGAGCCTCGCCGCCAACGAAAGCTACCAATACGCAGCCGTCCGGAATGCGCTTTATCGCAAGGGTAAAACGATCGAGCTGCTGGCGAACTTCGAGCCGTCCCTGCATTACGTATCCGAATGGTGGAAGCAGCTGTTCGGCGAGAGCGAAGGCAAAGATCAGAAAGGGTTATACCCGGCATCTGTGGATTTCTCGACCGACCTTCACTCGATGGGTCAATACGTGCAAGAAGGGCGGAGGGATCTGTTCGAGACCGTCCTTGCCGTGAAGAAGGCGCGCGTGGAGTGGAAGATCGAGACGGACGAGGGCAATCTGGACGGCTTGAACTTCTTGGCGGGAATGACGATGGACGAGGTCAACCGCAAGGCTGCGGAAGGCACGCGCCTCGCTCACGTGGACGGCGGCGTTCCCAACCTGATCGTCGAGCTGGACGAGCTGAACGAGTATACGTACGGCGAAATGGTTTACTTCTTCGAGAAAGCGTGCGGCATCAGCGGCTTGCTGCTCGGCGTCAACCCGTTCGATCAGCCGGGCGTCGAAGCCTATAAGGTCAATATGTTCGCGCTGCTGGGCAAGCCGGGCTTCGAAGCGAAAAAAGCCGAGCTGCTGAAACGCTTGGGAGAGGCTTAAAAGACATAACTTCTTAAAAATAAGCGAGGCCGCTTGTTCGACAGTCCAGACCCGAAGGGTTGAAACTGACGGCAAGCGGCCTCTTTAGGCGTTTAAGACGGATGGCCTTCCGCCAGCTCCGCGAAGCGCGACCTCGCATTGCCCTGAACCCATCCGCCGTGGTAACAGATCACGCCTTCGATATCGAACGGGAGCAGCTTTTTGAGAGATGCCAGCGCTGTGGCCATGTCCGGCGTCACCGGCGGATTCGGGCCGATGAGCGCTCCGTCCTTGGCAACCGAGGCGTCGCCCGCGATGATCGTCTTGGATCCGTGGTGGTACAAGCAGACATGGCCCGGCGTATGGCCTGGCGTATGGATGACGGTCAACCCGCCGCCGAACGGGAGCGAATCGCCGTCCAAAAAGGCGAGATCCACATTAGGGCGAGCAGGGTGGAGGAACGTTCGTTCGAACTGCGAACGGACCTCGTCAGTCGCCTGCTGCAGGAAGCCCGCAAGCCGTTCCGGCGACATCTTGATCATCGGCGCGGTTCCGTTAATGGCCCCGGCGTCCGCAGGATGCGCGTATACGGTCGCACCGCCGCCGGTCGCTTCCAGCACGCCGGGCAAGCCTCCGATGTGATCCAGGTCCTGGTGCGTGAGCAGGATCGCCTTGAGCGGCCGATCTCCGATGCCGGCTTGCTTCGCAAGCTCCATGATCGCGGGCGCCGAACCCGGCATGCCTGTGTCGACCAACGTCCAAGAGTCCTCGTCAATAAAGATCGTCGGATGGATCGTCATCGGGCCCAACTTCAATTCCAGCATTTCAATTCCTTCGGCGATTCGCATCATCGCGCCGGACCGTCGTCGTTCGGCGTTCGAACGGCGGCTGCCGGCTCCCTCCCTTGTCCATATGGATGAAAACCAATGAGTTCAATATAAAACCCGCGTGTTTCAAAGTCAAAAGACGGCGCCCAAAATGATAGAATACCGTATAAAATGAGCTGAATTTGCAATCGAAACCCTTGCTTGCGCAGTCTAAAATATAGATAGAAACGACAAGTATGCAAGCGTCGCAATCGATACATAAAGGGGAATAATAAATCATGCTAAAGGTTGGCGTTATCGGAACGGGAGGCATTTTCAAGTTCGCGCATTTGCCAGGTTGGCTGTCCCACAAGGAAGTGGAGCTCGTCGCTTTCTGCGACGCCTTTCGCGCTTCCGCCGAATCCGCTGCGCTCGCTTTTCCCGGGGCGAAGGTATATGAAGATTACCGCGAGCTCATCGCGGATCCGTCGATCGATATCGTCGGCATCAGCACGCCGAATCTGTACCACTCCGAGATCGCGATCGCGGCGCTGCGCAAGGGCAAGCACGTATTTTGCGAAAAGCCGGATGCCGTGAACGCCGACGAAGCGCAGAAAATGGCGGATGCAGCGCGCGAATCGGGCAGGCTGCTGATGACGATGCGCAACAACCGCTTCAGCGAAGAGGCCAAGTTCATCAAGCGGCTCATCTCTCAAGGCAAACTCGGGGAAATGTACATGGGCCGGTGCGGTTGGATCCGACGCCGAGGCATTCCAGGGCGCGGCGGCTGGTTCACGACGAAGGGGCTGTCGGGCGGCGGACCGCTCATCGATCTGGGCGTCCACATGATCGACATGGCGATGTGGACCGCGGGCAATCCGAAGCCGGTCACCGTATCCGGCTCGACTTATCGCAAATTCGCGGACCGTCCGGACGCATCCGGCAACGTTCCCGAAGGAACGTTCGACGTCGAGGACCTGGCCGCGGGCTTTATCCGCTTCGATAGCGGCGCCTCTCTCCAGATCGAATTCAGCTGGGCTTCGAATATCGAAGAGGAGCAGAAGTTCCTCGAGTGGCGGGGCACGGAGGGCGGATTCAGCCTGATCAACGACAAACTGAAGCTCTATACGGAAAAAGAAGGCGTGCTGATCGACGAACAGCCCCGGTTTCCCGAATCCGCCGTCCCGCAGCATACGGCCAACATTCGTCACTTCGTCGAATGCGTGCTCGGGCACGAGTCGCCGATCTTCTTGCCGGAACATGGCGTGGATATGATCAAAATTTTGTCCGCCATTTATGAATCCGCCGAGCGCGGTCATGAGATCAGACTGTAACGACGCGGCTTTACCGCGCTTGCCGGCGCCAATCCCCCACCGTTCGCCATTAGGCGAACGATGGGGGATTTTTTTGTCGGATGGCCGAAGTTCGGGTGGGGCAAATTAAGCGAGGTCCGAATTCAAACTTACTCCGGGAGTGAAGCGTAGAAATGGGAATCTTAAGCGGCAATTCGAAGGACGAGCCATTGCACTATGGCGAAGTATTCGACATTTGGGCGGCGTCGATGGCAGCCAAGGGCTTCATCTCGGGCTATCGCGCGCTGAAGCAACATGCAGGAGACCACGATCTGAAAAAGATCATCGACCGATGCATCGATCAGGCGGAGCTCGAAGCCAGCGAATGCGACAAGCTGCTGCAAAGCAACGGGATCGTGCCGCCGCCGGAGCTGCCCCAGCGACCTGAAGCGAAGCTTGAGGAAATTCCGCCCGGCGCGCGGTTTTCGGATATGGAGATCGCCGCGACCCTTTCCGCAGACACGGCGGTTGGATTGGTGGCCTGCAGCCAGACGATGGGCAAGTCGATCCGCGAGGACGTCACTATGCTGTTCGGCAAGTATCATGTCACCAAAGCCGCGATCGGACTGAGCCTGCTTCGACTGAACAAAGAAAAAGGATGGCTCGTGCCGCCGCCGCTGCAAATTCAGCGCCCTGAAGCGGTTCATGCCTAACTAAGGAGGCACGTCCCATGAAGTTCGTACTGAAGTGGATCGTGAACGGCGTCATCGTGACGACTTTGCTCATGTACTATTCCAACGCCTCGTTCCTTGGCGCCGCGACGACCGCGACGATTCTTACAATTATCGCGTACATTTTGGGCGACCAGATTATTTTGCGCTCCACCAACAACGGAATCGCGACCGTATCCGACGGCATCCTGGCCTATCTGGTGCTGTGGATCGCGGCATCCGCGATGAATTGGACGATCAGCCCGGGGGAAATTCTCATTATCGCGCTGATTACCGGCGTCGCCGAATTTTTCATTCACCGGTATGTGTTCCAGACCCGGACGTCTTACCAACGCCAGCGCGCTTGAACCTATGCTTCTGATCGCTAGGAGTCCTGACCGCTAACTGTTAACGCCCGCGCCTTGGCGCGGGTTTTATTTGTTTTTTTAAAATCACTGACCGTTTCTGTCAGCGATATAGGCTTATACTTCAGATCGTAAAGACAACGATCATGGAGGTATAGGTATGTTCGCATCGATCGCAAATTTCGTAGAAGAGTGGGAACGCGAAGCGAAAATGACGGCCGGCTTGCTGGATTCGTTGACGGATGAATCGCTTAAGCGGCGGATCTCCGATGACCGGCGTACTTTGGGCGATTTGGCGTGGCATTTGATCGCGTCGATTCAGTTCATGAGCGCGCTCGGCCTGTCGTTCGACGGCGCCGGGGACGGAGACGGTACGAACAAGTCGGCCCCCGAATTCGCGAAGGCCTACCGGTCGATCAGCGACCGCTTTATCGAAGCGCTTCAAGCGCAATGGAAAGACGCTAATCTGGCGGATAAAATAGAGATCGCGGGAGAAGCATGGAAAAACGGCGATTCGCTTCGTTTCGCGCTCATGCATCAAGCGCACCACCGCGGACAGATGACCGTCCTGATGAGACAAGCCGGACTTCGGCCGCCGGGCTTGTACGGGCCGACCTACGAAACATGGGTCGAGCAGGGAATGGCGCCTCGGGCATGATTGACTTACAATAGGACGTAAAGGTTAACGACCAAGACGATCGGAAGCGGGTAGGCCATGACCAAAGCGGATAACATGCTGTCGATTTTGTGGATGCTGCGATCCGGCAGGCGCAAGACAGCGAAGCAATTGGCGGAAGCGCTCGATATTCACGTGAGGACCGTTTACCGTTGCATCGATTCGCTATGCGCCAGCGGCGTGCCGATCGTCGCGGATTCGGGGCCGAACGGCGGATACACGATCCTGAGCCGATTCGCCGATTCGCCTCTCGTCTTCGACGCCGACGAGCAGAAGGGATTGGTCCACGCTGCGATATTCGCCAAGGAAGCGGGTTATCCGCATTCGGACGCGCTGGACAGAGCGACGGACAAGCTGAAGCGATATGCGAACGACGAGCAGCTGGATGCGTTGGAGCGACACGGTCTCGGGCTGTCGGTGATCGAACCGCCGCTCGACGGCGCCTATCAGTCGTACTTGCAGTCGCTGGAGGAGGCCGCGGGCAAAGGACGCACGCTGGAAATGGATTACGACAAAGGGAGAGGCGAGACTTCGCCCGCGCGCCTGTTCGATCCGTACGGCATCGTCTATTGGAAAGGCACTTGGTATGCGGTCGGACTTTGCGGATACCGGGAGGACGTCAGAAGCTTCCGGGTTGACCGCATACGCGGACTGCGGCAGACGGACAGGCGTTTCGAGCGGCCGGCATCCTTTTCGGCCAAGGACTACTTGCTCGGTCAGCTGCTTCGGGATTCAAAAGATCAGGCGGAGTGGGAGACGGTTCGGATCCATAGCCAGGAGCAGGTGCTGAACGAGCTATGCCGGCATTGGCTGTTTGGACATGCCCTGACCGAGCGTGAGCTGGAAACGGCGACTTTTCGATTGGAGCGGTCGACGCTGACGACGTACGTGCCATATTTTTTGATGCCATACGGTACGGCCTTACGGATCGAATCCGCGCTGCTGGTCTCGCGGATGCGGGAAGCTACCGCGCGGTTGCTCGTACACTACGAGGCGATGCAGTCTTCGAATGAATGTGGAGAGGTGGAAAAACGATGAGCAAATTCGCGATGTTCGGAAAACTGACGGCCATACCCGGGAAGCGGGAGGAGCTCGCCGGCATGATGCTGGCGTCAAGCGATACGCTGAGCGGCATGGAAGGGTGCATTTATTATATCCTTCATGAGGCTGAGGATGAGCCCGACGTGCTGTGGATCACGGAGCTGTGGGAGAGTCGGGAAGCGCATGCTGCCAGCCTGCAAAACGAACAAGTGCGCGAGCTGATCGGCCGCTGCAGGCCGCTGATCGCGGAGGCGGGCGGAATTAAGGTCAAGCCGCTCGGCGGCAAAGGATTTTAATCATTCCGGGGCATCCTTAACGGAGAGGATTCCGCATTCAAACCTTGAACGGCGACGAGCCGTTCAAGGTTTTTTTGCGGGCGTAAGCGGCGAGGGCGGATTCCGCTCACCTTCGCAGCGTACCCGCGCGACGCCGAATGGCTGCTGCGCAAGCGGGAACGGATCAACCAGGCGATCCGGGACGCCGTCCGATAATCGCGTGAAATGGCGTTTTTCTCCGCCGCTCCTTTCCCTTATCACCCGTCTATCATTTTTCTTCTATTGAATGGAAAGAGTTGCCGCTCTATGATAGCAATAGAAACGATCGCATTCGAATCGATCGCGGTCGAATCGGTCGAAGCAGCTTCGATAGCGGACAACTCGAGCCGGGAGGCGGGAAAATGAAAATACGCAAATGGGCGATTCCAGCCCTGCTGTTCGTGACGGTGTTAAGCGGATGTAAAGGCGGCGGAAACGACCTAACGCCGGAACCGACGCCGGAGCCGACGGCCGAAGACGCGATCGGCGCCTACCTGAAGGATTGGCAGCAGCTCGATTATGCGGGCATGTACGCGATGCTCACGCCGGACGCCAGAACTAAGCTGACAGCGGAGCAATTCGCGGAGCGCTACGGCAAAATATACGAGGGCATCAAGGCGGAGAAGCTGGAGGTCGAGGATGTCTCCCCGGCGCCTGCGAGCTCGTCTTCGGCGTCGCCGGCCTCGACCGCTTCGGCCGGACCGGTCGTTCAGAAATTCCAATATGCCGTCAGCATGAATACGGTCGCAGGTCCCGTGACGTTCAAGCACGAGGGTACGGCGAGGAAAACGTTGGACGGCGAGGAACAGAAGTGGCGGATCGACTGGGATTCGTCGATGATATTCTCCGAGATGAAGGACGGGGACAAGGTTCGCGTTCAGGCGCTGGCCTCCGAACGCGGCGAGATCGTCGATCGCACGGGCGAAGGGCTCGCCGTGAACGGAACGGCGCCGCAGCTTGGCATCGTCCCGGGTAAGCTCGGAGACGACCCGGCGGCGGTCAAAGCCCAGGTCGCCGCCAAGCTCGGCATTACCGTGGCGGATATCGATCGCAAGCTCGGCGCTTCATGGGTCAAGCCGGAGCTGTTCGTGCCGATCGGCATCGTGGACGAGGCCGACATGGACGCGTTCGACAACGTGCCCGGCGTTCTTTTTCAGCAGAAGAAGCTCCGCGTATACCCGCTCGGCGAAGCCGCGGCCCATTTGACCGGATACGTCGGAGAGATCAACGCCGAGCAGCTCGCGCGTCTCAAGGACAAGGGCTACAAGACCGGGGACGTTATCGGCAAAGCGGGGCTGGAGCAAGTGCTTGAGGATCAATTAAGGGGGACGGACGGCGTCGTCGTGGCGATCGAAGACGCGAGCGGCCAGCGCAAATCGGTACTCGCCGAAAAGGCGGCCGTGCCGGGAACGTCGTACCAGCTGACCGTGGACGCGGGCCTGCAAAAAACGATTTACGAGGAGATTAAGGCGGATGCCTCGTCGGCTGCGGCGATCGAGCCTCGAACCGGCGAAGTGCTGGCGCTGCTCAGCAGTCCGTCCTACGATCCGAACGCCTTCGTGCACGGCTTGTCCGCCAAGCAGTACGCCGCGTGGAACGACGATCCGCGCCATCCGTTCCTGAACCGGTTTTCCAAAGGCTACGCGCCAGGCTCCTCGTTCAAGATCGTTACCGCCGCGCTGGGGCTGGACGCGGGGACGCTCGATCCGGACAAAGCGGTCGAGATCTCCGGTTTGAGGTGGACGAAGGACGGCTCGTGGGGCAGCTATTACGTGAAGCGGGTTCACGCCGTCAATCCGGTCGACTTGTCCAAGGCGCTCACTTATTCGGACAATATCTACTTCGCGCAGGCGGCGCTCGCGCTGGGCAAGGACAAATTCGCGGAGGACGCAGCCAAGTTCGGCATCGGCGAAGCGATCCCGATCGTCTATCCGCTGGCCAAGTCGCAGCTGTCCAACAAAGGCCTCAAAAGCGAGATTCAGCTCGCGGACTCGGGCTATGGGCAAGGCGAGGTGACGATGACTTCGCTGCACGTGGCGCTGGCTTTCTCGGCGATCGTGAACGGAGGCAATATCGCCTATCCGCGGCTGACGCTGGAGGACGATCCGGATTCGCCGCAGGTATGGAAGGCGGCCGCGATGACGCCCGAATCGGCGGACATCTTGAAGAAGGATCTCGTCCAGGCGGTGACGAGTCCAGAAGGCGTCGGTCACGGCGCTTATATTCAAGGGGCGTCGATCGCAGGCAAGACAGGCACCGCCGAGCTCAAGGCGAGTAAGGGCGTAAAGGGCGAAGAAAACGGGTGGTTCGTCGGCTTTGACGCGAACGATCCCAAGCTGCTGCTGGCCGTTATGGTTGAAGACGTCAGCGGGCGCGGGGGCAGCACCTATGTTACGCCGAAGGTCAAACGTATTTTTCAGCAAGCGATGAAAGGCTGAGCACGAACCCTTTCCCGCGGGCGTTTTCGATGGTGAGGACGGGACCCGTTTTTTTGCGGATCCGGTACAGAAGAGAGTTGATCTTTTCGGCGCCGGCCGCCGGGCTCCCGTCCTCGCCGGTTCGTTCGGGCCATACGCAGCGTGCGATTTCCTCTTTGCCGACGAATCTCCGTTCTCTTCGCAGGAGCAGCTCGACGCATTTGAACACTTTGTCCGTAAAAGGATAGGCCGAATCGCGGACGGTGAGCACCTGCCTGATCGGATCCAGTGCGACTTCGGCGAGGTCGGCTGCCGTTATCGGGGCATCGAGACCGATGTCGAGTTTCATCGTTTCTTAGTATCGTAAGGACCGAGATCGTGCGAAACGCTTTAAGAGGAGGGAATCGATGTGAAAATCGTGGTGCTTGACGGCTATACGCTGAATCCGGGCGACCAGTCTTGGCGCGGGTTCGAACGTCTGGGTCAAGTGGAAGTATACGATCGGACGGCTCCGGCATTCGCGGAGGAACGGGCTCGCGATGCGCGTATCGTGCTGACCAATAAAACGCCCCTCCGCGCAGAGCTGCTCGCGAAGCTGCCTGCGCTCGAATATATCGGCGTGCTGGCGACCGGGTACGACATCGTTGACGTCCGGGCGGCCGGCGAGCGTGGCATCGCCGTTACGAACGTGCCGGGTTACGGGACCGACTCCGTGGCTCAATCCGTGTTCGCTCTGTTACTCGAGCTTTGCCAGCACGCCGGGCTGCACGATCGCTCCGTCAAGGCAGGGGAATGGGCAAGCAGTCCCGACTTCAGCTACTGGAAAATGCCGCTCGCCGAACTGAGCGGCAAGACGATGGGAATCGTCGGCTACGGTCGCATCGGCGAAGCGGTCGCGCGCATCGCGCATGCATTCGGCATGAAGGTCGCGGCTTACAAGCGCCATCCCGACGGGCCACCGCCGTTCCAAGGCTTCGAATGGGCTTCCTTGCCCGAGCTGTTGGAAAGCTCGGACGTGGTCAGCTTGCATTGCCCGCTCACGCCGGAGACGGAAGAATTGATCAACCGCGACAGCCTCGCGCGGATGAAGCGATCCGCCTTCCTGATCAACACGGCGCGCGGCCGCTTGATCGCGGAGCAGGACCTCGCGGACTGCCTGAACGCCGGCGGCATCGCCGGCGCCGGGCTGGACGTTCTGTCCGCGGAGCCGCCGCCGGCAGACCATCCGCTGCTGTCGGCCGCCAACTGCATCATCACGCCGCATCAGGCGTGGGCGACCCGGGAAGCCAGAGAGAGGCTGATGGCGACCGCCGTCGGCAACCTGGAGGCATATTTGGCGGGGCAGTCGGCGAACCGGGTGGTGTGAGAGGGAGGCGGGCTGAATGCTTCTAACGGAGACTACTTCGGTGCGCCGGAGCGAGCGGCATCGTTTGTTTCTAGCTGAGACTTTTATCGAATACAGCAATCGAAGAGAAACGCGGTCGTTCGCGGCATGGTAGACTGATTCCATCTAATACGTTGGACGGAGGGATCGGTTTGAAGCTTGCGCATGTTCGACTGCTGGCGCCGAATATCCATGAATGTTTTTTGTTTTACCGCGATGCCATGGGACTCGAAGTCCGTCACGGGGATGAGACGACGCCTTTTGCTGAGTTTGCGACAGGAGACGTCAGCTTCGCGCTTGAAACGCCAATGGCAGACGACCCGATTGAAGTCAGATCGAGGACGCTGCCTTTCAGCGGGCGGGATCAAGTCGCGCTCGTTTTCCGCGTAGAAAATGTCGATGCGGCGTACGAGGAGCTGCGTTCGAAGGGAGTCCCATTCGTTCAGCCGCCTCGCGACACGCCGGAATGGGGCCACCGCGTCGCCTATCTCCGAGATCCCGCGGGCAATGTGATCGAGTTGAATCAAGGTATTTAATGATATTAATCTAACGAGCATGCAGCGTTTAATGCTGCGTGCTCGTTTTTTTGTTGCTGAGTCTGTTCGTTGAAACGGACTGTAAAGCCGTTATTTACGATTTTGAAGCCATTTTCATAGCTCAGCGGACCGGAGGTCCGTTATTTTATACAAAACCAGTCGAATATGCCATGAATAACTCGAATAACGGATTCTCTGTCCGAAAGCGAGCACAATTTCCTCATTTCAAGCCAAATAGCGGATCTACAGTCCGCCTACGGCCGCGGTTTGGGCGGATTAATTAGTTGGGGTTCTCCTTATTTCACCAAGCCGATAAAAGCATGAGCCGCGCTCGACAGCGGCATATTTCGCATCGTTAACAATCCCACGTGCGACGGCGGGAGCGGGATGTCGAGCGACACCTCGAATAGCGAGCCCTCCTCAAGCTCCTTGGATACGAACTCCCTGGTCACGTAGGAGATACCAAGCCCGCGCCGCGCGAACTCGATGAGCAAATCGACGCTGCCGACTTCGATCTCGGGCTTAATGGAGTAGCCGTAGTTGTGAAAGACCTCGGTAATCGTCATCCGGGCGCGGCTATTGCGGGAAAACAAAATAATGGGATATTGAAGCAGCGCGTCGAGCGTCAGCACTTCGTTTTTCAGCTCGGCATATCGGGAGCCGGCGACGAAGCAGTCCTGCAGTTGAAAGCTTTCCGTCACCTGCAGCTGCGGATCGACGATCGGCATGCGAACGACGCCGAGATCGATTCGGCCTTCCTTCAGAAACGTGATCACCTCGGGCGTCGTGCCATGGTTCAGATGCAGCTTGACGCCCGGATGACGCTCGTGGAATTGCTCCAGATACGGCAGCACGTAATGCTTGAACAGCGAATCGCTGCCGCCGATTCTGAGCTCGCCGCTGTCCAGGTTTTTGAGCGCGGCCATTTTTTCCTCCGCCAGCGTGATCAGAATTTGAGATTGCTCGATGTACGAATACAGCACCATGCCTTCCTGCGTCAGCTCGACGCCTTTGGAATTGCGATAGAACAGCGAGACGCCGAAGCTTTCCTCCAGCTGCTTGATCGCATGGCTCACGCTGGGCTGGGTCAAATACAGCGCCTTTGCCGCCTGCGTCAAGCTTCCCGTTTTCGCCGCCCAATAGAACACTTTGTACAGCTCGTAATTGTTACCCATAGACATGGTCTATATCTCCTGTGAAATATATTGATTACTTGTATGGCTTCGATTCGTATTATAGTGAAAATACAAAAAAGAAACCAGAGCGGATCCTCGCTCGGGGAAGGAGAAGGAAGATGGAGCCGACTACCTTTGTATTGTTCGGGGCAACCGGGGATTTAGCCAAGCGCAAAATCTATCCCGCCCTGTTTAACTTGTTCGTACGCGGCAAGCTGCCGCAAGCCTTCTCCGTCGTCGGACTCGGCAGAAGGGAATGGACCGACGAAGTATTCCAAGCCGCCGTCGAACGGTCGCTATATCAGTTTTCCAGAACGGAGCCCGCCGACAAGGAAAAGCTGAACGCATTCTTGGAAGCCTTCCGATACAGCGTGCTCGATATCGGCCGCGAGGAGGACTACCGCAAACTGCTCGCGCTCGTCGAATCGCGCGAACAAGCGCTGCAGATGCCGCCGAACCGGCTGTTCTACCTGTCCGTCGGACCCGAGCACTTCGAGCCGATCGCGGACAACATTCGGGCGAGCGGGCTCGGCTCGGCAAACGGATGGAAGCGGCTCGTCATCGAAAAGCCGTTCGGCCATGACCTTAAATCGGCCCGGGCGCTGAACGCGAAGCTATCCGAATCGTTCGCAGAGGAAGAAATTTTCCGCATCGACCATTACCTCGGCAAGCCGGTCGTGCAGCGCCTCGAATCGCTGCAGCAGGCCAACCCGGTCATTCAGGCGCTGTGGACCAACCGTTATATCGCCAACGTGCAAATCACGGCCAGCGAGTCGGTCGGCGTCGAGGAGCGGGCGGGCTACTACGATCACGTCGGCGCGATCCGGGACATGTTCCAGAACCACCTGCTGCAGCTGCTCATGATGGCGGCGATTCATCTGCCGTACGACAGCAGCTCCGAGAAAGTACGGTTTAAGAAGAAAAAGATCATGGAAGCGCTGGTCCCCGTGGCGAAGGAAGACGTCGGCTTGCATCTCGTACGCGGCCAATACGCGGCAGGCAGCATCGGCGGTCAACCGGTCGAGGGCTACAAGACCGAGCCGGGTATCGCGCCGGACTCCATGAACGACACGTTCATCGCCGCCAGACTGCGCATCGACAACGGCGATTGGCGCGGGGTGCCTTTCTACATTCGCACAGGCAAGCGCATGAACAAAAAATCGACTCGTATCGTCGTCGAGTTCAAGGAGCCGCTGAAGCAGGCTTGGTCGCAAACGGAAGACGGCGTCGCGCCGAACCTGCTCGTCATCGAGATCGGCCCCGGAGAGAGCATCACGCTCCGGCTGAACACGAAGGAAGCGGGCCCGCAAGGCGGTTTCAAGCCGATCCATATCGACCTGCATTCGACGCCGGCCGATTCTCCCGAAGCCTACGAAAACCTGATCGGCGACGCCTTGAAGGGCGATCCGACGTTCTTCGCGCATTGGGACGAAGTCGAGCTGTCCTGGCAGTATGTACAGCCGATGCTGGACGCGTTCGCCGAAAACTCGGTGCCGCTCCGCAGCTATGCCGCCGGCAGTCACGGACCGGCAGAGTCGGATGCGCTGCTCGCCGAAGACGGATACCACTGGTGGTACGACGAAGAATCCGAAGCCTTGCCTAAATCCGAAAGCAAAGAAGGAGCAAACTATGCCTATCACGCAAACCATTGAACAACTGTCCGTCGATACGATCCGCACGCTGTCGATCGACGCCATCAACGCGGCCAACTCCGGCCATCCCGGCCTGCCGATGGGGGCTGCCCCGATGGCGTACGCCCTCTGGTCCGAGCATTTGAATCATAACCCGTCGAACGCCAAATGGTTCAACCGCGACCGCTTCGTGCTGTCGGCCGGACACGGCTCCGCGTTGCTCTACAGCTTGCTTCATCTGTTCGGCTACGGGGTAACGATCGATGACCTGAAGCAGTTCCGCAAGCTCAACAGCAAAACGCCGGGGCATCCCGAGTTCGGTCACACGGACGGCGTCGACGCGACCACCGGGCCGCTTGGCCAAGGGATCGCCATGGCGGTCGGCATGGCGATGGCCGAAGCGCACTTGGCTTCGAAGTTCAATCAATCCGGCTTCCCGGTCGTCGACCATCATACCTTCGCGCTCGTCGGCGACGGCTGCCTGATGGAAGGCATCTCGTACGAAGCGATGTCGATGGCCGGACACATGAAGCTGGGCAAGCTAATCGTGCTGTACGATTCCAACGATATCTCGCTGGATGGCGACCTGAACCTCAGCTTCGGCGAAAACGTGAAGAAGCGCGCCGAATCCGCGAACTGGCAATACCTGCGCGTCGAAGACGGCAACGATCTGGCGGCGATCTCCGCAGCGATCGCCGAGGCGAAGGCGCAAGGCGATCAACCGACGATCATCGAGATCCGCACGATCATCGGATACGGCAGCAAGTCGGCCGGCACGCACAAGGTGCACGGCAACCCGCTCGGCCTCGAAGAAGCGAAAGCGACGAAGCTGAATTACGGCTGGGAATACGAAGAAGATTTCACGGTGCCGGACGAAGTCCGCGCGCACTTCGAACTCCTGAAACGTGAGGGCGCGGCCAAAGAAGAAGCTTGGCAAAAGCTGCTGTCCGCTTACGGCGAGGCGCATCCGGCGCTCGGCCAAGAGCTCGCTTCGGCGATTAGCGGCAAGGTAACGCTCGAAGACGGCGATATCCTGACATTCGACGCGGCGAAGTCGATCTCGACGCGCGTGGCGAGCGGAGAAGCGATCAACCACTACGTGAAAAAGGTGCCGTCCATCTTCGGCGGCAGCGCAGACCTGTCGCATTCGACGATGACCGACATCAAGGGCGAGCCGAAGTTCGCGATCGATTCCTACGCCGGTCGCAACGTCTACTTCGGCGTTCGCGAGCATGCGATGGGCGCGGCCGGCAACGGCATGGCGCTGCATGGCGGCGTCAATGCCTTCGTCAGCACGTTCTTCGTCTTCAGCGACTACCTGCGCCCTTCGATCAGGCTTGCCGCGCTGCAGAAGCTGCCGGTCGTCTATGTCTTCACGCACGACTCGATCGCAGTCGGCGAAGACGGTCCTACCCATGAGCCGGTCGAGCATCTGGCCGCGCTCCGCACGATTCCCGGCCTGACGGTCATCCGTCCGTCGGACGCCAACGAGACGGCGAACGCATGGGCGTATGCGCTGACCCAGCAGGAGGGGCCTGTCGCGCTGATCCTAAGCCGTCAGAATCTGCCGACCTTCGAGCAGACGAAGGCAAACCGCGAGCAAGTCGCGAAAGGCGCCTACGTGCTGACCGAGACGAACGCGCAGCCGGACCTTATCCTGATCGCTACCGGCTCCGAGGTATCTCTGGCCGTAAACGCGAAGGCGGAGCTAGAAAAGGAAAACGTCTCCGTCCGCGTCGTCGCGATGCCGAGCCGCGAATTGTTCGACCGGCAGCCGGAAGCCTACAAGCAATCGGTGCTTCCCGACGCGGTCTCGAAGCGCGTGTCGATCGAAGCGGGCATCTCGCTCGGCTGGGACCGCTATGTCGGCAAAGAAGGCAAAGTATTGTCCATCGATACGTTCGGCGCATCCGGCTCCGGCGGCGCGGTCATGGAGTACTTCGGCTTTTCCGCCTCTAATGTCGTCCGCATCGCCAAAGAACTGCTATAATTTGTAACGGCATGGTATTATCCAAACCTAAAAAAACGGAGGTTTTTGAATCATGAAGTTTTTCATCGATACCGCTAACCTGGCTGACATCAAAAAAGCGTACAAGATCGGCGTCCTGTCCGGCGTCACGACGAACCCTTCCCTGGTCGCCAAGGAAGGCGTGAAGTTCGAAGACCGCATCGAAGAGATCCTGAAGGAAGTGCCGGAGGTCGAATCCGTATCCGCCGAAGTCACGCCGGACGCCCTCACGGCAGAAGAGATGATCGCCCAGGCGAACGAGCTGATCAAGATCAACAACAATGACAAAAACATCACGATCAAGCTGCCGATGACGCTGGCCGGCCTCGAAGCTTGCCGTTACCTGACCAAGAAAGGCGTCAAGACGAACGTCACGCTGATCTTTACGGTCAACCAAGCGCTCCTTGCCGCGCGTGCAGGCGCCACCTACGTGTCGCCGTTCCTCGGCCGCCTGGACGACATCTCCGAAGACGGCGTCCTGCTCGTCGCGAAGATCGCGGAGCTGTTCCGCATCCATAATCTGGACGCGCAGATCATCGCGGCTTCCGTCCGTCATCCGGACCACGTCACCCGGGTCGCTATGGCCGGCGCGCATATCGCTACGATTCCGTTCTCGGTCATCGAACAGCTCACCAAGCACCCGCTTACCGAGCAGGGCATGGAGAAGTTCGCCGCGGATTGGAAAAAAGCGGTTCAATAATCGCATTTTGTTGCGGGAATGGCTTTAAACGAAATTTTCAATATAAACAGTTTCCATCAAATAGAGAGAGCATGAAGCACGGGAGGATGGGGAAAGATGAGCAAGCAGCAAATCGGCGTCGTGGGACTAGCGGTCATGGGCAAAAACCTGGCCTTGAATATTGAAAGCAAAGGATTCTCGGTCGCGGTATACAATCGTTCGCCCGAGAAGACGAAGGAACTGCTGGAAGAGGCGAAGGGGAAAAACTTCGTCGGCGCTTATAGCGTCGAAGAATTCGTTCAATCGTTGGAGACGCCTCGCAAAATCCTGATCATGGTAAAAGCAGGCAAGCCGACCGACGACACGATCGAGCAGCTGGTGCCATACCTGGATCAAGGCGACATACTGATCGACGGCGGCAATGCCTACTTCCCTGACACGCAGCGCAGAAATAAAGCCTTGCAAGAAAAAGGCTTCCGGTTCATCGGCGCAGGCGTATCCGGCGGGGAAGAAGGCGCGCTGCACGGTCCCGCGATCATGCCGGGCGGCCAAAAAGACGCTTACGCGCTCGTCGAGCCGATCTTGACGGCAATCTCCGCCAAAGTCAACGGGGACCCCTGCTCGACGTATATCGGCGCCGACGGCGCCGGTCACTACGTCAAGATGGTCCATAACGGCATCGAGTACGGCGACATGCAGTTGATCGGCGAAGCTTATCACCTGCTAAAGGACGTGCTCGGCCTCGGCGCCAACGAGCTGCACGAGATTTTCACCGAGTGGAACCAAGGCGAGCTGGACAGCTACCTGATTGAGATCACGGCCGATATTTTCTCCAAGACCGATCCGGAAACGGGCAAGCCGATGGTGGACGTCATCCTCGATTCGGCAGGTCAAAAGGGGACGGGCAAATGGACGAGCCAAAGCGCGCTCGATCTGGGCGTGCCGCTGTCCATCATCACCGAATCCGTCTTCGCCCGCTTCCTGTCGGCGATGAAGGACGAGCGCGCCGTTGCCAGCCGCAAGCTGACCGGACCGGAAGCTTCGAGCTACGACGGCGACCCTAAGGAATTCATCGAAGCCGTGCGCCAGGCGCTGTTCGCCAGCAAGATCGCTTCGTACGCCCAGGGCTTCGCGCAAATGCGCGCCGCTTCGGACGCCTACGGCTGGGATCTGAACTATGGCGGCATCGCGATGATTTTCAGGGGCGGCTGCATTATTCGCGCCGGCTTCCTGCAGAACATCAAGGATGCGTACGACCGCGATCCGGCGCTGCAAAACCTGCTGCTCGACGAGTACTTCGGCGGCGTCGTGCGCGACTATCAAGGCGCATGGCGCAAAGTCGTCGCCGCGGCCGTGACGAGAGGCATACCGGTACCTGCCTTCGCCTCGGCGCTGGCGTACTACGACAGCTACCGTACGGAGCGCTTGCCGGCCAACCTGCTCCAAGCGCAGCGCGATTACTTCGGCGCGCACACGTTCGAGCGGCTCGACCGCGAAGGCAGCTTCCATTACCAATGGATCGGCGGCCAGCAATAATACTAAGCGTTCAACATCTAAAAAGCACGCCGCGAACGCGGCGTGCTTTTTAGCGTACCCTAGCGTGCTTCTTAAAGCCGTAGCATAACGTGCCGATCTCATTCTTAGATACCGACCTCATTCTTCGATACCCTCGACCGACACGCTATATTCGTTCGACTTCGACGTGCCGGCATGCTCCCGGCCGTTCAATGCGAACGTATATCTTGCCGTCAAAAAGCCTTCGACCGATTCCAGCATCGTGTCCTCGGGAACGGTGACGCGGTAGCCGATCCTTTTGCTTTGATCCGGTTCTAGAGCGCCAAGCGCGGCCGAACCGTCCAGCAGTATCGCCGTCGGCGCGCCGTCGACTTGAATGCCGAAGCCCGCGAGCCGGGTGCCGGCAGGCACCAGCCCTTCCAGGAAGACGGATGCCGCGACATTGCCTTTGTTGGTCACCTCCGCACGGTAAACGATATCGTCTCCCGGATAAACCTCAGATGGATCACCCTTTACCCCGACGGCGATAAATGGCGAGACGACGCGGGTAATGACGGTATCGGACACGGCGACCGCACGCACCGCGCGTCCGTCGTTCAGCCGAAAAGCATAAATCAATTGCGCCTGATTCGTATATTCCGGCAGTTGACCGTCACCGCTTGCGAGCGGCGGGACACGCGCTTGAAAGGCGACGACGACCCGGCCGTCGGGGCTGATCGTGCCGAGCGGAACGCCGGTTCCGGGCGATGCGTAAGCGGCCGGGATGCCGGCGACGGTCACGCTGCCTGCGACAAATATTAGCCCCGCCGGCAAAAGATCCTGCAGCGTCGCTTCGATCGCGATGCGCGATGCGTTGTAGGCGACCAGCGTGTACGTAATCGGGTCGCCGGGCGCGGCCTGGTCCGGGCTGGCGGTCATCGTCAGCGTCGCCTCGGGCTTGACGACGACGACGGAAGCCGTGTTCGTGCCGGTCGAATCGATCTCGCCCGACGTCGAATAGAATACCAGCGCGTTTACCTGCAGGACGCTGCCGTCGGGCAGATCGCCGACCTGCCCGGCAAACGTCACGACCGCCGAGCCGCCCGCGGCGATCGTCCCGACCGCGATGCCCGATGCCGGAACAGCACCGGGCGCGCGGACATCGTCGACCGTGACGCTGCCGGCCAGAAAGGTCAAACCCTGCGGCAGCGACACGACGACATTAACGCCGGAGACCGGCCCCGCGCCTTCGTTCATCACGACCAAGTCGTAGTAGACGACGTCTCCCGCGAACGTCTGACTCCATCGCGTGCGGATCGACGCAGACACCTTGATGCCGATGACCTGAACCGTTACTTCGTTAGATTCCGCTTCGCCACGCGAGATTCTGCCCTCAGGCGTGGCGAAAGAGAATTCGGCGCGAGCCCGGTTGGCAATCGTGCGGGATTCGGGAATCGCGATTACGACGAGCTGGAACGAGACGGCCACTCGCCCGCCCGGCGCGAGGCTGCCGAGCGGAATTCCCGAAGGCGGATCCGCACCGGGCAGAGGCACGCCGTCGAGCAACACCGAGTTCGATACGACGGACGTGCCCGCCGGCAACGGATCGTACAGCGCGACGTCTGCGGGCGCATTGCCGTCGTTGGCGACGGCCACGCGGTAGACGATCGTGGACCCCAGCTCGGCTTGCGCGGCGTCAGCCGTCTTGCGGACGGTGATCGCCGGGCCGAACAACGGAATGGAGACGACGTTCGAATAGGCAATGGACGGGTATAGTCCCGACGTGAACCGGACATGCGATTGATTGCGCAAATACGGATCCGGCAGGAGGGGCGTCATATCGTAACGACCCTGACCTGGAACGTAACGGTGACCGTAGCGCCGGCCGCGATCGAGCCGACCGCGATGCCCGTATTCGGGTTGGCTCCGGGCCGCGCGGCGCCGTCGACCGTGACGCTGCCGTCTACGAATACCGTGCCGACGGGGACGGGGTCGACGATCACGACGTTATTCACGGCTTCGATGCCGCTGTTGGACACCAGGATCGTATACGTGATGACGTCGCCTACGATGGCGTCGATGGCGTCCGTGCTCTTCGTCACGACGACGTTCGGCGCGGACACCGGGATGATGAGCGTGTTCGAAACGGCGCTTCCCGTCAGCACGCGTCCGTCAGGCGGCGAATACGTGTAGGTGGCCGTCGCCTGGTTCGACAGCTGCTGCGGCGAAGGGAGCGCATCTACGGTCACTTCGAGCGTGACGGTCACATTGACGCTTCCGCCCGGGGGCACAAGGCCGACGGCTATGCCGCCGGACGGATCCGCGCCTGGCTGCGGCACGCCGTTCACAAGGACGCTGTTCGGCACGAATGCGGTACCGGCAGGAATCGTATCCGTCAACGTCAGATCGGCCGCCAGATTGCCCGTGTTCGTGATGTTGATGCTATAGATGACCGTATCGCCGACGGTCGCGTTCGTCGTACTCGCCGACTTCAGCATGGCGATGATCGGCTGGTAGACCGGCGTGACGACCGTATTGGAGAACGTCGTCGCGGAGAACGCGCCGGACGTAAAGCTGACGGAGGCGCGGTTGCTGAGCGAACTGGGATCCGGCAGCGAGGTGACATTGATCGTATACGCGACGGTCGTGCCGGCGCCCGGCGCGATCGAACCGAGCGCGATGCCGGCCTCCGGATTCGCGTTCGTCCGCGGTATGCCGTCGACGGTCACGCTGCCGGGGACGAAGATCGCGCCGCTCGGCGTCGGATCGTTCAGCAGCACGTTATTGATGGTCACGATGCCATTGTTCTGAATGGCGACCGTATAAACGAGGTTGTCGCCGACGACGGCGTCGGTCGCCGATGCGGACTTCGCCACGCCGACGTTCGGCGCGCTCACCGGCACGACGAGCAGATTCGATACAAACGCACCGCCGAACGTGCGTCCGTCCGGAAGCGTATAGGCATAAGTCGAGGAAGCCTGGTTCGACAGCAGTTGGCCCGGCGGAAGCGTGACGACGACGACGGAGAACGTGACCGTCGCCGTCGTAGCGACGCCGGGTACGAGGATGCCCGCGGAGGGATCGGCGCCTGCGGAAGGCTGCCCGTTGATCAGCACGCTGTTCGGCACGAGCGTCGTGCCTGCGGGAATATTGTCCGTCACCGTCACGTTCGCCGGGTAGTTCCCCGAATTCGATAAAGCGATCGTATAAGAGACGGTGTCGCCGACCGTCGCGTTGGCGGTGCTGGCGGTCTTCGCCGCGGACAGGATCGGGATGTATACAGGCGTCGTGACGGTATTCGAGAAGGTGACGCCTGAAAACACACCGGACGTGAAGGTCACCGTCGATTGATTGGATAGCGTTTGGGACGGCGGCAGCGAAGTGACGGTCACGTTAAACGCCACCGTCGCCGTCGCGCCGGGCGCGATCATCGGTATGCTGATCCCCGTCGCCGGGTTCGCGGCTGGACGAGGGACGCCGTCGACCGTCAGCGAGCCCGGCACGAATGCCGTGGTGGCCGGGAACGGATCGGTGAAAATGACGTTGTTCACGCTGGCGATGCCGTTGTTCGCGATGACTGTCGCGTACGTCACCGTATCGCCGATCGTCGTGGCAGCCGTCGGCGTACTCTTGGATACGGCGACGTTGGGCGCGGATACCGGTATCGTCACCGTATTGGATAAGGCGGACCCCGTTAACGTACGCGTATCGGGCAGCGTAAACGAATAGGCGGCCGTGCCCTGGTTGACGAGCTGCTGCGGCGAAGGGAGCGTGTCGATGACGACGGAAAACGTGACCGTGCGCGTCCCGCCGGCTTCGATCGGTCCGAGGGCGATACCGGTCGACGGATCGGAGCCGGGAATGGGAAAACCGCCGATGATGACGCTGTTCGGCACGAAAACGGTGCCCGCCGGCACATTATCCGTCAAGGTCGTCGTCGCGGGATAGTTGCCCGAATTCGATACCGTCAGCGTATACGTCACCGTATCGCCGACCGTGGCGTTGGCGGTGTTGGCCGCTTTCGATACGGAGATCTCAGGTTGATAGACGGGCGTGGAGACGACATTGGAAAAGGTCGCGGCCGAGAACGCGCCCGAGGTAAAGCCGACGGACGCTTGGTTGGCGATTTGAGCCGGCTCCGGCACCGAGACGACGCTGACGCTGAACACGACCGTCGCCGTTCCGCTCGGCGCGAGCGTGCCTAACTGGATGCCGCCCGACGGCACCGCCAAAGGAGCGGGAACGCCGTTCACGATGACGCTGCCGGGCACGAATGCCGCGCCGGCCGGCACAGGATCCGTCAACAGGACGATCGTGACGGCTTCAATGCCGCTATTAAGCACGGTCACGGTGTAAGTGATCGTGTCTCCGAGCGCCACGGATATCGAAGGCGTCGATTTCGATACGGAGACATTCGGAGCGGACACGGGGAAAGCGACCGTGTTGGACGTCACGTTCTGGGTGATCGTGCGGCCGTCAGGCGGCACGTAGGTAAGCACGGCCGAAGCCGTATTGGACAGTTGCTGAGGCGTCGGCAAAGAGGTGACGACGACGGAGAAGGTGACGACGACGGTCTGTCCTGGCACGACGATGCCGATCGGGATCGGCGAGGTCGGCGTGGCGCCCGGCTGCGGGACGCCGTCGACGATGACGCTGTTGGCCGAGAACGTGGTGCCCGCGGGGATCGTGTCGGTGACGGTCACGCTTGCGCCGAAGTTGCCCGAATTGGTCGCGGTAATGGTATAGACGATCGTATCGCCGACGGTCGCGTTGCTCGTGCTCGCGCTTTTGACGAGCGCGATCTGGGGCTGGTACACGGGAGTGACGGTCGTATTGGAAGCCGACGTGCCCGAAAAGACGCCGGATGTGAATCCGACCGTCGATTGGTTCGTGATCTGAGACGGTATCGCCATCGTGATTATCACCTCGAATGTGACGGTAGCCGAAGCGCCGGGGGCCAAGGCTCCGATTGAAATGCCGGACGACGGATTCGCGGACGGCCTCGCGGCGCCGCCCACGCGCACGCTTCCGGGCACGAACGAGACGTTCGCCGGGAGCGGGTCGCTGAATACGACATTGTTCACCGCCGCGATCCCGTTGTTCGTGACGACGGCGCTGAACGTCAGCGTATCGCCGACGATGCCTGAAGCCGGCGCGACGGCTTTGACCACGCGCACGTCGGGCGCGGAGACCGGAACGGACAGCGTGTTGGAAGCCGCCGAACCCGGTATTTGCCGGCCGTCCGGCAGCGCGTACGTATACGACGCGGACGCTTGATTGTCCAGCCGCTGGGACGGCGGCAGCGAATTGATCGTCACGACGAAACTGACGACGACCGTCTGCCCGGGGCCGACGGCGAGCGGAATGCCCGTGGCGGGACTGACGCCCGGCGTCGGCGTATCCCCGACCAAGACGCTGTTGGTCTGGAACGTAAGAGAAGGCGGCAGCGGATCGGTAATCGTCGTTTGCGCGGCGGCATTGCCGGCGTTGGTCGCCGTCACGAAATAGGTAAACGTATCGCCTACGGTCGTCCGCGTCGCGCTGGCGCTCTTCGTCAGCGTCAGCGAGGCTTGGTAAACGGCGGTGACGGCAGGCGCCGAAGCCGATGTGCCCTGGAACGCGCCGGACGTGAAGCCGACGGTTGCTTGATTGGACAGTTGAGCCGGATTCGGCAGCGAGACGACGGTCGCGCTAAAAACGACGGTGACTGGCGCGCCTGGATTCACCGTCCCGAGCGGCACGCCCGAGGACGGATTGGCGGCGGGCGACGTTACGCCGCCGATCGTCAGGCTGCCCGGCACGAAGGCCGCGCCGGCAGGGACCGAGTCGGTCAAGACCGCATTCGTCACGGGCGTTATGCCGTTGTTGGCAGTGACGATCGTGTAGACGATCGTGTCGCCGACCGCCGCGTTCGCGAAATTCGCCGACTTCGTTACGGTGACGTTCGGCGCTGAGGCGCCGATAGTCAGGGTGTTGGACAACGCCGAGCCGGCCAACGTTCGTCCGCTAGGCAGCTGGTAAGTAAAACCCGCGGCTCCTTGGTCCACGAGCGCCGGCGGAGAAGGAAGCGAGCCGAGCAGCGTCTGGAACGTCACGTTTACGGAACCGCCGATCGCGATCGTGCCGAGCGGAATGCCGGTCAGCGGCGAAGCGGACGGCTGCGTTACGCCGCCGACCGTGACGCTTCCGGGGACGAAGCTTGAGCCGGCCGGGATATTGTCGGTCAGCGTAACCTGGGCGGCCGCGATATTGCCCGAATTCGCGACTTTAAGCGTATAGAGGATGGTGTCTCCGACCGTAGCGTTCGTCCGGTCGGCGCTTTTCGCGAGCGTGACGATCGGTTGGTAGACCGGCGTCGTCGTCGTGTTGGACAGCGATTGGCCGTTGAACGTTCCCAAGCTGTAAGAGACGGTCGACTGGTTGCTCAGCTGCGCCGGACTTGGCAGAGACACGACCTGCGCCTGGAAGGTTATCACGACCTGGGCGCCGGCGGCGACGGTGCCTATAGCGATGCCGCTGGCCGGCGATGCGGAGGGGCGGGATTGCCCGGCGACGGTGACGCTTCCCGCTACGAACGAAGTCCCGGCCGGGAGCGCGTCGCTCAGAATCGCGTTCGAGATCGCTTCGGTGCCGTTGTTCGCGACGACCGACGTATAGGTCAACGTCTCGCCGACGGCGACGTCCGTCAGGCTGACGCTCTTGACGACGCTGACGTTAGGCAGTCTAACGGGGACGGTGACCGCGTTGGACGACGCCGAGCCGGATACGGTGCGCAGGTCCGGCGGCTGGAACGTGTACGTGGCCGTCGCCTGGTTGACGAGTTGAGACTGGGCGGGCAGCGCATTGACGCGCACCTGGAACAGCACCGTTGAGGTAGCGCCGGCCGCGATCGTGCCGATCGCGACCCCCGAGGCCGGATTCGCGCCAGGGACGAGCACGCCGTTCAATCGGAAAGTACCCGCTTCGTACGACGAGCCGGCCGGGATATTGTCGAAAAACGTCGTCGTCGCGCCGATATTGCCTGAATTCGCGATCGCGACTGTGTAAGTGACGAGACTGCCGACGGTGGCGTTTGCCGTGCTCGCAGTCTTGGTCATCGCCAGCACCGGCGAATAGACGGGAATCGTGTACGTATTCGATGGCACGACGCCGGACAGGTTTGGTCCGCCGCCGACGCTCTGGAACGTAAACGCTGCGTTGGCGATGTTGGACAGCTGCTGCGGACTCGGCAACGAAGCGACGCGCGCCTGATAGGTGGCCGTCACCGAGGCACCGAGCGCAATCGATCCCAGGGACACGCCGGTCGTGATATCAAGGGTCGGTCTTGCGACGCCCGCTACGACGACGCTGCCAGCAACGAAGGAGGCGCCGGGGGATAAGGCATCGGTCAGCACGACACTGACCGCATCCGTCGTGCTGGTATTGCCGACGAGCACCGAATACGTCACGACATCGCCGACGATCGCCCCCGTCACGTTCGAGCTCTTGGACACCGTGACCGTTGGCGCTTGGATATCGATCTGAATGGCGACGCCGTTCACGACGTAGGCATCGTCGGACGTCCTCAGGCTGAGTACGGCCGACGTTTGGCCGTTCGTAAGCCGGGCCTCAAGATCCACGTTGGTGATGTCCCAGCCTTGCCGGCCGCCGACGATATTCGAGCCGGGCGCACCGTTGGTCTGGTTGCGCGTGCCGAACGTCCCCGTCGTGTTGAGCTGTCCGAGGTTGTTGTTGATCTGCGAGGCGAAGAAATTCGCGGCAAAATTGTTCGGCCCGGACAAAGCGACAAGCGAAGCGGCGGTCGGTCCGAACAGGACCTGGTCGCCCGTCCGGTTCGCGTCTCCTTCCTGCGCGCTAAATAGCGCTCTGCCGCCGGGCACGCCCGTACTCGGCGTGGCGAAGCCGGTCAACGTCGTATTGACGGGACTTGACGAGGCTTGAACGAAGACGGCGCCCGCCCGAAGAGAAAGATTGCGAAAAGGCAGCGCCGAATTCCGATACACGACGCCAAGCGTCCAGCCCGCATGGTTGGCCGTCGAGTCGCCGTTGACCACGATCGTACCGACGACGCCGCCGGTCGTGTAAGTGCCGGCGCCTCCCGCCTGGACGAGCGAGGTAACGTTGTTCGATCTCACATAAGCGAATGCGCCGTTGCCGAGATCGACGGAATTGCTCGTTGCTGAATCCGGAGAGACGCTGAACGATCCGGTGGGCGTCGTGAAACTGACAGGATCGTTGTTCGACGCGCTGAGATTGACGTTGCCGTTGATGTAACTGCCCGCCCAGATCAGCTCCGCATACAGGACGGTACTCCCGGCAGGCAAGACGAGGATGGCGGCGGAACTGTTGTTCAGATAATTGCTCGTTGTTCCTGTCGGATAGGTACCGAATTGCGAAGCAGAAGTGGTCGTCGTAAAAGCGCCGATGCTGTCCTGCGTGCCCGGCGTGCCCGGCGTATCGGAGCGGCTGAGCCGAGCGTGTTGCCGGTGAACGTAATGGCGCCCGTCGCATTGAAAGTCGCCCGGACGATAAGCGGAATTGGGAACACCTCCTCTCCATCCCGTTAGCGATAACCAAGCACCTTGGCTTGCGCGCATTATTTGAACTATATGAAGAAGGAAGGCGATAAATGATGGTAGCTGCATTTCCAGTTATTCGATTATAATCGAGTAATTATGACAAGTTTTTCAAGGGCTGAGGTGTCTAAATCGAGCCTCGTTCTGCGTACATAGAGGGAGTGGAGCCATGATTCGCAGCTGGGGGATTTTCGCGCTCGTATTTTTATTGATCGGCGTACCCGTATCGTTGACGTTCGGCAAGGAAGCGAACGCGGCCGGGTCGTCGCGCATCGCGGTGATCAGGACATTGAGCGGAGACGTGCAAGTGCAGAAGGCGGGAGGGGCCAAGACGTTCAAGGCGTTCGCGAAGCTGAGCCTGAACCAGGGGGACAAGCTGACGACCGGGAGCGACGGGGCAGCCGAGCTTCAATTCGCCAACGGCACGTCGCAGGACGACCTGCTCAGCGTCGGCGACGATACGACGCTCGCCTTTTCGAAGCTGTCGGACAAAAAAGGAACGGTCACCCGGGTGAGCATGCTGAAGGGGACTGCATGGGTGGACGTGAAGTCGATCAAGAGCAAAGAGGACGACTTCCGCCTGGAGACGCCGACGGCGGTCATGGGCGTGCGCGGGACGGCTTTTTACGCTGCGGTTCATCCCGAATCCGGCGCGACTAAAACAGCTGTGCTGTCGGGCGTCGTTCAATTCGCGAAGACCGGAGGCGCCGACGCGAGAGACAAGACGCTGAACCTGTATCCGACGCAAGAGATTCTGGCGCTGCCTTACGGCGATCCATCCGACGGAGACCAGGTGACGCTCATAAACATCCCCGATCTTGTGCAAGGGATGCCGCCTTCAGTCGTCGCCTCGCTGCTCCGAAGCAAGTCCAAGATCGACGATGAAAATCGGGAGATGTCGGCCCGGTTCGCGCAGGACAAGCTGCCGTCGTCGCTAGGCGCTACCGCCGAGGATCTCGCCCGGTTCATGCAGAACGCGCTCGATCTGACTGGCGTCTTCGCCAAGCAGGCGATCGAGCAAAAGAAGCTCGATCTCTCGCAGATCAAGCAGATCGAGCGGGAAAAAGGGACGGCGTTCAATCTGGATAAGTCCGATCTTCAGCTGACGGAAGCGGACAAACAGAAGCAGGAAAGCGTCAAGCAGCGAGAAGCCGAAGCCGTCAAGAAGCTGGCCGAGGAGGCTGCTGCCAAGCTGAAGACGCTTCAGGATCGACTCGCGGATCAACTGCCGGCGATCGAGCAAGCGAAGCAGGAGCGGCTGTCCGCGAACAAGAAAGCGGCGGCGGAGGCGGAGGCGAAGGCCGAGGCCGCACTGCTGTCGCAAATGACTGAATCGCAGAAGCGGCAATTCCTGACGGACAAGACGGCGAATCAAGCGTCGTCCGCCGTGCCGGCGGCAACGCCGGCACCGACGCTGTCTTCCGAGTCGAGGCTTGCTTCATTGGAGATATCCGGTGCGGCGTTGAGCCCGGCCTTTTCGCAAAATCGATTGAGCTACGCGGTTGTCGTTAACGCCAGCGTAGCCAGCGTAGAGATTCGCCCTGTCGCGATGGATTCGGCAGCCTCGATCACGGTAAACGGGGAAACGCCGTCAGGCGGAGGACGATCGGTAGCGCTGGACTATGGGGCGAATACCGTCGACGTTCAGGTGGTGTCCCCGGACCGATCGCTTGCGCGCCATTATAGCGTCATGATCACGAGGGAGCTCCTCGACGTTGCTGACATTGCCGTTGGACCGGCTCATCTGCAAGTCGACTTCGGAAGCGCCGGCCTGTCCGCGCCGATCAGCGTGCCCGGCGATATCGCTTCGGTGGACCTGACGCTGAACGCGGCGGAGGCTCCCGTTATCCTGGTCAACGGTGCCGCCGTCCCCGCATTGCCCGAGACGACGAGTTCGGCGAATGTCTCCTGGCGCTTCAGTTTGCCGATGCAGACCGGCTCCAACGCGATAGCCATTACGGCTAAGGCGGGCGGGAAAAGCAAAACGTACACGCTTTACGCCAACCGTCAGTCTCAAAATAGCGGCCTTTCAAGCGTGACCGTAAAAAGCGCCGACGGCCAGCGCGACTTCAGCGCATTCCCCGGGCAGGACGGTAAATTCAGAACGACCATTCCCGCCGCGATGACGGAGGGGCTGCTCGTCTTCTGGCCCGCTGACAGCCGGTCTAAGGTGGAAATCAACGGAAACTCGTACGGCTTCGGTCAGTCCGCGCCGATCTCGCTGGCATCCGATATCGTCGAGATCGCGCTGACGGTCCGGTCGGAGAGCGGCACGGCTTCCGATTACATCCTCGCGCTGGACCGCTTTCCGGTCGGAAGCGGCGTGGACGCGACGCTCGCCGGCGTCAAGTTGATGAACGGCAGCCAGCAGACGGGTCAGGCGGCGCCGGATTCCAATCTGCGTTTGTCTTTGAACGTTCCCGTTACGCGGACCAGCGTCGAGTTTCAGCCGACGTTCCCGGAAGGCGAGCGGTATTGGCGGTATATCAAGGTGCGGCTTGCAGGCACGGTTCAAGATTTTTATCCCGACCTGCAGACGAGCAATTATACGATTCCGTTAAATGCGACCGGGGACACAACTATCGAGATCGTCATCCAATCCGCGGATAAGAGCGTAACGAATACGTATACGTGGATCGTAAGGAAGACGATCATGGCCGATTCCGCTCATTTTGACGCGCTCGCGGGCCAGGCATTGACCGGGCAGCTTGAAGGGAGCGATCCTGCGGGCTTGCCGCTCACCTACGCGTTGGTCCCGGGAAGCGGTCCCGCGTTCGGTTCGCTGACGCTGAATCCGGACGGATCGTTCCAGTATGAAGCGGCAGCCGACGCGCTGGGCGCCGTAACCTTCGACTATACCGTCTCAGACGGCACGGACATTTCCGCGCCCGCCACCGTGACGATATTCGTCAAGCTCCCGTCGCCGACGCTGGCCGGATTGGAGATATGGAACCTAGCGACGAACGGTACGTCCGTCGACCCTTATTATTTGGGCGAATCTACGCAAGCGTCCGACACGTTCGTCTATGCGAAGTATCTAGACGTCATGCCGAACGACATCACCCTAACGTATCACTTCGATAATTCCGTGAATGCGGCGAGCTTGACGTTTAGCGACAGGCAGGGGAGCGCCCGCAACGTCGACATGATTGCCGCCGCGGGCACTGCAGCTTTGACGAATCTCAAGTATGGCGAAAATCAGATTCGTATCGTTTACGCGCGAGATAACGGGGACGGAACGACGACGAGCTATACGCTTCAATTCATGTTGTATATCAACAGCTTGTCTCTGTATACGCCGAACGGGGTCGCCAACGGAGCGACGGTCCCGATGTTCACGGCAGGGATGAAGGCTTACACGGCGTCCGTACCGGCAGCCACCGACCAGATCAGGCTGCAGCTCCAAGCCGCCGATCCGTACAGCACGCTCCAGGTGGAATCGAACGGGGCACCGATCGCCGATGACGGCAGCGGCTACCTTGTCGGCCTGTCCGACGGCTGGAACCGGATTGCCGTTCGCCTGAACCGCTTGGATCTCGGCGCGGTCATCGATGTCTATACGATCGACGTCTATCAGGGAGACGACGTGGCGGACGGCTACTCGCTCAGCTTGTCGGGGAAGGCGATTCCGAGCGACACGGCGATCGCGTTTGCGCCGGATGCCTCCCGAACTACGCTGTTGCTGGGCCAGGCTCCTGCCGGATCGACCGAAGTCATGCTGACGCCGGTCGCCGATCTTTCCGACACGTATATCGGCGGCGTGTACTTGGTGAAAAACGGCGGCTGGGAATGGGTGAACGCCACCGCGCAAGGATCGGGGATTTACCGCATTCCGCTTGAAAGCGGAAATGCCCGCGCTTACGTACTGGTCAACAAATACGGCAGGCCGCCACTCGTTTATGAGTTGGTCATTGCGCCGTAAACGGATTTAATCCGGAAACGACTTGAAGCCGCTGCCTCCTTTTAATAGGAGGAGCGGCTTTTGTCGTAGCATCCATTCGCGAACGAGCGAGCCTGGACGTCGACCGACGTTTTTATGCGCCTGTACGAACGAACGTCTCGATTCGGGCTTTAATTGAATCTCGAACCGTGCGGAACTGCTCCAGGATTTGCTCCTCGGTGCCCGTCGCCTTGGCCGGATCGTCGAAGCCCCAGTGCCATTTGACGACGTTGTCGTTCGCGATAACGGGACAATGTTCGTCCGCGTGACCGCACAACGTGATTACGTAGGTCGCCCGGTTCAGCAGCTTCTGATCGATGACGTCGGACTGGTTCCCGCCGATGTCGATGCCGTCTTCCTTCATGATCCGGACGGCGCGCGGATTAAGGCCATGCGCTTCAAGGCCGGCGCTTTTGACTTCGTAGCGGTCGTCGCCCAGCGCCTTCAGATAGCCGTCGGCGATCTGGCTTCGGCAGGAATTGCCGGTGCAAAGGAAGTAGACGAGCGGTTTGTCGTTCATTTTCAAGACTCCTTTACAATATAATTGCGAATCGCTATCCGACGAGGTTGAGCCAAAGATAAAGCCCCGCAAGCGTGATGAACAAGACGGGAACGGTAAGCACGATGCCGGTCTTGAAATAGGCGCCCCAGGTGATTTTGACGCCCTTGCCGGACAGCACGTGAAGCCAGAGCAGCGTAGCGAGCGATCCGATCGGCGTGATCTTCGGGCCGAGATCCGAGCCGATGACGTTGGCGTAGATGAGCGCTTCGCGGACGATGCCGCTCGAATGCGCTTCTTGAATGGCGAGCGCATTGATCATGACCGTCGGCAAGTTATTCATGACGGAAGAAAGGAGGGCGGAGATAAAGCCGGCGCCGACCGCGGCCACGAACAAGCCTTGTTCGCTGACCCACGTGAATACGTCGCCCAGTTCGTCGGTCAAGCCGACGTTGCGTAGGCCGTACACGACGACGTACATGCCGACGGAGAAAAAGACGATGGCCCATGGCGCTTCCTTGACGAGCTTGCCAGTATGAACCGCCCGGCTCTGCCTGGACATAAGGAGGAAGAGAACGGCCGCGGCGCCGGCGATGGCCGATACGGGCACGGCGATGTACTCGCTGAGCAAGTAAACGATGAGAAGGACGGCCAGGACGACCCAGGAAACTTTGAACATTTTCAGGTCCTTGATGGCTTCCGCAGGCTGTCTCGCCTGGGTCCAATCGTACGCTTTCGGAATTCCTCTTCTATAGTACAAATAGAGAACCAGCAAGCTGGCGCCGACGGAGATCAGGGCAGGCACGATCATTCGCCCCGCGTATTCCGCGAACCCGATGCCGAAAAAATCCGAGGACACGATGTTCACCAAATTGCTAATGACAAGCGGCAGAGAAGCCGTATCGGAAATAAAGCCGCTAGCCATGACGAAGGGCAAAATCATGCGTTCATCGAACTTGAGCGCCCTTACCATGGCAAGGACGATCGGCGTCAGGATGAGCGCGGCTCCGTCGTTCGCGAAAAAGAAGGAGACCGCGGCGCCCAGCAAAACGACGTACACGAACATGAGGTTGCCGTTGCCTCTGGCCGCCCGGGCCACATGGAGCGCGGCCCATTCGAAAAACCCGATCTCGTCCAGCACGAGCGAGATGAGGATGATCGCGACGAAAGTCAGCGTCGCGTTCCAAACGATTCGAGTCACGTCGCCAACGTCGGCGAAGTCGACGACGCCGCAAGCTAGGGCGATCAGCGCGCCGCCGCAGGCGGACCAGCCGATGCCGAGCCCCCTCGGCTGCCAAATCACGAACACGAGCGTAATTAAAAAAACGATAGAAGCGAGCGCCAGCATAAATCCTCCTCGATTATGTACAAACTTGCGGTGTCGCGGCGTCGATTTGCCTTTGCATGGAAGGCAATTGCTCGATTACCGGCTTTAAATAAGGCTTGTCTTCCACGTCAAGCGCATAATAAATCCATTGGCTTTTGCGCGTCTCGCGGACCAGGCCGCCGCTTTTCAATTTTCTCAAATGCTGGCTTACGTTAGGCTGCGTGGTGGCGAGAATCCCGACGATATCGCAGACGCACATCTCTTTATGCTTGAGCAAAGCGAGAATGGTAAGCCGGCTTTTATCCGAGAGCAGCTTTAACGTATCTGATATTTCCTCGATAGACGGCATGGCGATTCCTCCTTTCCGACGATCGTTCATGCGCCGCGCATTCGTAGTCATTATATATTCGGTCAATTATATAAGTAAATGATTATATTGAAATCGAGTTCGCTGGATATCAGCCACGGACAAGCGATATCCGACGACGTCCGTTCGAATTTTATAACGTCTATCAAAAATCCTTATATTCGGATCTATCCTCTTGGCGCGGCACATGTGGTATAGTTTTCAAAAGGATCATGAATCGCGCGGCGCGGCTTCGGCGAGTCCGAATCCGTAAGCGTTATTCGAACTATCGTGAGGTGGAGAACGTTGCAATTGCAGGCAACCAACAGTCCGTTCAGCCAGGAGCAGGCCGATCTTCTGAATAAGCTGCTGCCCGGGCTGACCGATTCGCAAAAAAATTGGCTCAGCGGCTATCTTGTCGCATCCGCTTCGGCGCAAGGGACGGCGTCTGCCGCGACCGCTCCGGCCGTCACGCCGGCCGCGGCTCCCGCGAGCAAGGAAATTACGATTTTGTACGGCTCGCAAAGCGGCAACGGTCATGGCATCTCCAAAAAAGCGGCTAAAATGCTCGAGGAAAAAGGATTTAAGGTCACCTTGTCCTCGATGAGCGATTTTAAGACGAATCAGCTTAAAAAGGTGGAGCAGCTGCTCGTCGTGGTCAGTACGCACGGGGAAGGCGAGCCGCCGGACAATGCGATTTCGTTTCACGAATTCATGCATAGCAAGCGCGCGCCTCGCCTCGAAGGCATGAAGTTCTCGGTGCTGTCGCTCGGCGACAGCTCGTACGAGCAATATTGCCAGACGGGCAAGGAATTCGACGCGCGGCTCGAAGCGCTCGGCGCCACGCGCATCCACGATCGCGTCGACTGCGACGTCGACTTCGAAGAGCCGACGAAGGCTTGGCTCGAAGGCGTGTTGAAGCGACTCACGGAAGAGCAGGGAGGCGCCGGCACGGCTGCCGCGCCGGCGCTCGAATCCCTGGGCGCTCCAAGCGCGCCGGCGCTCGAATCCCCGGGCGCTCCAAGCGCGCCGGCAGCGGAGTCCGCTTATTCCCGCACCAATCCGTTCGAGGCCGAAGTGCTCGCGAACATCAATCTTAACGGTCGCGGCTCGAACAAAGAGACGCGCCATCTCGAGCTCTCGCTCGAGGGATCCGGCCTAACGTACAAGGCCGGAGACGCGCTGGGGATCTACCCGCACAACGATCCGGAGCTCGTCGATCTGCTGCTCGCGGAGACGAAGTGGGATCCGCAGGCTGAAGTGGCCGTAGGCAAACAAGGCGACAAGCGCCCGCTGCGCGAAGCCCTGATCGAATATCTGGAGATCACGGTCCTGACGAAGGCGCTGCTCGAGAAGCTGGCGCCGCTGGCGACGAATCCCGATCTGGCCCAGCTGACCGCAGCGGGGAACGAGGCTGCGCTCAAGGCTTACGTAAAAGGCCGGGACCTGCTGGACTTCGTCCGCGACTACGGCCCGCTGCAAGGCAGCGCGCAGGACGCGGTCTCGCATCTTCGTAAAATTCCGGTGCGGCTGTACTCGATCGCGAGCTCGCAAACGGCGAATCCCGACGAAGTACACCTGACGATCGGCGCGGTACGCTACGACGCGTTCGGGCGGGCTCGCAAGGGCGTCTGTTCCACGCAGACCGCCGAGCGCCTGGAAGTCGGCGACAAGATCTCGGTCTACGTGCAGCCTAACAATCACTTCAAGCTGCCCGAAGATCCGAGCACGCCGATCATCATGGTCGGGCCCGGCACGGGCATCGCGCCGTTCCGCTCGTTCATGCAGGAGCGCGAAGAGACCGGCGCCGCCGGGCCGTCGTGGCTGTTCTTCGGCGACCAGCACTTCGCGACCGACTTCCTGTACCAGACCGAATGGCAGCGTTGGATCAAGGACGGCGTGCTGACGCGCATGGACGTCGCGTTCTCGCGCGACACGGACGAGAAAGTGTACGTGCAGCACCGCATGCGTCAGCATGCCAAAGAGCTGTACGAGTGGCTGGACAAGGGCGCGGTCTTCTACGTGTGCGGCGACATGAAAAACATGGCGAAGGACGTCCACCAGACGCTGGCGGAGATCATATCCGCGGAAGGCGGCAAGAGCCTCGAGGAAGCGGAAGCTTACCTTTCCGAGATGAAGAAGAGCCACCGTTACCAACGGGACGTATATTGATCGCAGATAGAGAGGAGTACCGTTCAGCATGGCAAACACGAAACTAAGCGCGCCGGGAGGCAATCCCAGCGACGTCGAGCGCATTAAACGCGAGAGCAACTTTTTGCGCGGTACGCTGGCCGCTTCGATGCTGGAGCCGCTCAGCGCAGGCATCTCCGACGACGATAACCGGCTGATGAAGTTCCACGGCAGCTACCTGCAGGACGACCGGGATCTTCGCAACGAACGGCAAAAGCAGAAGCTGGAGCCGGCTTATCAGTTCATGTTGCGCGTCCGCATGCCGGGCGGCGTCGCCCAGCCGGGACAATGGCTCGTCATGGACGAGCTGGCCCAAAAGTACGGGAACGGCACGCTCAAACTCACGACCCGCCAGACGTTCCAGATGCACGGCATCCTGAAGTGGAACATGAAAAAGACGATCCAGTCGATCCACCAGTCGCTGCTCGACACGATCGCCGCCTGCGGCGACGTCAACCGGAACGTCATGTGCAACCCGAATCCGTACCAATCGGACATCCACGCCGAAGTATACGAATGGTCCAAGCGGCTTAGCAACGACCTGCTGCCTCGGACGAGAGCGTATCACGAGCTGTGGCTGGACGAGGAGATGGTCGCTTCGACGCCGGAGCAGGATGTTTACGAGCCGATGTACGGCCCGCTCTACCTGCCGCGCAAGTTCAAGATCGGCATCGCCGTGCCGCCGTCTAACGACATCGACGTCTTCTCCCAGGATCTGGGCTTCATCGCGATCGTAGAGGACGGCAAGCTCGCCGGCTTCAACGTCGCGATCGGCGGCGGCATGGGTATGTCGCACGGCGACAAAGAGACCTATCCGCAGGTGGCGAAGGTCATCGGCTACTGCAAGCCGGAGCAGATCTACGACGTCGCCGAGAAGATCATCACGATCCAACGCGACTACGGCAACCGGTCGCAGCGTAAAAACGCGCGTTTCAAATATACCGTTGACCGACTCGGTCTGGACAACGTCAAAGCCGAGCTGGAGAGCCGTCTCGGCTGGTCTCTCGAAGCTGCCAAGCCGTATCATTTCAACGACAACGGCGACCGTTACGGATGGGTCCAGGGCGTTGGCGACAAGTGGCATTTCACGATGTTCGTCCAGGGCGGCCGCATCGCGGATTTTGAAGGTTTCGAGCTGATGACGGGCTTGCGCGAGATCGCCAAGGTTCACACCGGCGATTTCCGCTTGACCGCCAACCAGAACCTCATCATCGCCGACGTCACGCCTCAGAAGAAAGAGGAGATCACCGAGCTGCTCGGTCGCTACGGGCTGATCGACGTGCAGCAATACTCCGGCCTGCGCCGCAGCTCGATGGCTTGCGTCGCGCTGCCGACCTGCGGGCTGGCGATGGCCGAAGCCGAGCGCTACCTGCCGGTGCTGATCGACAAGATCGAAGGCATCCTCGACGAGAACGGGCTGCGCAACGAAGAGATCACGATCCGCATGACGGGCTGCCCGAACGGCTGCGCGCGGCATGCGCTATCCGAGATCGGATTCATCGGCAAGGCGCCGGGCAAGTACAATATGTATCTGGGCGCCGCGTTCGACGGCAGCCGCCTGAGCAAAATGTACCGGGAAAATATCGGCGAGGAAGAAATCCTGCGCGAGCTTGGCACGCTGCTCCCGCGATACGCGAAGGAAAGAAACAGCGGGGAGCACTTCGGCGACTTCGTCATTCGCGCCGGCGTGATCGCGGCGACGACCGACGGCACCAATTTCCACGACTAAATTAAAAATGGCATATCGCTTACTCGAAAGGAGCCCGTGCGGCTCCTTTTTTTTGTGCGGTTCGGCCTATCGAAGCGAAAATGGATCTGATGCCATCCTGCAAAAGTATATCGTTTACCAGGTCATCGGACGCATTTTGCAAACGAGAGTGTTCAAAATAACCATAATGAGGGAAATATAAAAATATATATAAATTAATAATAATGGTTTGACATCCGATATAAAAGGGTAACAAAGGAGGTTTATGATGAAAATTTCATATAATAGGAAATTAAAGATTATTATTTCAGCGATGTTGGCGTTCATCCTTTCAGTACCCGCTCTCTCGAACGGAAGCGCTCATGCCGAAGGTACGTTGATCAAAGCTGGCAATTATTTGTACAGCCCGCAGCCCGACGCCGGCAGCTCTCCCGATCGCGTGACTAGCGGCTTGGTTTCTTCCGCGAACGGCGTGCTTTTCGACGGCTTAAGCAATTATGCCGGTTGGATGGGAAGCGCGACTGCATTGACGACCGTTAGGGTCGTGTTCGATCTTATGAAGGATTACCCGTTGGATCAGATTAGAATCGTGATGAATTCCCAGAACATCTATTGGGGCTTTAAGGACATTACCGTCAAATACCGTCCGGAAGCGAAGCTGGGGTATTATATCGCCGCCAGGCACGTGAGGTCCGGTACGGATTTAAACTACACGGTATCCGTGCCGATGGCGAATGCCACGGCCAGATATGTCATTTTGGAGATTCGGCGAACGCAACTCTATCAGCATATCCCGCTTACGGAGGTCGAATTTTACAAAGGGACGGGCGAAGCCGGTCCGAATCCGGCCGAAGCGCTGACCGCGACGGATCTCAAGGCGGAGCTGTCCAAGGACGCGTTGATGGTCGATAAGTACGGTCAATGGATGAGCGAGACTTGGCCGGGCAAAGTCGCCTACGACGTTCAGCTGCAGCTCGAGTATGCGAATGAGGCTGCGCAGCTGGCGACGACATCGCTGAATCTCTCGAAGTACGATACGTACGGCGGGATCAAAAGCGAAGGGAAGCAAGCCGCAACCGGATTTTTTCGCCTTCAAAAAATTAACGGAAAATGGTGGTTCATCACGCCTGAAGGATATCCCTTCATCATGAAAGGCGTCGATGCGACAAGCTTATGGGAGGCCGGCTATAAGACGCCGGTCAACAAAGCCGACGGAAGTCCGAGGGTCATTTTTGACGAACTGCCGGACAAGACCGCTTATTCGCCAGCCTACACCAACGATACGAACGGCCAATACGTCAGCTTCGTCGTCGCCAACGTGATGAAAAAGTACGGATCCAACTATGAGGCTAAATGGGAGGACATCACCAAGAAGCGGTTGATCGACTGGGGCTTCAACGCTTTCGCCAAATGGACGAAACCAAAAGGCATTACGTTCCCTTACGTTCAAGTGCTCCAGGAACCGGCGAATCTGAGAAGAATATTGTGGACGTACGACGTCTTCGATCCTGAGAGCGAAGCGATCATCGACACAGCGCTCAAAGCGCAGCTGACATCCGCGAAAAGCAGCCCGTGGCTGATCGGCTATACGTATGACAACGAAGCCGGCTGGGACAGCGAGATCGTGAAGCAAATCTTGCTTTACAACGCGAGCTCCCCCGCAAAAAGCGCATTCGTCGATTTTATGGCTGCTCGATACAACAACGATCTGGGGACGGTCAACCGGCTGCTCGGAACAAGCGCCGCGTCGTTCGCCGGGTTGAAGGACACGCTAATCGACATCGCCAAGGTGCCGGCCATCGATGTATCCGAATATATCCGTCTGGCGTCCAAAACCTACTATTCGTCGATCCGCAACCTCATCAAAAAATACGATACGAATCATCTGTTCCTCGGCAGCTCCGTCGTCCCGACCTGGCGAACGAGCCTGGATTGGGATCAAGGAGCCATGGCTTACGTCGACGCCTTCTCCGTGGACAGCTACACGCAGAACGCAGATTGGATCACCAGATACGCGGCATACGACAAACCTTTGATTAACCAAGAATACTCCTTCGGCACCGCGACCAGAGGGCTGACCTACATCAGCGCGCCAACGAAAACGGAGAGCATCGCGGACCGAGGCAGAGCGTTCAAGACGTTCGTCGAAAGCCAAGCCGCGAACCCGCTTTTCGTCGGCTCGGGCTGGTACTCGTATTACGATCAACCGGTGACGGGACGGCCCGATGGCGAGAGCTATAACACGGGGCTCGTGAATCAGCAGGATCAACCTTTTACGGAAATGGTAAGCATTATGAAGGAAGTTCACGCAGGGCTGGACGGCCTCCATGCCGGTGCCGTCGCGCCGGTCGAATCGGCGCCCGCGCCGGCTGTGATCGAAGCCGAGAAATACAGCCAGCAGATGGGAGCCGCGATCGCTTCCATATCGACCGGCGGGCAGTACGTCGGATCTTTGAAACCCGGCGATTGGACGGCCTACGCCAACGTGAACCTAACAGGGATGACCAAAGCGGAGTTTAAAGTCGCTTCGGACAAGTCAGGGACGATTCGGCTTCGGCTCGGCGGTCCGTCCGGCACCGTCATCGGCACGCTCGGCATCGCGTCGACGGGCGGGCTGCAAACGTGGAAAACGTCGCAGATCGCCATCACGCCTACCGCAGGCGTTCAAAATCTGTACCTGACGTTCGAAAATGCGGCAGGCGACGAAATCGGCAATATCGATTACTTCAAGCTGCTTGCTTCCTGATCTTGAAGAAGGATCAAGTGACGAGCGGGGCTTCGTAAGAAGTCTTCGTCATCATCGACATTAAAAAGAGGGGCGACATCGTCGCCCCTCTTTTACCATGTACGGAGACTTTCATTTACGCATGTCTCGTTACGCCATCAGGGAACGAGCTGCAGCCTCAACTTGCCAGTCGGATTCGGCACGATAATCTTCGGAATCCATGGCATTTGAATTTGTTCCCCCGTTTTCACGGGCCCGACGCCTTCGACGACCAAGCCGGGCGGCGCTTCCAGCACGTTGTATAACGCTTTGTTCATCGAAAACGACCCCCAAGCCGCGGTGCCGCCATCGCCGTCCCCGTAAGCGGAGAGGGTCAAGTTCGTCGTCGTGCCGTTGATCACGACCTGGAACGTGACGTTCGGCTTCGCGGCCGGCGCTTCGACGTTCGAGAGGCGCAAATGATGCTGACCCGGTTCGACGTTGACGGTCAGCGCGCTGCCCGACGCGGTCCAGTGAACGCCGCGCGCGCCTAAGGCCGTTTCGATGACGCCGCCTTGCGGAATCTGACGGTAGGCTTCGTCGAGCACGGTCGTTACGCCCGCTTTGTTTAACGTCACCTGCGTATTTTGCGTGCCGGTAATGGACAGCTCGTCGCCGGACAGCGAGACGGTCGCCGGCTGCGAGCCGGTCGCCGGCTGCGAGCCGGAGATCAGCGTGACGCCGTTCTTGATCAGCTCCGTTCCGCCGACGAGCAATACCGAATCGCCTTTGACCACGGCGGCGATGCCGTTGAACTGAATATTGTCTGCCGCGACCGTGACGGAGCCGCTCAGCGCTTTGCGGACGTAGACATCCGTTCCATTCGCAAAATGGAGCTTGCGGTAGGCCGCGTCGTCCGTGGCGACGACGGACTCGGGCGTCGAACCGACCTTATAGGGAATGTAGGTGGACACGATCGTCGCCTCATTGGTCGCCGGCGTCGCGAATCCGCCGTGCTGCCGCGTACGTCCCAAGAACTTGCCGCCTGTACTTGCATGCGTTCCCGGCGTCTGTAGATTGCCGGCTGCATCGATCGCTTGATTGGTGACCGGGATCGCCGTCAATCCCGGATAGTAGAGCTGCACTTTCATCGCTGCCTGGTTCTGCACGATCGTCGCGTTGCTGTTCGCGCCATCCAGCGTCAGACTCGTATCGGCATGCAGCCAATACTCGAAGCTGGAACCGCCGGATTGACGTGCCTTCAAGTTATCGACGACGACGAATGCGCCCGGTTTGACATAGATAACGCTGCGCTGTGCTTGATTAAGTCCGATATTTACGGCCAGATCGGTGTTGTAGGCCGCAGTGGCGTCGCCGACCGCCGCGTCGAAGTCCTTGTTCGTTGAGAATCCCGTAATTTTTCCTTTTGCTTGTAGATCGAATATTTTCTGGCCCTTCTTGCCGTCGTAGGTAACCGCGTTTTTGGCAAAGGTTTGCTTCGTGTACAGCTTGTTGTAAGGACTCTCGAAGGAATCGTAAAAACCGCCGTCTACGGTAAGCTCCTCGCCGAAAGCATCGATGATCAAAGCGTTCTGCTCGGCATGGCTATGATTGATGCTGCCATACGAACTTGATTTGAAATAAGCTGAAATGCGCTTCGGATCGTACAGGCTGGAATGCATCGCGACCAGTCCGATGTAATCGAAGTATTTGGCGGTCGGCATCTCGACGGGCGGACGGGATGCCAATGCGGAATCTTCATACAAGTAGCTGTGGACGTCGGTCGTCGCATACGGAACCGTTTTGGCGTACCACTGCATCACCTGGTTTTGATACATGGACGCATTGCGCGTAATGCTCGTATTCACGACGTCTCTCGACATGGCATTGATATCGTCTCCGAAGACGCCGCTCTTCTGACCGACCGGGAACACATAGAGCGGGAACCAGGATTCGTTGCGCGGGAACGCCTTTTGATAAATATTAAAGCCCGTCGCCGTGTAGACGATATCCATCAGCCATTTGTCGCTGATCGCGGACCACTGCCAGTAACCTACGCCGTTGCCCCATCCGCCGTCTTCGCCGCCCCATGGCGGCATTAAGTTGATATAGGCGGGGATCACTTTACTGAACCAATTTTGCGCATCTTGCGATACGACGGAACCGTTAGCCGTGATATTGTCGTGCAACAGCGCGGTAGAGATGATCCCCAGGTAGGCGAAGACGGACCAGCCGTGCGAGTCGAGCGGTTTCGTCGAGATCGGCGTGTTGACCAATACGTCGTCCGCGATCGTTTTGGCGCGATCGTGAATCATCGTGACCGCGGTCAATCTCTCCGCAGCGGTCAGCTTGTCGTATATCCAGTCGTACGTCATCGCGCTTTTGCGCGTAATATCCCGATGCACCTGGTCGTTGACCCAATAGTAGGTCGGTCCCGACTGCGTATTCCAGGTCGCGAGATTGAGCAGCCTGTCGCGGGCATAGAAGGCGTATTTCTCATCGCCCGTGAGCAAATAAATGAAAGCGGCGTAGTGCATTTTGTTCGTTTCGGCCGTCGTTTTGTTCAGCACGTCCGTCGTCGGCTCCGGCGGCGGTGCATTCGTTATCGGATCGTTTTGGTACGCGAGCAGCGCGGCGTCGGCCAGAGACAGGATTTTCTGGTACGTAGCAAGGCCCGCACCGGTTTTTCTCGCTCGGAACGCGGTCAGGTCGCTCTGGCTGGTCAGAATGCGCGGATGCGTCGTGGGCACGCTGCTCATCAGCGTAGTTACCGGGGGCACCGCGAACGGAACGGCATCCGGATCGATGCGGAATTGGCGCGTATCGCTCCACACCGACCAGCCCGACGCATTGTGGAAACGGACGCGCCAGTAGTACGATTTTCCGGCCGCGAACGTATTCGGAAAGTTGTAATAATTGATCGCGATGTCGTTTTTTTGATAAGAGATGCTGTTGAACGCGCTGTCGTCGGCGACTTGAAGCTCGTATACGTCAGTGCCCGTAACGGACGGCCAACCGAAATCTGGCGGATTCTGCGTCGTCACCAGTTGATCCTGCGGTTGGTAGTTTCTTATATCGGCAGGGTTCGATACGGTCGGCCATACGTCGGCTGCCGTCAGGGACGCTTGATCGAAGTAGACGTCGGCCGTTCCGCTCGCAAGCGTCGTTAATTCGACTTGGACGTGGGTCGTCCCCGATGGCGGCACGCCGGATACGGTCAGGGCTTGCCAGCTTCCCGTGACGGATGAAGGCGCTTGCAAAGGTTGTCCCGAGGAACCTACAAAACGCAGGATTAGACTTCCGGTTCCCGTCACCGCATTGGCTTTAACGGAAGCGGTGTAGGATTTGCCGGTGACGACAGGGATGGACGGACTCTTTACATTGTACGCGTTCGTAGCGGAGCTGTCGGTCAGGCGCACGGACTTTTTGCCGTGCGCATACACGGATGTGGACACAGAGACGCTGGACGCTTGACCGTTGTCGGTCGCGGTCCATTCCGTCGGTCTAGTACCCGAGACCGTCTCGAAGCTTGCATTCGGAAGCAGCTCGCTTGTTTTCAGCGATACCTCGTCGAAATAGGCGGTACCGGTGCCGGCAGCGCTGGGAATGAAGAGGAGAATCTTTACATTGACGGTATCCGGCGGAGCGATGCCGGTTAATTCGATCGTCTGCCAGCCGGGGGAAACGGACTTAAGCGCGACATTCTGCGTAGCGCTCGCATTGTTGGCATCGTAATACCTGACAATCATCCCGGCTTGGCCGGCCTCGACTTTGACTTTGACGCTTGCTTGGTAGGTCGTTCCGGGAGAGTAAGGCATATAGGGGGTAGACACGTCGGCTGCTGCGGCAGTCGAGTTATCGGTGATTTTGATGCTTTGCGTTCCGTTCGTAAATTGACTGGTGACCAGTTCATACGATAAGCCGGTTGCGGTAGAAGGGAACCAATTCGTAGGGAGCGTCCCGGTCACTTGCTCAAAGCTGGGGTTCGCGACCAGCTCCGGCCCGGTGGCAGGAAGTCCGAGCGCTTTGACGATCGGCGGGGAGTAGAGGAAGAGGTTAATAACCAAGTTCATGCCTAAGACGAAAACGATGAATACGGACATTTTGCGCTTCCATGAATGATGAATCAATGAAATCGCCTCCTGTTTATTCTGTTTCCGTTGCCTAGCGAGTGTTGTGGTCGATCACCTCCGATTGGTATACGTATGTTTGGGTTGTCATTTCGTGATGTATGCATATTGTAAAACGGCGCCTCCTCCTGAGACATTCACATTCGGCGCTGAAATTGACTTATTTTACCGGAATATTTTTTTGACGATCTCACAAAGAAGGGGAGCGACATGATCGCTCCCCGACTTCATCAATTCAAGTTACGCGAAGAATCGCTTGTTGGGACAATTATGGAACGAGTTGCAGCTTCAATGTGCCGGTCGGGTTGGGCAAGATGATCTTGGCGGCCGCTCCCAATTGGATCTGTGCGTTAGTCTTCGCGGGTCCGACGCCGTCGAAGACGAGACCGGGCGGCGTTTCAAGAACCGTGTAGGTCCCCGGGGCATTCGCGAGGGCGCCCCAAGCCGCTGTGCCGCCATCCCCGTCTCCGTAAGCGGAAAGCGTCACGTTGGAAGACGTGCCGTTAATGACGACCGGCAGCGTGACGTTAGGCTTCGATGCCGGCGCCGCAACGTTGGAGAGACGCAGGTGATGCTGACCCGGCTCGACGTTCACGGTTAACGTACTGCCCGATGCCGTCCAATGCACCCCGCGCGCGTTAACGGCCGTCGCGATGACGCCGCCTTGCGGGATCGAACGGTAAGCCTCGTCGAGGACGGTCGTCACGCCGGACTTGTTCAGCGCGACCTGCGTATCCTGCGGGCCCGTAATGGACAGCTCGTCGCCGGACAGCGAGACGGTCGCGGGCTGCGAGCTGGAGATGAGCGTCACGCCGTTTTTAACGAGCTGTGTGCCGCCGACAAGCAGCACCGAAGTCCCTTTGACGACGGCTGCGATGCCGTCGAATTGAATGCCGTCGGCCGCGACCGTGACGGAGCCGCTTTGCGCCAAGCGAACATACACATCCGTCCCGTTCGTAAAGTGGAACTTGCGATAGGAGAGCGTCTCCGAGGCGACGACGGTCTCTGGCGTCGTTCCAGCCTGATAGGGGACATAGGTAGAAACGATCGTCGTATAATCGGCGGCGCCTGTCGAGAATCCGCCGTGCTGCCGGATACGCCCCAGGAATCTGCCGGCGGTGCTCGAGTGCGTTCCCGGCGTTTGCACGGTGCCGCTGGCATCGATGGCCTGATTCGTGACGGGAATCGCCGTCAATGATTTCGCGTAGAGCTTTACCTTTAATGCCGCCTGGTTCTGAACGATCGTCGCTTCCTTATTCATGTTATCGAGCGTCAGGCTCGTATCGGCGTGGAGCCAGTATTCGAAGCTAGACCCGCCGGACTGGCGCGCATCCAGATTGTCGATAACGACGAACGCGCCGGGCTTGACGTAGATGACGCTTCGCTGCGCTTGGTCTAACCCGATATTAGTCGCCGGATTGGTGTTGTAGGCAGCGGTCGCGTCGCCGACGACGGCGTCGAAGTCTTTGTTCGTGGCGAAGCCCGTTATTTTCCCTGCGGCCGTCATATCGTCCGTTTTTTGGCCTTTTTTGCCGTCATACGTAATCGCGTTTTTGGCGAAGGTCTGCTTCGTATACTGCGTGTAATAGGGGCTGGTGTAAGAATCGTAAAACCCGCCGTCCACGGTCAGCTCCTCGCCGAACGCGGTGACGATCAAGGCATTCTGATCGGCATGGCTGTGGTTAAAGCTGCCGAACGGACCGGATCTGAAGTAAGCGGAAATGCGCTTAGGGTCGTACAGATTGGAGTGCATCGCCACCAGACCGATGCTGTCAAAGTACTTGGCCGTAGGCATTTCAACCGGAGGTCGCGCCGCCAATGCCGTATCTTCGTACAGGTAGCTGTGCACGTCGTTCTTCTCGTACGGCGCCGCCTTGGCATACCACTGCATGACCTGATTTTGGAACCTCTCCGCGTTTCTCGTGATGTTCGTATTCAAATAGGCCCTGTCCATGTTATTAATGTCGTTGCCGAATTCGCCGCTCTTTTGTCCGACCGGGAATACGTATAGCGGGAACCAGGATTCAGCCCGCGGAAAGGCCTTTTGATAAATATTAAAGCCTGTTGCCTTTAATATGACGTCCATCAGCCACTTGTCGCTCCTCGATGACCATTGCCAATAGCCGACGCCGTTGCCCCAACCGCCGTCCTCTCCGCCCCAGGGCGGCATGAGGTTGATATAGGCGGGAATCACCTTGCTGAACCAGCTTTGCGCTTCTTGCGAGACAACGGTCCCATTGACGGTGATGTTGTCGTGCAGAAGCGCGGTCGCGATAATGCCCAGATAAGCGTAAACGGTCCAATCGTGCGAATCCAGCGGCTGCGTGGTAATGGGAACATCGGTAAGAACGTCTGCGGCGATCGTTGCCGCGCGATCGTAGATCATCGTGACGGCGGTTTGTCTTTCCTGCGCGGTGAGCGCGCCATAGATCCAATCGTAGGTCATCGCGCTTTTGCGCGCGATATCCCGATGCACCTGATCGTTGGACGCATAGGAGGTCGGGCCGGATTGCGTATTCCACGTCGCGAGATTGAGCAGTCGATCGCGCGCATACTGGGCGTAGCTGACGTTGTCAGTGATCAAATAAATAAAAGCGGCGGTAAGCATCCGGTTGGTCTCGGCCTGCGTTATTAGGGATACGTTATCAGTCGGAAGCGGCTCCGTCGGCAGGGCGGTCGGGGTCGCTAATTCGGTGTCCGCCCGCATCTTGAACAGATTGTAAGTCCCTTGGCCGGCGCCCGTTTTTCTCGCGCGGAAGGCGGTCAAGTCGCTCGCATTCGTAAGGATGCGCGGATGCGTCGTCGATACGCTGCTCATCAGCGTAGATACGGCAGGCACGACGAACGGAACGGCGTCCGGATCGATTCGGAATTGGCGGGTATCGCTCCACACGGACCAGCCCGAGGCATTGTGGAAGCGGACGCGCCAGAAGTACGATTGGCCATCCGTGAACGTATTGGGGACGCTGTAATAGTTAATAGGGATATCATTTTTCTGATGAACGATATTGCCGAAGGCGCTGTCCGAGGCGACCTGCAACTCATAGACATCCGTACCTGAAACGGCCGGCCAGCCGAAGTCGGGCGGATTCTGGATCGTCACCTGCCGGTGTTTAGGTTCGAAATCCCGGATTGCCGCCGGGTTTGCGAATACGGGCCATACGTCGGCTGCCGTCAAGGAAGCTTGATCGAAATAAACGTCGGCCGTTCCGGTTGACGGCGTCGTCAGTTCGACCTGGACATTCGTCGTACCCGCGGGCGGAACCGCCGATAACGACAAGGTTTGCCAGCTTCCCGTCGTGCTCGAAGAAGATTGCAGCGTTTGTCCCGAGCCGCCGATAAAACGAAGGATTAGCGTGCCGGCGCCTGTCGCCGCATTCGCCTTAACGGATGCGGTATAGGATTTGCCGGCTACGACGGGAATGGAAGCACTCTTCACGTTGTAAGCGCTGGTCGAGGAGCTGTCGGTCAATCTCACCGATTTCTTGCCATGCGCGTACACCGTCGAGGACGTCGCGATGCTGGCTGCCGTGCCGTTATCGGTCGCGGTCCAATCCGTCGGCCGCGTGCCCGACACCGTCTCGAAGCTCGCGTTCGAGAGGAGCTCGCTTGTTTTCAGAGAGACCTCGTCGAAGTAGGCGGTACCGGCTCCGATCGCGCTCGGGATAGCCAGAAATATCCTCATACTTACCGTGTTATCGGGAGGAACTGCCGTAAGCTCGATCGTCTGCCAGTCCGGGCCGACTGATTTGGCCAGACCATACTGCGTCGTGCTCGCATTGTCGGCATCGTAATACCGGACGATCATGCTGGCCTCGCCGGAAGTAACTTTGACTTTGACGCTTGCGCGATAAGTGCTGCCGGGGGAGTAGGGGATTAGCGGCGTATAAATGTTCGCCGAAACGGTCGGCGATGGATCCATATCCGTAACCTTGAGGCTTTGGGAACCGTTCGAATGCTGGGTCGTATCCAGGGCGTAGGACAAGTTGGCCCCGGTAGCAGGCGTCCACCCCGTAGGGAGCGTGCCGGTCGCCTGCTCGAAGCTCGGATTGGCGACCAGCTCAGGTCCCGTTGCCGGTAGACCAAGCGCTTTGGCGGAAGGCGGCGTATCCAAACCGTAGAATAGATTTAGTCCCAGTACGAAAACGATGAATGCGGACACGCTGCGCTTCCAAGATCGATGAATCAATGAAATCGCCTCCTGTATATTCGGTTTTACCTGCCTAGCTTACGAAGTCGTGCATCACCTCCTATAAGGAACTATGTTTAAGCGATTGTTTTGATGTATTATAATGGACCAAAAGGACAATATATTGCACATTTTTTTGAATGGGAGCGAAAGCGTATATGAAGGGAAAAATCTTGGATCATGTGTACGAAGCGATCGGGCAAACGCCGATCGTACGGCTGAGCCGTCTGACCGATGGGTTGGATGGGGAAATTTACGCGAAGCTGGAATATCTCAATCCGGGCTTCAGCAAAAAAGATCGTGCGGCGCGCGCGATTATCGAAGAAGCGGAAGCGGACGGCCAGCTCTCGCCGGGACAGACCGTCGTCGAATTGACGAGCGGCAACATGGGAACGGGGCTGGCCATCGTATGCGCCGCCAAAGGGTACCCGTTCGTGGCCGTCATGTCCAAAGGCAATTCAATCGAACGCGCGCGCATGATGAAGGCGCTAGGGGCTGAAGTGGTGCTGGTCGAGCAAGCGCCGGGCTCTCAGGAAGGCCAAGTATCGGGCGAAGATCTTCGTTTGGTCGAGCTCGTGACCCAGCGGATTACGCTCGAACGCAAGGCGTTCCGCGCGGATCAGTTCAATCGTCAGGGCAGCGTGCACGCGCATCAATACGGCACGGCGCAGGAAGCCTGGGAACAAACGGACGGGCAAATCGATGCTTTCGTCGATTTCGTCGGAAGCGGCGGCACGTTCGGCGGGTGCGCCCGCGCGCTCAAAGCGCTCAAGCCGGCCATTCGCTGCTACGTCGTAGAGCCACGAACGGCGCCGTTCCTAGCGGGACTTGAAGTGACGAATCCCAACCATCGCATTCAAGGCGGGGGATACGGCATGGCGCTCTCATTTATTGACGAAGCCGCGCTTGTAGAGGATTTTATTCAGGTGTCGGACGAGCAAGCCATTGCAGCCGCGCGGGATTTGGCGTCCAAGGAAGGGATATTCGCAGGCTTTTCTTCGGGCGCGAACGCGGCTGCCGCGCTGAGATTGCTTAAGGAGCGGGAGCGGGGCAGCCGCATTCTGCTAACGATCAACGATTCGGGACTGAAGTATTTATCGACGGATCTGTATGAGACGGACGTGTAACGGCATTATCGTTCAACGCGTATAAACGCGGCACTCTTTTGCCGATCAGGCAGACCGCTTCATAGGAAATGGTACCCATGCGGGAAGCGACCTCATGAATAGAGATCCGTTCGCTACCCGAACGGCCAAACAAGGTGACCTCGTCTCCGGTCTTTACGTCCGGCAGCGAGGTCACGTCGATCATCGTCTGGTCCATGCATACTCGGCCGACGATCGGCACGCGTACGCCCTGAACGAGCGCGAAGCCGTTGTTCGATAATCGGCGCGACAAACCATCGGCATAACCGACAGGGAGCGTCGCGATCAGGCTCTCTCTTGAAGTGATATAGGTTAAACCGTAGCTGACAGGCCGATTTTCATTCACTATTTTTATGTATGAGATGCTCGTCTTCAGCTGCATCGCTTCCAGCAAGGGATAAGAGGGGAGCGGCGCCCCCGTCAGCGGAGACAAACCGTACATAGCGATGCCGATCCTCGCCATGTCCATGTGCATCTCCGGAAAACGCATGGCGGCAGCGCTGTTGCAGCAATGCTTGATCGGAATATGAATGCCGTGTTCCGCCAATTGGGCGGTCATGGAGACGAACCGTTCGAACTGGCTCCGGGTAAACGACGGGTCTGAGTTATCCGCATCGGCAAAATGCGTAAAAATGCCCTCGATCGTTACCAGCGGATGAGAGCGCTTTAGACAAAACGCCAACATCTCCTCCGGCTGAAAGCCCAAGCGAGCCATGCCGGTATCGACCTTCAGATGAACGATAGCCTGCTTGCCAAGCCCGGCCGCGACGGAGACGACATCGTCCCACATGTCGCGGGACGACACCGCGATCGCGATCCGTTGGCGGACCGCGGCTTCGATCGCCCGCGCCGTCGAATGTCCCAGGATCAGAATCGGCGCCTCGATGCCCGCATCCCTGAGCGCGATGGCTTCATCCGCGAACGCCACCCCCAAATAATCGGCGCCCGTCTCGATGGCCGTCCTGGCCGTCGCCTCCGCGCCGTGCCCGTACCCGTCCGCTTTGACGACGGCCATGAGCCGAACGCCTATCCCAAGATTCTCCCTGAATAGTCGCACGTTGCGAGCGATGGCATCGAGCGACACCTCCGCCCGCGTATCCCGGCAGCCGGCTGGCGTCATACGGGATTCCCGCCGCGCATCGCCAATTCTGCGGGAACGTATTCGTAGCTCAGGTCTCGGGCGACGGCTTCATAGGTGACATAGCCGCCCGCGGTATTCACGCCGAGCTTCAGCGCGGGATTGTGCTCGACGGCCTTCACGATGCCTTGATTGGCGATTTGCAGCGCATAAGGGACGGTAACGTTCGTCAGCGCCATCGTCGACGTACGCGGGACCGCGCCGGGCATATTCGCTACGGCATAATGAATGATGCCGTGCTTTTCGAATGTGGGGCGATCGTGGGTGGTGACGCGGTCGATCGTCGCGAATACGCCGCCCTGGTCGACGGCGACGTCGACGACGACCGAACCGGCCTGCATCGATCGGATCATATCCTCGCTCACCAGCTTCGGCGCCTTCGCCCCCGGAATCAGCACTGCGCCGATGCACAGATCCGCTTCGGCGACCGCCTCCGCTAGATTGGAGGGATTGGACATCAGCGTCGTGACGCTCGCGCCGAACAGATCGTCGAGCTGACGCAGCCGCTCGGCATCCTTGTCCAGTATCGTCACTTGCGCGCCAAGCCCCGCCGCGATCTTGGCGGCGTTCGTCCCGACGACGCCGCCGCCGATGATCGTCACCTTGCCGCGCCGGACGCCGGGTACGCCGCCCAACAGGATGCCTTTGCCGCCATGCGTCTTCTCCAGGAGATGGGCTCCGATCTGCACGGACATCCGGCCCGCGATTTCGCTCATAGGAGTGAGCAGCGGCAACGTCCGCTGATGCGATACCGTCTCGTAAGCGACCGCCGTCACCTCGGCTTGCGCGAGCGCTTGGACCAATTCGGGGTTCGCCGCAAGATGGAGGTACGTGAACAAGATAAGGTCCTTGCGGAAATAGCCGTATTCTTCGCGAATCGGCTCTTTTACCTTCAAGATCATATCCGAGACCTGCCAGACCTCGGCTGCTTGAGCCGCGATGCGCGCGCCGGCAGCCGCAAAATCGTCGTCGCTATAACCGCTGCCTGCGCCGGCTTCTCGCTCGACGACGACCTCGTGGCCGGCCAGCTTGAACGAAGAGACGCCTCCAGGCGTGAGTGCGATGCGGTTTTCGTTGTTTTTGATTTCTTTCGGTACGCCGATGATCATGTCGATTGCTCCCTTATCGCTCGTTTATGAACAGTATAAGGGAGCGCGGCTTGGGACGGTTTGTCGGAAAAAGAGAATCGGGGAGCCGGGCATTGTGGTTTTTAACGAAGCCGCCTGGACTTGTACTCCAGGTAACAGGTGACCTTTTGATCCATCCGGCCGAGATCGATGCCCCCGATCTGCGCGATCCGCTTCAATCGGTAGCTGAGCGTGTTCTCGTGAACGTGGAGCGCTTCCGCCGATTCTTTTAAATTGCTGTCATGGTCCAGATAGATCTCCAGCGTACGCAGGAGGTCGCCATTATGGTCGAGATCGTATGCTTCCAGGCGATTCAAGCATTCGTTTTCATAATAATGGTCCTGCCGGTGCCGCTGAACGTCGGGCAGCAAGCGGTAATAGCCAAGCTCGGCGTATCGCTGGACGGCCTTCAGCGCATCGGGAAAGGATCGGCGTAGCCGGATCACGGTCTGGGCTTCCTCGCAGCTGGCGGTCATGCGCGCATAATCGTCATAGACGGCGCCGCAGCCGCCCGGCAGCGTGGCGCAATCGAAGCGCTGACTCAATTGATCGGCCAACAGCATCAGGGCGGACGGCGTTTGCATCGGCGGCAACCGGGCAGGGACGGCTTCGAGCACGAGAAGCCGATCGCGGTCGATCGCATGAAGCGCGATACGCTTTTGAAGCGTCGTCGTGATCAAATATTGAATTTGCTGCTGCTGTTTGTCTGCGATCTCGTCGGAAAAGGGGAGAATCCCTACGCAGAATAAGGGGGGGAGTGCGATCCCTTGCTCATCCGCCAGCCGTTTGACCTCCGAATCCGTCTTCAAATCCCCGGACAACAACTGCCGAAAAAATTCCTGCTGGCCGATTTCCGCTTTCCGGTGCGTCATATGAAGCTGAAGCAGCTTGGTTTTGGCGGCTTTGGCCGCCTTGGCGAGTTCTTCGCAAATATAATCCGGCTGCAGGTCGTTTTCGCCCGCGACCAGCCATATATAGCCCAGCACCTGGCTTTCCTTCCGGATCGCGACGGCGACCCTGTCGCCGAGTCCGATCTCGCCGATCGAGGAGATCAGGAGCGGCGCTTCGCTTTTCATCAATTTCGGAATCGCGCCCTCCCGCCACAGCGCCTGAACGACCTTCTCGGGAACTCTTTTGCCGATGATGGTCGAGATGCGCGCCGGATCCGTCTCTCCGTGATGGGAGCTGTAGGCGATCAATCGATGGCCTGCGTCCTCGATCGTGACCGAGCATTGAAGATGCTCGCTGATCGCGTCTGCCAGCGCTTCCAGGCTGTCGAAGCTTCGGTCGAACGGATTTTTGTTTTCTTTTTTGTCCATTTCCTTTTCCATGTCCGATAACTCCCCGACGATAATGAATCCGATTCCTTTATTTTTAACACATTCGGCGTACCTGTTACATCTTGCCGGTCACATTTGTGCGAATTGCACGGAACTTCTATTCGTTCAGTCTATGATTTTCGTGCAAAACGGCCATAGTCGCAATACTGGAAAAAAAGCTATCGTTAAGGCAGAACGGCGATCGAGTTAAGAGACAGCGCTGAAAAGAGGCGAAGGCAAGCATGCAGTATTCATCCCGGCGGGTCGCGCAAATCCCGCCGTACGTGTTCGCGGAAATGAACAAGAAAAAAGCCCGGATGATACAGGAAGGGGTCGATGTCATCGATCTTGGCATCGGCGATCCCGACCTTCCGACGCCCCGGCCGATCGTCGACAAGTTGATCGAGGAGATGCAGGACCCGGCCAATCTGAAATATCCGAGCTTCATCGGATGCGCGGAGTTCCGCAAGGCGGTGGCGGATTTCTATGGCCGCGAGTACGGCGTCGCGCTCGATCCGGACACGGAGGTGCTCGCGCTGATCGGGTCCAAAGAGGGGATCGCCCATCTCATCCCCGCCCTGGTCGATCCCGGCGACGTAGTGCTCGTCCCCGACCCCAGCTATCCGGTGTATCGGATGGCGACGGAGATCGCGGGCGGCGAGCCGTACGGCATGCCTTTAACCGCCGAAAACCGGTACGAGCCGCGGTTCGATACGATTCCGAAGGAGACGGCCGAGCGGGCCAAGCTGATGTTCTTGAACTATCCCGGCAATCCGACCGCCGCGACGGTCGATCTCGATTGCTTCGAACGCGCCGTCTCTTTTGGCCGGGCGCACGGTATCGCGATCGCCCACGACTCCGCCTACGGCATGGTCACCATCGGCGATTACAAGGCGCCGAGTATCTTGCAAGCGGCAGGGGCGAAGGAGATCGCGATCGAGTTCGGCTCGCTCTCGAAAACCTACAACATGACGGGCTGGCGCATCGGCTACGCGGTCGGCAACAGCCGGCTAATCAAGTCGCTGTCCGTCATTAAGAGCAATATGGATTCCGGCCCGTTCACGCCGATCCAAAAAGCGGCCGCATTCGCCCTGAACGGCGACAAGGAAACGATCGTGGCGCATAACCGGATCTACAGAGAGCGGATGGACGTCGTGATCGAGGGCCTTGCGGCGATCGGCGTCCGGGCGGAGGCGCCGCGCGGCAGTTTTTTCATCTGGGCTAAAGTTCCGCAAGGGTATACGTCGGCGGCGTTTGCCGCGCGTGTCCTCGAAGAAGCCGGCGTGATCGTGACGCCCGGTCCGGCATTCGGACCGGCAGGAGAGGGCTACTTCCGAATATCCGTCTCGGTGCCGGGCGACCGGCTGGAAGAGGCGATGAACCGGATCCGGCACCAATTAAAATTCGATGGAGGTCAACTATGAAAAAAGTGTTGAACTATATTAACGGCAAATGGACGGAATCGGCGACGGGGAAATTTCTGCCGGTCATCAATCCCGCGACAGGGGAAACGCTCGCAGAAGTGACGCAATCCGCAGCGGAGGAAGTCGATCTGGCCGTACAGGCGGCCGTCGCCGCGCAAAAATCCTGGCGCCTCGTACCGGCGCCGGAGCGGGCGGAAGCGCTGTACAAGGTCGCGCATTTGCTGAAGGCGCGCAAGGAAGAACTGGCGCAAATTTTGACGAGCGAAATGGGTAAGGTCATCGACGAAGGACGAGGCGAGGTTCAGGAAGCGATCGACATGGCCTATTATATGGCCGGCGAAGGCAGACGCCTGTTCGGCGATACGGTGCCGTCCGAGCTTCGCAACAAGTTCGCGATGAGCGTCCGCGTGCCCGTAGGCGTCGCGGGGCTGATCACGCCCTGGAACTTCCCGATCGCGATCGCGTCCTGGAAGTCGCTGCCCGCGCTCGTCGCCGGCAATGCCGTCGTCTGGAAGCCGGCTTCCGAGACGCCGATGATCGCAGCCGAATTCGTCAAAGTATATGAAGAGGCCGGTCTGCCGGCAGGCTTGGTGAATCTCGTCAACGGCTCCGGCAGCGTAGTAGGCAATGCGATGGTCGAGCATCCGGGCATCGATCTGATCTCCTTCACGGGCTCTAACGAAGTCGGCAAACGGATCAACGCCCAAGCAGGCGCGCTGCTGAAAAGAACGTCATTGGAGATGGGCGGCAAAAACGCGGTGATCGTCATGGACGACGCGGATCTCGACCTGGCGGTGGACGGCATCTTGTGGAGCGCCTTCGGAACGAGCGGGCAGCGGTGCACGGCCTGCAGCCGGGTCATCGCGCACGAATCGGTCAAGGCCGAGCTGGAGGGCAAACTGCTGTCGCGGATGGAGCAGCTCAAGCTCGGCAACGGTCTCGACGCTGCCGTGCAAGTCGGGCCGGTCATCAATCGCGCTTCGCTGGACCGCATCGATTCGTATGTGCGAATCGGCAAGGAAGAAGGCGCGAGGCTGCTCGGCGGAGGCAGGCCGGCAACGGAGGGCGGCCTGGCGGATGGCAGCTTTTACGAGCCGACGCTGTTTACGGACGTGAAGCCGGACATGCGAATCGCCATGGAGGAAATCTTCGGGCCGGTCGTATCGATCATTCCGGTCGGGAGCCTCGAAGAAGCGATCGAAGTGAACAACCGCGTTGAATTCGGCCTGTCCAGCTCGATTTTCACCCGCGACATCAACCGCGCCTATCAAGCGATGCGCGATCTGGACACGGGGATCGTCTACGTTAACGCAGGCACGTCCGGCGCCGAGATTCACCTGCCCTTCGGCGGTACCAAAGGGACGGGAAACGGGCATCGCGACTCCGGCGTCGCTTCGCTCGACGTGTACACGGAGTGGAAGTCCATCTATGTCGACTACAGCGGCAAGCTGCAGCGCGCGCAGATCGACAATTATTAATCCCGCGCGTTGCGAAGGGCAATATACAGCAGCAGACTATGCTCGAACGTGGAGAGATCGAGACCGGTCAGCTCCGACAGCTTGTCCAGGCGATAGTTCAGCGAATTGCGGTGGATGAACAACGTTCGGGCGGTCTCGCTCAGATTCAGGTTGCACCTGCAGTAGGCCAGAAACGTCGCGGACAACGTCTCGTAATTGGCATGTTCGCGCAGCGCGCGCAGCATGCCCGCGAATTGGTCCGTGACGGACGGCGTCAATTCCTTCGTTAACAGCTCCAAGATGATCTCCCAATCGTTGTAATGATAGAATGGATTGGAAGACGGGGTTCGTTTCCCGATTTTTAAGGTCCGGACAGCGTTCTCGTAGGAGTGCTTGATGCCGGCTGCGCCGAACATGACGTTGCCCAGCGCGACGGAAGCGCCGGCCTGATGCCTGTCCCGAAGAAATTGATTGAGCTTGCGCATTCGCTGCTCGGTCTTCCCGGCGAGCAGCTCCTGCTCGTGGGGCTGGACGGCCTTCAGCACGATCAGCTGTTCGAGATTGAGCAGCGAGAAGATGTCCTGCCGGTGGTCGACGAACAGATGCTTGACCTGCTCGATCAGATCCTTTTGAAAATAGGGGAACGCCTTTTTGTCCAAGCTGCCGTCCCTGCCCGGCAACTGCAGCGAGAGCAAATCCAGCTCGATCACGATACATGCGCGATCGAGATCGAATCGGTAGCCGAGCATCCGCCCGTATTCGATCATCGTATCGGACTCGTCGTCCGGGCTTGTGAACAGCAGATACTGGACCAACGTATCGAGCGCCTTCGTTTCCAGCGCGGACGTTTCCTTTTTAAACGATTCATGGAACATCAGCTCGACGTGGCTCTTCACCAGCTGGACGTACTTCTTGATCGAGTCCGGCTCGCCGGCGATGCCGAGCACGCCGATGACCGCATCGTTCAGCAAAATCGGCGTGGCGATGCCCGGCAGCACGTTGTCGAGCGCTTTGACGTCGCCGGGCTCGTACGAGATCGTCCGGTTTTTGCGCAGGACGTCGATGGAAGCGATGTGAAGGCTGCCCAAGCGGCCGCGGTCGGTCGAGCCGATGATCGTCCCTTTGTCGTCCGTGATGATGATGGGATATTCGATGATCTCGCTCGTTTGATCGACGATCGTCTGCGCGATCTGGTCTAGGATCATGCTTGTATCGCTCCTGGCGGAAGTCGTATTTGGAGCCCATTATAGCATGATTATGGCAGGCGCAGGGCGGGAAAGGAGCCAAGGAATGACAAAACCGAAAGTATTGCAGATTCTATCGATGTACCACGAACAGGGAGAAATCGTCCTCCGGGAAGGCGCGGAGGTCGTGCGAACGGACCGGTACGACATCCCCCATTTATGCGAGCTGGCCAAAGGCGTGGACGGCATTGTCCTGCGCGCCCCCGCGCGAATCACGCGCGAAGTGATCGACGAGAACCCGAAGCTGCGCGTCATATCCGGCGCCGGCGTCGGCCTCGACAATATCGATGTCGCTTACGCGACGGCGCATGGCATTCCCGTGCTTCATGCGCCTTCCGTCAACCGGGTGTCGACCGCCGAGCATGCCATCGCGCTCATGCTGGCGCTCGGCAAGTCGGTCGTTCGGCTGCACGGCGAAATGAGCAGGGGCAACTTCGCTTCGCGGAGCGTCATCCCGACATTCGAACTGAAGGGGAAAAAAGCGGGCTTGATCGGCTTCGGCCAGATCGCGCGGGAAGCGGCAAAGCGACTGCGGTTCGGCTTCGAGATGGACGTTACCGCATGGGTCAGAGAGAAGGATCAAGAGAAGGTTCGTATCGCCGGCGAGCTTGGCGTCTTGCTGACGACGCGGATCGAAGATATTTTCGAATCGGGCGACTACGTATCCGTTCATGTGCCGCTCAACGATCGGACGAGGCATTTAATCGATTATCGGTTATTGGCCAGCATGAAGCCGACCGCTTATTTCATTAATACGGCCCGCGGGGCGGTCGTAAACCAGACGGATTTATATGCGGTTTTGCAAGAAGGGAGAATCGCGGGCGCTGGACTCGACGTGTTCGATCCGGAGCCGCCCAGCTCGGAGCTGCCGCTGCTCTCGCTGCCGAACGTAATCGTTACGCCGCACGTCGGGGGGACAACGGTCGAGTGCAACTTGATCACGTCGACGACCGTCGCCGCCAACGTCATTCGCGCGCTGCGCGGCGAGACGCCCGAATATATCGGAAATCCGGAAGTGCTGGGAAGACGATAGGCTTGGTAAACGTTATAAGGCGCTAGCGCTAAAGGAGGAAATGCGATGCGAGTCGTCGTATTGGGAACGGGAATGATCGGCAGCGTCATCGTGCAAGAACTCGGCGGCGTCGCTTCGATCGACGAGGTCGTCGCCGTGGATGCCGTATCCGCGAGCGTGGAGCGATGCGTGGCCGGAGCGAATTCGACTAAAGTGACAGGCAGGACGGACGCGCTGGACGATTACGATCGCGTAGTCGAGCTCCTGGCCGGTGCGGACATCGCGGTCTCTTGTTTGCCGCACGGCCTCAGCATGCTGGCGATCAAGGCGGCGATCGCCGCGCGGTGTCACTTGATCGATCTCGTAGGTTCGAAGTACGAGGAGAAAGCCGAATTAAACGAGCAGGCGCTCGAAGCCGGCGTACTGATCGTGCCGGGCGCCGGCGTAGCGCCGGGCATCGCGAACTTCTTGGCGGCGCGCGGCATCGAGCTGCTCGACGAGGCGGACGAAGCGGTCATGCTGTGCGGGGGGCTGCCGCGTCATCCGCTGCCGCCGCTCTGGTACCAGGTCGTCTTCCGGCTCGAAAGCCTGCTCGGACTCTGCACGAAGCCCGCATTGGCCGTTGAAGACGGAGAGCTCGTCAAGCTGCCGCCGCTGACGCGCTTGGAGCGGCTTTCGTTCCCGGAGCCCGTAGGCGAATGCGAAGCGGTCGTCACGGACGCTCACAGCACGGCGTATACGCTGCGCTCGAAAGTGAAGCGGCTGTACGAAAAAACCGTGCGCTACAAAGGCCATTGGGAGAAAATGAGCGTGCTCGCCGAGCTCGGCTTTCTGGACGAGACGCCGATCGACGTGGACGGTACGCTCGTCTCTCCGCAGCGGGTGGCGATTCCATTGCTGGAGCGGAAGATGAAAGGCGGCTCGAACGAAGACATGACCGTGCTTCGCGTCACGGTGACGGGTACCCGCGGCGGGAAACGAACGAAGCTCGAATGGGAAATGGTAGACGCGTACGACAGCGACCGGCGGATCACGTCGATGGCGAAAACGACCGGCTTTCCGGCCATTTTGCTCACGGAATGGATGTCCGAAGGAAGATTGGACATCCGCGGCGTGAAGGCGATTGAGGACGTTGTCATCGGCCGGCACTTCGATCCGTTCGTACGGGAGCTGCGGGACAGAGGAATCGCGATCTCTTTTAGGGAAGAGATTGGCTGAAGAAAGCGAGCGGACGACGATGACATCCGCCATCCGGACGGCAATGGAGAGGGCGATTCTATTCTCCACTGCCGCCGTTTTTATCGTAGAGCAACTAACGAACACCGGGTCGCTGACTTATATGATCGGCGGGCTTGTTTTTGTTGCGATCTTCTTGCGGCTGCCCAGTCTGAAAGGGATGACGTTCTGGCTTACCGCCGTTTTTTCGTTTGCCGGCATCGTCCTTTTGTCGATGCGGGCTGCGGAAGCAAAGGTATGGTTCGAGGCGGCCGGCGCGAACGTGACGATCGTGACGCTGTTCCTGTTCGCGCCCTTATTCGGCATACCCGTTCGGCTACCGGCGTACGTCAATTCGCTGAAGCGGTTCTATGAAGCAAATTTTCGCAGCTCGACCGCGCTGTTTGTCGGAACGCAGCTATTAACGCTAATATTGTGCGTATTCATAAATGTTGGTTCGATCCCCGTCGTTTATCAGATGGTCTTCGTCAGACCGCGCCCAGGCATGAGCCTGCTCCTGGCGAATGCAATGAACCGCGGCTTCGCCGGAGCCATTCTTTGGTCGCCGTACTTTGCCGCCATGACACTGGTGACGACGGCCTTGCAAGTGTCTTGGTCGTCGGTTCTGCCGCATATGCTCGTGCTGGCTATCATGAGCTTGTGCATCAGTCTGGCCGTAGATTTTCGGCAGCTGCACAGCGCGGAAGCAGGGCTTGCCGAGCCTCCCGCGCAGCTTCTTCCTAAGGATAAGGAGGCGTTCTCCTCCAAGGCGGAAAAGAAGGGGCAACGCGCAGCTTTTCCTTACGGACTCGGGGTATACTTAATCGCTTCGATGGCGGTCGTATTCATATTGGAACGGCTGCTCGACTTGCCGATGGTACTCATCATCTGCCTATCGGCACTTCTTTTTCCGCTGCTCTGGTGTCTGGCTTCAGGAAAGGCTTCGTTCTACAGGCAAGGCGTCCATCATCACGTGACGGCCACGCTGCCCGCGCTCCAAAAGGAAATCGCGCTGTTTTTATCCGCGGGCTTTTTCAGCGGCGCCATCGGCGTCTGGCAGATCGGAACCGCCGTGCCGGCGATTCTCGACAAAATCCCGTTGCTGCCTGTGCCTGTTCTATTTTCCATGCTGACCGTCGTGCTGATCGTAGGCACGTCTGCGCTCGGCATTCATCCAATCGTCCTCGTGACGATCCTCGCCGGCGGCATCGACCCGGCCGCCATGCAGATGAGCCCGGATCAATTCGCGGTGTTGCTTCTGGGCAGTTGGGCTATATCCAATCCCGTATCGCCGGCTTCGGCCGTGAACAACCTGCTGGCGGGTCTGCTTAAGCGTTCGGTGTTCGAGCTCGCGTCGCCGAATTACAAGTTTGCCGTCTGCATGGGCGGCGTATTGTTCTTATATCTCACGATCGCCTTATTCCGGTAAATCGTACGTTTTGCAATTCGCGAGAAGCTTGTATAATAAATAACTGTCAACGATAAGCGTCTCTCGACGGGAGGAGCCGGCGAATGGACCTGGGTACGGCCATGCAGGAACTGGAAGCGCTGGGCAAGGAACGACTGAAAAAAATGTACATGTCGAACGGGGCGCACGAGCCGGTTTTCGGCGTCGCGACGGGCGAGATGAAGCCCCTTTTCAAAAAAATCAAAATCAATCAGCCGCTGGCCGAGCAGTTATATGCGACGGGTAACTACGACGCGATGTACTTCGCCGGCATCATCGCCGATCCGAAGGCGATGACGGCGGCCGACTTTGACCGCTGGATCGATTCGGCTTATTTTTATATGCTGTCCGACTTCGTCGTCGCCGTCACCTTGGCGGAAGCGCCGATCGCGCAGGACGTCTCCGACGCGTGGATCGCAAGCGGCGACGAGCTAAAAATGTCGGCTGGCTGGAACTGCTATTGCTGGCAGATCGGAAATCAGCCGGATAGCGCTTTTTCGGAGCAAAAGCTTTCGGACATGCTCGATGATGTCGCCAAATCGATTCATGCCGCGCCGGAACGAACGAAATACGCGATGAATCAATTCATTTACACGGTTGGCATCTCTTATTTGCCGCTCCACGCCAAAGCGACGGAAACGGCGCTAGCCGTCGGCCCGGTCGAAGTGAACGGAACCAAAGGCAAAAGCAAGTTTTTGAACGCTGCCGAAACGATACGCAAGGCGGTCGAGAAAAACCAGATCGGCTTTAAACGCAAGCATGTCAGGTGTTGAAATGGATTTTCAAACGTCATAGGTTAAACCGTCCCGACCTTGGTACGGTTTTTTTCATGTTTACTCAGGCCTCGCCGACTCGTAAAGATATAACCGGTTTATATATCCTTCGTTAGATGGGGAGCGCGGCAAAAACCGTTATGATCGATGAGGATTAAAAACCTTTTAAAGGAGTGGCATGATGAAACGCAAGACAAGATTATTATGCTTCGCCATGGCGATGGCGCTGACGGTACAGCTGCTAGCGTCTGGAATCGGCAGCGCGGCGGCAAGCGCGCCGCAGACGGAAGCGGTCCAATCTCTGGCGGCGGGCGACGCTTACGAGCCCAACGATTCAATGAGCCAAGCGAAGGCATTGACGAGTCCGCTCTGGTTCTACGCGGATCTCCATACGTCGACGGACGCGGACTGGTACCGGTTCACACTCGACAAGCCGACGGCGCTGACCGCGAGCTTCACGTTCGGCGGATTTTTCAGCGGCGGCGCGGACTACGATCTCGAGCTGCTCGGCGCTGACGGCGCTACGCTGGCCGTCTCGGCGCGCAGCTCGGCATGGCTGTCCGACGAATACCTCAGCGCCACGCTGCCGGCGGGTTCGTACTACTGGAAAGTACGCTGTTCGAACGGACGATTGTCCAGCTACGGCTACTCTGTCCAAGCGACGGCCACAGAGATCGACAGCTATGAACCCAACGATTCGCCGGCGACCGCCAAGCCGATCGGGATGCGTCCCTATTCGTGGTCCTCGGGCACCATTCATTCGCTGACGGACAAAGACTACTTCAAGCTGACGCTCTCGCAGCCCACCTGGATTAAGGGCACGCTGACGTATATCCCTTCGGGCACGAATTACGATTTGAGTCTCGTGGACGAAGCGGGGAACGTCCTCGCGAAGTCGGCGAATGCGGGTACGGCGGACGAATCGTTCAAGTTGAATCTGGCGGCGGGGACGTATTATTTTGTCGTCCAATCGGCATCGGGCACCTCGTCGAGCCCCTACAAGCTGGCGTATTCGCCTCCCTGGCCGGATAGCAACGAGTGGAACGACACGCTCGAGACGGCGAAGACGCTCGCCTCGGTCCCTTATGGGGCGCTGGGCGTTGGAACGCTGCATACGGCAAGCGACGTCGATTATTTCAAGTTTACGGTGGATCGTCTTTCGTCCGTGTCCGGCAAGCTGGACGTGCCAAGCGGCGAGAACTTCGAGCTGGCGCTGCTGGATGGCGGCGGCACGCCGTTGATCGCCTCGTACAAGAGCGGGAGCGAGGATGAACTGATTCAGACCGAGCTGCCGCAGGGCACTTATTACTGGCGTATCTATGCCGGTTCGGTCACGGACAGCGAGGCGTATTATTCGCTGGATAGCAAGGTGACGGTCATTAAGCCCAGGGACCGAGTGGTCGCAGAATATTGGGCTCCTGATTTTTATCAGGACGTGGATACCGATTCGGACTATTTCCGCGGATTGCCGGATTTGATCGCAAACTTCGATTTAGACGGCGATATGGAAGAGTCGAACAATTTTTCGAACGCACGATCTCTCCCTTTTAAATCCTATGTTTACTACTCCGTCGTCGAGACGGAAACCCATTATTTCATCGGCTATTATCTGTATTATCCGGCATACGGGTTCAAAGGGGTATTCTTGATGGTTTACAAGGACGGCTCGCCGTACGGCAAGCTGCAAGCCGTCAACACCAACGGCGGAGAAAACGGCAGGTATTCGGACGGCACGGTCGGTCCGACCGACAAACCGATAAAACTTACGAATCATCGCCCGGTTTTTTATGCATCGACTGGTGCGAGCAGCGACATTTGGGGCAATCCGAAATGGTTTGACGGACCGATGCTGACGATGTTCGACGGTAAACTGGACGGGTCGGACTCGCCGCCCGGCGGCGACGGCGTTCGCTACTATTACAACGGGGCAGCACAGCAGGTCGGCGATAAGAACGGCTACAGTCCTTACTCCTACGAGCTGCTGCCGCTTGAACCGGTCTACAAGGACCAAATCAAAAAGCAGACGGAAATCAATTGGGGCATACACAAAAATTACATGAACGCGGACGGCCGCTCGGGCAATCCGCCAGGCGAATATCCTTGGGGCTTTAGCAATCCGTACATGCAAGAATACCTCGTGAAAGAAGGGGACGTACTCTCCGATCCCGTCTATTTCTTCGATACGTATTTCTGGAACCTCGGCGCTTTCTCGACGAAGTACGTCGACAATGACTTTTTCAATGTAGAGCTTCGCTATCAATCGGTCACAAGCGTTAAGAACGCGGATGGAAACGGCAACGATCTCGTTCTTTACGGCCCCGGCTTGTCGCATATGCAATGGAAAAAGAACGATACGGCGCTCAACGAATCCAATCCGATCTGGTTCGGCGGAGATCAGGCGGAAGGAGGACCACGATATGAAGCGTCCATTAATACGCGCTACTTCAATTACTGGAAAGACGCTTCGTGGGAGATCGATGCATATGACAAAGATCTGGTCTTAACGGGAGACGACCTGCTCGGATCCTTTACGTTCTCTCTGTCCCCTGGGGAGCGCAATACATGGCTGAACCAACCGCTCGCCAGATTCGACGGAGAAGTGTATGCGAAGATCGATCTTAGCGCTTATCGGAAGGGAGAGGAGTGACGAAGATGATCTCGCGCATTCGGTATTCGATAACGCTATTCCTCACGCTGGCGCTGACGCTGCAACTAATGTCGATCGGAATCGGCAGCGCGTCGGCAAGCGCGCCGCAGACGGAAGCGGTCCAATCCCTGGCGGCGGGCGACGCTTACGAGCCCAACGATTCAATGAGCCAAGCGAAGGCATTGACGAGTCCGCTCTGGTTCTACGCGGATCTCCATACGTCGACGGACGTGGACTGGTACCGGTTCACGCTCGACAAGCCGACGGCGCTGACCGCGAGCTTCACGTTCGGCGGATTTTTCAGCGGCGGCGCGGACTACGATCTCGAGCTGCTCGGCGCTGACGGCGCTACGCTGGCCGTCTCGGCGCGCAGCTCGGCATGGCTGTCCGACGAATACCTCAGCGCCACGCTGCCGGCGGGTTCGTACTACTGGAAAGTACGCTGTTCGAACGGACGATTGTCCAGCTACGGTTACTCTGTCCAAGCGACGGCCACGGAAATAGACAGCTATGAACCCAACGATTCGGCGGCGACCGCCAAGCCGATCGGGATGCGTCCCTATTCGTGGTCCTCGGGCACCATTCATTCGCTGACGGATAAAGACTACTTCAAGCTGACGCTTTCGCAGCCCACCTGGATTAAGGGCACGCTGACGTATATCCCTTCGGGCACGAATTACGATTTGAGTCTCGTGGACGAAGCGGGGAACGTCCTCGCGAAGTCGGCGAATGCGGGTACGGCGGACGAATCGTTCAAGTTGAATCTGGCGGCGGGGACGTATTATTTTGTCGTCCAATCGGCATCGGGCACCTCGTCGAGCCCTTATAAGCTGGCGTATTCGCCTCCCTGGCCGGATAGCAACGAGTGGAACGACACGCTCGAGACGGCGAAGACGCTCGCCTCGGTCCCTTATGGGGCGCTGGGCGTTGGAACGCTGCATACGGCAAGCGACGTCGATTATTTCAAGTTTACGGTGGATCGGCTCTCGTCCGTGTCCGGCAAGCTGGACGTGCCAAGCGGCGAGAACTTCGAGCTGGCGCTGCTGGACGGCGGCGGCACGCCGTTGATCGCCTCGTACAAAAGCGGGAGCGAGGATGAACTGATTCAGACCGAGCTGCCGCAGGGCACTTATTACTGGCGTATCTATGCCGGTTCGGTCACGGACAGCGAGGCGTATTATTCGCTGGATAGCAAGGTACAGCGTTTGGAGACGGCGATCGATCATTTCGAGCCGAACGATTCGGCGGATGGCGCGACCGCGCTCGGTCCGCTGACAAAATCGGACTTCGATGCGACGCTGCACGACCAGGACGTGGATTATTATAAAATAACGATTCCCGAAACCACCCGGCTGACCGCGACGTTAAGCGCGATTCCAGGCGCTGCGAACTACGAACTGGAGCTGGTCCGCAAGGATGGCGGAAACGAAACGAAGCTGGCGGGCAGCTATAACGCCGGTACGACGCCGGAAAAAATCACTAGAACCATTGAGCCTGGCGTTTATTACATCAAGGTATATTCCGTTCGCTGGTATTCCAGTCAGCCGTACCATCTCGAATTGATCGCCAGCACGAATCTGGACGGGAAAGCGCCGGTTATTCTCGTACCGGGTTTAGGCGAGAGCGTGCTGGAAGAATACGATGCGGCGACCAGATCGTTAACCCCGATCTGGCTGCAGACGAATTCCGCCTACGCGAACCAAACGATCCTGCCAAAGTTGTATCCCAGCCAGGCAGATCCGAATGTACCCATCGTCGCGGACAACCGGAACAACGGCTTGTACGCGATATCCGATATGATGCCTTATGCCAGTTCGAATGCCCCCTATGAATTCGAGCACGCATTCGATACGATCGCGAATAGCTTGCAGGAGTCAGGTTATAAGCCAGGCTCCTCGCTATTCGGCTTCCCTTATGACTGGCGGGCGGACATCGCCGGCCATAACGACAAGCTGATTAATCTGATCAATGACGCGATCGCGATCAGCGGCTCCGATCGGGTCGTGCTCATCACCCATGGCAGCGGCGGGCTGGTCGTCAAAAATATGCTGATCGCTTCTCCGCAAATGAAAAGCAAAGTGAAAAGCTGGATCGGTCTCGGCACGCCTCATCTGGGAACGGCCGTCGGATTCAAAGCGATGTTGAACGGCTCCGGGGACATCGGACTGGGCTTGGGATCGGTCGGCATGCACCTCGCGCTCGATTCGCCCGGCTATTATTCGCTGCTGCCCAGCGAAGGCTACTTTCAGGCATATGGCTTAAGCGGAGACCCGAACCGCTACTTGTACGCGTCGTTCGACGCCGAACACGGTTTAAGCGGCAAGCTGACGAACGCAGCCGCGACGCGAGCTTATCTGTCGTCGCTTCACCATACGCCCGCATACGAAGGACGCTACGGAAGCGCTCCGCCCGAAGACTTCCTGGAGACGGCGGCAGATCAATCCGCCAGTCTTCATCAGTCGTGGGATCAGACGATCGACGGCGTTCAATATTACGAAGTGGCAGGCTATAATGTACCTACGCCCACGCGATATATTAACATTCCGAACGATTTCGGTCTTATGCCTTTTGCCTGGAATAATTATCCGTTAGCAACGTTTATGACGCTTCTGAACGACGAAGGCGATCCGGTCAAACCGATATACAAAAATGGCGACGGTATCGTGCCGTTACTCAGCGCAACGGGCGGGGAGACGACGCAAACGAAGCGGTATTTTATCAAGGATGTCAACCATAAGCAGCTGCTTCACGCGCCGGCCGTGATCGCTCAGATTAAAAAGCTGCTGTTCGGCGACGAATCGCCCGCGGCTAGCACGATCACCGAGACAGAACCTTGCGCCGGCCTGGCCTGCTCCGCATTTGCCAATAACTGCGATACGATGTGGTCTGAGAACGACCCGTTGGGATGGAACTTCCCGTTTTTTGAACCTTAAAATAGAGTCATTAGCTCATTTGCTCTCCTAGTACGCGATCTCGCGTGAAGGAGGGCTTTTTTTTTTTGCGCGAACGCTTCTGTTACTTCAAACGGAGAGCCAGGGAACAAGCAGGAAAGCGAAGGAGGACGTAGAAATTTAGTAATTAATAGAAAAAAAGGGACGATGCGTAGATGAACCGGATTGCACGGAAGCGAGTACCCGAATCAGCTAACCTTCATCCTCCCGTACTGCTTACGAAATTAAACATTCCCCATCAACCTGCTCATCTTATCTCAAGAGACCGCCTTGACGATGCGCTCGCGATGGCTTTACATTGCAAGCTAACGTTGGTTACGGCACCTCCCGGATTCGGGAAATCGACTTTGGTCAGCGACTGGGTACGAAGAAATCATATCGAAGCGGGTTGGATATCGCTCGAAGCCGGCGAGAACGACGTGCTTCGCTTTTGGGGCTATGTCATCGCCGCGTTCGATCGACTGCGGCTGGGGACGGGCCGGAAAGCACTTTCCTTGCTGCAGTCCCCTGTAGCCTTTTCCGTCGAACAGATGGTCGCTTGGCTCGTGAACGACTTAGCCGTCATGGACGAAAATATCGTCATGATCATGGACGATTTTCACGTGATCGAGTCGCAAGCGGTGTTGTCCTCCTTCTATGCTTTTCTTCAACGGATTCCTGAACGAATCCATATGTGCGTCATGAGCCGCAAGGAGCTTCCGTTTCCGGTCGCCGCCTTGCGTGCCAAAGGAGAATTGAATCAGATCGGGATTGACGAGCTCAAGTTTACTGAATTCGAAATTTCTTCGTTCTGGACCGGTCAGACAGGCGAATCGGCGGACAAAGCTTCCTTAAGTCTGCTCGCCGCTCGCACGGAAGGATGGGCGGCCGGCATTCAATTGGCAGCGCTTGTCAGGAAGAAAGGACAACCTGAGACTTTGCGGCATTTTACCGGGAGACACCATTATGTCGCGGACTACTTGATGGAGGAAGTCTTTCAGTGTCAACCGGAAAGCCACAGGCTTTTTTTGATGCAGACCGCGGTTCTCGAACGATTGAACCTGGCGCTATGTCGGGCGGTTACCGGCTCGGATCTGGAAGAAGACCTGCTGCAGCAGATGGAACGCGGCGGACTGTTCCTGATTCCCCTCGACGGAGAGCGATATTGGTATCGTTATCATCATTTATTCGGTGAATTTCTTAGAAGCCGATTGATTTTGCAGTATCCAGCCGACGTTGCTCGGCTGCATTCGTTGGCCTGTTCATGGTTCGAAGGTCAGGGTTACCTGGAAGAAGCGATTAACCATGCGTTCGCCGCAGGCGATCTTACGAAAGCAGCGGATTTGCTTGAGAAGATCGCGCTAGAGCTGCTCAGGCGATGGGAGCTGACCACGCTGAATCGGTGGCTGCAGCAGTTAACGCTTACGCTTCAGGATCGGCCTAACTTGCTTTTTTTCTTAACTTGGACCGAATTGTTCCTAGGGCATTATGATAAAGTGAAAAACCGACTCGCCTACATGAGGGCTGCGCTTACGGCGTTGACCGCCGTCGACAAAGCGACTTTTGATCGTATGGAACAAGAAATGATTATCATTGAAAACTTTCTGGTTATGCTGCAAGGAGATTTTGACCGCGCGATGGCTTTAATTCAAATCCTGCTCGAGGTCGAAGATCTTCCCGACGGCGAAGGCCTGTTGGTGAGCATCGGCATTGAATTGAACGAGGGAACGATCCCTTTCGTCCGAGGCTACTATGGTTTTCGCGGGAGAATGAAGCTGGCAGCGCAGTACCATCAAGTTTATCATGCTTTTATCGAAAAAAACGGGCTGCATCGTTTCGCCTTCAGTTCCTATCAACGGACGGCGATGAGCGAGGTCTATTATGAACGAAACGAGCTAGCCGAAGCTATGGCTTTTGCGGAGCAAGCGATGGAAGTGGCACAGCAACTCGGCATCACGGGAGCCTATGTGTCGTCGGCCATTTCCAAAGCCCGCATCGCTCACGGAATGGAAGAGCCGACAGTCGCGATTCAAACCTTGCGCGATGCCATGAAACAATTGGACGAACTCGGACAGACCGAGACGCAATGGTTCGAGTTTCTCCGCGCATATCTTGTACGGAGCCAAATGGCGGTCGGAGAGACGGAAGCGGTAGATCTATGGCTAAAGCGCCCGCAACCGAACCTTGACGCAGAAATAACGATCAATCAGGATTTTGAATGGTTGACCTGGATTCGCGTGCTGACGGCAAGCGGTCGGCTACAGGAAGCGCTCGCGTTGTCGACTAGGCTTTTAGACTCAGCCAAACAAAACGGCAGGATCATGACGGAACTGGAAGCCGGCCTTTGCCTTGCCATTCTCTACGACAAATTGGATCGAACATACGACTGTATGCTGGCACTCCAGGCAGCTCTTGAACTTGGAAACCGGGAAGGGTATTTCCGGACGTTCGTCGACTTGCCGGAAGTGCTTAAACTACTGGGGAAGTATGCAGAATTACGTAAAAGCGGATATATGCCGGAGCTGCTGTCGAGCGTGCCCCTACCTTATGTCAGAGACATTATATCTGTCGCGGGAGACTTTCCGAAAAAGGAAGTTGGAAATGAGGCAGCAAGCGCGCCAATCGGTACTTTGACCGCTCGTGAGGCCGAGGTATTGAAGCTGATCGCGGAAGGACTGTCGAACAAAGAAATCGCCGTAAGACTCGTACTGACGGAAGGGACCGTAAAGCTGCATATACACCGTATTTATGGCAAGCTTCAAGCGAAGGGACGCGTGCAGGCGATCCAAATCGCCAGGCAAAGCGGATTGATCGGGCATTTGCGGATTGACACGACACCGAACGGTGTCATACAATGACTCCGACACCAACGGGTTCCCGGTCGTTTGGGACCCTAGGCGAGGCCGGAATATATAGGAGAGGGTGTTGTGAGCCACAACCTTGCGGTGCGGGACGTATTCGACGCGATCGCCGATCCCACGAGGCGCGAGCTGATCCGACTGCTCGCGGACAAGCCGGAGCTGCCGCTTCACGAATTGACGCCGCGGTTCGATATGGGTCGTACGGCAGTATCCAAGCATCTGACCATACTTAAAGAAGCCGGACTCGTGCGCGATCGCAAAGTCGGACGGGAGACGCGGTTCAGGCTTCACGCGGCTCCGCTCAGAGAAGTGCAGGATTGGGTATCGTTCTACGACAAATTCTGGCGCATGAACCTGAGGCGGCTGGACCAATTTTTGAAGGATGAAGACGAAGAGGAATCTACGCAAACGGATTAAATAGTCGAACCGCCTTTTGCCGGCTGCAAGTCGCTTGCAGCCGGTTTGCGTCTGTCAAGGACGGCCGACGAGACGCTCGCCGCAAAGAATACATACGGAAGGATGTAGATCATGAGCGCACCCAATCAGGAATATATCGTCATCTCCGGCGCGAGGGAGAACAATCTCAACAACGTATCGCTGCGCATCCCCAAACGGAAAATCACGATTTTTACCGGCGTGTCCGGGTCCGGCAAGTCCTCGATCGTCTTCGATACGATTGCAGCGGAATCTACGCGACTGCTGAACGAGAACTTCAGCATGTTCGTACGGACGTTTTTGCCCAAATACCCGCAGCCGGAAGCGGATGCGATCGAAAACCTCAGCATGGCCGTCATCGTCGACCAAAAGCGCTTGGGCGGCGGATCCCATTCCACGATGGGGACGATCACCGATATTTCTCCGATCGTCCGCCTGCTTTTCTCCCGCATAGGCAAGCCCCACGTCGGATCCGTCAACCTATTCTCCTTCAACGATCCGCAAGGCATGTGTCCCGCGTGCAACGGCATCGGCCGCAGCCTTGGCGTCGACATGGGCAAGGCTGTCGATATGACCAAGTCGCTGAACGAAGGGGCGATCATGCTGCCGGATTATGGCGCGGGCGGCTGGGAATTGAACATGATCCTGCAATCGGGAGACTTCGATCCCGACAAGAAGCTGAGCGATTATGCGGCGGACGAACTAGACCAGCTGCTGTACGGCAAAGCGAGGAAAGTGAAGATGGACTTCGCCGGCAAAGCGATGAATATAACGGTCGAAGGCGCTCTCGAAAAATTCACGAATAAATATTTCAAACAGGATTTGAAAGCGAAGTCCGAGCGAACGCAGAAGACGGTCGCGCCGTTCATTACCGAAGGAACCTGCCCCAGCTGTCACGGCGCGCGACTCAGTGAAGCCGCGCTGAGCTGCAAGGTCCAAGGACACAATATCGCGGAGCTGTCCGCGATGGAGGTCGGGCAGCTCGTCCGCGTCATCCGCGAGATCGAAGATCCCGCCGCCGCGCCGATCGTACAGATGCTGACGGAGCGGCTGCAGCATCTGGTGGATATCGGTCTCGATTACCTGACGCTCGATCGCGAGACGGACACGCTGTCCGGCGGCGAGTCGCAGCGCGTCAAGATGGTGAAGCATCTTAGCGGCAGCCTCGTGGACGTCACCTACATTTTCGACGAGCCGAGCGTCGGCTTGCACCCGCGAGACGTGCATCGGTTAAACGAGCTGCTGCAAAAGCTTCGGGACAAAGGCAACACGGTGATCGTCGTCGAGCACGATCCCGACGTGATCAAGGTCGCCGATCATATCGTCGACGTCGGTCCGCACGCCGGCAGACGAGGCGGCAACATCGTGTTCGAAGGCAGCTTCCAGGGGCTTCTGGAGGCGGGCACGCTCACGGGCAATTATATGAAGCGACCGCTGCAGCTGAAGCGAGATTGCAGACAGGCGTCGGGCAAGCTGCCCATAGAGAACGCCTACTTGCACAATCTGCGAGACGTGAGCGTCGATATCCCGACCGGCGTGCTGACCGTCGTGACAGGCGTCGCCGGATCGGGCAAGAGCACGCTTATCAACGAAGTATTCCTGGGCCGGCATCCGGATGCGATCGTCATCGACCAATCGGCGATCGGCGTGTCGACCCGCTCGAATCCGGCGACCTATACGGGCATCATGGACGACGTGCGCAAGGCTTTTGCCTCCGCGAACAAGGTTAACCAAGGCTTGTTCAGCTTCAACTCCAAAGGCGCTTGCGAAAACTGCCAAGGTCTCGGCGTCGTGTATACCGACCTCGCCTTCTTGGACAGCGTGAAGCTGCCTTGCGACGTATGCGGCGGCAAACGGTTCAAAGAAGAAGTGCTCGCGTACAAGCTGGACGGCAAATCGATCGCGGAAGTGCTGGAAATGACGGTCGAGCAGGCATTGGCCTTTTTCCAACTCAAAGAGGTCGTACGCAAGCTCCAAGCGATGAGCGACGTGGGGCTCAATTATATTACGCTCGGGCAGCCGCTCAGCACGCTGTCGGGCGGGGAATGCCAGCGTATCAAGCTGGCGAGCGAGCTGCACAAGAAGGGCAGCATCTACGTGATGGACGAGCCGACGACGGGTCTGCATATGTCCGATATCGGGCATCTGCTCGAGATCATGAACCGGCTCGTCGATGCCGGCAACACGGTCATCGTCATCGAGCACAATCTCGACGTGATCAGCCAAGCCGATTGGATCATCGACATGGGACCGGACGGCGGCAGCCGAGGCGGACAGGTGGTTTTCGAAGGCACGCCGGAGCAGATCGTCCGCGAAGCGCGTTCGATTACGGGGAAATATTTGGCTTAACGCAGAAAAGAGGCTTGTTACATGATCAATCGCCAAACGCATCCGAAAGCCGATGAATTTTTTAACAAGTCCAGGCGATGGAAAGCCGAATACGAGCATTTGAGAGAAATCGTCATGGACTGCGGGTTGACCGAAGATTTCAAATGGATGCATCCGTGCTACACGTTTCAAAATAAAAACATCGTGCTGATCCACGGATTTAAACAATATTGCGCGCTGTTGTTCCACAAAGGCGCCTTGCTTAAGGATCCGAACGGGATACTCGTCCAACAGACGGAGAACGTACAGGCCGGACGTCAAATCCGGTTCACGAACGTTCATGAAATCGCGGAGCAAGAGGCGATACTAAAAGCTTACATTCACGACGCGATCAACGTGGAAAAGTCGGGACTGGAAGTGCCGTTTAAAAAGAGCACGGAATTCGCCGTCGCCGAGGAGCTTCAACGCGAATTCGAAGACAACCCTGCGTTAAAGACGGCTTTCGAGGCTTTAACGCCTGGGCGGCAAAGAGCTTACCTGCTTCACTTTTCGCAGCCTAAACAGGCTAAAACGAGAGAAGCGCGGATAGAAAAATACAAGCAGAAAATTCTCGAAGGCAAGGGCTTGGACGATTAGAAGCGACAACAAGCAACTTTTAAGAGCATCGGCAGCGGCTGATGCTTTTTTTTCATTTTCGAACTAGATACGGATTAAGAAACAAAAGTGAAGTTCATGCGTCTATAATTGGATGATATTAACTGCGTAAGGGGATGAAAGACATGAAAAAACTGTGCTCGAGTTTGATTATTGCATTCGGAATCATACTGTCGACTTCGCCGGTATATGCGTCGAACCAATCCATCGTAGTTGACGGCATAGCCATCAATTCCGATGCAAAGCCAGAAGTAAAAAACAATCGAACGATGGTTCCATTGCGCATCATTAGCGAGAATTTGGGCGCAAAGGTTGAATGGAAAAAGACGGAAGTGAATATTACGAAAAATAAAATGAAGCTCAGTCTGAACACCAACGACAGTATTGCTTTGAAAAACGGCGAAAAAGTGCAGCTCGACGCCAAGCCTTATCTCAAAAACAATCGGATTTACGTCCCCATTCGTTTTATCGCAGAAACGTTTCAAAGCAAAGTCAACTACGATAAAGGCACTGTACGTATTGACACGGCACCGTTTACGATCGACGGCGTAGCCGTGAAAGCTTTTCAGCAAGAATTCCATATGATCATGGGCGGCGTCGTGCAGCAAATCAGAGGGAATGCGTATGAGGAAGCCCTTTATCGCCTGATCGAAGAAAACAAAGGAAAAAACATAGAAGAGCCTGCCAATTACGCATGGCGCATTAACTTAGATGAAGCAGGTGCCTATTATAAAAATAGTCAAAACGAATTTTTGGACGAAAAAGGAAACAGCCTCAAGCGTTTTGACATCTACTCCTTACAAAGCGCCATTCCCGCAGGAACGTTGTCCGAGTATCCGGAGATCGTGGTCCATGATTTTAATGAAAATCAATGGTATGAATTTATAGGTTCGGCCCGTGACTCCCTAGAGCAGCTTATAAACACGGCTTCAATGAACGGATTTCTGACGATCATCAGCAATACGGTTGCATAAAAATCAAACAAGACGCATAAAAACCAGTCGATCGTCCATGTCAAATAGGCGGCCCGGCTGGTTTTTTGCCGTATCCGGCATCGTAACCAACGCACTTTCACATGAATATCCTGTACCCGACAAGGCGATAAGGGCCGTTGCCCGTCCGCGAGGGGGCGTCATGATGGGCAGGGTGTCCGTGATTATGACCAGCTACAACAAACCGGAATATGTCGGAAAGGCCATTCAAGTGGTGCTGGACCAGACGCATGCGGACTGGGAGTTGCTGCTCATGGACGATCATTCCGACGAGGCGACGACGCGCGTCATCGCACCCTATTTGAACGATTCCCGCATCCGGTACGTTCGCAGCGCTCCGCTCTCGATCGAGGAACGCGCGTCCGCCGTACGTTATGCCGTATCGATCAACGAAGCGATCGGCATGGCTACCGGCGATTACTTGACGTCGAACCAGCTTTTCCATAAGGCATGCTGCTCCAGATTCGTTCGCGTAAGGCTGTCTCCCCGCAACCGGCGATGGTACAGAACGGCCGGGACATGGCGGACCGGATAGACGCGGGCCAGACGGACGATCATCTGAAAATCCTCGTAAAGCCTGCCGCCGAACGGATCTTGCTCCCGCCACCCTCCAAGATGTCGCAACGCTTCGGTCCAATATAGACGAGGAGCGAGCGGGGCGGCGTCTTCCAGCAGCGCGGTTTCGTCGTATTCGGGCTTGGCGCGCGCGGTTCGGCGATAGATCGGCTCGCCGCCCGGGCGCTCCAGCCATTCATCGTGATCCGCAAACCATAAGCCGCAAGATTCCAATGCGCCGAGGCGGCGAGGATACCGTTTTGCGTGACTTTGGGCTGCAGCGCTCGCTTTTCCGGATTAAGGATGAAGACCAGCATCGCGTCTCATACGCCCTTCCACGTGGAACCGATATTGCTCATACATATGAATTTCGCCTATAAAAGGTTCGTCGGACGTTTAAACCGAGGGTAGGTAGCCATCCTGTCGTCCTGATATTTAATAGGGTTAATATCCGAATTTAGCCCCTTGCGTTTTAATACGCAAGGCTATTTGTTAATGCCGGACGAACGGCGTATGATTGATGGTCTCAGGACATGTGCAAAGGGGAATTGCAAAAAATGAAATTTTACGGCTCTACAGTGCGCACGCTCAGCGTGATTGCCGCATTTGCCGTTCTGCTGATGCTTGCCGGATGCGGGGCGTCGGGGAACAAGGAGACGTTGAAGTTTTCGGAGGTATCGTTGAATAGCGAGCCGTCGCCGCCGGCTGCGGGGAAGGCGTCCAAGTTGATCGCCGCCATCGACAACGACAAGTTTGCCGCAGAGGAAGCGACGGTTCAGTTTCAAATCAATTCGAAAAACGATCTGCCGAGCCTGATCGATGCCGTCAAAGAAGGAAACGGCTATACGTCCGACTATACGTTTCCTTCCGCAGGGGAATATACGATCACGATTCATTTGATGTACCCGAACGATCATTTTGCGTTCACGAAGCAGCTGCGGGTCGGCGAGTAAGCAGGAGTGTGGCGTAGCTTGATATAAGCATTACCTCTATTTGCATATTCGCAGGCCGTATGGACATCCTATTTTTTGGCTTGAATTCGGCTAAGAAGATCACTCTTGACGAGTCCCGGGAGGCGCTGACGTTTTATGGCGGATAAAAAAATGTATTATGCATTCGAGGATCCCTTCGGCACGACGATGGAATTTAAAGCTACGAGCCTGCGGCAAGCGATGGTGATCAAGAAAAAGAAAGCCGAAGCGATCGGCAAACCGAAGGAAGCCTTCGAGCTTACGAGCATACGCAAGAAACCAACCCAGAGCGAATAGCCTGGCTTGGTTTTTTTATAAGTCGACAGTCATTATCAACGGTGAGACAACAAGGGCGAACCGACTACGAAAAAGAGTCATGGCGGCGTTGCTGCCATGACTCTTTTGTTCGCGAGCGCGATATAATTAAACGAGACAGCTTGGTTGCGAAGGAGGACCCGACCGCAATGGAATTCAGACAATTGGATTACTTCCTGGCTACATGCGAGGAGCTGCACTTTACGAGAGCGGCCGTGAAGCTCGGAATTACGCAGCCTTCCTTGAGCCATCAGATCAAAGCGCTTGAAGACGAGATCGGCGTTCCTTTATTCGACCGCATCGGCAGAAAAATCGCGCTAACCGAGGCGGGAATGATTTTATACGCGCAAAGCAAATTGGCCTTCGGAAATTTAACGAGCGCCAAAGAGCAAATTCAAGAGCTGCAGCAGATCGAGCGCGGAAAATTGTCGATCGGCGCGCTGCCGGGCGAGCTCAACCAATTTGTCTCCGAATTGCTGATCGATTTCCACCGCGAATATCCCAAGGTTCGGATTAAAATCTTGGGCGTCGAAGATCTCGTAAACCGGTTGTTGCAAAATGAATTGGATTTGGCCGTTACGATTTTGCCGCTCGAGGACGAGAGGATCCTTACGATTCCTTTGTACCAAGAACGATTTTTCTTCGTCGCGACGGCCGGACATCCCTATGCCGGACGATCCGCCATTGATTTCGAAGAGATTTTGCGCGTGCCCGTCGTGACGTTCCCAGAAACGCACCGGTGCCGTCAATTAGTCGATACGACTTGCGCAAGGGCCGGACTTCAACTCACGCCGCTAATCGAAACGACGACGATCGAATCTTTGTTCGGACTCGTTCGATCCGGTGCAGGCGGCTCCGTATTATCGAAAACGCTGCTTGAAATGAACGATTACGGCGATTTGGTTCACATTCCGATTGAAAATCCAAGCTTGAGCAGAGAAGTGGGCATCGCTTATCACCGCGATAAATATATGGGGAAAGCTTCCCGGGGATTTATTGAACTGATGCAAGCCCAAGTGAAAAAGCTTAAGCAAAGTACATAATAGCTGTGGGTATCATCTATCGTTTTCATAGAAATACCGATATTGATCTATCATCCTTGCTCCCCCTACAATGAAGCGACAAGAGAAGGGGGAAGAACATACATGCGTACATTAACAGCCGATATTAAACTGTCCACAGTCGGATCCATTCAGTTTCTTCCGGTCAATCTGTTTGCTTCGGTGATGGGATTTTCAGGTCTGGCATTGGCTTGGAGAGAGGCACACAAGCTATTCGGCACTTCCGACGTTATCGCGGACGTGAGCGGAATGGTTGCTGTCGTCCTATTTATAACGCTTAGCATCGCTTATTTGTCCAAGTGGGTTTTATACCCGGAAAAAGTGAAGGCGGAGTTTTTGCATCCGGTCTTCGGCCATTTTTTCGGTACGATTACGATTTCCATTCTGCTCCTGTCCTCCGTGATCGGCAGCTATAGTTCAACCGCCGGGCAAGCGATATGGATATTAGGGGCGGCAACGACCATTGCCCTAAGTTATGTTTTCGTCGCTCGATTGTTGAACGGAAACCGCGATCCCGGCCATACGGTCCCGGCGATGCTGGTTCCCGTGGTCGGTACCCTTGATATCGCGGTTGCCGGCGGGACGATGCCGTTCCCTTGGGCGCATGAGATCAATCTGCTGTCCCTTGCGATCGGAGGGATGGTCGCGCTAGCGTTCTTTATTATCATTTTATCGAGATTGATTCACGATGCTCCGCTGCCGGCGGGAATCACGCCTTCCTTGTTGATCCTGATCGCGCCGTTTGAAGTCGGTTTTCTGGGCTATACGAACGTTGAGCGACGCATCGATTCGTTCGCATCCGTATTGTTTTACTTCGGTCTGTTTTTATTCGTCGTCTTGTTTTTTAAAGTATTCAAAAGAACCGTACCGTTCGGCGCCTCCTGGTGGGGCGTAAGCTTTCCGATGGCCGCGCTTAGCATCGCAGCATTAAAATACGCGCTTTTTATGCGGACATGGCCATTAACGACCATTTCCGCAATCGTTCTGGCCTTGTTCACCATCGTAATGGTCGTACTCTTTTTCCGTACGCTGCGAATGCTGCTCGACGGAAAGCTGCTCAGCGGAAAATGAAACTGGGGTTTATGGCGCTTGCACGCCATGCCAGCCGGCTTGCAACGTGCCCCGGGACTTTAGCTCCCGGGGTGCTGTCGCTTTTTTCTAATGCTCTTCCAAATCGCGCATCGACACCGGCGTGCCGGTCAGATGCTGCTCGAACATGTCGATGATGTGCAAAAATCTTTCCGCTTCCCTGAAGACGTGATCCGCAAGCAGCGGATGAATAATGCTTTTGATTTTGCATGCGTTGATCAGGTCGCGCGCAGTCCGTTTAAAATCGCGAAGGGAGGCGACGGAAACCCGGTTTTGGTCCAGAAATTGTCCCAGGATGGGCGCGGTCTGGGATTGCGGACGCATCGAATCGATATCCCGTGCCTGGAAGAGCAAAGTGTCGAAATCATGGCTGAAATCATTTGCCATATCGATCAGTTTGCGTTCGGACGGATCGAGCAGATGGCTGATAAATTTGGCATGATCGGCCATGATGCGCAGGAAAAATACGTTTTCGTCGATGATGGCGTCCGGCAAAGGCTCGAGCTTGCCGGCGTTCAGCTCTTCCAGCCGGTTTCTGAAATAATTGGCCTCCCGGCTCGTATGGTCCACCAACAGGGGATAATTGTTGGCGCCGGGAAGCTGACAGGTTAAGATCAGGCCAAGCACTTTTCTTTTAAAAGCCCAAATAAGAGAGACTGCGGTATGGACCTCCGTATTGAATCTCAAAATCACCTGAGGATCCGAATCGACCGGCAGTTGATGGGCCCGATTTTCGATCGCTTCGAACAACGCGTAAAATTGATTCGCTTCATTGATCAATGTCGTATCTTCCGCTCTGAACCCCAGCCTCAAGAACAGGGAATGCTCCTTCATAATGCGAGCCCAAAATCGGATCTCGTCAAGCGAACGCGCCACGAATACATTAGCCACGTTTACTCAACACCTCCCCAGTCATATATGTCATCTTTACAACACTATTCCTGGAAGCGTCCGCCTATGAAGGACTTCTATGCGTGCAAGCTGTAGCGCGCGCGGGTATCATCAAAAACGAGAAATTTGGTACCTTTGTCTTTAGAGAACCGGAAAAAGACAGTATATAATTAGCCTATGTAAATGATCAGAAGGCGGATATCCATGCTGCAAAACGAAGCACTTTTATCTCAAGGCTTTTTTCAACCTTATTTCGACGATCATCCGGACGGACTTCTCGCCGTCGATCTCCAAGGTCGCGTTCAGCAATTCCGGCACAAGAACGGCGAATACCGCTTGTACGAGACGACGTCCGAATACATTCGGGACGAATCCGGGGAGATCGTCCAGACGATCTGCATCGGGCGCGACATTACGGGGCGCCGGCAGGCGGAAGAGCGCTGAACCGTTACGGGAGGTAATCGATGACTTACGATCGTGCGAGCAAATCGTCCTTTCAGCAGACGCCGCAGCGAGAACCTCATCCTCGTCCCATCCGAAGCGATTCCGCCGGCATGAAGTCCGCCCGTCCCTTGCTTCAACTTCAGCAAGCGATTGGGAACCGTGGACTGCTCGGCATGCTGCGCGGCGGTATCCCATCTGCGCCGGCGCCGGCGGATACGGGCGGGCGTAGCGCCGCTGAACCGGTCGTGCAGGGAAAATTCGTGGCGGAAACCGGCGGCGAAGACAAGAGCGAAGAAGAGCGGATCGAGCAATTGCTCCGCGCGTTTATGGCGTGGAAGCGCGACGATCCGGATATGATGGCGCTGTACGAACCGATCCTCAAGGACTTCGAAGCGAATCGAACGAGCGAGGATCCGATATCGCTGTCCGGTTGGATGGCCAACCATAGCGGATCGCTCATGGCGGCGGAACAAATGCTCAGCACGCGAAGCGCGGACAGCCTCCGGAGCGGCATGGAGATTGAAGACGACGCCAAGGACGGGCCTCAGAAGCGCAAGCCCGAAGAAAGCGCGCAACGGACGAACAAGAAAAAACGAAAGCTTGAAACGGAGAAGAAAACAAAGTATTCCTCGGAGGTCGAGGACAGCAGCGACGATGAAACGACGGAGTTGGATGCCAGACAGAAGCTGGCGATTTTGATCAATCTGACGGCTTCCAATATAGATATCCTTCGTTCGTCGTCCTTGGAATCGAAAAAAGACGAGCACCGCCTCGACGAGCCGCTCCACCGCAAAATTTATGCGGCGGACCGCAGCCTCCCGAAACCGAAAATCGCCGATTTGACGACGCAGGATTACTATTCCATCGGCGAACAGAAGCTGAGAGTGGGCGAGGGCAGAGGCCACTTCATTCAAGCGGGCGGAAATGCCAAGAAACGAGGCAAAACGATCAAGGAACCGCCCGCCGAATACGACAAGATAATCGAAGCGATGCTGAAAATGGCCCAAGATCCAAGCGCAGCCTCCCTGTACAAGCTGGCGACCGGATCCGAGCTGGAGGACAAAGAGGCATTCGAGGACCGCGAGCTGGCGGCGATCATGCTGTATTGTCTCAATCACAACGTATCGAAGTCGCATTCCGTCAGAAGCAACCTGACCGAGCATCTGCAAAAATTCGTCAGCATCGTCGGCATCTCCGAGCTGTCGCGCAGCTTCGAGGCCGTCGGCGGCAAAGGCAAGACCTCCGAGAAAAAATCGGAAAAGGATGAGGCGGAGGATAAGCAAGAGAAGGATGGCGCTTCCGGCGGCTATTCGGCGGAAACGCTCGTCAAGATGATGCTGCGGCTCGTCATGGACGGCAAGGTGGCATCCTTGCAAGCGGTCTTCTACGAAGGCAAGGGCGGCATGAACAGCCTTTTCCTGGGCGCGCCGAGCGCCGAAAACAGCGGCAACAACCTCGGCGGCGCTACCGTCCTTCGCGATCCGCTCGCCTACGAAGATAACCTCGAGCGCCAGATGCACGATACGCCCGACAACAAAAAAGCGTTTAAAACGCTGCTGAACTCGGTGAGCTCCGGTTCGGCGCCCGAGCTTAAAGCGATGGACGACAAAGAGAAGGAACGGCTGAAAAAGGAAAAACAGGCGCATCAGACGGAAACGGCGCGGAATCTGGTTCGAACCATTCGAAGGACGAAGGTGCCGGACAGTCCGTTCGCCATGAACGAGTTCATTAACGATTCCAACGGTACGCTAGGCAATCTCTCGAAGCGTCTGAATCAATTAGCGAAAACGTTCGCGGACAATCCGGATGCGATCGCCCAAATCATGGAGGGCAGGAAAGCGCTCGCCGCCAAGCGCAAGGAAGCGCAGTCGAAGAAATTCTAGCGCTTGTCCGACCGCGAATCCTGAGTCAAGTCCATGCCCTTATTCCAATGCCTCATGAATGCGATCCAACCTCTCGCCGCATGCGACAAATAACGGCCGCGCGGCCAGATCGCCGCGATGTCCCAGCGGATCGCAGGCACGGTGACCGGTATAACCGAGACTGCTTGGGATCGGATCTTCCGCGCGGCGGTATCCGGAAGCAAGGCAACGCCAAGCCCTGCGCCCACCATCTCCGCCATAAAGTCCCACTGGGAGCTCTCGTAAGCGATCCTGGGCTCGAAACCTTCCAAAATGCAGGCTTCTCTTACCCGATCGTAGAGGGAGAAGCCTTTTTTGAACATAATAAACGGTTCCTCTCTCAGATCCGACAGCCGCACGGATTCGCTCCCGGCCAGCGGATGGCCCGCCTGCAGCACCAAGAACAGCCGACGCTCCGTCAGCGTGAGCGACTCGAATTCTTCCTCATCCACGGGCAGGACGACGATGCCGATGTCCAGCTTGGATTCGCTAAGCAGCTGCTCCACGATTTTGCCGCCTTCCTCGACGAGCCGTAGCTGGATCCCCGGGTACTCGGACCGAAAGCCGGCAATAATCCCCGCAAAAAAACTGGCGCCGATGACAGGCGGCAAGCCCAGCAAAAGTTCTCCTCTTTGCAGCTGTTTTCCCTCGTTCAGCGTGGCCAGCAAATCTTTGGACATGGACAAGGTCGCCGCGGCATGCCGCAGCACGATCTCGCCGTCGTCCGTAAGCCGCAAATACCGGGTCGTACGATCGAACAGCACGACGCCAAGCTCGTTTTCAAGGCTCTTGATCGCTCTGCTTAGCGAAGGTTGGGCGATATGCAGCTTCTCCGCCGCTCTCGAAAAGCTTTGCAGTCTGGCCACCTCGGCAAAATAACGCAGCTGTATATACTCCACCCGAATTCCTCCCGCATTTATTTATTTAGCGTATAAATCATATCCAATATCTATATTTTACACATAAATAAGAGCGGCCTACAATGATGGATAAGAAGCTTAAACTAAACGCGGATAAAGGAGTCGACCTCGCATGAGCGACCATGACGTTGTGATTGTAAGCGCTGTCCGTACGCCGATCGGAAGATTGAACGGCATATTCAAGGATGTGTCTGCCGTTCGGCTGGGCGCTGCCGCGATTCGATCGGCTATCGACCGGGCGGGGATCCCCGCATCGCTCATCGAAGAAGTGTATATGGGCAACGTGCTCCAGGCCGGCCTCGGGCAAAATCCCGCCAGGCAAGCGGCACTGCAGGCAGGAGTCCCGGTGGAAACGCCGGCGACGACCGTCAATCAGGTGTGCGGGTCCGGTTTGATGTCCGTTTACTTGGCGAGCCGATCCATACGAACGGGCGATTGCGATGCCGCGGTCGCGGGCGGAATGGAAAGCATGAGCCAGGCGCCATATTTGCTTCAGGGCGCACGCGCCGGCTATGCCATGGGGGATCGAACGCTGACCGACAGCATGATCAAGGACGGACTTTGGTGCGCGGCCAACGATTATCACATGGGCATCACCGCGGAAAACTTATGCTCGAAATTCGCGCTTACGCGCGAGCAGCTGGACGAGATCGCGTTCGCCAGCCAGCGAAAAGCCGCGGCGGCCGCCGATAAAGGCGTTTTTGCCGATGAGATCGTCGGCGTCGCGTTACCGGACAAAAAGGAGCCGTTTCCGGTCGCGGAGCAAGACGAACATCCGCGTCCCGATACGACGCCGGATACGCTCGCCAAGCTGCGGCCTGCGTTCAAGCCGGACGGCATGGTCACGGCCGGCAACGCCTCCGGCATCAATGACGGCGCAGCCGCCTTGATCCTTATGAGCAGGAAGCGCGCAGCGGAAATAGGCCTCCAACCGCTAGGCGTCATTCGTTCCTTTGCGGTTGCCGGCGTGGATCCGGCATATATGGGCATGGGTCCGATCCCGGCCGTCGAGAAGGCGCTCCAAAAAGCACAGCTTCAAATTTCCGACATCGACCTGATCGAAGTAAACGAAGCCTTCTCCGCGCAAGTCATTCCGTTCATCCGGCACTTCGGACTGGACGAAGGGAAGGTCAACGTCAACGGAGGCGCGATCGCGCTCGGCCACCCGATCGGGGCGAGCGGGGCGAGAGTGCTGGTCACCTTGCTGCACGAGATGAATCGCCGCCAGTCCGCCTTCGGCTTGGCCGCGCTCTGCATCGGCGGCGGGCAAGGAATTGCGGCGATCGTAGAACGCTGCGGCTAGATTGGACAGAGGAGGCGAGTTGCATTGAAAATCATTCATTCATCGTTCACGGAAGCGGTTGGGAGCATACAAGACGGCGCATCGATCCTGGTCGGCGGCTTCGGGCTCGTAGGCATCCCGGAAAACCTGATCGTCGCGCTGTCCGAGACCGGCGTAAAGGATCTGACAATTATCTCCAACAACTGCGGCGTCGACGACTGGGGGCTCGGATTGCTGCTTCGCAACAAACAGATCAAAAAGATCGTCGCTTCCTATGTCGGCGAAAACAAGGAATTCGAACGTCAGGCGCTGGCCGGAGAGATCGAAGTCGAGCTGCTGCCGCAAGGCACGCTGGCCGAGAAGATCAGGGCGGGGGGCGCCGGCATTCCCGCCTTTTATACGCCGGCGGGCGTAGGAACGCCGTTAGAGGAAGGGAAAGAGTCGCGCGCGTTCGGCGGTAAAACGTATTTGCTCGAAACTTCGCTGACGGCGGATTTTGCGCTGATCCGCGCTTGCGAAGCGGACGTATACGGAAACCTCGTCTATAATAAAACCGCCAGAAACTTCAATCCGATCATGGCGACCGCGGGCCGCATCACGATCGCCGAGACCGAAAGGCTTGTGGAAGCCGGCAGGCTCGAAGCGGATCGGATCCATACGCCCGGCATTTTCGTTCAATCGCTGGCGATCGGCGAGCAGCGCAAGCGCATCGAGAAGCTGACGGTCGCCAAGCAACCTGAAATCGGAGGAGGGATACGATGACAGCAGGAACGGCGCGCGAACGCATTGCAGTAAAGGCCGAGAAAGAAATCGCGGACGGGTATTATGTCAATTTAGGCATCGGCATGCCTACCTTGGTGGCCAATTATATTCCGCAAAATAAGCGGGTATGGCTGCAATCCGAGAACGGTTTGCTCGGCATCGGCCCTTATCCCGAACCTTCGCAAGTCGATCCCGACTTGATCAACGCAGGCAAAGAAACCGTTACGGCCGTAACGGGCGCCGCTTATTTCGATAGCGCGGCTTCCTTCGCGATGATCCGCGGCGGCCATATCGACCTGGCCATCTTGGGCGGCATGGAGGTGTCCGCCTCGGGCGACCTGGCCAACTGGACGATACCGGGCAAGATGATCAAAGGCATGGGCGGCGCGATGGATCTCGTCCACGGCGCGAAGCGGATCGTGGTCGTGATGGAGCATGTGAGCAAGGACGGCAAGCCGAAAATCGTCGAGGCCTGTTCGCTGCCGCTGACGGGCAAATCGGTCGTCCACCGAATCATCACCGACCGGGCCGTCATCGACGTCACGCCCGAAGGATTATTGCTGGCGGAGACCGCAAACGGATTCTCTCCCGAAGAGGTTGCGGCATCGACCGGGGCTCGGCTTCGGATATCGGAGCATTTGCTTACCCATACGTATTAATAGGAGGAAAGCGCGATGGCCGAAAAGCGAGTAGTGTTGATCACGGGCGCGGCCCAAGGCATCGGCTTCGAGATCGGACGGCGATTCGCGGCAGCGGGCGCGACCGTCGTGCTGACGGACGTGAACGAAGCGTCCGCGCTCGGGTCTGCAGAGGGGCTCAGGCAGTCTGGGCACGATGTCCATGGCATGCGCCTGGACGTAACCAGCGAAGACGAGATCGAGTTGGCGGTGCGAATCGCAGAAGACCGGTGGGGCGGCATCGACGTGCTGATCAATAATGCGGGCATGCAGTTCGTCTCCCCGGTCGAATTCTTCCCGACGGCAACGTTCGAGCGCATGATCCGAATCATGCTCACGGCGCCTTTTATGCTCATCAAGCATGTCGTCCCCGGCATGCGGGCAAGAAGCTTCGGCAGAATCGTCAATATCGCTTCGATTAACGGCGTAGTCGGGTTTGCCGGCAAATCCGCTTATAACAGCGCCAAGCACGGCGTCATCGGCTTAACCAAAGCGGTGGCGCTCGAGACGGCGACGGACGGTATCACCGTCAACGCGCTGTGCCCCGGTTATGTCGACACGGCGCTCGTTCGCAATCAGCTCGCAGACCTCGCTGCGCTGCATGGCGTTACGGAAGAGGAAGCGTTGGCTAAGGTGATCTTGCCGCTCGTCCCGCAGCGAAGGCTGATCGACGTGAACGAGATCGCGGAGCTCGCGCTGTATCTGACCGGCGAAGCGGCGAGGGGGATCACGGGGCAAGCGCTGGTGATCGACGGGGGATACACGGCGCAATAAACTTATCGCGACGAGCGATATCCGGTCGCGCCCAAATTAATTTTAATATATTTTCGCGACCCGCGAACAATTCGGTTCAATGTCAAGTCCTTTGAGATATCCAACCGAAAGGGGCTTTAACATGAACCGAGTCCTACAATCCGTCATGCAAAGATCGGTCATCATCCTCGTTATCGTATTGCTGATCATCTCCTGGGGCGGCGTGGCTGCCTTCCATATGCAGCGGGATTATATGCCGGGCATCAACAATACGACGCTTATGGTCTCCTTGCGGGCCTCTTCCTATCAAGCGGATCAAATCCAGTCCGATATCGCCTCCAAGATCGACGACGCGTTAAAGGGCGTCGACGGCTTATCGAATATCGAGACGACGTCTTACGACGGCGGCTTGTTGATGAACCTGTACTTTCCAATGGACTACAACATGAAGAAAGCCGAGTCGGATACCAAACTGGCGCTGTCCTCGGCGGCATTGCCGGACGATGTCAAGGCGCCGTCGGTTACCCGATTGACGACGAGCACGTTCCCGATCCTGAGCTACAGCCTGACGGCCGCGAACGCAAAAGTCGACGACAATGCGCTGCGTTCAAACGTCCAGGCCAATATCGTCAATTCTTTAAAATCCGTGCCGGGCGTAGCGGCCGTGAATGCAACCGGCGCCGCGAACGACGGTTATGTCATCTACGTGCGCATGAAGGATCTCGCCAAAAACGGGCTGACGATCGACGACTTCAACGATTCGGTATCGAAGGGACTGCCGAATTGGTCGCAAGGCAACATCGCCAACGTTCGGGCGTCGATCCCGATCAGGATCGACAGCTGGGACCTGAGCGACCAAGCGTTAGCCAATCTCGCCATTCACAATAAGAACGGGAACTCCGTTCCGCTATCGGCTGTCGCGGATATCTCTCATTCGCTCACCGACGTGAAGACCGTCTCCCGGACGAACGGACAAGCGAGCGTGCTGATCGACGTGATCAAGACGCCGTCCGCCAACATTATCGACGTTGCCAAGCAAGTGAAGGAGCGCGCAGCCAGCCTGCCTGTCCTGAAGAGCGGCGATGTGTCGCTCGCGCTGACGCTGGACCGCGCCCATGACTTGAACGATTCGCTCAAGGGACTGCTGCGGGAAGGGCTTCTGGGCTGCTTGTTCTCGATGCTGTGCGTGCTCTTCTTTTTCCGCAACGTCCGTTCGACGCTCGTCATCGCTGTCTCCTTGCCGATCTCTTTGCTCGCGACGACGGCGATCCTGAGGTCGATGGGCATCACGCTCAACATTTTGACCGTCTCCGGACTCATCGTGGCCATGGGACGCATCGTGGACGACGCCATCGTTATTTTGGACAACATGTACCGTAAAACGCAGGAGCACAAAGGAAGACCGGCGCTTCAAGCGCTGGCTTCGGCAGTCGTGGAGATGCTGCCCGCCATCTTCGCCTCGACGGCGACAACGGTCGCGGTATATATCCCGATCGCGTTCGTCGGCGGCATCGTGGGCGCGTCGTACTCGGGTTTCGCCTGGTCCGTCGTCATCGCGATCGCGGTCTCCTTTTTCGTCGCGATGATCGTCCTGCCCGCGCTGGCCTTCATGGGCGGGAAAGGAATCGAATCGAAATCCGTCACGCTTGAGCCTATGATGAAGCCGATCCTTCTGGCAGCGCTGAAGCGCAAAAAGACGGTGGTCGGCATCACGCTGGCGCTTCTGATCCTTGCAGCCGCTGGCGGTTCGCAGCTTCCTTTCAGCCTGCTGCCGAGCGCGACGACCGGACAGGTCGCCGTGAAAGTGGAATTGCCGAAGGGCAGCACCTTGCCGCAAGTCGATGCAGAGGTGCAAAAGGTGGAGGATGTCCTGAGCCACGATTCGAATATCGCTTCGTACGCCGCCAAATTAGGATCCACGGGCACGCCGGAAGCGGACGACGTATTCGATCAAGGCGGCGGCTTCGTCCAGCAGCCGAACGTCGCGAATCTATCTCTTGCGCTGCATGACCAGCGCCATCTGAACGCCTATATCCAATCGCTCCAACATTCGCTAGACCCGGTCGCAGGCAGCTCGGTCATTACCGTTTCCAACCAAAACATCGCAGGCGACGACGCACAAATGAAAATTACGTTGTCCGGGGGCGATCAGCAGACGCTTGATCAAGCCGCGCAAACGATTCGGGAAAAACTTGCCGCCATCGACGGTCTTAGCGTGGACGGCAAGGCCGATCTGTCCAACGGCGCAGCCAAGTACGCGATCGCATTGAACGACGCTCAAATCGAGAAATACGGCGTGAACCCGGACGGTATCGATCAGGTCATAGCGCGCTATACAAGCAAAGGCAAGGACTTTACCGTACCATCATCCAAAGGCGCTATCCCGGTCGACGTCTATCTCGATCCGGTAGCGACCGGCGCATCCAAAGGAACCGAGAGCACGACCGACGTGCTTAAGTCGCTCGCCGCGGAGACGTTCGCGGGCAAGGACGGATCGCAGGTCCGGCTGGATCAGCTGGCGACGATCAAGGTGGATACCGTTCCTTCTACGATTCAGTCGCTCGACGGCCAACCTTTCTCGGTCGTCACGACCGAGATCGTAGGCAGCCCAATGAGCAGGGTCGCTAAGGAAGTGAAAAGTACGCTTGCGCATACCGAATTGCCGCAGGGGGTAATCTACTCTATGAACGGCATTTCTACGCAGGTGAACCAGATGATCGAAGAGATGATCATCGCCGTATCGGTGTCGATCCTGCTAGTGCTCCTCATCGTCAGCTTCGTATTCAAAGGCCTTAAAGCGCCGCTGGCCGTACTCGTTAGTATCCCGCTTGCCCTTACCGGCGTCGTGCTGGCGTTATATCTGATTCACGGCGAATGGAATCTGCCCGCGCTCGTCGGCGTGCTCATGCTGACCGGCATCGTCGTGACCAACGGCATTGTGCTGATCGATAAGATCGAGCGCAACCGCAAAGAAGGGATGGCGCTCCGGGAGGCGGTCCTGCAAGGCAGCTTGTCGCGGATTCGTCCGATCTTGATGACGGCCGGCACGACTGTCTTGACCCTGATCCCGCTGGCCGTCTCTCAGAGCGGAGACGCCGTCGTCTCCCGGACGCTCGGCATCGTCGTGATCGGGGGGATGATCACCTCGACCTTGAACAGTCTTCTGGTCATTCCGATCTTGTACGAATGGATGCAAGGCAAAAGAACGAAAGCGAATCTCGAAGCCCATGCGGCAGCCCATTAAGCCCCAAACCGGCTCGCGCCCCGAATAAGGCGGGGCACGTCCATGTTGTTCATAGAAAGGCAGGGACAGGCATGCTCTATATCACGCTCGACGGAACGACGCGCTTGCCCTTGCGGCGGTTCGCTGTTTATGCTTGTATGGGAGCGAAATTCGGGGATCGGCGGAGAAGCCGCGAGACTTCCGCAAGAACCCCGTTAGCGAGCGTATTCGAGTTCGGGAGGCGTTGATCTCGTGTGGATGAGCAACTTCACCGTCTGATTCGGGACGCCAAGCGCGGCGATCCGGACGTGTTCGCCGCGCTCGTGCGACGCTTCAAGGATCAAGTCTATCGCTATGCTTACGGTATGCTAGGGGATACAATGGAGGCAGAAGACGTTTCGCAGGAAGCCTTTGTCAAATGCTATGCATCGCTATCCCGGTTAGAAAGCGAATTCGCCTTCGCCTCTTGGCTCAATCGTATCGTATTTAATCTTTGCGCGGATCGCCTCAAAAAGCGGAACCGGGAAAAAACGTCCGCGGCTTCGGCTTCGGCGTTAGCCGGCATGGAGCAGAAGGAAGCTCGGGAGCAGTACCTGTCCCAGCAGCTAAAATGGTCGATCGATGAGGCGATGGCGCAATTGTCGCCCGACCACCGGCAGATCATCTTGCTCCATGACGCGCAAGGTTACCGTTACGAAGAGATCGCGCAATTGCTGGATATTCCCGTCGGGACCGTGAAGTCCCGTCTGAACGCAGCGAGACTCTCGCTCCGCCAAGTGATGAAAAGAGGTGAGCCCTAATGAACGAGCATCCGACCGAATCGTTGTCGGCCTACGTGGATCAGGAGCTGGACGCGGGGGAGCGGAATCGGATCGACGCGCATTTGCTTCATTGCGCGTCTTGCGCAAGCTTGGTGGACGAACTCATCGACATGCGCGCCGAGATCGCAGGCTTTTACGGCCAACTGGCCGCCCCGCCCGATCTGGAATTCAAGGTACTGGCGACTTTGGACGGCCGGCGAGCGAAGTCGGCCGGTACGTCAACCGGATTGACCGCCGTATCGCTCGTCGCGCTGGCGGCTTTAATCGTTCTGATCTCCATGTACGGGGCGACATTTTTCAAATTGTTCTCGATCGCCCTTCAATTTTCGTTGACGGCCGCTTACGTTTTGTCGAACGTCGCTTCCTCGATACCGGCCGTATGGGGAGCCGTCCTGCCGCTCAGCGCAGCGATCTTCGTATTCTCCGGCCTATCGCTGCGGCGCATTCTTCGAAGCACCGCGCCATGAAGGAGAGAACCATGCTGAAGCTTATACGAACGCTTGCGATTCTCATGTTGTTGTGCCTCGCGTCGGTCCCCAAGACGACGGAAGCGGCCAGCTTGTACGAGCATCAGAATACGACGGTCTCCGCTACGCAATCGGTGGAGGATGTCGTCGTCATTGGCGGAGACGCTTCCATCGCCGGTACCGTTCGCAATACCGTCGTGGTCGTAGGCGGCGACTTGCGCGTTCGCGCATCCGCCCATATCAAGGGCGCCGTCGTCATCTTCGGAGGCAACTTGATCATAGAGGAAGGGGCGGATGTCACGAACGACGTCGTGAACATCTCGTTCGACAGCGCGACGATGAATAGCCTGGTACTCGGCTCGGGGCTGATGATCGGGTACGGCGCGGTTAAACTTGCGGCGAGCCTGCTCATGCTCATTCTGCCGGTGCTGATCGTTCTGATCGGAAAAAGCAAAGCCGTCGCCTTGATCGACCGGTACCGGCAGACGCCACGGGGGAAGTTGTTCGCCGCCGGTTTTTTCACGGGACTCATGCTCGCCGCCATCAGCGTTCTCCTGCTGCTGTCGATCGTCGGCATCCCCTTTATCCTGTTCGTCGCCCTGCTTGCCTTGGCGGCGTTATCGATCGGACTGACGATTGTCAGCCAAACGCTTGGGGAACAGATACGCGGGACGGCGGACAAACCGGAATGGATGCGGGCAGGGGCCGGCGCGTTAATTATCGTCTCCGCGATGAACGTTCCGTTCGTCGGAGCCTGCATCTTCCTGGCGCTGCTGCTGTACTCGCTCGGCATCGCGATGTCCTGGACGGTATCGAAGCTTCGTCGCCGCTAGACGCCCGAAGATCCTCGGCTTACCGGTATATCAGGCCAACACGGCTAACTGGCAGCCGAATAGGATAGAGAGGACATCAGCTTAAACGGAGGGGATGCTCGCGATGGTAAGACGCATAACCAGCAAGTGGGCGAAAACGATTGCGCTGAGGCGCAATCCGAAGGTAGCTCGATTTTTGCCGGCCACCTCGAAAATGACGGCCGAAAGCTTGAAGCGGCTGCTTCATCGCTACGGGATGGTTTATGTGAAACCCGATCGCGGCTCCTTCGGCAAAGGCGTGATGCGCGTTGAGAAGATCGGAGAAGGCTACCGCTACCAGTCAGGACGCAAAATCGTCCGATACCGCCGGTACGAAGCCTTGTACGGAGCTTTGCGCCGGTTAACGCGAGGAAAAACGTATTTGGTTCAAAGAGGGATACATCTGCTTCGATACCGTGGCAACCGCTTCGATCTTCGCGTCATGTCGCAGTATTCGCCGAGCAAGCGGTGGGAAACGACCGGGATCATCGGCAGAGCGGCCGCCAAGGGAAAAATCGTCACCAATTATCACAACGGCGGCACTTTATATACAGCGGAAACGCTGCTACGGCCGCACGTTGCGAATTTGAACGCCAAACTGGGGGCGCTGGCTCGGCTTGGCGTTCAGACGGGTCGCTCGCTCAGAAAATCATTCCCGGGCATATCGGAGATCGGGCTTGATATCGCGATGGACAAAACGCTGAAGCCGTGGATCCTCGAGGTGAATACAAAGCCCGACCCTTATATTTTCCGCAAACATCCGGATCGGTCGATCTTCAAAAAGATTCGTCGGTATCAGTCGGCTTATTAACGAACTTCAATGAATCAGAATCCCGCCGGCGGCGCCGATCACGACAACCATCCAAGACGGCGCCTTCCAGAAAACGAGCAGCACGAACAAGAGGGATGCCAGCGCGAAATCGCGCGGCCCCATAATCGCGGTCGTCCAAAGCGGGTTGTACAGCGCGGCCAGCAAAATGCCGACGACCGCCGCGTTAATACCGATCAGCGCCCCTTGAACCCTAGCGCTTTTTCGGAGCGAAGTCCAGAAAGGCAGCGTTCCGACGACGAGCAGGAAAGCCGGCAAAAAGATAGCCAAGGTAGCGATCATCGCTCCCCATGCGCCCCTCGCCATCGCGCCCAGGTACGAAGCGAACGTAAACAGCGGGCCCGGAACGGCTTGCGCGGCGCCATAGCCTGCCAGGAAGTCCTCTTTGCCGACCCAGCCGGAAGGAACGACTTCGTGCTCCAACAGAGGCAAGACGACGTGTCCGCCGCCGAACACAAGGGAGCCTGACCGATAAAAGCTGTCGAATAAGGCAAGCCCGCCAGAAGGGTAGAGCCGTTGAAGCAGCGGTAAAACGATCAAGAGACCGAAAAACAAAATCAAACAAAAATAAGCGACGCCGCGACGGATCGGTATGTCGAGTACCGGCGCTTCCGCGGCGGTTTTTTTTCTGTACATCCATAAACCTGCAAGCGCGGCAGCCGCAATGATCAGCACTTGGCTGATGACGGACTGCCATAATAATGCTGCCGATGCCGCGAGAACGGCAACGGTGGCCCTTTTTTTGTCCGGCGTCAATTTCTGGCCCATGCCGAGGACGGCATGCGCGACGATAGCCACCGCGACGATCTTGAGACCATGAATCCAGCCCGCATGGCTGATATCCATGCCTTTCAATAAGAGCGCGAAACCGATCAAGGCGATCACGGAAGGGAGCGTAAAGCCGCACCAAGCAACGAATCCTCCTAGCAAACCTGCGCGAATGACGCCGATACCGATGCCTACCTGGCTGCTGGCTGGTCCGGGCAAAAACTGACAGAGCGCGACCAGGTCCGCGTAGCTTCTCTCATCCAGCCAGCGGCGCTTGCGTACATATTCGTTGTGAAAATACCCGAGGTGGGCGACCGGCCCTCCAAACGAAGTAAGTCCCAGCTTCGTCGATACGACGAGAACTTCGCGCAGCGCCCGCCGTTTCGACTTCGAATCCCGCGGTGACGCGAATTCATTCGAGTTCACTTGCCGTCATTCCTCCTCCAGCATGATTTATGCCGCAACCTTTGCAACGCTTTTTGCATCAAAACCATTGTCCATGATGACAGCGGTTTCCGTCTATAGACGAAATAGGAAGTGGTGATAAAAAAACAATTGACTATTTATAGGGTGGTGGGGTATTCTATGCGAAGTAGAGATTCGAGGAAGGGGAGTGAATTTTTGAATGAAAAGGAACATCATGCTTTTGCCCGCAAGCATTGTCGTCCTCGGCATAATGGCGTCTTGCGGAAACCAAGGCGAACACGGCAACCATGCGGCGAGCGAAGGACCGGCAGACAACTATAAGGCGGCCTTTACGTTCGGCGCTCAAGCCGCAAAAGCATCCGAAAGTTCGAATTTGACGATTCGCATCGCGGACGCGAAAGGCAAAGCGGTAAATGAATTCGAATTCAATCATGAAAAAAAGATGCATCTGATCGCGGTAAGCAAAGACTTATCCTACTTTAGCCATATCCACCCCGAATACGAGGGAGACGGCGCATTTACGATCGGGACATCGTTCCCGTACGGGGGAGCCTATAAACTCTTCGCGGACTTCGTCCCGCAAGCAGGGTCGAATACGGTCCTCGGCGAGTGGGTGAACGTGGAAGGGGAATCCAAGACGCCGGAGGCGATCCGCGCCGATACGAGTCTCATGAAAACGGTCGACGGCAAGGAAGTCGAGCTCGCGTTAAGCAGCGCCAAAGCCAACGAAGAGGTCATGCTTACGTTCAACATCGTCGATGCGAAGTCCAAAGAAGGAATCGGAAATCTGGAGCCTTATCTCGGCGCGGTCGGTCATGTCGTTATTTTATCGGCAGACGCGGAGCAATACCTTCACGTTCATCCGATGGACGAAGCGGCGACCGGCCCCAAGGCTGAGTTCATGACCACCTTCCCGAAGCAAGGCGTTTATAAAATATGGGGTCAATTTCAGCATCAAGGAAAAGTCTTCACTGTACCGTTTGTCGTTAACATCAATTGATAAGGTGCTACAACCAAGAAGCCTCTGACACGCGGCAGCATGCCAGAGGCTTCGGCGATTAAGATCTCTTTTCGATTAAGACCGTCAAGCTGACCAAGGTGACGAAGATCGTAGCGCCCATGTCGGATAGGATCGCGATCCACAGCGTCAGCCAGCCCGGGATCGTGAGCAGCAAGGCGATCAGCTTAAAGCCAAGCGCCACGCCGATATTGAATCGAATAATCCGATTAACCCGGCGCGCGATCCGGATCGCGGCCGGCAGCTTGCCGAGATGATCCTGCATGAGGACGACATCTGCGGTCTCGATGGCGCTGTCCGTTCCTTTGCCCATGGCGATGCCGAGCTGCGCGGAGGCCAGGGCAGGGGCGTCGTTGATGCCGTCGCCGATCATGCCGACCGTTCCGCTCGCGGCCAGTTGTTTGACCTTCGCGACTTTGTCTTCGGGAAGAAGGCTGCCGTAGTATTCGCTGACGCCGACCGCTCCGGCGACCTTCTCGGCGGTCTTCGGGTGATCTCCGGTCAGCATCACCGTACGCCGGATGCCGCTCCGATGCAGCTCGCCGATCACGTCCGCGCTTTCCGCTCGAATCTCGTCGGCGATGCCGAACATCCCAAGCACTTCGCTCTCGTCGGCTAACAGTACGAGCGTCAAGCCTTCATCCTTCAGAAGCTGAATGGCAGAGCGAACTTCCTCCATAAAGTTGATATGCGCGATGCTCTTCTCATTGCCCAACCAATAGCTGCGCCCTTCGTACGTCGCCGTAATCCCTTGGCCGGATAGGGTATGGATTTTGTCGGCATCTCCGACAGCCGCTCCGAGCCGGCCTATCTCCTTCATGACCGCTTTGGCCAGCGGATGAACGGACGTTTTCTCGATCGCGCCTGCGACGAGGAAGAAACGATCTTTATCGTAAACGACCGTTTTCTCCACGTGCGGTTCGCCTTTGGTCAGCGTCCCCGTCTTGTCGAAGGCGAGCGTATCCAGTTTCCCCAGCTGCTCGAGGAATACGCCGCCCTTAACCAGGATTCCGTTCCGCGCATTGCGGGCAATGCCGGAGACGATCGCGATCGGGGAGGACAGAATCAGCGCGCAAGGGCAGCCGACGATCAGAACCGCCAGTCCTTGATAAAGCCACTTTTGCCAATCCCCTCCGAATAGAAGAGGCGGGATGAGCAGAACGAGGAGGGCGACCAGGATAATTAACGGCGTATAATACTTGGAGAACTTGTTGATAAACAATTCCGTAGGCGTTTTGGTTTCCTGCGCTTCCTGCACCAAATGAAGGATTTTGGCCAGCGAGGAGTCCTCGTACGCTTTGCCGATACGGATTTGCAGCACGCCTTCGTTGTTGATGCTGCCGCCGAATACAGGCTCGCCCGCCGCTTTCTCCACGGGAAGGGATTCGCCGGTAATCGCCGCTTCGTTCACGGAGCTTTTGCCGCCGGCGACCGTACCGTCGGAAGGTATCTTCTCGCCGGGCCTGACGATCACGGTATCGCCTATCTCCAGGCTGGCGATCGGGACAATCTTCTCCAGGCCGTCTTCCAGCTTCACGGCTTCTTTGGGCGCAACCTGCAGCAAGGTCTCCATCGACTTGCGCGCCTTCTCCATGCCCAGTCCCTCGAGCAGCTCGTTCAGGCCGAACAGGATCGCGACGAGCGTCGCTTCTTTCCAATCGCCGATTGACGCCGCCCCGACGAGGGCGATCGTCATCAAGGCGTCGATATTGAACTTGAACTTCGCCAAATTCTTTAGCCCGCGCCAGAATGTCGAATAACCGCTTAACAGCGATGCCGCGACGTAAAGCGGGATGGAGGCGGCGGGCGGCAACCAAGCTTGCGTCGCCATCGTGCCTAGATACAGAAGGGCGGACACGCTCAGCAGCCCGATGATTCTTTTTGTGCTTCCGGACCCATGCGCATGGTTGTGATCATGGTCATGATCGTGGTTAAGATCGTGGAAATGCGCGTGACCGTCGCGATCCTTTTTCAGCGTCGCTCCGTCCGAACGCAAGATCCGTCTGACCTTTTCCAGATCGACTTTTTCATCGACGGTCAATTTGCCGGCATTATAGCTTAACTTCGCCGATTGCCCGTGTTCGAGCAGCCTGATCTCCTGCTCGAGCTCGCTCGTGCAGTTCGGACAGGTCAATCCATCCACCCGAAGCTCCAATGTCATCGTCAACCAGCTCCAATCCCAAATGGAACAGATGAGTATATGTTCATATGATATGTCGGTGAGCGGGAGATGTCAATGCGCGTCAGAATGGACGGTTAACCGTAATCTTTTCTAATTAAATGGCGGTCTGTTATAATGAATCATCGCATAAGGAAGAAAAGAGGTGCCTGGGATGCAGCAGCCGATCGCGGAAGACTGCGAAGTGACCTGCGGCGGTTCGGAAGCCGACCTGGTCCGAATCAAAGCGGAGATGATCGCCGAGCCGCTCATTCAAGATATTGCGGAATGGTTCAAAGTGCTTAGCGATCCGACCCGGGTTAAAATCATAAGCGCGTTGATGAGACGCGAGCTATGCGTTCACGATTTGTCTGAGCTGCTGGAGATGGGACAGTCCGCCGTGTCGCATCAGCTGAGATATCTGAGAAATATGCGAATGGTCAAGCGACGTAAAGTCGGAAAAACCGTTTATTACGCCCTGGACGATTCCCATATCGAGGAGATCATCCAGGTGACGTTAGAGCATTTGAAGCATAAGTAACGATAGGGCAAAGTCTGGAGCCTTAAAATAAGCATATGTGAGCATTAGACGGTAGCTTCCAAATAATAGGCTACCGTTTTCGTTATACTTTTCGATTATTCAGGGTAATAGTCTCTTGCGGAAACCACTTTCCTCAGGAGGCGAACTAAGATGGCTACCCGACTGCCAGCGCAAAAAGCGCAAAAAGAAACCGCTACGCCCGCACCTCAGAAAAATCTCCATCTGGTTCAATCTATGCCGACCGTCCCCAAACCGTTTGAAATCCGGGACTGGAGGGAAAAGGCGAAAGCGTTCGACCGGTTCGTGTTCGACTTCGACCGCAAAGGCGAATATCTTCCCGTCATCTGGCGGGACCGAACGCATTACAATATGAACGAGGATACGTTCGGTCTCATGTCCTACGTGGGCAAATCGGATCAAGGCAGCAACGGTTCGCAAGAAGCGATCACGGTCATGGCAGCCGTGCTCGGAGCCACGCTGGTCGGCATCGATAAGAGCGATCAGGAAGGCAGCAACTACGTGAAGATGCTGCAGACCTTTTTCCGGAAAGAAGAAGGCGTATTCGTCTGGTACCCGTCCATTCCGAGCGGCGATTCGTTTTGGTATGAGATCCAGGCTAATATTTTGTACGCCGTCCTATCCTACTTCTATCCGAACGAACCGGAGATGGAGGCGCTCGTTCGATCGTCGGCGGACCGTTGGGTCGAAGCGGTGAAGATCATGACCGACGAAGACGAGCGGCTCAACTTCAACTACACCTCGTTCGACTTCAAAAACATGGAGCCCATCGACAACGGCAAATGGAAGGAGCCGGATGCGGCTTCAGGGGTAGCCATGCTGATGTTTCTCGCTTATCTGCGTTTCGGCGACCAAGTTTATCTGGATACGGCAGACGCTTGTTTGGACTTCCTCGACGACCAAGAGGATAATCCGTACTACGAGCTTCTCATGTACTATTCGCCTTATCTAGCCGCCCGCATGGAAGCCGAACACGGGACAAGCCACGACATCACCAAATACATCAATTGGATCTTTGACGGCGGCGTGGAGACTCGGCCGGACTGGGGCATGTGCATCGAACGCTGGGGAAATTACGATATGCACGGCTTGGTTGGCAATTTAAAGGATTTCGGCGGCTATATTTTCGTCATGAACGGTTTTTTCCTGTTCAGCACGCTGGCGCCCTTCCTGAGATACGATTCGCGGTATGCGCGCGCGATCGGCAAGTGGATGCTGAACGTCGCCAATCAGTCCCGTTTGTTCTATGCGGACGGCCTGCCGGCAGACAAGCAGTCCGGCGCGGACTGGGACGGCGATCCAGAGCACGCGCTGCCCTATGAAGGCATGCGCAAAGAATATGAGGACAAGACGCCATATGCCAGCGGCGACGCCACCGTCATCGGCTGGGGTCCGCTCGATTTTTCGATCTACAGCGGCAGCCATGTCGGGTTCATGGGCGCGCTGATCGAGAAGACGAACGTCGAGGGGATTCTGAAGATCGATTGCCTGAAAACGGACTATTATCATAAAAAGGCGTACCCGACCTTCTTGTACTACAATCCGTTCGGCTCGGAAAAACAGGTCGAGATCAATGAGCTCGGCCAGAATTCGGTCGACCTCTACGACACGGTGAGCGGCCGATTCCTGGCGAAGTCGGCGACCGGCACGGCAACGTTCGTCGTGCCGGCCGAGGACGCGGTCATTCTGGTCGTCGCTCCCGCGGGAGGACGGCAGGAACGCAAAAACGGACAACTGTGGATCGATGGCGTATATGTCGCGCCGGCTCCCAAGGCTGCCGTCAACATGCGGGGGATCCGGGACCGTCAGAAGGTGAACAACGTCCTCAAGATCGACGTGGATGCCGGCGTACCTGCCGGGGAATCGATCAAACGATTCACTTTCAGATTCGGTAGCAAGGTATTGTACGAAGGCGATACGGTACCCGAGCCGCTCTACCTCGATACGCTTCTTTTCCACAACGGCTTTTACCATCTGCGGGTAGAGCTTGAAGCCTCGGGAGGCAGCTCCGACTTTTGCGAGATCGGCGTCATCGTCGAGAATCCGAGCAATCCGCTCTCGCAGCCGAACTGAATGCGATCGGCATTAAACTTTATACGTCACAAGCGCCGAACAAAACTGGGACAAGCTCGTCCCGGTTTTTTTCTTGAACATTTTCCCGAATGTGTGCACGTCCGCGTATCCGACCTCGCCGGCAATCTCGCTGATCGACAGGTTCGTCTGCAGCGCCAGTTCTCGCGCTTTCTGAATGCGCACCCAGGTCAAATACTGCATCGGGGTTATGCCGAATTGCCGCTTGAACTGAACGATGATATAGTTGCGGCTTAGCCCGGCGATTCGCTCAAGGTCGCCATGCTGGACGTTTTCGGCGTAATGGTCGCGGATGTAATTTTGCAGCAGCAGCAGCTTGGCTTTCGTTCGATCCTCCGCAGCGGAGCTGGCTTGCGTCCGGTTCAGCCCCGCCGCCGCCTCTCCAAGCACCTCGAGCAGCAGTCCTTGCGCTTGCAACTGCGCGGAAAGTTCCGGCTGCCGATACAGGTGAACGAGCCGATTCAGCTTTTTCTCGAGCTCCGTGCCCGCATAATTGCCGAGCAGGTGCGTCTCACCGAACAGCTGACGAATCGGGAATTCATTCGCTCCAAAATGGAATACGAAGGAAAGACACACGTACGGCTCTCCCTCCAAGGTAAGGATGGAGTGAGGCTCGCCGGGGCGGTGGAATAACAGGTCGCCTTTGACGGTCGCATACAGATGCCCATTGACCGGGTAATCCGCCCGGCCTTCAACGACATATTGCAGGACATACTGTCCCATCGTTCGATTGTGAATGGCCCACCCCGACGGTGCGTGAAACAAATGCGCCAGCGTGATGTAGGGGGGATAATGGTAGTCCGGTTGGTCCGAATTCGCATCGCCCGGCGGCGGACCGCCAGTCGCAGGTTGGTCTCGTTTCTCATCGCTCATCGAATTAGCCCCTTTTTCTCTATCGTACAGGAAAGTGATTTTGGCAACAAGATTCAATGTCCCGACCAAATACATCGGACGTCCGATTCGATAAACTCTTACTCGAGGACACAACAATCTCGAATCGAGGAGACGATACGATGAGCAAGTCGCAGACGGATATGCTATACGCGGACGCACGCACGCAAAGCTGCATCACGGAGGAACAAGCCCGATTTTTCCTGGATAACGGCTTCCTGGTCATCAAAGGCGCGCTTCAGGGAGACGAGCTGAAGATCGTTCAAGCCGAGATGGAAAAACAGGTGGCCAAAGGCGCCGCAGGCGTCCAGGACGACCCGGATTACATGTACGGCAAGGGCGGCAAAACCGGTCGCAACGTCCTGCGCCGGGTTGAGTACGTCATCGACAAGAGCGATCCGATGAAGGCGCTCCTCGGTCATCCTTTTATTTTGCGCTCGGTCGAGAAGCTGCAGGGCAGTAATTTTATCCCGACCTGGGACTCGATGGTCCTCAAAATGCCGGATGAAGGCATCATCGTGCCGTGGCATCGCGATGCGGAGGTACCTGCAGGCTGCACGGATCCCCGTCCGATCTTTAACGTCGACTTTTACCTGGATCCGGCGGACCTCGCGACATGCCTATGGGTCATTCCCGGCAGCAACAAATGGTCCAAGGAAGCATGCAGAGCGCGAATCGACAAGGACGGACCCGACCGGTTCAGCACCGAAGATGCGATTCCGGTACCGTTGGAGGCGGGCGACGCCATTTTCCACGACATCACGGTGCTGCACGGTTCGCCTGCGGGCGACGGCAATCCGCTGCGCCGCACGGTCTATTACGAGTTCCGTCCCGGCGAGATCGAATGGGACTACGGACCGCATACGCGCGAGTATCTCGGACTGAAGCAGCAGATGCTGCTCGCCTGCTTGGATCGCCGCGCAGCCGCATCTTACGCGCAAGGCGAAGAGCCTTTTGTCTATCGTCCGGACGGGGTACTCGCACTCGGCGAGCGGACGGCGTCGGACACGTTCCGTTATCCTCATTTACAATATTGGCGCGATTAATCCAACGTTTGCTCGTCTTCGAGGCCGGTGCGCTGCACCGGCTTTTTTACGTCGATTGATGCGATAGGACAGATTCGATAAAATGGATCGAGATTCATCGACCGATCGAATGATTCAGGAAACGAGGACGATTGAAATGATTAAATTGCGAAACGTACGCGCCTCAGATTTAGAACAGCTCGTACGGATTGAAAATGAAGGATTTTCACAAGCGGAAGCGGCCTCGAAAGAAGCCTTTGCGGAGAGAATCCGGCTGATCCCCGATACTTTTATCGTGGCGGAACGAGAAGGACAAATACTCGGCTATATCAACGGCCCGATCATCGGTCAGCCGTACATAACGGACGATCTATTCAAAGAGATCAAGACGAACCCGAAGAACGGAGGCTATCAAAGCGTACTCGGTCTGGCCGTATCCAAGGAAGCCAGAGGTCAGGGAATCGCGAAGCTTTTACTGAAGAAGTGGGAGGAGCTGGCGCAAGTAAACGAAAGGGAAGGCATCACGCTTACGTGCAAAGAAGATTTGGTAGCCTTTTACGAGAAACAGGGGTTCGTGAATCGCGGCAGATCCGAATCGCAGCATGGCGGCGTCGTCTGGTACGACTTGGTTAAGTTAAGAATTCATTAATAAAATCAATGTCGAATTTTAAGAATGAATTCGTATTGTCGGAGTCGGCAATGAATTTCGATTCCGAAAGAAGGTAGCGGCATGAAGCATAACCGAAAGCTATTCATACCTGCAGCCATCGCGCTTCTAGCCGGTCTTGCTATGATTTTGTACGCCTATTTCGGGGTTGCCCATCAAGGAACCGCGCACGGCGGACCGGCACCCGTCAAACTTCCTGCCGGCGCGAGTCGCGGAGAGCGGGGAAGCGAAGGCATTTTCAGGACGCTGGGTACGATCGCCGTCTGGTGCTCGGCCGTCAGCTATGCGTGGCTGCGACTGAAAAAGAAACGCAAATCGCCATCGTCGTTGGTGAAAAAGCTCGTTCCGCTGTTCAATCGGCTGCACCAACCGGCCGCCTATGCGGCATTGTTACTCATTGCTGCTCACGGTATTTATTTTCTGACGCAGTCCGTTATCAAGGACGATACGTACACAGGATTAGCGGCATTTGTATTGTTGCTGTCTTTGGCGGTTTACGGCTATTTGATCCGGCGACTTAAGAGCAAATATACGCGCAAAATCCATTTTGGGCTGGCAACCGCATTTGGCGCAGCCGCGTTCATTCATGCCGGAGGCTCCGCCATCCTCGCGGGATTAAGCATCGTCGTATTCTGGGGGCTTATTGAATTCGTAGAACGGAAGGCTTCTTCTCAATTCTAAAGAAGGGCTTTATACAATAAAACGCTTTGTTCGGTCAAATGCCGAACAAAGCGTTTTATTCATTGGCCTGCGTCGCATCTTATAGATTGACGCTGCTCATCGAGGCTTCCGGATATCGCATGCCGAAGGTTGTTCCGCGCGGCGCTGCGTCGTCGATCCGCGCAAGATCCGTTTTCGTAAGCTCGACCTCAAGCGCGCCCACGTTCTCTTCCAGGTATTTAATCCGCTTCGTGCCGGGAATCGGCACGATGTCGTCGCCTTGCGCCAACAGCCAGGCCAGCGCCAGCTGGGACGGTTCGCAGCCTTTCTCCGCGGCCAGCTCGGCGACCCGATCGACGAGGTCCAGATTGCGCCTGAAGTTGTCGCCCTGGAAGCGAGGAGAGAAGCGGCGGTAATCGTCCTCTGCCAGATCCTCGAATTTGCGAATCTGCCCGGTTAGAAATCCGCGGCCAAGCGGGCTGTAAGGCACGAAGCCGATGCCGAGCTTCCGGCATGCGATCAGGATATCGTCTTCGACGTCGCGGCTCCATAGCGAATATTCCGTCTGGAGCGCAGCGATCGGATGGACGGCAGCCGCCCGGCGAAGGGTGGCCGGCGCCGCTTCGGACATGCCGAGATACCGAACCTTGCCTTCGCGCACCAGCTCGGCCATCGCGCCGATCGTCTCTTCGATCGGCGTATTCGGATCGACGCGATGCTGATAGTAGAGATCGATGTAGTCGACGCCGAGACGGCGCAAGCTCGCTTCGCAGGCGGCTCTGACGTATTCCGGACGACCATTGATGCCGAGGTGCTTGCCGTCCTCGCTTCGCATGTTGCCGAACTTCGTCGCTACTACGACTTTGTCGCGTCGTCCCTTGAGCGCTCTGCCAAGTAGCTCTTCATTTTTGCCCACGCCGTACATATCCGCCGTATCCAGCAGATCGATGCCCAGTTCCAGCGCGCGGTCGATCGTGCGCAGGGACTCTTCGTCGTCCCTGCCGCCGTAGAAGTCGGACATGCCCATGCAGCCAAGTCCGAGCGCCGATACTTCAAGGCCGCTCTTTCCCAATCTTCTTCGCTTCATCTTCGTTTCCGCCTCTCCTGATCAAGTTCGTTCAAGCTACACCCTTATTATGCGACGATAGGCAGCGGATGAGGTAGCCGGATCGTACCAAGTTGTTGCCTAATCCTCCAATCGGGCGAATGGCGCCATCGTTCGGTGATATACTATCCTTAACCAATTAGACATGACACGGAGGGAAAAGGATGCCGCAATCGCAGGTCGCAGCTCCGCTGTCTCAAGCCGACCCTGAAGGGCCATCGCCGGGATACGATCAACCGATCGCCGACAAGCTCGCCAAGTTGGCCGGGCTGATCGAAAAACATACGGGCAGTGACGGCGTATTCCGAACGGCCGTTCCTTCGCTTCATTTGATCCGAACCTCGAAGTCGACGATGCCCGTCCATACGATTTACGAGCCCGCGGTCGTCATCGTCGCCAGAGGCACGAAGGTCGTGATGCTTGGCGGAGACAGCTATACATATGGTCCTTCGGCGCACTTCGTTGTTTCGGTCGACCTGCCGGTCACCTCGCGGCTGCTGCAGGCTTCCGCAGAGTCGCCGTACCTCTGCCTGCGGCTTGGACTGGACCCGGCCCAAGTGCTCGAAGTGATGAAAGGCGCGGAGCTGGAGGGAGAGGACGAAAGGGAGTCAAAGCGGGGCGCGTTCGTCGAACAGACAAGTCCCGCCCTGCTTGATGCTGCGGTCAGGCTCGTTCGATTGCTGGATTCGCCGCGCGAAATTTCATATTTGGCGCCGCTGGTCATCCGCGAAATGTACTTTAGATTATTAAGCGGAAGCCAAGGGGGCGCCTTCAGGCAAATTGCCCTGGCCGGAAGCGGCACAAGCCGGATCGCCGGCGTCATCGCCCGCATCAAGCGGGACTATGCCCAACCGCTTCATATCGGCGAGCTCGCGCGAATGGCCCATATGGGGCCGTCGTCGCTGCACCGCTACTTTAAGGAATTGACGGCGCTCAGCCCGCTGCAATACCAGAAACGGCTACGCCTTCAGGAGGCGCGCCGGCTGCTCCTGTCCGAATCCGTCGATGCCGCCGATGCCGCCTACCGCGTCGGTTACGAGAGCCCGTCGCAATTCAGCCGCGAATACGCGCGGCTGTTCGGTCTGCCGCCGATCAGCGACATCAAGAGGCTGCGGGAAGAAACGGAGCAGGGGATCGGCTGATCGTAAAACAGAATGATAGTTAGCGACATTAAGTATTGGGGCGTTTAAGGATGCCGTATTCTATCGCGAATATCAAATGCCCGATAACCGGCTGGCCGTCGAAGCAGCCGAATTATTGCGCGATCATGGAGACGAAAGTGGAGGGGCCAATGCGGCCCGCGACTTTTTGCGAAGCCGCGGGGTTCCGGAGGAATCCATCAGGTTGGTGTGGGATGCGGTAGCTCTGCACGTGCTCCATTCCAGATGGGAAGATTAAACGTATATTTCCAAATGGTTTAAACGAATAAGCTCCCCTCAAGATTCTTGTCGAATCGAAAGGGAAGCTTATTTTTATTCGATATATTTTCAAACGTTGATCCGTGAGGGATTAACCCAATCTCTCGATGAGAAGAGACGCGCTCGTGACAGGCGTGCCGCCGCCGATGCTCGCTTGCAAGGTCTGGGCGCCCATATTGTCGATCCGATTTAAAGTCAGCGTTCGGCCGGCTGTCAGCAAGGCTACGACTTGACCCGGATAGGGCTGGTTGCCCGCGCCCGAACCGTAATTGCTGCAGGGGACAAGTGCCGGCGGGGTCGGACCTGCGCCATCCGGGTCGAAGAACAAGCCGAAAGCGGAGTCGCCGGCCGTCGGGAATACTTCCCACGTGATGCGATAAAATCCGGTCGTTAAAATGTTAACGGTCGAAGGTGGCGTGAAGGAAACGTCCGCGGAAATGATCACCGAGTCGTTAAACGTAACGGCCCCGCCTTGCGCGCCAGGCGAGGGGGCGGCGGCGATCTCCTGATCGACCGAGCTGCAGAGAAAGGCGAACGAAGCCGGGGCTACGGGGCCCACGGGTCCGGTAGGGCCTTGCGGTCCGGCAGGCCCTTGCGGTCCGGTTGGACCTAGCGGTCCGGCAGGCCCTTGCGGTCCGGTTGGACCTAGCGGTCCGGCAGGCCCCTGCGGTCCTTGCGGCCCTTGCGCGCCTGTGGCCCCGGTCAATCCTTGCGCCCCTTGAGGACCTTGTGGTCCTTGGGGTCCTTGCGGCCCGGGAGGGCCTGGAGGACCTGGTAATTTACCCATGAGTTACGTGCACGCTCCTTTATGATGGATCGGACTGAAATAAACCTCATATCAGTGTCCGCAATTACCCTATTCCGTTCAAAATCGACGCGTGCTTATTCGAGACGCTTATTTTTGCGACGCTTTGTATTGTTGTCCATGCAATACAGGAGAGGCTCTCATACCTTAATCTTACGAACTTAGCGATTCTGGACGGAGGTCGACCATGACGATTAAAACAGGATTCGTAGGCATACTTGTTGCGAATCGCGCGCAAAGAAAACCCATTCTTAGCCAATATATGTCAAACAACGCGACAGGCGCAAAGTTATTTTCCTTCACGCCTTCGTCGATCGATTGGAAAAGCCGAACGATCGTCGGATTGCGGTGCGTCCGGGGCAGATGGATGACCGGGCGATTTCCTTTTCCCCAGGTCGTGTATAATCGCTGTTACCGCTCCGATCCTGATTTCATTCACAGACTGGGGTCGACGATCGGAGAAGATCGTTTATTTAATCACATTAATCAATTGAACAAGCTCGATGTCTTCAATAAACTGAATCGGTGGCTGTCGAACCATCTGCCGGAGACGGTTCCTTTTGAAGAATCGAACGTACTGAGCATGTTAGAGCGTCATAAGGAGATTTATTTAAAACCGCTTTACGGCTGCATGGGCAAAGGCGTGTACCGGGCGGAGATGAATCATGCGGGAGAAGTCCGCGCGGGACAGCATTATTTCGCGCCTAAAACGGTGACGAACGATTTACGGCTATTTAACGATCATATGAAAGAGTTGGTCGATTCGACGCCTTATATCGTGCAAAAGGGAATCCCGATTCGCCAAATCGACGGGCAGGTGTTCGATATCCGGGCGCTCGTCCAGAAGAACGAACAGGGGCTGTGGTCCGTCACCAACCTCGTAAGCCGGATCGCATACAGAGGCAGCTTTAATACGAGTATCTTCATAAAAACTTGCCTGACTCAAGACATTCTTAAGAAGCTTTATCCGCCTGAACAGGTCCGAAGGATCGTGACATCCATTTACGACGTCAGCCTTCGAACGGCGGAGATCATCGACATGGAGACCGATTATCGCCTTGGAGAATTCAGCGTCGACGTCGCGTTGGACGGCGATGCGCATCCCTGGATCATCGAACTGAACGGCAAGCCCCAGAAAACGCTATACAAGGGAATCCCGAATCGATCGATCGTTTATCAGCGTCCGCTGCAATACGCGAAGTATTTGAGCGAAAAGCCGTCTCGGTAATGCTCAGTATATGGGTAGATGCTTGGACGCGTGACGAAGCGCGCCAATGGAATATCGATGCCGACAGAGTCACATATCCGCTTCGCCTCCAATATGATGAGCCTAGAAAGCTAAAGAGGTGAGCTCATGGCAGTCGTAAAAGCCAGGCAACAGGATATCGACATGTTGGCAAGGCTGCTTCGCGCAGAAGCCGAGACCGAAGGCGAGACGGGCATGCTCCTCGTTGGAAACGTGGGCATCAACCGGATTCGAGCGAACTGCTCCGACTTTAAAGGAATCCGTACCATCCCCCAAATGATCAACCAACCGCATGCGTTCGAAGCGTTGCAGCATGGAATGTACTATCAAAGCGCAAGGGATCGGGAACGCCGTCTGGCGCAACGGGCGGTGAACGGGGAGCGGAGTTGGCCGGCCGAATTCTCGCTTTGGTATTTCCGCCCGGGTTCGTTCGAAAATCCCGGGCCCTGTCCGCCGACCTGGTATGATCAGCCGCTCGTAGGACGATGGAAGAAGCACTGCTTTTATCAACCGACCGTAGAAGAATGCGAAAATGTTTTTAATACGTTTTAAAATGGGATCGGCTGGACCGGATAAGACGGTGCTGCATGCGCTTGAATGCGAGGCTGCGCCTGCCGGACAGCCGATTTTCCGCAGTTTGCGGGCGGTCCGATCGTCGTTGTATCCGTGATCGGTGCGAGAGCGGCGGTGATTTGGGCTTCGTCCAGACAATAAGTATGGGCAAGTATATTTCTGGGCGCGAGTCGCAGAAAATCCGATACGGCGATGAATTCCGGCGTCGGAGCATCGAAGATCGCGATGATGTGCGTATGGTTCTCCGTAGCGATCTCCCAGTGGAACCAGCCCTGCGGTATGAGGGCCACCTGACCCGACCTGAGGGTGAAGTTGCGAACTTCTTTGGTAAACGGATTGAGAATCGAAACGACGGCTCCTCCCGAAACCAGATAGACAAGCTCTGAAGCGTTCTGATGGATGTGCGGCTCCACCACGTTGCCCGCGGACAAATAAATATCCAGCAGCGATGCATTGCCAAGCGTATTCAATTGTTGAACGCCGAGCGTATTGATAAAGTTGGCGCTGTCTTTGGTAAAAGTCCGGTTTTGGTTTACGTCGTACGCGAACTGCACGTTGGGAGAAGTAAAATCCATATACGAAACGGCCAAAAGATGTTTCCTCCTGTCTTCGCTAGAAGCGCATTTTTTCTCCTATTTTCACGATATGAGTCGAGAGCTCGCTATATACGTCAATTGTTCGAATGAAATCCAAGCATCTGGTCATGATAAGGGAAAATTAAACGGGGTATGGGAAATGAGCCGATACCGATCTAAGCTTTGGGGCAGTATCATCCTCTGCTTTTCGTTCCTAACCTTCGTGCCGATACATACGCATGCGAACCCGGCGCTTCCGATCGTCAAAGATACAGGCCTTATTACGATTGAGGTGTTCCCTCAGCGGCATCGGTTATTGGTTTACATGGACCATATTCCATACAAAAGCTTCCCGGTCGCGGTCGGTAATCCTTCTACGCCTACGCCCGTTGGAGAGTACATCGTTACCTATAAGGGGAAAAATTGGGGTCCTTCGTTCGGTTCGCGTTGGATCGGCTTGAACGTGCCCTGGGGCGTATACGGAATTCACGGCACCAACAAGCCGTTCTCCATCGGCCAACATGCCAGCCACGGCTGTATTCGAATGCGAAATCGGGATGTCGAGGAATTATACGAGATTATTCCCGTCGGGACAAAAGTGACCATATTCGGCCATGTGCTCGGAGAAGCGAGTCAAGAGCTGAGATCGATTAGCGAAGGGGACGTCGGCGCTGTCGTTCAGCTCGTTCAAAACCGATTGCAAAGCGCAGGTTATTTCAACGGACCCTGCGACGGCAGATTCAGGCATTCCACGACAAACGCGCTAAAAAAATTCCAGCGTCAAAACGGTCTCATCCCGAGTGGCGTCGTCACGCTGACCGTGTACGAAAAATTAGGTCTGTTGGAATAACGTCCGACGTGCCATTAAAGTCCGCGTAAATCGCGGGCTTTTTTTATTTCCCATCGGCAGTACTCAAGGAACGATATTTCATTAATCTATCATTCAATGTAATATATGAACGTTATCTCGGAAATTATACAAGTATAATGCAAATAATATTGGAATATTTACAAACCACCTGAAATTATTACGTGATATAATGTGACACATCACAAAGAAATGAGCGTTTCGGATAGGAGGACCTGACATGAACGTTGAAGCCAAACCCTATGCTTGGCCTTACGACGAGAGGATTGAGCCGAACAAAACGGCGCTTTTGATTATCGATATGCAAACCGATTTTTGCGGCAAAGGCGGCTACGTCGAGCAAATGGGCTACGATCTGTCGTTAACTGCAAGGGCGATCGGCCCCATCTCGCGGCTGCTTAAGCGAGTTCGGGAAATACCGGGCTTTACGGTCATCCACACGAGAGAGGGACACCGGCCCGATCTGTCCGATCTGCCGGCGAACAAGCGCTGGAGGAGCCGGCAAGCGGGAGCGGAGATCGGCTCCAGCGGGCCCATGGGACGAATCCTGGTGCGGGGAGAGCCGGGCTGGGAGATTATCCCCGAGCTAGCGCCGCTGCCGGGAGAACCGGTCGTCGACAAGCCGGGCAAAGGCAGCTTTTATGCCACGGACCTGGATTTGATCCTGAAGACGCAAGGGATCACGCACCTCGTCTTGACGGGAATCACGACCGATGTCTGCGTCCATACGACGATGCGGGAAGCGAACGATCGCGGCTATGAATGCCTGATCTTAGAGGATTGTACGGGAGCGACCGATCCTTCCAACCACGAAGCGGCGCTTCGCATGGTGCAGATGCAGGGCGGCGTATTCGGCAGCGTATCCGATTCGGGCAAATTGCTTAAAGCTTTGGAATCTTTATAAAAAGGAATATGGGGGAATCGCAAATGCGCAAAGTGAACGGGAAATGGATGTCCGTGGTTCTGTTATCTTCTATCGTTGCCATTGCCGGTTGCGGCAGCAATACAAATACCAATAGCGGTAACGTCAATCCGTCGCCAGCAAACGACGCGTCGGCGGCCACAACGACGGCGGCGGCTTCGGCCGCGACAAGCACGGACGCGGACGCTCAAAAATTGAAGAAAGTCGTCGTTCGTCTGAAATGGATCAATCAAGCGCAGTTTGCCGGCTTCTACATCGCCAAAGAGAAAGGGTATTACAAGGACGCCGGTCTCGACGTGGATATCCGCCCCGGCGGTTCGGACTTCCCCTCGGTGCAAATGGTGTCTTCGGGAAGCGAGGACTTCGGGGTCACGGGAGCCGACCAAATCTTGATGTCCCGCGAGAAGGGGGCGCCGGTCGTCGCCTTGTCCGTCATTTACCGTTCTACGCCGTTCGTGCTTTTCACGCTCAAAAGCTCCGGCATCACATCTATGAAGGATCTCGAAGGCCAAAAAGTCGGCGTCAAGCTCGGCGGCAACGAGGAGCTCACGTATCGGGCGATGGTCAACAAAGCTGGCGTTAAGGCCAAATCGATCAGCGAGATGCCCGTCAAATTCGATCTTAGCCCGCTGCTGACGGGGCAAGTCAAAGCTTGGCCGGGCTACGTGATCAACGAAGTCATCGCGGCTCAGGAGCAAGGAGAGGAAGTGAACGTCATTTATCCGAGCGACTACGGCATTAATTTCTACGCGGATACGCTGTTCACGACCGAGAAAATGATCCAGAAGGACCCCGAGACGGTCAAAGGCTTCGTCCAAGCGACGATGAAAGGGTGGGACTACGCGATCAACCATCCGGACGAAGCGGCGCAAGTGACGGTCCAATACGGCGATCAGCTCGATATCGCGCACGAGACGAAAATGATGAACGCCAGCATTCCGCTGCTCGAAGCGGATAAAGGCCCGCTTGGCACGATGGAAGAATCGGAATGGAGCACGCTGCAGGACAGCCTGATCGACGTTGGCTTCCTGAAGAAGAAGCAAGACCTGACCGCGGCCTTTACGAACGAATTCATTCAACCATAAAGGAGAGATAGCCGATGGCGGCCATACGTAGCCTAGCCGAGCCTGCCAGAGATCGCGCCGCAGGCCCCAACTCCAACTCCAACTCCAACTCCAATTCCAGTCCCAGCCTCCATACGAACGCCATTTCGATTCAGGACTGCTCCCTGACGTTCGGCAGCGTGCGCGTATTAAACCAAGTGTCTCTCGATATCCAGAGCGGTGAGTTCATGTCCATTCTCGGTCCGAGCGGCTGCGGGAAGTCGACGCTTCTCCGGCTCATCCTCGGCCTGCTCTCGCCGGATCGGGGGGGCGCCATCGTGCACCACGTGCCCCGGGAAGAGATCGGCATCGTCTTTCAGAAGCCGGTGCTCATGCCCTGGCAAACCGCGATCCAAAACATCGAACTGCCGCTCAGCATCGGACCCCAGCGCGCCAAGCAATCGAAAGCCGAGCGCCGCGAGAAAGCCGAGTGGTCGCTGGAGCTTGTGGGACTGACGGACTTCCGCAACCACTTTCCGCAGCAGCTGAGCGGGGGGATGCAGCAGCGGATCGCGATCGCCAGAGCGCTCGCGGCGAACCCGTCGATTCTATTAATGGACGAACCTTTCGGCGCGCTGGACGAATTCACGCGGGAGAAGCTCAACATCGAGCTTCTCCGCCTATGGGCCAACCCGGACACGGGGTTGAACACGGTCGTCATGGTCACGCACTCGATTCAAGAATCCGTGCTCATGTCGGACCGGATCGTGATGATGTCGCCGCGTCCGGCCAAGGTCCAAGACATCGTGCACGTGCCGCTGTCCCACCCGCGGGAGGCGGAGATGCAAGAGCATCCGGAATTTTTAAGCACGGTCAGGGAAATTCGAAAGCAGGTGAAGGCGCTATGACGACCAAATTCAAGGATATGCTGTACCCCGTCGCTTTCGCCGTCGGCCTGATCTTGATCTGGGAGGCCGTCGTCCGGCTGTTCGATATCCCGCTTTATCTGCTTCCGGCGCCCACGGACATCGCCCGAGTGATCGACGGCGAGCTGCTGCGCAATATGGGCGTGACCTTGTACGAAGCGGTGCTCGGCTTCCTGCTCGCGAACGTGCTGGGATTCCTGACGGCCATTCTGTTCGTCCATTCGCGGCCGGCGGAGAAGGGCATTTTCCCGCTGGCCATCGCGCTCAAGACGACGCCGGTCGTGGCGCTTGCGCCATTGCTCGTCATCTGGCTGGGAACCGGTTATTGGTCCAAAGTGGCCGCCTCCATGATCATTTGCTTTTTCCCCATACTCGTTAACAGCGTTAAAGGTTTGAAGGCTGTCGAGCACGAGGCATGGGAGCTGTTTTCGGCCTATAAAGGAACGAAGGCGGAGATCTTCTGGAAGCTGCGGCTGCCGACCAGCCTTCCCTATGTGCTGTCCGCCCTGAAAATCTCCAGCTCGCTCGCCATCGTGGGCGCCATCGTCGGCGAATTCGTCGGTTCGAACAAAGGTCTCGGGTATTTGGTGCTGTTGTCCTCCTATCATTTAGACACGCCGGTCATGTTCTCGGCGATCGCCGCGGCGGCGGTCGCGGGTCTGATCTTGTTCGGGATTATCGCATCGGTCGAAAAAAGAGTCATTTTCTGGCAAAAGGTGGATGAGGCATGAATATCTCGGTCGTCCGCGTTCCGGCAGCATCTCCGAGCGATACGGCGTCGCTGCGGGCGCATATAGAAGAAGGAACGATACGTCCGTCTCAGGTGATCGCAGTATTGGGAAAAACGGAAGGCAATGGCTGCGTCAACGATTTCACGAGAGGCTACGCGGTCCAGACGCTTCGCGGCTTTTTCGCCGGGCTGATCGGAGGAGAGGCCGCGGATCGCATTTCCTTTATCATGTCGGGCGGCACCGAGGGCGTGCTCGCGCCGCACTTCACGGTCATTAGCCGTTCGGAAGCCGCGGGCGAGCCGGCCGCCGACGGATCGAAGGCGCTTGCGGTCGGCGTCGCGCATACCCGGCGCTTCCTCCCGGAGGAGCTCGGGCGTTCTGCCCAGATCGACGAAGTATGTGCAGCCGTTGGCCGCGCCATGGCGGAGGCGCGTATCGAAGCGGCTTCCGACGTGCACTTCGTCCAGATCAAGTGCCCGCTGCTGACGGACGCGGATATGGCAGACGCCAGAGCTCGGGGAGCCGGCGTCGCGGTGGACGATACGTACAAGTCGATGGGCTATTCCCGCGGGGCTTCCGCGCTTGGCGCGGCCGTCGCGCTCGGCGAAATTAGTCGGGAAGACATCGGCGACGAAGACGTCTGCCAATCTTGGGGCAAATTCAGCGACGTTGCGTCCACGTCGGCGGGAAGCGAGCTCGCCTATTGCGAAGTGATCGTCTTCGGCAACTCGGCGCAGGCAAGCGGCGAGCTGTATATGAGCCACGGCGTCATGACCGACGCGATCGACGCGAAGCCGCTGCTCGCGATGTTGGCGGACAATCCTGGCGCGGAAGTCGTGCAGGTGCTCGCAAAAGCCGAAGCCGATCCGACGGGGATGATTCGCGGCCGCAGGCACACCATGTTGAACGATTCGGACATCAATCACACGCGTCATGCGCGGGCAGCAGTGGGGGCCGTGCTGGCATCGATCGTCGGCGATCCGATGATTTACGTCTCCGGCGGGGCCGAGCATCAGGGACCGGCGGGCGGTGGACCGGTCGCCGTCATTTTCCGGCGGACGAATTCATAGCGCTAAGGCCAAAAGAGCGGAGAATCAATAGCAAGCGACAAGGAGGAGAAGCCGACGATGACTGCCGCACAATTCCCCCTGCGAATAACCGCAGCCTGGCTGCGCGAACAATACGCGGCTTGGAAGCTTACGCCGAGAGACGTCGTGGCAGAGATCTGCCGCCGCGCCCGCGCCGACCGGGACATGAACATTTGGATCGTCCCTCCGGAGCCTGAGGCGCTCGAGCCTTATCTGAAAAGACTGGATACGTTGGACCAATCGGCGCCCCTGTGGGGAATTCCGTTTGCCATTAAGGATAATATCGACCTTGCGAACGTCCCTACGACGGCGGGATGTCCCGAGTATGCCTATACGCCGGACGTACACGCTTCCGTCGTAGAAAGATTAGTCGAAGCGGGAGCGATCCCGCTCGGCAAGACCAACCTGGATCAATTCGCGACCGGGCTGGTAGGGACGAGAAGCCCTTACGGCGAGACGCATAACGCGCTGAAGCCCGCGCTCATCAGCGGCGGCTCCAGCTCCGGTTCGGCCGTCGCCGTAGCGCGCGGACATGCCGCGTTCGCGCTCGGCACCGACACTGCGGGATCGGGGCGCGTACCCGCCGCGCTCAACGGTTTGATCGGCTTGAAGCCGAGCCTCGGGGCTTGGCCGACGAGAGGCGTCGTGCCGGCATGCCGGAGCCTGGATTGCGTCACGGCATTCGCGCACGAGCTCGATGACGCAATGCTGGTGGATCGCGTTGTACGGGGACCGGACGGTTCGGATCCATGGTCTCGCACGATCGTTCAGCGGTCGCCGGAGCTGCCGCGTCGCATTTTGCTGCCCGCCGGTGACTGGCCGTTTTTCGGTCCTTATGCTTCGCAGTACGAAGCGGCCTGGCGGCAAGCGGAAAAGAAGGCGGCACAGCTCGGCATCGAGGTACGGACGATCGATTACGCTTTGTTCGCGGAAGCCGCAGCCGTGCTTTATGACGGGCCTTGGGTCGCCGAACGTTGGGCGGCGTTGGGCGCGTTCGTTGAGACGCATCCCGGCGTTACGTTCCCCGTAACGGAGCAGGTGCTGCGCTCCGGTTCGGGCGATCGGCACGATGCAGCTGCGGTCTTTACGGCCATCCATCGGATCCAGGCATTGAAGCTTGAAGCGGCAAAGCTGCTCGAGCACGCCGTGCTCCTGCTGCCAACGGCCGGCGGAACTTGGTCCCGCGACGAGGTCAGGAACGACCCGATTCGAACGAATAGCGATATGGGGCGCTGTACGAATCACTGTAATCTGCTCGACCTGTGCGCCGTCGCGATTCCCGCGGGAGAAGCCGCACAGGACGTGCCGTTCGGCATTACGCTGTTCGCGGTGTCGGGCGAAGAAGGGATGCTGGCGAAGCTCGCCGATCGTTGGGCCGATCATGAAGAGAAGTCTCAGCGGAGCGCGATCGGATTGTCCGACGAACTGCAAACGATGACGCAGGTTGCCGTATGCGGGCTTCACATGAGAGGCTTCCCGCTTGAGCGGCAAATGAAGGACCATGGAGCCGCGTTCGTTCGAGAAGAGAAGACGGCTTCCAAATACAAGCTGTTCAAGCTGCCGACGTCCCCCGCGAAGCCGGGACTCATCAAGCAAGAGATAGGCGGCTCCGCCATCGAATTGGAAATTTGGGAGATGCCGCTGGACACGTTCGGCCGGTTCGCAGCGCTCATTCCGGCGCCGCTCGGGATCGGCAAGATCGAGCTGGCGGACGGCACCGAGGTGCCCGGGTTCGTATGTGAAGGATACGCATCCGCTAGCGCGGAGGATGTCACGGTTGCCGGAAGCTGGCGGAATGTTTGACCGATGAATAACAAGAAACCGTGAAGGAGCGCGTCTACATGATCAAAGCGGAGGAAACCAAAGTCGTCGTCGGAGCCGAAATGGAATGGGGCCTAATGCCCAACCATTGGCATTTGTATCACCGGGAGATCGTGAATGCCTCGCAAGCGGACGAACTCGGGGTACGCGTTAGTTCGGTGCTGTGGGAGAAAATCGGAGTGGGCGGCGCCGTTCTCCCGCACTACCACGACGTTGCGGAAATCATTCATATCACGTCCGGCCAGGTAAAGCTGCTGCGAGACGAGACATGGACGCTGTACAAAGCCGGAGATACCTTCCATGTGCCGGCCGGGGTCGTGCATTCCGTCGCTTGCGTCGGAGATTCGCCGAGCGAGCAGATCAGCATTTTCCTGCCCGTAGAAGCCGAAGTGCCTAGCAATTCATACTTTAATACGCATCTCGTCGAAGACGTATACACCGACAAGCTCGGCCGATGATTAACGACACGTTGGCCTTTACCTGCCGCGATCTGCTGCTGATTCCGAATCTGCAAGGCGCTATCGTACTCGCGGGTCACAAAGGGATGGATCGGGCGGTCAATCGGGTCAACGTCATGGAAGTGCCGGACGTGATCGATTGGGTGCGGCCCGGCGAGTTTCTCGTGACCAGCGGCTTTCCTTTTCGCGACGATCCGGATCGGATCGCCGGTATGATCCCCCAGCTCGCGGAGCGGGGCGTGGCGGCGCTCGGCATTAAAACGAAAAGATATATCGAGGAAATTCCGCTTGCCGTGCTGGAGATGGCGAATCAATACGACATTCCGCTCATCGAACTGCCGCTTCCGACTTCCTTCTCCGACGTCGTTCGCGAGGTCATGGAGCGGGTGCTGGTCCAGGAAGCGAGGCAGCTGTCGCTGCTTCAGTTCAGATATCAGAAGCTATCGAAAAAGCTGCTGCATGGCGGGGGGATCGAGGACTTCCTGGGGGAGCTGGACGAGACGCTGCTGAACCCCGTCGTCTTGATGGACGGCTCCAACCAGCTTTACTTTTCGCCGATGGCCAAGGCGCTGTTTCCCGGGGCCGAGGATTCGCAAGAGTGGTCTCGGCTTTGCCACGACATCGAGCTGGGCGTCAGCTTTATGACGGTCCGCGATCGGCGCATCCGGGTGTACATCTCGAACGAGGACGGCAAGGACAACGAATGCAGCATGCTGCTGCTCGAATGGAACCGGGAGCTGGATGACGCGGACAAGCTGACGCTGGACCGCATCGGCGTGCTGGTCAGCCTGGAATTGGCCAATCTTCACGCAAGGCGCGAGGTCGAATCCAAGTACGTCGACCAGTTTTTGCAGGACTGGCTGACCGGACGCATCGTCACCCGGCAGGACATTCAAGCGAGAGCGGATGCTTGCGGATGCCGTATCGCCCGCGACGGCGCGTACAGCGCGATTTACCTCAAATTGCCCGACAAGCACGCGAACCCGAAGCTGCTGTCCAAGGCGATCAAGCAATTCAGGCGTTTCAGTACGGAGCGCGAAGGCATCTGGGGAACGCAGCTCGACGGACATATGGTGCTCCTCGTCTCGCACGAGACGAACGATCATTTGAACCAACAGCTGGAGAAATGTCTTTATCGACTGTCGCAGCTACTGGGACTGGAATCCAAGGCGGATGTTTCGTTTTGCGTCGGCGACCCCGTCGACGCAGCCGACGAGGTTAGACGCAGCTGCGAGCAAGCGCGCAAAATCCATTTGATCAGCTCCATATGCGGCGTTCGCGACGCCCATATCCGATACAACCAGCTCGGCGTCTATCAGCTGCTTTATTTGCTGCCCGAGTCCGAGCAGGTCAAGGAATTCCTCGACCGCATCGTCAAGCCGATCGTGGAATACGACGGCAAGCACAACACGCAGCTGCTCAAAACGTTCCAGTGCTACCTGCAGCACAACGAAAACGGCAAGCTGACGGCAGAGGCGCTTTTCTCGCACTACAACACGGTCGCTTACCGTATCGAGCGCGTATACGAACTGCTCGGGCTCGACCCGGAAAAGGTGAACGACCGGCTGCAACTGCAGCTGGCCGTCAAGCTGTACGAGATGAGGCAGGCGCGCTAGCTCGATAACTTTAATATGAAGGAATAGAGAATCCGACCGGACGTCGGGTTCTGCGGAATTGCCGTAAAAGGAGCGCGAACTTAATCGAAAAGCCATGCGGGGAATGGACCGCATGGCTTTTCGATTTGCAACGACCGCTATCCGCAACGAAAGAATTTTGAATACGTCTAAATAGGAGAACGCGCGAATTGGCGGATGGAAAGGAGTCATGGGATGGTAAAAACGCTGAACGGCTTGGCCGTATTTCTAATCATTGCCGGGATTATTTCGGGCATCGTCCAAGGACTAAGCGGCTTCGACGGATTTCGTTGGGGACCGGCTTTTTTGATGTGGATCGGCGGATTTATAGCCGGAATTTTATTTTTAGCGATCGCCGTCATTCTGGACTACGTCGAAGACACGAATGACCGGATCCGGCACCTGGAGTTCGAGCTGATACAAAAAAACGCATCGCCCGCTTTACCGTCTAAATTGGGCAACTCCAGAGCCAACCTGAGCAATCTGAGCGGGTTCAAGCTTGGAAGTCGGGAGGAATAAACAAAGAGAACGGCACCTTAGCGTGCCGTCCTCTTTGTATTCATTCAGTGCGAAACCATGGTCGCGGCAGGCGTTTTCCCCGACTTGACGCGGGCCTTGCTCCAGTCCAGCTTGACGTACCGCCAGCCATTGGCCGCCGCAGACAACACCATGTTGCTGCAGAGCGCGATCCAAGCGCCGACTTGCCCGTAATCCAGCACGACCGTCAGCAGCAGCGTACAAGGGATGAAGATGATCCAGTTCAAGACGAATGCCACGCGGGACAGATAAGTCGTGTCGCCGATGCCGCGTAGTCCTCCGCCGAAAATAATGCCCGTCGTATTGAATAATTGGATGAATGCAGCCAGATGAATGAGCGGAATGACGGCCATGTACACCGCCCGTTCCGGCGTATACAGCTTCGCGATCGGAAGGGCGAAGATGAACATCAGGATGGAGATGAGCACCATCAGCAGAACGCCGAGCACGACCGTCATCAGCCCGAAGCGCTTCGCCTCCGCGTGCTGTCCTTTTCCGATTTCTTGTCCGGTGCCGATCGTTGCCGCCGCCCCGAAGCCGTTCGAAGGCATGAATCCGAACGACAGGATGTTCAAGGCGATCTCGTTCGCCGCAATGGCAACCGTCCCAAGGCGCGAGATGCAAATGGTGAACACGAGCATTCCAAGGCTGTAGGACAATTCCATCATGCTGAGCTTCGCGCTCTCGAAGATCATCAGCTTGACCTGCTTCTGTTCGAACCGTTCGACGGTGCGAGTGAGCAGGGTAGCGTTCAGGTAGCCGTAATACACCCACAGACACATGCCAAGCGTGACGAACTCGGCAATCAATACGCTCCACGCGGCGCCCTGCAGTCCTAGGTCCGGGAATCCATATTTGCCGTAAGCCAGCACATACGTGAGCACGACGACAAGGCCGCTGTTAATGAGCGCGATCGTCATCGGCGTCTTGGTATCGCCGATGGCGCGAAGGTAAGCGAAGAACGCGCCGCTGAATATGCCGAATATCAGCGCGATCATCCGGAGCATGACGTAATCGGCGCCAAGCGAGACGATCTCGTCGTTCAGTCCCATCGCTCTTAAAATGAGCTCAGGCGCGAGCAGGCTGCCTACCAGCAAAATGACCGCGAGCGCGCCGGTGAGAACCAGCGCGATTTGCATCCGCTGGTTGGCGAGGCGCATTTCGCCGGAGCCGTAGTTTTGAGCGACCAGATAATTGATCGCGTTCTGTATGCCGGCGCACAGCGCCCACATGTTGTAGATCAAAATGTTCGTCACGCCGACGACCGCGATCGCGGCCGCGCCCAGCTTCCCGACGATCATCAGAACGAGCAAGCCCGTAAAGGTCATCGACGAGAACGTAGCGATCGATGGTAACGCCAGGTGTAAAATCCGTTTCGCCAGCTGCAATTCTTTATGCCTCCCGCATGTTGTCGTCTCGTTGCATTCAAATCCGGATCAAACGGACATAAGCCCTATTATAAACGGGTGTTCATACAGATTCATAGCGGGATTTGCAACCTATTTTCATGTTTTGACAACTTATTTTTAAATAGCTGGATATTGTTTTAAATAAAAGACAGTGAGGTATAAATATGGAAATTATAGCGTGGCTATCGTCGATCGGCGTCCAGCTGCCGGAGGCGGAGTTTGGTATTATGCGATCCTGCAAAAGCGGTAATCAAATATGGTTCATTGGAGTAATTCCACAATTCCCTGATTATGGTATGTTTATTAAAAACGTCCATGGGAGTGAGTTGAAATGAACCGGCGATTTACACGATTCGTTTGCGGATTTCTATTGCTGACGTTGTTGTTGCCCTTTCAGATTGCAGCAGCTGAAGACGCTTCCGGGGTAAATGCACAAGAAAGCAGCATTTCAGTAACGGTGAAGGAACTAAAGACCGATCAGGCCGCCACGAAGGTAAAGATCACTGCAGCCGTTGCTTCCTTGTATGAACTTGAACAGGTTCAAGCGTCTACGAGCGGTCGCGAAGTACCATTGACACGCGCCTGCGCCAGCTGCGATTGGACAGGAGAAATGCCGCTGAACGGTCTGGCAAAAGGCACGCATACGCTTATCGTTACGGCAACGGACATTTATGACGGCACAGGAACCGGAACTGGAACCTTTGAATACGATGAACCGCCGGTCGTGACGCGATTAGAGCCGGCCAGCAATCACGCCGTAATTCGCGATCACCGCCTGCACGTAATCGCCGAAGCCGAAGACGATCTCGCACAGCCTTCATTTATGGTACAGATCGGAGAGGATCTCCGATATCCGGATATCATCGAGAGCGACCAAGGCGAAGGCAAATTCGACCGCGAATATGACGTTACGAAGTATGAAGGCGACACGCTGAACATTCAATATTCGATTTCGGACGGCAGCCTGCCGGACGGGGATTACAATCGCCGGGTTACCGTAAATCGTACCGTTCATATCGAATCCAGTCCTGAATTGACGGAGGTAGAGCGAGAACCGGATGCGCAGATCTTGGATGCCGACGAATCTCGTCTATTGATGATACGCAGCGGCGCGTTGATCATCAAGGATCGCTTGGCGGGTACCGAAACTGAACTGTTAAAAGGAATTACGACGGACAGATCCAATGGGTTTAAACTGACGCCTGTTGGCGCCGCCTTCCTCATCGACACGGGTTGGTACGAAATGAAGCTATTTTGGTGGAACGGAGCGACCCTCGCGTCTATCCCGGTGGAGTCCGGATCGGTTTGGCAGGCCAGTGGGAATGATGTAGCGATTTCAAACTTCGGGACGCTTCATTGGATCGATACCCAAACCGGGACGACCCGCGATATTCCATATCCTTACGATTTGAACTTCGATCTGGAACCGAGCGGCACGCTCCTGCTGGAACCGACTGGCACAGGCGCGTCGAGCGATCAAATTAAACGCTACGATCCGCGTACGGGCACCACGTCTACCGTATTTGAATATGCAGGGGCACCACGGGGGCCGGTATCCGACGGAGCGGCTATTTTATTCACGCTAGAAGACGGCAGCCTGATGAAGTACTTGGATGGAACGGTGACCGAAGTCGTTCACGGAACGACGCCGGAACGGCTGCTGCCGCACGAAGGCTACGAAGTAAAGGATGGCTGGATCGCCTACCAGAAGGCGAATGCGAGTCAAGTACCGCAGCTTTATCTGCAGTCCCCCGGCGGTTCGGTGAAGCAGGCATCCTACTTTAATACAGGTACTACGATTCGGTCGCTGGATGCCTCGGGTACCATGGTCATTGCAAATGCGGGAAAGCTGTACCAATATAGCCAAGGCACGGACAAGCCGACGCCGATCGCCGGCGGCGCAGGCATTGTGAGATGGATTGACCATCAGCTTCATTATTTGTTGGGCGAAACGATCTTTACGGTGAAGGCTCAAGCGCCAAGCGACACCGAAGCGCCAACGTGGCCGCAGGGCGACGTGTTGACGTTTTCCCAAGCGACTTTTAACGGCGTAAAACTGAACTGGCAGCCGGCTGCGGACGAAGAGGGTGTAGTCAAGTATTTGCTGTATCAAAACAACAAGTTGCTATCTACCCTAGAAGGGTCGGTGAACAGCTATGAAGCGCAGGGGTTGTCGCCAAAGACTTCTTACCTCTTTTCTTTGGTCGCCGTCGATGCAGCCGGCAACCATAGCTTAGAGAAGAACGTGACGGTCACCACCGTTAAACCGACACCAAAGCCAGAAACGCTTCTGTATCGCTTTAACGGAACGATACTTGACTTTGACCAAAATCATATCGTTTGGAAACAAACCGGCGATCACGTGTTGTGGCTGTTTAACCGTATCGATAAGAGCCAAGTCAAGGTTTACGATGCCGCTGGGGCGGATCGAACGATCATCAATGCCGCGTTATCCGTCGAAGGCATTGTTTATACGTTGGAGAGCAGCGGTTCCGCCATGACATACCTTTGGAAAAACGGTACGGTTATCGAGCAACCGGAAGGGCAGACGCAGTACGAAACAAGAGGGATACCGGAAGGCATGTTCATGTATACGCTTTATGGCACCACATACCTCTACACCCGCGAAGGAGAACTCATTTACACCTTCAGCGGCCCGGGGAAGCTGGAATACCGTGAGCAATCCTACATCGGTCCGGGAGAGAATCCATACCGGATTGACGCCTGGTATCGCGTATACGGAGGTTCCTTGTACATCGTTCGAATGTAAGGAAGCAGCATTGTAGGTGAATAAATCGCCAGCATTAAAACGGTCCCGCGAGCATTCGCTCACGGGGTCGTTTTTTATGAAAAGTGCTAAATATATTAAATGCTCCCGTTGACAAATGAATGAATCGTTCATACAATGTTAATAAGTGAACGGTTCATTCATCTAAATGAGGGGGAACTACAAATGAGCGGAATTCAACAAGCCGAAGGTCAAAACGTAAAAGGAAAATATATCGTCATTACAGGTGCCACGAGCGGGATCGGATTGGCGGCTGCGCAAGCGTTAGCCGCGAGAGGGGCGAACTTAGGCCTCGTAGCGCGCAATGTCGCCAAAGGTAACGAGGTTGCGGCAAACCTGCGGGCTGCCTCAGGCAATCGGATTACGGTAGACGTCTTCATCGCCGACATGTCCTCTCAGCGATCCATTCGCCATGCTGCAAACGAGATGTCGGCGAAGTGTCCGAGGATCGATATGCTGATCAATAACGCGGGCGCCATGTTCGTGGACCGCAAGCTGACGGAGGAGGGTCTGGAGATGACCTGGGCGGTCAACCATATCGCGCCTTTCTTGTTAACGACACTGCTCCTTGATAAACTGATGTTAAGCGAAGATGCCCGCGTCATAACGACGTCGTCCCACGGACATAAGATGGCCAGAAAAGGCATCGGATACGACGATTTGAACGGCCGGCGTCGTTTTGGGTTTTGGGGCAAAATGACGGGCGGCCCGAACTTCCGGTACGGCGAGACGAAGCTGGCCAACATTTTGTTCACTGCCGAGCTTGCGAAACGTTTGCAGGGCACGAACGTTGCCGCGTATTGTTTCGATCCGGGACTCGTCGACACGAATTTCAATGCGGACAACGGATGGCTCGCCCGGATGACGATGGCCGTCATGAAGCGATTTGCCCAAACTCCCGAGAAGGGCGCGGAGACGCTCGTATGGCTGGCGGATACGGACGCCAAGAATCTGGAGAGCGGGCGTTATTATGCCGGCAAACAGACAAGGACGCCGTCGGTTCAAGCAAGCGACAACGAAGCGGCGAAGAAGCTGTGGGATGTGAGCGCGGAGCAAATCCTCGTCTCTCGGGCTTAAACCGCGAAGCGACGCGCGAAAAGGAAGAAGGATAAACGATGCCTAGAATAGCAAGAGCGCAAGCCGAACAAGCGATCGACGAACGCAAAGAACAGATCAAAAAGGCGGCTCTTAAAATATTTGCCGAGAAAGGGCTCTCCGGCACGAAGATGAGCATGATCGCGGAGGAAGCCGGCATCAGCCAAGGATTATCGTACCGCTATTTCGAATCGAAAGACGAGATTTTCGCGCTGCTCGTGGAAGAGGCGATCGAGGAATCCCGGAACGCCATCCAGGATATCGGAAAGCTGCCGGGCTCGCCTATTGAGCAATTAAGGTCGTTCACGCTTCATTTGTTGGATGAAGACCATAAGCAATATTTCCTGCTCGTTCAACAAGCGCTCACGTCCGAAGGCGTGCCGAGCAAGGCGAGAGAAGCGATCGAGCGATATTCTCCCCAGGATACGATCGAGCAGATTATTCCGATCTTCGTGCGAGGACAGCAGGAAGGACAATTCGCAGAAGGCGATCCCTACAAGCGATTGATATTATTCCTCTCGGTGGTTAACGGTCTCATGCTTCAAGATGCGAAAGCGATGGGCATGGATTGGACGCAGGAAGTGGACCGTCTGCTGAACATCTTGACGAAATAGAAGAGCAAGCCGGTCTGTGATTGAACTTCCAACAACTAGTCGATAGACCTAACACAACGTCTACCGATCCTTAATAAACTACCCTTGAAGTGATTTGACTCCAAGGGGAGGATATTGTCGGATGAAAAAAAAGGCGTCAAGAAAGCGGCAGACGCACGTTCATGAGTTCGAGGGAAGCACGAAGCTGGCGGAGGAAGGCGCGGACAGACATAATCATCGATTTGCAGGCGTAACAGGGCCTGTGATCCGGAGCGGTAATAGCCATATTCATGAAATCGATTTATCGCATACAGACTTTTTAGACCATTTTCATAATCTCAAAAAAATCAAAACGGGTCCCGCCATTCCTGTCGGCAACGGCAAGCACGTTCACTTCGTCACCGGAATGACGACGCAGAATGATGAGCATAGACACCAATTCAATTTTGCCACATTAATCGATAGACCGCTTGTTTAATCCGTTTAAAATGGCCGGCCAGCGTTTTTGAGCCACTGAAAAGCCCATAGAGAAAAAAGGTACAGCCACTCAAGAAGGTTGAGGAGACTGTACCTTTTTTTATTTTATTTTTGGGTCCGCTGGATATACTACACAACTGAACCGGCGGTCAGTCTATCCGAGGAGGAGATGTTTTTGCGGATCAAGCGTCGAAGCCAATCGATTCGCGACAAGCGCGCGAACCCGATCGACACGACCCATCTTCCTTCCGAACCCCATGCGGAATTAAGCACGGAACTTTCCGTAAACGAGAAAGCGCTGAGGGAAGCTTTTCAAGGATGCTCCGATATCGTATTCCGTCCGTTCCATACCAACCCCAAATTATTGCTGATTTATACCGATGGACTGGTCGATACCAAAACGTTGGAACAAGTCGTGCTGAAGCCGCTCCTGTACGATGGACATTCAGCCGGGTCCGCGTCGAACGGCATTCCGATATCGGGGGAGATCATTCAAGAGCAATTGATTGCCGTCTCGCAAATCCAAACGGTATCTACGATTAACAACGTCATCGACGGCATTCTTAAAGCGAATATCGGCCTGTTGATCGACGGGGAACATAGGGCTATCGTCGCGGAACTGAAAGGCTTCGAAAGACGCGCGGTCGAAGAACCGGAAGCCGAAGTGTCCGTCCGGGGACCGAGGGACGGATTCACGGAAACGTTGCGCATCAATACGAGCTTGATCCGAAGGCGAATCCGCAGCCCCAAGCTGAAAATGGAATCGATCACGCTGGGCCGAGTGTCTCGAACCGACATCGCGATCGTATATATCGAAGGGATCGTGTCTCGAACGGTCTTGGACGAAGTCCGAAAAAGAATCGGCCGAATCCAGATGGACGGCGTACTGGAATCGGGCTTTATCGAAGAATTCATTGAAGATGCGCCCTGGTCGCCATTTCCGCAGATTCAAAATACCGAGCGTCCCGATGTCGTATGCGCCAGCCTGCTTGAAGGAAAAGTCGCGATCATGATCGATAACACGCCCTTCGTGTTGATCGCCCCGATGACTTTTTGGACCGGCCTGCAGGCAGTGGAGGATTACTATGAACGATCCATTTATACGACGTTCGTTCGATTCGTTCGCTACTCCTTGTTTAATATCGCCCTCATGCTGCCTTCCTTGTATGTCGCGCTGTCTACCTTTCATCAACAACTGATCCCTACGAACTTGCTCATCAGCATCGCGAACTCCAGGGAAGGCGTCCCGTTTCCGACTTTTGTCGAGGCGTTGCTCATGGAGTTTATGTTCGAAGGGCTCCGCGAAGCCGGCCTTCGCATGCCCAGGGCTGTCGGTTCGGCCGTCAGCATCGTGGGAGCGCTCGTCATCGGGCAGTCCGCCGTGCAAGCAGGCATCGTATCCGCGCCGGTCGTTATTGTCGTAGCGATGACCGGGATCGCGTCGTTTGCCATTCCGCGTTACAATTTCGGGACCGCGTATCGGCTTCTTCGGTTCCCGATGTTGATCCTGGCGGGCATGTTCGGTCTATACGGCATCGTAAGCGGCGTATTTCTCATGATTATACATCTCAACGGTATGCGCTCGTTTGGCGTTCCGTATATGAGTCCGATGGTCTCGCCGGTGCCGCACACGATCAAGGATATATTTTTACGTGCGCCCCGATGGATGATGACGATGCGTCCCGCGTTCAATGCCGGCTCCAATGCAAAGCGAATTCCCGAAGGCCAGCGGCCAAGTCCGAAGCGAGAGGAGGAGGAGGGGCAATGAGCAAGAATGCTACGGCTTGCCTCTGCTTAATGATCTCGATCTTCTTTATATCGGGCTGTTGGGACAGTTCGGAAGTCAACGATATTGCCATCGAGCTGGCTTGGGGAATCGATGATGCCCCGAATCAAAAGATTAGGATTAGCGCGCAAGCCATCGTTCCGTCGAAAATCAGCGGCGGACAGAGCGACGTTTCAAGCCAAGCTAGCAAAGGAAAACCGTATTTTGTCCTTGCAAGCGACGGCATGAATACGCTTGATGCCGTGCAGCGAATGCAAACCAAGCTCTCAAGGGAAATGTTCCGAGGTCATCGGCGGGTCATCGTAATCGGAGAATCCATGGCCAGACGAGGAGTCAAGGAAATCTTCGATACCTACAGCCGGGATCCGAATCTCAAGCTGCGAACCGACATCTTTATCGTCAAGGGCGACACCGCTCAAAACTTTCTGAAAGTATCGTATCCGTTAGAGAACATTCCCGGAATCGGCGTATTGGGGGAATACGACCAGATCGGGACGGCTTCCAGAGAAATGGGGCTGCTGAACTTCTTGCTCGCCGCGTCAAGCGACAGCGCATGTCCGGCATTGCCTGTCGTCGCCATCGGCATGGACCCTGACGTTCCGGATGAACAACAAGGACAAGCCCAATCCCAAGCGGATCGAGAGGGGTTCCGAATCGTAGGCACCGCTATTTTTAACAAGGAATTAAAGATGGTTGGATATATCGATATGGAAAAAGCACGAGCCATGAGGTGGGTATCCGGCAATCTGAGGAAAATGACGGTGTCCGAAACGCTGCCGCAAGGAAAGGGCAACGTCAGCATGGACGTCATCAAAACCAAAAGCAAAATCAATTCCGCTTATCAAGGCGGGCGGTTAAAAATCCTTGTCACGTTAACGGGACAAGGCGCGATTCGCGAGAACAACACGAATCTGGATCTAACGAAAACCAACAATATTTCCTATTTGGAAAAGGCTTTAAACAGGCATGCCGAAGAAGTCGCGCTGAAGACGATTACCGACGTGCAGAAGGAATACGGAACGGACGTTTTCGGCTTCAGCGATGCGATCCGCCGGAAGGATCTGGCCTTGTGGAAGTCCATGGAAGACGATTGGAAAGAGGAGTTTCAAAGGTCCGAGGTTACCGTGAAGGCTAACATGACGGTTCGGCGGATCGGCGTTACCGGGCCGTCGCTGCAATTGAACCCTAATGAGATCAAGAAATAAAAAGGGTTATTTTCTTAATCGGCGCAACAATGACACGATAAGCAGGATCCCGGGCACAACCAGCAGCATGGGCACCCAAATATAGGGGACGAGTATTTCAAAGTGGTGGCGATAAATATGCTCTGCGATATTTTTGGACATCGTCAGCCCAAGGATTAACGCGATGGCGCATGCCGGGATGACAAGGACGCGGTAACTTTTCATTCTCGTTATTTGTTGAATTCCCGTTACGGCTGCGAGCATGAGAACGACGCATTTCAAAAGCGCCGTCATTAAAAAATATAGGACGCCGAACATCTGCAGGTTTTCAATGAAGTGTCCGACGCTTATTACGCTTAGTAAGGTGTAAAGCGGGTACAAGAAACCTGAAAAGAGGGTTCCGAACGCCATAATCGCCAGCACGTCGAAGCAGGTAATCATGACGCCGGACAGTATCGTGGCTAGAAGGGTGATCCTCATTACCTTTTCCGGCTGTTTGGTCTGCGTCCAGAACATGGCGAAGACGAGCGTTTCCCCGAACGATTGCGTGATGCCGGCCGGAAAAACGGCCTTCTGGATGGGCATCCAACCTTTTTCAAAAGACGGCTGCAAATAATGGATATGTAAAACGTCCGAACCAAAAAGGAGAATAACCTCCAAACCAAACAAGATGAGTACGATGGGAAGGAAGATTTCTCCCAATCGAGATACGCTTTCTATACCGCCGAATGCGCAGTAAGCCATGATAATGGCAAATAGACCGGCGGTTAAAATATACGGCGTATCCGATAACAAGGCTGTCGCGACCATATCCCGGACGTCCGCAATAATCCGTCCGCTTACGTAAATAAACATTAGCGGGTACATAAACGAAATTGGCGTTCCGATCCAGCGTCCGAATTGGACGGGAAACCATTGGACGAGCGTTAACCCCGGATTCAGCTTCATTAAGGCAATATAGATCAAGATGATGAATACGCCTACGCCGGTGGAAATGAGCTCGCCGATCCAAGCATCCCGTCCGGCCGAGCTGCCGAAGCCGAAAATGATGGTCGTGCCTAATTGGTAAATGAAAGTGATCGCGAACAGCTGATAGTTCGAAATAAAGAGCAACTCCCGAAGTCGTAATGAGGATAGCTTTTTTAGTTTTCCAGATTATGCCTGACTTATTCAAAAGTAAACGCGATCCATAGCCTGTAGCAGACAAGGCGTGTCAGCCTCGGCCGGAGCTTTTTTTGCCGCCATCGATCTTCATGACCATGAACAAGAGGAGCGGAAGGGCGATTTGAAAAATCGTGAACCAGGACGTAACGACCTTCCCCATCCAGATGTGATGCGTATAGTTGGGCGACAAGAAGGAAATGCCGAAAATCGCCGCGCCGAGCACAAAGACGCCTTTGCGGTAACCGATCCCCGTCAATTGGCTGAAACCAGTCGCGGCGCCGATATAAAAAGCCGCCAACTTGACGCCGAGGCCGAGGTAGAGCACGAATACGAACAGGATATCCATGCGCTCGAACACTTGGGAGAATTCGATTAACTGAACGCTTTCCAACAAAGGAAAGGTAACTTTCTCCGCGATGGATTGCCCGAGCACGAATAGGATCAGCTCGTTCATAGCGATCAGAAAAATGGAAACGCCCCCGTACGTAAGGTAAACGGATCGCGTGAATCCCGGAGCTCGCGAGCGCACGAGCGGAAAAAAAACGAGGAACAGGATCGTTTGACCGAAAGGAAAGGAAACCAGGCTGGGGAAGGCGGCTTTGAAAATCGGCTGCCAGCCGTTTTCGAGCACGGGAAGCAAACTTACCGCATGAATCAGATGTTGGCCGGCCAACATCACCACAAGCAGCAGATAGCCGACGACGACAAACGGAAACAGGACAAGCGAACAAAGAAACAGCACGCGCGCGCCATACCGTGCGGTATTGGCCACGACGACGATCGTGATCAAGGCGATAACGAACAAAGGCGTATCGTTAAGCAAAATCTGCGACGTCAATTCAACCAGATCCCGCAAATTGCGAGAGGATTCATAAGCGAAATAGCCGACGAACGACCATCCGATCGCCGTGCCGATCCATTTGCCCAAATAAGCGCGACATAACGCGAACAGATCGCGTTCGGGATCTAGCCGGTGCATAGCCAAGTAGACCGAGAGCAAAAAGAATCCGACGAGGGAAGCTATCGTCATCGCGATCCAGGCATCTTGTTTGGCTTCGGCGGCAAGGAGAAAAAGCGTCGTGCTGCCGATCTCGTATAGGGCAAGACAGGCGATCAAACCCGCCGGGTTTTTCGTTTGATTGTCCATAACCCCCGTAGCTCCCTTCGAAACGCGATGCCGCCCGGCTGATCGGTCAAGGCAGCTCCTCGCTCACCGTATCGTTCAGCATGCCCATGTTTTCAAGCGTCGCTTGGACCTGAATGTTTAACTCTACTTGCTCGAGCTGCCGATCCCAGTCTTGCTTTGCCTTTTGCCATGCTTTCGGGTATTTCCGATGAATTTTGTCAGCGAATCCCGCCAGATCGGCATGCATACGCTGAGCTGCACTCCAGCCCAAGCGAATGTCGTCCATGATGGCTTTTTCGATCTGCTTTTCCATGGCCGAGACCATGGCGGGATCCGCTAGGCTTCTCGTGCAAGTGGACTCGTTCAAAGCGCCTTTCGTTTTGACCCTTACGTACATTTGATACGCTTCTCCAGACCTGACGGGCACGACCCGCGTTTTCGAAGCCCGTACCTGATAGGTGGCATGTTCCTTTTCGGACTTCGCGCCCGGGCAGGGGAATACGATCATCGTTTTTTTGATCCGATTGTTCAACCAGTCCAGGCCGTAGCTCTCTTCCTGATCGATCCAACCGACCAGCCTGGCTCCTTTGAATACGGCAAGTCGCAGCAGACGGAGCTTTGTCGGTACGATGGTCGTTTTAAATGCATCGACCCCCTCCAGATCCTTCTCGTTTCCGCCGTCCACGCGGCGTATGCCGATTTCCGGCACCAGGATCGCGTTCGAATCCGAGTAGATGCTCCTGGCCACGTCGAATATTTTCACGGCCGGCGTCAGTCCGGATGTTTTTTGATCGGTCTCCATGATGGATGCGATCGCCCTGCCCGGCAGCCTTTCCGGCGGAACGAGCTGCCGCAAGATCTTGGATGCTTCTCCGTCGGTGACGGTCAACAATACGGTTTCTCTCGAGTCGAAGCTTCGCAAAAATAAATCGAGAACCTCCGATATCCCTTGCTGCGCCGCCTCCTTGCCCAACACGAGAACGTCGGTGTGAGAGAAGTAAAGCTGCCGGGTAAACTCCAGGTTCGCGCGGCTCGCCGCTTCCCGGATCGTGCTGCCGCGCGAAGTAAAGACGTGTACGGACGACTGGGAGCTGCTCGCCGCTCCGCCGCCGCCCGCGCCGGACCACATCGCGGACGGTACGATCACTTGATAGGTCACGACCCATTCATTGTCCGACCGATCGATCGCCGTGGCGGCGGTGATGCCCAGTTCATTCAGTTCTCTGCGGTCCCAGCAGCCTGCGAGCAAGCAGCAAGCCATCGTCGCGCAGAGCATGAGCCGCCATCGCTTCATTTGCGAGTCCCCTCCCGCTTGGGACCTCGGCGAGGCTGTCGCCGCGGATTGCGGCTTCCGATCACGGCCGGCCGCTCTGTGAGGGTACGCCAAGGCAAGCGATAGAACAAATCCTTGAAATTCATCCATTTCAAAGGCGCAATCGGCAAAAGATAAGGAACGCCGAACGAACGGAGCGCCACGAGATGAAGGAGGAGCGGGATCATCCCCGCGAGAACCCCGAATAAGCCGAACGAGCCCGCAAGCACCATTAGCAAGAAACGCATCAGACGAATGGCCGCCGACATCCCGAGTGCCGGTATGACGAAGCTCGCGATAGCGGTAAAGGAGACGATGATGACCATCGCGCCGGACACCAATCCTGCCTGTACCGCGGCTTGGCCGAGCACCAAGGCGCCGACGATCGAGATCGCCGGACCGATGACCCTGGGCATGCGGATCCCGGCCTCGCGGATGACTTCGAAGGTCAGTTCCATGAGCAATGCCTCCAGCAGAGCGGGCAGGGGCACGCCTTCGCGCTGCGCGGCCAGGCTGATGAGCATCGTCGTCGGGATCATCTCTTGTTGGAAGGTCGTCACTGCGATATACAGGGAAGGAAGGAGCAGGCTGACGAAAAAAGCGATGAACCGGATCATTCGAACGAACGAAGCAATATCGTGCCGTTGATAATAGTCTTCGCTCGACAAAAAAAACTTGAAAAAGGTGACGGGCAGAATCAAGGCAAACGGCGTACCGTCGACCAGAATGGCGGCATGTCCTTCAAGCAGATGGCCTGCGACGGTGTCCGGCCGTTCTGTGTTCTGTATAGTCGGAAACGGCGTCCAGGAAGTGTCCTGAATAAATTCTTCGATATAACCGCTCTCCAGGATACCGTCGATGTCGATCGCGTCCAGACGGCGGCCGAGCTCTTCCAGAATGACCGGCTGCACGATGCCTTCTATATAAAAGACCGCGATTTTCGTTCTGGTGTATCGGCCGAGGACGCGGTTCTCGATCCGCAAGTCGGGCGTTCGGAGTCTTCTTCGAACGAGCGATACATTGTCCGCCAAATTTTCCGTAAAGCCGTCTTTAGGACCCCGAACGACCGTCTGCGAAGACGGTTCCTCGACGGCGCGGGAGGGACCGCCGGGAATCGCGACAGAGAGTTCGAACGTAAGTTCATTTCCGACAATGACGGCTTCCCCGTTCAATATCGCATGAACGAGGGCCTCTTCGGATTCCGGGGCCGTCAACGATCCGACGGGAATGCGCGAGGTCAGCGACCTCGCGAGGTCCTGCGTCATGCCGGCGCCTTCGCGAGCTTCCGCAACGACGGCTTCCAGCAAAAACGCGAGCAAATTTTTATCCACTAATCCGTCGATATAGCAGACGGCATATTGGCAGCGATCTTTCGGGCCTTCCTGAATGAGCCTGACGATAAAGTCCGAACTTCCCCCAAACCGGTGGCGAAGCCTTTCCACGATGGCAGGCTCGGCGGGCCTTTCCGATACGTTCAACTGTCGTCCATCCTTTCCGGGCATCGTCCCTCGATCTTAGATACGTTGCCCATCTATACCGGAAATATCCAGTCCTGGCGTCACTGCGAGGATAGAGAGGGAAAGTTATTGACGGTGCATGCGAAATCACATATATTATCATTGAATTGGTCAGACAACTTACCTAATATCCATTTGTATTGGAGAATCCGTCGCGCATGAATAAAGCTGAATTGATCGTAGACAAACAATTCGTCATCGGCAACGTGGACCCCAGGCTGTACGGCTCGTTCATCGAACACGTCGGCCGGGCGGTCTACGGCGGCATCTATGAGCCTGGCCATCCGGAGGCGAACGCACAAGGCTTCCGAAAAGACGTCATGGCATTGGTGCAAGAGCTGGGCGTCCCCATCATCCGGTATCCCGGCGGCAACTTCGTATCCGGCTACGAATGGGAGGACGGCGTCGGTCCCGTCGCGGCGCGCAAGCGGAGGCTCGACTTGGCTTGGGGCGCTTTAGAGACGAACGAAGTCGGGACGAACGAGTTCGCGGCTTGGGCGCGAACGGTCGGCGCCGAGGTCATGATGGCCGTGAACCTGGGCACCCGCGGACCGGCGGATGCGCGCAATTTGATCGAATACTGCAACCACCCGGGCGGTACGTACTGGAGCGATCTGCGCAGAGCCCATGGACAGGAAGCGCCCCACAAATTCAAGACTTGGTGTCTGGGCAACGAGATGGATGGTCCTTGGCAGATCGGGCACAAGACGGCCGACGAATACGGGCGTACGGCGCTCGAAACGGCGAAGCTCATGAAATGGGTCGACCCCTCGATCGAGCTGGTCGCCTGCGGCAGCTCCATGCGCGACATGCCGACTTTCGGCGAGTGGGAAGCGACCGTGCTGGACCATACGTACGAACAGGTCGACTACTTGTCGCTTCATACGTACTACGGCAACCGCAAGGACGATACGGCAAGCTTCGTCGCGAAAACGCTGGAGATGGACGATTACATTCATTCCGTCATCGCCGTCTGCGATTACATGAAGGCCAAGAAACGCAGCAAGAAGCAGATGATGCTATCCTTCGACGAATGGAACGTCTGGTATCACAGCGCGGACGCCGACCGGCAGCTCGAGCGTTGGACGATCGCGCCGCCGCAGATCGAGGATATTTATACGTTGGAAGACGCGATCGTGGTCGGTTGCATGATCATCTCGCTGTTGAAGCGCGCAGACCGCATTCGGATGGCCTGCATCGCCCAGCTGGTGAACGTAATCGCCCCGATCATGACCGCGAACGGCGGGATCGCATGGCGGCAGACGATTTTTTATCCGTATCTGCATGCATCGCTGTACGGCCGAGGCGTCTCGCTGAAGCCGATCATTCGAAGTCCCAAGTACGATTGCAAGCAGTTTACGGACGTTCCTTGCTTGGAGTCGGCCGCCGTCTACGACGAGGAGGCGGAGCAGCTTGCGATTTTCGCGGTAAATCGGGACTTGGCGGAGGCGTTTGAAGTCGAAGCGGATCTCCGGCAATTCGCCGGCTACAGGATCGTCGAGCATCTGGCGCTGACCCATCCGGATCCGAAAGCAAGGAATACGGCGAGCGAGCCGTTCAACGTAACGCCGCATACCGAGAGCGGCGCCGAGCTGCGGGACGGCTGCCTCCGGATAAGACTGCCCAAGCTCTCGTGGAATGTCATTCGGTTGAAAAAAACGTAACGCCAGTTCGCAACGTAAATCGCGACCGGTTGCTGGCGGCGCGAAGTGGAGGCGATGAGCATAGATGAGCGTCCAGTACGAGCTCGTGGAGAAGGTCGTTAAAGCCGGCGGCACCGTCGGCGTGAACTGCGATTATACGGACATCAAGGCTGCGCTCGACGACATCGCGGACAACTCGGCCGGGAAGCGGTACGTGCTGCGGATATTGAACGGCACCTACGATGTCTCGAACGACGGAAACCTGTATCTTGGCCTGAAAAATTACGTGGACCTCATTGGACAATCACGGGGCGGCGTGCGGATCGTGAAGCGGGACGATGACTACAGCGACGCGAAAAACGTGTTCGACACGGCCTATTACGGACAACGGATCGAATACGCGTCGCTTCGGAACCTGACCCTCATCGGCTATAACTTGAAGGCGCCCGTGCACATCGACGACGAATATTTGCAAGGCACGATCGAGCTCGTCGACTGCACGTTGATCAACGAAAACACGCCGGACATGGGCAACTATCGGAACGGTCTCGCTTGCGGCCTTCGGCAGGGCCAGCGGGTCGTTGCCAGAGGCGTCCATTCCAACGGCATGCTATGGATGCATAACGGCTTCGAGGCGTATGCCGGAGAGGGCTGCCGCTTCGAGCTTTACAACTGCATCAGTCCGTTCATCGTGATCGGCGAGCTGATCACCTACGGCAACGATACCATTGTCATCGAGGGCTGCCGGGCTGAATTTCTCCGCTATCTTTATATCAAAGGCGTTGCGGTGCAGCAGCTGCGTCCGTATGTCCAATCCAGTTTTTCGTTCGAACTCCGGGGCAATTCGATCGATTACGTCGAAGCCGTAACGACGATGGACCTCGGCTACACGTCGGTTCCCACCGCGTTCGATGAGCTTTGCGAGGGAAAGTGGTCCATCAGCGATCCTTCTATCCATCAGTTCGTTCGGAATACCGGGGCGGCAGATATCGTTAGAGGGAGCCTAGTATCGCGAAATGGAGACGGCGTGAAGCGATGGGCTTCAGGCGAACGGCTGTACGGCATGGCATTGGACGTCATCCTGCCCGTCGACTACGGGATCGTCCAGGACCGCGGCATCGTGTTTATTCCCGTTCATCCGGATACGGAGATCGCCGAGGACGAGCCGGTCGAGCTGGACGCGTCGGGCCGGGCCGTTCGACATGGCCGCGGCGAGAAAATCGGCGTGGCCCAAGGTCGGTATGCGCACGGCGACCGTCCGTTGAAGGTCAAGCTAACGAAATCGCAACTATCATAATCATTCTATTACCTAGTAAGAAAGAGCCGATTCTATACCGAATAGGCTCTTTCTATTTGCATCCATTTGCATCCTGTATAGATGAGGTGTGAGCCATGATCAAGGTCATCATCGTAGAAGACGAGATGCTGGTGCGAATCGGCCTGAAAAACTCGATCGAATGGGCGAAATTAGGCATGGAGGTCATCGCCGACTTCTCCAATGGGCAGGCTGCATGGGATTTCTATGAGCAAGTAAGGCCCGATCTCATTCTGACCGATATCCGAATGCCGAACATGGACGGGATGGAGCTGATCTCCCGCATCAGAGAGAACGATGGCCAGACCAAGATCATCATTCTGACGGCTTATGAGGAATTCGATTGGGTTCATAAGGCGATCCGGTTCGGCGTGACCGATTATATCCTCAAGTTCAAGATGTCCATCGACGAGATGGAGAAGGTCTTGCAAAAAGTGCAGGCCGAATTGAAAACGAAGAGCTTCCGATCGCCGTCGGAGCCGCAGCACGATCAGCTGAATGCCATCAACCTCAAGGAAAACGCAATGAAGGACTATCTGTCTTACGGGCGCTATTCGGATGCGGAATTCGCCGCGATAACGAAAGAGCTGCGCTTCCGTCTTCAGCCGGAGCGGCTTCTATTGTGCGTGATGGCCATCGACAACTTCAAGCAGATGGAAAGCAAATTCAAAGACAGCCACGGGAATTTGATCCGATTCAGCATCCTGAATATGATGAGCGAGCTGCTGGCCGGCTACAATCGGGGAGAAGTCATCTACGAGCGTGACGAGAAATATATCTTGACGTTCAGCTTCCAGGATGTCGTCAGCGAGTCGAACATTTATCAACAGCTGCAGGACATCCTGTCGCATATCAGCAGCGTCATTAAAACTTACCTGAACGCGTCCGTCACCTTCGGAATCAGTTCGATCAACAACGGCTATTCCGCGCTGAAGCCCATGTACGCGGAATGCCTCCGCATGTTGGATCTTAGATTCGTTCTCGGCAACGTTTCCTATATCCGATCGGATGTAATGGGCGCGGAACGCATTTCGAAAAACGTAGCCATGAAACTCGACAAGACGATTCGCGAATGGGAGCCGTTTAACGACCGGTACTTCAAGGAAATCGAGGCCGGCATCCAGTCGCTCGGCCAGCTTGAGCGCATCTCCAAGCAGGACATCCAGGTGATGATGATTCGCTGGATTCACTGGCCGACCGTTAATCTCAATAGCTACGCCGACGACATCTCCGGCATGGCGCTCGACTACGCCGGACGGATTCATCAGAGCCTGACTTTGGACGAGAACATCGCGATTTTCACGCGTTACCTCCATGAAGTTCAACATTTTCATGAGAAAAAGAGAGCGATCAGCAAAGAAATCGCCGAGGCGATCAAATACATTCAAGCCCATTACGATCAAGATCTCTCCCTCCAGCAGCTGGCCGACCAAGTGAAGATGAATCCGAGTTACTTAAGCAGGCTGTTCAAGAAGCATTTGCAGACGAGCTTCATTGAATATCTGAATGCTTACCGGATCGATATGGCCAAAAACCTGTTGATGAACACGCATCTCAAATCCTACGAGATCGCCGCGAAGACCGGTTATAAGGATGACAGCTACTTCAGCCGGATTTTCAAAAGGGTAACCGGCATGAGGCCGCACGAGTTCAGGAAGCAATGGTTCGTGGACAACAGGGAGGAAAAAGAGGATGACGCGGATGATGAGATTGTTCAATAGGGCAAACCGATATTCCTTGGCGAACCAATTGGTCGTCTCGTTCCTCATCATCTTTCTGCTCATCTTTACGATCAGCTCGCTGTTTGCCTATTTCGGCATTCTGAATGTGTTGAAAAAAAACGCGGTAGATACGAATCAACAGCGATTTAAGCAAAACGACTATAATCTATCGGTGTTTGTCAACGAGGTGGATCAGGTCTCCAGGCAGCTTTTTTTAGAGGCCGAGCTGCAAAATTTGATCAATTTCAAGAGCATGACCGAGATGAACAGCGTCCTGCAGGTTTCGGCGGCATTCCAATATTTTACCGAAGCGCTATCGGACAATAAATTTATCGACTCGATCAGCTATTTTGGCGATAACGGCTTTATGATTCGAACGACCGCGCAAAGAAACGATATTTTATACGATTCGAACAGTAAGGTGAACGAATTTTATCAGAATCAAGTCTATGGCAAGATGAAGTCGGCTGGGCAGACGTTAGTCTGGTTCGGCGGATTTACCGATCAAGATTTCAATATCGCTGACTCGACGCCGATATCGTCCAAAGCGACGACGCCGATACACTATATTACCGCCGCGCGCAGCTTTTACTCGAATAACCATTCGGCTACGCTTGTCATCAATATGGATATGAAGTACTTCAACGATATCTACAACCATGCCAACGATATTGAGAATAATGACTTGTATCTGGTCGATGGATCAGGGCGAATCGTGTCCCATGGGGACGAAGAGAAGATCGGGCAAGCGGGGGCGGTCCCCGAACAAGTCTTTCATCCCGCGCACGCAAGCGATAAGTTCGCCAGCGAAGAACGCAACGGCAAACAAATCATGTCCTACCGCATCAACGAGATGGGTTGGATCCTCGTTAACGAAATTCCTGTAAGCCTTTTCATACGCGATATTTTGACCTTGCGGCTCATCGTCGTGACGATGTTTATTTTCAGCTTGGCATCGGCGGCCGTTCTCTCGAGATACTGGATACGCAGAATAACGAAGCCGTTAAACAGCTTAACGACCGTCGTGAGAAGAATGGGGCAAGGCAATCTGGGATTAACGTTGGATCTGGATTTAAAAAACGAACTCGGCATTCTCATCGCGCAATTCAATAAAATGTCCAAAAACATCCAAGACCTGATCGAACAAAAGGAATCGATTCAGGAAGAGAAGCGGACGATCGAGATCGGGGCGTTGCAGTCGCAGATCAATCCCCATTTCTTCTACAACACGCTGAATACGATCAAATGGATGGCCATCATGGTCAAAGCGGACAATATCGTGGAAAGCATCACGACCTTGGGCGATTATTTGCAACCGATGTTTAAGCAAGGCATGCTCTGCACGATCCGGGAAGAGATCGATTATATCGAAAACTATATCAAGATTATGAATTATCGCATGGCAGGCGGGGTGAAACTCCATTTTCAGATCGCCCCCGAAGTGACGGAATATCCCATTTTGCGATTTCTGCTGCAGCCCTTGGTCGAAAATGCGATTACGCATGGGCTAAAAAACCAAAACGGAGGAGTCATAACCATTACCGCTTCGGAACAAAAAAATGAAATCGTCTGGCGCATCTCCGATAATGGCGAAGGCATGTCCGAAGACAAGCTGCAAGAGATTAGGGAATCGCTTCATAGAAGCAACAGCGAACCATCGGGCGAAAAGAAGGGGATCGGCCTGTACAATACGAACCGCAGAATCCAGCTTCACTTCGGCGATCGTCATGCCATCAAAATACAGAGCGAGCTGAATGCGGGGACAGAACTGCAGTTCACGATACCAAAAGTGCAAAAAACGTAAAGAAAATACAACTTTTTCTGGGGCCGGGAACGGATTCATTTTAGGCGCTCAGGTTTGTTGTGTATTTCACTAGAAAGTCCATTTTTCCGCTTGAAAGCCTTTTCTATAATGAATACACAGACCAAATACCAGCCAAGGAGAATAAAGCGATGCTATCCAAAAAGAATAGAATCGGGTGGAAATACTTCCTCATCGCCATGCCGTTTATGATTTACGTCATCGCTTTTTACTTCGTGCCGTTATTCGGTTGGATCTATTCCTTTTACAACTACAACCCGGCACTCAGCTTCTCGCAGCTTAAGTTCGTAGGTTTCGATAACTTTATGAAGATGTACAACGAACGAAGCGAAATTTACCGGGTTCTCAAGAACACGTTGGCGATGAGCTTCCTTTTAATCCTCGTCACCCCGTTGCCGTTGATCGCAGCCATTATGATGAATGAAATCAGGCATAACAAGTATAAGCGATTTATTCAAACGGTGACTACGCTGCCTAATTTTATAAGCTGGATCGTCGTGTTCGCCCTCGCGTTCGCCGTTTTTTCAAGCGATGGCCTTTACTATACGTTGTTGAAAAACTTGCATCTCGACGTGCCTGTTATCGGCCTGCTCGGCAACAACGGCGCGGCCTGGTTTTTCCAGGCGGGGCTGTACGTCTGGAAGACGATCGGATGGACGATGATCATCTACATGGCCGCGATCGCAGGAATTGACAGCGAGCAATACGAGGCGGCTCGCATCGACGGTGCCGGCAAATTCGGCTTAATGCGCCACATCACGATTCCGGGTCTCGCGCCAACGTTTTTTGTCCTCCTGCTGCTGCAGATCAGCAACTTGCTCAACAACGGCTTCGATCAATATTTTGTTTTCTACAACTCGCTTGTCGCGGATAAATTGGACGTGCTCGACTTTTACATTTACAAAGTCGGCTGGGCCGTCAGCGACTATTCCTATGCGACGGTGTTGGGGATGGTGAAGTCGTTGCTCGGTATTGCGCTGTTGTTCTCCGTCAATTACCTCTCCAAGAAAACGAAGGGAGAGTCGATCCTATGAACGCCAAGCAACGAGGCTCGCTGGCCGAACGCGCATTCGATCTATTCAACTACGTTTTCATGGCTTTGTTCTCCTTTATCTGCGTCTATCCGTTTTACTACGTGTTTATTTATTCGATCAGCGAACCGAGACTGGCGCAGAAGGGCGTTTATTTTTGGCCGGGCAGCCTGAATTTTGACGCTTATGTCAAAGTGTTCAGCTTAAATACGATCCCGCACGCCTTCCTCGTTTCGGTAGAGAAAACATTGATATTCACCGTATTGTGCGTCTATTTTTCGGCGATGCTTTCCTATCTCTTTACCAAACACCAGATGCCTTTTCGCAGATTGATGTACCGCATCGTGATCTCGTCGATGTATCTGAATTCGGGTCTGATTCCCTGGTACATCACGATGAAAACGTATGGACTTCGCAATTCCTTCCTGCTTTATGTCATTCCCGGCATCATTAACGCCTTTTATATCATCCTGATCAAAACCTATATCGAGCAGCTGCCCTCGTCGCTTGAAGAGTCGGCGCAATTAGACGGCGCGGGTTTTATGACCATCTTCAACAAAATCATCTTCCCCTTGTCCAAACCGATCGTGGCTACGGTCGCCGTATATGCCTCGGTAGGCTGCTGGAATAGCTGGATCGATAATTACTTGCTGGTCGAGAAAGCAAACCTGCAGACGATTCAAGTCATCTTGTACGGATACCTGAACGAAGCGCAGAGCATGACCCAGGATCTAGCGAGCATGGCGGCGCACGCAGGCGCTGGGAGGCAGCTCCAGTTTTCGCCGGAGACGATCAAGATGAGCATCACCGTCATCTCGGTGCTTCCGATCATTCTCGTCTATCCGTTCCTGCAAAAGAACTTTATCAAGGGCATCATGCTCGGCGCCGTCAAAGGCTAATACGGATATGATGGTTTTTCTAAAAAACCATGTATCAATAGATAAAAGCGAAAGTCAATCACTAGGGAGGTTATTCGATGTCAGGGATGAAAAAGAAATCGAGTCTGCTTGCGATGGTCGTCAGTACGTCCCTTCTTGTCATGACAGCTTGTTCAGGCAATAACGCAACGAACAATGCTTCATCCGCACCCGCTTCAAGCGCGGCGCCTGCATCGAGTCAAGCAGCCGCATCCAGCCCCGCGGCCGACGCTTCGGCCGGAACATCCGATTATCCCGAGCTCCCCAGAGATCCGATTACGTTGAAGGTATTCATCGGCGGCTCCGACGCCAACAAAGGAATTTGGAATACTTCCATAGGCAAAGTCATTCAGGAGAAATTCGGCATCACGCTGGATTTCATCACGGGCGACGACGTGAAAGAGAAGACGATGATAGCCGGCGGCGACTTGCCCGACGTCATTACGACCGGCGGATCCGTCAGCGCATTGGTCGACTCCTTGATTCAGGGCGGCCAGGTTATTCAATTGGACGACTTGATCGACAAGTACGGTCCGAACATCAAGAAAAATACGCCGCAAGCGCTGGAAATCATGAAAGCTTCCGCCAGCAACAATACAGGTAAACTCTATTTCCTGCCGGTGCGGGTGAATAAAGCGGCCAGCAGTCCTGTCCCGCTGAAAAGCGCGCTTGCCGGATTCTACACCCGATGGGATCTGTATAAAGCGATCGGCGCCCCGGCCATGACGAACGAAGACGATTTCTTGAAGGTCAACAAGGAAATGCAAGACAAGTTCCCGACGACCAAAGACGGCAAAAAAACGTATGCGTTCTCGGCATGGGCCGCGGATCCGTTCCCGTACATTATTTCCTATCCGTTCTCCATGGGATATAACAACTGGACGGCGAATACGTCGATCAGCGCAACGACCGGCGAGGTCGTAGATAACTACATCGCGAAGGACGGCGTATTCTGGAACGGCATCAAGTTCTTCAATAAAGCTTACCGCATGGGATTATTCGATCCGGAAGGCTTCACGCAGAAGATCGAGCAGTATATCGCGAAGCTGAACTCGGGCCAAGTCTTTAACTCGGCGGCTAGCTTCTGGATGGGCGGCAATGACCTGGTCACGAATACCGGAAACGCGAATGCGGAATTGCTGCAACTGCCCGGACCGTTCCCCGGCTATATGGCGTTGTATCCAAAAGACGCGCCGGGCGGCAACCTCCTCGGACCGGCTCGCGCCATTACGAAAGCGAACAAATATCCGGAACGCACGATGGAGCTGTTTAATTACCTGAGCGGAGACGAAGGCGGAAGATTGCTGTTCACCGGCGTTAAAGGCGTGGATTGGGATGTCGTAGACGGCAAACCGCAATTGATCGGCAAAATGGCGAATACGACCGATCCAGGCTACAACGATTATCTGACCAGCGTAGGTACCGAAAAGCTCAACAAATTGTCCAATCTCCATGAAGCCTGGACGGCGGAAGACGGCTATCCGCTTGATCTGAAGCTTGTCATCGATCCGGCTACCGTCACGCCGGCCGAAAAGGAATTGGCTCAGCAATTCGGGGCGGATCTGTACCCGGGGCAAGTATACGACAAGCTGGTCAAAGACGGAAAAGCCGTCACGGATTCGAAATACTTTGCCTTCACCGCATTCGTCAAGCAAATGTCGGAGCCGAACCAGCAAATTATGGTTAAGGCGGATCAATACTTCCTGGCGAACGTCGCGAAATTCATTATGGCCAAGGACGACGCAGCCTTCGATGCCGCACGGAATAAGGCCGTCGACGACTTCCTTGCGATGGGCGTAGACAAAGCATATGCCGAATTCCACAAGCTGATCGATGACGCCAAAGCGTTCGTTAAAGAAAATAACCTGGAATAGGAACGGCCGCCAGAACGACGTAATTGAAAAGGGACTGCCTCCAGGTGGTCCCTTTTCTACGGGTTTGCGAGCGATGGATCTTTACGGGAGGGAATCATGTGTCCGTCAATTCGACTTCTATAATCGCCGATCTTGAAAACATGCGTTTCCAGTACAAGTCGGAGCTAGCGATTTACACCGAAAAGCTGATGGACGGCAGATTGCTGTTTGCCGGATTTCAAGATAACGGCACCACGATTTACGATTACAACGACTTCAAGGACAAACCTTCCTTCGACCTGACGATCGACGGCGAATCGTTGTATTACGGGTGGGCGTTCAGCGATTTTGCATCGGGTCAAGACGAACTGGGGAACACGACGGGAACCTTGACGTTAACGCATGCATGGAAGCCGATTCAATTAAAAGTCATCACGAGCTGCTGCGGCTTCGGCTTTTTCAGAAGATCCTTGGAAATCGTCAATCTTTCGGAAGAGACGACATTCGGGCTTACGAACGTGACCCCGTTAAAAGGATGTATATGGAGCATTACGGATAACATCGCCGATAATCTGCGAGACGACACGGTCGCGCCTTATTCGGTCGGGCGATTCAAGGATTTGTATTGGGCGAACGAGGGCAACTTTGCCTGGCAGGACGTTCCGGTGAATACCGGCGTTTACTTCAACTCGACCTTCGGCATGAGCGGGCACGGCAGCCCTTTCTTTATCCTGCGCAACAATATCAACGGCGGCTATTTCGTCTGCCAGATGGGCTGGTCCTCCAATTGGAAGACGGCCTTTTTCGCGGATTATTTTAACGATAGCCGTCTGCCGAACAAGATCAACCTGAACTTCGAGGTTCAACCGGTAACGCCGTCGCCCGCCAGATTTATTGCCCCTGGAGAGACGATCGCTGCGCCGGACATGCATTTCGGGGCGAGCCATGCCGACTTGGATGCGGCGATCCAGAACCTGCACGCCTACTTGAGGCAATCCGTCCTGCGACAGGTCGGCGACGGCCTGCAGCCCGTCATATATAATCAGTCCGGTTATATGGTACCCGGCTATAAGCAACCGGAGATGAGCGAAGCGGGACTGAAGGAAGAGGTGGACATCGCTGCGGAGCTTGGCGCGGAGCTCTTTATGATCGATGCCGGCTGGTACGGCAATAACGGGACAGTGGGAGCCGATTGGGGGAATACGACGGGCGATTGGTACGCGGCGGACATTCTTCCGAACGACCTGTTTCCCGTCTATGAATATGCGCGATCAAAGGGCTTGAAATGCGGCTTATGGGTAGAGATCGAAACCGCCGGCTCAAAATCGAAGCTTGCCGCAGATCATCCCGACTGGTTTTTGACGAAATACGGCAGTACGTTCCCTCGCGTGCTCGATCTGTCGAAGCCGGAGGTGAAGGATTTTGTCGAATCCGAAATCGTGCGGCTCATCGAGAAATACCAGTTGGATATGTTCCGGCTGGATTACAACTCGTGCTCGAACGAGGGAGGCTTCAACTTCAAAGACGGCTGGAACGAGAATACGCATTGGCGGCATATGGAGGCCGTTTACGAGATTTTCGAGCGGGTCGGCAAAAAGTTCCCGAATTTGCAGCTGGAGAACTGCGCCAGCGGAGGCGGACGGACGGATATCGGCATCGTCAGCCGATTCACCACGACGTGGGTTTCCGACTGGTTCAAGATGCCGCGGACGGTGCGGATCTTGAACGGCATGAGCATGGCTTTGCCGCCTGAATTTATCAACAGGTCCTATACGCCGGGCATGGAAGGGAATCTGGACACGCACATGCACGTGATTATGATGGGACATCCGATGCTGTGCGGCGTCGCGCCTTCCCTTGCTGAAGCGACGCCCGCCACGATGGCGTGCGCCAAAAAATACATCGGCATCTACAAGGATTTCATCCGGACCTTCCACCGGACGGCAAAAGTATATCATCACACGCCGGTCATCCCCGGCGCCGACGGTTCGGGCTGGGCCGCGCTGGAATACGTTTCCGAAGACCGGACGAAGGCCGTGGCGACGGTGTTCCGGCTTATTAACGCGGATGAAGATCGCTACACGCTGAGATTCAAAGGCCTCGATAAGGGCGCGAGCTATCGCGTGCGGATCGAGCCGGAAGGAAGCGAGTTCGTTGTCGCCGGTTACGCGTTATCGAGAGAAGGACTTACGATCGAGCTGGATACGGCATTAACCTCGCAAATGATATTGCTGAATCGAACGGAGTAGCGACCCAAGGAGCAGGGAGGCGCCAATCATGAAAACAAGCTATTCGGGTCTTGCCGTCGTTCCCACGACGCCTCCATCGATGAGCGTAATCGTCGAGCCTGGGCGCATCGCGGCGGGCAACCGGGTCATCGAGCTGGCCGAAGCCGCTACGATCTGTATTCGCGTAGCCGGACAACGGCGCTTTAACGACCAACGCTATCGGATCGTAGGCGAAGGTACGGCTTCCCCGAGCGGCTGGAACGGCGAGAATATTCGCGGCACTGCGGGAATGCCTTATCAGCGCATGGTTCCCGGCTCGCTGCAGGTATACTCGGCGGACCGGAAGAAGCGTTACGTTCCGGAAGCCGATTTTACGCAAGACAGCTACTGGGGCACGATCAAGCGCCATCCGTTAGGGGAGATCGTCGTCGATCAAGAGCTTTCGATCGACTACGCCGTTTGGTTATGCAGATATGACGCCATCGTGCTGCAGGAGGATGGCAGTATTCAAGTCGTCGAAGGCGACAGCGAAGCGCCGGAGTCGCGCGAGCTGCTGCTGCCCGAGCCGCCGGCGGTGGGGACGGGTTTTGCGCTGGCCCATGTTTTCACGGGCTGGGGCCAATCGTGCATATATGGCGGCGGGAGCTTGATCGTCACGGATCGCTCATCGTATCTCCGATCGCCCGAATCGCTGCCGGTTCTGTCGGGACGGTACGAAGACATGGTGGAACGCACCTACGTGGTCGAGGTTGTAACCGCGGAAGGCGATTGCAAGGGATCATACCAGGTACGAATCGGGGCAACGGGAGAGGATTACGGCACAAGCCAATCTTTGACGATGGATACGCTGCGATGGACGGAAGCCAAGCCGCTGCCGCTCGACCGGAAAGTGCCGCTGCTGCTGCAATCCGCCTATCGCTATCCGGTAAGCTGGGGGCTGGAGCTGGATTTTTCGCCATTGGGATCGGACGCGAACGATGACTTGTCGGGAACGTACAAGGTCACGGCCTATCCGGAAATGATCTTCGATCGCAGACAAGCGCTTAACGGGAGCGATCCGCTGGCGTTTATTCCCCTGGAGCAGCGCAGTCATCTGGATGGCTTCAGGGATAAGGCGGCTGCCGGCCATCCGGTACGCATTGCGTTCTTCGGCGCCAGCAACGCGCGTCATGGATTATGGCCTGCGCAAGTCGTCAGCGCGCTAAGGCAAGCCTATCCGCGCACCGCCATCTCGACTTCGGTCATCGCCTATGGCGGAGAGGAGATGCGTCATGGCCGGCACCGATTCGGGCATGAAGTACTGAGCGTCGCGCCCGACTTGATCATCATGGAGTATTTTATCAACGACGTATGCCACGGCCATCCGGAGGAGACCGAGGAAGCCGCCCGTTATCTTTTGCAAAGCATAAGGGAAGCCGGCATCCCATGCATTCTCCTGACCAATAACGGCGCCAACCCGCTTTTCTCCAGAAACGGCTCATCAAGCAGCTTTCAACGATACCATAAGCTCTATCGCAGCTTGGCGGCCGAATACGAAGTGGCTTTTGTCGGCGGCTACGGCTATTTCAGGCATCTCCATGCGTTCGGCAAGTATTTCCTAACGGAGCTCAAAGGCAATATGGTCAACCATCCCTACGGGATCGTCGATCAGAATTGGGGACTGTTCGATCGCGTGTTCAGCGGCGCTATATTAAAAATACTCTTATAGACGCAAAATGCGGCTAAGGATGAGCTGGAGGAGCAGGCGATGGATCCTAAAACGATGAAAGAATCGATCCGGACAGTGAAAGATTTCAGGATGATGCTGCTTGGCGACCGCTACCGTCCCGGCTATCACTTTGCCATGCCCGAAGGCTACGGATTGCCTGGCGATCCGAACGGCGCATTTTATGCGAACGGCAGATATCATCTCATGTATCTCTATGAAAACTGTACGAGAACGACGGGTGCCTTTAATTGGGGGCATATATCGAGCCATAATCTGGTCCATTGGCGCCATCACCCGGATGCGCTGATCCCAAGCGACGGGGATAACGGCGCTTTTAGCGGGGGCGCCTTCGTCGATGACGACGGTGCCGCATACCTTGCTTATTCAAGCTTGGCGACCGATATGGAGACGATGGCGGGCGGCGGCGTCGGCATTGCGAGGAGCTCGGACAGACACTACGAACATTGGGAGAAATTCGAGACGTTGGCGATTCAAAGCACGGCAAACGGCATTACGGAAGTCGTCGGCAAAAACGGCGAGCGCGTGTATGCGGGGAGCTGCGATCCAAGCAACATTTGGAAAAAAGACGGCGTGTATTATATGCAAACCGGAAATTTATGCGTGCTCGGCAATTACGGAAGAAGCGAAGACTCTCCGCTTGAGGCGAGGGGAGACTGGACGGATTTATTCCGGTCGACGGATCTGAAAAAATGGGAATACGTCGATCGCTTTTATGAAAGAGATCGTTCGAACAAATGGACGCAGGAATCGGAAGACGACATGTGCGCGAGCTTCTTCCCGCTCCCGCTAAGCAGACATGGCGGAGCGCCGAGCGGCAAGTACCTGCAGCTTTTCCTATCGCATAACAAGGGCTGCCAATATTATATCGGCGAATACCGCGAGGATCGGTTCTGGCCGGCAAGTCACGGACGCATGACATGGGCAGACAGGGCTTTCGCCGCTCCGGAAGCGTTGACGGACGCTAAAGGCCGGCAGATCGTATGGGTGTGGATCATCGATAATCTGGAGGACGAATCGAGCTTCGGGTGGTCCGGCGTGTACAGCTTGCCAAGAACCGTGTGGTTAGGAGAGGACGATACGCTGCGGATGGCGCCCGTCGACGAGCTTGCCCTGCTGAGGTATAACGCCAAGCGCTTTCCTGCGATCGAGCTATCCGAAGGAGAAAAGCAGGAGCTTGCCGGCATCAACGGCGAATCTTCCGAGCTGAAGCTGACGATCGTATCCGGAACCGCCCGAAAGGCCGGTCTGAAGGTGCGCACTTCCCCGGACGAAGAGGAAGTCACGCTGCTCTACTACGATGCCGAAACGAAAGAACTCGTATTCGATTCGACGCGCAGCGGCGCCGGCGGCTGGAAGGCGAAGGAAGCCGCGCCTTTTCAATTGAAGGAATCCGAGCAGCTCGAATTAACGGTTTACATCGATAAAGGCGTCATCGAGATTTTCGCCAATGAACGTCAAGCGATAACAAGGCGGGTGTATCCGGAGAGATCGGACAGCACGGGCGTCTACCTCTTCGCCGAGGGCGGCACGGCTGCCTTCGAGGAAATACAGGTATGGGAAATGATGCCGTCGAATTCCTATTAATGTTAAATAGAAGCAAAAGGAGCGAACGGCAAATGAGAATTTTGGCCATCGGCGCCCATCCGGACGATGTGGAATGCTGCGTAGGCGGCACGTTAGCGAAGTACGCGGCACGCGGTGACGAAGTAACGATTATGGTGGCAACCAACGGGAACGTCGGCTCGCCGACGCTCACCAAGGAAGAGATCGCGGCCGTGCGCAAAAAAGAGGCGCAAGCCGCAGCGGACGTCATCGGAGCCGACCTGATCTGGCTTGATTACGACGACGAGTTCTTGTTCCACGACCGCGAATCCAGAATGACCTTCATCAATGCCATCCGTCAAGCGAATCCGGACGTCATGTTCGTGCACAGTCCCAACGACTATCACCCCGACCACCGCGTCTGTTCGGAAATATCGATCGACTGCCGCATCCCCGTGACCGTTCCGCTGATCGTCACGGAATATCCGGCGATGTCGAAAGTGCCGCATGTTTTCTTATACGAGAACGTCGGCGCCGTCGATTTTCAGCCCGAGGTATACGTAGATATAACCGATACGTTCGAGACCAAGTCGAAAATGCTTAAATGCCATGAAAGCCAGGATGTCTGGATGCAGCATGTATACGGCGCAGATATCGTCTCGAACATGGCGAGAGTCGCCTCCATGCGCGGGGTGGCGCCGGGCTACAAATACGCGGAAGGCTTCCGCAGCTTGCCCATGTTCCCTATACCGGGAAGTCCGCACCTGCTTCCTTAAGGCGATCGTCGAATCAAGCCATTGATAGGAGTGAAAGAGATGAAGCTGCAATATAGCATGGCGCACGAACCTTTGCTGGACGCCTCGACGCGGGATGCCTTGATCGAGAATATCAAAAACGCCGGCATCGAGAAGATTTGGATCGCCGGATTTTTCTCCGGCAAGATGGTCGACATCGAGGAGCTGAAGCAGGCGAAGGCGTTCGCGGAGCTGCACGGCCTTGCGGTCGGCGCGGTCACGATCCCGATCGGTCACCCCGGCAACGCGCTGAATCCGGACGATCCCGACCTGGATCTGGAGATCCCCGAGCATTGGCACTATCGGATCGATATCAATGGCCAAACCGTCTATTATTGCGGAGCCATCGATAAATGCCTGATCGAGGACAACGGCAAAGCGGCCAAGCAGCTGCGCGATGCGGGCTTCAAAGAGGTATTTTTGGACGACGATCTGCGAGCCGGCAACTTCAACGAATTTATCGAAGGCTGTTACTGCGATGCGTGCGTGGCGGAATTCAATCGCGCCTACGGCCGCCGGGAGACGAGGGAATCGTTGCTCGTTCAAATGACGCAGAAGCGGAATGCGGCAATCATGAAGGATTGGGTTGCGTTCCAATGCGTTAAAGTGACGGACGTCGTAAAGGCAACGGATATCGAAGGCGTTCAGCCCGGCATCATGGTGATGCATTTCGGAGACGAGCGGCACGGGATCGATATTCCTTCGATTCGCGAGCAAATGCCGCACGCGCTGTTCCGGGTGGGAGAGTACCAATTTAACGATACCAGATTCACCGCTCCTCATGCGAAAGCGGAAGAACTGCTCGGCATTCTGTACCACTTGAGCTTTATCGATAAGAAATACGCGTATAGCGAATCGACGATTTTTCCGCCGCGCTCGTTAAAGGCGCACAACCTGGTCTATAAAGCGAAGCTGGCCATCACGGCGGGCCTCGAGAATGTACTGTTCATGAGCGGTACGTGGGTGCTGGACGACAGCTATTGGCAAGCGATCGCGGACGCGCTGCCCGTATTGCGCGAGCTGGACCGAGCGACCGCAGACGTGCCGAGAGCCTATCCGGTACATCTGGCGTACGGCACGCATGGCGCTTATGCGGAAGCGTTCGTGCCGACGAGCCTGCCGCTGCTGGCGGGGATGCCGGTCAAGGCCGTTCGCGCCGACCAGCGCGGCGAGGGCGGGGAGCTGCTGTTATTTTTCGGAGACTATCGATTGGGTTCGGAGTGGCAGGAGCGGTTGCCTCGTTATAAGCAAGTCGTGTTTGACCAAGCGGCGGCCTTAAAAAACAACGATATTTTGGAGCAGCTGCAGCTAACCGCAACCAACCTTGTCTTCTGGGATGAGCAAGCGACGGCAAGACCTTCCGCAGACCAGATTTCTTCGCTGCAACGCTTGGTGGCCGAGGGCTCCTGGGATTTCCCGCGAATCGTCGATGGGAACCAGATCGGTTTGGTCTGGCTCAAAGACAGCGACAAATGTATTTTGTTTAATCTGCTGGAAACGGAAAATCAGGGGATCGTCCATTGGGCAGGCCGCCGGTATCCAGTTCAGCTTGAGCCACTGTCCTTTGCGATCATGGACGGCGCGGGCGCCTTGGCGACATACAACACGGCATACGCGCTCTAAGGGAAGGAAGGTACCGCAGATGCGGAAAAAGATATGGCAATGGACGGGCTTCAATACGATGGCGTCAAGCGAAGCCCCGCGAGAGGAACCCGGCAGCGGCCAAGTCGAGATCCGCATCCTGTCGATCGGCATTTGCGGCACGGATCTGCACATCATGAGCGGCCATGCCGGGTTCGGCGTACCGCCGCTGGCACTCGGCCATGAATTGGCCGGCGTCGTGGAGCGCATCGGCGATGGAGTCATCGGATGGCAGCCGGGCGACCGCGTCTGCATCGATCCGCTGATCGGCTGCGGCGCATGCCATGAATGCCTGAGCGGCAATAAGCACCGCTGCCCGGAAGCTGGCGAGATCGGGCTGCAATTCCCCGGCGGCTGGCAGGCGTATCTCGTCGTCCCCGCCGCCAACCTGTACAGACTGCCCGACAACGTCAGCTTTGCGGAAGCGACGCAGGCGGAGACGTTGCACTGCTGCTTGGGCGGCATCGATAAATTGGATATTCGCCCGGGACAGCATGCCGCCGTGATCGGGGACGGTCCGACCGGTCTCTATTATGTGCAGCTATTAAAAGCGGCCGGCGCGAGCAAGGTCACGCTGATCGGCATGCGGGACAATCGCCTTGCGCTTGGGCGCAAGCTCGGCGCGGACGCTGCGGTCAACCTGGGATCGGAATCGCAGAATGCCAACGATCCGGTTCCCGCGGCGGAAAGCCAGCATATCGTCATCGACGCGGCAGGCAATGAGGCCTCCTTGAAGCTGGGGATCGAGCTGCTCCGGATCGGCGGACAGATGCTTCTCTTCGGCCTCCCGGGCAAGCCGGTTCAAATGGACATTCAGGCAGCGGTCCTGAAGGAATTAACGTTGATGGGTTCGACGAATGCGCCTCATGTATGGCCGCGCGTCATCGAGATGATCGCTTCCGGCAGCGTGAAGGTGAGTCCGATGATCACGCATCATTACAGCTTCGATGAGCTGGATCAAGCGATCGCATTCGCGCGGAACGAGCCGGGCGAAGCGATCAAAATAATCGTCAATCACGAATAGGAGGAAATCGTTATGAAAATCGTCGCCGTCCATACGAAAGCCATCAAAATTCCTTTTTTCAAAGGCGAAAAATGGTCCGGAGGTACAAGGTACAGCGCGCCTTCGCTCATCGTGCAGATCGAGACGGACGAAGGCCTGATCGGGATCGGCGAGTCGGTAGGACCGACCATCCCGGTCATCCAGACCGTCGTGGACAAGGAGTTCGCCCCGTTCCTCATCGGCCGCGATCCGATGGAGCTGGAATCGATCCTTCACCGTCTCGAGGAATATTGCGTCAACTGGAAGCAGATCGGCAACTACGGCTTGGCCGGCATCGAGATGGCGCTCCTCGACCTCCGCGGCAAAATCCTGAACACGCCCGTCTACAACCTGTTAGGCGGCAAGGTGAAGCAGGAAGTGGCGTTCTCGGGCTACATCTTCATCGACAAACCCGAAGTCAACGCCGAGGAAGCGCGCAAGTTCGCCGCCGCTGGCTACACGGAATTGAAGCTGAAGGTCGGCCGCGACATCGACCTGGATACGAAGCGGGTCAAAGCCGTGCGCGAGGCGGTCGGGCCCGCGATGAAGATCCGCATCGACGCCAACCAGAACTGGAGCGTGCCGACGGCGATCAAGGCGATCCGCAAGATGGAGAAGTACGATCTGCAAATGGTCGAGCAGCCGACGCGATTCGACGACGTGGACGGCATGGCCGCCGTCGCGCGCGCCGTCGACGTGCCAATCATCGCGGACGAAGGCTGCGCCACCTATGAGGATGCCTTGCGGCTGATCGACAAGCGCGCTTGCGCCTGCTTCCTCGTGTATCCTTCCGAAGCCGGCGGCATCCTGAAGGCCAGGCAGATCGTCGATCTGGCCAACCACGCCGGCATCTGGTGCGCCACGGGGAGCTGGGCGGAGACGGGCATCGGCACGCTCGGGAACGTGCATATGGTCGCTTCCTCGCGGAACTTTCCGTTTGCGAACGACACACATCTGAAGTTCATGACAGGCGACCTGCTGCGCGAGGAGCTGGTGTTCAACGACGGGAAAATAACGGTTCCGGATCGCCCCGGCTTCGGCATCGATCTGGACGTCGCGAAGCTGGACCGTTTCGGCGCGAATTTCGAACGCGAGATGGTGTTCTACGATCCGCAGGACCCGCAATTCCAGCCGCGGATCGGCCAATTGCTCTAAGGCTCGACGATACCAAGCACTCGGGAGGAAATTTTCATGACGCTTGCCCGTCCGCCTGAACCCAATTGGTCGCAAATATCGGGGCGGTACCCTAGGACCCGCTCCAAACGAATTTATATTCATCCGCCATTGGCCGATTCGTTGGTAGAAGTGAGACCGGATTTAACGCTAATCGTAAAGGATGCATTGGCACGAAAAGGCCAACTCCGGAGAGGGCACGGCTTTTTTCTAAGCGCGACTGCAGGCGGAGATCCGCAATTTTTCGATTTTCGCAACGTAGAGCAGACGTACATGTCGCCCAAGGAACCGATCTTATTCTCATCGCTGCCGCAATCCGGCTTTGACCATCGATTGACGAGCTTGACCGTACCGGAGCCGGATGGCGGCGCGCGCGTTCACCTCTATCTGTCGATCGCCAATTTGCATCCGACCCGCGCCAGATCGGCGGATTGGTATTTTGCGAGCGTTGAAGACATGCATGAGAACTTTTATGTCGATATCAACGAAGACTATGTCCCCTATGATCAAGTCCTGGCGCCATGGCTGAACGGGATGGAGCTCGAGCATCGGGCAACGGAGTCCTTCAGCGGGCTCCTTAGCGATGGGCGGGGCGTTGCGATCCTCCGGTATGACGCGGCGCCTCACACGAACGTGGCGTATGCGGCACAAGCCGGCGAATTCGCCAACATTCTTAAGTTTAATATGGAGCTTGCTCCCGGCGAGACAAAGAAAATCCATATCGAAATTTTCGATACGGTTACCGGAAGAACGAATGAAATGGCTTCCATTCAGAGTGAGAGCTTCTTAGATGAAGCAACGGCGATTGAACAATGCAGGCAGATATGGAACCTGGCGTTAATGGGGAAAGCAAACGTTAAAGTGCCGGAACCGATTATTCAAGATATATTCGATACGGCCCAAGCCAACGCCCTGCAGTTGATAGCGGAAAGAGCGGATGGATCCGCTTTGCCCGGACAAGGCGGGTTCAACGAATATACGACCGTGTATTCCTGGGAAGTATCCGTGTATTTGAAAATGCTGAATCGGCTTGGCTACGGGGATACGGTTAAAAAAACGCTGCAGTATTTTTTAAGCACGCAGGCCGGCAGCAAGGGGCCTGCCGGGGACATCGTGTCTCCCGAGGGATCCTTTCGCGCGCATATTTTCTGGATGTGCGAGACGGGAGCCGTACTTGGGCTGCTTGCGGATTATTACTTGACGACGAAGGATCGATCGTGGTTCGGCGAGCATCTGCCGGCGATCGTTCAAGCCTGCGAGTGGATCAAAAAAGAACGCGGCGCGACCAAAATCGTTCAAGAAGACGGCACGAAAGCAGCGCATTACGGTCTGCTGCCGAAAGGACGCGTTCACGATTGGCCTGATCAAGGGCATTTCTTTTTCTCGGACGCGCATACGTGGCATGGCCTGCATCTGATGGCGCTCGCGCTGAAGGATTGGGGCTATCCGGACGAGGCGATATACACGGCGGAAGCGCAGGATTATCGGGAATGTCTTGAAGCGGCGGTTCGGCGGGCCACCTATCCGCATCCCCCTGGCGAGCAAATCCGATGGATCTCCAATGAAGTGTACACGAAGCCGGGAGAAAAGAAGGCCGTATATGCGATCGATGGGCCTGCCGTCCTGTTGGACACGGGAATCATCGACGCCGAGGATTCGATCGTCCCCGAGATCGAGTATTATATGCGCAGCTATTTTTCCATGGGCGACTTGTTCGCGGTGAGGTTGCCCGAGATGGAAGATGCGGCGCTCGGCAAGCTTCAGGAGCAATATGCGGGCTCGCCGATCGACTTATACTACGTCAACCAGGTGGAGCGAATCTGGCATCGGGTGTGGTGCTTGCGCGGAGAACGGGAAAAGGCCTTGCGCTATTTTTATTCGACCATGGCCTTTTCGACGACGCTGGACACCCTGCACGTACAAGAACGCTTTTGTCCGCAGTTGCCGTGGCTGTCGCCCTGGCAGCCGAACGGAAGCGGAAACGGCCGCGTAATGGAGATGATTTTAAATTCGCTTTACCTTATAGAAGATCGCACGCTTAAGCTGCTGCCCTGCGCGCCGGCCGAGTGGCTGGAGCCCGGGAAGCGGATCGAAGCGAACAGGGTAGCGACCTATCTCGGAGAGCTTTCATTTAAGGTGATCAGACGCTCGCTTGATACGTTGCACGTCGAAGTTCAACTGCCGGAAGGGATTCAAGCGATCGACGTCACGATCGTATTGAAGAACGGCTATGCCATCCAAAAGGTTCAAATGCTGGATGGGGAAGATCAGAATCGCGACGGTCAAGATCCGGAATGGAAGGGAACCATCAGCGGCGATAAGCTGCATCTTCCGAATTCAAAACGGGAGATAAAAATGCTCGTGCAGCTGTCCGCAGAAGAGGGGATGGTTTAGTTGGAACAACAACCTTTCAAAAACTCAGAAGAACGGTGTAATGAAACAGACGAGCTGACATGGCACATGCCGGATGAGCCTCCTTTTCAAATCGCCGGATTTGCCTGGTGGACGAAGGAGCGCAAGTATCGCCGGCTGCCGACCGTCGCGCCCGGCGCGATTCGCGAGATCCTGGACGAGTTGGCGAACAACACTTCAGGGGGTCAGATTCGGTTCCGAACGAATGCGAGGAAGCTTGCCATCCGGGTCAAGCTGTTCGCGCCGAACACCGCGGAGCATATCCCCGCGACGGCCGTGAACGGATTCGACTGTTATTTGGGCGCGCCAGGCGCGCAGCGGTATTTCGGGACGACGAGATTCCCGCACGATGCCGATCATTACGAGTACGTGTTTTTTGATGGGCTGGAGGCGGCGCAGCGCTGCGTCACGTTGAATTTTCCGTTGTTCCAGGGCGTGCATGAAGTTCGCATCGGGGTAAATCCCGATGCCGATATCAGCGCGTTTCCGGCGTATTCGTCGGATCGCAAGGTCGTTCTCTACGGAACGTCGATCACGCAAGGAGGCTGCGCATCGCGGCCCGGGATGTCGTACACCAATATACTGAGCCGCCGATTCGACCGGGAGTTTATTAACTTGGGCTTCTCCGGCAACGGCCAAGGCGACCCCGAGATTGCGAGGCTCATGAACGAGATCGACGATCCGGCCTGCATCGTCCTCGATTATGACGCCAATAACCCGAACATCGACAATCTGATCCGCACGATGCCCGCTTTTATTCGCATTTTGCGAAGCCGGCATGCCGAAGTGCCGATCCTCGTCCTGTCGCGCATTCCTTACGGCTACGAGCAAACGCAAACGTCATCCTATCAAGACAGAATCGCGAGACGGGACTATCAAAGCGGATATGTAGAGGAGCTCCGGAGCCAGGGCGATCGCTTTATTGACTTCTACGATGGGGCCGATTTACTCGGGGAGCGCTGGAACGAATGCACGGTAGACGGCGTCCATCCGACCGACTTTGGCTTTATGCGGATTGCCGATGCCTTGACGCCGATACTGAAACCGATTCTGTTGTAAGCGCAAACAGAAGCTGCGACGCCGAATTTTCGGTTCGCAGCTTCTCAGCCATTAGCATATTTTTTCTTTTTGCCAACGGATGGCGTGGTCGAATTTCGTAAACCTGAATTCATGGCTCCTCCAATAATGCTTCAGCTCCTCTTTGGCCCAGCCCTCGTAGAGCTCATCCCATTCATACGGACCATGGGGCTTCAAAGAAGAAGGTTCAATGACTTCGCTAGCCGGCTGATAGCGATAATCGCACGATAGCCGAATTTGGCCCGGGATCTGGTTCGGCATCGATTTGTGAACGGTGTGGCTGTGAAATACGAGCACGTCTCCGGCCTCGTAATCGATCGTCTGCCAGTCGTAATCGAGTCCGCACAGGATCGATTCCAGCCCGCCTGCTCCCGGGTTGCTCGATACGCCGAGCAGTCCGGCCTCATGGCTTCCTTTGAGCACGGCCAAGCCGCCCAGTTGTCTCGACACGTCGCCCAGCGGCATCCAGCAGGTCCAGGTGTTGGACGCGCCCTGGATATGAAGGAAGTCCTGATGCGAAGGCGTGATCTTCGCATCTCGATGCGGAAGCATGACCCGGCCGATATTCCGCGGATGCGGAAACGGCTTTTCATTGAACAAGGTAGAAAAAATCTCCAGGATTTCCGGCGAATGAGCCAGGGCATGAAAAGCTTCGAGCTTTTGAATCCGGCGGTACATCTCGATCGTAACGCCAACGCCGTTCCATTGCAGCTCCTCCGAGGTGTACCGATTGACGGCTTCGACGTCGGCCATCCCGTCCATAAGCGGGAATTTCGAATCCATCACGCCGAAGCTGTCCAAGATCTCCAGGACGCCCCGGCGAACTTCGAGCACGCGAGCTCGCGGGAGAAGGCCTTTGAAGAACAGAACGCCATCCTCGTCTGCTATGGCGCGCAGCCGATCGGGTTGGCCAAGCAGCGGGCCGGCGTCCGCGAAGGTGCCGGAGACGGGTTTTCGATCGTTGTCCATCGGTATATCCATTGCGTGTGTTCCTCCTCTCTTGATGTTGTCATCATAGCAGCGGGACCGCCAAAAACATTTAGATGGCAGCGCAAAGGTTTGTCATTTACCGGAATGGAAATAGGGAGGGGTTGGCGGTTGGAAGCGTTCATCAAGGCCATCGAAAACGCGCAGCCGGTCGTTCATTTTGCGAATCGGTGGGTCAGCAGTCCGGGCGAATCCTTCGGGCCGCGGACGATCGGGGATTACCAATGGATCTTCGTGAGAAGCGGAAAAGGCAGCGCGCGGATCGGCGGCCAATCGTTCCGCGTTTACTCCGGATGCTTGTTCACCTACGGTCCCGGGCAGCCGCATTGGTTCTGCTCGAGCGACGACGATCCGTTGGTGTTGTACGGCTTGCACTTCGGTTATGCGGGACATTCGGGCCTAGACGATGTCCTGCGTATGATCCGAGACGTGGATTGGGATCGCTTCGAAAAAATAAATCCCGACGTCGCCGTCCCATTCCCCCCAAGAATGGAGACGGGCGCTTGGCCGTTGCCGTACTTCGAACGACTGGTTGAGGAGTATCGGGGTAACCGGACGCTGGGCGCCCTGGTGTTAAGAGGGCTGCTCAGCGAGCTGCTGGCCAGAGTGGCACGGTGGGTCATCGATAAGCCGATTCCGGCGATGCCGCAGGACAAGCGAATGCTCCGCGTGAAAGAAAGCTTGCGGAGCAAAGCGATGGAGAACTATCAGACGGATTGGTTGACGGAAGGGCTGCCTTACAGCCACGATTACATTTCCCGTTTGTTTAAGCAATGCTTCGGGCAATCTCCGCGGGAGTATCATAACCAGGCGAGATTGGCCCAAGTCCAACGATTGCTCGAGGAAACGGAGCTGAGCTCCACCGCGATCGCCGAGCGGATGAATTTCGGCAGCGTTCATCATTTTTGCAAATGGTTTAAAACGAATACGGGCATGCAGCCGGGGGCTTACCGCAAAAGAAGCCGGTTTTTGTAACCGCCCAAGAGAAGATGGCGATGCGGCTTACGATTTCATGTTCTTTTCCAACCGATCGATGATGATCTCTTGCGCATTTACGATATGCCGAGTCAGCTCGTCCGCCGAGTCGGGATTCCTTGGGATGACCAGGTCCGCCAACCGGCGATGGCTATCGTAAAATTGCCGGTAGGTCGCGCTGGTCATATTCGTGATTTCCAATATCGCTTGGAACACGTTCGCCATCGTATTCCATGCCGCCAGCAGGGGGCTGTTATCGGCCATCATCACCAGGCTGCGGTGAAATTGGATGTCGAGAACGGAAGTCTCCGCGCTCGAAGGCGCATTCCCGGGGACGGACAGACGTTGTTCCAGGACTTCCATGACTTCGAAAAGGGGGCGGAAGTGGAAGGAGCGATTGGCCAATATTTACTCGAGCGCTTGCGGGAAAGGAGAGAGGGAAGTGAGAAAGCTTGCGATATGGGGTGCGGGTATTTTCGGAGACCGCAGGGAACGGGAGTTGTTCGAGCCGGCCGGTTATCACGCTGACTATTATGAATGCGACGACCCGCTTGAACTTGCGGCTTCGATGACGGACGCCGAAGGGCTGATCGTGAATCTCGAACAAGTCTCGGATGAATTATTGGACCTTCTGCCGGGCTTAAAAGTGATCGGACGATACGGCGTCGGCGTCGACAATATCGATCTTGAAGCCGCATCCAGGCGGCGAATACCGGTCATCAACGTGCCGGATTATTGCGTCGACGAAGTCGCGGAGCATGCGGTCAGCTTCATTTTTGCGGCCAACCGAAAATTGCCGATCGCAGCGTCTTTGCCAAGACAAGGCGACTGGGGCAAAGTGCAAGCGCTCAAGCCGATTCGCGCGATCAAAGAGATGACGCTCGGTGTCGTCGGGACCGGGCGGATCGGCATGAAAGTGATTGAGATGATGGCCCCTTTCGGTTGCAAAATTCTAATTTACGATCCCTACCTCGCCCATGCGCAACTGCCGATGAACGCGGAAACGACCGGATTCGATCGGCTGCTTGCGCAGTCCGACATCTTCACGATTCATTGTCCGCTGACGGAACAAACCCGGCGCATGTTCCGTGCCGAAACGTTCGCCCGAATGCGGAAGCAGCCGGCCATCGTCAATGTCTCGCGGGGGCCGATCGTCGACGAACGCGATTTGCTCGCCGCATTGGACGAAGGCATCGTGTCCTTCGCCGCGCTGGACGTCATGGAGACGGAGCCGCCGGGGCGGGATCATCCTTTGCTGAATCACCCTAAGGCGCTCGTCACGGGACACGCGGCCTGGTACTCCGAGCAATCCGAGAACCGGCTAAGGGATCTGCTTGCCGTTCGCATGTTGGATTATCTGGAAGGCCGGCCTGTTCCCTCGATCGTGAACAAATTTTAATGACGAATAAGGAGTGTATGACCCATGCGTAAAGCGAACGCGATCCGCGCATCCGAAGTGAAAACGTTGTTCGTAGACGAAACGTATTCGTCCAAGATGCTCATCGACCGAACGAATTCGGATACGTTTAATACCCAGATCAACATGGGAATCGTGGCGCCGGGAGCCAGTCATCCCGATCATAATCACCCGACCGACTATGACGAATTTTATTTGGTCATAAAAGGCCAAGGTATGGTGCGTCTCGATGGGCAGGAGTACGATCTGCTGCCAGGCGACGTCGCGTTCATTCCGGGCGGTTCCTACCATGCCATCGCCAATAGAAGCGATACGGAAGAGTTGGTCATATTTACGGTTTGGCCCAAGCATCCGGAGGAAGGCGCCAACCCGGTTTACGATCAGCGCATCCGGGAGTGGGGCAAGTCGTACGCGACGATCCACGATTAACTTTAATTCAGAAAGAGGCGCTCGCCTATGAGATTGCATGGGAAAATCGCGCTCGTCACGGGAGCGGGGAGAGGCATCGGACGCGGAATCGCCTTGGAATTGGCCAAGGAAGGCGCAGACGTCGTCATCCATTATCGCAGCAGCGAACGACTGGCCTTCGAAGCGGCGGAGACGATCCGGTCATCGGGCAGAAGGGCGCTGCTCCATCGTGCGGACCTCTCCGACATCAAGCAGATCGACGGGATGATGGAGGCGATCCGCGAGCAATGGGGCGGCGTCGATATTCTGGTGAACAACTCGGCCATCGATCCGACTTACGATTTTTTCGAAGTCACCGAAGAACGTTGGGATCAGGTGCTGGACACGAACCTGAAGGGCGGCTTCTTTTGCGCCCAAGCCTGCGCGAGAGACATGGTCAAGAAGGGCGAAGGCAAGATCATTTTCATCAGTTCCGTACACGGGAATACGACGATGCCGAAATATTCGGCTTATGCGGCGTCGAAGGGCGGGATTAATGCCATGACCCGGCAGCTTGCGCTCGACTTGGCCCGATACAACATCCAGGTCAATGCGATCGCTCCGGGAGCCACCGACGTAGAGAAATTTCATGAGGACCCCGGGCACGATCCTGCAGCGATCGGAGAGCAGATCCCGCTTGGGCGGATCGGTTACCCGGACGACGTGGCCAAGGTCGCCGCGTTTTTCGCATCCTCGGACTCGAACTTCGTTACCGGGCAAGTGTTAACCGTCGACGGCGGATCCAGTACGCGGTTTTTCCTGAGAACCTGAAAGGATCGCCAATCGATTCGAAAGGATGATTAACGTGGAGTTTGCAGATCGAGTCGTTCTTGTAACCGGATCCGGCAACGGAATCGGGAAGGCCATTGCATTCGCGTTCGCCAGGGAGGGCGCAACCGTCGTGATCTCGGATATTGATGGCGGAGCTGCTGAAACAGCGGCGCGCGAGATCGAAGCCATGGGAGGCAAGGCTATGAGCGTTCGGACGGATGTCTCGTCGGGCGAGGAGGTGGAACGCCTTTTTGCGGAAATCCATCGCGTGTATAGCCGCCTTGATATTCTGATCAACAATGTCGGCACGACGATCCGTAAACCGACGGTTCATTTTACCGAAGAAGAATGGGATTTTATTTACGATACGAACGTCAAATCGATGTTTCTGTGCGCAAGGGCGGCCGGTAAATGGATGTTGAAGCAGAGGGCCGGTTCGGTGGTCAATATCTCCTCCATACTTGGCATGGGCGGAGTCAGCCGGCGTCTACCGTATGCTTCCTCCAAAGCGGCGGTGGACAGCTTTACCCGGACGCTCGCCTGCGAGTGGGCGCTCGACGGGGTTCGGGTGAATGCCGTCGCTCCCGGCTATATTCGAGCGGATGGATTAAATCAAGCGTTCGTCGCGGGAATCTTGAAGGAAGACGATATGGTGCGTAGAACGCCGCAGGCGCGCCTGGGCACGCCGGACAATATCGCCGACGCCGTCCTGTTTCTGTGCTCCGCCAAAGCGGATTATATTACGGGAACGGTTCTTTACGTCGATGGGGGGTATTCCGCGTACCAGGGGCCCGAGCAGGTGCCATCCTTCCACCATGATCTATCGGTTTGGAGCGGGGTTTGACGAGTCGGCACAAACGTCTTGACTTTATACCTACTAAAAGGTAGACTGCAAATATGAACAACAACAAAAACACGGCAGAGTTGATTCTCGATACGGCCCAACGACTCGTGCAAGAAGTAGGCTTTAACGGCTTCAGCTATGCGCACATCGCTGAGAAGGTCGGCATTCGCACGGCGAGCATCCATTATCATTTCCCGAATAAGGAGGATTTAGGAGAAGCGCTGATCGCCAGGTACCAGCGGGAGTTCGTCATTAAAGTCGATCAGATCGACAACGAGACGCAGGACAACTTGGAGAAAATACGCAGATATATCAATATCTTCAGTATTCCTGTCGATACGTACTGTACCTGCCTGAGCGTGATGCTGTCATCGGATCTGGCTACCTTAACGGAGAAGGTTCGGGAGAAGCTGGCCGCGTTTTTTACCGCCAACCTTGAATGGCTTGAACGGGTGCTCGAGCAAGGAAGAAGCGAAGGGCAGCTTCGGTTCGAAGGATCGGCGCAGACGCAGGCGCACAAAATTTTGACATCGCTTCAAGGGGCGCAATTGCTTGCACGAACCTTTCGAGATGCCAACCGGTTTAATTTGATTGGCGAAGGCGTCATATCCGCTTTTACATAGCAGGACTAGCGGATATTTTTTTCTCTTCATTGTCTACCAATTAGTAGATAGACGTTGATGGATTTTGATTGAACAATAGATTGCGGAGGGCGTGAAGCATGCTGTATGAATTGCGGACCTATCAGATGAAGCCGGGCAAGCTTCCGGCAATGTTGGATCGGTTTAGGACGGACACGATCGCATTATTAGCCAAGCATCAAATGAAAGTCGCCGAATTTTGGGTGGACGCGGACGAATCGAAGGACCGCTTGTATTACGTGCTCGAACATCCCGATAGCGCTTCGAGAGAACGGAATTTCAAGGCGTTCATGGACGACCCCGAATGGCTCGCTGTGAGAAGACGGACGGAGACGGACGGCGTGCTTTACGAGTACGTCGAGAGCGCGTACTTGAAGCAAGCTGCGATTTCTTCAAGGCTAAATCCGACTTTACGGGAACAAAAGTTATACGAGATGCGGGTTTACGATGTCAGTCCGGGAAAGATGGAGGCGATTATGCAGCGCTTCGACCGGCATGTCGTTGCCTTATTCGAAAAGCACGGGATGACGATCAAGCATTTTTGGTTAGATTCGGATGATGCGAACAATCGTCTTTATTATGTAGTCGAACATCCCGACATGGTCACGCGCAATGAGAACTACGCGCGCTTCCGCGCGGATCCCGAATGGATCGAAGCGAAGCGGCTATCGGAGCTGGAAGGCCCATTGACTCAGAAGCAGGAAAGCATCTTTATGAAAAAAGCAGCGTTTTTCAATGAAACGAAACCAACGAATGAAATGGAGCGATTGAAATGAAAACACTCGTCATCGTAGCGCACCCGAACCTGGAAGCGTCCAACTGGAACAAAGCATGGGTCGAAGAACTGAAAAGGAACGGCGATATTACGGTACACGAGCTCTACAAAGAATATCCCACCGAGAATATTGACGTTCAGCGCGAGCAGCGGCTCGTCGAAGAACATGACCGCATCATCTTCCAATATCCGCTTTACTGGTACAATATGCCGCCGCTTCTCAAAAAGTGGTTCGATCATGTGATGCTGTACAATTGGGCTTACGGTCCGGAAGCGACTGCGACAATCGGCAAAGAGATCGGCGTAGCCATCTCGACCTACGGCTCGACCGAATCCTACCAACCACAAGGATCCAATCGGTTTACGCTGGAACAAATTTTGGCGCCGATTCAAGCAACCGCACGTTTCATCAGCGCCTCATACCTGCCGCACTTCACGGTTAATGACACGTCCGACGTGACGCCCGAGCGCTTGACTCAAAGCGGCAAAGCTTATGTCGAGCACATTTTAACAGTTAAATCGGTACCGGCGGCGTAACGAAGGACGATGCCACCTGAAAAATTCGTTCAAGACGATGCCGGCCTCGGCCGTACCGTTCTCAAGTTCGAGGTTCGATGCAGGTATCGTCTTGACTTTAACCATAATAGAGGCAGCGATCATAAAACGAGCAATCGAGGGAAAGTATATGTCGTAACCAAAGGAGCAATGCGCTTATGCCGATCGTAAACATTCAAGTTACGCGAGAGGGCACGACGCCCGATCGCGATTCGGTGACCGCTGAAGAGAAAGCGGCGCTCATCAAGGGTGTAAGCGAACTGCTGCTTCAAGTGCTGAATAAGCCGCTGGAGTCAACGTTCGTCGTGATCGAAGAAGTCGACACCGACAATTGGGGCTGGGGCGGACTTCCGGCACTGGCGTATCGCCGGAAGGCAGCTGAGCTAAAGGCAGCCGCTGAACGCTGAATCTAGACGAAAATAAACGAGGTAAGCTGATGTACGCTTACCTCGTTTATTTTTTTGGAGAGCGGCAATCTCAAGACTTCGTTTTCCGGCATGGAAATCGATCCAATAATTGAATATGGCAAATGCGAAGCGCGAATGTTATGATAAGTAACCCGCAGGTTAAAGCACAGTTCCTTTACACGAGTTAAGAACTTGGGAATTGGAAAACTTTGATCATTGCGGAAAGCAAGTAGAATTGATATGATGTAATTCCTGCTTCGGACAACGAGGTAGACAAGCTTTAAGAGATTGCTCCTTGAAAACTGAACATCGAGCGTTAAAACAAACGGACGCTGAAGCCTTTCGGGGCGGAAGCAAAAGTTATACCAGCTTTATCATGAGCAAGTCGAACTACCCTATATGGAGAGTTTGATCCTGGCTCAGGACGAACGCTGGCGGCGTGCCTAATACATGCAAGTCGAGCGGATCTCTGATGGAGCTTGCTCCTGATGAGATCAGCGGCGGACGGGTGAGTAACACGTAGGCAACCTGCCCTGAAGACCGGGATAACATTCGGAAACGAATGCTAAGACCGGATAGGCAACGAGGTCGCATGATCTTGTTGAGAAACACGGTGCAAGCTGTGGCTTTGGGA
>NZ_FOKE01000007.1 GCF_900112065.1 Cohnella sp. OV330
GGCCAGCAGCAGCCGTATTTCGAAAAGGGGTTCCAAACGCTTACGCAGAGCGCTGTATGTCGCTGTGCAGTGCGGGCTTAGAAAGGGTGTAAACGAACGGCTAAAAGCCTATTACGACAAGAAAAGGAAAGAGGGCAAGCCCTACAAGGTAGTCGTGATCGCTTGCGCCAACAAGCTTTTGCATCACGTCCATGCCATCCTCGTAAAAGGCGAGCCCTACAAAGCCTAAATTCCATATTCACCCAGAAGCATCCGCGCCAACGGAGGCTTCTTTGTGTTAGTTCAAAAACAGTATAGCAATAACGATGCCGCAATCCAACCACATAGGGTTGACAAACATTAGCTGGTTTTTGCTGACCGAATGGTTATGGATGGGAGGCAGCTTTCTGCTCCTGTCGATGCTGGTCGTCCGCTATCTGTCGGGAAGCTGCGCAAGGGAGATTTGGACGGTCTTCTTAACGATGCAGACAGTCAAGTGGTTCGTCGGCGCGCTAAAGTCGGAGTTCCGTCTGGTGGAATTCCCAGTGCGACTCTTTCCTTATGCGACGCATCAAGACTTCGTGACCGACTTCGCGTTATGTCCGACGATGGCCGTTCTCTACGCCATGTTCGTCCGCGAGCGCACGCTTCGCGTTCAGCTATTCTATGCCTTGTGGTTCGCCGCGGCCTATGCGCTGTGGAGCTGGACCATGACGAGATGGACGAACTTGCAGGTTCACCTACGATGGAGCTCCTGGTTCGACTTTTTGCTCGTATTGGTCATGCTTCCGGCCGTGAAGCGAATATCGGACTGGATCGTGACGACGCCCACGGCGGTTGCGGAAGGGCAAGTACGTCCATGAATCTCGAACAGGGGATCGAGATCTCCGTCTGGGTGATGTCCGCCGTGCTGCTGATCGGGCTCATCCCCCCGACTAGACGAAGAGAAGCCGTGCTTAGCATCGTATTCATGCAATTCATTTCTTGGATTTTAAGCTTGGTTGTCGTCGAGTTGCACTTGCTCGACTATCCTCAGTGAATCTTCACCGCAGCGACCCGGGCTAATGTGACCTTCGAATTTTGCGCTTTGCCGACGATCGGCGCGATCTTTAACGTCCGCTATCCTGCTGCCCGTCCTTTCTGGCTTCGCGCCGTTTATGTCATCGCATTCCCGACGATTCTGTCCGCAGTCGAATGGCCGATCGAGGTTTCTACCCATCTCGTCCGTTACGAGCATTGGAATCTCGGGGCGACCTGGATCAGCGAGTTTGCGGTGCTCCAGGCCTGTTATTGGTTCTACCGATGGTTCTTTGGCTTGGCGCGCGGGACGCGGCAGGCGGTCTGAACGCGGCGTATGGCGCTGGGTCCGCCCGGGCAAAATGGAGGAGAATGCCAGCGGTGAACGGAGGTTGACGATGGCTGACGGTAAGGGCAACGATGCGGGAGCGAATGCTGCCGAAAAGACGAAACCTACGCTGGCGCTCGTCGCCGAGTCGGTGAAGGGCTGCGCGGATTGCCTTCATGAGAAGCTCGCAGGCAGCGGCGCCGAACTGATCTATTTTCCGACGCTCGTCGATCTTGACTGCCTTCAGCGGGATCTGATCCGCCCCTTGTCCCAAGCGTCTCCCGAACAGCTGAACTCGCTGCTGTCCGGTGCGCCGTACAGGACCGCGACCGACCTGAAGTCCTGCGCCAAGTCAATCATGGACGGAGCGGCAGCCGTCTTCGCGGGGCAGGACGTCTACCTTTTCGATGCGCCGAAGTCGACCGGCAGGAAGATCGAGCAGTCGGAGACGGAGACGATCATCACCGGTCCCCATGACGGATTCGTCGAAGCGCTCGAGGAGAACCTCGGCGTCATTCGCAAACGGATTCGCAGCCCCAAGTTGAAGTCCGTCGCGCTCGAGGTTGGGGAAGTGGCCAAAACCCGCGCGATCCTGCTGTACGTGGAAGGACTTGCAAACGAACAATTCGTCACGATGTTAACCGACCGCATTCAGGATATCGAGATCGACGGCGTGTCGGATGCGAATATGCTCGTTCAACTGATCGACGAAAATCCGAACTCGCTCTTCCCGCAATACCTCACGACCGAGCGCCCGGACGCCGTCGTCTCGAAGCTGCTCGGCGGCCGCATAGCCGTCATCCTGGACGGGAGTCCGAGCGTGTTTTCGGCACCGACCGCTTTTCTCGAATTTTTCTCGTCGCCGGACGATTATTACCAACGGTGGCCGATCGGGACCGCGTTGCGCATCCTGCGGCTGATCGGCTTCTTGATCACGATTTGCTTTACCGCCTTCTACGTATCGGTGACGACGTTCCATTACGAGATGATCCCCCATACGATGCTGCTGAATCTCGCCGAATCCAGGAGCCGGGTACCGTTCCCGCCGCTCATCGAAGCGCTCCTCATGGAGACGACGATCGAACTGCTGCGGGAAGCAGGCGCGCGCCTGCCGACGAAGATCGGGCAGACGATCGGCATCGTCGGCGGTATCGTCATCGGCCAAGCTGCCGTCCAAGCCGGGTTCACGAGCAACATCCTGATCATCGCGGTCGCGATCTCGGCGATCGCATCGTTCGTCATTCCAAGCTACATCATGAGCGCTTCGCTACGCCTGATCCGATTCGGCCTGATCGTCCTGGCCGGCATCCTAGGCAATTTGGGCCTGATCTTCGGCATCGGCTTCCTCGTCGTTCATATGGCGGGCGTGACCAACCTCGGGACGTCGTATTTGACGCCGATCGCCCCGGCGAAGTTTATGGACATCCTCGACACGCTCGTCAGGGGACCGTTCTGGGCGCTCAAGAAACGACCGAGCCTGAGCCGTTCGCCGAACAAGACGCGTGCGAAAATCAAAAGATAGCGGAGGCATCCCGTGAAGGAAAAACTGAACGGCTTTCATGTGGCACTCCTGATTTTCATGATCGAGCTCGACGTCACCGTATTCATGCTGCCTCGCATGGTCGCCGTTCAGATCGGCACGAACGGTTGGCTCGGCTTCCTGGGCCTGTCGCTGATCGCGGCTTTTAACATCTGGCTCTATCGGCTCGTCTACCGGGCGGGGCAGGGAAGATCCGTATTCGACATCTCCGAAGCCGTCCTTCCCAAGATCGTCCTGTACCCGCTCTATGCGTCGCTGTCTCTCCTATGGCTAGGGATCGGCGCGTTCGCCGGCAAGAGCTTCGTGCTGGTATTCCAGACGCTCAGCTTCCAGACCAGCCCGCCGATGCAGATCTTTGCCGTCTATTGCTTGCTCGTATACGCGCTGCTGGCCAAGGACCTCTACAGCATCGTCAAGGCTTCTACCGTATTTTTTCTGCTGTCCATCTGGATGCTGGTGCTGGCGCCTTATTTCTTTAAGGACTGGAGCATCCACCGATTCACGGCGTTTTTCTTTCATGGCACGGAAAACGGCCACAGCTTATCCGGCATGCTGGACGTGTATGCCGTTTTTATCGGCTACGAGCTTTGCGTGTTCCTGTTTCCCTTTTCGGACGCCAAAACGAAGCTGTTCAAAGGCGTATTTGCCGGCCATGCGATCATCACGGCGACGTATTTGCTTACGATTCTGGTTTCCTTCGGCTTTTTCAGCTTCGAGGAAGTGAAGATCCTGCAGTTTCCGCTTATTCACACGCTGGAGTATATCGAGATGCCCTTCATCAATCGCGTCGAAAATCTGGTTTTTCCGTTCTTCCTGTTCTCCAATCTGGTCACCACGGTCATGTTCGCGTTCGCGGCCCGAAGCGCGCTCGGCCGCATGCTGCCCGGCGTCGAGGCGAAGCGGTTCGCGCTTCCGCTGGCGGCGGCGGTGTTCGCGCTCGGCTTTCTGCCGTCGGTCTTCCGCGAGGCTGCGGCGTTGATCCGCCTGACGTACTTTACGGAGACCTGCGTCGCGTTCATCCTTCCGCTGCTGCTGCTCATTCTCATCAAGATCGGCGGCAAAACGTCCAAGGAGGCCTCCTCGCGATGAGACGCAAGGGAATCGGCTGGCTGCTCGCCCTGTCGCTGCTCAGCGGCTGCGCGGATCAAAAAATACTCGAAAAAATCGGCTTCGCCCGCACGATCATCCTCGAGAAGGCGGAGGGCCAGGACAAAGCCTTGAAGGTCACGATCAGCATTCCGAAAACGAATCAGACCGAAAGCATTGTCTATACGGACGTCGCAAGGAGCTTCAAGCAGGCGAAAATCCATTTCGACATGCAAAACGACCGTCGAATCGTGCTCGGCCAACTGAGGCAGGTCATGTTCGGAGCGTCTCTGGCCCGCCAGGGCGTGTGGCTGCCGATGGAATCGGTCTTTCGCGATCCCGCGATCGGCATCCGCACGCACGTGATCGTCGCCGAGGGGGATATCGGCCGCTTTGTCACGAGAAAGTACGTGCAAGGCGGCACGATGGGCGAATATATCGATAACCTGTTGCGTTCGGATCCCGCCACCCGGGGACAATTCGATACCAATTTGCATACGTTCCTTCGGGATTACTACGATGACGGCGCGGAGCCGGTAGCCACGATCATCGGAGAGACCGTGGAGGGCCTGAAGGTGAAAGGCATCGCGCTGTTCGTGCGCGACCGATACGTCGCGAAGATTCAGGCGGAGGACGCCATGTTCTTTTCCTTGCTTCGCTCCGATGCCAAAAACGTCTCTTTGTTCATGGACGAAGTCGAGACGCCCCGCGGCGCGGGCAGCATCTCTCTGGCCAACGTGATAGGCAAACGCAAGATCAAAATACTGTCGCCGCCCGACCCGAATCGAAAAAAGCCTGCGCGAATCGTGGTCGAGCTCAAGCTCAAAGGCTCTTTAATGGAATACGACGATTTGCTGGAGATGAACAATCTCGCGAGCCAGCCCGTACTCGAGCGGGCGATGGGGAAGTACGTCGCCGATCGATGCGAGCGTCTGATCCGCGAGATGCAAAAGCCGGGCGCGGACGGAATCGGGATCGGCAGCCACGTTCGCGATCGCATGCGATATAAGGATTGGAAGGCGCTCGATTGGAATCAGGCTTTTTCGGACGCAGAGATCGAGGTCGTCGCGGATATTAAGATCAGAGATTACGGCAGACTGATCGACGCCAGCGCGTGAGCGGCCGCGAATGTGACGAATGTCATTGCCGGCGGAGGGCGAATATGGCAATCTGATAGGGTAAGCGGACCATCGACGGTCCGCAGAGGAGGCCTTCCCATGAAGTTCGACGATCTCCCCCCTGCCGATCAGATCATCGAGATGATCGGCCGCATCTACCGGTTCGGCATGACGACGACGTCCGGCGGCAACTTATCCGTCTTGGACGGTGACGGCGATATATGGATTACGCCTGCAGGCGTGGACAAAGGCTCCCTGCGCAGGGAAGATATCGTGCGCGTACGCGCGGACGGAAGCCATCAGGGCTTGCACAAGCCGTCGAGCGAATTTCCCTTTCACCAAGCGATCTACCGGGCGAGACCCGATTTGCGGGCCGTCGTGCATGCGCATCCGCCCGCGCTGGTCTCGTTCAGCATCGTGCGCAAGGTTCCCAACGTCGACATGCTGCCCGGCGAGCGCGAGATTTGCGGCGAAGTCGGGATCGCGCCCTACGCGCTTCCCGGCAGCGCGCAGCTCGGCGCCAACATCGCCGCCGTCTTCGCCGAGGGCAAGCGCTGCGTGATGCTGGAGAACCACGGCATCGTCGTCGGCGGCGACACGCTGGCGGACGCCTACAAGGCGTTCGAGACGCTCGAGTTTTGCGCGCGCATGGAGATCCAGGCGTCCAGCCTCGGCCGTCCGCGGTCGCTCACGCCGGCGCAGCAGGCGTTGGCTGCCGCCGCCGTCGCGGCGCTTCCCGTGCTCCCCGCTCGCAGCGTTCCGATGCCGACCGCCGAGCGCGAGGCGCGCGTCGGGATGCGCGATTTTATCCGCCGCTCTTACGAGCAGCGCCTGTTCACGAGCACGCAGGGCACCTTCTCCGTGAAGCTGGCGGACGACGCGTTTTTAATCACGCCGCACGGATTGGACCGCAAGTACCTGGAGCCCGAGGACCTCGTGCTGGTCCGGGACGGCTTGGCCGAGCAGGGCAAGCAGCCGAGCCGCTCCGTCTTGCTGCACCGGGCGATCTACGCGCAGCAGCCTCATGTCGGCTCGGTGCTGGTCGCCCACTCGCCCTACACGATGGCCTTCGCCCTGACGGACCGGCCGTTCGAGTCGAAGACGATTCCCGAAGCTTACATTTTGCTGCGCGGGATGCCCAAGTTGCCGTTCGAATCCGTCTACGCGTCGGTGGAGGAGACGGCGGCGCGGTTCACGCCGGACGTGCCGCTCGCGCTCGTCGACAACAACTGCGTCATCGCGACGGGCAGCAGCCTGCTGAACGCCTTCGACCGGCTGGAGGTCGCGGAGTACAGCGCCAAGTCGATCATCGAGGCGGCGAATCTCGGCGCCATCGTTCATATGGACGACGCGAGCATTAAGGACATCGAGACTGCTTTCGGGCTGTAAATAAACGCTAGAGCCGCTGCGGCTCTAGCATTTTTTAATTAAAGCGCGAACAGAAGGAATGGCCAATGGTTCCGTCTGCGGCGCGTCCCAGCCTCCATGTTCTCGCGTCTCCCCGGGTCAAGCGGACGTGAAGCATGCAGGCGCAAGATCGTGCGGATCCCTCCGCCCGAGCGGACCGTGCTGACCGATGCGGAGAACAGGGTGATCGAACGCGCCGGGCGGCGCTTCAGCCATGCGACCGGCACGCGCCTCGCGGCTTCTTACGCGGATTATTACATTTTCAACCGCGCCCTGCATCCTGCCGGCGTTCGGCGATTAACGAGACGGGAAGGCGTACGACCGTTTCTCTGTGCTCTTTCCGGACCACAAGATCGTGCGGGTATTCGCTCGGGAGATCGCGCTCGGAGGCGGCAATATTCGCGGCATCGCCCTGCGCGTGCCGGCGGCGGAGCGCCGCCGATGACGGCGAAAAACACTTGCGTTCGGGCGACAAGCTGCTACTATGTTGTGATGAAAGGCATCCAGAGCGGCATCGAATGAACCCCATTCAAAAACGGAGGGCATAATTCACGTGAAGCTTTTAACTTTCTTCAAGCAAGGCAAGCCTTCGCTCGGCATCAAGATCGACGGCGGCATCCTCGACGTAGCGGCCGCGGGCGCGGCTGCGGGACGGCCGGTGCCAGACTCGGTCCAGTCCGCGATCGAGCAGGGATCGGACGCCCTAAGCGCGCTCGCGGAATTGGCGGCGTCGTCCGCAGGAACGTCGTCTCTGCTCCCCGAGTCCGATTTGACGTTCGCGCCATGCGTGACGGCGCCCCGGAAGATCGTATGCGTCGGCTTGAATTATCGCAGGCACGCCGAGGAGACGGGCGCGCCGATCCCGGAATATCCGATTCTGTTCAACAAATTCCACAACGCGCTGGCCGCCCACGGGCAAACGATCGAGATCCCGCGCGTCACCGCCAAGCTGGATTACGAGGCGGAGCTCGCGATCGTGATCGGCAGACGGGCCAAAAACGTCCCGCGCGAGCAGGCGCTGGATTACGTATTCGGCTATAGCTGCGCCAACGACCTGTCCGCGCGGGACCTTCAGATGCGCTCCACGCAGTGGATGCTCGGCAAGATCGGCGACGGCTTCAGTCCGCTCGGGCCGTATGTCGTCACCGCCGACGAGGTCGGCGATCCCGGCAGCCTGGCGATCCGGTCGCTCGTCAACGGAGAAGTACGACAGCGCTCCAACACCTCGGACATGATCTTCGCATGCGACGAGATCGTCAGTTACATTTCCCTACACATGACCCTCGAGCCCGGCGACGTGATCCTGACGGGCACGCCCGAAGGCGTCGTCCTCGGCTATCCGCCGGAGCGGCAGCATTACCTGCAACCGGGCGATGTCGTCACGGTCGAGATCGATCGGCTGGGCGCCTTAACGAACCGCTTCGTAGCCGAACCGCAATAGCGGATCAGCCGCCAATCGCACTCTGCCCGCGAGATTCGCGGGCTTTTCGGCTTGCGCGCGGGCGCAGGACGGCCTCTATCGGCTTTGCAGCTTTTGCTATTGCGAGGCCGGCTTGATGTGGTAGACTTCATTCCATACGATCACCGACCCAGACTACGGGAGTGTGCCTATGAATCTCGTTCATGCGCTCAGGCGAACGTCCATCCTGACCAAGCTCGTGCTTACCTTCATGCTCACGATGACCCCCCTGTACTTCATCAGCCTGCAGATCAACCAGACCGGCTCCAGAAACGTCAAGGAAGAGATCATCGGATCACTCGAATCCAGGCTGCATTATTACCTCAGCGCCTTCGAGGCGGAGATCGGCCGGATCATGCGGCTGCAAGAGCAGTATGCCGTGGACGAGGACATCGACAAGCTCAGCGCGCTCCCGCCGTCGATGAGCGACTACGAAGCGATCGAACTGCAGAAGCGGGTCCAGAACAAGCTGCTCGTCCTGAAAAGTTCCAGTCTGTTCGTCGGAGAGGCCTACGCGTATATCGCCTCGCTGAACAGGACGCTCGATTCGGCGACATACGGCGGCGGCATGCCGGACGAGCGGATCTGGACGCTGCAGTCGCTCGCCCGCCTCCAACAGTCGCCGCTCGCGTTCGCGAACGGCCAGCTCATGATCAATTCCATTTTCCCTTCCCCCGTGTATTCCGAAGATCCGCCCGCCTACATTTTGCAAACGGTGCTTTCCCGCAGGGAGATCATGGCTTTCCTGCCGCAAGCGACGAACCACAAGGACGAGGAAGCGCTCCTGATGAATCTCGGGCAGGGCTGGAGCATCCGCGGCGGCGAAGACCGGACGATGGACGAACGCATCGCAGTTTTTCTCAAGGATCCGGCACGGCTCGGCAGTCCGATCGGCAGGGGCGTCCTCGAGGCCGACGGCCGTTCCTACTGGGTATCGTACGAACGCTCGTCGCTGCTCGATACCTACTTCGTCATCTATTTGCCGGAAAAGGAAATCACGGGCCAGCTACACAAGTATCGGGACTGGATCTGGATCGTATCGTTCGTCTCCTTTTTCGTCATTCTCGCGTTCTCCTACTGGATCTACCGGGTCATTCATAGCCCGCTCCGGAATCTCGTCCGGGCGTTCCGGAGAGTGGAGCATGGCGCCATGGACGTTCATATCAGGCACCGGAACTATACGGAATTCGACTATCTGTACGGCCAGTTCAACTCCATGGTCAGCAAGCTGAACACGCTGATCGAAGAAGTGTACGAGTCGCAGATCCGATCCCAGCGCTCCGAGCTGAAGCAGCTCCAGTCGCAGATCAATCCGCATTTTTTGTACAATACCTACTTCATGGTCCGGCGGCTGGCCGAGGAATACGATTACGACAACGTCGCGCGGCTCGCGCAGCATCTGGGCGATTACTTTCTGTACATCACGCGCAACGCCGACGACCTCGTGCGGCTGGAGACGGAATGGGCGCACACGTTCTCGTATATCGAGATTCAATCCATGCGGTTCGGAGAGCGGATCCGCACGTCGGTCGGCGAACTTCCCGAATGCTGCCGGAACTTGCTCGTGCCGAAGCTGTTCCTCCAGCCTATCGTCGAGAACGCTTACAATCACGGCTTGAAGGACAAGCTCGCGGGCGGGATCGCGGAGTTGTCGGCGCGCGTCGAGGAAGGAATCGTGCGCATCCGCATCCAGGACAACGGCGACGACTACGACGAGGCTCGCATCGAGCGCGTCCGCAGGCTGCTGGTGTACAGCGACATCGAGGTCGAGCGGACGGGCCTGATCAACGTTCACCGGCGGCTGCAGCTCACGTTCGGCAAAGCGTACGGAATCCGGATCTCGCGGGGCGAGATGGGCGGACTGGCCGTGGATATTACGATACCGCAACAGGGAGAGGGATAAAGCATGCAACGAATCTTGATCGTCGACGACGAGGAATACATCGTGCAGGGGCTGGTCGGCCTCATTCAGCGCGCGGAGGATCTAGAGCTTGAAGTGTACAAGGCGACCTCCGCGGAGCAGGCGCTCGACTGGCTCGGGCGGACGAAGATCGATATCGTGCTATCGGATATCTCGATGCCCGGGATGGACGGGATCGCGCTGCAGAAGGAGATTATGGCGCTGTGGCCGAACTGCCGGGTCATCTTTCTGACCGGCTTCAGCGATTTTTCGTACGTCAAGGAAGCGCTGCGCCACCAGGCCGTGGACTACATCCTGAAGGCGGAGGGGGACGAGGTTATCTTGGGGGCCGTGCGTCGGGCGGCGGATCTGCTGAACCGGGAGTTCGAGCGCGCGGGATTGCTGGAGCGGGCCGAGGAGCAGCTGGAAAAAGCCGTGCCGGCGCTGCAGAAGGAGCTGCTGACGGACGTGCTGCTCGGCGAGCTTCGCGAGCCGGACGATCTGAAGGCGCAATTCGGCGAGCTTCGCATTCCGCTGAGTCCGGAGCAGCCGGTGCTGCTGATCGTCGGCAAGGCCGACGAGTGGCCGATCGGGGACGGCGTATCGAATCGCGCGCTGCTGCTCCAAGCCGTCCGGCAGATCGCCGCGGAGCTGCTCGGTTCTTCGGCCAGGCTCGTCTCTTTTCCGTACGAGCGAGGGAAACTGGTCTGGTTCCTCCAGCCGTTGCCCGGCGAAGACGACGGGATCCAGCAGGAGCCGCGGGAGGAGCAGCGACTCGTCCGGTTTGCCGAGGGGACGCTGGAGTCCGTTCAGGAAAACGTCCGGCAGCATTTCGGCCTTCGCATGTCGTTCGCGCTTGCGAAGCGGGCGGTGCCCTGGTCCGAGGCGGCGGGGAAATTCGGTCGGCTGCAGCAGCTGCTGGGCAGCGGCGCCTACTTGGGACAGGAGGCGCTGCTCACCGAAGACGTCTCGCCGCTGGAGCCGGATGCGGACCGTCGCCGCTCGGGCGTCGTCCGCGCCGTTCGCCGCGCGGGACAGCTCGAAGAGCATCTTGAGAACGGACGAAAAACCGAGTTTGTCGCCAACCTGGAGGCGCTCGCTTCCGAGGCCGAGGCACAGACGCCCACGACGCGAATGATCGCCTACCATCGGCTGGCCGCGCTGTTCATGGCCCATATGGCCAAAATCGGCGCTTATCCGGCGATCGAGGCCAAGCTGGACTTGTCGAAGCTGGGCGGCTATGAAGCACACGGATCGTGGGAAGCCGCGGTCGCCTACTTCCGCGAGCTGGCGGAGCTCAACTTCGAATTCGGCCTATCGGATGCCCGGCGGCATCAGCATCGCCTCGTGCAGCGGGTCCATCAGTTCATCGGGGACAATCTGGCGGGGGACCTGTCGCTCACCCGGATCGGAGAGTGGCTGTCGATGAACCCGTATTACCTGTCGCGCCTGTTCAAGCAGTTGACCGGCGATAATCTTACCGAGACCATTGTGGCTTGTCGGCTGGACCGCGCCAAGCAGATGCTGCTGGACACCAATCTCAAGGTTATCGAGATCGCGGCCCGCGTCGGTTTCGAATCCAATGCGTATTTCCACCGTTTTTTCAAAAAATCGACCGGTCTGACCCCCCAGGAATTCCGCGAATCCGCAAAGTCGGATAAATAGGTCAGTAAAAATACAAATCGTCCAATTGAGCGAAGTTTACGTCCGCATCATACTTAAAGCGTAGCCCATTAACAATCATGTGCAGGGGGACGGTCGCATGCAATCGAGGATAACGAAGACGTGGATCGCGGCGCTGACGCTGGCGCTGCTGGCGACGGCTTGCTCGGGAAAAGAACAAGAAAACGCGGGCGAACCGTCCGCCGCGGTATCGCCCTCCGCAACGGCTGCGGCCGCCGGCAGCGCGTCCGCCTCGGCCGAGGAAGCGGTCAACCCGCTCGGCAAGTACGATCCGCCCATCGAGATGAGCTTCGGCAAGCTGATCGACCAGTCGATGAAATTCAAGGAAGGCGAGTCGATCGAGAACAACGCCTGGACCAAGCTGTACGAGGAGAAGCTCGGCATCAAGGTCGAATTCGACTGGACGGTCGCGGGTACGGAGGATCAATACTTCCAGAAGCTGAACGTCGCGGTCGCTTCGAACAACATCCCGGATTCGTTCATGGTCAATGCCCAGACGCTGGCCAAGCTGGCCGAAGCGGGCCAGATCGAGGATCTGACGCCCGTGTTCGATAAATACTTGACCCCCACGACTAAAGAGCTGTACTACGCGGACGGCGGCAACGCGCTCCGGGCGGCGACGTTCGACGGCAAGCTGATGGCGATACCGAACATATCGTCCGAGATCGACAGCACCTCGATGCTATGGGTCCGCACGGACTGGCTCGAGAAGCTGAAGCTGCCGGAGCCCAAGACGATGGACGACGTATACGCCATCTCCGAAGCCTTCGCGAAGCAGGACCCGGACGGCAACGGCAAGGCGGACACGTACGGACTCGGCGTCGACAAGCTGCTCTGGGACGGCTTCCCCGGGCTTGAAGGCTTCTTCAACGGCTTCCACGCCTACCCCAACATGTGGGTGCCGGACGCGTCGGGCAAGCTGGTCAGCGGCAACGTCCAGCCGCAGATGAAGGCGGCGCTCGCCAAGCTTCAGGAGATGTACAAGGCGGGCCAGATCGACAAGGAGTTCGGCATCAAGGATAGCGCCAAGGTCGCAGAATCGCTCATCGCCGGCAAGCTCGGCTTGTACTATGGCCAGCCCTGGACGCCGCTGTGGCCGATGCAGGACGGCAAAAACCTAGACCCGAACATGGAGTGGAAGGCGTACCCGCTGCCGAGCGTCGACGCCGAGCCGGCCAAGACGCAGTCGCTGTTCCCGATCAAGCAGTACTTCGTCGTGAAAAAGGGTTTCAAGCATCCGGAAGCGCTCGTGAAGCTCGCGAACATCTACAAGAGCGACGAGGTCGCGAACAATCAGGAGCTCTACTCGAGCAAAGACGGCATCGCTTTCTTCAAGTACGCGGTGACGGCCGGCAGCGATCCGCACCAGAATCTGAACGCCTACAAGAAGCTGTCCGCGGCGATCTCGGCCAAGGATCCGAGCGGACTGTCGCCCAGCGATAAGGCCGGCTACGACCATATTCAAAAGTATCTCAACGGCGATAACGTATCTTGGGGCAATTATCTGGTCTTCGGACCCGGAAGCTCTTATTCCATCATCGACCAGTATCTGACGGACAAACGTATTCAGTACGACGCCTTCTTCGGCGCCCCTACGCCGGCCATGACCGAGAAGACGGCCGCGCTGAACAAGCTGCAGCTCGAAGCGTTCACGAAGATCATCATGGGCGAAGCGCCGATCGACGCCTTTGACAAGTACGTGACCGACTTCAACAAGCTCGGCGGCGAGCAGATGACGCGGGAAGTGAACGAATGGTACGCCAAGCAAGGGAAATAAGTCGCGCGGAAGTTTCGCACTAAGCATCGGGGGAAAGCAATACCACTTGCTTTCCCTTTCTTATTCTCAATTTACAGGGAGAGGAAGGTAACGGAGGATGGCATTTCTCAAAACTTGGCGGAATCTCCCCTTGCATATCATGATCTTCCCCGCGCTGGCGCTCGTGCTCGTCTACAGTTACGTCCCGATGGTCGGCATCGTCATCGGATTCCAAAGCTTTCTGCCCGGCAAAGGTCTGTTCGGCTCCGAGTGGATCGGACTCGAGAACTTCCGCTATCTGCTGGACATGCCGGATACGCTCCAGGTGCTGCGGAACACGCTGCTTATCGCCTCGCTCAAGATCGTCGTCGGCGAATTTTTCCCCATCTTCGTCGCGCTGCTGCTGAACGAGGTGCGCAAGCTGTGGTTCAAACGCGGCGTGCAAACGCTGATCTACCTGCCCTATTTCATGTCGTGGGTCATCCTGGGCGGCATCCTGATCGATATCCTGTCCCCGTCTCAAGGCATCGTCAATCAAATGCTTGGCTGGATCGGCTTCGAGCCCGTCTACTTCCTCGGCAGCAACGACTGGTTCCCTTATACGATGGTCATGTCCCACGTCTGGAAGGAATTCGGCTTCAATACGATCGTCTACCTCGCCATCCTGACGAGCATCAGCCCGTCGCTGTACGAAGCGGCGGTCATCGACGGGGCCGGACGTTGGAAGCAGACCCTTCACGTCACGCTCCCGGGGATGGTTCCGATTATCCTGCTCATGACGACGCTGAGTCTCGGCAACGTGCTCAATGCCGGATTCGATCAGATATTTATCCTCTACAGCCCTTCCGTCTACGACAGCGGCGACATTATCGATACGCTCGTCTTCCGGACGGGGCTCCAGAACGCCCAATACGGCGTCGCGACCGCCGTCGGCCTGTTCAAGTCCGTCGTATCCTTTCTATTAATATCGGTCTCCTATATCGTCTCTTACCGGATGGCCAACTACAGAATCTTCTAGTGCGGAGGAAGGGTTGCGAATGCAGCATATAGCCCCCAGCAGAAAAGCGTTTCTCGTCGCGAACTATGCCTTCTTGTGCCTGCTCGCGGTCAGCTGCGTGCTGCCGCTCGTATACGTGCTGGCGATGTCGTTCAGCTCGAGCAGCGCGGCGGCCGGAGGACTCGTCACGCTGTGGCCGGTCGGCTTCACGACGAAGTCCTACGAATACATTCTGGAAAAGCCGGCGTTCAGTCAAGCATTCCTCGTGACGCTGGAGCGGGTCGCACTGGGAACGGCCGTCAACATGTTCCTGTCGATTCTGACCGCTTACCCGCTGTCCAAGGAGTCGACGCAGTTCAAGCCGCGCACCTTCTATGCCTGGGTCTTCGTGTTCACCATCCTGTTCTCGGGCGGCCTTATTCCATGGTATGTCACGATCCAATGGACGGGTATCAACGATACGATCTGGGCGCTGATCCTCCCTGGCGCCGTCCCCGTCTTCAACATCATCTTGCTGCTCAACTTCTTCCGCAAGCTGCCGAGGGAACTGGAGGAATCGGCTTTTATCGACGGCGCGGGCCATTGGACGACGCTGATCCGCATCTTCGTGCCTCTGTCGATGCCGGCGATGGCGACGATCATGCTGCTCACGATCGTGACGCATTGGAATTCCTGGTTTGACGGTCTTATCCTCATGAACAAGCCCGAGCATTATCCGCTCTCGACCTATCTGCAGACGATCATGACACAGATGAATCTGACGACGCTGACCGCGGAGCAGATGGAGGATCTGGCGAACGTGTCGGATCGCACCGCGAAGGCCGCCCAGCTGTTCCTCGGGGCGCTGCCGATCCTGCTCGTGTATCCTTTCCTGCAGCGGTTTTTCGTGACCGGCATCGTCATGGGCAGCGTCAAAGAATAACCCGGGGGAGGAGAACGGCATGCAAGCGTCATCTATATACAGTACACCCGTATCGTACATTCTGAGAGTGGTCGGCCTGTCCGAAGGGGATGAAGAGGAATGGGCGCGTACGCTCGATTTCGCGGACGCCGGGGCGTTCGACGCCGTCATGTGCTTCAACGCGACCGGAGAGATGCCACCGCACCCCCCGCTCGGGACGATCCGGGAGCGCGTCCCGTTCCTCGCCCGGCGCATGGCGGACATCCGCGCGCGCGGCATGTCGCCGATGCTGAATTATTTTGTGACGCTCGGACACGGCGAAGCGAAGCCGGCGGCGGGCATGGACCGGTTCCAGCCGATCGTCGACGGTCTGGGGCGCGAGCCGATGGGCTGCTATTGCCCGCTGGACGAATCGTTCGCGGCGTATCTCGCGGAGGCTTTCCAGCTGCATGCCCTGGCCGGCGCGGACAGTCTGTGGATCGACGACGACTTCCGCCTGTACGGGCGCGACGGCGCGGAGACGATGCAGTGCTTCTGCCCGCTGCACATCGGCGCGTTCGCGGAGCAGCACGGCGAGACGTGGACCCGCGAGGCGCTCTACGAGCGGCTCCTTCGCATGGACGCTCCAGACCGCGAGCTGCGCGCGCGCTGGTTCAGGCTGCAGGGCGATTCGCTCGCGGGACTGGCCGCGAAGCTCCGGGACGCGGTCGCCGCCGCCGACCCGGCGGCCGGAATGGGACTGATGGTCGTCCCGCCTTTCATGAACGGACTCGGCGGGCGGCGGCTGGACGCCGAGATCGACGCGCTGCGCACGCCGGCGCTGCCGGACCCATGGGTGCGGACGGGCGGCGGCTTCTATCACGACGAGCGTCCGCTCGACCTGCTCGACAAGATCGTGAACGCGGTCGATCCGCTGCCCGCCATGATCGGCGTGCCCGCGCGGCTGTGCGGCGAGATCGAGAACTATCCGTTCCCCGTCGGCTACAAGTCGGCGACGATGCTGCGGATGGAAATGTACCTGAATGTCGTATCCGCAAGCGGTCATCTGACTTTCAGCATCCACGACTTCTATCTGGGCAATCACGATCCGTCCGGCAACGTCCTGCCGATGCTGCGCGAGACCAAGCCTTATTTGCGGGCGGTCGCCGCGGCAATGGTAGGCAAGGTCCGCAGGGGCGCTTCCTTCCCGTACCACCCGCGCCTGGCGGAGGTGCGGGCGCTCACGCCGGAAGGCTATGCCTCCCGGTGGAACGTAAATCTGGCTCGCCTCGGCATCCCGCAGTCGCCGTCGGACGCTTCGCCGCCGCTGCTGATCGGCACGACGGCGAACCTGTATTCCGACACGGAGGCCGAAGCGCTGCTGGCGCGGGGAGCGATGCTGGACGCGGAGGCTTACTGGATCTTGCGGGAGCGCGGATTGTTGACGGAATGCCCCATCACCGTCGAACGCAGGCAGCCGGGCGGAAAGATCCAGACAGAGCGGGTCGTATGCAAGCGGGCACCCGACTGGCTGAAGGGCAAGAACCTTGCGGTGCGCTGGCATGTGTCGTATTTGGACGGCTATTCGCTGGAAGCGACGGCAGGCGCGGAAGACTTGTCGCTGCTGCTGGATGCCGAAGGCGACCGCTTGTCCGCAGGCGTCGTCGTGACGGATCGGCCGTATCGGCTGGCGGTCTTCCTGCACGCGGGCGAGCCGATGCGGGAGCTGGGCCGGCAGTGGCTGGTGCAGGAGGCGCTCTGCCGCGTCGCAGAAGGCAAGCTGCCCCCGATGGTGGAAGGCACGCTCAATCACTATCCGGTCTGGTGGGAGGGGGGCGGCGAAGCGGTGCTTGGCTTGTGCAACTTCGGGCTCGAAGCTTTTGCGCGCATGACCTTGCGTCTGCCGGAAGGAAGGCCGATCGTATCGGTGCAGCGCCTCGCGCGGGACGGCGAATGGACGGACGCGGATTATGGCGCGTCGCCCCATGTCTCGGGTTCGGGACTGAGCCTGATCATGCACGGCGACAGCGTGCCTCGGCCGCTGTCTTTCGAGACGTTCCGGATTCGGTATGCGGCAGATCGATAGAGCGGTTGAACGGCAAACAGAAAGGTGGCGGAAGGAGAAGAGCATGATGGAAAACACGGAACGGCTGCAAAGCCAGAAGGCCAGGCAAATGAGCTTCGAGGGCGACGCGCTGCGGATGTCGATGGACTGGTCGGTCGCGGATCTGGACAAGGCGCAGGTGCTCGTCGAGAGCACGCAGGGCTCGAGCCATCCGAGCTCGTACCATCTGGGCGAGCTGGTCGCCGAGATGGAGAAGGGCGTCCTGCAGAGCGGAGGCAAGCCGGCCGTCTACACGACGACGGACATCTGCGACGGTATCGCGCAGGCGCATGCGGGCATGCGGTACTCGTTGGCCTCGCGGGACGCAATCGCCTCGATGGTGGAGATTCATGCGCGGGCGACGCCGTTCGACGCGATGGTATTGAGCTCGGCCGGGGACAAGGCGGTACCCGCCCATCTGATGGCGATCGCCCGACTGGACGTTCCGGCGATCCACGTGCCGGGCGGCGCGATGGGCGCCGGACCTTGCATGAAGTCGAACGAAGAGCTGTGGCATATGAGCGTCGAGGTCAAGGAAGCGAAAATGTCGAAGGAGGAATTCCTCGCCTTTCAGCGTGCCTGCTGTCCGACCTGCGGCGCCTGCCAGTACATGGGCACCGCCGCCACGATGCAGGTCATGGCCGAAGCGCTCGGGCTGGCGCTGCCCTGGTCCGCGCTGATCCCCGCGACGAACGCCGAGATCCGGCGCATGGCGCGGGCCGCGGGACAGCAGGTCATGAGCCTGCTGAGGGACGATATCCGGCCGTCCCGCATCCTGACGCGCGAAGCGTTCGAGAACGCGATCATGATCCACTCGGCGATCGGCGGTTCCCTGAACGCGGTCATGCATCTGATCGCGATTGCCGGGGAGGCCGGCATCGCCATCGACGCCGGACTGTTCGACGAGATCCACCGCGAGATCCCGGTGCTCGTCGATACGAAGACGGCGGGCAGGTATCCGACGGAGCTGTTCTGGTACGCGGGCGGCGTGCCGGCGGTCATGAAGGAGCTGAAGGGAAGCCTGCACCTGGACTGCCTGACCGTCACCGGCCGTACCGTCGGCGACAATCTCGAACAGGTCGCGGCGAGCGAGATGCCGCGGTTCGCCGAGATGTTCCTCTCGAACTACAAGCTCGGCAAGCGCGATGTCATCTATCCGATCGGCAGGCCGTTGAAGGAGGAAGGCTCGACCGCGCTGCTTCGGGGCAACCTGGCGCCGGAGGGCGCGATCGTCAAGAAGTCGGCGGTCGTCAAGGAGATGCTCGTTCACGAGGGGCCGGCCAAAGTGTACGAGCGTGAAACCGACGCCGTGGACGCGCTGCTCGCGGGCGCGATCGTTCCAGGCGACGTCGTCGTCATCCGCTATCAAGGCCCGCGGGCGGTCGGCATGCCCGAGATGTTTTACATGTCCGAGCTGCTGGCTTCCGACCCGCTGTTGTCGAAGACGACCGCGCTCGTGACGGACGGCCGCTTCTCCGGCGCGACCCGCGGGCCGTGCGTCGGCTATCTCTGCCCGGAGGCGCTGGACGGCGGTCCGATCGCGCTCGTCCGCGACGGGGACCTCCTCCGCATCGACATTCCCGCGCGCCGGCTCGACGTGATCGGCTTCGGGGGCGAGCGCCGCGCCGAAGCGGACATAGACGCCGCGCTGAACGAACGGCGCGCGTCATGGGCGCCCCGAGCGATCCGGCACGCCGGAGCGCTCGGTCAATACGCGCGGCTCGCCAGGCCGGCGCTCGAAGGGGCTTCGAGCAGCGAACCGGGGGCGAACGCGCGATGAGGATCATGGTAGGCGGGCTGATGCAAGAGAGCAATACGTTCAGCGCCGCGGCGAGCGCGCTTTCCGACTTCGAGCGGCATTACTACGTCGTCGGCGAAGCGCCGAGCGATAAGCTCGGCATCGAGAACGAGTGGACCGGCTTCCGCTCGGCGGCCGCGGAGGCGGGCGTCGAGCTTGTGCCGACGCTTTACGCGACGGCCGTATCCTCCGGCAGGATCGGGAGAGCGTCGCTGGACGAACTGAAGGCGAGGCTCTTCGCCGAGATGGACCGCGCGCTGCCGTGCGACGGCATTCTGTTCGCGCTGCACGGCGCGTGGGTCGCCGAGGACGAGGACGATGCGGACGGCGAGGTGCTGGCGGCGATCCGGGAGCGGGCGGGCCCGGACGTGCCGATCGTCGTCACGCTCGATTCGCACGCCAACGTCACGCGGCGGATGATCGCTTGCGCCGACGCGCTCGTCGGTTATCGGACGTTCCCGCACGTCGACTACGCGGACACCGGATACCGGGCGGCCAAGCTGCTGTTCGCCGCCGTCCGGGGAGAGATCGAGCCCCGGCTCTCGCTGGCGAAGATCCCGATGATCGTGCCTGCGGAGAATCAGATGACCGACCGGGGTCCGATGGCGGAATTGTGGGCGGAGGCGGCGGCCGGCGAAGCGCGCGGGGTCTCGCTCGCCACGTCTCTCTTCGCGGTCCAGCCGTGGCTGGACGTGCGGGAGATGGGCTTCGCCGCCGTGACCGTGTCCGACGCGGCGGGCGCGTCTGCGGCGGAGACCGAGGCGAAGCGTCTCGGCGAGCTGGCATGGCGACTGCGCAAGCGATTCGACGTCGACTTGTTCACGCTCCCCCGGGCGCTTGCGCTTGTCGGACGGCCGGACGCGCGCAGGCCCCTCATCGCGTCCGACTCGGCCGACAGCCCGGGGGCGGGCTCGCCGGGCGACAGCAACGCCGTGCTGCGGGAGCTGCTGGCGCTGGGCGCAGGCGACCGCTTGAAGCTGAAATGCCTCGTGTCCATCGTGGATGCGGACGCCGCGCGCATCGCCTGCGAGGCAGGAGCCGGCGCGCAAGTGCGGCTAAGCGTGGGTTACTCGGTCAGCACGGCGCTCGGGCAGCCGCTCGAGATCGAAGGCGTCGTCGCGCGCACGGGAGACGGGCGCTTCCGCTTCGGCGGCGGCCATGTGGCGAATCTCGAGGCGAACATGGGCCGCTGCGCAGTCGTCGCGCTCGGGAGCATCTCGCTCCTCGTCATGGAAAATCCGGTGTTCACCGGCGACCCGGCGATGTACCGGTGCATGGGACTGGAGCCCATGGAAGCGGACCTCGTCCTGGTAAAGTCCGCCGCGCAATTCCGGGCCGAGTACGAGCAGCTGTCCGATGCGATCTGCATTCTGGATACGCCGGGCGCGAGCACGGCGAATCTGACGAGCCTGCCGTATAGCAGGCTGGAGCGGCCGATGTACCCGTTCGACGACGACTTCAGACGGGAGGAGGCGCGAGCATGAGGCTGGCGAACAAGGTGGCGCTCGTCACCGGCGGTTCGACGGGCATCGGCGAGGCGGTCTGCCTCGCGTTCGGCGCGGAGGGCGCCAGGGTCGCGGTCAACTATCCGTCCGACGCGGCGCGGGCCGAGGACGTTGCGGGGCGCATACGCGCGGCCGGCGGCGAAGCGATGGCCGTGCAAGCGGACGTCAGCAATTCGGACCAGGTCGAAGCGATGTTCCGCGAGATCGGCGAGACCTGGGGCGGGGCGGACATCGTCGTCAACAACGCCGGCATCTACCCCCGCAGGGCGTGGCACGAGATCTCCGAAGCGGAGTGGGACCGGGTGCTGGCCGTCAATCTCAAGTCCTGCTTTCTGACCAGCAAGGCGGCATTTCCTCATATGCGGAGCCGCGGATACGGCAAGATCATCAACGTCGCGTCGGTCGCGTTCCTTCGCGGGCAGGGCGGCTTCGCTCATTATGTCGCCTCCAAGGGCGGCGTGATCGGCTTCACCCGGGCGCTGAGCCGGGAGGTCGGCCAGTTCGGCATCGCGGTGAACGCGGTGTCGCCGGGCGCCGTGATGACCGAGCAGGAGCTGGCCGATCTGCCGGACCCCGTGGCGCAGGAGTCGCTGCGGGCCTACCTGGACCGGGAGCAGGCGATTCCCGGCCGGCTGCTGCCCCGCGACGTGGCGGGCTGCTTTTTATTTCTCGCGTCGGGGGACAGCGACCATATGACCGGCCAGACGCTGAACGTCGACGGCGGCTGGGCGATGCACTGATATGGATACGGGATAGGGGATCGTCAGAAAAAAAGGAGGCGCGGCAACATGCGAAGTTACGAAAAATCCCGAAGTTTGCTGGCCGAAGCGCGGGAGGTACTGGCCGGCGGCGTCGCCAGCTCGCTGCGGGCCTCGATGCGGCCCGTGCCGCTGTACGCGGCAAGCGCGGAAGGGGCGCGCGTCCGCGACGCGGACGGCAACGAATATATCGATTACCTGCTCGGCTACGGTCCGCTGATCCTGGGGCATGCGCCGGAGGCCGTGACGGATGCCGTCCACCGCGCGATGCGGCGGGGCGCCGCGTTCGGCTTGCAGCACGAAGGAGAGATCGCGCTCGCCCGGCTGCTCGCGGACCTGCTGCCGTGCGCGGACAAGGTCGCGTTCAGCGGATCCGGTACCGAGGCGGTCATGCTCGCGCTGCGGCTCGCGCGCGCCCATACCGGACGACGGCGGATCGTTCGCTTCCACGGCCATTATCATGGCTGGTCCGACGCGATCTTCACTGCTTTTCCCGCAGCGGATATGCGGCACGCCGGACAGCGGACGACCGCGCGGATTCCCCCCGGCACCGCGGGCCAGAGCGCGGGCGCGCTGGGCGATATTTTCCTGCTGCCGTGGAATGACGAAGCGGCGCTGGAATCGCTGCTTCGCGCCGATGGCGCGGACATCGCGGCGGTCATCACGGAGCCCGTGATGTGCAATTCGGGCTGTATCCGGCCGAAGCCGGGGTATCTGGAGCGGATGCGAAGCCTGACGTCGGAGCTCGGAATCGTCATGATCATGGACGAAGTCATCACGGGATTCCGGCTCGGACCGGGCGGCGCGCATGGCAGATTCGGCATTCTGCCCGATCTGGCCGTCGTCGGCAAAGCGCTCGGCGGCGGCTTCGCGGTCAGCGCGGTCGCGGGCCGGCGCGAGATCATGGATCTGATCGAGGACGGCACGGTCGGCCATCTCGGAACGCTGAACGGGAACAGCGCGGCCATGGCGGCGGCGCTCGCCACCGTGGGGGCGCTGTCCCGGAACGACGGCGCCGCGTATGCCCGGATGGAAGCGCTGATGATCCGGCTCGCGGAGGGCGTCCGCGGGCTGCTCGCGCTGCACGGCGTCCGAGGCGTGGTCAATCAGATCGGTCCCGTGTTCCATTTGATGTTCGTCGAGGCGGACGAGGTGTCCGACTTCGATACGTTCCAGCTTCGCGATTCGGGCGCTTATGGCGACTTCGCCGAACGGATGCTGGCGGAGGGCGTGCTCCTGAGGCCCAGCGGCCTATGGTACATCTCGGCCGCGCACGGCGAAGCGGACGTCGATCGGACGCTGGACGCCGCGGATCGGGCGCTGGCGGGCATGAAAGGGACCGTATAATTCCATTCGGGCGGGAGGGGAGGGATGCGGGCGCGGGCGACGGGCAGAGGCGGGAGCCGGCGATGGCGCCGGCGGCGTCGCGCAGGGGGCGCAACCGTACGGCGCATGGCGGCAAGCTGCAGTAAAAATCGATCGATAATGGAGCTGATGATTCATGACGGGCTGGCAGGCAAGAGGACGGCTGGCATTGGGACTCGCTTTCGTTATGCTGTTCGAACTGTTCGGCATCGGTTCGTTCGCCTCCCCCCGCTCGGCGTCGGCCGCGGGGAACTGGCCTGACGGATCCGGCTACGTGATGCCATACGCGCCCGCGGACGGGCTCGTGACGAGCCAGAATCCGCCCGACTTCCATTGGCCGTTCATCGGCGGCGCGGATACGTATCATCTGCAGGTAAGCAGGAGCGCTTCGGTCGCCAGCGTCGTATACGAAGACGCCGCGATCGTCCGAAATTACTATAACTTTTCCCATACGTTCGATGCCGGTACCTGGTATTGGCGCGTCAAGTACCATACGTCATCCGGCGGCTGGTCGGATTGGAGCGCGATTCGAAGGTTCCGGATCGAGGAGGACAACGTGCCTTTCGTCGTGCCCTCCGTCGATACGCTGATCGCGAACGTCGGCACGTCGCACCCGCGGATCTGGACGAACGCGGCGACGCTGCAGGATTTCCGGGACCTTAGGCTGTCCGTAGGCAAGACAGTGTACGAGGCCCGGCTTGCCGCGGCGACGGCGAATATGAACAAGTGCGCGACCGATCCCTCCAAGTGCAGCCTGGTCGAACCGGTCTTCGAGGGCATTCCGGGCAGCGATCCGTTCTCCCCCGCCTATGTCGCAGCCCAAAGAAAGCTTCGGGATCAGTCCGACGGCGCTGTAAACGTCATGATGGACGCGGCCTTCGTCTATCTCGTGACCGGAGACGCGCAGACCGGCGCTTACGCGAAGGCGCGTCTCCTGGATCTCGCCTCCTGGGATCCGAACGGGAGTACGAGCTACGAAAACTTCGACCAGGTCCATCGTTATATCGCCTACAATTCCGCAATGGCCTACGATTGGCTGTACGGCTTGCTCTCGCCCGCCGAGCGGGAGCAGGTGCAGGATATGGTCACGGCGAGGGCCGAACGGATCGTGAGCGCGTTCGCCTCGTATCCGATCGAGAAAAACCCGTACGATTCGCACGGCTGGACGCTGCTCGGCTATCTCGGCATCATCGCGACGGCGCTGCTGAACGACGTCGACGAGGCGGAGGACTGGTACCGCAAGGTCGTCCCGGCCTATATCAATTTGCTTCCGCCTTGGGGCGGCGAAGACGGAGGCTGGTCGCAGGGCACGGGGTACTGGCGGTGGTCGAACTTCGCCAACAAGGAGTTTGCGGACATTCTGCTGAGCTCGACCGGCTTCAGCCTGTACGACAAAGCGTACTCGAGAAACGAGCCGCTGTATCCGCTGTACATGTACCCAGGCGGAAGTCCGAGAGGCGTGTTCGGCGACGAATCCCAATTCGCGCCCGGCCCGCCGAGCGTGGCCGCGTACAAGCGCTTTGCGCAGATATACGGCGACGCCCGCTCGCAATGGGCGGCCAACGCGATAGGAACGCCGACGCGTCCGGAGCTTCCGAATTATTTTTACGGCGACGACAGCGTTCCCGAGCGGCTGCCGACGGATCTGCCGAACGGCAAGTGGTTCCGCGACGTCGGTTATGTCGCCATGCATTCGAGCCTGTACGATCCGGACCGGGTCTCTCTTTATTTCAGGTCCAGCCCGTACGGGACGTTCAACCATTCCCATGCCAACCAGAACGGCTTCGCGCTGAACGCGTTCGGCGAGACGCTGGCGATCGAGTCGGGTTATTACACGACTTACGGCAACGACCATTTCGACCATTACTTTAAAAACACGTTCGCCTACAACGCGATCACGTTCGACGACAAGACCGGACAAACCGACGGCAGCATCGACGCGGACGGCCGGATCGACGGGTTCGTCACGCATCCCTACTTCGACGCGACGGTCGGCGAGGCCGCCGCCGCGTACGGGGGCGCGCTCGATACGGCGAACCGTACGATCATCTACGTGCGGCCGGATCAATTCGTCGTCATAGACCGGCTGAAGGCGGCCGGCGCCGGGACGCATGCCTACGAATGGCGGCTGCATGCCGAGGACGAGCTGAACCTCGACGCCGACGAGGCCGGCGCGACGGTCGTGAACGGCCGTGCCGCGCTGAAGGTGCGCATCCAGGCACCCGCCGGCGTGACGGCCGCGGTCGAAGATCGTTACCTGGACGCGGCGGGCGACGAGTGGAAGCCGGACGCGCCGTACGCAGGCGAAGAACAGCTCCATGCGGCCTTCGTCACGCCGCAGGCGAACGCCGCGACCATCGTCGCGACGATGGAAGCCTACGCTTCGGACGGCGCGCCGTCCGGCGTCGTCGCCGAGAATGAGGGAACGTACGAAAAGCTCTCGTACGCGGACGGCACGGTCGTCTACGTGCGTCTCGGCGCCGGCGGCGAGGTGGACGCGGGAGACATACGATTCGACGGGACCGCCATGGCCGTCAAGGGCGATACGGTACTGCTCGTCGACGGGACGAAGGCGGTGAAGGACGGCATCGCGGTCATCGAGAGCGCCCAGCGCGCGACGATCGTCTTCGGCGGCGACCAGCTGTCCGTGTCGGGGCCGAGCGATACGGCGGTGACGCTTCGCGGGGCGAATATCGCCCGCCTGCGGGACTTCGAGAGCGGGGACGACATTCCCGCAGGTGGTTCGGTCGACGCGGCCGTCGGACTGCGAGGCGTGCACTGGACCGCCTCGGGCGGCGTCGCGACCGTGACCGTGGAGAAGGGACAGCGGGCGTTCAAGCTGAACGAAGCGCCGATGCCGGGCGAGCTGGCGCCGATGGCGCTGGCGACGGAGATCGACGGCGTGCCGGGCTCCGTGACGCTGGCCGCTTACGGCGACACGGAGGGCGTGCCTGTCGGCCGCGGCAGTCTTGGCAATGCCAAGGGACTCTACGAAATCGTCGAAGCGCCGGACGGATTCACGTTCGAGAAATACGGCGTGCCGAAGTACTTGTATCTCGGGGAGGATGCGACTGTCATCAAGCGGGGCGCGGGCGGTACGCTGAAGCTAGTCAAGCATTCGGGAGGAACGCCGCTGCCGGCTGATTTCTGGTCCGATCCCGAGGCGAAGCGGGATACGCTGCCGATCGCGTGGAAGGAGGCGGAGACGTTCGCCAAGGCGGATACCGGCATCGCGAAGTATACGACGCGTCCGTTCCTGTCCGGCGGCGCCGGCGTCGGCAGCTGGGATCAGGAAGGACAATGGATCGAATGGAAGCTCGATGTCCCCGTTGCGGGTACCTATGACCTGGTGTTCAAGTATGTCGGCGGCTGGTCTGCGCCGCCGGACGGCAAGACGACGCGCCAGGCCATGATCGGCGACAGCTTCTATACGTTCGAAGCGCCGACGACGTACCCGCAAGACTTCGGCAGGGAGGCCGCCTCCTGGCGGGGTCTGCGGGTCAAGACGGAGACGACGCTCCCCGCAGGCCTGACCACCGTGAGGCTGTGGCATGCAGGAGGCGCCATGAACCTGGATTGGATCGGCTTGATGAAGCCGAGCGCGGACGAACAGCCGCCGACGACGCCGGGCGACGTCCAGGTCGTCTCGTCGACCGATACGGCGGCAACGCTATCCTGGAACGCGTCTACGGACGATACGGCAGTCGAGAGTTACGCGCTGTACGCCGACGGCGTCCTTAGAGCGACCGTCCCCGGCACGGCGACGTCCGGTACGATCTCCGGTCTCGCGGTCTCCCGGACGTACGCGCTCACCGTGAGAGCCATGGACGCGAGCGGCAATCGTTCGCCGGCCAGCGCGGCGGCGAGCTTTACGACGGCCGATACGACGGCGCCGTATTGGGCCGATACCGACGGCGCCATCCGGGTCCGCACGTTCGATGGCGGGACGGCCCGAATCGAGTGGGACGCAGCGATGGACAATTCGGGCAAGATCGCGGCCTACAGGCTGTACCGCAAAAACAATCCGGGCGGCGCTTATGCGGCGACGGCTAGCGTGGCGGGGACGGTGTACGACCTATTAGACTTGACGCCGAGCTCTAGCTACAGCTTCAAAGTAGAGGCCGAGGATGTCTCGCACAACGTCTCGGCGACCGGCCCGGAGGTGACGGTGACGATACCGGCGCCGGCCGGCTCGGGCGGCGATTTTTACGAGACGTTCGATGCCTGGACGACAGGGACGGCGGTCCAGTCGGCGCATCCGAACTGGACCTTTACGACGGCCAGCGGCACGCTGGTCGAGTTGGCCGAGCTGCCGGAGGGCGGCAAGGCGCTGCAGTCGACGGACAACTACAACGATCCGGCCAACCCGTATGCGGAAACGCCGTACACGAAGCGATCCGTCTCCTCGCCGCTCGGCGGACAGGTCGTCGCGGAGACGCGCTTCAGGTTCAACGAGCAGTCGACTCCGATCGGCACCTTCTATTTCAGTCTGCTCGGCGACGCCAACGTCGAGGTGGCCCGGTTCAACGCCTTCTCCGACGGCGCGTTCGGCTACATGAAGCAGACGAACGGCATGAGCGGCTACGTGCGGATCCCGCTGCTCAAAGGCGGGGGCTTCGTACCGCTGCCGCACGACGCGTGGATCAAGGTGCGCGCGGAGCTCGACACCGATACCAAGACCTATGCCTTGTCGGTTCAATCGGACGGCTTCAAGAGCTTCGCGGGCAAGCTGGCGACAGGCAAGTTCGATGCGGCGACCGGCACGTTCCGGGTAGAGGGCCTGCCCTTCCTGAACGCGGCGGCGAACGTATCGTCCGTCACGGGAATCGCGATGCGGAGCGGACTATATACGGGCATCCTGCAGTATGATTATCTGACGATGTACGAGGACACGTCCTTCGGGCTCGTGCCGACTGACGTGCATGTCGGCTCGCAGACGTCCGCGGCGACCGCGGTCGAATGGACCGCTCCGGCCGACGCGGCCGCCGTCCGGGAGTACAGGGTCTATCTGAACGGCGTTCAGAAGGCGGCGGTGCCGGGAGGGACGCTCTCCGCGACCTTGACGGGGCTGACGGTCGGAGAGACGTACGCGGTTACGGTCCGTTCCGTCCATACGAACGGGCAGCGGTCGAAGGAGAGCGCGCCGATTCAGATTACGATACCCGATACCGTCGCGCCGGGCTGGGCCGCCGGAGCGGCGCTTCGAGCAGGGCATGCGTTCGCCGACACGGTACGTCTGTCCTGGGACGCGGCAACCGACAACTCGGGAACGATCTCTGCCTACCGCGTGTACCGCAAGGACACGCCGGGCGGGGCCTTCGTCCAGACGGCGTCGGCGGCGGGCATCGCGTACGACGCGACCGGGCTCTCGCCGGGCGGCACCTATACGTTCAAGCTGAAGGCGGAGGACGCGAGCGGCAACGTATCCGCGGACGGTCCCGAGCTGACGGTGACGCTGCCCGCGGCCAATACCGGCGGCGAATTCTACGAGTCGTTCGACGGCTGGACGACGGGTACGGTATCTACCGGCGGCGGCTGGACGGTCTCGGCGACGGGCGGCACCGGCGTTCAGGCGGTCGCCTTGTCCGGCGGAGGAAAGGCGTTGCAGATCGACGACAGCTACTACGATGCGGCCAACGAATACGCGGAGACGCCGTTCGTCAGGCGCTCGACGTCCGCGATCGGCGGCAAGGTAGCGGTAGAGACGAGGTTCAGGTTCGAGGAGCTCTCGCATCCCTTCGGCGCCTTCTCGCTCAGACTGATGGGCGGTTCGACGGAGATCGCGCGATTCTCCGGATTGTCCGAGGGACTGTTCGGGTATACAAAGCGGGTGAACGGCGTGGACAGCTACGGCATTATCCCCAAGTCCTACGGGTTTCCGCTGCCTCACGACGAATGGCTTACGCTGCGATACGAGCTTGATATGGACGCCAAGACGTATGCGATCGAGATGCAATCCGACTCTCTGAAGGCGTACGCGGGTACCGTGGACGCGCCGGGCACGCTCGACCGCGCGACCGGGATTTACCGGATCGATGGGTTGCCGATGCTGAGTTCGGCGGTCGGCTCGGTCAGCGAGATCCGATTCGTCAGCAGCAGGTACACGAGCCGGTTGAAGTTCGATTACGTGACGATGTACCAGATGCCTTCGGGCGCCTGACGGCTGCTTCGGCAGCCGCGGGAAGCTAAGCTTGCCGCCTCGCGATTGGCGAGTGCGGCAAGCTTTTATTGCGGCGGGAAGTTCAAGAAGGCGCTTGTCAGAGCGGGAAAGGTTGCTTATATGAATAAGACCGGACATATCGCATTTGCGATCGGAGAACTGCGCGTGGAGGGAATCAAGGAGCCGCTCGGGATCGACGTCGACAAGCCCCGGTTCTCGTGGCGCTTGCATAGCCAGGCGAGAGGCGCGATACACGCCGCCTTCCGCCTGCGCGTCGCGTCAGCCCAAGCGGCGCTCGAATCGAGCGCGGCAGACGTGTGGGACAGCGGGATCGTCCGAGGGCGGCATCTCCAACTCGACTATGGCGGGCCAAGTCTATCCGGCGCGCGGCGATATTGGTGGAGCGTCGAGGCATGGGACGCCGACGGACGCGCTGTCGTCTCCCCACCTTCGTTTTTCGACACCGGCCTCTACGCCGGCGACTGGCGGGCGGCCTGGATCTGGCATGACGCGGGTATACGGACGAACGACTTCGCTTATTTTCGCAAGGATATTCGCGTCCGCGGGCCCGTGGCTTACGCCAAGCTGTTCGTCTCCGCCCACCATGCCGTCCGCGCGTACGTGGGCGGGTGCCGGATCGGCGGCTGGGGGTCTCCCGCGCCGACGGACCCGGCCAAGCGCAAGTATTACCTCGCCTACGACGTGACCTCTCTCCTGAAGGCGGGAGCGGCTACGATCGCCGCGGTCGCCCATTACCTGGGCGGCAGCGGACAGAACTACGTCAACGGGAAGCCCGGCTTCCGCCTGCAATTGACGGCTCGCTATGAAGACGGGGTCAGCGAGACGTGGAGCACCGACGACAGCTGGGAGACGCTGGTCGATATCCCCCATGCGATCGGCACGCCTTATCAGCAGAATCGGCGTCTCTCGGCGATCGAGGATTATGACGCACGCAAGCACCACCCCGCATGGATGCAACCCGGATACCGGCCGGAAGCGAGCAGGCTGGCTGCGCCGGCTGAGATCGGCGCGGACGTATGGCCGATGGTCTGGCAGACGATCCCCGAGGGGGCGGTCGAGGAGCTGATCGCGCCCGCGCATGTTCCGGAGACTGACGGGGGAGATACCGCCGTCAACCGACCGGAGGCTCCAGCTGCCCCATTCGCGGTACGACAGGTTTTCGACGCCGGCAAGATCGTATCCGGGTGGCCGCGCATCGTCCTGCAGGGCGCTCGCGGGACGACCGTACGCATGCGGTACGCGGAGGCGCTGGACGAGAATGGCGCCGTTCTTCATCGGGTATGCAACGAACAGTCCGAGTATTATTACGATCAGTACACGATGCGGGGAGACGGGACCGAGCGTTGGGAGCCCGATTTCTCCTACAAGGCGTTCCGGTACGTCGAGGTGACGGGTTATCCCGAGCGTCTCGTGCCAGGCACGAATATATGGATCGTCTCGGCGCATACGGATTTGGCGCACAAGGGTCGTTTTCACTGCGCCGACGAGCGTTTGAACCGGCTGTACGAGGCGAGCGTGCAGACGCAGAAAAACAACGCCCTCGGCCAGCTCGCGGACTGCCCTCACCGGGAGCAGGCGCAGTATCTGGCGGACGCTGACCTGCAATCCGAGCTGCTCCTGTACAACTTCGACGCGCGGCATCTGCTGGAGAAGACGCTGTCGGACTTTGCGGACGCACAATACGCGGACGGGACTTTTCCCTTCGTCGCGCCGTCCAACGCCGAGCATCCGGACTTCGATCTGCGTATTCCCGAGTGGGACCTGCATTTTTGCACGCTGCTTCGGCATGTGTACGAGACCGTCGGAGACGAGCGGCTGCTCGCGCGTCATTACGGCGCCGCGAAGCGAGTGACAGACTATTATCTGGGCATCGTCGACCCGGGCGCCGGGCTGGCGCCCCTGGACCGGGGCTGGCATATCAGCGACTGGCCGTACCCGACGGTGGACCAGGAAGCCGCGTTTCTGGCGGTGCAAAATATGAAGCTGTATCGCGCGGCCTGCATCGTGGCGGATACGGCAGGCATCCTGGGACTGCCGGAAGAGCGGAGCGCTTATGCGCATCGCGCGGAACGTTTGAAGCGTGCGATCGTCGCCAAGCTGTACGATCCGGAGCGCAAGAGCTTTAGAAGCGGTCTCGGCTCCGGTCAATCGCATCAGGGCGTCAACGGCCTCGCGCTGCTGTACGGACTCGTGCCTGAGGAAGACCGCGCCTCGCTGTTGCGCCGGGTCGCGGACGCCGATTGGGAAGCGCGCACGGTGCTGTCGCTCCCCCTGCTGCGCGCGCTGTTCGAGCAAGGCGCGCCCGAAGCCGCTTATGCCCTGATCGCGAGGGAGGATTATCCGGGCTGGGGCTATATGATCAAGCACGGCGCGACGACGCTGTGGGAAGGCTGGGACGATATCGAGTCCCACTGTCATGCATGGAACGGCTATCCGGCCCGTCTGCTGCAGGAGTACATCGCCGGCATCCGAATAGCGGCCCCCGGGTTCGACGAGGTTCGAATCGAGCCGTATATGCCTGCCGGTCTCGCGTACGCCGAGGCGGCGGTATCTACCGTCCGCGGGACTGTCGTCGCAAGATGGGAACGGATGCCGGGTGCGGCGGCGGACGGATACGAAATGAAGATCAGCCTGCCGGCGGCGATGCGCGGGATGGTCGTACTGCCGATTGCTTCTGGCGCCGCGCCGCAGGTTCGCGAATCGGGCTCGCCGCTATGGCAGGATGGCCGGTTCGCCGGAGGCATTCCCGGCGTGAGCAGCTGCGATCGCGTACCTGGCGGTTGGGCGATCGAGGTCGCTTCGGGAGACTACCATTTTACGATAGAAGGAGAAGGATCGCGATGAAGCGGCCATACGGCAGACAGCAGAACGAGGCTTTCGTATTCGTCGGCGAGGCGGCCATGCCTTTCCGTTATCCCCCGGACCGCGCCGAGCCGCCGACGCTTAGAAGCCAAGCGGACGCGAGCTGTCCCGGCGCAGTTGCGTTCGAGGAGGGCGCCGACTATCTGGTCGACTACGAACGAGGAACGATCCGCCGAACGAAGCGCAGCAGGATTCCGGACGGAGCGCTGCACCCGCTGCACGGCGCGGTCCGCTTCGATCATACGAATATCGATTGCAGCAACCGCGCTTATACCGTGTACGCCGACTATCGGATCGCCGGGACGGACGACGGCGAGACCTGGGCCACAGCTCATGCGCGCGACAACAGGCCCCGACGCAGGCTTGGAAACGGGAAAAAAGGCGGGGACGCGGTCTATGTCGTGTTCGGAGACAGCATCAGCGCGGGCGGCGACGCGAGCGACGAGAAATATATGTATTTTAACCGCTTCCTTCAATATGTCAATGAACGTGCCATGGGCGGCGGCGTTCGCCTTATCAACAGATCGGTCGGCGGAGAGACGAGCGAGGGCGGATGGAAGCGAATCCGGGAGGACGTCGCCGCCCTTCGTCCGGCGCTCGTATCGATCGCTTACGGAATGAACGACCAGAACCTGTACGACACGGGTCTCGAAGTCGAACCGGATGCTTATGCCAAACATCTGCGCGACATGATCGCGTGCCTGCGCGAGATCCCGGACTGCGAGATCGTGCTCGTCACCCCTTGCTCGCCCCATCCGGCTTGGAAGCACGCGAGCGGCAGAAGCGGCGAGTACGCGGATGCCGTTCGCCGCTTGAGCGCCGAATGCGAGGTCGGCGTCGCGGACGTGTACGCGGCCTGGCAGCGGGAGCTTGCGGCCGGCAAAACGCCGAATTGCTTGTTGCTGAACCATATCAACCATCCGAACGATTACGGGCATCAAATCTATTACGAGACGCTGGTGGATTGGTTCGAGCGACGTTAAAGGAGGTTTGATTGACTTATATCTAACTCACAAAATCATTGACCCTTCCATGATATCAGGATATAATTTCTGTATTGTAATTTAGATATAAGTCAATAATCGCTAAAAATAAGGCATCGCGACACGCTGGATGGATAAAAATGGCCGGAGAGGAGCAAGTACCATGGCCTACACATTATCGCAAGTAAACAAAAACGGCATCCCGCCGTTGCTGGCCGGCATCGCCGACAAGGTGCAATGGATGGAAAAACGCGCGGGGATTCGCCGGACGTGGCTGGAATATATCGGGACGCTGCCGGAGCGGCCGCCGGCGAGCCTGCGTTATTTGTCCGCGACGGAGGAGTCGGGTTATACCCGTCATCGCGTCGAATACGATACGGCATACGGCGATACGGTCCCGGCTTATCTGCTCGTGCCGGCTGCGGCGGGGGACGGCTCCCGTCCGTCGTCCGGCTACCCGGCCGTCCTGGCGCTCCATCCGACGCACGAGAGCGGCAAGGACGACATCGCCATCGTGCCGGGCAGGCCGAACCGCGGCTATGCCGCCGAGCTGGTCCTTCGCGGATACGTCGTGCTCGCGCCGGACGCGCTCACGGCGGGCGAGCGGATTTATCCCGGCTATCAGGCTTTCGACAGCACTGCGTTTTACGAGGCATATCCGCAGTGGTCGACCGTCGCCAAGAACGCGACCGACCATATGCAGGCCATCGACGTCCTCGCGTCGCTGGCGTTCGTCGACCGCCGCGCGATCGGCGCGATCGGCCATTCGTTCGGAGGCTACAATGCTTATTTTTTGGCCGGTCTGGACGATCGTGTCCGTGCCGTCGTATCGAGCTGCGGCTTCAGCCCTTTCGCGGGCGACCCGCATCCGGACCACTGGGGCTACCGGACGTATCCCTACACGCATATCCCGAAGGTGAGCGCCGATCTGCGGGAGGACCGGATTCCCTTCGACTTTCACGAGATCGCCGCGCTGTGCGCGCCCGCGCCGTTTTTTAACTACGCGGGCCAGCAGGACGCCATCTTCCCGCATTGGCGTTCGGTCGCCGAAGGGATGGGAGAGCAAGCGAAGCTGTACGGCCTGCTCGGCCATGAGGACCGCTTCAGGTTCTATCTCGGCGAGGGCAAGCACGATTTTCCCGAAGAGATCCGCTTGCTGGCTTACCGCTTCTTGGACGGCTGGCTGAAGAAAGAAGGAGAATGATCGATGAACCCGCTGAAAATCGTCATGCTGCAAAGCCGTCATTTTACGGACCGTATCTTTACCGAAGCGCATCTGGCGCGAATCCGTCAGCTCGGCGAGCTGGTGGTCAACGACACCGTTGGCAACCCGACGCCGGAGCGCGCGGCCGAGCTGGCCGAGGGCGCGGACGTCATCATCACGTCGTGGGGCTGTCCGCCGCTGGATGCGCGGATCCTCGACCGCTGCCCGAAGCTCGGGATCGCCCTGCACGCAGCCGGCACGGTCAAGCCGATCCTGAGCCCCGAGCTTCCCGCGCGAGGCGTCCGCCTCGGAACGGCGAACGAAGCGCTGGCCCGCGGCGTGGCCGAGACGGCGCTGGGACTTGCGATCGTATCGCTGAAGAACATGTGGCAGTTGGCCCGCAATACGCGTGAAGGCGAGTGGGACAAGCAGCGCGAGCGCGTGCGCGAGCTGTACGAGGTGACCGTCGGCGTCATCGGCGCCGGGCTGTCAGGCCGCCACCTGATCAAGCTGCTTCAGGCGTTCGAGGTCCGGGTGCTCGTCTACGATCCGTTCGTGAGCGAAGCCGACATCGCCGGCATGGGCGCGGAGAAGGTCGAGCTGGACGCGCTGCTGACCGGCTCGGACGTCGTCTCGATCCATGCGCCGTCGATTCCGGAGACGGAGCGTATGATGAACGCGCGCACGATCGGCCTGATGAAGGACGATGCGATCCTCATCAATACGGCGCGCGGCTCGCTCGTCGACGAGGAAGCGCTGGCGGCGGAACTGCGCAAAGGACGGCTGTGGGCATGCATCGACGTCACGGACCCCGAGCCGCCGGCGGCCGACCATCCGTTTCGCTCGCTGCCTAACGTCACGCTGCTCCCGCATATCGCCGGCGCCGAGAACAACGGTCTGCGCCGGATCGGCGCCTATATCGCGAGCGAGGTCGAGCGATACGCGGCAGGCACGCCGCTCCAGGGAGAGGTCGACGTATCCCAGCTGTTCAGGCTGGCCTAGCGGTCGTATTGACACTGCGCGAAGCGCGCTACTAAGATAAGAAGAACATCGGATTCCGACTCGCCCGCGGGTACGCGAATCCTTTTTATTTCTTGAGAAGCGGCAGGGAGATAGCGATGAAAACGAAGCAGAGCCGCAAAACGTTCCGGATCCGCCAGGAAGAGATGAAGAGCCGCTTGAGGCAGGACATCCTCGAAGGCGTCCGTAGGCCGGGAGAGTTCCTGCCTTCGGAGAAGGACCTGTCGGACCGGTTTGCGCTTAGCAATAAAATCGTGCGGGACGTGTTGGCCGAGCTGGCGGCGGAGGGATTGATCGAGAAGAAGCCGCGGATCGGCAGCGTCGTCTCGCAGCGGAGCGAACCGGAACGCGTCGTCGTCAAGCTCGGACATCACGGATCGACGATGCAGGAGTCGGCCCTGAAGGCGCTTCTGGCCGGCTTCGAAGCCCTGTATCCGCATATCCGGGTGCAGGACGTCACGCTGCCCGGCCACGACCCGGAAGTGCTGAAGCCGTACCTGGCGCACGGGCTGATCGACGCGCTGACGCTGAACGATGCCGAACTGCGGGCATTCGGTGAAACGGGAGACGCTGACGGGCTGCTGCCGCTCGAAGGGGATCCGGACTGCTATCCGTTTTTGACCGGCGCGATGACGTCCGGCGGCGCGCTGCTCGCGAGACCCTTTACGTTCAGTCCGACGATCCTGTGCTACAACCGGGAGCACTTCCGCGAACGGGAGATGTGGGAACCGGATAGCAGCTGGGGCTGGGACGAGCTGCTCGGCGCCGCGGATCGGCTCACGGTGCCCCAGGAGCGGGCCGGCTTTCATTTTTCGGCCACCCAGCGCAACCGTCTCGCCGTATTTCTGCTGCAGAACGGCGCGAAGGCCGAGCGGGACGCCGCCGGCCGGCTTCGCATGCATGATACGCGGATGCTTGCGGGCATCCGCCGCTACAAGGAGATCGTCATGGACCGGATGGCGCCGCTCATTTCCGAGCGGGATGCCGGGTTTCGCGTCGAGGAGCTGTTCGCGCAGGGCAAGCTGTCGATGATGCTGACGACGTATTACGGCCTGAACGCGCTCCGTCAGGCCAACATCGCATACGATATCGCCCCGCTCCCCCGGCTGGCGGATCCGGTAACGCTGGTCATCGCCATCGGCCTCGGCGTGAACAGGCATTCGCCCCGGGCGGCGGAGGCGCGGCTGCTCGCCGAGTACTTGACGGGTCCGGCCGCGCAGACGATCATCCGCCGCGATACGCTCAGCCTGCCCGCGGTGAGAGCGTCCATAGACGAGTCCGGCATCGGCGGTGCAGCAGAGGGAGTATCCCGGCCATCCCGGTTCGGCATGTACCGCGAGATCATTCCGACGTTTCGGTTCGGCGACGCGCTCGGCCTGACGGAGCGGGAGTGGCGCTGGTTTTTGCCCGAGGTCATGCTGTATTTGTCCGGCCTGCAGACGGAGGGGGCTTTTTGCGACAAAGTCGAGGCGTCCGGAGAGCCTTCGTAACCGCAGGCATTCGAAAAAACGCGCGAGCCGCTATGGCTCGCGCGTTTTTTTCGGCATGTTTACACCGATTATTCTTTGCCAACGCATGCAACTCTCGGGGGTGACCCGCTCGCCGGCAAGCGCCGTCAGCCGATGATCCGGAAGGCGATGAACGCCAAGTCTTCAATATCGACGACGCTGTCCCGATTGATGTCCGCGACTTGCGCTGCTGCCCAATCCGGGCTTGACGGATCTTTTCCGTAATAAGTCGATACCTTTACGAAGTCGGCAATATTGAAGAGCGGGTTGTCGTCCATGTTGCCCGTTGCATCCGTAATCCGATGAGATTCGAACGCCGCAATGGCCGCCGACAACTCCGTTCTTGCTGTTTGCACCTGCGCTTCGGTTGCATCAGTCTGATTGAACACGGCCTTAGCCGCATCGATCGCTGCCGTCAGCGCCGATTTCAAACCTTCAAGCGCGGAGCTGAAAAAGCTGCCCGTTGTCGTTCCCGCGACAGCCTGATCGCGGGCGGCTTCAGCCTGCGCGATCAGCTCTCCAAGCGAGGCTTTGCCCGAGATACCGACTTGCGCCGTACTGCCCGACAAAGCGGAGATCGCGCCGGACTCCGAGGAAGCCGATCCGGCTGCCGTCGCGAAGCTTGCCGTCCCCAAGGCTGCATCCGGCTTCGCCTGGAAGCGCAGGGTCAAGAAAGGGGCGTCCGCCGGAAGCGTGCCGGTTCCGATTCGCGCCGACAGGATACGCAGCTTGCCTTCAGCCTCATTGTTCGTAAGGATCACCGCCTGCTGCCCGTAATCTTTTGCATACCCGGTATAGGTGAACTTGCTCGGATCGTAAGACAGCGTCAGATCGACGCCGGCCGCCGATTCGGCCTGTTCCAGCGCCAGTTGGACGTCCAGCGGTTGACCCGGCGAGACCGAGCTTGCGCTCGAGGTAACCTTGACGGACGGCACGGCGGCCGAATCGGTTTTGACCAAGCCGACCCAGTCCGTATTCATCGGTCCTCTGACATTCCACATTTTGAGCTGTACCTGGCCTGCGGGAAGAGCAGCGCCGGTGTGGACGGTCAGCGCTTTCCAGTACTCAGGCAGCGTCCCGAAGTCATACGTCGTTTCCGCTTCCGCCGTATAGAACTTGTTGCCCAGTTGGATCAGGCGAGTGGGAGGACCGCTTGTCGCATCCCAAGCAACGTATTTGATGACGATATCGTAATTGCCGGCCTCGGGGACGTTCAGATTCCAAGTTATATTTTGCCCGACCGTCGCCCAATTGCTGACGCCTTTGCCGCCGGACAACCAAGGCCGCGAGCTGTACACGTTAAACGTACCGCCGTCCGTATCGACGAAGCTCTCGGATTCCGCGAATACATCCAAGCTTTCTTTGACCGAATCGTAGTCGCTCGTCGCATTCGTCGGCGTAATCCCGCCGGCTCCTGCGCTTCGAAGCTTCAGCGTACCGGTTACTTCAGGCAAAATAATCTTCGTATTGGCCCCCAGGAATAGGACGGGCTTAGCCGTGCCCAATCCTTCGAAGATCAGACCCGGCGGCGAATCCTGCACCTCATAGAGAGCGGCCGAATTCGTTAAAGTCCCCCAGGCAGCCGTTCCGCCTTTCCCGTCGCTATAGGTGGACAGCGTGACCGAAGTAGATACGCCGTCGATCTCGATCGGATAGGCGACCGTTCCCATCGGCGCCGGTGCCGGGATATCGCTGAGTAAAAGTTGATGCTGTCCGGGCTCGACGTTCAGCTTCAAGGCGCTGCCGTCCGTGTCCCAATGCACGCCGCGGGTGTAGACCGCTTCCGTGACGCTTCCGCCCTTCGGCAGGCTGCGGTATTCTTCGTCGAGCACAGTCGTGACGCCTGGCTTATTCAAGCTGACCTGCGAGCCTTGCGTTCCGGTGATCGACAGCTCGTCGCCGGAGAGTGCGATGGTCGCCGGCTGCGTGCTGCTAATCCTCGTCACGCCGTCCATGATCAGTTGGGTGCCGCCGACCAAGAGAATCGAGTCTCCTTTGACGGTCGCCGCGATGCCGTCGAACTGAAGGCTGCCGGCATCTACGACACCGCTTTGAGCGGAGCGTACGTAGACGTCCGTACCGTCAGAGAAGCGCAGCTTGCGGTACGTATCGTGGTCCTCGGAGACAATGTCCTGCGGCGCAGAACCGACCTGGTACGGAACATACGTGGAAACGAGCGTTGCATACTCCGTTTTTGGCGTTGCGAATTTGGCATGGATCCGTTTTGCGTCTTTATACTGCTTGCCTATCGGCAGCCTTTCCGTGCCGTTTGCGTCCAAGAACTGATCGGTTTTGGATGCCGTCAGTCCCGGATAGTACAGACGCATTTTCAATGCTGCTTTATTTTTGACGATGGTTGCGCCGCTTTGATCCTCGTCGATCGTCAGGCTCTTGTCCGCTTGCAGCCAATATTCGAAGCTGGAGCCTCCCGGCTCGCGCGCATTCAGATTGTCGACGACGACCAAGGCGCCTGGTTTTACATAGATCACGCTGCGCTGAGCCAGATCGAGGCCGATACTGCTTCCCGTGTTATAGGATGTCGTAGCGTCGCCGACTGCCGCGTCGAAGTCTTTGTTGGTGGCGAAGCCCGTAATTTGACCCTTCGCATTCATATCGAAAATGTTCTGACCTTGTTTGTTGTCATACGTAATCGCATTATGGGCGAAGGTTTGCTTGGCGTATTTCTGGAAATGAGCGCTATTGTAATCGTCGTAAAATCCGCCGTCGACCGTCAGATCTTCGCCGTAGGCTTTGATCATGATGCCGTTCTGATCGGCATGGCTGTGATTGTAGCTGCCGAACGGACTGGATTTGAAATAGAACGATAACCGCTTCGGATCGAGCAAGCTCGAATGCATGGCGACCGTGCCGATATTTTCGAAGTACTTGGCGGTCGGCATCTCTACCGGCGGACGCGCTGGCAGGCTGCTGTCTTCATATGAGTAGGTAATGAAGTTGTCATAATCGTAGGCATCCCGCTGCGCATACCACTGCATAACCTCGTTCTGCTGCATCTGTGCGCTGCGCGTTACGCTCGCCGCGACATACGAACGGGAGATATCTTCATTGTCGTCCCCGAACGGCCCGTTTTTCTGTCCGTAAGGCAGCATGTACATCGGGTAATCGGGTTCATTGCGCAAAAATGCCTTGTTGTATAGGCTGAAGCCCGTCGCCGTATACAGCGTATCGATGAACTGCTTGTTGCTCATCGTGGCCCATTGCCAGTAGCCTTCGCCGTTGCCCCAGCTGCCGTCTTCTCCGCCCCATGGAGGCAATATATTAATATAAGCGGGAACGATCAGATTGAACCATTCCTGTGCGTCCTCCGCCACGACGTGGCCGTTCACGCTGATCTCGTCATGCAGCAAGGCGGTCGAGATGACGCCGAGGAAGCCGAAAACGGTCCAGCCATGCGAGTCGTAGGGTTTGCTGGAGATCGGCTTCTTGTCGTACAGGACATCGTCTGCAATCGTTTTGGCACGATTATGCACCATGGTCAAGACGGTTTCCCGCTCGGTCTCGCTGAGAAAATCGTAGAGCCAGTCGTACGCCATCGCTCCCGTCAACGCGATCTCCCGGTGAGCCTGATCGTCGTTTTCATAGGAGGTTGAACTCTCCTTATCCGTGCTCCACGAAGCAAGATGCAATAATCGCCGCTTGGCGAATTCGCCATAGTCGGGATCTTGCGTGATTAAGTATATAAAGGCGGCGTCTATTAAAGGATTGGTGAAGGCCGTCGTTTGATCAACAACTTTAATGTCGGTATCCGGCACTGGCTCGCCCGGCATCGTTTCCGGCGTTTCCGATTCGACTTTATCTTTTATGTGGCTTTTTACTTTATCGAACGTCTTTTTGCCATCGCCGTCTTTTCTGGCGCGGAATGCTTCTAGCGTATCCGGCGTCGTCAGAATGCGCGGATGAGCGTTCGGTACGGCATTGAACAGATCTGAAAGGGGCGGCACTGGAAACGGTACGTTGTCCGCGTCGATACGGAATTGACGAACATCGCTCCAGGCAGACCAGCCTTCCGTCTTATGGAATCTGACTTTCCAGAAGTAAGTCTGGCCGCCTGCGAAAATATAAGGGAAGTTATAAAAATTCGTCGTGATATCGCTCTTCTGGTAAGCGATCGTCTGAAAGGCGCTGTCAGGCGACACTTGCAGCTCGTACGCATCGGCATTGTCGATGAAAGGCCAGCCGAAATCGGGCGGATTCTGCGTCGTAACGAGATGGTCGATCGGCTGGAATTTCCTTGTGCTAGCCGGATCCTCTTCTATGGGCCAATTCAGCGAACCGGCAGGCGGGGGAGTCGGCGTAGGCGAAGCCGTGGGACCTGGCGTCGAACCGGCTACCTTAAGCGATGCCTGATCGAAGTAAATATCGGCGGTTCCGGCACCTGAGGTGGACAATTCGACTTGAACGCCGGTGGTCCCGGCCGGAGGCTCGGCGGTTAGCGTCAACGTCTCCCAGCTGCCTGTATTGGCGGATTGCGCTTCCGCGAATTGTTGGCCTCCGGCGCCTAGGAAGTGTAGGATCAGACTTCCGACTCCGGACGCTGCCTTCGCTTTGACGGATGCCGTATACGACTTGCCGGACACGATCGGCGTCGTCACGCTCTTCACGCTATAGGCATCCGTAGCGGATGGATCGACGATCCGCAGGTACTTGCTGCCGTGAGCCGCATATACGGCACTCGTAACGGTGGCGATGCTCGAGGCTGCGCCATGATCGTACAGCGTCCAATCATTCGGCTTTGTGCCCGTCGTCGCTTCAAAGCTCGGATTCAGGATCAACTCGTTCGTCCTAAACGATGCGTCGTCCACATAGACCGTGCCGATCTGAAGGCTGCTCGGAACGACAAGGACGACTTGAATGTTCACGGTATCCGCCGGCGGCGTATCGCTATACGCTAGCGTCTGCCATTGCGGACCGGTACCGCTGCTGCTAGCGACTTTTTGCGTGAACTGGCCATCGGCCTTGAAATATCGGATGATCATGGAGACGCCGCCGGCTTCGACTCTTGCCTTAACGCTGGCATTGTAAGACGTTCCTGGAGAGTAGGGCATCTTTGCGCTTTGAACGCCCGCCGCCAGCGTGCTGGATGCGTCCGTAAGCTTCACGCTGTATGTGCCTTCCGATACCTGATCCGTAACCGACTCGACGGTCACGCCTTCAGGCGTACCTGTCGCATATTTCGTCCAGCCCGACGGCAAACCGCCGGACACTTGCTCGAAGCCCGGGTTCACAAGCAATTCCGGTCCAAGGACGGAGCTGTCCACATTCGCAAGAGCATGTCGATAAACGAATAAATTCAAAATAAGACTTAAACCCATTACAAGCACTAGCGTTGCTGAAATTTTGCGCTGCCCGATACGGTTGATCAAGTTTTTCGCCTCCCTCTTTTTGTGAAAACGATTGCAAAGGATAGTTGCGACGTTCCTCCTTCAGAAAGTAATTGAGGCATTGCCCATCCGAGATGCACGCTCATTCTATAAGGGGCGGGCATGGCAAGTACATTCACTATTTTCTTGCGACTTGACTTTTTTCAGCGATATTCGCGATTGTTGGGCGCCATGCGACTGTGCTTTTTTATAGATTTTGATCTTTTTTCAAGGAACCCGAAAGAAATTGCAACATGCGCGATACCGCTCATTTCCCCCAATCGCCCGTATCTATATGATGTAGATAAAGATGAAGATAGGGTAGAGAGACGAAAAAGGGGGCGGTGAGTGGGACATGAAAAAAATACCAGAAACGCAATCAGGATGCATCGGATATAAGGAGCTGCAAGACAAATGGTCGAATCCGCCCATGGAGTGCCGACCGGTGCCATTTTGGTCGTGGAACGGCAACCTGGAGCAAGGCGAGCTGAACGAGCAGGTCGAAGGGTTCAAGGCGCAGGGCATGGGCGGCTTCATGATGCACGTGCGCGAGGGGCTCGAGACGCCTTACCTCGGGGACGACTTCATGGATCGCATCCGAGGGACGGTCGCGAAGGCTAAGGCGGAAGGGATGCATGCTTGGCTGTACGACGAAGACAAATATTCGTCGGGGATGGGCGGCGGCCGTGTAGGGCGGATCGGCGGCGACGCCGTCCGCGCGAAGGCGCTGTCGCTCGCCGTGGAGCGGACGCTGGACGCGGACGATGCGATTCAAGCGGCGTACGTCGCGGTCATCGAAGGCGACGCGCTTCTCAGCTGCGCTAGAATTCCGGAGTCAGGCGCAGGCGCTGCGGGTCGCGTCCTGGCGGAGAACGAAGCGTACCTGATCCTGCGACGCCACGTCGCGGCGCCGAACGAATGGTGCCACGGGGACGCGTACCCGGACGCGCTGAATCCCGAGGCAGCCAGGCTGTTCATCGAGACGACGCACGAGAAATACAAGGACGCGGTCGGCGAAGAATTCGGCCGCACGATCCCCGCGATTTTTACCGACGAGCCGTCCATCCGCGGATTCAACGAGGGCTTGAACCGGCCGGACATGACCTGGATCGCTTGGTCGGACCTGCTGCCGGAGGCATTCGCCTTGCGTCGCGGCTACGACATCTGGGAGCTGCTGCCGTATTTTTTCTTTAACGGCCCGCATGCGGCGCGGATCCGGCACGATTATTGGGCGACGGTGACGGAGCAATTCGCCGATGCCTATACGAGACAGCTGTCGGATTGGTGCCGGGCGAACGGCATCGAACTCGCAGGGCATTATTGCGAGGAAGGCAGCCTGATCGGCTCCACGCTCCACTGCGGCGCCGTCATGCCGCATTACCGGTATCTGGACGTGCCCGGCATCGACACGCTGTGCGAGCAGACGGACGAGAGCCTGACGGTGAAGCAGATCTCGAGCGTCGCGAACCAGTACGGCCGGAAAAAGGTCATTACGGAAACGTACGGCGTAACGGGGTGGGGGCTTACCTTCGAGAGCCGCAAGTGGATCGGCGACTGGCAGTTCGCGCTCGGCGTCAACGTGCTGACGCACCATCTCGCGCTCTATACGCTCCGCGGATGCCGCAAGCGGGACTATCCGCCATCGTTCAACTACAACGTCAATTGGTGGCCGCACAACCGGACGATCGAGGACTACTTCGCGCGTCTCGGCGCGGTGCTGAGCGAAGGCAAGGTTCGAAGGGACGTGCTGGTCGTCCACCCGGCGTCCTCGGTCTGGACGCAGCTCGGGCGGGACGTGCAGTCGGGCCCGTGGCGCAATCGGGCAGGCATATCGGCTGAGTTGGAGGCTTATAACAAGGCTTTCAACGCGCTGGTAGGCCTGCTGCTCGGCGAGCACTACGACTTCGATCTGGGCGACGAGACGATCCTGCGCGAGATCGGCGCGGCGCAAGGTGACAGGCTCGCGGTGGGGGAGGCCGTCTACCGCGTCGTCGTGCTGCCGGACCTGCGCAACCTGGCGCGCCCGACGCTTGCGCTGCTGCTCGCCTATATGGACGCCGGAGGCATCGTGTTGTCATACGGGGACGGGCCGGGGTTGCTGGACGGCAGGGAGTCGGCCGCCGAGCTGTCCGCGTTGACGGGACATGCCGGGTTCCGGCAGCTCCGCGATATGTATCGGCTGCCGGAGGCGCTGGCCGGGCTGTTCCCGCGGCCTGTCAGCCTGCGGGGCCGGGACGGGGCCGAGGAGCGCCGTCTTCTCTGCATGCGTAGGGAGCTGCCGGACGGCATCGTCGTGTTCGCCGCGAACAACGATCGCGAAGCGGGCTGCGAGGCGGAGATCCGGATCGAGGGCGCAGGGACGGTCGAGCGGTGGGATCCGCTGTCCGGCGCTGCGCAGCCCGTCGCATCCAGGCATGAGGGAGGCTTCACGGTATTCGAGGAGCGGTTCGGTCCGACGGATGCCGGCTTGTACGTGCTGCGCGTGGGCGAATCCGAAGCACGCCAAGTCGCCGCGGGAACCGCATCGCACGCGCCGACGGACGATGCTGCGCGTGCGATGCAGCATGCCGAGCCTTGGCTCGTCCTCGACGGACCGGTCGCTTTTTCCCGCGGCGCCCCTAACGCCCTCGTACTCGATCGCTGTCAGTATCGCCTTGGAGACGAGGCATGGTCGGAGGAGACGGATGTCTGGCAGGCGCAGCGGGCGCTGCGCGAACGGCTGGGCATGCGGCAGGTTTATGCGAACGGCAAGCTTCAGCGTTACCTATGGATCGGCGAGCCGCATGCCCGGGACGGGGCCGAAGCGGCTTTCCGCTTCACGTTTCACGCCGCCGATGTCCCGGAGGGGGGCGTCCGCTTGGCCTTCGAGCAGGTGGAGCGCTTCCGGTTCGCCTTAAACGGGCGTCCCGTGGCGCATTCGCCGGGAGGCTGGTATCTGGATCGCAGCTTGGGGACGGTCGAGCTGCCGCGGCTGGCGCAAGGAGACAACGTGCTGGACGTCGCTTGCGCCTATGCGCAGGATATGGAGCTGGAGGATGCGTTCCTCCTCGGCGACTTTGCGCTTGACGAGCGCCGCAGCTTGGTTCGGGAGCCCGCGCGCCTGGTTCTTGGGGATTGGTGCCGGCAGGGCTACCCGCATTACTGCGGGAGCATGATCTATCATTTTGAATTCATGGCCGATGCAACCCGGGACGCCCGGATTTTCATGGAAATGGGACCGTACGAGGCGGTAACGATGAAGTTGACGATCAACGACCGTCGCGAGCAGGCGATTCCATGGCGGGCCGCGGGCACGGTCGAGCTGACCGAGTGGCTGACAGAAGGTCTCAACCGGCTGGATATCGAGGTCGCCGGCAGCCCCCGCAATCTGCTCGGTCCGTTCCACGAGGCGGAGTCCGGCGCCGTATGGACCGATTGGTGGTCGTTCCGGCCGACGGGAGACGATTATACGCCGGATTATCGTCTTCTGCCCTACGGAATCAAGGGGCCGATCAAGCTTTTTGTTATCCCCAACGCAACCATTTAATGTTACGATCAGAGGAAAAAGGAGGAAGTCGCATGAGAAAATTCAATCCGATCCCTTTGTTCAAAGACCGGTCCACCTCTTTGTTTTTGCGGCTTCTTTCTGGCTTCCTCTGCATTATCCTGCTGATGAGCTCTCTCGTGCTTTACTTTTACGCCGAATCGAAAAAAAACGTCCGCGACCAGATCGTGAAGTACAACACGCTGATGCTCCAGCACACGACGGAAGGCTACGAAAAGCATCTGGACATGGTCAAACGCCAGATGCTCGTATTCCTGCTCAGCGAGAAGGCGCAGAGCCTGCGGACGACGCCGAATTACCGCGAGATTCCGCTTTTGCAGCAGGAGATCAACGGATGGACCTCCGACGTGCAGATGTACATGAACAATATCGTCTTTTACAGCAAGTCTAACAATCTGATCGTCGAAAGAGGCACGAGCGCGCACGCCGATTCGATGTTTAACGTGTTTTACGAGAGCGAGGCGTACGATGCGGCGTTCTGGGAAAAGCAGTTCGACGAAGATTACAGCACTCGCGTGCTGCCCGCCGCCGTTTTCCGCAATCATATGTTCCGCGAAGCGACGTCGACCATCGGCGAGCTCGTACCGATCGTTTTCAAGACCAAGAGCAGCCATGATTTTTTGATGATCGTCTTTTTGGACGCCCAGAAAATATATCGGGCGCTCCATCAGGCCGCCGGCGACGATTTTATGATCTTGGACGATACGGGCCGCGCGATCTACCGCAGCGTCGGCCAAACGCCGGAGATCGACCCCGCTGCGCTGCGCTCGGCAAGCGACGGAGAGTACGTATCGAACGGTAAATACTATTTTCAGTCGAAAGGCGCCCTGTCCGGATTCACCTACGTTCAGCGCGTGCCGGTCGAGCGGATCGCGTCGCAAACCCGGATGAACGTCACGCTGATCGTCGCGGCAGGCGTGTCGATCGCGCTAGGCATCGTCATCTCCTGGCTGTTCGCGGCCGGCATCAACAATCCGCTTCAGAAGGTGATCGGCGCCATCCGGGGCGAATCTGGCAGCGCTTCGTTCCGGTCTTCGATCCGCGAGTTCAACATTATCCGCCACCAGCTGCAGGACAAGGACAAGATGCAAAAGCAGCTCGCGTTCCTGCAGCAGCTCAAGGCGATCCCCAGCCACGGCGCCCCGCCGCCAACCGCTTTTAAAGACGAGCCGTTCGTCATCGTGCTGTTCCACGCGATGAGCAGGCGGGAGGAAGACGACGAGCAGGCGTTCTTCCGGACGTGGCTCAGTTATATGAAGGTACATATGGAAGACCGGCTTGGCCGGGCCTTCCCCGAATCGATGACCTTTCACATCGAGACCAATCAAATCTTGAGTCTCGTCTATACGAGTCAGCGCGAGGAAGTCATCATTCGCCTGAAGCAGATGGAGCCGCTGTTCGAGCAGGATCGGGCGTTCGGCACGGTGACGGTCGCCGTCTCCTCCGTATTCGGCAGCGCGAGCCGCATCGGCGCAGCCTATCAGGAAGCGCAAGATCTGGTACTCGAGCGCAAGCTGGCCGACCGGATGCAGATCGTGACCGATCGTACGGCGGGGGCGGAAGCCATCGGATTTTCGCCGGATCAATGGAAGGAGTTCCAGTCGAACTTGCGCGAAGGCAACGAGGCGCAGCTGACGAGCCTGATCAAGCGCGTCTTCGCCAAATGGCAGGGCAGGGAAGCGACGGCGGCCGCTTGGCTCGCATTCGGCGAGGGACTGATCGGCAAGATCAAGAGCGAAGCCAGCCCGCTCGTTATCGCGCCCGACCGGCTGCAGTCGATCTTCTTGGACATCGATCGTCAGTTGCGTCGCTGCATTGCCGCGCCCGAGCTCGAGGCGCTGCTTACGTCCAAGACGGCGCTCGCCGCCGAGGCGTTCCGGGAGAAAAAGCAGCTTCGGGACCCGATCACGACGTTTGTCGTCGAATACGTCAATCAGCATCTGTCGGAAGAAATCTACCTGGACACGCTGGCCGAACGGCTCAACCTGAGCGGCGGCTACTTGTCCTCCTATTTCAAAGAGAAGACGGGGATGAACATCGTCGACTTCATCAACGAAACCCGGATCATGAAGTCTGCGAGCTTGCTCGCGGACAGCAAATACAAGGTTCAAGACGTGGCCGAAGCCGTCGGCTACCGTAACATTACCTCCTTCAACCGCATGTTCAAAAAGTACATGGGACTCACGCCGAGCGAATTTCGCAGGAAACCCGGCGCGGAGAGCTGAAGCAGAAGAACGAAAAGGCTGACGTGCGGGCCATCGCGGAAGGTCAAAGGCGAACATGAAGAAAGGCGTGTCCGGCATTGGGGAGCGACGGGCGTGAAGAACGAAGCGCGCTGCGGTATGAAGCGGACCCCAGAGACGTTATTTCTCGCTTTTTGCCGATTATCGCTCTGTTGCGGACCGAGCGTCGGTTATTTCGGTAAATCAGGCCGCCGCAACCTCGAATTAAACGAAGTAGCGGACGTCGTGTCCGAAACGTCCCGAAGTTGGCCGGTACCTAGCGAATAACGGATGCTGGGTCCGGAAACCGCGGGCGATGGACGAGAAGGACGAAGCGCGCAGTACCGAGCGGCCGCCTTAGAGCCGTTATTTTTGCGGAGGGCTCGCGCTTAGGCTGATGTTTAGAAAAGTGGGCTTTTTTTCGACTATCCGAAAAAAGCTGCAAATTGGCCGCTTTCCGGTGATTTACGGACCGGCCGGACGATGTATACGATGGGTTGCATAAGGCGGCGGACGAAAAGCAAACGCGCCGAGCCGCCTTTGTAAGCGCAGCCAGCTCCAACGGCTTAGCAAACCATTCGGGAAGGGGTTTCCTATGAAAAAGAAAACGACGGGCAAAAGCGCCGCAGGCGTCCTGGTCGCCTCCGCGCTGACCGCCGCCATGCTGGCGGGCTGCAGCGGCAACAACAATAACAATGCGGGAGCGTCAAGCTCCGCGGCGGCATCGCCGAGCGCCAGCGCCTCCGCCGGCGGCAGCGCCTCGGCATCCGCTTCGCCGAGCGCAGCGCTGCCCGAGCCGGGCAAGATCTCGATCTTCACCGAATATTCGACCGCATGGCCGCCTCAGGCGGACTGGGGCGTCTGGAAATGGGTGAAGGAAGAGACGAATATCACCGTCGAGCAAAAGACGTCCACGACGACCGTGCCGTCGGAAGCGCTCGCGCTCGCCGTCTCGTCCGGCGATATGGCGGACGTCATGTCGGTCTTCCCGGGAGACGTGCAGAAGTTCGGCTCGCAAGGCGCCTTCCTCGATCTGTCGAAGCACATGGACAAAATGCCGAACGTCAAAGCTTACCTGGACAGCCATCCCGTCATCAAGATGCGGGTGACGCAGCCGGACGGCAAGATCCTGAATATCATCAACGACGGCGCCGGCGCGGGCAACCAGCTGGTCTGGTTCTATCGCGAAGACATCTTCGACAAGAACGGACTGACGCCGCCTAAAACCTGGGATGAGCTCTACGAAACGTCTAAAAAGTTGAAGCAGCTGTATCCGGACAGCTACCCGCTCGTGTTCCGGCACGGCCTCGGCACGTTGTCCATATTCGCCCCGTCGTTCGGCATCCTGCCGGAATACCAAAAGGATGCGGCGACCGGCAAGATGACGTACGGGCCGCTTAACCCGAACTACAAGAAGATGATCGAGTACCTGAACAAGTTCTACAAAGAAGGGCTGTTCCCGCCGGACTGGCTGTCGATGGACTACAAGGCGTGGACGCAGTTCATGGCCACGAACAAATCGTTCATCAGCGTCCAGTACATCGGCCAGATCGAGACGATGAACAACCAACTGACCGAAGGCCGTCTGAAGTTCATGGCGCCGCCGCTCGGCGCGGGCGACAAGGCGTATCTGCCGCAAGGCGGTTACGAGGATTACGGTTTCTCCGTCGCTTCGAATACGAAAAATCTGGATGCCGCGCTGCGGTACCTGGACTACATTTACTCGGAAAAGGGACGCGACATCCAAAGCTGGGGCAAGGAAGGCGAAACGTACACGATCGTCGACGGCAAGCGCAAACTGAACGACGTTTATAAGGAATCGAACGACCTGCGCCGCGTATCCGGCATTCTGTCGGCGGGCACTTACGGCTGGTTCGACTTCGAAGCGCCGCTGTCCTTGATCAAGGAAAGCGAGCGGGAAGCTTACGTCGAGTCGCCGAAGTATCAGTTCCCGGTCACCAGCACGCTGCCGATCCTGTCCAAGGAAGAGACGGATTCGATCTCTACGCAGATCGACGCCATCTACAAATATTACTCGACGTCCATCAGCAAGTTCATCATGGGCGAGACGCCGCTCACCGAGTGGGACAACTTCATCAAAGAACTGGATAAGTACGGTCTGCAAAAAGTGCTGCAAACGTATCAAGTCGCGCTCGATCGTCAAACCGCGGCTCAATAACGAAGAATCGGCATAACAACGAAGAGCGGGGCCGTCGTCGGAGCATCGACCGACGGCCCTCTCCATTTCGCGGAAAGGGGATGAAGCCGTGAAGCCAACGCTGATCCGGAATCTGAAGCGAGACCGGACTTACTTCCTGCTGCTCGCCCCCGTGTTGCTGTACTACGTGCTGTTCAAGTATGTCCCCATGTTCGGGATCATCGTATCCTTCAAGGACTACAATCTGTTCGCAGGCGTATGGAAAAGCGACTGGGTCGGGCTGAAATATTACAAAATGTTTTTCCAGAACCCCGACGCTTACGACATCATCAAAAATACGTTCGTGCTCGGCATTTACAAAGTGGTATTCGGGTTCCCCGCGCCGATCATTCTGGCGCTGCTGCTCAACGAGCTGCGGTGGAAGGCTTACAAGCGCTTCGTTCAGACCGTCAGCTACCTGCCTCACTTTCTGTCCGCCGTCGTCGCCTCGGGCATCATCATCATGCTGCTGTCGCCGAGCACGGGCTGGATTAACCACGTCATCCAGAGCTTCGGATTCGAGCCGGTCAACTTCTTGCAGCAGGCGTCCTGGTTCAGGACGGTCTATATCAGTTCGGAAATCTGGCAGGAGATCGGCTGGGGCTCGATCATCTACCTGGCCGCGCTCACCTCGATCGATCCGCAGTTGTACGAAGCAGCCCGCATGGACGGCGCGAGCAGGTGGAAGCAGACGCTGCACGTGACCCTGCCCGGCATCGCGCCGGCGATCGTCATCCTGTTTATATTGCAAATCGGCAAAATCCTCGAGTTCGGCTTCGACAAGGTGTACCTGCTCTCCAACGCGGCTACGTACGAGACGTCCGACATCATCGCGACTTACGTATACCGCATGGGGATTATCCAGGGCAACTTCAGCTACGCGACGGCGATCGACCTGTTCATGGGGCTCATCGGCCTGGTCTTCGTCTACTCCGCCAACCAGGTGAGCCGCAGATTCGGAGAGACCAGCCTATGGTAAGGAGCGACTGTCATGACTAAACGCATCGGCGTCTTCGATATCGTCAACGTCCTCATCCTGGCCTTCGTCGCGGCAGTGGCTTTGTTTCCGTTTATCCACATGGCATCCGTATCGCTCAGTTCCGCGCATTACGTCGTTCGCAACGAGGTCAGCTTCTGGCCAAAGGGTCTGCAGTTCGATGTCTATGCCGAGGTGCTTCGGGACAATCGTTTGCTAGTTGGCTACAAAAATACGATCATTTACGTCGTGCTGGGAACCGCGCTGTCGCTTTTCTTCACGTCGATGGGCGCATATTCGCTCTCGAAGCGGACGCTCACGTTCGGCAAGCAGATCATGCTGCTCATCGTGTTCACGATGCTGTTCAGCGGCGGGATGATCCCGACTTATCTGGTCGTGCGCAGCTACCACCTGATGGACACGGTGTGGGCGATGGTGCTGCCCGGCCTGATCTCGACCTGGAATCTGATCGTGATGCGCACCTTTTTTCAGGGCATCCCCGCGGAGATCGAGGAGTCCGGCAAGATCGACGGCTCGTCCGACCTTCGCACGCTCTTCAGCATCGTGCTCCCGTTGTCCAAGCCCGTCCTGATGACGATCGGTCTATTCTATGCCGTCGGCATCTGGAACAACTTCTTCCATGCGCTGCTCTATCTGCGGGAAGAGAGCCTGTACCCGCTGCAGCTCGTCATCCGCAATATCGTCATGGTCGGCCAGATCGGCGACGCCATCACGAGCGCGGCCAGCGATCAGCAGGGCATCGTGCTCGAATCGCTTAAATATGCGTTTATACTCGTGGGCACGCTGCCGATTCTCGTCGTTTATCCGTTCATCCAGCGGCATTTCGTGAACGGCGTGCTGATCGGCTCGGTGAAGGGCTGAGCCGATGGCGCGAAGCCGCCGTTCGCCTGAAAAAAAGTCAAAATAATCGCATCGATCGGTCATATCGTTCCTTAAACGTACGCGTTCAACGTATGGTACGCTGTTGACCTAACGTTAAAGGGATGAGGGGAAGGAAACGAGCATGCAGATTCTCGAACAGGATTACTTGACCGCTCGAACCGCGTTCGCGGCAACGGGGGCTTACCTCACGCCTGATACGGAAACGGACTGCGCATACGAAGCCGTGACCGAATTGCTGGCCGAAGCGTTCGTCCGCGCGCCGGGAGAGGCCGCCTACCGGTCTGTCGCCTTTCGCGAGCAATGGCCGCATGCGCTTGCGTCGCGGCTGCGCGCAGAGTTCGGCGCAGGCGCGACGGAAGACCCGGAAGCCTATGCGATCGTGTCGGAAGAGGATCGCATCGAGGTTTACGCGGCCACGGGACGCGGCCTTCTATACGGAGCGGCGACGCTGGTTCGCCTCTCGAAGGAAGGCTTCGTCCCGCACGGGCTCCTTTACAATCGACCGGTCTGCCCCGTGCGCGGCCTGAAGCTCTACTTGCCGACACGCGACGGCATCGCATATTTTAAACGTTTCGTCGACATGCTGTGCCGCTTCCAGTACAACACGGTCATGCTGGAGGTCGGCGGGGCGATGGCGTACGAGCGCCATCCCGAGATCAATGAGGGCTGGGTTCGTTATTGCGCGGAGATGCGCGAATATAGCGGCAAGACGATACGCATCCAGGAACAGACCTTTCCCTGGTACAAAAACTCGATGCACGTCGAGAACGGCGGCGGCAGCTTCTTAACGCAAGACGAAGCGCGGGAGCTCGTGCAGTATTGCAAGGCGCGCTTCCTGGACGTCATTCCCGAGGTGCCCTCGCTTAGCCACTGCGATTATTTGCTGATCAATCACCCCGAGATCGCCGAGCGCAAGAACGATCCGTACCCGGATACGTACTGTCCTTCCGACGAGCGTTCGTACGCGCTGCTGTTCGACGTGCTGGACGAAGTGCTGGACGTATTCGAACCGGAGACGGTGCATGTCGGCCACGACGAATATTACAGCATCGGCCTGTGCGAGCGCTGCAAAGGCAAGCCGGCCGAGAAGCTGTATGCGGACGACCTGTCGCGCATTCATGGCTATCTGGCGGAAAAAGGCGTGAAAACGATGATCTGGTGCGAGAAGCTCATCGACGCCATGGATACGAGCGGCAAGCCCTGGGGCGGCGCGGAGCGTCCGATGGTCAGCCATGAGACCGGCGTGCCGTTCGGCGAGACGATCCCGCCTACGTTCAAGGCGATCGGCATGGTGCCGAAGGATGTTCATATGCTTCATTGGTACTGGCAGATCGACGCGGCTTACGACCGGCTGTTCCTGGATCGGGGGATGCGGCTCGTCTACGGGAATTTCGACGGACCGTCCTTCCTGAATTGGAAAGAGCGGCGCGAGGCAGGCGCGCAAGGCGGCATCATCTCCAACTGGAGCGAGACCGCCGAAGGCAATCTGCAGCGCAACGGGATCCTCTTTTCGATGGCTTACTCGGCCTTCATGTTCTGGCGGGAGGACTACGCGGAAGGAGACTACGCGGACGTGGCCGATGCTTCGTTCGAGGCTTTGTTCCGCGACCGGTATCGGTCGCTCAAACGCCTTGCGTCGGACGCGGGAGCCGATTCGGGGACCGCGTACGTGGAGATCGTGCACGCGACGGACGATTTTTGGCCGTATCGCCGCTTTTTTGACGGGATCTTCCTAGAAGTGAACGAGTACCGGATCGGCGCGTATACGCTCGTATACGCCGACGGCACCGAGGCGGAAGCCCCGATCTGCTATGGTACGAATATATCCGGGCTCGACCGCAGCTGGGATCGCGCCGTACCGAACGACGATCCCTTGAGCAAGGACGGTTACAGAGCAGACGATTCCTTACTGGAGGCCGCCTATACGACGCGACCGACCCGGACGCCCGCGGGTACCTATTACCGCTGGATTCTCGAAAATCCGTTTCCCGGCAAGACGGTCGCTCGCGTCCGCCTGACCGTGGACGATCCGTCCGCCGCCAATATTTTCGTTCAGGAAATCCAGCCGTATCCGACGTCGTCCGCCTGTACGGCCGGAAGAGCCGCCCGCAAGCCGCTGGTTCGGATTCTGGGCGAAGGCGGCATCGTTTGACTGGCTAGATGAAGGTAGGAGCCCGCTCCGTTTCGGAGGCGGGCTTTTCCGTGTCCTCCAGCCGCTGCAGGACGGTTTCCGCATCCTCCAGTTTTGTCCAAAATAGAGTCAGCTCATGGTTCATCCGGTTTAGCGAGCCGGAGGTCGCGTTCAGGTCGCTATGAAAATGAAAGGTCGGGATAATATCGCGGTACATGTGAAAACGAAGAGGCCGTTCATCCTTATGCTCTCTGTTTTCGGCTGCTGATCTCAGGCTTGGAATGCTCAGCGTATGCCTGCGAACGCTCAGTTGAGACTCTTGGGATAGCAGAAAGTCCATAAGCGTCTTCGCCGCCTGCTTGGAAGCGCCGTGCTTGTTGATCGCGAGGCCGATGACCAGCAATAGCGTTCGGGCTTCCTTCGAGTAAGGGAGCGGAGAAATATCGAAGTCCAGCCCCGATTGACGCAGCGCGTTCATGCGGAAGTAACTCGTGACGATCATCGATACCTTCTGATGGGCGAACAGCCGCTCCGACACTTCCTCGTCCGTCATGGACAGCGACGCCAACTGGTCATCCACGTAGCCGAGGCCTTTTTCCAGGCATCGAATGAGATGCGCGTCCCGATAGATCGGTCTGCCATCCGGTTCCGTCCGGAACTTAAAGCCTTCTTGAAGCAAAAATAGCGGCCAGCGATTGGTAGAGGCGAGATTGAACAAAAAGCCGAGACGGTCGCGTCCGCGGGAGAGCGTTTCGTTTGCGCGGCCGACGTCGGCCCACGTCCAGCCGCTGTCGGGTTCGGACAAGCCGGCTTCCCGAAAATGGCTTTTGTTGTAGCACAGCACGATCGGGGAAAAAACGAACGGCTGTACGTATAGCGTGCCGTCCGTCGTGAACGGCTTGGTCAGGAAAGGAAAGATGCCGTCGATGGGCTCGAGTGGCTCGAAAGCGTCGGGATGAAGACTTCGATCCTGAAACTGCTCGTAGTTCTGCAGATTAACGGTCACCAAATCGATCGCTTCCCGTTCCATGCTCTCGCGCATGGTCGGAGAGTATTGGGTGTACGGCAATGGGATCATATCGACGCGTATATGCGGATATCGCGCGCGAAAGTCGTCGATCAACCCATTCAGGTTCGCGTCTTGTACGAGCGAAGGGTAGTAGCCGAACTTGACGACCGTACGGTTTGCAGGATCCATTGGAAGGACGCGCGCCCCGACTCGCGGCTGTTTTTCGATGTATCCCTGGTCCACGAGCGTATCGAGCGCTTTGCGGACGGACTTTTTGCTGAGCTGGTACTGCTCCCCTAGCGCGATCTCGGAGGGAAGCAGCTCGTTTTCTTTATATTTGCCCGTCGCGATATCGTTCGCGAGCGCGGCGATCATGTCGTCCATACGGGTCTTGAACGTCGTGCGCTTCGGTCGGTTGGTCATGACGCACCTCTTAAGCGATTATTGGCCTTCGAACTTGCAAGCACTTCCCGTAACTTAGGACCTAACTATGACCTATTCTAATCGAAAAATAAATACGCTACAAATGGCAAATTTCAATCCAACGACGTTCCAATTCAAGTTTACTATGTTATACTGGGATACATCTGGGGCATAACATTTTTTTGTTTGATTAATAGTTATTAAATATACCTCAGATAGATATTAAAATGGGGGGGTGGATTGCGAACGCGCCTGGCCACCGGGTTTCTTATTTTTCGAAAGGCTTCATCCGTTAGCGAAGACCGCATCATGCTTGTCCGCCCTGCATATCCACGGAGAGGGGAAAGGCAAAAATGAGAGTAAGCGCCAAACGTTGGACGGCCCTCGGCCTCGTATTGTTCATGATCGGCGGGGTACTCCCGCATTCTCTGCTCGGCCCGGCCCGCGCGTCGGCAGCGGCGCCCGCGTGGCCGCAATTTACGGATTCCGCGCACATGCCTTTTCGTCCGATCGATTCGCTCGTCACCTCGCAAAGTCCGCCCGATTTCAGCTGGCCGCTCGTACAAAATGCGGACAGCTATCAGCTTCAAGTATCCCGCACGAGCGACTTCGCGACCGTCGCGCACGAGGCGGCCGCGCTTACGACCAATTATTATAACTTTCCGGTCTCGTTCGATGCCGGCACCTGGTATTGGAGAGTCCGGTACGATCAGGACGGGACGGCATCCGAATGGACCGCGCCGCGCAAGTTCCGGATCGAGGAGGATGCGGTGCCGTTCCCGGTGCCGCCCGTCGATACGTTGGTGAACAGCGTGCCGGACGCGCATCCGCGCATTTGGGTAACAGCAGACACGCTGGATGACTTCCGGGCGCTCTCCACGGGCCAAGGAAAGACCATTTACGAACGGAGACGCTCGCAAGCGCTTGCTAATCTGGACTTCGTTCCCGTCGAACCTACCACGGTTACCGCGGTAGACAAAAGGTACGTCGATGAGTCGCTGACGAAAATGATGAACGCGGCGTTCACGTACCTGATCTCCGGCGATACGCGATTCGGGGACAGCGCCAAGCGCCAATTGCTTGCGATCGCAAGCTGGAACACCGACCCGAACGGCACGACCGGCTACGTCACGGACGATCAGATCCATCGCGCGATCGTCAACAAGGCCGCGATCGCTTACGACTGGATCTACGACAGGCTGGCGCCTGCCGACATCCAGAACGTACAGACGATGGTCACCGTACGCACGAACACGCTTATCGCGGACCTTTTCAACGTCCACTCGATGTTCAAAAATCCGTACGATTCGCACGGCTGGACCTCGTTCGGACTCCTGACGGTCATCGCGACAGCGATGCTTCACGATGTCGATCAGGCGGAGTCCTGGTTCCGGATGCTGGCGCCGGCATATATCAATCTGCTGCCGCCATGGGGCGGCGAAGATGGCGGGTGGTCCATGGGGACCGGCTACTGGCAGGGTGCGAATCTCTCGAATAAAGAGACCATGGACGTCTTGCTGTACGCCACGGGCTTCAATCTGTACGACAAGGCGTTTGCCCGCAACGAAGGCCATTTTCCTTTGTATACGTTTCCGCACGGGTCGCCCCATGGCCTCATCGGCGACGGCAATACGGAAGCGCCCACTTTCTACAACGTCTCGTTTTTCCGTCGCGCCGCCCAGATGTATCAGGATCCGCATTTGCAATGGGGCGCGCAGGCAGTAGGGGCGACGCCGATCGATCAGCTTTACACCTATTTCCACGGAGACCCCGACTTGCCGGCGGAGCCGCCGGTCGAGCTGCCGAAGTCGAGGTGGTTCAAGGATATCGGCGTGGTCGCGATGCACTCCGACCTGGTCAACCCCGACCGCGTCTCGATGTACTTCAAGTCGAGTCCGTACGGCAGCTACGTCCACAGCCACGCCGATCAGAACAGCTTCGTCATCAACGCGTACGGCGAACCGCTGGCGATCAAAGCCGGCTATTACGAAAGTTTCGGTTTCAACAGGCCTCATCACGGCGAATACACGCGCCAGACGCTGTCGAGCAACGCGATCACGTTCGACGGCAGGCAAGGCCAGCCGATCAACAAGCTCGACGCGAACGGCACGGTCACGGGCTACGTCGACAGCGCGGACTTCGCGGCGACGAGCGGCGATGCGACAGCCGCTTATATGGGCGGCGTCGGCAAAGCCGTTCGCCACATGCTGTACATCAGGCCGAATTCGTTCGTCGTGATCGACCGGCTGAAGTCGGCGAACCCGGCCGGCTCCGAATTCGAATGGGGACTTCATGCCGAGCATGATCTCAAGCTGGACGCGGATCAGGCCGGCGCGACCATCGTCGAGGGCCGAGCCGCGTTGAAGACGAGAATTCACTATCCTTCCAATATACGGGCGACGGTGGACAACCGGTACCTGAACCAGGCAGGCGTGGAAGTAAGGCCCGTAGACGTCAATATTCCGAATCAGATGCATGCGGCATTCATCACGCCCAAGTCTCAAGAAACGACGATCGTCTCGACGATGGGCGTATATCCATCCGGCGGCGAAGCGCCGGAAGTCGTTTCCGAAAATCATGGGAGTTATATGGAGCTGACCTTCGAGGACGGAACCGTCGTGTATGTCCGGATGACGAACGGCGGCGAGGTGGATGCCGGTTCGATCCGCTTCGACGGCGAAGCCGCCGCGGTCAAAGGAGACTCGGTCATGCTCGTGTCGGGCACGAAGCTCGTCAAGGACGGCGTCACGCTGCTGTCGAGCGACAAACCGGCGACGATCGCCTTCGGCGACCGGCAGCTGTCGATCTCCGGCACGGAGGAGATCAATGTCGCCGTGCAAACGCCGGGCGTCGTCCGCGTGCGGGACATGAGTGGCGAAGATATCGCGAACAGCGGCACGCCTGATGCTTCGGTCGCGCTTCGCGGCGTCTATTGGCAGGCAACCGCCGACAAGCTCACGGTCAGAGCGGAGAAGGGTGCGCATGCCTTCAAGCTGAACGATGCGCCGTCCTCGCAGCCGCTGGAAAACGTCGAGCTGCAGGTCAGCATCAACGGCGTCCCGCAGACGGTCTCGCTGCAAGCCCGCAGCGACATCGAAGGCGAGAGCGTGGCCTGGGGGAAGCTGACGAACGAGGAAGGGCTCTATCAGGTCGTCGAGGCGCCGACGGGCTTCGCCTTCGAGCGCCATGGCGGCCAGAACGCGCCTTATCTCGAACCTGGCGCCGCGATCCTGCTGCGCGGCGAGGCGGATCGTCCGCTGACGCTGCTCAAGGCCGGATCGGGGTCCCCGGCGGAGACCGTCGTACGGGACGATTACGACGCCGTGCGCGATACGCTGAGCGTGTTCGCGGAGGCCGAATCCTTTCAAAATTCTAGCGGCGGCACATTCAACAGATATACGAATCGACCGTTCTTGTCCGGCGGGGTAGGCGTGAGCAACTGGACGAACAAGGGCCAATGGCTGGACTGGACGCTGAACGTGCCCAAGCAAGGGCGCTACGATCTCGTCCTCAAATACGTGGCGGGCTGGGACGCCCCCGAGGGGGCGCTGACGAGCAGGCTTGCGAAGCTGGGCGACAACGCTTACTACTTCGAAGCGCCGAAGACGGTCGACTTCGGTACGCTGCCCGAGTACTGGAAGTCGATTCGGGTGAAGACGGGGGCGCTGCTGCCGGCAGGGCCGCTGAAGCTGACGATGTGGAATTCCGTCGCATCGATGAACCTTGATTGGATCGGGCTCGTGGAGGCGAAGGACGACGAGATCCGGCCTTCGGCGCCGGGCGCGCCGCAGCTCGTCGCCAAGACGAATACGAGCGCGACGGTCCGGTGGGGCGGCTCGACCGACAATGTCGGCGTCAAAGAATACCGGATCTATTCGAACGGCCAGCTTGCGAAGACGGTGCCGGCCGGCTCCACCGAAGTCCAACTAACGGGGCTGACCGCAGGCAAAAGCTACAAGATCATGGTCAGGGCAGTCGACACGAGCGACAATGAATCGCACGACAGCCCGGCGCTCGACGTCGTTACGACCGATACGCTCGCGCCGGTATGGGCGGAGGGCGCCGTCCTGAGCGCCGCGAACGTTTTCCCGGACAAGGCGACGCTGTCCTGGAGCGGCAGCGCGACGGACAATTCCGGGCAGCCGGTCGCCTATGACTTGTATCGAATCGACGGCGCAGCGGCGACGAAGCTGGCGTCCGTAACGGGCACGACCTACGAAGTGCAGGGCTTGCAGCCGTCCGGCAGTTATAGCTTCAAGCTCGAAGCGGTCGATACCGCCGGCAATGCGACGAAGGACGGACCGTCCGTCACGGTGCGCACGCCCGGCGCGAACATGAACGGAAACGGCTTCTACGAGCCGTTTACAGGGATGGCCGCGGGGACGAGTCCGGCAGGAAACGGATGGACCGTCGATCCGGGGCACGGTACGTCGATCGCGGTTACCGCGGCCGGAGACGGCAACAAGGTCCTCACGCTTACGGACTCGTACTACGATCTTCAAAACGAATACGGTCGCGCCCCCGGCATATCCAAGGCGATCCCGGCCGTGAGCGGGAAGGTCGTCTTCGAGACGAAGTTCAAGTCGAAGGCGCTCGGCCGGTCCGACTCGGGCAACTATGAGCTGCAGGTCGTGTCGGGCAACGCGGACGCCGTCCGAATCAGCGGCGGGAGCACGGGCACCGTCTCTTATCGCATACCGGAAAACGGAACGACGAAGGCCGTGGCTTTCCCGTCCAAAAACGGCGATTTCAAGATTCCTCTCGACCAGTGGATCAAGGTGAGGTTCGAGATGGACACCAGTACGAAGACCTACGATCTCATCTATCAAGCGGATGCGCTCAAAAGCTACGCGGGACCGGTCGACGCTCCCGGAACGCTCGATAAAACGAACGGCATTTACAGAATCAACGGACTTCCTTTCAATACCCCGACGCTGAGCTCGGTCAACGCGGTAGCCTTTGCCGGCACGCGGTATACGGGTGAATATACGTTTGACGACATGGCGTTGTACAAGGCGACGACCCCGCCGGCATTCACGCTCGATAGTCCGCAGTACGCGGGCCAGGATGAGCTTGTCCCCGTCGCGATCGGCGTCGGCAGCGTGACGAACGCCGTATACGAGAACGTGTCATTGCGATACGATCAGGCTTTGTTCGATTATGTCGGCGTCGAAGCGGCAGGTCCGGGCATCACCTTGACCGGCGTCTTGAACGATCCGGCACAAGGCACGGTGTCCTTCGCCGTAGACAACGGCGGTCCGATTGGCGGCTCGGGGCCGCTGGCGCTGCTGCAGCTCCGGACCAAAGCCGGGGCCTCCGGCTTCGGATCGGTGCGGATTGAAGCGGCGGCGTCGAAAGATCAGGCAGGCGTCACGCTTGGCGCCGTCAGCTTGCCGGGTAAGACGATCGGCGTCCATGTCATCACGGAGCTTGAGCCGGCCATCGTCGCGACGCCGGTCGGCTCGGCGCCGGCGCTGCCTGAGGCCGTGACGGCCGTCTACGCCGAACAGACCACGGGTCCCGCGACGGTGACCTGGGCTTCGGTCGATCCTTCGCAATACGCGGTGCCCGGCACGTTCACGGTGACCGGCACGGTCGCGGGCACCAGCATTCCTGCTCAGGCCGTCGTGACGGTCGTGAACGATTCGGCGGCGCTGTTGACCGGGCCGGGAACGGCGCGAATCGGCGAGCCCTTCGTCGCCAGGCTGTCCGTGGTCAGCGTTCACAACGTGTCCGCGCAGGAGGTCGTCGTGAGCTACGACAAGACGCGCTTCGAGTATGTCGACGCTGCCCCTGTTCAAGAGCAAACCGTCGTTCAATCGGCCGTCGACAATACGGAAGCTGGCACCGTCAAGCTGATTCTGGCGAATCCGGGCGCGGAAAATGCGGTATCCGGCGACGTGCCGCTGCTCGACTTGACCTTCAAGGCGAAGGAGGGCGCCGCGGGCGGCGGTACGATCGCGGTGACGCGGCTCAAGCTGTCCGACGGCGATGGCCGCGTGCTGGACGCGGATCTGAGCGGCGCCTCGCTGGCCGTGACGATCGCGGATCACGCGGAGCTGGCGGCGGCGATCGCAGATGCGCAGACCGCGTACGACCAATCGGCGGCAGGCATGGCGATCGGGCAGTATCCGGCTGCCGCGAGGTCTGCGCTGCTGGCGGCGATCGAAGCCGCGCGGGCCGTGCTGGCCGATGCGCAGACGACGGAGGCGCAAGCGGACGTGGCGACAGCCGCGCTTCTGACGGCGCTGCAGAAGTTCGCGCAGTACGTCATCGCAGCCGATACGGGCGACCTGAACGGCTCGGGCGGCATCGACATCGGCGACGTCGGCATCGTGGCCGGCCATTACGGCCAACAGGCCGGCGATGCGGGTTGGTCTAGCGCGCACGATCTCGACGGCGACGGGGCGATCGGACTTTACGAGCTGGCCTTCGTCTCTCAGAAGCTGCTAGAGCAGGGTTGATCCCCCGCGATTGAAACGTTGAGAGGAAGGCGTCCCGCCTTCCTCTTCTTAAATCCCTTGAACGGAGGCGAACCGATTGAAGCGAACGATGTTGTATCTATGGATTTTCGCGCTGGCCGCAGGCTTGGCTATACCCGCTGGCGGTTCAGCTTCGGCGGCGGCGACGCCCTCTTTTAAGGTCGTCGCGTCGACGCATTCGATCAAGCCGAACGAGCAGCTGACGGTCAAGGTGACCGCGACCGGACTGCCCGAGACGAGCGCCTACGAGATCCGCTTGGCCGTGCGGACGTCGGACGGCGGCGCCGCATCGCTGACACCGCAGTCGCAGCGCAACCTGCTGCCTGGCGCCGGATTTTCCGCGCGTGCGACCGACGGGGACGTCCTGAAGTTCGCCTATGCGCTGCAGGGCGGGCAATCGCCGGCGAGCGGCGACGCTGAATTGGCTTCCTTCGCGTTCAAAGGAGCTGGTGCCGGCCAGGTGCGGATCTCCCTGGAGTCGGTGCAGCTGATGGACGCGAATCTGGCGGCCTCAACGTACGAGGGGGGCTCGTCCGTCCTCGTGACCGTGTCGGACGGATCGTCGCCTTCGTCGCCCACGCCGAGCGCTTCGCCGACGGCGGGTCCGTCGGATGGAACGCCGACACCGACCACGCCGTCTCCTGCACCGGCCACGCCATCGCCGTCGCCGACCGCGAGTCCGTCCGCGGGTCCGTCGGCTTCGCCCGGACCGACGCCGGCGCCGGTGGTCATCGACCTTGCGGCAGAGCCGGATGCCGACGGCGTCGCCGTCGCCCGGCCGCCTGCGGAGCGGCTGCGCGAGGCGCTGACGTCGGCGCGCGGCGGCACGCTGCGCATCGCCGTCCGGTCGACCGCCGCAGCGGGCACGCTCGCGGTCGATCTGCCGCTCGCCGAGCTGCGCGGCTCCGACCTGCCGGCGCGGATCGAGATCGATGCCGGCGAGGCGAAGCTCGCCTTCGATCCGGCTCTGCTGTTCGCGCTGACGGGTACGGACACTTCGTCGCTTCGCGTCGGCGCCGGCCGCGCCGATAACGCGGCGATTCCGGAGGCTGCCAAAGCGCGGATCGGCGGCCGTCCGGTCTACGACCTGATCCTGACGGCCGACGGCAAGAGCCTCGGATCGCTTGGCGATGGCCGGCCCGTGACCGTGAGCCTCCCCTACACGGCCAAGCCGGACGAAGCGCCCGAACGTCTCGTCGTCTGCTTCGTCGCCGAAGACGGCAGCCTCGGGGTGGTCAAGCACGGCGCATACGATGCCGCGTCGGGACAAATCTCGTTCAAGCCGACGCACTTCAGCTTATTTGCGATCGTGCAGGCGCCGGCCGCCTTCACAGATCTCGCGCGCGTGCCTTGGGCGCAGCCTGGCATCGAAGCGCTTGCCGCCCGGGGACTCGCGAGCGGCGTCGGGGAGTCGATGTTCGCGCCGGACAGGCACGTCACCCGCGCGGAGTTCGTCGCGCTGCTCATGAACGTGCTCGCCCCGGCATCACGCGGGCCGGAGATCGCTCCCGCCTTCTCCGACGTCAAGCCCGGCGCTTGGTACGCAGGCGCCGTGTCCGCGGCTGCCGAACTCGATATCGCGCGCGGCCGCCCGGACGGCAGCTTCGGCATTCGGGACGAGATCAGCCGCCAAGATATGGCGGTGATGATGGAACGCGCGCTTCGCCTCGCCGGCGTTCGAACCGGCGCCGACGACGAAGCGGCGCCGACCGGCAGCCTATCCGCCCTTGCCTTCGCGGACAGCGACGCGATCGCGCCTTATGCGCGCGATGCCGTCGACGCATTGCACGCGGCCGGCATCCTGACCGGCGTCGGCGGAAGCCGAATCGCGCCGGCCGAGACCGCGACCCGGGCGCAGGCGGCGGTCATGCTGTACCGATTGTACCGGCTTCTGTAAGATTGCGATTGTGTTCACATGGCCTGATTCGCACCAAAGCCCGGCTTCCGAAGGCGCGATATTTCCGCCGCGTTGCCGGGTTTTTTACGCGTTCGTCGCGCTGCTTCCGTCACCTGCCCATGGCCTGCAGCACGTCGCTGATCTTGCGGCTATGGGATAGTACGCCATAGTTCATCCAGGCCAGAAAATCGACCTCGTATGCGCGGCCCGCTCTGACGGCGGGCAGGCTTTGCCAAACGTCGGAATCGAGCAGTTCCCGGCCCTCTCCGTGGCCCTCGAAGGTCACGAACAAATGATCGGCATCCAGCTCCTTCAGTTCCTCAAGCGACAGATTGACCCTTCGAACGCCGGAAGCCATCCTGCGCACGATGTCCGGCTCGGTTAGACCGAGACCGCGGTAGAGGAGCGGTCCCGTGTAGCCGCAAGCTCCGCCTCCGTACAGCGCGATCGACTGCCCCGAAATCCTTAGGACGGCTACGGACTCCTTGGCTGATGTGCGTCCCAGCCGAAAACGAGCCTCCGCGATCTGGCGTTCCAGCCGTTCGACGGCCGCCGTCGCTTCCTGCTGTCTGCCCAGGACATTTCCGATTGATCTGAGCATCAATCTCCAATCTTCTCCTGCAAATGGAATCTTAAAAACGGGGGAGATCCGGCTGTACCGTTCCAAATTCCATCTCCGGTGCCCGTCGTTCAGGAGGATGAAGTCGGGCTGGTGGCTGGAGAGGACCGTCCAATCGTCAACGGCGATATCGAAGTCGGGCACGCCGTACAGTCCCAAGTATTCTTGTCTGCCCCATCCGCGATGGAAAAATTGCAAGATAGGGGTAACGCCCAACGCGACAAGGTAATCTTCCAAAAAAGGTGCGAAAACACGCGTTTTTCCAGTGTTCCGGCTGCGGTACTGCCCCGGCGTGATTCCGACTTTTTGCTTAAACTTCCGATTGAAGTAATATTCGTTGCTGTATCCGACCGCAAGCGCGATCTGCTTCAGCTTGTCGCCGGTCAGCAGCAGCATCTCCTGCGCCTTGTCGATACGAACGGTGTTCAGGAAGTCGATCGGCAGCTGTCCCGTCTCTTCCTTGAACAACTGCGTATAGCGCCACCGGTTGGTTGCCGTCATCTCGGCGAGCCGACCGATGGACAGCGGCTGCGCGTAATGCGCTCTTACATATTCGACTGAACGGCCCACGGCCTGCCGCAGCGATTGCTCGCCGGCTGCCGCGCTGCGGTACGCTCTAAGCATCGAGAGCAACAGCGACTGAAAACGAATCTGCCGATCCAGCCGCTCCAGTTCGTCGGCTTCGTTCCGGCTGCGGTGCAAATGCTCCGCCTCCAGCAGCATGCCTGCAGCGGAAGCGCCGAATTCGTGCGTCCAAGATGCGAGCCATTCATCGAGCGTCTCAAGTCCGGTCTTACCCTCGGACGAATGCTGAAGCCCCGACATCTCGAATTCGAATCGGTAGCCCGTCATCCCGATCACTCCGGCCTCCAGCCGGCAGATCGCTTGAGGATGCAGCATCAGGCAGGCGCCTTGCGCGAGGGCGGTCTTTTTATTTTCCAGCATGCCATGTCCGACGCCGTCCGTGATCAACAGCATCATATAGACGCTTGACGCCATCGCGTTCCCTCGTCCAGCCTCGATTTGAAATGCTTCGGCATCCGCGAGCCGGAACTGAACCGCTCCCTTCGCCGTCGCCGCACCGTTTTGCAAATCGTTTGTCATCGCGGCCTCCACCTATTGATAACCATTCTCAAAGCCTGTCCGTCTAGTTTAAATAAAAAAAAGGAGCGCTTCAATCCTAAAATTGAAGAGCCCCCGTATGAATGTTTCTGTCCGATCTCCTTTACTTCACCATGAGCTTCAGAAGATCGTCGATTTTCATGCCGTTCGCCGTGATCGCGCCGCTCTGCCAGTGGCTGCGTTCGACCTTGTACACATGGCCGTTTTTAAAAGCGGGCACCGATTTCCATAGCGGACTGTCCAACAAGGAAAACGAATCTTGATTTTCCGCCGTCTGCCAATCCCCGTTGGACGGAATCACGATGATGTGATCCGCATCCAGCATCGAGAAGGCCTCTTCGGACAGAATCTCCTGGAATTCCGTCATTTTTTGCACCATCGGGTGCGGCGTAAGCCCCAGCTCGTCGAACAAAAGACTGCCCACAAAACGGTTTTTGACGCCGAACAACGCGATCGTCCGGTCGCCGACATTGACGCGGATGACCGCCACCGTCTCTTGGCCGACGGCTTGCGCCAGTTTGGCCTTGGCGTCCGCTAACTTAGCTTCATAGGCCGCAGCCACGCTCTCGGCTTGCTCGGGCATGCCGATGACATCGCCGATCGTCTTCAGAATTTGTTCGGAGCTCTGAAGAATGTCTTCGGGCAGCCTGTAGGTCGGCGCCACCTTCGTATATTGATCGTAAGCCGCCCGGTCCGTGCCGCCGTCGACGATGATGAGATCGGGACGTTGCGCGAGCAGCGCCTCGATGCTGCCGCTCGTATCGAACAGAGGCGCGTCCAGGTTCAGATAGTCTTGCTTGCCCCAGTTCGGATTGTACCACTGGACGATCGGCGTCACGCCCAGCGCCTTCAAGTAGTCTTCCAGATAGATGGCCGCGATCCGCTTCGGATGCGCTGGCACGGTGACTTCGCCGAATTCATCCTTGACGATTCGCGTTTCGTCGTCCGCCGTTGCGGCGGTGCCGGACGCAGTAGCACCCTGCGAAGACTGCGCGTTTTCCGTCGCTGAGGTCTGAGGCGCGGCGGCCTTCGAATGCTCGCTCGGCTTGTCCTCCCCGGATCCGCATCCCGCCAATAAACCTACCCACAATACCGCCGCCATCGTTACCGCCGTTTTTTTAACCCAACCAGACATTTCTCATTTCTCCCCCGGGTCCATTATCATTGATATTCATTCTCAATCAATAAACCTAGGGTAGCGCACGAGGGAATGAGAAACAATGCACTTTTTATCGCGGATTTTTTATACAAATTGTAAGCTTTCGGTTCCCAGCATCGCTTCCAACATCGCCTCTCCCAGAACCCGATCGAAGGGGCCCCAGCCGGTATCTTCGTTTCCGAACGTGTGATTGACCATGTTGCCCTTGAGCTCCGTCACGAAATATTTGCCGAAACGGTGCAAGTTGTCAAAGTAATCGAACCCGCCAACGAAAGCCACGCCGTATTCGGCCGCCAGTCTGCGGTACAACGCGTAAATACGGCGAATATGGCGTTTGGAGCCGTACTTCGTAAAGAGCGGATTAACGCCGTTCGCCATCACGATCATGCAAGCCGCGCCGTATTCGAGGATTCGCTCCAAGATCGCTCTGACCGTCCGTTCGATATCGGCTTCGACGTGACCGGAGCAGGCGTCGTTGATCAGATATTCGAGCACGACGAGATCGGGCGCCGCGGCCAGCCCCTCTTTTTCCAGCCGGTGAATGCCCATCGCCGATTGCTCGCCGCCGACCGCGACGTTCGAGCTGAACAGCTTCGCGTCCGGGTACCGCGTTCGGAGGCCCTCCATTACCTGATAGGGCCACAAGCCGGCGCGGGTCGCGCTCTCGCCGAAAAAGGCGATGCGCAGCGGACGTCCTGCCGCCATGGCCTGCCGGAAGCCCGCGAGATGCGCGGTCTGCTCCAGGGGGATCGACGCCGCCGGCGCGTCGCCGGCAAGCACGGATCTGCGGTCCATGATCATCTCCGGGATCGCTTCGATCGTGAATTGCAGACGCCCGTCTTCGTCGCCCTGGGGAGGCCGCGGGAACGCGAGCCCGAGTCCCCAGTCGACCTCGAATCCGTAAGCCGTCTCCATGACAAGCGGGAACTCTTCGTCCCATTCGAATGTTCGAGGCGCCGTCCAGCGCAGGGATTCCCGTGTCGGCGTCAGGCCGGTACCGTAATCCTCGCCTGTGGCGCCGATCCGAAGCTGAGGGCTTCCGCCGGGCTTCGGCTCGATTTCTACATAATAAGTCCGCCTGACCATGTCTTCGTATCGGCCGCGGAGCGCGCCCGGCGGAGAGGACGTGGACATGCTCGACAGCGAGCTCTCGCCGCCGTAGACGCACGATTGTCCCCAGCCGGTAAATATATGGGCGAGCACGAAGCCGTCCCTCACGAGCGGCGGCTCGGGCAGCAGCAGCTCTCTAGCCTCCGGGGCGTCGACATCCCCCTCGACGACAGTAAGGGAACCGTCCTCCCGGAGCACGATCGCATCATATCGGCAGAGCCATACCGCGTAGTCGAGCGAGAGCGTCTCGCCGTCCGCGATGCGGCCCCCAGACATTCGCTTCACCGTACCCCAATGATAGTCGTACGTATAGTCGACATCGGGCGCATACTTCGTCCCGCGATCGCTCGAATAAACCGACAGCGTACCCGGGACCATGCGCTGGTAGGGCGCGCCGCCGCTGCCGCGAATATCTTCGCCGTTCCACCAGGAAGGCGAGACCGCGCCTACGCCGCGGATCGTGTAGACTTGGTCGCTGTACTGCCGCCGGCCGGCGGGCCGGATCGGCAGCTTCACTTCGCGGGGCACCTCGACGACGCGGTCCGCTATCGTCAGGAAGCCGGGTTGAACGACAACCGCCATCGAGGCGGGGGCGGTAGAGACGACGGATAGACCGGAAACCTGCGCGTTCAAGGGAAGTCACTCCTTTGGGCTCTGTTTCGTTTGCCCCTATTGTAAAACGCGGCCCGCCGTACCTATATAGATAATCGTACAATCGCGTATTGATTTTTGTGCTGCTTTCCGGCGCAGGAATCGAGGGCCTATATTCGTCTCTATTGTCCCGGGAACTGAAAGCGTTTATATTAGCGATTAAGCGACTTGCGCCGTTCGGGTTGCGCCGGTTCGGGCGGCGGACATGAGGCGTGCGAATGGTCTGTAAGAGCGGGGCAGATGATCTTCACGACAGGGATGATGCGATGAAATTCACGAAGCGCTTTACGCCGTTCTTTCATAATTGGAACGTCATCTCCAAGTTTGTCGCTATTTACGTATCCATTTTGTTGGTATCGCTGGCCGTCACGGGTTATATGCTGTACCGGCAGGCCGCGAATTCGGCCATCGAGCAGTCACAGACCGTGTTGGAGCAAAATCTGCTGCAGACGAAGGAGAGCATCAAAGAGAAGGTGGCGATGACGGAGAACATCTCCCAGATCATCGCGTTCGACTCGCGCATGCAAACCTTTCTTGACAGCGATTTCATGATCGAAAGCATCCAGCTCCAAGACTACCGCGACAATATCGCGCCGATTCTGGACAATATCATGAGGCAGAATCCTTATATTCATTCGATTCATGTCTATATGGGCAATCCGACCATCCCGGAGCTGTACGGCGGGTACGACGGCTTTTACAGCATGAAGCGGATTCGGGAAGATCCGCAGTATCGGCCTATCCTGGAGAATCATGCGCTGCGCTCGGTTTGGCGGGATCTGCACAAGGAGAAGGTGCTGCTCGTGAGGCCCGATCTGACCGCGGACGCGGACGTGCTTTCGTTTAACCGGAAAGTGTACTCCATCCGCAACTATGAAGTCGCCGGGATGGTCGAAATCGAAATCACGGCTAAAGAGCTGTTCAAAACGCTGGAGGATTCGGTCTCGACCGCTATCGGAGACGTATTCGTCGCGGACGGCGGCGACCGGATCGTATCCGAAAACGTGCCGAACGCCTATGGAAAGCGATTGGAGCAACTGGGCCTGACCGGCCTGCCGCTTGAAGGCGGCGTCAACCGGATCGCAACGGTAGGGGGCGAACGATCCATCGTCATCTCGATTCCGCTTCAGGGTCCGGGTCTGCGGGTCGTCGGCGTCTTTCCCCTCGCCCACGTGCTGGACAAAGTGTACGAGTCCATCCGCACGACTATCGTGGTCCTGGCCTTGGCGCTGCTGCTGCTCAGCCTATTGGTCTACTATGTCACGGCGAAGCTGCTCTCCCGCATGAAGGTGCTGCTGAAGGCCATGAAGCAAGTGCGGGAGGGGTCGCTGGACGTATCCGTGCCCGTCGTCTGGAACGACGAATTTTCGCAGATGGCGCTGAGTTTCAACCATATGACCGAACGCATCCACGGGCTCGTGGAGACCGTCTACAAAGCCGAGCTTCTGGAGAAAGAGGCGGAAGTCAAGGCGCTGGAGTCTCAGATCAACCCCCATTTCCTTTACAACACGCTGGCGACGATCTCTTGGGTGGCGCGTAAAGCGAAGGCGCCGGAGGTCGTCCGCATCTCCGATTCGCTCGCGAAGTTCTACCGGCTCGTGCTGAACAAGGGCAGCTCGGAGACGTTGATCGGGAACGAGCTGGACATGGTCAAGGCTTATCTGGCGATCCAGAAATTCCGCTTCGAGGACCGCTTCGACGCCATTTTCGAGGTGGACGAGCGGGTCAGGGAATTCATTACCGTCAAAAACATCCTGCAGCCGCTCGTCGAGAATGCGCTCGTACACGGCATCGAGCCGAAGCGGGCGCACGGCACCATCTTCATTAAGGCAAGGCTGGAGGCGGAGCAAGTCGTACTGCAGATCGTCGACGACGGCGTCGGAATAGGCGGCGACCGCTTGCGCGAATTGAGGGAGGGCCGGCCCGTCGACTCGCAAGGCAGCGGGTACGCGCTGGCCAATATTATCGGACGCCTGCGCATGATGCACGGGGATCGCCACCGTCTGGAACTGTTCAGCCGTCCGGGGATCGGCACGGTCATTACGATCTCTTTTGAGGCAAGGAGGAGGACGGACATTGCTAAAGCTGCTGATCGTTGAGGACGAGCGATGGGAGCGGGAGGGACTCGCGGAACTTTTTGATTGGCCGACGCTTGGCATCGGCGCCGTGGAGACGGCTTGCGACGGCATTGAGGGCTTGGAGAAGGCGATCGGCATGGAACCGGATATCGTCATTACGGACATCTCGATGCCCGGCCTGAACGGTATCGAGATGGCGAAGCTTGTCCGCAGGGAACTGCCGGACGTGCGCTTCGTCGTGCTGACGGGCTACGACGATTTCGAATATGCGCGCGACGCGATTCGGTTCGGAGCCGTCGACTACCTGCTGAAGCCGATCGACGAGGAGGAGCTGCGCGCGACGCTGGCCCGGATCGCGATCGACTGCGAGGAGGCCGCAAGGCGGCGCGGCAACGAAGAACAAGGGCGGCAGGCTCGCGAAGAAGGACGGCGGGCGTCGCTGAGAACGGCGTTGGCCGCTCTCCTCGCCGACCGGGATCCGGCCGGGGAAGACGCCGAGGTACTCGAAGAAGCGCTTGCCGAAGCAACCGTTGGGCCGGCTCCCGAAGCGTTCGGCGTTTGGACCGTTCGCGCGCCAGCGGCAGCGGGCCGACCGGGCGCCGTCTTCTTCGAGGAGCGAGCGGAGCTGGCGCTTCGGCGCCCGGCGATCGCATATACGTTCGGGGCGGGCGCTGTCTTGGAAGCGGTGATCGTATTCGGCCTTCGAGCGGAAGAAGCCGAGTCTCAGCGCGAGCTGGCGACGAGGCTTCTTCATGACCTGTCTTCCGGACAGGCGCCGTCGCCGGACGACGGATGGACGGTTGCGGTCGGCGGCGCCGCGAAGACGCTGCCGTCCGCAATCGATTCGTACAGGGAGGCGGCCAAAGCGCTTCGATTCGCCGTATGGAGCGGACGCAAGGGAGTGGCGGAAGCAGCCGACGAAGAGGCGGAGCGAGCGAGCTTCGCCCTGGAAGCGGAGCGGTTAGACCGCCGTTTCAAGGAACTGGCGAAGCAGATTCGCAGCAGTCTCGGCAGCGGCGACGAGCGGGCGGCGGAGACGTCGCTGGACGAGCTGTTTGCCCTCATCGCCGCGTATCCGGGGGCTGGCCGCGCATACGTAACGAGTCTGCTTGGCGGGCTCGTCGAAGGGTTGTCGACGCTTGCGTCTCCCGCCGCTTTGACGGCGGGAGGCGAGGATGGATTCGGGTTCGAGGCGCTGCTCTCGAGCGAGGGGCAGCTTGAGCTTCGCGTTCGCATGCAATCCACCTTGCGGCGGATTGCCGATATCCTGCGCGATAAGCGGGAGAATAAGGACGACCATATCGTAGACCGGGTCATTCGACTAATTGAGGAGCAGTACGGCAACCCAAGTCTGGGACTCGCTTATCTCGCGGGGGAAGCGTTCGTCTCGCCCAACCATCTCGGCGCCACGTTCAAGAAGAAAATGGGGAAGACGCCGACCGAATATATTCAGGATTACCGGCTGGCTCGGGCCGAGGAGCTGCTGCGCTCGACGGGACTGCGCGTATCCGCCGTCGCCGAACGCGTCGGCATTCCGAACACGTCCTACTTCGGCACGCTGTTCAAAAACGCCTACGGCATGACGCCGGGCGAATACCAGGAAATGACCCGGCGATGACCCGTAATGACGATGTCCAGGGCCTTTAAGGCGCCTGGACTTTTTTTAAGATCAGAATGGGGCGGCAATTCGCGGACAATTGGCGTGCTGGCCGCGTACCGGAGCTTTCGAAAGCTCAGCGGTTCAAAAAACTGCATTTTTACATGTATTTTCTGCCGATGCGCGACACGTGATGGAATACCTGTAAATGTGCAGGTAAATACAAAGAGCAAGCCGGAAATCGGGCTGATGAAGGCAAATAAATGCAACTTTGCATCTTTTCTGTTCAAAAGGGTCGACAACGGCAAAATTAAATGTATATTTGCAGGCATCTTGGTGAAAGAACGACGCGGGCGACGACTGGCCGACCAACCGGAGAGGCTGTCGGATGAGCCATCGATAGTCGGCGCGAATCAAGTTTCGGATCAACGCCGTTGGATTTTGATACTCATGTGTATTTTTTGTATATCGATCAATTGATAGCGCTTTCTATAATAGGAGTACGCCAACACCCAAGTCGAAGAGGAAAGGAAGAAGGCCATGAGCAGCATACCCGTCAAGCGCAGCCTGACGAAGCGGATCTGGTTGCAGCGGTATCTGATGATTCTCACGCTCCCGGCGATCCTTTGGATGATCCTGTTCAATTACATTCCGATGTACGGCATTATCATCGCCTTCCAGGAATACACGCCTTTCAAAGGATTCATCCATAGCGATTGGACCGGCCTCGCCAACTTCAAAGAGCTGTTCAACGACCCAACGTTCCGGGAATCGCTGTCGAACACGTTCAAGATCAGCGTCGCGAAGCTCGTCTTCGGTTTTCCGGCGCCCATCTTGCTTGCCCTGCTGTTAAATGAACTCGTTTTCAAACGCTTCAAGCGCGTCGTCCAATCGCTCACGTACTTGCCCTACTTCGTTTCCTGGGTGCTTGTCGTCGGCCTCATGTATACGCTGCTCGATCCGGATACGGGCGTGCTCGCCAAACTGCTCGTCAAACTCGGCCTTATCGGCGACGAGACGATGCTGATGGGCAGCGCTCACTCCTTCCTGGCCCTCGTCGTCATTACCGAGGTTTGGAAAAATATCGGTTGGAACTCGATCATCTATCTGGCGGCGATCGCCGGCATCGATCCGCAGATGTACGAAGCCGCCGTGATGGACGGCGCCAACCGCTTCCAGCGGGTATGGCACATCATGCTTCCCGCGATTAAACCGACCATCATTATCCTGTTGATCCTGTCGATCGGCGGTCTCGTGAACTCGAACTTCGATCAGATGTATCTGATGCAGAACTCGATGACCCAGGATGCGGCCAACGTGCTATCCGTCTATTCCTACAAGATGGGCCTCGTATCCGGCAGATTCTCGTACGGTACGGCCGTCGGATTGTTTCAGTCGCTCGTCGCGTTCGTGCTGATGTACCTCGCCAACTACTCGTCGCGGAAAATAACGAAAGAAAGCTTGTTCTAGGAGGAAAGCCGATGTTGACCTCGCGAAGCCTAAGCGGAAAAACCTTCGACGTATTCAACGCGTTGTTGATGATCGCCTTGTGCGTCTGCACGCTGTATCCGTTCTACAATATCCTGGTCACCTCGTTAAATGATCCGGCGGACGCCGCCCGCGGCGGCATTACGTTCTGGCCGCGCGAATTCTCCATCGAGAATTACAAGGTCGTCTTCCGGGACGACAGCATGATCCGGGCCTTTGTCGTCACGATCGCGCGAACGGTCATCGGCACGGCCGCGGCCGTTCTCTTCACCGGCGCGTTCGCCTATGGCATATCCAAATCCGAGCTCGTGGGACGCAAGCTGTTTCTCATGATGGCCATCGTTACGATGTATTTTAGCGGCGGCATCATCCCCTATTATCTCGTCGTCGCCAAATACCTGCATATGAAAGGCCACTTCCTGGTTTACATCGTTCCGAATCTGTTCAACGTATTCAACGCGATCATCATGCTCACATTTTTCCGGGCGCTGCCCAAGGAGATCGAAGAATCGGCGAAAATCGACGGCGCCAACGACCTGCGCATCTTCTTCCAATTGGTGCTGCCGGTCTCCAAACCGGTGCTGGCGACGATCGCGCTGTACAACGCCGTATTCCACTGGAACGCCTGGTACGACGCGATGCTCTTCGGCGGCGAGAAGCTGCTGACGCTGCAGCAGATCCTGATGCAGATCATCAGCTCCAACAGCAACGTCAGCCTCATCGCGAGCCAGCTTGGCTTAGGTTCGGTCACGGCCGCCTCGCTGAAGCTGGCGACCATGGTCATCACGACGCTGCCCATCGTGTTTACTTATCCGTTCGTGCAGAAGTACTTCGTCCAGGGCGTGATGATCGGCTCGGTCAAGGGATGAGTCGGCATTACCAAACTTTCGGCTTAACCGGCTTCGGCCGTTCAAAGCATAGAGCAAGTTCGATCTAGCTCATCATTTCAAGGGAGGTCTCATCATGATAAGAAAAGGGATTCAGACAGGCGCCGCGGCGGTGCTGTTCGCCGCGATGCTGGCAGGCTGCAGCTCTAACAACAACAATGCCGCGCCGAGCGTCAGCGGTCCGGCGAGCACGAGCGCGCCAAGCGCGAGCGAAAGCGCAAGCGCTTCCGCATCCGCATCCGGCTCGGCCGACGCTTCGCAGCCGGCGTGGAAGACAGATACGTCTCCGTTTACGTTCACGCAGTACTTCTATGGCAACTGGGCGTCCAATTATCTCTGGAAAGAACAGTTCGCCATGGAGCTCGTGAAGAAGAAAACCGGCATCACGATCGACCGGAAGCTGGCGACCGGCAGCGACGACGATTATTTGAACACGATGATCGCGGCGGGCGACCTGCCCGACACGATCATGCTCGACTGGAACAACCCCGCCGTCACGAAGCTGATCCAGAACGGCATGGTATACTCGATCGACGAACTGATTGAAAAGTACGCGCCGGAATTCAAATCGCAGCTTGATCCGAACATGGTCAAGTATCATTCCGTTGACGGCAAGCTCTGGTATTTGCCGAACCTTTACGAGACCGAGGACCGCCTGACCAGCGGCGTGCCGATCGTGCCGATCCGCCCGTGGTTTATCCGCTCCGACATTTATCAGGCGATCGGCAGCCCGAAGATCGAGACGACCGACGATCTGATGAACGCGCTTAAATCGGCGAAGGAGAAGTTCCCCGACGTCAGTCCGGTCGGACTCGAGTTTTTCGACGTCGCCCAGAACGGCTTCCACGGCAGCAACTCGATGGATTACTTGATTTATTCCTTCTCCCCCCATCTGTTGGAGGAACAGGTCAAGGACGATCAGCAAATCGTAGAATACCCGATGCGCAACAAGGGTTTCATAGACGCATTCCGCTATCTGAACCAGCTGTTCCGAGGCGGCCTGCTGGACTCGCAATTGCTCATTTACAAGCAGGAGCAGTACGAAGAGAAGCTATACGGCGGGCAATACGCGGTCGCCTCCCAATTCATGACCAACATGTACACGATGTTCAATCCGAAGATCCAAACCGCGCTGGGCAAAGACAAGACCTATACGGTGCTTGACGGCTTGAAGGCCAACGGCCAGGATCCGCGGTATCCGGCGAGCCGCCTCATGGGCTGGCAGGGCTTCTTCATTACGAAGAACGCCAAAAATCCCGAGCGGATCATCAAGTTTGCCGAGTACGCCTGGTCGGATGAAGGACAGCTCGACATGCGGTACGGCACGGAAGGCGAGACGTACGACATGGTGGACGGATTGCCGAAGCTGAAGGACGATATTTTGAACATGAAGCTGAACGACAACGCCACGTTCAATTCGAAATACGGCTTCGACGATTCGACGCTGCTGTGGAGAGCGGGCAAACAATGGGACGACGCGGCCGCACGCGACCTGAAGGAAAGCCAGCCGGAGCAATACGACGCATCGGTGCTGTTGTCCAAGTACGATTACGACAGCTATTCGCTCGGCATGGAGAACCTGGAGCCGGACGGCTCGTCGAAAGAGGGCACGATCAATACGAAGGTGAAGGATTTGTGGAACAAGACGATTCCGAAGCTCGTCATGGCGAAGTCGGACGATGAGTTCAATTCCGCATACGACGCCTTCGTCAAGCAAATCAATCAAGTCGGCGCTGAGAAGGTCGAGAAGGTCATGTACCAGCGCCATATGGCCGACCTGCAGAAGAAAGGCTTGAAGTAAGCTGCGGGATCGCTACTTCCCCCAACGGATAAACTTATTGATTAACGCGTAAAAGGGGCTCGAATCCAGATCGGTCAAGCCGTTCAGGTCGCCCATCAGATCGGCGAACAGGAAGGGCAGCAGACCGATCGCGAGCGCAGCGACGACCATCCCGACCGTTAAGCTCCGTACCAAGCGGCTCCATGCGATCATGAGGCTCATCTCCTTTTATTTAATTCCGCATACGACGAAGAAGCGATCGCCCCGTCAGGGGCGATCGCTTGCTCATGCTCAGACGACAGCTTCCCGCTTCTTGAAAAACGTCTTCAGCGCATTGTAAACCTCGGCCTTCTCGCGGATCACGTAGTAAAGGAATTGCTGATGGTCCAGATGCTTGTAAGCCGACATCAGCGTGCTCGAGCGATTGTACTGGTTGACTTCCCCGTAGCCGAAAATGTTGGCGCGATTCAGCAGTTCCTTGATCAGTCTCACGCAGCGCTCGTTGTCGCTCGTCAGGTTGTCGCCGTCCGAGAAGTGGAAAGGGTAGATATTGTAGCTCGACGACGGGTACCGGCTGTCGAGAATCTCGAGCGCTTTGATGTAGGCGGACGAGCAGATCGTGCCGCCGCTCTCCCCGCGCGTGAAGAACTCCTCCTCGGTCACTTCCTTGGCTTCGGTATGGTGCGCGATGAAGACGATTTCCACCTTCTCGTACTGCCGCCGCAGGAAGCGGGTCATCCAGAAGAAGAAGGAGCGCGCGCAATACTTTTCGAAGGAGCCCATCGATCCGGACGTATCCATCATCGCGATGATGACGGCGTTGTTCTGCGGCTTCACGATCTCCTCCCACGTCTTGAAGCGCAGGTCGTCCGGCGAGATGCCGGCGATCTCGGCCCGTCCGTCGCGGGAATTGCGCCTCAGGTTCTCGAGGATCGTCCGCTTCTTGTCGATGTTGGACATGATGCCCTTGCGCCGCACGTCCGTGAACCGGATCTCGGTCGATTCGATGATCTCCTTGTCTTTGCGCTTCAGGTAGGGCAACTCGAGCTCCTCGAACAGCATGTTCTCGAGCTCCGCGATCGAGATTTCGGCTTCGACGACGTCCTCGCCCGGCTCGCTGCCCGCGCCTTCGCCTTTGCCGCCTTTCGCCGCAGGATCGGTCCCGAGTACGTCGCCTACCTGGCTGTCGCCGTCTCCCTGTCCGACGTGTTTCTTCTTATTATGATTGTAAACGATATGGTATTCGTCCATGCTGCGAATCGGGATCTTGATGATCTGCTTGCCGTTCGACATGACGATGTTTTCTTCGGACAGCAGGTCGGGCAGGTTCTGCTTCAGCGCCTCGCGGACTTTTTTTTGGTGACGCGACTGGTCCTGGTAGCCCTTGCGGTGAAGCGACCAATCTTCTCTCGACAAAATAAAGGACGACTTGTTCACGATTTTTCGCACCCCTTTTCGGCCTTCAGCTCCGGTATGCATTTAATATATTCGGCTTCGGCCGTACGATGTGTACGATTTGGAAACGGCGTCTGCCCGACCTGCTTTATTTTCCGATTCTGGCGCGTATATAATGGGGTAAAGGGATGAAAAAGAAGGTTTTGAATCATCATGAAAATGATGACAAGCGAAAAGGAGCGATGAGACGGGTGAAGGACACGATCGATAAAATGATCTCGCTGGGATTGGGCGTCGTCGTCGCAAGCAAGGAGCAAATCGAGAAGACGGTCGACGAGCTCGTGCGAAAAGGAGAAGTCGGGCGCGAGGAGTCCAAGGGGCTGGTCGACGAGCTGCTGCGCAAGGGCGCGGAAGCGCGGAGCAAGATCGAATCCATGGCGCAGGAGAAGGCGAGCGCCTTCCGCGGCGACGGCCGGTTCGTCACCCGGGAAGAGTTCGCGGCGATTCAGCTGAGGCTCGAGGCGCTCGAAGAGAAGATGCGGCAGGCCGAGACGCGTCCGGCAGAGATGTGAGCGCGGGGCCCCTATGAGCGCGGGAAAAAGGATACGGCAGCTCCGCCGTTACCGGACGATCGCGGCAGCGCTCGCGCGCAACGGATTCGGCTATGTGTCCGACGAGCTCGGGCTCGTCGACAAGCTGGCGATCTTCCGCGTCGCGGAGCGCAAGGATATCAAGACCAAGAGCATCGGCGCCCGGCTCCGGCACGCGCTCGAGGAGCTCGGCCCGACCTTCGTGAAGCTGGGGCAGCTCGCCAGCACGCGTCCGGATCTGATCCCGGTTCCGATTCTGAAGGAGCTCGAGCAGCTGCAGGACCAAGTGCCGCCTTTCGCCTTTGCGGAGGCGGCCAGGATTATCGAGCGGGAGCTTGGCGCCCCCGTCGGCGCCTTGTTCGCCGAATTCGACGAGACGCCGATCGCGGCCGCGTCGATCGGACAAGTCTACCGCGCGGTGCTGGCGGACGGGACGCAGGTCGCGGTGAAGGTACAGCGGCCGGGCATCGCGGCTCAGATGGAGACGGATCTCGAGATACTGGCGGATCTGACCCGGCTCGCCGAGCATCGTCTCGATTGGGCGAGGCAATATCGGCTAAGGGATATGGTCGAGGAGTTGGCTAGGGCGCTGCGGACCGAGCTGGACTACGGCGCCGAAGCCCGCAACGGCGAGCGGTTCGCCCGGATGAGCGAGAGATGGGCGCATGTCGATGTGCCGAATATTCATTGGGACTTCTGCTCGAAGCGCGTCCTGACCATGGATTACATAGAAGGGATCAAGCTGTCCGACCGGGCGCAGCTGGACGCTGCGGGGCTGCCACGGCGTCTGCTCGCCGAACGCTATGCGGAGACGATCTTCGAGCAAGCGCTCGTGGAAGGCTTTTTTCACGGCGATCCGCATCCGGGCAATGTGCTCGCGCTCCCTGACGGACGTCTCGCGCTGCTCGACTTCGGCATGGTCGGACGGCTGACGCCGAGCGCCAAGCGCAACTTCGCCGCCTTCGTGATCGCGCTCAAAAACCAGAGCACGAAAGGCGTGGTCCGGGCGATCGGCAATATGGGCGTCATTCCCGAGTCCGCGGACGAGGAGCGTCTGTACGCCGACATCGACGAGATGAGGGAGAAGTATTATAAAGTCCCGTTCAATCAAATCTCGATGGGCGAGGCCGTGCAGGATTTGTTCGCGGTCGCGTTCCGGCATCAGATTCGCGTGCCGACCGAGCTCACGCTGCTCGGCAAGTCGCTGCTCACGATGGAAGGCGTCGTGTCCGCGCTCGAACCCGGCTTCAGCATCTTCGACGTGGCCGAGCCGTTCGGCAAAAAGCTGCTGCGCGAGCAGCTGAATCCCGCGCGGATCGCCAAGGCATGGATCGAAGAAGCGCCCGAGTTCGTGGAGCTCATCCGCGACGTGCCGGAGGGGCTTCGGCAGTGGGCGTCGCTCGTTCACAAGGGCCGCGTCCGCGCGGAGGTCGAGATCGGGAACCTCGACGCGATGACGCGCAAGCTCAACCGGATCAGCAACCGGCTTTCGTTCAGCATCGTGCTGCTGGCGCTCAGCATCATCATGGCGGGGCTCGTCATCGGCGCCGCGCTCGGACATGCGGAGACGTCGATCTGGCGATTTCCCATCATCGAGACGGGATTCGTCATCGCCGCGCTCATGTTCGGCTGGCTCATCTACGCAATTATTCGTTCCGGCAGATTCTAGCTCGAACTCGCAGCACAGCCTCGGGGACGATCCTGCGCGATTGCAGGATGCCCCCGAGGCTATTTAGCGTTCGACGTTATTTGACCGCGCCGGCCGTGATGCCACTCGCGATCTTGCGCTGGAACAAAATGTAGACGACCAGCACCGGTATAATCGTGATCAGCAGCGCGGCGAACAGCGGACCCCACTCGGTGCGGTACTGCATCTCGGCCTGGAGGACGCCGATCTCGACCGGCAGCGTATATTGCTTAGGATCGTTGATCAGCACCGTGCCCACGACATATTCGTTCCAGATGTTCAAGACGTTGATGATGGCGACGGTGACGAGCCCGGGTTGCGAGAGCGGCAGCATGATCCTGAAAAAAGTGCCGTAGTACGAGGCCCCGTCGATGACCGCCGACTCCTCGAGCTCCTTGGGCAGCGACTTGAAAAATCCGACGAGGACGAACACGCCGAAGGCGAGCACGCTGGAGGCGTATACGAGGATGAGGCCGAACCAAGTATTGATCAGATGGAGCGAATTCAGCAGGAAAAACAGCGGTATGAGCGCCAGCACGAACGGAACCATCATCGAGGCGATATAGAACAGGTAGAGAATTCCGCTGCCTTTGAAGGAGTACCTGGCGAGGACGTACGCCGTCGAGGCCGAGAGCAGAAGCCCGAGCGCGGTCGATCCGGCGGTGATGACGAGCGAATTCACGAAGTAAGAATCGAAATTGTATTTGTCCCACACATACGAGAAGTTGGACCAGAGCAGCGGCAGCTTCGGCAGCGCCCAAGGCGCATTGGCCAGGAACTGGGCGTTGTTCTTCAAGGCGTCCAGCAGCGTCCATGCCAGCGGGTACAGGACCGCGAGGCTCCATACGAGCAGGATCGCGTAAAATATCGTTTTGGCGGCCGGGTTGCGAAGTCCCAGTTTCATCGTCGTATCCCCCTAACTCATCTCGATGGTTTCCCGGTGCAGCAGCCGCTGCAAGGCGACGGTCGTGATCAGCGACGTGACCAGGATAAGCACGCCGATCGCGGCGCCGAATCCGAAGTGGTATTGCCGGAACGCCATCTGGTACAGATACGAACCCATGACCTGTGTCGTATTGTCCGGGCCGCCTTCGGTCATGATCCAGACGATGACGAAGGAGCCGTTCAGCGTCGTCATCATGATGTTGATGATGGAAACCTTCATTTGTTCCCATACGAGCGGCAGCGTGATATGGCAAAATTGGTGCCATTGGTTCGCGCCTTCCAGCTCGGCGGCCTCGTACAGGGAGTCCGGCACGTTCTGGATCGCCGCGATGAGCAAGATCATGTAGAAGCCGATTCCCGCCCAGATCGACGGCGGCAGCAGCATCCAGATCGTATGCGAGGTGAAGCCGAGCCAGGTGATCGCGACCGGCTCCTTCGTGAAGAGAGAAAGAAAGGCGTTAAGGAAGCCGATCTGCGGATTGTATATGAAGTTCCAGAGGACGCCGATGACGACCACGGAGATGACGTTCGGGATAAAGTAGATCGAGCGGAAAAAGCCGGACATCCGGAAGCCGAACCGGGTTAGCGCTACCGCGAAAAACGTCGCGAGCAGCATGATGCCGACGATCTTGCCGGCCACGAGGAAGTAATCGTTGCCGAGCGCCTGCCAGACGATCGGGTCGCGAAGCATGTCCTTAAAATTTTGCAGGCCGATGAAGTCCATATGATCCGACATGCCGGACCAGTCGAAGAGCGAATAGTATAAGGCTTTGATGACCGGATAGATGGTAAATACGCAGAAAAACGCAAGCGTCGGAATCGTAAAGCTGGCGATGAACAAGCTGCGCTGCCATTTAGCGGTACCGGATGTCTTCAAGAGGGCCCCCGTCCTTTCCTATCCATGGGCCGAAGGAGACCCTGATGCGGGCCTCCTCGAGCCTAATGCACGGATGCTTTTTATTTGCTGACCTTGGCGGCGGCGTCGGTCACGCGCTTCACCCATTCGTCCGGCGTGATCTTGCCGATCGAGAGCGCATCGGTCGCGTCCCACATCACCTTCTCGACGTCTGCGTTGAACGTGATCATCGGGATGACGACGGTGTTCGGATCGGTCAGGAACTTGGCCGCATCCTTGACGAAGTTCGGCGCGTTAGAGCTGGAGATGTCGCCCTTGATGTTGGACGGCGCGCCGCTCAGCTCGGCCCACTGCGAAGCTTGCGCCTCGGAGAAGATGAAGGACAGGAACGCCTTGGCGGCTTCCTTGTTCTTCGCCTTGCTCGCGATCGCGACCGAAGCGGTGGACGTGTTGGCGACGACTTTGCCGTCGGCCTTCTGCGTGACCGAAGGGATGAACCCGAAGTCGAAGCCGGACGGAATGTCCTTGCTCATCTCGTTCGGCAGCCAGAGGCCGTTCGGAATGAACGCGTCCTTGTGCTGCAGGAACGACATTTGCGAATCCGTATGATTGATTTGAATGGAAGCCTTGTCGATGAAGCCCTTGTCGCGAAGCTCCACGATCTTGTTCAAGCCGGCCATGACGGCCGGGCTCTTGAACGCGTCGACCTTCGAATCCGCCATGTCCTGCAGGATCTTATAGTCGTCGTTGTTCGCCGAGACGATCGCGGGGAAGAGGAAGGCGTCCTGGATGTAATACGGGTATTTGCCGGTATGGATAAACGGCGTGACGCCGGCGGCCTTGATCGTATCCGCGGCAGCGATGAACGAATCGTAGTCGGTCGGCTCGGTCCAGCCCTTTTCCTTGAACAGCGCCTTATCCCAAAAGATTCCCCATGAGTTTAGGACGAGCGGGATGTTGTAGATCTTGCCGTCATACTGCTGCGGCTGCTGCGCCAGAATGTCCTTAATCAGGGTGCCGTCCACGTTTTTCGCCGTCTTGTACCATTCGGTCAGATCTTCGACCTGGCCGTCTTCGACCATCTGGCGGTCGTTCAGTCCCGCGCCGTCGATGTAGACGAAGTCCGGCGGATTGCCGCCGATCCAGCGCGGCTTGTTCTGCTCGTTGATCTTGGGGCCGCCGCTTTCGATGACGTTCAGGTCGGGATTGGCCGCCTTGAAGTCGGCGATGACTTTTTTCCACCACTTGTCGCCGTAGCCGCCGACGAAGTATTGGATCTCGAAGTCGCCGGTCAGCTTCGTTGCCGCGGCCTCGCCGCTAGCGCCGGCTGATGCGCTCGGTGCGGCCGATGCGCTTGCCGAAGCGGTTGGCGCGGCGGAGGAAGCGCTTCCCGCGCCGTTGTCCTTGTCGTTCGAGCCGCAGCCCGCCAGCGGCAGCACCGCCATCGCGGCGGCCAGGCCGACGGCCGCCATCTTTTTGTTCAATACCAATACCATGCAGCAAAACCCTCCCCGGATATGGATGATACGGTCGCTTTTCTTGGCGCCTGCAATCATCATACCGGGGAGGGCGTCGGGGCTCTATCGAATATATTCCGGGAAATCTAGAGGATCTTATGATTGTATTATTCGGCGGCGTAGGCGGCGCTGCGGGTGATCGCGAACGATTGCAGCTGGTCCAGCGCGGCCTTTGGCGAGAGGTGGTCGAACAGCACCGCATCGCCCATTTTGCGCGACTTGTCCAGGACGGCCTGCCAGGCGGGCTCCTGGATCGGATAGAACTTGGCGGCCGCCAGGGAGGCGATATCGCGCTTCATCGACGGATCGGCGGCCGACAGCGTATCGCCGACCGTCGACGTCACCGGGATGAGGCCTTCGCGCACGATCATGTCCCCGTAGTTCGCGTCGTCGTAGAGGAAGTCGAGGAACTTGGACAGGGCGACCGGGTCCGTGTGGTCCGTTTTGAACGAGACGAGCACGTCCTGTACCCCGAACGAGACGGGCGGCTGGCCGTCCTTCACCGGTATCGGTCCCGAACCCCATTCGAAGCCGGGAAATTCGCGCGGCACGACGGACGAGAAGTAATTGCCCGAGATCATCATGCCGAGCTTGCCGTCGCCCATGATTCGCTGCTTTTCGTCCCGCGTCGTCACGGTCGGCTCCTCGTCGGTCAGCCCTTCGTCGTACAGACGCTTGAGATAGGTCAGCGCCTCGACGTTGGCCGGCGAGTTGACGGCCCAGCGCCCGTCCTTGATCCAGTCTCCCCCCGCTCCGAAAAAAAAGTAGGAAAGATAGGCTTGCACCTCGTCGTCCGTCAGGTCGACGCCGAAGCCGCGAGCGTTCCCGGAGTCAACGAGCTTTCGCGCGCTCGCTTCGAGCTCGGACCAGGTGGCCGGCGGCTGCCCGATGCCTGCGGCGGCAAACAGCTTCTTGTTGTAGTACAGGTTGCGGACCGAGGCGACGTAGGGGATCGCGTACTGCTTGTCTTCCAGGCGGTCCATGGCGGTCAGATTCGGATAAAACTTGGACAGCAGCCGGGGCGAGGCGATCTCGCTTAGATCGTTCAGGATGCCGGCCTTGGAAAAGTGCGCGTACACGTTCGTGTTCAGCAAGTCGGGCGGCTGGTTGCGGCTGATCATCGCGGTGTAGATGCCGTCCAGCACGTTCCAGTTGGCGACCTGCAGTTCGACGAGGATGTCCGGATTTTTGAGTTCGAATTCGTGGACGAGCTTCTCGAGGTTCGCCTTCGTCTCCGTGCTGTACTCCGCGGCGACGAATCGGATGAGCGATTGCTTGGGCTCTGCCGGCGCGGCAGGCGCCGGCTGCCGCTTGGCGCAAGCGCCGAGCGGGAGCGCGAGGCATGCGGCGGCGACCAATGCCGTTGCTGAAGCGCGATAGAGGCTTGGCATGTCGAGGCCTCCTTTGAGGTTTAATGATTGTATGGTTCTGGCGGCGTTATGCGGCGGCGCCGCGTATCTAGGGCGATTTAGGCCGGGGAGAGCAGAGATAACCGAAGAATTCGGCTATCGCGAGCGATTCGGGCTCCGGAGAAGCGGAGATAAGCGAAAAGTTCGGTTATCGCGAGCCCGAAACGCTGTATGTCCGAGGCGGCTAGCTGCCGTCGCCGTCGAACGGGAATAGCAGCTTCTGATTTTCCGGCGCGTACATGTTGGACTTGGTCACTACGATCGAATCCGTGTACGAGACCCGGCTTGCGCCTCGAGGTTCCGCGCGCTTCAGCGCCGCCTTCACGCCCAAGTACCCCATATTGAACGGCTTCTGCACGATCAGCGCGCTCATGACGCCGTCCTCGAGCAGCCGGATCTCGTAGACCGAGCTGTCGAAGCCGATCAGCTTGATCCGTTGGTCCCCGGCCTCGCCGATCGCTCGGGCCGCGCCGAGGGCCGCCGTCTCGTTCAGCGCGACGACGACGCTCGGAGGCTCCGGCATGGCGAGCACGGCTTTCATGATTTCGTAAGCCTTGTCCTCCGAATCCTCGCAGTAGTATATCTCCGTCGCGCCGCCGGGATAAGCCTTGACCGCTTCCCTGACGCCGGCCTCGCGCTCGCCGGATACGCGGGAGCGCTCGAAGTCGCTCACGATCGCGACGTTCGGCCGTCCGTCCGTCAATTCGGCGGCGGTCTCGCCGGCCTGCCGGCCGGCTTCGCGGTGATCGTTCAGCACGGACACCGGCGCCGTCCCCGACTGAAGCGGCATGTCGATGACGACGACCCGAATGCCCGCCCTGCGGATCGCTTGCACCGCCTCGGAGACGCGCGGGTCGTCGACGGGCGCGACGACGACGGAAGAGGGGCGAGCGGCCAGCGCGTCCTGGAGGAGACGGACCTGCGTATCCGCGTCCGTCTCCTCCAGCGGGCCCTGGATATCGATCGTCGCGCCCGCTTCCTTGGCGGCCGCCGAGGCGCCCGCGCTGACGGCCTGCCAGAAGTTCGAGCGCACGCTGCTCGACTTGAGCACGACGGAGACGGAGCGGTCGCCGCCTTCTGCTGAATAGTAGAGCTTGATATACAAGCCTGCGCAGAGCGCGGCCGCAGCCAGCAGCAAGGTCAGCGCCCAGGCGTATTTATGATTGCGCATCGCAAGTTTTCCACCTTCGGTATTTTGATCGTGACGCGCGTGCCTTCGTACGGCTCGCTCCGGATGGAGATGCCGTAGGCCGGGCCGAAAAACAGGCGGATGCGCTCGTGCGCGTTGCCGACGCCGATCCCTTTGGCAAAACCGGCTTCGACCGGCGCGGGATTCCAAATTTTTTCGATCGTCTCGGCGGTCATGCCGACGCCGTCGTCCTCCACCTCGAAGATGATCGCGTCATCTTGTTCCCTGCCGCTCACGACGATCGTTCCTTTCTCCGGCAGGTTGCGGATGCCGTGGTAGATGGCGTTCTCTACGAACGGCTGGAGCAGAATCTTGAGCGTCTTGTACTTCAGGATGCCCTCCTCGAATTCGATCCGGTATTCGAGCTGGCTCGCGTAGCGCATCTTCTGGATCAGCATGTAGCTGCGGATATGCTCCAGCTCTACGCGGATCGGCACGAGCTCCTGGTCCTTGGCGATGCTCGCGCGGAACAGGCGGGCGAGCGCGGACGTCATGAGCACGACCTCTTCATGCTGCTTCTGCTCGGCCATCCAGACGATCGAATCCAGCGTGTTGTACAGGAAGTGCGGGTTGATCTGCGACTGCAGCAGGGCGAGCTCGCTCTTGCGCTTGTTTTCTTGCGTGGAGATGGCCTCGGACATGAGGTTTTTGATCTGGCCGACCATCATGTTGAAGGTCCGGCTGAGCTGGCCGATCTCGTCCATCTGCTGAACCGGCGCCTTGACCTCGAAGTTGCCTTTTTCCACGAGCCGCATGTTCCGCTGCAGGTTGCGGATCGGCCTTGACAGCCGGTGGGAGAGCGCCACCGAGAGCAGGAGCGCGACAGCGATGCCGATCAGCGAGATGAGCAGCGAATTGCGCAGCGTTTCCTTGTATCCGATCAGGTCGCCCGCATAAGCGACCCCGACGATCTTCCAGCCGAAATTCGTGTCCTGCACCGAGTAGAAGCGCTTGCCGTCCTCGTCGTCTACCGCGAAGGAGGTGCCGCTGGGCGCCCGGAGAACGTCGGCGATGCGCTCTGTCCGCAGGCTGCTGTAGATGAGCTGCTGCTGCGGATGATAGACGATGTCGCCCTCGCGGTCGACGATGAACACATAACCCTTTTTGCCGATGTCGATTTGTCTCAGCAGGTCGCTCACCGCGCTCAGGTTCAGGTCGACGAGGAAAATGCCGTCCGCGGTGATTCCGTCCGTATTTTTCAGCTCGCGCGAGAGCGATACGACCCAGCGGTATTCGTCCTTGATGATGTTCTGCACGTGCGGCGCGGAGATGACGGACTTGCCCCCGGCCTGCCGGGCGCCGATATACCAGGACTGCTCCCGGGGCGGCGCGTTCGGGTTCAGCGTCGTGATGCGGCGGTCGCTTACGTACCGTCCGTTGTAACCGAACACCATGATGGAGGCGATATCCTTGCGGGTATACAAGATGGACTGGAACAGATCCGAGATGCGTTTTTCGTACGGCCTGCGTTCTTCGTCGGTGATGAAGCTGTTGCTGGAAATGTAGTATTTGACATCCTTGTTCGTCAGTGCGAGCAGAGAGATATTTTCCATGTTGTCGACGTAGGATTGAATGTTCGTGTTGACCTGCTTGATGACTTCCTCGATGTAGTTCTCGGAGTTGTGCCGGACGGCGCCGGCGGACAGCCGGTAGCTGAAGAAGGTCGTCGCGGCGATCGTCAGCAGGATGAGGCAGGAGAAGGCGACGGCGATGCTAGCCTGAATGCTCTTGAGCGGAAAAATCGGCAAAAACGGCCTGAATTTTCGAAGCATGTCAGCGAGGCTCCTCCCGGGCCGAGAGGTCGCGGAAGTCCCGAGGCGACATGCCGGCATGCTTTTTGAACAACAGGCTGAAGTAGTTCGGATCGGCGTACCCGACTTGGCCGGCGATCTCGTAAAACTTGAGCGGCGTCGTCCGGAGCAGCGTCTTGGCCTTGTCCATACGCACCCGAGTCAAATATTCGACGAACGTCTCGCCGGTGTGCTGCTTGAACATCTGGCTGAAGTAGCTCGTGCTCATCAGGACGTGCCTGCATATTTCCTGCAGAGTCAGCTTGTCGCTCGCGTAATTGGCTTCGATATAGGCCGTCGCCTTGCCGATCTGCTCGCGAATGAACCGGTTGCGGCTGCTCGCCGCCGCCTCCATCATCGCGGAGACGATCTCCTTGAGCCAGCGCTCGATCTCGTCGAGCGTCTTGAACTTGTAGACGTCGGTCAGCCAGAGCGGGAGCGCCTCCGAGCCGCTCCGGATCCCCATCTCTTGCATGGCGTCGGTCAACGTCAGGACGAGCTTCTGCATATGCAGAAAGCAGGCTTCGATCGGCAGCCGAGAACTTTTAAGCTCGCGTACGCTGTCTTCGATCTGCGCGTAAGCTTCAGCGGAGGAGCTTGTCCGCACCGCTGCGGCAAGGCGGCGGCACCCGTCGTCCGGCGAAGGCGCAGCGGCCGGCTCGCCCTCCAGGTCGGCGATGCCCAGTACGCGGTTTTTGCCCATCAGGAAGCGGTAGTCCAGCGCCGACAGCGCCCCGCGGTACGACTGCGGCAGCTGCTCCGCCGAAGCGCAAGGCCTGCCGATGCCGACGGTAAGCGTAAAGCCGAGGAACCGGTCCACGTGGTGCCTCAACGCCTCGGCGATGCCGAAGGCCTGCTCGTAGAGCGCGCTCTCGTCCTCGTGGCCGAACAGGACGGCGACCATGCGTTCCTCTCGCGTGCGGAACAGCAGGACGTCTTCTCGGTCCTGGACCGTTTCTTCAAATATATTGAAGGCGGCGAAGCGAAGAAACTCCGCGTCGTGCGCGTCGCTGAAGTGGGTCTCCCGATCGCCGAAGTCGTCGATGTCCGCGGCCAGCGCGAGATAGGGCGGAGAGGCCGCAGGAATGCCGAAGTAGGCGAATCGCTCCTCGATCTCCGGACGGGAGAGGCCGAGCGCGACGAGCCGCTCCAGAAAACGCTCCTTGAGCAGCGGCAGGCTCTGATGCAGCTGGCTATGCAGGCGGGTAAGGTCCTCGCGGCGCTGCGTCTCCTGGTCCATTTCGCCGCGGATCTTGTCCAGCAGCGCCCGGATTTCCGCCGCCGTGATGGGCTTCAGGATGAAGTCGGACACCTTCAGCCGGATCGCCTGCTGCGCGTATTCGAACTGATCGTAGCCGGTCAGGATCAACACTTTGATATAAGGATAGTTGGCGGCGATAAGGCCGGTCAGCTCTAGTCCGTCCATAAAGGGCATGCTGATGTCGGAGATGACGAGATCCGGCTTCGCGTCCTCGATCGCGTCCCAGGCTTCCCGGCCGTTGGCGAAGTCGCCGACGAGCGCAAAGCCGTGCTTCTGCCAATCGATCGTGTTTTTCAAGCCGTCGCGGACGACGGCCTCGTCGTCGACGAGGATGACTTTGTACATGGCGCGTTCGCTCCCTCTCTTGAATCCTCGCTCTCATCATAAATCGAAGCGCTGCCGGACGAAGGGGTAAAAATCTACAATGAAGGGTAAATAATCGCCTTTCGGGGGCGCGGTCGCGGCGCTGTGGCGCAAAATGCCGCCGTCGTGTTATCATTTGGATAATAGCGCGAGCGCGGCGAAGCACGCCCCCGGACGACGGTCCTCCGTCAGCCGGGGGTTCGCTATGCGCATATACGATCGCCATGCGGGAGGGAGAGCGCCGTTGAAGACCCTGGTCATCGCGGAGAAGCCGGACATGGGCCGCAATATCGCCGCCGTCATCGAGCCGAAGGCCCAGAACAGACGCTCCTACCTTGAAGGAGAACATTATATTATCACGTGGGCCATCGGCCACCTGATCGGCCTCGCGGAGCCGGACCTGTACGACGAGAAATATAAAAAGTGGCGGCTCGGCGATCTGCCGATCATCCCCGACCGGTTCAAGCTGCTGCCCAATCCGCGGACGAAGGATCAGCTCGAGACGATCCGCGAGGTGGCGAAGCGCTGCGATCGCCTGGTCAATGCTTGCGACGCCGGGCGAGAAGGCCAGCATATTTTTTCGCTGATCCAGCGGCATCTCGGGCTGTCGCAGCCGGTCAAGCGGCTGTGGATCTCGGACCTCACGGCGGAGACGATCCGCAAGGGCTTCGCCGAACTCAAGGACGGGTCCGAATACGAGAATCTGACCCGTGCGGCCCGGGCGCGCAGCGAAGCCGATTGGCTCATCGGCATGAACGGCTCGCGCGCGTTCACGACGCGGCACAACGAGCTGCTGTCCGTCGGCCGGGTCCAGACGCCGGTGCTGGCGCTTATCTACGATCGCCAGGTACAGATCGAATCGTTCGACTCGCTCAAGTTCTACGAGGTGTCGGCGCAGTTCGCGCAGGGCGAGACCGAATACCGCGGACTGTGGCAGGGCGATCGGATCTCGGACGGCGACAAGGCGACAGCGATCGCGGATAAGGTGCGGGGCAAAGAGGGACGAATCGCGAGCTATGAAGTAAAGGATACGAAGGAGTATCCTTGGCGGCTGTACGATTTGACGCTGCTGCAGCGCGAGGCGAACGGCAAGCTCGGCTTTTCCGCCAAGAAGACGCTTGACGTCGCGCAGGCGCTGTACGAAAAGCATAAGGTCATCACGTATCCGCGGACCAACTCCAATTACGTGAACAATGAGAACATCCCGGAGATGCACAAGGCATTGGACGCGCTGCGTGGGACGGAGTTCGAGGCGATCGCGGCGGGGGGCAACAAGCGGCTCGTACACACCGGCAACAAGGGCGTCTGCAACCCGGCGAAGGTCGAGGACCACCATGCGATCATGCCGACGGCCAAGAAGGCGGGGGCGCTGTCGCCGGACGAACGCAAGCTTTACGACATGATCGTGCGCCGGTTCGTCTCGCACTTCTACCCGCCGGCGGAGTTCAAGGTGCACACGGTGCTCACTGAAGTATCGGGAGAGACGTTCAAGACGACGGTCAAGCAGATGATCGCCAAGGGATGGAAGGTCGTCTACGAAGACGCCGGGGGCGGCGCTGCGTCCGGCGGAGGCGCGAAAAAAGGGAAATCGGATGCGCCTTCGGCCGGCAAGGACGACGATGCGGAGTCCGAGCGCGGCGAAGAGGTGGAGACGAGCGGGGATTTCTCGCTGCGGGCGGAGGCGCCGGTGCAGTGCGTCGAAGCCGAGGCCAAGGAGAAGGAGACGCAGCCGCCGAAGCCGTACACCGAAGGAACGCTGCTGAAGGCGATGGAGAGCGCGGGCAAGCAGATCGAGGACGAGGAGCTGCGCGACGCGATGAAGGATTCGGGGCTTGGCACGCCTGCGACCCGCGCGGCGACGATCGAACGGCTGAAGCAGGTCGGCTATGTGGACATGCAGGGCAAGCGCATCGTCATCACGCAGAAGGGAAGATCGGCGATTCAACTGATCCGCGGCGCCGGCGTCGAGCTGCTCGCATCGCCGGAGATGACGGGACAGTGGGAGCGGCGTCTTGCAGAGATCTCGCGCGGACAAGCCTCGGCCGACGTATTTATGGCCAACGTTCAGAAGTTCACGCGGCTTATCGTGGACAAGGTACGCGTCCAGCGGCCGGCGACGAAGGAGGCGTTCGCGAAGCCCGAGCCGGCTGCGGGCCGCGGGCGCGGCAAGGGCAAGGCCGCCGGCGATGGCGAAGCGGCAAAGGGGCCGCGCGGCCGGGCCAAGGGCGGCGCCCAGGCCGAAGGCGGCGAGAGCGCCGATGGCGCATCGGCGCGCACCCGTGCTAAGGTCGCGGGGAGCAAGCGCGCCGAAGGCGCAGGGAGCGAAGCGGCCGCGGGACGTTCGCCGCGCGCGAAGAGCGGAGCGGCCGCGACGGGTACCAGGTCGCGCGCGGCCGCTTCCGGCCCGGCGTCGACGACTATGCCTACGTCAGGTGGGACCGCCGAACCGGCCGCTCCGCCTGCTCCCCGGCCCGCCGTCATCGCCAAATGTCCCCGTCCAGGCTGCGACGGCTCCATTTTCATGGGTCGCAAAGGCTACGGCTGCAGCGCGTACAAGTCCGGCTGCGGTTTCGTCGTCTGGCGAGACAGTTTCGGACTGACGCTGGACGACCGGCTCGCAGCCGAGCTGATCCGTTCTGGCCGCACGTCCAAGGTTAGCGTGCGGGACGAAGCCGGCTCGATGCGCGAAGCGCGAATCGTGCTGGCCGATCCGTCCACCGGCAGGCTGGAGATCGAAGACTAATTCGAATCTGCCCCGAGATACGTGGCATACGCGGCGGAAACCGCATATCTTTCAAATCTATCGCGAGCTCAATCCATTGGAGGTAAGAAAATGTTACTCAAAAAGTACGTCGGCATCGGCGCCATTGTCGCCGGCCTGGCCGTGGCATTCGGCGCGTTCGGCGCCCATTCGCTCAAAGAGACGTTGTCCGAGCATTACTTGGAGGTTTTCGAGACCGGCGTGCGCTATCAGATGTACCATGGTCTCGGCATTTTGCTGGTGGCGTTGCTGTCCGAACGGCTCCCGTCGGCGCTGAAGCTGTTGCGCTGGTCCGCACGTCTGCTTTTGATCGGCACCGTATTGTTTTCCGGCAGCCTGTACATTTTGGCCCTTAGCGGCATCGACTGGCTGGGCGCGATTACGCCGCTCGGGGGCGTCGCTTTCCTGGCCGGCTGGGCATGTCTCGCGGTCGCAGCGTTCAAAGGCGGACGAGGCGCGGCCTGAATCGCCGAAAAATCGACCGTTAAATAAGGGGACACCGCTTTCTTCTATGGAATAATGCTGTACGATTGGAAAGTTTGCACTATAATGAAACCTATAGATAGCTGCAAGCGGTCGATCTTCCATAGAGAAAGAAGGGGCGCATCATGGATCATTGGAGCGCGGCTGCGCTCGCGGCGGCCGTCATGGCGGCGCTGCTGCTCGGTACCTCCGCCGTCTTTCTCGTACTCCTTCGGCGCGAGCGGCAGCGCTCGCGAACGATCGCAGGCGCCGTCGATTCCGATTGGATCAACCTGCTGCGGGAGAGCCCGATCTCGCTCACGATTATTAACAGCAACGGCATCGTAGAGAATATCAGCAGGCAGCTCCTCCCTTTGCTGGGCACCTCCTCGGACCGCGTGTTCGGCCTTCATTTCCGGGACATCATCCATGCGGATTCGGCCGGTCAGGCCGCTTCCATCTTCGCCCGCACGCTGCGCGGCGAGAAATGCGTCGAAGACGTCAAGCTGCTGCGCGCGGACGGAGAGGCCATCGAGGCCCATGTCGAGACGAGTCCTTATATGCGGGAAGGCGCGATCGCGGGCATCGTCGTTTTCACCCAAGACCAAAGCGATCAAAAACGCTCGATGGAGCGGATCCGCTATATGGCCTATTACGACGATATGACGGGCTTGCCGAATCGCCGGTTTTTCATGAACAGGCTGACGGAGCGGCTGCACGCCGCAGCCCAGTCGGAGAACCGCGTCGCCGTTTGGTATATGGACATCGATCGCTTCAAACTGATCAACGCGTCCTACGGCCGTGATTACGGCGACATGCTGCTGCTTCAGGTCGCGGAGCGGTTGACGCGTTGGTTCCCCGATTCGTCCAATATCGCCCGCGTCGAGGGCGACGAGTTCGTCGGCATGTTCGCGGACTTCGAGCGGGAAGACCAGGCGATCCGGCAGATCGAAGGGTTGATGAAGCAGTTCGAGACGCCGTTCGAACTTGGCGGCGTCACCGTTCACGTGACCGTCAGCGTCGGTCTCGCCACCTGCAGCTCCGATTACCCCGATGCGAACGCGCTGCTCAAGCGGGCCGATACGGCCCTGCACCGGCTGAAGGAAAACGGACGCAACGGCTGCCTGCTGTACGACCCGGCCTTCGAGCATACGGCGATCAACAAGCTGACGCTCCAGCACGAGCTGATGGAGGCGATGAGCCGCCGTCAATTCCTGCTGTACTATCAGCCTCAATACGATCTTCGAAGCGGCAGGCTGGTCGGCTTCGAAGCGCTGATCCGGTGGCGGCATCCCGAGCGCGGGATGGTGCCTCCGTCCCATTTCATTCCGGCGGCCGAGGAGAGCGGGCTGATCATGGCGCTCGGCGACTGGGTGCTGCTCGAGGCATGCAGGCAGAGCCGCGCCTGGCAGCGCGCGGGCCTTCCCGCCTATCCGATATCCGTCAATCTGTCGATCCGGCAGTTCGCTCAGCCGAATCTGGTCGGTCGAATTGCCGAGATTCTGGACGAGACGGGGCTGGCGGCTCCTTATCTGAAGCTCGAGATTACGGAGAGCATCGCCATGGACGTCGAGAGAGCGACCGCGATTCTCGAATCGCTCAGCGACCTTGGCGTCGGCATCAGCGTGGACGATTTCGGCACGGGTTACAGCTCGTTCAGCTATCTCAAGCGGCTGCCTATCGACAGCCTGAAAATCGATCGCTCGTTCGTGCGGGACATTCATCAGGATCCCAACGACAGGGCGATCGTCGCCGCGATCATCGCCATGGCGCACAATCTGCAGATCGGCGTCATCGCCGAAGGCGTGGAGACCGAAGAACAAGTGCTGTTCCTGCAGGAGCATGCTTGCGACGAGATGCAAGGGTACTACGGGAGTCCGCCGCTTCCCGCCGAAGAGGCGGGCGCCATGCTGAATCGCGATCACGGCTTATCCATATCGGACTTGCACAACAACAACGCCGCGGCCCTTTGAGGGCAGCGGCGTTCGTTTTGTTGCGCGCATATGTTCATTCGGCAAAATCGTCGATTTCGTTCAAACGGAAGGAATAGACGCTTTTCTCGTCGACATGGTAGACCGTCAACAGCTCGTTGTCGGGATCGAAGTTCACGACCCTGCACGGAACGCTGAGCTTTTCGCCCTTGGCCCGGTTCACCGTAATTCGGATCAAGCGGGAGGTTTTAATGTAGTCGCGAATTCGCGAGTCGAGCGAATCGGTCAGTACTTGGTGCTTCGTCTTCGCGGACTTTAATTCGCGTTGAATCGTCTCGCCGAGCACGATGCCGGATTGAATGCGGAAGTCGTCGAAGCCCCCCGCGTTCAAAGACCTCAGCAGCTTCTCCAGCGCTTCCCCGTTCGTGCCTGCCTTCACCAAGATATCTACCGAGAATAGATAGGAACGTTCTGAGTTGTCGTCTGAAGCTTTAGTCATGATTGGCCCCCTATCTAATAGCAGTTTATATCCCGAGGATCAGGTTTGCTAGGAATAATATATCATGAATGCAAGGCTCGACAAAGTATTATTTTGGGTACTGGCCTATGCCCTGATAGGTCTAAGGTAGCATATGCTGAAATCAGAAATCCCGCGCTCCTCATGGTTTCCGTTGGAGGTGAACGATTATGATCAAACTCGTGCCGATCGTCATCGAAGGTTATACCGCTCTCGGGGTCGAGGTGCTGCTTCCCAAAACGACGCTGCTGGCGGTCACGGCTGGAGACGGTTACATTATGTGCGGCGCCTTGGATGTCGCCTTGCTCAACGATAAGCTGAAGGATCGAGCCATCCTCGCAGGCCGGGCTGTCGGCGTAAAGACGCTCGATCAGCTGCTGGACGCGCCGCTGGAATCCGTCACCTATGAAGCCGAACGTGCCGGCATCGTACCCGGCATGAAGGGCCGTGCGGCCGTCGCGCTCATGGCCTCGCTGTCGGCGCAAAGGGAAGGCTAGGCCGATCGAAGCCAAATGCGGTTACTCGGAGAGTAACCGCATTTGGTCGATCGTCATGGCGTTTATTCGTCGAACAGCTTGCGAAGACCGATGTCGTAGGGCGCGGTGACGATCCCTTTCTCGGTGACGATGGCCGTCACGAGCTCGCTCGGCGTGATGTCGAAGGCGGGATTGTACACCTTGACGCCTTCGGGAGCCGTCCGCTTGCCGAAGCCTAAGGTCACTTCGTCCGCGTGACGCTCTTCGATCGGGATGCTGGCGCCCGTGGGCGTCGACAGGTCGATCGTGGACATCGGACAAGCGACATAAAACGGAATGTTGTGCGCCTTGGCGAGTACGGCCACGCCGTACGTACCGATCTTGTTCGCGACGTCGCCGTTCGCCGCGACCCGGTCGGTGCCGACGATGACCGCTTGCACCCACCCTTTGGACATGACATGAGCGGCCATGTTGTCGGTGATCAAGGTTACGTCCACGCCGGCTTGCTGCAGCTCGAACGCGGTGAGGCGCGCGCCTTGCAGCACCGGGCGAGTCTCGTCCGCGTATACCTTAAGCGCGATGCCCTGCTCCAGCGCCAGATAGAAGGGGGCCAGCGCCGTGCCGTACTTGGACGTTGCCAGTCCGCCCGCGTTGCAGTGGGTGAGCACGCCCATGCCGTCCTGGAACAAGGTGAGCGCGTGCTCGCCGATCCGCCGGTTGGTCTCGATGTCCTCGGCCTGAATCTGTTTCGCTTCGGCGAGCAGCGCCTCGACGGCTTCGCGCGACGAGGCGACGGTAGAAGCCAGCGCCTTCGCGCGCTCCTTCATGCGGTCGAGCGCCCAGAACAGGTTGACCGCCGTCGGTCTGGACGTCGCGAGATGCGCGGCGTGGCGGAGCGCTTCGTCGGCCAGCGCCGTCGGAGGTCCCGGGAAGCGCTGCACGCCAAGCACGACGCCGAATGCGGCGGCGATGCCGATCGCCGGCGCGCCCCGCACCGCTAGATTACGGATGGCGTCCCAAACTTCCTGAACGGTATTCAGGTTTAAATAGATCGTTTGCTCGGGAAGCTGCCGCTGATCGAGCAGCTCCAGCGTTCCGTCGTTCCACCGGATCGGCTCCAGCACGCCTTTGATCGGGTCCGCCCCATGTTGTATATCGCTCATCGATCGATCTCCTTACGCTAAGTTAGTATAGACTGTCTAGTTCCGGTTTCCGGCAGCCGTTTCCGCGATCCGGACGACGTCCTCGATGGAGGTCGCGCCGCGATTGGATACGATCAGGTTCCGCGCGATGTTCAGCGCCAGTCGCTGCGCGCGCTCGCGCGCCTCGCGGTCCGGAATCGTCGCGATATCGGCGACCTGCGCCAGACCGTACACCCGTCTCAGCGCCTTGGCGCCGGCGAAGCCGATCGTATCCTGCAGCAGCCGTTTCATGTAATCGTCTTGATAGCCGGGGACGCCGAGCCGCTTGTCGACGCCATGCTCGTCCCACAGCGCGCGGAACTTGCGCTCGAACCGGGTCCACAGCTCCGTGACCGTCGCGAGCAAATAAGCTCTGCGGTCGCGCCGGCTGGCTTCGTCCGGACTCCAGTGCTCTTGTCCTGCGAAGTTAAGCAGGAGGTTCGCGACGATCGCGCCGATATCGAAGCCCATCGGACCGTAGTAGGCGAATTCGGGGTCGATGACCTTCGTCGACGCCGTCGTGACGAAAATGCTGCCCGTGTGCAGGTCGCCGTGAAGCAGCGCCTGGGCTTGCGTCAGGAACTTCTCGCGCAGCTTGGCGGCTTCGAGCAAAAGCTCTTCGTCGCGCCAGACGGATTCGGCGGCATCGCGAAGATGCGGTTCGATGTTGTTGGATTCCGCGTCGTAATAAGGGAAATTAAGGACGAAGTCTTCCGTAATCTTGCACAGGTCCGGATTGATGAAACGGCCGAGCTGCACCTTCTTGTCCTGCTGGTTCATGCCGAGATCCGAAGTGAAGAACAGCGTGCGGGACAGGAACTCCGCGAGGTGCTCGGCAAAATCGGGATAGACGCCGCCTTCGATCAATCCTTTGCGCATAATAACATGATCGCTCAGGTCCTCCATGATCGTGAGGGCCATGTCGGCGTCGGAGCGGTATACGACCGGCACGAGGCCGGGCGCGAGCTCGCCCTGCTTGATGAGCGCTTCGCCCTCGATCCGCGCGCGGTCGAGGCTGAGCGGCCATGAGTCCCCGATGATCTTGACGTAGGGGAGCGCCTGCTTGACGATGAGGCTGCGGCCGGTCGCCGGCTGCGTAATATGGAACACGAGATTCAGGTTGCCGTCCCCGATCTCGCGCGAGACGAGCTCTTCGCCTGTCGGGAATACCTCGGCGAAAGTACGGGCGATCTCGATGGCTTCCGCTTCGCTCAGCGGGTGATACTTGCTCATGAACAGGGCACCTCCGATAATGTACGCGGCTTGTCCGCCGCCGGCGGACGATCTACAAGACAGTATAGAACAATTCGCTCTGCAAGGCGAATGCTGACGGTCTCGATCCGGTTACTATTATAAGGGAAAAACGCGGCGGCGGAACAGCCGGAATCGCAGCCGGTTTGATGTGCGCCGACTTGGCATGTTAAGGTAATTCCGAAAGAAGATACCGGGAGGGATATGGATGAACGGTTCAAATCTCATCGTGCGTCTCGAAATGGATACGGACAGGGCCGTCTTCGGCGCGATCGCGACCGCGATCGGCGCGGCCGGAGGCGACATCGTCGCGATCGACGTCATACGGCCGGGGCAGAAGAGCATTCGCGACCTGACGATCCGCAGCGATGCGGGCCAGGAGGCGATCGCCTCGGCGATCCGCGCCGTGGAAGGCGTCCGGATCGTCAACATTTCCGACCAGACGCTGCTGATCCATCTCGGCGGCAAGCTTGAGGTGACGCCGCGCATCAAGATCCGCACGCGCGACGATCTCTCCCGCGTCTATACGCCAGGGGTAGCGAAGGTGTGCATGGCCATCCACGAAGATCCGGCATCCGCGTTTTCCCTCACGATCAAGCGCAACACGGTCGCCGTCGTCAGCGACGGCAGCGCCGTGCTCGGCTTGGGCAACATCGGCCCCGCCGCGGCGATGCCCGTCATGGAGGGCAAGGCGATGTTGTTCAAGGAGCTGGCCGGCGTCGACGCCTTTCCGATCTGCCTCGACACGCAGGATTCGGACGCCATCGTTGAGATCGTGCGCAGCCTCGCGCCCGGATTCGGGGGGATTAACCTCGAAGACATCTCGTCGCCCCGATGCTTCGAGATCGAGCGCCGGCTTCAGGAACTGCTCGACATCCCGGTATTTCACGACGACCAGCACGGCACGGCGGTCGTGCTGATCGCCTCGCTCATGAACGCGGCCAAATGCGTCGGCAAACGCATGGATTCGCTCCGCGTCGTCGTCTGCGGGATCGGGGCCGCCGGCATGTCGATCGTCCGCATGCTGCATTCGGCCGGCGTGCCGTCGGTCGTCGCCGTCGATCGCGAGGGCATCCTGTCCAGAGGCAGCGAGTACGCCAATCCGGCTTGGCAGTGGTGCGCGCAGCATACGAACCCCGAAGGCCGAACGGGCGGCCTGACCGAAGCGATCGCCGGAGCGGACGTCTTCATCGGCGTCTCCGGCCCCGGCGTGCTGAGCGTCGATCAGGTCAAGTCGATGGCCGCCGATCCGATCGTGTTCGCGATGGCGAATCCCGAGCCGGAGATCCGTCCCGACCTCATCCAGGGCATCGCCGCCGTCATCGGCACCGGGCGCAGCGACTACCCGAACCAGATCAACAACGTGTTATGCTTCCCCGGCATCTTCCGCGGCGCGCTCGATTGCCGCGCGTCGCGCATCACGGAGGGCATGAAGCTGGCCGCGGCCAAGGCGATCGCCGCCGTCGTCACGGAGGAGCAGCTCAGCAGCGAATATATCGTCCCGAGCGTGTTCAACGCCGCGGTCGTCGAGAACGTGAGAAAAGCCGTCATCGAAGCCGCGTATGCGGACAAGGTCGCCCGCCGCCAGGACAAGCGCAGCCTGGGCGACGACGACAAGCACTCGCACGCGGAGACAGGCATGTGAAGCTGTTCATCCATCGCAAGGATTTGCGGACCTCGGACCTGCCGGCGCTGGACTACATGGCCGCCGGCGGCGAGCCAGGCCTGCATGCGCTGTTTCTCGATCCTTTTCTCCTTCGGGGGGACAGGCATCGGGAGCACGGCGGCGCAGGCTTTCTGCTTGCCGCCGGCCGCCTTGAGCGCGCCTACGAGCAAGCGGGCCGCAAGCTCCACGTCTATTACGGCGAGCCGGCTTCCCTGCTGGCCCGCATGCTCGACGCTCACCCGGACATCCGCGAAGTCGTCGTGCACGAGGATTACACCCCGTACGCGATCAAGCGCGATCGCGAGCTAAGAGAAGCGACTCTGGCGCGAGGCGCCGCTTTTACCGCTCTTCCGGATCTGTCGCTCGCGCCGATGCGCGATTTTCACGAGTGGACGGGCCGTCAGGCGCCGTACAAGGTGTTTACGCCGTTTTACCGGCAGTGGCGCGCCTTTCTCGCGCAGCGCTTTACGACCGTTTACGCGAGCGGGGTTAGCGATCTGGTCACGGCGACAGCGACGAATCTGCCGGGCAGCGAAGTACCAGCTCCGCTAAGGGCCGTCATGGAAGATGGGGTCGGGCAAACGTTCGATCCGGAGCGACGTCTAAGCAGGTTCCTGAAGGGGGCCTTGCCTCGCTACGCCGAAGCGAGAGACGCTTATGCGCAGGACGGCACGAGCCGGTTGTCGGCCTCGCTGAATCGCGGCGAGATCTCGGCCAGACGACTGTACGCCGCCGCCGGCGAATTTCCCTCGGAGCAGCGGGAGAGCTGGCTGCGACAGCTGGCGTGGCGCGATTTCTACCTCTATCAATCCCGCATGGACCCGGATTACTACCATTATGAAAAAAAGTTCGATTTGTCGGGACTGGACGACCGCCACTTCGCAGCCTGGCGAGACGGCAGGACGGGCATTCCCGTGATCGACGCGGCCATGACCCAGCTGAACGAGACCGGCTGGATGCCGAACCGGCTGCGGATGATCGCGGCGATGTTTTTGACGAAAAACCTGCGTTGCCCGTTTATTTACGGCGAACGTTATTTCCGGCTGAAACTTTCGGATTACGATAACGCGCTTAATAGAGGCGGCTGGCTCTGGGCTTCTTCGCTTGGCTTCGACGCCGCGCCGTATTTTCGCATCATGAACCCCGTGACCCAATCCAAGAGGTTCGACCCGGCCGGCGAATATCTTCGAACCTGGCTGGAGACCCGGCGAGAAGACGTCGTCTCCATCCACGATCCGGCGCCGGACGCGATCGTCGACCTTCGCCCATCCCGGCTTGACGCGATAGCGGCGTACAAGTCGATCTTGATAGCGCGGATAGCGTGACGAGTGAAGCTAAAGACGATTTTTGACCATTAACTTGATTGAGCGCCTGCTCGCCTTGGCTTCCCCGCCCCGCATGCTATAATAAGAGAAGCAGAATTCGACAGGAGGCGTGACGCCGATGGAATATCCGATAGCGCTGCGGGAGTGGGCGGTGGCGGTCAAGGCGCTGGAAGCGGGCAAGCAGATTATCGTGCTGCGCAAGGGCGGCATCGCGGAGGAGACGAAGGAGTTCCGGCTGGAGAGCCCTTCGTTTTTTCTTTTTCCTTCCTATGAGCATCAGCGAGAGCACCTGATAAAGCCGGGTGCGAGTCCGAGCGTGGCGGAGACGGTAGCGGCGTTCGAGCGGGATCCGGATTCGGTCGTCATTTCCTCGTACGCCGAGGTCGTCGACGATATCGAAGTGACGGACGGCGAGACGCTGCGCAAGCTGGAGCCTTTCCATTTATGGACGGAGAACTATGCGGAGGAACGGCTGAAGTGGAAAAAAACGAAGCCGCTGCACGTGCTGCTGCTGCGCGTATACGTGCTGGACCGGCCGGTCGCGATACCGAACGACGAGCGGTACGGCGGCTGCAAGTCATGGCTTAACCTGGCGGAGCCTCTGTCGGCGCAGGGCGCCCGTCCCGCGCTCGGTGACGAGGCGTTCGGCAAAGAGCTTCAATCGGTCCGTCAGGCGTTGGCAGGCGGCCTCTAGAACGCGGGTCGGCCTCGATGGGGCTCGGCCCGGTTTGCAATTTTCATGACATTTTCATAAAATGGTGGTTGAGAATCACTGAGAATCACTTTAGAATAGTTATAAATAAGAAATGGATCTTAAGTGGCGACCGCAGGTTGCTTAAAAAAGGGGTCAACCCCACTTGGCGTCCGTATAACCTGGAGGGAAAACAATGTCCAATCTGTTCGAAATCAAGGGCTTGAAGTCGGAAATCGAAGGCAAAGAAATTTTGAAGGGCTTCGATCTGACGATCAAGGCCGGCGAAGTGCACGCGATCATGGGCCCGAACGGCACCGGCAAGAGCACCCTCGCCTCCTCGATCATGGGCCATCCTAAATATGAAGTAACCGATGGACAAGTGCTGCTGAACGGCGAAGACGTGCTGGAGATGGGCGTCGACGAGCGCGCGCTGGCCGGCCTGTTCCTCGCGATGCAATACCCGAGCGAGATCACGGGCGTGACCAACGCCGACTTCCTCCGCAGCGCGATCAACGCGCGCCGCGGCGAGGGCAACGAGATCTCCCTGATCAAGTTCGTCCGCCAGATGGAAGCGAAGATGAAGGAGCTCGAGATGAATCCCGAGTTCATGCACCGCTATTTGAACGAAGGCTTCTCCGGCGGCGAAAAGAAGCGCAACGAGATTCTGCAAATGATGCTGCTCGAGCCGAAGCTCGTCATCCTCGACGAGATCGACTCCGGCCTCGACATCGACGCGCTGAAGATCGTGGCCGCAGGCGTCAACGCGATGCGCTCCGAAGAGCGCAGCTTCCTGATCATCACCCACTACCAGCGCCTGCTGAATTATATTAAGCCTGATCATGTTCACGTCATGATGCAGGGACGCATCGTCAAGTCCGGCGGTCCTGAGCTGGCCGAGCGTCTCGAAGCCGAAGGCTACGAATGGGTCAAAGAAGAACTGGGCATCGTCGACGAGACGGTCGGCCAAGCCTAAGAGGATAAGGGAGGTCATACAACCATGAGTACGCCTACCGCCTCTTTTGGCCGCGATGCCGCATCGAGCATCGCCCGTAGCAAAAACGAACCCGCCTGGCTCGTCGCCTGGCGCGAAAACGCCGGCGAGCTGGCATCGCGGCTCGAACTGCCGAAGCCCGAGAAGACGCCGATCCAGCGCTGGCCGCTGGACCTTTACGGCACGGACCGCCCGGGCGCCAAGATCGACTCCGCATCGCAGCTGCCCGAAGCGCTAACGAAGCTGCTGCCCGCCGAAGCCGGCGGCGCGCTGATCGTGCAGCACAATTCCTCCGTCGTTTATACGCATTTGTCCGACGAGCTGAAGGCGAAGGGCGTCGTGCTGGCGAGCCTCGAAGAGGCTGCGCGCAGCCACGAAGAGCTCGTTCGCAAGCACCTGATGACGGCCTATGCGCCGGATGAGCACAAGCTCGCGGCGCTGCACGCGGCGCTGTGGAACGGCGGCGTCTTCCTGTACGTGCCTCGCGGCGTCGAGATCGAAGAGCCCGTGCAGGCGCTGCTGTTCGCGGACGACGCCGAAGCGACCTTCGTGCCGCACGTGCTGATCGTCGCCGAAGCGAACAGCCGCGTGACCGTCGTCGAGAATGCCTCCACGGCCGTCGGCGACGCCGCGCTCGTGTTGAACGGCGCCGTCGAAGTGTTCGCCAAGGCCGGCAGCCAGGTCCGCTATGCGGCCGTGCACAGCCTTGAGAAGGGCGCGGTCGACGTCTCGTACCGCCGCGCCGTGCTGGAGCAGGACGCGCGCATCGAATGGATCGTCGGCGAGCTGCAGGACGGCAACATCCTGTCCGACACCAAGACGATCCTGAAGGGCAACGGATCGACGTCCGACGCTAAGATCATCACCGTCGGCACCGGCAAGCAGCGCATGAGCCTTACGACGGGCGCCGTGCACTTCGGCCTCTCGACGGAGAGCGACATGATCACGCGCGCCGTCATGAAGGAAGAAGGCACCGCCGTCATCAACGGCGTGACCAAGATCGAAAAGGGCGCGACGCGCGCCAACGGCCAACAAACCGAAAAGGTGCTCATGCTGAGCCCGAAGGCGCGCGGCGACGCGAACCCGATCCTGCTGATCGACGAAGACGACGTCAAAGCCGGCCACGCCGCGAGCGTAGGCCAGGTCAATGCGGAGCAGGTGCATTATCTGATGTCGCGGGGCATCTCGAAGACCGAAGCGGAGCGCCTGATCATTTACGGCTTCCTCGATCCGGTCGTGTCGGAGATTCCGCTCGAGAGCGTCCGCGAGCAGCTGCAGCGCATTTTAGAGAGGAAGTTGGGTTAAATGGACGCTCGCGCACTAAGAAGCGAATTCCCGATTCTGGATCAGGAGATTAACGGTCATCCGCTCGTCTATCTGGACAACGCCGCGACCTCGCAGAAGCCGCGCAGCGTCATCGACGCCGTGAAGCGTTACTACGAGTTCGACAATGCCAACGTCCACCGCGGCGTGCATACGCTCGGCTCGCGCGCGACGGACGCCTACGAAGGCGCCCGCGAGAAGGTGGCCCGGTTCCTGAACGCCGCTTCTGCGCGCGAGATCATTTTCAACCGCGGCACGACGACCGGTCTTAATATGGTAGCCGGCGGTTACGCCCGTCAGCAGCTGCGCGAGGGCGACGAGATCGTCATTACGCAGTCCGAACATCACAGCAACTTGATTCCATGGCAGCAAGCCGCCAAGGCGACGGGAGCGACGCTGAAGTTCATTCCGCTCCAGGAGGACGGCAGCCTGAAGCTCTCGGACGTCGAGGCGACGGTTACCGAGCGTACCAAGATCGTCTCGATCGCCTACGTGTCCAACGTCATGGGGACCGTCCATCCGGTCAAGGAGATCGCCGCCATCGCCCACAAGAACGGCGCGATCATGGTCGTGGACGGCGCGCAGAGCTCTCCCCATATGAAGGTCGACGTGCGGGACCTCGACGTTGATTTCTATGCGTTTTCCGGCCACAAAATGTGCGGTCCGACGGGAATCGGCGCCTTGTACGGCAAGACGGCGCTGCTCGAGAAAATGGAGCCGATCGAATTCGGCGGCGAGATGATCGACTTCGTCGAGCTGTACGATTCGAGCTGGAAAGAGATCCCGTGGAAGTTCGAGGGCGGCACGCCGATCATCGCCGGCGCAGTCGGACTCGGCGCCGCGATCGACTTCCTGGAGTCGGTGGGGCTTGACGAGATCGACCGTCATGGCCGTGAATTGTCCAGGTACGCGTACGGCCGCCTGTCGGAGATCGAGGATATCTCGATCTACGGTCCGAGCGGCAATCGCTCGGGGCTTGTCACGTTTAATCTCGGCGACGTGCATCCGCACGACGTCGCGACGGTGCTCGACACGGAGGGCATCGCCATCCGCGCCGGCCACCACTGCTGCCAGCCGCTCATGCGATGGCTGAAGGTGAGCGCGACGGCGAGAGCGAGCTTTTACCTTTACAACACCGAAGAAGACGTCGACCGGCTGGTGGACGCGCTGGTCAAGACAAAGGAGTTTTTCCAGTTATGAGCCAGTTGGACGATTTATACCGCCGCGTCATCATGGATCACTATAAAAACCCGCGCAACCGCGGGACGATGGACGACGAATCCGTCACCGTCAACCTGAACAACCCGACCTGCGGCGACCGCATCTCGCTGCAGCTGCAGATCGAGGACGGCGTCGTGAAGAACGCCCGCTTTACCGGAGAAGGCTGCTCGATCAGCATGTCGTCGGCTTCGATGATGACGGACGCGGTCAAGGGCAAGTCTACGGAGGAGGCGCTGGCGCTGGCCGGCAAATTCTCTTCCCTGATGAAGGGCGAGCAGGTCGAGTTCGATGAGTACGAGGACATCGACGCCCTGTCGGGCGTCGGCAAATTCCCGGCACGCATCAAGTGCGCCACGCTTGCCTGGAACGCGCTGCGCAAGGGCGTCGAGCATGACGGTCAGGGCAAGGTCGAAGAAAACGTCGAGCAGTAAGCTTGATTTCGCAAATACAGCACGAACACTATGAAGGAGGGACAATCGTCATGGCAAAGCAAATGCCCGAAATCGAAGAGTACCAGTACGGTTTCCGCGACGAGCATAAGGCCGTATTTCAATCCGGCAAAGGCCTGACCCCCGAGATCGTCCGCACGATCTCGGAGATGAAGGGCGAGCCTGAGTGGATGCTGAATTTCCGGTTGAAGTCGCTGGAGCAGTTCTACAAAATGGCAATGCCGACTTGGGGCGGAGACATGGACGAACTGGACTTCAACGACATCCAGTACTACGTCAAGCCGTCGGAAAGACAAGGTAAGACATGGGAAGAAGTGCCGGAGGAGATCAAGGCGACGTTCGATAAGCTGGGCATCCCCGAGGCTGAGCAGAAATTCCTGGCGGGCGTCTCGGCCCAGTATGAGTCCGAGGTCGTCTACCACTCGATGCAGGCCGATCTCGAAGCCCAGGGCGTCATTTTCACCGACACCGACACGGCTCTGCGCGAGCACCCGGAGATCTTAAAGGAATACTTCGCCACCGTCGTTCCGGCAGCGGACAACAAGTTCGCCGCGCTGAACAGCGCCGTATGGTCCGGCGGCAGCTTCATCTACGTGCCGAAGGGCGTCAAGTGCGAGATCCCGCTGCAAGCCTACTTCCGCATCAACTCGGAGAACATGGGCCAGTTCGAGCGCACGCTCATCATCGCGGACGAAGGCAGCTTCGTTCACTACGTCGAAGGCTGCACGGCGCCCGTGTACAGCACGAACTCGCTGCATAGCGCCGTCGTCGAGATCATCGTCAAGAAGGACGCGCGCGTCCGCTACACGACGATCCAGAACTGGGCGCCGAACATCTACAACCTCGTCACCAAGCGCGCCGTCGCCGAAGAGAACGCGACGATGGAGTGGGTCGACGGCAACATCGGCTCCAAGCTGACGATGAAGTACCCGGCCGTCATCCTGAAGGGCCGCGGCGCGCGCGGCATGGTGCTCTCCATCGCCGTCGCCGGCAAGGGCCAGCACCAGGACGCAGGCGCGAAGATGATCCACCTGGCGCCGGACACGACGTCCACGATCGTCTCCAAGTCGATCTCCAAGCACGGCGGCAAAGTGACGTACCGCGGACTTGCTTCCTTCGGTCGCAACGCCGAGGGTGCCAAGGCGAACATCAAGTGCGACACGCTCATCCTCGACAACCAGTCGACGAGCGATACGATCCCGTACAACGAGATCTTCAACGACAATGTGACGCTCGAGCACGAGGCGACCGTATCCAAGGTATCCGAAGACCAGCTCTTCTACCTGATGAGCCGCGGCCTGTCCGAAGCCGAAGCGACCCAGATGATCGTCATGGGCTTCATCGAGCCGTTCACCAAGGAACTGCCGATGGAGTACGCGGTCGAGATGAACCGACTCATCAAGTTCGAAATGGAAGGCAGTATCGGCTAACGCTGCCAACCGTCTTGGACCGAATCCCATTCAATAACGTTTGATCTGGACCCGTAGAGCTTCTCTACGGGTTCTTTTTTATTTGTCATTCACGCAACGAATGCTGGATTGGCGCCGCGATGGGAAAGTCGGGGCTTGAATATCATGCTTAAACCGAGGGAGGTGTTAAATTGGACAGGCAAACGTTCTTTGGCCTGCTTGGTCCGCAAGCGCAGCGGGCGCGACAAGAAGGTTCGCCGCTTTTCCCAAGCGTCAGACTTGCCCAGAACTTGCTGGAGACCGGCGGCAAGATAGACGAACGCCATAATCTCGGCGGCATGAAGGCCGGCGGCGGTATGCCTAACCAGTGGTGGCATGGCGAGACATACACGACGCCGACTTGGGAATTCGTTAACGGCAAACGCGTCCAGGTCCAGGAGACATGGCGGGCTTACGACAGCGTGTACGACTTCTATAAAGACCAAGACCAATTGTTCGGAAATGCCAGGTATGCCCGCGTTCGCGCCGCCAAGACGGTCGCGGAGCAGGCGGAAGCGCTCCAGTTCAGCGGGTACGCGACCGATCCGGCCTATAGCAACAAGATTGCTCAACTTATTCAGAGATACGGTCTGACGAAGTATGATGACATCGACGGGGGGGACGTACCGATGACGAAGGAGGAGCGGGAACAACTCGAGCTGCTTCAAAACCGGGTTAGCGAGCAGACGGAGCAGATTAGAGCGCTCGCCGACCGGCTTACCCAAACGGAAAACCGACAGGTCATCGCCGAGCCGCCGGCTTGGGCCGCCGCCGCCGTGCAGGCTGCCGTTGAAGCGAAGCTGATCGATACGCCGCTGGGCGGCAGTTACGACTTTTATCGGCTGCTGACCATATTGCATCGTCAAAACTTGATTTGAATCGGAAGGCCCTGCGACTTCAGCGTCCTCATCGCAAGCCGGAGCTGTCTAACGGCATAAATCCGGCCGCGATCAACCATCCTAACGAAGGAATTTCTAGATGGGACCTTCGGAGGGATGGTTAAGCATGCGTAATCGTATGTTCGCAAGGGCGACTTGCGCGGGTATCGCGGCGGCAGCGCTGCTGGCAGGCGCCGGTTGCACGGACAACCCGGGCGATACGGCCGATCTGAGCCAAAGATACGCGCCGGTGAAGGTGAAGTCGGCGGAGCAAACGAAAGCCGGGGAAAAGGCCGAGAGCAGCGTCATCAAGCTGCGCAGCATCCACCGTACCGGTTACGTAGCTCTGTCCGACGTGGCCAAGGCGGCGGGATATACCGGCAAGTGGCTATCCGACGGCAGCTACGGTCTAGGCGATCATGACCCAAGGTGGAAGTTCCGGACGGGAGACAGCACGGTGCAAGCAGGCGGGAAGCAGACCAAGTTGCCGGCGCCGGCGGTAAAGGAAAAAGACGGCTTGTACATTCCAGCTGCAGGGCTGCCTGCGTTGTTCGGAAACGAGCTCGCGATGCGGACGAACGGCGGCAGCATCTCCCTCCTCCCGCGAGCGTTCGGTCATAATGCCGGACATGGCGGCATGCCTTTCGCCGACGCGGCGCCCGGCGCCGCAAACGGCGGGAAGCTGCGGATCGCCTCCGCTTCAAGCGACGCAGCCGATATTATTGCGCACGGGCAAAAGTTTCTAGGCGTAAAATATGACTTCGGGACAGGCGACTACCGGAATACGGGGTTGTTCGATTGTTCGTCGTTCGTCCAGTACCTGTTCGCCGACAAAGGCATTCAGCTGCCCCGTACGGCCAGAGAACAGGCTGAACGCGGTACTTCGGTGTCCAGAAACGAGCTGCAGCCCGGGGACCTGATGTTTTTTTACGTACCCGGCCGCTTCAAGACGGACAAGACGGTGGGTCATGTAGGCATCTATATGGGGGGCGGCAAAATGCTCCATTCGAGCCCGAAGCCCGAAGACGGGGTGCAAATTACGGATATCGACAAAGCGTATTGGCAGGATACCTTCCTGTATGCCAAGCGGCTGCTCTAGCATCCGCGGGTACGCGTATTAAAAAAGCCCCGGCCGATATGGGCCGGGGCTAGCCGTATTTACGTCGAGATCCGATCGATCTCCAGGTCGCGTTCGACGGCCAGGTCAATGAACGCGTCGTCGACATGGATGAGCGGGCGGAACGGATCCGTCGGGTGCGTCATGATGATCGTCCCCCACCGTCCGTCGGACAACTGAGCGCGTTTGCCGATGAAGTTGGGAATCATCCGGTTGATGAACGTCTGCGTCATCTCTGCATCCAGTTCATTGAAGCTGAGTCGGTACAGCTCCTTCAGCACGCAGAGCAAATCCCGCTTTTCCTGGTGGATGCGGTCCGAAGTCATGGCGCTGTAAATATCAGCGATCGCGATGACTCTCGACATCGGCAAGATCGCTTCGTCCTGCAGCCGCTCGGGATATCCCGTACCGTCGCGCCTCTCGTGGTGCTGGAGCGCGGCGACGGCGATCCCGTCGTCCGGGTACGAGTCGGTCAGAATCCGATAGCTGTGTAAAGGATGCTTCTTGATCTCCTCGAATTCCGCTTCGGTCAGCCGCCCGCTTTTCTTTAGGAGCTCCTCGGAAATGCGGCTCTTGCCGATGTCGTGCAGGAAGCCTGCCATGCCCGCCCGGATCTGGTCCTCGTCGCTCCAATCCAGCCACTTGGCCATGTAGAAGCTAAGCATGCCGACCTGGACCGAGTGCTGATACGTATATTCGTCCTGCGTGTGCATGCTCAGCATCAGCGAGACGACGTCGCGTTCCTCTTGAAAATGTCTGACGAGCGGCTGGAAGCTCTCTTTGGCGTCCGCCTCGGAGATCCTGCCTTCCACGATCGCCTGCTTGAATAGCAGTTCGCACCCCACGACGGCGTCTTCGAACCTGAAATGGAGTTCGGGAGGGAACAGGTCCGCCGCGGTCTCGGAAGCTTCGAACGAAGGGGAAACGCGTTGCTCGATATCGACGTACTCGATTCGGTGCTGGTAGAGACGGGACAAATCATGCTCGTTCAATATCGCGCCACTGGACAGGACGTGCAGTCCGTATCCGTTGAAAATATCTTGCGAGATCTGATCGCCAGCCTGCAAATCGGTAATATGAATTCGCATTGCGCACCTCGCCGTATGGTCTTCTGCGGCATCAACGTCGGATAACCGCTTTCAAACCATATGTTACCAAAGTATACCGGGCGCTTGCAATGGATTTTTGTCGATAAGGAGTAGGACTATTCGCCGAGCAGCTCGGCGTAAAGGCGCCTCGCGCGAACCGGATCGTCCGTACCGGACACGAGCGCGCGCCCGTCGGGGAAGAGCGCAAAGGCGATGCCGTCTGCCCGCCGAAGGCGCAGCAAATAGTCGCGCAGCTCCACGTGTCCGAGTGCGGCCCATCTGGCGGCGAGACGCGGCAGATCGAGCGACGCGTCGGAAGCCGAGGGCGATACCTGGACCGTCTGGCGGCCGCAGAGCGAAGCGGTCAACGGTTCGGCGGCGTCCCCGTCGAGCCATTCGAACCTTCGATCGGGGCCGCATACGGGGCAGTCCGCTCTTCGCGCGCCCGCGATCCCAAGCTGTTGCCAGCCGGTATGCCAGAGGTCGGTCTGAAGCAGCGCGCCGTGCAGCGCTTCTTCGCGGCCGCCGAGCAGCTTGATCGCTTCCATCGATTGGACGGAAGCGACGAGATCGACGATCGGCCCCAGCACGCCGGCCGTCTCGCAGGTGTCGAGCGCGCCGCCGCGCGGCGGCTGCGGGAAGATACAGCGCAGGCAGGGGCCGCCCGTGCCGGGACGGATCGTCATCGTCATGCCGGAGGCCCCGACGGCCGCGCCGTAGATCCAAGGCTTGCCGTGCTTCGCGCTCCACTCGTTCAGCAGGTACCGGACCCCGAAGCTGTCGGTGCCGTCGACGACCAGATCGGCGTCCGACAGCAGCGTCTCGATGTTGCCCGCGTTCAGATCGACCGCGTACGGCTTGTAGGCGACGCTGCCGTTGATCGCGGACAGCCTTCGCGCGGCCGCGACCGCCTTCGGCGTCCCTTCGGCGGCATCCGCTTCATCGTACAGCAGCTGCCGCTGCAAGTTGGTCGGCTCGACGACGTCGCGGTCGATCAAGATAAGGCGGCCGATGCCGGCACGGGCCAGATGATTGGCCGAGACGCAGCCGAGCGCGCCGACGCCGACGATCGCGGCGGTCTTGGCGGACAAGGACGCCTGGCCGTCGGCGCCGAACGGAGCGAAGCGGACTTGGCGCGCATAGCGGTCCGCGCCGCCTGCGAACGCCCCGGTCACGGCTGCTCGCCGGCGAGCGGCGCCAGCGGATCCCAAGGACCGGTCTGATGGCCTTTCCATTCGGAGCCGTCCTCGTAAACCTCGCGTTTCCAGATCGGCACCGTCTGCTTCAGCCGCTCGATCGCATACCTGCTCGCCTCGTACGCGGGCGCGCGGCGGGGCGAGGAGACCGCGATGAGCACGCTCGTCTCGCCGATGCCGACCGGCCCGATGCGGTGGTGGATCGCGCACAGCGTGCCCGGCCACCGCTCGCCGATCTCGTCGCCGATCTGCCGCAGCGCCGCGAGCGCCATCGGTTCGTACGCTTCGTATTCGAGCGTGACCGTACGTTGACCGCCCGTGAGCTCCCGCGTCGTCCCCGCGAACAGGAGCGCGGCGCCGTGATCGGGGTGATGCACGAGCGCGAGCACGTCCTCCGCCGACAGCACCGCCGCCGATATCGCATAAGGAGCTGTTGCTGCCGGCACGGCTTCGTTGCCTGCGTCAAGCCCGGAACCGCCCGACACGGGCGGCAGCAGCGCGATCTCGTCGCCGTGGCCGATCTCCGCCTCGTCGGGCGAAAACGACTGATTGCGCGCGACGAACGACACCTCGATCAGATCGGCTTGCTCCGGATGGGCGGCCGCGAGCCGCCGCTTCAACTCGCCGGCCGCGAGCCGGTCCTCGGCGAATTCCGTCTCGAGCAGGCGCGTACCGAGGCGCTCGGCCAGTCCGGCGAATAAATATATTTTCCATTTATAAGTCGTCATGTATTTGCCCTGCCTTCCATACGTTTCACAAGGGGGTTGCCTTGTCCAAGCATACCATAATGCTTCTGAAAATGTTATGCTATAACCATGTCAGCTAGCATAACAGGAGGAGGTTTCAAGCTTCCTGAAGGAGGGCCACGCCATGACGGAATTAAAGGACCGATACGACCGCAAACATACGTACCTGCGCATCTCCGTCACGGACCGCTGCAATCTGCGCTGCCTGTATTGCATGCCCGAGGAAGGCATGGAGTTCATGGACAAAGAACGCCTTCTGACCTACGATCAGATCGCCGAGGTGGTGGAGACCGCCGCGGGATTCGGCATCTCCAAGCTGCGGATTACCGGAGGGGAGCCGCTCGTCCGGCCGGGCATCGCGGGATTGATCGCGAAGCTGAAGTCGATCGAGGGCATCGAGGAGATCTCGCTTACGACGAACGGACTGCTGCTCGGGCCGCAGGCTGCCGCGCTCAAGGTCGCCGGACTCGATCGCGTTAATATTAGCCTGGATACGCTGGACAGCGCCCGTTTTCGCTTCATCGCGCGAAGGGGAAGGCTGGACAAAGTGCTGGAGGGCATCGAGGCCGCGGCCGAGGCGGGCCTTGGGCCGATCAAGCTCAACTGCGTGCTGCTCAAGGGCGTAAACGAGGACGAGATCGGCACGTTTCTGCGCCTGAGCGCCGAGAAGCCGCTTCACGTCCGCTTCATCGAATACATGCCGATCGGGCACGACGACGCCGGCTGGCGCGACCACTATCTGCCGCTGACGCGCGTCGCCGAAGAGGCCGACCGCCTCGGACTGGCTTACGAACCGCTGCCGGAGGGGCCTGCGGGCAACGGTCCGTCCGAGAACTTCCGGATCGCGGGCGGTGCGGGCTCTTTCGGTCTGATCCATCCGGTCAGCAATCACTTCTGCGCCAACTGCAACCGGCTCCGCTTGACGGCGGAGGGCGATCTCAAGCCTTGTCTGTACTGGGTGGACGAGCTGAGCGTCCGTCCGGCGCTCGGCTCTCCCGAGGCGATGCGCGAGCTGTTCATGAAGGCGATGCGCATCAAGCCCGAGAACCATGAGATGGCGGCTCTGTTGGCCGGAGACGCCCAGTCGCATGTGCCGACAGGGCGCAGGATGTCTCAAATCGGGGGGTAGGAGGCGAAAGTGGTGCAAAGCGGCAAGCTGGTCCTGCTTCATACCAACGATATTCACAGTCACTTCGAGGAGGCCGCCAGGGCGGCCGATTATATAAAGGAAGTCCGCGGGTCCGTGCCTGCGGACCGGCTGCTGCTCGTAGATTGCGGCGACCATCTGGACCGCGTGCGGATCGAGACGGAGGGGACGGACGCCGCAGTGAACCGGGAACTGCTGACGCGGCTTGGCTACGACGCGGTAACGTTTGGAAACAACGAGGGATTGACCTATACGCCCGAGCAACTGGACCGACTGTACGAGAACGCCCCTTTTCCGGTCGTCTGCGCGAATCTGAAGCTCGCCTCGACCGGACGTTCTCCGGCTTGGATGCGCCGCACGCTGACGCTTCAAAGGGCCGGGCTGACCGTCGGCCTTTTCGGTCTTACGGTCCAGTTTCACGAATTTTACGAGCTGCTCGGCTGGGAAGCGTCCGATCCGCTTGAAGAAGCGGCGGCTTGCGTCGCCGAACTTCGGGCTGCCTGCGACGTCGTCGTGGCGATCTCCCATCTGGGACTTCGCCAGGACGAGCGGATGGCGGCGGCCGTGCCGGGCATCGACGTGATCCTCGGCGCCCATACGCACCATCTGCTGGAGGTGCCGCTTCGTATCGACGGCACGGTGGTCTGCGCGGCCGGCAAGTTCGGCCGCTACGTCGGCACCGTCGAGATCGGTCGCGGCCGAGACGGGCAGGGGCTTGCCATCGAGGGCCGGACCGTTCCGACCGAAGGCCGGCGGGCGGATCCCGAGACGGCGGACATCGTCGGCGCCGCGCTGCAGAAGGCGAAGCTGGCGATGGCCGAGCCGGTCGCGGAGCTGGCCGTTCCGCTCGCCGGAGACGCGGACGCCGAGAGCCCGCTCGGCACGCTGCTGGCGGGAGCGCTGCGCCGCAAGACCGGCGCCGAGATCGGGCTGACCAACGCAGGGCAGCTGCTCGACGGACTCGCGGCAGGGCCGGTGACCCGCGAGCGGATCCATGCCGTCTGTCCATCGCCGATCAATCCGTGCCTCATCGAGCTGAACGGCGCGCAACTGAAGCAGGCGTTCGAAGAGAGCCTGCTGCCTGAATTCATCGGCCTGGAATTTCACGGCTTCGGCTTCAGGGGCAAAGTGCTGGGACGCTTGTGCACGGACGGCGCCGAGGTGGTCTTCGATCCCGCGGCGCCGCCGTACAGCCGCGTAATCGGCGTTCGGGTGAACGGCGAGCCGCTGGACGAAGCGCGAGCGTATACGGTCGGCACGCTCGACATGTTCACGTTCGGCATCGGTTATGTCGGCTTGAAGCAGGGACGCGTCGTGCGCTATTGCCTGCCGGAGTTCATCCGCGACCTGCTCGCCGAGGCGCTGGTCGACGATCGGGCCGTGGCCGATTGCGTCCGGCCCCGATGGACGGAGCGCGCGGCTTCCGCTGCCCTTTAAGCATCGGCTTCTCGCATATGGCATGCAAGGCAAAACGTCCGCCTATTCGTCTTCAATGACGAATGGCGGACGTATTTTTGTGGGTTCATACGGACTTTTGACGAATACTGTCGACTTTTAGGAAGGAATATCTTGTCAATGGGCGTCAAATCTCTTACATTATCATAAGAGGATTCCGATGATATAGCCAGAGCCTTTTTCTGCGGACGAGCATCGCCAAGGGGGGAGTTAAAGGAATATGCGCTTGATGCCAGTGACAGCTTGCCTCCCCGGTATGAGGCTTGGTAAAAAGATTTTCTCCGAAGATGGCATCGTGCTGCTGGCCGAAGGAGTCGAAATGACCCAGGGACTGTTGAATCGCCTGAGCAGTATGGGCATTCATTACATCTATATTCAGGACCCGAAGACCGAAGGCATCGAGATTCCCGAGCTCATCAGCGAGGAGACGCAGCGGCGGGCGCTGAAGACCGTCAAAAACGTATTCCGCGAAATGGCCGACAGCTCCCGGCGGGGGATTTATCCCTACGTCGGCAAAGCCGTGCGCGAGACGATGTCGACGATCCTCGACGATCTGTACAGCAACCGCGATGCCATGATCATGCTGCTGAACCTGCAGAGCGTGGATCACTATTTGTACCTTCATTCGCTTAACGTCTGCGTGTACACGTCGCTGCTCGGCATCGCCCGCGGCTATAGCAGGGACGAGCTGATGACGCTCGGACTCGGCTCGCTGCTGCACGACGTGGGCAAGTCCCGGATTCCGCTGGACGTGCTGCTGAAGCCCGGGGCGCTGTCCAAGCAGGAGTTCGAGGAGATGAAGCGGCACACCGAACGAGGCTTCCAGCTGCTCAAGGACGAGCCGAACCTGCCGCTCATCGTCGCTCATTGCGCCTTCCAGCACCACGAACGTCTCGACGGTTCGGGATATCCGCGCGGCATTCAAGGCAACGAGATCCACGACTATGCCAAATGGATCGGCATCGTCGACTCCTACGATGCGATGACGAGCCACCGGATCTACCGCAACGCCATGCTGCCTCATCAGGCGGTAGAACTTTTGTATGCGGGCAGCGATTCGCTGTACGACACGGAGATGCTGCGCCTGTTCCGCGACAAGGTCGCCATTTACCCGGTCGGCATGACCGTGGAGCTGTCGAGCGGACAGAGCGGCGTCATCGTGGACGTGAACACGCTGACGCTGCACCGTCCGATCGTGCGGATCCTGACCAACGAAGCCGGCGAGGAGCTGAAGTCCCCGTTCGACATGGACTTGTCCAAGCACCTGTCGGTCATGATCTCCCGCGTCGTGACGAGCGGCCCGGCCTTAGCCGAAGCATAGCGCGCAATCGAGCCCTTGGAGCGGCGAGTCTCCAAGGGCTTTCGTTTGCGTTAGCCGGCGTTTACCCGGTACAATAGCATTACATTCGACAAGACAGGGAGTATGACCGATGATTGGCTCCGCCCAAGCCGGGACGGGCGCCCCCTTCGCGCCGCCGGCCGATCTCACGCCGCTGTCGCCTGCGTACGATCCGTGGGATCCGATCCGTTCGCTGCAGGCGTACGGCAAGCACGCGCTCACGAGCGTTGAATTTACCGTTACTCATTTATGCAATATGCGATGCGAGCATTGCGCCGTCGGCGACAGCCTGACGATGACCGAAGCCGAAGCGCTGCCGATCGATCTCATGCTTCGCAGGCTGGACGAAGTCGAGCATCTGGAGACGATCAGCCTTACTGGCGGAGAACCGACGTTCAGCATGAACACCGTCAACCATGTGCTGATCCCGCTGCTCAAGTACGCCCGGTCGCGCGGCATCCGCACGCAGCTCAATTCGAACGTCACGCTGGATTACGGCCGGTACGAGCTGATCGCGCCTCATTTGGACGTCATGCATATTTCCTTCAATTATACGGAGGCCGAGGACTTTCACCGCATCGGCTTCGCGCGCACCGGGCGAGAGGTCGGGCCGGGCGCCGCCGGACGCATGTACGAACGCATGATGGACAACGCCAGGAAGCTGGCCGATGGCGGCCTGTTCGTCTCGGCGGAGTCGATGATCAACTATCGGACGCACGGCAAAATGAAAGAAATCCACCGGCTCGTCGGCGAGATGGGCTGCAGCAGGCACGAGGTGCATCCGATGTACCCGAGCTCCTTCGCCTCCGGGCTGCCCGTCATCTCCAAGCGGCAGATGCTTGAAGCCGTCGAGGAGTTGCTCGACGTCCGGCGCCGCGATATGTGGATGCTGTTCGGCACGCTGCCGTTTTACGCCTGCGGCGACGATCCGCTGGAGCGCCGCCTGCTGAGCAGGCTGGCCGCCGAACCGAACGTCACCGTCCGCAACGATCCGGACGGCCGCAACCGCGTCAACGTCAACTTGTTCAGCGGCGACGTATACGTGACCGATTTCGCGGCCGTCCCGCCGTTCGGCAACGTCAAGACCGAGCGGCTCGACGACGTGTTCGGCCGCTGGCAGGAGCACCCGATGCAGCGCGGCCTCAATTGCCACTGCCCGGCCGCTGGCTGCTGCGGTCCCAATCTTCTCGTGACCGACATGTATTACAAGGATGTCGACTTTACCCGCCGCAGCGCGATCGTTTAACGCGCCGCGCGCGGTCCGTTCGCCTATGCCGCGTCGTACGAAAGGAAGCTGAAGCTGTTTGAACACGGAATTGTTATGGGGCTCGATCGCCTGGCACGCCGTCCTCGTTCTCTTTCTCGTGCTGCTGAACGGATTTTTCGTGGCGGCCGAATTCGCGCTCGTCAAGGTGCGCCAGTCGCGGCTCACGCAGCTGACGAACGAGGGCAACGTCAGGGCGAAGTACGCGCTGAAGGTCAACCGCAAGCTCGACGTCTATCTGTCGGCCACGCAGCTCGGCATCACGCTGGCGTCGCTCGGACTCGGTTGGACGGGCGAACCGGCCATCGCCGACCTGATCGTCATCCCGCTGCTTCACCAATACGGCGTGACGAACGAGACGACGATCCATACGATCTCGTACATTATCGCATTCAGCGCGATCACTTTCCTTCATATCGTCCTGGGGGAGCTCGCGCCGAAGTCGCTCGCGATCCAGAAGTCGGAGAGCGTGTCGCTGTGGCTGTCGCTTCCGCTGCTTCTTTTTTACAGACTGTTCCTGCCGGTCATCTGGCTCCTCAACAACGCGGCTAACCTGCTGCTGCGCATGATCGGCGTCAAGCCGGCAAGCGAGCACGATGCGGCGCATACGGAGGAAGAGATCCGCATTCTCATGAACGAGAGCGCGAAAAGCGGCATCATCGACAAGGAAGAGATGACGCTTTTCGACAACGTGTTCGAGTTTTCCGAGCGGGTGGCCCGCGAAGTCATGCTGCCTCGCACGGACATGGACTGCATGTTCACCAACCTGCCGTTCGACGAGAACATGAAGCTCGCCTATCGCGTCAAGCATACCCGGTATCCGGTCGGCGTCGAGGACAAGGACCAGATCATCGGATTCGTCCACATCACCGACGTGCTCACGGCCGATCCGGACGAGGAGCAGGACCTGCGCGCCTATCTGCGCCCGATCTTAAGCGTGCCGGAATCGATGGAGATCAGCCGCGTGCTGAAGCTCATGCAGCGCCATAAGTCGCAGCTCGCGATCGTCATCGACGAATACGGCGGCACGGCCGGCATGCTGACGGCCGAGATGATCCTCGAGGAGATCGTCGGGGAGATGCAGGATGAATTCGACGACGAGCCGCCGACCGTAGAAATGCAGGGCGACGTGTATTCGGTAGACGGCCGCATGCTGATCGAGGAGGTCGACGACCTGCTCGGCGTCGAGATCGAGGAAGAAGAGGTCGATTCGATCGGCGGCTGGCTGTTCAAGAGCCTCGACGGCAACGTCGCGGAGGGCCGCAAGATCGTCGAGCAGGGCTACGTATTCGAGATCGCCGAAGTGGAACGTCTAAGAGTTCAGCGCGTACATATCTATCGGTATAAACAATCGGATGCGGACGACCGGACGGACCCGCCTTCCGACCTGTAGCTGACGTATACCGGCTTCGCCGCCAGGGCGACCGATCCTCGAAAGGTGTGAATGCATGCCGCTGCGCACAGTATTGCTGATGGTTTTGGGGCTTGGCTTTCTTTATTTGCTGTTTACGGTAGGCGCGCCCTTCCTGCTGGCCTTGATCGTCGTCATCTTCCTCGAACCGCTCACGAAGATATTCATGACCAAGCTTAAAATGAACCGGCTCGCGGCGTCTACGGTCACGAGCACGCTGTTCACGGTCGTGCTGCTCGGGCTCATGGGACTGATCGGCATCAAGATCTTCGCCGAGCTCACCTCGTTCTGGAGCAACCTGCCGTCGTATCTGAAGAGCGCCAACGACTATATTCAGGACGCGCTCGAAAAGGCGAGCAACTCGTACAACGGACAGGGCGGCGACAACGGGCTGCCGATCAAGCTGGAGAGCTTGACGAACAATTTGACCGACTGGCTGTCGGGACTCGCCACGTCGATTTCGAAGCCGCTCGTCGGTTTCGCGGCAGGCATCCCTAGCTTTTTCGTCGTCCTGATCGTCTTTTTCGTCGCCGTCTATCTATTCAGCCTGAGCCTGCCGACGATGATGGCGTCGTTCCTTTCGATCTTCGCCGAGGAGTCCAGAAGCCAGGTCGCGCAAGTTATGGAAAACCTGCGCAAGTCGATCTTCGGCTTCCTGCGCGCCCAGTTCGTGCTGAGTCTCATGACGTACGTCATCTCGTTCGTCGGGCTGCTCATCATCGGCACGGGTTACCCGCTCGCGATCGCGCTGCTCATCGTCGTCGTCGACATCCTGCCGATTCTCGGCACGGGGTCCGTGCTCGTGCCTTGGGCGGCCTATATGATGCTGACGGGAGATACATACACCGGCATCGGACTAATCCTGCTTTTCCTTGTCATCACCGTCGTCCGACGAATCGTGGAGCCGAAGGTGCTGGGAGATGCCGTCGGCATCGGCGCGCTTCCTGCGCTCATCAGCCTGTATGTCGGATTCGAATTGGTCGGCCTTGTCGGCGTCTTCCTCGGTCCTGTCGTCGTCATCGTGTACATGGCCGCCCGCAAGGTCGGGTTGATCAATCTCAAAATCAAGCTGTAGCCGCCTTGCGTTTTAAGTGCGCTAAGCCCCCGCCAATATCCGGCGGGGGCTTGTTTTTTTAGACGAGCCTATCAAAATTTATCCGTTCTTGTCGTTCGAACCGGGCGCACGGGCGCATAGGCTAGAGCAGTACGCCGTACGGTAACGCCTAAGGAGGAATTCGCGTGTACGACAACCAGTGGCGGGAGTGGCGCCCCTATGCCAGCCCCGACGATCCATGTCCGCCCGTGCCGGTAAAGAGGTATATCGTGCCGCCCAACCAGTATATTTATTTTCAACCGTCCAACCTGCCCCAATTTCCCCTCGACGAAGCCCTGTTCAAAGGTACGCTGTGGCCTGCGCTATATAGTCCGTATACGTCGCGCTGCAACCGCAAAGGAGGCTGATAGGCGTGGCCGACAGAGAGCAAGTCGCGAACCGGAACAATGAGAACGCCTATGCGCAGCATGAACCCCAGCGAGGGGGAGAAGCTTACAAGCGGGACCTGCTTGAGATTCAAAAGGTCGACTTCGCGCTCGTAGAGCTGAATCTGTTTCTCGACACGCATCCCGCCGACATGCAGGCGCTCCAACAATTCAACCAGCTCGCGCAGCTTCGCAAGCAGCTGATGGCCTCGTTCGAGCAAAAGTACGGGCCGCAGATGGGATTCGGCAACAGCTTCAGCCGGTATCCTTGGCAGTGGGTCGACACGCCGTGGCCTTGGCAAGTGTAGAAGAGGGGGCGCGATATGTGGGTTTATGAAAAGAAGCTGCAGTATCCCGTCAAAGTCGGCAAATGCGATATCCGAATGGCGCGCTACTTGTCCGAGCAGTACGGCGGCGCCGACGGGGAGCTCTCGGCCGCGCTTCGATACCTCAATCAGCGCTATACGATACCCGACAAGGTCATCGGCCTGCTGACGGACATCGGCACGGAGGAGTTTGCTCATCTTGAAATGATCGCCACCATGATCTACAAGCTCACCAAGGACGCATCCGTCGAGCAATTGGAAGCAGCCGGTCTCGGGCCTCATTTTGCCAACCATGACAGCGCGCTGTTCTACGAGAATGCGGGAGGCGTGCCGTGGACCGCTACCTATATCCAAGCGAAGGGAGATCCGCTCGCCGACCTGTACGAGGATATCGCGGCGGAGGAGAAGGCGCGGGCGACGTATCAGTGGCTGATCGACATGACGGACGACGTCGATATCCAGGACAGCCTGAAGTTTTTGCGCGAGCGCGAAATCGTGCATTCGCTGCGGTTCCGCGAGGCGGTCGAGATCATCAAGGCGGATCGAGAGCAGAAGAAGGTCTATTGAGCGAACGGTTCATCGGATACTTAAAAGCGGATCCCCTTCGGGCAACTTTGCCGTGAGGGGATTTTTCACGTTCATGGAGGAGAGCGTACCCTTCTAAGCGAGCTGCGGAGGTTGCCACATCCGCCGGGCTCCGGTATGATGGATGAAAAAAAACGAGGAGTCGACTATGAAACGGTACGATTTGCCGGAAGCCATGCTGTTCGATCTGGACGGAACGCTGTTCCGTACGGAGACGCTCTTAGAGGAAGTGCATCATCGCGTCTTCGCGACCTTGCGCGAGGAAGGCTTGTACTTAGCGCCGGAGCCGCCGGTGGAGCGCCTGCTCGGCTCGCTAGGCATGCTGCTCGAGCATATTTGGCAGCAGGTGATGCCGGACGGCTCTCAAGCCGCGCAAGATCGCGCGAATGTATTGCTGTTGCAGTACGAGCTGGAGGAACTGGAGAACGGGCGGGGCGATCTGTACGAAGGAGTGCCGGAGGTGCTGCGCGAGCTGAAGGGACGCGGCGTGCGGTTGTTCGTGGCGAGCAACGGGCTTGAAGCCTACGTCAAGGACGTGCCGCGTCTGAGGGGCATCGGAGAGCTGTTCGAAGGCTTCTACAGCGCCGGCGAATACGGCACGCGCTCGAAGGTCGAGCTCGTACGCTTGCTGCTCGAGCAAAGCGGCGCGAAGTCGGCGTGGATGGTCGGCGACCGTCACTCGGACGTCGAAGCGGGCAAAGGCAACGGCTTGTTCACCGTCGGTTGCGACTATGCCGGTTTCCGTCGCGAGGGCGAGCTGGACGGCGCGGACGTGCGGATCGGGAGCTTTTCCGAGCTGCTGGAATTGGTGCGCTGAAGCTGGGCCGAGCATGAAAAAACAGAGTAGGCTCCGAGGGGAGCTTACTCTGTTTTTTATTAGCGGCGAGCGAACGCGAGAAGCCACGCTTGCTATAGAGAATGCGGTAGCTCGCTTTTGGTGCGAGTAAGGGTGAACGCCTGCTGTAGAGAAGGCGATAGGCAGAATCCGGCGACGCAGTGTGCAATCCCCTACTGTAGAGAAGGCGGTAAGCAGAAACGGACGCCATCTAGAGCAATCCCATGCCGTAGAGAAGGCGATAGGCAAATGTAGTTGGCGGCGAGGCGCTTCAATCAGAAGAACGGACCGCCGCCAATGCCGCCGAAGTCGGCGGTCTCCGCAGCGAAGCCGCCGCCAACCGGCAGCCCGCCGCCCGCCGCGGCGCTGCCCGCCGTCTGCGTCCTGCCGGACGCGGAGCCGGCTCCGTTTCCGCCGCTAGCGCCTCCGGCGCCGGCCCCTGGGCTGCCGGCATCGGATCTGGCCGGCATGCGGCTTTTGCCGGTACGCGCGAGCCGCCGCTGGCGGTGAAGCCACGCCGCGTACTCGAGCGGCCTGGACAACGCCGTCCGGTACACGTCGCGCTCGCCTGCCTGGGTGAACACCTCGCGCGAGGGCTTCGGATTGACCTCGAGCAGCCAGACGCGCCCCTCGCGGTCGATCGCCAAGTCCAGCGCGAGCTCGCAGAGCGCCCCGTACGTGCGTTCGAGATGCCGCGCCACGCCGATGCCGAGCGTCTCGGCGGTCTTGCGGATCTGGCCGATGCGCTCCTCGCTGCCGATCCATTCGCGCAGCAGCGTCTTCATGGGCACGGCCTTACCGCCGCCGTGCAGGTTGCTCGTGATGCTGCGGGGCGGCCCGACGCGGCCGGCGCAGCCGGTCACCGTCCATTCGCCTTCGCCGTTTTTTTGCACGAGCATCCTGTAATCGTGCACCCGTCCGCTCGGCAGCCGGATATGCAGCCCTTGCTGTACGATATACCGGTCTCCGTGCTTATCCCACGACCGCAGCACGCCGGCTAGCTGCTCTTTGGACACCCGCCTCGGCGTTACGATGCGGCGGCTATGATCGCGGCCCTGCACCGCGTAGGAGCCGTCCTTCATCCGCTCCACCCGCAGGATGCCGCGCCCTCCCGTGCCGTTGATCGGCTTCACGTAGACGAGCGAATGCTTGCGCAGCATCGCCTGCACGTCTTCGGCAGCGTCGTAGAACCGGGTCGAAGGCAGATGGGGCTCGAACGCGGCCACTTTGCCGAGCGTCCGGTGAACGGTCCACTTGTTGCGCAGCGGACGGTTCAGGAACGTCAGGTGGCCGTACTTCCTCCTGAAGGCGAGCAGCCGCTGGAATCGCTGGCTGCGCTGGATGCGGCAGCGGTCGTAGATGAGTTGCGGGAACCGGACCCACCTGCGCTCCCACGTCCGCGAATTCGGACTGTAGAACATCGCGAAGATGCGTTCGCCCTCGTCGTCGACGTCGTCCGGCGTGAAGACGAATACGTTGAGCCCGTGCTTGCGTCCGATCGCGGTCATTCGCGCATAGACGGGCTTTTCCTCCAGCATCTTGCGGTCGTTCAAATACAGCGTCAATATGCCAAGCGTCGGCTGCGCCGCCACGTTCGTCACCTCGGTTCGGAATCTGCCGCATGGGCAAGCGCCCCGGCTTTGCCGTTCATCGGCGGCTTTACCTTCGGTCCTGGTTGCGACGCCGATGGATATAATGGCCGTATTGGAAAATGCGCTCGAGCGATTTTTTGCGAATATGCGGCTCGTCGAACTTCATCGGCTTCGAATTCGCCTCGAAAAACCACAGATGTCCGTCCTCGTCGACCCCGAGGTCCATCGACATCTCGAACAGCCGGCTGCGCGCGGAACGCTCGATCCGGGCCGCCAGCACGAGCACGGTCTGACGGACCTTCGTAAATACCTGCTGCGCCTTATCCGGTCCGAACACGGCGGCGAGCAGCCGCTCCGGATCCTCGATCGTGCCGCCGCGCGGCACATGCGTGGTGATGCTCGACGAGCCCGCCATCCGAGCGCCGATGCCGGTCAGCTCCCAGGCGCCGTCCGCGTTTTTCTGCACGAGCGCGCGCAGGTCGAACGGCCTTCCGTTCACCTTCGCCAGCGAGATGCCTTGCTGGGCGATATACGGCTCGGATTGGGCTTTCGTATGGGCCCGCACCCGCAGCCAGAGCCGGTTCAGCGTCGAGCAGTGGTACGTGTTGCTGCCTTTTTCATCCTGCACCTGCAAACGGTACGGCAGGTTTTTTTCGGGCGAGATCTTGACCGTCATGATGCCGACGCCGGCTTTGCCCATGACGGGCTTCAGATACACGAGCGGATGGCGCCGCAGCATGCCGGACAGCACCGTCTGTTCGGTCAGCCGCTTCGTCTCGGGGACGTAGCCGCGCGTCGTTTTGTACTCGCTCAGCCATTTGAACAGCGACCATTTGTTGAAAAAGCGCCGATTGAAAAACGCCATGTCGGGTTGGCTGGCGATCCGAGCCAGCTTCTTGCGCACCCAAGGCAGCCTCTCGTCCTCGCGAAGCGGAATGCGGTTGTATACGAGGGTCGGACGCGGGAACCAGGATTTGAGCCATAGATCCTTCGAAGCGTTATAAGTGAAGCCCAGCACGCGCGGCGAGGTGAGCTTCAGATTGCGGACGGTCACGACGTAAGCCAGGAAACCTTGGTCCTCGCCGGTCTTCAGCAGGTCGGCGAAGTTCTGGCGGTTGCCTCTGAACAACTGCAGGTCGTCGTCGATCGTCAAGATCGCGAGCACGGGCTTCTCCTGCGCCTGCACGTTCGCGGTTCCGGGCGCCACGGCGAGCGCGCCCGGTTCTGCTGCGGCTGGTCGTAGCATCAGGACTCATCCTTCCTGCGGAATTTGCTGAGATAGAGACAGTGGTCCAGGATATATTGGAGCGAAGCTCTGCCCTGCTCCTTGAGCGCGGGATGCTTGAAGATCGAGCGGCCCGGCTTCGCGTTCGCCTCGAACATCCAGATATCTCCGTCCTTGTCGATGCCGATATCCAGGCCGAGCTCGCCGAGCGTATGCGAATAGTTGCGCTCGATCGCCTCGGACAGCTTGACGGCCGCGTCCTTGGCGTTTTGCAGTACCTCGGACGAGCGATCCCCGAACGTCCGGCTCAGCGCCTGTTCGGGCGTCATGAGCTGCCCGCCGTTTTTAACGTGGGTCGTCACGCTGCCGCGGCCCGCTTTTTTCGCGCCGATGCCGGCTACGACCCAGCGGTTGTCGCCGTTTTTGTGCATGTGGAACCGGAAATCGATCGGGCAGTGGTCGATCTCGATCAGCCGGATTCCCTGCTGTACGACATAGCCCGACAGGCGCGCGCCGTGGCGGGCTCTCAGCATGCGAATCAGGCTCGCGAAGCTGGTGAACCGCAGCAGGACGTTGCTCGTGCCTCTCCGGTAGCGTACGAAGTAGCCTCGCTTCGGATGGTACGTCAATCGGTAGATGCCCATGCCGAGGCTGCCGCCCGTCGGCTTGTAGTAGAGGAAGTGATGTTTCTCCAGCAGCTCTTTGATTTTTTCGGACGTCGGATTGTTGATCGATTCCGGGAGATGGGCGAGCGCCTCCGGATCTTTGTCCAGCAGGCTGTACACGTCGGATTTATTGAAGAAGCTCCAGTTGAAAATCGGGATATGCCTTCGGACGAACTTTTCCCGCAGGGAAGTGATATAACTGCCGGTCTCCGCGCGCCTGCTCGGGAGCCGGTTGTACACGACGTCCGGCAGCGGCACGACGCGGCGCACCCAACCGCCGCCGCCGTCGAGGAACCAGCCGTGCACCGTTTCCTGCTGCCAGTTGATGTCTTTGGGCGTAAACGCGAAGAAATAGGCCTTCTTCTGGCCGACCGCGAGCAGCTGCTTGACGAATCCGGTCCGGGCGCCGAAAGGCGCGGTCTGCGAGCGGTCTCCGTCCGTGAGCACGCCGATCAGCGGCCCGAGCTGGATCTCGTCGCCATTCGCGTCGGCCAGGTAGACGTTGCCCGATTTCGGGACGCGGACGGAGCGCCTGAGCCCGGCGGACAGGAAGACGTGATGCCCCTTGCGCTTTACGGTCTTCAGGGCGGCAGGCACGACATCCCGGCCGAGCTTTACGTTGATCGTTCTGCGGCCGTCAATTTTCAGCATTTTGGCGAGCGGGCTGGACAGCCATATGACCTTCTCCGCTTGCTGCGTGAAGTGAACGTTGCACAAGGTCAAACTCATGACATACCCTCCCAGATGATACAAGCAGGATGTAACGCGCATAGGCCAAAGGGTTGTGAATCGCATCCGACATCGCCGCGTCCCCGGCTTCCGCCATGGAGGCGCGTCCGGGCTTCGTGTTCGCTTCGAGGAACCAGATCCGGCCTCCGCGGTCGATGCCGTAGTCGAGGCCGAGCTCCGCGAAGCGGCCGTACAATTGCTCAATGCGGGCGACGATGCTGCCCGAAGCCTCGCGGAGGCGCTCGAGCAGCCGGGCGGCCGCCCGCTCGCCGAAAAGTCCGGCGAGATAAGGCCCGGGCGGCCGGGCGACGCCCCCGCCGTGAAGATTGGCCGTCACGGATTCGGGCGCCCCCGTCCTGACCGCGATCCCGGTCATCCGCCAGACGCCGCCGCCGTCCTTCTGCATGAGCGCGCGCAAATCGAAGGGCTCGCCGCCCGGGCCGCGAAGCGCGAGCAGCGGCTGCATCAGGTACGGCCGGTGGCCGATCCAGGCGCGGACTTCGCGCAGCGCTTCGCGCCGGGGGAACCTGCGCGCGCGCACCAAGTCCCCGGCGGCGTCCCGGCCGCTCAGCGTCCAACGACCGCCCGGCGACTCCTCGATGGCGAGCGCGCCTTTTCCTTGCGAGCCGCCCGAGGGCTTCAGGAAGGCGGAGCCGCCCCGCGCCTCGATCCAAGAGACGAGCGAAGCTGCGCCTCGGTAGGCGGCGGACGGCGGCAGCAGCGGGCGGATCTCGGGGCAGCGGGACAGCGTCCGGAGCACGGCGGTCTTGCCGGGCAGGCTGCCGTTCAGCAGCCTGAAGCCGCCCGACTCCCGCATCGTGCGCAGCGCCGCGAGGCTGCGGTCCCGGGACTCGCGGTCGTCCGGCCATAGCCGGTCGTAGAGCAGGACGGGCGCCTGCACGGTCTCCCGCCGCCAGCCGCCATCGGCGTAGCGCCAGCCGGCGACCGCGTTCGTGCGGCTGTCCCAGGTCGCGGGATCGAAGGCATACGCGACGAGCGCATGCCGGGATGCGGCGGCCATCAGACGCCGGATGAAGTCCGCTTCGGCGAACGGCGCCGCCGTTCCCCCGTGGACGTATTCGCTTCGTTCGCTGACCAAAATGCCGATCGGGCGCAGCTCGCTCACGTTCGCCGGGCTACCGCTTCGCGCACGGGCGCGCCGTACGCCGTTCGCCGTACGCCGGATGCCGCCGCCTGCGCCGTCAGAATCCTGCAAGGTAACGGGCATATTGAATCATCATCCGCACCGATGGGCGGATTTTCCCCTCGTTTAGTGGCGTATTGTCGTTTTTAGAAGGCTTCGAATTCACTTCCAGGAGCCATACCCGCCCCGACGTATCGAGCGCCAGATCGACGCCGAGCTCGCCGAAGTGGGCGGAGATGCGTTCGTCGACGCCTTTGGAAATATCGAGCGCCGCCTTGTGCAGACGCGCCGAAACATCCTTGCGGGCGCCCGGCGCCATGTTCGACCTGGCGACCGCTTCCTTCACCGTGGACAGCGTGCCGCCGCGCGCGAGGTTGGAAACATAATGCTGACTGCCCGCGATTCTGCCGACGATCGAGGTGACGACCCATTTCCCCGAAGCGTTCTTCTGCGTCAGCGCGCGGAAGTCGACGGGCCGGCCGCCGATCTCGATGAGCGTCAATCCTTGCTGGATCAAGTACCGCACGGTTTTCATCTTGCCGCTGATCGCCGCGAATACCTTCATCAGGTTCGGATACACCTGCTTGCGCGTGCCCATGGGAGTCGTGAACGATGCCGTCCAGCCCTCCGGCCCCGCGCGGCTTAACCGGATGATGCCTTTGCCGAGACTGCCGCGCACCGGCTTGAGGAAGACGGACGGGTATCTGGCGCACATGCTTTTCAGCGTCGTGTAGCTCAGCAGCGAATGGGATTCGGGCAGATAGCGCAGCACCGCGGCGTCGCCTTTGAGCGCGTCGAACACTTCGGATTTGTCCAGGAACTTTTCGTTGAACACTTGGGCGCCGTAGCGCTGCTTGATGTCGATCAGAAATTGTTGGACGCTTGATTTGTTCTCGAGCTTGCGCGAGGTCAGCCGGTTGTTCACGACGTCCGGCGCCGGGAGAACGGCCTGATGCCAGCCGCCTTGATACACCCAGCCCTCGACGCCGCCGCTCCGCGAAACGATGCCGCCAGGCGTGAAGAAGTAGACGAACGCGCCTTGGCTCCGGCAGGCGTCCACCAGCTCCCGGCAAAACATCGTGATGCTGCCGAACGGCTTGTCGGGCTGCGTCGGGTAGTCCCGGCTGACCAGCACCCCGATGACGGGACCGAGCGACAGCGTGCGGGACCCCGGCCGGTACTGAAGGCGCAGCGGCGTGCCCGAAGCGAGACCCATGCGCCTGGCCAGGGCGTGCCCGACGCGAAGCCCGTCGTACCGGGGCACGGGGATCACGGTGACCGATTGGCGAAAGGAACCGAACTGCAGGATGAGCTGCTGCTGGGCCGGGATTTTGGCTGCCTTCATCACCGAATCCCCCAGCATCAGGACGTCATCGGCCATTATGCCGGAGCTTACGACCTGGACGTCGACCTTTGGGGTAGGCATGTGGACGGCTCCTTCCAACGTGCTCGCAGTCCGTCCTCGAACGGCCCGGACGGGGCCGCCTTGCGGACGCAGGCGAGAATACACCATCATATGAGGACATCTATCCATAGGTGATTGGCCGACTCCGCCTAAAAAACGCTATACTGGGAACAAACGAACGATCGGGGAGGCTGTGAGATGAGGGATTCGCCGCCTCTTTGGACGCGTCACGCGAACGGGATCGTGCAGCTTCGGCTGCCGCTGCCGTTCGCGCTGAAGCAAGTCAACGCTTATCTGCTGCAGGCGGACGACGGTTGGACCGTCGTCGATCCGGGGCTGCGCACGCAAGAAGCCGAAGCCGCATGGGAAACGTTCATGGCGCAGGCGGGCATCGAATGGCGCGACATCGCGCGGATCGTGGCGACCCATTATCATCCGGATCATTACGGACTCGCGGGCTGGCTGCAGGCGCGCACGCGCGCGGAGGTCTGGCTGTCGGAGACGGCCGGCTTTTATGCGCGGCGCCTGTGGGGGGGAGACGAGACCTTCTCCGCTGAACTGGTTGCAGCTTTCCGCGCGCACGGACTTCCGGAGCCGCTATGCGCCGGCGTTCTGGCGAATTTGGAGAGCGTCAAGCGACAGGTGCTGCCGCACCCGGCCCGGACGCGAACGATCCGGGCGGGGGACATGCTTTCCTTCGGAGGGGCACGGTGGGAAGCGATCGGCGGAGAGGGACATGCGCCGGGGCATCTCGCTTTTTACGATCGCGAGCGTCTCATTATGCTGTGCGGCGATCAGGTGCTGCCCGACATCACGCCGAACATCGGCTGGATGGCGGGCGGGGACCCGGATCCGCTCGGCTCGTATTTGTCGAGCCTTGACCGCATGGCGGCATGCGAGGTCGTCACGGCGAATCCGGGACATCGGGAGCCGTTCGCCCGTTACGGCACGCGCGTGGCCGAGCTGCGCGACCATCATGCCCGGCGGCTCGTGCGCATGGCGGCGCTGGCGGCGGAGCTGGCCGCCCGAGACAAGGGGCGGTTCGCGGCGTTCGCCATGTGCGAGGCGCTGTTCGGCGAGCGCATCGGCGGCAATCCGCACAATCTGCGGTTCGCCATGGCGGAGACGATCGCGCATTTGGAGCGGATGACGTTCGAGGAGACGTTGGTCCGGGATCGCGGGAGCGATGCGGCGGCCGGCGCCTCGCGTATCTATTACCGGGCGGCGCGCTGAGCCCTGCCGCAACGGCGCAGCTTCGCGGCGATGCCGGAGCGTCCTTCCCGATTTTAGGATAGCGACATGAGAAAAACGCCTCCATGACGAGCGCTTCGGCGCGCGCATGGAGGCGTTTTTGTTGCAAGCTTGGGACGTTACTCGCTTTGAGCTTGTTCGGCGAGCGCTTCCTCGACGGCTTCGCGCTCCGCTTGCTTGCGGTGGGCGATCCGGCTGGCCGCGGACGCGGCGATGGCGCCGACGATATCGTCCAGGAACGTATGGACGTCCTTCCCGTTTTTCTCGTTAAGCTTCTTCAGCACGCCGGGCTTGAACTTGTCGACGTAACCGAAGTTCGTGAGGCCGATGCTGCCGTATACGTTAACGATGCTGAGCGCGAGCACCTCGTCGCAGCCGTAGAGGCCTTCGTCATGCCAGATCATGTTCTGAAGCGGGGGCAGCAGCTGGCCTTGCTCCGCAAGCATGTCGAGCTGAATGCCGGTCAGCACGGCGTTCTGGACTTCGCGCTTGGACAGGACGGCTTCGACGTTCGTCACGCATTCGTCGAGGGTCAAATCCTTAAAATAATCCTTTTGCAGCAGCATGACCAATTGGCCGATCTGTTCCTTCGCGACTCCGCGTTTGCCGAGCCAGTCCATGGTCGCCTGGGCGACTTCCTTGCTATTAAGCCGGTAGTTGGCCGGATTGGACATGACGCACACCTCTTTCTGGTCTTCGCTCTCCCATGCGAGCGATCACGATCATTATATTCCTCGCCCGCGCCGGACAAACCGTACATATTTCTCCAGGGGGCTCGTATACATAGTACTACAATACGAGGGAAGCGATAAAGCGCGGCGCCCCTGCGGGAGGAATTGGCAAAGATGATACCGATCCATTATCGCAAACCGTTGTGGAAGCTGCTTGCCGCGGGAGGACTAGCCGTAGCCGTCACGGGCTGCAGCATTACGGGCGTAGAAAAGACCGCCTCCGATCCGATCGACGCGCCGCCGGCCGTCGTCGAAAATCAGATGCTTCAGGCCGCCGACGACGCCATGGCGCCGATGGGGGGCTCCGCGATCCCGGACGGTCTGACCGTGTATCTGAAGGACAGCAAAGGCTACGTCGCGCCGATGACGCTGGACCGGTCCAAGCAGGAGAGCGCGACCGGGCCCAACGCCCCGGAGATCGAAGCGCTGGCCTGGATGACCGCGGACGCCAAGCTGGCGGGACAGCTTCCGCCGGGCTTTACGCCCGTGCTGCCCAAAGGGACGGTCGTCTCCAAAGTCGTTAAAAATCCCGAAGCCGGCTCGGTCACCGTCGACTTCGCGAAGCCGCTATCCGGCATCCCGGCATCGGACGAGCGCAAGGCGCTGGAGGCGATCGTCTGGACGATGACGGAGCTGCCCGGCATCGACAAGGTGCATCTCACCGTCGCCGGCCAGGACATGACCGAATTGCCGGCTTCCGGCTTGCCGGTGCCCGGCGTGCTCACGCGCAATATCGGTATCAACCTGGAACGCTCGCCTAAGGTCAAAGTGAGCGATTCGATGGCCGTGACGCTTTATTTCTCCGCCAAAAACGAGCAGGGGGACGGCTATTTCGTGCCCGTGACGCGCCTCGTCGAACGGCAGAACGACCGCGCCCGCGCCGCGCTGAGCGAGCTGATCAAAGGACCGCAGGATACGAAAGGCCTCGAAGCCGTCATGCTCGCGAATACGAAAGTGGAAGAGCTCGCCCTGAAGTCGGATACCGTTCAGGTCAAGCTGCAGGAACAGGACTGGGCCGCCGGAATGACGATGCCGACCGAGATGATGGAAGGATTGGTGCTGACCTTGACCGAGGCGACCGGCGCCCCGAAGGTCGCGGTCGCCGTCAACGGCAGCACCAAGCTCACCGGGGCCGATAGCGAGACGTACGAGCAGCCGGTCGAACGCCCCGCGCAGATCAACGCTTATACCGGCTGAGCCTGACGCGTCGCTTGATCCCAGCCAGCTAGCGAATCAGCCCGGATCCTTGAATCGATACGTTCGCGCGCACTTCGAACCGGATCTCCGGGTAGAGACGCTTCCATTTCTCCCATCTGCCCTTCGCGTTGTGATGGTCGGCCAAGTAATGCAGGCCGAAGCCGTAAGGATCGACGCCGGCGTCGCGGATCTTGTACAGCATTCGTTCGGCCTCCTCCGAGAAGTGCTTGCCCATTTTGCGCTCGAGCCCTCCCCAATCTTTCTCCAAAAGATGGGGAGGGCTTTGCTCGAGGAAGCCCTCGATGGAGACGTTAACGACGGCGACGGGATCTTCTCCGCCCTTCAGGTTGATTTTAGATGTCGTGTGCGTCGCGGCGAGCACGATGTTGAGCGGCTTATCCGGCAAGACGAGGATCGTATTGTCCACGCCGAAAGCCGTCATATTGAACAAGAGCGTCTCGTCCGGATCGAGGAAGAGACGCGTTTTGTCTTTGTCCAACACCGCGGCGCGGTCGATCTTGTAGGCGTCCCGGAACACGTTGGCCACGGGCAGCACCGGGTCAAGGCCGGTCTCGTATACCCGGCGGTACAAATCGAACAGATAAGTCGTGACCGTGTTGGCCGCCTCCGTGCCTTCGTTGCCGAACGACAGAAAGAGCGAATTGCCGGGATATCGTTCCGACTTGGGCTTCAGGTTGACGACGGAGTAAGCGTCAGGATCGCCGACCATGACGTTCGAGACGCTCTGGATATCGCGTCGCCGGGACAGCCATTGCAACGAGTTGTCGATGCCGTCCTTCTCGATCAGCTTGCGGCCGAGAATGAACTCGCGGCAGTGTCCGAATTCCAGCTCCTTGTCCACGGTCGATTTCAAATGCCGGACGGCTTCTGCGATCGAGGCGGCGTCCGCGGTCTGCACGACGGACATGGCGCCCCCTTCTTCGACCTTGGAGGAAGGAAGGGCTAGCCTGAGCGTCACTCGGTAGGGCGCGGCCGGATTGTCAGAATAATCGAATCCCGCCGAGACGACGAAGTACCGCTTGTCGATATCTTTCATCTGACAGCCGCCGAGCGCGAGGAGCAACGTTAGACATAGGCACCGCAGCAGCGTTCGATGTCGTATCATCGGCTCGCACCGCCGCTCCGCCGTTCATGCTGGTCGTCGATCCGCTTCATGTATCCTTTTTTCTTCATGACGAGAAAGACGAGCAGGAGCACGATCAAGATGGATTCGATGATAAAGCGCGTGACCAGCCACAGCTCGGCAGCCACGCGGTTGAATATATCGTTGGTAAAATACGCGTAGACGAACGTCAATCCGGCCAACACCCCGCAGATCCACCAGTTAATGGCAGGCACGTTGACTTCGTCCGTAGCCGGCTTGTACTTTTTGAAGCAGGCTTTGAAAAATTCCATGCCGGTATGCCACGTATTCATGACGAACACGAGCGAAAGGAATGTATAGAGCAGCAGGAACAAGTAGAGTACGCGCTGGATAAATCCGTACTTCATCATCAGGCTGTCGGTCGTGACGCTCCAGACGTACAGATAGTTGCCGACAGCCTGGGTACCGTGGAAGCCGATCGGCACGAAAAAGGAGACGAGCAAAAAAAAGGTGCCGACGATCGGGATGGTCCATCTGAGCCTGAATTTGAGATCTTTTGGATTCAACCGGTTGAACAGCGTGATGTTCATATGGCCGGAGAAGACGAAGGAGGCTGCGAAAAGGCAGACCATCGACGGCGGCTTGCGTATGCCCGCGTCGGCGACGAGCCGAATGGCGTCCCAGTCCAGCCAGTGGCTGAACAGCGCCTTGAACAGAATCCACAGAATGATCGGCGTGCTGACGATAAGCAGCACCTCGTGCGTGAACTGTACCGATCGGGACGTGCGGGAAGCGGCCCAGAGCGAGGCTGCGGCCATGATCGCCAGGTTCAGATAGGAGCTGGCCTCCGGATCGAAGAAGATGCCGACCGTATTGGAGTAAGAGAACAACACGATGATGCCCGCGGTGCACCAGATCACGACGCCGACCATGTTCAGGCAGTTGGCCAGCCAGACCGGCAAGAAAAGCTTGTAGATCTCGGGCAGGCCGAGTCCCGGAAAGCGTTGGAAAAAGGCGGAGGTCACGTAGCTGTAGACCGTTCCGAAAACGATGGCGAGCGGAAACGACGATACGGCCCCGTCGAACCGGTGGCTGATCAGCACGTACGGGACCAGCACCATGATATTCATCATTCCGACGTAGAAGATGTGATAGTAGTAATAACGGATCATGGGGCAACGCCTCCCTCTCGAACGCTTATTGGATCTTGTCGCTGGCTTTGCCCGCCTTGCTCTGGAACAGGGCGAAGTAGGGCTCGCCGAAGCTTCGCATGTTGCACAAGTACACGACGAGCATGAACAAGCCGACCACGACGCCGACGAGTCCCGCGAATACGGCGACGATGACGAAGGCGTACTTCAATATGCGGATGAAATAGCTGAAGGTAGAATTGGGAATGACGAAGTTGGAAATGGCCACGACGGACGTGACGATGATCATGATGCTGCTGACCAGCCCCGCCTGTTGGGCGGCTTGACCCAGGATGAGACCGCCGACCGTCGCCGCCGTCGAGCCGACCGACCGGGGCAGCCGGAGGCTGGCCTCGATGAGCGCCTCGATCATGAACAGCATGAGCAGCACCTCGATGAAGGACGGATAAGGCACCGCCGCGCGGCTCCCGTCGATCGTGAAGGCGAGCTGGACTCGGAAAACCTCGGGGTTGTACGACACGATCGAAATATAAAGCGCCGGCAGCATGAGCGTCAGCATCATCGAGACATAGCGCAAGCCGATGAGGAACCGGCTCATCCAGGACGGCTCGTAATGGTCGTCCATCGCGTACATGAAGTCGAAGAAGTGAACGGGCAGCAAAATGGCGAACCGGCTGCCGTCCATCAGAACGGCCAGCTTCCCTTTGTTCAGATGGATGCTGAGTCGATCGGGCCGTTCCGTGATTTGCGTGATCGGGAACAAGCGGTATTTGGCTTGCGAGATCTTCTTGGCCAGCTGACCGGCGGACAGGAGCAGGCCGCTATCCAGGTCGCGCAGCCGCTTGCGCACCTCTTCCAGCGTCGTTTCGTTGCGCTTGGCGCGGTCGTAGAGCAAGGCGATTTTGGATTTGGATTGGTTTTGAGGCTCGAAGTTTTCCACGGCCAGCTCGGGAATGTTGTACAGATTGCGGACCAGCGTCAGGTTAAGGTCGAGATTTTCGGTAAAAGCGGATTGCGGACCTTGCAGGGACGCCTCCACTTGCGTCTGGTCAGGCTTGGTCTGCATTCTCCGGATGGCGCGGAATAAGAACACTTCTCCTTCGTATTCGATGATGACGTAGCCTTTGAGCAAAAAATCGACCCATTTCTCGGGGGGGACGTCCTTCATGAACCCGATGCTCGTATGCAGCAATCTGCGAAACTCGTCGGGGTCGAACCGGTAAGAAAAAGGCACGATAATGGCGTCCTTCAGTTGGTCCATGTCGCACATGCCGGGAAAGAAGCAAATTTGCATTTTGGCGTAGCCATTGTCCATCGTTTCGGCCGTAAAATCGGAAGGCGTGCCGAGAATTTCTTTGACTTTTTCAAGCATGGCGGAGCCTCCTTTCATTTCCAGTCCCGGATAGGTTGCCCTGAAAATGGGAACTCATGCGTGCAGCCTCCTCGGTCCCTTTTGCGGGTCCGAAGATGCTTTTGCCCGTGCACTCTGGTAAAATGGGATGGATTTGTCGGGGGGACGCTTGTCCCGCCGCTTAAGCTCAAGGAGGAATGGCATTCATGAGATCCGACGGAAGAGATCGCGGCGAGCTAAGACCGATGGCCGTCGTGCTGAATCCGAACAAATACGCCGAAGGCTCGGTGCAGATCGAGATGGGCGATACGAAGGTGCTCGTCACGGCCACGGTGGAGGAGCGCGTACCGCCGTTCCTGAAGGGTCAGGGCAAAGGTTGGGTCACGGCCGAATACGCGATGCTGCCGAGAGCGACGCATTCGCGGAATCAGCGGGAATCGGTGAAGGGCAAACAGGTCGGGCGCACGATGGAAATCCAGCGGTTGATCGGGCGCGCGCTGCGCTCCGTCGTCAACCTGGAAGCGCTCGGCGAGCGGACGATTACGCTGGACTGCGACGTGCTGCAGGCGGACGGCGGCACGCGGACCACCTCGATTACCGGCGCGTTCATCGCGCTCGCGCTTGCCGTTCACAAGCTCGCGGGCACGAACGCGTTCGCGAAGTATCCGCTGACCGACTATCTGGCCTCGGTCAGCGTAGGCGTCTTGGGCGACGCCGCGCTGCTCGACCTGAACTACGCGGAGGACTCCAAGGCCAAGGTGGACATGAACGTCGTCATGACGGGAGCCGGCGCCTTCGTTGAAGTTCAGGGCACGGGCGAAGAGCAGCCGTTCTCGCGGACCGAGCTGGACGGCATGCTGGCGCTGGCGGAGTCGGGCATCGCGAGGCTGATCGAACTGCAGAAGCAGGCGCTGGGCGAAGCGGGCGCGCGGATCGGAACGGTGCGGACATGAGGCTCGCGCCGGGAGATACGCTGCTCGTCGCGACGCGCAACAAAGGCAAGACGGCCGAGTTCAGGGCGGCCTTCGCGGCGCTCGGCGTGAAGGTGGCCGACTTGACCGAATTCGAGGGCGGGCGGGATATCCCGGATATCGTGGAGGACGGCGATACGTTCGAGGCGAACGCCACGATCAAGGCAAGGACGGTCGCGCTCGCGACCGGGCTGCCCGCGCTCGCGGACGATTCGGGCTTGTGCGTCGACGCGCTCGGCGGCGCGCCGGGCGTCTATTCGGCGCGATACGCCGGCGAAGGCGCCACCGATGCGGACAACAACGCGAAGCTGGTCCGCGAGCTGCGCGCAGCGGGAGCTTCCGTGCCGGACGATATCGCGGGAGGCGCGTCGGAGGCGCTGAGCACGGCCCGCTTCGTCAGCTGCCTCGTCCTCTTCAAGCCCGACGGCGACACGCTGAGCGCGGAGGGGACCGTCGAAGGCATCGTGACCGGTGCGCCGCGCGGCGAAGGCGGGTTCGGCTACGACCCGCTGTTTTGGCTCCCTTCGCACGGGCGGGCGATGGCGGAGCTGAGCGTAAGCGAAAAAAACGCGATCAGCCACCGCGGCAATGCGCTGGCGAAGCTGCTTGAACGCCTCGGGGCGCCCGGGGCGGATCGTTGAACGGCGTGCTGCTTATCATGCGGCGGGATCCATCGCACCTGTCTTCGGATCGCTTCTTGGGCCGATGAACTAACCAGCGAGTGGAAAGAAGTCTCGCTTAGGACTACTTCAGCCCGCCTGCGCGCCTGAGCCCGTCAAGAAGTCTCCATCAGAACTCCTTCGGCCAGCCGGTGACTTGATACCCAACAACCAACACGCAAAAGGATGGAGCAGATTGGATTCTGCTCCATCCTTTTTGTCGTCTAAAAGTTAAACGAGCCTCACTTTGTACGAGCGCAGCCAGTAATCGACCTGCAGCAGGTAGGCGAAAAGCTGCGGGCCGCTCATGAGCTGCCCGAACCAGGGCAGGTTCGTGCTGGCATCGGCCGTCTCGGCGATTTGGCGAACCTTCTTCCCGTCGATCAACTGCAGCAGCGGAGACGACGCGTCGTCGAGACGTTCTAGCAGGCGCGTTTTCACCGCGGACAAGTAATTCGGATTATGCGTCTTCGGATAAGGACTCTTTTTACGGTAGAGCACGTCGTGCGGCAGTACGCCCTCGAGCGATTTGCGGAGAATGCCCTTCTCCCGGTCGCCAGCCTGCTTGATTTTCCACGGGACGTTGAACACGTAGTCGACCAGCCGGTGATCGCAGTATGGCACCCGCACTTCAAGCCCGGCGGCCATGCTCATCCGGTCTTTGCGGTCCAGCAGGGTCGGCATGAACCGGGTGATGTTCAGGTACGACATGCGGCGCATGAGACGCTGTTCCTCGTTTTCGCCGGGCAGCGCCGGCACCTCGCTTACGGCCTGCGCGTAGCGGTCCGCTACGTATTCCCGCGGACGGACCGATTCGAGCACGCCGGGCGACAGGATGCTCTCCCGGAGATCCACGGACAGCGACCAGGGGAACGTGTTCGCTTCCAGCGCTTCCTTGCGGTGGAACCACGGATAGCCGCCGAACACTTCGTCCGCGGCTTCGCCGGAGACCGCGACGGTCGCGCCCTTTTTAATCTCCTTGCAGAACAAGTACAGAGACGCGTCGATATCCGCCATCCCCGGATAATCCTTGGCACGCACCGCCGCTTCCAACGCTTCGACGAGCTCGGGCGTATCGAACTGGATCGGATGATGGACCGTGCGCAGATGCTCGACCATCCGCTCGATCCATGGCGCGTCTGCGTTCGGCTGGAAGGCGTGCGCCTTGAAGTGCTTGTCGTTGTCGACGTAGTCTACGGAGTACGTTTCGACGTTGCCCTGTCCCGTGCGATTGTAATAGGCGACCGCGAGGGCGGTCAGGGCGCTGGAGTCCAGTCCGCCGGACAGCAGCGTGCACACGGGCACGTCGGAGGCGAGCTGGCGTTCGAGCGTATCCGCGAGGAGCTCGCCGATGCGCGCGGCCGTCGCCGCTTCGTCGTCCTCGTGCTCCCGGCTCTCGAGCTGCCAGTACGTCCGGATGCGCAGGCCGTTTCGGTCGAAAGTGAGCGTCTGTCCCGGCTTCAGCTCGGACAGCCCGCGCCAGATGCCGTGGCCCGGCGTCCTCGCGGGGCCGAGCACGAACAGCTCGGCGAGTCCTTCGCCGTCGATCTCGGGCTCCACGTCAGGGTGAGCCAGTACGGCTTTCGGCTCCGAACCGAACAGTAGCCGGACATCGTCGTGCCGGTAGAAGAACGGCTTGACCCCAAGCCGGTCGCGCGCGGCGAACAGCGTCTGTTCGAGCGAATGCCAGACGGCGAACGCGAAGATGCCGTTGAGACGCTCCACGCAGGCCGGGCCCCACTCTACGTAAGCTTGCAGCAGCACTTCCGTATCGCAGCTCGTCTTGAACGCGTAGCCGAGGGAGAGCAGCTCCCTTTTGAGCTCGGGCGCGTTGTACAATTCTCCGTTATAAACAATGACGCAGTCGTGATCCTCAGCTTCCTTCGACGGACGAATCATCGGCTGCGCGCCGTTCGCGGGATCCATGACGGACAAGCGCCGGTGCCCGAACGCGCAATGGCGGGAAAGCCAAGTGCCCGAGGCGTCGGGCCCGCGCAGCTCCAGCGTTTCCGTCATGCGCTCGAGCACGTCGGCCTGTTGCGTCAAGTCCCGATTCCAATCGATCCAGCCTGTTATTCCGCACATGGCCTATCGCAACCTCCCCGCTGGTATTGCCTGGCTGCCTTATGAATGGGGCAAAACCAATCATAGGATGTGTATGCGGAATTCAGAGTAAAATGTCTGTCCTTGCGGAAAAAATAAGAACGGGCGCCCGAAAGGAGAGGGATGCGGCCATGTTGACGGTTAGGCACGCCGCTTTTCGAAGAGTGCTGGCGAGGGGAAGGCAATTGTACGGCGAGGTAGAGGTGCACACCGACCTTGCGCGCGCGCCGCGTCTGCTGGCTTACTTCCGCAAGGAAGACGACGGCAGGCTGCAGCTCGTCCGCGTGATGAAGGAGGACTCCTATCTCGAGCCGGGCGTCATCGGCGTCGTCGATCTCCCCGTCTATGCCGCCACCGAGGACGTGACGGAGCAGCTGTTCAGCGGACCAGACCATGCGGCGGGAGAAGACAGGCACGTTTTCGGCCGGCAGATCGTCGCGATCGGCGAGGTGCGGCAGGCGCTCGAGCAGGCGCTCGTATGACAAGCCGTTCAGCTTAAGTTGCGGGAGGAGGGATTTGCATGCCTGGCAAAAGGAAGAAGAACAAAGGCAACAGCTACGCCGAGCGGGGCGAGGAATTCGCCGAAGCGGTGATCAAGGCGACGGAAGGCAACCATCCGGCGCAAAACGCGCCTGCGTCGCCCCACAACCGATAATCGGAAAGTCGTCATCGACGCCGTGCAACTTGGCGGACCGCCGCCTCGTCTTATTTTCCAAACGGAAAAATAAGGGAGCCTGGCGATATGCGCGAGACCTCATTCAGACATACGACAGCGCGGCGAATCGTCATCGCCGCGCTGTTCGTCATGGCGCCTGTTTGGCTGAACGCCTGCGGAGCGAAGCACGGGGCGGAGGAGGCGCGAACGACAGCGGCCGCCGTCGTCTCGGTGACGGACGGTTCGATGGCGGGCGGCTCGACTGAAGTTGGCCCGTCTGCGGCAGCCGGTTCATCCGCGCCGGAAGCGGCGGCCGAGAAGACGCGAACGGCAGCGCCCAAGGCGAGCGAATCGCGGACGGTAACCTTCGGCGACGCGGCGGGAAAAACGGCTGTCACGCTGCCGCTAATCGGCGTTCCGACCGAGTACGGCGTCGACGGGGGCGGTTCGCCGCCGTCGATTTTGCCTGCGGCGGAACTGCCGGCGCAGGCATTCGCCGTTCCGAAGAAGCTGGCTTCGGAGCTGGCCGTCTACTGGATGAATCTAGGTTATGATGAGCGAGGGTTCATGATGCTGGCCCCGAAGGAATGGAGGGTCAAAGGCGTCGTCGGCGCGGACGGCTCGTTCGGCATGCACGCCGAGGATCCTGCGGACGCGGGACGGTTCCTGGATACGATCGATACGGCGGGCGGCTGCCAAGGCTGCGCGATCGCCGATATAGGCGCATACTTTCCGAAACTGGCGAAATGGGCGGAGGAACAAGGCTTCCCTGCCGAATCGCCGAAGGCATACCTGACTTCGAAATTAGTCGGGGACCGCATGATCGAATTTACGGAAGCGCCCGGGGAGGGGCATGGCGGATACGGCGTGCTTGGAGCGGCGTACGAAGAGCACGAGGGAGGCCGCTTGTTTCGGAGCGCCAGAACGGGGTACGCCGAATCGGATCAAGCGGCCGCCGAGACGATGATCGCTTTTTATGAGTGGATGTACGGCGATCGTTGAACGGCTTGCCTACTTCAGCGCGGTCAGGATAACCCCGATCGTGATCAGCCGATGCCGATTCCGTTCAGCAGCGTGATTTTTTCTCCGAGGAAAAGAAAAGCGAGCAGCGCCGCGAGGACCACGCTGAGCTTGTCGACCGGTCCCACCTGCGCGACCTTGCCGTATTTGAGCGCAAGAAAATAAAACATCCAGGACACGGCTCCTGCCACGCCGCTGAGCGCGACGAAGCCAAAAGCTTTCTTATGACCCCAGATCGTGCCTAGCTCGCCCCATTTGCCCTGGACGACCACGACGCCGAGCATGAAGACGGCCATAATGACCGAGCGCACGGCGGTCGCCGCGTTCGAGTCGATGTTCTGCAACCCGACCTTCCCGAAGATGGCGACGAGCGCGGCGGCCGCGGCGGATAGCAATGCATAGATCAGCCAGATTCTCATTTTGCGGAAAAACCTCCGTAGACGAGTGTATGCTTCGCAAGGCCTGCGCCGTCACCGAGACGCGCGATCGGTGTTATAATAGTAGGAAGCGATTGAACGCTAGAACACGGCAGCATGGAGGCAGACGGCTTGGCACATTTATACTTCAAGTATGGCACAATGAACAGCGGGAAATCGATCGAAATCATCAAAGTCGCGCACAATTACGAAGAACAAGGGAAGCGCGTGCTTCTCTTTACCCCGGCCATCGACACCCGTATCGGGGCGAACCTCGTCGGATCGCGTACCGGGCTGACTCGCCCGGCGATCCCGGTGGGGGCGGATACCGATCTGTTCGAGTGGGTCCGCCGGGAGCAAAGCGGCGACGGGCAGCGCATCTCCTGCGTGCTCGTGGACGAAGCCCAGTTTCTCAATAAGCGCCAGGTGCTGGAGCTCACGTGGATCGTCGACGAACTCGACATTCCCGTCATGGCGTTCGGCCTCAAGAACGACTTTCGCAACGAGCTGTTCGAAGGCAGCTACAACCTGCTCGTCAACGCGGACAAGATCGAAGAGATCAAAACGATCTGCTGGCACTGCGACCGCAAGGCGACGATGGTGGTCCGGTCCGTCAATGGCGTGCCAGTGAACGAAGGCGACCAGATCATGATCGGCGGCAACGACGATTATAAGCCGGTGTGCCGGAGCTGCTACCGCAAGACGTTTCAAGGCGGACTCTGAGCGCATGGCTTGGACGAAGCAGATGTAGGTCCCCGAGTCTCGTACGCGAGGCGCGGGGATTATTTATTTTGCACAGGCGAATCGATCGGAGCGGGGAACGGAAGCTTCGCCGATTTTGACAAAAAACCCGCAAAGCCTTTGATATCAAGGCTTAGCGGGTTATGAACGACTTAAATGAGTCAGTCTATAGTGAATAAAACACGTCCCAAGAGGGATTCGAACCCCCGACCGCACGCTTAGAAGGCGTGTGCTCTATCCAGCTGAGCTATTGGGACACAGCTTGATCATATTACCACAGGGACGGTACTGCGCTCAAGTCCCATTTTTAGAATTGTGCCGCATGCACGCTTGGCACGCGAAGTTCCTTGCGCATATGCCGGTACGGATGGCCGTTGATGCGGATGCGCTTGTCTTCCTCGAACCCGAGCCGGGCGTACAGGGCGCGGGCGCTGTCTTTCCCGATATCGACGTTCAGCCCGATCGCGGCGTATCCCCGCGCGGTCGCTTGCAGCTCGGCATGGCGGATGAGCGTCTTGGCGAATCCGCGGCCTTGATATTGCGGGAAGACGGCTACGGCATCGATGTAATATTCGTCTTCGTCCGCTTCGCGATCCTGCACGGCGTCCCCGAAGCCTTCAGCGCGGAGCCGCTCGGCGATAGGCGCATAGAGCGCGTCCGCTTGATCGCCGCCGTAGCACAGGATGGTGCCGGCAGGTTCGCCGCCTTCCGCAATGAGCAGCGCATGACGCTCGGCGCTGAACCGATTGCCCGGCGTCCTGTAGTATTCGGCCAGCTTTGCGAGCACGGCCGCTTCGGTATGTTCGCCGGTGAGCCTGAAGGCGATGTCTTCGATGGCCAGCAGCACAAGCCTGGATACTGCTGCGGCGTCGGCAGGGTTAGCGGATCTGATTTGCATCGCGGAGGACCTCCATTTTCGCATTTTCCAGCTGAGAAATAAAATTTCGCATTTTCCAGCTGAGAAATAAAAAAGCCTCTGCGGCAACAGAGGCTCGTCGGTTATGCGGTTGGAGCGGGTGATGGGAATCGAACCCACGCCTCAAGCTTGGGAAGCTGGCGTTCTACCATTGAACTACACCCGCGTAGCAGTAGTATAATAGCATAGCTTGACCGCTCTAGGCAACGCGCGGCTTTTTTATTTGTTTCGTCTTCGTGATATAATTCGTGAATCGGACTGGTCAAGCAAGCACTCGGACAGCGATGGAGGAAGGGGTTCGCGGCGTGTCGGACTTCACCGGGGATAATCTGGTCTTGTTTCCCAAGACCTTGGACTACTATCAGATACAATTGACGCGCATGCTCGAGACGGAGCGATACGGGGAGGCCAAAGGCCTATTGGACTTCCTGCTGCAATGCGGAGGCGAGGCGGAGCGGCATCATACCGAGTGGCAGGCGCTGCTCGGTTGGCTGGAAGCGGCTTTTCCGGAGGCCACGGCGACGGGGTTGCCCGGGGACGATGCGAACGGCGCCGAAGAGGAAGAAGAGGACGCGGATTCGATCCTTAAGCAGCGGGTGCTGGACCGGGCGGCCGAGGATCCTGCGTATTTGCAGCGGCTAATCTCCATTCTCTTCGACGACGAGGACCCGGAGCAGCAGCTGCTGGCGCTGGGCCAAATGACGCATCTCCCGGGACATGAGGCCGAATCGGCGCTGCGTAGATGGCTGTCCGAGCGCGAGCACCATCCGCTCGTGCAGTTCCGCGCGCTGCAGCTGCTTCGCAGGTTCGGGGCCGAGGGGGCGGCGGTCATGCTGCGGGAGGGCGAGGCGCTGACGCTCGAGATCGAGGAGACCCCGCTGTCCTTCGAGGAATTTCCTTCTGCCGTGCTCGAGGTGCCCGAGCGTCTGGGACGAATGGCGGAGGTATCCGATCCCGCGTTGTCCTACTTCGCTGACGAGATGTGGCGCGAATGCGTGCAGGCCGCCTACGGCTCCAACGTGTTCAAATGGATGATGGAGGCGGACGACGGCGCTTCGGATCTATGGGCCGCGGCGCTTCACCAGCATTTGCAGGAGAAGCTCCACGGACAGTCGGGCGACGAATGGACCCGCGAGCAGTACGGCATTACGGGCGACCTGCGGTTCCGGTACGAGCAGGCGCTGCGCTGGCTGAGGGCGTACGGAGCGGACAGGGTCTGATCCGCGACCCGTTTTTACCTTGAATTCGCTGCCAGTCTTGTTCTATAATAAAATGGTTTATGTCAATCGGCCGCATCAGGCGGCAAGACGTCTTCGGAGGGATTGAATATTATGCAAGCAAAATGGGAAAAAATAGAGAAGAACCTCGGCGTTCTTGAGGTCGAGATCGACGAGGCGCAGGTCGCCGAGGCGCTTGACAAAGCCTTCAAGAAGGTCGTTCAAAAAGTAAACGTACCCGGTTTCCGCAAAGGCAAAGTGCCGCGCGGCATCTTCGAATCCCGCTTCGGCATCGAGAGCCTGTACCAGGACGCGATCGACATTCTGCTGCCCGGCGCTTACAGCGAAGCCGTCGAACAGACGGGCATCGTGCCGGTAGACCGTCCTGACGTGGACGTCGAGCAGTTCGGCAAGGGACAGTCCTTCATTTTCAAAGCTAAAGTAACCGTTAAGCCTGAAGTGAAGCTGGGCGAGTACAAGGGCCTCGAAGCCCCTGCTGCTGACAGTGAAGTCAAGGAAGAAGAAATCGCGGCCGAACTCGAGCGCCTGCAGAACCGCCACGCCGAGCTCGTCGTCGTCGACGAAGGCCCCGCGCAAAACGGCGACACCACGATCATCGACTTCGAAGGCTTCCTGGACGGCGTGCCGTTCGAAGGCGGCAAGGGCGAGCGCTATTCGCTCGAGCTGGGCTCCGGCTCCTTCATCCCTGGCTTCGAAGAGCAAGTCGTCGGCTTGAACATCGCCGAGGACAAGGACATCAACGTCACGTTCCCGGAGAACTACCAAGCCGAGAACCTTGCCGGCAAGGACGTCGTGTTCAAGGTGAAGCTGCACGAGATCAAGCGCAAGAACCTGCCTGCCCTGGACGACGAGTTCGCGAAGGACGTCAGCGAGTTCGACACGTTCGACGAATACAAAGCGGACCTGACGAGCAAGCTGAAGGAGCGCAAGGACAAAGAAGCCGAAGCCGCCAAGGAAAACGCCTTGATCGACAAGGCCGCCGAAGGCGCCGAGCTTGAGATCCCGAATGCGATGATCGAGTCCGAGATCGACAGCATGCTGAAGGACTTCGAGAGCCGTCTGCGCATGCAAGGCATGACGCTGGACCTGTACTATCAGTTCAGCGGCCAGGACGCAGAAGCGCTCAAAGGCCAGATGCGCGTCGACGCCGAGAAGCGCGTCCGCAACAACCTGGTGCTCGAAGCGATCGCGAACGCGGAGAATCTCGAGATTTCCGAGGACGAGCTGTCCGCGGAGCTGGACAACCTCTCCACGATGTACAACCGTTCCGCCGACGAGCTTCGCACGATCTTCGGCTCCAACGGTTATATCGACACGCTGAACGCCGACCTCAAGGTCCGCAAAGCCGTCAAGTTCCTGCTGGAGAACAGCAAGACCGCATAATCGCCGAGACCGACGCGAAGTCGGCTTTCGGCTCATAATCATGGGGCACGTGATCATCGCGTGCCTCATTTTTAACCCTACATATGCTGGAAATAAGCCCGAACCGCGCGGTTTTTTCGCCGACATGACATTCGGGTATGAACATGTTAGAATATTACCGAATCGCGAAGTCCATTTCAGAAAAGAGGTTGGCGCGTATGGCATTGGTCCCTATGGTCGTTGAACAGACTAACCGCGGAGAGCGGTCTTATGACATCTACTCGCGGTTGCTGAAGGACAGAATCATATTTCTAGGCAGTGCGATTGATGACGATGTCGCCAATCTCATCATGGCCCAGCTGTTGTTCCTCGCCGCAGAAGACCCGGAGAAGGACATCCATCTTTACATCAATTCCCCAGGCGGTTCGGTCACGGCCGGCATGGGTATTTACGATACGATGCAGTACATCAAGCCTCCGGTGAGCACGATCTGCGTCGGCATGGCCGCGAGCATGGGATCTCTGCTGCTGACGGCGGGCGCTCCCGGCAAGCGCTTCGCGCTTCCGAACAGCGAGATCATGATCCACCAGCCGCTCGGCGGCGTGCGGGGGCAGGCTTCCGATATCAAGATTCACGCCGATTGGATCGTCAAGACCAAGGAGAAGCTGAATAAGATCTACGTGGACCGGACCGGACAGCCGTACGAGAAGATCGAGCGCGATACGGACCGCGATAACTTTATGAGTGCGGACGAAGCGCAGGCTTACGGGCTGATCGACAAGGTCATCTCTTCTCCGACCAACGTATAAGGAGTGATTCCATGTTTAAATTCAACGACGAGAAGGGCCAGCTGAAATGTTCCTTCTGCGGCAAGTCGCAGGATCAGGTTCGCAAGCTGGTAGCCGGACCGGGCGTCTATATATGCGACGAGTGTATCGAGCTGTGCACGGAGATCGTCGAGGAGGAGCTCGGACACGAGGAAGAGCTCGATCTCAAGGATATTCCGAAGCCGATCGAGATCCGCAATATTCTGGACCAGTACGTCATCGGCCAGGAGCAAGCGAAAAAGTCGCTGTCCGTCGCCGTTTACAATCACTATAAGCGGATCAACTCGCAAAGCAAGATCGAGGACGTCGAACTGCAGAAGAGCAACATCATGCTCGTCGGCCCTACGGGCTCGGGCAAGACGCTGCTCGCGCAAACGATGGCCAAGATCTTGAACGTGCCGTTCGCGATCGCCGACGCGACTTCCCTGACGGAAGCCGGCTATGTTGGCGAAGACGTCGAGAACATTTTGCTGAAACTGATCCAGGCTGCGGACTATGACGTAGAAAAGGCCGAGCGCGGCATCATCTACATCGACGAGATCGACAAAGTGGCCCGCAAGTCCGAAAACCCGTCGATCACTCGCGACGTATCTGGCGAAGGCGTCCAGCAGGCGCTGCTGAAGATTCTCGAAGGCACCGTCGCTTCCGTGCCTCCGCAGGGCGGACGCAAGCACCCGCATCAGGAGTTCATCCAGATCGACACGACGAACATTCTTTTCCTGTGCGGCGGCGCCTTCGACGGCCTCGAGCAGATCATCAAGCGCCGGATCGGCAAAAAGGTCATCGGCTTCAGCGCGGCCCTCGAAGGACAGAAGGAGCTCAAGCCGGGCGAATATCTGTCCCTTGTACAACCGGAGGATCTGCTGAAGTTCGGCCTGATCCCCGAGTTCGTCGGCCGTCTGCCGGTCATCTCTTCGCTGGAGCCGCTCGACGAGCCCGCTCTGGTACGCATCCTGTCCGAGCCGAAGAACGCGCTGGTCAAGCAATACCAGAAGCTTCTCGAGATGGACAACGTCAAGCTCGATTTCGAGCAGGGCGCGCTCGAAGAGATCGCCCGCGAAGCGATCAAGCGCAACACGGGCGCCCGCGGTCTGCGCGCCATCATCGAGGGCATCATGCTCGAAGTGATGTACGAGGTGCCGTCCCGCGACGACGTCAATACTTGCGTCATCACCGAGAAGGTCGTCCGCGACAAGATCGCGCCCGAGCTGACCAACAAGAAAACGAAGAAAAAAGAAGAGAGCGCTTAAGGCGCCTCTATTCCGCTCAAGATCCACCCCGCCCCCTCGCGAACGCCGTGCGGAGGCGGGGTGGACTTATGCCTTTTACGGGGTGAACTGAACCATGTATTTGCGTACGGATACCGTGCCGGTCCGCGTCGGCAACCTGACGATCGGCGGCAACAATCAAGTCGTGCTGCAGAGCATGTGCACGACGAAGACGGCGGACGTCGCGGCCACGGTGGCCGAGATCAAGCGTCTCGAGGAGGCCGGCTGCCAGATCGTTCGCGTGACGGTTAACAACAAGGAAGCGGCTGCCGCGATCAAGGAGATCAAAAAGCAGATCAGCATTCCGCTCGTCGCCGACATTCACTTCGACTACAGGCTGGCGTTGCTGGCGATCGAGAACGGCATCGACAAGGTCCGGATCAATCCGGGCAACATCGGGCGCCGGGAGAAGGTCGAGGCAGTCGTCAAGGCGTGCAAGGAGCGGGGAATCCCGATCCGGATCGGCGTCAACGCGGGCTCGCTGGAGAACCATCTGCTCGAGAAGTACGGCTATCCGACCGCCGAAGCGATGGTCGAGAGCGCCTTGTTCCACATCGGCATTCTCGAAGAACTGGATTTCCACGATATTATCGTCTCTCTTAAGGCATCCGACGTCCCGATGGCGATCGAAGCGTATACCAAGGCGGCCGAGGTTATCAAATATCCGCTCCACTTGGGCATTACCGAAGCAGGCACGCTGTTCTCGGGCACCGTCAAGAGCGCGGCAGGTCTCGGCGTTCTGCTGAACGCCGGCATCGGCAACACGATGCGCATCTCGCTCAGCGCGGATCCGGTCGAGGAGATCAAGGTCGCCCGAGAGCTGCTCAAGACGTTCGGTCTGATCACCGACGCGCCGACGCTGATCTCTTGTCCGACATGCGGCCGCCTGGACATCGATCTGTTCTCCGTGGCCAACGAGGTCGAAGAGTATTTGTCCAAGCTGAAGGTGCCGATCAAGGTGTCCGTGCTCGGCTGCGCGGTCAACGGTCCCGGCGAAGCGCGAGAGGCCGATATCGGCATCGCGGGAGCCCGCGGCGAAGGCATGCTGTTCCGTTACGGCGAGATGATCCGCAAGGTGCCGGAGGCCGAGCTCGTCGGCGAGCTGAAGAAGGAGATCGACCACATCGCGGCCGTGTACGCCGAGACGGGCGAGATTCCGGGCCGCAAGCAGCATGCGCCGAAGCCCGGCGTCGCGGCCGGCACCGGCACGCTTTGAGCATTTCTTAGAATCGCCGTCGAATGCGGCATTGGGAAGGCCCCGCTTTTGGCGGGGCTTTTTTGCGTTATCCAGGCAGGCACGAGGCGACGCCAATCGGATCGGCCGCTTTTGGGTAAAAAGAGCAAGCGGAAACATTTATATCAGCGTCGAGAAGGAGGAATGCATCAACATGGCCGAAGCGATAATCAAAAGCATGGAATCCTGTATCGAGGACTGCCTCGCTTGCGTAAAAGCTTGCAATGAATGCTACGACGCATGTCTTGGGGAGACGCACATCGATAAAATGCGGGACTGCATCCGGCTCGACCGGGAGTGCGCGGACCTGTGCGCGTTCACGGCGCAGGCGCTAACGATGCGAAGCAGCTATCGCGGGGAACTCGCGCTGCTGTGCGCGGAAGCGTGCCAGCGCTGCGGAGAGGCTTGCGCGAAGCACGAACACGAGCATTGCCGGCGTTGCGCGGAAGCTTGCTTCAAGTGCGCCGAGTCTTGCCTGAAGCTGGCGCGCGAGCTGAGCGCGCTTCAAATGGACGCTGCGCATGCTTAATCCCAGACAGTCGCTAAGCGCGCAGCCATTTTAGGCAGCAGGGCGCGATTTGCTCGCTGACTGCCAACCTCATCCTCGCATGACTATATCCGCCTCCAACCGGGCAATACTAAGAATTATGCTGCCAGCTTGCCGGTTGGACGGACGTGGGATCCACGACGCTAGTAGAGAGGATGAGGTTATATGGCACTGGGCACCGTTTTGATGCTCGTACAAGTATTTTTCGCCGTCGTAATCGGGATTTACTTTTGGAATCTGCTTCGCAATCAAAAAACGAACAAGACGGCCGTCGACCGGGAATCGCGCAAGGAGATGGACAAGCTGCGCAAGCTGAGGTCCATCTCGCTCACGAAGCCGCTATCGGAAAAGACGCGTCCTGTGTCGATGAACGATATCGTCGGACAACGCGAGGGCCTCCGCGCGCTCAAGGCCGCGCTGTGCAGCGGCAATCCGCAGCACGTCATCGTCTACGGGCCTCCCGGCGTCGGCAAGACGGCCGCTGCGCGCGTCGTGCTGGAAGAGGCCAAAAAAAATCCTTCGTCGCCCTTCAGGCTCGAAGCGAAGTTCACGGAGATCGACGCGACGACCGCCCGCTTCGACGAGCGCGGCATCGCCGATCCGCTGATCGGCTCGGTTCACGATCCGATCTACCAGGGCGCCGGCGCGATGGGCGTCGCGGGCATTCCGCAGCCTAAGCCGGGCGCGGTCACCAAGGCGCACGGCGGCATCCTGTTCATCGACGAGATCGGCGAACTGCACCCGATCCAAATCAACAAGCTGCTCAAGGTTCTCGAGGATCGCAAGGTATTTCTCGAGAGCGCCTATTATCATGCGGAGGATCCGAACATTCCGCTCTATATCCATGACATCTTCCAGAACGGGCTGCCTGCCGACTTCAGGCTCGTCGGCGCGACGACGCGATCGCCGAGCGAGCTGCCGCCGGCGCTGCGCAGCCGCTGCATGGAGATCTACTTCCGGCCGCTGCTGCCGTCGGAGATCGGCGAGATCGCCCAGAACGCGGTCTCAAAGATCGGTCTGCCGGCCGACCCGGAAGCCGTCGAAGTCGTCAAGCATTACGCGACCAACGGCCGCGAAGCCGTGAATATGATCCAACTGGCGGCGGGGTTGGCTTTGTCTGAAAATCGCCAGCGAATCTCGGCCTCCGATCTCGAATGGGTCGTGAACAGCAGCCAGCTGCCGCCGCGACCGGACCGTAAGGTGCCCGACAAGCCCGCGGTGGGCTTCGTGAACGGCCTGGCGGTGTTCGGGCCGAGCATGGGCGCGCTGCTCGAGATCGAGGTGACGTCCATCCCGGCGGTTCCGGGCAAGGGCGTCTATACGATTACGGGCGTCGTCGAGGAGGAAGAGATCGGGGGCGGCCAGCGCACGCTGCGGCGCAAGAGCATGGCGAAGGGATCGGTCGAGAACGTGCTGACCGTGCTTCGCACCTTTGGTCTCAGGCCGGAAAATTACGACCTGCATATCAACTTCCCCGGTGGGACGCCGATCGACGGACCGTCGGCCGGTATCGCGATGGCCGTCGCGATCGCTTCCGCGATCACGGGCCAGCCGATCGACAACAAGCTCGCGCTGACGGGGGAGATCAGCATCCACGGCCGCGTGAAGCCGGTCGGGGGCGTGCTCGCGAAGGTCGAGGCGGCCTTCCAATCCGGCGCGGACACGGTGCTCATTCCGAAAGAGAACTGGCAGGCGATTTTCGAAGGGCTGCAAGGCGTCAAAGTCGTTCCCGTCGAGACGGTGGAGGAAGTGTTCGTTCGCGTGTTCGGTCCGGCGCCGCTCCGTCTCCCCGGCGAGCTCGAGACCGCGGATCGGCCGATGCCGGCCGACGGTTATACGGCGGCGGCCCCCTTATCGATCCTTCATGCCGGATCGCCCGCTTCCCCGAATCCGTCCGAGAACGTTCGCGCTCCGCTGCATGGAGACGGACGCCCCGCGCCTGGCGCAGGCGTTTAAGCGGTTTGATTCCGACTGCCGGTACGAGCGCCGTCCTTCGGGCGGCGCCGCTCTGTTTTTTGCGGCGCGCAATTTCTTTTGATACAATGACTGAAGGGTTAGCCGCCGGCTACTGGCGACCCTAACCATACCGGGCCACGCCGTTATCGGCTAGGCTTGAGGAGGTGCCGTCCTTATGGCTTCGAACAAGACGAAGAGCCGTTCATTGCCTTTGCTCCCTCTACGCGGGCTGCTCGTCTACCCCAGCATGGTGCTGCATCTGGACGTAGGCCGCGAGAAGTCGATCAAGGCGCTCGAGCAATGCATGATCGACGACCACATGATCCTGCTTTGCTCCCAGTCGGAGATCAATATCGAAGAACCGACGCAGGAGGACATTTACCGCGTCGGCACGATCGCCAAGGTCCGGCAGATGCTGAAGCTGCCGAACGGCACGATTCGCGTGCTGGTCGAAGGCGTCGTCCGCGCGGAGATCGAACAGTATTTGCCCAATGACGGCTTCTATGAAGTCGTCGCCCGGGAGCTCCCGGAGCCGGATTCGAACGATTCCGAACTGGATGCGCTCATGCGCGCGGTATTAAGCCAGTTCGAGCACTATATCAATCTGTCCAAGAAGGTCACGCCGGAGACGCTCGCCGCCGTGTCGGACATCGACGAGCCGGGCCGCCTGGCCGACGTCATCACCAGCCACCTGTCGCTCAAGATCAAGGACAAGCAGGAGATTCTCGAGACGGTCGAAGTGCGCAGCCGGCTGGAAAAGCTCCTCGACTTCCTGAACAACGAGCGCGAGGTGCTGGAGCTCGAACGCAAGATCAGCCAGCGCGTCAAGAAGCAGATGGAGAAGACGCAAAAGGAATACTATCTGCGCGAGCAGATGAAGGCGATCCAAAAGGAACTCGGCGAGAAGGAAGGCCGGGCAGGCGAGGTTGAGGAGCTTCGGAGCCAGCTTGAGGAGAAGAAGCTGCCGGAGAAGATCGCCGCCAAGGTAGAAAAGGAAATCGACCGCCTCGAAAAGATGCCGGCCTCGTCCGCGGAAGGCGCCGTCATCCGCAATTATATCGAATGGCTGCTTGCCCTCCCGTGGAACAATTTCACGGAGGACCACCTGGATCTTACGAAGGCCGAGCAGATTCTGGACGAAGCGCATTCCGGCCTCGAAAAGCCGAAGGAGCGCGTGTTGGAATATCTGGCGGTTCAGCAGCTCGTGAAGAAGCTGAAGGGACCGATCCTCTGCCTTGTCGGGCCGCCCGGCGTCGGCAAGACGTCGCTCGGCCGCTCGATCGCCGCTTCGCTCGGCCGCGAGTTCGTGCGCATCTCGCTCGGCGGCGTCCGCGACGAAGCGGAGATCCGCGGACACCGTCGTACGTACGTCGGCGCGATGCCGGGCCGCATCATCCAGGGCATGCGCACCGCAGGCTCGATGAACCCGGTATTCCTGCTCGACGAGATCGACAAGATGGCGAGCGACTTCCGCGGCGATCCGTCGTCCGCGATGCTCGAGGTGCTCGATCCGGAGCAGAACGCCACGTTCAGCGACCACTATATCGAGACGCCGTTCGACCTGTCCAACGTCATGTTCGTGACGACGGCCAACGTCGCCCATCAGATCCCGCGTCCGCTGCTGGACCGGATGGAGGTTCTCTATATTCCGGGCTATACCGAGCTGGAGAAGCTCGAGATCGCGAAGCATCATCTGCTGCCGAAGCAGAAGCGCGACCACGGCCTCGAGGAAGAGCAGCTTGTCATCGATGAGGAAGTGCTGATGCAGCTCGTACGGGGCTACACGCGCGAATCGGGCGTGCGGAACCTGGAGCAGCAGCTCGCCGCGATCTGCCGCAAAGCGGCCAAGATCATCGTAGGCGATGCCGAGGTCAAGTCCGTCGTGGTGGACGCCGCGAAGCTCAAGGAGTTTCTCGGCCCATCCAAGTTCCGCTACGGAATGGCGGAGCTTGAGGACCAGATCGGGGCCGTTACGGGCCTCGCCTGGACGGAAGTCGGCGGAGACACGCTCGTCATCGAGGTGACGGTGATGCCCGGTTCGGGCAAGCTGACGCTGACCGGCAAGCTAGGCGACGTCATGAAGGAGTCGGCGCAGGCCGCGTTCAGCTACACGCGCAGCCGGTCGATCGCCCTCGGCATCGATCCGCAGTTTCACGAGAAAAACGATATTCACATTCATATTCCCGAAGGCGCGATTCCGAAGGACGGTCCGTCGGCGGGCATTACGATCGCCACGGCGTTGATATCCGCGCTCACGAACCGGCCGGTGAACCGCGAGGTCGCCATGACGGGCGAGATCACGCTCCGCGGCCGCGTGCTGCCGATCGGCGGCCTGAAGGAAAAGTCGCTCGCCGCCCACAGAGCCGGCATCAAGACGGTGCTGCTGCCGAAGGACAACGAGCGCGACCTTCGCGACATTCCGGACAGCGTGCGCAGCGAGATGACCTTTATCCCGGTGGCGCATATGGACGAGGTGCTCGAGCACGCAATGGCGACCAAGCTGAGCGACCTGCCCAGCGGGGATGAGCCGATCACGGCCGAAGTAGCGATGCCGCGAGAGGGCGATAGGGAAGAGCTTCCCCCGATGGGGACGCATTGACGGGAGTGTACCGCTTCATATGAAAATCAAGTCCAGCGAATTTATTATCAGCGCAGTAGGACCCAAGCAATATCCCGTTGACGGCTTGCCGGAGATCGCTCTGGCAGGCCGTTCCAACGTCGGCAAGTCTTCGCTGATCAACCGCTTGCTGCTCCGGCGCAATCTCGCCCGCACGAGCTCGCAGCCCGGCAAGACCCAGCAATTGAACTACTACAAGATCAATGAAGAAATGTACTTCGTCGACGTGCCGGGCTACGGCTACGCTAAAGTATCCAAGTCGGAGCGCGAGGCTTGGGGCCGGATGATCGAGAATTATTTGCGTCAGCGGGAGGAGCTCAGGCTCGTGATTCAGCTGATCGATCTGCGGCATCCGCCCACCGCGCTCGATATTTCCATGTACGAGTGGCTATCCCATTACGATATTCCGCTGTGCGTCGTCGGCACCAAAGCCGACAAGCTCTCGCGCAATCAGGTGGCCAAGCATGGGCGCATCATGCGGGAGACGCTCGGCATGCCGAAGGGCGCGCCGCTCGTTTTGTTTTCATCGGAGACCGGAGAGGGTAGAGATGATTTATGGCGCATTATCGCCCACGCCGCTGATATTCCCGTTGCTTCCCCTCCTGAATCGCAGCATGAACGGCAGGAAACCGAGGATAACGGTTAATTGTACGGTTCAATGCCGGGAGGAATCGATTTTTACGGCTTTTTTCGGCTAAATCGGGTTTTCTTCGGAAGATAAGATCGAGCCGGATGTCGTATAATTAAAAAGGCAAGGAATCATCACCTTCGTGAACAAAATGGAATTGAGGAGATTTTTATGGCTAAGCGGGTAGCCACAGAGTATGTAAACGCCAGTCTGACATTGACAGAAGCCGAGATGCGAAGCTTAACCTCCCTGTGCGGAACGCAGCAGCTGCGCCAGCAGATATTCGTGCTGGAGAACGGCAACCAAGAAATGGTTCTAGAAGACGAAGCTGGCGGAGAGTCGATCCGCTTGACGTTCGAGCGTCGCGGCGGCCGTTACCGTTGCTCTTTATCCTGCAGAGTCGTCCAGCCCGGTCTTACCGACGCGCTGCGCAAGATGGTGTCCTCGTTCAAGGGGGATGCCGTCGTCAACCGTATTTATCCCGGTTTTACGATGGTTTATCATTACTTAGGCGGCAATGTCGTACGCATCGTCGAATGCAAGGGCGACGCCATCCGCACCGTTTTCGAGCACGAGAGCGCGCTAACGGCGATGGAGTCCCGTTACAAGCTGTGCGCGGTCGAGGAAGAGATCGCGATCGTACGCGGCGCCGTCAACGAATTGCTCGACCTTCGCAATACGCTTACGGATGCGGACCGCATCGCGGAGATCGACGAGCGACTGAGACATCATAGCCGATTGCTATTCGCGCTTGAAGCTTAATCTACCTATACGAATCCCGTGAAGAACCTGCCTTCTCCCTAGGCGGGTTTTTTATTATGTCTGCCTATGCGCATGTCGTTTCAGAAGCGGGATATTTTGCTTAAAAAAAGAGTTGCATTTCACCCCGATAGATGTTATTTTTAGTTTCGTTGACAAAACAATAGGAACCAGGATTCACTCAGGAATGGAATGCGATTGTTTTGCAGATTCCCTCGAGAAGTGAATGACGTAGGTCCTAGCGGATGAAATCAGCTTCACATTTTATTCCTAGGAAGGGGGAACCGAACAGTGGAATACTCTACTTTCGGACGGCACGTTGCGGTTGATACCTGGGGGGTCGATTTCGATCTTCTGAACAGCGCTGAACTTCTCCAATCGCACATGGTGGAGGCAGCCGAAGCTTGCGGAGCAACCGTTCTCTCGGTTCAAGCCAAACAATTCGAGCCGCAGGGCGCAACGGTTCTCGTCATGCTGTCGGAGAGCCATCTCTCCATTCACACGTATCCTGAGCGGGGTTTTGCCGCGATCGACTGCTACACTTGCGGCGAGACGGTCGATCCGCAGCTCGCGATCGACTACATGGTTAACGTACTCAAGCCGAAGAATACCTACGCTAAGAAGCTCATTCGCGGCGTCGGCGAGATGCAGGTCGAAGAGCCTGCTATCAAACAAGCCGAACTGGTGTAAGAGTAGAAGCGCCTACAGACGATGATGATGCATGTTAGCCATGGGGCCTCGTCCCCATGGCTTTTTAAATGCGATCCGCAGACTATAGGCCGGCAAGAATAGAATGCGACCCGGACGACGACAATAGGAAATATGGAAATCGACCGGATGTCGCAAAATATTCATCAAATCTTCAGGGCCGGCACGCCCGGCTATGCTATAATAAGTCCTAGTTGGCGGGCAAGCCGGACGCGCTTGCTCCGCATGATCGGCATCCAGACCTCAGGAAAAGGCAGGTGAAGTCCCGTGCATCTTATAGTCGTCGGTTTGAACTACAAAACGGCACCGGTAGAAGTCCGGGAACGCTTCGCGATTCCGGACGAGGAACTGCCGCTGGCGCTGGATGCGCTGAAGGCGACGACGGGCATTTTGGAATGCGTCATCGTCGCGACCTGCAACCGCACCGAATTGTACGCGGTCGTCGATCGCCATACGCTGTGCGGGCACTATATTCGCTCTTTTATGGAGCAGTGGTTCAACCTGCCCCGCGAGATGTTCAACCGTCATCTCTACATGTACGAGGATGACCTCGCCAATCGTCATCTGTTCCGCGTAGCTTGCGGACTCGATTCGATGGTCATCGGCGAGACGCAGATTCTCGGACAGGTGCGGGACGCCTTCTTCCTCGCGCGCGAGCGCAAGGCGACGGGAACGCTGTTCAATCGTTTGTTCCAGCAGGCGATCACGGTCGCCAAGCGCGCCCATACCGAGACGTCGATCGGCGAGAGTGCCGTATCCGTCAGCTATGCGGCGGTGGAGCTCGGCAAGCGGATTTTCGGCCGCTTCGACGACAAGAAGGTCATGATCCTCGGCGCGGGCAAGATGAGCGAGCTTACGGCGCAGCACCTGACCGCCGGCGGCGCCAGGGAAGTGTATGTCGTGAACCGCACGCTCTCGCGCGCGGAAGAGCTCGCGGACAAGATGGGCGGCAAGGCAATGGCGATGGACGAAGCGCTGCGCCGGCTCGACGAAGCCGATATCGTCATCAGCAGCACCGGGGCGCAGCGGTTTGTGCTGGAAAGGGACGTCGTCGCGCGTGCGATGAAGAGCCGCAAGAAGAGACCGTTGTTCTTAATCGATATCGCGGTCCCTAGAGACATCGATCCCGCTTGCGGCGAACTGCCGGGCGTCTACCTGTACGACATCGACGATCTCGAAGGCATCGTCGAGAGCAATCTGGAAAAGCGCAGGCAGGAGACGGCTGTCATCGACGTTATGATCGACGCCGAGATGGAGTCCTACCGGCAATGGTACGCGACCCTTGGGGTCAGCCCGTTGATCCGAGGCCTCCAAGAGAAGGCGGCTGCGATTCACGAGGAGACGCTGGACAGCCTGCTTCGCAAGCTGCCCGAACTGGACGAGCGGCAGGTCAAAGTGATCCGCAAGCTGACCAAGAGCATGCTGACGCAGATGATCCACGACCCGATCCTGCGGGTTAAGGAGCTGGCCGCGGAAAAGCGCAGCGAAGCATCGTTGGACCTTTTCGTGCAGCTCTTCGCGCTCGAGGAGGAAGTCGCTCGCCTCAAGAACGAGGCGAAGGAGGCGGAAAAGGCGCGCGCAGCCGGCCTAGCCGCTGCTGCCGCGCCCGACAAGCAAGCCGCCTCCGCGGAGCCTCAATCATTCCTGGCTCAGCTGGCCGGCGCGCTTCGCTGACCGGATCGCCGGCCTGGCCGGATTCGAGAGAAGCCGGAGGCGGTGCTGCATGTTAACGAATAATTGGCTGACGGACGCCATCATGTATATTTACGCCCTGAGTCTGCTGTTTTTCGTATCGGACGCCGCCTACGGCAACCGAAACGGGAAACGGATCGGCACAGGGCTGCTTGTTTTTGTCTGGGTGCTGCAGACGGGGTTTCTCGTCGACCTGCTCGTGCGCCGTTTCGCGGTTCCGGAGGTGACGCTACACGACTATGTTTTTTTTGTATCGTGGCTGCTAGTTTCCGCGTCGTTCGCCGTGAACCGGATCGTCCGCGCCGAGCTTCTGGTGTTGTTCGTGAACGTCGTCGGCTTCGCGGTGCTTGGCCTTAATCTGATGGAACGCTCCGGCCGGGAGATCGCCTTGGCTCCGTCGGAGGTGGCAAGACGGCTGCTCGTCCTCCATGTGAGCCTGATTACGGTCGCCTTCGCCCTTCTTACCGTTTCCGCGGTATGCGGCGCCATGTATCTTTTTCTGAATTACCGATTGAAAAAGAAGAAATGGGGCAGCGTGATGAACCGCATGCCGAGTTTAGAGGCGATCGACAAGTATGCGTTTCGATCCGGTCTGTTCGGCGTGCCGCTGCTGCTCCTGGCGCTATCCACCGGCACGGCCGCATTGCTCGTCGACGGTCACTATGGCAAGCTTCTGGACGAGAAGGTGCTTCTGTCGTTCGTCGCGGGCGCCGTATATATTTTCTATCTGCTGCGCAGGTGGATCGGCAGGGACGACGCGGGACGCTGCGCGATATGGAATTTGGTCGGTTACGTCCTGCTCGTATTGGATTTTTTCGCGAATTCGCTCTCATCCTTTCATCGTTGGTTATAGAAAAGGAGAATACGGCATGCAGCGCTATTATCCGATCATGGTATCCGTAGAGCACAGCAGATGCGTCGTGGTAGGCGGCGGCGCCGTCGGCGAGCGAAGAACGGGCGGTTTGCTGGAGGCGGGCGCGGACATTTTGCTCGTCTGCCCCGAGATCGTCTCGGCCAGGCTGCGTCAGTGGAAGGAAGCAGGGGCGATCCGTCACTTGCCGAAGCCGTTCTCGCCGGACGATCTGGAGGGTGCCGCGCTTGTTATTGCGGCTACAGGTGCCGACGAGTTGAACGGCTGGATCTGCGACGAGGCGAAGCGGCGCGGCATCCCGGCAAACTCCGCCTCGGACGGTTCGAGGGGGAGCTTTATCGTGCCGGCCGTAGTCCGCAGAGGCGGCTTGTTATTGACCGTCGGTACCTCGGGCGCCGGGCCGGCTTGGTCCGCTCGCATCGCGAGCGAACTGAGGGAGCGATACGGTCCCGAATATGCCGAACTGACGAGAAAGCTGGGCATCCTGCGCCGGCGCGTGCTGGCGGAGGTCGCCGATGCGTCTGAAAGGCGCAGGCTGATGCAAGTTGCCGTTACGGATCGCGCTGTCGAAGCGTGGTCGTCCATGGCGGAACTGCCCGAGGCAGAGGCGTTGGTCGCGATGCTGCGCAAATGGGCGGATGCCAAGCATGCCGAGAATGCTGAGAATTCGGAGAATGCCAACTAGGGAGTTCGATAGAGCCCTGCTGGCGATGTTTGGGTCTGGCGGCTGAATATGAGACAATAGTTAGTAACTTGAAGTCCACTGACGATTTGAAAAGAAATACCGGGGAGTGTTGCGGCGAATGCGCAAGATCAAGGTTGGGACTAGACAAAGCGCGCTGGCGATGACGCAGAGCGGGCAGACGCTCGATGCGCTTAAGCGATTGGCAGAAGAGGCAGGACTGCCGCTCGAATTCGAGGTCGTGCCGATCGTAACGCGGGGAGACCGGATATTGGACGTGACCTTGTCCAAAGTCGGAGGCAAAGGCCTGTTCGTCAAAGAGATCGAAGAAGCGCTGCTCGGCGGCGAGATCGATATCGCGATCCACAGCATGAAGGATATGCCGTTCGAGCTGCCCGAAGGCCTCGTGATCGGATGCGTGCCGCCGCGCGAGGATCCGCGCGACGCGCTCGTGAATTTGACCTCGAGCACGCTGTCGGATTTGCCGCCGGGCGCCAGGATCGGCACGAGCAGCCTTCGCCGGTCGGCGCAGCTGCAGTCGCGCCGACCCGATTTTCGGATCGAATCGCTCCGCGGCAATATCGACACCCGGCTTCGCAAGCTGGAGTCCGAAGGACTCGACGCGATCGTGTTGGCCGCTGCCGGCTTGAAGCGGATGGGGTGGAGCGATCGCATCACCGCTTATATCGAGCCCGGGGACTGCCTGCCCGCTGTCGGACAGGGCGCGCTTGCCATTGAATGCCGGGCGTCCGACGATGAAGTGCTGGCGCTGCTGGCTATGCTGAACGATACCGCCGCCGAGCGCGCGGTAGCTGCCGAGCGCACGTTTTTGGGATTGCTGAACGGCGGCTGCCAGGTGCCGATCGGCGCTTATGCGACCGCAGCGTCGGCGGAGTCCGATGCCGTCGTATCCATGACGGGCATGGTCGCGGCTGCAGACGGCAGACTGGTGCTTAAAGCGTCGGCTTCCGGCAGCGATCCGGCCGAGGTCGGACGACGCGTGGCGGAGGAGCTGCTGGGCAAGGGCGCGGACGCATTGCTCGCGGAAGCGAGGGAATAACGATGACGCAGGGGAAAGTATATCTGGTGGGCGCGGGGCCGGGAGACCCGAAGCTGATCACGGTACGCGGGCTGCGCGCGCTTCAGCGCTGCGACGTCGTCGTGTACGACCGCTTGGCGGGACCTCAGCTGCTGCAGGAGACGCGGCCCGGCGCGGAACGGATCTACGTCGGCAAGCGGCCGGACCGGCATACGATGAAGCAGGAGGAGATTAACCGGCTGCTGCTCGATTTGGCGCTTTCCGGCAAGATCGTGTGCAGGCTCAAGGGCGGCGATCCGACCGTGTTCGGGCGCGTGGGCGAAGAGGCGGAACTGCTGCGGCAGCATGGCGTGCCCTACGAGATCGTCCCGGGCATCACGTCCGCGATCGCGGTACCGGCCTATGCCGGCATTCCGGTGACGCACCGGGACCTCGCCTCCTCCTTTTCGATCGTGACCGGACACGAGAGCCCCGACAAGCTCGACCGTATGATCCAATGGGACAAAGTAACCAACGCTACCGGCACGCTGCTTTTCCTGATGGGCGTTGCCAAGATCGGCTATATTAGCGAGCAGCTGATCAAATACGGCCGGCCGGCCGAGACCCCCGTGGCGCTTGTCCGATGGGGCACGCGCGCGGAGCAGGAGACGCTGACCGGTACGCTGGGCGACATCGAGCAAAAAGTGCGCGAGGCCGACTTCCAGCCGCCGGCGGTCATCGTCGTCGGCGACGTCGTGCGGCAGCGCGAAACGTTGAAGTGGATCGAGGCGAAGCCGCTGTTCGGCTGGCGCGTCCTTGTCACGCGGGCGCGTTCGCAGGCAAGCGAGCTTGCGGACCGGATCGACGAACTAGGCGGAGAGCCTTACGTGTTTCCCGTGATCGACACGGTTAAGCAGACGAATCCGGCCGAAGTCGAACGGATCGAATCGGCGATGCGCGAGGCCGAGCGCTTCGATTGGGTCATTTTGACGAGCGCTGCGGGCGTCGAGTACTTTTTCTCTTGGCTTGCCGAATCGCGCGTCGATATCCGCCGGTTTGCCAGGGCGCGATTTGCCGCGGTTGGACCGAAGACGGCCGAAGCGCTCGCGGCGCGCGGCGTCGTCGCCGACGTGATTCCTTCCCAGTTCCAGGCCGAAGGTTTGCTGGACAGCTTGGCGGACAAGCTGGAGCCGGGACAGCGGGCGCTGCTGCCCAGAGGCGATCTGGCCCGCGGATTGCTGCCGGCAGAGCTCGCCAAGGCGGGCGTCGAAGCCGTGGAGTTAGACGTATACGAAAACAGGCTGGTCGTTCAAGAGGACGACATGATCGTCGAGATGCTGCAAGCCGGCGAGATTCATGCGGTGACATTTACGAGCTCGTCGACGGTCGTTAATCTGCTCGAAGCGTTGCGCCAGTTGGGCGCGGAGCGTCCGGCGGACCTGCTGGCAGGCTGCGCGATCGCGTGCATCGGACCGATCACCGCCCGCACGGCGGAAGAGCACGGGCTTCGCGTGACGCTGACCGCCGAACAGTCCACGATCGAAGGATTGCTCGCGGCGATGCTGAAGCATCGCGGCGCCGGCAACGAAATTCGTTAAAGAAAGGTTTTGATTCGAATGAATACATCTATCGTGCGCCATCGCCGGCTTCGGCGAACGGCCGGCATCCGCAATCTGGTCCGGGAGACGCATCTGCACGTGCACGACCTGATCATGCCGATCTTCGTCGCCCACGGCGGCAACATCAAGACCGAGATCTCCTCGATGCCCGGCGTATATAACCTGTCGCTCGACCGTCTGGACGAAGAGATCGAAGAGATCGTCTCCCTAGGCATCCAGGCCGTGCTGCTGTTCGGCATCCCGGGCGCCAAGGACAGCGTCGGCACGGGCGCGTATGCGGAAGACGGCATCGTACAGCAGGCCACCCGCAAGATCAAAAAGCTGGCGCCCGATCTGGTCGTCGTCGCGGATACCTGCTTGTGCGAATTCACGGATCACGGACACTGCGGCGTCGTGCACGAAGGAGACTGCGGCGCGGTCGTGGACAACGACGATTCGCTGGCACTTTTGGTGCGCACCGCCGTATCGCAAGCGCGCGCGGGCGCCGACATCATCGCGCCTTCGAATATGATGGACGGATTCGTGGGCGCCATTCGGCAGGGGCTCGACGAGGCCGGCTTCGAGGATATTCCGATCATGTCCTATGCGGTCAAATATTCCTCGGCTTATTACGGCCCGTTCCGCGAGGCTGCCCAGTCGGCGCCGAAGTTCGGCGACCGCAAGACGTACCAGATGGACGCGGCGAACGCCCGCGAGGCGCTGAGAGAGGCCGAGACGGACGTACGAGAGGGAGCGGACATGCTCATGGTCAAGCCGGGGCTCGCGTACCTGGACATCGTGCGGCTGCTGAAGGAGCGGTATGATCTGCCGCTCGTCGTATATAACGTGAGCGCCGAATACGCGATGGTGAAGGCGGCGGCGATGCAGGGCTGGATCGACGAGCGCGCGATCGTGCTGGAGACGCTGACCGGCATGAAGCGTGCGGGCGCGGACATGATCATCACGTATCATGCGAAGGATGCCGTTCGTTGGATGAACGGACTGTAAAGCGAAGGGTATAGGAGCTGGCGTGGGCGAGCATAGCGGCAAACTGCAGCTGTGCTCGGCGAGCCGGTGGAGTCTTGGCTAGCATAGCGGTAATAAGTTCCGCTATCGTGCCTGGCTAGCCGATCGTAGGCGTGCATAGCGGAAAAAAGCACCGCTAATTTGCCCGGCGAGTCCGGTCATAAGCTGAATAGCGGTAAAAAGTACCGCTATCTTGCTTAGCGAGGCTTGCCATAGCCTGAATAGCGGTAAAAAGTACCGCTATCTTGCTTAGCGAGGCTTGCCACAGCCTGAATAGCGGTAAAAAATACCGCTATCTTGCTTAGCGAGGCTTGCCACAGCCTGAATAGCGGTAAAAAGGCCGCTAATGTGCCGGGAAGTGCGTTGCAGGCGCGTATAGCGGTAATAAAGCAGCCTCAGCCCCGCAGCTTGGTCAAATTAAGCGTGTACTGGTTCAGCCCGAACGCGAGCACGCCTTTTGCTTCGAGCTCGCGGAGCACTTCGGACAAGATCTGCTTGGACACGCCGGCCATTTGCGAGAGCTCGTCATAATTGAGCGCCAGATGAATGCGGATGAAGACGCCGTCGCGCTTGCCGTGCTGGTTGGCGAGATTGATCAGGTTCTTCAGCACGCGCGTGCGGTCGTCGAGGAAGGTCAAGTCGCTCACATGCTCGTTCGTCTGCCGGAGCCGCCGGCTCAGCTCGGCGAGTATGCCCTTCGTGATATCGAAGTGCGACTCGAGCAGCCGCATGAAGTCGTCGCTCGCGATCTCCAGCAAGAGCGAAGTCTCGAGCGCGCGGGCGGACGCCGAGCGCGGCAGCCCGTCGAGGAGGGCTAGTTCCCCGAAGCTGTCGCCTTCCCCGACGACGGACAGCACCTTCTCTTCGCCGCCTGCGCTGCGCGTGAAGAGCTTGATGGATCCGTTCAGCACGACGTAGAATACGTTGCCCGGATCTTTTTCCTGAAAGAGGATGCTGCCGGCGGACAAGCTGCGCCGTCTCGCTATCCGAGATATGTGTTCAAGCTGCGAATCGCTGAGTTTGTCGAACAAAGACACCTTTTTAAGCCATTGAATCATGACGGAGCCCCCATTGCCGCGCATTATGATGATTCAGTTTACCATAGACTTTTCCATTCCAGATAGCAGAGGTGGACCAAAATGAGCGAAACGCGTCAAATCCGCTCGGACGCTAAGTCCAAAGCCGCATTCGAACGGGCCAAAAGGTCTATTCCCGGCGGCGTCAACAGCCCGGTTCGCGCGTTCAAGTCGGTCGGCTTGACGCCGGTCGTCATCGAACGCGGCCAAGGGAGCCGGATTACCGATATCGACGGTCAAATCTATATCGATTACGTACTGTCTTGGGGGCCGTTGATTGCCGGCCACGCCCATCCGGAAGTGGTGGAAGCGATCAAGCGGACCGCCGAAAAAGGAACGAGCTTCGGCGCGCCGACCGAATTGGAGACGGAGATGGCGGAGCTTGTATGCGCCCGCGTGCCGTCGATCGAGGTCGTCCGCATGGTCAACTCCGGCACCGAGGCGACGATGAGCGCCATTCGGCTCGCGCGCGGCTATACCGGCCGCAGCCGGATCCTGAAGTTCGAGGGCTCGTATCACGGCCATGCCGACAGTCTCTTGATCAAGGCGGGCTCCGGCGTGGCGACGCTTGGATTGCCCGACAGTCCCGGCGTGCCGGAGAGCATCGCGTCCCACACGATCACGGTGCCCTACAATGATCTTGCGTCGGTCAAGCTTGCTTTCGAGCGGTACGGCGAGGAGATCGCGGCGGTCATCGTGGAGCCGGTCGCCGGCAATATGGGCGTCGTTCCTCCGCTCCCCGGTTTTCTCCAGGGGCTGCGGGACGTGACGAAGCAATACGACAGCTTGCTCATTTTCGATGAAGTGATGACGGGCTTCCGCGTGCACCTGAACTGCGCGCAAGGCCTCTACGGGATTACGCCAGACTTGACCTGCCTCGGCAAGGTCATCGGCGGCGGTCTGCCAGTCGGCGCCTATGGCGGCCGGCGGGAACTGATGGAGCGCATGGCGCCGGTCGGGCCGATCTATCAGGCGGGCACCTTGTCGGGCAACCCGCTCGCGATGTCCGCGGGGTTGGCCACGCTCAAGCTGCTCGACGAGTCCGCCTACCAGCGCCTGGAGCGGCTCGCGATGCGCCTGCAGGCCGGCCTCGCGTCCAATGCGGCCGAATACGGCATCGCGATGACGATCAACCGCGTCGGCTCGATGGTCTGTCCGTTCCTGACGGACAAGCAGGTCATCAACTTCGAGACGGCCAAGCAGTCCAACACGGAGCGATTCCGGACGCTGTTCGGCAGAATGCTCGACCAGGGCGTCAACCTGCCGCCTTCCCAGTTCGAGGGCTGGTTCCTGTCCACCGCCCACAGCGAGGACGACATCGACGAGACGATCGCGGCGCACCGCACTGCGCTTGGCAAGTTTTAAAGCCAGACGACGCACAAGTCCGTAGGCATGCCCACCTTTTTAAGGCATATAGATAGATAAGGAGTGAAGCCTGCCTCCGGGCGTTTTCCGGCAGCCGGGAATGCAGGGACTCTATGCCGAGAGGGGGAGACCTGTCGTGACGGAATCGTCGAACGGGTTGAGATTCGATATTTATGAACGGGTGCAGCTGACGAGTGACGCCTTGCCCATCGACACGCTCGAGGAGATCGAGCTGTCGCCGCACATCGAGGCGGTGGAACAGGAAGACAGCGTGCTGTTGCGGGGATATTTGCTGCTGAGCGGCACTTACCGGCCGATCGGGGAAGAGGATGCGGCCGGGACGCTGGAGCATCGCATTCCGGTCGAGATTTCTTTGCCGCAGAGCCGCGTGCGTCAATTGGAAGAACTGGACGTCGAGATCGATCATTTCGACGTCGACCTTCTCACCGAGCGCTCGCTGAACGTGACCGGAGTTTTGGGGTTGCGGGGCGTGCAGACGGAAGCGCGCGAGGCGCCGGTATGGCTGGAAGACGGCTTTACGGTCGCGCATGACGCGCCGGAGCGGGTGTACGCGGCCGAAGCGGAGCAGCGCGACGAGGGCAATCAAGCGTTCGAGCTGCCGCCGCTGGGCGAATTCGCCTTCGAATCGGCGGAGGAAGGCGGGGCGAACGAGGGCTTCGGCAGGACGCCCGAAGCAGGACGCTCGAATGCCCCTTTTACCGCAGGCGGCCAGCCGCAAGCGCCCGTTTATTCGCAGCCCGGACCGGTCTATCTGCCGCCCGCTTGGACGGATCCGAACGCCGCCCAGGAGGCGTCAGCCTCGCCGGTCTGGTATGAGCAGCAGCGGGCTCGCGCCGAAGCTGAAGCACGGGCTCGGGAAGAGGCGCTGCTTCGGCAGCAGGAGCTCGCCCAATTCGCCGCCGAGGCACTGGAGCGGCAGCTTGCCGAAGCAACGAGGGCGAATGCGGAACTGGAGGCTCGTGCCGCCGAGGAAGCGCGCGCATACGAGCTTGCGGAGCGGGAAAAAGCCGAGCGGGAAGCGCTAGACGCGATCGCGCAGGCGCAACGCAACAAGCAGCTGGAGGAAGAGCGGGACAGGCAGGAAGAGGCCGAAGCTTGGGAGCGGCTGCTCGCTTACCAGCGTCTAGAGGAGGAGCCGGCGGAGTTCATCGCGCCATCGGAGACCGTTCCTCCGCAATCGGAACCGTCAAGCTATCCTCAAGTATATGAGGCGAATATTCCCTCGCCTTCCACATGGCCGGGTCTCGAGAACGAAGCGCAGCCTCAGGATCATACGGAGTCGGCCGATTCCGACGAGGCGGCCCCGTACGGACATCGCCAGCCGGAACCGACGGGACCGAAGCTGGGCTTGTCCAGCAAAGGGGCGGGCGGGGCCGAATCCGCATTCGGCGTCGGCATCCTGTCGCAGCTCGGGGACAAAGGCGCGATTCGCGAGGCCGGCCTGAAGGCGGCCGAGGAAGCGCGGTTGGCCGCGCCTCCCGAGAATACGCAGAACAGCCGCGCCACGGGAGACGAGATCGAATGGACGCGTCTATTCCTTGCCAAGGAAGCCGGCCAATCGTTTCGCAAAGTAAAAATGGTGATCGTGCAGCGGGAGGATACGCTCGACGGCATCGCGGGCAGGTACCAGCTTCAATCTCGCGAGCTCCAACTGTACAACCGTCTTCCCGATCCGCATCTGGCGGAGGGGCAAGTGCTGTATATCCCTTAAGCTTCGAATCGGTTCGCCCCGCGGCAGCAATGGCCGCGGGGTTCTTCGCGTCTTCGGCCCGGCGCGCCAGACGCCGTAGCGGCCGGCAGGTTGACTGCATGTAGCCGTACGGGTATGATAGGAAAATAAGACATGGATAGGGACCAGTAAGCAGTCCTACCCTTCAGAGAGCGGAACCGCTGCCTTGCAGCGCTGCGAGGTTCCGCAGGAAGTAAGCTGCCGAAGTCGCCCTGGAGTTTCCCGTTCGAACCGAGCACGCCGTAGAACGGGACGGCCGCAGCCGTTATCCTGCGTTCGAGAGCCGCATTTCGTCCGATTGGGAGATGCGGAATGAAGGTGGTACCACGGAAGTTCAACCTTTCGTCCTTTGCGGCGGGAGGTTTTTGCTTTTTTTCGGGGTCCCGCCCCGAACCCGCATATGCTTCGGCTTTGCCGTTACGGACCGGCCCGGCATGACGCGAGCCGGAGGCCGATCGCCAATCGTCTGATCCACGTCCCTGGAGGTTGTGAATTCAATGAGCGACATCAATCAAAGCAAACCCCTTGAACTGCCCACCACGTACGATCCGACAGGCGCCGAGCAGAAGTGGTACGACGCTTGGCTCGAAGGCGGATATTTCAAGGCCGGCCTGAGGCCAGACGCGCCCAAATACACGATCGTCATCCCGCCGCCCAACGTGACGGGCATGCTGCATATCGGCCATGCGCTCGATCTGACGCTGCAGGACATCCTGATCCGCTTCAAGCGGATGCAGGGCTTCGACGCGCTATGGGTGCCGGGTACGGACCATGCGGGCATCGCCACGCAGACCAAGGTCGAGAGCACGCTTCGCGAAGAAGGCTTGTCCCGCTACGATCTCGGCCGGGAGAAGTTCCTTGAGCGCGTCTGGGACTGGAAGGAACAGTACGCCGGCTCGATCCGCAAGCAATGGTCCAAGATGGGCCTCAGCCTCGACTATTCCCGCGAGCGCTTCACGCTCGACGAAGGGTTGTCCAAGGCGGTCCGCGAGGTGTTCAAGCGCCTTTACGACAAGGGCCTGATCTACCGCGGCAAGCGCATCATCAACTGGGACCCGGCCGCCAAGACCGCTCTCTCGGACATCGAAGTCGAATACAAAGAAGTGAACGGGCATCTCTATCATCTGAAGTATCCGCTATCCGACGGCAGCGGCCATCTGACGGTCGCGACGACGCGTCCCGAGACGATGCTGGGCGATACGGCGGTAGCCGTGCACCCCGAGGACGAGCGCTACAAGCACCTGATCGGCAAGACGCTCCGTCTCCCGATCGTCGGCCGCGAGATTCCGGTCGTCGGCGACGAATACGTCGACAAGGACTTCGGCAGCGGCGCCGTCAAGATCACGCCGGCGCACGACCCGAACGATTTCGAGGTCGGCGCCCGTCACGATCTGCCGCAGATCATCGTCATGGACGAAAGCGGGCGGATGAACGACCAAGCCGGCCCGTACGAGGGCATGGACCGCGCCGATTGCCGCAAGGCGATCGTCAAAGATCTGCAGGAGCAAGGCGTCCTGATCCAAATCGAGGATCACGTTCACCAGGTCGGCCACAGCGAGCGCAGCGGCGCCGTCGTCGAGCCGTACCTTTCGACGCAGTGGTTCGTCTCCATGAAGCCGCTCGCCGAAGCCGCGATTAACGCGCAGCGATCGGGCAATGGCGTCAACTTCGTGCCTGACCGCTTCGAGAAAATCTATCTGCACTGGATCGAAAACGTACGCGACTGGTGCATTTCCCGCCAGCTCTGGTGGGGACACCGCATTCCGGCCTGGTACAAGGAAGGTACGGGCGAGATATACGTAGGCACGGAGGCGCCAGAAGGCGATGGCTGGGTGCAGGACGAAGACGTGCTGGACACGTGGTTCAGCTCGGCGCTATGGCCGTTCTCGACGCTCGGCTGGCCGGACAGTACCGAGGATCTGAAGCGTTACTATCCGACGGACGTGCTCGTTACCGGCTACGACATCATTTACTTCTGGGTCGCCCGGATGATTTTCACCGCGCTGGAGTTCACGGGAGAGTCGCCGTTCAAGGACGTGCTCATCCACGGTCTCGTGCGCGATGCCGAAGGGCGCAAGATGTCCAAGTCGCTCGGCAACGGCGTCGATCCGTTCGAAGTCATTGAGAAATACGGCGCCGATGCGATGCGCTACATGCTGTCCACGGGCAACACGCCGGGGCAGGATCTTCGCTTCCGCTGGGAGAAGGTCGAGCAGGCGCGCAATTTCGCCAACAAGATCTGGAACGCATCGCGCTTCGCCCTGATGAACCTCGAAGGCTTCAAGGCGGAGGACATCGACCTGACAGGCAGCCTGTCCACGGCCGACCGTTGGATTTTGCACCGGCTCCACGAGACGGCGCGCGACGTGACCCGGCTTATGGAAACGTACGAATTCGGCGAAACGGGACGTCTGCTGTACAATTTCATCTGGGACGATCTGTGCGACTGGTACATCGAGTTCGCCAAGCTCACGCTGTACGGGGAAGACGCGGCCGCCAAGACAAGCACCCAATCCGTCATCGCGTATGTGCTGGACCGCACGCTGCGGCTGCTGCATCCGTTCATGCCTTACCTGTCGGAAGAGATCTGGCAGCATCTGCCGCACGAAGCCGGCGAGACGATCACGCTGGCTGCCTGGCCGGCCTACGATGCCGCGTTCGAAGCGCCTGACGCAGTCTCGGAGATGGGTCTGCTCATGGACGCGATCCGCGCGGTTCGCAACGTGCGCGCCGAAGTCGGCGTAACGCCGGGCAAAAAGATCGAACTGCTCGCGAAGCCGACCACGGAAGCGTCCGCGGGCATCCTGAAGCGCAACGAGGAATATTTGCGCAGGTTCTGCAATACGTCGAGCTTGACGCTGGACGCGAGTCTCGCGGCGCCGGAAAAGGCGATGACCGCCATCGTGACGGGCGTCGAGCTGTACCTGCCGATCGCCGGCCTGATCGATATCGGGCAAGAGATCGCGCGGCTGACCAAGGAACTGGCTTCGCTCAACGCCGAGGTCGATCGCGTGGAGAAGAAGCTCGCGAACGAAGGGTATATCGCGAAGGCGCCTGCCCACGTGGTCGAGCAGGAGCGCGCGAAAGGCGCCGATTATCGCGACAAGCGCGACAAAGTGCTGGCTCGGATCGAAGAGCTTAAAAACTGATGGAGGCGAGCACAGGCATGACAACTTCGCAAGACGCGTCATCTCAGAACGCTCATGACCTGACATCCGCCGGGGACAACGTGGAGGCATCTTTCCGCACCGCCGCCGAGGCGGTCAACTGGATCTCCGGCCTCGCTCCGGTCGTCGGCATTAAGCCGGGTCTCGAGCGAATGGAGCTGCTGCTGGAAAAGCTGAACTACCCGCACCGCCGTCTCAGATTCATCCATGTGGCGGGCACGAACGGCAAAGGCTCCGTATGCGCCATGCTGGCCTCGGTTCTGCGGAAGAGCGGTTATGACGTCGGCCTGTTCACGTCGCCGTATCTGACGTCGTTCGCGGACCGCATCGATTACAACGGCGAGGCGATGCCCGAGGAGGTCATCGTTCGCCTCGCGAACCGCCTGAAGCCGCTCTCCGACGAGCTGGCGGATTCCGAATGGGGGGCGCTGACGGCTTTCGAGCTGACGACGGCCATGGCGATTTTGTATTACGCGACGGTCGCTTTTCCGGATTATGTCGTATGGGAAACGGGACTGGGCGGACGCCTCGACGTGACGAACGTCGTCACGCCGGTCGTCAGCGTCATCACGAACGTCGGGCACGACCATATGGATCTGTTGGGCGACACGATCGCGGACATTGCCCGGGAAAAAGCGGGGATCGTCAAATCCGGCGTCCCGGTCGTATCGACCGTGCTGCAGCCGGAGGCGGCTGCGATCGTCAAAGAGACCGCCGCCTCGCGCAAAGCGACGCTCTATCAGCTGGGCGAACAGTTTTCCTATGAAAACCGCGGTACGCAGGAAGAATCTCAGTCCTTCGATTTTCGGGATTTGTTCAGAGGACTGGAGGATATCCGAATCGGCCTGGCCGGTCCCCACCAACAGGCCAATGCCGCCGCCGCGATCATGGCGATCGACGTGCTGCGGACGTACTACGCGCTTATCGTCGACGAGGAGGACCTTAGGGAAGGACTTCGCCGGGCGGCTTGGCCGGGCAGGCTTGAACTCGTGAGCCGCGAGCCTCGGATTCTGCTTGACGGCGCCCACAATCCCGAAGGCATGGCTGCACTCGCGGAGGCGCTTCGGCAGGGGTATCCGCGCGATAAGCTCAACGTGCTGCTCGCCATGATGCCCAACAAGAATCATGAAGACGCCTTAAGGCATATACTACCAATGGTGAGTACGCTTGTCGTTACGGAACCGGATCATCATCGCAAGATGGGGGCTGAAGCGCTGGCGGATGTCGCCCGGCGTGCAGGGCGGGATACGGGCGGCGCGGCAGCCGTCATCGTCGAACCGGATTGGCGCAAAGCGCTCGAAAAAATACAAAGCCTCGCGGCCGCCGAACCCGAGGAAAATACGTTGACGCTCGTGACGGGCACGCTCTATTTGATCGCGGACGTCCGTTCATGGCTGCTTGAACGAAAGACTTCTGACAAAGGCTGGTGAAGCGTCGTTGGCAACGGCTGAACACGTACATTTTATCGGCATCGGCGGCTACGGGATGAGCGCCATTGCCAGAGTGATGCTGGAGATGGGCTATCATGTGACCGGGTCGGACGTCGCCCGGCAGGAATTGACGGACAAACTGGCCAGCAAAGGGGCCGAGATCTACATCGGGCACGAACCCGGCAACGTCCGGGGCGCCAATCTGGTCGTCTACTCGACGGCGCTGGCGCGGGATAACGTAGAGCGCTTGGAGGCGGAGAGTCTGAACATTCCGACGCTTCACCGCGCGCAGATGCTGGCCCGGCTGCTCAACAGCCGCACCGGCATCGCGGTGGCCGGCGCCCACGGCAAGACGACGACTTCCTCGATGATCGCGCTCGTCATGGAGCTATCGGGTCTGGATCCCACGTATATCATCGGGGGGGAGATCGTGAACGTCGGCACGAACGCCAAGGCCGGCAAAGGCGAGCACGTCGTGGCCGAGGCGGACGAGAGCGACGGGTCGTTCCTTCAGTACGAGCCCGCGGTAGCCGTCGTTACGAATATCGAGGCGGACCATCTCGAGAACTACGACGGCGACTTCGGCAAGCTTAAGGCGGCTTACGTGCAATTTCTTAAGCAGGTTCGTCCCGAAGGCTGCGCCGTCGTATGCGCGGACGACGCCAACGTCAGGGAGCTGCTCCCCCAGGCGGCGGGAACGAACGTGATCACGTTCGGCATCGAGCAAGAGGCGGACTACAAAGCGGTCTCGATCGAATTGGGCGACCGTCAAGCCTCCTTCAACGTCGTGAAAGGCGAGGAGACGCTCGGTCTCGTTCGTCTCTCCGTGCCCGGTATGCATAACGTTTACAACGCCCTTGCGACGATCGTCGTTTGCCTGCACGCCGGCGTGCCTTTCGAACGGATCGCTTCGTCGATCGTGGAGTTCCGGGGCGCGAAGCGCCGGTTCCAGGTGCTCGGGGACGTCAACGACGTGCTCGTCATCGACGATTACGCGCACCATCCGACGGAGATCCAGGCAACGATCCTGGCGGCCAAGGCGACCGGGAAACGCATTTTGGCCGTATTCCAGCCGCAGCGGTACACGCGTACCTACTTTCTGCTGGATGCGTTCAGCCGGGCATTCGCCGAGGCGGACGAGGTGTATATTACCGATATCTACTCGCCGGCCGGCGAGAAGCGCATCGAGGGCGTCACGTCGTCGCGCCTTGTTCAGTTGATCGCGGAGAATAGCAATGCCAACGTCTCGTACGTGCCGACGCGAGAGCAGGTCCGCGACCTGCTCGCCGAGCGGGTGAAGCCCGGCGATCTCGTGCTGACGATGGGCGCCGGGGACATCTGGAAGTCCGCCGACGAACTGGCCCGCATTTTGCGGGAACGGGCGGGAAATTAATAGCAGGAACGAAGCGCAGCGGGATGACCCCGCTGCGCTTTTTGATTGCCCGGCTCGGGCTTTAATTCGCTTTAAGTGCACGGCTGCAAGAGAGGAAAGCACCGCTGGAGCGGGCATTTTCCGGCCTGGCGCAGGCTGCAAGCGAGGTTATGCGGTTGGTAGAACACTGGCGAAACGGATTTGCAGGCGATCATATTCTCTCTCATTCGCTCATAGACTAGGATTAATAGACGAAGCAGCAGGGAGAGAAGCCAAGATGCAGCCACCTTCCAGAATGACCTTTAAGTTCGACGGCAACCTTCCGAGGGAAGTCCGAAACGATAGCGCCGTCCGGCAAGATTCCGCGCTGCAGGCGTCCGGGCAAGGAAGCGCGAACGCCGACCTAGCGGATCCGGCAGCCCGAGGCTTTAAACCGCGCGGGTTTTCGGCGCAGGCGAGCAGACAGGCGCAGAGCGCCGGCAGCGGGTATCGCCTGCCTGGCAAAGGCGCGCATATCGGGCAAGGGCGCCCTGTGCCGGACACGGCGTCAGGGCTAAGGATGCGAGATGCCGCGCCGGAAGGCGGCGCGGCGGCGCCGATCGGCGCGCAGCAAAGCGCGTCCGCGGGCAACGGGCCTGCGGCTGGACGGCACCCTTCCGACGGGCATATGTCGGACGCGCGCTCGACGCGCGAACATCCGATTCGTCCGCAATCGGCTAAAAGACCGGCCGATCGCGTTGCGCGATCAGGCCCTTACCAGGACGACGTCGAGGCTTTGGAGCAGATGATCCGCGGCACCGACGGGGAGCGCGGCCATCCGCGGAGCGAGAGCCGTTCGCAATCTTCGGAACGCGTGAAGACCTTGCCGGCCGGACGCGTCGCCGGTTTTCGCAAGCCGTCTTCCGTCCAAGCGCCGTCTTTGCCCGATCTCCCTTACGGAGACCTTCGCCACGCCATCGCGGATCAGGACGATCAAGAAGTGTATCCGTCCAGCGAAGTTCAAGATCCTTATGCGGCGCATAATCATAGCGCGGCGTACGATGCCGGTTCGGTCCCGCTGGATTCGGAACCGTATTCGGATGTGGACGAGCATTGGATCGACGGCGGAAATACGCGTAGATATCGCGGCGGGCCCTCGTGGATGCGCATATTCGCTTCGGTCGCGGCCGCGATCGTGACGGGAGCGATCTTCGGATACATCGTGCTGGCGCTTTTCACGGGCGAGCCTATTTTGCCGTCGGGAAGCGCGGCCGATCCGGCATCCGCCGGGTTAAAGCCCGCGGCATCCGGCGCTGCGGCGGCGTCCGACGGCACCAAGGCCGATCCTGCAGCGTCGGGACAGGCGCCAGCCGGCAAGCCGGACGGCACCGATCCGGCAGGCGCAGCGCAGCCGGACAAAGCGGCTGGCGCCGCAGGCGACGCCCAGGTGCCCGCTTCGGTCAGCTACCTGCTGCAGTACGGCGTCTTCCAGAGCGAAGCCAGCATGAACGAGGCCGTCCAAGCGCTGACGAGCCAAGGCATCGCGGCCGCGACGGATACGAAGGACGGGTACCGCGTATACGCGGGAATCGCAGCCGACAAGGCCGAGGCGGAAAAGCTGGCCGCGGCGTTGACCGACGAGGAGCTGTACGCCAAAGCGCTGGACAACCGGGCGCTCTCGCTGCCGCAGACGCCGGCGGCGGTGTCGTGGGCTGCATATCTGAAGGAGAGCGACGCGCTCGGCCGCTTGCTCGCCGGGACGTCGGCCGAGCTGCTGGCCGAGGGCGATTCGCCGCCGCCAAGCGCGCAGGCTGCTGCCGATATGCAAGCCGCATTGAAACGCTGGAACGCCGCAAAGACGGACATGGCTTCGTGGTCCGGCAGCCGAAGCGAGCCTGCCGGCGCCTTGGCCGCTCAGCTCGGAGCCGCGTCCGAGCAGTGGGCCGCCTACGGCAAGGAACCGTCCGCCGCCCGCTTGCGCGCCGTGCAGACGTCGGCGATGAAAGCGGCGTTGATCGCCCGCCAGCTGCGCGAGGAGCTCGGCGAAGATGGCGACTGAGCTGCGGCTGTGCCTGCAAATGCAGGGACGCTGTCTGGACCCGAAGACCTATCGCCGCCGCCGCTTCCCGCATCGCGCGGACAGACAGCCCCGTCCTAGGGGCTGTCTTTGCGTTGTCCATTGTGCGTGCCGCCGGAGCCACGTATAATAATGAAGCAAGTGTCAAAAAATGGCGGGAGACGTAGATAGCGTGAAGAAAAACGGCTGGATTTTACTTTTATTCGTATTCCTCGGCATGCTGGCCGGCGCGCTTGTCGCGGACTGGCTGAAGCGCGTTCCCGGGCTCGACTTCCTCACGCGGACGGTGAAAGTGCACTGGTCCCCTTCCGCCGATTTGCTCGTTCTCGTTTACAACATCAACATCTCGCTGAACGTGAGCCTGCTAAGTATGGTCGGCATTGCGGCGGCGATCTGGATTTACCGAAAAATGTAATGGAATGCCCGCAGGGCGAAAGTTCAAGGATCCCGAAAGGAAGAATGCCGCTATGACCCAACACGCAGTGCCAGAGACGCGGGCAACGCTCGTACTGGCGTCCTCTTCGCCTCGCAGGCAGCAATTGATCGGCTTGCTCGGCTTGCCCGTCGAGATTATGCCGAGCCACGTCGACGAGGATACGCCCGAGGGATGGAGCCCCGCTCGCATCGTCGAGGAGCTCGCGCGCCGCAAGGCTTCCGCCGTGCTGGAGCGGGCTTCGCGGACGCCGGGGGCGATCGTCGTCGGCAGCGATACGATCGTCGTGCTGGACGGGGACGTGCTCGGCAAGCCGAAGGATCGCGAGGATGCCATTTCGATGCTGACCCGGCTCGCGGGGCGAGGGCACGAGGTGTTCACGGGCCTGTGCTGCATCGAAGCGGAGTCCGGACGTACCGTCGTGTCGCACAGCGTCACGCGCGTGTTCATGCGGGCGTTGACCGGGGTACAGATCGCCCGGTACGTCGATTCGGGCGAGCCGATGGACAAAGCGGGCGCGTATGGCATTCAGGAGATCGGCGCGATGCTCGTCGAACGGATCGAAGGCGACTTTTTCACTGTCGTCGGACTGCCGGTCTCCCTGCTAGCGGCGCAGCTCGGCGAGTTCGGTCTCCAGTTTCCCTGACCGGATCGGATGAGGGATTTCGCACGGACGACGCACGACGGCCGCGACCAGGCCGCGGGGTAGCGTCCCGCCGGAAGACCTTGAGCCGATATCCGCAGCCGATGCGGTCGATAGGGAAGAGGGAACGTTCGATATGGAACAACGCGCTTATATGTTAAGGGAAATGCCGGAAGAAGAAAGGCCGCGCGAACGGATGCAGAGCCGGGGCGCCGCGGCGCTCAGCCACGCCGAGCTGCTGGCCATCCTGCTGCGCACGGGCACTAAAAACGAGTCCGCGATCCACCTTGCGCAGCGCATACTGAACGAATGCGGCGGGCTTCGCAGATTGGCCGAGCGCGCTTGGGACGAGCTCATACATATCAAGGGCATCGGACCGGCCAAGGCGCTCGAGCTGCAAGCTTCGATCGAACTCGGCAGGCGCATGGCCCGCGCGCGGCTGCCCGAGATGCCTCGCATTCAGCGTCCGCAGGACGCCTCCGAGCTGCTGATGGAGGAAATGCGGCATTTGCGCGAAGAGCGCTTCGTTTGTCTGTTTCTCGATACGAAAAACCAGGTCATCGGCATGGACACGCTCTCCGTCGGCTCCCTGAGCGCGGCCATCGTGCATCCTCGCGAGGTTTACCGCGCGGCCATCCGCCGCAGCAGCGCCTCTATCATCTGCGCGCACAACCATCCTAGCGGAGATCCGAGCCCGAGCGCGGAAGATATAGCGCTCACCCGGAGGCTTGCCGAAGCCGGCCAACTGGTCGGCATCGAATTGCTCGACCATTTGGTAATCGGTGACAATCGCTTTGTAAGTTTGAAGGAGCTGGGCTCCTTGTAATATAATATACAGGATTGTCCCAACAGGAGGTTACAAAGCATGTTCGGTGGATTTACACGAGACCTGGGTATCGACCTGGGCACAGCTAACACATTGGTATACGTCAAAGGCAAAGGCATCGTCGTCAGGGAGCCCTCCGTGGTCGCCCTTCGTACCGATACAAAGAAGATCGAGGCAGTGGGCGAAGCAGCCAAGAAAATGATCGGACGGACCCCGGGCAATATCCGCGCCATCCGCCCGATGAAGGACGGCGTCATCGCCGACTTCGACACGACCGCCACGATGATCAAGTACTTTTTGAATCGCGCCCAGAAGCAGCGTTCCTTCCCTTCGCGTCATCCTAACGTGATGATTTGCGTGCCTTCCGGCATTACCGCCGTCGAGAAGCGCGCGGTCGAAGACGCCGCCAAGCAAGCCGGCGCGCGCGACGCCGTCACGATCGAAGAGCCGTTCGCGGCCGCCATCGGCGCGGATTTGCCCGTTTGGGAGCCGACCGGCAGCATGGTCGTCGACATCGGCGGCGGCACGACCGAAGTCGCGGTCATCTCGCTCGGCGGCATCGTCACGAGCCGCTCGATCCGCGTAGCCGGCGACGAGATGGACGAGGCGATCATGCAGTACATCAAGCGCCTCTACAATTTGATGATCGGCGAGCGCACGAGCGAGCAGCTCAAGATGGAGATCGGCTCGGCTATGCCGCTCGACAAGATGGAGTCGATCGAGATTCGCGGCCGCGACTTGGTCACCGGCCTGCCGAAGACACTCGCCATCACGTCCGACGAGATCACCGAGGCGCTGGCCGACACCGTGAACGCGATCGTCGACGCCGTCAAGGTGACGCTGGAGAAGTGCCCGCCCGAGCTATCGGCGGACATCATGGACCGCGGCATCGTGCTGACGGGAGGCGGCGGCCTGCTCCGCAATCTGGACAAGCTGCTCGCTAGAGAAACCGGCATGCCGGTCATCGTCGCAGAGAATCCCCTGGATTGCGTCGCCATCGGTACAGGTAGAGCGCTCGAGAATATCCATCTTTTCAAGACCAAGGGCTCCTCGCGCGGCCGTTAATGCGCCGGGTACCGCCGTTCGGCGGCATGTCAGAAGCAGGTGATCGTTATTTTTAAATTATTCGGGACCAAACGTTTATTCATTCTCATGATCGGCTTGATCCTTTTTATCGCAGTCATGGGTTTCACCTTGCGCCGCAGCGGCCTGACGTGGCCCGAACGCTTCGTTAACGATGCGTTCGGGACTGCGCAGGGCGCGCTGTACCGGCCGGTCGGAGCGGTCGCGGGCTTTTTCCGCGACCTCGGCCGGCTTTCCGACGTCTACAAGGAGAACGAGGAACTGCGCCGTGCGTATGCCAAATATACGCAGGATCAGATCCGATACAATGAGATCGCGAGCAGTAATGAGCGTTACAAGCAAGAGCTCGGATTCAAGACGAGGCAAGAGCAATTATTTACTTATAAGTACGTCATCTCGCAGGTGATCGCGAGCGGCTCCAACCCGTACGACAAGACCATCAAGATCGATCAGGGCTCCCACGACGGCGTCAAGACCGGTATGGCGGTTGTCACGGTGGACGGTCTCGTCGGGTTGGTCAGCAAGGTATCCGAGTTCACGTCGACCGTCATGCCGATCACCGAGCTGGACCCGACCTCGCCGGATACGATCCAGATCTCCGCAACCGTATCGGGCAAGGAACAGCAGGTGTTCGGCATCGTCGACTACGACAAAGAGAACGGCGTTATGCGAATGAGCAAGATCGACGAGAACGCGAATGTGGCCGAGGGCGATATCGTCGTCACGTCCGGCAATGGCGGCGTGTTGCCAAAAGGCCTGGTCATTGGCAAAGTGCTGACTAATCAAGTCGGCGACTTCGGCCTCACGCATACGGCGACGATTCAGCCGGCCGCCAAGTTCGACCATTTGTACGAAGTATTTGTCGTCATGACGCCGGATCCGGATCAGCCATGACGAAGATCCGTATGAACCGGGCCATCGTGGCTACGCTCGTTCTGCTGCTGATTCAGACCTCGATCCTGCCATGGCTCGTTCCGTCCGCCTGGAGCGGCCGGCTGCTGCTGCATCTTCCGTTCGTCATGACGGTTTTCGTCGCGCTGCTGGGCGGCCGTCATCGCGCTTTTTTGTTCGGCCTCGGGTTCGGTTTGCTCGAGGATATGCTTTTTTACGGCCATATGATCGGCGCGTACGCCTTCGGCATGGCGTTGATCGGTTATCTGATCGGGCACGCCTTCGAGCGCAAGCTGAGCACGCTGGCCTTCGTCCTGCTCTTGACTGGCGTAGGCAGCGGTTTGTTGGACATGCTCGTCTATTTAATATACAAGCTGTTCTCCCTGACGCACTTAAGCGCCAGCTTCGTCTTCTACTGGCAGGTGCTGCCGACGCTGCTGCTGCACATGCTTGTTGCCTTGGCGCTCTATCTGCCGGCGCGCCGCTATTTGGTCCGGCAAGTCGTATCGCAGTCGGAGGGAGCCGAAGGCAATTGATCTTCGCGCCCGCGGCGGAGCGTAGGCACCATGCAGGAATTCGGGCTTTCGTGCCCGAATTGGTTAGCAGTAGGAGGGACGAGGCGTGAATGTCAAATCGCTAGTGACGATCAAAGGGGTCAAGGACGGACTTGTATTTTTGCTCGACGACGCCTGCGAGCTCGACGCGCTGATCGAAGAGCTCGAAGCTAAGCTTGAGAAGCACGAGCAGCAGCTCTCCGGACCGATCGTGCACATCCAGATCAAGCTCGGGGCCCGTCAGCTTTCGGAAGAAGACAAAGAGCGCATCCGCTCGATTATTCGCAAGCAGGGCAATTTTGTCGTTCAGTCGATCGAGAGCGATCCGCTTCCCGTAGGACCGGCTGACTACAGTTCATATAAGGTAGAAACGGTCACGGGCATGGTCCGGTCCGGGCAGACGCTCGAGCACGAAGGACATCTTCTGCTGCTCGGAGACGTCAATCCCGGAGGGGCCGTCCGGAGTACGGGCGATATTTATATTATGGGCGCGCTGCGAGGCGTAGCGCACGCCGGCTGCGCGGGCCATTCGGAGGCGATCATCGCTGCGTCGCTCATGAAGCCGACGCAGCTTCGCATCGCAGAGGTCATCAGCCGGCCGCCCGACGAATGGGCCAGCGGCGAATCGTGGATGGAATACGCATATCTCAAGGATGGCGCCATGCAAATCGACAAAGTGGCGCATCTGCACCATATCCGCAATCGAGTCTTGCAGGCCAAAGGAGTGTAGAACGATGGGTGAAGCGATAGTCGTGACATCGGGCAAGGGCGGCGTCGGCAAGACGACGACATCCGCGAATGTCGGCACGGCCCTGGCGCTCATGGGCAAAAAGGTATGCATGATCGACACCGATATCGGCCTGCGCAATCTCGACGTCGTGATGGGTCTCGAAAACCGGATCATTTACGATCTGATCGACGTGGCCGAAGGACGCTGCCGCTTGAACCAAGCGCTCGTGAAGGACAAGCGCTTCGACGAGCTGTATATGCTGCCTGCCGCGCAAACAAAGGATAAAAACGACATTTCGCCCGATCAAGTACGCAAGATCGTGGAGGAGCTCAAGCCCGACTTCGATTATATCATTATCGACTGTCCGGCAGGGATCGAGCAGGGCTTCCGCAATGCGATCGCCGGCGCCGATCATGCGATCGTCGTGACGACGCCTGAAAACGCGGCCGTCCGCGACGCCGATCGGGTTATCGGCCTGCTTGAAAAGACGAACATCTCGCAGCCCAAGCTCATCATCAACCGGATTCGGCCGAATCTGCTGAAGAGCGGGGACATGCTGGAGGTCGACGATATTATCCAAGTGCTGGCGATCGACTTGATCGGCATCGTGCCGGACGACGAGGACGTCATCAAGGCGGCTAACCAGGGCGAACCGACCGTCATGAATCCGAATTCCCGCGCCGCGATGGCCTATCGCAACGTCGCGCGCCGCATTCTCGGCGAGACGGTGCCGCTTATGCATCTGGACGAAAAGGCCGGCGTGTTCAGGCGCATGCGCAAGTTTCTCGGAATGGGTTGATCTCAATTGCTTAACCGACTTAAAAAAATCGATCTGATCATGCTGCTGTGCCTGGTCGGCTTCATGGGGATCAGCGCGCTGCTCGTGCGCAGCGCAACGAGTACCGATGTCGGATATTCCGGCAAGGACATTCAGCAGCTCGTCTTCTACGGCGCGGGATTCGTGCTGATCGTGCTCGTTACGCTGTTCGATTACCGGCTGCTGCTGAAGACCTGGTACGTATGGTACGGCATCGGCCTCGTACTGCTTGTCGCCGTTTATTTTCTGGCGCCGCCGATCAACGGGGCCAAGAGTTGGTTCCAACTGCCTGGCGGCATGTTGTTCCAGCCCGCGGAGATCGTGAAGATTTTCTTGATTCTAGCCGTCGCATGGCTGATGGGCAGGAGGCAGGGAGATCCGCTCTCCATGCGCAAGGACGTACTGCTCATCGCGGCGGTCTCGTTCGTGCCGTTTTTGCTCGTCATGATCCAGCCCGACCTCGGTAACGCGACCATTTACGTATTTATCGTGCTCGGCATGCTCTGGATCGGCAACGTGCGGTATTCATACGTTCTCATCGGCCTTGCCGTCGTCGTTGGCGGTGTCGTATTGTTCTACACGCTGTTCAATACGTACAACACGGAAATTCAGACGTATCTCGAAGGGCACGAAAAAGGTCACTGGTACGAGCGGATCAATACTTATATTCATCCCGAAGAAGCGTCGGCGGACGCGAGGCGCCAGACCGAGTACGCCAAGATCGCCATCGGATCAGGCGGACTGGCCGGCGACGGATACATGCAGGGCGAGTCCAAAAACCGGAAGTTTATCCCCTACACGTATTCGGACTCGATCTTCGTCGTCGTCGGGGAGGAGTTCGGCTTCCAAGGCGCTGCGGTGCTGCTGCTGCTGTATTTCGTCTTTATTTACCGGATGATTATAATCGCTTACCAGTGTATCGATATCAAAGGCTCGTTCATCATTATCGGCATCGCTTCGATGCTGGTCTTCCAGATTTTCCAGAACATCGGCATGATGATCGGACTTATGCCGCTTACGGGCATCACGCTGCCTTTCGTCAGTTACGGCGGCACTTCGCTTCTGCTTAACATGCTGTCCATCGGGCTCGTGTTCAGCATCAGGGCGCATCAAGAGAAATACACGCTTGAAGATTAAATATGCTTTGCCATACAGCCGTCCCGTCGCGTCTGCTTCAAAGACGCCGGGACGGCTGTTTGCGTCCGCAGAGGTCTATGAGGTCTATTCCTTGTCCTCTAGCCATAAGGTGTTAGAAGTAGAGGACAAGGAGGGCTCGGCATGGCGAAGAAACCGGACAAGCGGGAGGCGGGACGGGCGGGGAGAGCCGAGGGGAAAGCGGGTCCCGGAGGGGGCGCGCCGTCGGCGCCGTACGCGTACAGACCGTATTCGCCGGAGGAGCTGGAGGCCGATCCCGAACTGTGGTGGAAGGAACGACAGCGTCAACTTCGGATGAGCGCCGCTTGGAGCCCGATCGTGAAGACAAGACGGCGCGCCGAATACGACGGAATGGCGGCTGGCGCCGGTCCGAAGGGCAACCTGCGAATCGGCGGCGAGAGGACGCTGGGCGATCTGCCTGTTGCCGGCGCCGGCATTCGAAACGAGCATGATGCCGGGATCGCTCCCCTTGCTGGCGGAACGGCCGGCGCTTCTAGCGTGTTCGGGGGCGGACGAACAGTAGGCGGAGCTGCAGGGGGAACTCTAGGCGGAAATGCGAGCGCGACTGTCGGTGGAACCGTCGGCGGAACCGCCGGAGGCGCAGGTCTATACGGGAGCGGCGCCCCGATCGCGCCTTGGTACAACGATCCGGCCGGGCCGAACGCGGGGCGCTGGCCGCCCGGCGGGAGCGATGGAAGACGGGGCATGCTTGCGCGGCTGCGAAGGGGATTCGTCATGCGCGCGGCAGTCGCCCTGCTGCTGTACGGTGCGGCCTGGGGCTGGCTGAAGTGGGATTTGCCGGGCCGGGGAGAAGCCGAAGCGTGGATGACGGTTGCGGTGACTCAAGACATGGATTTCTCCGCCGCCGAAGCTTGGTACGGCCGCATGTTCGGCGATTCGCCATCCTTTCTGCCTGTCTTCCGCCGAGGTGCGAGCGACGTCGAGGAAGTGACCGCGGAGTGGGACGGCCAAGAGACGGTGGCGCCCGTTCAGGGCCGCGTAGCGGAGACCTTCAAGCAAAACGGCAGCGGCGTGAGGATCGAGGCGGCTCCGGGCAGCGCGGTGAACGCCGTCCATAGCGGCCGAGTCATCCAGGTCACGTCGTCCTCCCAAGGAGACGCGACCGTCCTCGTGCAGCATGCAGGGCGGATCGTAACCGTCTACGGGGGCGTAAGCGCGGCTTCGGTACGGGCGGATGATTGGGTCGAGGCGGGCGGCAAGCTCGGCGTGCTCGGGCCGGCGGCGGACGGCGCGGGCGTGCGCATCCTTTATTTCGCGATTCGCCTGGGCGACCGGCCGCTCGATCCGCAGGAAGTGATTCCTTTTGATTAAACTCGGGGGAATCGTCTTCAGGTTCCACCCGCTCTTCGTGCTTCTCATGCTGCTCTCCGTGCTCACCGGCCGCTTCCAAGAGATGATCGCGCTCTTTTTTATCGTTTTGCTGCACGAGCTTGCCCATCTATGGACCGCGCTTCGCTTCGGGTGGAAAGTCCGCGAGGTCAAGCTGCTGCCGTTCGGAGGCGTCGTCGAGACGGAGGAAGCGGGCTCGGTGCCGGCGCGCGAGGAAGCGCTCGTCGCCGCGGCAGGCCCTGCGTACAACGCCTTGCTGTCCTTAGCGGCTTGGGGACTCGGCCTTGCCGGACTGATCGATCAGGCTTGGGCCGAGAATTTTGCCAGGGCGAGCGGCTTGATCGCCGCGTTCAACCTGCTGCCGGTGCTGCCGCTGGACGGCGGCAAGCTGCTGCAATGCTGGTTTTGCCTGCATTTCCCCTATCATCGCACCTTGATATGGAGCGCCCGCATCAGCCTGCTGTTCAGCGCGGCCGTCGTCCTCGGCGCTTTGTCCCCGCCGCTCTACGGCGGACTGGTGCATCTCAATTTGCTCGCGATCGGCTTGTTTTTGTTTGCCTCCAACTGGACGTACATGCGCAATCTTCCGTTCGTCTTCCTGCGCTTTCTCGTCCGCCGGGCGGAACGCGCCTCGAACCGGATCGACGCGGGGACGCTGGCGCAGCCGATCGTCGTGTCGCGCCATCGACAGCTTTCCCACGTCGTCCGATTGCTCATGAAGGAGCGCTATCACCTCGTCTATATGATGGATCACGGGAAAATCTCGCGCGTCCTGCCCGAGGGTCAGGTCATCGACGGCTTTTTGGGCAGCTTGCCGGAAGGGAATGCGGATTTTCGTTTTTTCATGTAAAATGGGTTAAAACGGCTGTATTCCGCAGCCCGGACAGCGATCGCTGCGGGATATGCGGGACCGTTCGCCCAGGAGGTAGGCATGAAGCAGCTCTTCGTTCACTGCACGCGTAACGTGACACAGTCCTCGCTTCTCGAAGACGGCGTGCTGACCGAATTCAGCGTCGAGCGCTCGGAAGGCACCTCCCTGGTCGGGAACATTTATTTGGGACGCGTCGTCAACGTCCTGCCCGGCATGCAGGCCGCTTTCGTCGACATCGGGCTCCCCAAAAACGCCTTCCTGTATGTGGACGACGTGCTTCATCCGCACCTGGACCGGCAGCCGAAGACCAAGCCGTCCATCGCCGAGCTTCTGAAGCCCGGCGACAGGCGCGTCGTTCAGATCATGAAGGAGCCGCTCGGGGGCAAGGGCGCGCGGATCACGACGCACTATTCGCTGCCGGGCCGCTGCCTTGTCTATATGCCGCACGCCGATTACGTCGGCGTGTCCAAGAAGATCGAGCTGGAGCACGAACGCGCCAGGCTAAAGGGACTTGCGGAGGAGCTGCGCGAGGCCGGAGAGGGGCTTATTTTGCGGACCAACGCAGAAGGCGAGTCGCGCGAATCGCTTGCGCGGGATCTCGAAGGGCTTCGCAACGTTTGGCGCCACATCAAGGAGCGCGGAGCGGAGGCCGAGGCGCCGGCGGAGCTCCATCGGGACTTCGGGCTCGTGCAGCGGACCGTGAGAGACGTCTTCAAGCCCGACATGGAGGCGCTGCTCGTCGACGACGAGCGCGCTTTCCGCGATGCGCGGGCTTATCTGAGGCAAGCCGCGCCGCATCTGGAACATCGCGTCAAGCTTCATGCCGAAACGTCGCCGCTTTACGAGCATTTCGGGATCAAGGCGCAGATCGACCAGGCCTTTCAGCGGCGCGTGGCGCTGCGCAGCGGCGGGTATTTGGTCATCGACCAGACGGAGGCGTTGACCGTCATCGACGTCAATACCGGCAAGTACACGGGCGCGATCGATCTCGAGGAGACCGTCTTTCAGACGAATCTCGAGGCCGCGGCCGAGATCGCGAGATTGCTTCGCCTCCGCGACATCGGCGGCATCGTCATCGTCGACTTCATCGACATGACGGACGAAGAACATCGCAGGCGGGTGGTCGAGCGAATCGAGGAGACGATGCGGCTGGACCGGACCAAGTGCCAGGTCGTAGGCTGGACGAGGCTGGGCTTGCTGGAGATTACGAGAAAAAAAACCCGCGCGGACCTGATGAGCTATTTTTACGAGACGTGCATCGCCTGCAAAGGATCGGGCAGAACGTACGTGCGCTGAAGCCGGCAACAAACAGGTTGCCACGGGCAGGCGCTTGTGATAGAATACTCTAGTGCGTGCAATGGGCTCCTGTCAATTGCAAGCTACAACCGCACTCCAAAGGGTATCGAAGACCGGACGTTCGCGCGCCCGGCACCCCATGAGGCGAGTCTTAGACATGAGGGAGGTGCACACATGTACGCGATTATCGAGACTGGCGGCAAGCAATACAAGGTTCAAGCCGGCGACGTCATCTTCGTGGAGAAGCTCTCCGCAGGCGAAGGCGACAGCGTGACGTTTGACAAGGTTCTGGCCGTATCCAGCGACAAAGGCTTCGTTACCGGAGCTCCGCTTCTGTCCGGCGCTAGCGTGACGGGCAAGGTTGAGAAGCACGTCAAGGGCGAGAAGATCATCGTCTTCCACTATAAACCGAAGAAGAACGAGCGCAAGAAGCAAGGCCATCGCCAACCGTACACCAAGGTGACGATCGAGAGCATCCAGGCTTAAGAGGCGCAGGATGATCAAGATCGACATTCGCCGCGACGAGCGGCAGCGGATCAAGTCCTTCGAAGTATCCGGCCATGCGGGATACGACGATCCGGGTAAGGATATCGTTTGCGCGGGCGTGTCGGCCGTTACGGTCGGCGCGGTCAACGCGATCGAACGCCTGACCGGCATCGTGCCGAAGGCTAAGGTGAAGTCGGGCTTTCTCTCCGCGGACATGCCGCCCGAGGGCATCGATTCAGACCGCGTCCAGCTTCTGCTGGAGGGGATGGTCGTCGCGCTCGAGGACATCGCGGAGGAATACGCGAAGCACGTTCGGATCAAGCAATAATTAAGCACAGAAGGAGGTTGACACCATGTTGAAGCTCAATCTTCAGCTCTTCGCTTCGAAGAAGGGCGTAGGTTCCACGAAGAACGGACGCGATAGCCAATCCAAGCGTCTGGGCGCGAAGCGCGCCGACGGCCAAGCCGTTACCGGCGGCACGATCCTCGTTCGCCAACGCGGCACGAAGATCCACCCGGGCAACAACGTCGGCATCGGCAAGGACGATACGCTGTTCGCTCTTGTCGAAGGCGTCGTGAAGTTCGAGCGCTGGGGACGCGATCGCAAGAAAGTTAGCGTCTATCCGGCTCCGGTGGCGCCCGTCGCCGCCGCACTTGAATAATCGACATCCAGAACCCCGGCCGCGCGTAGTGGCCGGGGTTTTTGCGTAGACGGACACGAATACGGCTTCTGCCATTTACAAGGCAGCCTGCGTCGGCTGTATCCAAAGCGGGGAAAAGTAATGATGCCTAGACAAAAAACCTACGGCTTAATGCTTGCGGCTGCGACGCTCCTGATCCCGGCTTGCGCGGTCGTAGCGTGGCGGGACCGGTTGTGGCCGATCGTGCTGTTTCTCGTATGGGCGGTCGCCGCGGCCTTGGTCGCCGGCATCTTCGAGCGGCGTGCCTTCAAGCGAGAGATGGCCCGGTTGGCGGAACGCGCCTCGCGAGACATCGTCAAGTCGCGACAGGACCTCGTCGGCACGCTGAGCCACCATCGTCACGACTGGATGAACGAGCTGCAGATTTTATACGGCTACCTGCGCATGCAAAAAATCGATAAGGCGATCGCAGTCGTGGACAGAATAAAGGAAGAGATGGAGCGCGACAGCCGAATATCGCGTCTCGGCAGTCCGGAGCTGTCCGCGTATCTGCTCTCTTTTCGGACATTCTGCGATACGATGACGCTGGATGCGCGCGTAGACGAGAGTCTCCAGGCGTCCTGCGTCGCCTCGGCGGGTCCGGAGCGCGTCTCCCGGGCCGCGATCGGCATGATCAACGCCTACCGGGTCCGCGTCTCGGCCGCTACGGCGGAGGAGAACAAGCTGCGCATCGCCTTTTCAGAAGCGGACGGCGAACTGCGAATCGAGACGTCATACGAAGGCGGCTGGTCCGCGTGGAGCAGTCTGCGCGAGGACGTATCGCAGTCGCTGCCGGACGGGGCACGGTTGTCCGCCTCGGCGGACGGGGATGGCGAAGGCGGCGCACGCAAGCTAACGGTCGTCGTGCCTTTCGAGTAATGCATTTTCAGATTGCCTGCTCATCGAAGCGGAAACGAGAGTGATCACAACATGTTTGTAGACAAGGCGAAAATATATGTCAAGGGCGGGGACGGCGGCGACGGACTCGTCGCGTTCCGCAGGGAATTGTACGTCCCGGAAGGCGGACCTGCGGGCGGCGACGGCGGTGACGGCGGCGACGTCGTGTTCCAGGTCGACGAAGGGCTTCGCACGCTCATGGACTTTAGGTACCAAAAGCACTTTAAGGCCACGCGGGGCGAAAAGGGGCGCAACAAGTCCCAGCACGGCGCCAACGCAGACGACATGATCGTACGCGTGCCTCCGGGCACGGTCGTCTTTGACGACGACACCGGCGAGATGGTCGCCGACTTGACGCAGCATGGCCAGGCTGTCGTCATTGCGAAGGGCGGACGCGGCGGACGCGGCAATACGCGCTTCAAGAGCTCGGTCAACACCGCGCCGGCCATCGCCGAAAACGGAGAAGAGGGCCAGGAGCGTTGGGTAACGCTGGAGCTGAAGGTCATGGCGGACGTCGGCCTCGTCGGATTTCCGAGCGTCGGCAAATCCACGCTCCTGTCGGTCGTATCGGGTGCGCGTCCGAAGATCGGCGCGTATCACTTCACGACGCTGACGCCGAACCTCGGCGTCGTCGAGCTTGGCGACGACAGCAGCTTCGTCATGGCGGATCTGCCCGGCCTGATCGAAGGCGCGCATACGGGCGTAGGGTTAGGCCATGAGTTTCTGCGGCATGTTGAACGGACTCGCGTCATCGTGCATGTCGTGGATATGTCCGGCCTCGAAGGACGCGATCCTTTCGACGACTGGGTCAAGATCAACGAGGAGCTCAAGCTCTACAACCTGAAGCTGACCGAGCGTCCGCAGATCGTCGCGGCGAACAAGATGGACATGCCCGAATCCGAAGAGAACCTGGCAGCGTTCAAGGCCAAGCTCGCGGAAGTTCGTTCCGATATCGAAGTATATCCGATCTCCTCGCTTACGCGAGCCGGCGTGCCGGAGCTGCTGTACAAGACGGCCGAAGTGCTGGCGAATGCGCCCGATCCGGCAGAGCTGGCCGCGCAGGAAGCAAGAGAGGCCGAAGAGGCCGAAGGCGTCGTCTACAGGCTGGAACACCGCGAGGAAGTGCACGACTATACGATCTCCCGGGACAACGAGACGTTCGTCGTCGAAGGCGAATCGATCGAGCGCCTCTTGAGGCGGACGCAGTTCGGCTCGTACGAAGCGGTCATGCGCTTCGCGCGCATCATGCGCAAGATCGGGCTCGACGCGGATCTGCGCAAGCGCGGAGCCAAAAACGGCAGCATCATTCGAATCGGCGACTTCGAGTTCGAGTTTTTCGAAGGCGGCGAGCAAGAGTATTTGTACGAAGACGAATAAGCGCTTGGCGGCCCCTCGAACAGCGCCTGGCACGGAGCCTTATCGCCAGCCGGCATTCGCGCGGCGGGAAGATAAGGCTTTTTTTAATGCCATTCGACTATTGCCGCCCCGGGGTCGATCGGATATAATGTCCACTATACACAAACATGCGTCTTTCCTAGGAGGACGGGGAATGGCGGAGCAGTATTACGCGGTACGCGAAGACTTGCTGCCCGAAGGCATGCGCAAGGCCGAGCAGGCGAAGGCGATGCTCCGGCGCGGCGAAGCGGCTACGGTGGGCGAGGCTGCCGAGCGGGCGGGCATTAGCCGCAGCGCCTTTTACAAGTACAAAGACGGCGTATATCCGCTCGACCAGGGGGCGCGGGAATCGATCGCGACGCTGTCGATCGATCTCGAGCATCGTTCGGGCATTCTGTCCAAGATGCTGGCGCTTCTCGCGGACAGCGGAGGCAACGTGCTGACGATCACGCAGTCCATCCCGCTTCAGGGATTGGCGAATGTCGTCGCAACGATCGACGCGGCGCAAATGACGGGCGGCATCGGCGAACTGGTCGAACGGCTGAAGGCGCTGGATGGCGTTCGGCGCGCGTCCGTCGTCGGACGCAGCTGACGAAAGCGGTGCAGGCCATGCGAAATAAGAGCACGCAGAGCATGAAGCGGAGGAGAAAAGCTATGAAGCCGGTAAAAGTTGGATTGATGGGTTTGGGCACCGTAGGCACCGGCGTCGTCCGGATCGTGGAGGGTCACCAGGCGGATCTGCAGAGCCAGGTCGCCTCGCCGATCGAGATCGCGAAGATTCTGGTCAAGGACGCGTCGAAGTCGCGCAGCGTGGCCATTGATCCCTCGAAGCTGACCGAGGATCCATGGGATCTCGTACGCGACGAGGAGATCGACATCATCGTCGAGGTCATGGGCGGCGTAGGCGCCACCAAGGAGCTGCTCCTCGAGGCGCTCGAGCGGGGCAAACATATCGTCACCGCCAACAAGGACCTGATGGCGCTGCACGGCCAAGAGATTCTGGCCAAGGCAAAGGAAAAGGGCTGCGACGTATTTTACGAAGCCAGCGTGGCTGGCGGCATCCCGATCATCCGCACGCTCATCGAAGGCTTCTCCTCGGACCGGATCACCAAGATCATGGGCATCGTCAACGGGACGACCAACTATATCCTGACCAAGATGAGCCAGGAGGGCGCGGACTATCAGGACGTCCTGAAGGAAGCGCAGGCGCTCGGCTACGCCGAGGCCGATCCGACGTCCGACGTCGAAGGCCTCGACGCCGCGCGCAAGATGACGATCTTGTCGACGCTCGGCTTCCGCGCGAACGTGACGCTCGACGACGTGGACGTAAAAGGCATCAGCGGCGTCACGCAGGAGGACATCCGCTACGCGCACCAGTTGGGCTGCGAGATCAAGCTGCTCGGCATCGCCGAGCGCCAGGACGACTTCATCAGCGTCAGCGTGCAGCCTACGCTCGTACGCCGCAGCCACCCGATCGCCTCCGTCAACGGCGTGTTCAACGCCGTCTACGTGCACGGCGAAGCGGTCGGCGAGACGATGTTCTACGGACCCGGCGCCGGCGAGATGCCGACGGCGACGTCCATCGTGGCCGACCTCGTGGCCGTCGTCAAGAACATGAAGCTCGGCGTCAACGGACGGCAGGCCTCCTTGTCTTACAAGGAAAAGAAACTGAAGACCGACGAGCAGATCGCTTCGAAGTACTTCATGCTGCTGCACGTCGAAGACCGGGCGGGCGTATTGATGCAGATCGCCCAGGTGTTTTCGAAATACGACGTCAGCATCGAGTCCGTCATGCAGCCCGTCACGCCGGACCAGCAGGGCGCTCAGTTGATCATCTCCACGCACGCGGCCGACAAGGCTTCGATGAAGGCCGTCCAAAAGGCGTTCGAAGAACTGCCGGCAGTCAAGACCATCAAGAGCGTCTACCGCGTCGAGGGCTGATCAGGCAGCTGCGGCAGGGAAATCCGGAGAGGGGTAAGAAGTACAATGACGGATAAGGCAACACGTCCCGCGACCGACCGCGTCGTCGTCCGCGTACCCGCCAGCACCGCGAATATCGGTCCGGGCTTCGACAGTCTGGGCATGGCGCTATCGATATACGCTTGGGTCGATCTGGCGCCGGCGGAGCGGACGGTCGTGACGCTTCACGGCGATCATCTCGAAGGCGTCGCGCGGGACAAGAGCAATCTGATCTACGAAGTCGCACAATCGGTATTCGCCAGGGCCGGGGCCCGGATTCCGGAGCTGGCGATCGGCATTCGCAGCGACATTCCGCTGACGCGCGGACTCGGCAGCAGCGCGTCGGCGATCGTCGGCGCGCTCGTGGCGGCCAATGCGCTGATCGGCGAACCGCTCTCCCAGGACGAGCTGTTCCAGATGGCGACCGCCCTTGAACGGCACCCGGACAACGTGGGCGCTTCGATCTACGGCGGCATGATCGCGGCGGCATGGGACGGGCACAGGGCCGAGGCGGTTCGGTTCGATCCGCCCGAAGCCCTTCGCTTCCTCGCGGCGATCCCGGACTTCGAGCTGGCGACCAAATCCGCCCGCGGCGTTCTGCCACAGCAGGTGGCTCGGGAAGACGCGGTGTTCAACGTGACGCACAGCTCGTTGCTGACGGCCGCGCTCGCGACGGGCAGGCTCGACGTGCTGCGCCATGCCCTGCGCGACAAGCTGCACCAGCCTTATCGGGCGCCGCTCATCCCAGGCATGGAGCGCGTGCTGCGCGAGGCGCCGGAACACGGAGCGCTCGGCGCGGTGCTGTCGGGCGCTGGACCGACGCTGCTCGCGCTCGCCGAAGCGGGCGCCGACGCCGAGGGGCTCGAGTCCTTCGTTCGCGAGGCGCTGGCCGAGGCCGGCGTTCAGGCGGAGCTTCGCTGGCTTAGCCCCGACCTGAACGGCCCGTCGGTCCGGCTTCTTCGTGCAGGCGACGGGGACTTCGGCGCGGCGCCTGACGCCGTGCTGCCGCCCCGGACAGGAACGGAGGTGCGGCTTTGAATCGCGTACCGAGCGTGGCGGTGCTCCCGAAGGGGACGTTTTCCGACGAGGCGGCCCGCTATTTTTTCCGCGACCGGGAGGTCGATCTTCGCTATCACAAGATGATCGCGGACGTCTTCAAGTCGACGGCCGGCGGCACGACCGATTGGAGCGTCATTCCGATCGAAAATACGATCGACGGCTCCGTCAGCCTCCATACGGATTGGCTCGTGCACGAAGTGGAGCTGCCGATCCGGGCGGAGTGGGTGTTCCCCGCCGTGCAGAATCTGGTCGGCCGGCTGAGCGAGCTGGCCGCGGACGGCGCGGAAGCCCAGGATACGGCCAACGCCTGGGATCCCGCCAAGATCGTCAAGATTTTCAGCCATCCGGTGGCGATGGCGCAGTGCTACGAATTCATCCGCGCGCACATCCCGCACGCGGAGCTCGAGACGCTCTCGAGCACGGCCGAAGCGATCCGCACCGTGCACGACAACCCGGGGCGCGGTTGGGCCGCGATCGGCACGCGGACGGCCGCGGCGGATTACGGGTTGGACCTGCTGCAGGAGGCCGTGACCGATCACGACAACAACTATACGCGGTTTCTGCTCGTCGGTCATCGCGTTTACGAATCGGCGGCCGCGCCAAAGCACAAGACGAGCATTCTCATCACGCTGCCCGAGGATTATCCGGGCGCGCTTCATCAAGTGCTGTCGGCCTTTTCGTGGCGGAAGATCAACCTGTCGCGCATCGAGTCGCGTCCGACGAAGAAGAAGCTGGGCAGCTACTACTTCTGGATCGATATCGAAATGTCGCTCGACACGGTCCTGCTTCCAGCGGCCATTGCGGAGATCGAGGCGATCGGCTGTCAGGTGCGCATTCTCGGCTCTTATCCCAGTTTCCCATTCGAAGGTTAAACATTTCCGGAGGTGTCCTTAGGCATGTCTGAGCAATGGATTTATCTGAACGGGCAATACGTGAAGAAGGAAGACGCCAAAGTCTCGGTCTACGATCACGGTTTCTTGTACGGGGACGGGATCTTCGAAGGGATTCGAATTTATGACGGGAACATATTCAGATGCCGGGAACACCTTGATAGGTTATACGATTCGGCCAAGTCGATCATGCTGAACATTCCGCTCAGCTTGACGCAAATGGAGGACGCGCTCTGCGAGACGATCCGGCGCAACGGCCTTCGCGACGGCTACATTAGGCTCATCGTCTCTCGCGGGGCCGGCAATCTCGGACTCGATCCGCTCCGCTGCCCGGAGGCGTTCGTCGTCATTATCGTGGAGCAGCTCGCGATCTACCCGGAGGAGGCCTACCGGGACGGCTTGCGTTCGGTATCGGTCAGCCCCCGGCGGAATCTGCCTGACGCGCTTAATCCGAAGATCAAGTCGCTGAACTACTTGAACAACATCCTGGTGAAAATCCAAGCGAATCTGGCGGGCGTGGGCGAAGCGATCATGCTCAACTCGCAAGGCTACGTGGCCGAGGGCTCGAGCGACAATATCTTTATCGTGAAAAGAGGCGTCGTCTATACGCCTCCGTGCTATATCGGCGCGCTTGAGGGCATCACTAGAGGCGCGATCATCGAGCTGTGCGCGAAGCTTGGGTTCCCGTTGCGGGAAGAGCCTTTCACGCTGCATGACGTCTATACGGCCGACGAAGTGTTTTTCACCGGGACGGCCGCCGAAGTCATCGCGGTGCGCGAAGTGGACGGACGCATCGTCGGCGAAGGCCGCGCGGGACCGGTTACCAGCCAGCTGTTGGACGAATTCCGGGGCATCGTCACGGTCGAAGGCGTCAAAGTTTACGGATAAGTGCAGTCAGGAGACGGCGCTCGCGATGCGGGCGGCCGTCTTTTTTTCGTGAATTGTTACGGTTTACAAATGCTTACAAAAGTGATATCATAATCATATAAAAATAAAATCATTTCGAATGGAGAGGCCGCTATGACGGAAAAACGCGCTTGGCATATGAACGGGTTTTTAGCTTTGCTGTTGTGCCTGGCCTCGCTGGCCGGCGGAATCGCGCTGATGGTGAACGGCGGCGATCGAGCGGAGCCGGACGGCGGATTGATCGGTCTCGGCATCGCGCTTCTGCTGCTCGCGTTGGTCATGCTCACTTCGCTGACGATCGTCCAGCCGAACCAGGCGAAGGTGGTCACTTTTTTCGGAAGCTACATCGGCACGGTATCGCGCAGCGGTCTGTGGATGGTGCTCCCGTTTACCGTCAAGAGACGGGTATCGCTCAAGGTTCGCAACTTCACGAGCAACACGCTGAAGGTGAACGATGCGGAAGGCAATCCGATCGAGATCGGGGCCGTCGTCGTATTCCGCGTATCGGATACGGCTAAAGCCGTGTTCGACGTGGACGATTACGAGCGGTTCGTGGAACTGACCAGCGAGACGTCGATCCGGCATACGGCGGCCAAATATGCATACGACACGTTTACCGACGAGCCGAGCCAGTCGCTGCGCGGCAACTCGGACGAGGTGGCGGCGGAGCTGTCGGCGGAGCTTCAGAACAGGCTTCATGTCGCGGGCATCGAAGTGCTCGAGACCCGGCTGACCCATTTGGCGTACGCGCCCGAGATCGCCAGCGCCATGCTGCAGCGCCAGCAGGCGATCGCGATTATCGCGGCCCGGGCGAAGATCGTCGAAGGCGCCGTCTTCATGGTGGACGCTGCGCTGCGGCAGCTCGTGGAAAACGGCATCGAGCTCGATGCCGAGCGTCGCGCGGCGATGATCAACAATCTGATGGTCGCGGTCGTGTCCGACCGGGCGGCGACGCCGGTCATTAACACGGGCACGCTGTACGGCTAAGGATGCGAGGCGATGTCATCCAAACCGAAGAAAGCCTATCCCCTTCGTCTCGATCCCGAGATCTATGCGGCGCTGGAGCGATGGGCGGCGGATGAATTCAGAAGCGTCAATGCGCATATGGAATACCTGCTGCGGGAGGCGCTGCGCAAGGCGGGAAGGCTGAAGGGTCGGCCCGCGCCGCCCGGGGAAGCGGACGAATAATGGCGAACCGGGCTGCCGGCGATCGCCGGTACGATCGATAGGCGAATCGGAACTTTAACGTTCCGGTTCGCCTATGTTTTTTTGCCGAAGGGATGTCAAACGCCCAGCTCCTGCATAGGATGTAAGGATTGCGCGGGGGCGGCAGCCTGCACGCGAGAGTTCAGCCACCGGGAGGGAACCGAGTGAAGATCCATATCGCCAAAAGCGGTGACACGCTGTACAACTTGGCTAAGAAATACGGCTTGTCTCTTGACGAGCTGATCGCCGCCAATACGGACATCGCGAATCCGGACGAGATCGAGGTAGGCGCCAAGATACGCATTCCGAAGCCGGGCCAAAAGCAGTACGAGATCGCCCAGGATTATACGATCCAGCAGGGCGATACGATGTGGAAGCTGTCTAAAACGTACCAAGTGCCGCTGGCGGACCTGATCGCGGCCAATCCGCAGATCGTCAATCCGAGCGCGCTCTTGACCGGTCAAGTCGTCCATATTCCGAAGGTGCCTGCGGAAGGCTCGGGTACGTCCGAAGAAATGCATCATCACCAACATCATCATGGCATGCCGGAAACGGGCGCCATGCCGGCCGCAGGTGGAAAGCCCAGCACGGCGGTTATGCCAGGCGCGTCGGAGAAACCGAGCACCGCGGTCATGCCAGGCGCGTCGGAGAAGCCGAGCACCGCGGTTATGCCGGCCGTAACAGAGAAGCCCAGCACGGCAGTCCTGCCGGCTCCGACGGAAAAGCCGAGCACGGCGCCGATCCCGCAGCCGCCCCAAGTCATGGCTCCGATCGAGGTTCAGATGCCGGCGCCGATGCCGCCCGCTCCGCCGATGCCGCCAGTGCACGAGCATTATCCTGTCTATATGACGACTTATCAGCAGTCGACGGACCTGTTCTTGCAAATGCCTCAGCCTGCCGTCGAGGCATCTGCGGCGCCGACCGGTTACGGGCATGGAGCCGTATCGCCGGCCGCGAGCCATGGTTACGGATACGATCACATCCAGAACGCTCCCGTCAGTCCGGCGACCGCCATGCCTTATAGTTTCGGCGACGTAAGTCCGAACGCTACCAAGCCTAATCAATACGGCGCCGTCAATCCGGCGAATGCCATGCCGGCTACTTACGGCGCGGTAAGTCCTGCCGCTGTCCAAAGTTATAACGGTTACGGCACCGCAGTATCCCCTGCAAGCATGCAGCCTTATGTCGGCGCACCTTGCGCGGAAGGCATCGGCCCGCTTGTCGGAGGCATCCCCGCTTACCCGGGCCATCTGGGCGGTCTCGAGGGCGGCATTCCCGGGCATCTCGGCGGCCTTGAAGGCGGCATTCCGGGGCATCTGGGCGGACTCGAAGGCGGTATCCCGGGGCATCTTGGAGGCATTGAAGGGGGCATTCCCGGTCATCTGGGCGGACTCGAAGGCGGTATCCCGGGCCATCTGGGCGGACTCGAAGGCGGTATCCCGGGCCATCTGGGCGGTCTCGAGGGCGGCATTCCCGGCCATCTTGGCGGCCTTCAAGGAGGCATTCCCGGCCATCTTGGCGGACTCGCAGGCGGCATCCCCGGCCACCTTGGCGGCTTAGAAGGCGGCATTCCGGGGCATTTGGGCGGCCTCGGCGGCCTGCAGACCGGATGGGGCCAGCCATGCCATCCTTGTGCAGGAACGCCAGTCTCCCCGGCAGCGGTATCTCCGGTACAAACGTCCGGCTACGGTTTTCCAAGCGGCGTCATGCCGGTGCAGACGGCCGTCTCTCCCGTTTCGACGGGCTATTCGCCGAATGCGGTCTCTCCTGCCTCGATGGGCTATGGCCCGAATTCTTTCTCGCCTAACGCCGTATCGCCGGCTGCCGTCGGTCCTGCGGCGGGCCAGTACGGGTATGGCTATGATCCTCGTTTTCAGCTGACGGCGAGCTACGGCGCGCAGCCGTTCGCATCCGAGTATTCGCTCCCGTACCGCGACGGCTTCGGCTTCGTGCAGTACCCGCTGGCCGGAAGCGCCGCGGACGCGGCCAACAAGGGTCTGGCTTACGCGGCGGCGGAAAACGCTTCGGAGCGTTTTTCGGATGACGATCGCTTCGGCGACGAGGAGGACGCGGCAACGGAAGCCAAGCCGAAGATCGGCGTCGCCAAGACGGCCCGTTCGGCCGCGCAGCGCCAAGGAGCCGCGGGGTCCGGCGCTGGATCGGCGAAGCGCGTAGCGTCGTCCTCGGCGGGCAAAAGCCAGGCGCGCGTCGCCGCCGCCCCGAAGAACAGAAAGAGTCTTCCCTGGATCAAATGGTAAGCTTTGATGCATAACCCGACGGGCCCGGGATCACAATAGGTTTAAAACGGAAAAGAAGGGATCCCGGTGCTCGGAAATCGGATTCGCCATTGGAAGAAACGATTAAAGCGCAACAAGCGTCTGGCATGGTCCCTTGGCATATGGGCTGCCGCCGTATTGACGGCGGCAGCGGCGCTGGCCGCGGTCAAGCCTCGCATTGAGCGCGCGGAGCGTTCCGCCGGCGCCATGACGGACGCCGAAGCCGTGTGGCTCGACAAGCGGTCATCGCTCCTATCGTTCGAAGGCCCCGACTCCGAGCGGGGACGGGCAATCGCCGCGCTCGCCGGCCTCGAAGGCAAAGTAGAGGTCGTGCTGCAGCGCATGTACGTGTGCGGAGAGGAGTTCCGGCGGCTCGGATCGTTCTCCTCGTCGGAAGCGATGGACCTGCTCAAGGCCCATCGCGAGTGGACGGCGACGCTGCAGAACGCGGACAGGCTCGTCATGCGCGAGTCGGTCGACGATCTGTCGGCGTCCTGCAAGGCATCGGCGAGATTCGGTCTGGACAGCTTCGGCAACCTCTCGCTCTTCGACGGACCCGTGAAAAAAGACAAGGTCATCCGGACTTTTTTCCACATGGACGTCAAGGCGCTGGAGAGCGGGTTGTCGCCCGAGGAATTGCGAAGATTGCGGGAAGGCATGCCGGTGGGCGACGGCATCGACGATTACCATCAAGTCGTGAGCCGCCTCGGCGAGTACGCCGACAAATCCGGGGACTCCGCAAGCGCCGCCGAATAGTCGTCCGACTGAGGGCAAACGGGAAGCCACGAAGCGCTGGAGCGTTCGCTCGGGCGCTTTTTTAATGCGCGGACTTGCTGTTCGGCTTTCTGTTCTCATCCCCGTCTTCAAATGGTATAATCAAGTAGTCTGTCAGTAGATACAGGAAGCGGGGGACCCTCATGCGGGTACTCGGAATCGACCCCGGCATTGCCATTATGGGATTCGGATTCATCGACAAGATCGGACATCGTCTCGTGCCGGTGCAGTACGGGAGCATCCAGACGACGCCGGACACGGCGCAGGAGGTCAGGCTTCAGCAGATCTACGAATCTTCCTGCAAGCTTCTGGACCAATACCAGCCGGAGACCGTTGCGGTCGAAAAGCTATTTTTCAACAAAAACGTAACGAACGCGTTCAGCGTCGGCCAAGCCCGAGGCGTGCTGATGCTTGCCGCCGCGCAGCGCGGCATTCCGATCGGCGAATATACGCCGATGCAGGTCAAGCAGTCGGTCGTCGGATACGGCGGCGCGGAGAAGAAGCAGGTCCAGGAAATGGTGAAGCGCCTGCTCGGACTCGCGAGCGCGCCGAAGCCTGACGACGTGGCGGACGCGCTGGCCGTGGCGATCTGCCATGCGCACGCAAGCGGCATGAGTCAATTGATGAACGGAGCGACGCGGCGGTGATCGATTACTTAAAGGGTTTTGTAGCGCATATCGAGCTCGAGTACGTCGTGCTCGACGTGCGGGACGTGGGATACAGGGTGTTCACGCCCAATCCGTACGGCTTGGCGAGAAGCGAAGAGCAGGTGCAGCTGTTCATTCACCATCACGTCCGCGAGGACGCGATTCAGCTGTTCGGCTTCACGACGCGGGAAGAGCAGAGTCTTTTCCGCAAGCTGCTGGAGGTGTCGGGCATCGGCCCTCGCGTGGCGCTCGGCGTGCTGGCGGGCGGCAGGCCGGAGTCGGTCGTGGCGGCGATCCAGCAGGAGAATTTGACGTTTCTGACGAAGCTGCCCGGCATCGGGAAAAAGACGGCGCAGCGAATGGTGCTCGACTTGAAGGATAAGCTGGGCTCGGCATACGATGCCGCGGGCCTCGGCCTGCCTGCGGCAGAGCGACTGTCGCTGCCGGACGACGGCCATGCATCGTGGGCGGCGGCGAGAGAGGCGCTCGCCGGGCTCGGCTACCGGGATGCGGAGCTGGACAAGGCCTGGACGGCGCTGAAAGACCGGATCAAGGCCGAGGATTCGCCGGACGTGCTCATGAAGCTCGCGCTTCAGCAGCTATTTACCGGCTAAGGAGCGGAAAGGGGGACGCATAGGTGGAAGACCGCATCGTGACCGCTCATTTGATGATGGAGGACCGGCAGGCGGAGCTGAGCTTGCGTCCGCGGTATTTGAACGAATACATCGGCCAGTCGCAGGTCAAGGACAACATGAAAATCTACATCGAGGCAGCCAAGCTGAGGCAGGAGGCGCTCGATCACGTGCTGCTGTACGGTCCGCCGGGTCTCGGCAAGACGACGCTCTCGAACATTATCGCCAACGAGCTGGGCGTCAGCATCCGCACGACCAGCGGTCCGGCGATCGAGCGCCCCGGCGATTTGGCCGCCATTTTAACGAATTTGCAGGAAAACGACGTCTTGTTCATCGACGAGATTCACAGGCTGCATCGCACGGTCGAAGAAGTGCTGTATCCCGCGATGGAGGACTTCGCGCTGGACTTCGTCATCGGCAAGGGACCGAGCGCGAGGTCGGTCCGGCTCGACCTGCCGAAGTTTACGCTGATCGGCGCGACGACGCGCGCCGGACTGCTGTCCGCGCCGCTGCGCGACCGGTTCGGCGTCGTCAGCCGCCTCGAGTTTTACACCGAAGACGAGCTCGCCTTCATCGTGTCGCGGACGAGCGATCTGCTTGGCGTCGACATCATCGGCGAAGCTTCCCGGGAGATCGCGCGCAGGGCGCGAGGCACGCCGCGCATAGCGAACCGGCTGCTCAAGCGGGTGCGCGATTACGCGCAGGTGCGCGGAGACGGCATTATCACCGAGCAGCTCGCCCACGAGTCGCTGGAGCGGCTCCAGGTCGATCCGATGGGCCTCGACGCGATCGACCACAAGCTGCTTCACGCGATGATCTCCCGGTACAAAGGCGGCCCGGTCGGCGTGGACACGATCGCCGCGTCGATCGGAGAGGAGAGCCAGACGATCGAGGACGTGTACGAGCCCTACCTGCTTCAGATCGGCTTCCTGCAGCGAACCCCACGCGGCCGCGTGGCGACGTCCGCTGCCTACAGGCATTTGGGCTTGCCGATTCCGGAGCAGCGGGCGTGAGCGCGGAGGCGGACGCCGGCAGGCGGCGCGTCCTGACCGTCTTTTACGACGGCGAATGCAACCTGTGCTTGACGGCCGTGGACCGTCTTCGCCGTTCGCGCACGCGATCCGAGCTTCGGTTCATGCCGCTTCAGTCGGTTCCGGCAGGCAGCCTTGTCGTCACGCCCGGCACGCTTGAACGGGAGGACGGGCATCTGTCGCAGATGCTCGTGAAGGACGAGTCGACAGGCAACATGGTCGGCGGCGCCGATGCGGTCATGCTCCTGCTTCAAGACATGCCAAGCCTTGCCTGGCTCGGAAGGCTGGGCGCGCTGCCCGGGCTGAGGCTGCTCAGCGCCGCCGCTTATCGGTTCGTGGCGAAGCACAGGTACCGGTTGTTCGGAAGAAGCGACGCCTGCAAGGACGGTTCTTGCAAGACGATTGACAGAGACCAAGATGGATCACACGGAGGATCGACATGACTAAATTGAATCGCCGGGTCGCGCTGGGCGCATCCGCCGCGGTCCTGCTCGCTTGGGCGGGGGCCGGCGGACCGGCGGCGAATGCCGCCCTCGTGCCCGATACGATACGCGTCGCCCTGTTTTTGGACCTGGGGTCCAAGTATCAATCCACGACGCCCGTCGCGACGCTCGTATCCGCGGGGGGACTCGGGCTGTCCTGGGTCGGCGGACAAGGAAAGGCGGACTATCCGGCGCCTGGCGGCACGGTCCGGTTCGCGGTCGACGCCTATCGGGCGATGGTGCTCGAGACCGAGGATTTTTCCGCTGCGCAAACGGTCCTGAAGAAGATCCAAGCTTCTTCTAAGGCAGGCTTCGTGACCAAACTGACGAAAAAAGGGAAGCCGGTCTACCAAGTGTCGGAGGGCGTCTATAGCACGGCATCCGCGGCTCAATCCGCCCTGTCGAAGTGGGCGGCCGCGGCAGGCGGGCAGACGTCGCTCGTCCAGCCGTACGTGGCGGGTCCGCTCGCTGTCGAAGCCGGTCCCTACGCCAGCGCGAGCGAGGCCTTGGCGGCGGTCGCGCAGCTCGGCAACGCGGGCTTCGACGCCTTCGTCGCCGTGAAGCCATCGGCGGAGGGCACGGCTTACGCCGTGCGCATCGGACAAGCCGCCGGCCAGGCCGAGCTGACGAAGATCCAAGCCGCCGTCGCGGCCTCCGGATTCTCGGCCCAGCTCCCCGCGGCGGGGGGCGCCTATGCCGTCATTCGCGACGACGTGACCTACACGGGCTCCGCGACGAATTCGGCGCCGCTCTACGCCCTGCCGGCCGCGGGCGGCGTCGCTTTGCAAGCTGACGTTCAGAGCGACGGCACCATCCAGGTCGTCGAGCGCAGCAAGAACAAATATCGAGGCAGCATGCAGATCAGCGTGCTGAACAACAATCTCGCCGTCGTCAACGTCGTCGGACTCGAGCCGTATTTGTACTCCGTCGTCGGCGCCGAAGTCGGCTCGAGCTGGCCGGCTGAAGCCCAGAAGGCGCAGGCGGTCGCCGCCAGGTCGTACGCGCTGGCGGGCGGCGTGACCTATCAAATCGCCGACGTCGTCGACAATACCTATAGCCAAGCCTACAACGGACTCGGCTCGGAGAACGCGAACTCTACCGCTGGCGTGCAGGCGACGGCCGGCGAAGTGATGACGTACGGCGGCAAGATCATCACCGCCATGTTCGGCGCGAGCGCGGGCGGCATCACGGCCGATCCGCTCGAATATGCCGGCAATGCGATTCCCTATTACGCGGGAGCGGTTCAAAGTCCCGACGGCGGCATTCAAAAGGGCAAGCTCGACTGGTACCGCGTCGCGCTCGATTCGGGGACGGTCGGCTATATCCGCGGCGACCTGCTTGCCGACAAGGGACAGAAGAACGAAGCGGGTCTCGCCATGCTCACCGTGACCGGGGACAACGTGCAGGTCCGCCCGAGCCCGCGCGTCCAGACCGACGTCCAGCCCGTCGCCTCCGTCAATGCCGGCGCGCTCGTGCTGTCGCTCGGCAAGACGCCGGAGTACACGAACAACAGCTGGGTAGAAGGTCCGCTGACAGCGGACAAGCTGCTCGCGACGATCAACGCGAAGCTGTCCGACAAAAACAAGATTCAAGGCCCCCTCCGCACGTTAGAGGTATTCGAGACCGGCTCATCCGGGCGGGCGGTCCGTCTCAAGGCGAACGGCACGACCGTTCAGCTGTACGGCGACAGTTGGCGCAGCGCGCTCGGCGGCATCAAGAGCACGCTCTTCAAGATCGACGAGACCGCGCGCGCGACGATCGCCGGCGCGAACGGCGCGAGCCGCGAGGTGCCCGACGGAGCGGGATCCCTGCAGGTGCTCGGCGGCGACGGCACCGTACGCCCGCTTGATTCGGCGGGCGGCACCGCCATCGTCCTGAACGGGTCGGGCCAGGTGCGCGCGATAACCGCTGCACCCCAATTCATCCTGACGGGAACCGGCTTCGGCCACGGGCTCGGCATGTCCCAGTGGGGCGCGCTCGGGCTGGCGGAGCAAGGGTATGACTACAAGAAGATCCTGCAATACTACTATAAGGATATTAAGATCGAGAAGGATGGCGCTTCATGAACGTCGGCGATTACGATTTTGAACTCCCCGAGCGGCTGATCGCCCAGACGCCGCTGTCCGACCGGACTTCGTCCCGTTTGCTGGTCCTGCACAAGGACGGCGGACGGGTCGAACACCGTTCGTTCAAGGATCTAGCGGACTATCTCGTGCCGGGAGACACGCTCGTCCTTAACGATACGAAGGTGATACCGGCGAGATTGTTCGGGCGCAAGGCGGATACCGGCGCGAAGGCCGAAGTGCTGCTCCTCAAGGCGCTCGGCGACGATCGCTGGGAGGCGCTCGTACGGCCCGGCAAGAAGCTGCACAAAGGCGCCGTGCTTCATTTCGGTGAGACGGAAGATTCGATGAAACCGTTGCTGGCCGCCGTCGTAGAAGAAGAAGGCGAAATGGGCGCGAGAACGATCCGTTTTCAGTATGACGGCATTTTTAACGAAATTCTCGATCGGCTCGGCGAGATGCCGCTTCCTCCGTACATCAAAGAGCGTCTGGAGGACCGGGACCGCTATCAGACGGTCTATGCGCAGAACGAAGGCTCGGCCGCCGCGCCGACCGCCGGCCTCCACTTTACGGAGGACTTCCTGCGGGAGCTTCAAGGACGCGGGATCGCCGTATGCCGCGTGACGCTGCATGTCGGGCTGGGCACATTCCGTCCCGTATCGGTGGATAACGTGCTCGAGCACAAGATGCACGAGGAATGGTACGGCGTGGACGAGGAGAACGCGGCTTTGTTGAATCGGGCCAGGCAAGCGGGCACGCGGATCGTCGCGGTGGGCACGACTTCGGCGAGGACGCTGGAGACGCTGGGCCAACGTTTCGGGGACCGGCCCATCGAGGCGTGCAGCGGATGGACGGGCATTTTCATTTATCCCGGCTACGAATTCCGCCTCGTGTCCGCGCTGCTCACGAACTTCCATCTGCCCAAGTCGACGCTGGTGATGCTGGTCAGCGCGCTTGCGGGCCGCGAAGCCGTTTTGGCGGCCTATCGCGAAGCGGTCGCCGACGAGTACCGGTTTTTCAGCTTCGGCGATGCGATGTTCATTACTTAGACGACTTTGGCGCATTAGACAAGAAGGGACCGATCGAGTACAATGCCGGCTATTACTTACGAACTGATCAAGACCTGCGCCCAGACGGGCGCAAGGCTCGGACGCGTCCACACGCCGCACGGCGTCATCGATACGCCTACCTTCATGCCGGTCGGGACGCAAGCGACCGTCAAAGGCATCAGCCCCGAGGAGCTCAAGGATTTGAACGCCCAGATCATCCTGAGCAATACGTACCACCTGTTCGTCAGGCCGGGCCACGAGCTCGTCCGCGCGGCGGGCGGCCTGCACAAGATGATGAATTGGGACCGTCCGATCCTGACAGACAGCGGCGGCTTCCAGGTGTTCTCGCTGGCGCAGATGCGCAAAATCACCGAGGAGGGCGTCACGTTCCGCTCGCATCTGAACGGCGACAAGCTGTTCCTATCGCCGGAGGTCGCGACGGCGGTGCAGAACGCGCTGGGTCCGGACATCATGATGGCGTTCGACGAATGTCCGCCGTACCCCGCAGAGTATGCGTACGTCAAGCAATCGACGGAGCGTACGAGCCGGTGGGCCGAGCGATGCCTCAAGGCGCATGCCAGGCCGCACGATCAAGGCCTGTTCGCCATCGTGCAGGGCGGCATGCACAAGGACCTGCGCGCGCAGAGCGCGGCGGATTTGACTTCCCTGGATTTTCCGGGATATGCTATTGGAGGCCTTAGCGTAGGGGAATCCAAGGAAATCATGTACGAGGTGCTCGACCATACGGTACCGCTGCTTCCTTCGAACAAGCCGCGCTACCTGATGGGCGTCGGTTCGCCGGACGCGCTCGTCGAGGGCAGCATCCGCGGCGTGGACATGTTCGACTGCGTGCTCCCGACCCGGATCGCCCGCAACGGCACGCTCATGACGAGCGAGGGCCGCGTCGTCGTGAAGAACGCGAAGTACGCGGAGGACTTCGGTCCGCTCGATCCGAAGTGCGACTGCTACGCCTGCCGGAACTACTCGCGCTCCTATGTCAGGCATTTGATCCGCGCGGACGAGATGTTCGGGCTTCGGCTTACGACGATCCACAACCTGCATTTCTTGGTTAATCTCATGAGTCAGGTCCGTCAGGCGATCCGCGACGACCGTCTCGGCGATTTCCGCGACGAATTTTTCGAAGCGTACGGCATGGCGACAAACGAGAGCGGCTTCTGATTATTAAAAATACGAAGGGAGGTTTTTTACTATGTGGTTAGCTGACAATGCCGCAGGAGGCGGCGGCAACCTGCTTTATTCGCTGGCGCCGTTCCTGCTTATGTTCGTCGTTTTTTACTTCCTGCTTATCCGTCCGCAGCAGAAGAAATCGAAGAACCGCAACTCGATGCTCCGGGCGCTCGCCAAAGGCGACAAGGTGACGACGATCGGCGGGCTGCACGGCACGATCGCCGAGATCACCGACGATACGATCGTGCTCAAGGTCAACGACGCGACGAAGCTAACGTTCGATCGTTCCGCGATCAACAACGTCGCGGCTCGGTCGGGCGAGTCGAAGTAATAAAAAGCAATAACGAAGCACGAAAAAACAAGCCGCCGGGTCTTGCGACCCGGCGGCTTGTTTTTATGCGATTCAAGAATCCGTCAAACGCGAAGGCGCCAGCTTCTTGAACTCGTCCTGAATAAGGGGCTGACGCTTGCGGCGAAGCGCCGGGCGATCCGCCCAAGCGCCGACCTTGAGGCCGACGGCGACGACGAGGCACGCGAGGACGAAGCCCGCGAACATATCGGTCGCCCAGTGAATGCCGAGGTAGAAGATGGAGAAAAGAATAACGACGGCGTTCGCGACGCCGAATATCGCCCAGCGCCTGCTGCCGGAGCGAAGCGCCAGAAGCGCCATCGTCACGGAAATGGACGTATGGAGGCTCGGAAAGCAATTGTCCAAACCGGACAGTCGGCGATACTGCGTCTCGAAGCTCGGAAAAGCGTCAAGCATCAGAAAACGGATATTCGGCGAAGCGGCCCACGCCTCGTGAACGGGCACGAACAAGTAGAACGGGACCGCGATCAAGTAATTCAGCAGCAAGGCGACGCATAGCGCGTAGTAGAGTCTATCGTTGCCGGCCTTGGCGTAGACGATGAGCGAAGCGACCATAAATCCCTGGAAAACGACCAAGTAGAAAAAGGCGCATACGAGCGTGAGCCAGGGGGATTCGAGCGCTCGCTGCAAGACGCCTTGCCAGCTGCCTTCCCAGCCCGCCAGCGTGCGGGTGAGATCCGCGGGCACGGGCAATGCCGCCTCCAGGCGCAGCTCGAACTTGTTGAGCGCCATGATCAGAAGCAGCGACATAAAAAAAATCGCGTGCTTGGGAGAGCGATACAGCTTGCGAACGAAAGCGGCCGCAGCGGCGAAAGGCTGTCTCGCGGTGCCGTATCCTACGAGGAGCGCCACCGTGACGGCCGTAAGCGCGGATATCGTTTTCATGCTGCCGAATACGATCAACGGAGTCGCTCCTTGCCGCTAGAAATGATTGTATCAGTATAACACGATTTCCCTATTTCTAACGGCGGGAGGCGGTTTTATTTTCCGTTTAAAAGCGCCGAGCGTTTGCCCCCGCGCCGGCGTTCACGCCCAGCATGCCCCCGAAGGCGCCAGCAAGCGCGGCGATCAATCCCAGCAGTCCGATGCGGGAATCGAAGCCGATGTCCTGCGAAAGGAATCCGATGAGCACGACCGCGACCGCATAAAGCAAGCCGGCGATGGCGCCGATATACCAGCCGCGCTTGCCGGATCTTTTGGCTGCCGTGAATCCGCCGGCGAGGCTGGCCGCTCCGTGAACGCCGAATATCCAAGACAGAAGCTTCGTTTCCGGCATGGACGAACTGTAAAGCAGGATCGATAACGCAAGCGTGCCGAGACCCAGCCAAATAAACGCCCAGACGAAGCCCGCGACCAGGGGGGATGCGATGCGAATGCCGGATACGCGTACGGGATTCATATCGATGCACTCCTTTGAATTCAAACGATTTGTACCATTGTATGGGCTTGTACCCGCAGCTAGTACTCGGGAATGCCGATAATTTCCGCAGGGCCGGACCGTATCGCGGGCAGGATGCCCGGTGAGACTACAATCGCAGACCCGACTCCGACATCCGGCAAGGGAGGAACAGCACTTGGAATTGACGGCGATCACGATCCGGACGCTGCTCATGTACTTATTCGTATTCCTCATCCTGCGGTTGATGGGCAAACGGGAGATCGGCAAGCTGTCGGTTTTCGATCTCGTCATCTCGATCATGATCGCCGAGATCGCCGTCATCGCGATCGAAGCGCCGAGTCGCCCCCTTCTGTATGCGGCCGCGCCGATGGGCGTGCTCGTCGTCGTGCAATTGATCGTTTCTACGCTCACGTTGAAAAACCGCAGGCTTCGTCTTTGGTTCGAGGGCAAGCCGAGCGTCATCATAAGCCAGGGCGATTTGAATTGGAAAGAAATGAAAAAGCAGCGCTACAGCCTCGACGATCTGATGATGCAGCTTCGGGAGAACAGGATCGATCACGTCGCGGACGTCGAGCTTGCGGTGCTCGAATCGTCCGGAAAGCTATCCGTCATCATGGCCGATAAACAAAAGAAGGAGACCCCGCCCGCCCAGGAAGAAGCGAAGCCGAAAATAAAATACGGCTTGCTGCCGCTCCCCCTGATCATGGACGGTCTCGTGCAGGACGACAGCCTCGAACGTATCGGCAAAAACCGGTTTTGGCTCAGGCAGGAGCTGCGGCGGGAAGGCGTCAAAGCGTTTAAGCAGGTCGCGTTCTGCAGCCTGGATCACAAAGGACGGCTCTATATCAATCGAAGGCCTTAGCGCGCGTCTTATTTGAAAAATCGACCGAAAATCGGAATGCGCGCAGCGTCATGCCTGTCGATCAGCCTCATGGCCATGAGAAGGAGCAAATAAACGACGAGCGACAATGCGCCTGCCGCCAGCAGGTCCAGCCAGACGCCCGGTAGCCTGCCGGCGTTCCATATCCAGAGCGCGACCGCGCCCATAATCGTCATGGCGGCGCCGATCTTGAGGAAGTCGCCAGGGAGCAATCGGACGCCTGTCAACCGGACGACGCTGATCCAATGCAGCAGCGTGACCAGCGCCATGTTGGCGCCGATGGCAATGACCGCGCCGCGGATGCCGAGCTCGGGCTTCGACGCCAGCTGAACGATCAGGACCAGCTTCACCAAGGCCCCGGCGAACGTATTGAACAGCGCCGTGCCCGGACGGTCCAGCGCCTGAAGGGCAGCCTGAAGCGGCGCTTGCATGTACAAAAACACGGCGGCGGGAGCCAGCAGGCTCAGCAAGGCGCCGGGCTCGGGATCTCCGTAGATAAGCCCGCAGATCGGCCGGCCGAACAACGCCATCAGAATGATAAACGGGGCGCCGGTCACGACGGCCAGCCGCATCGATTGATGAAGGCGCTTCTGGATGGCGGGCCGGTCGCCCCTGGCGGCGGCCTCCGACAGCGAAGGCACGAGCGACGTCGCCAGCGAAAAGGTGAGCGAGCCGGGCAGCAGCAGCAGCGGGATGACCATGCCTTGGAGGATGCCATACTGCGCGGTAGCCGCGGCGGTGCCCAGGCCGGCCGCGATCAAGGCGCGCGCCGTGAGGATCGACTCGAACAGGTAGGATAATGAACCGATCATCCGGCTGCCCGTGACGGGCACCGCGATCTGAAGCAAGGCGCGCGTTCGGCTCTCTTTGGCACCGGACGGTGGCGGAGGTCCATCAATCGCCGCGAGCCCGCCGTTAGTCGCAGGCGAGCCTTCGGCTTTTCCGCGTCCGCGAGCTTCGCTCCTCAGATGCAGCCAAAGCGCCGCGAGGCCGGCCAGTTCGCCCGCGCCTGTTCCGATCATCGCGCTGGCCGCGGCCGCCTCGAGTCCCCAAGGCAGGAACAAAAAGGCGAGCGTCAACGACAGCGCGATTCGGATCACCGTCTCGACCGTCTGCGAGACAGCCGTCGGCAGCATGTCCTGCTTGCCTTGAAAGTAACCCCGCCAGATGGCGGATACGGCTACGAGCGGAATGACCGGGATAATGGCCAGGAACGCGGTGTGAACCCGAGGATCGGTCATCAGGCTGGACGAGATCCAGTCCGACAGCGCGAGGCAAAGCCCGCATACGGTCAAGCTGGCCGTCAATGCGATGGTCAGCGCCGTCCGGCGGATGCGGACGGCTTCGTCCGCGTCCCCGCGGGAATCGGCGGCGGCCACGAGCTTTGCCACGGCCAGCGGCAACCCGCCCGTGATAATCGTCAGCACGACGATAAAGAACGGAAAAACAAGCTGGACGAGTCCTACGCCTTCGGCGCCGATCAGCCGAGGCAACGCGATCCGAGGCACGAAGCCGAGCAATCGGTTGAGGAGACCGGCGGCGAGCAGGATCATGGCTCCCTGGATAAAGGTTTGTTTGCGCGGCGACAAGGTTCATCCCATCCTTCGCTCTTCGGTTCGTCTACCTCACCAGCATATGCGGGGGCTGTCCGCAATCATGCCAAGCCTTGCCGGACAAGGCGCGCAGACGGCGTTTGCAGGAATTCGGCAAGCGGCGACGAAAGGTATATACTGTTGGTTTGAGTGGAACGCGAGTAGACACGCAGGGCGGCAAGGCAGCAGGCGCGAAGCGGGAAGGGGGAACTGCCGATGACGGACGAGGTGCGCATAGACGGCATGGACGAGGCGGAGTTGAACCGAACGATCAGGGAGCTCTGCGAGAGCAAGGCCGAAGAATTCCGGATGATCGGCTACGACCAGGCGACGGGACCCGAGATTTGGGAATGCGTGAGCGACAAGTATCACAAGAAGGGAACCCCTCCGCTGCATGCGATCGTCAATGACATCCTGTCGCTGAAGGTGACGAACTTCATGAACTATATTACGCTGAGCATCTATCGGGGAGAGAAAAGACGATAGATTCGCGAGGCGGAACGGGCGCGTTCCAGCTCATGGATACGTGCCCGAAGGCTCCCGTTCTGGGAGCCTTTTTTCGCGCTTATCATGACGTTTCGACAAATTGACTTCGCTTTGAGCGCGTAGGTATAATAGGAACATTGAGAATCGAAAGGGGTCGGCAATACCATATGAACCGGATGCTCGCTTTCGTGCTCGTGGTTCTCGTTTCGTTCGGCGTTATCGCGGCTACCAGCCCGTATTTGCTGGACAAGACGAAGCTAGGGCTCGATTTGCAAGGCGGCTTTGAAATTTTGTACGAAGCATCCCCGCTCTCGGGATCGGGCGAAGTCACGAAGGATTCGCTCAACAAGACGGCCGAGAGCATCAAGAAGCGGATCGACGCGCGAGGCGTCGGGGAATCCGAAGTGACGCCGGAAGGCAAGAACCGGATCCGCGTCAAGATCGCGGGCGTCGCCGACGAGGCGGAAGTCCGCAAGATGCTGCAAAAACCGGCCGTCCTTACTTTCCGCAGTGCGGACGGTTGCGCTGCGGACGCTGGATATTGCAAGGTCGAATTGCAAGGCAACGAGTTCAAGGAAGGCGCCGCGAAGGTCGAGTACAACCAACTCCGGGAACCGCTCGTCGCCATCCAGGTCAAAGACAAAAAGAAGTTCGAGGAAATCTCGACGCGTCTCCTGGGCAAGCAGCTCGCGATCTACCTCGACGAGGACCTGCTGTCCGATCCGACCGTACAGGGCGTATTCACCGACGGCACGGCTACCATCTCCGGCCAGCCGACGCCGGCCGACGCCAAGGCGCTGGCCGACACGATCAACCTCGGCGCGCTGCCGCTGAAGCTGACCGAGAAGTATACGCAAAGCGTAGGCGCGACGCTCGGCAAGAAGTCGCTCGAAGAGACGCTGCTGGCCGGCATCATCGCATCGGTCGCCATCTTTGTTTTCATGGTCGTTTTTTATCGTCTTCCCGGCGTCATCGCAGGCTTCTGCTTGCTCGTGTTCGTCTGGCTGCTGATCGGCGTCTTCTGGCTGATGGGCGCGACGCTGACGCTGCCCGGCATCGCCGCGTTCGTACTCGGCATCGGCATCGCGGTCGACTCGAACATCATCACGGCCGAACGGATCAAGGACGAGATCCGCACGGGCAAGAGCATCGCGTCGTCGCTGCGGTCCGGCAACAAGAACAGCTTCCGCACGATCATCGACGCGCATATCACGAACATCATCGCCGGCGCCGTGCTTTACTTTATCGGCCAAGGTTCGGTCAAGGGCTTCGCGGTCGTGCTGCTCGCGTCGATCATCTGCAACATCGCGACCAACATCTTCCTGCCCCGCTACTTGATGCACCTGCTCGTGAAGAGCGGCAAGTTCAACAAGGTCGGCTACTATGGCGTAAAGGAGAGTGAAATCCGTGCGCTATAAGTTTCACGACATCGACTGGATCAAATGGAGCAAGCCTTTCTTCATCGCTTCGCTCGTTATCGTGCTGATCGGCATTTTGTCGCTCTCCATCCGGGGGCTGAACTACGGCATCGACTTCCAATCGGGCACGTCGGTGGACATCGCCATCACCAAGCAAGTGAACGGCGACGACATCAAGGCGTTTCTCGAGAAGGAAGAGCTCGGCGAGTACCACCTGACGACCGCCGCCGAACGACTGTCGATCCGATTCAAGGCTGCGCTGACGGAAGACCAGCAGAGCAAGCTCGAATCGGACTTCAAGTCCCAGTTCGACGACAAGGCATCGTTCGAAAAGAACATCGTCGACGTCGAGATCGCCAAGGAGCAGCAGACGAACGCGCTGCGCGGCGTCCTGATCGCTTCGCTCGGCATCATCATCTATATCGCGATCCGCTTCGAATGGCGGTACGCGATCTCGTCGGTCATCGCGCTGCTGTATGACGCGTTTATCGTCATCACGTTGTTCTCGATCTTCCATCTGGAAGTCAATCTTCCGTTTATCGTCGCCGTGCTGACGATCATCGGTTACTCGATCAACGATACCGTCGTCATTTTCGACCGGATCCGCGAGAACATGCGCTTCGCCAAGGTAAAGTCCGAAGCCGATCTCGCCAAGGTCGTCAACGACAGCATCACCCAGACGCTGACCCGCTCGATCAACACGGTCATCACCGTCGCCTTCGCCGCCGTCTGCCTCTTCGTATTCGGCAGCGAATCGATCAAGATGTTCTCGCTCGCCATGATCTTCGGTTTGATCAGCGGCGCCTATTCCTCCATCTTCATCGCCAGCCCGCTCTGGTTCTGGATGAAACGCAAAGCGAAGCCTGCCAAGCCCGTCAAGGCGCAGCCGGCGCCTTGACGGAACAAGGAATAGAGGTGTATCGATAAGATGACTCAAAAAAGGACCGGCAAAACGCTGCATGGCATCAAGGTTTCCCTGCTCGGGTTGCTCGTACTGTCGGTCTTCAAGGGTCTCGCGGGTTGGTTCACGGGCAGCAAGGCGCTGATGGCGGACGCTTGCCATTCGGCCGCCGACTTCGCCGCCGCCGTCAACTCTTATCTGCGGCATCGCCGGGCCATCGCGCCTCGCGGCGCCGCCGAGCGGCAGCGCGAAGCGGTGGCGGCCGTCGTCTTCGCGGCGCTGCTGCTGCTCGCCGGCCTCGAGATGGCGATCTCCTCGCTGCGCGCGATCGCGTGGGGCGAGGACCGCGCGCCCGGCTGGGGCGCCGTCATCGTCATCGCGGCCGGCATGGTCGCCCGCGAAGCGCTGATCCTGTACCGCCGCAGCTACGAGCACCGAATGGGACTGCGTCCCGAAGCGTCGCGTACCGACCGCTCGGACGTGTTCGCGTCGTTGACCGCGCTGGTCGGTACGGCCGGCGCCATGACCGGACAGCTGCTGGACCTGCCCGTCCTGTACGTGCTCGACCCGGCCGCCGGACTCGTGATCGGCGTCTTCGTACTCCGTATGGGGTACCGGCAGGCGGCTTCCGCCATCGGCGCGGTCGAACGCAGGCCGATGGACGAGGTGGACGCTCAGACGCTGCTTGAAGTGGTGCAGCGGGTCGACGGCGTCGTCGCCGTCGACGAGCTCAGAGCGAAGGAACACGGTCATTACGTGATCATCGACGTCCTTATTCGCGTGAATCCGCGCATCTCGGTATTGGATGGACACGATGTCGCGCAGCGCGTGCGAAGGCAGCTGACCAAGCGGTTTTTGCATGTGTCGGACGCCAGCGTGCGCGTCGAGCCGTACGATCCGGGCTATCCTTACAAATCGAATCACCAAGAAGAAGAAATGCCTACTTTAATTCAATAAATCGCTGTGGACTCCGCCGCCCAAGGCGGAGTCCACAGTGCTGTAAGGCAGAAAGGAGCGATTCCGGGTGAAATCCACCTATCGCTGGGTATTGGCGGAAGAAGACGACGAAAAAGCGGCCGCTCTCGGCGCGCAGCTTGGGCTGGCGCCGCTCGTCAGCCGTCTCCTCGTGTCGCGGGGCTATCGGGACGCGGAGGCGGCGGAGCGATTTCTGCATCCTGGGCTCCGCGACCTGCACGATCCCTATTTGCTGCTCGGCATGGAACGGGCCGTGGCCCGGATCCGCCAAGCGATCGAAGGCGGGGAGCGTATCCGCGTATACGGCGATTACGACGCGGACGGCGTGACCTCGACGGCGCTTATGCACAGGCTTCTCCATCGGCTCGGCGCCGACTTCGATACATACATTCCGCATCGCAGCAAGGAGGGCTACGGGCTCAACCTGCCCGCGATCGACCTGGCGGCGGAAGCGGGCGTCAAGCTCATCGTGACGGTAGACAACGGGATCAGCGCGGTAGAGCAGATCGCCTATGCGGCAACGCGCGGCATCGACGTCGTCGTGACCGATCACCATGAACCGCCGGCCGCGTTGCCGACCGCGGCGGTCGCCATCGTCAATCCGAAGCAGCCCGGCTGCCCGTATCCGTTCAAGGAGCTCACGGGCTCCGCGGTCGCGTTTAAGCTTGCGCATGCGATGCTCGGCGAACCGGATCTCGCGTTCGCGGACGTAGCGGCAATCGGCGTCGTCGCGGACTTGATGCCGCTGACCGGCGAAAATCGCGCGATCGTGAAGCTGGGACTCGAGGAGATGAACGCGCGGCCGTCACCGGGCATCAAGGCGCTGGCGCAAATTTCCGGCGCCGAGCCGGGGCGGCTTACGAGCGGCCGCATCGCTTTCGGGCTCGCGCCGCGGCTGAACGCGGGCGGCAGGCTGGCCGAAGCGGATACGGCGCTGCGGCTTCTCATCACCGCCGACCAGAGCGAAGCCGAGCTGTTGTCGGCAGAGCTTGACATGCTGAATCAGGAACGACAGCAGCTGGTAGAGGACACGCTCGTCCAAGCCGACGCCGCTTGGCAGGCGATCGCGGCTGCCCACGGCGGGCGAGGCCCCGCGGTGATCGTCGTCGCGGGCGAAGGCTGGAACGCGGGCATCGCCGGCCTTGTCGCCTCGAAGCTCGTCGAGCGTTACTACAAGCCGACCGTCGTTCTTGCGGCCGACGCAGCCACGGGCCTGTGCAAAGGCTCGGCGCGCTCGATCGAAGGCTTCGACCTGCATGCCGCGCTCACCGCCTGCGCGGAGGAGCTGGAGCACTTCGGCGGCCACAAGGCGGCGGCCGGCATGACGATGCGGACAGAGCGGGTCGCCGCGCTGGGCGAGAAGCTGTCCGCGCTCGCGGAAAGCTGGCTGTCGGCGGACGACTGGATCCCGCGCAAGAAGGCCGACCTCGTCTGCAGAGCTTCCGAGCTGACGCTCGAGGCCGCCGAGCAGCTTCGCGCGCTCGAACCGTGCGGCATCGGCAATCCTTCGCCCCGATTCGTGCTGCGCGGCGCGGAAGTGATCGACGCCAAGGCGATGGGCAAGGAGAGCAGGCATTTGCGCGCGGTGCTGGGGCAAGGCGGCCGCAAGCTGGAGGCCGTTTACTTCGGCAGAGGCGCCGACTGCGGCGCCATGCTGGGCTGCGGGACGGCGAACGTGCTGGGCGAGCTGTCCGTGAACGAGTGGAACGGCAGCAAGCGCGTGCAGCTCATGCTGCAGGATTGGCAGTCGGCCGCGCTGCCCGTGCACGACCGTCGGCACGAGGCCGACTGGCGCAGCGCATTGCTGACGCTGGCTGCGGCTGCCGGCTCGGCGGGCCTGCTCGCCGTCGCGGCGAGCGAAGCCGCGGTGGCCGAGCTGCGCGAGGCGCACGGCGAAGTCGCCGGGCTGACCGTCGCTTCATACGCCGAAGCGGCCGCTGCGGCGTCCGGCGCGGATACGCTGCGCCTCGTGCTCATCGATCTGCCGGAGGCGGGCGATGGCCTGGAGGGGCTGCGGGGGCTGTTGACCGGCTGCGTCGTCGAGGAGATCCATCTCCTCTCGGCCGGCCGCGCATCGTCCGGCTCGCGCAGCCGATCGCCGCAGGGCGGACGCATGCCGAGCCGGGAACAGTTCGGCGAAGTGTACGGCCTGCTCAAACGCAAAGGGAGCTGGATCGAGACGCCGGACGGATTTCTCCGCCAGGTGGCGGAGCGAACCGGCCGGACGCTCGCGGACGTCGTGATGATGCAGGACGTGTTCGAGGAGCTCGGCTTCTTGCGGCGGAGCCGGGCGTCGGTCGAGATCGTCGCCCAGCCCCCGAAGCGTCAGCTGGAGGAGTCCGCGAGATACCGCAAGGCGCTGCTCCGGTCGGAGGCCGAGGCGCTGGCCGCGATGTCTCCGGCCGAGCTGCGGAATTGGCTGCGGGCGCTCGCCGAAGGTAACGATGGCAAGCGGCTGAGATCAAGTGTATAATGCAAGCTGGCGAACTTGTTCTGAAGGAGCGATTGAGAATGGATTTTAAACCATATATTCGCGTTATTCCCGATTTTCCCGTACCCGGGATCCGATTCAAGGATATTACGACCCTGCTAAACAACGGCGAGGTATACCGCGCCGCCATCGACGAACTTAAAGAACGCGTGAAGGACTGGGAGATCGATATCGTCGCCGGTCCCGAAGCGCGCGGCTTCGTCATCGGCGCGCCGCTCGCGCTGGCGCTCGGCGTCGGCTTCGTGCCGATCCGCAAGTCGGGCAAGCTCCCCGGCGAGACGGTAGAAGCCGGCTACGACCTGGAGTACGGCAAAGACACGCTGGCCGTGCACAAGGACGCGATCCAACCGGGCCAGCGCGTGCTCATCGCGGACGATCTGCTGGCTACGGGCGGCACGATCGCGACGACGATCAAGCTCATCGAGCAGCTTGGCGGCGAGATCGTCGGCGCCTCCTTCTTGATCGAGCTGAGCTATCTCGACGGACGGGACAAGCTCAAGGGCGCGCGCGTCGAGTCGCTGGTCCAGTACTAACCGAATATCGCGGCGAATCGCGGCACAGCTGCCGAGGCCGGACGTTCCGCCTGCCGGAGCGTCCGGCCTTTTTGCGGTCTCGTTCCCTTCCCGGCCGTTCGGTTCGCTTGATCTTCAGCCGATCTTCAGCATCGCCTCAGAGTCGCTTCAGCGCCTCGAAGCATAATGGGAATACACGAATAGCGGGCAACGCAGAGGGGCGACATCGCGATGAATCCAATCAAAGGCATACGTATTCTCGCCGTAGACGACGAACCGAACATTTTGCAATTTTTAGAGCTGGGATTGGTCAATGAAGGCTTCGAGGTACAGACCGCGCCCGACGGAATGACGGCGATCAACCTGGCCAAGAGCTTTAAGCCGCATGTCGCTATCCTGGACGTGATGATGCCAGGCATGGACGGCTTCGAGGCTTGCAAGCTGCTGAAGAAAACCGAGAACGTGGCGGTTATCATGCTCACGGCCAAGGACGAGGTGGACGATCGGGTCAAAGGGCTTTTGCTGGGCGCGGACGACTATATGTCCAAGCCGTTCAGCTTCGAGGAGCTGCTGGCCCGCATTCACGCGCGTGTTCGCAACCAATTTCCGCTCATGTCCGGCCAGGCCGTGTTCGGTCCGATCAGCATCGACGACCGGCGCAAGGAGATCAGCCTTAGCGGCCGGGTGCTGGAGCTGTCGCCGACCGAATACGAGCTGCTCAAATACATGGTCATCAACCATGGCATCGTGCTGAGCAAGGCGCTCATCCTCGACAAGGTTTGGGGCTACGATTTCGGAGGCGACGAAAACATCGTCGAGGTGTACATCCGATCGCTGCGCGAGAAGCTCGGGGACAAGGAACATCAGTTGATCCGCACGCTGCGCGGCGCGGGCTACAGGATCGATCTGCCATGAGGCGGGCGTCCGGGGGCGCCCCGCGAACGCAACTGAAGGGCTCGCTGCGTCTTCAGCTGCTGTCGCGGTCGCTGCTCGTGGTGGCGGTGCTGCTGGTGTTCATCGGATTGTTCCAGTACGTGCTCATGCGCAAGTTCACTTACGAGAACAAAGCTTCCGCGCTCCGAAGCCAGATCCTGTCGCTGCCGCCGGACATCTGGCGGGACCGCCAGGGACATGGCGCCTCAGGCGTCGACCGCACGATGAAGTCCGGGTTCGGGCTGGGCATCGGCAAACCGCAGGACGAGGACGATACGGACGGCTGGAGGGATGGGGAAACGGGGCAAACGGACGCATCCGGCGAGATGCGAGGCCGTTATTACGTCCCGGATGCGACCGTCGTCCTGATCGGGACCGATCTGAGCTTCACGACGTTGTCCGAATGGACGGATCAGGCGGAGCCGCCGCGGCTCTCCGACGAGACGTACCAGTCGGCCATGAATAGCGGGGAGGGCGAGCCGGGGGGCGCGGACTACCGGATCGCGAAAGATGCCGAAGGCCGCGAGCAGCTCGTGGTTCTTCGTTCGCTCGGCAAGGACGGTCAAGGCTCCGGCGTCATTCAGATCAGCACGGGCACGGAAGAGCTCAAGCGGACGCTGAACGGCCAACTGCTGATGTTCGGCGCTCTATCGCTGCTGGCGCTGTTCGCGGGGCTGCTTGCGCTGCTGCCCGTGCTGCGTCGCACGCTAACGCCGCTGTCCGAACTGGTCGACAAGGTCGAACGGATCGACGCCGGCAACCTGGACGAACAATTCCCGGCGATCGCGAAGCCGGTGGAGATCGGACGGTTGTCCGCTTCCTTCAACGGCATGCTGTCGCGGCTAGGCGATGCGTTCGAGACCGAGAAGGAAGCGAAGGAGCATATGCGGCAATTCGTAGCGGACGCCTCGCATGAACTGCGAACGCCGCTCACTTCGATTCACGGCTTTCTGGAGGTGCTGCTGCGGGGCGCATCGAACAATCCCGAGCAGCTCGAGCGCGCGCTTCGCAGCATGCACGGCGAGTCGGAGCGGCTCCGCAAGCTGGTCGGGGACCTGCTGACGCTGGCGAAGCTCGATCAACGGGGCGGCGTTCATGCCGTCCGCGGCAACCTGAGCGACACCCTGCGCGAGATGGAGCCGCAGCTGCGGATGCTGGCCGGCGCCCGCGAGGTCGGGTTCGCGCTGCCGGAGGGCATGTACTGCCTGTACGATCCGGATAAGATCAAGCAGGTCGTGCTCAATTTGTTTCACAACGCCGTTCAGCACACGGATGCGGAGGAGGGAGCCATCACGCTCTCGATCCGTCGCTCGGACGGCCACGTGCATCTCGACGTCGGCGACAACGGCTCCGGCATCGACGCCGCGCACCTGCCGCATGTATTCGACCGTTTCTACCGAAGCGACTCTTCCCGCACGCGCAAATACGGGGGGGCCGGACTCGGGCTGTCGATCTCCAAGTCGATCGTCGACGCGCTCGGCGGCGGCATCGGGGTTACGAGCGAGCCAGGCCGGGGCACCATCTTTACGATTCTTTTGCTCGAAGCCTGATTATAGTCAAGCTGCCTCTCCCTCGCGGGAAGGCAGCTTTTTTTGACCGAATGCCTTCGCCGCCGTCGCTAGCCTCCTTGCGCGCCCTCGTTCAGGCAACCTTCAGCATCGGCTCATGAAGCGCTCAGTTCGAGTTAAGGGAGCATTCAGACCCGCCGCCTATAGTTAGGGGCATGGAGCTTTCGTCCCGAGGAGTGACCGGCATGATACCCGTACGAAGCCGTCTTGTCCGGTTTTATTATTGGCGGAGCGCGCGCGGAAAGCCGCTCGCGCTCTTCCTCGGGAGTGGTGCGGAAACGGCATTTTCATCTGTCTTTAAGCCCTTGTTCATCTTTAATTCACGCAAGTCTGCTAGTCTCCTCTTATCGTACATAGGAGGTCGTCTAGGATGAGGAAGAGCAGAAAGTGGATCGCCTGGATCGTGATCGTCTGCCTGATCGCGGCCGGCGGCGGAGGCTATTGGTGGTATACGTCCAAGGACACGAAGGCGGCGACGAGCGGTCCGTCCTTTACCCAGTCCCGCGTGACCAAAGGGACGATCACGAAGAGCGTCTCCGGCAGCGGCGCCGTCGAAGTCAGCGAATCGGAGACGGTGAAGCCGTCCGAAGCCGCGACGGTGGAGACGGTCAAGGTAACCGAAGGACAGGCGGTCAAAAAAGGAGCGGTGCTCGCGACGTTCGAGGGCGAGGACGTCAGTCTCTCCCTCAGCAAGTCCGAGCTAAGTCTCGAGCAACTGCAGATGCAGCTGGAGCAGGCCCAGGAGAAATGGAAGTCCCTGCAAATTTCCAGTGCCGAGCAAGCCGATATCGAATCGGCCGAGATGAGTATCAAGACGATTCAGCTGAACATCAAGCAAACGCAGCTGGACATGCAGGATACGCAGGAAAAAGCGAAGGCGCCCGACCCGATCGTCGCATCGATCGACGGTACGGTGACGGCCGTGAACATCAAGGACGGCGACGCGGTAAACGGCCAGACCGAAGCGTTCACGATCGTTAACTACGACAAGCTGGACATCCAGATCTCGGCGGACGAGCTCGATATCTCGCAGTTGAAGCTCGGGCAAACCGCGAACATCACGATGGACGCGCTCAGCGGCCAGGCGTTCACGGGCAAGGTGACCGAGATCGCCAAAGAAGGCACCTCGACGAACGGAGTCGCGACGTTCCCCGTCACGGTGCGGCTGGATAAGACGGACGGCGTCATGCCGGGCATGAACGGAAGCGTCGACGTCGTCATCGAGTCGAAGCAGGACGCGCTGCTCGTGCCGGTCGAGGCGGTTACGCAGATGGGCACGAAGTATTTCGTGCGCGTCCCGGCGGACGGTACGACAACGGGGCAAACGGCAGGCGGCCAGTCTGCCGGCGGTCAGGCTGCAGGCGGGCAAGCTGCAGACGGGCAAGCGCCAAGCGGCGACCAGGCTGCAAGCGGCCAGGGAACCGGCGGTCAGCCAGCTACCGGCCAGTCTGCCGGCGGTCAAGCGGCAGGCGGTAACGTGCCAGAGGGTATGCCTCAGGCAGGTGCGGCTCAAGGCGGCAACGCAGCCGGCGCTCAAGGCGGCTACGGCGGCGGCCAGGGCAGACAAGGCGGCTACGGCGGCGCAGGTCGTCAAGGCGGCTATGGCGCGGCAGCCGGCGGCTTTACGAGAGGCGCTCAAGGCCAGACGGCCGCAGGCGTCGCGAGCGCGAATTTTACCCTCAAAGAGATTACCGTCGGCATCACGACGGATTCCCAAGTCGAAGTATTGACCGGGCTGACCGAAGGCCAGACGGTACTGATCCCCGTGACGGTATCGACGAGCTCGGGCAATCAGCAGCAGGCGGGCTTCGCCATAGGCGGCGGCTTCGGCGCGGGCGGCGGCGCGTTCCCGGCAGGCGGAGGCAACTTCGGCGGGGGCGGCAACTTTGGCGGCGGCACCAATCGTACAGGCAGCACCGGCGTCCGTACCGGCACGGGCACTGCGGGAGGTCGATGACATGAGCAAGTCCGCGCCCTCTCCTCTGATCACCATGGAGGACGTATTCAAAAAGTACACGCTGGCGGGAGAGACGCTGAACGCGCTCGACGGCATTACGCTTACGGTCAACAAAGGCGACTTCATGGCGATCATCGGGCCTTCGGGCTCCGGCAAGTCGACGCTCATGAACGTGCTCGGTTGCCTCGATACGCCGACCAGCGGCAAGTATTCGCTGGACGGCGCCGAGGTCGGCAAGCTCAGCGACAATAAGCTGGCGAACATTCGGAACAACAAGATCGGCTTTATCTTTCAAAGCTTCCACCTGCTGCCCCGTCTCCGGGCGATCGAAAACGTCGAGCTGCCGCTTATCTATCGCGGCATGTCCGGCCGCGAACGCCGGGCGCTCGCGAAGGAGGCGCTCGAGAAGGTCGGGCTCGGCGATCGCATGTATCACGTCCCGAACCAGCTGTCGGGCGGTCAGCAGCAGCGCGTCGCCATCGCCAGGGCGCTCGCGGGACGGCCGCCTCTGCTGCTGGCGGACGAACCGACGGGCGCGCTCGACAGCAAGACGAGCCGGGACGTCATCGGCCTGCTCAAGGAGCTGAACGCCGAAGGCAATACGATCGTGCTCATCACGCACGACCCGAAGGTCGCCGAGCAGGCGCAGCGCGTCGTGCGCATTCAGGACGGCAAGCTGACCGAAGAGAGGAGCGTCGCTTCATGAAGCTGAGCCAAGGCATCCGCATGGCTTGGGGGAGCGTCCGCGCCCAGCCGCTTCGCACGCTGCTCACCGTACTCGGCATCTTGATCGGCGTCGCTTCCGTGACGATCATGGTCGCGATCGGCAACGGCACGTCGGAGCAGGTCAAGAGCCAGCTCCAGGGCCTCGGCACGAACATGCTGACGGTCAACGTCGTCGGCCGCGGCGCGGTCACCAGCATCAAGCCGACCGACGTGCAGTCGCTGGCGGACGTGGACAACGTCGACAGCTACGCGCCGAACATCAGCGGCAACGTGACCGCGAAGTCCGGCACGCTCACCTACTCGGCGTCCGTCAACGCGACGACCTCGGCGTTCGCCGGCATTCGCGATTACGAGGTGGCGCAGGGTCGCTTTATCATGGACATCGACGACTCGTTTAAGCAAAAGGTGGCCGTCATCGGTTCCGAGGTCGTGACCGAGCTGAAGCTGAGCAATCCGGTCGGCAGCAAGATTTCGCTGAACGGCATTCCGTACAAGATCGTAGGCGTCCTCGCAGCAAAGGGCAGCACGACGAACGGATCGAGCGACAACGTCGTCATCGTGCCGTTGTCCACGGCGCGCGTCGTGCTTCAGACGGACGCGATCCGCACGATCTACGTGCAGGTCGACAGCGAGAAAAACGTAGACAAGGTGCAGACGGCGCTCGAGAGCAACCTCAAATCCTTTTTCCGCAACGACGAAGACAGCTATAATGTGTTCAACCAACAGGATCTGCTCGAGACGATCACGTCGGTATCGACTTCGGTCTCTACGCTGCTGACCTACGTGGCGGCTATCTCCCTGCTCGTCGGCGGCATCGGCGTCATGAACATGATGCTCGTCTCGGTGACGGAGCGCACGCGGGAGATCGGCATCCGCAAGTCGCTCGGGGCCAAGCAGCGCGACATTCTGTTCCAGTTTCTCGTCGAGGCTTCGATGATCGGCCTGCTCGGCGGCATCGCCGGGGTGGCGGTCGGCGCGAGCGGCTCCAAGTTCGTCGGCAAAATGATGGATTCGCCCGCTTCTCCGTCCGTCGATATCATGGTGATCGCGGTCGTCTTTTCGATCGGCGTCGGCGTGCTGTTCGGGTTTCTGCCGGCTAGGCGTGCATCCCGTCTCAATCCGGTCGAGGCGCTGCGCCAATAATCGAATCGCAAGCTTGAATGAAAGGAGGCAGGCCGGTTGTCCGCGCACATCCTCGTCATCGAAGACGATCCGTACATCAGCGAGTTGATCGGCCTGTATCTGAAGCGCGAAGGCTTCGGCTACGACGTGGCGGGCGACGGGGAGGACGGTTGGGATCTGTTTTCCGCCAGACCTCCCGATCTCGTCATTCTCGACCTTATGCTACCGGGGCTGGACGGCTGGGCCGTCTGCCGCAAGATTCGCGCCGAGCGCTCGACGCCGATCATCATCCTCACGGGCAAGGGCGAGAGCTACGACAAGCTCAAGGGCTTCGAGCTCGGCGCGGACGATTACCTCGTGAAGCCTTTCGATCCGAAGGAGCTCATGGCTCGCGTGCGCGCCGTTCTCCGGCGGACGATGCCGGGGTTCGCGCGGGAACCGATCCGGATCCCCGACCTGACGATCGACCTGGACCGCTATATCGTCGAGTGCTGCGGATCGGAGCTTACGCTGCCGCCCAAGGAGATGGAGCTGCTGCATCTGCTCGCTTCGATTCCCGGCCGGGTTTTCACCAGGGATCAGCTCCTGGATCGGATATGGGGCTTCGAATTCGACGGCGATCCGCGCACGGTAGACGTGCACATCAAGAGAATCCGGGAGAAAATCGGCATGACGGAGCATTATCGAATCGAAACCATACGGGGCGTCGGCTACAAATTCGAGGTGAGCGGGGCATGAGGCGGTACAGCGGCATTACCGTCAAGCTGCTGCTCGCCTTTTTTGCCGTTCTGCTCATCTCCTTCGCCATCACGATGTTCGTTTCCGACCGTTTCGTCCGGTCGCAGCTGCGGGATCGCAACGACCAGATGGAAGCGCGGCAGCTCGACGTGACGGCGGCGCTCGTGCGCAGCGCGTACCGGGAACAGTGGAGCCGTACGCAGATGACGTCCGCGCTTCAGATGAGCGGGGGGCCGAACCGGACGATCGTCATTTTGAACAACGCAGGGGAGGTCGTGCTGCAGTCGGGCAATCCGAACGCCGGCGGGAACGTAGAGATCGATCCGCAGGCGCTGAAAGAGACGCTGGCGGCCCGGGACAAGCATTGGCGACCCGGCGACGCGTCCGGCGAAGGCAAGATCCGCATCGCGGCGGGGCCCGTCGGCGGCGACGCTTCGTGGAACGCACAGACGATTCTAATCGTTTCGCAGGCGTTCCAGCAGGATTTTAACGTATTCAGCGGCTTGTTCCGCAACATTATGATCACGATGCTCGTGGTCTCGACAATCATGGTTCTCATCGTTTCGCGCGGCATGACGGCAAGGCTCAGGCGCATGACGCAGGCGGCCAGGGATATCGCCAAGGGCAAGTTCGATACCCGACTGCCCGACCGGCATCGCGACGAGATCGGCGAATTGGCCTCTTCGCTCAACCATATGTCCGCCGAGCTGGGCAGTCTCGACCGGATGCGCAGAGAGTTTCTCGCCAACGTGTCGCACGACCTCAGATCCCCGCTCACCTCGATCGGCGGCTTCGTCGAGGCGATGCTGGACGGCGCCGTGCCGCAGGATAAAGAAATGCACTACCTGGGGCTCGTTCGCGAGCAGACGCAGCGGATGAACCGGCTCGTCAACGACTTGCTCGACGTGGCGCGCATGGAGACGGGTCAGCTCGAGATCTCGCCGGTGCCGTACAATCTCAGCAGTTGGATCCGGGGGCTGCTCGCCCGCATGTCTCCCGATGCGGAGCGCCGGGGCATCAAGCTCGAGCTGATCGGGGACGCTGAGGACCTCTGGGTGCTGGCGGATCCCGACCGGATCGACCAGGTGCTCGCGAATCTCGCGCTGAACGCGATCCAGTTCTCGCCGAACGGCCGGACGGTGCATGTCGAAGCGGTCCGCGACGGAGCGCGCGCGCGAGTCAGCGTGCGGGATCGCGGCGTCGGCATTCCCGGCGAAGAGCTCGATAAAATCTGGCAGCGTTTCTATAAATCCGACAAAGCCCGCTCCGCGCGAACGGGCAGCGGCCTGGGACTCGCCATCGTTCAATTCGTGCTCGAGAAGCACGGCACAGCGGCTTCCGTCGACAGCGCCGAGGGGGTCGGCACGGTGTTCACCTTCTCGCTGCCGCTGTCGGAGCAGCCGTCCCATCCGCCTTATTCCGCCCGCGACGGGGCCTGACGGCGCCCGCGGGCTGTTGACGGTTCCCTCCGCCAAGAGGCATAATGGAGGGAATACTTCACGATTCGCGGCGGCCCGCGTTTTTTCTCGCTGGCCCGGAGCGGAAAGGAACATGGCATGGGCATGGAGCAGCTGCTTGAAAAAGCGTCGACATACATGAAGGAACAGGACTTAGAGCGCATCCGGGAGGCCTACGCGTACGCCGACGAGGCGCACCGGGGGCAGCTGCGCAAATCTGGCGAGCCTTATATTCTCCACCCCTTAGCGGTAGCGGAGATCATGGTTCAGATGCAGATGGACGTCGTCACCGTCGAAGCGGCGCTCTTGCACGACGTCGTCGAAGACACGACCGTGACGGTCGAGGACGTGCGCGGCGAGTTCGGCGAGACGATCGCAGGTCTCGTGGACGGGCTCACGAAGCTGGAGAAAATCCAGTTCCGCTCCAAGGAAGAACAACAGAACGAGAATTACCGCAAGATGTTCGTCGCGATGGCCAACGACATCCGCGTCATCCTCATCAAGCTGGCGGATCGCCTGCACAATATGCGGACGCTGAAGTTCCAGTCCGAGGAGAGCCAGCGGCGCATCGCGCACGAGACGATGGAGATATACTGCCCCATCGCGCACCGGCTCGGGATGAGCGCCATCAAGTGGGAGATGGAGGATATCGCGCTGCGCTATCTCAATCCGCAGCAATATTACCGGATCGCCAACTTGATGAAGAAAAAGCGCACGGAGCGCGAGCAATACATCTCCGAGCTCGTCGACAAGATCCGCGAGAAGCTCGAGGAGATGGGCATTCAAGGCGATATCTCGGGCCGCCCCAAGCATATCTACAGCATTTACAAGAAGATGACCGAACGCGGCAAGCAGTTCAACGAGATCTACGACCTGCTGGCGATCCGCATCCTCGTGGACAACGTCAAGGATTGCTACGCGACGCTGGGCATCATCCATACGCTTTGGAAGCCGATGCCGGGCCGCTTCAAGGACTATATCGCGATGCCCAAGGCGAATATGTACCAGTCGCTCCATACGACCGTCGTCGGGCCGACAGGCGAGCCGACCGAGGTGCAGATCCGCACCTGGGACATGCACCGTACGAGCGAATACGGGATCGCCGCCCACTGGGCCTACAAGGAAGGCAAGGATTCGGGCAACGTGGCGGGCAGCTTCGGCGACAAGATGAGCTGGTTCCGCGAGATTATCGAGCTGCAGCAGGAGACGAGGGACGCCGCCGAGTTCATGGAGTCGCTGAAGATGGATTTCTTCACCGATCTCGTATTCGTGTTCACGCCCAAAGGCGAAGTGTACGAACTGCCGGCCGGCGCCGTGCCGCTCGACTTCGCGTACCGGATTCACACCGAGGTCGGCAACCGGACGATCGGCGCCAAGGTCAACGGCCGGATCGTCCCGCTCGACCACAAGCTCAAGACCGGCGACATCGTCGAGATCCTCACGTCCAAGCACTCGTACGGACCGAGCCAGGATTGGCTGAAGGTCGCGCAGTCCTCGCACGCGCGCGCCAAGATTCGCGCCTGGTTCAAAAAGGAAAAGCGCGAGGAGAACGTGGCGAAGGGCCGGGACGCTATCGAGCGCGAGCTGAAGCGCCTCGGACTGGAGCCCTCCGAGTGGATGACGGACGACAAGCTGCTCGAGGCTGCGCGCAAGTTTACGTTTAACGATACCGAGGATATGATGTCCGCGATCGGCTTCAGCGGCATCACGGCCGCGCAGGTCGTCACCCGGCTGACGGAGAAGCTGCGCAGGGAAGCCGAAGAAGCGCAGCAGATCCAGCTGACCAACGAGGTCAAGGAAGTACGCGCCCCTTCGGCGGCCGCCGCCGCGAACCGGTCGCGCACGTCGAGCGGCGTCCGGGTCAAAGGCGTCGACAATTTGCTCGTCCGCTTCGCGCGCTGCTGCAACCCGGTGCCGGGCGATCCGATCATCGGCTACATTACCCGCGGGCGCGGCGTATCCGTTCACCGTTCGGACTGTCAAAACCTGCCGACGGCCGCCGAGGGCGAAGAGGCGCAGCGCGTCATCGAGGTCGAATGGTGCGAGGAGGTCGAGGCGAGCTACAGCGTCGAGATCGAGATCCTTGGCCACGATCGCCGGGGCCTGCTCAACGAGGTGCTGCAGACGGTATCGGAGAGCAAGACCAATATCGCGGCCGTCTCGGGCCGCTCGGACCGCAACAAGGTCGCGATCATGCACCTGACGATCCTGATTCGCAACAAGGAGCATCTTCAGAACGTGGTAGACAAGATTAAGCGGATCAAGGATATTTTCTCCGTGCAGCGGCTCATGCAGTAGGGATGCTAGACATGCAGCTGGAAATGTAAAACGACCATTGCGGCGGCCGACTCGGCCGCCGCTTATGCGTCCGGGAGGGGTTTAGACGATGAAGGTGGTTTTGCAGCGGGTGTCCGCGGCCCGCGTCGACATCGAAGGAAAAACGGTCGGACAAATCGGAGCGGGACTGCTGCTGCTCGTTGGCGTCGGTCATGAAGATACCGAGCGTGATGCCGCCTGGATGGCGGACAAGATCGCCGGCCTTCGCATTTTCGAGGACGACGGCGGCAAAATGAATTTGTCTGTGAAGGAGACTGGCGGAGCGATTCTGTCCGTCTCGCAGTTCACGCTGTTCGGGGATACCCGCAAGGGGAGGCGTCCGAACTTCATGGACGCGGCGAGGCCGGAGGCGGCTTCCGCGCTCTATGACCGGTTTAACGGGATGCTGCGCGAAGCGGGATTGACCGTCGAGACCGGCTCTTTCGGGGCGATGATGGACGTGACGCTGACGAACGACGGTCCGGTGACTTTGATTCTGGATACGAAGGAATAACGGATATAGTAGGAAGGGGCTTCGCTTGACCGGCTGCTCTTTCGATCTAAGCTGAATGGAAAAACGAGCCGAGGGCAACACTACGTATCGTTATTCTTTTCAGCATGGAAAGGAGCCGATCGTATGCGCCAGTCTCCGAAGGAAGCGCGGATGGATCGAGCGGGCAGGACGCTGCCGGGCGCGGATCGCCGCGAAGCGCAATCGTTGATGGGCGAGGAGTTCGCGGCGGAACTCGCGCCTCGGGATACGACCGGCGACGGCGGCATGCGCCCTCGCCGCCCGAAGCGCGGATGATCGCGAATGGGATCGTCGTCTGCAGCAGGTAAGATGAAGGCGTGCAGCCGACGGATCTACGTGCAGCCGACGGTACCGTTTTCCCGCGATTGTAACAAACCCGTAATGTTAGCTTCATCCGCCCTTAATGAATTCCGACTAATATAGTTGGTGACCCCCTTTTTCTATACAGCAACAAACTTAAGCCCGCTCGATTATCGAGCGGGCTCTTTCTTTGCCTATTTTCTCGCTGTCCGATTACTTGGCGAACATTTGCTTCTTGAGCTCCGCGTTGCGCTTCGCGAACACGTCGTTGTGCGAGGACACCATGCCATAGGCATTCGCTTCGGGCGTAATGTATTGCTTTGCCTTGTTGACGGCGTTCGCGGCGTCCTGGAAGGCGCCCGCGATCAGGTGAAGCTTGCCGTCATGCGCCAATATGTCGCCGGCCGCATAGAGGCCAGGCACGGACGTCTCGCTCATCGGCGTGCCGTCGATGCCCCAATCCGGTCTCATCCGGACGTCGATGTCGCTCTTGTCGAGCATATCGCTGTCGCGCTCGTAGCCATGATTGATGATGACCTCGTCGACCTGGAGCTCGACCGTGGATTCGTCTTCTACGTTTTTCAGCATGACGCTGCAGATCGCATCGTGATTTTCCGAAGCGACGAGTTTGTCGATCGCCGTGTTCAGCAGGCAGACGACGGTACCGCTGTTCAGCTTCGTGATCTCGGCTTCGTGGCCCTTCAACGTTTCCTTGCGGTAGGTCAGGTATACTTTCGACGCGATCGGTTCCAGCTCATTGGCCCAGTCGATCGCCGAGTTGCCGCCGCCCGAGATCAGGACGATCTTGTCTTTGAAGCGGGAGAGGGACTTGACGGTATAGTGGAGGTTGGACACCTCGAACCGGTCCGCGCCATCGATGTTGAGCTTGGTCGGCTTCAGGATGCCGCCGCCGACGGCAAGAATGACCGTTTTCGAATAGTGCTTGTCGCCAGAATCCGTGCACAGGACGAACAGACCGTCCTCGCCTTTGGAGATGGACGTGACTTTTTCCCCCAGGACGACTTCGGGGCTGAAGGTGAGGCCCTGCTGGATCAACTGCTTGACCAGCTGCTCGCCGGTCACCGGCGTGAGGCCGCCGACGTCCCAGATCATTTTCTCGGGGTAGACGTTGACCTTGCCTCCGAGTATCGGCTGATACTCGATGAGTTTGGTCTTCATTTCGCGCAAACCGCTATAAAATGCGGAGTACAGCCCGGCCGGGCCTCCGCCGATGATGGTGACGTCGAATACGTTCGGTTGCATATGCGATCGATCGCTCCTTTATGGTCGCGTATTGAGCCGGGCTGCAGGCAGTCCGCAGGACTCTTTTCCTTTATGGTACCATATTCTCATGAGAATGAGAATCGTTATTGATTCATTGCGCTCAGAATCTTTCCTAATTGAGGCCATTTCTTGACATGCCGGCCGGGCGGAGGGTAAAATGAAACTCAATTGTATCAAGCCATGGATTCAATGACGGGAACAAGTACTCCGGACCCACTTCTCCAGAGAGGATCGCCTTCAGGCTGCGAGCGATCCGCCGATGACCGGACGAACGACATCTCCGAGAACCTCCCGCGAACGGGCGGAAGAGAGGCGAAGCGCGCCGAAGCGCGGACGCCGGGATTCCGCGATCAGTAGCGAGCAGGCGTACGCCGGGCGTTAACCGGTTTTGAGAGCGATCGCGATCGCTTCCGCGTTATTTGCGGAAGAGCGCGTTCGAACGACGGGTGGTACCGCGGGAGCATATGAGGAGCTCTCGTCCCGGATGGCGCAGCGATGCGCCGTCCGGGACGAGAGCTTTTTTTGACGAATTCGAGAGGGTGGTGCAGCAATGGCATTCCAAAAGCCGCCGGGCACGCAGGACTTCCTGCCGGGCGCGTCCGAGCTGTGGCAATACGTCGAGCGGACCGCGAGGGAAGTCGCCAGAAAGTACAGGTTCAGGGAGATCCGCACGCCCGTATTCGAGGCGACCGAGCTTTTCCAGCGGGGCGTCGGCGAGACGACGGACATCGTCGAGAAGGAAATGTATACGTTCGTCGACAAAGGCGACCGCAGCATGACGCTGCGGCCGGAAGGCACTGCGGGCGTCGTCCGCGCCTATGTCGAAAACAAGCTGTACGGAGAGCCCGAGCTGTCCAAGCTGTACTACATCGGGCCGATGTTCCGGTACGAGCGGGCGCAAGCAGGCCGCTACCGCCAGTTCCACCAGTTCGGGGTGGAGGCGATCGGATCCGAGGATCCGGCGCTCGACGCCGAGGTCGTGGCGCTTGGCTATTCCTTCTATAAGGAAGTGGGCCTGACCGGCGTGACCGTCGACATCAACTCCGTCGGCACGCCCGAGGTGCGCGCGGCTTACCGGGAGACGCTGCTCGGCTTCCTCCGTCCGATCAAGGACACGCTGTGCAAAGACTGTCAGTCGCGCATGGAGCGCAATCCGCTGCGCGTGCTCGACTGCAAAGTCGACCAGGACAAGTTCGAAGGCGCGCCTTCGATCCTCGATAGTCTGGACGAGGCATGCAGCACGCACTTCGCGCTCGTTCGCCGGTACCTGGACGACATGGGCATCCCGTACCGGGTCAATCCGCGGCTCGTGCGCGGCCTGGACTACTACACGCATACGGCGTTCGAGTACAAGGCGAAGGGCATCGGCGCGATCGACACGATCGGGGGCGGCGGACGCTACAACGGCCTCGTCTCGCAGATCGGCGGCGAGGACCGTCCGGGCGTCGGCCTTGGCCTCGGACTCGAGCGCACGGTCATGCTGCTCGAGAGCCAGAACGCGAAGCCGGACTTCGGGCCGGCCGTCGACGTATTCGTGATCGCGCTCGGCGAGCGGGCGGAGCGGGAGACGCCGGGACTGCTCTACCGGCTGCGCGAAGCGGGCCTGTCGGTCGACAAGGACTACCAGGGGCGCAAGACGAAGACGCTGTTCAAGGCAGCCGACCGCATCGGCGCTCGTTATGCGGCCGTCATCGGCGACGACGAGCTTGAGCGCGGCGAGGTCGGGCTGAAAAACCTAAGGACGCAAGAGCAGCGGCAAGTGCCGCTCGCCAAGCTGGCCGAAGCGGTACGCGAATGGAACCAACAAGACGAAGAGGGGTTAGCGCAATGACGATGCTTAAAACATTTGACGCAGGCAAGCTGACAAAAGAACACGTAGGACAGTCCGTCGTGCTGAACGGTTGGGTACAGGGCTGGCGCGACTTCGGCGGCATTCTGTTCATCGACCTCCGCGACCGCAGCGGGATCGTGCAGATCGTATTCAATCCCGAATTTTCCGGCGACGCGCTGGAGCTGGGAGGACGCGCGCGCAACGAATACGTGCTCGCGGTGAAGGGCAAGGTCGTCGAACGCGATCCCGAGACGGTGAACGCGAACCTCGCGACCGGCGAAATCGAAGTGCAAGTGACCGAGGTCGAGATCATGAATAGCGCCAAGACGCCGCCGTTCCCGATCGAGGACGGCGTCGAAGTGGACGAGTCGCTGCGACTGAAGTATCGATATCTCGACCTGCGCCGTCCGGAGATGCAGCGCACGCTGTACCTGCGCTCCAAGGCGACTAAGGTATTCCGCGACTTCCTGGACGAGAACGGCTTCCTTGACGTCGAGACGCCGATCCTGACGCTGAGCACGCCGGAAGGCGCGCGAGACTACCTCGTACCGAGCCGCGTGCACCCAGGCGAGTTTTTCGCCCTGCCGCAGTCGCCGCAGCTGTTCAAGCAGCTGCTCATGATCGGCGGCATCGAGCGCTACTACCAGGTCGCCCGCTGCTTCCGCGACGAGGATCTTCGCGCCGACCGCCAGCCGGAGTTTACGCAGGTCGACATCGAGACGTCGTTCCTGTCGCAGGACCAGCTGCTCGGCATGATGGAGGAGCTGATGGCGCGCCTGTTCCGCGAGACGATCGGAGCCGAGATCGAGACGCCGTTCCAGCGCCTGACGTATTCGGACGCGATCCACAAGTACGGCTCGGACAAGCCGGACCTGCGCTTCGGGCTCGAGATCGAGGACGTCACCGACATCGTCAAGACGAGCGACGTCAAGGTGTTCGCTTCGGTCGCGGCCGGCGGCGGCGTGGTCAAGGCGCTGAACGCCAAGGGCTGCGCGAGCTGGAGCCGCAAGGAGCTCGACGACCTGCAGCCGTTCGCCGCCCGCTACGGCGGCAAGGGCATCGCCTGGATCACGGTCAAGGACGGCGAGTGGAAGGGGCCGATCGTCAAGTTCTTCAAGCCTGAAGAGATTGCCGCGCTGACCGAACGGCTGGGCGTCGAAGACGGCGATTTGATTTGCTTCTCCGCCGACAAGCTGAAGACGGCCGCCGACGTCATGGGCAACCTGCGCCTTAAGGTCGGCCGCGATCTCGGCCTGATCGACAACAAGAAGTTCAAGTTCCTCTGGGTCGTCGACTTCCCGCTTCTCGGCTGGGACGAAGAGGGCAAGCGCTTTGTCGCCGAGCACCATCCGTTCACCCGTCCGCGCGACGAGGACGTCGCGCTGTTCGATACCGATCCGGGCGCGATCCGCGCGCAGGCGTACGATATCGTCCTGAACGGCTATGAAGTCGGCGGCGGCTCGATGCGGATTTACCGCCGCGAAGTGCAAGAGAAGATGTTCTCCGCGCTTGGCTTCACGCTCGAAGAAGCGAAGGAGCGCTTCGGCTTCTTCCTCGACGCGTTCGACTACGGCACGCCTCCCCACGGCGGCATCGCCTTCGGCCTCGACCGTCTGATCATGCTGCTGACCGGCCGCACGAACCTGCGCGAGACGATCGCCTTCCCGAAGACGGCGAGCGCGACGGATCTGCTGACGGACGCGCCTTCTGGCGTCGAGCACAAGCAGCTCGAGGACCTGCACATTCGCCTCTCGGCCAAAGCCCTCGCCGCCCAAGCGAAGGCGGCCGCGCCGGCCGAGCAGTCCGAGTCCGAAGCCGGGGGCGAAGAGCCGGCTGCCGCCAAGGAATAACCGGATCTTAAGGCTAAGGGAGGAGCGATCCTATGCTGCACCAGTTCTCGCGCACGGAGCTAGCCATCGGACCCGAAGGACTCGAGACGCTTAAGGGGAGCACGGTCGCCGTGCTCGGGATCGGGGGCGTCGGCGGCATCGCCGCCGAGGCGCTCGCCCGTTCGGGCATCGGGCGCATCATCCTGATCGACAAGGACGTCGTGGACATCACCAACGTCAACCGGCAGATCCATGCGCTCACGACGACCGTCGGCCAGCCGAAGGCCGAGCTGATGCGCGACCGCATCAAGCTGATCAATCCGGATTGCGACGCGATCGCGCTGAAGATGTTTTATACGGAGGAGACGTACGAAGAGCTGTTCAAGTATCCGCTGGACTACGTGGTCGACGCTTCCGATACGATCTCTTACAAGATTCACCTGATCAAGCAGTGCCTAGAGCGCCGCATTCCGATCATCTCGAGCATGGGCGCGGCGAACAAGACGGATCCGAGCCGGTTCCAGGTCGCGGACATCTCCAAGACGACGGTCGATCCGATCGCGCGCGTCATCCGCACCAAGCTGCGCAAAGAGGGCATTAAAAAAGGCGTCAAGGTCGTCTTCTCCACGGAAGACCCGATCAAGCCGCGCGAAGACGTAACCCAGCGCATCGTGCCGGACACGGCGCCGAAGGAAATCCGCAAAGCGCAGCAGCCGCCGTCCAGCAACGCCTTCGTGCCGCCGGTCGCGGGGCTCATTATGGTGAGCGTCGTCTTCCGCGAATTGGTGGAGGCGGGCCGTAAGAAAGAATAGACGCGTAGACACGCGTAGACATGTAGCCCCCTAACTGTACAATCAAAAAGCCTTCTCCGGATGCCGCCAATCGGCGCTCCCGCAGAAGGTTTTTGCGCATTTCGGCGGTTGTTTCGCTGCAGCAAGACCCAATTTAGCGGCTCGCGCCCAAATTGTGCCATTGTCCCTGTCACTCCGCAGTTGTCCTTCATACACTGGATCATCCTTGTCGTATGGAGGTGTAGAGTCATGAGCAAGCAATCGTCCGCAAGCGGGAAAAACGTACTTCTCGCATCCAAGTGCAAGCCGCATCCCAAAAAGCATCGCAAGCACCCTAAAAAGTGCGGCTGCAAGCCGCACCGCAAGCATCGCGAAGACCACCACAGCCACCACAGCCACCACAGCCATCGGAGCCATCATCATTCCGGCTCTGGCGCGGCACCTGTCCGTCCCGAGCCGATCGATCCGATCGGGGGCGGCCTTGGAGGCATCGGCAGCCTGGGCGGTCTCGGCGGGCTAGGCGGCCTTGAAGGCGGCCTCGGCTGGGGAGCGGAATCCGGGCTTGGTTCGCTCGGCGGAATCGGCGGCCCCGGATCCGGCCAAGACGGACAACATCACTCGTATTCGGGCTCGCATTCGCACCGCTCCGCAAGAACGGCGTCCGCGAAGCGCGGCCGTAAAAACCGTTAACGCGCATTTGCGCGCGATCGTCCCGGAGCTGCCGCAAGCCGCCATCGTTCGATGGCGGTTTTTCTTTTTCGTCAGAAAATGTCCCTGCAATGGCGAACCGTCACGTTCGCCCGCCGCCCGAATAGGCTATCCATAATCCTAGAGGGCGAGCGGCCCGGAGCGGAGGCGAGGCTCGTGCCCTTACCGGTCAGAATGCTGCGCGTCTCGGACCGTCATTTGGCCGAGATGGAGAACAACCTGTGGAACGGACGCTTCGTCCCCGCAGCGATGGAGGGCTGGCGCGCAGGCGCCGCGAGCGTCAGCGTCCGCTACAGGGGAGGACATACGCGCGCGTATCCGAAGCGGTCGTTCGAGGTCGCCTCGGCCGAAGGAACGCGCCATTACAATGCCGAGTTAGACGATCCTTCGATGATCCGCAACGCGCTGTCCTTTTGGTTTTTGGATCGCGTCGGATTGCCTAGCCCCTCGGCCCGCCACGTACTCCTAGCGCTCAACGGCGCGCCGCTCGGGGTATATTTGGAGATCGAGTCGGTGGACGCCGATTTTTTCCGAAAAAGGGGGCTGCGCGCTTCGAGCCTGTTCTATGCGGTCAACGACCGTGCGGACTTTAGGGCGGCACCGCGCGCGTCGCTGCTGGACGGCTACGAGTACCGCTTCGGCGGACGCGGCGAGCGGGAGCGGCTGCGCGGATTTATCGCCGGCCTTCACCGGCGGAGATCGCCTGCGGAGACGGCTGCCTATCTCAGGTCCCGCCTCGACATCGACAATTATTTGCGCTGGCTGAGCGGCGCCGTCCTCACAGGCAATTACGACGGCTTCGACCAGAACTACGCGATCTACAGGAACCGGGCCACGGGCCGTTGGTCGATGGCACCGTGGGATTACGAGGGGACCTGGGGACGCAATTGCTTCGGAAAATCCGTCGACGCGGACCTGGTGGAGATCGGCGGCTACAATTCGCTGACGCGAAAACTGCTGAGCGACAAGTCGTTAAAGCAACGCTATAAAAATTTGCTTCGGACTTTGCTTGGGACCGTCTTCACGGAGCGTTCGATCATGCCCCGCGCCGAAAAGCTGCATCGGGAGATCGCCCCGTACATGCGCGCGGAGCGGATTGCGCGCGGCGCTTATGCAGGATTTTTCGACGAACTTAAGACGATCCGGCAGTACATTCGCGACAGGCGCGCGATTCTGCTGCGGGATTTGAAGCGACTGTAGGTATTTTCCGCTGCCGCATGCAGGAACGCCAGTTCCCGTGTCGCTTCCGATAAAGCCTCCCGTCTGATAAAATAATAGGATGGGAAAGGCGGGAATACGATGGATTTGTTCAGCTACGGTGAAGAAAAGCGACCGACTGCCAGGCTGCTGGCCGACCGGATGCGTCCGGAGTCGCTCGACGAATATATCGGTCAAGCGCATATCGTAGGACCGGGCAAACTGCTGCGCAGGGCGATCGAAGGGGACGCGGTCACGTCCATTTTGCTGTTCGGTCCGCCGGGCTCGGGGAAGACGACGCTCGCGCATATCATCTCGAAGCGCACGGAAGGCGACTTCGTCCGGCTCAATGCGGTAGACGCGTCCGTCAAGGACGTGCGCGAGGTGATCGAGCAGGCGGAGCGCAACAAGAGCATGTACGGCCGCAAGACGATCCTGTTCCTGGACGAGGTGCACCGGTTCAACAGCGCGCGGCAGGATGCCCTGCTGCCCGCCGTCGAGAAAGGCATCATCGTGTTCATCGGGGCGACCACGGAAAATCCGTACCATTCGGTCAACGGCGCCCTCTTGTCCCGCTCCACGATGTTCCGACTCGAGGCGCTGACGAAGGCGCATTCGCTCGAAGCGATGCGGCGGGCGATCGCGGATCCGGTCAAAGGACTTGGCTTTATGAAGCTCCACGTCGACGAGGAAGCGCTGGACCATATCGCGTCGATGGCGAACGGCGATATCCGGCGGGCGCTGACGGCGCTCGAGTTGGCGGCGGTCACGACGCCCTCCGAGCCCGACGGCTCCGTCCGCGTGACGCTCGAGGTGGCGGAGGAGTCGATCCGCCAGCCTACGATCCAGGCGGACGAATCGACGCAGTATGACGTGCTCTCGGCTTTTCACAAGAGCGTGCGCGGGTCGAGCGACGCGGCGCTGTATTGGTTTTTGTACGCGGTCGAGCGGCTTGGCATGGATCCGATGACGTTCCTTCGGCGTCTGACGGTGGCGTGCAGCGAGGATATCGGACTGGCCAACCCGCAGGCGATGGTGCAGGCGGTAAGCGCGATGGAGGCGTATCACCGGATAGGCTGGCCCGAATCGAAGTTTATCGTCGCCCAGGCGATCCTCTTCGCTGTCGAGAGCCCGAAATCCAATGCGATCGCGGCGACGATCGGCAAGATCGAAGCGTCGTTCGAGCAGACCAAATCGGCCGAGGTGCCGATGCATCTGCGCGACGGCCATTACGGCGGGGCCAAGAAGCTCGGGCATGTCGGCTACAAGTATCCGCACGATTTTCCGGGCCACTACGTGGAGCAGCAATATTTGCCCGATAAGCTGAAAAACAAGACGTTTTACGAGGCGACCGAGCAGGGAATGGAGGACCGGATCCGTACGAACCAAATGCGCAGAAAGAAGGCGGAGCGTACCTGAATTCGATAGCCGTCTCGCGAAATCGGACAGGCCGACAAGCCTGCACCGCTTCCAAACCGCCGGGATCCGGGATATGAGGCCTTTAAGGGGCATTCATGCCGCATAGAAGCGGATTCAGGGCCGGGCGGACCGCTTCTTCTCCCGTTTTCGGCCCGATGCTGCGTTTGACGCGGCGACCGAACATCGACTAAGCTTAGAGTATTAATCGGAACGTTAAGCCGTATTCTTTGTTTTTTGAATTTAAAGGAGGTGCACCTGTTCTCCGTCAGGGGGGCAGGGACAATTTGGAAGGTGACCCTTTTCCGGTTGCGGTGAATTTACTCTTAATCCTCGTTTTGGTGTTCCTGAACGGCTTTTTCGTCGCGGCGGAGTTCGCGATGGTCAAGGTCCGCGGTTCCCGCATCGATACGCTCGTGCAGGAGGGGAACGCCCGCGCGCGCTTCGCTTCGCATTTGACCTCACATTTGGACGCTTATCTGTCCGCGTGCCAGCTCGGCATCACCTTGGCCTCCCTCGGTCTCGGCTGGATCGGCGAACCGGCGATCGCCGACGTGATCGAGCCGCTATTCGCAGCGGTAGGACTGCCCGAATCCTGGATCCATCCGGTATCCTTCGTCATCGCGTTTACGCTGATAACCGTGCTTCATATCGTGCTCGGCGAGCTTGCGCCCAAGACGCTGGCGATCCGCCAGGCGGAGAAAATTACGCTTTGGACCGCAGCCCCGCTCATTTTTTTCGCGCGTATCATGAATCCGTTCATCTGGCTGCTTAACGGGATGGCCAACGGCCTGCTCCGCCTGTTCGGCATCGCGCCTGCGTCCGAATCTTCGTCCGCGCATACGGAAGAGGAGATTCGCATTCTCATGAAGGAAAGTCACGAGAGCGGCATCATCGACAAGACCGAGCTTGCGCTGATGGACAATATTTTCGACTTTGCGGATACGAACGCACGGGAGATCATGATACCCCGCACGGAGATGGTATGCTTGTACGCGAACCATCCGTTCGAAGCGAACAAAGCGATCGCGCTTAAGGAAATGCACACCCGTTATCCGCTTTGCGACGACGACAAGGACGATATAATCGGTTTTATTCATATCAAGGATCTGCTTAAGCTGCCCGATAACGCCGTGCACGATATCCGCGAGCTGGTCCGTCCGATGACGACGGTGCCGGAGAGCATGCCGATCAGCACGCTGCTCAAGATGATGCAGAAGCGCAAAACCCAGATCGCGATCCTCATCGACGAGTATGGCGGCACGTCAGGTCTTGTCACGCTAGAAGACATCATGGAAGAGCTGGTGGGCGAGATCCAGGATGAATTCGACGAGGAGCGCCCCGAGATGGAGCGGGTGGACGAATACACCTATTCGGTGAGCGGACTCGTCCTGATCGACGAGGTCAACTCGGAGTTCGGCCTTGCTATTCCTTCGGACGACTACGATACGATCGGCGGTTGGATGTACTCCCAAATCGAGATTCCTCCGCGCAAGTACCAGACGATCGAGCTGGAATCCGGCTACCGCTTCGTCGTGACGGAGATCGACAATCTTCGGGTGTCGCGGATCTCGATCATTCGTCCCGAGGCGTATGAAGGCCATTCGCCGCTGCAGGCTTCGGGTTAAACAAGTTAATTCGGACGCAAAGCATGCGCCGTTCGCACCCCGTGAGGGTGCGGGCGGCTTTTTTGCGTTCAGACAGGTAGCCGGAATTGGCGACTTGTTCGTAAAAAATCGACACCAGCGCAAAAAAGCCGCCCTTTTTAAGGAGCGGCTTCTTTGCTCATCGGCTTATTCTCCCGGCCTGCGCAAATGCACGAGCATGAATCCCACTGCCGCGATCAAGGCGGAGACGGCGCCTGTCCGGAATACGGTGGAAAGGCCATAAGCGTCGAACAGCGCGCCTCCGACCGTGCCGGCGATAAGTCCCGCGATCCCGGTCCACACGACGCTGAACAGCGCCTGTCCGGACGACCGGTAGGCATCGCTGACGATGGACTGCATATAACGGAGCGCCGTGATGTAGTAGATGCCAAAGGTCACGCTGTGCATCGCCTGCACGGCGATGAAGCCCGCCGGCTCGTGGATGACGCTTATCAGCGCAAGCCTGACCGCATATAGCAGACTTGCGATTGCGAGCAGGGGGAGTTCCTTGAATCGATTGCCGTAGCGCGCAAGCAAAAAAAATACGGGGATCTCGCTAGCGGCCGACGCGAGCCAGGCGTACCCGATCAAGTCGTCGCTCGCCCCCAGGTCGCGCATCGCGACGCCGAGGAAGCCTTCGTTCATCCGGTGAGCGATCGATACGAACGCGACGAGCAAGAAGAACATCAAGGTGTCTCCGCGCTTGATAATATCGATCAAACCGCCGAACCGGAATTTGCCGACTTTGGTTTGAAAGTCCGCGAGGCCGAGCGAGATGAGCAGCGACGCGCACACGGTGCCGAGGGCCAGCCAGAGCGTCCAGTCGGAGCTCGTCTGCTTGAGCACGTAGCCGAAGACGAGCGAGCACACCGCAAAGCCGAGCGATCCGAACATGCGGATCGAAGCGAAGCTGCGATTCATCGTGCTCGCGGCGAGCAAGGACATGCTGTCCATCATGGCGTTAACCGGCGTCTGGAACAGGTACATGAGCGCCATGATCAACGAGATATGCACGAATTCCTTCTGCGGCAGCAGAAGGGCGAGCGCGACGATCTGACCAAGGAAGATCAGGTTCAGCACGCGGCGCAGACCCTGGGTCTTGTCGCTGACGATGCCGGCCAGCAGGTTGGCAAAAATCGACATCATCGGTCCGACCGAGTAGACGGCGCCGATCTGCAGCTTCGTGAATCCGAGGTCGTAGAAGTATAAGGGGAAAAACGTAGCGATAAGCGTCTGCGTAGCGTAGTTGAAAAAATGAAGGCTGCGCAGAACTGTGAGTTGGGAAGAAAAGAAATTCGGTCGTTTCATCTCGTTGTATCCTCTCCCGGCATGGCCGCTAGCGTATCTAAATTTTCGGATCTCATGGCGCGTCTGAACAACCAATAAAGCAGTCCGAGTTCGGCGATCATGCCGCCCGATTGGGCGAGTGCGCCGAGTATGCCTGTCCAGCCGGGCAGCGATACCGTCAGCACGATGATAAGCGCAGTCGTCACGACCGCGTTGCCCGTCTGGGAACCGAACATCAGCTTCGTCTGGCCTTTGGACAGGATGATGCCGTTCAGCGTGTCGAGCCACGGGAAGATCAGCACGAAAGGAATGAATCCGCGGAGCGCGATCATGCTCTCGGCGAGCAGCCTGCCGTCAACGCCGAGCAGATGCGTCAGCATCCATTCGCCTGCAGGGGTGAACGCGAACGCGGACAGCAAAACGGCCGGCGTAAAGCCGATGAGCAGTACGAATCGCTTGACCTGTCGCGGATCGGTTCGATAAAACTGGAGCGCGATCTGGTGGAAGTAAGTAAAGAAGCCCAGGCACAGATTGGTCAGGCTGCCCGCTACGGCGAACGATGAGATAGACAGCGTGCCGCGGTCCGTATTGCCCAGCAAGGCGTTCAAGATGGGCGGTACCCAGACGACGATGAAGGAGGAGAAGAGGAGCGGATTGTAAAATCGCAAAATCTGCCGGGGACTCCGAACTTCGCATTCGGGCGATTCGGGCGGCAACCGGCGTGCCAGATTCCTGCCCTCGAGCCAGCTGACGAACGCTTCGATCATCATGCCGAACACGAAGATGACGGCGCCCTGCGTGGAGCTGGTGACCCCGATATGCAAAATGTACTGCGCCATCAGGAACATGCCGCCGAGACGGAACACCATGCCGATGGTCAGCCAGCGCGTTCTCATTTTATAGATGATGACCCCTTGGTACAGGCAGCGAATGCCGGAGAAGATGCTGAGGAACATCAGGACGTGGTAAACCCCTACCGCCGCGTCGGCGACTTCGGGTTCGGCGCCGTAGGCGCCTGCGAACACGAGCGTACCGACCGGCGTGTAGCCGATCATCGCGCCGAAAACGAGCGAAGCGCCGAAGACGATAAAGGCGACCTTCAGAATCGCCCGATACGATACGCGGTCGCGCACGAGGGCGGAGCAGGTCTCGCGGAAAAGGACGGCGGGACGTTCGCTGACCGTCAGCAAGCTCATGGCCGTCGCGTAACCGGCGATGACCAGCTCAGGATCGTCGGCTCTGGCGAGCGTGCCGTTGATGATGACGTGCGATAGATTGATCAACACGGCGGAAACGCCGAGCGGAATGAAAAATAAAAAGAGCGTCCGGAGCGATACGCGGTCAAGATGTTCAGGCAACGAGGTCATCTCCCATTCAAGCTACTCGGATATTATAGCAGTGTTAGCGACCAAGCGGGCCGTTTTCAATACTTTTTCACTGGATTTACCCCATGCGAAATGATAAATTATTAAATGATGCAAGGCAGGCTGAATGTGGTGATTCAAGTGTCGGCATACGATGCATGGTTGGAAGCCCAGTTCGCGCTGGACGACCGGCTCGGTATCCCGCTGCCCCGCTTCGGCGTGCCGTGGGAAGAGATGAACGCTCTTGAGCGGGCTGGCGTCGTCGAGCGTTGGGAGCTGATCCGGGGGCGCATACCGGATGCGATCATGGCGCGCGAAGCCGAGATTCGTCGTCTGCTCGCCGAATTGTTCGAAGAAGAGGACTTCGTTCGCTGCTGCTCGCTCAATGACGAGATCGCCGAGACGGCGAGCGTTATTCACGACTTGCAGATCTGGTATCGCACGCAGCAGGATCTTGAAGAAGAAAACATCAAGCGGCACGGTTAACGGACCGCGAGGATGCATGGAGGTACCGCGTGAGGGATGAAAGATGGCTGGCGCGGACTTCTCCGCGCGGCCCGATCTCGCTGATGGTCCGCGTTTACTGGTACATTCTGCCTGAAGTGAAAGTCGCGTTGGACGGATGGAAGGACCGGGCGAACGCCATACCCGACCCCGAGCTGCGCAAGCAAGCGTTGGCCAGCATCGCGTCCAAGAAGTTTCACTGTCAGGGAGGCGCCGTATACGCAGCGGCGAATCTCGGCAAGAGGGACGTGCTCATACCTCTCATCGTAGCGCTGCAGACGATTAGCGATTACTTGGACAATTTATGCGACAGGAGCACTTCGCTCGACCCGGCGGACTTCAGGCTGCTTCACGAGAGCATGCTGGACGCCGTGACGCCGGGGGCGCCGATTCGCAATTATTATGCGCTGCGGCAGGAACAGGACGACGGCGGCTATCTGGCCGCGCTCGTCGCGCGCTGCCAGGCATGCACGGCGTCTCTGCCGGCGTACGGCTCGGTACAGGGTCATGTGAGAGAGCTCGTCTCCCTGTACGGAGATCTGCAAGTGTACAAGCATATCGCGCACGACCGGAGGGAGCAGGCGCTGCTGTCGTGGTGGGAGCTTCATGCGAACCGCCATCCCGGCCTTCTCTGGAACGAGTTCGCCGCCGCCACCGGCTCCACGCTCGGGATGTTCATGCTTTTCCTCGCCGCAAGCGAAGACGAACATTCGCCGGGCATGGGCCGCGAGATCGCGGAAAGTTACTTTCCCTCGATCAACGGCCTTCATATCTTGCTCGATTATCTCATCGACCAAGCCGAGGACGAGCAGGGCGGCGATCTTAATTTTTGCAGCTATTACGACGATCAACAGCAATTGAACGAGCGGCTGCTGCGCATGGTCAGGAGCGCGCGCGCCTCGGCGGACCGCCTGCCGGCGTCCGGCTTTCACCGGATGATCGTGGAGGGTCTGGTCGCGCTGTACTTGTCCGATCCGAAGGTCAAGGGACAGCGCCGCGTGCGGCAGACGGCGAAGCAGTTGATGAAGGGCAGTCCTTGGACGCGGTTGTTTTTCTGGCTCAACAGCCATCTCATACGCAAAGCGATGTAACAGCAAAGGGGAAGAAGACGATGGGAGCAGTTCAAAAAATCGCAGTATTAACGAGCGGTGGAGATTCTCAGGGGATGAACGCGGCCGTTCGGGCCGTCGTCCGCAGCGCGCTGTTCCGGGGACTTGAAGTGTACGGCGTTCAGCGCGGATACCAGGGCCTCTTGAACGAAGACCTGCGCCAGATGGATCTGCGCAGCGTCGGCGACATTATCCAGCGCGGCGGCACGATCCTGCAGACCGCGCGCTGCAAGGAATTCTTGACGCCCGAAGGCCAGCAGCGAGGCGCCGACGTGCTCCGCAAGCACGGGATCGACGGCCTTGTCGTCATCGGCGGCGACGGCTCCTACCAAGGCGCCAACAAGCTGAGCAAGCTGGGGATCAAGACGATGGGACTGCCCGGCACGATCGACAACGACATTCCGTTCACCGACTTCACGATCGGCTTCGACACGGCGACCAGCATCGTCGTCGACGCGATCAACAAGCTGCGCGATACGATGACCTCGCACGAGCGCTCGTCGGTCGTCGAGGTCATGGGCCGTCACTGCGGCGACATCGCCCTCTATGCCGGACTTGCCAGCGGCGCCGAATCGATTCTTGTGCCGGAGGTGCCGTTCGACATTCGCGAGATCTCGCAACGCATGCGCGAGAACTTCCAAAACGGCAAGCGCCATAGTATCGTTCTCGTTGCCGAAGGCGTGTGCGGCGGCGACGAGATCGCGCGCCAGATCACCGAGCACAGCGGCATCGAGCCTCGCGTGACGGTGCTCGGCCATATTCAGCGCGGCGGCTCACCGACGCACAACGACCGGATCCTGGCCAGTCGGCTCGGAGACTTTGCCGTCGAACGGCTCGAAGCGGGCGATTCGGCCAAGGCGTGCGGCATCGTCAAGGGCCAACTGGTGACGACAGATATCGATACGGTCGTTTCTACCAAAAAGTCGTTCGACATGGACCTGTACAATTTGGCGATCCGTCTCGCTCAATAAAGCGAACCTCGCGAAAAGACCCTCTCGGCCGGCGGCGGCCAAGAGGGTCTTTGAGTTTGATAGTAAGATGGCTGTAAACGTACGAGCAATGAGGCTAATATTGGACGCCTGACGTATAGCGGTTGGTCGCGTTCCACAGGAGATACTCGTCGACGCCGCTGTCATGCAGCGCCTTGATCTGAGCCTGCACCTCGGTCGCGCCGTATTTGATGTAATGCCCGCTGCCAAGCCAGCTGGCCGTGAAGTCCTGGATCCAAGGGCGTATGACCGGCTTGGCGTCCGCGAGGGGCGCAAGCTTCTTGTTCGTATCGACCATCGCGCCTTTGATCGTGGCGTACGGCGCTTTGTCCGGATCTTTCTGCTTAAACCAACCTGTGCTGTAGTGGCTCGGGTAGATCATCGGGCTGATGACGTCGACGTTCGACGAGATCTTGCCGAAGTCCTGGCCGATTCCCTCGGCGGCCGGCACGGAGGCGGCATACCCGAAAATGTCGACCGATACGCGAACGCCAAGCGGTTCAAGCTGTTCCTTGGCGTAATTCACGAAGCCGGAAACGACATCCGTGCGGGATTCGTCCGTTTTCGTGAACTTGAGGCCGTCCGCCTTTTTCTCGAAGCCTTCGGGGAACCGCACGTAGTCGAACTGGATCTCCTTGAAGCCCAGCTTGGCCGCTTCCTTCGCGACGGCGATGTTGTAGTCCCATACTTCTTTTCGGTACGGATTGACGAAGCTGTCCTTTTTCCCGTTTTGCCACACGGTCCCGTTCGCCGTGACGAACGACAGCTCGGGATGCTTTTTCGCCAGCACCGAATCCTTGAAAACGACGATCCGGGCGATCGGATACACCTCGTGTTTCTTAAGGGTATCCATCAGGGCGCCGATATCCTTGATGAACCGCATCGGCGTACCGAGCTTCTGCAGTTCGGGATTGTCGGTCTTGTACGTGATGTAGCCGAGGTCGTCCTTGATATCGATGACCATGGCGTTCAACGCCGTTTTGTCGAGCAGGTCGAGCAAGGTCGACATTCGTTCGCCGCCGGCGCTATAGGCAGTGACGTATACGCCCTTTACCTTGGGCGCGTCGGGTTGCGGATCCGCATGCGGTACGCCCGCTTCCCCTCCGCTTGAGCCGCCGTTCACGGGCGTCGGCGAAGGTTTAGGCGTCGGCGATGCGACGGCGCCTCCGCTTACCTGCGATTTTTCCAGATTGCTCCATGCCACTTGCCACAAATGGCCCAAAATGTTTCCGCTTTCCGGCTTTTGCTGCGGGTGTCCCCATGCCGATTGGAGAACCAGCAACAGCGTCAATAACACATTCATTTCACTCTCTCCCCGCTTGCTCTTCCCAACTGTAACCCGATTATAAACGAGTTCAAACAGTGGATACAGAGGTAATTTGTAGAATATTATCCGGTCGCGAAGAGGACTGCGGAACTAGATCCGGAGCGGGCTTATGACTGAGGCTGGATGATTGTGTCAACGGTTCGCCATCGCCTGCATATAGTGGTATGATCTAATGGTATGCTTCCGTCGCGCATCGTATAGCCGCGGGGCCGGCGGCTATTTTTGCCACGTCGCCTGCCTGATTGGGATCGGGAATTCGCGTTAAAATAAAGACCTCGTTCCTCCTTCAGCGGATCGCGTAGGTCGGAGGTTGGAGCAATTGTAGCGCTTGCAAAAGAACGGCCTGCCGGAGAGCTTAACCCTCAGGGCAGATAGCTGGAGTTTGAAGGCCGTTTTGTGTTATAATGATCTGTATATTTTTTTGGCAGAGCCGTTAGTTGATGGACCGGCACCGTTAGTTGATGGCCCCATAACAGAAGGAGTATGAAACTAATTTGAGTAAATTTACGGATTTTGGTTTGGAAAGTGATGTCCTGCAAGCAATTTCCCAGCTCGGATACGAAGACGCTACGCCGATTCAGAGCCAGGCGATCCCGGTAGCCCTCAGCGGCCGCGATATGATCGGCCAAGCGCAGACGGGTACGGGCAAGACGGCCGCCTTCGGCATTCCGCTGGTCAGCAAGATCCAAGCTTCCGAAGACCGCATCGTGACGCTGGTCATGACGCCGACTCGCGAGCTCGCCATTCAGGTGGCCGAAGAGATCGAAAAGCTCGGCCGTTTCAAGGGACTTCGCTCCCTCGCGATCTACGGCGGTCAAGAAATCGGACGCCAGATTCGCGGCCTGAGACGCAAACCACAGATTATAATCGGCACGCCGGGCCGTTTGCTTGACCATATCAACCGCAAGACGATCAAGCTGGAGGACGTTCAGACAGTCGTTCTTGACGAAGCCGACGAAATGCTCGACATGGGCTTCATGGAAGACATCCAATCGATTCTGAGCCTTGTACCGGCCGAGCGCCAGACGCTGCTCTTCTCCGCCACGATGCCTGCCAACATTCAGAGGCTGGCTCAGCAGTTCCTTCGCACGCCCGAGCATATCTCGGTTATTCCGAAGACGTCTACGACGGCCAGCTCCATCCAACAATTTTATGTCGAAGTACAAGAGCGCATGAAGTTCGACGCGCTGTGCCGCCTGCTCGACATGGAACCGCCGGAGCTCGCGATCGTTTTCGGACGCACGAAGCGCCGCGTAGCCGAGCTGTCCGAAGCGCTCATGAAGCGCGGATACGCCGCGGACGGCCTGCATGGCGACCTGTCGCAGAACCAGCGCGACGCGGTCATGCGCAAGTTCCGCGACGGCAGCATCGCCGTTCTGGTCGCGACGGACGTCGCGGCGCGCGGTCTAGACGTTTCCGGCGTCACGCACGTCATTAACTTCGACTTGCCGCAGGATCCGGAGAGCTATACGCACCGTATCGGCCGTACCGGCCGCGCGGGCAAGGAAGGCACGTCGTGGTCGTTCGTCACGTACCGCGAAATGGAACACCTGCACTTCATCGAGCGCGTCACGCGCTTCCGCATCGCGAAGAAGGCGCTGCCGACCGTCGCCGAGGCGGTAGAAGGCAAGCAGCGCGTCATCGCCGACCGGCTCATCGAAGCCGTGAGCGCGGAGGACGCGGATCTCGATTCCTTCAAGGGCATCGCGACCGAATTGCTCGAGCGTCATGATTCCGTCGAACTGCTGTCTGCCGCCATCAAACTTCTGGCCGGCGACAAGAACGACGTGGCCGTAGAGCTCACGCCTGAAGATCCGATCCGCTCGAAGAAGCGCAAGTTCGGCGATCGCGGCGGCAGCGGCGGCGGTTATGGCGGTCAACGTCGCAGCGGTTATGGTAGCGGCAGTGGCGGTCAAGGCGGCCGCAGCAGCGGCGGCTATGGCGGCAGTGGCGGTGGTGGCTACAGAGGCGGCAGCAGCGGCGGCGGTTATAGCGGCGGCCAAGGCGGCCGGAGCAGCGGCAGCAGCAGCGGCAGCAGCTACGGCAACCGCAAGCCTTATAGCGGCGACTCCCGCCGCGAAGACAGCTACCGTGACGGCGGCCGTCAAGGCGGCGGACGTCGCGAAGATTCGCGCGGCAGCCGGAGCGAGGATTTCGTTAATATCTAACACCCGATTTATTTGAAGGGCTAGGTGCGCGGGCGGTGTCATCCGCATGCGCACCTTGCCGTATATCAGGAGGCGTGTCTCATGGAAATGCGCGGCATGATGGGCGGGTTCTACAAGATTTCCGAATGGATCATGCGCCTGTCCGTTACAAATGTGCTGTGGGTGCTGACCTCGCTGCCGGTGTGGTTCTTCCTCGTTTTCGGCGTATTGAGAGCGTCTACAACGGACGAGCTGGTCGCCATGCTCATTCCGATGGCTGTGCTGATGCCTTTCACCTGGTTTCCGTCGACCTCGGCCATGTTTTCCGTCGCCCGCAAATGGGTGATGGGCGACACGGACGTTCCGCTGCTTAAAACCTTTTTCCGCAGCTACAAGCAGAATTATCTGCAGGCGATGCTGGGCGGAGTGCTGTATTCGCTGCTGTTCGTGATCCTGATCGTCGACTATCAGGTGTATTTGAAAAAGTTCGAAAATCTTGGCGTGTTGTCGATCCTGTTCCTCGCGCTGATGGTGCTGCTTCTCGTTTCGTTGTTCCAATTTTTCTCGCTGCTGTCGCATTTCCACATGAAGACGGTTCAACTGCTCAAAAATGCCGTCGTCCTGACGATCGGCAAACCGCTAAGATCGTTGTCCACGGCGGTCGGCAGCGCGGTCATCGTTTTTATCAGCTTCAAGTACACGTTTTTAATTCCGTTTTTCATGGGGAGCCTCATCGCCGTTTTCGCCTTTTACAACTTTTATCTGACCATTCAGAAGATGCAGGCGATGGCGAACAAAGAAGAGGACCCGCTTCCGATCGAGGAATCGCCTACCCGTGACGAGGACATGCCCAAGGTTTAGCTCCCGAAGAGCGTTCCCAGTTGGTTAATGAACCCAACAGGCGTGTTGAAGTTTACTTTTCTCGGCGGCCTGTATATAATGGGTATCAATCCTGCCTTGCACGTTACGGCGACACATGTTTTGAACCAATGCTGTTTCCTAGGGAGCTCAACATCGCCCTGCGGATGACACGCCCCCGAAAGGGGTAGTCAGCATGCAGCGCTGCGGGCACCCACCTGCGAGAGCGGGTTCAGAAACAAGCGCGTCGGACGGCAAAGGCGGGTTTTCCGTTATTTGGCTTTAAACCCCGGGACGGGCATGGTATGATTAGCTTTAGCGCAGGTCACCCGGAGGGAGAGAGTGGAATTTGCTGAAGAGAGTACTCGTCGGATTAATACGCAGCCAAGAACACACTGGCGACAAGGCGAAGGATCCGAAGCTGAAATCCCATTACTACCGATTGTCGAAAGACAGGGCGTTCGAGGAAGTCGCTTCCGTCCTGAAGAAAATGCAGGGCTACAAGGTGCTGCACGAAGTCCCTAATATCGGAGAGCTTGTGCTTGAAAAGAAGACGATGGCCGGTCGCACGATGGACATCACCATTCAGATCGTAGGCACGGGTCCGGGCAATTCCGCCGTGGACATTTATTCCGCTTCCCGAGGATCGCTCGGCGATCTCGGCGCCAACTACCGCGTGATCCAGGAGATTTACGGCGTCCTGGACAAGAAGCTATCCAATTACAAAAATTGAGGTTTTTCAAATATAGATCGCGATGCAACTCAAAGAAGCGAGGTATAGGCTGGGGCCTTGCCTCGCTTCTGTATGTCGTATGCGAATTGGCGCTTGCGAACTAGAGCAGTGCGCGAACGGCGGCTACGGCAGCTTCGTAGTCCGGATGCTCGGTCATTTCCTTGAGCACTTCGACGTATACGATCTTGTCGCTAGCATCCAGCACGAAGATCGAACGCATGTCGAGGGCGAATTCCTTGATCAGGACGCCGTAGGCCTTGCCGAAGCTGTTGTCCTTGTAGTCCGACAGCAGGACGACGCGGTCGATGCCTGCAGCGCCGCACCAGCGGGCTTGGGCGAAGGGGAGATCGGCGCTGACGGTCAGCACTTGGACTTGTTCGCCGAGCTTGGCTGCTTCCTCGTTGAATCTTCTCGTTTGGGCGTCGCATACGCCCGTGTCGATCGATGGGACAACGCTGATCAACTTGATTTTCCCTGCATAATCTTTGAGGGATACGGTTTCGACGAGGCTCTTGCTCAATTGAAAGTCAGGCGCCTGATCGCCGGCTTGGAGCTCGGGACCGATCAGCGTGATGGGATTGCCTTTGAAAGTTGCTGCTTGACTCCGTTCTTGACTCATGGAATATAGGGCCTCCTTCGGCGAATGGACTTAACGTAACCCATTATAAATGTCGGAATTGCCGTTGTCCAATGATGAATGGCGGCCAGACGAAGGAGCGATGCCCTTTGATTTTTATCCGTTACGAAAGCTTAAGGCAATATCTGCGTTTGTACCCCGTCAATTCGGCGATCATCGCCGCGAATCTGGTCATGTTCATTATCATGCTGTTCAACGGCGATCCTACGCGCGGCGATACGCTGCTTAAATACGGAGCGCTAACGAATCTTCCGGGTTACGATCAAAACTGGAGATTCGTCACTTCACTATTTTTGCACGCCGGTCTTGCTCATCTTGCGATGAACATGTTTGCGATTTTCGTTTTCGCGGCTCCCTTGGAGCGGTTATTCGGACATGCGAAATACGCGTTTTTTTATTTGATCGCCGGCGTGCTCGGCAATGTGTTCGCCGCAGCGCTATCTGGACCGGAATGGACCGCGGTCGGGGCCTCGACGTCCATTTACGCCTTATACGGGGCGTACTTATTCATCGTCATTTTCCAAAGGTACGCGCTTGACCAAGGTTCAAGGTCTACGATTCTCGGCATTCTCGTCGTCGGACTCGTCATGTCCTTTGTCATCCCGGGCATCGGTTATTGGGCGCACGTGGGCGGACTGCTGGCCGGTTTCATTTTGTACGGCTTGATGGGCAGCCGGTTTTTGAATCGATAAGGCAAAGGGAAGGAGCTCTAATCGTGGAGCTTAGGCAATTGCAATACTTTATCCAAGTCGCGCGCCTTCAGCACGTGACCAAGGCGTCGGAGGAGCTCCACGTGGCGCAGTCTGCCGTGAGCCGCCAAATTCATCGGCTGGAAGAGGAGCTCGGCGTGCGGCTGTTCATGCAGCGGGGGCGCAACGTTCAGCTTACGCCGGTCGGGCAGCTGTTCCTGAAGCGCGTGCAAGGCGTGCTGCAGGACCTGGATCGCGCAGTGAACGAAATCCACGAGTTCATGGATCCCGAGCTGGGAGAGATCAGGCTGGGGTTCCCGCACAGTCTCGGCACGCAGCTCATTCCGCAGGTGATCGCCTGCTTCCGCAAGCTGCACCCCGGCGTCAAGTTCAGATTCCGGCAAGGCATGTATCCGTCCCTTATCCGCGACGTCGTGGAAGGAGAGATCGATCTGGCTTTCATCTCGCCGTTTCCCGAGCGGCATGAGCAGGTGACCGGAGAAGTCATTCTGACGGAGGATTTGTATGCGATTTTGCCGCAGAGCCATCCGCTGGCCGGGGAGGAGTCAATCCATCTGGCCGAGCTGAAGGACGATACGTTCGTCTTGTTCAGCAACGGATACTCCCTGCGGCCGCTCGTATGGGATGCTTGCCGGCTCGCCGGGTTCGTGCCGACGATCGGCTTCGAGGGAGAAGAGACCGATACGATTCGCGGATTGGTCGCCGCAGGCATGGGCGTGAGCTTGCTCCCGGAGATGGCGCTCTACCCGACGGGGACGATGATGCCGGCGGTCGTGAAGGTCCGCGAGCCCCACGTCACGCGAACGATCGGTTTGATCAGACGTTCGGGCGAGAAGCCGCAGGCGGTGGTCAAGCTGTTTCACGCCTTCTTGGTGGATTATTTCAGCGCGCATTACAAGCCGATTTGAACCTGGAAACAAAAGGAAAAGGACCGGGCGCAATCCCGGTCCTTTTCCTTTTGCGATTCATGTACTCAGTTCGGCTTAAATGGGTCAGTCTCGGCTGCTCGTGTAAATCAGTACGAGGCGAATCAGCTCGAGGAGCGACATGAGCGCTGCAGCCACGTAAGTCAGCGCCGCTGCGTTCAATACCTTGCCTACGCCGCGTTCTTCGTCTCTCGCGATAAATCCTTCGGCGACCATCACTTGGCGCGCCCGGTTGCTCGCATTGAACTCGACCGGCAGCGTCACCAGCTGAAAGGCGACCGCGGCTGAGAAAAAGATGACGCCGAGTCCGATCAGGTTCGTGGCGGCAAAGATGATGCCGGCGATGAACAGAAAAGGCGCGAGTCCCGACGCGAAGCGTACGATCGGGAACATCCTGTGGCGCAGCACGAGCGCCGGATAATGCTGCTGATGCTGAATGGCATGGCCGACCTCGTGGCAGGCGACGGATACGGCGGCGATGGAGCTTTCGTAGTATACGGGCTCCGACAGCCGAACGACGCGATGGACGGGGTCGTAGTGATCCGACAGCGTGCCTTGGACCGGCTCGATCGGCACGTCGTGAAGGCCGTTGCGGTCGAGCATCCGTCGGGCCGCTTCGTAGCCGGTCAGGCCGGTGGACGTGCGGACTTCGGACCACTTGTTGAACGTGCCTTTGACGCGGAACTGCGCCCAGAGAGACAGAAGAAATGCGGGAATGATCAAGACGTACATCCAATTGGCGTTCATATGCATCTACCTCCGTGGCGTATATTCCATTTAAGTGTACGGACGAGAGGCTACATAAAGTTTCCCTTGTTCAGGAGAAGGAGAAGCGCTTCGATGACCGCTGCCGTCTGCGGCGTTATCGTCTTGAAGAGGCGCTTGGCTTGACCCGGCTTCAACTGCTCGAGGACCGGTTCGAGCTCCTTCACTTCCCGCTCCAGCTGGGAGAGGTGGCTCGACAGGTCGGCAATTTTGCGGTTCACCTGTTCGCTTGGCGATACGCGGCTTAAGGCCGTGAACATCTCCTTGATCTCTTCGAGGGAATACTTTTGAGCCTTCAATTGTTCAATACGTTTGATTCGGTCGAGCGTTTCATCATTATATAGGCGATAATTGCCGTCCGAGCGTTTGGTGGCGGAGAGCAGGCCGAGGCCGGTATAATAGTCGATGGTGCGCGGGCTGACGCCGGACAATCGGGACAGTTCTCCGATCCGGTACAAATGGCGAGGCGGTTCCGCGGCTCCGTGTCGCATGAGCTTATCCCCTTCCTTAAGATCGATATGCGTTTATCATAACCAATCCCAAACCGTACAGTCAAACGTTATGCTTGTGACGAATTTATGCAGCTCTGCTCGAAATGAACCCCGTTGACAGGAATCGTGACATCGATTTCGGAATCCCCGTCTTTTTTATGAACAGTCAACAAAACTCCGCATGTAAGGTTGTGACCCAGTCTTTTAGCGGCTCAGAGGCAAAAACTTCCCTTATTCCTGAACATTCGGCTTCGAATTTATATTTTATGTTAGATATATTAAGGAAAGTCCGAACTTTTATTCGATTTTCTTATTGTCAAATCGGGATCTTCTAACTATAATGACATTAAGGCTTTCTTAAAATGTTATGAAACATTACATGTCGGGGAGTGGTCGTATTGTTAAAGAAGAGTTTGCTCGGTCTGGGCGCATTGTTGCTGTTATTCCCAACGATGGCATTCGCGGCGGACGGTGATCCGTCTGCGGCGACGCTTAATATGGGACTTAACGCCCTGTGGATTTTAGTCGCCGCGATTTTGGTACTGCTCATGCAAGGCGGCTTTATCCTGCTGGAGACCGGCTCCACGCGCATGAAAAATGCCGGTCACGTAGCGGGCAAAACGATCTTTACGGTAGGCCTCGCTTCTCTGGTATACTGGGCGGTAGGTTACGGCATCACGTTCGGCGGCGACGCGAGCGAGAGCCTCAACAAGTTCATGGGCATCGGCAACTTCTTCTTCGATCCGTCGATTCTGGCGGGCGAGGGCGACTCGTATCCTGCTACAATCTTCTTCATTTTCCAACTGGCATTCGCGGCGGTATCGCTCTCGATCGCATGGGGCGGCTTCGCGGAGCGCGCCAAGCTTTCCGTTTACCTCATCTTTACGATCGTCTTCGCGGCAGTTATCTATCCGATCATCGCCCACTGGATCTGGGGCGGCGGCTGGCTGGCCGCAGACGGCGCGCAGGACTACGCCGGCTCCACCGTCGTTCACTTGACCGGCGCGATGGCCGCGTTCGCCGCGACCATCCTGCTCAAGCCGCGGATCGGCAAGTTTAACAAAGACGGCTCCGCTAACGAGATTCTCGGTCACAACCAAGTATTTACGTCCCTGTCCGTATTGCTGCTGTGGGTCGGCTGGTTCGGCTTCAACGCAGGCAGCGCGGTATCCGTAGGCGAAGGGTTCTTCGGCTACGTGGCCTTCACGACCCAATTGGGCGCGGCAGGCGGCGCCGTATCTGCACTGCTGATCTCCTGGCTGGTCAAAGGCAAAGCCGACATCCCGTCCATGTTGAACGGCGCGCTGGCAGGTCTGGTCGCCATCACCGCTTCTTGCGCGTTCGTTGAACCTTGGGCTGCGGTCGTAATCGGTCTTATCGCAGGCGTCCTGGTCTTCGTTAGCGCACAGTTCTTCGAAAAGATTCGCGTCGACGATCCGATCTCCGCGATGTCCGTGCATGGCGCGGCAGGCGTATGGGGCACGCTGGCCAACGGCCTGTTCGCGACCCAGAAGCTCGTCGACCAAGTCGGCGTCGGCAAGGCCGGTCTGTTCTACGGCGGCGGCGGCGAACAGCTGTGGGTACAATTCCTTTCCGTCGTCGTATGCGGCGCCTTCGCTTTCGCTGTATCGTTTGTCGTCCTTTGGGTCATCAAGCAAGTGAGCGGACTTCGCGTTACCGAAGAGCAAGAGATCATCGGTCTCGACCTGAGCGAGCACGGCACTTACGGTTATCCGGAAGCGCTGAAGCGTGCCGGCACGAATACGACGTCCCTCTGATCGACGGTATCATTAATCTTAGCATCGGCGTCCCGACAGGAGGTAGGACCGCATTGTCCCAGATGGACTTGGCACAGCGGTTGCTTGAAATAAACGGCGCGGGCACGCTGCAACAATTGCGGACGATCCGGGAGGAAGTGCAGGAGCGCGTCAGCTCGCTCCTGCGCGAAGAGTACCGGGTCGTTCCGGTCGTCGAAGCGCTGAACGAGCTGCACGACGCTTTAATCCGCCGGGTATTGACGCTGGCGGAGCAGGATACGGCACGGATGGGGCTCGTCGCCCCGCCCGTGCCGTATGCCTATTTCTTATTCGGCAGCGGCGGGCGGGGAGAGCAGACGCTCGCGAGCGACCAGGACAGCGGACTGGTCTATGGCGACTGCGCCGATCCGGAAGAGGCCGAGCTTGCAGCTGCATACTTCGGCGCGCTTGGCTCCCGAATCGTCGCTTCGCTGTTCGAGATCGGCTATCCGCCGTGCGAAGGCAACGTCATCGTATCGAATCCCGAGTGGTGCCTTCCGATCTCGGCTTGGGAACAAAAGGTCGACCGCTGGTTCGCGGAGCCCAGCTGGGAAAACGTTCGATACTTGCTGATCCTGGCGGATGCGCGATTGCTGGCAGGAGACGCCGAGCTAGGCCGCAGATGGAAGGGCCGTTACATCGGCGATATGATGTCGCATGCCGACATAGCGAGGCGCATGCTCGAAAATACGCTTCGGCATAAAGTGTTGATTGGCGTGTTCGGTCAGCTTTTCGTGGAGCATTACGGGGAAAATGCTGGAAGCCTTGACGTTAAGTACGGCGCTTACATCCCGATGGTCAATATTTTTCGCCTGCTCGCCATGCGCGCCGATATTCCCGCGACGAGCACGCTCGGCCGCATTCGAGCGCTCAGGGAGATCGGAGCGCTGAGCGGCGACAAGGCCGACGAGGCAGCCTGGGCGTTCGAGGTGGTCCTGCGTCTTAGGCTGCTCGCCTCGGATCGGGACGACAACGGGCAGTGGGCGGGCAGCGGTAAGCTGAGATCCGCCGTGTTAGACAAGGAAGAGAAAGCTCCGCTCAAGAAGGCGCTGCGGATTTGCAGGCGGCTGCAGCGTCAATTGGAGAAGGAGATGCAACGCCGCTTCGGCGGGAGGTGAACGGCATGAAGGAGCCCAAGAGTCCGATGGGCCGCATGTGGCATTTATACAAGACGGGCGGCATCACGCCGGCGATCGCTTCGATGCTGGGTTCTTCCAATGCGCAGCAGATGGCGTTCATCCGGCAGGTGTCGCGCGACCAACGCAAAGAATCCGCGCTCGATACGCCTTTGTCCGAGATGGAAGCCGTCGTGTTCGACTTGGAGACCACCGGCTTCAATCCTTACAACGGCGACGAGATCCTGTCCGTGGGCGGGGTCTTGATCAAGGGAGGCGAGCTAGAAGCGGCCGAACCGTTCTATCGCCTCGTGAACCCGCGCAGGAAAATTCCCCCGCATATTACCGAATTGACCGGGATCACGGACGCGATGGCGCAGGAAGCTCCCGATCTGATGCAGGGTCTCCACGACTTTCTCGATTTCATCGGGAAACGGGTGCTGATCGCCCACGGCAGCGGTCACGACAAGCAGTTCTTGAATGCCGCTTTGTGGAAGACGTCCAAAGTAAATCTGTCCCATCGCGTGGTCGACACGATGATGGTCGCCAAGTGGCTGGAGCCTCGGCGCAAAAGCTACGGACTCGACGAGCTTCTCGAATCGTACGACATTGAGATCACTTATCGCCATCATGCGCTTCACGACTCTTTGATGACGGCCAAGCTTTGGTTCGCGTTCCTCGAGCTGATCCAGGCCAAGCAGGTGTCGACGCTCGGAGATCTTTACGCTTACCTAAGCAGGCATTAAAGCAACGACAGCCGGAGCCCTTCCCATGTACCGTCGTCGTTCGCCTTGTATGCGCGGACGGCTTCGGAAGGACGGAATCCAATGATAAGGTGGCATCCGAAGCCGTCCCATCCGCGGAGGTCCCTGTCGCTCGGAAGCGGCGGGCTGGCCGGATGAGAGTGAAAAAAGCCGACGACCAATCGTCGGCTTTTTTGCGCTGCGAAAGCGGCGGCGATCCAAGCGCTCGGTTCGAAGGCAAAGGAGGCTTCGGGGGCGGCGGCGGCGTTCGGGATAAATACCGCATCGTGCACCGCCAGGACGGCATCGTCCGATGCCCCGAGCAGAACGCCGCAGGCTTCGAGCGGGATTGCCTCGCGGCAGCCTTCGATGAGGGCGCGCAGCAGCTGTTCGGTCATTTGAACTTCGGGCGAATGGCGCATCGGGCTTCAACCTTTCTCTAGGACTCAGCTTTAATCAGTATGGGCCAGTCACCGGACGGTTGCAATGCCGGAGGCCGAGGGGATGGCGAGAAAGCGCCGAATCCGGTAAGATGGAAGAAGCGACCTAGGCGAAGCGAGGAGAAGGAATTGAAGCGTAACGTTATCATTGTCGTCATTTTTATCGTAGCGATTGCCGGCGTATTGGTCTATAATCTGGCAGGAAACGGAAAGGGCTCGCGCGAGGCGAATAGCGGCTCGGCGATGTCTGAAAACGGCGGCTCGCCAACGAAGGAGGCACCCACGGTAGGATCGTTAGCGCCTGCGCTGAAGCTGTCGTCCTTGGACGATAGCACGACCTACGCGGTAGATCCGAAGGCGCCGCAAGACAAAGTGCTGGTCATCAACTTCTGGGCTTCCTGGTGCGGGCCATGCGATGTCGAGGCGCCTGACCTGGTGAAGCTCTACGAGGAATACAAGGGGAAAATCGAACTGTACGGCGTCAACGCGACGAAGTACGATACGGTCAGGGGCGCCAAGGATTTTGTCAAAGAAAAGGCGATTCCATTCCCTGTTCTCATGGACAAAGACGGCAAGGTCGGGGACGATTATAAGGTGTTCTCGTACCCGATCAGCTTTATCGTGGATCGCCACGGCATCGTCAGGCAACGTATCGAAGGCGCTAAAAGCCTGAAGGAATGGAAGACGATGATCGACGAGGCGATGAAGGACGCGGCTTAGGCTTAACCACCGTACGCGACGCGAGAGAGCGCCCCTCAAGGCCAATGGCCTTAAGGGGCGCTCTCTCGTATAACGCGGTATTATCAGTGGTTGATCAGACCGAGCGCCTCTCGCGGCGCTTCGGGGGCGAAGTCGCTCTGCGACATGCCGAGCAGCGCGTAGCGGATGCTGTCGATGAGCGCTTCCCAGCTCGCTTCGATGACGTTGGAGGAGACGCCGACCGTACTCCAACTTTCCTTAAAGTCGGTCGATTCGATGAGCACGCGGACCTTCGCGGCCGTCGTTTCCTTTTCGTCCAGCACACGGACCTTGTAGTCGGACAGGTGGATCTCCCGAATGCCCGGGAAGTACTGGGAGAGCGCTTTGCGAAGCGCGTTGTCCAGCGCGTTGACCGGGCCGTTGCCTTCGGCGGCCGTGTACACCTGCTGGCCGCCGACGTTCAGCTTGACGATCGCTTCGGTCTGCGTGCCGCCCGCCTTGGATTTCTCGACGAGAATCTTGAACGATTCGACGGAGAACACATCGACGATATCGGTGTATGCTTCGCGAAGCAGCAGCTCCAGGGAGGCATCGGCGCCCTCGAATTGATAACCCTCGTGTTCCAGCTGCTTGATCCGTTCGATCACGCCCTTTGCCTTGGCGCTGTCGGTGGTCACGTCGAGCCCCATCTCCTGGGCTTTGGACAGGATGTTGCTCTGTCCGGCGAGCTCGGAGACGAGCACGCGCTGCTTGTTGCCGACGAGCTCCGGCGCGATATGCTCATAGGTCTTCGAATCCTTCAAGATCGCCGATACGTGGATGCCGCCCTTATGGGCGAACGCTGCCGTGCCGACATAAGGCTGATTGACGGGGAGCATCACGTTCGCGATCTCGCCGACGTAGCGCGCTACGGACGTCAAGGAGCGAAGCTGCTCGTCGGAGACGACCGGGTATCCGAGCTTGAGCTGAAGCGTCGGGATAATCGAACAGAGGTTGGCGTTGCCGCAGCGCTCGCCGTAGCCGTTGATCGTCCCTTGGATCTGGCGCGCGCCGGCGGAGACGGCGGCCAGCGTGTTGGCGACGGCAAGCTCGCAGTCGTTGTGCGTGTGGATGCCGATCGGCGCTTTGACCTGGGCCGTGACGCTGGACACGATCTCGGAGATCTCGCTCGGCAGCGTCCCGCCGTTCGTGTCGCACAGCACGATCCAGTCGGCGCCGGCTTCGCGGGCGCGCGTCAGCGCGGCCAGTGCGTATTCGGGATTCGCTTTGTATCCGTCGAAGAAGTGCTCCGAATCGAAAACGGCTTCGAGTCCGTGACGCTTCAGAAAAGCGATCGACTCGCCGATCATCGCCAGGTTCTCCTCGAGCGTCGTCTGCAGGGCCGTGTGGACATGAAAATCCCATGTCTTGCCGACTAGCGTCGCAGCTTTTGCGCCGGATTCGATCAGATTGCGCAGATTGCCGTCCTGCTCGCAGGTGCTGTTCTTGCGGCGCGTGCTGCCGAACGCCGTGAGCTTGGCGTTAAGGTTAAGCTCGCGTGCGCGCTTGAAAAATTCGATGTCTTTGCTGTTGCTGCCGGGATTGCCGCCTTCAATATAGTGAATGCCCAGCGCGTCAAGCTTCAGGGCGATCTTGAGCTTATCCTCGGCTGTCAGGCTGATGCCTTCTCCCTGGGTGCCGTCGCGAAGCGTCGTATCGAAAATGCTGATGGATTGGGTCATGGATGAAGGTACCTCCCAAGGACGTGAATAGCCAGTCGGCGAATATTTTAATTATTATAACATGCGATGCACCAATTGTAGAGGGAGGAATGCCGGAAGGACCGGGCGCCGGGTGACCGCGGAGCCTTCGCGTATTATAATGAAAGAAGCCGAAAAACGCGCGAGGAGAATGAGCAAAATGGATGGCGGGGTCCGCGAAAAGCGCGGTAGAATCATATTGCATATGGACATGAACGCTTTTTACTGCTCGGTCCATGCGGCAGAGCGACCCGATCTTTATAAAGGAAAGCCGACCGCCGTGGCCGGCAGCGTAGAGCTGCGCAAGGGGATCGTCGTCACGAGCTCCTACGAAGCGAGGGCCAAGGGCGTCAAGACGGGAATGACGGTCAGGCAGGCCGAACGGGTATGTCCCCAACTGATCCTCATCTCGCCGGACTTCGATCTTTACAGGCAATATTCCCGAGGCTTCAGACGCATCGCAGGCGCCTACACGCCGCAAATCGAGTCCGTGTCGATCGACGAGTGCTTCCTCGATATTACCGGCAGCTCCCAGTTCGGCACCGCGATCGAGATCGCCGAAGCGATCCGCCGCAGGGTGAAGGAGGAGCTCGGATTGCCGTGCTCCATCGGCATCGGACCGAACAAGCTGCTCGCCAAGATGGGCTCCGACATGCGCAAACCCGACGCGGTCACCGTCGTGCGGCGGCGGGACGTGCCCAAGCTGCTGTGGGGGAAGCCCTGCCAAACGTTGTATGGGATCGGCGGCAAAACCGCGGAGAAGCTATTGAGGATGAACATTCGCACGATCGGCGAGCTGGCCGCCGCCGACGAGAAGCTGCTGAAGGACAAATTCGGCGTTTACGGCGCTTGGATGAAGCGGGCCGCGCACGGGCTGGACGATTCTCCCGTCGAGCCGGTCCGGGATGCGGCCAAGTCGGTCGGGCATACGACGACGCTCCCGGCCGATCTGACCAAGCGCGAGGAGTTCCGTCGCGTCCTGCTGAATTTGGCGGATCAGACCGCGCGGCGGCTCAGGCGGGAAGGCATGATGTGCAGGGCGGTCCAGATCACGATCCGCGATCCGGACATGAAGACGATCACGCGCTCCCATACGGTCGACGTGCCGACCGAGAGCGCCGAGGACGTATACAAAGTCGCCTGCAAGCTTATGGACGCGAACTGGCGCGAAGGAGAGCCGGTCCGACTGCTCGGCATCACGCTGCAGAGCCTGTCCCCGAAGACCGAGACGCCTGTCCAGCTGGACCTTTTCGAATACGAGGAGACTCCGCGAAAAGAGCAGCTCGTCTCCGTACTCGACCGGCTTCGGGACAAATTCGGCGAGAGCGCGGTGCTCACGGCCGGCATGCTGACCAACGATCCGTCATCCTTGATTCGCAACAAGAAGATCAGGGGAACCTCCCTACAGACCGACTTTTTGCGCGAGAAGGAAGACGGCGAATAACGCCGCTATAAGCCGGGGCTATAGCCCGGTATTCCTTATTTTTATTTGAAAGTCGCGGTCTTTTGTATTATATTTGGATTTAACCGGCGAACGTTTCCGCGTATTGCAGGCGGGATTGACTTTTTTAGGAGGCTTATCATATTATGGCTAAATTTACGTATGTCGATAAAGACACTTGCATCGCGTGCGGCGCATGCGGCGCCACGGCACCCGATATTTACGATTATGACGACGAGGGTCTGGCAGAGGTCATCTACAAGGGCGACGCCAACCGCGGCACGACCGAGATTCCCGAGGAATTGTACGACGACCTCCAAGACGCTTCCGACGGCTGCCCGACGGATTCGATTCAAATCGCCGACGAGCCGTTTAATATGTAGCTCGCGATTTCATTCGCGGATCGACGACATCAGCCTTCCCGACAGCCGCCAGGCTAGGGAAGGTTTTTTTGCGACCTTTTTTGACAAAATTTGAACAATCTCGCGCCGGATTCAAGTATACTAGCTATGAAACGTCGATCGAATCGCAAAGGGCAGGGGAACCCGTGAGAGAGAAAATCAAAAGATTGGCCATCTTGATGAACGCGCTGCTGCTGATCGCTCTGTTTTTCGCGCACAGCGAGCGATGGCTCGGCCGTCTCGACAACATGCTTTACGACTACAATATGAAGCAAGCCGCGGGCCAACCGCCCAAGGATATCGTCGTCGTCGCGATCGACAACGATTCGCTCGCGGAGCTTGGCCGTTTTCCTTGGGACCGTGCCGTCTATGCGCCGTTCCTCGACATGCTGAACCAGCCGGGCAGCGAACCGAAGGCGATCGGCTTCGATATTACGTTCAACGAAGAGACGAACGCGGACAGCGATCAGGCGTTCGCGGACGCGCTCGCCGCGTACGACAATGTCATCCTGCCCGTCATCGGGGATACGGAGGGCGACGTGTTCGGCGAGACCGTCGCTAGGCCCGATTCACTGCTCAAGGCCTATCGAATAGACGGTCCGCTGCCCCTGTTCGCGGAGCACGTCAAGCTGGCGAACATCAACCGGGTCGCGAGCCCCGACGGCGTCATCCGCCAGACGTGGCTCAAGATCCAGGACGAGGAAGGCACGGTATACCCGTCGCTCGCCTACATGGCGGCGGACATGGCCGGCGCGGACTTGACCGCTTACGACGGGATGACGGATCCCGGCAAAGTTTTCGAAAAAAACAACGCGGTCGCCAAAAACACGATCACGATCGACTACCGGCTGAACACGGAGGACGTCACGACCGTATCGTTCAGCAGGGTGCTGAACGGCGAGATCGATCCGAGCGTTTTCAAGGATTCGGTCGTGCTGGTCGGCTTCACCGCAGTCGGATTGTCCGACGACTCGGGACAGGACAGCGGGACGACGCCGATCGAAAAGAAGATGCAGCTCGTCTACGTGCACGCCAATATCGTGAACCAGCTGCTTAGCGGCACGTCGGTCGGCTACGCGCCGGCTTGGACGATCTGGCTGGGCGGACTCGTCCTATTCCTCCTGTTTATCCTGCTGCCGTGGCGCCTCAAAAACATCTACTCGATCCTGCTGTATCTCGCGGCGGCTTCCGGGCTGGTCTACGGCCAGATGCTCGCGTACGATGCCTACAAGATTCAGATCGGCGTCGCGGACACGATCCTCGCGGTCACGCTCGCTTACCTGACCAACGTGTCGCTCAAGTCCTATCTCGAGAGCGCGCAGAAGCACTTCGTCACGCGCCAATTCGGGCGCTACATATCGCCCGACCTGGTCAAGCAGATCGTCTCCCAGGATATCGACATCAAGCTCGGCGGCGACTCGAAGACGATTACCGTCTTGTTCCTGGACATCCGGGGTTTCACGCCGCTGTCCGAAAAGCTGTCGCCACCGGAGCTGGTCGATACGCTGAACACGATGTTCAACATGATCACGGAGACGACGCTCGCCAACAGGGGCACGATCGACAAATTCATCGGGGACGCGGCCATGATCCTGTTCAACGCGCCGCTCGACGTCGAAGAGCACGAACGGCTCGCCGTAAAGACGGCCTACGAGATTCAACAGGGCATGAACGAGATCAGGCGCGCGATCCGGGAAAAGTACGGCTGCGAGGTCAACGTCGGCATCGGCATTCATACCGGCACCGTCGTCGTCGGCAATATCGGTTCGTACTTGCGCGTCGACTACACGGCGATCGGCGACAACGTCAACATCGCGGCGCGGATCGAATCGCAGACGAAACCCGGGCAGATTATGGTGTCCGATGCCGTATATGCCAAGACAGCCGCCTATTTCCGGTTCGACGACGGCGAGGATCGCATGTTCAAGGGCAAGTCGCTGCCGATCCGCGTCTACGAGCTGCTCGGCATCGCCGGCGAGCCCGCTGCGGCGATTGCTGCGATGAAGGACGATCAGACCGCGATTTAGAGACTTTTGTCGGATTTTCCCGGAATTAAGCTTCTATACAATAGTAATTAACGAGTCACTAGACCGACTAGCCTGTGAGGAGAATGAAAATGAAAGCATGGAATCGCAAAACGGCCGGCGCCGCGATGGCGCTCGCACTTACCCTGACCGTACCCGGCGCCGCGTTCGCGGCGGATACGGGCTGGCTGCAATCCGGGAGTCTGTACGAGATTCGTACCTGGGCAGGCCAATCCGAATGGGGAAGCCAGGACGGACAGCTCGCGGGAGCGACATTGTTCAAGCCGCACGCGATCGCCGTGCGCGCGGACGGCAGCCTGGCCGTCTCGGACAGCGGCAATCACCTGATCCGCATGCTCGCTTCGAACGCGCTGACTACATACGCAGGACACTTCTCCGGCTCCGACGAGGGCGGCTTGCCGACGGGTTCCTATCACGACGATTTGTCGGATCGCGCGCTGTTCGACCAGCCGCTCGGCATCGCATTCGACGCCGCCGGCAACGCCTACGTCGCGGACGCGGGCAACAACGCGATCCGCAAGATCGGGACGGACGGCAAAGTGACGACGCTGGCCGGCAGCGGCCTGGCCGGCGCGGCCGACGGGAAGGGCGGCGCAGCTACGTTCTACTCGCCGTCCGACGTCGCCGTCGACGCGGCAGGCAACGTATACGTGGCGGATACGCTGAACCATGAGATCCGGAAGGTCGCGGCGGACGGCACCGTCACGACGCTGAACGCGCCTTCGACGCGCGTCGGCCAGTATCTGCCGGGCGCCGCGGAGAGCTTCGGCGACTATGCGGACGGCCCGCTGGCGAGCGCCAAGTTCAACGAGCCCAGCGGACTGGCGCTCGACGCCAAGGGCAATCTGTATGTGAGCGACCGCGGCAACCAGCGCATCCGCTATATCGACTTTGCCGCGGGCACGGTCGGCACGGTTGCCGGGACTGCGCCTGCGATGGGGGCCGATAGCCCGTATGCCGAAGGCGATTACTTGGACGGGGCGGCCGCTTCCGCGCGATTCGACGCGCCGGAAGGTCTCGCGATCGCGCCGGACGGGACGCTCATTATCGCGGACAGCCTGAACCATGTCGTACGGCTGCTCAAGAACGGGCAGGTAACGACGCTGGCCGGCGAAGCGACCGAGCCGGGAGCCGTCGACGGCGTCCTGTATGCGGCGCAGTTCGACCGCCCGACCGATGTCGCCGTTCTGGCGGACGGGAGCCTCGCGATCGCGGACGAGTCCGGCAACAAGATCCGGCGGCTCGAGAAGTACGCGGGAGCGGCCGGATTAAAGAAGGACGGCGCGATCAAAACGCTTCTGAACGGATCGCCGCTGAAGTCGGACAAGCCTGCGTTCGTATCCGGCGGCGCGACGTATTTGCCGCTGCGGGCCGTCGGCCAGGCGACGGGATTCGCCGTGACCTATGACGCCAAGACCAAGTCGGGCAAGCTGACCAAAGGCGATACCGTCTATTCGGTGACGAACGGGCAGAAAAAGGTCGCCAAGAACAGCGGCGGAATAAAATCCGATCTCACGCTCAACGCCGCTCCGGTATTGAAGGACGGCAGCTTCTACGTACCGGTCCGCTTTTTCGCCGCGGAGGGCGATCTCGACATTCAATGGGATGGCTCCGTACAAGCCGTCATTATCCGCAGCAAAACGTTTTAACCGCAGCTTAACAGGGGACCGTCCGCAGCGCATGCCGCTGACGTACGGTCCTTTTTAGCCGGCGCGGAAGTCGACGACGCCTCAAGGCTAATGCGATCGCGCCTTCGCACCGACATTAACGATAGCGTCCGCAGCAGGGAGGGAAAAATAATGTCTAACGACGACCGTCTCGAAGAACAAATCAAACAGTTCTACGAGCTCGGACCGGATGTGCACGATGCGCTCCCGATCAAGGATTACTTGCTTAAGCACGGGAATAACCAAATGGCCTGGTATCTGCTCGGAAAGGAGTACCTGTCCCGCGGCCAGGAGGCGAAGGCGAACTACTGCTTTGCGCAAGCCGGCCCCGTGTACGAGGCGTTCGAGTCCAAGAAGAGCCCGCAGTTGAACACGGGAGATGGCGCCGTTGGGCCGGGTAAAGATGCCAAGACGGGCTCCGCCCGCAGGCGGCGGGCCGGATGGCTGGCGGTTGCAGCCGGGGCGGCGCTGCTCGCGCTAGGCGTATTTGTTTATGCCGAGCAGGCGGCGGCGCCGGAAAAGTCGGCGTTTGGCGGCGGCGAACAGGCCGAGCCATCTGCGCAAACGGGAGGCCAGCCGCCGCAAGGGCAGGCTTCGCCTTCGCCGAATCAAGCAGGCGGCGGGAAAGGCGGCACGGCCGCACAGGGTGGCGGAGGCGGCGGGGGATCGGCGAAGCCGGCAGGCCTGATGGCGGCGGCAGCCGAGCGGGACGGCGCAGGGCAAGCCATACTCGGGAATCTGCTCACCGCGCAAGATCAAGCGGGCCCTTCGTTGTTGTTCAAGTCGCCGAAGCTGGGCAACTGGATCGATTGGGTGAAGGCCGGCACGCCGATCGCGAAGGTCAATGCGCCTTCCAATAAGGCCGCGGCGAGCGTCGATTGGTACGATTCGGGCTGGTGTCCGTGCGGCGCCGCACAGGACGGCAAACCGACGGCTGCGCGGATCGCGTCCTGGAAGCCGCTGCAGGAGGGCAAGCTCGTGCTGAGGTCGGCGATGATCGCCTACAAGCAGCGAACGGGGAAGTGGCCGGCTTCGCCGAAAGCGCTGGCTGCGGCATACCCCGCCAATATTATGTCGGGCTGGAATACCGAGCAGACGGCATGGTTCGGCGAGCTGTCGGCTGAGCTGTCGGCCAAGTCTGCGCCTGCGGGAGCAACGGCCGGATGGCCGAATAAGACGGGACCTGCCGCTGGCAACGGGACGCCGGCAGGCACGCTGGCATCGCTCGCCGAGCAGCCGATCGAGATCGTCATCGATAAGACGAGGCATCGCCTGGCCGTGATCAGCGGCGGCGTATTGCTGCGCAATTACGAGGTCGGACTCGGCGCGAAGGATACGCCGACGCCGGAAGGCAGCTTCGTCATTACGGAAAAGGTGAGAAATCCGAACGGCAGCGCGACGGGAGCGTTCGGCAGCAGAGGGATGACGCTGTCGGATACGCTCTATGCGATTCACGGGACGGACGAGCCGTCGAGCGTCGGCAAGGACGAGTCGCACGGCTGCGCGAGGGTGAACAAGGAAGACGTCGAGGAGTTGTTCGATCTGGTACAGATCGGCACGAAGGTAACGATAAGCAAAGGGGGGCTGCCCGTCGAACTGCGCGCGCCGGAAAAGCGCTTCAAGCTGAAGCCTGCGCAGAACGAGACCAACCCCTCCAAAAAATACGAATGGCTGAATTAAATCGGATCCCGCCGCCTACGGATTGACGATCAGAAGGACGGCCACCGCGATGACGATGACGCCGAAAACGGTACCCGCGATGATGATGCCGCGCTTGTTGACCTGCTCCTTGGTCTCGGTTTTGCGGTGAATCGGTGCTTGTTTTTTTGGCGCGCTCATGGGAACCAACCTTTCCATTTTACATAATCGGCATATGCTACTATTGTAAACGCTTGATCTTTAAAACGCCAGATGAAACGGATGCCCGCGGGGGGCGATATTCCCTTTTCTTTTGGCGCAGAAAAGGCTAAACTGATACGCGAGGGTTTTATGCGGCTTAACCGTTTGACGCCGCGATTTGAAAGGATGCTGAAACGCTTGTATAAGTGGGTTAAACCCCTGTTTTTCAAAATGGATCCGGAGGACGCCCACCATCTCGTGGTAGACGGCATGGGCGCGGCCTCGCGAATCCCGGGCGTGCCGGCTCTGCTGTCCGGCATATGGGGGGTATCGGATTCGCCGGAGCTGGCCGTCGATCTGCTCGGCTTCCAGTTCCGCCACCCCGTCGGACTCGCGGCGGGACTCGATAAGAACGCGAAGGCGGTCAAAGGCTTCGGCAGCGTCGGCCTGTCGTTTCTCGAGGTCGGTACCGTAACGCCGAAAGGACAGCCCGGCAACGACCGCCCCCGCTTGTTCCGCTTGCCGCCGGACGAAGCGCTCATCAACCGGATGGGCTTCAACAACGAGGGAGCGGACGCGATGGCGACTCGGCTTGCCCGGCTCGGCAAACGCAAGATTCCGTTGGCCGTGAACATCGGCAAGAACAAGGCGACGCCGAACGAAGACGCGGCTTCCGATTACCGGGCTTGTCTGGCCAAGCTGTATCCGTACGGCGACCTGTTCGTCGTCAATATCAGCTCGCCCAATACGCCGGACCTTCGGGCGCTGCAGCACGGCGACGAGCTGCGCGACCTGCTGGCCGCGGTCAAGGAAGAGATGGAGATTCAAGCCGCCGCGCACGGCGAGCTGCCGAAGCCGATCCTCGTCAAGCTTGCGCCGGACAATGACGAAGAGCAGCTGTCCTATATGGCGCAGGCGATCTTGGAGAGCGGCATCTCCGGCATCATCGCCACCAACACGACGATCGGCCGGGACGGACTTACGCACGCGAACAAGACCGAGACCGGCGGCTTAAGCGGACGCCCGCTCACGCAGCGTTCCACCGAAGTGATCCGCTCTCTTTACCGCATGACCGACGGCAGGCTGCCGATCGTCGGCTCGGGCGGCATCTTCACGGCCCGTGACGCCTACGACAAGATCCGCGCCGGGGCATCCTTGGTGGAGGTCTATACTTCGCTGATTTACAAAGGCCCCGGGGTCGTCAAGGAGATCGCGGAAGGCTTGAAGCGCCTGCTCAAGCAGGATGGATTTACCCGGATCACCCAGGCGGTCGGCGCCGATCACCGGCGCTGAGAGCGGCCGGGAAGGCAGACGTTCGCCCTAGTAATGCGATAGCGCGGCAATGCGGCAGGAAAGGATGCGTAGACGTATGGACGGAAGAGACTGGAGCAAGTTCCTGTTGCCCTACCAGCAGGCCGTAGAAGAGCTTAAGATCAAGCTGAAGTCGCTGCGTACCGAGCTGAAGGCCCGCGACGAATACGCGCCGATCGAGTTCGTGACCGGCCGGGTCAAGCGGATTTCGAGCATCCTGGAAAAGGCGAAGCGGCTTAGCGTGCCGATGGACCAGATCGAGACGGGCATCGAGGATATCGCGGGCATCCGCATCATGTGCCAGTTCATGGAGGATATCCACCGGGTCGCGGATATGATCCGCATCCGCAAGGATCTGCGGCTCGTATACGAAAAGGACTATATTACGAATTATAAGGACAGCGGCTACCGGAGCTACCACATCATCGTCGAATATCCGGTACAGACGTCGCTGGGCTCGATGCCGGTGCTGGCGGAGATTCAAATTCGCACGCTCGCTATGAATTTCTGGGCGACGATCGAGCATTCACTGAATTATAAATACCGCGAGCAGCTGCCGGAGCATGTACGGGAGCGTCTGCGCAAGGCGGCGGAAGCCGCATACTCCCTCGACCGCGAGATGTCGAGCATCCGCCAGGAGATCGTGGACGCCCAGCAGGATTTCGAAGAGAAGTCGGGCATCGTTCGCAAGGTGCTGAACGATATCCAAGGCCTGTATTTTTTCCGCCGCGTCCGCGAGGCCGCGCAGTTTCAGCTGCGGTTCAACGAGCTGTGGGAGCAGGAAGACATGTGGGCGCTGGCGGAGCTGTCTCAGGAGATCCAAGCCGCGCTCGCCCGAGCGGGCAAGAACACCAGCCAGTAGCGGGCGGCGTGCAGCCGTATCGGAGCTTATTCGGAGCATTGCCGCACGAGGCTAAGGCGAGTCGAAGGCTGCCCGCCGGTCGCACGGGCCGGGCGAGACGTTAAGAGAGTTCGGGCCGGCTGGATGCGGCCCGGAGGCTCTCTTTTTTTATAGGTGACAAAGACGGAATGCGGCTCCGACAAGCGGAGAGAAGGAGGCGGCGATGGCGCTGCCGAAGGAATACGTGACGAAGATGCGCGAGCTGCTGGGCGAGGAGGCCGAAGCTTTTCTAGCCAGTTACGGCGAGCCCAAGCGAACCGCGATCAGGCTGAATGGACTGAAGGACGAGCCAAGCGAGAATGGTGAAAAGGACAAGCCCGATCATATGGACAAGCCGTCTGCGGGACAGTCGTACGTTCTGGGCAGAGATCCGGTACCATGGGCGAAAGGCGCATATTATACGGAGGAGGCCGAGCGCCCCGGCAAGCATCCTTATTACTACGCGGGTCTCTATTACATTCAAGAGCCTAGCGCGATGCTGCCCGCAGAGCTGCTCGACCCGAAGCCGGGACAGCGCGTCCTCGACCTGTGCGCGGCGCCCGGCGGCAAGTCGACGCAGCTGGCGGCCAAGCTGCGCGGCACGGGCTTGCTCGTGACGAACGATCTGGCGACGGAACGTACGAAGGCGCTGGCCAAAAACATCGAGCGGGCGGGCGTCAGCGGCGCCGTCGTCACGAACGAGTCGCCCGCGAAGCTCGCGGCGGCATTCGGCGCGGCGTTCGACCGGGTGCTCGTCGATGCGCCGTGCTCAGGCGAAGGGATGTTCCGCAAGGACGAGGACATGGTCCGTCACTGGGATACGGATGCACCGGCCAGATATGCGGCCATGCAGGACGAGATCATGCGGGAGGCGGCCAAACTGGTCGCGCCGGGCGGACGTCTCGTGTACTCCACCTGCACGTTTTCTCCCGTGGAAAACGAAGGGACGATCGCGCGCTTTTTGGCCGCGCATCCGGACTTCGACGTCGTGGCGCCGGAGTTCCCGGCTGAATGGGGTTTTGCGCCGGGAAGGCCCGAATGGCTGACGACCGAGGAAGCCGCTGCGCTCGGCACGGATCGCGCGGCGCGCTTGGCCAGCACGATCAGGCTCTGGCCGCATCGCGTGCGCGGCGAAGGCCACTTCGCCGCGCTGCTCGAACGGGCCGCCCCGGTTGACAGGACGGCGTCCGATCCCGCGCAGGAGAGCGCACCGGCCCCGGCCGGAGCCGCTGGAAGTCCGAAGGCGACCGGAAAAGCGAGCGGCGGCGCGTCGTTCACGGATGCGAAGCGCGCCAAGCGAACGTCTACGGATCGCCGCGGCGGTGATGCTGCCGGGCGCGGACGTTCGCCGGGCTCCCGCGATCGGTCGGGAGGAGACATGGATACGATCGCGCGTTACGCAGCATTCGTGCGGGATAGCCTGCCCGGCTGGAAGCCGCCCGGCCCGATCCGGATCAAAGGCGACCATGTGTACGCCGTTTCCGAGCTGGCAGGAGATTTACACGGGCTGCGTCTCGTGCGCGAAGGCTGGCTGCTCGGCTTGTCGACCAAGCATCGATTCGAGCCTTCCCAAGCGCTCGCGATGGGTCTCAAGCCTGACCAGGTTGCGCTTTGCCTGCATCTTCCGGGCGACGACGAAGCCGCGATCCGGTATTTGAAGGGCGAAACGCTGCAGCCCGCGCCGGAAAAAGTAACCGGGTTAGGCGGCGAGCCGTCGAACCTGCGGGGATGGACGTTGGTCTGCCTGGACGGATGCCCGCTCGGATGGGGCCGCTGGGACGGAACGACGCTAAAAAACGAGCTGCTGCCGGGATGGCGGCAGGTATAGCGATTCCTTGACGGAAACGAAGGAGAAGCCATGAAATCAAAAATGAGACTCGACAAAATGCTTGGAAATCTCGGATACGGCACGCGCAGCGGCTTGAAGGCGCTCGTGCGTCAGGGCGCGGTGACCGTAAACGGCGTCCGCGTCAAAGACCCGGGCATGCAGATCGACCCCCATGCGGACGAGGTCATGCTGGAAGGGGAGCGGATCGTCTATCGCGATACGGTGTACGTCATGCTCCACAAGCCGGCTGGCTTCGTATCCGCCACCGAGGACAATCGCGACCATACGGTGCTGGAGCTGCTTCCGGAGGATCTTCGCGTGTTCTCGCCTTTTCCGGTCGGACGGTTGGACAAGGACACGGAAGGGCTCCTGCTGCTGACGAACGACGGCAAGCTGTCGCACGACCTGCTGTCTCCACGCAAGCATGTGCCGAAGACTTATCAGGCGCTCGTCGCAGGCCACGTCGGCTCGGAGGACATCGCGACATTCGCCACGGGCGTGACGCTCGACGACGGCTATGTGACGCTGCCCGCAGCGCTGCGCATGCTCGCAGAGGCGAAGCCCGAAGCGAATCTCGAAGCCGACGGCGCTGCAGGCATCGAACCGGAGGCATCTTCCTTTACGCTAGAAGAAGCGATCGCACGGCTCGATTCGTTCCCCGCGCTGGGGGCGAACCGGACGAGCTGGCGGGAGGCGGTCGATGCGGGAGAGCCCCTCAGCTGGATCGAGCTGACGATCGCAGAGGGCAAGTACCACCAGGTCAAGCGGATGTTCGAAGCGGTGGGCAAAAAGGTGCTGTACTTGCGGAGGAGCGGGATGGGGCCGCTTCCGCTGGACGAAACGCTGGCGCCGGGCGAGTGGCGGGAGTTGACCGAAGACGAGCTCGAGCGCTTGCGCAGCTACAAGAAAACGGAGGAACAAACGCAATGAAATTCAAGCTGATCGCGCTGGACGTCGACGGCACGCTGCTGAACGACGATCATGAGCTGACGCCCAGGGTGAAACAGTCGGTAACCGCGGCGGCGGCGTCCGGCGCGGAAATCGTGCTTTGCACGGGCAGGGGCTCCGCGAGCGCGCTGTCGGTATTGGCTCAGCTCGGATTGTCGGGGACGGTCATCACGCATAACGGCGCATCGATCGTGGACGGCGAGTCGCGGGAAATTTTGCAGGAATCTCCGATCGGTTTGGAAGAGGTAGAACGTTACTTGGCGCTGTGCAGGGAACGCGGCATTCACTTCGACCTGAATACGGCGTTCGACATCTACGTGGAGCAGCTCAACGAACAGACCGCTTCCATGTATGCACGCATGCTGTCCGAGCCGATCTTGCGATCGCGCGAGGACTTGTATCCCGAACGGACCGTCAAAATTTCGATCTTCGCGCCTAAGGAAGACCTAGACGAGCTGGAGTCGCACTGGCAGGATTGGCGGCACGAGCTGCAGACGATCCGAAGCGGGGATTACTTTATCGATCTCCAACACCGGGAAGCTTCAAAAGGAACGGCGCTTAAGCAGTGGGCGGAAAAACGGGGGATCCCGCGCGAACAGGTGCTGGCCATCGGCAACTACTTTAACGACCTCGGCATGCTGCAGTACGCGGGACATGGCGTGGCGATGGACAATTCCCCGCCCGAGGTCAAAGCCGCCGCGGACGCGGTGACGGCGTCGAATAACGAGGATGGGGTCGCGCTCGTGCTTGAAGCCTGCCTGGCAGGCGCCTCGACGCCATCGCGGTAATCATCGCGCATATCGCATATCATCGTGCGCAAAGTGAAAAAGCCGGCCCCTCGGGCCGGCTTTTTGGCATTACGGAATGGCGTGGGGATTAGAAGCCTGCGCGAAGGATAATCACGAGCAGTATGAAAAGCACCAGAACGAACGCAGCGGACGAACCATATGCACCTGCAACACCGGACATGCGAATTCCTCCTTTGTCATTCAATCGGGTCTCCGAGCCGGCGGCGGCAACTCGTTGCCGTTTGCCGCGTCGTCGCTCGGACTAATGTATCATATGACAAAGTCCCGGAGCGGATTGGACAGATGCCCGGTTCGCCTTCATTTTGGGCGCGGACCGGTTTGGCGGGAGCCGCCGCTCAGTTCGTTCGCAGGCCCTTGGGATAATGGTTCTTGAGCTGGCCGCCGCTCGCCTTGAACCAGCCGAGCGGATAGCCGTCCGCGCAGAGAAGACCCCATCCTTGGGCAGGCGCGCCTCCGCGCTCGCCGTGGTCGTCCAACAGTGCTTCCCCGCGCAAATAAGCCATGACCGCTTCGCAGCGGGCCGGATAATCGCGCGTCAGCGCGGCTTGGTCCGCGCGGACGGCGTGCGCCAGCGCGTGGGCAGGCTCGAATCTGCCCTTCTTGACGTCGCCCAGGTGGAGGCCGGGACGGTGCGTCCGGAGACCGCCGAGCGACTCGGCCGGAAGCGGAGAGTTTTCAGGCTGCGGATACCAATACAGCGACTCGCCGAACAGCAGCGGGACGCCCGCTGCAGGCAGCGCGTATCCCGGCAGCGACTGCGCGGCGAACGACGCGTACAGCTTGAGCGCGGAGAGCGCGCCGGCGTCGGCTCGCGGCGTTTTGCCGCCTTTGGCGCGCCGCTTGTCCGGTTTGCCGGGATCGTTCGCCGTCCCGGCCTCTTTTTCAAGCACGGCCGCGAAGTGCCCTTCGCCTTCCCCGCGGTGCGGCCACATCCGTCTCGCCGAGACGAGCTTGAACGCCGGATGCCCGGCCAAAAACCAGGCGATCGTCTCCTCGTTCTCCTCGCGGTTGAACGTGCAGGTAGAGTAGACGAGCCGGCCGCCGGGCTTGAGCATGGCGGCCGCATCGGGCAAAATGTCGCGCTGCCGCGCCGCGCACATCGCCACCGCGTCCGTCGACCACTCTGAGCAGGCTTCGGGCTCTTTGCGGAACATGCCTTCGCCCGAGCAGGGCGCGTCGAGCATGATTTTGTCGAACGCCTCGGGCAGACGCCCCGCGAGCTCGCCGGGCGCCGCCTGCACGACGACGGCGTTGGCGATGCCGAGCCGCTCCGCGTTCTCGGAGAGAATACGAGCGCGTCCCGGATGGATCTCGTTGGCGACGAGCAAACCTTCGCCCCGCAGCTTGGCGGCGATCTGCGTCGTCTTGCCGCCCGGCGCCGCCGCCAGGTCCAACACGATGTCGCCGGGCTTCGGATCGAGCAACTCCGCTGCGATCATGGCGCTCGGCTCTTGAATGTAATAGAGGCCGGCATGGTGGTACGGATGCTTCCCCGGACGGGATTGTCCGTCGTAAGTATATCCCGTCCGGCACCAAGGCACGGGGGCGAGGCCGAACTCGGCCGTTAGCGACCGCAGCGCCGGATTGTCGTCCGACGGGGTGAGTTTGGTCTCATGGAGGCGAAGCCCGTACGAACGGGGCGCCTCCATGCTGCGCAGGAACGCGCCGGTCTCCTCGCCCAGTTGGGCGGCGATTCGTTCGACGTAGGTTTGAGGCAGAGCTGGCATGGGAGGACTCCTTACGGTTGATCGTATAACGTGACGCGATTTTTGCCCGAACGCTTGGAGCGGTACATCGCTTCGTCGGCGTTTTTCATGAGCTGCTCGGCCTTTACGCCCGGCATGGACAGCGCGCAGCCGACGCTCACGGTCACGATCGTCTCCTTGGCGATGCGGGCCCGGATGCGTTCGGCGACGGCGGGAGCGTCAAGGGAGGCCGAATGGACAAAGGCGACGAGCTCTTCGCCGCCGTAACGGCCGGCAAGGCCGATACCCTCCGTCTCGTCCCGCAGGATGGCGGCCGCTTGCTTCAGCACGATATCCGCAGCTTGGTGACCTTTGGTGTCGTTGAGCTTCTTGAAGTCGTCGATATCGCAAAAAATCGCGCCGACGGCCCCTTGGCCCGCTTGCTCCAACGATTTTTCCAGACGGGCGTTAAAGAAGCGGCGATTGTACAAGTCGGTCAATCCGTCGGTAATCGAGGAACGGTACGCGGTCTGCATCAGCTCCACGACCCGCTCGAAGAGAATCATGAACAGGACGATATAATAAAATACGGGCAAAATGGCGGCCATCAGATCGAAGACGGGCGACACGACGCCGAAATCCCGGGTCAGAAACGCGGCGAGCTGTCCGAAAAAGGCGAAGCAGAGACTGACGGCATAACGCGCGCGCTGCCTTAGATGGGGCGCGAACATCATCGCGAAAAGGCCCGACAGCACGAGCACGTACCCGTCCTCGAGCGCCAATAGCAGGTTCGCCCGTTCCCCGGTTCCGACGGCGCCGATCTCGGCGGCCGGGACTCCCGTCGCGGACAGCAGATTGCATACCGCGATCGTGACGCCGACGGCGAGCAAGCCGTAAAACCAGGCGCGCGTGCGCGCCCGCTTCCTGTAGTATAATTCGAAGAAAGCGAAGTTAAGCGCGATGAAGGCCGCGATATAAAGTACGCCGCTCAGCTGGGGCACCGTGCGCCCTTCGAGCGCGCCCAAGGCGTCGGCGAGCGACAGTCCGTGATAAACGGCGAGCAGGGACAGCGCGAGCAGAAGCAGCCGAAACGCGCTGCTGCGATTGCCGGCGATGAGCCGGTAGGCCATAAACATCATCAGGCCGATGATGACGGCGGATGCGGCGGAGGAGGAAGCGAGCAGCAGCTCGCGATTGTTCCAGAAGTCTTGAACGTCCATGCGTATCCCCTTGCATCCGGTCCTTGAGTGCGCTGCGCGAGACGTGCCGGCGACATCGGGCCGCCTGCGTCGAACCTCGCTTGCAGAAACATATGTTCCACTATATCATAATTTAGACAATACGAGATAGTAGGGCTATAAGGAGGAATCGCCGATGAATATTTTACAGGCGTTGTTTTTCCCCCCGGAGCAACCGGGCGGCGTATCTTCCATGGTGCCTTATATCGGCGAGCGTTTCCGCAAGATCGGCTGGGATATGGAGCTGTTCTCGATTCCGAAGCGAATCCGGAACAAGGGACAGGAACCGTTTGAATTCGAAACGTTCGACTGGCGCCGATATGCGGGCAACCCGGTCGTCGACAAATACATGCAGACGCTGAAAGACTACGTATGGTGGACGAAGCTCCGGCTGAAGAGCGGCTACGATCTGATCCACGCCCATCATCCCGTGGCGGCGCTGGCGCTGCGGAAGATTTACCCGGACACGCCGCTGGTCATGACGGTCCATTCCAGCTTCGAACGGGAGCTGATCCTGAACGGGCGCATCGCTTCGGGCAGTCCCGAGCATCTCTTTCTCACGTCGCTCTACGGCGAGCTCGAGGCCAAGACGGACAAAATGCTGACGGTATCGCATTCGTTCGCCGCCTATATGGGCGGATATATGAAGCGGCCGGAGTTGATCGGCGTCATTCCGAACGGATACGACGAACGCCGATTTAAGCCGATCTCCCACGACAACGAGGTCGCCCAGATCGTCACGGTCTGCCGCCTCGTCCCGGCGAAGGGCATCGACCTGCTCATCAAAGCCTGCGCCGAGCTGCGCAAGAAGGACCGGAAGTTCGTGCTGCACATTATCGGCGACGGTCCGATCCGCCCCGAGCTGGAGAGCTTGGCGCAGGAGCAGGGCATTTACGACGAGACGATTTTTTACGGCTATATGCTTCACCCTGAAGAAATGCTGCCGTTTTTCGATATCTTCGTGCTTCCGTCGCGAGCCGAGGCGTTCGGCTCCGTGTTCGCCGAAGCCGCGCTGTGCCTGCTCTCCTTGATCGGCACCGACGTCGGAGGCATCGCCGAGCAGATCGAGGACGGCGTCAACGGCTTGCTCGTCCCGAGCGAAGACCCGAAGGCGTTGGCGGAAGCCATCGACAAATTCATCCTCGACCCGCACTACCGCTACGAGCTGGCGCGGGCCGCCTGGAACAAGGCCAAAAAGACTTACTCGCTGAGCCGCGTCATCCAGGAGCTGAAAAAAATATATATCGATCTCGGACCGCCGGTAGAAGAGACGAATTGATTCGTCTTACGCCGGTCGTCATCTTGAATTCGGAGTTGATAGGATGCAGACGCCGTTTCGGTTCATGCATGCCGCCGACCTTCACTTGGACAGTCCGTTCCGCGGGCTGTCCAAAGTTCCTTCTGCGGTCCGCGAGCGGCTAAGAAATTCGACGTTGAACGCGCTCGACAAGCTCGTCGAGACAGTGTTAACGGAAGAGCTGGATTTCCTGGTGCTGTCGGGCGATCTGTACGACGCCGCGGACCGCTCGCTTCGCGCGCAGCTGCGCATGCAGAAGGCGATGGGCCGGCTGGCGGAGGCGGGCGCGCAGGCGTTCGTCGTGCACGGCAACCACGATCCGTCCGGCGGCCGGTCCGCGCGGCTCGATTGGCCCGCGTCGGTGCACGTGTTCGGGGCGGAGGAGGTCGGCTGCCGGCCGGCTTATACGCGCGAAGGGAAGCTAGCGGCGCACGTGTACGGCATTTCCTATCGGGAGTCCGCGGTCAAGGACAACCTCGCGACGCGCTACCGGGTGCAGGAAGGCGCTCCCTTTCACCTCGCGGTTCTGCACGGCAACATCGACGGGCTGGAAGGGCACGACAACTATGCGCCCTGCAGGCTGGCGGAGCTGACGGCGTCCGGCTTCGACTACTGGGCGTTCGGTCATATCCACGACAGGCGCGTGCTGCATGAGTATCCGCATGTCGTTTATCCGGGCAATATCCAAGGGCGAAGCATCCGGGAAACGGGGCCGAAAGGCGCGTACCGCGTGGATGTCTCGGAGCAGGGGCGCGTCCGGCTTTCGTTTCGCGAGCTGTCCGAAGTCAGATGGCTCGTCCGCGAGGTGCGGATCGGCGAGGAGGACGGCGAGCAGGCGCTTCAAGACAAGCTGCTCGAGGCTGCCGAAGACGGACGCCGCGAAGCCGAAGGCAGGCCCTTGGTGCTCCGCCTGCGGCTCACGGGCAGCGGCGCGCTGCTGGAGCGCTTGCTGCGGGACGGCGAGGCGGAGGAGTGGGCCGGCGAGCTGAGGAGCTGGCTCGGCTCCCCCGACGAGCGGGACGATTGGGTCTGGATCGAGCGGATCGCGGTCGAAGCCGGCGGGGGTTCGCGTGCGGAGGCGGGTTCGTCCGAGGACGGATTTTTGGGCGAGCTGCTGCGGCTCACGGCCGAGTCGGCGTCCGATCCGGCCGCCTCGCGGGCGCTGCTTAGGGAAGCTGCCGAGCCGCTGCGGCACCACCCGAAGCTGCGGCAGTGGCTGGACGGCCGCGACGATGCGCAGCGGGCGGAGCTGATCGCGCGCGCGGGCGAGCTCGCGGCGGCGCTGCTGCGCGAAGGAGGCGAATGACGCGCGCAGCTACCCGAGCGCGGCAGTGGTCGCGAAAGAGATAGGGCGGAATCCGGCAAGGAGGCGTAAAGCATGTACATCGAGGAACTGCATATCGACGGGTTCGGACCGCTGGCCGGCATGCGGCTTCGGTTCGACGCGGGGACGACCGTCGTATGGGGACCGAACGAAGCGGGCAAGAGCACGCTGCTTCGATTCATGCGAAGCATGCTGTACGGCTTCGCGACGCGCGCGCAGCTGCCCGAGCGGGGAGAGCCCGTGGGCGGCGGCCGGCATGGCGGCAGGCTCGTCCTGCGGGACGAGCAAGGCCGCCTGCGGATTCTCGAGCGGTATGCGGACGCGCCGCAGCGCAAAGGCGCGCCTGTCGCGACGCTGCGGGAGGCGGACGGCGGCGAACGGCGGCTCACGCAAGCCGAGGTCGAACGGCTGCTGCTCGGCGGCGTGTCGGAGCAGCTGTTCAGGCAGCTGTTCGCCGTCAGCTTGGACGAACTGCACGAGCTTCGTTCGCTTAAGGGCGACGAGATCGGCAATTATTTGTACCATGCGGGCATGGCGGGCGGCGCGGCATTGACGTCCGCAGGCAAACGGCTGAGGGCCGAGATGGACCGGCTGTACCGTCCGAAAGGCTCCGTACAGGAGATGGGCGAACTGCTCGCGCGGATCCGGGAGCTGGAGGGCCGGCTGCGCCAAGGGCGTCAAGGGCTCGGCGCCTATCAGGAGGCGCTCGGACGGCTCGCGGCGCTGAACGGGCGCGCGGCAGAGCTGGAGCGCGCGCTGCCCCAGCTTCGCGCCAGGGCCGCGGCGGCGCGGGGGGCGCTCGACGGACGCGAGTGGTGGCTGCGCGCAGCCGCGCTCCGCGCCGAGGAAGAAGAGATCGCTGCTGCGCTGGCCGAGGAGGTCCGGTCTGCCGATCCGCTGCCGGCCGAAGCGGCCGCGGAATGGCGGCAGCTCGTCGAGCGCAGGGCGTTCGCGGGCACGGCCGCCAAGCAGGCTTCGGTTGAGCGCGAGCGGCTCGAGGCGGAATACGCCGGCCTCGTATGGGACGAGCGTCTTGTCGCCCGTGCGGGCGAGCTGGCGGCGATGGATCTACGCGGCGACGCGCTGGAGGCGAGACGGGGCGAACTGGCGGGCCTCGAGTCGGACATGCGTCTCGCGGAGGAAGCTGCGGCCGCCGCGCTGCTTCGGCTCGGGCCGGGCTGGCAGGAGAAGGACGCGGAGGCCGTCGCCGCGCTCGGGGAGCGGGAGGAAGCGCGCGTCATCGGCGAGCGCCTGGCCGAAGCGGAGCGAAGACGCGAGCTGCTTTCCGCGGAGGCGCAGCGTCTGCGCCGCCAGCTCGCGGCGTTCGACCAGGAGGCGGGGCGCCGTGCCGACCAAACGGCGGCGAACCGGGGCGGCGTTTTCCGGTTCAAGCCGGATACGCGGGACGCGCTGCTGCATGCCTGGCATCGGCTGGACGACGCGCTTCAGGCAGCGGAAGCCGCGAGGCGCGAATATGCTTGGGCCGCTTCTGCCGCGGAGGCTGCCGGGCTCGCCGCGAACGCGTCGGCCTTGGGCGCCGCCGTTCGCGAACGGGACAGCGCGGAGGTCATGCGCGAAAGCCTTGGAGGCGGCAGAAGGACAGCCGGGCGCGGCAGAAGCAAGGGGAGGACGAATCGACGCGGTCATGCGCCTAGCGCGGAGATCTCCTTCGCGCTCGTGCCGTTTCTTGCCGTAGGGGCCGTCGGCGCGTCGATCGCCGCCTTCGTATCAAAGGAAGGGCGATTCGCGTTCGCCGCGCTCGCGATCGTGCTTGCGCTCGGCGCGGGCGCAGCCGTCTGGATGAGGCGAATACCGCCCGGCGCATCCGTCGGCGCCAATCAGGATCCCGCCGCTGCGGATGCGCTGCTGCGACGGTTGGACGCCGCCCGGGAGGCGGAGCGGCGAGCGCGGCGGCAAGCCGGCGAGTCGCTGCGGCAGCTGCTCGTGCAGGGTGAGGCCGAAGCCGAAGCTGCGGCGGCTCTGGATCGGGAGACAGCCGACAAGCTCGCTGACGGCGGCGGGGCGTCCGAGGCAGGCGCATCGGGGGAGCTTCGGCTCCGGCTGCGAGACGAGGTGTACGGAGAGCTGGATCGGCTCGGAGAAGCGGAGGCCGAGCAAGGCCGGCACGCCGAACGGCAGGCTCGCAGAGAGGCGCTCGCGCGCGAACTGGCCGGCGCGGAAGGCGAGCTGGCGGAGACGGAGGCGGCGATCCGCGCCGTCCGCGCGGACTGGTCCGCGTGGCTGGCGGCGCGCAAGCTGCCGCCCCAGCTGCAGCCGGCCGCGCTGCCCGAGCTCGGCCAGCTCGCGGAGCAGGCGCTGCAGCAGCTTCGGCAGCGGGCCAGGCTCGCGGCGCGGGCCGATTCGCTGAGGGCGGAACGCGACGCGTTCGAAGCGGAGGCCGCCGCGCTGCTCGCCGCATGTCCGCCCGCTGCGCATAGCGGCGGCGACGCGGCGCTTGCGGTGAAGTTGCTGCACCGCGAAGCGCGGGAGCAGCAGGGCATAGCGGCCGCGGCCCGCGGGCTGGACGAGCGGCTCCGGCAGGCGGCATCGGCCGAAGCCGCCGCGATGTCCGCGCTCGAGGACGCGGCATCGGCCGTCGCCGCCGTCGTGCAGGCGGCGGGCGCGGACGGCGAGGACGCGTACGCGATGCGCCTCGGCGCGGACGAACGGCGCAGGTCGCTGCGCCGGGAGCGCGCGGAAGCCGAATTGCGGCTGTCCGCCGGCCGCGGCGAGCCGGAGCTGAAGGCTCTGCTGGATTTGCTGGATAGGCATGACGAAGGCGCGCTGGCGATGCTGGCAGACGAGGCGCGCGAAGCGGTAGTCGCCTGCGAAGCGGAGCGGGCGGAGACGCTGGACGCGCGAGGGCGCTTGTCCGAGCAGTTGGAGCGTCTAGGGCGCGAAGCCGAGACGGAGGAGACGTCGTACGAGCTGGAGGAGCTTCAAGCCGAGCTCGAACGGTTGGCGGAGCGGTATACGCTGCTTGCGGCGACGGCCGAGCTTATCCGGCGGACGCGCGTCACGTTCGAGGAGGAGCGCCAGCCCGCCGTGCTGAGGCAGGCTTCGGCCTATTTTGCGGAGCTGACGGAAGGAAGATACACGCGTATCGCGGTGCCAGGCGACATGCCGGATTTGCTGGCGGAGACAGCGGATCGCCGGATCGTCGGCAGCGCCTTCCTGAGCCGAGGGACGCAGGAGCAGCTTTATCTGTCGCTGCGGCTCGCGCTGGCAGGCGCTGCTTCCCGCGAGCAGCCGCTGCCCTTGCTGCTGGACGACCTGTTCGTTCATTACGACGAGGACCGGCTAAAGCGGTGCGTGAACGTCCTGAACGAGCTGTCCCGAACCCGGCAGATTCTGCTGTTCACCTGCCACAGGCATGTCGCCGATACGCTCGCGGAGGGCATGCCGGGATCGAGACTGCTGAAGCTGCCGGAACTGACGGCTCGGCCGAGCGGCCTTAACGGTCTTTAGACGCGGGTGACGCGGCTCAAGAAAATCCTTCGGGCGGGGCGGACGGCGGAGCGGGCCTCACGCGGTCCCTGCCCATAAGCATGACCCAGCCGAGGCTCAGCATGCCGAAGATCGGGTACAACGTCGTCAGCAGCGGACCGAAGCCGAACTGGCCGGCCATGAAGCACAGCAGCAGCACCAGCACGACGAGCGCGTTTAACGGAATTCTCACGCGTTCCCGCAGCTGCAAGGAAAGGCCGTAGATGTCCGCGACGAGCGTCGTGAAAATCTCCATGAAAATCAGGAACACGAAGATCCAGTGGATCCAAGGTCCGATCTCTCTGGCGATGCCGCCCATCGGGATATCGAACTGCTCGATGCCGGGCATGCGCGAAGACAGCGCCAGATGGCCTGCCAGCAGCATGCCGCCGATGCCGAAGCCGCCGATCCACGCGCCTCTTCGCAGGACGACGGGATCGCCGATTCGCGCGCCGAGCGGCACGAGCACGGCCTGCGACATGGAGAGGTTGAAGGCGCCGTACAAAAAGGGAGACAGGATGGCCGCCCAAGGAGACAGTTCCATCGGCAGGGTCATCCAGCGGTCGGCGCCGGGACCGCGCAGCGTCTCCACGACCAGCACGGCGGTGAATACGATCATGACCGGCACGACCAGCGTATTGATCGCGAGAATCGCGCTCATGCCTTTTCGCAGCAAGAAGAAGCAGGCCGTCATCGTAATGAGGAGACCGGTCTGATAGTTCAGGTTCAGATGCTCCGAGAAAAGCGATCCGGCGCCGGCCAGCATGACCGCGTTTACGCCCAGGAGCACGAGCAGCATCAAATGGCTGATCCAGGCGCCGGCCTTCGGTCCGAAAAGATGCTTGTTCAGGTCCTCATAGGATCTGGCGCGCATCTCAGCCGCCAACAGCATCATCTTGGCGCCCAGCCAGACGAATAGCGCGGTGGATACGAGGATCATCGGAGCGGCCCAATTGCCGAACCGCGTAAAAAACTGCAGCACTTCGCGTCCGGTCGCGAACCCGGCGCCGACGACCGTGCCGATGAACGTGAACGCAACCTGCAGGCTTAAGCCCCATCGCCTCATCTCCGGCGGACCTCCCCCGACTCGTCCATGATTGTCCTTCTCTCAGTCTATGAGAGAGCCGGACGCGCCATGACAAGCCTGAGGGGAAAGGGGTCAGACGAGCGACGATCCGATCAGCTTGATCGTGACCACCTCGTCCGCCACCGGATCGAAGTCCAGGCGCAATATGCCGCCCTCGACGTCGGCAGTCATGGACGAGGAGGACGGGGTCGCCTTCATCGACAGGCTGCGGGCGGCGTCGGCCGTCGCGCTGCCGACTTCGACGTTCGGCAGCCCGGAGGAGACGGAGGCCGACGAGATTTCTACATAAACGACATGCTCGGATGAATCGACCCCGATCGTCAATCCGCCGTATTCGCGGAGCTCGACCGTATGTCCCGCGTCCGGCAGCGTATAGCTGTCGCTTGCCCGGCCGCCGATCTCGGCTTCAGCGTCCGCCAGCGTCATGCCGAGCGAGATGCCGCCGAGCCGAGGTTTCTGCGAAAGGGTCTTGTCCGGCGTCCCGGCCGGTGCTCCGCCATGCGCATGAATCGTTACCTCGGGCGTCGGATTCGGGTATGCATCCGAAGCTTCGGCGGAGGGTACGGAAGTCGCCGCCGATTGAACGTCGTGCGCGCTGCCGCATGCGGCGGACAGCAGGATGACGCCGGTCGCCAGTACGCCGAGGAGCAGGTTACGCTCTTTGCGTCGGCTGTTATACATGAGGACACCGCCTTACATTCTTTTCTATATTTAGTTGGACCCGCCGGATAGAGATAAAGTTGCTCGTCGAATCGGATTTGAGCAGTTGCGCATGGGCCTCCCGTCGCAGGCGACCGCCAATGGGGGAAGAAGGGCCTAGAAATCTTCGCGCGCCGGCCGGTGTTGCGTGAACGCGCAGGGATATGGTATTTTATTCGGAAAAGAGTGGACGGGGAGATTGTCATGGAGATATTGAAACAACGGATTTTAGAGGAAGCGACCGTCGTAAGCGCAGGCGTCCTGAAGCTCGACTCGCTGCTCAATCACGGCGTCGATCCGGGACTGACGATGGAGCTCGGCAAGGAATTCGCGCGCCGCTTCGAGGGACGGGATATCACGAAGGTCGTGACGATCGAAGCGTCCGGCATTCCGGTCGCGTTCGCCACGGCGCTCGTCATGAACGTGCCCCTCGTATTCGCCCGGCGCAAGAAGACGCTGCTTAACGAACCGGACGCCTATTGCGAGCGCGTGCCTTCGTTTACCAAAGGCATCGTCACCGACCTGCTCGTATCGCGACACCTGCTGAAGGCCGAGGACCGGGTGCTGTTCATCGACGATATTATCGCCAACGGAGACGCGGCAAGAGGGCTGCTGAAGATTCTCGAGCAGGCCGGCAGCTCGGTGGCGGGCATCGGGATCGTGCTCGAAAAGTCGTTCCAGGCGGGCGGCAGGACGCTGCGGGAGCTGGGCTACGAGGTCGAATCGCTCGTCAAGATCGCTTCTTTGGAAGGTAACGCCATAACGTTCGAGGACTAGTCCCTATTCTTTGTAAGATAATCCCAAGCCCAACCTTGAAGAGAAGACTTCCCGTCGGGCTGCCATTTGTTCTATAATAAGGCTAAGTGCAGAGGGAGGCGAGCAGCAAATGGGAGATATGAATGTGCCGCAGCAGTTTTTCGTCGACAAGCTGGAGCAAGCCAAGATCCATTTCGAGCGCGCGCTCGACTGCAAGCATACGGAGTTCGACGACCTTTATCCTTATATGATCGAGCATCCGCAGTTTTTCTGGTACAAGCGATACGTCGCTTGGTCGGAGCTTCTCACGATCGTGAAGCTGTGCGACGAGCTGGGGATCTCCTGGACCGAGCAGTTCACGGAGCGTCAAGCCGAGTACGTACGCGGCCGCGTCATGTCGAGCAAGGTACTCGATTATTGGTACGAGACAAACGAATCGCGCGAGCATGTCGGCTAAGCAGCTGCGGCGTTGAATAGCAGGAGGACCCGGACGAGACGGCCGTCTTGTGCGGGTCCTGTTTTTTATATGCTTTAAACGAATGGAGAGGAGACCGTCATGGCAATTAGCGACGAACAACTTGATCAGTACCGGGTCGAAGGAATCAAAGTCCGCGTCGTGCGGGACATCCTGCAGATCAACGACGTGCGGGGGATCGTCGTGGCATGGGACGACGATTACGTGCTTATCCGCAGACCGAATCGCCGTGTCGTGAAGCTGCGGCGCAGCTATGCGATCGGACCCGCGTCGGAGCCCAGGCAGGCACCGGTGCTGGACGGCGCGCCCTTCGAACTCGAGGATGTCGGCGAACCGGATGATGCAAATGACTGAAAATTAGAACTTTGCGGACAAGCTTGACTTCGTTTCCCGGCCCGTGCTATTATGAGTTTCGTGATTGCGGAACGTAAGGCGCGGCGCCGTTAACGGACAAGCGCAGATCGTTCCCGGCAACATCACTTTGCGGTCGTGGCGGAATTGGCAGACGCGCTGGATTCAGGTTCCAGTGGGCTAACCCCCCGTGGAGGTTCGAGTCCTCTCGACCGCACCACCTCATCAACGACAGGCTTTCGATTCGTCTTAGGACGAAGCGGGAGCTTTTTTATTGCGATCCGCTAGAGCAGCGGCCCGCCTTTTAGTACCGCGCATAAGGCGATCGGACATCTTCATATGGAAATGAAATAAAGCTTTACAATCGAGTGAAAACCCTATATAATCTAATTTATCGTCTTGAGATAGAAGTTTTGATCGGGACGCTTCATATGCGGTCGTGGCGGAATTGGCAGACGCGCTGGATTCAGGTTCCAGTGGGCTAACCCCCCGTGGAGGTTCGAGTCCTCTCGACCGCACCACTTCGATTTTAATAAGCTCGCATGTCCCCCTTCGGCGCATGCGAGCTTTTTGCATACCAATTTACAAAAGCGATTTCGGTCAGTTTTTTAAGCAGGATGCTGAATGGCGTGCGTCCGCCGAATGGTCTACCATGAAGAGGCGAATAGGTGCTGCTGGAAGGGGAAGGGGCGTTAGGAACCGGCATGAGCGTTAAGGCGACGGAGACCTGCAAAGGCTGTACTTCAAGCGTAAAGGTCACGGAGGCGCAAATCGAGCGTCTGTTGTCCAAAATCAAACCGAGCGACCGGATTGACGACGATAGCTATAAAACGAGGCTGGAAGCGTGCGCGAGCTGCGACGGACTGGCTTACGGCACGACATGCATGCACTGCGGTTGCCTCGTACGGCTGCGGGCGAGCCTGAAAGAGGGACGCTGTCCGCACCCGGAATCCCAAGTCAATCCGAAATGGCTGGCATAGGGCGCGCATCCGGACTGAACGATGAAGGCGAAAATGAAAGCTCCATGCGCTTAGATGCGCATGGAGCTTATTTGCCGTCAGGTACGGGGCTTGAAGCTGATCGTCGCGACCGAAGCGGCCGCCATAGGGACGATGTACGCTTGACCGTCGCGCTTGATACCTTCCATCGGCTTCGCTTCGACCCGGTCGGGCGCCTCGAACGTATTGTGCGCGCTCATGCCTTCGCCGCTTAATACGAGACCTTCCATTTCGTATTCGCTTTCGGTTCCGCGCAGCTCGAGCCGGAGCTCGGCAGCGTCGGCGGGATGCATATTGAAAAGGCTGACATGAACTACGCCGTCCTTTTTAGAAGCCGTCGCGCCGACATGGGGCAGCGGCTGTCCTTCTCCCGAGCCGAAGCTGCCGAATTCCCCATGCAAGGCGAGCGCCTCGGCATCCTGATGAACGGCATACATTTTCAGAACGTGGTAGGTCGGCGTACGCAGCATCCGGTCGCCTTCGGTAAGCACGACCGCTTGCAGGACATTAACGAGCTGCGCGATGTTGGCCATCTGGACGCGATGCGCGTGCTTGTGGAAAATATGCAAATGCGCGGCGGCGACGAGCGCGTCCCGCATCGTGTTTTGCTGGTACAAAAATCCCGGATTCGTTCCCGGTTCGACGTCGAACCAGGTGCCCCATTCGTCGACGATCATGCCGATGCGGCGCTCGGGATCGTATCGGTCCATGACCGTGCCGTGCCGGGTGAGCAGCTCGTCCATATGAAGCGCCTTGCGCATCGTGAGTTCCCAATCGGACGCTTCGAACTCGGTTGCCGAACCTTTTTCCTGCCACGTACCCGGGACGGTATAGTAATGCAGGCTCAGTCCGTCCATTTGCCCGGCGGCCTTCTGCATGAGCACTTCCGTCCAGCGGTAATCATCCGAGTTGGCCCCGCCGGCGATCTTGTAGAGCTTGTTGTCGCCGTACTGCCTGCAGTACGTTTGGTACTGGCGGTACAGGTCGGCGTAATATTCGGGCAGCATATGTCCGCCGCATCCCCAGTTTTCGTTGCCCACGCCGAAGTACTTGAGCTTCCAAGGCTTCTCGCGACCGTTCTGCCTGCGAAGGTTGGCAAGCGGAGATTCGCCGTCGAACGTCATATATTCGAGCCACTCGGACATCTCTTGCACGGCGCCGCTGCCTACGTTGCCGCAAATATAAGGCTCCGCGCCGATCAGCTCGCACAACCGGAAAAATTCGTGCGTCCCGAAATGGTTGTTTTCCACGACGCCGCCCCAGTGCGTGTTGATCATGCGCTTGCGGGTCTCGCGCGGACCGATGCCGTCGCGCCAATGATATTCGTCGGCGAAGCAGCCGCCCGGCCAGCGCAGCACCGGAACCTTGAGCTCGCGCAGCGCCTCGAGCACGTCGTTGCGGATGCCGTCCGTATTCGGGATCGGCGAGTCCTCTCCGACCCACAATCCTTCGTAGATGCATCGTCCGAGATGCTCCGAAAAGTGACCGTAAATATTTTTGTTGATCGTTCCTGTCGTCCAGTCCGTATGCACGATTGCCTTCAGCATGCGATTACTCCTTCCAAAATAACGTTACTCTTTGCGATGAACGCGTTTTCAGCTTCATTATAGAGGCTTGAGAAGGAGCGAACCATCCATTATAATATCAAAAAAAATGACCGATCGTGCTTTGGGAGGGATCGATTTGCTGGATTTGCTGAGCTGCGGCTATCACCATGTCCATCCGGACGGTATCACGATCGACAGGCCGAGGGGCGCGGGCAACTATGCCTTCGTTTTTTTTAAGAGCCGCTCCGAGGTCATCGTCCGCGGCCGATCGATGAGCGTTGAGCCGGGGACCCATATCCTGTTCGGGCCGGATACGCCGCATCTGTACCGGGAGATGGAGCGTCCGTTCGCGAACGATTGGTTCCATTGCGTGGGCGAAGAGATGGGGGCGCTGTTGGCCGAGCTGGGATATCCGTTGGACGAGCCGGTCAAGGCCGTCGATGCTCTGCAGATCTCGCGGGGCGTCATCGAGCTGCGGCGCATACAGAGCAACGGGGGGCGTCTGGCGGGCAGGATCCTAGATCTGGAGCTTCGCGGCTTCATGATGAAGCTGGCCAATGCGACGCAGGCAGCGCCGCTTCCGGACAAGGTCAGCGGCTATTACGGCGCCTTCGTCGATCTCCGAAGCTCGCTCTATAATGCGCCGCACGAGCGGACGACCGTGGAGGAGCTGGCCTCGCGGGTCAATTTGAGCAAATCGTATTTTCAGCACTCGTACAAGCAGTTTTTCGGCGTGCCGGTCATGACGGACATGATCGCGGCCCGACTTGAATATGCGAAATATTTGTTGAAAAACAGCAGGCTGTCCGTCTCCGAGGTGTCGACGCTATGCGGGTACGACAACGATACCCACTTCATGCGCCAATTTAAAAAGTACGTCCGCGTCACGCCTAAGCGCTATCGCGATGCCGGCGCTCCCGACCGCAGTCCAGTGCAGATCACGACTTCAGCAGGGCAACCGTTCACGACGCAAGACGATGGGAGAGGCTCCTTGCCGCGGCTACAATGAAAGAGACATAGCCAACGTTAAGGGAGGAATCGGGATGATCGGCAGTACGCAAATCGAGGCGACCGCCCCCGTCGGAGGGGCCGAAGACGGCGCGCGGTTTACGGTTCGGCAAAAGGCATGGCTTCTCTGGGAGAAGGTCGTCTGGCTCGGGATGGAATGGCGCAGCGAGGGCAAGCTCGATTACGGCATATGCAAGCTGCTCATCAAACGGCATTCGGGGGAACCGATCGTTTGCGAGGACGGCACGCGAATCGAGGCCGGCGACCGGATCGGCGAGCTGCATCTGGACAACCGTCGGATGCTCGAGCTGTCCGGCGCGGTCGGCGCCGACCGCGCCGCGTTGAAGACCGCCCGGCTGGCACGCGCTTCGTTGAGGCGGATCGCCGAGGCGATGGAGGGCGATCCGAGGCTGGCCAAGGTGAAGGGGCTGCTCGGCACGACGCTGCTACACCGCGGACTTGTGCACGGTCTGGGCTTCGAGTGCCGGCCGCTTCCCTCGCGGACGATGGAAAGATGGACCGCCGTTTATTTGCAGACGCTGCTCAGGTTCCTTCATCCTGCCGGCGGACGCCGCACGCGAGGGAGCAAAGGAAAGCTGGTGCCGATGCAGCTCATTCACTCGCGTCAATCGCTCATGCGTTCGATGGGGAGCTTCAAGCCCGCCGCTTCGTGAACGGCCGCCGACAACTTGCGTCCATCATGAATCAAGACTTCGGCAGCCTGACGGCGCATCGCGCGCCGTCAGGTTTTTTGACACGAATTATTTGAATTCGACGGAAGGGAGCGCAGGAAAAATGTCGAATTATGTAGTATTCATCCTCATGCAACTAGATCCGGTAAGCGTGGTGTAAAATGAAAAATAAGCAAAACCGTTATTTCTCCAACCCTTCCTTCGCGGCCATCGAAAATCGGCGCCAGTTCCGGTACGCGCGCGGGTTTATTTGGACCTATTGGTCGGTCATCGGCGCGCATTTTTTGGCCCAGCTTTTCGCGTTTCTTTTCCTCCCTTACGAAGCCGCGGCGAATTATTTTTATTTGCATATCTTGTTCAATCCCACTTTGCTCATGTGCGGCATCACGGCCGTCGCCCATTCGTTTCTCGTCAAAGCCGAACGCTTCTCGTTTCCTTCGATTTTCGTGGCGGGCACGTTGATCTCGATGGTTATCGTCCATTTGAACATGGATATCCGGATTATCGCGGCGGTCATGCTGCTCCCGATTTTCGCCTCTACGCTTTTTTTCAGGCTGAGCTTGACCTGGTTCACCGCAGCGCTTCAAGTCGTCGGCTTCAGCGTCCTGTTTCGGTGGGATATTGGGTTTCGCTCGTTTATGAGCGATTTCGACCTGATTGCGATCGTTCTGTTTTTCGCGCTAAGCACGGTCGCCGCCAGCTTCATCATCGTCAGCGGCCGCGATCTCGTCATCGATCTCGAAGCGGCGATGATCGCTCAGCAGCAGCTGCTGGTAGAAAAAACGGTTATGTCCCAGCGCTCCAAAACGGATGCGTTGACGAACCTGTACAACCATATGTCTTTCCACGATTTTTACGACAAGGCAATCGAGTTCGCGGACAGAGGCGCGCCTTTTCACCTCGCCTTGATCGACATCGACAACTTCAAATCGATCAACGATACGTTCGGGCACCGCGTCGGCGACACGATACTGGCGACCGTAGCGCGCGTCATCAAGGATCGGATCTCCCCTGCGGACATCGCGTCCCGGTACGGCGGAGAGGAGTTCGCCTTGCTGCTGTTCGAGCAATCGTTCGAAGAGGCTTATGCGCTGGTCGACGGGATCCGGGCGGAGCTGGCCGAGTCGTACCATCCCGAATTGGACGGCAGAGCCGTGACCGTGAGCGTCGGGATCAAGAGCTATTCGAACGCGTTCACCAAGGAAAAGCTGTTCGAGGACGTGGATGCATTGCTATACGAAGCGAAGCGGGCTGGGAAAAACAAAGTGGCATCCGAGGCGTTGACCGTCTGATTGGCACGGGTCGACGCCTTTACCGCTTCATTTTCAGCAAACCTTCGTCCTGGATGATGACATGGACCTTGAACTCGATTTTCATGAACGGATAATACTTCGTTCGCCACTGCCGCAGATTTTCCCGTGAGAGCTTGTCGCGGAAATACTGCCCAATTCCTAATATATCGGCTTCTTTGGCTTGTGCGGCCCGGAGCATGGATTGAAAACGCGCCGACAACTGCTCGTCGATTTCCTGCTTGATTTCCGCCTCGGTCGGGGCGCCGACCGTCTCAAGCACGGTCACCTTCAGATGCAGCCGCCCTTTCATCGTCGCTTGGCCTTCTTTCAGCTCGCTGCTGCGGGTCAGCCGATCCGCTACGATTTTCACCGTCGCGTGATTCATGACCTCGATTTTGCCTTGGGTTCCCGTTCCTTTGAACAGATTGTAGAGCAGCGATTCATCCGAATCGATGACGCCGACCATTCTTCCGTTTTTGATTACGGCGGCGCCGTTGCTCTCGATGGTCGTGGAGAGGCCGGGCTGGATGGTCGGGATAACGACATCGCGCGTAAATGAGTCCATGCTTCTGAACACTTCCCAGATTCGGGTTTGCACGACTTCCGGCGACCATCCTGCGTTTTTTTCGAAAAAATCGTACATTTCCGTGCCGTCGCTCGTCGAGGATGACGTCAGCTTATCGAAGAGCGGCTCCAGCGCGCCCACGCTGATCGCGGTTAGCGTCTTGTTGGAGATGTCCCTGGCGCGCATGAAGCTCTCGACGCTCTGGCTCAAACCTTTTTCGGCGACGGACCGTTCGAAAATAATGACCTTCAGATGGAGCAGGTCGACTTTATTTTCCATATTTCTGTCGATTTTATCCAAAATCTCGTCGATCGTGCTTCCCGATTGGGAGATGATCTTCACGTCCGTACGGCTGGGAGTGGCATCCGGAATGAGCAGCAGCACCTTATACGTATCGTCGATCTGTTTAACCCCCATGACGACCGGCAAGGAACGGTGATTGATATCCTTGATGTCCCAACATCCGCTTAGCGCCAACGTACCTGCGAGCACGACCGCGAAGAGGACGAGTCTTCGCGCGCTTATTCTCATGGACGGACGGCCTCCATTCGGCGGCGTCGCGCGCCGAGCGCGAAGACAGCCAGGGGAATGATGAAGGCTGCGTAATAGCGCGGAAGCGTATTCCACCACATCAATCGCTCGACGGCGCTCCAATTCGGTACGAGCAGGCAGACGCTATACACGACCGCAGCCAACAGCAAGCATGCCGTCGGGTCTTTCAAAACGGGAATGCCGCGTTTGATCATGAGCAGGGTCACCCACATTCCGAGCGACAAAAACAAGATGACGAAGCAGAGCATGCTGATCATGAAAAACATCGTGACTCTATCGAACATGAGCCAGCTGACGTCAACCGTATCCACGGCCATAATAAAAGGGAACGGGAACTTGGACGCGGTGTTTTCGCCGAAAGTCAACAGCGGCACGTAAACCGATACGAGAAAAAACGGGATCAGCCCCAAGCTCGCGAGCACGATTTTGCGGCCTTGGAACGGAATGTGAGGCGGAATAAATCCCAAAAACAAAAAACCGCCTACGAACGCGAACAAGCTTTTCAAAAACGGACGGCGAAGCGTATATGCAAACGTAGCGGCATCGCGATCCATCAACGGGAGCATGTAGTGCCAATCCGTGTTTTGAAAAGACAAGACGACAACCAGGATCAGAAACGGGAAAAACAGAAGCGCGACAAGCATGCCCGTTCTAAAAATCGATTCAATGCCTAACAGGCAAATGAAGGTGCTCACCGCGAGAAAAAGCAGCATGATCGTCCAGAGCGGGGTATTGCCCAAAAAGATCACGGTCACGATCTCGGCGTAGGCGCGAATCGTAATAATCATGATCATGATGAAGTAAATCGCCAGCGGGAGCAGCATCGCAAAGGCGAATACGCGACCGACCCCTTGAAAAAGATCGATGACATTGAGCGGCGCGCATTGGCTTAAACCTTTCGTGTACACCGCTAACATGCTGATGTGAATAAGGAAGCCTAACAGCACGGCGCACCAATGCCCGGCGGTTAGGCTGCCGATAATCTCGGTCGGATATAGAAAAAAAATCAGGCCGATGTGAGTGATCCAAAACATCACGATCACTTGGCGGCTTTTATCCATATCGGCGCCCCGCTTTCCAACGCGATAAGTAAGGAACTCCGAACGTGTTGACATGACCGATATACGCGCAGATGACGACGATTCCAACGAACAGCCCGAGGACGCCGAACATCGCCGACAGAACGAGCAGCAAATATTTGCCGAGACGAAGAGCGGTCGCGTTTTGAAATCCGATGACGGTAAAGTTCGCGATCGTCGAAGCGGCCAAAATAATGATGAGCACGTTGCTGACGAGCTTGGCTTGGACGACCGCTTGTCCGAGTATGATGCCGCCGACCATCGTAATCGTCGGTCCGATCGTGGTGGGCAACCGAATCGCGGATTCAAGCGTCAATTCAAGGATCAACAGCAGAAGCAGCGTCTCGACCAGGGCCGGATACGGCACGCCTTCGCGGCTGCCGGCGATCGATAGCGCGATCTCGATCCGCAGAACCTCGGGATTCACCGATACCAACGCGACGTACAACCCCGGCAGCAGCACGTTGACCAATACGCCGAGAACGCGCAAAAGCCGAAAAGAGAACATGATGATCGCAGGGAAATTGCGATCGTTCTGCGAAACGAACATATCGGACAGCAAGCTCGGCAGCACGAGGGCGAACGGAAAACGGTCCAGCAGCAATACCGCCTTGCCGTGTTCCAGCGCGAAGGCGGCTTCCTGAGGCAGTTCGGACGTGTTGTATCGGGTGATCAGCGCCCATTTAGGAAAGCCGAAAAAATCGGACAACGCCTGGAGGTCGGGAATGTCCACGTCGGGCAGCGTCTCGAGCTTCTGCACGATGGATTGCAGGAGCTGCTCGCGAATTTTCCCTTCCGCGTATAGAAGGACGGTCTTTCTGCGCTGGCTTTGTCCTAGCGAATACGATCGAATTCGCAGCGTGTCCGAAGGCAGATGCTTCTTAATGAGTCCGACATTCGTATCGAGATCCTCATTGAAGGCGCTGATGGCGCCCCGAAGCACGTTTTCCGTCGTCGGGGACTCCAGGGCGCGGGACAGCGTCCGGCCGACCGGGATCAGGCGAAGGCATCGGTCGCCGGATTGAGAGCAAATCAGCGCGTCGCCCGCGGCGAGCGCATCCAGTACTTCCTGCTCGCTTGGCTCGCGCATGGGCGTTCCGACGCCGCTATCGCGATCGAACAACGCTTTTCCCGCGCCGGCGGCATTCAGGGCGAGCTGTCTCAGCATTACGATCGACTGCGGCAGATCGATAAGGGATGTGTATCCCGCCAAATAGACCGATTCCCCCGCCAGGAAGAGGCTATGAAGGAACAAATCCGAATCTTTTGCTTGTCTCGATTCCAGGAAAGCAGGCAGTTTCATTAGTCACGCCCCTCGCGATAATTTTCCATTATCCCCCAAGCGAGGGCCGGTAAAACGTTCACGGTCGTAAAAGGGACAAACTAGATCGGTACCTGCCGGGTCGATTAGCGCGATGCCGTGCGCGGGGGAACGGCGGATGTCGTCCTGCGACGCCTGAGCAGCGCAAGGCCGACGTACATCCACGCCGCGAAGGAAGCCGCTGCGACGGCCAATGATGCGACAGCGAAGCGTTTGTATGCGGGCGAACGATCGAAGTGCGCATGCCCGAGCCGCTGCTCCGCTTGCTTCATGAGCGCGACTTGAAGCTCGGGATCGTTGCTCATGCCGCCCGCGTTCATCCGGAAACCGTTCGTCTGGCCGGGCCTGTTCAATCCGCTCTTGACGGTCAGCGTCACGTCGATGCCGCGGTTCTTGCAGATCCGCAGCAGCGGCTTGGAGAAGGCGCCGTAAGGAAAGGCTAGCACGCGGTTGTCTTCGCCCAGCTCCTGTTTAAGCACGTCATTGGCCTGCCGTAGATCCGCGTCCACGCGCGCTTCGTATTCCTTTTCCGTTTCCCTGCGTCCTTTGTCCTTCAGATACAGCCGGCTCGAGAGGGCCGGCTCCGGGTGTTTGCCTCGCGCATCCGTCGGACCATAATAATGTAGATCGTACGTATGGTTAAAGAAGTCGATGCCGCCGCGATGCATCTCTTTGACTTGGTCCCAATTCAGCTTTTCCACGCCCGGCTTCCGCGGGTTGCCGATCGTCCCCACGATCAGGAAGCTGGCGGCCGGCGCCCGATACTTCTCAAGGAGCGGATAAGCGTACTTATAAAAGGATTCATAGCCGTCGTCGAACGTCAGCAAAACCGCGTTATCGGGAACGGAGCTGCCATGAAGGATGAAGTCGCGGTACTGACGCATCGAGATCCAGTGGAAATTGTTGTCCTTCATGAGCCTAAGCTGGCGTTCGAAGTTGGCCGCGGACAGCGAACGGACGTCCTTAGGCGACGCGGTGACGTCATGATACATGAGCACGAGCACGCGATTCCGGTAGTAGTGCCCGTTCGGTTCGTCCGCGCCTGCCTTCAGCCCTGGATAGGGCGAATAATCGGCGTTGGAGGGCTCCCCCGAGCCGCCCGCCGCGGTGCCGTAGAACAGGCGTTGAAGGACAGGATAACGGCTATGATAAGCTTGTACGAAGCTTATATTGAACGTGGCGATCGCCACAATAAGGAAGAGGGACAGAGCGGCAAAACACGTTTTTAGACGCATGGATGATCTCCTCTTGCAGCCGGCCGCTCAAGCGCTCGGCTCCGGCGATTGGGGTACCCGTATAAGACGACGGAACCCGAGAAATGGTTACCGAAAAAAAAGACTTTACATTCTGTCGATCGGCCTATATAATCTTATTTATCGTCTTGCGAGAGAAATTGAACAAGATAGATATGCGGTCGTGGCGGAATTGGCAGACGCGCTGGATTCAGGTTCCAGTGGGCTAACCCCCCGTGGAGGTTCGAGTCCTCTCGACCGCACCACCTTTCATAGGATCAGGCTTCCATTCGCATGATGCGGATCGGAGGCCTTTTTTGTGTCTCATTCGATAATTGAAGTCCGCTCGGCAGGGATTAACCTTCCGGCGCCGTACACCGATAAATAAGCTATATGAATCCTTTGAGGTGAGTCGGGCATGGCGTCGTTTTTGGTCAATCATGTACAGGCCGGCATGAAGGTCGGCATCGATATATTTTCGGACAGCGGGATCAAGCTTCTGGCGAAGGGGACGGCGATCACGGCGCAGCATATCCAGATGCTGCAGAGCCACAAGATCCGGGAGATCGACATCGACGGGGAAGCCCCGGTGGGAGATTATCGCTTGGACAAAGCCCGTCAGATTGATCCTGTCCAACAGGCGAACGAAGAGAAGGCGAAGCTGCGCCAGCTGATGAAGCACATTCCGCTCTTTTCGAGCCTGGCGCCCGAGCATATCGCGCTGTTGGCCGACCGGATGGAAAAGCGGGAGCAAGTAGCGCAGACGATTTTATTTCGGGAGAACGATCCGGGCGATTCGTTTTTTATCGTCCTGTCGGGCACGGTCAAGATCTACAGGACGAGCCCGGAGGGCGACGAGAAAATTTTGGCCGTATTCAATGCGGGGGACAGCTTCGGCGAGCTGTCGCTGATCGACGGCAAGCCGCGCTCCGCCACGGCGCAAACGCTGGAGGACGCGGAGCTGGTCGTCATGTCCCGGGATCACTTTCTGGATATGCTGAAAACCCACTTCGATCTGAATCTCGTCATCATGGCCGAGATCGTCCAGCGCATGCGCGACACGAACGACCAGGTGTCCGACCTGATGTTCTTCGATGTCAGGACGAGAGTCATCAAGAGTCTGGTCAAGCTCGCAAACCGGTTCGGCGAACGGAGCGACCATACGATCGTCGTCCAGATGCCGCTCGACCGGCACGAGCTGTCTCAGATGGCGGGCGTAAAGATCAAGGAGCTGAACGAGGTGCTGTACGATCTGGAAGACCGTCAGCTCGTAAAGATGTACGCAAGCTACTTCGAGCTGAATCTCATCAAGCTGCGCTCGCTGCTCCGTTGACGCAGGACGGAATTTAAGAAATATTTAATATCCGTCCTCCGAATTGTTTAAAATGTTTGTCCTATTCTGTATTCCGGGAATAGGAGGGGATGTAAGAAATGAAATCGCGACTGCTGCTTCTGCTGCTCATCGCCGGATTCGTCTGCGCGGCCATCGAACGCAAAGCCGATCTCGTCCGCGCGGCGGATGCGATTCTGGGCCATCCGACCAAGACGCAAACGGAGCAATTCGGCGCGGCGGACGCCCGCTCGGCGCCGGTTGCAGCGCAGGCAAGCACCTCGGCGGACGAGGCCGGGCCCTCCGCCGAGACCGCGCAGGCCGAAGACGATGCGGCGACTCCCGGCGAGGAGGACGCGGCGGCGAACGAAGGACTGAGCCTCGCCGCCGACAGCTTGCACAGCACCCATGCCATCCTCGTCCGCCTGGACGACGGCCGGGTGCTGATGGACAAAAATATCGAGGATCGCGTATACCCCGCCTCGCTCACGAAGATCATGACGGCGATCCTCGCCATCGAGCGTATCCCCGACCTGAAAAAGACCGTAAAGCTCGAGCCGGACATGTTCGAGACGCTTCGGAAGCAGAACGCCTCGATGGCGGGCTTCCTGCCCGGCGAGCGGGTGAGCGCGATCGACCTGCTGTACGGCGCGATGCTCCCATCGGGCGCGGACGCCAGCGTCGGGCTCGCGACGCGCGTCGCCGGCTCGGAGTCGAAGTTCGCGAAGCTCATGAACGGCAAGGCTAAGGCGATCGGCATGACCGACACGCACTTCGTCAATGCGACGGGACTGCACGATCCCGATCACTATACGACGGTCAAGGATCTGTCGGTATTGCTCGCCTATGCGCTTAAGAACGAGACGTTCCGCCAAGTGTTCACCGCCTCGCGCCATTCGACGGCGCCTACGGACCTGCATCCGGACGGCATTACGCTGCGAAGCTCGATGTTCAAAGAGCTTGGCGAGTCGGGCCTCGCCGGCGAAGAGATCGTGGGCGGAAAGACGGGCTACACCGAAAAGGCGGGACTTTGCCTCGCCAGCCTGGGCCGCCTGCATGGCAAGGAGTATATACTCGTCACGACCGGCGCCCAGGGAGACCGCAAAACGACGGAGGCGTACGATATTGCGGACGCGGTGAACGTCTATAGCGAATTAGGCAACGCGCTGTGACATCCGTTACAATGGGATTGTGAAGGAGCGCGATAGGACATGAATCCCGTCACCATATTGATCGCCGACGACGAAAAGGAAATCGCCGACCTCATCTCGCTGCATTTGCAAAAGGAAGGCTATAAGATCCTGCTCGCGCATGACGGCAAAGAAGCGGTTCGGGCGATCGAAACGCAGGCCGTCGATCTTGCGGTTCTCGATATCATGATGCCCGAACTCGACGGCTTCGAGGTCGTGAGGCAGATCCGCGAGCGGCACCGGCTGCCCGTCCTGTTCGTGAGCGCCAAGACGTCGGACTTCGACAAGATCTCGGGCCTCGTCATCGGGGCGGACGATTATATGACCAAGCCGTTTAACCCGATGGAGCTGGTCGCGCGCGTGCAGGCCTTGCTGCGGCGGTCGACGCGGCTCAATCCGGCGAGGGCGGACGAGCCCGTCACGATCGAGGCCGGCGGACTCGCGATCGTCCCGGACCAGCGGCGCGTCACCATCTACGGCGAGCCGATCGAGCTGACGCCGAAGGAATTCGATATTTTGTGCCTGCTCGCGAGCCACCCCCGCAAGGTATTCGGCGTGGAGCAGATTTTCCAGCAGGTGTGGGGCGAAGCTTACTACGAGGTCGGCAACAATACGGTCATGGTCCACATTCGGACGCTGCGCAAGAAGCTCGGCGAAGACAACAACAAGGACAAGTGGATCAAGACGATCTGGGGAGTGGGATATACGTTTAATGGCTAGCGGCATCAGCTTCAGGTCCAAGATGATCCTGCTGCTCGGACTCAGCATGCTGACGTCCTTCCTCATTACCTATCTCGTTTACAGAGGATTGCAATCCTACTATCGCCAAAATGCCTACTACGGCGATTCTTTGAATGCGTTCCGCAATATCATGCGCAGCATCGGCGACGTCAACGTGTTTTTGATTATTTTTATCCCGTTGTCGGTGTTGTTTTTCTTTTTATACACGAAGCCCTACGCCACGTACTTCAACCGAATCTCGAGCGGCATCCACCGGTTGGCCGTCGGCGATTTCGACACGCCGGTCCGCATCTCCTCTCAGGACGAGTTCCAGGCGATCGCGGAGGACATCAACATGGCCAGCGACAAGCTGCGCCAGGCGATCGCGCGCGGAGACTTCGCGGAGACGAGCAAGGACCAGCTCGTGCTCAACCTCGCCCACGACCTGCGCACGCCGCTTACCTCCGTGACCGGTTACCTCAACTACATGCTGCAAGCCGAAAATCTGTCGGACGATCAAATCCGGCATTTTACGTCGATCGCCTATACGAAGTCCCAACGGCTAGAGAAGCTGATCGACGAGTTGTTCGAGATTACGCGGATGAATTACGGCATGCTGCCGGTCAAGCGCGAGCCGATCAATCTCGGCGAGCTGCTCGTCCAACTCGGCGAGGAGCTGTATCCGATTTTCGAGAAAAACGGGCTGACGCTTCGCTCGGAAGTGATCCCCGACCTGAATATCCAGGGAGACGGCGAGCTCCTCGCGCGGGTGTTCGAGAATTTACTCAGCAACGCCGCGCGTTACGGAGCCGACGGCAAGTACATCGACGTTCGGGGCGAATGGGACGGCCAGGAGGCGGTCATCCGGGTCGACAACTACGGGGATCGCATTCCCGAAGCGGAGCTGCCGCATCTGTTCGAGATGTTTTTCACCGGCGACCGCGCGCGGGTGCAGCGGGAGGGCGGCACGGGCATCGGTCTCTATATCGTCAAAAACATCGTAGAGCGCCACGACGGCACGGTTGAAGCGGAGAGCGGCCCGGTGCTGACGCGGTTTACGGTGCGGCTTCCGAAAGCGTAAACGGCCGGCATCGTTACGCGTGTGGCTTGGGTTGTCGAAGAAGCTGCATCCGCAGAGACGTGGCCCTTTACGCGCCGAAGTCCATGTCCGGATACACGTACGGGTCCTTCGACGGTTCGATCTCGGTTGCGGCGTCAACTTGAAGCATCAGCACTTCGACGCCGTCGACCGTCGTCTTGGCCAGCGTGCCGGAGACGGTCATCCATTTATCGTTCGCATACTTCGCCGCATCCGGCGATTCGACGACGATGCCGTACGGGATCGCGTCGGCCGCGCAGCACTGAACCGCGAACCTGCCGAGCACGAATTGACTTTCTCCGATCGAATCGTCCCGATAGACGAAGCCCGATATCGAAGCGCGCCGTCCCGTGAATGAATCCGGATAAAAAGAAAGCGTCGTCAGCGTTTCAAGATAGCGCCGGTCTGCAATCTCGATCTCGGGCTCGGCGTAGAGCATCTTGCCATAATCCGCATACGGCTTGGTGAGCGAATCGTGCGGGAATAACAGGTCCAGCTCTGCGTCTGTTGCCGACGGTTCGGGGACTGCTTGATTCGCGAGCGCGACGTTGACGCCGCTCAGCTTCATGCCCTTCTGCGCGGCCATCGCGCTGCCGATCGTCGTGTCGGGCGTCAGAAAAAACAAGGCGAGCGGCACGGCGAACAAGACGCCGGCGCGAAGCTGGCGCAGCCAGGAGCCCGCCGGCTCGTGACCGCAAGCCTCCCCGCAGCCGGACGAACGATCGCCGTCCCATGCTTTCAGCGCCTGGTAGACGAGCGCAGCGGCGATGAAGCAGAGTCCGACCGAAGCAAGCTTCGTGTATGCGGCCATGCGCGGCGAGATATAAAGACTAAGGCTTCCGGTCGCGGACAGCCTGGCGATATAGAGTCCGATGCCGGCCAGGACGACGGCGCGCGCTAAATGTCGGGCGATCAGGCTGTATTTCGGACGCTCGTTCATGTTCTTGCATCCCCCATTCCTGTGTCAGCTTGCAGCATTGCGAAGCCACCAGCCGGCCAGCAGCGACAGCGCGAGGACGGCCGCCGTCGCGAGCAAGAGGAGATTCAGCACGAAGCGGGCTTTGAAGGCGGACAACAGCATCAGCGTATTTTTGAAGTCGACCATCGGACCGTATACGAGGAAGGCGAGCAGCGCGCTTGCGGGAAATACGCCGTTAAACGATGCGGCGACGAACGCGTCCGACGTCGAGCAGAGCGAGATGACATAGGCATAGCCCATCATGAGCAGATGAGAACCGAAGACGCCTCCGCCAAGCGCGAGCAGCTCTTCGCGGCTGACGAAGGTCTGGATCAGCGCGGTCAGGAACGCGCCGAGCATCAGGAATTTGCCCATTTCAAAAAATTCGTCGGCCGCGTGCGAGCAAAAGGAGAGAAAACGGGACGACGGTGCGCGGCGGGACGCGCGATGGGCATGCGCTGAGGCCGCTTGATGATGGCTGCCTGGGTGAAGATGGCTACGTACGTGGGGATGGCTATCTGCGAGATGATGGCTGCCAGCGTGTGGATGACTGCCCGTGTCGGCTCTCAGCGGGTAGGCGGTCTTGCCGCTAAACCGATACAGCAGCAGGCCGACGGCGGCCGCAGCGGCGAAGCCGAGCGCGGTTCGGTACAGCGCCATCTCCGGCGCGGCGCGAAAGGCGCTGAAGGTCGCGAGTACCGTGACCGGATTGACGATAGGCGCCGCCAGGATGTAGGTCGTGCCGATATAGGCCGGCATGCCTTTGCGCAGCAGCCTTCGGACGACAGGGATCATTCCGCACTCGCACACGGGCAGCACGATGCCGAGCAGGCAGGCGCAGAGTACGCCGAGCAGCGGATTGCGCGGGATGAGACGAGCGAGCGCCGCCTCGGATACGAACGATTGCAGCACCGACGAGACGAGGACGCCGAGCAGCATGAAGGGGAGGGCCTCCAGAAATAGGCTGACGAACACCGTTTTGACCGAATGCCATTGATCCGCGCCGATGACGGGCGAGCCGAACGGCCAAGACCCTTGCCGCCCCGATGCAACGAAATAGAGCAGCGTCAGCATCAACGCCGCCGATAGCGTCAAAGTCCATTTATTAGCCTCATTCGTCACGTATTTTCACCTCGTTCATGGAATCGCGATTGCTTCTATCAATTTATGCGAGAGTTTGTTTGACAGAACCTGCGCTGCTAGTTTTCTAGATTGATAGCTGATAGCAGGCGGGGGTATGAATTTTTCTCTTGCGTTTGTTAAACGTAATAATTACAATATAGAGGCGGTCACGAGCATTATACATAGCAGGTCGTATTTTTTATACTTATTATCGTAATATTTACGAATAAAGGAGACGGGGATGAACCGCATGAAAAAAAACTTGAAGAAAACGCTGGCGATATCCGCGAGCCTGGCGCTGCTGCTGGCGGCTTGCGGCAAAAGCGAGCCAAACGACGCGAACGAATCGGACGCCAAACTTAGCGTCGTAACGACCTTTTATCCGATGTACGAATTCAGCAGGCAAGTCGCGGGCGATCTCGCGAACGTCGTCGCCTTGATCCCGGCCGGGGCCGAGCCGCACGATTGGGAGCCGAGCGCGCAGGATATGGCGAAGGTAAAGGATGCGGACGTGTTCGTCTACAACGGAATCGTCGAAGGCTGGGTCGATGCGGCGCTCTCGAGCGCGTCCAGCGACAAGCGCGTCGTCGTGCGGGCGAGCGAAGGATTGACGACGCTGGAGGGCGCGGCGGAAGAAGAAGAGGGAGAAGAGGCGCACGAACACGGGCATACGGGAGGCGAACATGCGGAGGATCCGCACGTATGGCTCGATCCGGGACTGGCGCAGCGGGAGGTCGCCGCGATCGAAGCGGCGTTCGAGAAGGCGGATCCCGCGAACAAGGACACGTACAAGAAGAACGCCGATGCCTACATCGCCGAATTGAAGGCGTTGGACGAGGCTTACCGGGAAGGGCTGAAGGACGTGAAGACGATTCAGTTCGTCACGCAGCATGCGGCCTTCGGTTACTTGGCGCATGCCTACGGCCTGGAGCAGGTGCCGATCGCCGGGCTGTCGCCCGAACAGGAGCCTTCCCCCGGCAAGATGGCCGAGATCGTGGAGTTCGCGAAGGCGCATCAGGTCAAGACGATTTTCTTCGAGACGCTGGTCGATCCCCAGGTCGCCAGGACGGTAGCGGACGAGATCGGCGCCAAGACGGACGTGCTGAATCCGCTGGAGGGCCTGACGGAAGAGGACAAGAAAAACGGACTCGATTATATCGGCATTATGAAAAAGAACCTGGAAGCTCTGGTCGAGGCGTTGAACGCGTAATCGGAAGCTAATGAATAGCGGTGGCAGCAAAAGGGATGAAGCAGATTCGTTATCTGCTTTATCCTTTTTTATTTTGGTGAACCGAGTTGGCGGACGGATGCTCCAAACCATTCCTCGCTGATGATTCCGCAAGGCCGCTGCATGGAATGGAATGGAATGGAAGTTACCCGGTAAAACCGTGTAACTCGGTCGAAATCGCCGCCTGGAAGCGCCGTTGCCCGACAAAACCGTGTAACTCTGTCAAAAGTGCCGCCCGGAAGCGCCGTTGCCCGGTAAAACCATGTAACTCCCCATAATCGAACACTTAGCCACGCAGCAAGCGAGAAAAACGCGGTTACGGCGGCTGCGGAAGCACCGACGAGGGCTGTAAGCGCGGAAAGCAACGCTGCTGTGCCGGCGTCGTTCAGCAAGCGACATGTTACATAGTCAAAAATGAATTTACAACATCGATGACGATACGTGATTCTCTTTTTCAACTCTGTCATTCTGGACAATCCGCCCAAAAAAAGGATTGACAAATTGCCCCTGGGTAATTATTTTGTAGTTAACAACAAAAGTTTCCCGTAGGAAACAAAATTGTTGTCGTACAAGTGTTTGACGGGAGGAACGACCAAAATAGGGAGGCCCGTAATGCTGACCAAACGGCTGGAAAGAGTGGTACTGGTATTTTTGTTTTTAGCGATTTTAGTCGTTATCAACACCGCATGCGCGAGCGGCGGGAAGCAGGCAGGCGAAGGCGGCCAGTCAGGCAAAATCCGGATCGTCACGACGATCGCGCAAATCGCGGAGCCGCTCGCCGTTATCGGCGGAGACAAGGTTGAGGTCGACAGCCTAATGGGACCGGGCGTGGATCCGCATCTGTACGCGGCGACGCAAGGAGACATCAAGAAACTGCAGAGCGGCGATATCGTGTTTTACAGCGGGCTCCATCTTGAAGCGAACATGGTGAAGGTTTTCGAGCAGATCGGCAAGGAGCGGCCGGTGCTGGCCATCGGGGAGACGCTGCCGAAGGAGCGGCTGCTGAAGGATCCGAAGGGCGCGACCGACCCGCATATCTGGTTCGACATCGACTTGTGGAAGCAGGCGTTAGGCGCGGCGACGGAGGAATTGAAGAAGTATTCCGCGGCCGACGCGGCGTACTTCGAGACGAATAAGATCGCCTATTTCAAGCAGCTCGACGAGCTGAAGGCAGAAGCGCTGGAAAAGCTGGGGCGCATTCCGGAGGAGCGGCGAGTGCTCGTCACCGCGCACGACGCGTTCGGCTACTTTGGGCGCTTGCTAGGTCTTCAGGTCGTCGGCCTGCAGGGGCTTAGCACGGAAGACGAAATCGGGCTGTCCGACATCGAGGACACGATCGACCTGCTGGTGGATCGCGGCGTGCCGGCCGTTTTCGTAGAGAGCAGCATCAATCCCGCATCGATCGAGGCGGTCATCGAAGGAGCCAAGAAGCGTGGACTCGACGTCCAGCTCGGCGGTCAGCTGTATTCGGACGCGATGGGCGACGGCGGAACGGAGGAAGGCACGTACCTCGGCATGTACCGGCACAATGTGAACACGATCGGCGAGGCGCTTGCCTCGAAGGAGGGTTGATATGGCGGCAGTGCTCGAGGTAACGGATCTGAACGCTTCTTATCGGAAAAACGCGGTGCTGGAACGCGTGACGTTCGAAATCCAGCCGGGGACGCTGACGGCGATCGTCGGACCGAACGGCGCGGGCAAATCGACGCTGCTCAAGACGCTGCTGGATCAGCATCCGCGGCTTTCCGGCGACGTTGCCTTTTTCGGCTCGGCCTTCCGGAAGGTCAAGTCGCGTATCGGCTACGTGCCGCAGCGCGGCTCGGTGGACTGGGACTTCCCGACCGACGCGCTGGACGTCGTCACGATGGGATTGTACGGCAAGATCGGATGGCTTCGCCGCCCCGGGCGGACGCACAAAGAACAGGCGATGCGCGCGCTATCCGAGATGGGCATGGCCGATTATGCGGGGCGCCAGATCAGCCAGCTCTCCGGCGGCCAGCAGCAGCGGGTATTCCTTGCGCGGGCGCTCGCGCAGGATGCCGATCTCTATATGCTCGACGAGCCGCTGGCAGGCGTGGACGCCGTGACGGAGCGGGTGATTATGGATACGCTGCAGCGACTCAAGCGACAGGGCAAGACGGTGATGGTCGTCCACCACGACTTGCAGACGGTAGAGGATTACTTCGACCGCGTGCTGCTGCTGAACCGGACCGTCATCGCGCACGGCACGACGGCGGAAGCCTTTACCCGGGAGAAGCTCAGCGCGGCTTATGGCGGCATGCTCCGCTGGCTGGAGGGGAAATCCGGATGAACACGTTGCTCTCGCACAATGCGCAGTGGGTGCTCTTAAGCACGTTGATCCTCGGGATGGCCGCGGGTATTATAGGCAGCTTCGCCTACTGGAAGCGGCAGAGCCTCATGAGCGATGCCTTGTCGCATGCCGCGCTGCCCGGCGTCATCGTCGGCTTCGTGCTTATGGGCACCAAAAATCTGCCCGTCATGATCGCGGGCGCCGCGGCCAGCGCGCTGCTCGGGGCGCTCCTGATCGATTGGATCCGCTCGTCGACCCGCATCAAGGAAGACGCCGCGATGGGCATCGTGCTGTCGGTCTTTTTCGGTCTCGGCATCATGCTGCTGACCTTCGTGAACCGGACGGCGGGCGGCAGCCAGAGCGGCCTCGACAGCTTCATTTTCGGGCAGGCGGCTTCGATGGTCGGCGACGACGTCAGGCTCATGGCGGGGACCGCAGGAGTCGTGCTGCTCGTCGCGCTCCTCGGATACAAAGAGTGGAAGCTGTTCCTGTTCGATCCCGCTTACGCGGCCGGCCTCGGATTGTCCGTGCGCCTGATGAACGGTATCTACCTGGCCGTGCTGGTGCTCGTCATCGTCGTCGGCATCCAGGCCGCGGGCGTCGTACTGATGGCGGCCCTGCTGATCATTCCCGCCGTCAGCGCCCGTTACTGGACGCATTCGTTCAAGTGGACGGTCGTGCTGGCGGCCGCGTTCGGCGGGGGCGCCGGCGCGGCGGGGACGCTGCTCAGCGCTGCGGGCGCCGGCTGGCCGACAGGGCCGTTCATCGTGCTCGCGGCGTCCGCGACATTTGCGGTATCGTTATTTTTCGGCGCGAGCAAGGGCTTGCTCATCCTCTATATCGGCCAAAGAGCGAGCAGGCGAAGGTTGACGTCTCAAACGGTCGGCCCGGTCGCGGCGCGCGAGGGGGCGGGACGATGAGCTACTCCGGATGGATCCTCCTGACCGCTTCGCTCGTCGGGGTATCCTGCGGGTTGATCGGCGTGCTGCTCATCCTGCGCCGCATGGCGATGATGGCCGACGCGATCAGCCATACGGTGCTGCTAGGCATCGTCGTGGCCTACATGGCGACCCGCGAGCTTAGCGGCGTGCACATGCTGATCGGCGCGGTGTGCGCCGGTTTGCTGACCGCCGTGCTCGTGCAATGGTTCCAATCCCGCGGCGTACAGCAGGAGGCATCGATCGGCATCGTGTTCACGACGTTATTCGCGGTCGGCGTCGTGCTGATCGCCACGCAGGTCGGCAACGCGCACCTCGACGTCAAACATACGCTGATGGGCGAGATTACCTTTATCCCTTGGGAAACGGTGGCACTCCCGCTCGTCGGCGAAGTGCCGGAGGCGGTGGCGATGCTCGCGCTCGTGCTCGCGATCGCGGTCGCCGCGATCGTCGCCTTCTACAAGGAATGGAAGATCACGTCGTTCGACCCCGCGCTGGCCGCAAGCCTAGGCATTCCCGCCGTGCTCATGCACTACGCGTTCATGTCGCTCGTGTCGGTGACGACGGTCGCATCGTTCGACGCGGTCGGCGCGATCATGGTCGTCGCGATGCTAATCACGCCAGCCTCAGCAGCTTATCTGTGGACCGACCGGCTGTCCGTGATGCTGTCGCTGGGCGCCGCTTTCGGCGCGCTGTCCGCCTGGATCGGCTACGGGATCGCGACCTGGCTCGATACGTCGATCTCGGGATCGATGGCGTTCGCGACCGGTATCCTGTTTGCGGCAAGCTTCCTCGGTTCCCCGCGGTACGGCGCGCTCTCGCGGCTTCGGAAGGGAATCGCTTCAAGGCGCGATCCCGCAGCGTCCGACAGCGCAGATTAAACCTGAGAGAAGACAATAATCCTGCGGCTGCGATGCGTCGGAAAAATGACGCGTCGCAGCCGCCTCTTTTTATTAATTTCATTGACACCTAAAATGATCGCTCCTATAATGCTTAATATTGAGAATCATTTTCAAGTGGGATGAATTAAGGCTCATGGAGGCGACTATTTACATTGAAGGGGCATAGATGGTCTTCCGCAAAAACGATCTTCGCGAGGATCTTATTGCTTGCCATGCTCGCCTGGGCGATCGGGCCAATCGCTTCCGTAGCGGCCGCGGCCGAGCCGACGCATGCGGACGAGGCGGCCTTGCAGGCTGGAGCGTTAGTCTCGCACCTCGATGCCGGCGATTCCGATGCGGCTGCCCAGGACCTGGCTGCGATCAAAAAGTGGTGGGCGAAAGACAAAAACGACGTCAAGCAGCAATCGCTCGACCTCGCGCTGGAGATCGACGGGCAGATCGCGGCCCTCTCGCTGGCGATGGTGAGCGGCAAGCTGGACGAAGCATCGTCGCAGGCCGGCAATCTCAGGTTTTCGGTCACCAATCTGCGCGACGGCGCCTTCGCCGACAACGACGGAAATAGCCGGATGACGCTGTCTACCTACATCCTTAAGCTTCGCGAGGCCGGGGACCTGGCCAAGCATCAGCAATGGGACGAGGCGGGACTAAGCGTCAAACAGCTGCAGCAGCAGTGGTTGTCCGTCGAAGGCGACGTGGTGAGCCAATCGCAGCGCGTGTACAACGACACCGAGCGCGATTTGGTGATGCTGGACGGCTACTTGAGCAATCCGGATCAAAGAGAGCTTGCGGCACCTATCATCGACCGGTTGGTCGAGGGGCTGGCGCCCCTTGCGGATGCGCAATATTCGTGGTGGGACGCGGCGCTCATTCCGATCCGCGAAGGGATGGAGGGGCTGCTGGTCGTCGGCGCGCTGCTCATGTACGCCAAGCGAGCCGGCTCCAAGCCGGCAAAGCGCTGGGTCGTCGGCGGCTCCGTCACGGGACTGTTGGCCAGCATCTGCGCGGGGTTCGCGGTCGTTCTGCTGCTGTCTTCAAGCGCCTTCGGGCACAACAACCTGCTCATTAACGGCTGGACGGGCGTGTGCGCCAGCGTGATGCTGCTGTACGTCAGCTATTGGCTGCACCGCCACTCGGATACCAAGCGCTTCAACCGACTGCTCGCCGAGCGGAGCACGCGCGCGCTTTCCGGCGGGCATATGTTTTCGCTCGCGCTGCTCTCATTTTTCTCGATCGTCCGCGAGGGGCTCGAGACGGTCATCTTCCTGATCGGCATGGCCAGCAAGATGTCCGCTACGGAGCTCGTCGCCGGCATCGCCGCCGGGTTTCTTGTCCTCGCTGTCGCGGCCGCGGTAATCGCCAAGGCCGGCTCGAGACTGCCGATCCGTCCTTTCTTTCTGGGGTCCAGCGTGATCGTGTTCTATCTTTGCTTCAAATTCATGGGCTCGGGCATCCACAGCTTGCAGATGGCCGGGGTGCTGCCGTCCACGGTGAACGAAGCGCTGCCGGACTTTACGACGCTCAGCCTGTATCCTTCGTGGTACAGCACCTTGCCCCAGCTCGTTTTCCTGGCTTGCGGCTGCACCGCGGTCGTATGGTCCTTGCTGAGGAGCAAGCGCCGTAGCGCCGTTCAGCTTTCCTAAGTTTCAAAACCTAATTTTGCGCATAGCGCTCGATGATCGGAGATCGTTATAATGATGAAGAAGACGTCCATTGGCATTGTTACTATCGCAGGTATGCTGGCATTATCCGCGTGCAACAGCGGATCGAACAACGACGGCGCATCGGCTACCGCATCGGCTTCCGTTGCCGCTGCGACGACGGCTGCTTCTCCGGCCTCCGCGTCGGCAAGCGCCGACGGATCCAGCGCGATACAGACGGGCACGGCTCAATTGCTCGATCAAACGAAGCAGCTGCAAGGTCTCATCGAGAAGAAAGACGCTGACGGCGTCAAAACCCTCGGCAAGACGATCAACGAAACCTGGCTGTCGTTCGAAAACGCCGTGCGCCAAACGTTCCCGCTCGAGTATACGGACGTTGAAAAATACGAGATGCCGATCTTTTCCGCATCGGCTTACGATAAGATCGATTTCGACGCGCTTAAGGCCAACGCGGACGGCTTGGTCGATGCGCTGACGAAGCTGCAAAGCGCCAAGCCGTCGACGGCGAGCTCATCCGAGCTGTTGAAGGAAGCCGTCAAAAAATATCAGCAATACGTCGTCGACCAGACGAACAAGCTGACCGATCAGACCCAAGCTTTCGTGGACGCCGTCAAGGCGGGCAACGTAGACGCAGCCAAGGCCGAATACGTGAAAGCGCGCGTATATTACGAGACCATCGAACCGATCGCCGAGAGCTTCGGCGAACTGGATCCGAAGATCGACGCCCGTCTGGCCGACGTGGACGATCCGAGCACCTGGACCGGCTTCCATGAGATCGAGAAGGCGCTGTGGGTCGACAAATCGCTGGCGGGCCAGGATAAATTCGCCGATCAACTCATCGCCGACGTGAAGGCGCTGCAGGCCGAGGTTCAGAAGCTCGAGCTCGAGCCTAAAACGGTCGTCGCCGGCGCGATGGAGCTGCTGAACGAAGCGGCTACGTCAAAGATTACCGGCGAAGAAGAACTTTATTCGCACATCGATCTCGTCGACCTCGCAGCCAACGTAGACGGCTCGAAGACGGTTTATCTGTCGATCATCCCGGCGCTGAACGAGAGCAACGTCGAATTGGCCGACAAGCTCGACCAGGCATTTCAGGATATGGAAAAGGCGCTGTCCGCCTTCATCAAGGACGGTCAGTACGTGGCCTATACCGAGTTGACGACGGATCAGATCCGCGAGATCAGCGACCGCCTCAGCGCGCTGTCCGAGCTGATGTCGCAAACCGCCGCCATCCTCTAAATAACGGAGGGAGCCCAAACTTATTATGGAACCGAACCGGACAGGCATGACGCGCAAGGATTTTCTGAAGCTGTCGGCCACCGTCGGTGCCGGAATCGCGATCGGTGCCTCCGGCATCGGCGCGATTCTTGGCATTCCCAAGCCGCAAGCGGATCGCTCGAAGGCATCGGCCCAATCGGAAGAAGACATCGTCCCGCTGTATGCCGATCACCAGCCGGGCATCGTGACGCCGCAGCAGACGTATTTGTACCTGGCGGCGTTCGACATTACGACCGGCAGCAAAAAAGACTTGATCGCGATGCTGAAGGATTGGACGAGATTCTGCGATCTGAGCGCGAAGGGCGGGACGATGAGCCTGGGCGACAACCCGCTCGTGCCGCCGACCGATACGGGCGAAACGCTCGAGCTGCCGCCTTCCAGATTGACGGTCACGCTCGGCTTCGGCCCTTCGTTTTTCGTCAAAGACGGCGTCGACCGCTTCGGCGCCGCGAAAGCTTTGCCGCTGCATCTGAAGGATATCCCGCGCATGGCCCGCGAAAATATCGATCCGGACATTTCGGGCGGGGACGTATGCCTGCAAATCTGCGCGGACGATCAGCAGGTCGCCTTCCATGCGGTACGTAACCTGATCCGGCTGTCGACCGGCCGCGCCTCGCTCAAGTGGATGCAGGAAGGCTTCGCCAGCGGGACGCCGGGCAAGACGCCGCGCAATTTGTTCGGCTTCAAGGACGGCACGGCGAATCAGCTGCACGACTCGGCGCAAGGCTACGACGAGGTCGTATGGGCGGGGGCCGACGAGCCCGCATGGATGCGGGGCGGTTCCTATCTGGCTTATCGCAAGATTCAGATGAAGCTGGAGAGCTGGGATCGTACATCGCTCTCCGACCAGGAAGCGACGTTCGGCAGAAGCAAAGTATCCGGCGCGGCTTTCGGCGCGAAGGGCGAATTCGACGCCGTCGACGCCGCCAAGCTGCCGGAGCATTCGCACGTTCGACTGGCCAAAGACGCCAAGCAGCAGATTCACCGGCGCGCGTACTCTTATACGGATAAAGTGGATCCGCGGACGGGCAACGTCGATGCAGGGTTGCTGTTCATCAGCTATCAGCGCGATCCTGACCGGCAGTTCGTGCCGATGCTTCGTTTGATGCAGAATAACGATGCCTTGAACGCTTATGTTTCCCATATCGCCAGCGCGATGTTCGCCTGCCAGGCAGGCTTGCAGCCCGGACAATATTTCGGACAGCGCATCCTTGAGAGCTAGCCCGCCATTCGGCGGGCTTTTTTTATTGGGAGGGTTGACTCGTCGGCAAACCGTTTGCTATCTTTGTAAATAGTAATAATTACGAATAAGGAGCGTGTGCAATGCTTAACGATCGAATCATTCCCGTTACCGTGCTCAGCGGGTACCTGGGCGCAGGGAAAACGACGGTGCTGAACTATGTAATGAACAACCGGGACGGATTAAAGGTCGCGGTCATCGTCAACGACCTGAGCGAGGTGAATATCGACGCCGACCTCATCAGGGACGGCGGAGGCGTCTCCCGAACGGACGAGACGCTCGTCGAGATGTCGAACGGCTGCATCTGCTGCACGCTGCGCGAGGATCTGCTGCGGGAGGTGGAGCGACTTGCGCGGCTCGAGAAATTCGACTACATACTGATCGAGTCGACCGGCATCGGCGAGCCTTTGCCTGTCGCGCAAACCTTCAGCTACATCGACGAGGAGCTCGGCATCGATCTGACGAAGCTGTGCCGTCTGGATACGATGGTCACGGTCGTGGACGCGAACCGCTTCTGGCACGATTATTCGTCCGGCGAGACGCTGCTCGAACGAAGCCAGGCCGCCGGAGAGGACGACGTCAGAGAAGTGTCCGACCTGCTGATCGACCAGATCGAATTTTGCGACGTGCTGCTGCTCAACAAATGCGACATGCTGGACGCGGACAGCCTGGACGAGCTGGAGAAGGTGTTTCGGGCGCTGCAGCCGACGGCGCGGTTCATTCGCGCGACGAACGGCCAAGTCGAGCCTGCCGCGATCCTGAACACCGGCTTGTTCGACTTCGAGCGAGCCAGCTTGTCGGCGGGTTGGATCCGGGAGCTGGAGAAGCCGCATCATACGCCGGAGACGGAAGAGTACGGGATTTCCTCGTTTGTCTATGAACGCAAGCTCCCTTTTCACCCGGCACGGCTGATGGCATGGATGTCCGAGTGGCCGACTGAGGTCGTTCGGGCGAAGGGGACGCTATGGCTGGCGACCCGCCACGCGATCGCCCAGTCGTTCAGCCAGGCCGGCCCGTCCATTCAGGTCGGTCCCGCCGGCTGGTGGATCGCCGCGCTTCCGGAACAAGAGCGCGAGCAGGTGCTCAGCGAGGAACCTCATCTGGTGCAAGACTGGCATGCCGTTTACGGAGATCGCGTCAACCGGCTGGTATTGATCGGCATCGAGATGGACCGCCGGGCGCTCGAAGAGGAGTTGGACGACTGCCTGCTGACGAACGAGGAGCTGGACGCGGACTGGCGGCTGCTCGCCGATCCGTTCCCCCAAGCGCCGGGAGAGCTGTCTGCGCAGGGCTGACGGCACAGGGCTGACAGCGTTAGAGGGGCCCAGCGCATCCGCGTATAGGCTGACCGGGATGTCAAGTCATGATATCATAAGGTCAAACGGGCCCGGACAGGACAGGAAGGATATCGATGCCATGACGCTTCAGCAATTGCGCTATATTATCGAGGTCGCGAACCGCGGTTCGATGAACGAAGCCGCCAAGCGCCTTTTTATATCGCAGCCCAGCCTCTCCAACGCGATCAAGGATCTGGAGGAGGAGCTTCGCATCACGATTTTCGAGCGCACGAACAAAGGAATCTCGCTTTCGAAGGCCGGCGCGGAGTTCCTAGGCTATGCGCGGCAGGTCATCGAGCAAGCCGAGCTGCTGGAAAACCGCTATCTGGGCGCGAAGCCCGCGCCGCAGCATTTCTCCGTGTCGACCCAGCACTATGCGTTCGCGGTGAACGCGTTCGTCCAGCTCGTCCGCGAGCACGGCCATGACGAGTACGAGCTGGCGCTCCGGGAGACGAAGACGCACGAGATCATCCAGGACGTCAAAAGCCAGCGCAGCGAGATCGGCATCCTGTATATCAACGAATTCAACGCCAAAGTCATCAAGCGGCTGCTGCGCGATGCGAACCTGAAGTTTACGAGCCTGTTTACCGCCAAGGCGCATATTTTCGTCAGCGTGAACAATCCTTTGGCGAGGCATCCGGTCGTGACGATCGACCAGCTCGACGACTATCCGTATCTGCACTTCGAGCAGGGCGAGTACAATTCGTTTCATTTTTCCGAGGAGATTCTGAGCACGCTGTCGCACAAAAAAAGCATCAAGGTGAACGACCGCGCGACGCTCTTTAACCTGCTCATCGGATTGAACGGCTACACGATCTCGACCGGCGTGCTGAGCGCGGACCTGAACGGGAACGAGATCATCCCGGTTCCGCTCGCCAGCGAAGAGACGCTGCATGTCGGCTGGATCAGCCATCAGAACGCCGCGCTCTCGAAGCTTGCCGTAGCCTACGTCGAGGCGCTGGAGCAGGCGATCGCGGTTGAATGAGCCCACGCCCGCATCGGCATCCGCTATAGCCGGCGGCTATAGCCGGCAATAGTATATTGAAGTTACGCTATACCCGGAAGCCTGTGCTATCTTTCAATTAGCAGTCGAAGCGGTCGCCGATAGAACCGGCGAGAGTCGCTTTGCTCCATATTGGAAGGCAGAGGAGAAGGCATATGAAGAGCGGCAATCTGGGGTATCCCCGCATCGGGCAAGACCGCGAATGGAAAAAAGCGTTGGAAGCGTATTGGGCCGGCAAGCTGGACGAAGGAACGCTGCATGCGACGCTCAAGGAAATCCGGCTGGAAAACCTGAGGAAGCAGCGCGACCAAGGCATCGACGTCATACCGGTCGGCGACTTCACGTATTACGACCATATCCTGGACACGTCGGCGATGTTCGGCATCGTGCCCGAACGGTTCGGCTACGCAGGAGGCGAAGTCGACCTGCCGACCTACTACGCGGTAGCGCGGGGCAACCGGGCGTCGGCGGCGAGCGAGATGACCAAGTGGTTTAACACGAACTACCACTACATCGTGCCCGAGCTGGGCGCAGGCGTCAGCCCGCAGCTGACGGTCAACCGTCCGCTCGAGGCCTATCGCGAAGCCAAGTCGGAGCTTGGAATCGAAGGAAGGCCGGTCGTCGTCGGACCTTATACGTACCTGAAGCTTTCCAAGGGTTATGTCGCCGAGGAGCTGGATGACTGGATCGACCGTCTTCTGCCGCTTTATGCGCAGGTGCTGCGCGAGCTCGAAGCCGAAGGCGCCCGATGGGTGCAGGTGGACGAGCCGATCCTGGCGACGAGCTTGACGGAGGACGACCTGACCCGCGTACGGCGCATCTATGATGCCTTGACGAGCGAAGCGCCGGGGATCCGGATCATGCTGCAGACGTATTTCGAATCGGTCGACGCGTACGGCTTCGTCGTCTCGCTGCCGGTCCACGGCATCGGGCTCGACTTCGTTCACGACGGGGGCCGCAACCTCGCGGCGGTACGCGAGCAGGGCTTCCCGGCCGACAAGACGCTCGGCGCCGGCCTGATCGACGGCCGCGGCATCTGGAAGGCCGACCTGCGCGGCAAATGGGCGACGCTCAGCGCGCTACGCGGGGCCGTGCCGGCAGACCGGATCGTCGTGCAGCCGTCGTCGAGCCTGCTGCACGTGCCGGTCAGCGCGGCGCGCGAGACCGCGCTGCCGGCCGAGCTGCAAGGCGCGCTTGCCTTTTCCGACGAGAAGCTCGCAGAGCTCGTCCTGCTCGCGAAGGCCGGCCGTCAAGGCGTCGACGCGATCGCCGCCGACCTGGAAGCGGCCGAGCGCAGCCGCGACGCGCTGCAGCGGTCTTCCGCGCGCACGAACGAGCGCGTCCGCGCGCGCATGGCATCCCTGGCGTCGGAGCCGGCGGCGCGCGCGAGCGCTTTCGACGCCCGCCGCGCGGTCCAGGATGCCAAGTGGCAGCTGCCGCCGCTGCCGACGACGACGATCGGCAGCTTCCCGCAGACGCCTGAAGTGCGCGGCGCGCGGCAGAAATGGCGCAAGGGCGAGTGGTCGCCATCGCAGTACGAGTCCTTCATTCAAGCGCAGATTCGCGAATGGATCGACATTCAGAACGAGATCGGACTCGACGTGCTCGTGCACGGCGAATTCGAGCGCACCGACATGGTCGAGTTTTTCGGCGAGAAGCTTGCCGGGTTCGCCTTCACGGCGAAGGGCTGGGTGCAATCTTATGGTTCACGCTGCGTGAAGCCGCCGGTCATCTATGGCGACGTGGAGCTGCCGGAGCCCATGACCGTCGCCGAGACCGTCTATGCGCAATCGCTGACGTCGAAGCCCGTGAAGGGCATGCTGACCGGACCGATCACGATCCTTAACTGGTCGTTCGTTCGCGACGACAAGACGCGCGAGGAAGTCGCTTACCAGATCGCGCTGGCGCTCCGGGACGAGGTCGAGGCGCTCGAAGCTGCAGGCATCGGCATGATCCAGGTCGACGAGCCGGCGCTGCGCGAAGGATTGCCGCTGAAGCGCGAACAATGGGCGCATTACCTGGACTGGGCGGTGCGCGCGTTCCGCTTGTCCACCTCGACGGTGAAGGACGAGACGCAGATTCACACGCATATGTGCTACAGCGAGTTCCACGATATCATCGAATCGATCAGCGCGCTGGACGCCGACGTTATCTCCATCGAGACATCGCGCAGCCATGGCGAGTTGATCGGCATTTTCGAGGAGCATACGTACGACAAGGGCATCGGGCTCGGCGTCTACGATATTCACAGCCCTCGCGTGCCTTCGGCGGACGAGATGACCCAAATGATCGATCGCGCGCTTCGCGTGCTCGACCCGGGCTTGTTCTGGATCAACCCCGACTGCGGCCTCAAGACGCGCGGTCGTACGGAGACGGTCGAGTCGCTGCGACACATGGTGGAGGCGACCGAAGCCGCCCGCGAACGGTATGCGGTCAAGCAGGTTTAAAGGAATGCATTCACGATTAGTTTAAGGAATGCATTAGCGATTAATATGAAGAAAGACGTTTGAAGAGAGCGCGACGGCGCTCTCTTTTTTGTGCTGTAGCGGCAGCGACATGCATTGACGGAACTCCCTTCGGATAGCTAAGATGAACCTATTCGACCGATGACGGAGGTAGTTCATGAAGTACGGATGGGCGGTCGGCTTGGCCGGCAGCGTCGGCGCTTTGCTTCGGTACGAGGCAGGGCAGTGGACGCATTCTTGGTGGCATTTTACGTTTCCGCTAGCGACGCTTGCGATCAATTTGTCGGGATGTCTCGTGCTTGGCTGGTTTACGGCTTGGGCGACGACGCGCCCGGGCCTGCCGGAATGGCTGCGGCTTGGGATCGGTACCGGCTTGATCGGCGCGTATACGACCTTTTCCACGTTCAGCGTGGAGACGTTGTCGCTGCTTCGCGATGGACGGGCCGGAGAGGCAGCGCTCTATGTCGGCGCGAGCCTGGTCGGCGGGCTGCTTTTCGCATGGGCCGGCTTCAGGCTTGGCGAGCGACGTCCGGCAGCTAAAAACCGCGAGGCGGTGGGACCGTGACGTTCGGGCACGAAGGTTTGGTGGCGCTGGGCGGATTTTTCGGCGCCTGCGCGAGATATGGCATCGGGTTATGGGGAAAAAAGAGATTCCAAGCAAGACTGCCAGTCGCTACGATGCTTATCAATCTATCGGGTTCGTTTCTGCTCGGCATCGTTGCGGCTGCCGGCGGAGCCGAGGTTTCGCTGCTTGTAGGGACAGGTTTCATGGGCGCTTACACGACGTTTTCTACCTTTAACGCGGAAAACGTTCAGCTATGGCGAAACCGGGCGTGGCGCACGCTGACGGTTTACGTGGCCGGCAGCTATGTGCTCGGCATTGCGCTGGCATGGGCCGGTTATGCGCTTGGCGGCCTTATGTAAGGAAGGGGCTTTGGTCGGGATCGCCGACATTTCTTCTGTTTTGCGGGTATGCACAGCTATGCGCACTATTCATAGTTTAGCTTTGGTCCGTGCCGTGCTTTAATGTTGCCGTTCTGATAGATCGACAGAGGAGCGGATGACATGGAGCTTCAATCGGCGCGGGACAACAACCAGATTCGGCAGGCGGCCGCGGCACTCGAGAGCGCGGGTATCCGGATCGCTTTCGTATCCAACCAATTCGATGGCTCGAGCCGGACAGGCATGAGCCGGGCCGACTGGAAAGGACCGGCCAACGAGATCGCGGGAACGGCGCTTGACAGCGGCGCGGGCGGCGAATGGCTGATCCGGACGCACGGCACCGTATTGGCCGGCCCCTACGGCGGATTCGCGCTCGAGACGGACTGGCTGCACTGCGGCGCGTCTCGGGATACGGCGGCCGAAGTGCGCTTCGAGATCGGCGCTTGGTCGCCATCGGCGTACGTGCTCGTACCCGGCGCCGTCTACGGCGGCAATCGCTTCAAGGCGCGCAAGCTCGGTTATGCGCCTTGCTGGACGTCGATCGAGGAGCGGGGACCGAATGCGCCGGCGCTTATCACGGACATCCCGAGGCTCGCGGCGGGCGAAGGACCTTCGTCGCTCCATCTGCTGACCGGAGACGCAGCGACGCCCGCCGTCGCCTATTACGACCCCGAACGGGGGAGAGGCTGCATCCTGCTTGCGGAGCAGCGCACCGATTTCGGGGAAACGTCGATCCATATCGAAGAGTCGCTGGACCGGCGCGCAGCGGCGATATCCTTTCGCGCGCCAGGGGTGCGCGAAGACGCGAAGTACGAGATGTGCACGACAACGGCGGCATCTACCGACAGAGGGGCGGATTACGCCAACGGCGACCGCCTGTCTTTAAAGTTTCACGTCTTTCTGTTTGCTTGCGGCAGCGTGCGGCGATTATTCGCCGCGTTCGCGTCCGTGCGGCATTCGTTGACCGGATGCGCGGAACCGGTCGCTTCGCTGCCCTTTTCCGCGGCCTGGGCGATTCAGGAGGCCAAGTTCAACGCGATGAACTGGAACGAAACCCATGGCTATTATGCGGTCGGCACGGTGGACGAAAAGCACCAGGACTGGCAGCTGGGCTGGGTCGGAGGCGGCATGTCGAGCTATGCGCTGCTGCTGGAGGGGGGCGCTGCGTCGCGGGAGCGGGCGCTGCGAACCCTCGATTTTATATTCGGCGGGCAGACGGCGGCCGGCTTTTTTCCCGGCGTTTTCTATCGGGGCAGCTGGTACGGCGACGAATTCGGGACCGATCCGGGCCGGGAAGCGCCGGAGCGGTGGCATATCGTTCGCAAAAGCGCGGACGCGCTGTATTTCGCAGCCAAGCATGTGATGGCGCTGGAAGCGATCGAACCCGGACGCAAGGCAAGCGATTCATGGCTGCTCGGGCTGAGAAGGCTGGCCGACGCGTTCGTTCGCCTGTGGAATACATACGGCCAATTCGGCCAGTGGGCGAACCACGACACCGGCGAGCTGCTGGTCGGCGGCTCAGCGGGCGGCGCGATGGCCGTCGGCGGCCTCGCGCTCTGCGGCCGGCTGCTGGACGAAGCGCGATACGTGTCGGTCGCGCAGGCGGCTGGCGAAGACTATTACCGGCGGTTCACGTATGCCGGCGTCACGACCGGCGGTCCGGGCGAGATTCTTCAATGTCCGGACAGCGAGTCCGCTTTTGCGCTGCTCGAATCTTACATGGCGCTTTACGAGACGACGGGCGACCGACTATGGATCGGCAGGGCGGAGGAAGCCGCGGACCAATGCTTGACCTGGTGCGTTTCGTACGATTTCGTTTTCCCGGCGTCGTCGACGTTCGGCAAGCTTGGCATGCGCACCGCAGGCTCGGTCATCGCCAACGCGCAGAACAAGCACAGCGCGCCCGGCATCTGCACGCTGTCGGGAGACGCATTATTCAAGCTGTTCCGCGCGACGGGCCGCAGGCGCTTTATGGATCAGCTGACGGAGACGGCGCGGAACATGAACCAATATTTGTCCCGCGCGGACCGTCCGATCATGGGTTGGGACGGCAAGGACATGCCGCCCGGCTATATGAGCGAGCGCGTGAACATGAGCGATTGGGAGGGCGCGGACCTGGTGGGCGAAGCGCTGCCGCTCTCCTGCTGGTGCGAGACGTCGAACATGCTTACGTACGCCGAGGTTCCGGGCATCTACGTTCAGCGCGATACGGGGCTCGTATGGTCGCCCGATCATGTGACGTGCGCGCTGGAAACGACGCCGGAGGGCGCCGCTGCGCTGCGGGTGACGAATCCGACGACTTGGCCGGCTTCGGTGAAGCTGTTGTCGGAGACGTCGGCCGAGGCGGCGCTGCCGCTTAGCGTATGCGCTAGCGCGACCTGGCCGCGCATCCGGCTTGCGCCGGGCGAGACGCGGGTCGTGCGGTTGACCGAATAGCGCGGTTATTGCTTGGCGGTCCTATCGGCGTACGCATGCTCGAACATGCTGAACCATAACGCTTCATCTGGCAGCCGGCTTCCCGGCAGTCCCGATCGCCTCGCGGCGACCGGGGCTTTTCGTCTTTTTCACCCCTCAAATCCTTTCAAAAGGCGGGGATTCCGCGTCTGAGCAGCATTTCGAACATTGTACAGTAGAGCGCCCGGCGGCAGTATGAGATGCTGAATATCGCTGGCACGTACTCGATCCGGTGGGAGGAAAGCGCCCGTGAAGATGCTCCAAGCCTACAAGTCCAAAAAGTATCTGACGCGTTTGCTGCTGTCCGTCAGCGTGCTGATGATCGCCGTGCTGGTCTTCGCTTCGCTGGCGCTGCAGTACAATGCCGAGCGGAGCTCGGTCCGCATGCAGCAGGATTCGTCCCGCAAGGTCATGAACCAGATCCAGTACAACGTCTCGTACATGACGGAGGTGCTGAACAATCTGGCCGTTTCGCTTTTTATGGATCCGAATATTTCGCCGCTCTTTACGCTGCCGAGCTACGACGAGATGACCGTCATCCGTTCGATGAACTCGCTGAAGCAGGCGTATTTGTCTTCGTCTTTTCTCCATTCGATCGTCGTCTATAACGGCTATGACGACCAGGTCTATCCGGTCGGCCAACTCAGCCTGAACAAGCCCGACGCCGCGATGGCGGACGGACTCGTCTCGCTGCTGAAGCGCGAGGATAAGCTGCCCAGGATGAAGCTGCTGCCCATGAATTTTAGCGGCATCGCGGGGAAGGTCGACTTTTTCTCGATCGTGCTCTATCAGAACTTCGGCGCCGTCCGCAGCGGTCGGGAGAGCGCGCTCGTCGTCAATATCAAGCCGCAGTGGCTGTACGACAATTTGCAAACGGTAAACGTCTTCGACGATCCGGCCCGGTCCGGCCTCTATATGCTGGACGGGTCCGGCGATTTGATGATGTCGGGCGGCGGTGCGGCGACGGCCGATACGAAGCGGCTTGCCGAGGCGTTGGCGCAGCGGTCGAATACGGGCCGGACGTCCTTCGGCTCCTTCACCGGCAAGCTTGGTGGTTCGGAAAAGCAACTTGTCACCTATATGAGCATGAAGGATACGGATTGGAAAATCGTCAGCGTGCAGCCCTACGACGTGGTGACCGGCGGCATCCGCGAGATGCGCGCGACTTCTGTCGTCATGATCGCCGTCGTACTATTCTTGGGCGTTCTGCTGTCCTTCTTGATCGCCCACAAGCTGTACCGGCCGATCGAACGAATGTTCAACCAGATCGGGATCAAGCCGGGAGAGCCGCAGGCGAGCGATACCGGCGCGCGGCGGAACGACGAGTTCGAGGCCGTGGCGACCGTCTACAGCTCGATGCTGGAGAAGCTGCACTGGGCGTCTAGCGAGCAGGACAAGCAGAAGCGGATCGTGCGCAACTACCATCTCCGCACGCTCGTCGCCAACAGCCCGTCGCTGTCGCGCGAAGAATTTCAGGAAAACATCGCTTTGAACGGTCTCGATATCGATCCGTCAGGGCCGTACCGGCTGGTGGTCGTCAAGGTGGACGGCTTCGCCGAATACGAGCGGACGACGACGCCCGGTCAACGCGCGCTCCATACGTTCGCGATCGGCAACATCGCGGAGGAGATCATGCGGCCCGGTCCATACCGGTGCGAGATCGCGGACATGCGCGGCGATCATGTGGCGATGCTGGTCAGCCCGGCGGGCGAAGGAGCGGATACGGACACGCTGACGCGGCTGCTGCGCCGCATTCAGGAGGTCGTCGGCAGCTATTACAAGCTGTCCCTGTCGCTGACGGTCAGCGGCAGCTGCGACAGCCATGTCGGCATCACCGAGCGTTATGGCGAAGCGATCCGGCTGTCTCAATATAAGCTTTTGTTCGGCCATCGCGCGATTCTGACGCCGGAGGCGGTCGGCGAGCGGAAGAGGCAGACCGAGTACGATTTTCCCGCGGAAGCGGAAAAGAAGCTCGTCGAAAGCATCCGCGCCAACCATCCCGCAGAGAGCGTCGATGCGGCGGATGCGATCCTTCAGGGACTCGAAGCCTGCCACTTCGACCATATCGTACACGGCATCCTTCATCTCGTCGACCTGCTCAAATCGGCCGTCCGGGATCTCAACCGCAACCGCCTCATCTCGCTGCCCGTCGATCTGGGCTCGCTCAGCCGGGAGGCGCTCGAGAAGGAGACGATGGAAGAGGTGCGCGAGCTGATCGGCGCCGCGATCCGCGAGATCCACGACAAGCTGTCCCGCACGGACGCGGATAAAAACGCTGCCTTGACCGACGCGATCAAGGAAATGATCCAGTCGAACTACAAGGACAGCAACCTGAGCCTTCAGGGGATCGCGGCGATGCTGCACCTGACGCCGGCTTATGTGGGACGCATCTTCAAGACGAGCGAGTTCGTGTCGGTGGGGGAGTATATGAACGAAGTCCGTCTGCGGCACGCGCAGGCGTATCTGGAGACGAAGGGCTTCAGCATCAAGGAAGTGATGGAGATGGTCGGCTACGTGAACGAGAGCACCTTCTTCAAGCTGTTCAAAAAGACGTTCGGCGTGACGCCGAAGGAGTACCGGCTGAAGAAGGTGCTGGAGTAGGGGGAAGGCCGGGTTGGTAAACTGATGGTTTGCCTGGTGGTGTTGTGCCCAGTGAACGCGAACCGCCTTCACTAGAAGAGGCGATGGGCGGAGCGGGGGCGCGAAAAGGCGAATCGCCTTCACTAGGAGAGGCGATGGGTGGAGCGGGAGCGTGACAAAGCAAATCGCCTTCACTAGGAGAGGCGATGGGCGGAGCGGGGGCGCGAAAAGGCGAATCGCCTTCACTAGGAAAGGCGATGGGCGAAACGGGGGCGCGAAAAGGCGAATCGCCTTCACTAGAAGAGGCGATGGGCGGAGCGGGGGCGTGAAAAGGCGAATCGCCTTTACTAGGAGAGGCGATGGGCGGAGCGGGGGCGTGAAAAGGCGAATCGCCTTCACTACGAGAGGCGATGGGCGCGCGACCGTGAGGACCGGCTTATAAAAAATACTTGTAAAAAATTTCAATAATAAGTATGATTACTTTACAAATATCGTTGCCTGAAGCACAGGCCGTTCTTTCCGATTGAATTCGGAGGAGCGGCCTTTTCTATTTCTAAGGAGGTAATGAAGTGTCTGATGTGTTGTTTCAAAAAGCCTACGACGAATGGATGACGCGCGTTATTCGCCAATGCCAAGGTGAAAGGAAAAGGCGATTATTGGAGATGGATTCGTACAATGAGCGATTGCTGCTTAAAAATCTTTGGTGGCCGGCGCTTGGCAGTTTCGATCATCTGCATCCGGAGTGGGAAGTGTCTGACTTTAAGGACGGACAACGATTTGTCGATTTCGCCTACATGCCTTTTGGATTGCATCGAGGTCTAATATTGGAAGCCGATGCTTACGGCACGCATCTCCGCGATGTGAGCCGCTTCCGATTTGGCGATAATCTTGAGAGACAAAATTATTTGCTTATGGACGGTTGGCACATGCTTCGCTTCTCAAGGGACGATTTGCTGGAAAAACCGAAGCGCTGTCAACAGACGCTGTTGGCGGCACTATCGGTATGGGGATACGGAGCGGGATCGGACGTGATCTCACTCACGTTGTATGAGCGAGCTATTCTCCATTGGATTGGAAGGCATTGCAGTGAAATAAAGCCAATAGAAGTAATGGCTGCACTCAAAATTAGCTTTTATCAAACTAGTGCCAGTTTACAGTCGCTGGAGACTAAAGGTTACTTAAGATCAAACCGGTCCGCGCAAGGTAAAGCAATGAGTTATTCGGTTTTGCCGAAGGTGAATAAGGTGAATTGAAATTTGGTTTAATCGGCTACATCAGCAGGGGATGGGCGAAACAATTGTCGAGAAAGAAGTCCATCCAACCAAAACCAACAAGCGACCGTCCTCCCGGACGGCCGCTCGCGCGAATCGGTTTACGCGTTTTCTTTCGATTTCGCTTGCCGTTAACGCATTCCCTTGCCCTTCAAGAAGGCGTCCCATTGCGTGGCGACTTCGGCTTCGTATTTTTCGAGGCCGGAGGCTTTGAGTTTGTTCTCGAACTCGGGCAGCATCTTGGCCGGATCGACGGCGCCGGTCTCGAGCGCGGTCGAATATTCGTTGCCTACCGCATTCAGGTTGGCGCCTTCTGCCTTGATCTTTTCTTCGTTGATCGAGAAGCCGTTGCTGACAGGCACGACGGCGCTGTCGTTCAGCTTGATCGTCTTCTCCCAAGTATCGGGATCCATGCCTGGCTTCAAGAAGGCGTTGAACTGGTTGCCGAACACCCAGTCGCCGTTCGGCGCATAGCCCGAGCCATCGATCGGCGCGATGAACTTGTCGTCCGTCTTCGTGTAGTGCTTGCCTTCGATGCCGTTGCAGATCAAATTATAAAGATACTTGTCAGTGTTGAGCAGATTAATCAGCATGAGCGCGCGCTCGGGGTTTTTAGAGTTTTTGTTAATGACGTGCATGGCGCTCGCGATACCGGTGAAGTAGCTGTCCGAGATCGGAACGTAGACGACGTCGTTGCCGCCGTTGATCGCCTTTTCGCCGATCTCGCCGCCCGGCTTGGACGTGAATTCGAGCGATACGGCGACGTTGCCTTTGCCCTTCAGGTCGTTGATGTTCTGGAGCACGGGCGCGTCCTTGTTGATGTAGCCGGCTTGGTACCAGTTATGCATTGTCGCGTAAAAGTCCTTTTTGGCTTCGAGCGTATCAATCTTGCCGATCATGGCATAAGACGCATCGTCCTTCTTGTAGCCGACTGCCGCGCCGTCCGGCGCCACGGCGTTCGGATCGACGAACAGGCCGTTGGAGTTTTGTGCGAGACCGAGCGGCACGATGCCTTTTTCGTTGTCCTTGAGCGTCTTCAGGAACGGCTCGATGTCTTTGTACGAGTGGATCGTGCTCACGTCAAGGTTATATTTGTCGACGAAGCGCTTTTGGATGATCAAGCTCTTTTGCTTGGCCGCGATTTGATAGATCGGGAAGCCGTATACCTTGCCGTCGGCGGCTTTCATGTCCGGCCAGAATTTGTCGGGGATGTTGGCGCGCGCATCCGGCGCGTACTTGGCGATCATGTCGTCCGGCAGTTCGAGGTAGGCGCCCTTATCGATGTAGGGTTGATAGTTGCCAAGCCAGCCTTTGGAGCTCCAAGCGATATCGAACGCCTCGCCGGCCGCGAGCATCGCGTTCAGCTTCGGCTCGTATTCGTCGAATGTCAGCGGTTTCAAATCGACGGTCGCATTGATCTTTTCTTTCAAATATTTGTTGATCTCGTCGTTGACCAGCTTCTGGTCGGGACCCGGATTGGCGGCGACTGGATAGATAAACGTCAGGTTGACTTCGGGCAGCTCCGCAGGCGTTGCCTCGGCACTGGCGGACGCGCTAGCGGAAGCGCTCGCCGAAGGGGAGGCGCTGTCGCTTGCCGATGCGCTCGGGCTGGCCGTGTTCCCGTTGTTGTTATTGCTGCAAGCCGCCAGCGCGGCCAGCGAGAGTAGCAGCATGTATTGCGGAATCCGTTTTCCTTTTCTCATCTCTTAACCCTCCGTTGAATGGTCCGTTATTATTTAATACGCCGTACTCCCGTGCCTGACCTGCTGCCGCCCAAAAAGCCGATCACCTCCCTCGAATGCAGCAGCAGCGCTTTATCGATTCATGCCGACTCTAGCCCTTGAGCGAGCCGACCGTGATGCCTTTGACGAAGTATTTCTGGAAAAAGGGGAAGACGAGCAGCATCGGCCCGCTGGCGACGATCGCCATCGCCATTCGGACGGACAACGTCGGGAACTGCGCGAACTGGAGCTTGTCGGACACCTGCGCCATCGGCGAATTCGCGAGGAATTCGGCCTGCGACAAAATGCGGACGAGCAGCAGCTGCAGCGGAATGTACTTGTCGTTGTCGATGAACAGCAGCGCGTTGTACCATTCGTTCCAATAACCGAAGGCGATGAACAGTCCGAGCGTCGCGAGCGCCGGCGTCGAGAGGGGAAGGATGATCCGGAAGAAGATCCGGAATTCGCGCGCCCCGTCGATTTTGGCCGATTCGACGATCTCGGGCGAGATTTTGTCCAGGAACCCCTTCATGATCATGATGTTGAACGGGCTCATGAGCGCGGGGATGATCAAGGCGGCGAGCGAATTTTTGAGATGCAGGTATTGCGTCATCAGAATGTAGAAAGGGATCAGGCCGCCGTTGAACAGCATCGTGAAGAACACGTAAAACGTGAGTGGCCGGTTGTACCTGAAGTCGCGGCGCGAAATGGGATAGGCCATGAGCGCGGTGAGCAGCAGCGACAGAAACGTTCCGATGATGGTGATCATGATCGTGACGCCATAGCCGCGCAAAATCGTGTCCGGCTTTTCGAATACGATCCGGTACGCTTCTCCGCTCCATACTCTCGGGATGAACTGGTAGCCGTATTCGAACAGGCTGTCCTCCGAGGAGAGCGAGATCGAGACGACAAGAATGAAGGGCGCCACGATCAACAGGCAGACGACGATAAAGAAAGCATTAATGAACCAATTGTTCGATTTGAGCGTCATAGCGGATTCGCCTCCGGTTTAGAAAAGCGCGTTGTCGCGGTCGATGCGGCGGACGATATAGTTGGCGGACACGACGGTAATGAGGCCGACGAACGATTGCAGGAATCCGACGGCGGCCGCCGAGTTGATGTCGCCGAGCTTCGTTAGCGCGCGATAGACGTAAGTGTCGATGATGTCCGTCGTCGGGAAGTTCGGTCCGACATTGTTCGGGATGAAGTAGTGAAGCCCGAAGTCTCCGCGGAATATGTTGCCGAGTCCGAGAATGAACAGGATGATGACGAGCGGCTTGAGCAGCGGGAGCGTGATCCGGGTCATCATCTGGATGCGGGTCGCGCCGTCGAGCTTGGCGGCCTCATAGTATTCCGTGCTGATGCCCGTCATGCCGGCATAGTAGACGAGCGTAGAGAAGCCTACGCCTTTCCACAGCGCGATTAACGGCAAAATGTAAATCCACGGCGCCGTCTCCAAATACCAGTTGTGCTCGGGCAAGCCAAGAAACGCGAGCACTTTGTTGGCGAAGCCGTTCTCGAAGTCGAGAAACGCGTTGCCGATGTAGCCGACGAGCACCATCGAGAGGAAAAAGGGGAGGAACAGCACCGTCTGGTAGATTTTCATCAGTCGTCCCGACAGCTCGTTCAGCAGCAGCGCCAGCAGCAGCGCCGCGATCGTCCCCGTAATAATGTAGGCGAAGTTGTACAGAAGCGTATTGCGAATGATCCGGTACGCGTCCTCCGCCTTGAACAAAAACTCGAAATTGCGAAACCCTACCCACTCGCTTCCGAAAATGCCGCGGTCATATCTGAAGTTTTTGAACGCCAGAATGAGGCCGATCATCGGCAGGTACGCGATGACGAGCTTGAATAGAATGCCGGGCAGCGCGAGGATGAGCAGCTCCCGGTTTTTGCGGAACAACCGGATCTCGTTGCGAATCCAGCTTGTTCGCCTTGCCTGCGGATCGCCCGGGACGGGGGAATCCGCGGCGCTAAGCTTGACGGGTTGGGTCTTGGCCATGGGGATCACCTCCATCTTGGATATGTCCCCATCATGCCATGCGCCGAATGCCGATTATACGATTCGATGTTCGAATAACTGTTCAGAGGGCGTGTATTAAATGCGAATTCATATGTTTTTTGGGAAAAAGGAAGCGGGATGGGGGAGTGGAGGCGGCAAATTAACGTAAAAAAGAACGAAGCGGCATCGCGCCGGCATCGTTCTTTATGTTTTGATTCATGAACTCAGCGACCGCTTAATTCGATATTCCTTGGGCGTACTTCCGAATTTGCCCTTGAACAGGCGGAAAAAGTAGCTTTGGTTCGAGTAGCCGCATTTGTCCATGATGTCCGCGATCGTATCGTCGGTCTGGAGCAGCAGCATGCGCGCATGGGCAAGCCGCACCTCGTTCATATACTCCGTGACCGTCGTGCCGCATTGGTCCTTGAACAGCTTGCCCACGTAGGCCGAGGTCAGCTTGACGGTGGAAGCGATCGACTGCTGGCTGAGATTCGGATCCTGAAACTTCTGCTCGATGAGCGTCTTGATCGTTCCGACGATCCATTCGTAGCGCTCCGCGCCGGGCGCGCGCTGCGCATCGCAGATTTGGGCGCATGCGGACAGGAAGGACATATAGATGTCCTCTAGCGAACGATCGCCCTCCGTGATCCTCGGGATTTGCTCGGGATCGACGGAGATGGAGGCGAGCCTGTTGTTGATCATGTCTGTCGCCGTATTTTTAACGGCCCACGCGAGATCGGATACGGCGCGCAGCATGTCGTCGTACTGAAAATCAGCGAGCAGGGCGAACGCCTTTTCGAGCTCGCCGCCCGCGTTCGTCAATTGTCCCTTTTTCAGCGCTTCGGTCAATCTCCGCTCGATGTCCGGAGGCAGCGTCCGCCGCCCGCCGGATAGATTGGCGCGCACGTCCTCGGGCAGAATGATCGACTTGTAGCCCTGGGCGAACATATACAAGCAAAGCTGGTAGGACTGGCGGTACGCGGCGGAGAGCTGACTCAGCCTGGAGACGGGCTCGCCGATGCCGCAGGTCACCGACAGTCCGTAATACCGCTCGATCGTATCCTGGATATCCCGCACGATCGGCCGCGCCGCCTCCATGCCCGCATCTACGCCGGGACCGGACAGAATGAGCACCGATTGCCCGTCGTGCATATCGACGGTTTCGCAGCGGTACGCGGCGGATAGCTGTTCATGGGCGATATTGAGGATGGCGAAGGCATGGAGCCTTCGGGCGGAAGGCGTCGTCGCGCGCGCGTAGTCGGCGTACCGGTCGATCCGAAGGACGCAGGCGCAGTAGGGGCCGACGCTAGCGAGCTGCAGACCGTGGCGTTCGATCAGCTGGGCCATGTCCGCTTCGGGGATGCTGCCGCCGTCCGATAGAAACGTCCGCAAATAATGCTTTTCGACGATCTGCTCGGCGCTGATCTCCCGTAGCTTCTCCGACAGCCGCAGCACGTTGTCCCCCATGAGGTCGAGCTCGTTCGCGCCGCCGCCCGTCGCCCCGACCTTGAGGTGCGGACGAATTCGGTGCAGCATCGCGTCGATCGGACCGTACAGCTTGAACGACAGCCAAAAGGATACGGCCGCCGCGATCAACAGAAAAGCGCCCGTCACGAGCAGCGCCTTTTCGCGCGATTCCCGGACTTCCTTCATGAGCGGCGCGTAGGGCTGAATGTACAGTATCGTCCAGTCGCCGATCCCCCGCATAAAGGTGACGATGCTCTTGCCGTCGCCCGCGTTGCCGACGACGAATCCGGACGACGCGTCCCGATCGGGAGCGGTCCCGGCGACCAGCGCCGTCACGGCTTCAGGCTTAGGCGCGTACACGCCGCCCGATTGACCGTCCGACAGCAGTCGGCCGTCCGGCGTACGGATGAAGATCGCGCCCTGGCCGCTGCCGGTCCCGTTCATCCGGCGCAGGCTGTCGAACACCCAATCCGGCTTGATATAGAGGATAAGCGCGGATTCCTTGCCGTCATAGGCTCGGAGCGCGTCCGTGACGATAAACGCGAACGCGTCGACGCCTCCGCTTGCTCGGCCCAGGCTGACGGGGATGAGCCTTGAGGTCGGCAGCGGCTCGGGCGAACGGAGCAGCCAATCGAGCATCCTTCGCTTCGTCTCGCCCCCGTCCACGAGAAATTCGCTCGAGGAGCCGTACAGCTCGCCGCTTCCCGCGTTATAGACGGCCATCGAATGCAGGAAGGAGGAGCTCTCCATCAGCTTTTCCATTTCGTTGTAACCGCGAATGTAATCCATCGGCGGGAGCGGCTCCGAGTACATGAGCGGAATCAGAAAGTTGTCGCCGTATGCGAACGTGGACAGCCGCACGATAATCTCGTTCATATAGGACAGATTGTATTGAATCTGCGTCAACACCTTCAGGTTGGAATCCTCCTGCACGCTTCGGACGGATCGCTCGAGCACGTAGGAATTGACGGCGGACAGGCCTGTCAGGATGAGCGCCATGGCGATCATGATCGAGAACAGGACGCGTTGAAAATATCGCCTGGACTTATAAAACCCGAATCCGAACCCGAATCCTTTCATCGCTTCGCACTCCTTCCCGCCGCGGGCCTGATTTCTCTATTTTTAAATGGAAACGCTTTGAATTGCAACCGGTTGCTTGAAAGAATTTCGCAGGATGCTCGGCAGGCGGAACGGAGTTATTGATGGATTTCATAGCCCCATTGGCTTGCTTTTCCAACTTTGTACAGTTTCTCCGCGGACCGCGCCGTGGCACGATGGAGTCACGGAGGAGGTGAGTGCGGCGCCGTCGAATATAAAGCCCGCAGCGCGGGCTAGCGACACGGAGCGAAGCGAAGCCATGCCATCTTAATTTGAAAAGAGGGATTCGTGAAGATGTCCAAGAGGAACGGTTTGTCGGCCAGATTCAATCGTAAAGCTGCCGGCGTGTTCTGCGCACTGACGATCCTGGCGCCGGTGATTCCGGCACCTGCCGCGTTTGCCGCCACGGTTAATGTAACCGCTTACGGCGCGAACGGAGGAGATTCCGCGGACGATCTGACGGCCATTCAAAACGCGATCAATGCCGCGGCGAGCGGCGACACGGTCTACGTCCCGTCCGGTACCTACTATTTATCCGGGAGCCTCCAAGGCAAGACGGGGATCAAGCTCCTCGGCCAGGGCCGGGACACGACGATCCTCAAGTACAACGGCACCGGCACGGGCGCCATGGTCTCGCTCAATAATACGAGCAACGTCGAGATCGGCGCCTTGACGCTCGACGCCAACAACAGCACGACGCTCGACGCGGGCATCTGGGGCGAGCCGGGGAGCGGGCACAACATCCACGACAATCGCATCAAAAACCTGGCCAAGACGAGCGGCTTCGCGCCGTTCGGCATCCTGATGTCGGCGGCCCCGAACGTAACGATCAAAAACAACGACTTCGTCAACATGGGCACGGGCTCGATGTGGGGCGCGGCGATGCGGGTCGGCTGGGGCTCGAACGCGCCGGTCATCGAAGGCAACACGATCGCGAATACGGGCCGCGGCGGCATCTTCGTCAACGACGGCGTCGACGGCGCGGTCATCCGGAACAACGTCATTACCGGCTCGGGCATTTTCAACGAAGGACTCGGCATCGAGCTGCATACGAACGTCAACCATTCGATCGTAGAGGACAATCAGGTCGACCACTGGCTGTCCGTCGTCCGTTCGGAGTATAACGCGATCCGGCGCAACACGGTGCATACGACCGACAGCACGGTGAAGGGCATCGGACTCGAGATCATGTCCAACCACTCCGTGACATCCGACAATCTCGTCGACGGCGGCCAGCAGGTCGGCATGCAGCAATCGCCGGGCACCGGCTACCAGCTGTGGAATTACAACACGATCAAAAACATCGTCATGTGGGGGATGCAGCTGCAGGGCGAGGGCACGGGCGAGACGGAGCAGTTCCAATACTTCTATAAGAACACGATCAAGGACGGACCGATCGGCAATCCCGCCGCCGCCTATCCCGGCTACGACGGCAACGCGGTCCGCATCCACGGCAACTCGAAGAACATCACCTTCGACAGCAATACGATCACGAACAACGGCCGCAAGGCGATCGAGATTACGACCGCCGCGGGCACGGACCGCATCAGCTTCGTCAACAACATCATCACGAACAACGGCGGCCCGTCCATCGACCAGTATCCGTCGTCCGCGTCGGATCTCGAATGGGCGAACAATACGGTCACGGGCAACGGCACCAACACGCAGCTGACGAGCCGCGGCTACGCGGGCGACGCCAAGCCGACCGCGAACTTCACGGCGCCGACGAGCGTGCAGCTCGGACAGTCCGTGACGTTCACCAACACGTCGTCCGACAACGGCTCGATCGCCGAGAACCTGTGGGACTTCGGCGAAGGCGTGCCGGTCACGACAGTCAGCCCGACCTACACGTACCAGAAGGCGGGCAACTACCGCGTATCGCTCGTCGTATGGGACAACACGGGCCGCGCCAACATCAAGGAGCAGACGATCAACGTCTTCTCGGGACCGCCCGACACGACTGCGCCGAGCGCGCCTTCCGGCTTGACCGCGCCGTCCAAGTCCAACGTGACGGTCAACCTGTCCTGGACCGCATCCACGGATAACGTCGGCGTCATCGGCTACGACGTCTACCGGAACGGCACGCTGCTGGGCTCCACGACCGGTGCGACGACATACAACGTGTCGGGTCTCACGCCGAGCACGACGTACGCGTTTACGGTCAAGGCGAGAGACGCGGCGGGCAATGTCTCCGCGGCCAGCAACACGCTGTCCGTTACGACGGACGCCGGCGATACGCAGGCCCCGACGGCCCCGACCGGTCTGTCCTACACGGCGAAGACCGACACGAGCATCACGCTGACGTGGAACGCGTCCACGGACAACATGGGCGTGACCGGCTACAACATCTACAACGGCTCGACCCAGATCGGCTCCACGACCGGCGCTGTTTCGATCACGCTGACGGGCCTGAGTCCGAGCACGGCTTACACGCTGACGGTCAAGGCGAAGGACGCCTCCAACAATATCTCGGCGGCGAGCGGCGCGATCACCGTCACGACCAACCCGCTCGCGAACTGGGTGAACTGCGCGGGCGAGAACAATCCGTGCAACTTCACCGGCACGAAGGAAGTGCGCTATGGCGCCAACGGCAGCTATGCGTACGGCACTTATACGACGACCGTCATGTGCTCGAACAACGGCTTCGGCGTCGATCCGGCGCCAGGCTATTACAAGACTTGCGACGTGAACATGGCCAGCGGCGGCGGCACAAGCGATACGCAGGCGCCGACGGCACCTACCGGCCTGACGTCGCCGTCCAAGACCGCGAATTCCGTGAATCTGTCGTGGACGGCATCGACGGACAACGTCGGCGTGACGGGCTACAACATTTACAACGGCAGCGCGCTGGCAGGCACGACGACCGGCGCCACGACCTACGCAGTGACGGGCCTCTCGGCCAGCACGGCGTACAGCTTCACGGTCAAGGCGAAGGACGCCGCGGGCAATCTGTCGGCCGCCAGCAACACGCTGTCGGTGACGACGAACGCGCCGGCGGGCGACACGCAAGCGCCGACGGCGCCGACGGGCCTGACGTCTCCGTCGAAGACGGCGAACAGCGTCAGCCTGTCGTGGACGGCGTCGACGGACAATGTCGGCGTGACGGGATACGACGTGTATAACGGCAGTGCGCTGGCGGGCTCTACGACCGGCGCGACGACTTACACCGTGACGGGGCTGTCGGCGAGCACGGCCTACAGCTTCACGGTCAAAGCGAAGGATGCCGCAGGCAATCAATCGGCGGCCAGCAGCGCGCTGTCGGTGACGACCAACGCCTCCGGCGGCACGACGCCGACGGGCTCCATCGTCCGCGAGTACTGGACCGGCATCACGGGCCCGACCGTTGCCAGCATCCCGGTATCGACGACGCCGACGGGCACGGCGGTACTGACCAGCTTCAAGGGTCCTACCAACTGGGGCGATAACTACGGCGACCGGATTCGCGGCTATATCGTCCCGACCGTGACCGGCACGTACCAGTTCGCCATCGCGGGGGACAACAACAGCCAGCTGTACCTCAGCACGGACAGCACCGCAGGCAACAAGGTCATGATCGGCGAAGTCGTCGACTGGACCAATGAAGAAGAATGGGGACGAAACGCGTCGACGCAGCAGTCCGGCTCCATTACGCTGACGGCGGGCCAGCGCTACTACGTCGAAGTGCTGCACAAGGAAGAGGGCGGCGGCGACCACGTGGCGGTCGGCTGGAAGACGCCGGGCGCCAGCTCTTTCGTCGTCATCGACGGCGCGTATCTGGCGCCGCTTCAATAATCGAATCGGACTGTCCTGACGGAGGCAGCCGGCAAGCGGAGCGTTACGAGCCGCCTGCCGGCTGCCTTAGGACGGCGAAGGGGCATGACGGCATGCGCCGGAGAGGAGACGGACGACCGATATGGATGAACGGGAAAAAGGAATCGCGGACGGCGGGAGCGTTCGGACGGTTCGAGAGTATGGCGGGTTGGAAGGAGCCGTCGCTGAGATCTACGTCGACGCAGACTTCGACGCCGGCGTCGAGGCTGGCGGCAACGGCGTGGCGGCGGACGGCAGCGCCGCGCGTCCGTACACGACGCTGCAAGCCGCGCAGGCGGCAGCCCGCGCACTGGCGGCCGCCGGGTACGAAGGGCGAATCGTCGTCCGCATTCGCGCGGGGACGTATACGCTGTCCGAGCCGCTGCGACTCGGCAGCGCGGATACGGGCGGCGGCCGCTGCCAGGTCGAATATCGCGGCGAGGAGAGCGGCGACGAACTGCCCGTTCTAAGCGGAGGCGTCGCGATCGCGGGCTGGACGCCGTGGCAAGACGGCATCTGGCGGGCGCCGGTGCCCGCAGGCTTGCGGCCGCGCACGCTTTACGCCGACGGCGCGCGTATCGCCAAGGCGCGGCTCCCAGCCGTCGGTTACTACGAGACGGGGCATGCGGCGGAGCCCGGAGGCGAGCGGGACGGCATCTACGTCGGAGAGCTGCCTGCGGGCGACGCGGCCGCGTTCGAAAAGGCCGCGCAAGACTGCGCAGGCATGCAGGCTTTCGTATGGCCAGGGGAAGGCGAGTGGAACTGGTTTTCCGAGACGATCCCCGTTCGCGAAGCGAAAGCCGAGACGCGGCGCATCGTCTTCGCGCGCCCGGCCACCTGGGGCATCGGCGGCGGTTCGCGCTATTACTTGCAAGGCTCGCTCGCGTTTCTAAGGGAGCCGGGCCAATTTCATTTCGACGAAGCCGCCGGTATGCTCTATTACCGCCCCGTCACGGGAACGCCGCTCGAGCAGCGCGTGGTCGCGCCCGTACTCCATCGGGTCGTCGAGATCGTCGGGGACGGCGGGGAACGTCCGGTGTCAGGCATCGCCTTGCGCGGGCTGGAGCTGGCGCATACCGACTTTTACGACGACTACCGGATCGTCTCGGACGAAGAAGCCGCCAACACCGAGCCGGACGAACAGCGCAACGGGCTCGTCTACATTCGCGACGCCGATGCCGTCGAAGTCGACGGCTGCCGGCTCCGTTCTTCCGGTTCGTCGGGCGTGTTTCTCGATCGCTGCGCCTTGAACGTCAAACTCACGCGCAACGTCGTCGAGCACGTGGGCCATCACGGCATCTACGCGGTCGGCTACGCGCCGGGAGAGGGCGTTTTCCGCGATCCCGCATCCGCGAACCTGAACAGGGGGCATCTGATCGCGGACAACGTGATCCTGCACGGCGGCGAGCTGATCGGCCATGGCGCGGGCATCCAGCTGTATCAATGCGGCGGCTGCGACATCGCGCACAACCGGATCGCCCACATGCCGCGGTACGGCATCTCGATGAAGGGCGTCCGCCAAGGGGCGATGCCGCCGACGCTATGGGGCATTCCCGTTACGTGGGATAATCATTACGACTTTCTTTTCGCGCGGGACAATCTGATCCGATACAACGACATTTCGGACGTCATGACCGACAGCCAGGACGGGGGCTTGATCGAATCGTGGGGCGTCGGGCTCGGCAATCGGATCCATGGCAACAGGCTGCACCACAGCGGCATCCGTTTTTCGTTCGGCTTCGGCATTTATCTCGACGACGCATCGGACGGCTTTACGGTTACGCACAACGTACTCGATCATCTCTACGGCGCGAATACGGGCAAGCTTTGGATGGCGATTTTCGCCAAGGGCATCGGCAACGCGATCGCGAACAACCTGATCGTCGACAACGCGGACGCCGTGAACGCGATCGGCACGCAGGAGATGGTCGGGGAGGCGAACCGGGACCTGACGATCGAGCGCAACATCGTATCGAATTCCGGTCGGATGTTCTGCTTCGTCAACTGGAGCCCGGATCGTCTTGCGCGCGCGGACCGCAATTTGTATTGGAACGGCGGCGCGCCGCGGACGGTATCGGGCGAGCTGCCGGCGCCCGCCGTATCGCTCGGGGAGAATCCCGCATGGGGCTTCGATTACGATTGGGAGACATGGCTCTCCGTCTCCGGGGGCCGCTTCGAAGCGAATTCGCTCGTCGCCGATCCTTTGTTCGCCGCAGGCGAGGAAGGCGGCTACCGGCTGCGGCCGGATTCGCCCGCCTACGGCTTGGGTTGGGAAGACATCGACTGGTCGCTGATCGGGCCCAGGCGCCGCCAGCGCGATTGAAATGCAAGAGTGAAGTGTTATCGCCATTGGCACGCCCAAACGCCGCCGGACCTTTTCCGGCGGTTTTTGGCATTCCCGGCTTTGTCGGCGCCGTCGCACGGACCGTCTATGATTTTTATCACATCGCGATTTCCCGAGGGGGTATAAGATGAGAGCAGGAAAAACGCCAATTGCCCAGCCGATCGGCCGCGAGCGCAGTCGCGATCGTCGCCGTTCACGCTGTCGCAGCGAAAGGAAGTCAGGCCATGCAGCAACATAGCGATCGTCAGCGCCTCATCGTCGTCGGCAACGGAATGGCAGGCATCAATACGGTCGAACAGATCCTGAAGCTTGCTCCCGAAGCCTACCGGATCACGGTGTTCGGCAGCGAGCCCTATCCGAATTACAATCGCATCCAGCTCTCTTACGTGCTCGAGAAAAGCAAGTCGATCGACGAGATCATCCTGAACAGCCGGGAGTGGTACGCGGAAAACGGCATCGAGCTCCATACCGGAACGACGGTGACGCAAATCGATACGGCGGCGAAAACGGTGGAGACGGCGGACGGAGCGATCGCGCCTTACGACAAGCTGATTCTCGCGACCGGCTCCAAGCCGTTCATGCTCCCCGTTCCGGGGGCGGACAAGGAAGGCATCGTCGGCTTCCGGGACATCGCGGACTGCGAGACGATGCTCGAAGCGGCCGGCAAATACCGGAAGGCGGCGGTCATCGGGGGCGGATTGCTCGGCCTTGAAGCGGCCAAAGGCCTGCTCAAGCTCGGCATGGACGTCACGGTCGTGCATCTGCTCGGCGAGCTGATGGAACGCCAGCTCGATCCGACGGCTTCGCATCTGCTGCAGCAGGAGCTCGAGCTGCAGGGACTGAAGTTCGCGATGGGGAAAAAAACGGAGGAATTCCTCGGCGGGGAGCGCGTGAGCGGGATCCGGTTCGGAGACGGCTCGACGCTCGAGGCGGAGTTCGTCGTCATGGCGGTCGGTATCCGGCCGAACGTCGAGCTGGCGCGCGAGAGCGGCATCGCGACGAACCGCGGGATCGTCGTAGACGACCTGCTGCGCACCTCGGCCGACGGCGTATATGCGGTTGGCGAGTGCAACGAGCACCGCGGCGTGAGCTACGGTCTCGTCGCGCCGCTCTTCGAGCAGGGCGCCGTGCTGGCGAAGCATCTGTGCGGCGTCGATACTGCGCCTTTTGCGGGATCGGTCGTGTCGACCCAGCTGAAAATCTCGGGCGTCGAAGTGTTCTCGGCGGGCGAGTTCATGGACGCGACCGACCTGACGGTCGTGCGCATGCATGACGAATGGCGCCGGATTTACAAGAAGGTGCTCATCCGCGGCGGCGTCATCGTCGGCGGCGTGCTCGTCGGCGACAGCAGCCAGTCGGCGCGGCTCCAGCAGTGGATCCGCACGGGCGCGGTCATGAACGACGAATACCATGCCATCGTCATGGGGACGGCCGCCGCTCCGGCGGGCTCGGGCGCGGCGGAGCTCGCCGACGAAGAGATCGTCTGCGGGTGCAACGGCGTCACCAAGAAGATGATCGTCGACGCGATCCATGAGCGCGAGCTGACGACGGTCGACGAGATCAAGCTCGCCACGGGCGCGACGCGTTCTTGCGGCGGCTGCAAGCCGGTCGTCGAGCAGATTCTGAAGCTGACGCTCGGCGACAAGTACGATTCGGCGGCGGCCAAGCAGGCGGGCATCTGCGACTGCACGCCGCTCAGCCGGGACGAGGTCGTCGCGGCGATCAAGGAGAAGGGGCTCATCACGACCAAAGAGGTCCGCTACGCCCTCGATTGGAACAACAAGGAGGGCTGCTCCAAGTGCCGCCCGGCGCTGAACTATTATCTGGGCATGATCTGGCCGCAGGAGCACGCGGACGAGAAGGACTCGCGGTTCGTCAACGAGCGGATGCACGGCAACATCCAGAAGGACGGCACGTTCGGCGTCGTGCCGCGGATGTACGGCGGCGTCACGACGCCCGAGGATCTGCGGCTGATCGCGGACGTCGCGGTGAAGTACAACGTCAAGCTCGTCAAGGTGACAGGCGGCCAGCGGCTTGACCTGCTCGGCGTCAAGCGGGAGGATCTTCCCGCGATCTGGTCGGATCTCGGCATGCCCTCGGGCTATGCGTACGCCAAGGCGCTGCGCACCGTCAAAACCTGCGTCGGCTCGCAGTTCTGCCGCTTCGGCACGAAGGATTCGATGGGCATGGGCATCGTGCTGGAGAAAAAGTACGAGCGGCTCGACATGCCGGCCAAGTTCAAGATGGCCGTCAACGGCTGTCCGCGCAACTGCGCCGAGTCGTCGACGAAGGACATCGGCATCGTGGGCAACGAAGGCGCTTGGGAAATCTATGTCGGCGGCAACGGCGGCATCAAGGCCCGGCTCGCCGAACTGCTCTGCAAGGTGAGGACCGACGAAGAGCTGATCGAGATCGTGTCGGCGTTCATGCAGTATTACCGGGAAACGGGCAAATATCTGGAGCGCACTTCGGATTGGATCGAGCGGATCGGCCTTGAGAAGGTCAAAGCGGTCATCGTCGAGGACGCGCCGGGCCGCAAGGCGCTGGCGGACCGGATGGAAGCCGCGCTAGAGCAGGTGAAAGAGCCTTGGCAGGAGATCCTCGACAATCCGAATCTCCGCGAGCGGCTTTTCGGAGAGATTCGCGTTCCGGCCGTCGGACCGAAGGAATAGGAGGTGCGGGGATGACAAGAGAACAATTGGAGGCAGAGGGATACCGCCTGGCGGGAACCGTCGAGCAATTTCCGGAGCGCATAGGCAAGCTCTTGAGGCTGGGCGCTATTGAGATCGCCGTATTCAAGACCACGGAGGGGGAGATCTTCGCGCTGGAAAACCGGAGCCCGGGCCCGCGCGGAGGCACGATCGTCGACGGCATCGTATCCGGCGAGGTGCTGTACGATCCAATCTGCGACTGGCGCATCGGCCTGGCGGACGGCGCCGTACAGGCGCCGGACCGCGGGCAGGTCGCCGCGTTCCCCGTCCGCATCGTAGACGGGGACGTCTATATCGGCCGTCCTTAAGGATATTTGACGACCGGCCACTTCACCTTGCGCAGCGCATGTGTACACCTGGCTGTCCGGACGGCCGTCGAAAGCGGATTCGGGCACGCCGAAGTTCGCCGCCAGAACGTCCTTCGGCGTGTGCGCGAACCAGTCCGAGATCGACAGCGTATTGAGGTCGGAGAAGCTGCCGTCGTCGAAGACGAGCAGGAACTCGCAGCCTTCCGCGAGCGCCTGGATCGAATGGGGGAGTCCGGCGGGGAAAAACCATAGATCTCCCTTTTCTACGTCCGCGATGAAGTTGCGGCCCTGCGCGTCGACCGACGTGATGCGGGCGCAGCCCCAGATCATGTACGCCCATTCGGACTGCTGATGCCAGTGCAGCTCGCGCACGCCGCCCGGGACGAGGCTCATGTTGACGCCGGCCAGCGTCGTCGCGATCGGCAAATCCCGCACGGTAATCTCCCGGGACCATCCGCCGTGGTTCAGCTGCATGTGCGTATCCGAAAACGAGAACTTCATGTTGGGCAGCAAACCGGCGTCCGTGGCGGGCGGCACGAGCATATCCGGATTTTCCAGATCCCTCAGCACGTCGCGGGGTCCGAAGTCGGGACCGCCTGCGCCGTCCTTGCGGACAGGTTGGGGCACTTTAATGGGACCGGCCTGTCGGCGGGGGACGTTTTCCATCGTCGTCAGCTCCTTCATGATACTGCCGGACTACCGTCCTGCTTCATATGTATGAATGCCGGCTTGGGCCGTATGTGCGGGCCCGAGTGTCCAATGGCGCGATTCAAATTTCGCATTCGGCGACCGTCGCCGCAGTGGAGGAAAGTGCAGATCTTGCACTTTCCTTTCTTTGCGTTCCTGCTATGTTCTGGGTGTAGTTAAAAATGAATACCAGAGGAGGCAGTATGATGTCGGTTCGATCGAATTGGGTTCGCACGCTTGGCATTTCTTGTGTCTTGGCGTTAGCGGCGGGTTTCTTACCTCCGCCAAGCGCGAGCGCCGCCACGACGTACCATGTGTCGGCCGCAACAGGAAGTCTTACGGGTAACGGCACCACCACGCCGTTCAAGACCATCGGCCAGTGCGCGGCGGTCATGACTGGGGGAGACACGTGCGTCATCGAGTCGGGCACGTACCGGGAGACGGTCACGCCTACGAACTCGGGCACATCGACCGCGCCGATCCGGTACGAGGCTGCCGCCGGCGCGACCGTCGTCGTGAGCGGCACCGAGCCGCTTAGCGGCTGGAGCGTGTACAGCGGCAATATCTACTCCGCGAATTTCACCGGGACGTTGCCGGGGAATGAAAATCAACTGTTCATTAAAAACGGCACGGCCGTAACGCAGCTGTGGGAGGCGCGGTGGCCGAACATTAACGCCTACAGCCTGCCCGAATTGAAAAACGGCGTAGCCGTTGCCGACGCCGGCGCGCAAAATACGATTACCGACGCCGCGCTGGTCTCGACCGGCGTGAACTGGAACGGCGCTAAAGTCTGGGTTCGCGGGGGCAGCGCCTATGTAGGGATGACGAGCCAGCTTACAAGCTACAATGCCACCGCGGGCGCCTTTACTTACTCGGCGATTACCGGGGATTTCGATGCGCTGTATCCGAAGACCGGCAGCACTTATTTCCTCAGCGGCAAATTAGAAGCCCTGGATGCGCCCGGCGAGTGGTACGTGGACGCGGCCGCCCAGAAGGTGTATTTATGGGCGCCCGGCGGAGGCGTGCCCGCAAACGTCGAGATCAAAAAGCGCAAGACCGCTTTTAATCTGAACGGAAAAAATTACATCCAGCTCGCCGGCATCCAGACGTTCGCCGCCAACATCACGATGAATGGCTCGAACAACAACGTGATCGACGGCGTAAAGGCCGAATACGTATACTTCTCGAACTACTCGCAGAGCACGACCAATGCCGACCAGCTGAACGGCGGCATCTCCATCGTCGGCAACGACAACGTGGTCAAAAACAGCACGATCGCCTATTCTTCGGGCGCGCTCGTCAACATCAACGGCAACAACAACCGGATCGTGAACAATTCGATTCATGACGGCGCCTACATGGCCTCCTATGACCCGCTTCTAAAACTGTCCAGCGGCACGGGCAATATGATCAGCCGCAACGAAATGAAAAATTCCGGCCGGTACATTATTTACTGGGATGTAGGCGTAGGCGAAATTTCGTACAACGATATCTCGAACGGCATGTGGCTGTCCCGAGACGGCGCTTTAATCTATGCCTGGGGCACCGATCTCGGCAACAGCAACATCCACCATAACCTGATTCACGACAGCGTCCACGACACCGTTCCGGACGATACGCGGGTCGGTCTCTATTTCGACAACTTTACCGAGAATGTCGTCGCGCATCACAATGTCATCTACAACAACGACGTGGGCATCCAGATGAACACGCCGGGCAACTACAAGCTGATCTACAACAATACGGTCGTGGGCAACCCGGTCAGCAGCGTCGCTTACTGGGGCGATTCGACCAACGCTTACAAAGAAGAACTTTACGGCACCCGCGTGTTCAACAATATTTTCACCAATAAAGTATCCCTGCCCGCCGACGTGGTACGGGGATTCAATACGATCACGGACGAAGGAATTAACTTCTGGAACCCCGCAAGCGGGAACTTCCGGCTGAATGCCAACTCGACCGCCGTTGATATGGGATCGTTCATCCCGGGCATTACGGACAACAGCATCGGCGCCGCGCCGGATGCCGGCGCTTACGAGTACGGGGGAACGGACTGGACGGCTGGAACTTCCGGTACGGCGCCGGCATCGTACGTGCCGATCGCGACGCCGTATATGAACCTCGTCTCCAACAGCGGCTTCGAGAAGAATCTGCAAGGCTGGACGCCTTGGACGACATCGCCGTCGACGGCCACCGTTACGGAAGGCAACGTGAACGCTTTTGCCAACTCGGACTTCCGCAAGCGCGGCGTACGGACGCGTCTGAAGCTAGGAGCCGGAGGCGGCGTCGAACAGCTCGTGACGGGGCTTGCGCCGAATACCAAGTACAAGTTCGTCGCGTGGGTATATACCGATACGGGCGGCCAGGCCATTAACGTAGGCGTGCTGAATTACGGCGGCGCCGCGATCGACGTCTCTCAGAGCACGGCGAACCAGTACGTGCGCAAGGAAGTCGAGTTCACGACCGGCGCGACCGATACGTCGGCCAGAGTGCGCATCTGGAGAGCGGCCGGCGCGACAGGCACTGCTTATGCGGACGATGCCGGCCTATTCGTGATGACGGATTACGATCCGGGCGTCTATAAAAACCAAGCTTTAGGCAAGACGACGATTACGGCGAGCGGCGCCCTAAGCTTCCCCGAACGGCTGACGGACGACTCCACGACGGCTTACTCCAACATGGACAATACCGGACCGCAATGGGTCAAGATCGACCTGGGCCGAAGCTACGAGCTGGATAAGATCAATTTGCTGCATTATTACACCCCGACGGACGTACGGACCTACCATGACGTCATCGTGCAGCTGTCCAACGATTCGACCTTCGCGACCAAGACGACCGTCTTCAACAACGACGCCAACAACTCGGCAGCCCAAGGGACGGGCACCGATGCCGAGTACGCGGAGACGGCGGCTGGAAAAGACATCGCGTTTGCGAAAACGAACGCCCGTTATATCCGGCTGTGGACGAACGGGAATACCAAGTACGACACGCAGCACTACACGGAAGTCAAAGCCTACGGCGTACCGGCGGTCACGCCGACCACGCCGCGGCAGGGCTACAAAAATGTGGCATTTAAACTAAGCGATTCGCGAATCACGTTCAGCAAAAACGTAGGTAACGTATTCAGGATCACGGACGGCGACAAAAGCGGACCGTTCGCCAATCAGGATGGTCCTGTAGGCGGACCCTCCAACCCGGAATGGATCCAACTCGACCTGGGTCAGAAATACAGGCTCGACCAGGTGAAAGTATGGCATTTTATCCCTTTTGACAGAATCTATTACGATGTCATTATTCAGGTGTCCAACGATCCTGCGTTCCCGGCATCGGCAACGACGACCGTTTTCAACAACGATGCCGACAATACGGCCGGCCAGGGCGCGGGTACGGACGCGCTGTATCCGGATAACGCCAACGGCAAAACGGTTAACTTCCCGTTGACCACGGCCAGGTACGTCCGCTTGTGGGCGAACGGGAATCAGAACAACCCGTCGCAGCATTACGCGGAAGTCGAGGTCTACGGATCGCCGGATTACGGCATGGGGACCTGAATAATCAACACTAATTCAAAGAAAAGTGCAGATTTCTGCACTTTTCTTTTTTTATATCCGCTATATATGTTGCACTATTTAATTATTAGAGTGTATTATATATAAAAAATACACACGAATAGAATTCGGAGGCTGGGAACATGGAGAGAGAGCTGGCGCTTGAGATCGTACGGGTAACGGAGTTGGCCGCGCTGGCGTCCGCGCCGTGGATGGGCAGAGGGGACAAGCATCACGCCGACGGCGCGGCTACGTCCGCCATGCGCGCGATGTTCGATTCGGTATCGGTCCGGGGGACGGTCGTGATCGGCGAAGGGGAGATGGACGAAGCCCCGATGCTATATATAGGCGAAGCCGTCGGCAGCGCGCAGGGACCCGAGGTGGACGTCGCTGTCGACCCGCTCGAGGGTACCGAGATCGTGGCGCGCGGGCTGAACAACGCGATGTCCGTCATCGCCGTTGCCGGCAAGGGCAGCCTGCTGCATGCGCCGGACATGTATATGGAAAAGCTGGCGGTCGGCCCCGAGCTCGCAGGCAAGGTGAGCTTGTCCGATCCGCTGGAGAAGACGCTGAATACGGCGGCCGAACAGCTTGGCAAGCCCGTGCGGGAGCTGACGGTCATGCTGCTCGATCGCGATCGTCATGCGCATATCGTGCGGACGCTTCGCGAGGTCGGCGTGCGCATCAAGTTCCTCTCCGACGGGGACGTCGCCGGCGCGCTGGCACCCTCTTTTCCGGAAGCCGGCATCGATCTGTACGTCGGCTCCGGCGGCGCGCCCGAGGGCGTGCTGGCCGCCGCTGCGCTGCGCTGCCTGGGCGGCGAGATTCAAGGCCGGCTCATGCCTGCCGACCGGCGCGAATACGAACGCTGCCTCGAGATGGGGTTGTCCGATCCGGAGAAGGTGCTGACGATGGACGACATGGTCGGCACCGGGGACGTCATCTTCGCCGCGACCGGCGTCACGCCGGGCGAATTCATGGGCGGCGTGCGGTACTTGCCGGGCGACCGGGCGGAGACCCATTCGATCGTCATGCGGGCGAAGACCCGGACGATCCGGCATATCCGTTCGCTCCACCATCTGCCGAGCAAGCCGCTCCTGCTCGATTTGGCGGCGCGCGCCGCGGAAACGTCTCTATCGCCCAATATTGCGGCTTATTAATCAATCCTGTACACTATTCATAGCTTCGCTCCGAAAAGGCCCTGACGGAAGCCGACGGGGGCAAAGGTCCAAGAGGAGAAGCTCTCGCAATAGTTAGGACAGCCGGGAGGGAGCACCAATCGAACTGACGCCAAGACAGCTTGCCATTATCGAGCGCGTGCGCAGCCATGCCCCGATCACCGGGGATCAGATCGCCGAATCGCTCGGCATCAGCCGTCCGACCATCCGGTCGGACTTATCTGTGCTGGTCATGCTCGGGCTGATCGACGCCAAGCCGAAGGTCGGTTATTTTCCCGGACGCCAGCTGTCGGCCGACGGCCGGGCGAGAGACCGGCTGGTCGCGCTGAAGGTGAGGGACATGATGAGCAGGCCCGTCGTCATCCAGGAGACGGCCAGCGTGAACGACGCCGTCATCTCGCTGTTCGTGGAAAATACCGGCATCCTGTCGGTGACGGACGGCGAAGGCTATCTCGCGGGGCTCGTCACCATCAAGGATTTGCTGAAGGTGACGTTAGGCAATCCCAATGCGGCTTCGATCCCGGTGAGCATGGTGATGACCCGCTTTCCGAGGATCGTCACGGTGACGCCGGAGGATTCGCTCTGGGATGCCGCGAAGAAGCTGCTGCACCACCAGATCGGCGGGATGCCGGTCGTGCGGCCGGCGGGCGAAGACGGCGCGGGACGCCGGACGCCGCTCGAGGTCGTGGGCCGGGTGTCCAAGACGACGATGACGCAAGCGCTGGTGGACCTGACGGAAATTACATAGAAGGCTAGGATGGAGGAGACGAGATGGCTGATCATGCGGAGCATACGATATTCGTGTGCTCGGATGCACTCGGGGATACGGCCGAAGCGGTCGCGCGGGCGACGCTGCGCCAATTCGCGACGGATAAGGCGGTCATTCGGCGCTTCGGTCATATCAAGACCGAAGACGAGGTGAAGGCCATATTGAAGGAAGCGGTCGGCGGGCGCGTGCTTATCGCCTATACGCTGGTGCAGCCCGAGCTTCGGGATACGATGCGCGAAGAGGCGCTCAGGCTCGGCATTCGCGCCGTCGACGTCATGGGGCCGATGATGCAGGCGTTCATCGATACGTTTAACGACGCGCCCAAATACCAGCCGGGATTGCTGCACGAGATGGACGAATCGTATTTTCGCAAAATCGAAGCGATCGAATTCGCCGTCAAGTACGACGACGGCAAAGACCCGCGCGGCCTGCTCAAGGCGCAGGTCGTTCTCGTCGGCGTGTCGCGGACATCCAAGACGCCGCTTAGCATCTACCTGGCGCACAAAGGCATCCGAACGGCCAACTACCCGCTGACGATCGAGGTCAAGCCGCCCGAGGAGCTGTTCATGAAGGGGAAGAACCGCCTCTTGATCGGTTTAACGATGGATCCCGAGCGGCTCACGCGCATCCGTTCGGAGCGGCTCAAGGCGCTCGGCTTGCCCAGTCAAGCGCACTATGCTTCGCCGGACCGGATTCGCCAGGAGATCGAATTCGCGGGAAGGATCATGGACCGTCTGCAGTGTCCGGTCATCGACGTGACGGAACGGGCGATCGAGGAGACGGCCGGACTCATTTTGGAGATGTTGTGAACGATTCGACCAAATGCGCTAATTAAGCTTGATAATCATTATCAGCCCTGTTATAATTCAAAAAGAAAAGAAGGAACCGGCGAAGTTCCTTCTCCTCAAGCGAATTTATAGGCTTAACTTACTTTACTTCAAAAGTACCGCAGTCCGTCTCTTCGGACTTGGAAGGCTCCTTGCGGCTGTGCATCGTGACGAAAATGCTTTCCGCTTTGCAATGGTTCTCTTCTGCCCAGAAGCGGCAGGAATTGACTTCGCAGCGAACGTCCTTTGCCATGTTGTTCACCTCGCTTTCGCGAGCCGAGCATCGAATAACCGAGACGGTCAAGTTGGCGCTTGACGCGGTCTCCACCTCTTTCCAATTCGGGAAGGGGTTATTTGATTTTCGGCGTGTTTTATTCTTTTATATACTACCAGATATGCTTGTCTGAATCAATGTATGACACATTTATGGAGGGGCGGCAAGAGGTTGACATCCATCGTTTCGCATGATATCTTTAATTTAAGATAAATGATATTGAGATAAAACGAATCGGAGTGATCGACAATGTCGGATCCTAACGCCTCGGATCAAAATATATCGCTGAAGCTGTTCGTCGTGCTGTCGAAGGCGTATCGAAGCCTCATGGACCAAGCGATGCGCGACATGCGCGAGCAAGGTCTCAGTCCCTCGGAGTTCGGTATCATGGAGGTGCTGTATGCCAAAGGGAGGACGCCGATTCAGCAAATCGCGGGCAAGATGCTGCTGACGAGCGGCACGATGACCTACAATATCGACAAGCTGGAGGACAAGGAGCTGATCCGCCGGGTGCTGAGCCGGGAAGACCGCCGGGTCGTATTCGCGGAGCTGACGGAAAAAGGGACGGCGTTGTTCGACGACATTTTCCCCAAGCACGCGAATAAAATTCAGGGCATGATGGACGTCCTGACCGGGGAAGAACAGCAAGAGGCGATTCGAATGTTGAAGCTGCTCGGCAAGGGCGGGGCTGACTAGCGGCGTCTGGTTTGTGCAATAAAGGGATGTTCATTAAGGCTAAGTCAGGTCGACGAACTATGCTGCGACTAATTTACACTTGGGGGTTGAAGACGATGGAGCTCAAGCTTAAAGGCATTCATCACGTATCGGCAATTACGGGCACGGCTGCGGGCAACGTCGACTTTTATACGAAGACGCTCGGGATGCGGCTGGTCAAAAAGACGGTTAACCAGGACGACACGTCCGTTTATCACCTGTTCTACGGGGACGAACGGGGGAATCCTGGCACGGAGTTGACGTTTTTCGAATTTCCTACCGCTTGGCGAAGCCGGCCGGGGACGAGCAGCATTTCCGCGACTTCGCTGCGCGTGCCCGGCGACGCGGCGTTGTCCTATTGGCAGCATCGATTTACGCAATTCGAGGTCGATCAGGACGAGATCGTGGAACGCGGCGGGCGCCTGACGCTGGCTTTCCGCGATCCCGAAGGTCAGCGGCTCATCCTCGTATCCGACGAGCACGATGCCGGCGTAGCCGGGGGCAAGCCCTGGGACAAGAGCGAAGTGCCTGCGGAGTTCGGCATCGTCGGACTCGGTCCGGTGCGGCTTACGGTTCTCCGCGCGGCACCTACCGAGCGAGTGCTGACGGAGTTGATGGGCTATAGAAAGAAGGGGCAGTACGCTTCGGAAATCGCAGGCGAGCCCGATATCGTCGTGTTCGAGACGGGAGAAGGAGGCAGCGGGTCGGAGGTGCATCTGGAGGAGCGCGACGATCTGCAGCAGGAACGTCAAGGCATCGGCGCGGTGCATCACGTGGCCTTCCGCGTGGAGGACGAGGCGGAGCTGCGAGCTTGGATCGGGAAGATCTCGTCTGCGGGTCTCGTCAACTCGGGTTACGTAGACCGTTTCTATTTCAAATCGCTCTACTTCAGAGAGCCGAACGGCATCCTGTTCGAGCTGGCGACGGACGGTCCGGGCTTCGACACCGACGAACCGCTAGACCAGCTTGGCGAGCGGCTCGCCCTGCCGCCGTTCCTGGAACCGAAGCGCGAACGCATCGAGGCTGGATTGAAGCCGATCTAACCGCATCGAACCTGCTTGTATAAAAAGGAGGAGAATCCCATGTCCATGATCCATATTTTTGAACCGGGCTCGAGCCCGAACGCGCCTACGCTGCTTCTGCTTCACGGAACGGGAGGCTCGGAGCGCGATCTGGTCGGCGTCGGCCGCATGTTGAATCCGGAATCCGCGCTGCTTGGCGTGAGGGGCAACGTATCCGAACGCGGCATGGCCCGCTTCTTCCGGCGCATCGCCGAAGGCGTATTTGACGAGGCGGACCTGATCGCGCGGACGGCCGAGCTGAACGCCTTCGTCGACGAGAGCGCGGACAAGTACGGCTTCGACAGGCATAACGTCGTGGCGGTCGGTTATTCCAACGGCGCGAATATCGCGGCCAGCCTGTTGTATCACCATCAGGATGCGCTCAAAGGGGCCGTGCTGTTCCATCCGATGGTGCCGCGCAGAGGCATCGAGCTGCCCGATCTGTCGGGCGTACCGGTCTTCATCGGGGCGGGACGCAACGATCCGCTCTGCACGATGGCCGAGAGCGAAGAACTCGCGGCGGCGCTCGGCGCTGCCGGCGCGGCGGTCGAGACGCATTGGGAAAACGGCGGGCATCAACTGTCTAGGACCGAAGTCGAAGCGGCGGCGGCTTGGCTGCGCGGCGTTTGAGAACCGGCGCTCTGGCAGCATGCGGCAAGCGGAGTGACAATCGTCTGCAAGGCGGCATGCGGCGGAAGCCGTCCATGACGATGAAGCGGTGCGCTGCGCGTGCGCCGGCAGGAGGCGGAGGATGAAGGTAAAAAGGATCGTGGCAAACGTCGCCGCCTCGGATCTGTCGGCGGCCAAGCGGTTCTACGAGGAGGCGCTCGGGCTCGACGTTCTGATGGACCACGGATGGATCGCGACTTACGGGAACGACGTCGACATGCATGTTCAGATCAGCTTTGCGACGGAGGGAGGCTCCGGCACGGCCGTGCCGGATTTGTCCGTCGAGGTCGACGACGTCGACGAAGCGCTCGCGCGTATGCGGCAGGCCGGATTCGCGATCGAATACGGGCCGGCCGACGAGCCTTGGGGCGTGCGACGCTTCTATGTACGGGATCCGTTCGGCAGGCTCGTGAATGTGCTGGCGCATCTCTGACACCGGCCGGCTGCCGGAGCCGGCATCCGTTATCTGGAACGGACCGTGCAGTTATCGCTAACGGATCGTAAAGTCTTTTTCGTCGGCTGGTCGGATCTCGGCGCAAACGTAGCGGACTGAAGTTCACTGAAGTTCGTTATTGTTCCCAAAGTTGAGCTGAACCGTCAACCGCTTAGCAAAGAACGTGTCCTATAGCCGGCGTTAGCGCCAATTTGCACTTATCGCCACAGACTGGCGTGTAGGGGAGTTGGCGTTAATGCCTTTTTGCGCTTATCGACGCCTTTACGAGCGCCGCTGAGGCGGCGTTAGTGCCTATTTGCGCTTATCGTCACCGTCCGGAGCGTCCTAGAAGCGACGATAGTGCTCAGTTGCGCTTATCGGCATGGAGTTGCGCGGTATTTCCGTGCAACTCCACGCCTGGTAGGCGGTTCTTGCGGGAGATGCGCGGTATTTCCGTGCAACTCCGCACCTGGTAGGCGGTTCTTGCGAGAGATGCGCGGTTTTTCCGTGTAACTCCGCACCCTGGAGGCGGTTTCTGCGGGAGATGCGCGATTTTTCCGTGTAACTCCCACTCAGCCGGCTGTTTTGCAGGAGTTGCAGTCCGCGAACCCCTCGTAACCCCGCTTTACACGCAAGCAACAGATGCCTGGTCCGCCGGAGCGTATAGTCTGACTTAGCGCATTCAAACCAAAAAAAGGGACGCAAGCAGATGGCTCTGCTGCGTCCCTCTTTGCATTTCTGGCCTTCCGGATCAGCGGCGGCGCGGCGCGCCGGCGGAGCGGGTAGCTCCGCGGAAGCCGCCTTCGAAGTCGTCGGAGTAAACGTCCTTCGTCGTACATACGGTGACGTGATGATAGACGGGCACGCAGTGATGGCGCCGGACGACCTCGACGGTCTGCACGACCTCGACGTGCTGTGGATGGTAGTAATCCTCATATACCGTTTGTGGCGGATCGTATACGGTCTTGCTAACGCATTTTGGGCAATCCGACATGTCTGCCAACTCCTTCGCTTGGGATGTCGTACAGTATACGGGTCGGACGCCCTGTTGGACTGTTCATCCGCCTAGCGGGCGATTATTCCTCGAATTCGATGCCCGATTCGGACAGGCTCGCGATGCGGGCGAGCGATTCGACGCGGTAACCGGCGTCTAGCAGCAGCTGTCGTCCGGGCTGGAACGCCTTTTCGATTACGATGCCGATGCCTGCCACCGACGCGCCGGCCTTCAACACGATACCTGCCATCGCCTGGGCGGCTTGTCCGTTCGCGAGGAAGTCGTCGACGATGAGCACGACGTCGCTCGGCGCGAGGAACTGCTTGGAGACGGATACCTCGCTCTCCTCCTGCTTCGTGAAGGAAAACGACCGTTCGGTCCACAGATCGTCCTTGAGCGTCAGCGACTTGCGCTTCTTGGCGAAGATGAGCGGCACCCGGAGGCCGAGCGCGGTCATGAGAGCCGGCGCGATGCCGGAGGATTCGAGCGTGAGCACCTTCGTGACGCCGGCGTTCTTGAATAAGGAGGCGAACGTCTCGCCGATATCGGCCATAAGAACAGGATCGACCTGATGATTGAGGAAGGCGTCGACCTTGAGTACGTCAGCGCCGAGCACGCGGCCTTCCTGGCGGATTTTTGCTTTTAACTTTTCGATGACTGACAGCCCCTTTTGTGCGGATCATTCCCCATTATAAAGGATGCGACCCGACTTTTCTTGTCTCTTCGCGCATAATGGCTGTAATTTCCACGCAAAATGAGACAGCCAAGCGAACTAACGGGACGAAGAAGGGCAGGGGTTGCGGGATGAAAAAAGGATGGCGATGGAGAAGGCGTCTGCTGAAAAGGGGCGGCATTCGGCTGGCGGCGGTTGCGGCGGCGGCGCTTATGGCCTTGAGCGCTCGGCCTGCGCCGTCGTCGGCGGAAGCCGGCATCCCGGCCGAACAAAGCAGGCCGGCGGAGCGCGTCGTCGCGGTGGTCATCGACGACTTCGGCAACCGGATGAAGGGGACGGACGAGATGCTGCGACTGCCGATTCCGATCACGGCGGCGGTCATGCCGTTCCTGCCTACCTCGCAAGCGGACGCGGAAGCCGCGCATGCCGCTGGCCGCGAGGTTATCGTGCATTTGCCGATGGAGCCGGTCAGAGGCAAGCCGAGCTGGCTCGGGCCAAGAGCGATATTGACTGCCTTGTCCGACGAGGAGATTCGCCTTCGCACCGAGGCGGCGATCGCCGACGTGCCGCACGCGGTCGGCATGAACAATCATATGGGCTCTCGCGCGACGGCGGACGAGCGCGTCATGCGCATCGTGCTGCAAGTATGCAAGGAGCGCGGCTTGTTTTTCCTGGACAGCCGAACTTCCTACAAATCCGTGGTGCCGAAGCTCGCGCGCCAGATGGGCGTGCCCTTGCTGCAGAACGATTTGTTTCTTGACGATGTGTACACGGACAAGCACGTGGGAGGCCAGATCTTGCTGCTCAAGGCGCGCGTGCAGAAGCACGATCGCACGGTGGTCATCGGCCATGTGGGCCCGCCGGGGCTGATCACGTCGGGCCAGCTAGCGGCCGCGATTCCTGCCCTCCGCCAGGCGTCGGTCCGGTTCGTCAAACTGTCGGAGCTCCTGTCGCCGTCCGGGCCTTATTCGCTGCCGGGGGCGGAGCTTTTCGGTTCGGCGTCTATTGGCGAGTCCGAACCCGGGTCGAAGCTTCCCGAAGAGAGCGCTACGAGCCGATAGGCCGCGATGCCGTCGGCGATCGCGGTGGCGATCGCGGTCTGACCCGCCGAATTGGTAAGCATATTCAGATCGCCAGGGTTGCTGATAAAGCCGGTCTCGACGATGACGCTCGGGGGACCGGCTTTTTTCAGCACGTAAAATTGATCCCCCGCGAGCGGAGGCACGTTCGTTTTCTGCTGTTTGTTCAGCCGTTCCTGGATGAGCGAGGCGAGGAGCGCGCTTCCGGCATCGAGCCGGTGGAGCACGACAGGCCCGTGAACCGTTTTTCGCTTGGACCAGTTGACGTGAACGCTGATGAACACGCCTGCGCCGATATCGCGGGCAAGACCTTTGCGCTGGGACAAGTCGCGCTGATGACGGGAGGAGCGGAGCCAGCGGTTGTCGTCGCTGAGCGCGTAGTCGCCGGTACGATTGAGCACCGCGTGCATGCCCCGGCTTCTCAAGATGAGATAAAGCTTGCGGGAGATGGCCAGATTGATGTCCTTCTCCAGGATGTTCCCGACGTGCGTGCCGCCGTCGATGCCGCCGTGTCCGGCGTCGATGAGCACGTCGGCCGCGGGCAGCGTATGCCTCGCCGTCGGACTGCCCGCGAACGGCAGCGCAAGGCCCGCATCCGTATCCTCGGCGCTGGCTGAGGGGGAAGGGAGCGGGCCATGAGCTGCCAATAGGCACACTAAAGCTGCGCAAATGCGGCGTTTATAAGAAGGTATCATTCGATCGTCCGTCTCCTTCCGGCCCGGGGCGAAGATTCTGCCGTTAGCGTGGCTCGGGACGGGCGATCTCATTCATAGGGGACGATGGACCCGCTGGGGTTCAGGCTTCCGCTTCAAGCTTGGCCCGGCCGTCCGGGCTTAGCCAAGTGCGCTTCCAGACGCCTTGCACGATCGACAGCGCGACGAGCGCGCCAAGCGCGATGCAGGCCATCGTGATAAAGCCGGGCGTATAGGAGCCGGTCTTGCCGTACAGGCTGCCGAGCAGCAGCGGCAGCAAGTAGCCGCCAAAGCCGCCGGCCGCGCCGACGATGCCGGTCAGCAGCCCGATGTCGGCGCCGAATCGCTGCGGGATCAATTGGAATACGGCGCCGTTGCCCGTCCCGAGACTCATCATCGCGAGGAAGAGAAGCGGGATGACGACGGCCAGCGGCGGCAGCGAAGAGATGGTGAGGAAAAGAAGGCCTGCCGCTGCGTACAAGACGATCAGCATGCGGATGCCGCCGATTTTGTCGGACAAGTATCCGCCTACTGGGCGGAAGAAGCTGCCGGCGATGACGCAGATCGTCGTGAAGTCGGCAGCGCGGACCGCGGACACGCCATATTGGGCGTTGAAAAATATCGTCAGGTAATTGGTCAGGCCTACGAAGCCGCCGAACGTAACGCCGTACATGAGACAAAACAGCCAGGTATCGCGTTTTTTAAGCACGCTCGCGTATTGGGACAGCTTTTTCGGCGCAGGCTGCGTAGGGCTTTCTTTGGCAAAAACGGTAAAGACGATGAATACGATGCCGATCGGGATGAGCGCGAGTCCGAATACGGTCTCCCAGCCGCCGAAGTGCGTGGCCAGCCGGTTGGCGAACAGCGTCGAAAATACCGTGCCGCTGTTGCCGGCGCCCGCGATTCCCATCGCGAGGCCTTGATATTGAGGGGGATACCACCGGCTGGCGAGCGGCAGCGCGGCGGCGAACGAAGCGCCTGCGAATCCGAGCAGAAGCGCTACGATATATAGATGGTTCAGCGAATCCACGAACTGCCATCCCCACACGAGCGGCACCATCGTCGCGAGCAGTCCGAATTGTCCCGTGCGCTTCGGGCCGATGTAGTCGGTTAGGAAGCCGAAGACGAGCCTGAGCAAGGAGCCGCCGAGGACGGGCAGCGCCACCAGGTTCGCCTTTTGAATCGCCGTCATCGGATAATCGTTCATCATGATGACCGCGAGCGGCCCGATCAACACCCAGACCATGAAGCTCATATCGAAATACAAGAATGCGCTAAATAATGTAGGTTTATGCCCGCTATTCCAGAACCCTTTGTCTTTTACGATTTCCATTGGAATCCGCCTCCCATGATATACAAAATCACATATGGTTCGGGCGTGTTCACGCGCCAAGGCGGGTGCCGAAAAACGAAAAGACGCACCTTGACCATGGCGAAAGTGACACCCCAGTGCGCGGTACGTCGTTGTACCGGGCGATCGGATGCTTTCGGTCACGTCATTGTGAGCCAATTTGGATTATACAGGGGTCGCAAAAGTCATGTCAATATATATAACATAATAATTAATTTCGCCGTGATCCGTGCATCGTTTAGAGAATATATCTAAAAGTAAGTAATGATTATTGACATCGATTGTTTCTCGGCCTATGCTGAATAAAGAATCCGCGGCACAACGACGTGCCCGAAACCGGCGACGAAGCCCGCCCCGATGGAGGGGACGGGTTTTTTATGTTCTTTTTCGGCATTTGCCGCGGCGCAGGAAGGGGGAGTATGCATGGCGAAGCCCAAGCTCGTATTGGTCGGCAACGGCATGGCCGGCATTCGTTGTCTCGAAGAGATCCTCGAATTGGCGCCCGACGCCTTCGAAGTTACCGTGATCGGCAAAGAGCCGACGCCGAATTACAATCGCATTCAGCTCTCCAAGGTGCTGCAAGGCGGTACTTCGCTTCAGGACATCATCTTGAACGATTGGTCCTGGTACGCGGAACGAGGAATCCGGCTGCTCACGGGAGAATCGGTCGTCCGCGTTCGCACGGGCGAACGCAGGGTGGAGACCGAGACGGGCCTCCGCCTCGATTATGACAAGCTGATCCTTGCGACGGGCTCGTCCGCTTTCGTGCCGCCGCTCCCGGGCGCAGGCAAGCCCGGCGTGCTGGCGTTTCGAACGATCGAGGATTGCCGCCAGATCATGGAGGCTGCGGCCCAATACCGCAAGGCTGCCGTGTTGGGAGGCGGGCTGCTCGGCCTTGAAGCTGCTCGGGGTCTCCTTAATCTGGGCATGGAGGTGGAAGTCGTCCACAACTCCCCCTTCCTGATGAATCGCCAGCTTGACCGCATGTCCGCCGAACTGCTGCGTACCGCGCTGGAAGAACAGGGCATGCGGTTCAGGCTCGGCAAGACGACGAATCGGATTTTCGGTCGCAAACGCGCGGAAGGTCTTCTGTTCGCGGACGGCACGAAGCTCGATGCCGACTTGATCGTGCTGTCGGTCGGCATCAGCCCGAACGTCGCGTTCGCGAAGGCGAGCGGCATCGAGACCAATCGCGCGGTCATCGTCAACGATTATATGGAGACGAACGTGCCGGACGTCTATGCGGTCGGCGAATGCGCCGAGCACAGAGGGATCGCGTACGGACTCGTCGCGCCGCTCTATGAGCAGGGCAAAGTGCTGGCGCGCGTCGTCTGCGGACTCGAGGCGGAGCCGTATGCCGGAAGCATGCCTTATGCGCAATTGAAAGTAGCGGGCATCAACGTGTTCTCCGCGGGCGTCGTGCGCGACGGGGAAGCGAACACCGTGCTGCAGGCGTATGACGGTTTGCGCGGGACGTACAAACGGGTCACTGCGGAAAACGGGCGTATCGCGGGCGTCGTCCTGTACGGCGACACGGACGAAGGGCAGACGCTGCTCGGCCATCTGAAGCGGCGCTCCAAGGTCGAAGCGCTGGCGCGCGCGCAGTCAAGCGGGGCGCCGGCCGGCAGTGCGGGCGACGCGGCTGCGGCGGCGATGGCGGATGCGGATACGGTATGCGGCTGCAACGGCGTGTGCAAAGGCGCGATCGTCCGCTCGGTGACCGAGGACGGCTCGGACACGATCGAGCTCGTCCGGGAGCGGACGAAGGCATCGAGTTCGTGCGGCGGCTGCAGCGGCATGGTCGCGGCGATCCTGCGCGCGGCGCTGGCAGGCGCGGCCTCGGCCGCGCCGCCGGATCCCGCGCTGTGCGACTGTACGCCCCTCGGCCATCGCGCGCTCAGACTCGCCCTGGCGGAAAAAGGTTTGCGCACGCCTGCGGAAGCGATGGCCGAATTGAATTGGCGAACGGCGGACGGTTGCGTCGTCTGCAAGAGCGCGCTTCGATATTATACGCGGGATCCCATGGGGACTTCCGGCGCGGCTCATGATGAATGGCTATTTTCCATACAAGTCGGGGAAGTCCGGGGCGGCAGCGGATCGAGGGAGGGCCTTGCCGCGGGCATGGCCGCTACGCTGAGCCGAAGGCTTGCGGACGCAGCGCTGCCCAGCCGGGTACAGGCTGCCATCGCCGGCTTGGCCGACGAACCGGTCGGCCTGCTCGTTCGGGATATCGGTCTCGCCCGGGCCCCGGCTGGCTGGGAGCTGTATGCCGGCGGCCATGCGGAGCGGCCGGTCAAGCAGGCGCAGCTCATCGCCGTCGAGCCTTCCGCGGATACGGCGCTCGAGATGGCCGAAGCGCTGCTGCGGTGGTATCGGGCCGAGGCGGACTACGGCGAGCCGGTCTGGCGATGGCTCGAGCGCACGGGCCTGTCCGCCGCGCGCGAGCGGCTTCTTGACGACGAGGCTCGCGAGGCGATGCTGGCGGAGGGCGTCGCCGCAAGCGACGGCCGAGCCGCGATCGGCATATGAAAAGCGGCGTCGGGTATCGCTCGACCGCTATTGCGCTTAAGGAGGAATCGCCTATGCAAGCCATGCAGGCAAGCTTCGATACCCAGTGCCCGTTCTGCAGCGTTCAGTGCAAGATGCGGGTCATCGAAGAGAAACATACCGACCGGCGGCCGACGTACAAAATCGAAGGACTGCCCAACGCCGCTTCCCAAGGGCGGCTATGCGTCAAAGGCATCAACGCCTATCAGCACGCCCTGAGCCGGGATCGCCTGCGGAAGCCGCTGCTGAAGACAGACGGCGAATTTCGCGAGATCTCCTGGGAAGCGGCGCTGGACGTTATCGCGGACCGCTTCTCCGCCACACAGGCGGAGCATGGCGCGGATGCCGTCGGCCTCTATGGCGGCGGTTCTCTGACCAATGAGTCAGCCTACGCGCTAGGCAAGTTTGCGCGCGTGGCGCTTAAGACGCGGTACGTGGATTACAATGGCCGCTTTTGCATGTCGGCTGCAGCGTCCGCGGGCGTCAAGACGTTCGGCCTTGACCGTGGGCTGACCAATCCGCTGTCCGAGGTGACGCAGGCGGAATGCATCGTGCTGGCCGGCACGAACATCGCCGATTGCCAGCCAACGCTGATGCCGTACTTCACGAAAGCCAAAGAAAACGGCGCCTTCTTCATCGTCATCGACCCGCGGACGACCAAGACGGCCGAGATGGCCGATATTCATCTGAAAGTGAAGCCCGGCACGGACTTGGCGCTCGCGAACGGCCTCCTGAAGGTCGTCGTCGAAGAAAAGCTGACGAACCCTTCGTTCATCGCGTCCCGCACAAGCGGGTTCGAGGATGTGCTGTCGTACGTATCGTCGCTTGAGCTCAGCGACATCGCGTCGCTGACCGGCGTCGACGAAGCGGACATCCGGCGGGCGGCGCGCGCCTTCGGACGGGCGGCCTCCGGCATGGTCTTCACCGCGCGCGGCGTCGAGCAGCACCGCGACGGACATATGGCCGTGCGGGCGTTTTTGAACCTGATCCTCGCCACCGGCAAGATCGGCAAGCCGGGCTGCGGATACGGCGCCGTGACCGGGCAAGGCAACGGGCAGGGGGGGAGGGAGCATGGGCAAAAAGCCGATCAGCTCCCCGGCTATCGGCTCATCGAAAATGCGGAAGACCGCGCTTACGTCGCGAGCGTGTGGGGCGTCGACCCGGCCGATTTGCCCGGCAAAGGCGTTTCTGCTTACGAGATGATGGAGCTCGTGCACAAGCGGGATATCCGCGCGCTGCTCGTGATGTCTTCGAATCCCGTCGTCTCGAACCCGAATGCGGACTTCGTCGAAGAGGGCTTGCGCCGCCTCGATTTTCTGGTCGTGGCGGACCTTTTCCTCTCGGAGACGGCGCTCATGGCCGATCTGGTGCTGCCCGCGACCGCTTTCCTGGAAAACGAAGGCACATTGACGAACCTCGAGGGTCGCGTGCTGCTTCGGGGCGGAGACCGTCCGGCGCCCGGAGAAGCCCGCCATGACTGGCGAATCCTTTCCGACCTCGCGGCGCGGCTGGGCAAGGGGGCCTATTTCCCGTACACGACGGCGGAGCAGATCTTCGAGGAACTGCGCCTCGCGAGCAAGGGCGGCGCCGCGGATTATTACGGCATCACCTACGAGCGGTTGAGGCGGGAAGGCGGCGTCTATTGGCCATGTCCCGATCCCGAAGGTCCCGGGACGGCGAGGTTGTTCGAGCGGAAGTTCGCGCACCCCGACGGCAAGGCCGCGTTCGCGAAGGCGGTTCACGACGTGCCTGGAGAGACGGAGGACGAAGCTTATCCGCTCGTCATGACGAACGGCAGAATGCTGTCCCACTATTTGACCGGGGTCCAGACGCGGCGCAGCCCGACGCTGCTCGCCAGGGAGCTCGAGAACGTGATGGAGATCCATCCTCGGACGGCGGAGCGCTACCGCATCGGGGACGGAGAGCTCGTGCGGGTCGTTTCCCGCAGAGGCAGCATGATCGTGCGCAGCCGGTTGACCGCGGACATCCGGGAGGATACCGTATTCGTGCCGATGCACTGGGGCGGCGTGCAAAACGTCAACAACGCGACCAATCCATTGCTCGATCCTTTTTGCAAAATGCCGGACTTCAAAACCTCCGCCGTGCGAATCCGGTCGCTGAACGCGGCCGATCTGGCGGCTCTTGCTGCATCGGAAGCATAAAAGGGTCCGATCGCGGGCAAACTGACCTCATCAAGCATCGCGAGGGAGGAAAGCCCGATGAGCGATACGACGGATTATCTGAAATATGTCGCGGAGCGCTCTGTCGCCTATCTGAACCTGCCGGCCGACGAACGCCGCGAGCGGCGCAAAAAAAAGCGGGAGCCCTGGCAGATTCGCTGGTTCGGCCAGTTGTTGCCGCTTGGGATCCGTATATGGATCGCCAACCGCAAAAAAGAAGAAGAGCCTGCAGCTCGGGTCTGACGACCGGGGCCATGCGGGCTCTTTTTGCATCCATCATTGATTTAACGATAAAAAAGGCCGTCGCTCAGTTTTACGAGCGCATCAAGCGGAATAAATCGCGAGCCGTTCATGTCGAGCGCGAGATCGAGCCGGCCGCCCTGCCAACGCTGGTAGCCGACGACGGACTGCGCGTACAGCATCTTGTCGCCGAGCGGCTCGGCGACGTACACGAGGCGATTCTTTGCTTTGAGGCGGGCGATTAACCGGTCCGGCTGCGGGGCGAAGGGCTTGTCGCCGAGCAGCCAGGACAAGCGTTCATAGGGATCGAACGTCTCGGCCGCGGTCAGCAAACGGAGCTCGCGCGGCTTATCCGGAGCTGCGCCAGCGTCTGCGGGCATATACGGTTCGCCAGCGGCAGCAGCCAGCCACTGCGACTCGTTGTCGACGGGCAGCAGCTCCGCGGTTTTGGCGTCCAGCCAGATCGTCTTCTTCGCGAGCTTCACCTCCCAAGCTGCGGCGAAGGGGTGAATATAATGCTTGACCGCGCGAAAAGCGTTCGAGGTCGCAGTCGGAATATAACCGCCTGTAGCCAGAGCTATGCGCAATGTCGTCGTATCGAACAGCGGCTTGGGGCCGAGGCCGTATTCGCCCAGCCTGCAGCTGCCGTCTTCTGCAGCGTAGACGACGGCATAGCCGAGCGGCGTTCCCTTCGGCCCCACGACGGTAGCGAGCCAGCCGTGCGTGCCGGGACCGAGCGCCTCGATGCGCGGCAAACCCGTTTTCCAGGCCGAGAAGCCCGGCTGGCCCGACAACTGCGAGACGATGGCCGCGGCGCATCGGGCGGGATCGTTCGTATCCGCGGGAACCGGCGCCGCGGCCGACCGGGCTGCGGCGAAGACGCTCAAGACGGACAACAGAAGGACGAGCAGCAGCGGCCTGAAGGCGGCGGCCCGGTTAGCTTTACGCATCGTATCACCTATAATCGTCGAATTGTTCGGGCTTGTCCGTTCATTGTACCGGAGCCGCGCCGCCGATGGTGCCGGATGCTGTCCGGCTGAGCAACGGGAAGGGCTTCTATTTTTGTCGCAAGGAGGCTAATGGATGCCGGGCAGATGGAAAAGTCCGCAGTTCATGACGGATAACGTCACTCTCGGCCGGTATTGCCAGTCGATCTCGGATTCCCGCTGGGCGAGCCGTTGCGACAGGGTCTCCTTTTCCTCGTCGGTCACGGCCCGTCCGATCATCGGGTCATAGTAGGACCGGATCCGCCGCAGCTCGTCCTGCCTCCGGTCCTCGGCTTCGGCCGCCCAGACGAAGTCGCCCGACTTGAGCTTGCGCTCGAGCGCCTGCTCGAGCTGGCTCATCGCCTTCTTGAGCGACAGTCCGTTGGGCAGCAGGTGCACGTTGGAAGGGAGCTTCGGCGTCAGCTTGCGGCCGCGGAGCCCTTCGAGGAACCGCTCGTCGATGTAGCCGGTGGCCAGCGAGATGCCCCAGCCGTACATTTCCTCGCGCTTCATGTCGCATTCGTAGTCCACTTTAAAATTGACGCCGAGCCATGCCGTGTACGGATTGGAGCCGAGCCGGTCCGCCCGTCCCCTCGGCGGCTCTTCGAACATGGCGACGCAGCGTCCGCCGTCGCGAACGGCGCCGAAGATCTGCGCGAGCCGCCCCGAGCCGAAGTACAGGTCCTCGCGCAGCACGCGGACGGGAGCGACGTTGAAGCCTAAGGGGGAGAGCCCGGGAGCTGGGACGGCAGTCCCTTGTTGCTCTGCGAGGTCCGACGCCTCTTCGGCTTCCCCGGCATCGTCGTCGTCGCGCCCGAACTGCCATCCGAACGTCAGCGTCTCCGGCGGCGTGCCCGTGCGCTCCACGAAGCCCCAATAGTAGGGGCGGTTCGTCAGCCGCTTGTCCGCCTCCGGAGACAGCCTGACCGTCACGCTGCCTTTCGCCTTTTCGATAATGTCGCAGCCCGTCGCCTCGAGATAGGACATCACGAATTTTTCCACCTGTCTGGCGTTCATGCGTTAGACCTCCTCCTCCACCTGCGCCTTGGTACGTAGCAGCGATTCGCCAAGGCCGTCGATGCGGCTGCGAAGCTCGCCCTCGTCTTTGGCGTCCAGCATCATCTTGGCGAGGCGCTTCTCAAGCGACTCTTCGCGCTCCATCCGCTCCACGATCTCGTCCAGCTCGCCGATGACCGTTTCGAACATATTGATTTTCTCGTGCAGCAGGTGCACGATATGCTCCTCGATCGTCCCGTAGGTGCAAAGGTTGTAAATCTTCACGTCCTCGGTCTGACCGAGGCGGTGCACCCGGCCGATCCGCTGCTCGACGCGCATCGGATTCCACGGCAGGTCGAAGTTGATGATATGGTGGCAGAACTGCAGATTGATCCCTTCGCCGCCCGCCTCGGTCGCCACCATCACCTGCGCGCGCCTCCGGAAGAGATCCATCATCCAGTCTTTTTTGCCCCGGTTCATCCCGCCGCGGTAAGGAACGGCGTTCAATCCGTGCTCCTGGAAAAACCGAAGGAGGTACTCCTGCGTCTGGCGGTACTCGGTGAATACGATGACCTTGTCGCCGATCTCGTTGATCAGCTTTATCGTAGCTTCGGCTTTCGTATTCGCCTTGACCTGGCGGATGAACTCGACGAGCTCCCAGATTTTCGGACGGCGCGGCGAATCCTCGGGCGTTTTTTTGAAAAGGTTGATCAGCGTCAGAAACACCGCGTCCCGGCTGGAGCATACTTCGCGCTGCAGCGTGACGAGCGAGAGCATGCTGGACATGTCGACGCCTTCGACGGTCGCATTCTCGCGGACGTAGCGGGTGACGGCCTCGTAAAGAGCTTGCTCCTCGGGCGACAGCCGGAGCGGGACGTTGGCGACGAAGCGCTTCGTGAACTCCACGCCGCCGTCGGTGCGGCGGTTGCGGATCATGACCTGGCCGAGCGCTTCCTGAAGCTTGTCTTCGTTTTTGGCGATCCGCTTGCCGGCGACGTAGTTCGCGGAAAAGTCGCCTTCGCCCCCGAGTTGGCCGGGCTTGAGCAGCGTGATGAGGTTGTACAGCTCGTTCATGTCGTTCTGCACCGGCGTCGCAGTCAGCAGAAGGCAGTATTTTTTGCGGATGTCGCTGACGAATTGGTAGTTGCCGGTCTTTTTGTTCTTGAGCTTGTGCGCCTCGTCGATGATGAGCATGTCGTACTCGGTATCGAGCAGCAGCTCGCGGTGCGGGTCGCGCTTGGCCGTGTCGATCGAGGCGACGACGATCTCGTTGTTCCAGTGATACGCCTTCTTCTGCGCGATGGCCGGGATGCCGAACTTGGCGTTCAGCTCGCGTACCCACTGCAGCACGAGGGAGGCCGGCACGAGGATGAGCGCCCGCTTCACGAGCCCGCGGACGATGTATTCCTTCAGGATCAATCCGGCTTCGATCGTCTTGCCGAGGCCGACTTCGTCCGCGAGAATCGCTCTGCCCCGCATCTCGTGAAGGACGCGCCGCGCCGTGTCTTCCTGATGGGGAAGCGGCGTGAGGCCGGGCAGTACGCGCATGCACTGCAGCTCATGGAAGTCCGTCACGAGCTGCGCTTCCTCGGCTTCCCACGACATCTTGTACAGGGACCAGTCGTCCCACGGTCCGCCGCGGTCGGCTCTGCGTTCGAGCTCCTCGAAGGCGGCGCGGTCGACGTGCAGGTCGACGAGCGGATGCAGCTTGCGGGCGCTGCGCGCGGCCTCTTCCGGCGAAGCGGACGCGTTCGCCGCCCGGCTACCGGATTGGACGGCATTCGACTGCGCGGCAGCCGAGGACGCGCCGTCGGCCGGCGCGAGAGAAGGGGCGATGCTGACGGCTGTTTTGACTTCGGCCTCGGAACCGTGCGGATGATGGAATGGGGGGCGCAGACGCTTCTCCTCCTCTTGGGTCTATTCTTCTAGTATGAGCAAGCGCGCGATTTTCATAACCGCTAGGCGTCACAAATCGGGCGCGCTCGGCAGCTTGCGTCGGTCGCCCGATTTTTTTGGGACAATTGTCGCAATTGACGAACGAGCCTCTCGAATATCTATATTTCGTAGCGTATAATGGGTAAAGTCGCAATATATTGTGTCCTATGAGGAGAGTGGCGAAGTGAGCGTCCAATTGAATAATGGCGGGGCGGACAAGGCCTCGGGCCGTCGTCTCGAAGGTCTGAGCGAGAAAATTTTCCTCGATCGATATGCATGGAAAAACGCGGATACGAACGCGGTCAAGGTCGGCGACACGGTGCTGGCGCTGACGAAGGACGATCCGAAGTTCCCGGCCAAGGAGGTCGGCGAGGTCGTCGCGCGGGACGGCAGGCGGGTGACGGTGCGCACGCGCGCGGGCGATCTCGTCGAGACGTCGCCGGAGAAGCTGACGCTGACGATCGAAAAGACGCCGGAGGAAATGTGGGACCGGCTGGCCGGCGCGATGGCTTCGGTCGAAGCGCCGGAGCGGCAGGAGATCTGGCGCGAGCGGTTCCGCTGGCTGCTTGACGACTGGAAGCTCGTGCCGGGCGGCCGCATCGCTGCGGGAGCAGGCGCCAGCGACGAGCTGACGCTGTTCAACTGCTACGTCATCCCGTCGCCCAAGGACAGCCGCGGCGGCATCATGGAGACGCTGACCGAGATGACCGAGATCATGTCGCGCGGCGGCGGCGTCGGCATCAATCTGTCGTCGCTGCGCCCGCGCCGGTCGATCGTACGCGGGGTGAACGGCTCGTCGAGCGGCGCCGTATCTTGGGGCGGCCTGTTCAGCTATACGACCGGACTGATCGAGCAGGGCGGCAGCCGGCGCGGCGCGCTCATGCTGATGATGAACGACTGGCATCCCGACGTCGTCGACTTCATCACGGTCAAGCAGACGATGGGACAGGTGACGAACGCCAACCTGTCGGTATGCGTGAGCAACGGCTTCATGAAGGCGGTAAAGGAAGACTTGGATTGGGAGCTTGTGTTCCCGGATACGTCCGACGCCGAATACGACGCGCTGTGGGACGGAGACCTGGACAAGTGGAAGTCGCTCGGCAAGCAAGTCATTCCGTACCGCACCGTCCGCGCGCGCGAGGTGTGGCGCACGATCATCGAGTCCGCCTGGAAGTCGGCCGAGCCGGGCGTCGTATTCATGGAATACTACAATCAGATGTCGAACAGCTGGTATTTTAATCCGATCATTTGTACGAATCCGTGCGGCGAACAAGGCCTTCCCGCCTGGGGCGTCTGCAACCTGTCGGCGGTCAATCTGTCCCGCTTCTACGACGAAGCGAAGCACGACGTCGCCTGGGAAGAGCTCGGCCGGGTCGTCCGGTATTCGACGCGCTTCCTGGACAATGTCATCGACAAGACGCCGTACCACTTTGAAGAAAACGAGGCGAACCAGAAGCTTGAACGCCGCGTCGGTCTCGGCTCGATGGGTCTGGCGGAGCTGATGATCCGCCTCGAGATCCGCTATGGCAGCCCGGAGAGCCTGGAATTCCTCGACAAGCTGTACGGCTTCATGGCGAAGGAGGCGTACTTGGCCTCCACGGAGATCGCGGCGGAGAAAGGCTCGTTCCCGGCGTTCGACGCCGAGCCGTTCCTGCAAAGCGGCTTCATGAAAAACATCGTCGAGACGTATCCGGAAGTCGGGGCGGCGGTGCGCGAGCGCGGCATGCGCAACGTTACCGTGCTGACGCAGGCGCCGACGGGATCGACGGGTACGATGGTCGGCACGTCGACGGGCATCGAGCCGTACTTCGCGTTCGAGTTTTACCGGCAGAGCCGGCTGGGCTACGACAAGCAGCTCGTGCCGATCGCGCAGGAATGGCAGGACGCGCATCCGGGCGAGCAGCTGCCGGCATGGTTCGTGACCGCGATGGATCTGTCCGCGAAGGATCATATCCGCGCGCAAGCCGCCATCCAGCGCTGGGTCGACAGCTCGATCTCCAAGACGGCGAACTGCCCGTCCGACTTCACGGTCGAGGAGACGGCCGAGCTGTACGAGCTGGCGTTCGAGCTGGGCTGCAAGGGCGTCACGATCTACCGCGACGGCAGCCGAGACGTGCAGGTGCTGAGCACGACGAAGGATGAGAAGAAAGACGAGAAGAAGGAAGAGAGCAAGGACGAAGCCGCTCCGATCGCCGAAGCGGTAGCGGCGGTGCAAGCCGTATTGCCGGCGACCGCGGCTCAGGCGGCGCCTGCCGAACCGGCCGTGCCGGTCGTATCGGCGTCGGCCGACAAAGCCTACAAGAGCCGCCCGAAAATTCTGCGCGGCGCGACGTACAAGTTCAATACGCCGTTCGGCATGGCGTATATCACGGTCAACGACCTCGACGGCACGCCTGGCGAGATCTTCCTGAACGTGGGCAAGGCCGGCTCCGACGTGTTCGCGATGGCCGAAGCGCTCGGCCGCGTCTGCTCGCTGTTCCTGCGGTACGGCGACCACGGCGACAAGGTGCAGCTGCTCGTGAAGCACCTCAAAGGCATCGGCGGATCCGGCGCCGTCGGCTTCGGCCCGAACCGCGTCGAGTCGATCGCCGACGCCGTCGCCAAGGCGCTCGAGCTGCATGCCGGCATGCTGGCAGAGGAAGCTGCGGCTTCCGAGACCTTCGATGCCGGCGCGGACGGCGTCGCGGGTTCGATCGCCGCGACCGCCATTCCCGCGCCGTCGGCTTACGGTCACGGCAAGGCGGGCCACACCTCGACGGACCTGTGCCCGTCCTGCGGTTCGGCTTCGCTGATCAATGTCGAGGGATGTAAGACCTGTACGAACTGCGGGTACAGTAAGTGTAGTTAACTGCAAATTGCCAATGGTAACGTGTGTGTAGTTGTGAAATTCCACAATTCGCCGGATACGTTCCATAATTCGGTTGACTCTTTATTTCACAATCTTCCGGATTGAATAATTTTGCATTGATATTCACACAAAAGCGACCATTCCATGGCATTAGCCATGAAGTGGTCGCTTTTGTTGGTATCTCAGCGATTTGTCGCCACCTTTACGGTTTTAGAAAATAAAGCAATAGATTGTTGGCTGAAGCCGGTATCGTCGTTAGAATAGTGAAGGGGAGTGCCGAGTAGAAGAACACCGCGGCAGCTGGCTAACGACAGACTGACGTTTCCGTTGAGATAACTGGCAGAAGAGCTATTAAAATACACCTACCAGAATTCTCTGGCTGATTTAAATATGAAAAGCCAGCCTCCTGCGGCTGGCTTTGATGATGTTATTACACGGCCTTATTCGCTACAATCTCATCAATTTCACACTTCAGTAATAGATATCTATGGGCACTTCTCAAGATCGGGACTTTGGTTAATTTATGATTAACCGCGAAGACCTTCATTTGGTCTTTGGAGATACCGAGTAACCTTCCTGCCTCCATTACGGTTAGTACAACAACATTGCTCGTTGCGTTAAACGTCTTTTTTACTTTTAGATTCCAGTCTTCAAATTCGTTCATACTGAGTTTCCTCTCTTGTTCCTAATCGATCGGAATACTTCATTATATCATGACTTCAGACAAATAGGCAGTTGGGGAAGAATACAAGGATTAGGAAGAGAATTCTACATTATATGTACCAAGGATGGTGAGCGCATATATGTTGTAAGTGAGCTCAACTAACCGACATTTTTGCGGAACAACTTATGTCAAGACGAATTTACGAAGTTCGCAAAAAAGACGTTAGCCGAAAGAAGTTCTTAGTTAAGGAGGAGTCTATATGAAATTAGAAAAAGTTATTAATAGAATTGTAATACAAAGTGAATATAAGGATTTTGTTGATAAGTATATAGATAACATACTTACCGAATTTAAAGGTAAGATTCATAGCATTTATATGTGTGGCTCGATTCCAAAAGGAACTGCTAAACCTTTTAAATCAGATGCAGACTTTACTATTGTATGTGTAAATCCCAAAGATATTGATTACGAAAGATTGTCAAATATTAAAGACAGGCTTTTGGAAGAATATCCAGTAGTAACTAAGATTGATACGATAATTTGCTCGATTGACGATGTGTTAAGTAAACCCAATGAGTGGGGTTTTTGGGTTAAGATAATTTGTGTTTGCATATATGGTCATGACGTTGGTGAAAAAGTACCACCGATTATTATTTCTCCAGCGTTCATTTTAGACTTAAATACAGAGACCAAGGAGGAAGTAGATCGTATACATAGTTTACTTTCTAATGCTAGTGATAGCACAATGAAAACTATATATATAAAAGGTTACTCTAAGAGATTAATTCGTGCATTATACTCTTTGGTTTTAGAAGATACAGGTGTGTGGCAAGATGACATTATTAAGATGAAGAATGCCATATTAAACTATTGTGAGATTGACTCCGCTTTAATTGATTATCTGTATGCTTGTTACTTGGATAGTAATGTACTTGTTGAAGAGTTTCTGGGAATTGCAGATGAAGTATATAGCTATTTTGAAAATGCCTTAAATGCAATGGCTGCTTCCAGAACTTCCTTCGGCTAACACCATATTGACGCTCCGGGTCACTCTGAGAAGCGAGTGACCACATCCAGCCCCCTAAGCCCGTCGGGACGTCACTGCATTAGGTGTTCGGCAAGCCTCCAACTATAAGCAGCGACTCTAATTTAAACATAAGACTATTGAGTTATCGGAGAACGATAGTTCAATTACACAGCCTGCCGGATCTCACCGGCAGGCTGTTCAGCTAACTGGCAGTTTAACGCAATTGTAGAGTCCTGCTGGACTTGAAAGCATTGCCACCTACGGCAGGTTAAGACAGCGACTGCTGCCGAGCAGGGACTTGCTTTCTGTAAACAGTTGTATTTAAAAAAGAGTAAACATATACAGCAATAGCCCACATCTTGATTTCAGAGTGGTGGGCTATTGCTGTATTTGTTTATTTTTCAGGCTTTTGTGGCTGACGCCGGTTGGTTTTGGTGCTTTTTATATACCTCTCCCCATAACATGACGGAGTCCAAGATGGGTTTGAGCTGCATGCCGATATCGCTCAATGCATATTCAACCTTTGGCGGAATTTGGGAATAAACGGTTCGCTCTACAATGCCGTAGTCCTCCAGAATTCGCAGTTGCTTGGTCAAGGTAGCATGTGTAATGTCTGGAAATAAGCGTTGAATTTCATTAAAGCGCATGGTTTTTTCACTCAAAAAGAAAATAATCAGCATTGACCACTTGCCCGATAAAATCCTTTGGGCACTGGTGAAACCGCATTCCTCCAGAAATTCATTTGTACACCGTGACATTATTGCCACCTCTTTCGCTCAGTATCCAATGACATACTTACGCTCTAGTTATAGCGTAGAAACGCTGTAACGAAGCTTTTATAATACTATTATATAATATTAAATTATCATATGATATTTTTTTTCACAACAAACAAGGGAGAGTGTGGATATGAATACCATGAGCAAAGAACAGGTGCTGGCAGCATTGCAGAACAGACATGCAACAAAAGTGTTTGACTCGGCTCGGTTAATAAGCGACTTGGATGCTCAGTATATTTTGGAAGCAGGCAGATTGTCGCCAAGTTCCATCGGCCTTGAACCGTGGAAATTTGTCGTGGTGCAAAATCGCCAACTTAGGAACAAGCTCAAGCACTTAGCGCTTGGGGCACAGGGACAACTGGACACTGCCAGCCATTTTGTTATTATTTTGGCCAGAATAAATGTTCAGTATAATTCACCTTATGTGCTAGATCATATGAGACAAGTACAGCAAAGGCCGGAAGAGGTTGTACAATATATATCCGGTACTTTAAAGGACTTTCAACATGTGCGCGGCTTGCTGGACGATGAGCGGCTGCTGTATGAGTGGTCTGCAAAGCAAGCATATATTGCATTAGGCAATATGATGACGGCTGCAGCGTTAATCGGCATTGATTCGTGCCCAATTGAGGGATTTGATTATGCGGAAGTTGACCGCATACTGGCAGATGAAGGCCTTCTGGAGAATGGAAACTTTCAAAGTGCTGTTATGATGGCGCTAGGCTACCGGCAAGAAGAGCCGAAACGTGCCAAAACGAGAAGTGATACGGAAAAGATTGTAGCATGGTGCTAATAAGAGCTTGCCTGTACTCTGCACGCATCGTCAGCGGAAGGGACGCTTAATATTTGAGGAGTCATTTTACCTGACGAGAATCGAAATATGTTGCCATTCCGCTAACTGGGAACGTTAGTTCAATTGAACAGCGGCAGTCTAGAACTTTATAAACTGTGCATTTTATTTTCGCAGTTTATATCAAAAAAGCCAGAGGCTGATCTTCATGTCAACAACCACAGCGGCAACGCCATCCGCCGCATACGCATCGTCGTTCGCGAGCGCCATTCCGTGTGGCAATATGATTCGACGGCTCGCATCTCCAGAGAGGAACTGACCGAGCTGCTGGCGGAAGCGTCCCTCGCTCTTTGAGCAGCAACACGCAAACGTGGAGGTTCCTCGTCATCGACGACGACGCGGGCAAGCAACGGCTGCTCCCGATCGCCAACAATCAACGGCAGGTCGTTGGAGCAGCGGCGACGTTCGTCGTGCTTGGCGCTCTGGACGGCTACAAGGAGATCGGCCGCATCAACGAAGCGGCGGTTAAGGCCGGCTACATGCCGGAGGACTTCGTCAAGCAATTTACCGAGAATAGCTTGAAGCTGTACTCGGGCCTGCCGGCCGACGTGCTGAAGAAGATCGTCCACACCGACGGAGGCCTCGTCAGCATGCAAATCATGCTTGGTGCGATCATCGATCGTCCGTCTCGCACCGTCCGTACATAGCCCAGGCGAGCAATTCATTAATCAGTCAGGAAAAGGAGAATTCACTATGTCTACACAGCTTCAGGGGAAATCTTTAACGTTCGAGAACACTGGAACGCAAGTTAATCCCCGGCGCTGGTACGCCGTTGCAGTCATTTTACTGCCGGTGCTCCTCATGCAGTTGAACACGTTTATGATTCAGGTCGCACTTCCCTCCATCCAGAACAGTCTGCAGGCGAGCTTCTTCGAAGCGCAGCTTATCGTATCGGGTTACTCGCTCGGTCAGGCTGTGGCGATTCTCATCGGTGGTAGGCTCGGGGATCTGTACGGCCGCAAACGGATGCTGCTGATCGGCGTCAGCGGTTTTACGCTTATGTCTGCCTTGGGAGGGGCGGTATCGGATCCCGGGCAGATGATTGCCGTCCGCATCATTCAAGGACTAACCGCGGCTGTTACATTGCCACAAATATTGTCCATGATACACGTCAGCCTGCTTCCAAAGGAAAAAGGGCTTGCATTTGGCATATACGGCGCGACGATCGGCGTCGGATTCACGTTCGGCCTCATCATGGGAGGATTTCTGATCGACTGGAATTGGTTTGATCTCGGCTGGCGCACCGTATTTCTATTCAACGTGCCGTTCGGTTTGCTTGTCCTGATGTGCATGCCATTTGTATCCGAATCGCGCGGGGCCGAGTCCCGCAAGATCGATTGGCCCGGCGTTGTGCTTCTGACGATAGGCCTGTTTCTACTCGTTTATCCGGTATCGGAAGGGGCGAAGCGGGGATGGCCGCTCTGGACGTGGGCGGCCCTTATTCTGGCGGTGCCGGTTCTGTTAGCCTTTGCCGCGGTGCAGCACCGGAAAAAGAAAAGAGGGGGCATACCCCTAGTTGATTTATCCATTTTCCAAAAAAGGCTGTTCCCTCTCGGGCTGCTGACTGTGCTGATGCTATTTCTCGGGATGATTTCGTTTTTTGTCGTCTTAAGCTACTACCTTCAGTATGGCTTGCATGAAGATGTGCGAACGACGGGCCTTGCCTTTTTGCCACTGGGCGGAGGTTATTTTCTGACCTCTTTGTTGTCGGGGAGAGTCGTTCGGCGATGGGGCTCAGCCGTGTTTAGGACTGGAGCGCTCGTCATGGCCGTCTGCAGCTTTCTTCTAATCGGCTCGCTGCATCTGGATGCCACGCAGTTTTTCCATATCCGCAACATCCTGCTCCTACTAGGTTACGGATTGGGACTCGGATTGGTGACCGGGCCGTTGGTCAACACCGTCCTTAGTGTGGTACGCCCTCAAGATGCCGGCACCGCTTCGGGATTGTACAACACGGTGACCAACCTGGGCAATTCGCTAGGGGTCGCCTTGATCGGTTTGTTGTTCTCCGCCTCGCTGCGTCAACCGTTGGCAGAAGCGGCTTTGTCCGACTATACGCGGGCCTTTTCCAGTACCCTGATCGCAACTGGAGGACTCTCCGTTGCCACGTTCGTATGTCTGATCATGCTGAGGCCACAACAGCAAGTGTGAATATAGCGACATCGACATTCAGGTCCCGCAGAGTGACCCCATAATTAGGGTATGCGTTCGGTACTTTACCGGACTCATGCCTTTTGTTTTGATTTGATTGCTTAGCCCTGATCAGAATGAATAAGCACCGATAAACCGATCTGGTTTAGCACGCTCAACACAATAAAAGAGAAACTCGTGAGGAGGAAACTCGTGCGCGCAGCTATTTACACCCGGGTAAGTACCTCCATGCAGGTCGATGACGGGTTTTCGCTTGAAACCCGGCAGGAAAACGGCCAGGCGTCCAGGCCATGATTGCCGATATTAAGGCCGGTCGATTCAAGCGCTCGTTAGAGTACCCCTATAGCGGAATCATAAAGTGCGGACAATGCGGAGCCACCTACGCTGGCAATGCTCGGTTGTAGGCAATAAGCAATACCGGAGCTATCGATGCCTGGACCAATACGCAAAAGCAACATGCGATACTCCAAGTATTTCAGAGCGTCAACTCAACACGCTCGTCTTTAATCGAATTAAAATGATTAACGATGGGTTCCAGACACCCAAAAAGAAAAATACGGGAATCAATTTTCAAAAAGAAATCGAGATCAGCAACAGACGTCGGAAGAATTGGATACTTGCGCTCGGAGATGGAAAGCTGGCCGGTGAGGATTTCGCGCAGCTGGCGGAAAAGGAAGACCCGTATTAAGAGTCTGCAGGCGCAGATCAAGGAAGATCCGTAAGGATTAGTGCGGTTAACAAGGGTTTAAACTCCTCTCGAAGGTTCATCTCGAAATTTCTGGACTCGGTTATTAAAACAAAAACAGCCGAACCATTTATTGTCAGTCTAATGCTTATTTTTCGGAGTCTGACGATATTCAATCCTCATAACCCCCTCAGATCAGGTTTTTCAGTCTAGAACTTTATTTTCACTGGACAAATCGACCTATTAAATATCTTTGGCGATGTCAAGAACTTGAGCCGATTCCCGATTAGTGACAAGAACATGGGCTTATTGTCGACATGAGCCACTGACAACAGATTGCAGCAGACGAAAACATCACCCAGCGTTGATGTTTAGGCCGGTTCCCGTAATTAAGCTATTCTAGGTGATAGGATGTCAATAATTATTTCTTAATGAACAAGACGGCCAATGATATACTGGAAAACGGGTATGGCAAATAACCGTTCCTTGAGGGAAGGAAAGGTTTTCCTTAGTTAACCCAACTTGTCTGCTACCCGATCGGAAGGCTTCTTTTTTGATTAGGATGGCGTAGATCCAGTGGATGAGTTTGTTCACACACGCAATGACGGCGACTTTGAATGGTTTGCCTTCGACACGTTTTCGGTCGTAAAACGTACGCAGTTTCTGGTTGCGTGAACTCCGTAAGCCACAGCGCACAGCCAGATACAACACTGTTCGAAGCCTTCTGGACCCTCGCTTGGTAATGGCGTTTCGCGTGGCTGTAAACTTGCCTGAGGAGAAGACACTCGGATCAAAACCAGCGAAGGCCACCAGCTTCTTGGCATGGTCAAAGCGATCGATTTCCTCGACTTCGGCCAGAATTGTTGCCGCAATTTTGGTGCCGATGCCGGGTATCGATTGGATGAGCTCGAACTCCTCCAGTTCTTCAGCCAGAGCATCGATTGAATCGTCAAGGTTCGAGAGATGCTCTTGGTACTGAAGAAGAAGATTGATGAGCAGCTTTAAGGAAATGAGATGTCCTGGGAAGACCGTTTCTCTGAACGGATTACGCGCCGCAGAAGCCAAGAGTTTCTGAGTCCGGTCGATTGCCCAGGCGATAGAGCGACCGGAAAGATGCTGGATTGCCGCCTCAAGATGAGGGCGTGATTCGATTTGCACGGTC
>NZ_FOKE01000006.1 GCF_900112065.1 Cohnella sp. OV330
AGGCTCGGGGTGTAAGCTCAGTAATGGGTGTAGCTGACGAGTACTAATCGGTCGAGGGCTTATCCTACGGTTTGCTTTTCAAAGCAGACCAACGGCCAAGCCGCACAGGCAAGAGAATTTCTAGCGCAGGTTCGTTTCGCATCCGGTTTTCAGGGCGCAAGCTCTGTAAGCTGCAAAGCTGGTTGGCAAATGCCAAACAGTAGGTCTGGTGGTAATGGCGGAGGGGTCCCACGCGTACCCATCTCGAACACGACCGTTAAGCCCTCCAGCGCCAATGGTACTTGGACCGCAGGGTCCTGGGAGAGTAGGACGTCGCCAGGCTAAGTGCAGTAAAGAGAACCACCTTCTTCGGAAGGTGGTTTTTTTGTTGGTTTTTGCAATTAAGCTGGCATGGAAGTCCGCGGGAAACGAAGATGCGGTTACTAGAACAGGTGGAGAGCAGTGCACCGTTACTCAAGCGCTGCAGGCATCGGACATAGGAGCCGCTGTTTCGCGAAAAAGGGCCCATTTGCGAGAGGCTGCGGACCGAAGAGACGTTATTTGGTGGAGTTAGGGCCTAAACGACCCAAAATCCCGCCAATGCGGATCCTGAGTCCGCGAACGGTCAAAAATTGGCGATCTGAGCAAAAATAACGGAACTGCGGTCCGATTGCTGGATTTATTGAAACGAAAAGACCGCCGGCGCTGTGCGCCGACGGCTTCTTCTAAGTAGAGTGGTTATAACGCGTTCCTGCGGCCGCGGGACAGAAGGACGAGACCGATGATCAGGACGATCAGACCGATGCCGCCGAAGGACCAGACGAATTCGACCGCTGCCTTGGCCAACCAAAGTACGATGGCTACGATAACCGCTAGGATTCCGAGTACGAGTACCATTGTGATGACCTCCATATCGTAAGGGGATATCTTCTATTACCCAAATTCGAGAGTTTGAACAAAATCGCAATAAATTTCGCAAAATTAGCGGGTTGTCTTTAAGCGGCGTGCTGTTAAAATAACGTCGAGCAGCCATTACGAAGGGGAGCGATCCAGTGAAGTTGGAAACGACGAGCAAGCCGGAAATCGTCCGCGTTCGCGGAGATTTGACGAATACGAAGCGCAGGCTGGCGGAAGGCGGGCTTACGGTCGGGTTTATCGGGGGATCGATCACGGACGGACGACCCGGCCACAATTGGCCGGAGCCGGTCGCGCGCTGGCTGGTCGCTCAATATCCAAACGCCAGAATATCCGTGGAGAACGCTGGCATCGGCGCGACCGGGAGCGATTTGGCTGCCTTCCGCGCCAAACGGGATCTGATCGATCGGGGCTGCGATCTCGTTTTCGTGGAGTTCGCGGTGAACGACAATAGCGTAGCGACCGAGAGACGGCAAAAAACGCGGGAAGGCTTGCTCAGACAGCTGCTCGCGAGCGGAACGACTGACGTGGTACTGGTTTATACCTACTGCAGGGAAATGTACGAGCCCATGACGGAAGGGCGAATGCCGCCAAGCATAGCGGAATTCGAGACGCTGGCGGAGCATTATGGGCTTAGCTCCGTATGGATGGGACTGCATGCGTTCAATGAGGTAAAGGCCGGGCTCCTTCGCTGGGAGGAATGGCTTCCCGACAACCTTCATCCAACCGAGCGGGGCAGCTACAGCTATGGCGAGAGCGTCATCGGATATTTGCAATTAGCGATCGCGCACATGCAAGCGGAGACAGCATCCAAAGTCGCCGAGGCTGCCGCTCGTTTGCCGGAACCGCTGGATCCCGGCCATTGGCAGCAGGTTTCCTTCGTGCCGTTCGAGGAGATTCGGACGGAAGGACCGTGGATGATCAAGCGCTGGGTGACGCTGGAATGGATCGACCGCGCGCTGTCGACGTCGGCGATCGGCGCCAAGCTCGCTTTTTCGTTCGAGGGGAGAGGGTTTGCCTTGGCATTCGACTTCGGCAAGCTGTCCGCCGAGTGCCGCTATCGGATCGACGGCGGCGAGTGGCAAGAGACGTCCAGGGTACGCCACGACTGGTGCGGGCCGGCCGGATGGCTCAAGCTAGAGACGCTTGCGGACGATCTGCCGGAAGGCAGGCATGAGGTCGAGCTAGAGGTCATTCACGGCAACAAGCCGGATTGCGGAGGCACGCGCTTCGATCTCGCCTTTATCGGCGTCATTGAATAATTTCACAAAAAGAGGGAGCCCATCGATGGGGCTCCCTTTGTCATTTAGCGCAAGTTCGCGATTGCCACGTCGGGTTCGGCTTCCGCCTCGTAATCGACGGCTCCGGTCTCGAATCCGAACAGCTGGAAAAACTCTTTGCGGTACCCTTCCAGATCGGACAGCTCGTACACGTTGTCCGTCGAGAGCGCCGCCCACAGCTTTTCGACTTCGGCTTGAATCTCGGGGCGCATCTCCCAATCGTCGATGCGAATGCGGCCTTTGTCGTCCACCGCGGTCTCGCTGCCGCCGTACAGCCGCTCGGAGAAGAGTCTGTACATTTGCTCGATGCAGCCTTCATGAAGATCCTTTTCCTTCATAACCTTGTACAGCACGGAAATATAGAGCGGAACGACCGGTATGGCGGAGCTCGATTGCGTGACCAGCGCCTTGTTCACCGATACGAAGGCTCTTCCGCCGGTCGCGGACAGACGGTCGTTCAGACGGAGGCCGGTCTCTTCCAGATGCTCTTTGGCCCGTCCGATCGTACCTTCGCGGTACACGGCATGCGTGATCTCCGGCCCGATATACGTATACGCGACGGTGGTCGCATCCTCGGCAAGAACGCCGGCTTCGCGAAGCGCGTCGATCCACATCTCCCAGTCTTCGCCGCCCATGACGGCGACCGTCTGGCGAACCTCGTCTTCGGTGGCGGGTTCGATCGAGGCGAGCGAGACTTCGCCTGTGTGGAAATTGACCGTCTTGTTCGTGTAGGTGCCGCCCAGCGGCTTGATGACGGAGGAGAACGTCTCGCCCGTCTTCGGATGCGTCCGGCGCGGCGATGCGACGCTGTAGACCACGAGGTCGATTTGGCCGAGCTCTTCGCGGATCGTGGCGATCGTCTTGTCCTTGATCTCGTCGGAGAAGGCGTCGCCGACGATGCTGAACGACTTCAGCCCGGCCTCGGAGGCCGATCGTTCGAAGGCGGCCGAGTTGTACCAGCCGGCCGAAGCCGTGCGGGCGCCTTCTGCGGCTTTGTCGAAGTAGACGCCGATCGTATTCGCGCCGGCGCCGAAAGCGGCGACGATGCGGGAAGCGAGGCCGTAGCCCGTCGATGCGCCGATGACGAGCGCATTGCGCGGGCCTTTGACGGCAGGCTTTCCTTTTACGTATTCCACTTGACGCTGAACCTGGATAGCGCAGCCGTCCGGATGCGCGGTCGTGCAGATGAAGCCGCGAGTTTTCGGTTGGATGATCATGGGTTCGCATTTTCCTTTGCCATATAGAATTTGAGGACTGGTCAAGCTGTTGGTCTAACTTCCCTATTGTACCTAATTCGGGCACGGGAAGGGAAGGCGTGCCGGATGCCGAAACATACGCGATTTTCATATGACAGTTGTCATGCCAGGAAGATTACGGTTGTTAGTGCATGAATATTTTTCCAAACGTTACAATGTCCTTAGCGGTTAGACGAATGGAGGAAGATTGAATGGACCACGTCATCGAACTCGAACGGGTCAGCAAAGTATACAAAGGCAAACGCGCGGTCGACGGTCTGTCGCTTCGCGTGGCCAAGGGCAGCGTGCTCGCCCTGCTCGGGCCGAACGGCGCCGGCAAGACGACGACGGTCTCGATGATCCTCGGCCTGCTGCAGCCTACGGAGGGGAAAGTCCGGCTGCTCGGGGGCGATCCCCGCGAGGCCGGCGTTCGTAAAAGAATCGGCGCGATGCTGCAGGAAGTAAGCGTCATCGACAATCTGAAAGTATCCGAGACGATCGAGCTGTTCCGCAGCTACTACGACAAGCCGCTGCCGCTCGCCGATCTGCTCCGGATCTCCGCGCTTGAATCGGAACGGGGGAAGATGGCCTCGGCGCTCTCCGGCGGGCAGCAGCGCCGTCTCGGCTTCGCTCTCGCGCTTGCCGGCGATCCCGAGGTGCTGTTCCTCGACGAGCCGACCGTCGGCATGGACGTCACTTCGCGCCAGCTGTTCTGGGAAACGGTGCGGAAGATGGCGGATCGCGGCAAAACGATCGTGCTGACGACGCATTACCTGGAGGAAGCGGACAGCATCGCGGACCGGATCGTCGTCGTGAGCGACGGCCGCATCGTCGCCGACGGTTCACCCAGCGAGATCAAAGCCCGCACGACGGGGCGCGTCATCTCGTTCACGGCCGGAGAGAGGACAAGCGACGACGAGCTTCGCGCCATCCCAGGCGTAACGGAGCTCAGCCGAAGCGGCAGGCGCGTGAAGCTCATGAGCGCGGATACGGACCGGCTGATCGCCGAGCTGATCGGCAGGCGCACGGATATGCGCGATATCGAGATCGGCAGCGGAGGACTGGAAGAAGCGTTCCAGGCGCTCGTGAGCAAGGCGGAATAAGACGCACCCCATTTTACATGATCGAAGGAGCTGTTCCTATGAGTCAGACGGCGCGCGCCACTTGGGCGCAATGCAAATCGGAAATGCTGCGCACGGCGAGAAACAAGCGGTTCGTCATTTTTTCGGTCATTATGCCGATCGCCTTTTTCTTTATTTTCACCGGAACGATGAACGCGGACGAGACGATCGACGGCACGGATTGGATCCCGTACTATTTGATGTCCATGACCGCCTACGGCGTCATCGGCGCGAGCCTGACTTCGTTCGCGCCTCGCATCGCCAAAGAGCGGGCGCAGGGATGGATCCGCCTGCTGCGGATTACGCCGCTTCCTTCGGGCTCCTACGTGCTCTCCAAGATCGTGGCCCAGGCGCTTATCAACCTGGTGATCATCGTGCTCGTGTTCGCGGTCGCAGGCCTATCCAAAGGCATCGATCTGCCGGCGGCGGTCTGGGTCGAGAGCGGGCTGTGGATCTGGCTGGGCGGATTCGCCTTCATGGCGCTCGCTACGCTCGTCGGTTCGATGCGCAACGCGGACGCGGTTCAGGTGCTGAGCATGATCCTATACTTGGGCATGTCCGTCATGGGCGGTTTGTGGATGCCGACGAGCACGTTTCCGCAAGTCATGCAAGATATCTCGAAGTGGCTCCCGACCTACCGGGTCGGCCAAGGCGCATGGAATCTCGTAGGAGGCGGGCACCCGGACTGGGCCGGCTTCGGAATATTGGCTGCGTACGCTTTCGTTTTCGTGATAATATCGTCTTATATCATGAAAAAGCAGGAAGCGGTGTAGCATGATGCAAAAAAGCGGGCAGGCGCGAAACGGGCCGCCCCTTTATTTTTCCCTCATATGGCTCGTCTATCTGGCCTTTCCGCTCGAAACGATTCTGAATATGCCGATCGCGCAAATGCTGCCGAGCCTGCTGCTGCTGAGCTTGTTCATCGGTACGTATCTATACAGCTTCAAAGCGCCGCGTTTCCGTTTTACGGCCGCCCTGCTGCTGCTCGCGATGGTCGGCGGCTTCTGCTGGCTATTCGGAGAAAACTTCGTTTTCCTGACCTTTTATCCGTCGCCGATCGTCGGCACGCTGAACGAAAAGTGGAAGCGATTCGCGGGCATGGGCGCCATGCTGGCGCTGCTCGCAGCGGTTGCGGCGTATTTCGGCTTGTACGAGAACGAGACGGATATCTTTCAATATTTGCCCGCGATGCTGATCATGCTGACGGTACCGCTCGGCATGCAGCTGACCAAGCGTTCGAACGAGCTGAAAAATAAGCTGTCCTTGGCCAACGACGAGATCGCACGCCTCTCCAAAAACGAGGAGCGCGAGCGCATCTCGCGGGATCTCCACGATACGCTCGGGCATACGCTGTCCCTCATCACGCTGAAAAGCGAGCTGGCCGAGCGGTTGATCGCCAAAAATCCGGAACGTGCGGCGGCCGAAATCCGGGATGTGCAGAATACGAGCCGAGCTGCACTGAAGCAGCTGCGCGAGCTGGTATCCGGCATGAATGCGGCCACGACGCGGGAGGAGACCGCGCATGCATCGCAACTGCTGCAGGCTGCCGGCATCCGTCTGCAGGCGAGAGGCGAGGCTCATCTTGCAGGGCTGCCTCCGTTGGTCGACAATATTATGGCCATGTGTCTGCGGGAGGCGATTACGAATGCGGTTAAGCACAGCGGAGCCTCCACATGCCGAATCGAATGGACCAAGCATGACGCGGGCATCGCGATGACCGTCAGCGACGACGGCCGCGGCTGTTCGGCTGCTCGCGCCGGCGAGACGAAGGGCGGCTCCGGTCTGCGCGGTATGCGGGAGCGGCTGCGACTGATCGAGGGCGAGCTTGAATGGCGTTCGGAAGCGGGTACGGGAACGCAGCTCGTCATTAAACTGCCGCTGGTGGAAAAAACGGGAGATGAGGAGGCGACGGGCGCGTGAGAGTCATCGTTGCGGAGGATCAAGGCATGCTGCGGGGCGCGCTGAGCGCGCTGCTCGATCTCGAGGACGACATCGAGGTCGTCGGGCAGGCGGCGGACGGCGAGCAGGCGCTTCGGATGATCGAATCGCTCGATCCCGACCTGTGCGTGATGGATATTGAAATGCCGAAGCTTACCGGGCTGGATGTCGCCGAACGGCTAAAGGAAGCGAAGCATGGCTGCAAGGTCGTCATCCTGACGACATTTTCCCGATCGGGCTACTTCCAGCGCGCGATGCGGGCCGGCGTCAAAGGCTTCCTGCTGAAGGATTCGCCGATCGACGAGCTCGGCGCCGCGCTGCGCTCGGTCCATGGCGGGGGGCGCGCGGTCAGTCCCGAGCTGGCCATTCAGCTGTGGGAAGCGGAAAACCCGCTCACCGAAAGAGAGCGGGAGGTGCTGAAGCATGCCGGCGCGGGGCTTGGCGCAGGAGAGATCGCGTCGAGACTGTTCCTGTCGCACGGGACGGTGCGCAATTATCTGTCCGAGGCGATTCAGAAGCTGGACGCCAAAAACCGAGTCGAAGCGACGTTGATCGCGGAGCGCAACGGCTGGCTGGGCTAGCCGGCCGGGACGCATGCGTCGCCGAAAACGCACAAACGGCCTCGAAGGGCGAAAGTCGCCCCTTCAAGGCCGTTTTTCCGTTTGCCGGATCGATTAGAAGAAGCCGACCCGCAGAATGATGACGAGCAATACGAACATAACGAGCGCGAACGCTGCACCGCTGCCTCCGCCTTCAACCGGATATCCCATCGCTATCACCACCGTGTCCGAGGTTAATTGCTCATTGCTCAGACAGTGTATGTGGATCGCGGAGATCGGCTTATGCTATAGCCTAGACGGATCGATTTCACGCTTGCGGCGGCCGTTTCTTTTTCGACGCCCTTACCCGCCGCCAGCCGAAGACGGCAAGCGCGATGCCGGCGACGACGAGGACGGCGCCGACGTAAGGGTTCAGGAAGAGGAGGTCGGCGACGCCGAAAATGACGATTAAAAAGCCGAAAATGACGAATTGAAGCGGGTGGGTCTGCATGCGACGGAACCTCCGAGTATCTGGCGATTAAATGACGATGATACGATCATAGGGCGAACGGGTGCATTTTGCAATTGTGGCGGCCAGCTTTTATGATGAAGAAAAAAGACCGGGTAAGGAGAGTCGACATGTCCACCGTCTCGCGGCTTCGAAGATACGGCTTGTGGTTGGCAGGCTGCGCGGCGATCGTGCTGTTGTATGTATGGTATACGTCGCCCAATGCGGTACCGGACGCATACAAGGGGACGGCCGCCGATCCGTCGCTCTTCTATTCGGCGGATCGGCTCAGCGAGAGCGCGACGCTGAACGCGATCAGGAACGCCATCTTTTTCTTCAGCTGGCCGTGGCAGTGGGCGATCTATTTGTTTCTGCTGACCGGCGGTTGGTCGCGCGCTTGGAAGGAGCGGATTGAACAAAGCAAGCTGCCGGCGATCGTGCGACTGCCTTTTTACGTTCTGCTCGTGTATGCGGCGTCTACCTTGCTTTATTTGCCGCTAAAGATTGCGAGCTATACGGTGTCGCGCAGCTATGGCATCTCGACGCAGACGGCGGGGGGCTGGCTGGAGGACCGGGGGCTCGACTTCGTTATCGGTTATGCCACGCTGGTAGCCGTATACGCCGTAGCCAGATGGATCATGTCCCGGGGCGGGCGATGGTGGCTTCGGCTCTGGCTCATATCGGTGCCGTTTACGCTGTTCATGATGTACGTCCAGCCCGTCGTCATCGATCCGCTCTACGACAAGTTCGAGGAACTGTCCGATCCTGCGCTCGAGTCCGCGATCTTGGACTTGGCGGCCAAGGCCGATATCCCGGCGGATCGGGTGTACGAAGTGCATATGTCCGGCAAGACGAACGCGATCAATGCCTATGTGTCCGGCATCGGGAGCTCGCTCCGCATCGTACTGTGGGACACGGCGCTCGCCAAGCTGGATCGGCCCGAGATTATGCAGATTATGGCGCACGAGATGGGTCACTACGTCAAGCATCACCTGGAATGGAGCGCGGTCGGCGCGATCGGCAGCTCCTTCGCGTTGCTCTGGATCGGCGGCGGAATCTTGCGCATCGTCGTTCGGACGAAAGGCAGGGAGTGGGGCATCCTCCGGGTATCGGACCTGCATGCGCTGCCGCTCGTTCTGCTGCTGTTGTCCGCGTTGAACTTCGTAGCGCTGCCCGTATCGAATGCGGTGTCCAGACAAGCCGAGGCGGCCGCGGACCGGTACGCGCTCGAGATGCTCGGCACGGCCGACGGCGCCGTGACGATGCATCAAAAGCTGGCGGTCGCCGCGCTGAGCGACGTGAATCCGCCGCTGCTCGTCAAATGGCTGCGGTCGACCCATCCGAGCGATATGGCGCGGATCGTGCAGGCCGAACGCTATGCCGCGGCGCACGGAGAGAATGCGCCATGACGGGGGCGAGGGAAACCCAGGCGTTCCCGATTTCGAGCGCTGCGGACGCGAATCCGTTGCTGAGACTGTACTTGCTAAACGGCGTGCGCAGCGCTCCGCACTTTCTCGACCGCCTGAAGGATACGCTGGCGGAGCGCCTGGCTGCACTGGGATTCGAGGTGCGGGGCCGCGTTCTTTTTCCTTACGACGATTGGCACAGGCGTCTGCTGCCGCAAATCCGGGAGGCGCGCTTCGACATCATGCTTCCTTATCGCAGGTATGAGCGCTCCGTCGGCGGACGGCGCGTGTTGGCCGCGCTGGAGCGGGACCGGGCCGAAGAAGCTGCGCCACCTGAACGGCAGGAGGAAGGCCCGGGGCGAACGGATCGCGCGCCGGCGAACGAGACGAAGACAGTGGTTCGTCGAAAGGAGCTCACTGTCTTCGTCGGTCATAGCGCGGGCGGCGTAGCGGCCGTTCACGCGGCCGGACTGCTGCACGCGCGCGAAGAAGGGATGCCGTGCCCGGTCGTCATGATCGGGTCGCCGAAGTGCAAAATCCCCGGGCCGCTGCAAAACGCCGTGCTCTACGTGCAGGCGGAGCGCACGCGGGAAGCGGGAGGCGCAGCGCGAGATGCGGAACGCGGCCCGGAGACGGTGGCAAGGGAGCAGCCGGGCGAGCTGGCTATAGGCAAGTCGGCGGACCCTATCTGCCGGATCGGCTCGTTCGGCGGCTGGGGCAAGGACGCGGACCGGCTGCTGCCGGGATGGCATGGCGATCGTCATGCGCCCGGCGCTCGCGCCGCCGTCCGGATCGCCGGCGGACACGCGGATTATTTTCGCGACCGTCCGCCTTTTATCGCGGGCGACGGCAGGACCAACATGGACGAGACGCTCGCGGCCGTATGGCCTTGGCTGACGGCGCGGCTGGCCGAACGTCTGCGCTAGCCGGCGCAAGCTTCCATGATGAGCGCGTACGAGCGAACCCGGTCGGCGAAATCGTGCGCGTACGAAACGATCATGAGCTCGTCCGCCCCGAACGTCTCGCGCAGTTCGGACAGCCGTCCGCGAACTTGCTCGGGTCCGCCGACGATCATGGCGTGTTCAGAGCCGGGATCGCTCGACCCTGCCGGCCGCGAATCGCCGAGCAGGCGCGCAGCTTCGTCCGGCCCGGGAATGCCGGCGTCGCCGCGGCCCTGGCCGGCTAGCAAGCGCCAAGCCCGCACGCCGAGGGCGATCTCTTCGGCCCGTTGCTGCGTATCGGCGCATACGGCCGACACGGCCAGGACGACGTAGGGACGTTGGCCGCGCGACCGGTCGAAGCCGCCGCGATAGGCTGCGATCGCTTCGCGCGTATTTTCGCGGTTCATAAAATAACCGTAAGCATAGCCCGTGCCGTACGCGGCGGCCAGGTTCGCGCTCTTGACGCTCGTGCCGAGCACCCATGGCGCGGGGCTTTCGCCGGAAGCGCTCGTCAGCGAGCTGGCCGCCCCCGCTTCCGCGGGATCGTTTTCCCCGTGACCCGGTTCCTGCGTTCCGGGTTTTTCGCCGTTCAGGTAGCGGACGAGGGCGGCGAAGTCGTCCGGCATCCGCAGCGCGCGCTCCAAGTAATTGTCGGACAGCGCCATGGAGATCTCGGCAGGACCGCCGGGAGACCGGGCGACGCCGAGGTCGATCCGTCCGGGGAACAAAGAAGCGAGGAGCCGGAACGTCTCCGCGACTTTGTACGGCTTGTAGTAAGGCAGCAGGATCGCGCCGGCGCCGAGCCGAATGCCCGTGGTCATGGCGCCGATCATGCCCAGCATGACTTCGGGCGTCGAGCAAGCGAGCCCTCCGAGTCCGTGATGCTCGGCCAGCCAGTAGCGCGAATAGCCGAGGCGCTCGCCCGCCTGCGCGAGCGCCGCCGCGGACCGCAGCGCGTCGCCGGGGCTTTGGCCGGCGACGACGGGCGCCTGGTCCAATATGCTTAACTTCATGCAGAACCCTCCGATCTATCCTCCTAGTATACCGCAGCGCCTTTAAATAGGCGTTCACATTCCGAATCCCTTCTGATAGCATGGAAGTATTCGTCCGGCGGATGCCGGAACAGCTTGCAACCGGAAAGAAGGAGAACGGATGTCTCGCATGAAAACAGAAGATTCGCGGACGTTGCGGTACGAGCGGCCCGCGCTGGATTGGAACGAAGCGCTTCCGATCGGAAACGGACGCATCGGCGCGATGGTGTTCGGAGATCCGCGGCGCGAGCGGATGATGCTGAACGAAGACACGCTCTGGTCGGGGGAGCCGGCGGATACGAACAATCACGGCGCGCTGCCGCATCTGGCGCGCTGCCGGGAGCTGATCGCCGAAGGGAAGTATTGGGAAGCCCAGCAGCTCGCCGAAGCGAATATGCTCAGCGTCGATACGGAAGCCTATCAGCCGCTGGGCAACCTGGTCGTCGACGTGGAGCCGCTCCGCCCCGAAGCGCCTTCGGGATATGTCCGGCAGCTGGATCTTTCGCGCGCGCTGCACACCGTCTCTTACGTGGAGGACGGCGTCGTCTTTACGCGGGAATCGTTCGTCTCCGCGGCCGAGCAGGTGCTGGCCGTGAGATTGACGGCGAGCAGGGCGGGCGCGCTGAGCTTCACGGCTTCGCTTGAGAGTCCGCATCCTGCGGAGACGTCGGCATTGGACGGGGCCCTGGTCATGAGCGGCCGCGCGCCCGTATCCATCGATCCGGCGGTAATCTATGCGCCGGGACGGGGGACCGCGTTCGCCGCGGCCGTTCGCGCGGTGGATACGGACGGCCGGACCGAGACGCTCGAAGACGGCCGGGTGCGCGTCTTTGGCGCGTCGCGGGCAACGCTGCTGCTGACGGCGGCCACGAGCTTCGCCGGGTACGACAGCGATCCCGCCGCGGGACCGGATCCGGTCCCGCGCTGCATGCAGGATCTCGCGGAAGCCTCGCTGGCGCCGTACGATACGCTGATCGAACGGCATACGGATTCGTACCGCTCCTTCTTTGACCGCACCGACCTTCGGCTTGCTGACGGAGGCGAGGAGGAGCTGGCGGCGCTGCCGACCGACGAGCGGCTGGCGCGCGTAGGACAAGGGGGCGCGGATACGGGGCTGGCTGAGCTGTACTTTCATTACGCCAAGTATTTGCTCATCTCCAGCTCGCGCCCCGGCACGCAGGCAGCCAACCTTCAAGGCATCTGGAATCATCATCTGACGCCGCCGTGGCGCAGCAATTATACGATCAACATCAACACGCAAATGAACTATTGGCCGGCAGAGGCGCTCGATCTCCACGAATTGGCCGAGCCGCTGTACGATTTGATCGGCGAGCTTAGCGTCAAGGGCAAGGAGACGGCGCGAATCCATTACGGCGCCCGGGGCTGGACGTCGCATCACAACACGGACGTCTGGCGCAGGGCGAATCCCGTGACCGGGTCCGCCAGCTGGTCGTTCTGGCCGATGAGCGCGGCCTGGCTGTGCAGGCATCTGTGGGAGCGGTACCTGTACGGCGGCGACCGCGCCGAGCTGGCCGAGCGGTTCTACCCGATCATGAAGGAGGCGGCGCGCTTCGCGCTCGACTGGCTCGTGCCGGACGGCTCCGGACGGCTCGTCACCTCGCCAGCGTCGACGCCCGAAAACCTGTTCCTCGACGAGGAGGGGCGCAAGTGCTCCCTCTCCGCGGGTACGACGATGGACCTATCCATTCTGTCCGAGCTGCTGCGGAGCGTGATCGACGCCAGCGTCGAGCTCGGCCTGGACGAAGCGTGGCGGCCCGAGCTGCAGGACGCGCTGGATCGGATCGAGCCGTTCCGGATCGGCAGCAAGGGCCAGCTGCTCGAATGGTCGGAGGAATTCGAGGAGGAATCGCCCGGTCATCGGCACTTTTCCCATCTGTACGGCATGTACCCCGCCGAGCAGATCGACCTCGTTCGCACGCCGGAGCTAGCCGCGGCGGTACGCCGCAGCCTTGAGCTTCGCCTCGCGGCCGGCAGCGGACATACGGGCTGGAGCTGCGCTTGGCTCGTCAATATGTGGGCGAGGCTGGGCAACGGCGACGAGGCGCACCGCTACGTCGCGCAGCTGCTCGCGAAGTCCACGTATCCGAACCTGCTGGACGCGCATCCGCCTTTTCAGATCGACGGCAATTTCGGCGGCGCGGCAGGCATCGCCGAGATGCTCCTGCAGAGCCATGCGGGCGAGCTTCGGATATTGCCTGCGCTGCCTGCCGCGTGGCCGGACGGCAGCGTGCGCGGACTGCGCGCCCGGGGCGGTTATCGCGTCGATATCGATTGGCGGGGCGGCGATTGGACCGAGGTCCGCATCGCGGCCGAGCGGGACGGATACTGCGCGGTGCGGCTCGCGGGCAGCGAAGCGGCCGCGATCGAAGACGGGGACGGCCGAGCGGTGCCGTTCGGGACGGACGACAGCCGCTTGACGTTCCTCGCGGTCGCAGGTCAAGCGTTCAAGCTGAGCAAGGCCGCCCGCGGCCGGTAAGAGGGACAGGAGGGGATCGAATTGAACCGATTTGATAAAAAGGTGGAGCTTCGGCTCCCGGATTCGTTGAAATGGTCGGGCGCGGATCGCCTGTTCAAAGGCGAGGATCTGCTGCCGTTGTGGGTCGCGGACATGGACTTCGAGGCGCCGGCGCCCGTATTGGAGGCGATCCGCCGCCGGGTAGACGCGGGGCTGTTCACCTATACAGAGCTGCCCTCGTCGCTGTTCGAGGCGGTAGCCGGCTGGCTGGACCGGAGATTTCATTGGAAGGTCGATACGAGAGACCTGCTGTTCGCGCCTGGCGTCGTCACGCTGCTGAAGGCATCCGTTCGCGCCTTCACGCAGCCGGGAGATAGCGTTATCGTTCAGCCGCCGGTATACGGACCTTTCGGCGAGGCGGTGACCGGCCAAGGGCGGGAGCTGGTGCTGAATCCGCTGAAGATCGAACAGGGAAAGTACACGATGGATTTTGAAGACCTGGAGGCCAAGCTGCGGCTCACGGGGGCGAAGCTGCTTCTGCTGTGCAGTCCGCACAATCCGACCGGGCGCGTGTGGGAAGAGGCGGAGCTGAACCGGCTCGCGGCGCTCTGCAGCGCCTACGGCGTGACGGTCGCATCCGACGAGATCCATTCGGACCTGATTCTGACGGGGCGCCATGCGCCGATCGCGTCGCTGCCCGGCATGGCGGAGCGTACCGTTACGTTTATCGCGCCGAGCAAAACGTTCAACCTGGCGGGATTGCACACGTCGTTCGCCGTGGCGACCGACGAGACGTTAAGAAAAGGGCTCGATCAGGCGCTCGGCCACCGGGGTCCGAATCCGTTGTCGATCGCGGGGGCGGAAGCGGCTTACCGGGAAGGAGAAGAATGGCTGGAGGCGTGCCTGACGTACTTGCGCGGCAATGCGTCGTTAGCGGCCGCTTATCTGGCCGAGCGGCTGCCGGAGGCGATCGTCTACGTGCCGGAAGCGACTTATCTGCTGTGGATCGACCTGCGCCCGTTCGGTTTAAGCCAGGCCGAGCTAGGCGAGCTCCTCGTAAAAAAAGCGCGCGTCGCCGTGAGCGGCGGCGGCGCCTTCGTGAGCGAGGGAGAAGGACGCGTCCGCATTAACCTGGCGACCCGTCGCGAGATTTTGGAGGAGGGGCTGAGCCGGATCGCCCAAGCGCTCGGCAGCGTCCGTTCGTCCGGCGGAGCCAAAGCAGGCGAAGGCTAGAGCTCTTCGCCGTTCCAGCTGGCCCTGCGGATCTCCGACGGGGTTCGTCCGGTAATCTGCTTGAGCGTACGCGAAAAATGATGGGGCGTCTTGAACCCGCACTGCCGCGCGATCTCCGCGGCGGGCAGTCCCGTATGCTCGAGCAGCTCCACCGCACGCTCGGACCGGTATCGCCACACGTAATGGATCGGCGTCTCTTGCTCGTACTTGTTGAAAAGCCGCACCAGATGCTCGGGCGTCACGCCGGCCTCCCAAGCCAGATCGCTCAGCTTGATCTCCTTGCCGTAGTGCGAGCGGATCCAGGCCAGCGCTCGTTCCACGGCGGGCGAGGCAGGCGACGCGTCGGTTCCTTCAGCAGCCATGCCGTCCGCGTCGGGCTGAAGCCGGAGCACGGCTGCGCCCAGGCTTCGCATGATCGCGCCGTCGCTTGGCAGCTCGTTTTGCACGGTCAAGATGAGCTCGACGAGCTTGTTCATCTCCGGCGATACGGGCCATACGTCAGGAGGCTCGCCTGCATCTTCGCCGGGGAGCGAGCGCTTGTCGATCTGTACGGCGACCCAGTTGTGCCGCGTTACGTCGTTTCCGGTTATATCAAAGGACTCTACATGTCCCGGTTTCAACAGTATGGCTTGTCCGGCCTTGACCTGCTGGGGCGCGCCGTCGATCGTGACGCGCATCTCGCCCGCGTCCAGCAGCAAAAGCTCAAAATCGCGCTGCCTGCGCGGCCCGAACCGGCCCCCCGACGCATAAGTGGCCGAACCGGCAACCGCCGATTTGACCGCCTCGAAGGGAACTTGCGACCTGCTTGACGCCACTCGCATAACCTCCACTGCTGCGATGCGCAGCCTTCTTCGCTGTTTAGTACATACACGCCTGACGGCCATGTGAATCGCCGTCTCGCGCAAAAAAACGGCCGCGCCGTCCGATGGGGACGGCGCGGCCGTTTTGGCGCGGGCTTGCAGGAGGTTAACGGGCGTTCATGCCGCTCCTCAGACGGAGCGACGCCACGCGCGCTTCAGGCACGAGTCCTTCCGCGGCGGCGCGGCCGAGGAGCGCGTCGACGGCGGCGAAGCCGTCCTCGCCCAGATCGCGGGTGAAGCCGTTCACGTACAGGTCGATATGCGACTTGGCGACCTCGGGCGACAGCTCCTGCGCGTGCGACATGACATACTCGCGGGAAGCCTCGGGATTCGCCCAAGCATAATCGACGGAAGCGCGGATCCAGCCGGCCACCGCCTCCAAGTCGAGCGAGCGCTTCGCGACGATGGCGCCGAGCGGAATCGGCAGGCCGGTATCTTGCTCCCACCAGCTGCCCAGATCCTGCAGCATCGCGAGGCCGTACTGCTTGTAAGTGAAACGGGCTTCGTGGATGACGAGGCCGGCGTCGATCTCGCCGCGCTGCACGGCGGGCATGATCTGATGAAAAGGCATGACGATGATCCGTCCGATGCCGCCGGGGACGTTCCGGGACGCCCACAGACGGAACAGCAGATAGGCGGTCGAGCGTTCGCTAGGCACGGCCACCGTCTTGCCCGAGAGCCGGGCGGGGTCGGACTGTCCGTCCGACGGCCCGCCCGCGGTGAGCACGAGCGGCCCGCAGCCGCGGCCGAGCGCGCCGCCGCAAGGCAGGAGCGCGTAGTCCGGATGCGTCCACGGCAGGGCCGCGTAGGAGATCTTCATGACCTCCGGGCCGTCCGTGCCTTCGGACAGGCCGTTGGTGATATCGATATCGGCATAAGTCACGTCAAGGCGAGGCGCGCCGGGGATCAGGCCCGCCGACCAGGCGTGGAATACGAACGTATCGTTCGGACAAGGGGAATACGCGATTTTCATTAAAGCTCAGCCTCCTTAAAAATGGCGAACGCGGCGGACAGCGCCGACAGCGCGTCGCCGATCCGCCAAGCGTCGCGATCCCGCGGGCCGACCGCGTTCGAGATCGCGCGCAATTCGATAAACGGCTTGTCCGCATCGGACGCGGCGACGGCCACGCCGTAACCCTCCATGCCCTCCGCCACCGCCCCGGGCACTCGCGCCGCGCGCAGGGCCGCGGTGGCGGCCGTGCCCGTGGCCGTCGACGCGGTCACGATCGGACCGGCGGCCGCGACCAGCCCGGCCCTGTTCAGCGCCTGCAGCAGCGCTTCTGCGAGCGAAGCGTCCGCCGCGACGCCCGAAGCGCCGAAGCCGAGCTCGTCGACCGAGGCGAAGCCGTCCGCCGTCTCGACGCCGAGGTCGGCGGCGACCGAGGCGGTGCCGATCGCGAGCGTGCCCACGGGGGCTAGCTCGGGATACCCTCCGGCGATGCCGGCGCTGACGACGAGCGTCCAAGCCTCGCCGCCTGCGAGCGCGGCGGCCGTGCGTGCGGCCGCGCTCGCGGGCCCGACGCCGCAAAGTCGCACGTCGAAGCGGCGGTCGCCCTCCAAGCCGCGGAGCACCGCGTCCCGTTCCGCTTCTACCGCGGTCATCACGAGGACGCGGGCTTCGGAAGGGAGTCCCGTCTTACCCGGGCTTCCCGTTAATTCCGCCATTCTTTTCATCTCCATTTCGTCCCATATCGTTCATGTCCCGTCACGGAGGCATCGTTCTATTTTACCGCAGTTGCCCGCGGCAGTGAAGGGACGGCCGGGACAGTCCGAGCTGGCGAATAAAAAGACAGCCCCGCCGGCGCGGACCGGCGGGACTGTCGAAACGCGTATGGATGGATCACGACTTCGGCTTGATCGCTTCGAGCGGCTTGTGGTTGCCGTACTTCGGATATTCGCGCGTCGACGGCGCCGCCCACTTGGCGGCATTGCTGAGCACGCGGCGAACCTGTTCGTTGTAATAGGTCGGATACGTCTCGTGCCCGGGGCGGAAATAAAAGATCTTGCCCTGGCCGCGATGGAACGTGCAGCCGGTGCGGAACACTTCGCCGCCTTCGAACCAGCTCACCATGACCAACTCGTCCGGCGCCGGGATGTCGAAGTGCTCGCCGTACATTTCCTCGGCTTCGATGTCGATGTACTCGCCGATGCCATCTGCGATCGGATGGTTCGGCGCCACGACCCAGATGCGTTCCTTCTCGTCGGCTTCGCGCCACTTCAGGTCGCAGGACGTGCCCATCAGCTTCTTGAAGATCTTGGAGAAGTGACCCGAGTGAAGCACGATGAGTCCCATGCCGCGCAGAACCCGGGCGTGAACGCGATCGACGATCTCGTCCCTGACGTCGCCGTGCGCCATATGGCCCCACCAGAACAGCACGTCCGTCTCGCTGAGCACTTGCTCGGACAAGCCGTGCTCCTCGTCGTCGTCGAGCGTCGCGTAGCGAACCTCGAACGCGTCCGTGCCGAGTCCTTGCCCGATCGCGGCATGAATGCCTTCGGGATACACCTCGCGTACTTTTTCGTGCGTTTTTTCGTGGCGGTGTTCGTTCCATACGGTGACTCTGATACGCTGTGCCATTTAGCTGCAGCCTCCCGATCGTCGTTTTCTTGTTTATGCTTTCTTGTTATCAGTATAGACAATCGGAGCATGCCGGAATATGTCTGATCTTAATTCATTTGTATTCAAAAGTGTTATACTGCTTGATGAAGCTACTAAAGAGGTGAATGATCGCAGATGCCGAACGCCATCGACACGCACGCCGACGCGGTGAACGAAAAAGTCGTATACCAGAATCCGCTGCTGTTCCTCAAGGTATGGGAGCTCGAAGGCGTCGAGCGGGTTCGCAGGGCGACGGACGCCTGGCATTGGCATTATCATAAAGAAGTGGAGTTTCTGGCGATCTTCGAAGGCGGTCTCGAGGTCCAGACGATGACTTCGCTGACGACGCTCGGTCCGGGAGACGTCATGGTCATCGGCTCGTCCCGGCCGCACCGGACATGGAGCCTGAACGGCAAGCCCGCGCGGTATCTCGTTTTCCAAGTGGATCTCGTGCGGCATTTCGACCAGAGCATTCTGCCGTACCTGCACCATTTCTCGGAGCTGACCAGTCCGCTCGAGGATCTGAACTACATATTCGAAGCGAGTCCCGCCGCGAGAAACGAGGCCCATGCGCTGATCTCGGAGATTTACGACGAGACGTACAGAGGGAAAACGGGATACGAGATCGCGGTCAGCGCCTCGATCAAGCGCCTGCTGCTGCTGCTGCTGAGGGGCGACGACCGCGGCGTGCTGCGGGGCACCGAAGAAGCCGGCATCGCGCGGATGAGGCCGGTGCTGGATTACGTGGAGAGCCGTCTCGGCGAGAAGATCGCGGTGGACGACGTGCGCCGCCTGCTGGGCATGAGCTACCACCACTTCATCAAGACGTTCAAGCGGACCATGGGCATCCCGTTCGTCGACTACGTCAATTACAACCGAATCAAAAAGGCCGAACGCCTGCTGCTCACGACCGACCTGAGCATCATGGAGGTCAGCTTCGAAGTAGGCATCTGGAACATGGCGCAGTTCTACAAATTGTTCAAGCGGCACAATCAGCATTCGCCCAAAGAGTTCAGGCAGCGGATGCGCAATTGACGGCGAAAATTCGAAAACAATCCCTTGACAAATCGGACGGGATGTCACCCTATATGTAGTATGAGCGGGCCGACGCCAGCAATTGTCTGTCCGTCTTTTTTTTGCGAATCGACTGCAATCGACCGCAGCCCTTGCGTGGCGCGGGTTTTGCGAATTCCTGCCTGCAAGTCATAAATTTTAGGCCGCTCCATGGATTGACAGCCACAATATATTGATATAAATTTATAAATGTCCTCAACATATCGGTTTGAACTCCGCGGCGCTTGGTTAAGAGACGGTAGCGGAAAATGACGATAGGTTGACCCGGCAAGCCAATGCCGGCGGTGCAAACAACAGGATATTCGGCGGGTTTTCGACGGCTGCATCGCAGCACAAGCGAAAGCTTATTTCGTGATGCCCGCAAAGCGGATTTCCATGTGCCGATTCTTCAAATTCATTACATATTTTGATTTTTTAAGGAGGTATTGCGCCATGCTGATCGCATACGCATCGAAGACGGGGAACGTACGGAGGTTCATTAACAAGCTGAATCTGCCGGCGGTGCCGATCGACGGGACCGAGACGTTGGACGAGCCGTTCGTCCTCGTGACCTACACGACCGGATTCGGGCAGGTGCCGGACAGCGTGGCGTCCTTCCTGGAACGCAACGCAAGCAAGATGATCGGCGTATCGGCCAGCGGCAACCGCAATTGGGGAGACGGCTTCGCGAAGAGCGCGGACACGATCTCCGAGCGGTACGGGGTGCCGGTGCTTTATAAATTCGAACTGTCGGGCACGCAGCGCGACGTCGATAATTTCAAGCGGGAGGTGAGCGCAGTTGCGGCATATTGAATTGAACAACCTGCTGATGCAGCGCGACGCTGACGGATTCTTTCAATTGGACAAGGACCTGGAGGCCGTCGATGCGTTTATGGAAGAAGTGAAGCAGCGCAGCCTGTCGTTCACGGGGCATCTGTCCAAGGTTCATTATATGATCGAGAACGACTACTACGAGGACGTATTCGCGAAGTACAAGGAGCATGAAGTCGAAGAGGTGTACCGGATCGCGCACGGCTACGACTTCAAGTTTCCTTCTTATATGGCGGCCTCCAAGTTCTACACCGACTACGCGGTGAAGAGCAACGACCGCAGCATCTACCTGGAGCACTACCCGGACCGCGTCGCGATCGTCGCGCTGCACCTGGGACGCGGCGACGTCAATGCGGCCCACCTGCTGGCGCAGGCCATGATGGAGCAGCGCGTGCAGCCGGCGACGCCGACCTTCCTGAACGCGGGCAAGAGCCGCCGCGGCGAGATGGTGTCCTGCTTCCTGCTGGAGATGGACGACGCGCTCAATTCGATCAACCACGTGCTCGGCACTTGCATGCAGCTGTCCAAGATCGGCGGCGGCGTCGCCGTCAACCTGTCCAAGCTGCGCGGGCGCGGCGAGAGCATCAAGGGCGTCGAAGGCGCCGCGAAGGGCATCATGCCCGTGCTCAAGCTGATGGAGGACGCCTTCTCCTATGCCGACCAGATGGGTCAACGCAAGGGCTCGGGCGCCGGCTACTACAATATTTTCGGCTGGGACGTCATGGAGTTCCTCGACAGCAAGAAGATCAACGCCGACGAGAAGACGCGCCTCAAGACGCTGTCGATCGGCCTGATCGTGCCGTCGAAGTTCTACAGGCTGGCCGAAGAGAACAAGCCGCTGCACGTATTCGCGCCGTATACGGTGTTCAAGGCGTATGGCACGCACCTCGACGATATGGACCTCGACGAGATGTACGACACGCTGCTCGCCGACGACCGCGTGAAGAAGAAGGCGATCATGACCGCCCGCGACATGCTCGTGAAGATCGCGACGACGCAGCTCGAATCCGGCTATCCTTACATTATGAATCGCTCCAACGCGAATAAGGATCACGCGCTGAAGGATATCGGCGCGATCAAGATGTCGAACCTGTGCACGGAGATCTTCCAACTGCAGGAGACGAGCGAGATCGGCGACTACGGCCAGCCCGACGTCATCCGCCGCGACATCAGCTGCAACTTGGCTTCGCTGAACATCGCGAACGTCATGGAGCACAAGAAGATCAAGGAATCGGTCCACGAGGGCGTCATGGCCCTGACCGCCGTGAGCGACATGACGACCGTCGCCAACGCGCCGGGCGTCGCCAAGGCGAACCGCGAGCTGCACTCCATCGGCCTCGGCGCGATGAACCTGCACGGCTATCTCGCGAAGAACAAGATCGCTTACGAGAGCGACGAAGCGAAGGATTTCGCCCGCACGTTTTTCATGAGCATCAACTTCCACTCGATCGAGAAGAGCATGGATATCGCGAGGAAGTCAGGCATCACGTTCGACGGCTTCGAGAAATCCGAGTACGCGAAGGGCACGTACTTCGACCGCTATACGGAGACGGACTACACGCCGCGCACGGACAAGGTCAAGGAGCTGTTCGCCGGCATCGCGATTCCGACGCAGCAGGATTGGGCGCAGCTTCGCGCGGACGTCATGACGCACGGCCTGTGCCACGCGTACCGCCTGGCGATCGCGCCGACGCAGAGCATCTCGTACGTGCAGAACGCCACGTCCAGCGTCATGCCGATCGTCGAGCAGATCGAGACGCGGACATACGCGAACTCGACGACGTATTATCCGATGCCGTTCATGCGGCAGGATAACTTCTTCTATTACAAATCGGCCTATCAGATGGACCAGTTCAAGGTGCTCGATCTGATCGCGGAGATTCAGGCCCACGTGGACCAAGGCATCTCCACCGTGCTGCACGTCAACAGCAACGTGACGACGCGCGAGCTGGCCCGCTATTACATTTACGCAGACAAGCTGGGATTGAAGTCCCTGTACTATACGCGGACGAACCGTCTGTCCGTCGAAGAATGCATCGCCTGCGCCGTATAAGACGGCGCGGCGAATCTGAAGGAGATTAGACTATGGCAACGCATAAGGCGGTCAACTGGAACCGGCCCGACGACGATTTCTCCGCGATGTTCTGGAACCAGAACATCATGCAATTCTGGACGGACGAAGAAATCCCGCTGTCCGACGACAAGATGTCGTGGATGGAGCTGAACGACGACGAGCGCGATCTGTACATGAAGGTGCTGGGCGGCCTCACGCTGCTCGATACCGTGCAGGGCGGCGTCGGCATGCCGAAGATTCTGGAGCACGTCGAAGGCCTGCAGCGCAAGGCCGTGCTCGGCTTCATGGCGATGATGGAGCAGATCCACGCCAAGTCCTACTCCAGCATCTTCACGACGCTGGCGACGACGGAAGAGATCGACCAGGTGTTCGCTTGGGTCGAACGCAATCCGCATCTGCAGACGAAGGCGGAGACGATCGCCCAGTACTACAACAACATCAACACGCCGAAGGATCTGTACCTGGCGATGGGCGCTTCGGTTCTGCTCGAGAGCTACCTGTTCTACAGCGGCTTTTTCTACCCGCTTTATCTGGCCGGACAAGGCAAGATGACGAGCAGCGGCGAGATCATCGACTTGATCCTGCGCGACGAGAGCATCCACGGCGTATACGTCGGGCTGCTTGCCCAAGAGATCTACGCGAAGCTGGACGAAGACGAGCAGACGGCCGCATACGAGACGCTGAAGGGACTGCTTCGTTATCTGCATGACAACGAGGAGCGGTACACCGAGAGTCTGTACGGCACGCTCGGCCTGACCGGCGAAGTGAAGGCTTTCCTCCGTTACAACGCGAACAAAGCGATGATGAACATGGGCCTCGAGCCGCTGTTCGAAGACGAGGACATCAATCCGATCGTCCAGAACGGCATCAGCACGCGGACCAAGCAGCACGATTTCTTCTCGAAAAAGGGCAATGGCTACGTTCGCACGACGAACGTGCAGCAGCTCCGCGACGAGGACTTCGTATTCTAATTCGTTGACCGAGCTTCGCTAGACAACTCTATCTATAGATACTTAACATCTCCCGCAGCCGGATTGCCGGTTGCGGGGTCTTTTTTTATAATTTCCTCCGGAGTCCAGGATCTCCCAAGACCAAAGTCTGTCCCGCAAACCGCACCTGCGCCAGATTCCTTTGCATTCGCGCTTTGTTAAGCTAAAGCCATAGAGAATCCATGGCGGGGAGCGGGCGAACATGAACGACGGGAAGCGCAATGACAATCGGGAGAAAAGCATTTATATTTTATTGACCGATACGGGGACGTTGTTCACCACGATGATCAAACGGTTCACGGCTGCGCCCTACAATCATGCTTCGCTCGTTTTCGGCGCGGATTTAAGCGAGGTATACAGCTTCGGACGGAAAAAGCCGACCAATCCTTTTGCGGGCGGATTCGTCGAGGAGGATGTATATTCGGGTACCTTCAGCCACTTCCCGAATACGCATTGCGCGCTGCTGCGTCTGCGGGTTACGCAGCGGCAGTACGAGGAGGCGCGTCGTGTCGTCGGTAACTTCAAGCGGCAGCGGGAGCAATACCGATACAACCTTATCGGGCTGCTCGGCGTGCTGCTGGACCGTGAAATGGGCGCGGACAAGGCTTATTTTTGCTCCCAATTCGTGGCGGAAGCGCTGCGGGAAGCCGGTCTGAAACTATGGGACCGGCCGTCGTCGCTCGTGACGCCGGACCATTTTAGAGGGCATGCCGAGTTGGAAACGGTGTACGAAGGTCGCCTGTACGATTATCCGCTTCTCGATCGCGCAAGGCTCGGTTACGGCGTCGAAGCGCCGGAATCTGCGATGGAGTGGGCAGTGTCGTAAATGTAATTCATTCGCCCGACGTTCGTCCGCCCCGCGGATCGCGTGTCGGGTTATAATTGGTTTGACAATGAGAATCATTATCAATAAAATAAAGCTAAACGAATAACCGACGTGGCGGAAAGGAAGTTGATCATGTACTGTGCTTCTCCGATTACGGATCGACTCTACGCGAAGGAGGGGAGCAGTCATGCAGGCTGACGGGTGGAAGGAGCTCGATCATCTGTGGTTCAAGCTCAGAAGAGCGAAGCGAATCGCGAAAAGTAATGCGCAAGTCGGCATTTCCCTGTCGCAGGGAAAGGGATCCTATACGCTGCTCGCGGTGACGGAAGGACGCGGCGTGCTGTTGACCGACGGTCAAGCGTTCGGCGTCGAAGAAGGGACGATCTATGTCGCTGAGCCAGCAGCATCGATGACCCTCTTGCCGGAGGGCGAAGCGACGACGGAGCTTTATTTGTTTTCCTTCGACGTCATGCGGGACCGAACCCGGGAAATGGCCGGCGAATCGCGGGCGGAGCTTCTGCCGATGCCCCAAGCGGGCAAGCCCCTGCGCATCCCGCCGGTATCGCTCTCCGCGATGAGCCGCGCCGCATACGGCAGCATGACGGGCCAGAGCGGACTCGAGCGTTTTCGCAGCCAGTTCATGTTCCAGGAGCTTCTCCATCGCGTATTTAACGAGTGGATGGCCGAGCCCAGCGACGAGCTCAATATCGCGCTGGAGCATCTGCGTACTTATATCGAGCAGCACTACTATGAACCGTTGTCGGTCAAACGGCTCGCGGGATTGTCCAAGATCAGCCCGCGGCACCTGGTGCAAATGTTCAAGGATAAATATAAAGTCGAGCCGATGGAATACGTCCGAACGCTAAGGGTGCAGCGGAGGAAGGCGAAGACGATGACGGCAGGCCAAGCCTGAGATCCGGAGCGCGAGCATAGCCGAAGCCTGAAGCGCCGAAGCGCGAAAGCGAGAGCCGCCCGCAACGATCAGCCGGGATGGCCGATTCCGCCGATTGCGAGGGGCGGAAGGGCTGTCCCGGCTTGCTTGCGATACTGCCCGGGCGCGCAGCCGACGACGCGCTTGAACAGCGCCGCGAAGTGGGACATGTCCTGATAGCCTACGGCCTCGGCGACGGCGGCGAGCTTCCAATCAGTATCGCGCAGCAGCCGGCAGGCTTCGCGCATGCGCAGCGACTGCTGATAGGCCAGGGGCGTCATGCCGGTATATCGGACGAACAGCCGCTGGAATTGCCGTTCGCCGATGCCGGCTGCGGCTGCCAATGCGGAGGTCGAGAGCGGCGTCGCATACGCCGCGTGGAGGAGGCGAAGCGCCTCCTCGAGCCCGGTTGGAGCGGCAGCGGCGGCCGGAGCGCGCTCTTCGCCAAGGCGAAGCAGCAGGATCAATAGATCGAGCAGGAGTACGTGCAAGGCGGCTACGCGTGCGGAGCGCCGGGCCCGGTGTTCGAGATGCATCCGTCCGAAGAGCCGTTCGCATTCCCCGTCCGCGTCGCGGAAGTAGCGAATGTCCGGTTGCTCGAGCAGCGCCGTCAAAGGGGCGCCTCCCGGCATGCCGCGCAGCAACTCGCCGAACCGCTCCGTATGAACGAGGCAATTGCGGACGACCAGCGGACGGGATCGGGAAGGCGAGACGGGCCTGAACACATGAGAGACGCCGACGGGGATGAGAACGATGTCCCCTTGTTGTACGGCGACGGGCGGCTGGTCGGTATGGTGAACGCCGCTGCCCTCGGACACGTAGCTGATCTCGAGAAAGTCGTGGCGATGCTCGTGCAAGTCGTAGCTTTCGACCGCGCGATTGACGGAAATCGGCAGGTCGTCCTCAAAATACTTTTCCCCGTACAAGATGCGAATGTCCCGTCTAACCATGCGTGCCGCCTCCCCTTCGAGCGAATGTCGGATTTCCCCTGATCGAATGTCGGGATCGCCGCGATTCAACCGCTGTTTTTCATTATAAGATGAAGGCGGTTGCATGAAAAGCGAGAGGAGCTCGAAAATGCCGCTAACGATCAAGGAAACGACTTGCGAATATAAGCGCAGCCCGCTTGGCATCGACACGCCGCACCCGCGGCTGTCCTGGAAGCTGGAAAGCGAAAAGCGCGGAGAAGTCCAAACCGGATACCGGATCCAAGTCTCGGCAGGCGCTGAGAAATTTGACGAGCCGCTGTGGGATTCCGGCCGCGTAGAGAGCGAGGCGTCGGTCCTGGTCCCGTATGCCGGTCCGGAGCTTCGCTCGCGGACGAGGTATTATTACCGGGTAAAGGCGTGGGGCCGCGACGGGACGGAATCGGCTTGGAGCGAGACCGCCTGGTGGGAGGCGGCGTTGCTGTCGGCGGACGAATGGCAGGCGAACTGGATCGGGGCGGACCCGGCCGTGCTGGACCCCGACGATGAAGCGTCGCCGCTGCTGCGCAAAACGTTCGAGCTCGATGGGGAGATCGCGTCGGCGCGCATCTACGCGACGGCGGCAGGCTTGTACGAGCTGTATCTGAACGGCGAGCGGGTCGGCGAGGATCTGATGGCGCCCGGTTGGACGAGCTACGCGAAGCGTCTGCAGTACCAGACGTACGACGTGACGCATTCGCTCTCCCAAGGCATCAACGCGCTCGGCATCGCCTTGGGCAATGGCTGGTACAAGAGCGAATTGGCCAAAAAGAACAATCGGTACGGCAACCGCCGGGCGGCCTTGCTGCAGCTGCACGTCCTGTTCGCGGACGGGAGCGAACAAGTCGTCGTCACCGATCCTTCCTGGAAGGCTTCGACGGGCGGCATCCGATTTTCGGAAATTTATCACGGGGAAACGTTCGATGCGCGGCTTGAACCCGCCGAATGGCGTACGGCCGAATTCGACGATTCAACGTGGCGTGCGGCGACGGCGGCCGAGCCGGGGACAGGTCGACTCGTGGCGCAGGAGAATTGGCCCGTTCGCGTGACGGAGCGGCTCCTACCCGTCGCGCTGCTGCGGACCCCGGCGGGCGACACGGTGCTGGATTACGGCCAGAACTTAGTCGGTCGCGTGCGGCTGCGGCCGAACGTACCGGCAGGGACGACGATCAGGCTCAGGCATGCCGAGATTTTGGATCGCGACGGCAACGTGTATTACGGCAATCTCAGGGGCGCGCGGCAAGAGCTCGTCTATACGGCTTCTGGCGAAGCGGGCGAAACGTATGCCGCCGCGTTTACCTTTTTCGGCTTCCGCTACGTGCAGGTGGAGGGCTATCCCGGCCAAGACGAGGCGGGGCTGCCCTTCGAGGCGTTCGAAGCCGATGTCGTCCATTCCGACATGCCCGAGACGGGCCGATTCGAATGCTCGAACGAGCTGATCAATCGGCTGAACCTCAACATTCGCTGGGGACAGCGGGGCAACTTCCTCGACGTGCCGACGGATTGCCCGCAGCGCGACGAACGGCTCGGCTGGACGGGCGACGCGCAAGTTTTCGTGCGGACGGCGGCCTTCCTCTATCAGGTCGGACCGTTTTTTGCCAAGTGGCTCCACGATCTGGCGGCCGACCAGCATCCGGACGGGGGCGTGCCGTTCGTCGTTCCGAACGTGCTTCAGGGCCACTCCTCGGCGGCATGGGGCGACGCGGCGGTCATCTGTCCGTGGACGATCTATCAATGCTACGGAGATAAGCGTCTCCTCGAAGAGCAGTTCGACAGCATGAAGGCTTGGGTCGAATACATGCGCGCGCAGGGCGAAGACGAATATTTGTGGAATACCGGCTTCCATTTCGGCGATTGGCTCGGGCTCGACGCCAAGGAGAACAGCTACATCGGCGCCACGCCGAAGGACTTCATCGCCACCGCCTATTACGCCTATTCGGCGCGCCTGGTCCGCGACGCGGCAGTCGCGCTGGGCAAAGCCGCCGACGTCCGCTACTTCGGCGATCTGTACCATCGCGTCAGCGACGCGTTTCGGCGCGAGTTCGTCACGCCAGGCGGCAGGCTCGCGGCGCCTACGCAGACAGCGCACGCCCTGGCGCTCGTCTTCGGGTTGGTCGAAGGCGAGGTCAAGACGCGGGTCGCCCGCGAGCTGAACGAGCTGGTCGTGAAAAACGACCATCATCTAACGACCGGATTCGTCGGCACGCCTTATCTTTGCTTCGCGCTGTCGGACAACGGCTATCACGACACGGCGCTGAAGCTGCTTATGCAGGAGAGTTACCCATCCTGGCTGTATCCCGTGAAACAGGGCGCGACGACGATCTGGGAGCATTGGGACGGCGTAAAGCCGGACGGAACGTTTTGGAGCGAGCATATGAACTCCTACAACCATTATGCGTACGGCGCGATCGGCGACTGGCTGTACCGCCGCGTTGTCGGACTGGACGCTGGAGACGGAGGGACGGCGTACCGGGACATCCGCATCGCGCCGCTGTTCGGTGGATCGGACCTGAGCTTTGCGGCCGCGACGCTCGAATCGCCGTACGGCACGATTCATTCGGGGTGGCGTCGCGCGGACGACGAGATCGCGCTCGACGTGGCGCTGCCGGCCGGCACCTCAGCCACGGTACGTCTGCCGGCCGCCGATGTCGCTCGCATCCTGATTGACGGCAAGCCGGCCGACGCCTCGGAAGACGCGGCGGTCCTGCATGCCGGGGAAGGATTCGTGGAACTAAGGATCGGCTCGGGTCGATACGTATTAACCTGCCCGGCATAAGCAGAGGGCGGCCGACGCTTGATCCCATTCATTGACGATTTGCCCCCGCGCGGCAGCCGGGGGCATTTTCGCGTGTCTATTGATTTGTAAACTATTATTTCGAATTAAATAGTCAAATTACAATAACAATTAGCCTAAACTTTACGAGTCGAATACGGTACAATAGGGCAAGAATAATATTATCGAACCTATCGGGATTAGGAGCAATCGACATGACCACGTTGTTGTTGAACGGAAGCTGGGAGCTCTCGAACGGGCGCACCGGCGATCGCTATCAGGCTGCAGTGCCTGGATTCGTGCAAAAGGATCTGATGGAGCAGGGCGTGCTTGCCAATGAATTCGATACCTTGTTCGAGCCGAAAATCGAGTGGGTGGAATTCGACGATTGGACCTACGCCCGCGCGTTCGCGCTTGGCGAAGACGAGCTGGCGCGCGACGCGATCGAGCTGGTGCTGGAGGGCGTCGACACCTACGCCGAAGTGACGCTTAACGGTCAAGTGCTCGGCTCGACTGAAAATATGTTTATCGCTTACCGTTTCGATATCAAAGGCATCGCGCAAGCGGAAAACAAGCTGTCGATCCGCATCGCCTCGCCGACGAAGACGCTGAAGGAGAAGGAAGCCGCATTCGGCGAGCCTTTGAACCTGTGGAACGGCATACCCGCGCGGCTGTTCGGCCGCAAAGCGCAATACGGCTACGGCTGGGATTGGGGAGCCAAGGTCGTGACGGTCGGCATTCACAAGCCGGTGTCCATCGAAGCCTACGACGTCGTACGAACGAACGGCCTTGGCTATGCGATCACGCATCTGACCGACCGCAAGGCGATCGTGAACGCGTCGTTCAAAGTAGCGACCGCAGGCGCGGAGGCCGTAGAAGCGTCGCTCCGCTATCGGATCTTCGACGGCGAGACGGTCGTCTCCGAGCGGACCGAGCGGGTCAGCTTGGACCCGGGCGCCGTCGCTTACGAAGCGGCGCTGGAGATCGCGCAGCCGAAGCGCTGGTACCCGCTCGGTCACGGCGAGCAGGCGCTTTACCGATTGGAGGCCTCGGTGCTGGACGAGGGCGGGGAAGCGGTCGCGACGATGTCCCGCGCCGTCGGCCTGCGCGAGATTCGCATCGACATGCCTTACGACAAGCAAGGGCGCAAGTTCATCATCCAGGTGAACGGCGTGCCTATCCTGTGCAAAGGCATCAACTGGATCCCGCTCAAGCTGTTCCCGAATCTCGATACCAAGGAAGAATACGAGGTCGAGATCGAGCGCATCGCGGCAGCCAACATGAACATGATCCGCGTCTGGGGCGGCGGGACTTACGAGAACCACGACTTCTTCGACGCCTGCGACCGTCTCGGCGTCATGGTGTGGCAGGACTTCATGTTCGCGTGCGGCGACTATCCGGACGACGACGCGTTCAGCGCGCTCGTGCGCAAGGAAGCCGACTACGTCATCTCCGAGTTCGGCAGCCATCCGAGCATCGTGCTCTGGTGCGGCAATAACGAGAACCAGGTGTTCGTCGAGCGCAGCCGCGCCCGCCGCTTGCATGGCTACGGCGAAAAGCTGTACTTCGAGGTGCTGCACGATGCGTGCGCGGTCGACACGCTGCGGCCGTACTGGCCGTCGAGTCCGTATTCGCTCACGTTCGATCACACGAAGCTGGAAGGCAACTACGGGGACCTCCACTCCTGGTTCGTATGGGGCCAGACGCATCCGTACGAGGAGTACCGCGAGGTGAACGGCCGTTTCCTGTCCGAGTTCGGCATGCAGTCCTATCCTTCGAATCTTCTGCTGAACATGGTCGATCCGAGCTGCACGCTGCGCGATCCGAAGCTGGACGCCATGCAGAAGGCGCCGAACGGCATCCAGCGTTTGTTCTATTACACGGTCGGCGATTACAAGCTGCCTGCGTCGAAGGACGACTTCGTGTACGTCAACCAGCTTTTGCAGGCCAACGCGCTTCGATTCGGCGTCGAGCACTGGGTGTCCCGGATGCCGGACACGTCCGGCGCGCTCATCTGGCAGTGGAGCGACCTGTGGCCGTCCATCAGCTGGGCGCTCGTCGACTACGCCAAGGTGCACAAGCCTTCCTATTTTTATATGAAGCGCAGCTTCCAATCGCCCAATGCGTACGCCAAGATCGCGCCGGGCCAGGACGAGGCCGAGCTGTACCTGATTCACGATCACGGCGACTTCGAAGGTCGCATCGTCGTCGAGTTCTACGATCTGGACTCGGATAGCGTCGTACAGTCCGTCGTGAATGAAGTGAAGGGCACGGGTCACCGGTCGACGCTGATCGGCACGTTTTCCGTGGCGGGCTTCGCCCCCGCGCGGACGGTCGTCTGCGTGAACCTGTATCAAGGCGAAACGCGCTTGGCCGCGAACACGTACCTGCTGGGCAAGCCGCATCAGCTCGCGCTGAAGCCGGCGGACGTCCAGGTCGCACAGGAGACGCTGGCGAACGGCGATACGCGCTTCACGCTGACGACCGATGCGTTCGCCAAGGACGTCGGACTCGTCGACCTGCCGGGGACGCTCTCGGACAACTTCTTCGACCTGCGCGCGGACGAGAAGCGGGAAATCGTGCTCAAAGGCGCGCTGCCGGAAGGCGCGAAGGTCCAGGTCGCCTGCTTGAATCAAGTGAAGACGCTCGACTACGTATAATCGAAATGCGTTATTGAAACGCGGCATACCGAAAACAGGCCGATTCGGCCGGTCAAGTCCCGGAGATGCTCCCGCAAGGGAGATATCGACGGGACTTTTTGTATGTGATTTCGCAACCGAAGTCCCAAGTTCGTCCGAATTGATAACGCGCGGAAAAATTTACATATCCAAAATATAGGCCGCCATCCCGGTTTACAAAACCTGCCTATAATGAGTAATAGATCAATCAAAAGAAGGGTGACTGGGCGCACATGGTGATGAAAAAAGCAATCGCGGCAACGATTCTGGCAGCGGCTCTGGGAACGGCAGCGGCAGGAACGGCAGGCGCAGCACAACTCAGCTCGGCGGCCACCGCCAAAGCGGTAACGGCAAAAGCCGTAGCGCTGACGGTCAAGCAATCCGTATTCGTCGTCAACTACAATGACGTGCAAGTCCGCACGGCGTTGTCGAACGGCGAGACGCTGGTCTCGGTACGCGATCTGAGCGCCGCGATCGGCGCTAAGCTGTCGGCGGTAAACGGCTATACGACGCTTACGCTGGATTCGCATTCCTTTGCTTTTAAGACGGGGGTCAAGCAAGCATCGGTCGACGGCAACATCATCAATTTGAATCAAGCGGCTAAGGTATTGGACGGAACGGCGTTCGTAGCGGTCAAGCCGCTTGTACAAGCCCTTGGCGGCACGATGGCGCTGAAGGACGGCAAACTCGCGATCAACACGATCAAGCTGCTCGCAGGCGGCGACAACGCGCGCTTCGTGAACGCAAGCCAAGCGATCGTCTCCGTAGAGACGGACGCGAAGCGCACGGACTATCTGGTGGACGTGGCGACCGGCAAATCGGCAGAGCTTCTCTCTTCCGAAGGCGGTTCGGACCTGATCGTCGCTCCGGGCGGCGCCAAGGCAGCTTACACGGACGCTGAAGGCGCGGTGTACGTGATCGACCTGGCGAGCAAGCAAACGAAGCAAATCACAAGCGACACGTCGATCAAGACCGAGCTCGTATGGTCTGCCGACGGCTCCGCGATCTACTTCCTGCAAGGCGATAAAGGTTCGGTCATCGCGAAGGTAGACATCGCGACGGGCACGATCTCGAAGGTTGTAGAGGACAAGGTCGATTATAAGTCCGCGCTGTCGGTCTCGCCAGACGGCAAGAAGTTCGCGTACCTGGTCACGACGCCGCCGAAGGCGACCGCCGACGGCACGGATCTGGACAAGGACACGGTCGCCATCGACGCGAGCGGCGAGCAAGTACAAGTGAACTTGTACGACGCTTCGGTTGAAAAGCCGGCGGCAGTCGCGCTGACTTCGGCGAAGGACGACAAGCTGTTCGTGGTTTCTCCGGACGGCAGCACGGTTTACTATGTGAGCGTGGCGGACGAAAACGCAAACGCCACGGTCGTATCGGTCGACAAGGACAAGAAGACGGCTACGCTGCTGGCCGAAGGCGACGTAGAAGAGCTCGTCCTGTCCGGCGGCAAGCTGTACGTCCTGACCGCAGTAAGCGATGCCGAGTCCGCGATCTATGAAGTCGATCCAGCCACGGCTTCCAAGAAGCTGATGTACAACGTATCCGCTTCTGCATCCGGACTTGCCGTGAACGGGTCGCAAATCATCATAGCCCTTGAAGACGGCCTGTACGTGAACGCGAACGGCGCTTGGAAGCCGGTCACCCGCTAATCTTTTTTCCTAATACGAGAGGAGCACTTATTCCCATGAAAAAATGGTTCAAACCCGCCGCGCTGATCGCGCTTGCGGTCTCCCTGACGGCCGGCGGCGCTTCCGTCGCGTCCGCGGCAAGCTCGCTTAAAGGCAAGATCGTCATCAACGGCTCGTCGGCGCTGCTGCCGCTGACGCTGCAAGCGAAAAGCGAATTCCAGAAGCTGAACCCGAAGGTCAAGATCTCGGCGTCCGCGGTCAGCTCCATCGCCGGTCCGCAATCGGTCCGCAAAGGCATCGCCGACATCGGCGCGGTAGACTGGGATGCATCCATGGACGTTCCCGGCTTCAAAAAGTTCGACGGCCAAGTGGCCAACCCGGTCGCCGTCACGGTATTCACGGCCGTCGTCAACAAGAACGTGAGCGTCAGCAACCTGACGACCAAGCAACTGCAAGACATTTTCTCCGGCAAGGTCACGAACTGGAAGGACGTCGGCGGCTCGGACGCTAACATCGTCGTCGTCAACCGCAAGTTCGGTTCCGGTACTCGCGTTAACTTCCAACTGAAGGCGCTCGAAGGCAAGGACTTCATGACGAAGGGCGACAACTACAAGGAAACGGGCTCGAGCGGCGACATGAAAACCGCGATCGAAACGACCCCTAACGCAATCGGCTACATCGACCTGCCGTACGTGACCGACAAGATGAAGGCTCTGTCGATCAACGGCGCCGCGCCGACCGAGAAAAACGTGTTGAACGGCACGTACAAGGTATGGGGCATCGGCTACTTCATGACGAAGGGCCAGCCGACGGGCGCGACCAAAGCATTCATCGAGTATATTCAGAGCGCCAAGTTCCAAAACGGCTCGCTGAAAAAGCTGAAGTTCATCCCGCTGGCGGCCGTCAAGTAATAAAAGCGAAACCGATCGTATCACGCCATCAAGCCGGCTGCAGCGTCAAAGCGCTTAAGGCCGGCTTTTTCTTTACGTTTTTACCTGGGAGAGGAGATTCGTCCTATGCTTGAGATGAACGCGCAAAGCCGCGTCATCGCGCCGGCGGAGCTGGGCAACAGCTTGCGCCAAGCCGGCGGCGATCCGCTTGACCGCAGATCCCGGCTGAGATTTTTCAATTCGACGTTTAAGGTCCTCTGCGTATCCGCGGCCGTATTCGTTTGCCTTGTTCTGTTCGGCATTTTGATCTTGATGTTCAAGACGGGCGTCATGACGTTCGAAACGGTTTCGTTCAAAGAATTTTTCTTTTCTACCAATTGGGACCCCGAAAACGGACATTTCGGCGCGCTGCTCTTCATATTCGGCACGTTCGCCTTGACCGCACTTACGCTTGTGCTTGCCGTCCCGGTCGCCGTACTGATCGCCGTGTTCCTGGCGGAGATCACGCCGGTGTGGCTGCGCGGCGCGCTGCGCCCCGTAATGGACCTGCTCGTCGGCATCCCGTCCGTCGTCTACGGCTACCTGGGACTGACGATTCTGATCCCGATGCTCCGCGCGATGACGGGACGCGATCTGGCAGACGGACTGCTCGCCGCCGCAATCGTGCTGGCGATCATGGTGCTGCCGACCATCGCCCGCATAAGCGACGACGCGATCTCCGCCGTTCCGAAAAAATACAGGGATGCCTCGTATGCGCTGGGCTCGACGCGCTTCCAGACGATCTTCCGCGTCGTGCTGCCCGCGGCGCGCAGCGGCATCGTCTACGCGGTCATCCTCGGCATGGCGCGCGCGATCGGCGAAACGATGGCCGTCGTCATGGTCATCGGCAACACGCCGCAGCTTGCCGACAGCCTCTTCACGCCGACCGCCGTGCTGACAAGCAACATCGTCATGCAGATCACGAGCGTTGAATTCGACTCGACCTGGAACTATGCGCTGTACCTGATGGGCTTCCTCCTGCTCGCGATCTCGCTGCTGCTGATCGTCGCGGTTCGGCTGCTGCAGAAGAAGGGAGCGAAGGCTTCGTGAGCGACTCTTCCAAAAACGGCGCGCCGATCGCGCCGGTACCCGGCTCCAATCCCGGAACTGCGGCCGTCCGCCGTGCGAACGCGTTCGCGAGATCGTCAAGCTCCGCCGCCAGAAACGACCGGATATTCAACGTGTTCGTCTGGGCGCTGGGCATTATCGTCATCCTGTTTATTCTCGGCCTGCTGTTCATGCTGCTGCGCAAGGGACTGCCGAACTTGACCTGGGACTTCCTGACCGGACTGCCCAGCGAGATCGAAGAAGGCGGCGGGATCGGTCCCGCGCTGTTCAACTCGTTTTATATTCTGTTCCTGTCGCTCGCGATCTCGATCCCGCTCGGCATGGCCGCAGGCATCTACCTGGCGGAGTTCGCGCCGGACAACCGCTTTATCGGCTTTATCCGCATTTGCGTCGAAGGCTTGTCCTCGGTCCCGTCGATCATTTTCGGCCTGTTCGGCATCTCGCTGTTCGTAGACATTTTTCATCTCGATCTGACGATACTCGGCGGCGCGGTCAGCCTTGCGTTCCTGAACCTGCCGATGCTGACGCGCGTGACCGAAGAGTCGCTGCGGTCGGTGCCCACGGAGCTGAAGAACGCCTCGTTCGCGCTCGGCTCCACGCATCTTCAGACGATCCGTACCGTACTCATCCCGGTCGCCCTGAACGGCATTATCACCGGGATCTGCCTGACCGCCGGACGCGCATTCGGCGAGAGCGCCGTCATCATCTTGACCGCCGGGGTCACCACTTCGGGCGAGCTATGGGACTTCAACCTGTTGTCGCCCGGCGAGACGCTCGCCGTGCACCTGTGGTATGTCCAATCCGAAGCGATCGTCCCGGACGCCGGCGACATCGCGCAGAAGGCGACGGCCGTGCTGATCATGATCGTATTGGCCATCAATCTCGTATTCCGCTTGCCGCTCTGGATGAAGGCGCGCAAAATGAAGGGCTAGCCGACACGCGGCTGGAATTATCGCATCGGACTTATCGTAGTCAAGGAGGAATTTATCGTGCAAGCAACGGCGCTCATTGAAATCAACAAGCTGAATTTGTTCTACGGCGCCTTTCAGGCGCTGAAGCAAGTCTCCCTGGAAATCCCGCAGCGGGCGATTACCGCCTTTATCGGGCCTTCGGGCTGCGGCAAATCGACGCTGCTCCGTACGCTGAACCGGATGAACGACATGATTCCGGGCGCGCGGGTGGAGGGCAGCATCGAGATCGGCGGGACCGATATTTACGGCGGCGACGTTCATGTGGAGACGCTACGAAAAAAGGTCGGCATGGTGTTCCAGCAGCCGAACCCGTTTCCCAAATCTATTTACGACAACGTCGCCTACGGGCCGCGTCTGCACGGCATCACCAAACGCCGCGAGCTTGACGAGATCGTCGAGAGCAGCCTGCGTTCCGCGGCGCTCTGGAACGAGGTCAAGGATCACCTGAAGCGCTCCGCGCTCAGCCTCTCGGGCGGTCAGCAGCAGCGGCTGTGCATCGCCCGCGCGCTCGCGGTCGGTCCCGACGTGCTGCTCATGGACGAAGCGACGTCGGCGCTCGATCCGATCTCCACGATCAAGATCGAGGAGCTCGCGCAAGAGCTGAAGGACCGCTACACGATCGTCATGGTCACCCACAACATGCATCAGGCCGCGCGCGTCTCCCACCAGACCGTCTTCTTCTTGAACGGGGAAGTGGTGGAGTACAGCGCGACGGAGAAGCTCTTTTCCGATCCGTCCGACCAGCGGACGGAGGACTATATCAGCGGGAGATTCGGCTGATTGCAGGTTATCGTGTTTACCGGCTCAAGGCGCAAATTTGGCCTTGGGCTTTTTTTCTTGCGCTTCGAACCGACAACCGTTGGCTCGCTCATCGTCGCAGGCAGTATGCTCGGAATCGGCTGTTCATGCCATTATCCCACTCGCTCAGGAGCGAGTCTCCTCAATTCGTTTGTTATTGCGATAGCTGTCTATGGGATGAATCTGGATGAGGGCGGTCCGGCGTACCATCTATGCTGTTGCAGCAACTAAAGGACGCGGACCACAGTTCCGTTATTAGTTCGAAAATCGGCTTTTATTGGAGGAGGCGGACTATAAATCCGTTAAATCGAGTCTAATGGCCAACGCAGCGGAAATTTGGACATTTTAACGGATCGTATGTCCGATCAGACGTCATTTTGGGCGCAATAGAGAAGAATAACGAATTTGAGGTCCGCAAAATGGATGAGATGGCTGAAACGGTCGTGGCCCTGAGCAAGGGGATAATGGCATGGCGCGCGAAGAGGCACGGAAATGGTGCGCGGAACGGCCGAGGATCGCGTCCTGAGCGAAAGGGATAATGGCATGCAGCAGAAAAAACGGCATAACTCCGGCAATGAGCGAAATGCAACGGCCCGCGCTCCGTCGCAGGAGTGCGGGCCGATCTCGCGCGTATTAATCCCCGGACAGGCCGGTTTCTTTAATCATGACGTCGTGCGCGCCGCCTTCGACGAGGCTGGTCGCGGACACGAGCGTGATGCGGGCCTCGCGCTGCAGCTCGGGAATGCTGATCGATCCGCAATTGCACATGGTGGACTTGATTTTTCCGAGCGTCTTGTCGAGGTTCTCCTGCAGGCCGCCGGCGTAAGGCACGTACGAATCGACGCCTTCCTCGAACAGCAGGTTTTCCTTGCCGCCGCTGTCGTACCGCTGCCAGTTGCGCGCGCGGTTCGAGCCTTCGCCCCAGAATTCCTTCACGAAGTTGTTGCCGACCTTCAGCTTGCGCGTCGGACTCTCGTCGAACCGGGCGAAGTAGCGGCCCATCATGACGAAGTCGGCGCCCATGGCCAGCGCGAGCGTGATGTGGTAATCGTGCACGATGCCGCCGTCGGAACAGAGGGGGACGTAAATGCCGGTCTCCCGATAATAACGATCGCGCTCCTCGGCGACCTCGATCAGCGCGGAAGCCTGGCCTCGGCCGATGCCTTTTTGCTCGCGGGTGATGCAGATGGAGCCGCCGCCGATCCCGACCTTGACGAAGTCGGCGCCGGCCTCTACGAGATACCTGAAGCCTTCGCGGTCGACGATATTGCCGGCGCCGACCGGAATGTCGAAGTTGGACTTGATATATTCGATCGTATCGCGCTGCCATTCGCTGTAGCCGTCGGAGGCGTCGATGACGAGGATGTCCGCGCCGGCCGCCACGAGGGCGGGCACGCGCTCTTCATAGTCGCGGGTGTTGATGCCGGCGCCTACGACGTAGCTTTTTTTGGCGTCCAGCAGTTGGAGGGGATATTCCTTGTGGGCGTCGTAATCTTTGCGGAAAACGAGGTGCTCGAGCCGCTGATCCTCGTCTACGACGGGCAGGACGTTGAGTTTATGCTCCCAAATGAGGTCGTTCGCTTCGGGCAGCGTGATGCCCGACCGACCGCAGACGAGCGATGCGTAGGGCGTCATGAACGTTCGAATCGGTTTGTCGGACGGGTCGCGGCTGTCGCGGTAATCGCGACTCGTGACGATGCCGAGCAGCTTGCCGCGCGGCGTGCCGTCGTCCGTGATCGCGACGGTAGAATGTCCAGTCGATGCCTTGAGCGCCTTGACGTCGGCGAGCGTATGATCCGGCGTGAGGTTGGAGCGGCTCGCGACGAAGCCGGCCTTGAACGATTTGACTTTGCCGACCATGCTGGCTTGCTCGGCGACGGGCTGGGAACCGAAGATGAACGAGATGCCGCCGCTGCGGGCGAGGGCGACCGCCATCGCATTGTCGGAGACGGACTGCATGACGGCGGAGGAGAAGGGGATGTTGAGCGACAGGCGGGGCTGCTCGTCCTTGCCGTACTTGACGATCGGCGTTCGGAGCGATACGCGTTCGGTCGTGCATTCGCGCCTCGTCAAGTTCGGGATCAGCAAATATTCGCTGAACGTGCGCGAAGGTTCCGTATAATATTTGGCCACTGTCTATCGTCCTCCCATAGCTCTCGCTCGATAAATTTTAACAATAGTAGCACGACCGCGCGGGCTTGGCAACGGATGTTTGCGAATCGCGGCGAATCTATCGGCAAATGGAGAACGGTGTGCTAGGATATAGGGTGACGAAAGACGATTCTGATTCCGATCGAGGTGCGAAAATGTCAGCGCTTACCCCAGAAGAACGACTGCTCTGGCCGGATGGAGCTCCATATGCCAAAGGCGACACGCCGGAGGACCGGCCCGCTCTATTTCCTTATTTGCTCGAGGGGACCGACCGTCCGGTCGTCATCGTGGCGCCGGGCGGCGGCTACGGCGTACGGGCCGCCCACGAAGGCGAACCGGTCGCGAAGTGGCTGAACGGCCTCGGCATCTCCGCCTTTGTGCTGCGATATCGCGTCGCGCCATATAAGCACCCTGCGCCGGTTTCGGACGCGCTTCGCGCGGTCCGCACGGTGCGCGCCCGCGCGGCGGAATTCGGCGTCGATGCGAGCCGCATCGGCCTGCTGGGCTTTTCGGCGGGCGGCCATCTGGTCGCGTCGGCCGGCACCCAGTGGGAGGGTCCGAATCCGGAGGCGGCGGACGAGACCGATCGCGTATCCGACCGGCCGGACCTGATCGTGCTTTGTTATCCCGTGATCACGTTCAGGGATCCGCACACGCACGCGGGCAGCCGCCAGAATCTGCTCGGCGAGTCGCCAGACGCGGCGCTCGTGGACGCGATGTCAGCGGAGCTTCGCGTGACGTCCGAGACGCCGCCGGCCTTCTTGTGGCATACGTCCGACGATGCCGCGGTGCCGGTCGAGAACAGCCTTCTGTTCGCCGCGGCGCTGCGGGAGAAGGGCGTACTGTTCGACCTTCACGTCTACAGCAGCGGAGCGCACGGCATCGGACTGGCGGAGGATCATCCGTTCGCCTCCGGGTGGACGTCCGCTGCCGCGGCTTGGCTGAAGACGCAAGGGTTTTAACGAGACGTTAAAGGCGTCAAAAGAAGGCTTGGTCCGGTTGATCCGGGCCAAGCCTTCTTTATGCGGCGAAATCCGCCGTTATAGAATCGGCGTCTGCTCCGGCGTTACCTCGATCGGCTCGGGCACGATGAGCGTATCCGCGAGAAACGCCGTCAGCCGCTCGCTGAACAGCTGGGGCTCTTCCAATAGCAGCGCGTGCCCGCTGTCCTCGAAGCGATGGAGCGTCGATCCCGGAATGAGACGTCGCATCTCTTCCCCAAGCTCGAAGGGACAGATCTCGTCCTGAACCCCGTGGAAAATCGCCGTAGGGACACGGATGAGAGGAAGGTCTTCCCGCAGGTCCTCCGTGCGCAGCGACTCGAGCGCCTTGTAAGTGCCGACGGCGGAGGCTTCGAAGGCAAGCGACTGCAGCCAGGCCGACATGCCGGCGCTCGGCTTCGAAGCCGTCAGCATTTTGCCGAATTGGGCGGCGAGCGTCGGCCGGTCCGCGTACGCCTGCAGGATCATGTCGTCGACCTTGTCGGGCGGCGTGCCGAGGACGAAGTCTTCGCGCTGCACGAACGAAGGCGCGGCTGCCCCGACCAGCAGCAGCTTGGAGATGCCGTGTCCCGAATGGCGGGCCATGTACCGCGCGGCGACCGCGCCCCCTAGCGAGAAGCCGACGAGCGTCGCGCCGGTGATGCCGAGCCGGTCGACGACCGCTTTGACGTCGTCCGCCAGGCTGCAATAATTGTAGCCGTCCCAGGTCGCGTCGGACTTGCCGAAGCCGCGCAGATCGATGCCGATGCACCGGTAGCCGAGCCTAGGCAGCTCCATGAACTGATATTCGAACATTTTGTGATTGAACGGCCAGCCGTGAAGGAAGATGACGGGCGTGCCCGCTCCGATATCCTCGACGTAAATACGGACGCCTTGCTCGCTTTCCACGTAATGCGACATCGCAATCCCTCCTGCTCTGATTGATCTCCGCTTGCGAATCGGCGCTGCCGCTCAAAACCCGGTGGCAGCGGTCCGTTCAAATGTCCTTACCCTTGTCCCGGCAACCTCACGCTCAAGCGCGGATCAAGATATGTTCAAGAGGGACTGTGCCGCCTCGGGTCTTGTCCCGCGCGCATACGTTGTAAGGAGCCTGCCGGCGGATCCCGGACGAACGTACGGCTCGGGGGGAGGGAAAGGGATGTCTTGGACGTTGAACTGCGCGGTTGCCGTGGCCGGTTCGGTGCTGACTTTCGCATTCGGCATGTGGAGCGAAGCGCTGACGCTTCTGGTCGTCGCGATGGGCGTCGATTATGTGACGGGCGTGTACGCGGCAGTCCGTTCCGGCCCCGGCTTGAACAGTCGGACGGGCTTCAGGGGGCTGGCGAAAAAGGGTTTGATGCTGCTTGTGCTTCTCGTTTGCCACCGCATCGACCAATTATCGGGCATGAACGCAGTTATGGGGGGCGCGACTTATTTTTATTTGGCCAATGAGTTGATCTCGATCATCGAAAACTGCGGGCGGCTCGGCCTGCCGCTTCCGGAGCGGTTGAAGCAGGCCGTTCAGATCCTGAAAAGCAAAAGCAAGGACGATGATTTAAAATCGTAAAAATGGCAAAAATTATTAATAGATCGTTCATCAAATTGTCAAATGTGAAAAAAAGTTGACGCTTTCACGTCGTCAATAGTTGAGTTGAAGCGCCCCTTTTAGGTAATATAAGAGGTAGACATTTCGAGGAAGCAGGGGGAGCAACGATGTTTAAATGGATCATGCCGGCTTTGCTTGTCGTGGCCTGTCTTTTTGCTGTGTACCTCTTGGCTAACGATCTGCCGGCGAAGCCCGAGAGCGAGGAAGCAGGTTTGGCCGAAGGCCAGGAGCTGCTGAAGATCACCGCGACATCGGCAGGGTACAAGTTCGACCAAGCGGAGTATCACGTGAAGGCCGGAACGAACTACAAGATCAAATTTTCGAACAAGCTGGGCGTGCACGGCGCGGGTATCGAAGCTGCCGGCCTCGAGCTGAGCGCCGACAAGCCGGAAGCGGACTATACGTTCCCCGAGAGCGACAAGGGCAAGACGATCGAGCTGCACTGCACCATCATGTGCGGACAAGGCCACTCGACGATGAAGTCGACCATCATCGTGGAATAGCGTTTCCTTGCGCAAAGGAGAAAGGAGCCGTTGCCGGCTCCTTTTTTTCATAAGGTCGTTTCGTCCGTCACGCGCTTCTTCGCCTGTAGAGCCTTGCGATCAAGTAGTCGCAAACCGCTCCGATGACGGCGTAGCTGAGCACGGTGAGCGCGTACATACCCATCACGCTGACCTTGTGAATGTCGCCGAACAGCTCCACGAACCAGATCGGCACACTGAACATGAACAAAAAGGCGTTGTGGGGATCGTATCCCGTCGCGTTGAACAAGCATAGCGCAAGTCCGATCACCGTGAACACGATCGTATAAGTGAGCCGCATGACCTGCCTCCTTCCGCGGCGTCCAGCGAGAATGCGTATAGTATGCGCGTCGCGCCGGACGGACATGCGGGATAGCCGGACGGATACATGCGCACAATCCAGAAAGGGGACAAAAAATGCTGACCCATATCGTATTGTTCAAATTGAAGGACCGCAGCCCCGAGAGCGTCGCCAAGACGGCGGCCGTGCTCCGCAACATGGAAGGGAAAATCGAGCAGCTGCTGTCGATCGAAGTCGGCACGGACGTCGTTCATTCCGAGCGTTCCTACGACATCTCGCTCGTGACGACGTTCGCCTCCCTGGAGGACATGCAGGCGTACCAGGTGCATCCCGAACACAAAAAAGTCATCGAGCATATGACGGTCGCTCGCGAAACGCAAGCCGTCGTCGATTACGAGAGCTAAGGGGCGGAAGCATTGAATACGACGACCGACTCCGGTGCCGGCGACCTGTACGAAATGATGACTTATCTGCTGGTGATCATCATCAGCGCGTTGATCATGGTCTATTGGTTGCGGCGCAAAGGCCGCAACAAGCGCGGCAAGAAAGATTGAGGGTGATGGCATGTACTACGTGAATAGAGAAGCGATCGCGAGCCGGCTGCGCTGCGTGCCGGATTTGGGCGACGCATCGTCCGGACTCGCGGCTTCGTGGCAAGGCGATCTGCTGCAGGGGCTGGCGCAGGAGCGCTGCCTGCATCTGGCGCTCGAGATCGTGACGGACGTCGGCAGCTTCCTGATCGACGGCTTCATGATGCGCGACGCGGGCAGCTACGAGGATATCGTAGGCGTCATCGGCGGCGAAGGGGTTATCGGCGAGCGCCTGACCGAGCGTCTGCGCGCGCTCGTATCGCTTCGCAGGCCGCTCGTGCAGGACTACGATCTGTGGCAACGGCAGCAGCTTCATCCGCTTACAGGCGAGCTCAAGGCGCTGCTGGATTCGTTTTCCGAATCGGTAAAACAATACTTGCGCAGCGAGCTAGATCCCTGGGAGCAGCCTCGCTGACGAGGATTGGCAATTTACGCTGCCCGCTTATTCCTATACAATAGGAGCATAAGCGGGCGGCTTTTTTGGTTTGGCGCCGTTCGCACGTGGGAGGAGAGGCCTATGCTGCCGCATGACGAAGGAAGGACAACACGCCAGCAGCTGCTTCAGACGCTCCGTACGGGCGGCGGCAGCAGCATCGCCTCGCTCTCGCAGGCGCTGTCGATCACGGAGATGGGCGTCCGCCGCCACGTCCAGGCGCTGGAGCGCGAGGGACTCGTCGAAGCCGAGACGGTGAAGCAGGCGATGGGCAGGCCCGTTTCCATCTACCGCCTGACGCCGCGCGCGGACGATCTGTTTCCCAAAAATTATCCGCAGCTCGCGCTGGATCTCCTCGGAGAGCTCGATGACGAGCCCGCGGGCGAGGCGATTATCGGCCGCATGTTCGAAGGGCGCCGCGACAAGCTCATCGCCAGGCACAAGTCGGCGATGGCCGGCGCGACGCTCGAGGAGCGTGTAGCGGAGCTGGCCGCGATCCAGCAGGCCGGCGGCTATATGTCCCATTGGGAGCGGGACGGTGCGGGCGAAAGGTTCACGTTGTACGAGTACAACTGTCCGATCGCCCAGGTCGCGGGCAAGTACCGCGAGGCTTGCCGCTGCGAGCAGCAGCTGTTCGAGGCGCTGCTGGGCGCAGAGGTCAAGCGGACCGAATGCATCGCGGACGGCGGGGCGAAATGCGCTTATGCGATCCGGCGTCCTGCGAAGGAACGGGCCGCGACTTCTTAAAAGGCTAAATACTGGCGTAAACATAGCCGGCGGAGGCGGTAAGCTTCCGGCCGGCTTTTTGCTGCGCTGCGGGCAGCGTATTCGCGCGACTTGCAAGACGGGGAGTGAGCGCTAACGGCGGCGCTAATAGCAGATGCATTGGGCGGTCGAACGTCAGGTTAAAAATAAAGCTAGTCCGATGTGTCAGGACGGGCCGCATATTCTTATACTGTGTTAAGCGCATGGGCGGATGCCCGGCTTCACAAGCGAAGGTTCGATTCGGAGGGAGGAGAGACGATGGCCTGGACGATCGCAGGATACGCTGCGGCGGTCATGTTCGCGGCCGTGGCGATCGCGGCGCTGCTCGCGGGGATGTCGGCGGCGCGTGCGCTGAACGCCTGCAGGGAGGCGGCCAAGACGCTGGAGGCGGAAGGCGCCGAATCGCTGCGGCAGATGAGCCGGTTCGCGTCGGGCGCTGCGGAGGCCGCGGAGCTGTGCCGCGGCGCGGCGAGGTCCGCGGCAAGGCTGGCCGAGGGCGGCAGGGCGTTCGGCGAAGCCGCTGCCCGTTCGGCCGAGACTGCGGCGGCGTTCATGGATGCCTGGCGCGGGCGGTTCGTCCGCTGGACGCAGGGAGACGCGGATTCGGCCGACGAACAATGCGACGGACCGCCCCGCGAAGTCTCTCCTTCCGAAGGCGAAGGCAGGACCGGCTGACGCCGCAAGCGCGGATCCGACGCAAGGCACGACGGAATTCGAAAATCGGAGGGATTCACGATGGCAGAACGCAAGGTTGTTAAATCATTCCTTTTTGGAGCGCTGTCCGGCGCCGCGCTCGGCGCGGCCGCAGCGCTGCTCTTCGCGCCGAAGCCCGGCAAGGAGCTTCGCAAGGATATCGCGGACACGGCTCAGCTCGTCGGCGCGAAAACGGCCGATCTCGGCAAGGCGGCAGGCAACGCCGCGCAGACGGCGGCGAAAAAGTCCGCGGATTGGGCCGGAGGCTTGCGCGCCAAGTTCGCCAAGAAGAGCGCGGAGGAGAGCCCATCCGCATCCGACGACGCCGAGGCGATCTGATACCAGGATCGCGGCCTAAGCTGCAAGCCAGCGCCGTCCTGAGCTTCCGGGCGGCGCCGCTTCATGCCTTGAACCGCATCTGAATATGCGCTAATATGTAGGTACCTTTTGCGCGAAAATCTCATAATTTATCTAGATTCGTCATCTCCTTAGCAGAAAGCGGTGTTCTCGTGCAACAAGCGATCGCAGTCCTGGACTCCGGCGTGGGCGGACTGACAGTCGTCAAAGAAGTGATGCGTCAGCTACCCCGAGAGAAGATTTTATATTTCGGCGATACGGCGCGCACGCCTTACGGGTCCCGCTCAGCCGAGCAAGTGGTCGAATTTACCCGGGAGATTGTCGACTATCTGGTCCAATTCAATCCGAAAATGATCGTCATCGCCTGCAATACGGCAACGGCCGTCGCGCTCGAGGATATCACGGGCCGCGTCTCCGTGCCCGTCGTCGGCGTCATCGGTCCCGGCGCGCGCGCCGCGCTAGGACGCACGCGAACGGGCGTCATCGGCGTCATCGGGACGGAGGGCACGATACGCAGCGGCGCCTACGAGGCGGCGCTGAACACGCTGTCGGGCGGCAGCGTCCAAGTCGTCAGCCGCGCCTGTCCGGGCTTCGTGCCGCTCGTGGAGGACGGCAATTTCCGGTCCGAGCGAACGCAGTCGATCGTGGAGTCGTCGCTCGCGCCGCTGCGGGGCAAGCACCTGGACAGCCTGATCCTGGGTTGTACCCATTATCCGTTCCTCGCCGACGCGATCTCCGAAGCGATGGAACCGGGCGTCGCGCTCATCAGCTCGGCCGACGAGACCGCCAGAGAGATCCGCTCGATCTTGGAGCGGTCCGGTCAGCTTGCGGAGGCGGACGGAGCGCCGCTGCACCAGTTTTTTTGCAGCGGGGATCCGGTTAAGTTCCGGGAGATCGCCCAGACTTGGCTCGGCGAACAGATCCGGCTGACGCCTGTCGTCTGGCAGGTGCCGCATATCGGCGCATAAGCATGCCAATTACCGAAGCCTTCCAGTCGTCTCTCAGACGGCCGGAGGGCTTCGTTTTTGTTTTCCGGCGTCATATCCCCGCCTGCCGCGGCATACAAAAATATACCGCATCGACGCAAGGGGAAGGCGAGCCTAGCGCTGCGCGCAGCGGACGCAGGGAGGGATCGTAAAATGCGCATGGAAGAATACGTGGCAGCAAGCGGGGATACGTACAAGTCGATCGCCCGCGCGGCTCGTGTGGGAATCCGCGAACTTGTCGATGCAAACCCGCAGCGGCCTGCCGACGAGCCGCTCCGTGCGGGCGAGCTGTTGTACGTGCCCGCGGGACCTGCGCATAGGCGCATGTATATCGTACAGCCGGGAGATTCGCTGACGGGGATCGCCGAATGGCTCGGCTGCGCGGATCGCCGGCTGAGAGAGCTGAATCCGCAGCTGCCCGCAGGAGCCGACCCGGCGCCAGGGACGCGAATCGCGCTGCCTACGCCTGCGGGTCGCATCGTCATGCCTTCGTCCATCTACGGGCCGGACCGGGTGGCAGCCGACCTGAAGCGACTGGTTAGCGCGTTTCCGTTCATAAAGACGGCTACGATCGGGAGCAGCGTCATGGGCAAGCCGATCCTTGCGGCCGGCATCGGGGACGGTCCGTTCCGCTGGCATTTGAACGCGTCCCTCCACGCCAACGAGTGGATCACGTCGCTCATCGCGATGCGCTTCCTGGAGGATTACGGCCGGGCTTGCCGCCGCAAGACGCAGATCGGCGGCTTCGACGCGGCCGAGCTGTATCGGCGGACGACGCTGTGGGTCGTGCCGATGGTCAATCCCGACGGCGTCGAGCTCGTGCAGGAGGGGCTGCGGCCGGATCATCCGCTCGCCGCGCGGATCGGCCGGTGGAACCGCGGCTCCGCTTCTTTCCGCAATTGGAAGGCCAATGCCAGAGGGGTCGATCTGAACGACCAATTTCCGGCGGGCTGGGAGGAAGAGCGCCGCCGACGCGGGGTGCCCGGCCCTGCACCGCGCGATTATAGCGGCGACGCGCCGCTCTCCGAGCCGGAGGCGGCGGCGCTTGCCGCGTTCACGGAGGCGCAGAGCTTCGACGCGGTCATCGCGCTCCACACGCAAGGGGAGGAGATCTATTGGAACTACGGCGGACTCGAGCCGCCGGAGTCGAAGATCTGGGCGCACCGCCTCGGACTCGCTTCAGGTTATCGGCCGATAGCGCTGACGGGCAGCGACGCGGGTTACAAGGATTGGTTCATCGCGAAGTATCGCCGGCCAGGCTTTACCGTCGAAGCGGGCTGCGGGCGCAATCCGCTGCCGCTCTCGGCTTTCGAGGACGTGTACGACGATTGTTTGCGGCTGCTGACGGAAGCGCTGGACTTAAGCCCCGGGTGAATATACAATAGAACATGATCTCCCCGGCGAGGCCTGTCATCCGCAGGGAGAGATGCCGACGATTGGAGTGAATACGATCATGCAATGCAAGATTACGCGCAATGCGGCCAAGATCCTGAAGCTCGAGCTGGACAAGCCGGAGAACGAAGGATTGTATCTTCGCGTCCTGATTACGCACAGCCACGGCGATCACGCCCACTACGGCCTGGACATGTCCAAGCCGGCAGCGGACGACGAGATCGTCTCTACAGATAAAGGTATCGACGTCCTGCTGACCAAGGGCATCGAGCTGCTTGACGGCGTCAAGGTCGACTATCTCTATTTTCCGCAGGAAGGCTTCGTGATTACGAATCCGAGCAAAGGGAACCATGGCGATCATTGATCGGGGTGCGCCCCCGGAGGTCCGCGTTATTCCTCCCGCGGACCCCAATGCGGGCCCAAGCCCCAACGACATTCGCTTTTGCGACAAGTGCAACCATACTCGGGTCAAGACGCTGACGAGCAAGCTGCAGAAGCTGGACCCGGCGGCCGAGATCCGCGTCGGCTGCAAGTCGTACTGCGGCCCTTGCGCCAAGCGGGCGTTCATCTTCATCAACGGCCGATACATCGCCGCGCCGACCGAAGACGAGGCGCTCGAGAAGATCAAGCCGTTTATCAAAGCCCGCAAATAATTCAAAGAGCGCCCGGCGTTTAACAGCCGGAGCGCTCTTTTTTTGACCGTGTTTATCTTTTATCGATCGATCGGTCAGTCTTCTTTTTTAAGTTCGGGCAGCAGATCGTGCTCGACGACGACGTCCGATACGCGAAGCTCACGATCGGCCGCTGCCTTGCCTGCCGTGCATGCGGATAGGTCCGTCGCCGTGCCGTCCGCGAGCGAGTAGCAGGATCCCGCATCGGCCATGCCGCCGTTCGAAGGCATATAGTACACCTTGCCGTCCGTGAATCCCCCCGTCCGGAAGACGACGGGCTTTTCTGCGGCGGACAGCATGCTGACGCCCATCATCTTGTTGTCTCCCATCGGGATGCCGAGCATCTGCATGATGGTCGGGGCCGTGTCGAGCTGCCCGACCGCCTTTTCGCTGACGCCGGCATGTTCGTCGCCCGGGAAGTGAATGAAGAAGGGCACTTTGCGAATGATCGCGTCCATCTCTTCGTCGGACAGCGATTTTCCAAGCAGCTGTTCGTAAGGCTTTTTGTCGTAAAGCGAGTTGTCGTGGTCTCCGTACATCATGAGCACCGTGTTGTCCCACAGTCCCTCATCCTTCAGCCGATCCACGAGCTCTCCGATGGCGGCGTCGACGTAGTGCGCAGCTTTGATATAATCGCCGAACGTCGTCCCGTCGAAATCTCCGACTTCGAATTCGGTTTTGTAATCGGGCAGATTAAAAGGATGATGGCCGGAAATCGTGATCGCGAAGGCATAGAAAGGCGATGCGCCGCGTTCCTTGATCTGGTCGACCGTCTGCTGCAGGAACGATTTGTCGCCGATCGACCAACCGAGCGGCTCGTCGTCGTCGAAGTCCTTGATACTGTAAAACTTGCCGTAATCCATGTTGTGGTACATATTGTTGCGGTTCCAGAAGCTGCCGTCGTAGGCGTGATGGACCGTCGTATCGTAGCCCTCGGCATTCAAGATCTCCGGCAGGCAGTTAAAGTCGTGGTCCGCGAACCTAATGAATACGGAACCCGTAGGCATCGGATGGAGCGAGCAGCTGGTCAGGAAGTCGGCGTCCGACGTGCGGCCCTGTCCGGTCTGATGATAGAAGTTGGAGAAATACAAGCTTTTGCCGACCAGCGCGTTCAGGTTCGGGGTAATCTGCTGTCCGCCCACCGACTGGCCGATGAGGAACGATTGAAACGCTTCGGCTTGGATCATGAGAACGTTCTTGCCCTTAGCCGCGCCGAACATCGGCTCCGATTCGGCCTGCTCCTGCAGCAGCTTGCGATCGTCGAACCAGTCCTTCGCTTCTTGCACCTGCGATTCGCTGACACCGCCGCTGAACCAGTGCTCCTTGGCATAGCGGAACGTATCGTAGCCATGGAATCCAAGCAAGCCAGTCACGTTATAAATCGGAATGTTCCACCAATTGCCGACGAATAGCCCGCTGGCCCAACCGTTTTTTTGTTGGTTGACGGGTCCTACGATCATAGAAATTCCCAACGCGAGCAGGAGACCTGCCAGTGCGGTATTCAGCATCAGGCGAGAGCGGGACCTGCTGCGTATCCGTACGCCGCCGTTGCGGCGGGCAATCCGCGCCGGGCGCCAGTACCAACATGCCCATACGGCATATGCGAGCGCTACCGGAATGTCGCACAGCAACACCAGATCCCCGCGATGAACCAGGCTCCAGATGCTGTCCTCAAGCGAGCTGACCTGGTTCGCCTGAAGGAGTACGGGAATGGATATGAAATCTTTGAAATATCGGAAGTAGACGAGGTCGGCGAATAAAAGGACGGATATCGTTAAATCGAGCAGAGCCAGCGATACTGCGCGAGCCCGCCTCCCGAGCCAGACCACCCAGAAGGTCGCGATGACCATGGCGCCGTAATTGACCTTCCATTTCCAATGGTTCATGCCCCCGACGTTCAGCTGGTGATCGAGCCAATTCAGCTTGTATACGATCGAGAGAACGACCAGCATGGCGCCCCAATACGGCCAAGAGGCAAGACCGCCGGCCGCCAGCTTGACGCCCTTCGAGGCTGTCGTTCGAAGCTGTGTATTCATAAAATGATAATTCCTCGCTTTCCGGTTGATCCGAGAGTTCCGTTCCGGTTTGCCGCGACCGAGGCGGCCTTTACACACAGAAAACAGTATAACGCTTCCACCTCTTTTTTTCACGCGAACCTTGCAGTATTTTGCAGGAAAGCCGGACAACGTATATAATTTTGTTCGCTTAGGATAAGGGCGGAATCAAATTTTTAAGGGGGGAACCGCGTATGACGGAAAGTCGGGAGGATGGACGGGCAATCAGTCCCGAAGCGTACTTCGACGGATTGTTCGGGGAGGACGCCGACCTGGTTCGCGTTAGCGAATCGATTCGGGAGCGGGGGATGCCCGATATATCGGTGGCGCCCGGTTACGGCAGGCTGCTGACGATGCTGGTCGCCGCGGCGCGTTGCAGGGCGGTGCTGGAGATCGGCGCGCTGGCCGGATACAGCGGCATTTGCTTGGCTCGCGGATTGGCGGACGGCGGCAAACTCACATCGCTGGAGCTGAAGCCGGAGTATGCCGAGCTGGCGACGGCGAATATAGCGAAGGCAGGTTACGGGGACTGTGCAGAAATGATCGTTGGTGACGCGTTGGCGTCACTGGACAAGCTCAATGCAGCGGGAAGGCGTTTCGACTTCTTTTTCATCGACGCCGACAAGGAAAACTATCCGAACTACCTTGAACGCGCGATCGGTCTTGCAGCGCCCGGAGCGTTGATCGCAGCCGACAATACGCTTCTTAGAGGGCGCACGTTAAACGAAGCGAAGCAAGGACCGGCCGTGCAGGCGGTGCGGGATTTCAATCGCCGGCTGGCGACCGATCCCCGTCTGCTTGGCACGCATTTGCCTTCTTATGACGGTCTCGCGCTGTTTATGGTCCGCTAATCGCAGCAGGCGCATTTTTTACGAGCGAGCTTCGCGCCCAGAGCGAGGTGCCGAGAAGAGCGGCCGCGGAAATGAGAAAGAGGCCTTCAATGCCGATGTAGCCGGACAAGGCGCCTCCGATGACAGGACCGGCCATGTTGCCGAGCGCGACGGCGCTGCTGTTGAAGCCGAACGCCATGCTCACTTTGTCGTCGGGGGTATGCCGGCGAATGAGCGCGTTGACCGTGGGGATAAGCCCGCCGACGAAGCAGCCCAGCAAAAATCGGCACACAAGGAGCTGGCCCACGTTCGCTACGAAGGCCTGTGGAATAAAAAGAAGTCCGGCGCCGAGCAGCGAAAAGACAAGTACGCGCGTAGCGCCTTTTCGGTCGCTCAGCTTGCCGAGAAGCGGCGCGCTGATCATATTCGAGAAGCCCGTCACCGAGCCGACGAATCCGGCCCAGAAGGCGAGATTTTCAGTCGTGCCGTGAAGATGCTGCACGTAGATCGGAATGAGCGCCATCGGGCTCAGCATCGCGAACTGGATGAGGAACGTGACGGAAAACAGCGCCGGTAGCTGTCGAATGGCGGCAAGCTGCCGCAGTCCCGATGCAAGGCTGGCTTGCGGCGCGACGCGGGCTGCGGCCCGGTCGAAGCTTTCCCGCACAAGCAGCCAAGAAAGCGCGGAGGCGACGAACATGAGCGAGCCCGTAATATAGAAGATCGGCCGGAAGCCGAACGTGTCCGCCATCAAGCCGCCGATCAGCGGACCGAGAATCGTGCCGGCCGTGCCGCCGGATTGCAGCGTGCCCATGGCGAAGCCGATCTTTTCTTTAGGGGTCGAGGCTGAGACGAGCGACACGGCCGCAGGGGAGTAGCCCGAGATGATGCCGTTGGCCATGCGGAGCAGAAGCAAATGGAGAGGGGTCGCCGCAAAGCCCATCTGCACCATGACGATCGACATGCCGAATCCCGATCGAAGCAGCATCACTTTGCGTCCGTAGCGGTCGGACAGCTTGCCCCAAAGCGGCTGAAAGAAAAAAGAAGTGACGAAGTTCGCCGCGAAGATGAGCCCCGCCCAGACGCCGATCTGATGCTCGCCGATCACGCCGAGGTCCTGCTGCAAATAGAGGGACAGAAACGGCGTGATCATCGTCATGCCGGCCATGACCAGAAAGTTTCCCAGCCACAGCACCGCCAAGTTGATTTTCCAGCGTTCCAAGCGCGCACCTCGCTTCTTCTTCACGGGATATTTAACGGTTTGTCAACTAATTGTCATAAGGACCCGAGGGCGGAAGGTTGTGGCAGTCGGTCAAAAAGGGCATAATAAAACCGAATGATCGCTTCGTGTTCGGGACCCATCCTAATTACTTAAAAGGGGATACTGCAATATGAATGACCGCTTCTTGCGCGCGTGCCGACGCGAGCCCGTAGACCGGGTGCCCGTCTGGTACATGCGACAGGCAGGACGATACGACCCCGATTATCGCAAAATTAAAGAGAAATACAGCTTGCTGGAAATTTGCCGGCAGCCGGAGCTCGCAGCGGAAGTGACGATGATGCCCGTACGCAAGCTCGGCGTGGACGCCGCGATTCTTTACTCCGATATTATGAATCCGGTCGCTTCGATCGGCATCGACTTCGATATCGTCAAGGATATCGGGCCGGTCATCGACAATCCGGTCCGCTCGGAGGCCGACGTGGATCGACTTAAGCCGATCGACGCGGAACGGGACTTGGGACATGTCCTCGAGACGATCCGCATCCTGAATCGGGAGCTCGACGTGCCGCTGATTACGTTTGCGGGCGCGCCGTTTACGCTGGCCAGCTACATCGTGGAGGGCAGGCCTTCCAAGTCCTATATTCGAACCAAGGCGTTGATGTACGGCGAGCCGGCCGTCTGGCACAAGCTGATGGGCAAGCTCGCCGATATGGCCGCCGCGTACTTGCGCGCGCACGTCGACTCAGGCGCCCAAGCGGTGCAGCTGTTCGACAGCTGGGTAGGCGCGCTTGCGCCCCGGGATTTTGCCGAATTCGTGCTGCCGCACGTCGAGAGCATCTTCGCGCAGACCGCGGATATCGCCATCCCGAAGATCTATTTCCCGGGCGTGAGCTCCGGCGAGCTGCTACCTTATATGAAAAGCCTGCGGGCCGACGTGATCGGGCTCGATTGGCGCGTCTCCATCTCCGAAGGCCGAGCGCGCACCGGCGGTGGGTTCGCCGTTCAAGGCAATCTCGACCCGTACGTGTTGACCGCGCCGCAAGAGGTCATCCACGCCAAGGCGCGCGCCATATTGGACGAAGGCATGCGCGAGCCGGGCTTCATCTTCAATCTCGGACATGGCTTGTTCCCTGAAGCTTCGCTCGAGAAATTGAAGGAGCTTACCGACTACGTCCACGATTATACTGGCCAAAAGCTGGCATCGGAGGTATCCCTATGAGCGGTTCCGACCAAGCGCCGATCGGCGTCCTCGTTATGTCGTACGGCACGCCGGAGAGTTTGGAGGGCGTCGAAGCTTATTATACGCATATCAGACGGGGACATCCGCCGACTGAAGAGCAGCTCGCTGACTTGACGTCCAGATACCGCGCGATCGTCGGCGGCGTTTTTCCGCTGCGGGAAAATACGAACCGGCAGGTGGAGGCGCTTCAGCGCCGATTGGACGAGCTGGCGGGGCATGGACGTTACGTATGCTATCAAGGCTTGAAGCATGCGGCGCCGTTCATCGAGGACGGCATCGAGGCGATGTCGCGCGACGGCATCGAGCGAGCCGTCGGCATCGTGTTGACGCCACAATACTCGTCGATGAGCGTCGGCGGATATTTGAAGAGAGCGCGGGAAGCGGCGGAGCAACATAACATCGCTTTCGCCGGCGTAGAGAAATATCATCTTCATCCGGCGTTGATCGAAGCGTTGGCCGAACGGGTCACTGCCGGACTGGACAAAGCAGGCGTAACCGCCGACGACGGTCTGGTATTGTTCAGCGCGCACAGCTTGCCCGCCCGCATCCTCGAGATGAACGATCCGTACCAGGATCAGCTGCTCGAGACGTCGAAGGCGGTCGCGGAGGCCGCCGGCATCTCGCGGTGGCAGTTCACATGGCAGAGCGCCGGCCAGACCGGCCAGCCATGGCTCGGACCGGACATTCTGGAGACGCTGAACGGGCTCGCCAAAGAGAACGTCAAGTTCGTGCTCGTGACGCCGGTCGGATTCGTGTCCGATCATCTGGAGGTTCTGTACGATATCGATATCGAGGCGAAGCGCCATGCATCGGAGCTCGGACTTGCCTTGGATCGTATTCAGATGCTCAATGACGATACCAAATACATGCAGGCGCTCGCGGATTCGGTAATCGGCGCCGCATACCGATTCGACGAGAAAGCCGATGCCGCCGGAGCATCCGGAGTATGAGCGGCGAACGTTCGCTGCGAATCGCGATCATCGGCGGCGGTCTGACCGGATTAAGCGCCGCCTTTTACGCATGCCGCCTGGCCGACGAAGCGGGAGTCCGCGCGAGCGTCGCTATCTTCGATCCCTCGGACAGGCTTGGCGGTAAAGTCAATACGCTGCGGCGCGACGGCTTCGTTATCGAGCGCGGCCCGGATTCGTTTCTGGGACGCAAGCTTCCGATGCTCCATTTGGCCAAAGACCTCGGTCTGTTAGACGAGCTTGTCGGTACGAATCCGGCTGCCGTTAAAACGTACCTGGCCCATGGCGGCAAGCTTCTTCCGATGCCCAAAGGCCTTAATCTAGGCATACCGAACGACCTCGGCGCATTCGCGCAAAATTCGTTGATATCGCCGCACGGCAAGCTGCGGGCGCTCGACGAGCTGCGCCTTCCGCCCAAATTGTCGGAAGAAGACGAGTCCGTAGGCGATTTTCTCGAACGCAGGCTCGGGATAGAGATGGTCGAGGCGATCGCCGAACCGCTTCTCGCAGGCATACATGCCGGCGATTTGTACAAGCTTGGCCTACTGGCAACGTTTCCACAGTTTGCGGAAATGGAGCGCAAGTACGGCAGCGTCATTCGTGGGATGATCGACGCGAAGCGCAAAGCCCCGGCAGCCGGCGCCAAGGCTGCGGCCGCAAGATCGGAGGCGGTCGGCGGCTATCCGATCCCGCCGACTGCATTCCTGACCTTCCGCGACGGACTGAGCGCCTTGATCGAAGCTCTCCAAGCGCGACTCCAAGCGTATCGCTGCGCCATTCGGCTCGGCATCGGAGTCCGCTCGCTCGAACGCGCTTCGAAGGATATTTCTCCAAATGAAAGTCTCAATTCCGGGGCGTACAACTTACATTTGGACGATGGCTCCTCCTATGAAGCCGATCGCGTGCTGCTCGCTTTGCCGGCATTCGCGGCGTCAGAGCTTCTGAGTCCTCATATCGATGTCTCGGCTTTGGAGCGGGTCAATTACGTATCCGTAGCCAACGTTGTGCTTGGCTTTGACGCCAAGCGATTTGGGCATAAGCTGAACGGTTCCGGATTTTTGGTTCCCCATTCGGAGGGGCGGACGATCACTGCCAGCACGTGGACGTCAGCCAAATGGCGGCATACGGCACCTGAAGGGAAGCGACTGATCCGCTGCTACGTCGGCCGCGCAGGCGACGAATCCGGCGTCGAAATTCCCGACGACCGTCTCGCCGAAGCCGTTCGACATGATTTGAAAGAGCTGATGGGATTGACCGCTGTGCCCGAATTCGTAGAGATCACCAGGCTTCGCCGCTCGATGCCTCAATACCCGGTCGGACATACAGACGCTATCGCCGCGCTTCGAGCTCGACTCGCGTCGTCGCTGCCCGGCGTATACGCGACCGGAGCTCCGTTCGATGCGGTAGGCCTGCCCGATTGCGTTGAAATGGGACGAACCGCCGCGACCCAAATGCTGAGCTTATAGCGAAACAATCCACCGCCGTTTTGCCGATTATCGGCGAAGCGGCGGCTTTTGATTTAACTTCCAAAAAAATCCACTCCATTAAACGATCTCTCTTTTTCTCGCCCGCATGCCATTATCCCAATGACTCAGGTAATAAGGGGATGTATGCTCTTTAGAAAACTCCTAATAAACCAGAGACAATAAGCCAGTAAGGGACAAGAAACAGCCAGGAATCATCAGAGTCAGCTTAGGACAAAATCAGCAAGTGGCAGCAAAAGCAAGGAGCAAGAAACAGCCAAACGAGAATCAGAATAAAAACAAGATCAGCATGAAAAAAGAGTCACCATAGAAAATGAATCAGTTAGGGACAAGAAAAAGCAAGAATGAAGAATCATCAAGGGGCAATAATCAGCACCCGATCAGGCCCCCCAACGAGACAAATGCGAACCTCTCCAACGGGCTTTGCTTCCGAAATAGAGCCAAGGCACTTGTAGCTTTGGTTTAAACGCGGTGAGTTGCGGATAGGTAACGACAGGAGAGCTCGCGCACCAATCGACCGTCGCGTGAAAGGCCGAGCTGCCACGATAGGCGCAATTGAGGCGATATGTAAATTCGTTCAAGTAACCTTGCAAATGCTTGGCGCCGATGCCGTTGAAGGTTAGGTTGAGCCAAGCGTTCAATTGTCGAACAACCAAGCTTAGGGCAGGGTGATTTTTGCGATAACGGGAGATCTCGGGCAGAGACGCACAATCGGTATGCGCTTCGTGAAAAGCTTGGACGCCTTCGGGCTTGATAAATCGTTTATTTTCGTAAACGTGGATTGGATCAGGTTGTTTGATCTTGATGAAGGCAGGCAGGGCTTCGTCGTTTAACGAAGCGCCGATCAGCAACGGCTGACGTGCGTCGTCGAAAGTCGGGTCGCCGTAATAACAGCGGTCGATGCGGACATCGCCGGTTAACAGGACGGAGGCATCGGCTTCGGACATGGCGCTCCTGATCTTATGAGCCATCAACCAGGCGGTTTTGTAGGTGACCTGGATCAATTCGCTGAGCCGCAGAGCGCTGATGCCGTCCGTGCGGGATAACAAATAGATTGCATGAAACCATCGGGTCAAGGACGTGCGGCTGCCTTCCATAACCGTTCCTACGATCAGGGATGTCTGGAGCCGGCATGAAGCGCATTCGTACAAAGGTAAGCGTCGCGTCGATACTTCATAATATCGGGCACTGCCGCATGCCGGACAGCGAAACCCGCCTGGCCAGCGAGCCTCGAACAAGGACGAGATACAAGCTTGCTCCGTGCCGAATGCGGCAAGAAACTCGTCGTTTGTCACCGGGGCTTCAAGCATGGCACAGGCGCTCCTTTTATAAAACTCAATTCGTTAGATTAAATTATACCAAACGTATGTTCCTATTTAAATCGGAAGATTCCAAATTTCTGCTAAAAAATACGATCCGAATAATCGGCAACTCGCTTTTTCTGAGCGACGGGGATAATGGCATGAAATCAAAAAAAGAGGTGTATAGCGCCCGCGTCAGCTTGTAGACGATTTTATCCCTCGACCATATGAATGCCTGCTTATGCACGCCCCCGCCTCGCCCTATAATGTGACTACGGCCCGCTTACATCCTGCTATAATGACACCAGGCAGTTAGAAGAACAATCATCCCCAAATGGCGGGGATAGAGGAAGGCTGGGGCCGATGAGTCTGGGCAAGCGCGTGTTTACCGCCTTTTTTTTCTTTATCATCATGCCGCTCGTCGTGCTCGGCACGATCTCTTATTTGACCTTCCAGCATATTACGGAGCAGAAGTATTCGGATCAGATGGAGCTGTCGATGAACGCGATCGGCCGCAATCTGAACAATATGATCAAGGAAGCGAACTATTTCTCGGACTTCTGGGTGACGACGGAGGATAGCGTGGAGAGCGTGGAGCAGGCGCTCGGCGCGGGCGTGCAGAGTACCGGGGGCAAACAGGAAAAGTCCAAGGAAACCGAGAGCGGGGATTACGAAGAGCTGCTCGAGAAACAAAAGCTGACCGGCCGGGTGCTGCTCACGTACCCCGGGATTAAGTCGGTAACGCTGTATCATATCGACGGCAAAGTCGTGAATCTCCGGTTCGTCGTCGACGAGCCGATCCCGAGGGACGTGCTGGAGAGCAATCCGATCTACCCTGAAGTGCTGAAAAAAAACGGCGCGCCGGTATGGATCGGTCCGAACGAGGATGAGAGATTGACGGGCGCGAACAACCTGTTCACGCAGATCCGGGTGCTGCTCGACATCGATACGCTTCAGCCGAAAGGCGTGCTCGTCATGCGCTTCGGAATGACCGAATTGGCGCGGACGTTTAATTTTTATAATACGGAAGGGGACGGCGACAGGCGCTATCTTATCGTCGGAAGAGGCGGCGTCGTCGTGTACGACAGCGCGGGGAAGACGGAAGGCCAGTCGTTCGCGGAAACCGACCCGGACGGCAAGCTGGACCTCTCGCGTAATTTCCAGACCCAAAAAATGAAGTTCGACGGCGAGAAAAGCCTCGTTTCCGTCCACAATCTAGGCGACATCAAGCGCCTTGGCACGGGGGACTGGACGCTGGTCACCGTGACGGACTGGGGGTATTTGTCGGGGGATCTCGCTTCGATTCTCCGATACGTCGTGATGATCACGATCGGCTGCCTGGCCTGCGCGCTCGTGTTCAACTTGATGTTCGTCCGCCGGACCATCAGCTTCATCGTGAGCGTCGTCGGCGCGATGCGGAAGGTGGAGCGGGGCGATCTGACGACGCGGGTGCCCGTGACGGGCAATGACGAGACGGTTATCCTCGCCAAAGGCTTCAACAGTCTCGTCGAGCGGGTGTCGGAGCTGCTGAGCGACGTGACGATGGAGCAGCGGCGCAAGCGGAAGGCCGAGATGATGCTGCTCCAAGCGCAGATTAAGCCGCACTTCCTGTTTAACGCGCTGGAATCGATCAACATTTTGGCGGTACAGAACGAAGGGCGAAAAGTAAGCAAAATGGTGCAGCGGCTAGGCAATATTTTCCGTATCAGCATTACGCAAAAGGAAGAAATCACGATCGAGCAGGAGCTGGAGCATCTGCGCAGCTACTTGGAGATTCAAAAGTTCCGTTTTGAAGAGCTGTTCGAATATACGATCGAAGTCCCGCCGGCGTTGATGTCGCATTCGATTTTGAAGCTGACGCTCCAGCCGCTCGTCGAAAACAGCATTCAGCACGGTTTCGAAGGCATCGATTACTTGGGCAGGATTCGCGTATCGGCGGCGTTTGAAGACGAAAAAATCGTATTTTACGTGGAGGACAACGGTATCGGCATCTCCGACGAGCGGCTCGCCTTGTTCGCCTCCAGCGGCGTGACGACGCTCGAGCAGTTGTACGGGGAATCGCCTGAGACGGGCGAAAGGCGCGGGATGGGCGTCGGAAATGTCGCCGATCGGCTTCGCATTCATTACGGCGCCAACTATGGATTGATGCTGTGCAGCGCGCCAGGGCAAGGAACGATCATCAAGTGCGTCATACCAAGCGAGACGGGAGGCGGCGAAAGTGAGATTAAAGGCGCTGTTGGTGGATGACGAGATTAACATTTTAAAAAACCTTCAAGCCGTCATTCCTTGGGAGGAGCTTTGCGTCGACGTCGCGGGCACGGCCAAAAACGGCGAGGCGGCGCTTGCGCTCGCGCGCGAGCATTCGCCCGAGTTGATCTTGTGCGACATCCGCATGCCGGTTATGGACGGCATTCAGTTTCTGGAAGAGCTGCGCGAGATGGGGTCCGACGCCGAAGTGATCATGATGACGGGCTACCAAGACTTCAGTTATGTTCGTTCCGTCATTCGGTACGAGGTCAAGGATTATATTTTGAAGCCGCTCGACTACGACGAGCTGGGTCAGACGATCAGCAGGCTGGCGGACGGCATCCGGGAACGCAAGGCGGAGCAGCAAAGCATTCAGCGGGAGTGGCACCAGGTGTTTCACCTGGCCTACGAAAAGGTGCTTTATGACGTGCTGATGGAAGTAGGGGGCGGCTCGGCAAAGCCTTTCCTGAAGCAGCATGAACTGTCGGGCGGGGATTTGTCGTTCGCGATGCTGCTCGTGGACGTGGCGGATTATTCGCAGAAGGAACGCAATTGGGACGACAAGGAGCGCAAGCTCTGGAACTTCGCCGTGCACAACGTGCTTCAGGAGTATTTGTCGTCGCTGCAGATCCCGTACACCGTTTTGCAAGTTAGGAGCGGGGAATGGTGCGTGCTGGTCGAGCGCATGCCCGCCGAAACGTTCGACAGGGGACAGTGCGAGGATTGGAGCCGTCAACTGCGGGAAGCCGTCGAACGATATCTCAAGATCCAGATTCGCGTAGCGCTCCATCCGGCGCCGGTATCGCTGGAGAAGCTGGCGCGCGTATATAAAAATTTACAGCGCTCGCTAAGCCTGAATGCAGGGAAAGAAGATGCGATCGTCGTGCCCGAGCGGACGAAGGAGCATTCGGAGCACTCCCAGCGCCTGTGGGACCGGATCGAGGAAATGGTCACGGGTCTCAAGCGATGCGACCGCCGGAAGACGGAGGGCGCGCTGCGAGAGCTGAACGAGAGCTTCCGTCAACTGCCGGACGCTTCGTACGAGCGCGTTCAACCGATCCTGCACTATCTCTGTCTCCACCTGCTTCGGGAAATGCGCGCGATGGACGTGATTCAGGGAGAGGACGAAACGGCTTTTTGGAAACAGCTCGACCGCAACCCTGGCATCCGCGAGACGTTGGCCGTCATCAACCGGCTGGTGGATCGTTCGATCGAAAACGTGATGAAAAAGAAGACGAGCGACGTCCTGATGCTTTCGGCGCGCGATTTTATCGAACGCAACCTCTCCTCCGATCTCAGCATCGATGCGATGGCCGACTATTTGGGAATCAGCGGCAGCTATTTCAGCCTTTTGTTCAAACAGCACTTCGGCGAGACGTTCGTCGAGTACGTCACCAAGCAGCGGATGGAAATGGCGAAGTCGATGCTCGCCATCAGCGACAAGAGCATCACGGCGATCGGCTTGATGGTCGGTTATGCCGAACGAAGATATTTCACCCGGGTGTTCAGCAAATATACAGGGCTTCTGCCTTCGGAGTACAGGGAGCAAACCCAAGGCAAGACGTTGGCGCAGGACAAGAACGATTCCGGACGATAATCGCGCGGCAAAGCGAAGGAGAAAAGTGATGACGAATCTTAATCGCGGTCCGGACGACCTGGACCTCAAGAGCAAAGTCGGCCAGCTGTTCATGTGCGGATTCGACGGACATCAGCCTGCCGACGGCATTCGCCGGTTGATCGAGGATTACGGGCTCGGAGGCGTCATTTATTTCAGGCGTAACTTGAAGGATGCCATTCAGGTCGCTAGCCTGACGAAGGCACTCCAGGAGAGGGCTGCGGTTCCGCTCCTGGTGTCGATCGACCAGGAGGGCGGCATGGTCGTGCGCCTGGAAGAGGGCGTGACGGTCATGCCCGGCGCGATGGCCATCGGCGCAGCCGGCGACGCCGAGTTGGCCCGCGAGGCCGCGATGCGGTCCGGCGCGGAGCTGCGGGCGCTCGGCGTCAACATGAACTTCGCGCCGTGCCTGGACGTGAACAACAATCCGCGCAATCCCGTCATCGGCGTCCGCTCCTACGGAGAGATGCCGCAAAAGGTAGCCGAGCTCGGCACGGCGACCGTTCGCGGCTATCGGGAGGCCGGCGTCGCGGCCGTCGCCAAGCATTTTCCCGGACATGGGGACACGGCTGCCGACTCGCATCACGCGCTGCCGGTCGTGCCGCACGGGAGCGACCGCTTGGATGCGGTGGAGCTCGTGCCTTTCCGGGCTGCCATCGCAGCAGGCGTCGACGCGATCATGACGGCGCACGTCGTATTTCCGGCGTATGAGCCCGACGGGGTACCGTCGACGCTGTCGAGGCGCATCCTGACCGGCCTGCTGCGCGAGCGGCTCGGCTATGATGGCGTCGTCGTTACCGACTGCCTGGAGATGAACGCCATTTCGGAGACGATCGGCGTCGCAAGAGGGGCGGTCGAGGCCGTCAAAGGGGGCGCGGACCTGATCCTCGTAAGCCATCGGCTCGATCGGCAGATCGCGGCGCTCGAAGCGGTGTACGAGGCCGTGCTGGCGGGCGAAATCCCCGCGTCCCGCATCGACGAAGCCGTCCGGCGCGTCTGGTCGCTGAAGGAGAAGCGCGGGCTGTTCGCGAAGACGGCGGCTCCTGCGCCGGACGTCGCGGAGGCATATGCGGTGGCGCGCAGAGTAAGCGAACAAGCGGTGACGGTCGTGAAAGGCGGGGAGCGGCTGCCGCTTCGCGCCGACGGCCGGACGCTGGTCGTCTGGACGGAAGCCCGCGCGAGCACGGAGGTCGTCGAGGCGATCGAACAGAGCTGGACGCTCGGCGCGGCGCTTCACGCGGAAGGGCTGAACGTCGCCGAGCTCGCGATCGGTCTTGAGCCGACGGAAGCAGAGAAGGCCGATGTCGCGGCGGCAGCCGAGTCCGCAGAAGGGATCGTTTTCGCTTCCTACGATGCGGGCTTCTCCCCGGGCCAGTCGGCGCTCATTCGGGCGCTTCACGAATCGGCCGAAACGGCGGGCCGAACGTTCGTCCTAGCGTCCTTGCGCACGCCGTACGATCTGCTAGAGGCTCCGGCGGTTCCCGTCTATATTTGCGCGTACGAGAACAAGCCGGCGATGATGTCCGCCTTAGCGGGCGTATTGTCCGGCAGACTCCCTGCGGTCGGCCGGTTGCCGGTGACGATCGGCGATTATTCTTGTATTTGACCGATAGCATCGTCTTGGATAGCCGCCGTTCAGCGTCAGCGCTGAAGGCGGCTTCTTTTCGTCGACCGACCAGGCATCCGAAGGGGGCTTCGCCTCGGCGTTCGACTCTATGTTATAATAACGGGCATTAAGCAATCGTCGGAGGTCTTATCCGAATGCCTTATTCTCGCGTTCAATCCAAGCAAAAAGCCAAGCGAAGACGCCGTTGGCCGATCGTCTCCATCGCCGTGCTTGCCGTCGCGCTGATCGCGGCCGTAGGCATTTACGCAGCGTTCGTCGCGGGCAACGGAGACGGCGGTGCCTCGCAGTCGCCGCCGCCTGTCGCTACCGCATCATCATCCGCCTCGGCGACCTCGGATTCGCGGCCGGAAGGCGCCACGGCCTCGCCCGCCGAATCGTCGCAAGCTGCCGAAACGCCTGATGCCGCGCCTTCATCCGATCCGGACGACGATGACGGCGGGGCTGGGGATCCGTTAGACGAAGTCTTGCCTGCAGATCCTTCGCCTTCGGCCCAAGAGCCAACAGCCACGCCCGACGCAGGAACGGCTGACGATCCGAGCGATTCGCCGCCATCGGGCGCATCCGTCTCGCTTGCTTTCGTCGGCGATATTTTGCCGGCGTCGACCGTCGGCAAGCTGATCGAGCAATACGGCGTTGACTATCCGTTCAAGCTGGCGAAGCCGTTGTTAGAGTCGGCCGACATCGCGGCCGGCAACCTGGAGGCGCCGATTACGACGCGCGGCACGCCCGCCGAGAACAAACAATTCGTGTTCAAGGGCAAGCCGGAGTACTTGGCCGGACTCAAAAACGCCGGGCTGGACGTCGTCAGCCTCGCCAACAACCATACGCTCGACCAGGGCTGGGAGGGTCTGAGCGACACGATGGACGCGCTCGACGACATCAAGCTCAAGCATATGGGTTCGGGCGCGGACGACAAAGAAGCGTTCGAACCCGTCTATATCGAACATAACGGCATCACGGTCGCCTATATCGGCGTCTCCAACGTCGTGCCGGATGGCTCGTGGAAGGCGGGCCCCGATCATCCGGGCGTCGCCGAGACCTACGATACGACCCGTGCCGTGGCGGCTGTCAAGAAAGCGCGCGAGCTCGCGGAGATCGTCGTCGTGATGGTCCATTGGGGCAACGAGCGCGCGGATACCCCCAAGGACGCGCAGTTCAACGTGGGCCATACGCTGATCGACGCGGGCGCCGACCTGATCGTCGGCAGCCATCCCCATGTGCTGCAGGGCTTTGAGGCTTACAAAGGCAAGTGGATCGCCTACAGCTTGGGCAATTTCGTTTTTACCACGAAGCAAGAGTACTCCAAGACGCAGGATACCGGCGTGCTGACCGCGACTTGCACGGCGGACGGCAAGTGCCGGCTGAAGTTCGATCCGATGTACGCCAAGGCTTCGCAGCCCGGCCCGATGGAGCCTGAACAAGCCCAAGCGCTGCTGGCCAGGTTGAACAAGGTATCGTACGGCGCGACCGTCGATTCGAAGGGACGCGTTTCGGCTAAGTAAAGGGAGCACGAAAGAAAGGACGAATCGCATGAATGTGACGGAAAAGGCAGTCTTGCACCCGTGCGTCGCGCATCGCGGCTGGTCCGGCGCCGCCCCGGAGAACACGATGGCCGCGTTCAGGCTGGCGCTCAGCGAGCCTGCGGTCCAGCGGATCGAGCTGGACGTGCATCTGTCGAAGGACGAGGTTCCCGTCGTGATTCACGACGCGTCGCTCAAGCGAACGACAGGCGTCAAGGCGAGGGTAAGAGACAAGACCGCGGCCGAACTCGCCGCGCTGGATGCCGGCAGCTGGTTCCACCGCATGTATGCGGGCGAAGGTATCCCGTCTCTGTCGCAAGTACTCGAGCTGACGCGAGGCAGATGCAGGCTTAACATTGAATTGAAGGACGGGGAGCCGGACAAGGACCTGCTCGCGCGCAAGGTGGGCGAACTGCTGCAGTCGCAGGGACGCGAGGAGGATTCGATTTTGACGTCCTTCGATCATGCGCTTCTGCTCTCCGCGAGACGCCATGCGCCGCGCACGCGAACCGGGCTCATCATGGACAAGCGGCCGTCCAACATCGCCGCCGTCCTCGATTCGCTGGGCGCCAAGGTGCTATCGCTTAACCACAAATACGTAAACGTCGCGCTGCTCGCGCAGACCGAAGCCGCCGGCGTCGAGGTCATGGCTTGGACGGTGAACGAGCAGCGGGACTTGAACAAGCTGGCGACTTATGCGCAATCTTTTCAGCTATGCACGAATTACCCGGACCGCTGGCTGGCGGCCGTTAGATAAGGAGACAGCAGCATGACGATTTCCAGTACGGTCGATTGCCGCAATATTTACTGCGTCGGACGCAACTATCGCCTGCACGCCGCAGAGCTCGGCAACGCGGTGCCCGATTCGCCGATGATGTTCGCGAAGCCTTCGCATGCCGCCGTGCGGCTTGACGGATCGACCGTTCAACTGCCCGGCGATCGCGGCGCGGTTCATTATGAAGCCGAGCTCGTCTGGCTCGCCGGCAGGCATTATGAGCCCGGCATCGCGCTGCACGAACTGTATTCGCATTTCACGGTCGGCCTCGACCTGACGCTGCGCGACGTGCAGGACGATTTGAAGGCGAAGGGATATCCTTGGCTCGCGGCCAAGGGATTCCGACATTCGGCGCCGCTGGGACGCTGGCTCTCCTACGAGGCGGAAGCGGAAAAGCAGGGGCGGACTTTCGCCATGCGGCTTAACGGCAAGGAAGTTCAAAGGGGCGACGCGAACGACATGGTGTTCGACCTCGCCGCGCTGACCGCGCATGTCGGCGGCCTGTATGGAATCGGCCCGGGCGATTTGCTCTTCACGGGGACGCCGGCGGGCGTAGGCCGTCTATCCGACGGCGACGAAGTCGAGCTCCTTTGGGGCGACGACGCGGTCGGCACGGGCACGTTGCGCTTCTAGCCGGACTGCAAGCGAGCTTTGGTTAAGAAGGACGCGATTTCGGACGAAGGCCGCATGCCGGCGCGTCCGGACGCGTCCTTTTGGCTATCATAGGGCTACTATAGGATTGTATCCCCCGGTTAGGGGTTTGACGTCCTTACATACCGGCCGATTCATTCTACAATGAAGAAGTCAAAGCAAACCAAACCTTGGGAGGGTCAACGAGTGAAAAAGAAACTGACTTCCGTATTGGCCGCATCGGTCGCCATGTCAGCCGTGCTGGCAGGCTGCGGCGGTAACAACGACAACAACAACGGCGCCGCGTCTCCTTCGGCTAGCGAATCCGCCAGCCCCAGCGCATCGGCTTCGGCATCCGCTTCCGCGTCTCCGTCCGCCAGCGCTTCCGAACCGGCGAAGGTCGAGAATTTCACGGTTTCCCTCCGTCACATTCAGATCGGCGAGCCGCAAAAGTTCCGCAAAGCGATCCTCGACGACGTCGTCAAAAAGACGGAAAGCGAAGTGCCGGGCCTGAAGTTCGAGCTCGACGGCGTCGAAGACAGCGTCAACCGCTTCACGAAGCTCCCGGCCGAGATGGCCGCAGGCAATCCGCCCAAAGTATTCTCCCTGTTCGGCGGCGCGGGCGACGCGCAGAAGTACGCCAAAGCCGGCCGTCTGCTCGATCTGACCCCCATCCTCGACGAACTTGGCATTAAAGATAAGTTCCTCAACGTCCTCGATTCCTTCTCCGTGGACGGCAAGGTGTACGGCCTGCCGATCGGCGGCAACACCGAAGGCATTTTCTACAACACCGAGCTTTTCTCGAAATATAACCTGAATCCGCCGACCACGTGGGACGATCTCGTCAAAGCGGCCGATACGCTGGCGCAAAACAAAATCACGCCGTTCGCCGTCGGCTCCAAAGGCGCGTGGGTGCCCAACATGCTCGTGAACACGCTGATCGGCCGCGTCGCGGGCGAAGCCGCCATTCCGGGCTTCAAATCCGGCGAAGCCAAATGGAACTCCCCGGACGCCGTGGCCGCTTACCAGCTGTACGCCGACTGGGAAAAGAAGGGTTACTTCACCAAAGGCGAGCTCGGCAAGGAATACGGCGACATGCTGAACGACTTCGTCGCGGGCAAAGCCGGCATGATGTTCGACGGCTCCTGGCGCAACTCCGCGTTCAAGAACGACGCGGTCGGCGCGGCGATCGCAGGCAAGGTGGCTTATGTAGCGCTCCCGGCCGTTCCGAACGGCAAGGGCGACCAGACGGCCGTTAACGCCAACTACGGCGAAGGCTACGGCTTCTCCGCAGACCTGAACGACAACGAGCTGGCCGCCGTCAAGGCGTTCATCAAGAACATGTACTCCGATGAAATGCAGCTTCGCGGCCTGCTCGAGGACGGCGTCCTGCCTTCGATGCAGCTGTCCGACGCGTCCATCGCGCAAGTGACGGATCCGCTCCTCAAACAAGTGCTCGACGTGCTGAAATCCGCCGGCAAGACGTTCCCGCACTTCGACTCCGTCGTGCAATCCAAGGTGTACACCGAGACCGAGACGCAGCTGCAGAAGCTCATCGCGGGCAAGGCGACGCCGCAGCAAGTCGGCGACGCCATCCAAAAAGTGCAAGACGCGGAAAACGCCGCCGCGAAGTAAGCCGCCGGCCGAAGCGAACGAGTAGCGCCGCCCGCCCAGCGTAGGCGGCGCTTTCTCTATACCACTGAAGACGGCTGGGGAGGGTCCGGAATGAAAACTACGCTAAAAAATCCCTATGTCTACATGCTGTTCGTAGCGCCTACGGTAGCGATGTATTTCCTGTTCTTTATATATCCGACGATTACGTCGTTCGTTTTCGGCTTCACCGACTGGGACGGACTGAACGCCAGGCAGTTCATCGGCTTGGACAACTTCGTCAATGCCTTCAAAGACGCCGAGTTCCGCAGCTCGATCTGGAACAACCTGATTATCCTGCTGTTTTCCTGCTGCATCCAAGTGCCGCTCATTATCGTTTTTTCGCTGCTGATCAGCAACGTCAAGAGATTCCAGGGTTTTTACAAGACGACCGTGTTTATGCCGTCCATTCTATCGACCTCGATCATCGGGATCCTTTGGGGCTATATTTACGATCCGGACGTGGGACTGCTCAACAACTTTTTGAACCTATTCGGCATCGATCCGATCTACTGGCTGGCCGAGCCCAAGTGGGCGATGTTCTCGATCCTGCTGACGAACGCCTGGCAGTGGATGGGCTTCTATATCGTACTGATTCTGGCTGCAATCCTCGGCATCCCCAAAGACATCGACGAAGCCGCGATGATCGACGGGGCGACCGGCGTCCAGCGCGCCTGGTACCTGACCGTTCCGCTAATCCGGCCGATCATCAACGTCGTCATCATGCTGTCGATCGCGGGCGCGCTCCGCGTCGTCGACATCGTCCTCGTCATGACCGGCGGCGGCCCCGCGGGCAGCACCGAGGTCATGGCCTCGTACATGGTCAACAAGGCGATCAAGTACGGCGATTACGGCTACGGCTCCGCGCTCTCCATCATTATTTTCGTCATCGCGCTCATCCTCACCGCGCTGTATCAGCTGCTCATCGCGAGAAGACAGGAAAGGATTGAGTACTGATGCCGGTCGCCGTCAAAAAATCCATTCCGCATTTCTTCATGATCATCTACGTCGTCATCATTCTCGTGCCGTTCCTGTTCGTGTTGTTTTCCTCGCTCAAGGCGAACAATACGGAGATCGCGCTGCACCCGTTCGGCTTGCCGAAAACCTGGGTTTTCGAGAACTACAAGGAAGCCTGGGTGAAGGCGAGGATCAGTGTTTACTTTTTCAACAGCTTGTACCTGGCCGCGAGCGCGGCCATCGTGGGCGTCCTCATGGCCGCCGCCACGGCGTTCGCCATGGCGCGCATGAAGCTGACGCGGATCAGCAAATGGATCTATCAGCTCGTGCTCGTCGGCATGCTGATTCCCGGCAACGTGCTGTTTATCGCGCAATATTTCCTGGTCCGGGATCTTCACATCCTCGATACGCACTGGGCGCTGTTCCTGCCCTACACGGCTGGCGCGCTGCCGTTCAGCGTACTGCTGCTCGTCGCCTTCATGCACAACATCCCGCACGAGCTCGAGGAGGCCGCGACGATCGACGGCATGGGCGCGATCCGCATGTTCTGGAAGATCATCCTGCCGCTTACGATTCCGGCGCTCGTCACCGTGTTCATCGTGAACTTCCTGGGCAACTGGAACGAGTACCTGCTCGCCAACTTCTTCATCAGCCGCGATGCGCTCCGCACGCTGCCGACGGGCATGGTCGGTTTCCGCGACGCTTTTCAAACCAACTATGCGCTCGTCTGCACGGGCATCGTGTTCAGCGTACTGCCGGTGTTGCTCCTGTATTCGTTCCTGCAGCGGCAGATTATCGAAGGCCTGACCGCGGGCAGCGTCAAGGGCTGAAGCCTGAATCGTCTGGATTCGATTCTTTTATAAGCTCGTCCGATTTGCCTTCCGGCGCTCCGCTATGACAAAATGGTGGGACGGAGGTGAGCCGACATGACGACGCCAAACAAGGTTTATGCCTTGCCGCCGGTCGTTGACGCGCATTCGCGGATTCTTTTTCTGGGCAGCATGCCGGGGACTGCATCGCTAGCCGCGAGCCGTTATTACGGGCATGCCCGGAACCACTTTTGGCCGATCCTCTACAGACTGCACGGCGCAGGCGCGCCTGACGAGTCTTATGAGGATCGGCTTCGTTTTGCGTTGGCGCACGGCTGCGCGCTTTGGGATACGATCGCGGTCTGCGAGCGGGAGGGGAGTCTGGATGCCGATATAAAAGAGGCCGAGCCTACGGATATTCCCGGCTTGCTGCAGGCGTATCCGAACATCGAGGTCATCGTGTGCAACGGAGGGAAATCGTTCGAGACGCTTGCCAGGCACCATGGCCAGAATTCGGAGGTGCGGCGGCGCGTCGTGCTGAAGCTGCCGTCGACGAGTCCGATCCCGACACGGCAGCACAAGGGACTCGAGGAGAAGGCGGCGGCTTGGCTCGAGGCGCTGGCGCCGTTCGTTTAGCCGCGGTGGGATGCGTGAGGAGGCAGTTGCCGAACTGACTACCCGGTTTCTTCGTTCATTCCGTCGTTCAATCGGTCGCGGATATCGACCAGCTCGCCGAGCTTGTCGAAAAAGACGTCCACGACGGCGGGATCGAAGTGCCTTCCCCGTTCCTCCCGGAATAGCTTCTCGATGCGGTCGAGCGGCCAGGCGGCCTTATAAACGCGCTCTGCGCTAAGCGCGTCGAACACGTCGGCAACGGCGGTGATCCGCCCGAAAATATGGATGTCCTCGCCGGAGAGCCCGTTGGGGTAGCCGCTGCCGTCCCACTTCTCGTGATGCTGCTCCGCGATGATCGCGGCAGCGGCGAGCAGCTCGCGGCGCGAGCCCTTGAGGAGTTGGTGGCCGATCCGGGTGTGCGACTTGATGATATCGTATTCCTCGTCGGTCAGCTTGCCCGGCTTGTTCAGCACGGCGTCGGGAATAGCCACCTTGCCGATATCGTGCATCGGCGACACGTCGCGCAGCGTCTCGGCCTCGCGATCGGACAGCCCGTACGCCTTCGCCAGCACGTACGAATACTCGGCGACGCGCCGAACGTGGTTGCCAGTCTCCTTGGACCGGATCTCGCCGATCTCGCCCATCGTGGAGATGATCTCGCGCTGCGTGTCCGCGATCTCTTGGTGCAGCATGACCGACTCCAGCGATTTGCCGGCGTAGGAGGCGGCGAGCGACAGCAGGTTCATGTCGTAGTCCGTGAATTTGCCCGCTTCGGTCATCTTATTGATCGCCTGATAGGCGCCGATCGTCTCGCCGTCGTTGTTCCTGAACGGAATCGTGATGATCGATTTGGTCTGGTAGCCCGTCTTGCGGTCGTTTTCCGCGTTGTGACGCGGATCGTGGCGGGCGTCCTCGATGACGACCGGCTCGCCGGTCGCGATGGCGTGACCGACGAGGCCCGATCCGATCGGGATCCGGATTTCCTTGACGCCGTGGGCGACCGTCGTGTACAGTTCGCCGCTTGCTTCGTCGATGAGCCAGACGGTGCAGCGATCGGCCACGATCATCTCGCGGCCCATATTGGCCATCAGCACGAGCACCTTGTCCAGCTTGGATTCGCTGGAGATCTTGGCCATATATTCGAATATAATGGTCAGCAATTGTTCGGACGACAAGTCCTTCCGCAGCATCCTATCCCTCTCCCCGTCAACATTCCGTGTATCTATTCGTGTCGATAGGGCTCGATTCCTGCCGAGTTTTGGTTCGATAGTATAAAAAAGAACACCCGCGATCGGCGGGCGTTCCAAAGGCTCATGCAGTTTAGGTCTTATTTCTCAGTTAATTGCTCCATTTGCTCGATCAATCCTTCGAACACGCTGAGCGCCTGCTCGATCGGGGCCGGCGTCGACATGTCCACGCCGGCTTTTTTGAGGATGTTGATCGAGTAGTCGTTGCCGCCGCTCTTCAGGAAGCCGAGATAACGGTCGACCGCGGGCTGGCCCTCGCTCAGAATCTGCTTGGCGAAGCTGGTCGCCGCCGAGAAGCCCGTCGCATACTTGTATACGTAGAAGCTCGTATAGAAGTGGGGGATGCGCGCCCATTCCATCTCGATGTCCTTGTCCACGACCATATCGGTGCCGTAGTACTTGACGTTCAGGTCGTAGTAGATCGCCGACAGCTCTTCGGGCGTCAGGGACTCGCCGCTCTCGGCCTTGGCGTGAACGATCTTCTCGAACTCGGCGAACATCGTCTGGCGGAACACCGTCGTGCGGAACTGATCCGCATAGTACGTGAGCAGGTACATTTTTTCCTTCGGGTCCTTCGATTTGTCCAGCAGGTAATCCATAAGCAGCGCTTCGTTCAGCGTAGAGGCGACTTCCGCGAGGAAGATCGTATACTGCGCGTCGCGATATTCGTTGCTCTCGTCGGAGTAGTACGAATGCAGCGCGTGTCCCATCTCGTGCGCGAGCGTGAACATGCTGTTCAGATTGTCCTTGTGGTTGAGCAGCACGTACGGATGCGTGCCGTAGGCGCCCCAGCTGTACGCGCCGCTGCGTTTGCCCTCGTTTTCGTAGACGTCGATCCAGCCTTTGTCGAAGCCTTCCTGCAGCACCTTGCGATAGTCGTCGCCGAGCGGCTTCAGGCTGTCGTACACGGTTTTCTTGGCGTCCGCGTAGCCGATATCCATATCGAACTCGTCGACTAGCGGCGCGAACAGATCGTACATATGAAGCTCGTCGACCTTGAGCAGCTTTTTGCGCAGCGCCATGTAGCGGTGCATGAGGGGCAGATGCTCGTGAATCGTCGAGATGAGGTTGTCGTAGACGCTCACCGGGATGTTGTCGCCGAAGAGAGACATCTCGAGGGCGGACGGATAATGGCGGGCATGCGCGTAAAACAGGTTTTTGGTCACGTTCGCGTTCAGCGTCGCGGCGAGCGTGTTGCGCCATTTGCCGTACGTGTCGTACACCGCCTTGAAGGCCGCCTCGCGCACGCCGCGATCGCGGCTTTCGAGGAACTGGATGTACCGGCCGTGCGTCAGTTCGACTTCCTCGCCTTTTTCGTTTTTCACCTTCGGAAACTTCATGTCCGCATTGTTCAGCATGCCGAAAATCGTGGTCGGCGCCTGGGACAGGTTGCCGACCTGGGCGAGCAGCGACTCCTCGCTCTTGGATAGCGTATGAGGCTTGCGCCGCAGCATCTCCTCGAGCGTGCGCCGGTATGTAGGCTTGAGCGAAGGATCCGCGACGATGCCCTCGAGCGTCTCCTCGGAAAGGCTCAAAATTTCCGGCGTAATATAGGAGGTCGCTTCGCCGGCCTCGACGCTCAGCTTTTTGGCTTTCTCGGAAAGCGCTTGATACTTCGAGTCGGCCATGTCCTCATGGCTCCGCATGTTCGCGTAGACGTAGAGGCGTTCCGTGAGAAGCGACAGCTCGTCGTCCTTGGCGAAGCAGGCGGAGATCGCGGCAGCGTCCTTCAATTTGCCTTGGAAGGAAGCGATCTCGCCGATCTGCGCGCGCACTTGCGCGTATTCGCGGTCCCAGGCTGCCTGGTCCGGGTAAATGTCCTCCAGGTGCCAGCGATGTTCGGCGGGCACTTCGCCGCGTTTGAGCACTTCGTTCATCTTGGTTAGCCTCCTCGGTACGTTGGATTCGTCGCGGGCGTACGCCTGCGCGATCGTCGTCTTGCTGCCGCCTTGCGCGGCGGCTTCTTCGGGCTGCGCCTGCGCGCATGCCGCGGACAGCATCGCAGCCGAGAGCAGCGCGGCCAGCGGCTTCGCGGATATTCTCATCGGACGGACCTCCGTTTAGCAACGAATGGCAATCCGAGATAGTATATCCTGTCCCCGCGCGCTTCATTAGGCTGGCTTCAGGCGCTGCCTGCCGAGAAAAAGGCGTAAACGATCAGAAAAAATGCGAACGCCACGAGCAACAGCGATACGGTCGCGAGACCTCTGCGGAGCTTGGCCGGCACGTGGTCGCGCTGCCAGATGAGCACGGCTGCGAGCCCGAATGCCGCGATGGCGTAAATCAGCGTGGCGCTGTAGTCCATATAGGTCGCGTCCTCCTTTCCCGACGGCCGGCGCTTGCCGGCGCTAGACGTTGCGCAGGCTGTTCATCACTTCGGCCAGCTGCTGCTCTCCGCCAGGGAAGTCCTCCGCGACTAGGTGCCTCTCGGCCCAATGCATCATCTCGGGGCGGCTAAGAAACTTGTGGCATTCCTCGCCCCACTGGTCCGAAATCTGGCGTACGACGAGCGTCTTGCCCTGGACCTCCACGGTCAGCATGTTGTAGTGGTCGTTTTTGTAAATGACGTGCTTGGCGAACATGGTTAACGCCTCCCGTGCGGCAGCATATGCGCCGATTCTGATACGGCGAAGCCGTTATTCATGACTATAGAAGAGATGAAGGCAGAAATCAATGTCGACCCGCGGCCCGACGGGAAAAACGAGCAGCAAGGAAGGGATTGACAGTCGCCGGGCGAGGTGGCAAAGTAGGAATAACCCACAGGGGCCTAAGCAGAGACGAGACGAGCTTGAAGAGACGAGAGGAGACTAGCGACAAATGGAAAAAAAGCCTGCATACCCCCAGACGGGGGTCGCTTCGACTTGCCGTTCGTACGAGGAATACGAGCGGATGTTCGGGATCGAGGCCGACAAGCTGCCAGGAGAAAAAGTATTGGACGTGGCGGGTGGCGCATCTTCGTTCACGGCGCACCTTTGCGCGCAAGGGATCGACGCTTACGCGGCGGATCCTTTTTACGCGGGAGACCGGCAAGCGATCGTCGCCGCGGCGGCGAAGGAGATCGATACGTCCTCCGCCAAGATCGCCGCCATGTCGCACGTATACGACTGGAGCTATTACGGATCGCCGGAGCGCCACAGGCGCATTCGCGAGGCGTCGCTCGCTTCGTTCGCCGCCCATTTTCAATCGGAGGCGGGGGGAGAGAAGTACCTGGCCGCGTCTTTGCCGCGATTGCCATTCAAGGACGATACCTTTTCGCTTGTCGTATGCAGCCATTTTTTATTTTTGTATGCGGATCAATTCGGCGAACGGTTCCACGAAGAGGCGCTCCGAGAGCTGCTGCGCGCGACCAGGCCGGGCGGCGAAGTCCGAATCTATCCGCTCGTCACGCTGGCCTGGGAGCCGGTACCTTACCTGGACCGCTTGCTCCGCGCGCTGGAGGCGGAGGCCGAAGCGTCGTTCATCCCTTGCGGCCTGCCGTTCGTGCCGCGCGAGAGCCGCGTGCTGGCGCTCCGCAAAAAGGCGATCGCAACCGCGGTTCGATAATAAGACAAAATGAGACACAAAATTCACATATTGCGTCTTGACAAAGATTCGGATATAATAATGACATTCGCCGATTTACGGCGAGATTTTAGGAGGTTTTTCATTTGAGAGGAACAGTTAAGTGGTTTAACGCAGAGAAGGGCTACGGCTTCATCTCGGTCGAAGACGGCAACGACGTATTCGTTCATTTCTCCGCTATCCAAGGCGACGGGTTCAAGACTTTGGACGAAGGCCAAGCGGTAGAATTCGAGATCACCGACGGCAACCGCGGACCGCAAGCATCCAACGTCGTTAAGCTGTAAGCACCGCCCGCGCGGCCGCTCATTATAGCACGACAGCGTATCGAAGAGCCTCCGGCCGATGCCGGAGGCTCTTTTTTTGCGCGTATCGCTCCATTATCGCAAAACCAAAACCCCGGCTGCCTCGTCTATTAAGACAAGGCAGCCGGGGTTTTCCCATGATATCGCGCAAGCGATGACGAATCTTAGCTTCGCTCGGACAGCGCCGCCTTGTGCACGCGTTCGATCGTGCCGCCGCCAAGGCAAGTCTCTCCGTCGTAGAAGACGACGGCTTGGCCGGGCGTGATCGCCTTCTGCGGCGCGTCGAAGGCGACCTCGATCGTTCCGTCCGCTTGCGGCGTCAACGTCACGCCCTGATCCGGCTGACGGTACCGGAACTTGGCGGTGCAGCGCAACGGCGCTTCGAGCTTGGCGGGAGCGATCCAGTTGACCTGACCTGCGGTCAAGCCTTGGGAGTACAAGATCGGATCGCGTTCGCCCTGGACGACGTACAGCACGTTGCGCTCCAAGTCTTTGTCGGCGACGAACCAGGGCTCGCCTGTGCCGGATCCGCCGATGCCGAGACCTTGGCGTTGTCCCAGCGTGTAGTACATCAAGCCGTCGTGGCGGCCCTTGACTTCGCCGGTAGCCGCGTCGATCATGTCGCCGGGACGGGCGGGGAGGTACTGGCTTAAAAATTCCTTGAAGTTTCGTTCCCCGATGAAGCAGACGCCCGTGCTGTCCTTTTTCTTGGCGGTCGCGAGGCCCGCGGCTTCGGCGATGCGCCTTACTTCGGGCTTGGGCAGGTGGCCGATCGGGAACATCGCGCGTGAAAGCTGGTCCTGGTCGAGCGCATGGAGGAAGTACGTCTGGTCCTTGTTGGCGTCGACGCCGCGAAGCAGCTTGTATTCGCCGTCCTCGAACGCGACGCGGGCGTAGTGGCCCGTGGCGATGACGTCCGCGCCAAGGTCGAGCGCCTTCTGCAGGAACTCGCCGAACTTGATCTCCCGGTTGCACATCACGTCGGGATTCGGCGTGCGGCCTCTGCGATACTCGTCGAGGAAGTAGGCGAATACTTTATCCTTGTATTCTTCTTCGAAATTGACGGTGTAGTAGGGAATTCCGATCTGATCGCAGACGCGGCGCACGTCTTCGGCGTCCAGGTCGGCGGTACATACGCCGGACTCGTCGGTATCGTCCCAGTTTTTCATGAACACCCCGATCACGTCGAAGCCTTGCTCCTTGAGCAGCAGCGCCGTGACCGAAGAGTCCACGCCGCCGGACATGCCGACGACGACCCGGGTGTCCGCGGGGTTGGCAAACCTTAAATCTTTCATTATAATAATCACTCCTGCGCAAGCGAATGGGATAGGGCCGAACCGGCATTCCCCATTGTAGCACAAGTTCGCGGCATGCGCCGAACGGGGAGCGGCGCCGCGAGCGGGCAAGGGAGATTCGGTCGAAAGTAGGCGCATTCTAAATTACATGAATATGTCACCGATTTTTTGACCACAACGATGGATGATGTGATAACATAGATGTGATATTGGGATACTCCCTTTTTTTTGCATCCATGATACTGATCTATCAATATAAAAGACGACTGCGCCGCTGTCTGCGTGGAACGAGGTGCCGATTTGAAGATTTCGACGAAGGGCCGTTACGGACTGACGATTATGATGGAACTGGCCTCCAAGTTCGGCGAGGGCCCGATCTCCCTGAAAAGCATCGCCGAAAAAAACGGATTGTCCGAGCATTACCTGGAGCAACTGATCGCTCCGCTGCGCAACGCGGGATTGGTGAAGAGCATTCGCGGGGCTTACGGCGGCTATATTCTCTCGAAGGATCCGGAAGGTATCACCGCGGGGGACATTATTCGCATTCTCGAAGGGCCGATCAGCCCGGTCGACTTTACCGAAGAGGACGACGCCGCCAAGCGCGACCTGTGGCTGCGCATCCGCGACAGCATCGCGAGCGTGCTGGACTCCACGACGCTGTCGGATCTCATCAATTTCAAAGATGAGGGCAAGCCGGACAGTTATATGTTCTACATTTAGATGTAGCCGGTGATGGATATGAATCGCATTTATATGGATTACGCCGCGACGGCGCCGATGCTCCCCGAAGCGCTCGCCGCCTACGTGTCGGCGGCCGGCGATGTCCCCGGCAACCCGTCGAGCCTCCACGCGTTCGGCCGCGGCGCCCGCAGCCGCGTGACCGAAGCTCGCGACGCGCTGTCCGGCGCGATCGGCTGCCGGCCGGACGAGCTGACGTTCACCGGCGGCGGCACCGAGAGCGACAATGCCGCGCTGTTCGGAGCGGCCCGGGCGCAGCGCGCCAAGGATCCGCGGCGGACCGGCATCGTGACGACGGCCGTCGAGCATCACGCGGTGCTGCACGCCGCCGAGCGGCTGGCCGACGAAGGCTTCGCGCTTATCGTGCTGCCGGTCGATCGCCTCGGACGCGTCTCTTTAAGTGACGCCGAAGCCGCGATCGACGATACGGCCGCGGTCGTCAGCGTCATGTACGGGAACAACGAGACCGGCACCCTGCAGCCGATCGCGGACATCGGCGAGCTGGCCCGCCGCCACGGCGCCGTCATGCACGTCGACGCCGTTCAAGCGCTGGGCTACGCGCCTATCGATGTCGGCAAGCTGCCTGTCGACCTGCTCAGCCTGTCCGCTCACAAGATCGGCGGACCGCAGGGCGTAGGCGCGCTATATGTGCGTACGGGCACCCCATGGCAGCCGCTGCTGTACGGCGGATCCCAGGAGCGCCGCAGGCGCGCAGGCACGGAAAACGTGGCTGGAATTGCCGCATTCGGCGCCGCCGCATCGCTCGTAACGCATACGATAGACGCGCGGCGCGCGCATGCAGAGTCCGTTCGCGATGCGCTGCTGACAGGCTTGCGCGAACGGCTCGGACCCGATGCAGTGACCTTGAACGGCGATCCCGACCCGTCAGGGCGGCTGCCTCATATTTTGAATATCGGCATCGAGGGCATTTCTAATGAGTCCTTGTTGATGAATTTAGATTTGCAGGGGATTGCCGCATCCGGCGGATCGGCATGTACGTCCGGTTCGCTGCAGCCGTCGCACGTGCTGACCGCGATGGGACTGTCGCCTCAATTTTGCAAAAATTCGGTAAGATTTAGCTTCGGAATGGGCAATACTATCTCTCAAGCGGACAAAACGGCTGAAATTGTTGCAACCATTGTCGCCCGCTTGCGTAAGAGATAACAGGCAGCCGCCTATACATGCGAGGTTGATATGAATCGTAGCCTGCAGCAGATGATCGGATTGCCGGTGCTGCTCCCGAACGGCAAGCGCGTAGGCCGCGTGCTGGACATCGGATTCGACGAGTTTTGGGAGGCCGAGTACGTCGTCCTGGACGGCGGGTTCGGGCTCCGGCGCAAAGTCCGCGTCGCGAAGTGGACGGACGTTCTTACGAGCGGCGAAGACGCCTTGGTCGTCAAGGACAAGGACGCGATTCGCAGCCTGCCTCGCAAGAGCCTGCAGCGGACGTTTCACACGGGATTGATCCGAATGCGAGAACTTCCCGTCTATACGTTGGAGGGCCAGGAACTCGGCCGCATCTCCGATGTTTATTTTCGCAAGACCGCGGGTACACAAATAGCAGGCTATGAGTTGACGGACGGATTACTCGCGGACGTGTTCGAAGGACGGCGGCGCATGTACCTGCCGGACGGTCCCAAGGACTTGACATTGGGCGAGGATGCGATCCTCGTACCCGCATCATATGAGCGAATTATGGATAGAGACCCTAACGCGGAAAGTGAAAGGTGATAACCGATGATGAGATGCCCGAACTGCAATTCCAAAGATATCGGCAAGATCGGATCGCATCAGTTTTACTGCTGGAGCTGCTTTATCGAATTGACGGTGAACGGAGACAAGATGTCCGTTTATCAAGTCGAGGAGGACGGCACGCTGAGCTCGCTCGACGATCTGTTTTTCGGAGAGCCGATACCCCCGCATATTCACGCAGGCGGCATGTGACGATTCATTCCGGGCGATCGGATTATCATCACCCCCTGACGGCCCCAGCGCTCCTCATCGAGCGCAGGGGCTTTTTTGTATGGCCGGATAACCGGAGTTCGTCCTTCGATACAGGTTTATGCAGGCGCGGTTGTACATATACTGGAGGGTGGACCGGACAAGAACGGTCGGGGGGTGAAAAGATGAACCGGCTGTCGCAAAGCCGCCTGCTGGCCGTACTCGTCTATATCGTGCTGGCGCTGCTCGCGCTGTATCTGGCGACGCTTGTCAGACCGATGCTGTTGTCGGTTTGGCGCTTCGCGAAGGCCGTGTCCGCGCCTTTTCTCATTGCGATGATCATCGCGTACGTGCTCAATCCGATCGTCGCCATGCTGCACCACCGGAGAATGCCGCGGACCGCGGCCGTGCTGCTGATCTACGCCGTGTTCGTCTGCAGCAGCGTCGTCGTGCTCGTGAACGTGGCACCGATGTTCGCCGCGCAGGTGCGGGAGCTGAACGAGCATATGCCGGAACTGACGTTGCGGGCGCAGAGCCTGGTGGACAGCTTCAACAAGAACGACTCGCTGCCGGATACGGTGAGAAGCGGCATCAACCGGGCCGTATTCGGGCTGGAAAAGCAGGTCTCGATGCGCATCTCCGATTTTTTGAACAATATCGGCGCCGTCGTCAACGTCATCTTTCTCCTCATGATCGTTCCTTTCCTCGTATTTTATATTTTGAAGGATATGGACGTCTTCGAGCGGGCCGTGCTGAAGTATTTGCCTCGCGCCAGAAGGCAGGGCACGATCCGGCTGTTCAAGGAGATCGACATGGCGCTGGGCAGCTACATCCGCGGACAGTTCATCGTGTCGATGTGCATCGGGCTCGCCGCATATATCGGCTATCTGATCATCGGCATGCCGTACCCGCTGCTCATGGCCGCATTCGTCGCGCTGTTCGATATCATCCCGTATCTCGGGCCGTTCCTCGGCGCGCTGCCCGCACTCATCATGGCGAGCACGATCTCGTGGAAAATGGCGCTGTTCGTCGTCATCGTGAATACGCTGTGCCAGACGCTCGAGAGCAACGTCATCAGTCCGCAGGTCGTAGGCCGGTCGATGAAAATGCATCCGCTCACGATCATTTTCGTCCTGCTGATCGGCGGCGAGCTGGCCGGCGTCGTCGGGCTGCTGCTGGCGGTGCCCTTCTATGCGGCGCTGCGCGTCGTCGTCCAGCATCTGTTCGCGTACTATATCCGGCGAAAAACCGTTTGACACCGCCGAAAGCGCAATTCTATAATGGTAACGTCGCATGAAAAGCGTGAGTAAGACATAGTCATCGAGCGTTGAAGAAGCAAGAGTACCCCGAGAGTCCGCAGTGCAGAGAGAAGACGCCTTGCCAGATCGCCCCCGAGCCCTTCGGCTATGCGGACAAGCGGTATCCGGCCAGGCTGCGAGCGTCTTCGTGCGAAGGGCGGGGGAAGCCGGCTTCCGAGCTTCGGACCCAATCCGACGGGCAGGCCCGTTACAGCCTGAATAAGGCGATTCCGCGCCAATCTGCACGGCTGCTTGCCGGCGTCAGGCGGAATAACCAGGGTGGTACCGCGATCGATTCGTCCCTGAATTTCAGGGGCGTTTTTTATTTTTTTACCGGTAAAGAACTGGCCGAAGAGCCGCAATGACAAGGGAGGAACCTCATTATGCAACCGTTAAAAGCCGCCGAAATCCGCGACAGATGGCTTCGTTTCTTCGCTTCCAAAGGACATCGCGTCGAGCCTAGCGCATCGCTCGTCCCTCACAACGATCCCTCGCTTCTGTGGATCAATGCCGGCATGGCGCCGCTGAAGGCTTACTTCGACGGCCGCGAAAAGCCGGAAAACCCGCGCATCGCGAACTCCCAGAAGTGCATCCGCACGAACGACATCGAGAACGTCGGCAAGACGCGCCGCCACCATACGTTTTTCGAAATGCTGGGCAACTTTTCGATCGGCGACTATTTCAAGGAAGAAGCGATCACTTGGGCTTGGGAATTTCTGACCGGCCCGGAATGGATCGGCTTCGCGCCTGATCGCCTGTCCGTCACCGTGCATCCGGAGGACGAGGAAGCGTTCAAATTCTGGAACGAAAAGATCGGCATTCCGGCCGAGCGCATCGTCAAGCTGACGGACAACTTCTGGGACATCGGCGAAGGCCCTTGCGGACCTTGCACCGAGATCTTCTACGACCGCGGCGACGCGTACGGCGACCTGTCCGATCCGGAATGCTATCCGGGCGGCGAAAACGAGCGCTTCCTCGAGGTGTGGAACCTCGTCTTCTCGCAATTCAATCACAACAAGGACGGCAGCTACACGCCGCTGCCGAACAAGAACATCGATACGGGCGCGGGTCTCGAGCGCTTCGCTTCGATCGTGCAGGACGTCGATTCGAACTTCGACACCGACCTGTTCCAGCCGATCATCTCGCGGGCGGCTGTGATCGCCGGCGTCTCGTACAAGGCGAATCCCGACCATGACGTGGCCCTCAAGGTCATCGCGGACCACATCCGCACGGTCGCCTTCGCAGTAGGCGACGGCGTCATGCCGTCGAACGAAGGCCGCGGCTACATCATCCGCCGCCTGCTGCGCCGCGCGGTCCGCTACGGCAAGGTCATCGGCGTGGACCGTCCGTTCCTGTGGGAGCTCGTGCCGACGGTCGGCGAGATCATGGGCGGATACTACCCTGCAGTCGTGGAGAAGGCCGAGTTCATCGAGCGCGTCATCCGTACCGAAGAGGAGCGCTTCCACGAGACGCTGAGCGAGGGGCTGTCCCTGCTGGCGGACCTGTGCGCGAAGGCTACCGCGGCAGGCGAAAAGACGATCGCGGGCGCGGACGCGTTCAAGCTGTACGACACGTACGGCTTCCCGTTCGACCTGACCGAGGATTATGCCGCGGAGCAAGGCATGACGGTCGACCGCGAAGGCTTCGACGCTTCGATGGAGGAGCAGCGCCAGCGGGCGCGCGCGGCCCGTCAGGAGACGGAGAGCATGAAGGTGCAAGGCGGTCCGCTCGCCGACTATACGGTCAAGAGCGAGTTCGACGGCTACGGCACGTTGACCCTCGGCGCGACCGTCGCCGCGATCGTGTCCGGCGACCGGTTCGTCGACGCAGCCGGCGCCGACGAGACGGTATCGGTCATCCTCGACCGGACGCCCTTTTACGCCGAGAGCGGCGGCCAGGTGAGCGACAGCGGGATGCTGGTCGGCGAGAACGGCCTGGTTGCGGCCGTCTCCGGCATGAGCAAGGCGCCGCACGGCCAGCCGTTGCATCAAGTGACGGTCACTTCGGGCACCCTGAAGGTCGGCGACAAAGTGACGGCGAGCGTAGACGCGGTAGACCGCGCCGACATCGTCCGCAATCACACGGCCACGCACTTGCTGCACAAGGCGCTGAAGCAAGTGCTCGGCGAGCACGTCAACCAAGCGGGCTCTCTGGTCGAGCCCGGCCGGCTGCGCTTCGACTTCTCGCACTTCGGCGCGATCACGGAAGCCGAGCTGGCGGACGTCGAACGCAGGGTCAACGAGCAAATCTGGCTCGGCACCGACGTCGACATCAGCCTGAAGCCGATCGACGAAGCGAAGACGCTCGGCGCGATGGCGCTGTTCGGCGAGAAATACGGGGACATCGTGCGCGTCGTGCGCGTCGGCGACTACAGCCTCGAGCTGTGCGGCGGCTGCCACGTGTCGAACACGGCGCAGATCGGCCTGTTCCGCCTCGTGGCGGAAAGCGGCATCGGATCCGGCGTCCGCCGGATCGAGGCTGTCACCGGACGCCACGCCTACGGGTTCATGGACGAGCAGATCGGCCTGCTGAAGGGCGCCGCCGCGCTGCTCAAGACGGGCGTGGCCGAGGTGCCGCGCCGCGTCGAGGCGCTTCAAGGCGAGCTGCGCCAGACGCAGCGCGAGGTGGAGTCGCTGCAAGGCCGGCTTGGCCGGCTCGAGGCCGCCGGGCTGCTCGGCGGCGCCAAGGAAGTGGGCGGCCTGACGCTACTCGCCGCCCAGGTGAACGTCGGCGGCATGGACGCGCTGCGCGGCGTCGCCGACGAGCTGAAGGCGAAGCTGCCGGAGGCCGTGCTCGTGCTGGGCGCGGTGCACGACGACAAGGTGAGCCTCGTCGTCTCCGTATCGCCGACGCTCGTGAAGCGCGGCCTGCACGCGGGCAAGCTGATCAAGGAGCTGGCCGCCATCTGCGGCGGCGGCGGCGGCGGCAAGCCGGAGCTCGCGCAAGCCGGGGGCAAGGACCCTGCCAAGCTCGGCGAGGCGCTGCGCGCGGCCGAAAGCTTGGTGGCGGCCGCAGGCGCCGAGGCCTAACGGGAATTCGGCGGCTTGCGATACGGCGCCGAAAGCGCCCGTTCGCCGGGTTCGCCGGGCGACTTCCGAACAGGGCGGGAGCGCGCTTCCATTTCCCGTCCAGCTGAGAATATGATATGATGTTGGCATAAAGCGAGGTGCTGCGAAAATGAGCTCGTCCGACAAGAATCAAATGGATAAGACGGTCAAATTCGACGTCATGCCCGACCCGGAGGAGATCTCCGCGAAGGATATCCTGCTGACGGTGCACGACGCGCTGGTGGAGAAGGAATACCATCCCATCAATCAGATCGTAGGCTATCTGCTGTCCGGCGACCCTGCCTACATTCCGCGGCACAACAACGCAAGAAGTCTGATCCGGAAGAAAGAACGCGACGAACTCATCGAAGAGATGGTCCGCTTTTATCTTCAGCAGCACCGCTGATGCCGAGGATCATGGCGTTGGACTACGGAGACAGGCGCACGGGCGTGGCCGTCAGCGACGCGTTCGGCTGGACGGCCCAGGGCGTCGAGGTCATCCAGCACAAGACCGAGGACGCATGCCTGCGCAGGGTCGCGGAGCTGGCTGCGGAGCTCGAGGCCGACGAGATCGTCCTCGGCTTGCCTAAGAACATGAACGGCTCCATCGGCCCCAGAGGCGACTTGTGCATCGCGTTCGCGGGCAGGCTCGAGGAGACGCTGAAGCTCCCCGTCAAGCTGTGGGACGAGCGACTTACGACCGTCGCGGCGGAGCGCGCGTTGCTCGAAGCCGACGTGAGCCGGGCGAAGCGCAAGCAGGTCATCGACAAGATGGCCGCGGCTATCTTGCTTCAGAGCTATTTGGATTCCAGATCGAGAGGGGTTAATCTGCATGGCTGACGATACGATCCGCCCTGAAGACGAAGCGGAGATTATTTATATCCCGGACGACGACGGCAACGACGAGGCGTTCGAAGTGATCATGCGCTTCGAACTCGACGACGGCACCGACCGCAAGTATATGATGGTCGTGCCGGCCGACGCCGAGGACGAAGAGCAAGAGGTATACGCGTTCCGCTTCGACGAAGAGGACGACGAGATCAAGCTGTATCCGATCGAGAGCGAAGAAGAGTGGGAGATCGTCGAGGAGACGTTCAACACGCTTGCGGCCGAGTTCGGCGGCAGTGAAGAGCAATGAGCGACGCCGGGAAGCAGGGGCATGCCTCACCGGGCGGCGCGCTGCATCAGGCGTTCGGCTCCGAGATCGAGCTGACCGGCGAGAGCGGATCGACGCAGGTCTACCGGATCTTGGCCGAGCTTAGCGTGAACGGCAAGCCTTATGCCGTGCTTCAGAGCGATGCGATGCGCAAGGAAGGCGAGATCGAGGTGTTCCGCGTCTTGTCGGAGGACGCCGGCGAGCCGAAGCTCGAGTCGGTGGACGACGACGAGGAGTGGGAAGACGTCGCCGAGGCTTACGACGACTTGCAGTTCGGGTCGGACGACCGGCCTTAAGGGCCATAGGTGCGGCATTCGTGGAGAGCGGGCGACCGCTCTTCACGGCTATTCGGCCGCTTTTTATTCAAGCAGGAGGGACGAGAGCGTGAGCAAAGACGACGACAACAACGGGTGGAAATCCGTATATTCGGGCAATCTTCCGGAAGACCGCGAAGAACCCGATGCGGAGCCTGCCCGGGTGCGCGACGAAGAAGAGCAGCCTGCGATCGCGCCGCTGCCGCCGCGGGCGCGATCGGTATCGCCGCCTGATCGGTCGTCGGCGGCGCCCGCGCGGAATGCCGCCGCAGGCAAGCCCGAATCCGCGCCCGAACCCGAGGAAGAAGAGGCCGAAGACGACGAGCCGCCGAAGAAGGGGCACGCCGGGCTTTGGTCCTTCCTGATCGCGCTCGGACTCGTCGTCATCGCCGCCGCCTCGATCCTTTTTTACGTATGGAACGGACTTCGGCCGCCCGGGTCCTCGGATCAAGCGGTACGCGTCACCATCAGCAAAGGGATGGGCGCCAAAAAAGTCGGCGAGACGCTGGAAGCGAAAGGACTTATCCGCAACACCTTCTTATTCAGCATGTGGCTCAAATACAAGAACGAAGGCTCCAGGTTCCAGGCCGGCGACTACGACTTCACGCCCGGCATGACGAACGGCGAGATCGTGGCCAAGCTGAACAACGGCGAGACGGTCGCCGCCGAGACGATTCGCTTCACGATTCCCGAAGGATTCACGGTCGTGCAGATCGCGGACCGTCTGGCGAAGGAAGGGATCGTCGACAAGGACAAGTTCATGAACGCGGTGCGCAATCCGTCCCAGTTCTCGAATTCGACCTGGACCAAGCAGATCCCGACCGACGGGGACCTGCGCTACCCGATCGAAGGCTACTTGTTCCCGGAAACGTACGAGATGAAAAAGGGGAGCACGGAGTCCGATATTATCGACAGGATGCTCGCAGAGCTCGACCGCAAGCTCGGTACGCTGCCGGAAGATTGGCAGAGCGTACTGGAGGAGCGCGGCTGGACGCTTCACGAGCTGCTGACCGCGGCGTCGCTCGTCGAGCGAGAAGTCGTCGTGGACGAAGAGCGGCCGATCGTGGCCGGCATTATCCTGAACCGTCTGGACAAGAAGATGCCGCTGCAGATCGACGCGACGATCCAGTATTTGCTGGACAAGCAAAAAGAGAAGCTGACGAACGACGACCTGAAGGTCGACAGCCCGTACAATACGTATCAGAACAAGGGGCTTCCGCCTGGGCCGATCTCGAGTCCGAGCCTCAAGTCGATCGAAGCGGTGCTGTATCCGGCCGATACCGACTATCTGTATTATGTAACTAAAAAGGACGGCTCCAACACGCATCTGTTCGCGGAGACCTACAAGCAGCATCAGAAAAACATTCGCGAAAGCGAAAAGAACGAACAGTAAAGCGGCGCAAGCGAAGGCTTGCGACCGACATCACGGCCCGGCGGCGGCTATCGCGCGGCGCGTCATCCCAAGCGGATGCGCGCCGGCGGAGGCAGGCGCCGGGCCTCACGTTTGGATGAGGTGAGGGAAATGACAACGGAGCTGTTGATCTCGGCCGGCTCGCTTGCCCAGATCAAAGCCTATGCCGAAGCCGGCGCTAGCGCCGTGCTCATCGGCGATGCCAGATTCGGGGCGCGACTTCCCGGGTCGATCGCTGCAGCAAATCTGAAGGAAGCCGTCGCCTGCGCGCATGCGCTCGGCATCAAGGCGTATATCTCGGCAGGCAAGCTGCTGCGCAACCATGAGCTGACAGGGTTGCCGGACTATCTTCGCGCGGCGTCCGAAGCAGGCGCCGACGGCATCACGTTCGGCGATCCGGCCGTATGGATGGCCGCCCGCGACGCGGCGCCGGGCATCGCGCTGCATTGGAACGTCGAGATGACGGGCACGAATTCGGCGGCGGCGGCCTTCTGGGCGAAGCGCGGCGTAACCCGGGCCGTCCTGGCGCGGGAGCTGAACGGCGAGGAGATCGCCGATTTCAAACGGAGCGGGTCGATCGACGTTCAAGTCCAGGTGCACGGCATGACGAATATTTACCATTCGCAGCGCAACCTGCTGCAGAGCTATATGGACTACCTGGGCAGAGAGGCGAGCCTTGTCGATCTGGGACCGAGCGAAGGCCGGTTCCTGATCGAGGCGGAGCGTCCTGACGAGCGTCTGCCCGTCTACGAGGACGCGGACGGCACCCACGTGATGAGCGCGGACGATATTTGCCTGCTCGAAGCGCTGCCGGAGCTGCTCGAGGCGGGCATCGACAGCTTCTATATCGAGCCGCTGCTGAAGTCCGAGGCGTACAACATCGCCGCGCTTCGCAGCTACCGGCATGTCATCGACGCCTGGCATCGCGATCCGGAAGGGTACGAATTCGACGAGGAATGGCTGGAGCCGATCCGGGCGCTTCAAGATCCCGGCCGCGAGCTCAGCTTCGGCTTTTTATACAAGGAGCAAGTTTACTAATGGAGGTGTTGACGATGAACGGCACTGCCGTCCATGACGCCGAATCCGCGGCAGGGAAGGGCCGCCGGTACCGGCTAGACCGGCCCGAGCTGCTCGCGCCCGCCGGCAATCTCGAAAAGCTGAAGTTCGCCGTCCACTACGGCGCCGATGCCGTCTATATCGGCGGTCAAAGCTACGGCTTGCGGTCGAATGCGGACAACTTCAGTTTCGAAGAAATGCGCGAAGGCGTCGAATTCGCCGCGCGCTACGGCGCGAAGGTTTTCGTGGCAACCAATATTTATGCCCATCAGGAGGATCTCCCGGGCATCGCCGAATATTTGAAGCAGCTTGAAGCGGCCGGCATCGCGGCCATCATCACGGCCGATCCCGCCATCGTCGAGACGGCGATGGCGCATGCGCCGGGACTCGAAGTACACCTGAGCACGCAGCAGTCGACGATGAACTGGCAGGCCGTTCAGTTCTGGAAGGAAGTCGGGCTGCCCCGCGTCGTGCTCGCGAGAGAGACGTCCATGGAGGAGATCCGCGAGATCAAGTCCCACGTGGACCTGGAGCTCGAGGTGTTCATCCACGGCGCCATGTGCTCCTCGGTATCGGGACGCTGCGTGCTCTCCAACCATTTCACCGACCGCGACTCGAACCGCGGCGGGTGCTGCCAGTCGTGCCGTTGGAAGTACGACCTGCACCAGGACCATGGGCCTGTCGGCGATCCCGGCGACCATATGTTCACGATGGGCAGCAAGGACCTGTGCATGATCCGGCATATTCCCGATCTCATCGAAGCGGGCGTGGACAGCTTCAAGATCGAAGGCCGGATGAAGAGCATCCACTACGTCGCATCGGTCGTGGGCGCCTATCGCCAGGCAATCGACGCTTACATGGCGGATCCGGCGGGCTACGCGCTTCGCCCGGAGTGGGAAGCGGAGATCGGCAAGGCGGCGAACCGTCCGCTCAATACCGGCTTTTTCTACAGCACGCCAGGCGCTTCAGAGCATATCTACGAGCCCGAGGAAAAGCCGGCGCCGTACGACTTCGCCGCCATCGTACGGGAGTACGATCCGGAGACCGGGATCGCCGTCGTCGAACAGCGCAGCCCGTTCCGTCCGAACACGGAGGTCGAGTTCGTCGGCCCGGGCGGACGAAGCTTCAAGCAGGTCGCGGGACCGCTAGCCGATATGGACGGGACCTCCGTCGACGTAGCCCGGCATCCGCTCCAGCTGCTCCGGATCCGGACTTCCGAACCTGTCGCCCCGCTCGACATGATGCGAAAAAAGATCGGTTCCGTCTGATTTCGACAAAAAAATAAATAGTTTGGACGAGAAAACGTTTCAAAAGGATATTAAAACAGCTTGTCGAATTAACACTGATAGTGCAGATGACCGATATATATTCGGAGATGATTCTGCGCTATCGGATGTTCGGCAAGCTTTTTTGTTTTTCCGGCATCCACGATAGCAATTTAGTAACGGGTTCCCGCTCGAGATCCGTACGCCTTTAGGCGCAGTCTCGGCGGCCAAGAGTCATTTAACTAAGTCTCGGAGGGTGTGTCAGATGAAGCAAAGTTGGCGCGATCGTGTCAAGTCGGTGGAGTGGAAGCAAGGAGCCGACACGCTGGGAGGGTTCGCGAAGAAATTCGGGCAACAAATGAAAGAAACGAAGCTGGAAAGCCCGATCCGTTCTGTCGGCGTGAAGCTGTTCATTCTTGTATTCTGCGGGATCCTGCTGTGCGTCGTGTCACTAGGACTATTCTCCTATTCCAAGTCCCGTTCCGTCATCGAAAACAAAGTATCCGAATCCAGCATGGAGACGGCGAAGCAAGTATCCGGACGAATGGACCTGCTCCTCTCCGGTTATGAGCGCAAGTCGATGGAGTTTTTGTCCGACTCGGAGTTTATCTCGCAGGTAAGTGCCGCTATTTCGTCTACGGACGATTTCGAACGCTTCGACAACCAGCGTACGATTACGACGAAGCTGTCCAACGTCATGATCTCGGACAATTCGATCGCCGGCATTTTCTTGCTGCCTACCGATCCTTCCATGGCCGTGATCGGCTCGTCCAATGCGGGAGGCGTCCCCGACATGAAGGAGAACCCGCCTGCATTCATGGACACGATGAAGCAAGCGGCAGGCAAGGTCGTATGGGTGCCGACGATGCAAACGGGCATCACCGGCAAACAGACGGCGCCGACGATCGCGGTCGGGCGCGCATTGATGAACGTCAATTCGGGCAATCCTTATCTGCTGGTCATCGAGCTTAACATCAAGGCGCTGCAGGACATGCTGGCGAACGTGAGCTTCGGCGACGGCAGCGCGACGTATATCGTCGCGCCGGACGGCACGATCGTCTATGCGGCCGACGCCGCTTTGATGGGCCAGAAGTACGAAGAAAAGCTGCCGGACCAGTCCGGCGAAATCAAGATCAAGTCGGGCGGCAAAGAAATGCTCTCCGTCGGCTCCGCATCGGCCGGCACCAGCGGCTGGACCGTCGTCGGGAACATCCCGACCTCCTCGCTCGTCAAGGACGCGAAGGTCATCCGCAACCTGACGTTTCTCATGTGCGGTCTGTCCGTGCTCATCGCGGCGCTCATCGGCCTGTTCATCATGTGGACCGTCGGCAAGCCGCTCGGCCAGCTGCGCCATCTGATGAACGAGGGCGAGCGGGGCAATCTGACGGTGCGCAGCTCCATCCGGCAGAAGGACGAGATCGGACAAGTATCCGACAGCTTCAACCGGATGATGGAGCGCATCACGGAGCTCGTGCGCCAGACCAATCAATCCGCGAGCGAGGTGCTGGAGACCGCCAGCTCGCTTACGCTCGCGTCGACGAAGACGGCCAGCGCGGCCAAGGAGATCGCCGTGGCGACAGAAGAGATCGCCGGCGGCGCTACGAACCTGGCCGTCGAGTCCGAGCGCGGAAGCGAGATGACGAGTCAGATCGGCGACAAAGTGGTATCCGTCATCGACTCCAACGTAGAGATGGGCAAGTCGGCCTATGAGGTCGAGGAAGCCGGCCGGAAGGGCACGCAGTATATGGCCGGCCTGATGGAGAAAACCGGGCACACCGAAGAGATGACGCGCTCGATGGTCGACAAGGTCGACAAGCTCAAGGAGAGCACCGGATCGATCAGCAAAATTCTCGACGTGCTCGGCAACATGACGAAGCAAACGAACATTTTGTCGCTGAACGCCACGATCGAAGCAGCCCGCGCGGGCGCGGCCGGCAGAGGCTTCATGGTCGTCGCGGACGAGATCCGCAAGCTCGCGGACCAGTCGCGCCAATCGATCGGCGTCGTCGGCGAGATCGTCGACCGAATCGGCCAGGAGATCGACGAGACGGTATCCGTGCTCTCCGACGCGTATCCGCTGTTCAGAGAGCAGATCGAAGCCGTCCGGGATGCCAACAAAATTTTCGAAAACGTACAAACGCACATGGGCGACTTCAATGAGCGCCTCCATGCCGCTACCGCATCGGTATCGCAGCTCGAGCAAGCCCAGGAGACGCTCACGATGACGATGACGAACGTCAGCGCCGTCGCGCAGCAAGCTTCGGCGACGAGCGAGCAGGTCGCCTCTCTAAGCAACGAACAGCTTGGCATCAGCGACGGCCTCGTGCAGCTGTCCAACAAGCTGGAGACGGTGTCCCAGCAGCTACGTCAATCGTTGTCGCAATTCACCGTCGCTTAATCGATTCGAATCGCATTGCATTAAGACATTGGATGCCGCTCCCGAGTTCGGGGGCGGCGTTTTTCTTTTTCGCGAGAAAACGGGTCTCCCCGCACGCGGCAGGTTAGCGGTTAAGCGACCGGGCAACAATGGGGAATAACAGCGTTACAATACGTAGACGGGGAAGGGATGACCGTTGAACGGTCCGGTGCATGCTCGGATTTTTAAACTGATGATCGTGCTGGCCGCCGTCTTCGGCGTGATGGAGGCGAGGCTGGCATGGGTACAGCTTGGGGGAGGCGGCCGAAGCGAGAATGCTGTCGCAGGCCTGTCCAAGCAAGCCTATCTGCAGCATTCGGATCCGCTGGAGCTCGATAGCGGTCGCGGGCAGTTCGTCGACCGCGACGGATTGCCCCTGACCGGCAAGACGATCCGCGCGCTCGCGGCGTACCCGACCGGCGGAATGCCTCGCGGCTCCGACCGTCTGCTGCAGAAGCTGGCGGATACGCTCGGGGAGAGCGTCGAGCAGGTGGGCGCCTGGCTCGACGCGATTCGCGAGCCGCTTGTATGGAAAAAAGGGAAGACGGGTACGGTCGTTGCGCTGACGGAGGCGCAGGAGAAGCAAATCGGAGGGCTGGGCCTGACCGGCGTGGCCGTGGTGCCTTATGTCGAGCGCTACGGCGCTGAGGCCGGGGGCGGCTTGGCGCTGCATGCGATCGGCTATACGGCGCAGGACCCCGCGCGTTTGACGAAGCTGTACGGCAAGGAGCTGGCTTCAGGAAAAGCGAAAACGGCCGACCAGATCGGGGAGGCGGGTCTCGAGCTGTCGCTCAACCGGCTGATTCGCGGCATCGGCAGCACTTACGCAGTCGCGACGACAGACGGCGCGCGGCGTCCGCTCGCCGGCATCGGCATGCGCATCTCGGGACCGGCGAATCCGCATTATCCGCTTCAGGTGCGGACGACGATCGACGCGGACGTACAGCGCGCGGCAGAGGCGGCAATGAAAAAGCATGGGATTAAAGAAGGCGCCGTCGTCGTGCTGGACGCGGACCGTGCAGACATCCTCTGCATGGTTTCGCTGCCCGCGTTCGACCCGGCACACATCGGCATCGCGGGTACGGACGCGCGCAACCATGCGCTCATCGCCGTTCCGCCTGGTTCAGTATTCAAGACGGTCACGCTCGCTGCGGCGCTAGAAGCCGGCGTCACGACGCTAGACGAGACGTTCCGCTGTACGGGTACATACGGCAGGTACGGCCTGAACTGTTGGCTGCACGGCGGCCACGGCGTGCTGACGGTCAAGGAGGCGTTCGCGGAATCATGCAACGTCGTGTTCGCCGCGCTTGCGGAGCGGCTCGATCCGGCGCTGCTCGCAGAAACCGCCGACAAGCTCGGGCTTGGCCGGCAGATCGGATGGCAGATCGGCTCGTTCGTCGACGGCAAGCCGCTGCGCCTGCTGGAGGAGGAACAGCCGGGCGCGATATTCGCAACGCCTGTGGCCGGCAAGGACGGCGGGGTACGGACGGGGACGGGCATCGGCCAGCGCGACGTCCGGGTGACGCCGCTGCAAGCGGCCAACCTGGTCGTGACCCTGCTGCATGGCGGTCGCGTGCAGTCGCCGCGGATCGCCACGGAGATCCGCTACGCCGACGGCGGGCTGCTGGCGAGCATGCCTGCGCGCGGAGCGCCGTCCGAATTCGGCAGCATCAAGCCGGCTACGGCGGCCGCCCTGCGCGAAGCGATGCGAGCGGTCGTCACGGAAGGCACGGCCGAGCAGGCGCTCGGGTCAAACGAATGGCCGCTTGCCGGCAAGTCCGGCACCGCGGAGCTTGCCGGCAAGCGGCCGGCGATGAACGATCAATGGTTCGTGGGATACGGACCGGCCAAAGGCCGTCCTCGATATGCGGTAGCCGTGCTGCTGGAAAATCGTACGGCCGGCGTCCGCAATGCGGCGCCGGCCGTATTCGGCGACATTATGGACGCGCTTCGTCGGTTGGAGCGGACGGACCCGGTCCCCCCGGCACGGTCGTAGTCTCCGCGACGGGATTAAAGGGCGATACGATGAATTCCTCTTTGGGCCAGCGAATCCATCTGTGGAAGTAGCCTTGATCGTACAGCGCCTTGAGCAGGATCATCAGGATCGGCGCCACGATCAGGCCCGCGAAGCCGAAGAAGGACAACGAGATCATCATGAAGGCGAGCATCGTAAATGCGGAGACGCCGACGGTCTGTCCCGTGATGCGCGGCTCCAGGAACTGGCGGGTCAGCGTCACGACGAGCAGCAGCGCGGTGAGCCAGATGGCGAGGCCCGTCTGTCCGACGATGAACAGATACAAGATCCAAGGAATGAACAACGTGCTGACGCCGAGCAGCGGCAGGACGTCGAAGAAGGCGGCGAGCAGCGCGATCGTAAACGCATTGTTCACCTGCAGCGCGAGCAGGGCGATCAGGATGACCAGAAAGGTGATGCTGATCAGCTTGAGCTGGGATTTGAGGTAAGCCCCGATGCCTTTAAACACATTTTCGCGCAAAAAGGTAAACGCGGTTTTGAGCGTCTTGGGCGAGCGCTGGCCTGCCAGCCGTTTCCACATGTCGATCTCGACGCTTAAGAAGTAAGCCAGGATCAGGGCGATCGAGAAGTTCAGCACGAACGAGGAAAAGGAGCTGACGAAGCCGACCGTGCCGTTGAACAGATTGGTAGCCAGCTTTGTGCCGAATTTGACGATATTTTCGGCGGCGCCCTGCAGCTTGTCCGCGAGGCCGTCCGGCAGGCTGTCGGAGCGCTGTTGCACTTCGGCCGTGATCGATCGGATTTGAGCTTCGACCTGGTCTTGGTATTTCGGCAGCTTTTCGACGAGCTCGGAAGTTTGGTGGTAAAACATGAAGCCGATGCCGGCGAGCGCGGCGAGCAGCACGGCCGTGAACAGCAGCACGCTGATGCCGGAAGCGATCGCCTTGCGGATGCCCAGCTTGTGCAGCCTGCGGGCGAGCGGCTCGATGCAGAGGAAAATAATAAAGGAAAGGAATACCGGCGTAGCAATCTTATACAAATAACTAAAAGCGAACATGATAAGCCAGACGGTCAAAACGACCAAAGCGATGTCGAACGCGGTTCTCCAGTATTTTTGATACAGCGAGAGCATTATGTACTTCTCCTTTGTTGGTTAGATGAGGCTATGGTTACTATATTAACCGATAATACGCGGACAAGGCTACGGCGTCTCAAAATGAGAAGCGCGGTTATTCGGATCGCGTCCGACTTCAAAAAGATATACGACGCATCGTCAATTTTCGAACGACCTATGTTAAAATAAGAGAAGTTGAACGGCGGCAACATTCATAACAGAAAGCAAGATGGTGGTAACGCATGGACGTCATTCTTTGGTGGGGCTTTTATTTTTTGACTTTTTACGCGTTTTTGCCGGGATTCATCAGCCGGATGTTCGGATTTCGCGTCTTTTCCCGAGGCATCGCAGAGCGCGAGATCTCGCTGACGTTCGACGACGGGCCGCACCCGGTCTATACGCCGAGGCTCCTCGACCTGCTTAAGGCGCACGGCGCGCACGCGACTTTTTTCGTGGTCGGCGCGCATGCGGAGAAGCATCCGGACATCGTGCGGCGCATGCATGAAGAGGGGCATGACATCGGCATCCACAACTACGTTCACCGCAGCAACTGGATCATGGGGCCGGTCAGCGTCAGGCGGCATGTCGTACGGACCGGCGATATCGTGGAGCGCATCACGGGGACGCGGCCGAGATATTACCGCCCGCCTTGGGGCATCGTCAACGTCTTCGATTTTATCGGTCGCGGCAAGCCGCAGATCGTCTTGTGGACCGCGCTGTTCGGCGACTGGAAGCTCAAGGTGGGCGCCGAACGCCTCTACGGGAAGATCAGGCGCAAGCTGCAGCCCGGCGCAGTGCTGCTGCTTCACGATTGCGGCGATACGTTCGGCGCCGATCCCGATGCGCCGGCCAATACGATCGATGCCGTCGGCCGCATTCTCGAGGACGGCAAGCGGGAGGGGCTGCGCTTCGTCGGCATCGGCGAGATGATGCGGCAGACCAAGCTGAACAAGGAGGAATCCAAAGCGCGAAGCGGCGGGCCGAGCGCCGATTCTTCCGAAGGAATCTTTCAGCAAGGTCAGGGCAAGTCGGCCGCAGCGCCGAAAACGGGACCGTTCAAGCGGACGGTCGTAGCGGCTTGGATGCTTTGGGAGGACGTATTCGGCTGGATCTTCCGTCTTCGCCCGGTCGGAGACGGCAAATCGTTTCACTACCGGATCATCCGGTACGACGGACCGGCGATCACGCTTGAAGACGGCGGCCGGATCGAACGGGGAGACCGGGTGTTGGAGCTGCACTTCGTCAATAAAATGATGCTGGATATCGGCATGACCTCCCGTTCGGAGATGCAGATCGCCATCCGCGTCATCCAGTCCGTCAAGAAGGCATTGCCGCTCTTGGCCAAGGAGCTTCGCTCGCTGCCCGGCGGCGAAGACGTCAAGGCGCTGTACGGCATATCGATGATCAACCGCGGGTCCGAGGGCCTGGGCTTCGAGACGTTCGCGCTTCAGAAGGGCGTTTTTGCCTGGTTTACGAACCGCTATCTGCGTCTTTTGACGGCCATTATTCATCCGCAGGGACGGACGCGGGTCAAATCGCACGGCGAGCGGATGGAGCCGCGTATGCTCATCATGTCTAGAATCAAGCTCATGGAATGGGAAAAAGGGTCGTATTCGCCCGCCAAAGCGCGCGCCTCGAAGGCCGAGATCGAGCAAGGCATGGCGTCGGTAGGGGCCGCGGGTTACGGCGATACCGAAGCCAGGCTCGGCAGCGACGGACGAACCGGCGATCGGGCTTAGAAGCGTCTGCGAGTCCGGACATCGATGGTTAAGCATGTACAGGAATGAAACGCAGGGAGAAGGTCATTTGCCTTCTCCCTGCGTTTTTGTTCATAGGTCGCTTCAGCGGGGCTTCAATCGCACGCCTCGTACGAGAAAGGCATCGCCTGTCCGGTTAGGGCAGGAAGGGATCGACACCTTCCGTCCGTTTTGAATCATGATGCCTCGCTGGGAGAGCTTCAAGCGAGGATTGCGCCCGTTCGCGCGGCAGCAAGAGAACGCAACCGGGGTCAGTCGCGCGAAGTTGCTGATCGTCCCTCCGACCTGCGGGGCTTCGACGATCCATTCGGCGGACGTTCGAGGTCCTTTGTAGATTTGGACCGTACGAAACCGCCAGCCGCGCGTTAGATTGCGCAGCGAGATCGACCACTTGCCGCTTCCTTGATTCGCGATGACGGCGCGCATGCGATCGCCCGGATGAACGGGATACGGGATGACAGTCTCGGCTTCGGGCAGTATCTCCCACCAAGCGTAATAGCTCGCGCTGCCGTTCGCGAATTCATGCGCCGTGCCGGTCTGGATCAGGCTGCCGTTCTTGTACCCGTCGATGCCGATCCAGGCGGACGAGTAGACCGGACGCGCGGAAGGGAATACAAAGGGGACCGTCCAATACGCAGAGACGCGATTGTAAGCACCTGCGCCGCCGGACTGGGCGTAACCGCTCCAGTTGGCGGAAGTCCAGCCGACCGCCGTGCCTTGCGCCTTGTCCGATCGGACGAATTTGCAAGGACGCTGCAATCGGATATTGCGGCTCATATTGGGCATTCGGCGCCACCGCCCTTCTCGTGATGCTATAAGGGATGCGTCGGAGGAGCGGAACGTATGGGTGAAGTTAAAATTCAGGCGATAACGGAGGGCGCCTAGCGGAAAGGGAGGGGAGGCATGCAAAAAGCGGGAGCCGTCGGCTCCCGCTTCTTCGTGTGGCTCGCATAGAGTGGTTCGTGTAAAGCGGTTCGTGAAGAAGGGTTAACGAGTACTCGTCGTTACATCTTCATGACGCCGCCGCGGCTGGCGTTGGTCACCATCGCGGAGTAGCGGGCGAGGTAGCCGCGTTTGATCTTCGGCTCGAAGCCCGGCCAGTTCGCCCGGCGGCGATCGAGTTCTTCGTCGCTTACTTCGAGGGTGATCGTACGGTTGTTCATGTCGAGCTCGATCATGTCGCCGTCTTCGACGAACGCGATCGGACCGCCTTCTGCCGCTTCCGGCGAGATGTGGCCGATGGCGATGCCGCGGGAAGCGCCGGAGAACCGGCCGTCGGTGATCAGGCCGACCTTCGTGCCGAGGCCCATGCCGACGATCTGCGACGTCGGCGCGAGCATCTCGGGCATGCCCGGGCCGCCCTTCGGACCTTCGTAGCGGATGACGACGACGTGGCCTTCCTTGACCTTGCCCTCAGCCAGACCGCGCAGCACGTCGTCCTGCGAGTCGAAGCAGATCGCCGGGCCGCGGTGATAGCCGCCGACCGACTTGTCCACCGCGCCGACCTTGATGATCGAGCCGCCCGGCGCCAGGTTACCGAACATGACGGACAAGCCGCCTTCCTTCGTATGCGGGTCGTCGATCGGACGGATGACGGAGTGGTCCGTGATCTCGGCGCCTTCTACGTTCTCGCGCAGCGTCTTGGCGGATACCGTCATGACGTCGCCCTTTAGCGTGCCTTCCTTTTTGAACAGCTCGTTAATGATGGCGCTCACGCCGCCCGCGTTGTGCAAGTCTTCGATATGGTGGTCGGAGGCCGGCGCCAGCTTGGACAAGTACGGCGTACGCTTAGCCACTTCATTAATGCGCTCGATCGGGTACTCGATGCCGGCTTCATGCGCCAGCGCGAGCGTGTGCAGCACGGTGTTGGTCGAGCCGCCCATCGCCATGTCGAGCGCGAACGCGTTGTCGATCGAGTCGAGCGTGACGATGTCGCGCGGCTTGATGTCCTTCTTGATGAGCTCCATCAGCTGGGCGGCGGACTTCCTGACGAAGTCGCGGCGCTCCGGCGCGACGGCCAGGATCGTGCCGTTGCCCGGCAGCGCGAGGCCGAGCACTTCGGCGAGGCAGTTCATGGAGTTCGCCGTGAACATGCCGGAGCAGGAGCCGCAGGTCGGACAGCCGAACTGCTCGAGCTCGGTCAGGCTCTGCTCGTCGATCTTGCCCGTCATGTAGGCGCCGACGCCCTCGAAGACGGAGGTCAGCGAGATGGCGCGTCCGTCCTTGGTGCGTCCGGCCTTCATCGGGCCGCCGCTGACGAACAGCGTCGGGATGTTGACGCGCAGCGCGGCCATCATCATCCCCGGCGTGATCTTGTCGCAGTTCGGGATGCAGACCATGCCGTCGAACCAGTGGGCGTTGACCATCGTCTCGACGGAGTCGGCGATGATCTCGCGGCTCGCGAGCGAATAGCGCATGCCGATGTGACCCATCGCGATGCCGTCGTCGACGCCGATCGTATTGAACTCGAACGGGACGCCGCCCGCTTCGCGGATCGCTTCCTTGACGATTTTGCCGAATTCCTGCAGGTGGACGTGACCCGGCACGATGTCGAGGTAAGAGTTGCAGACGGCGATGAACGGTTTGCCGAAATCTTCTTCCTTGACGCCGGCAGCGCGCAGCAAGCTGCGGTGGGGCGCGCGGTCGAAGCCTTTTTTGATCATATCGGAGCGCATTTTGGAAGCCATGATGAGAATCCCCCGTTTCTTATGAATGCCGTGCTAGGACTTGGGTAGGGCAAGTGCGAATAGAAACAATTTTATCACATGAGGGCGCCTAACGGCTACTATGCCGCTGAGGCGACTGCAGGCAATCGACGCGATTGCCGCAGCTTGCGCGAACGCCCCCTGCCTGTCGGCAGGGGGCGAGAGTCGAATCGAGGCGTCAATGGTCCGAATCCGGGGGCAGCAGGCCCGACAGCGCCGCGAAGGGCAAATTCTCGAAGTGCCCCGTCTTGTAGACGACTTCGGATTCGGTCTGGGGCTCCTCGGCCGGCTTGTTGCGCCTGAAGGTCAAACGGTCATGCAGCTTTACGAGCACCTGCGCCGTATTAAGCGCGTCGTCGAGCGCCCGGTGGTGGGAGCCGGAAAACGGAATCTCGAGCATTTCGAGCGCAGCCTTGAGCCCCATCTGCTGGTGCTTTTCCAGCTTGAACACTTTGGACAGCATTTTCTGCAGGTTGTTGTGATTGATCATCCACTTCGTGTCGATCTGCATCTGACGGCATTCCTGCAACAGCTGGCGCAGGTCGTCGGGACCCCAGGCGCAGAGGAAATACTCGTCGGGACCGATCCAGGAGACGAAGGCGGCGAGCGCCTCCGGAAGCCGGCTCGCGGCGTCGACGTCGTCCTGGGTGATGCCGGTGAAGGCGGTCGTATCGGTTGAAAGCGTCGGCACGACGGTCGGACGGACGAAAGCTTGAAACGTATCGAGGATGCCCGGAACGCCTTCGACGAGGCCGACTTTGGCCGCGCCGATCTCGATGATCTCGGCGATCTGTCCTTTTTTCCGGCGAACGGTCATCTCCAGGTCATATACAATGTAAGTCAAGGAATCACACCTCGGGCCGTCCGCGCGGCGGTGCGCACCGCGGAACATCGCGTAATTAAAAGTCCGGCTTAACGTATTATAGACCTCCGCCAATTATTTGTCATGGTGTTCACGGCAAAATGCCGGCGTCCGTCCCGGGAAAGGGACGATCGCCGGCACCAGGCTCGGACGAAATTCGCGTTAAAGCGCGGGCTTGAAAAACATGAGCAGAAATAGGACGATGCCGAGAATGGTAGCTACGTAATTGATCGCGTTGACCTTGGCGACGCCCGCTTGAAGCTCGGCCGAGGCTTGCCGGTCGGCTGGACCCGCGTCGGCTTGCGCCTTGGCCGCGACGTCGGCCGCCGCACGCGCCATGAAGGCGATGACGACGATTTGGATGAGCACGTAATCGGCGATGGAAGCGATAATCCACAGCTGATTCCAGCCGTAATCGCCAAGCCAGACGAGCAGCAAGCCGGACAGCACGGCGAGGGAGCCGAGCGTTTTGGGGAACATTTCAAGCTTGGCGGACAGCCGCAGCGAATCGCGCAGTTGACCGAGCGTCTGGCCCTTGCGAAGCAGGACATGGCCGAAGTAAGTCGGGCCGATGCCGACGATCGCGGAGATCACGTGGACGGCGACCAGCAGGCCAAGCCAATTTTCTTCCAGATAAGCGTACCCTGTAAACGACATTTTTTGTTCGTTCTCCTCTCGTTTTAACGGAATAATCCCATGCTAGCACGGTATTTTTCTGCGGGCTGTCATCACTTTTCATGACGGAAATGCATGACGAGTCACATCGGGAAACGGCGATTCCGGGCCGGGAATGTAACGGTTTGAAATCCTTTCCGTGCCGCGTTGCGGACCGATCGTGTTGTATAATGAACAAAAAGAATGACAAGAAGGTGTTCGTCTTTGAAATTTTTCCATACCGCGGATTGGCATCTCGGGAAATTGATCCAGAACGTATACATGACCGAAGACCAGCAATATATACTTGAGCAGTTCATGCGCGATATCGAGACCGAGCGGCCCGACGCGGTCGTGATCGCGGGCGATCTGTACGACCGGGCGGTACCGCCGACGGACGCCGTCGGACTGCTGGACCGCACGCTGCAGCGCATCGTGCTGGAGCTTGCCACGCCGGTGATCGCAATCTCCGGCAATCACGACAGTCCTAGCCGGCTGAACTTCGGGAGCGGCCTCATGAAGGCTGCGGGTCTTCACATGGCCGGCGAGTTCGACCCTTCGTCGGGCCCGGTCGTGCTGCGCGACGCGTACGGGCCGGTTCATTTCCACCTCGTGCCGTTCGCGGATCCGGCGGCGGTGCGCCTCGCGCTGCGGGACGAGACGATCCGCACCTACGACGGCGCGATGGCCGCGATCGCGGAGCGGATCCGCGGCGCCATGGACCCCGCGGCGCGTCACGTGCTCGTCGGACACGCCTTCGTGACGCCGCGCGGCGAGGCGGAGCCCAATACGAGCGACTCCGAGCGTCCGCTCTCGATCGGCGGCACGGAGCACGTGAGCGCGGGACATTTCCGCGGCTTTCATTACACGGCGCTCGGCCATCTGCACCAGGCTCACTTCGTCGGTTCGGAGACGGTCCGCTACGCGGGCTCGCCGCTGAAGTACTCGATCTCCGAGGAGCGCCACCAGAAAGGCTATCTCATCGTGGAGCTGGACGGAGAAGGCGGCGCCTCGGTCGAAAAGCGGGTGCTCGTCCCGCGGCGCGACATGCGCACGGTAACGGGATATATCGAGGAGATCGAGCGGCAGACGCCGAGCGAGGATTACATATACGTCAGGCTGCTGGACGAGCAGGCGGTGCTGTCTCCGATGGAGCGCGTCAGGTCGGTCTTCCCGAACGCGATGCACGTGGAGCGGGAGCTGGCGATGCAGCAGGTCGCGGCCTCGGCCGAGGAAGGGACCGCGCCGGGCGGCAAGGCCGGCATGGACATGCTGACGCTGTTCCGCGCGTTCTACCTGGAGGCGAAGGGCGGGGAAGCGTCCGAGGAGACGGAGCGTCTGTTCCTTGCGGCGCTGCGGGATATCGAAAACGAGGAGGATGAGCGACATGTTGCCGGTACGGCTGACGATGACGGCGTTCGGGCCGTATAAGGACAAGGAGGTCATCGACTTCGCTGAGCTGTCGGGCAACCGCCTGTTCCTGGTGTCCGGCAATACCGGCGCGGGCAAAACGTCGATCTTCGACGCGATCTGCTTCGCGCTGTACGGCGAGGCGAGCGGCGAGGACCGCAGCGACGTTCGCATGCTGCGCAGCCAGTTCGCCTCGGACGAGCTGTATACGTCCGTCGAGTTCGAATTCGAGCTCAAGCGCCGGACGTACCGCATCCTGCGGCAGCTGCCGCACGTGAAGACGGGCAACAAGAGCGCGACCGGCGAAAAGTACGAGTTCGTCGAAACGACCGGCGGCGAGGAGACAATGATGGTGGATCGCCATGCCGTCCGGCAGATCAACGAACGGATGCAGGCGCTGCTCGGGCTGACCAAGGAGCAGTTCAGCCAGATCGTCATGCTGCCGCAAGGCGAATTCCGCAAGCTGCTCACTTCGGATACGGAAAACAAAGAAGAAATTTTGCGGCGGATCTTCCGCACGCATCTGTTCAAGTTCGTCGCCGAGTATTTGAACGAGAAGCGCAAAGCGTCGCAGTCCGAATGGGAGCTCGCGAGGCGCGATCTGGACATGCAGGCGGCGAACCTGAAGCTGTCGCTGGCAGAGCGGGAGGGCTCCGCGCTCGTGCGCGTGCTCGGCCAGGAGCACTTCAACGTGCACCAGGTGCTCGAGGCGTTGGACGAAGAGATGGCTTACTATGAAGGCGAAAAGGCCGTCCGGCAAGCCAGGCTCGACGAGGAGAGCCGGCTGCATAAGACGCTGATCGAGCGCTATCATGCGGCAGCGCGCGTGAACGAGCTGTACGGCGAGCTGGACCGCAAAACGGCGGAGCGCCAGGGACTTGAAGCGCGAATCCCGGAGATCGAAGGGAAAAAGCTACGGCTCGCGCTGGCGGAGAAGACGCTGCCGCTCGAGGTCCGGGAGCGTCTGCGCGAGAGCGCTCAGGCGCAGGCAAAGGCTGCCGAGGGCCTTCGGCAGTCGGCCGTAGAAGCGTCGGAGCGGGCGGCTCGCGAATTTGCCGCCGCGCGGGAGCGCCATGCGCAGGAGGAGGGGCGCGGCGAGCGGCGCGAAGCGCTCGTGCGCGAGCTCGAGCGGCTCTCGCGCGACCTGCCGGCCGTTCGCGAGCTGGAGGAGCGCCGCGCTTCGCTCGGCCGGCTCCAGCGCGAGGCCGCGGCGGCGCTGGGCGAGCAGCAGGCGGCTGAGGCCGCGGCTGCCGCCCGGCAGGAGGCGCGCAAGGCGCTGGCCGATCGCGCGCGGCAGGCAGAGGAGGCGGTGCGCGGACTGCCGGAGCTCGCCGAGCGCTTCGAGCGGATGCTGCAGGAGGCGACGCTGCTGCGCGAGTACGTGCTGCTTAGACGCGCGGCCGTGACGCAGGCGGAGGAGGAAGCGGCGCTTCGCCTCGCGCACGAGGAAGCCGCGAAGCGGTACCTGGCGCTGGAGGCGGGATGGCTCGAAGGCCAGGCCGGCCAGCTGGCCGCGCATCTGCACGACGGCAAGCCGTGTCCCGTATGCGGCAGCGAGGCGCATCCTCGTCCGGCCGAGCCGCCGGCCGACATGCCGACCCGCGAGGCGTTGGACCGCCAGCGCGGGGACAAGGCGGAGCGGGAGACGCTGTATCTGGCGGCGAAGACGAAGCGGGAGCACACGGACGCGCAGCTGCGGGACAAAGCGGGCGAGATCGAACGCGGCGGGCGCGACCCCGGGCAGGCCGAGGCGGCATACGCGGAGCTCGTCGAGAACGGCAAGCGGATGCGCGTCCAGGTGGACGGGCTCAAGGCCGAGCAGGCGGCGCTGGACGAGCTGCGGCGCAAGCTGGCGGAGGCGGAGACCGCGCTTGAAGCCGCGGCGGCGGACAAGGAGAGGAGTACGGCCGTCGCGCAGGAGCGGCGTACGGCTCATGCCGCGGCGCAGGCGGTGTACGACCGGACGCTGGCCGGGTTGCCCGAGGGACACCGGACGCTCGAGGCGCTGCAGCGGCTGCTCCGGGAGGCGGAGCAGGAAAAGGAACGCCTGGACGCGGCGTGGCGGCTTGCGCAGGAGCAGCTGCGGCAGGCGGGGGAACGCCAGGCCGCGGCGGCGGCTCATCTGGAAGGCGCGGAGCGGCAGCTGGCCGAGGCGAATGCGCGTCAAGCGGAGGCGCAGGGCGATTTTGCCGCGGAGCTGGTCCGGGCTGGCTTCGCCTCGGAAGCCGACTACCGGGCGGCCAAGCTGCCGGAGCGGGATATGGCGGACATGAAGGCGGAGATCGAGCGATTTTTGGCCGGGCTCGCTGCGGTCGTGCGGCAGATCGAGGAGCTGGGCGTCCAGCTTCAGAGCAAGGAACGGGCCGACCTGGCCGCGCTCGCCGAGGATGCGGAGCGGATGGAGAGGCAGGCGGAGGCGACGCGATCGTCGCTGCGCGAAGCGCAGACGCATCTGGAGAAAGGCGCCGAAGGACGCGCCAAATTGCTGGAAGCCGAAGACAAATGGCGGAAGTCGGAGCGGGATTTCCAGCTCGTGAAGGATCTGTACGACGTCGTGCGCGGCGACAACCGGCATAAGATCTCGTTCGAGCGCTACCTGCTCGTGGAATTTCTCGACCGCATCCTCTCGGCGGCCAACCTGCGCCTGCGGACGATATCCGGCGGACAGTTCTATCTCGTGCGCAGCGACCGCCGGGAAAAGCACGGCAAGCAAAGCGGTCTCGGCCTGGACGTCTTCGACAACTACACCGGCCAGCTGCGCGACGTGAAGACGCTCTCCGGCGGAGAGAAGTTCAACGCATCGCTTTGCCTGGCGCTCGGCATGGCCGACGTCATTCAAGCTTACGAGGGCGGCGTGTCGCTCGAGACGATGTTCATCGACGAAGGCTTCGGCTCGCTCGACGAGGAATCGCTGAGCAAGGCGGTCGACACGCTCGTCCAGCTCCAGCAGACCGGGCGAATGATCGGCATCATCTCGCACGTACAGGAGCTCAAGCAAGCGATCCCGGCCGTGCTCGAAGTGAAAAAGTCGGCCGACGGCTGCAGCTATACGAAGTTCCGGATCAGTTGAACCGAATTCTGCCGCAGGCAGGCAACATTTGTCTATACCGGCGCCTCCCGTCATATACATGAACCAAAAAGACGAGAGGTGTGGGACGTTTGGACAAGGCTGCGGTCAAGCGGTTTTACGACCTGAAAAGCAAACAGAAGGAAATCGAAAAAGAGCTGTCGGAACTGCGCGGGGAAATCCTGACGTATTGCGAAGCTGAGGGGCTGTCTCAGGCGGAGATCGGCGGCTACAACGTGAAGATCGTGCAGCAGGAACGAAGGGAATACGACGACGAGAAGCTGAAGGCGGCGCTCCCCGACGACGAGCTGTGGCGGCTCGTCTCCCGCGCGGATCCTTCGAGGCTCGCGGGGCTCGTCAAGCTGAACGTGCTTAAAGAAGAGCAGCTTTTCGGAACCTATGCGTTAAAGAAAATCGCGCTGGTCCATGTAGAGCGGGAGTAGCCGAGATATCGCGGCGATTCCGAAGCCTGTATAAAGCACGCCAAAAGCGCCGGTCTCGTCGACCGGCGCTTTGCTTATGTGCGATTGCCGTTACCGGACGCGAGGTTCGCCGTCGCTTCCGGCGGATCGCGTCAGCCGATGATCCGGCTCGCGACGAATGCCAGATCCTCGATATCGACGACTTCGTCGCGGTTGATGTCGGCGGCTCGTGCCGTCGACCAATCCGCGTCCGCGGCGGTTTTGCCGTAGTACCTCGCGATCTGAACGAAGTCGGCGATGTTGAATTGCTGGTCGCCGTTCGCGTCGCCGGTCGAGGCCGTGATCCGATTCGCTTCGAAGGCGGCGATCGCGTCGGACAGATTCGCCAGCGCGGACTGAATCTGCGCCGGCGTCGGATTCGCCTGCGCGAGTACCGCCTTCGCGGCGTCAATGGACGAGGCGAGCGCGGACTTCAACCCGGGCAGCGCCGCCGGGAAAAATTCGCCCGTGGCCGTGCCTGGCGTAGCCTGGTCGCGAAGCCCTTCCGCTTCCGCGATCAACGCGGCAAGCGCTCCGACGTTGGATACGGCGATCTCGACCGAGCTTGCCGCCAGCTCGGTAACGGTGCCCGACTCGGACGATGCTTTGACGGCCGACGTGGCGAAGGTTGAAGCGCCTGTAGGCGCGCTCGCCTTGACTTGGAACTTCAGGGTCAGGAAGCTGCCGCTGGCGGGCAGCGTACCGGTGCCTGTGCGCGCCGCGAGAATCCGCAGCTTGCCGTTTTGCGCGTCGTCGGTCACGACGACCGCTTGCTGGGCGTAGTCCTTCACGTATTCCGCATAGGAGAAGCGCTCCGGATCGTACGACACCGTCAGGTCGACGCCAGCCGCAGGATCCGCGTGGTCGAGCGACAGGGAGACGCTCGCGGTCTGACCCGGGCTAGCGGAATCATTGGCTGCCGTAAGCTTCACGGCCGGTTCCGACTGCGCTTCCGATTTGATCAGACCGACCCAGTCGACATTCATCGCCCCGGCAATATTCCACATTTTCAGCTCCAGCGGTCCTGCGGACAGTTCGGCGCCGGTCCGGATCGTGACGGCTTTCCAGTATTCCGGCTTCGTTCCCCAGTCGAACGTTCGCGGAAGATCGGAAGTGTAATATTGCGAGCCGAGCTTGACGAGACGGGGCGCGAAGCCGTTCGTCGTTTCCCACCCGCCCGCGTACTTGATCGCGACGTCGTACTTGCCGGCTTCAGGCACCTGGAGCTGCCAGCTTATGCTTTGGCCGGGACTGTTCCAGCCCGAGATCCCTTGGCCGCCGGACAAGAAGGGCCGCGTGCTGTAGGCGGAGATGTCGCCGCCTTCGTACCCGCTGAATGTCTCGGCTTCGGCGAAGACGTCCAGATCCGCCTTCAGCGCATCGTAGTCGGCCGCTTCGTCGGCAGGCGACTTTTCGCCGGAGCCCACGCTGCGCAGCTTCAATGCGCCGGTCAGATGGGGCACGATGATTTTGGCGTTCGTACCGATCGTCATGACCGGCTGCACGCCGCTGTTGTTTTCGAAGACGATGCCTTCGGGCGCCTCAAGCACCTCGTACATGCCGCCGGCGATGCTCAGCTGTCCCCAGCCTGCGGCCCCGCCGCGGCCGTCGCCATAAGTAGACAGCGATACCGAAGTCGCCGTGCCGTTAATCTCGACAGGCAGGCTGACCGCGGCCATCGGAGCGGGCGCCGGAATATCGTCCAGCAGCAGCAGGTGCTGCCCGCGGTCGACGTTCAGCGTGAGCGCGTCGCTCGTCGCCGTCCAGTGGACGCCGCGTTTGTAGACGGCTTCCGCGACGCTGCCGCCTTGCGGAAGCGCGCGATACGACTCGTCGAGCACCGTCGTGACGCCGGACTTGCGCAGGGCCACTTGCGATTCGTTCATGCCGGTGACCGACAGTTCGTCGCCCGACAGCGCGATAGTCGCCGGCTGCGTGCTCTCGATTAGCGTGACGCCGTTCTTCGAGAGTTGCGTCCCGCCGGTGAGCACGACGGAGTCGCCTTTGATCGCGACCGCGATGCCGTCGAACTGAACGCTGCCGGCGTCGACGAGGCCGCTCAACGCCTTCCGCACGTAAACGTCCGTACCGTCCGCGAAATGCAGCTTTTTATAAGTTGCGAAATCTTCGACCGCGATGTTCTCCGGCGTCGTGCCGACCCGATAAGGCACGTAAGTCGAAACGATCGTCGCCTCTTCCTTTTTCGGCGTGACGAACGTCGCATGCTGGCGGATACGCCCCGTGAATCTCGTATTCGGATCGGGCGGCGCCTCCGTGCCTGCGGCGGTGATATATTTGTCGGTCACCGAAGCCGTCAAGTTCGGCTCGTACAGCCTGACTTTAAGCGCTGCCTGGTTTTTGACGATCGTCGCGCCGCTTTGATCCGCGTCCAGCACGAGCGATTTGTCGGCATGCAGATTATATTCGAAGCTCGACCCGCCGGGCTCGCGGGCCTTCAGGTTGTCGACGACGACGAACGCGCCCGGCTTCACGTAAATGACGCTGCGCTGCGCCAGGTCCAGTCCGATGTTGGTCGCCGGATCCGTATTGTAGGCCGTCGTGGCGTCGCCGACCGCCGCGTCGAAGTCCTTGTTCGTCGCAAAGCCCGTGATCTGCCCCGACGCCTTCATTTCATAGATCTTTTGACCTTTTTTTCCGTCGTACGTAATCGCGTTTTTCGCGAAGGTTTGTTTGGTGTATTGCTGATTGTGCACGCTGCTGAACGAATCGTAGAACCCGCCGTCCACCGTCAGGTCTTCGCCGTACGCCATGATGATCAGCGCATTCTGGTCCGGCGCGCTATGGTTCCAGCTGCCGTAGGGGCTCGACTTGAAGTAGAACGAGATTCGCTTCGGATCGTACAGGCTCGAATGCATCGTCACCCAGCCGATATCGTCGAAGTATTTGGCCGTCGGCATCTCGACCGGCGGGCGGACGGCAAGACTGCTGTCCTGGTACAAATAAGAATATGGTTCGTCCGCCAAGTAGGGACTGATCTGCGCGTACCAGTTCATAACGGGATCCTGGTACATGGACGCGTTGCGCGTAATGGCGAGGGACACGTAATCGGGCGCCATCAGGTTGATGTCGTCGCCGAATTCGCCGCTCTTTTGACCGACCGGGTACGTGTACAACGGATAAAACGACTCGTTGCGGGCGAAGGCCTTTTGATAGACGTTAAATCCGGTCGATTGATAGAGCACGTCCATCAGCCATTTGTCGCCGTACGACGACCATTGCCAATAGCCTGGACCTTGCGCCCAGCCGCCGTCTTCGCCGCCCCATGGCGGCATGAGATTGATATAAGCGGGGATGCCGATCTTGTACCATTCCTGCGCCTTCGCCGAGACGAGCTCCCCGCCGATCACGATGTCGTCGTGAAGGAGCGCGGTGGAGATGACGCCCAGGTAAGCGACATTGGACCAGCCGTGGGAATTGTACGGACTGACGGTCAGGCGGCTGGCGCCGATGGCGACATCGTTGGCGATCGTCTGCGTTCTGTCGACGATCATCGTCAGCGCCTGAACCCGGTCGGCTTCGCTTAGCGTGTCGTAGATCCAATCGTACGTCAAGGCGCTCTTGCGAGCGATATCCCGGTGAATCTGATCGTTGACCGCATAGTAGGTGGGGCCCGATTTGGTATTCCAAGTCGACAAATTGAGCAGACGGGCCCGCGCATAGGTGGCGTACTTCGTCTCCCCCGTCAATAAATGGATGAAGGCCGCGTAGTACATTTTGTTCGTTTCGGTAGAGACATAAGTCAGATCATCGGTCTTTGGCTCCGGCGGCGGCGCGTTGGCCGCCGGATTGTCCTGATAAGCCTGCAGCGCCGCGTCGGCCAGCGTTTTGATTCTTTCGAACGTCCGTTTGCCGTCGCCGTCCTTGCGCGCGCGGAAGTCCGCCAGCTCCGACGCGTTGGTCAGAATGCGAGGATGGGTCGTCGACACCTTGCTCATGATCTGCTCGACGGGCGGCACCGCGAAGGGAACGGCGTCCGCGTCGATGCGGAACTTGCGCGTATCGCTCCAGCCGGACCAGCCCGCCGTCTTGTGGAATCTCACTCTCCAGAAGTATGATTCGCCTGCAGCGAACGTGACCGGAAAGTTGTAGTAGTTGACCGCGATGTCGCTCTTCTGATAAGCGATATTCGCGAATGCGCTGTCCGTTGCGACCTGCACCTCGTACGAATCCGCTCCGTTGATGAAAGGCCAGCCGAAGTCCGGCGGATTCTGCGTCGTTACGAGGTGATCGATCGGTTGGAAATGCCTCGTGAGAGCCGGGTCCAGGTTGGTCGGCCAAACGAGCGAGCCCGATGGCGGCGTCGCGGTCGGGGTTGCGGTCGGCGACGCCGTCGGGGAGGCCGTAGGCGACGGACCCGCGTCGGCTGCCGTCAAGGAAGCCTGATCGAAGTAGACGTCGGCCGTACCTGTGCCCGACGTGGACAGCTCCAGCTGCACGGCGGTCGTGCCGGCAGGCGGCTCGGCCGTTACGCTCAGCGTTTCCCAGCTGCCCGTGCCTACCGTCTGAGCGTCCGCGAACTGGTTCCCGGCAGTTCCGATGTAGCGCAGGATCAGGCTGCCGGCGCCTGAAGCGGCATTGGCCTTAACGGAGGCCGTGTATGCCTTGCCGGCAACGACGGGCGTCTCGGGGCTTTTGACGCTATAGGCGTCCGTTGTCGAGCCGTCCACGATTCGCAGCGACCGGCTGCCATGATAGACGGTCGAATTGACCGAGACGATGCTGGTTGCGAGCCCTTGATCGACGGCCGTCCAAGCTGCCGGCCTCGTGCCCGAAGTCTGCTCGAAGCTGGGATTCGGCAGCAGCTCGGTCGTTTTGAACGACACGTCGTCGAAGTAGGCCGTCCCGGTAGGCGTCGCGCTCGGGATGACGAGCAGGATCCGGCAGAAGACCGCATTGTCGGGCGGCGTTGCGCTTACCGTAAGCGTTTGCCAATTCGGGGAGGCGGTCGTCGTCGTGAAACCCTTCTGATTGATCGCGTCTCCGTGAATCCCGTCGTAATAGCGGATCAGCAGGCTCGCGCCGCCCGATACGACCTTTGTTTTGACGCTGGCGGTATAAGCCGTCCCCGGCGAATAATAGATCGGATCGCTGGTCGCCGTCGCGGTCGTAGCGGAGGTGTTGTCGATCAGCTTCAGGCTGCGCTCTCCCGCGCCGACCGGATCCGCGGAAGATTCGTAAGAGACGTCGGCGTTCGAGTGATACGTCCAGTTTGCCGGCAAAGAACCCGACAGCGTCTCAAAGCCGGCGTTGGGCGCAAGCTCGGGACCGAGCACCGGATTTGCGCCGGCCGCGCCGGCAAGGGGCGCCGCAAACAGGCTTAAACAGAAGCTAAGCGTCATCAAAAATACGGTCGAACCGGAAATTCGGCGTTGCCAACTGCGTTTGGTCACACGGATTCGCCTCCTGTTTAAATAAAATCGGATTCAAAACGGCTGTTGCTCTCCTCCTTCAAAAAGATGGTTTTCATGCGGCCTTCCGTGATGTACGCTTATTGTATAAGGGACGGGCATGGCCGTTACATTCACATTCTTTTCGGAAATTGACTTATTTCGCCGGAATCCGCAGCAAAATTGAAAACGCTTTAAAATACGTTCGCGCAAACAGGAGGTCTCTATGGAAACCGAGATATTCTATAGCGGCTATGTCTACCACGGAAAACCGGTCCATAACGAAATATGGCACACGAGCGAATATTATTTGGTCCGTTTACAGACGGAAGGTTCGTGCGCGATCGAGATCGACGGCGTCGCGGAACGGCTGTATCCCGGCGATTTTTTGCTGCTTCGGCCCGGCGAGCACTATCGTTTGATCTTGGAAAACGACGAGCATGGCAAGACCGGAAGCGGGGATTTCTACGCGATCTGCAAAGGGACGTGGATCGATCGATGGGCGTCGAGAGGCTACAAGCCCAAACGGGCGCGCATCCATCCGGACAGTACGCTGCTGGACATCTGGAAGCTCGTCGTGCTGGAGCGGCGCCGGATCGGCGATACGAACGCAGAACTCGTCGACTGCTTGCTGCGCGCGCTGCTACTGGCGATCGAGTCCGCGCTCAAGCAAGGCATGGAGGGCAATGCGAGAGCGGGGGTCGCGTACCGGATGAAGCGATATATCGAAGAACACGCGACGCGCACCATCACGATTGAAGAGGTCGCGGCGAGCGTGCGGCACAGCCCGTCCCGCGCGGCGAAGCTGTTCAAGGAAGCGTTCGGGGAGACGATCGTTCAATTCGCCATGCGCGTCAGAATGTCGATCGCCATCGAGCGCATGCAGTACAGCGCGCTGTCCCTGGAACAGATCGCGGAGAGCTGCGGCTTTGGGAGCTATCCTTACTTTTACCGTTGCTTCATGAAGCGCTTCGGCGTCTCTCCGCGGCAATACCGGGAGCAGTACGGTGATTTCGCCACGGATGTTTAACCGCGAAGAGGGCCGCTCCGCGCGGGAGCAGCCCTCTTGCCGTCCATTTATTTTTTTGCTTTGTAAAACTCGTGGTACAGCTTCATGAGCGCCCGCTTTTCGATCCGCGATACGTAGCTGCGGCTGATGCCGAGCTCCCGCGCGATCTCGCGCTGGGTACGTTCGTCCCCGCCTTTGCCGTCCAAGCCGAACCGGCCCCGGATGACCTCCTGCTCCCGTTCGTCGAGAATATCGAGGTTTTGATAGATTTTGCTTTTTTCGATTTTCAGCTGCACCTTTTCGACGACGTCGTCGGGCTCGCTGCCCAGAATATCCTGCAAAGTAATTTCGTTGCCTTCTTTATCGGTTCCGATCGGATCGTGAAGGGACACGTCTTTGCGCGTTTTTTTGAGAGACCTCAAGTGCATCAATATTTCGTTTTCTATACACCGCGCCGCGAACGTGGCGAGTTTCGTGCCTTTACCGACCTGAAAGCTCTCGATCGCTTTGATGAGGCCGATCGTGCCGATCGAGATCAGGTCCTCGAGATCCTCGCCGGTATTGTCGAACTTTTTGACGATATGCGCGACCAGCCGCAGATTGTGCTCGATCAGCAGGTTGCGCGCCCTGGCGTCGCCTTCCGCCATGAGGCCTAAGTATTTGCTTTCCTCCTGCTCGGACAGGGGCTGGGGAAAAGCGTTGTTTTTGACATAGGAGACGAGCAGGGAAAGCTGCTTGATGAAGAGCGCAATCGAAGTAAAGAATCCGGGCACGTGACGGCCTCCTCCGGTTGTAAGTTCAGGTTGACGCGCGACCATTACCATTGTATGTGGGCCGGCGCCCATCCGTGCCTGTCAGGGGGAAAAAGGTCGGCAGAGCCGATCGTATCGACGCGAGCCTCCCCACCTTTTCCCATCCATAACCTTCATCTCCTCGGCAAATAATGATTGGGACTACAGTCCGAACCGGAAAGGGGATGGCAGCCATGGCGACCAAAGAGGCCGGAAGAGGCCCCGCTTCGTACAAGCCGTTGTCCATGTCGCCCAAGGAATATCAGCAATTCGCGAAAAGCCGGCAGCCTTCGCGGCCCGTCTTCGCCAATTGCGTCCGCGCGTTTTTGGTGGGAGGCTTCATCTGCTTCATCGGCGAGGGCGTGCAGCACTTTTTTATGGCTGCATTCGACATGACGAGCAGGCAGGCGGGCAATCCGACCGTGGCCGTCATGATCTTGATCTCGGTCATTCTGACCTGCCTCGGCGTATATGACAAAATCGCGCAATGGGCGGGTGCCGGGACGGCGGTTCCCGTCACCGGCTTCGCCAATTCGATGTGTTCGGCGGCGATCGAGCATCGCAGCGAGGGACTCGTGCTCGGCGTCGGCGCCAATATGTTCAAGCTGGCGGGCTCCGTTATCGTCTTCGGGACCGTTGCGGCCTTCTTCGTCGGGATCGTCTACTGGATCCTGGGGGTGAGTCACTGATGCTGCAGGGCAGGCGAACGTGGATCTTCGACAAGCCCCCGGTCATCGTCGGCACGGGTACCGTCGTCGGCCCTGACGAGGGCGAAGGGCCGCTGGCGAGCGACTTCGATCTCGTACATCCCGATATGACGATCCAGCAGCCGAGCTGGGAGAAGGCGGAGCGGCTCATGCTCGAGCAAGCCTCCGATATCGCGCTCTCCAAGGCCGCGCTGTCGAAGGACAAGATCAACTTTTACGTGGGCGGCGATTTGATCAACCAGATCATCAGCAGTACGTTTGCCGCCCGCACGCTGGGCGCGCCTTACTTAGGCGTGTTCGGCGCCTGTTCGACTTCGATGGAGTCGCTGGCGCTGGCCGCGCTGCTCGTGTCAACGGGGGCGGCCCGCTACGCGATGGCGGGTACGAGCAGCCACAACTGCACGGCGGAAAAGCAGTTCCGCTACCCGACCGAATACGGCTCGCAGAAACCGCCGACCGCGCAATATACGGTGACCGGCGCGGGCGCCGCCGTCGTCGCGGCGGAGGGCGACGGGCCTCGAATCACCTCGGCCACAATCGGACGGATCATGGATCTCGGTCTCAAGGATCCGTTCGACATGGGCTCGGCGATGGCGCCGGCCGCCGTGGACACGATTCAAGCGCATCTGCAAGAGACCGGGCGCGACCCGGGCTACTACGACATGATCGTGACCGGCGACCTGGCGTCGGTCGGCCATCCGATCGCCGCCGACCTGCTCAAGCGGCACGGCGTGCCGATCGCGGAGACGCAGTTCAATGACTGCGGCCTGCTCGTCTACGACATCGCCAAGCAGACGGTCCAGGCAGGGGGGAGCGGCTGCGCCTGCTCCGCGACCGTCGCATACGGACATTTGCTCAAGCGTATCTCGAAAGGCGAGTTGAAGCGGCTGCTCGTCGTGGCGACGGGCGCGCTGCTCTCGCCGCTGTCCTTTCAGCAGGGCGAGAGCATCCCCTGCATCGCGCATGCCGTATCCATCGAAAGCTAATCGATCCGAAGGAGGAACAAACGATGCAATATTTGTGGGCATTCCTGGTCGGCGGAGCGATCTGCATCGTCGGCCAGCTGCTATTCGACGTCGCCAAGCTGACGCCCGCGCATACGATGGCTACGCTCGTCGTGGCCGGCGCGGTGTTGGACGGCCTCGGACTGTACGATCCGCTCGTCGATTTCGCGGGCGCCGGCGCGACCGTCCCGATCACGAGCTTCGGCAACGCGCTCGTCCACGGCGCGCTGAGCGAGCTGCAGGAGGTCGGATGGATCGGGATCATAACCGGCATCTTCCAAATTACGAGCGCCGGCATCTCCGCGGCGATTATTTTCTCGTTTTTGGCGGCGCTGGCGGTCAAGCCGAAGGGATGAATGTTAATTTAGGTAAATTTTAGGCGTCTTGATCGGAGAGACGACACGTTGAATTGCGACTGCCCGCAGGCCGCCGCGTTTTGCCCGCGGGCGCGGGGTGCCGCGCTCCGTATCGCTTTTCGGGACGCCATGCCTATTTCCAACTGCCGGTTCGCCTAGCGCGAATTGGCTTTTTTTCTATGATTATTTGGAGTTTTGCAAAATTGTAGTCCCGAATCCCCATCAAGTATAATAGTAGAGTAGCGTCCGACTACCGCCAGATCCCATTAGGAGGGACCTCAATGGAACAACAGACCGCCATGCAACTGTTAGATTCGATCAGACGCAACATGGAATCTTGCATATACGGAAAAAAAGACGAGATCGCCTGGCTGCTAACCGCGCTGGTCGCGGGTGGACACGTGCTGATCGAGGACGTGCCGGGCACCGGCAAGACGCAGCTCGTCAAGGCGCTCGCCCGATCGATCGGCGGTTCGTTCCATCGGATCCAATGCAATCCCGATCTGCTGCCCACCGACATTACCGGCGTATCCATTTATCATCCGAAGCAGGAGCAGTTCGTGTTCAGGCCTGGACCGGTCATGTCCAACCTGCTGCTCGCCGACGAGATCAACCGGGCGACGACCAAGACGCAGTCCGCTCTGCTCGAGGCGATGGAGGAGCGTCACGTGTCCGTTGACGGCGTCACTTATCCGCTGCCGCAGCCTTTTATTTTATTCGCCACGCAGAACCCGATCGAATTCGAAGGCACCTACAACTTGCCGGAGGCGCAGCTTGACCGTTTCTTGATGAAAATCTCGCTCGGCTATCCGGACGAAGAATCGGAGAAACGACTGGTGCTCGAGCCAGGGTCGTCGCGCGCGGCGGACCAGCTCGAATCCGTCGCCATGGCGGAGGACGTCGTGAGCATTCAGCGGCTGGCGGCAGGCTGCCACCTGGACGGCGGCGTGGCCGACTACCTGGTACAGCTGATCCGCGCGACGCGCAAGCATCCTTCGGTGCTGCTCGGCGCCAGCCCGCGCGCCTCGGTGGCGCTCGCGGCCTGCGCGAAGGCGTATGCTTTCCTTCAGCACCGCAGCTACGTCATTCCGGACGATATTAAGATATCCGCGCCGTTCGTCCTCGCGCACCGTCTCCACCTGCGGTCCGAAGCCCGCATGCAGGGCGCTACGGCCGGAGGCGTCCTGCAGGAAGTCCTGAAGCAGCTGCCGGTGCCGGTAGCGCTGGAGCGTTGAGCATGAAGCGCCTGCCTCAGGTCCGCTTCGGCTGGTTCTGCGGGATTTTGTACTTAATGGCCTTATCGTTCGTCGTATTTCAAGGCGGCAAAACGTCGTTGATGTTGTTCGTCATCATGAACGGCCTCGGCCTTTATCTGCTCCTCGGACGGTGGAGCGGCATCGGCGGCATTCAGGGCAAGCGCGCGCTCGGCGCGGGTTTCGGCCAAGACGGTCTGTTTGCGGCCGGGTCTCGGCTCAAGGTCCGCTTGCAGATGCATGTCCCTGGCTTCTGGCCGCTGCCGTACGTAATCGTGCGCGAGCGGCTGGTCCGCTTGAGCGGCTCGGATCTCCAGGAGTACGAGCTGTCCTTCGTGCCCGACTACAAGCGGCGCGGCCAGGTCGAATACGAATCGGCGCCGCTCCGGCGCGGACGCTACAAGTTTTTGGAGACCAAATGCTCGACCCGGGATATTTTCGGGCTGTTCGAGCATCAAGGCGCATTCCGGGAGGAGCTGCAGATCAAGGTGCTCCCGCGAACGGTCGAGCTGCAGGAGTGGCGTCATCTGAGGAAGGCGCGCACCGGCCAGATCGAACAGCGCGCCAGCTCCCTCTGGGCGAGGGAGACGACGCAGATCGACGGCGTCAGAGACTACATCCACGGCGACCGGATGTCTCGCATCCACTGGAACGCTACCGCCCGCACGGGGCAGTGGAAGTCCAAGGAATACGAGCGCGAGGCGCTGCCCCGATTCGTCATCGTGCTGGACCGGCGGGCGGGCGCTTACCGCAGCGCCGAAGCGTTCGAGCTGGCCGTATCGACGGCGACCTCGCTGTTGAATCTCGCGCTGCGAAGGGGAATGCCGGTCGGCTTCGTGTCCGCAGGCAAGGACATCGCATGGTTCGGCGCCGGCAAGATGCCGGTGAACCGGGAGCTGCTGATGGAGCATCTCATCGACGTCGAGGCCGACGGAGAGGACGCGCTGGACCGCGTGCTCCGCAAGACGGCGGAGAAGTTCGAAGCAGGGGCAAGTTACGTGCTCGTCAGTCCGTCGATGGAGGACGAGACGCTGTTCGCGCTCGAGGGACTGTCGGCGAGACGTACCGGCCCTAGCCATATCCATATCGCGGAGCGGACGCCGCAGGCCGAGCCGCCCGAACGTCTGCAGCAGTGGGCGCGAACTTTCCGCGGCAGGCAATGGGAGCTCTGCTCGATTACGCGCCTGGAGGATCTTCCGAAGGCATTGGAGGCGGGCACCGCTTGAATACGATGATCGCAAGCGTAGGACGGCGGGCGGAGAGCGGCTACTTCCGGCGGCTTGTGCTGGAGCGGCTCCACCGGCTTTTCGTAATCGTGATCGTGCTTCAGCTGATTCAAGTTTTTAAAAATTACTGGTGGCCGGAAACGTACGCGGTCGTCTACGCTTCCGTAGCGGCGGCGGCGGCGATCGAACTTCTGGTCAGCCGCGCGTTTGCGCTCAGGATCATATTGCAGTTAGCCGCGGTTTTGGCGGCTGTCGTGCTTTTTACGCCGTACGCTTGGTCGGGCTGGCCGGACGGGTTGAAAGGCTGGGAAGCGCTCCGCGAGTTCGCGATCGTGAACGGCAAGCCGCTTCACCCGTTTTTCGAGATCGCCGCCGGCGTCGTGCTGATCATTCATTATATGGCATATCTGGGCACGAACAAGATCAGGGCCATCGGCTTTATTTTGATGTCGATCGCCACGCTTGCCATCATCGATTCCTTTTTTCCGCTCGAGTTGTGGACGAATATCGCCTGGGCCGTGGTAGCCGGGCTCGGATGGCTCGTCGTCCTTCATCTCAGGCAGCTGAGAGAAAGGCACTTCGACAGCTGGAGCGCGCTCGCCGAGCGCCCGTTCGAGCTCGCCGTGCCTGCCATCATCGTCATCGGGCTGCTTATGCTCGCCGGCATCGCGGTGCCGCGCGCCCCCGTGCTGCTGGAGGATCCGTACACGCTGTGGCTCCAGGCGCAGAACAAGGAGGTGCCGGCCTTTTCCGGAGAGGGCGGCTATATCGGCGGCGGAGACAGCAGCGGGACGGGTTCCGGTCCTTCTTCCAAGTCGGGGTACGGACGAAGCGACGCCAAGATCGGCGGCGGCTTCGAATTCGACTACTCGCCCGTCATGACGGTGGATACGAGCCAAAAAGCTTACTGGCGCGGCGAAACGAAGGCCGTATACACCGGACAGGGATGGACCGACCGCAAGGGGATGGAAACGACGTCCGCGGCTCCAGGCGAAACCCGGTTGCCGGCGGACAAACCTACGCTCGAAGGCATCGAGACGAAGCAGGTCACGCAGACGTTCCACATTTTGCGCAAAGACCGGCTTCCCGTTCTGTTCGGCGCCGGCGCGATCGGCAGCCTGCCGGCGTGGCAGGGCGTGAACGGCAACGCCAGGCTGACCTGGAACAAGGAGGAGCAGGAGCTCAAGTTCCAGCGCTCCGCCACGGTGGAATCTTATACGGTCGTATCCGACATGATCGTCATCGACGAAGACAAGCTCCGGACGGCCCGGGCGAAGGAGGCCGAGGCGCCGTTCGATCTGGCTCCCTACGAGCAGCTGCCGGAGGTTCCGAGTCGGGTCTCGGACCTGGCCGCCTCGATTACGGCGGACGCAGCCAACGATTACGACGCAGCGAAGGCGCTAGAGAGCTATCTGAGAAATAATTATCCGTACACGAACACGCCGGACGTCAGCCTTCAGAAAAGCAAAGATATCGCGGACGCCTTCCTGTTCGAGATCAAGGAAGGGTACTGCGATTACTACTCCACCGCGTTCGTCGTGCTCGCTCGCTCCTTAGGCTTGCCGACGCGGTGGGTCAAGGGCTATGCCACGGGCTCCAACCAGCTGGACGAAGAAGGGTTCCGCAGCGGGCTCGGGTACGCCCCGGATCCCAATGGCGCCGGAACGTACACCGTCCGCAACGCGGACGCCCACTCCTGGGCCGAAGTGTACTTCGAAGGCGTAGGCTGGGTTCCGTTCGAGCCGACGTCGGGCTTTACCGTTCCGCAGCCGATTGCTCAACCCGCGCCTGTCGTTACGCCGGATCTGCCGGTCGACGACGACGGCTCGGCCGTCGAGGAGACGGAGACGGCGGCGCAAAGCGGCGGCTGGTCCGCCGCGGCATGGGCGATCTCGGGCGGCTCGCTGCTCATCGTCGGCGTCGGCGCGCTGCTCGTCCGGCGCCGCGACTGGACGGCGACGGTATGGCGGCGCGTCCGTTACCGCGGCGCGACGCCGAATCAGCGGATCGTGCGCGAGACGGAGCGCCTGATCGCGTTCCTCGGCAGGCGCGGGCTGAAGCGCAGCCAGCACGATACGCTGCGCGAGTCGTTTACCGCCTGGAGCGGACGCTTCTCCTCGCTGCGGCCCGAATTCGAAGGCGTGCTGCGCCAGTTCGAGTCCGCGCGCTACGGCGGCCAAGACGGCGGCGAAGGCGACGTGGAGCGATTCAACGCCATGGCCGACAAGATCCGCAAGTCGTTCTAACGCATCGGGGAGCGCCCATCGTGGCGCTCCTTCTTTTATTACCGCACAAATGCCGTTTGGAGCAGCGATAGGGCGGAAGATACGGCGCAAATGCGCTAATCAAATGCATGAGGGCGAGAGGTAGACGTATACTACGCGTTAGGCCGTTTATCATCGCCGCCATGGCATTCCCTTTTGCAAGGCCGGGGCGGGTGTGGTATATTTTGAACAATCCGATAAAGACTGGAGCACTGCTGCATGTTTGAACGATTGCTGCCCCATCAACTCGTGGGCACCGTCTTCGATATAGATTTGGCGTCGCTCTCGGACATGGGCGTACGCGGCATTATTACCGATCTGGACAACACGCTCGTCAGCGCGCGCACCCCGCTTGCGACGCCCGAGTTGATCGCTTGGCTGGACAAGGTCAAGTCGCTCGGATTCCAGGTCGTCATTTTATCGAACAACAACTTGATGCGCGTGGCGAAGTTCGCCGAACCGCTCGGCATCCCGTTCATCCCGGCGGCGCGCAAGCCGTTCAACAAGGCTTTCAAGCAAGCGCTGAACCTGCTGGACCTGAAGGCCGAGCAGGCCGTCGTCGTCGGCGACCAGATGATGACCGACGTGCTGGGCGGACGCCGGATGGGCCTGCATACGATTCTTGTGACGCCGATCGCGAGAGCCGAGGAAGGTTGGGGCACGAAGATGAACCGCCGCATCGAGCGGATCGCGCTGTCGAGGCTGACCAAGCAAGGCTTGTGGCCGGATAAGGGGGACAAGTAGCATTGCCGACACTTGAGGATAACTGGAGTACGAAAAAATGCGCGGGCTGCGGCGTGGCGCTGCAGGTTCAGGACGCGTCGAGACCGGGTTTCGTGCCCGAAGCCGCCCGCGAGCGCGAGCCGATCATTTGCCAACGCTGCTTCCGAATCAAACATTACAACGATGCCTCGTCGGTCGCCATCGATCAGGACGATTTTTTGCGTTTGCTCGGCGGCATCGGTTCTACGAAAAGTCTCGTCGTGCACATCGTCGACCTGTTCGACTTCGAAGGCTCGATGATCTCGGGCTTGCAGCGGTTCGTGGGCAATAATCCGGTGCTGCTCGTCGTGAACAAGATCGACCTGCTGCCCAAGGTGACCAACTGGAACCGTCTGCGCAATTGGGTGCAAAAGCAAGCCAAGGCCGGTGGCCTTCGCATCGTCGACGTCGTTCTTTGCAGCGCGCGGCGCAACATCGGCTTCGACCGGGTCGTCGAGTCGATCGGGCAGCTGCGGGGCGACCGCGACGTCTATGTCGTGGGCGCGACCAACGTCGGCAAGAGTACGCTCGTCAATCGGCTCATCGCCGATTACAGCGACCTGCGAAGGGAACTGACGGTATCGCGCTATCCGGGCACGACCCTGGACGCGATCAGCATTCCGCTGGACGACGGCCGCAGCATCATCGACATGCCGGGCATCGTGTACAAGTCGCGCCTGTCGGAGATCGTCCCTCGCGAGACGCTGCACGCGCTGCTGCCGGACAAGCCGCTGAAGCCCTTGACGTATCAATTTTACGAAAAGCAGACGCTGTTCTTCGGCGGACTGGCCCGCTTCGACTTCACGGCAGGCGAGCGTCAGTCGTTCACCGCGTACCTGTCGTCCGGCATTCCCGTTCACCGCACCAAGCAGGAGCGGGCGGAGGAGCTGTACGACAACCATCGCGGCGAGATGCTGTCTCCGCCTTCCCGCGAAGAACTCGCCGACATGCCGCCGCTCGTAAGGCACAATTTGCGCATTCCGCCGGGAGGGCCGAAGGATATATTCATTTCGGGGCTCGGCTGGATCAAGGCGAACGGTACGACCGGCGCCGTCGTGGACGTCTATGCGCCCAAGGGCGTCAAAGTATTGCTCAGGGATTGCATCTTGTGATTCGGGAGGAAGCCGCGGGCATGGACAGTCATACGATACTATACGGCGTGATCGGGGATCCGATCCGCCATTCCAGATCGCCCGTCATGCTTAGCAGGGCGTTTAAAGAGAGCGGCGTGAACGGCGCATACGGCGCCTTCCACGTGGCGCCCGAACGCTTGGGCGATGCGATCCGGGGCATTCGGGCGCTCGGCTTCCGCGGCCTGAACGTGACGATCCCGCATAAGATCGAAGTGATGGCCTACCTGGACGAGATCGACGAGAGCGCAAGAGCGATCGGCGCGGTCAACACGATCGTGAACGAAGGCGGCAGGCTCACCGGCTTCAACACGGATGGGATCGGCTACGTACGTTCGCTCAAGGAGGAAGCGGAGCCGGACCTGTCCGGCAAGCGGATCGTCGTGCTAGGCGCAGGCGGCGCGGCGCGAGGCATCGTCTGGGCGCTGCTGCGGGAATCGCCCGCGGAGGTGCTCATCGCGAACCGGACCGATGCGAGGGCAGACGAGCTTGCGGCGGCGTTCGAGTCCGGCGGCCGCCTGAAGTCCGTGCCGTGGCATCTGCTGGCGGAGGCGTGCGGCGCGGCGGATATCGTCATCAATACGACGTCCGTCGGGATGTCGCCCCAGACGGAAGCGGTTCCCGCCGATCCGTCCTGGCTCCGTCCCGGCGCGGTCTCGAGCGATCTCATTTACAATCCGCTGACGACGGCTTTTTTGCACGGCGCCGAGCGGCGAGGCTGCCGCATTCACGGCGGTCTCGGCATGTTCGTTTATCAAGGCGCCTATGCGTTCGAATATTGGACGGGGCGGCCGGCTCCCGCGGCGGCGATGCGCGAAGCGGTGCTGACTTCCTTTTCCGAAGCGGCGAAGGTTTGAACATTTATCTATCAGAGAGCAGGGAATACGCATGCTGACCGGCAAACAAAAACGATTTTTGCGTTCCGAAGCCCATCACCTCACCCCGATCTTCCAGGTCGGCAAGGGCGGCACGAACGACCATTTGATCCGCCATATCGAAGAAGCGCTCGAAGTGCGCGAGTTGATCAAGGTATCGATCCTTAACAACAACGACGACGATCGTTACGAAGTCGCCAAGGAGCTGTCCGAGCGCTCGGGCGCCGAGCTCGTGCAGGTCATCGGCAAAACGATCGTGCTGTACAAGGAATCCCGCGACAACAAGCAGATTCAGCTTCCTTAAGGAGGTACGCGCATGAGACGCATCGGGCTGATGGGCGGCACCTTCGACCCCGTGCATATCGGCCATCTGCTCGCGGCCGAAGCGGCGCGCGAGGCGGCGGACTTGTCCGAGGTGTGGTTCGTCCCGACCTCCGTGCCGGTTCATAAGCCGCAGCCCGGCGCTTCCGGCGCGCAGCGTCGTTCGCTCGTCGAGGCCGCCATCGCGGAGCATCCGTCGTTCCGGGTGGAAGCCGCCGAGCTCGACCGCCAAGGCGCTTCCTATACGATCGATACGGTGCTCGAGTTGCGGGAACGATATCCCGACGTTTCGTTCTACTGGATCGTCGGCTCGGATATGCGGGACGATCTGCCGCATTGGCGGCGCATCGAGGAGCTCGCGAGCCTCGTCGTTTTCATCGCGCTGGACCGTCCGGAATCGGGCGGCGATGCGGGCCATGCAAAGGCCGAGCCCGAGCTGCCCGCATACTTGCGGGACCGGATCGTACGCGGGGAGATGCCGGGCATCGGAATTTCGTCCACCGATATCCGCCGGCGGTGCGCCGAAGGCCGGACGATCCGGTACATGGTACCCGAGCGGGTAAGGACGGAGATCGAAAGGATGGGATTGTATGGATCGCGAACTGTTGATTGAAGCCGTCAGGCGCCAGATGCCCGAAAAGCGGTACCGGCACGTCGCCGGCGTCGTCGATACGGCGTTCGTGCTGGCGCAGCGGTTCGGCGGCGATCCTGACAAAGCCTGGCTCGCCGCGCTGCTCCACGATTACGCCAAGGCTTGGCCGACGGACCGCATGGAGCGGATCATCCGCGAGCAAGGCCTCCCGCCCGAGCTGCTGGCGTACGACAAAGAACTATGGCATGCGCATGTCGGCGCATGGGCGGTTCGCGAGGAACTGGGCATCGAGGATGAAGAAGTGCTGGATGCCGTACGCTATCATACGTCGGGCCGGGAAAACATGACGTTGCTTGACCGCATCGTCTGCCTCGCGGATTACATGGAGCCCAGCCGCGCGTTCCCCGGCGTGGAGCGAATTAGGGGGCTGGCGGAGACGAACTTGAACGAAGCGTTGGTAGCGGGTTTCGACTCGACGATCATTCATTTATTGGAAAAAGGCAAAACGATTTTCCCGCTGACGGTATTGGCGCGCAACGACCTGGTCGGAGAAATTCGCGCGGCGGGCATAACGATCGAATCTTAAGGGAGGCTGAACGATGGCAAAATCGGAACAGTTAATGAGGCAGGTCGTGGACGCGGCCGACGATAAAAAAGCGAACGACATCGTAGCGCTTAATTTGCAGCATATCTCGCTGGTAGCGGATTACTTCGTCATCTGCCACGGCAATTCGGATACGCAGGTCCAAGCGATCTCGACCGAGATCAAGAAGCGCGCGGAGGAAGCCGGCGCACGCGTGCGGATCGAAGGCATGGATACGGCGAGATGGGTGCTCATCGACATGGGCGACGTCGTCGCTCACGTATTCCACCGGGACGAGCGCGAATACTACTCGCTCGAGCGCTTGTGGTCGGACGCGAAGGCGGTTGAATTCGCATGACGTTGATCGCCGGCACGACGGCCAGTCTGTTGGTGCGGCGGGAGGTTCCGCCTTACGGCTGGTTTCTGGCCGAAGACGAGGCGGACGATACGCCCGAACTGCTGCTCCCTTACGGCGAAGCGGCGGGCAACCGGCCTTCGGTCGGCGATTCGGCGGACGTCTTCATTTTCCATGACGACAAAGGCCGACTGACGGCGACGACTCGACGGCCTTTGCTGCAGCTTGGGCAAATGGGACGGCTCGAGATGGCCGACTTCCATCCGCGGTTCGGTTGCTTCCTGGAGCTGGGCATCGGACGTCAACTTCTGCTGCCGATCAAGGAACTGCCGGACAACCGCGACCGCTGGCCGCAGCCGGGCGACGAGCTTCACGTGATCATGAAGCACGACAAGGAAGGCCGCATGCTGGCCCGGCTCGCCAAGATCGAGGATTACGAGCGCGTCGTGTTCCGCGCGCCGTCTTCCTGGCATCACGAGCAGCGGGAATGTTGGGTGACCGATATCTACAAGGACGGCGTGTTCATGCTGGCGCATGGCGGCGTGCTTGGTTACGGAGCGCTTGGCTACCTGCCGAACGCGTCCATGATCCATCCGCTTCGGCTCGGGGAGAAGACGACCGCACGCGTGACGCAGGTGAGGGACGACGGCAGAGTGACGTTGTCCATGCGGCCGGCCAAGGAAGTCGGACGCATGGAGGACTCGGACCGTATTCTGGCCTTTTTGCAGGCAAGGCCGGGCGGCGCGATGCCTTATTCCGATTCGACGCCCGCGGACGTTATCCAGAAGCGCTTCGGGCTCAGCAAGTCCGCCTTCAAGCGCGCGCTCGGCAAGCTGATGAAGGACAGGCTCGTCGTGCAGGACGGCAATTGGACCCGGCTTGCGGCTTCCGAGGGGGGCGCGCAGCCTGCGGGAGCTTCGTCCGACGCGGGTACCGAGACGGACGACGGAGCCGGCGGCAATTCGGCCGGTCGCGACTGACCATCCCTGCGGCGGCGCCGCTATGGCACCCGAGCAAATGAAAAAAGACCGGCCCCGGGGTCATGGTTGAACGGCAAGCGGGGCCGACGACGAGGAGACATCCATGCGCAGCTATCGTGAGTTCGCCTCGGTCTACGACCGGCTAATGGAGGATATGCCGTATCCGGAATGGCTGAGCTTTGCCAGAGGATGCTGGGAAAAGTACGGCATGCCCAAAACGGTCGTGGATTTGGGCTGCGGGACGGGCAATATCGCCATCCCGCTCGCCAAATCCGGCTTTCGCATATTCGGCATCGACCTGTCGGCGGACATGCTGTCCGTCGCCCGCGCCAAGTGGGAGTCGGTCCCTCAGCGCGGCATCGGTCGCGCCTCGGGCGGCGAGGAGGGCGGCATCCGGTGGCTGCAGCAGGATATGCGCGACTGGGAGATTCCCGAGCCCGTCGACTGCGTGCTGTCGTTTTGCGACAGCCTGAATTACTTGACGGAGCCCGAGGACGTCATCTCCTCGTTCAAGCATTCGTATGCCGGCCTCAGGCCCGGAGGATTATTCGTGTTCGACGTGCATGCGCCGTCGCAGCTCGCCCGTTATGGCGAAGAGCAGCCGTTCGTGTTGGACGACAAAGATATCGCCTATCTATGGACATGCGATTACGATCCCGACCGCAGGGAAGTGGAGCATGAGCTCACCTTCTTCGTACGCGAGGAGGGCGGCTCCGGCGCAGGCATGTACCGGCGGTTCGAAGAGGGACACGTGCAGCGCGCCTATGAGCCGGACTGGCTTGCTGGGCAGCTGGCGGAGGCAGGGTTCGAGCTGCTTCACCGCTGCGCCGATTTCTCCTGGAATGCGCCGACGGCGGCCAGCGAACGATTGTTTTTCGTGGCGCGGCGTCCGGCGTAGATGCGAAATTAAAATGGACCGCCAGGCAGCTGCCTGGCGGTTTTTGTCATTATGGCTGTGGGGACGGGTGCCATCGCCTGCCGTATAGAAGGCGATGCGCCGTTTGCGAGCGCATGGGCGCCATTGCCTGCTGGATAGAAGGCGATGCGCCTATTGATGGGCGCATGATCGCCATTGCCTGCTGGATAGAAGGCGATGCGCCTATTAACGGGCGCATGATCGTCATCGCCTGCTGTATTAAGGCGATGCGGCCACCCTACTGATATTCCACAAAAAGAGCGGTCCCCGGGCTCATCCGACCCCGGAGACCGCTCTTATCTTATCATTTTGCTTTAGCCGCCAGCTTCGCCTTCTCGGCCAGATGACCGCGTCCCGGCCAGAAGGACCGGTCGCCCAGCAGCGACGTGATGGCCGGCACCAGAAACGGCCTCACGAGGAACGTATCCAGCAGCACGCCGATCGCGGTGATGACGCCAAACTGTACGAGTACCTGGATCGGGAGCGTCGCGAGCACCGCAAACGTGCCGGCCAGGATGAGGCCCGCCGAGGCGATGACGCCGCCCGTTTCGCCGACGCCCTCGCGGATCGCGTCCCGCAGCGGCATTTGCTTGCGCTTGCGCCAGATGCTGGAGATCATGAAGATGTTGTAGTCCTCCCCGAGCGCCACGAGGAACACGAATGCATAAAGCGGGATCGATCCTTGGATCGCGTCGGCGCCGAGTACGTAGTGGATGACGAGCCAGCCTAGTCCGAGCGCGGAAAAATACGAGAGAATGACGGTGCCGACCAAATAGGCGGTCGCGACGACGGAGCGCAAATAAAGGAGCAGCAGCAGCGCGATCAGTCCGATGACGACCGGCAGGATCAGCCGCGTATCCCGCTCTCCGGTCTCTTTCGTGTCATACTGGTCGGCGGTTTGCCCCGAGATCCATACGTGGTCGGCGGCTTCCCCGTCGCCGGCCTGGGCGAGCGCCGCATTAGCGGTTTCGCGCAGATCGGGGATTTTGTCCAGCGCCTCCAGCGAATAAGGATTAAGGGCAAGCTCAACGTCGTAAGCGACAATTTGTTGATTTTGCTGTCCTTCCACGGGATCGGATACGCGGCTGACGTAAGGCAGGTTGGCCAGCTTTTCCGCTAATCCGGTCTCTTTGCCGCCCGTATCGACGATGACTTTGACGGGCGCGAGCTCGCCTTCGGAAAATTGCGAGCCGATCAGCGCGTAACCTTCTCTCGACTCCATCGTGGAGGGGAACGACGATAAGATGTCGTACGTGAATTTAATTTGGCTCGATACGCCGGCCAGCAAGGCGAGGCATACGACCGATACGAGAGCGATCAAGCCCGGACGCTTCACGACGAGCGTGCCCGTGCGGTTGCGGGGAGGCGCTTCGGGCGCAGGCTTTGATTTGCCGCGCTTCGCGGCGCGTTCCTCGCGCATTTGCTGCGTGCGCGGAACGAACGGCCAGAAGGAGGCGCGGCCGATGACGGCGAGCAGCGCGGGCACGAGCGTCAGGCTGGCGATGCTCATGATGAAAATCGCGATGCTGAACGGCGCGGCGAACCTGCGGAATGCGCCGTATTCGGCGAGCAATAGCGTGAGTAGGGCGATCACGACGGTGATGCCGCTCATCGCGACGGCGCCCGAAGCGTCCGTCAGCGCGGATCGAAGCGCCTTTCCTTTATCGGGCTCGTGCTTCAGCAGCTGGCGGAACCGCGAGATCAGGAATAAGCAGTAGTCGGTTCCGGCGCCGAAGAGGAGCACCGTCATGATCGATATGCCTTGCGAATCGACGACGATCCAGCCTTCGCGGGCCATCCAGCCGAGGAGCGGACTGATGACGCCGTAGGCAAAGCCGACGCCGATGAGCGGGATGAACGCGAGAATGGGCGACCGGTATATAAGCAGCAGCAAAACGAGTACGAGCAAAACGGTGCCCATAAGCAGCGCGAAGTCGGCGTTCTCGAAAAGACCCGTGGCATCGATCTGGATGCCGACCGGGCCGGTGACGCGGGCGCTAAGCGCGCCTGTTTGGTCCGGATCCGCTTCGAAGGGATTGCCTCCGGTCAAGGCCGCGGCTTGCTCCTTCAGCTCCGCCACGCCTTCTTTCAACTGATCGGTATCCGCGTTTTTGTCGAAAAACACAGGGGTTACTAGCGTGCTGCCATCGTCGGACAGCTCTGCTTTGAGCGCCTCCGCGGGCATTTGGTGCAGCGGGGGAACCGACGTCTGATAGGGGACCGGCGCGCTGGTCCATTGTCCCGCCAGCTTGCGGACGATGTCCAAATCGCCGTCTTCCAGTCCGCCTTCCCTGTGCCAAACGATTAGCGCCGGCACGTCCGCGCCGCTGGCGAACTCCCGCTCCGCGACGGCCGCAGCCTGCACGGACGGCTTGCCGTCGGACAGATTCGGCGCATTGTTCGTCTCGTGCTTGCCGACCTGCGGCAGCAATACGCTTAACAGGGCGGCCGCGACGATCCATACCGCGAGCGTCACCCACCGGCCGACAGGTCCGGTTATCCCTTTGCCATGAACGCGAACTTCCTTCACGTGTGCTCCCCCTCGAGATTCGATTGCGATATAATGAGTAATAAGGTTACCGTCAATAATTATATATACCGGAAGGTTAATTTTGCAACACGTTCGAGGGGAAGGCGCAACAAGTGAAGCAAAAACAAACGGGAAGGGCCCCGGGGCGGCCCAAAGGGAATACGGACAGCCGGGCCGTGCTGCTCGGCGCGGCATCCGCATTATTTATGGAGTACGGCTACGAGCCGGTGTCCTTGAATCAGATCGCCGAGCGCGCCGGCGTCACCAAGGCTTCGATTTATTATTATTTCAGCGGCAAATCGGAGCTGTTCGCCGCGTCCGTGACCGAGATGATGGGACGCATCTGCATATTCACGCGTCGTATTCTCGAGCAAGAGGGGACGCTTAGAGAGCGATTGGTTAAAGTGGCGACCGCGAAGATGGCGGACACGCACGTCGAGTTCGAATCGATGATGCGCGAAGCGATCGCATCGCTCAGCGAAGAGCAGCGTCGCGAGATTCGCGAAGCGGAGCACCGCATACACGAAGTGCTGGCAGAATGCTTCGCCGACGCGGCCGCACGCGGGGAGATGCGGGGCGGAGAGGATCCGCTGCTGCTCGCGCACGCCTTTTCGTCTCTGCTCATGGTCGGCGGCCGCGACACCGGCGGCGACCGCCGCGACGACCTGCCCGAACGGATCGTCGATCTCTTCTGGCAAGGGGCGGGACCGCGCGCTTGACATCGATCGACGGCAACCGCTATAATCGAGGCAATAACGGCTATGAAGAGGAAAAGTAATCGCGCAGCGTCACCCAGAGAACCGGCGGAAGGTGCGAGCCGGCTGACGTCAGCGACGAACTCGCCTTGGAGCTCCGCGCACAATCCATGCCAGGCCCCGTGCCTCGGCGGGCAAGCGCGGCGAGTCCCTCCGCGTTAAGGAGGAAGAGTGGACGGCATGCCCAAGCAGGGCTGGCGTCAACTAGGGTGGTACCGCGAGTTTAACCTCTCGTCCCTAGCGTGATTTCGCTGGGGCGGGAGGTTTTTTGATTTTTTAAACGAGCAGTCAGACGGAAGGGGCAGCATCGACGATGGTACAGGACAACAATCAACCCGGCTATAAGCCGCAGACTTTGGAGCCTAAGTGGCAGCGCTACTGGGACGAAAATAAGACGTTCCGCACGACGGAGGATCCGGGCAAGGAGAAGTTTTACGCGCTAGACATGTTCCCTTACCCTTCGGGTGCCGGCTTGCACGTCGGACATCCCGAAGGCTATACGGCGACCGATATCGTCAGCCGCTACAAGCGCATGCGCGGGTACAACGTGCTCCATCCGATGGGCTGGGACGCATTCGGCTTGCCTGCGGAGCAGTACGCGCTCCAGACGGGGCGCCATCCGCGCGAGATCACGGTGGAGAATATCGATAACTTCCGCCGTCAGATCAAGTCGCTCGGCTTTTCCTACGATTGGGATCGCGAGTTCAGCACGACCGATCCGGACTATTACAAGTGGACGCAGTGGATCTTTATCCAGCTGTATAAAAAGGGACTCGCTTACGTCGCCGAGGTGCCGGTCAACTGGTGTCCGGCGCTCGGTACGGTGCTCGCGAACGAAGAAGTCATCAACGGGCTGAGCGAACGCGGCAATCACCCGGTCATCCGCAAGCCGATGCGCCAGTGGATGCTGAAGATTACCGAATACGCCGAGCGGCTGCTCGAAGATCTCGAAGAGCTCGACTGGTCGGAGAGCATCAAGGACATGCAGCGCAACTGGATCGGCAAGTCGACGGGCGCCGAGGTGACCTTTGCCATCGACGGCCATGCAGGCGCTTCCCTCACGGTATTCACGACGCGTCCGGACACGCTGTTCGGCGCGACGTATTGCGTGCTGGCGCCCGAGCACGAGCTCGTGTCCGCGATCGCTTCCGCCGAGCAGAAGGCGGATGTCGAAGCATACGTAGATCAGGCTGCGCGCAAGAGCGATCTCGAGCGGACCGATCTTGCCAAGGACAAGACGGGCGTTTTCACCGGCGCGTATGCGGTAAATCCGGTAAACGGCGAGCTCGTGCCGATCTGGATCGCCGATTACGTGCTCGGCGGCTACGGTACGGGCGCCATCATGGCCGTGCCGGGCCATGACGAGCGGGACTGGGCGTTCGCGAAAAAGTTCGGCCTGCCGATCGTCGAAGTCGTCAGCGGCGGCAATGTCGAAGAAGCGGCGCATACTGGAGAAGGGGAGCACGTCAATTCGGGCTTCCTGAACGGACTGTCCACGCCGGACGCGATCGCGAAGAGCATCGCCTGGCTGGAAGAGCAGGGCAAAGGCCGCGGCAAGGTCACCTACCGGCTGCGCGATTGGCTGTTCAGCCGCCAGCGCTATTGGGGCGAGCCGATCCCGGTCCTGCACTTCGAGGACGGCAGCATGGAGACGGTGCCTGAGGACGAACTTCCGCTGCTGCTGCCGGAGGTCGACGCGATCACCCCTTCGGGCACCGGCGAATCGCCGCTCGCTACCGTCGAGGAATGGGTGAACGTGACGCTGCCGGACGGCCGCAAGGCGCGCCGGGAGACGAATACGATGCCGCAATGGGCGGGCAGCTGCTGGTACTACTTGCGGTTTATCGATCCGAAAAACGCGGACGCGATCTGCGATCCTGCGAAGCAGCAGGAGTGGCTGCCGGTCGATCTTTACATCGGCGGCGCCGAGCACGCCGTGCTTCACTTGCTCTATGCGCGTTTCTGGCACAAGGTGCTATACGATCTGGGCGTCGTGGCGACCAAGGAGCCGTTCCACAAGCTCGTCAATCAAGGCATGATCCTCGGCACGAACAATGAAAAGATGTCCAAGTCGCGCGGCAACGTCATCAATCCCGACGACATCGTCGGCGAGTTCGGGGCGGACACGCTGCGCGTGTACGAAATGTTCATGGGGCCGCTCGAAGCGACGAAGCCGTGGAACACGAACGGGGTCGAAGGCATGTACCGCTTCCTCGGCCGCGTATGGCGCCTGTTCGTCGGCGAGAACGGCGAGCTGAGCGACAAGATCAAGGATACGGCAGGCGAAGAAGCGTTCCGCAGAACCTGGCATCGCTCGGTCAAGAAAATTACCGAGGACTACGAGGGACTGCGCTTTAACACGGCGATCAGCCAACTGATGATTTTCGTCAACGAGGCATACAAGGTCGAGGAGCTGCCGAAGCAGGCGATGGAGCACTTCGTGCAGATGCTGTCGCCGATCGCGCCGCATATCGCCGAGGAACTCTGGGAGAAGCTCGGTCATGCGGAGAGCGTGACCTATGCGGCTTGGCCGTCTTACGACGCCGCGCTGACGGTCGATGCCGAAGTCGAGATCGCCGTGCAGGTCAACGGCAAGATCGTGGACCGCGTTTTCGTCGCGGCCGATCTCGATGGAGAGGCGCTGCAGGAAGCCGCGCTCGCGCTGGAAAAGGTCAAAGCCGTCACGGAAGGCAAGACGGTGCGCAAGATTATCGCGGTCAAGGGCAAGCTCGTCAACATCGTAGCGAACTGACACGTCAAGGGCGGCCCGTCTGAATCACCGGGCCGCCCTTTGCGTTGTCTTGCAGTCGTTGCTCGTTTCGTACCGGCTTCGCGCCGGTTCGGATCGGCAGTCTAATCGGACCAAAAAGACTGCTCCGAGAGGGAAGCTTCGACCTTGATCAGGTCCTCTGCGAACTTTTCGTGCGTTTTCCGCATCACCTTGCGGAAAGCATCTTGGGTCGACAGACGCAGTTCCTCCATCGCTACCGCCGTGATGCCGCCGGGCACGCAGACGCGCTCCTGCAACTCCTGCGTCGTGCAGCCTTGCTCCAGCAGCCGCGCCGTGCCGAGCAGCATCTCGGCGCCGACTCTGGCAGCCACCTCGGGCGCGAGCCCTGCGAATTCGACCGTCGCCTCCACGAATTGCTCCAACAGATACGCCATGAAGGCGGGGCCGCAGCTGGACAGGTCCGAAGCCGCGCGGACGCTTTCCTCGGGAACTTCGATGGGTTCGCTGATGCGCGCGAACATGGAGATCAGCAGCTTTTTGTCGGCGGGCTCGAGCCGCGTGCCGTACATGAACAGCGAAGCGCCGCTTGCTGCACCGTTGACGATGCTGGGAATGATCTTCGCCGTCTTGCAGGGCGTAAGACGCTCGAGCTGCTCCAGCGTGACAGGGCTGGTGATCGATACGAGCAGCTGCTCCGAACGCAGCGAATCTCGAATCTCGCCGAGCACCGCCCGGTAGTCGAGCGGCTTCACGCAGAGAAAGACGATATCCGCGTCCCGGACGGCTGCCGCGTTCGTCGGCCCGATCCGAAGGCCCGGGAACTGATGCGCCAGACGTTCCGCTTTGGAGGAGGTGCGGGTCGCGATCGTCACTTCCGACGGCTCAAAAGCCCGGGCGCGCAGCAAGGCTCCCGCTAGCAGGCCGCCCATGCTTCCGGCGCCGATGAAGCCGACCTTCATCTGAGGTCCTCCTCCCGCTATTGGCATTATGCATGGCTTCTTTCCATTGTATGCCAGCAGGTTTGGCCGACATGACTCGATTTTTTATGCGTTTTGAAAAGAGATGAATGCCAGTCGTATCTGGCGACGATCATGGAGGAGAGGCATATGGAAATGAACACTGCGGGAAGCGTCCGGCTGCGAAGCCGGGCAGCGCTGCTGGCGGGTGCGGCGGCGGCCGCCCTGCTGGCGTGGGGATGGCTTGCGCCGGCGGACGGGAGCGTGCCCGGCTGGGAGCCGGTGAACGCGCAAGTCGCCGCCGCGGTCGCCGATGCGGAGAGGGGCGACCGGAAGGCGGAAGCGACCCACGAGGCGACAAGCTCCGCGCAAGCGGAAGCTTCGGCGGCGAGCGTCCAGCCCGTCAAGTCTACGGGTCCTGCCGAACCGGCAGCCGGAAGATCGAAAACGATCGAAGCCCAGGCATCGGGCGCTTCGGAAATAAAGGATGTTGACACAGCCGAGGCATCCGACGCTGCGGCGAAGGACGGGAAGCTCGACATCAATGCGGCAAGCGCCGCAGAATTGGATGGGCTGCCCGGCATCGGACCCTCCAAAGCCGAGGCCATCGTACAATATCGGGACGCGCACGGACGATTCGAATCGCCCGAAGCGCTGACGGACGTTAAGGGGATCGGAGACAAGCTGCTCGCGAAGCTGCTGCCGCTCGTCAAGGCAGGCTAAGCAGAGCGGGGATCCGTAGATTTTCGACAGGAGGCGAAGCCAGATGGCGCTTGCGGTTCGCAAGGATTGGGATACTTACTTTATGGACATCGCCTTCATGGCATCGACGAGGTCGCGTTGTCCGAGACGGCACGTGGGCGCCGTGCTCGTACAGGGCAAGAAGCTGCTGGGCACGGCCTACAACGGCGCGCCGATGGGCGTCCCGGACTGCTCGGAAGCCGGCTGCATGATCGTAGAAGAATTCGCCCCGGCACCGTCGGGCGATTCGGCGATCATGGTCAAAAAGGAACGCTGCATCCGCACGATTCACGCGGAGCAAAACCTGCTGCTTTTCACGGACCGCATCGATCGGGAGGGATCGACCGTCTACGTGACCGATCAACCGTGTTGGACATGCGCGAACATGCTCGCCAACAGCGGCATCGTCGAGATCGTTTTCCACCGCGGTTATCCGAAGGATCATGACAAAGTATCCGCGTTGATGGCCGAGCGCCGGATCGTATTCAGGACGATACCGGATTACGCGCCGCCGCAGGATACGGAAGTGAAGGATGCCGATTAGAAGGTCGCGAAGCCGCATACGAAGAAGGCCATGGGGAAGAACCCTGCTTAACGCGCAGGGTTCTTCTTTTTATTTTCAAGTAAGGAGCGTGAATCGATGGATCGCAGACCGCTGGTATGCGTAGCGGGATTCTGGGTCGCGGGCAGCGGCATCTGGTCGGTCCGGCAGGGCATGCCGGCGCTTCTCGTCTATAGCGGTATCGCCGTCGCGCTTGCTGCGCTTGTCTTCGCGGGGCGGATTCGGCCGCGCACGGGCGCGCTATGCTTGCTGGCCCTGCTGCTGTCGGCAGGTCTGCGGGTATGGAGCGAGGCGGGGCATGGATCCGACCTGACGGCGGCCTGGACGGAGCCGGAGGGACGATCCGTGATCGCGACGGGCCGACTGCTGGAGCCTGCGGCCATCGACGGCGATACGGTGACGTTTCCGATCCGCGCGAGCGTCGTCCGATCGGAGGATGGGTCAGGGCTGCGCGTCGACGAGAAGCTGCTGGTCCGCGTTCGGCTATCCGCCGAAGAAGAACTGGCGTCCGCGGCATCCTGGAAGCGCGGGATATCCGTCGAGGTCGCCGGCGAGCTCAAGCTCCCCGCCGACGCGGGCAATTTCGGCGGCTTCGACTACAGGCGTTATTTGAACCGGCAGGACATTTATTGGACGGTATCCGTCAAAGGCGCGGACGCCGTGAAGCGAACGGAGGGCCGCGTACCGGTCACGGACCGGGCGCTTCGCTGGTTCGACGAATCCCGGGAGGCGATCGGGAGGTTGACGGATCGGCTGTACGGCGACCCGGACGCCGGATATATGAAAGGCCTGGTAGCGGGCATCGCGGACGACATCGACCCGGATCAGTACGATGACTTTTCACGGCTCGGGCTTACGCACGTGCTCGCGATTTCCGGCCTTCACGTCGCCGTCGTGGTTTACATTTTGCTGATGCTGGGCAAGCTCGCGCGCTGGACCCGGGAGCGTTCGCTTGCGTTCGCGGCATCGGCGATGCCCGTCTACATGCTGCTCACCGGCGCCTCCCCGTCGGCCGTCCGCGCCTGCCTCATGTCGATGATCGCCCTATGGCTAGCGCGGCAGGGCAAGCTGAAGGACGGACTGCACCTGCTTGCCGCGTCCGCGCTGCTCATGGTCGTCTGGCGACCGGCTGTCGTGGAAGACGTCAGCTTTCAGCTTTCCTTTATCGTGACCGCGGGCCTCTTGCTCTGCGTGCCGGTCATGACGGAGCTGCTCGCTCTCCGCATACGTTCGGCGTTCGTACGTTCATCGCTCGCCGTCGCCTTGACCGCCCAGCTCTTTTCTTTCCCGGTCACCGCTTTCTATTTTCATCAGCTGCATTTGCTGTCGCTGCTCGCGAACCTCGTATTGGTGCCGTTTATCAGCTTCGTCGTCATGCCGCTCGGGATGGCCGCGCTGGCGCTGGGCGCCGTTTGGCTGCCGATGGGCCTCGTCCCCGCGAAGCTCGCGGCGCTATGCAACCGCGCGACCTTCGCGGCGACCGAATGGCTGGGGTCGGTCAAGGCGCTATCGACGGTATGGCATCAACCCACCTTAATTTGGGTTATCGGCTTCTATGCGCTGCTGCTGGCGACGCTTGCCTTCGCGCGACGCTCGCTTCGCCACGGCGCAGAGCAAGCTGCGAAGGCTTCGGCCGTCGCGGAGCAGCTCGCGGCATCGGATCCGTTCGATCCCGAGGAGCGATCGAAGCGCATTGCAGCATACGCGGACGTCGCGCAGGACGGACGCGATTGGACGGAGCCGCTGCACGGGCGCCGAAGCGGAATGCCCTCCGCCGTCGATCCGGACTTCGCATCGACCGGTTGGCGCTCAGATCCGGTTTCGTCTCTCTCGGCGACTGCTGCAGGCCGGGCGAGACGGCGTATCTCGTTTCATTCCCGCCGATACCGACAGCTAGCGTACGCGCTTCTTGCGCTCGGCTGGCTAGGAATGCTGGCCTGGGAAGCTCCTCCCGTCAGGCTCGATCGGACGGCTGCCGTCTCCTTTCTCGACGTCGGCCAAGGCGACAGCATCCTGATCACGACCGGCAGCGGCCGCCATGTGCTCGTCGACGCGGGCGGCACGGTCGCGTTCGGCGCGCCGAAGGAAGCGTGGCGCCTCCGCAAGGACCCATATGAGGTCGGCCGAAAGACGCTGGTGCCGCTGCTTAAGCAACGAGGCATACGCCGCCTGGACGCGCTCGTGCTGACGCATCTGGACGCCGACCATATCGGGGGCGCCCATGCCATAATCCGGGAGCTCCAGGTCGGGCGCATATTGTTCAACGGAACGATTAAACCGGATGACGACGTTCTTCGTCTATTTCATGAGGCGGAAGACGCGGGCATTCCGATGTACGCGGTCAAGGCAGGCGACGTATGGAAGCCGGATGCGTCGGCGACGTTCGAAGCGCTTTATCCGCTGAGGACGAAGAGCGTCGACCGCATACCGGAGGTCGACGAGCAAAACGACAGGAGCGTCGTGCTCCGGCTCACGCTTTACGGCCGCGTCTTCGTGCTCCCCGGCGACTTGGAGGCGGCGGGCGAATCCGCGGCGCTCGCCGAGCTGAGGCGACAAGGCGAAGAAGCGCGCGCCGTCGACGTGCTGAAGGCGGGACATCACGGCAGCAAAACGTCCACGACCGCGCTTTGGTTGTCCTGGTGGATGCCGTCCGAGGTCGTCGTATCCGCCGGCAATAACAATCTATACGGGCACCCGCACGCCGAGGTCGTCGAACGGATCCTACGCTCCGGGGCCGTGCTCAAGCGGACGGACGTCCAGGGCGAGATCGCCTACCGCATCCGCCCGGACGGCCGGCTCGAACGGCGCGCGAAGCGGCCCTGACGACAAAAAGCGGCGCATATGATAGACTGGAACGGGACTTCTTTCACAACTTTTCGGCTCTTCGCCGAGTATATATGGAAATATCGATCATTTGGATATAAACGGTTCAGAAGGGCGTTTGCGCCTTTATTTTTTTGTTAGATTATACCTTGCGTTTTTTGCAACCTTTTGGCGCAGGCTTGCGTCAGAGGGGATGCGAGAGAAGGAGGATCTCCCGTGGTGGAGCCGGAATTGATCAAAGCTGCGCAGGCCGGCGATCGGGAAGCGCTCGTCGCGCTGCTTCGCGAGATCGAACACCAGGTTTACCGTACGGCCTATTATTTGCTTAACCACGAGCAGGATGCGATGGACGCCGCGCAGGAAGCGTTGATTCGGGTATACACGAAGATCAATTCCTACGAAGAAAAGGCGCAATTCCGCACGTGGGTTCAGCGCATCGTCACGAATATATGCATCGACAAGTTTCGTCGCAAACGTCCTTCCGTTTCGATCGACGAACATGAGATGGTATTTCAAGCGAACGAAGACGTCGAGGCCGAGGTGATGAGCGGCTATGCTTCCGAAGACATTCGCGAGGCGATCGGCAAGCTTCCGGAGCATCACCGCACCGTGGTCGTGCTTCGTTATCTGCAGGATTTCTCATATAACGAGATCGCCGATTCGCTTAATTTGCCGTTGAATACGGTCAAGTCTTACTTATTCCGCGCCCGGCAACAACTGCAGACATTGCTTCATGACTATCGGAAAGGGGGTGTCCGGGGATGAATCGCGAAGAGGGGATGGAGCTCGTGCAGCGTTCGATCGACGGCGATCTGAACGAGGAAGAGTCGTCGCGCTTGCAATTGTACCTGCAGAACTATCCGGAGTGCGCCGCGCTCCTCGAGCGGCTGACGCGGCTGTCCGAAGAGCTGACGCAGCTGCCGCATGTGACCCCCAAATACAGCCTGGTCGACGCGATCCTGCCCCAGCTGGAGCGGATCGTGCCGGAGCCCGCGCCGGCCGTCGGGCAAGCGCCGGCCGCCGAAGCTGCTTACGAGACGCGCACGCGGAGGACGGGCAGCCGCAAGTCCATGTACCGCGGCTTGGCCGCGGTCGTCGCGGCCGGCGTAGTCGCCGGCATATTGCTGATTGCCCAGCCGTTCTCGCTGCAATCGGATCAGCAGAAGGCTGCCTTGCAGCAGGAATCGGCAGCCGATTCCGCGCCGGGGGCCGCTTCGTCCGACATGCTGCGCAAGAGCGTGATGAGCGAAAAGACATTGCCCGGCGTCGACGAAAAGATCGCCGGCGCGAGCGCTTCGAGCCAACAGAGTCAAAGTTCGAACGCGTCCGAAAGCTCCGCGAACGGCGGGAGCGAGTCGGTCGACGGCACGAGCCTGAACGCAGCGGACGGCGGCGTATCCGGTTCCTCGGACGGGTCTGCCGGCGCGGTGCCGACCGCCAAGATCGAGACGCAGACGCCGACCGCGGATCAAAAAGTCGCGCCGTCCGTTCCGGACGGAGGCGAACGGCAAGGCTTCACGCCATCGGCTACCGCTTCCGCCGCCGCATCGGCAGGCGTAACGGACAAGTCGGACGAAGCCGCGCAAGACGCCGGAATCGCCGGTGCCGACGCTTCTGCCGCTTCGGAGCCGCCTTCGCTCGCCGGCGAGCCGAACGTGACGTTCTCGGCAGCGGAGCAGTACGTACCGATGCCGTCTTGGCAGTCGCCAGACGGCAAGCTGACGGCACTCGCGTATCATGGCGGCCTGCTGATCGTGAAGGCCGACGGTTCCGGGACGGTTTTCGAGAGCGACAAACGCGAAGGCACGGTGTCCGATGTCTCCTGGGGCCAGGCGGGACAGGATCTGTACTACACCTGGACGGACGCCTCCGGCAAAGCGACGGACCTGTGGTGGAACGCCAAAGAAAATCGCGAGCAGGCGCGCTGATCGGCCGTCACCAATCGAACGGCCGCCGCGTATATTGGGATTATGAAAGCCGCCGCGCCCCCTGGAGGCGCAGTCACGATCGTTCGCGCTAGGCACCATGGGCCTGCACGTCGAACGTTGACATAGATTCCAAGGGCAAAGAGATCGCGCCTGCCGTTAACGGGCGCGGTCTCTTTGCTGTATAATGGGTGCGAGGTGGTCGGATTGGAATCGAAACAGGTTTTTAAGGAAATACGGGACGGACAGATTCGTCCCATGTACATATGCTTCGGTACGGAGAGCTACCGCATGAACGAGTTCGCCGAGCGGCTCGTCGCCGCCGTGGCCGAGCCCGAGCATCGGGACATGGCGATCGTTCGTTTCGATACGGCGGAGCATTCGCTCGACGTTATTTTGGAAGAAGCGGAAACGATGCCGTTTCTCGTGCCGAGCAAGCTGGTGCTGGTCCGGGACAGCGTCGTCTTCGGCTCGGCCAAGGAATCGGCGAAGACAGAGCATCGGCCGGAGCGGCTGCTCGAATATATGCGCAGGCCGTTCGAGACGACCGTGCTCGTCTTCATGGTGCCGCACGACAAGCTCGACGAGCGCAAGAAGACGTCGAAGGCGGCCAAGCAGGACGGCATCGTCGTCAATTTTTCCCCGCTCGGGCCCGACGAGCTGCTCCAGTGGATCTCGGGCCGCGCGGCCAAGCAGGGCCGCACGCTGGACAGGCCGGCGGCGGAAGAATTGATCCGGCGCGCGGGCACGGAGATGGGCGCGCTGTCCGCGGAAACGGACAAGCTGTGCCTGCATGCGGGCGAGGGCGGCACGGTGACGGCCGCCGCCGTCGCGGAGCTCGTGCCGGCCGGCGTCGAGCAGAGCGTGTTCAAGCTGACGGAGGAGATCGCGTCGCTGCGGACGGACAAAGCGATCGCGCTTTACCACGATCTCCTCAGGCGTCGCGAGGAGCCGATCAAGCTGACGGCGCTGCTCGTGAGGCAGTTCCGAAGCATGCTGTACGTCAAGGAGCTGGGCAAGCAAGGCTACTCGCCTCAGCAAATGGCGGGGCAGCTCGGCATGCATCCTTACGGGGTCAAGGTGACCGCCGATCAAGCCAAGGCGTTCAGCATCGAACGGCTGACCGCGCTCCTCGGCGGCCTCGCCGAGCTCGATTACGAGATGAAAACCGGCCGCGTCGACAAGACGCTCGGGCTGGAGCTATGGCTGCTGCGGACCGGATCCGGCGCAGGGATGAAAGTATAGCGAACGCGAATCGCAACATAAGGAAAACGCCGCGCCGATGATTATGGGCGGCGTTTTCCTTTATTTGGCGAGCGCCTTGCGGAACGCCTGCGTCAGCAGCGGCACGACCTCGAACAAATCGCCGACGATGCCGTAGTCCGCGATCCCGAAGATCGGGGCTTCGGGGTCTTTGTTGATCGCGACGATGATCCGCGAGCCGCTCATGCCCGCAAGATGCTGGATCGCGCCGCTGATGCCGCATGCGATGTAGATCTCGGGCGTGACGACCTTGCCCGTCTGGCCGATCTGCAGGCCGTAGTCGCAGTAGCCGGCATCGCAGGCGCCGCGCGAAGCGCCGACGGCGCCGCCGAGCATTCCCGCCAGCTCCTCGAGCGGCTTGAAGCCCTCGGCGCTCTTCACGCCGCGCCCGCCCGCGACGACGATTTTAGCCTCCGTCAGATCGATCTTGCCCGCGGTTTTGCGGACGACCTCCCTGACGACGGTGCGCAGGTCCGCCTCAGGCGTCGCCGTCAACTTAACGATATCCGCGGTCCCGCCGTCCGCGCGCGGCTCGGCCGCAGGCAAATTATTGGGCCGTACCGTCACGACCTGCGGAAAAGCGGAAAACGTTCTGCGCTCGATCGCCTTGCCTGCGTATAGGGGACGAACGAAAACAGTGTCCCCGTCTTTTCGCTCGATCGCGGTCACGTCGGAGATTTGGCCCGCGGACAGTCTGGCCGCAAGCGCCGGGGCCAGATCGCGTCCGATCGCGGTATGCCCGAGGAACAGGCCGTCCGGCCGTAGCGATTCGAGCAGCGGTACCAGCGCACGAATATAGGCCTCCGGATTGTAGAACCGCAGCGCCTCGCCCTCGATCGCATGCACCTGCGCCAGCGGATAGGTCGCCAGCTCCGCGGCCAGGCCGTCCAAGCCCTCGCCCAGCAGCGCGGCGTGGATCTCCTCTCCCGCGTCCGCGCAGTCCGCGGCCGCCCGAAGCGCTTCCAGCGCCACGCGCCGAAGCTTGCCGTCCCGGTGCTCCGCCACGATCAAATACGTTTTGCTCATGAACGCATTCCTCCTTAATGGCATTGGCGCATCGGACGGCGTCAGATCGACTTGGACCCGGCGCGCAGCAAGCCGACGAGCGTTTCCGCCTGTTCTTGCAGATCCCCCTGCAGCAGCTGCCCGGCTTGCCGACCTTTCGGCAGCGACAGGGAGACGCGTGCGGTCCTCGCCGAGTTTCCGCCGTCAGCCAAGCCCAAATCTTCCGCCGCAAACGACTTGAAGGGCTTTTTCTTCGCTTTCATGATGCCGGGCAGCGAAGGGTAGCGCGGCTCGTTCAATCCTTGCTGCGCCGTGAACAGCGCGGGCAAGGTCACGTCGATGCGCTCGAGGTCGCCTTCGGCGTCGCGCTCGACGCTGGCCGTCCCGCCATCCACCGTTAGCTTCGTAATCGAGGTGACGTGAGGAAGGCCCAGCGCGGCCGCCACGCGTACCGCGACCTGGGCGCCGCCGGTGTCGACGGAAAAGCTGCCGCCGAGCACGAGGTCGCAGGGATGCTGCCGCAAGACGGCGGCGATGGCTTCGGCGGCCGCGAATTCGTCCTGCGGAATCCCGGCGTCGTCGATCCAGATCGCCTCGTCCGCGCCCATCGCGAGCGCGGTGCGAAGCGCTTCGGCAGCTCTGGCCGGACCGAGCGAGAGCGCCGTCACTTGCCCGCCGTGCGCCTCTTTGAGCCGGATCGCCTCCTCGATCGCATATTCGTCGTACGGATTGACGACGAATTTCACGCCTTCCTCGGCGACTTTACCGTCGCTCAAAACGATTCTTTCCTCCGTATCGAACGTTTGCTTCAACAGTACCGCGATATTCATCGGACATGCTCCTCCCGAATCATGATGAACGGATCATGCAAAAAAGGCCGCATCCCGCGGAATCGGTCAGGCCCTCAACGCGCGCAGAAAAAAATCGACCGTGCCTTCGACCTGCGCCGAGAGCGAGTATTTGCGATCCGAGAGCAGCCAGGACGACACCGCCTCGTCCATCGCCCCGAAGATCAGCTGGCGCGACAGCTTCACGTCGAGCTCCGGCCTGAACGCGCCGGACGCCATGCCTTCGAGGAGCACGCTTTCGATGAGGACAAGGTAAGGCTTCAACGTCTTGCCGATTTCTTTGCGCAGTTCAAGCGCGCTCTGCCGAAGCTCGATCTGCGTGACGTGGGCGAGCAGGGGATGGCGCTCCAGCTCGGCAAAGTGAAGCTCGCAGAGGATGCGCAGCGCCGCCTCGGCCGTCTCCGACGCGCGGACGGATGCCTCGAACTTGCCGATCAGCCCGCCGAGCCGCTCCCGGAACAACGAAACGAGGATATCCTCCTTATTTTTGAAATATAAATAGATCGTGCCGTCCGCGACGTCGGCTTCCTTCGCGATCCGCGATATTTGCGAGCCGTGGTACCCGTGCTCGGCGAACACCTTCACGGCCGCGGCCAGAATCCCTTCAAATTTATGCAGCCTGCCGACCGACATGCGACCGCCTCCCGACGGGATACCTGGTACCGAGTACCTTCAAAATGAAATGAATACTCATTCATTTCTAGATCTATATTTAAGAGCCGGCGAAAAATGACTTGGGGAATATGCCGCAGCAAAAACGATGCATACGCATGCCGGCGAAGCGACACCGAAGAAGGGAGGGTTGCTCATGCTGCTGTCCTGGCTGCACTACGCGCTGTTCCTGCTCGTAACGGGGTATGCTCTTTCTTTGTTTTACCAGGCGGTCAATCGTCGCTACGCTTACATCAAGCTGGGCAAGACCGCCCGCAAGCCGCCGGACTGGCGGGTTCGCGCCGGCGAGCTGCTGACGCAGGCGCTCGGGCATACGAAGCTGCTGAAAGATCGCCGCAGCGGCGCCATGCACCTGGTCGTTTTTTACGGCTTCATCGTGCTTCAATTCGGCGCGCTCGACCTGATCTATACCGGTCTGTCGGGCGGCGAACCGCTTCCGATTCCGGGGCGCCGCGCCTTCGGGTTGACGCAAGAGATCGTCGCGCTGCTCGTCCTTGCGGCGGCGGGCTATGCGGCTTACCGCCGGTACGGCGAGCGGCTAGATCGGCTCAAGCGGGGCTGGAAGCCCGCGATCGTGCTGCTCTTGATCGGTGCCTTGATGCTGACGGTGCTGCTGTCGCTCGGCTTCCACCGCGTTTGGGAGGGACTCGGCACGTCAGCCTATGCGCCGGTGTCCTCGCTGGTCGCGGGCGCCGCAGCCGGTCTGACGCCAAACGCCGCCCAGGCTGCTTTTTTCGTCTGCTGGTGGGCGCATCTGGTCGTACTGCTGACGTTTCTCGATTACGTGCCGCAGTCGAAGCACTTTCATCTGATTACCGCGCCGATCAACCTGTTCCTCGGCCGGGCGGAGCCCGTCGGCAAGCTGAGCAAGCTGGATCTGGAGGACGAGACGGCGGAGTCGTTCGGCGTCGGCAAAATCGAAGATTTTCGCAGGGATCAGATGCTGGACTTCTACGCTTGCGTGGAATGCGGCCGATGCACGAACGTGTGTCCGGCCTCCGGCACGGGCAAGGCTTTGTCGCCGATGCACCTGATTACGAAGCTGCGGGATCACCTCTCGGAAAAGGGGGCTGCGATCACGAGCAAGTCGCCTTGGGTGCCGGCTTTCGCGTCTTCATTTGGAAGCGCTCACAGCATGTCCGCCGGCGCGGACTCCGCATCGCGGGCGGGTCCGGATTGGAATATGGAAGCAGACGGCGATGCCGTCACCGACATCCGGCCGACGCTGGCCTGGCAACGGGAGAGCTGGGCCGGGTCGAACCGCAAGCCCGAGGAGGTGTCGCTGATCGGCGACGTGATGACGGAGCCGGAAATATGGGCATGCACGACTTGCCGCAACTGCGAAGATCAATGTCCGGTCGGCAACGAGCATGTCGACAAAATCGTCGACCTGAGGCGTTATCTCGTCCTGACGGAGGGCAGCGCGCCGCACGAGGCGCAGCGAGCGATGCAGAACATCGAGCGGCAGGGCAATCCGTGGGGCATCAGCCGAAACGACAGGGCCCGTTGGACCGGCGAGATCGGAGGCATCGCGGTGCCGACCGTAAAAGAGAATCCGGGCTTCGACACGCTGTTTTTCGTCGGTTCGATGGGCGCGTACGACAACCGCAGCCGCAAGATCTCGCGTGCCTTCGTTCGGCTGCTGCACGAAGCGGGCGTCAATTTCGCGATCCTCGGCAACGAGGAAAAAAACTCGGGCGACACCCCGCGTCGGATGGGCAACGAGCTGCTGTTCCAGCAGCTGTGCGCGGACAATATCGAAACTTTTCGCAAATACGGCGTTCGCCGGATCGTGACGGCCTGCCCCCACACGTTCAATACGTTAAAAAACGAATATCCCGAATTCGGGCTGGAAGGCGTGGAGGTGCTGCACCACACGCAGCTGCTCGACCGGCTGCTGCAGGAGGGACGTCTCATACCTTCGCATCCCGTCAAGGAACGCGTCGTTTACCACGATTCCTGCTACCTTGGGCGCTATAACGGCGCGTACGATCAGCCGCGGAATATCCTGCGGGCGATCGAGGGGCTCGAGTTGGTCGAGATGGAGCGCGCCCGTGAAAACGCGATGTGCTGCGGGGCGGGCGGCGGCATGATGTGGATGGAGGAATCCGCCGGCAAACGGGTCAACGTGGCGCGGACGGAGCAGGCGCTGAAGACGCGGCCGACGATGATCGGGAGCGCGTGTCCGTATTGTCTGACGATGTTGGAGGACGGCACGAAGCAAAAGGAAGCGGACGACCGGGTCAAGGCGCGGGACGTCGCGGAAATTCTGGAGCTGGCGGTGTTCGGCGCGCCTTAAGACGCGCCGGGGCGTCCGTTGCCGCGATCGAACCAGCATTTTTATGTATCGTCATCGACACCGGATAAGGAGGGAATTGTCGCATGGCACTCAGGATCAGAAAAGCGGCCGTCATCGGCTCGGGCGTCATGGGCGCGAGCATCGCCGCGCATTTGGCGAACGCGGGCATTCCGAGCCTGCTGCTGGACATCGTGCCCGATTCGCTCGCGGACGGCGAGGAAGCCCAAGGGCTCACGCTAGGCGACCCCGCGGTCCGCAACCGGCTGGCGACCGGCGCGCTCTCGCGGCTGCCGTCCGTTCATCCGTCGCCTTTTTACGACGACGCCTTCGCGAGCTTGATCGAGCCCGGCAATCTCGAGGACGATCTGCACCGCATCCGGGAGGTCGACTGGGTTATCGAGGCCGTCGTCGAAAAGCTGTCCGTCAAGCGCGACGTGCTCCAACAGATCGAGCGATTTTGGCGAGCGGGCCTCGTCGTCAGCTCCAATACGTCGGGCATCTCGATCCGGGAGATGGCGGAGGGACGAAGCGAGCCTTTCAAGGCCCACTTCCTCGGCATGCACTTTTTCAACCCGCCCCGCTATATGAAGCTGCTGGAGCTCGTGCCCGGAGATAAGACCGATCCGGCGATCGTAAGCGACATGGCCGAGTTCGCCGAGCGCGTCCTCGGCAAAGGCGTCGTCGTCGCCAAGGATACGCCTAACTTCGTCGCCAACCGGATCGGCACTTACGGGCTGCTCGCGACGCTGCAGGCGATGAAGGCGGGCGGCTTCACCGTCGATGAGGTGGATGCGGTGACGGGTCCTGCGTTGGGCCGCCCGAAGAGCGCGACGCTGCGCACGCTCGATCTCGTCGGCATCGATACGTTTTTGCACGTGGCGAACAACGTATTCGGGAAGACGGGAGATCCGGCGGAAAAAGCGGCGTTCGAGCCGCCCGGAATTCTGAAGGAGCTTGTGGCGCGGGGATGGATCGGCGAGAAGTCCGGCGCCGGGTTTTACAAAAAAGTGAAGGGCGCGCAAGGCAGCGAAATACTGTCGCTCGATCCCTGCACGATGACGTACGTTCAAGCCGCCAAGCCTAGCGGGGCTTCGCTGGACGCTGCGGCGGCGGCCAGGAGGGCGAAGGAAAAAACGAAGGCATTGCTCGGCGGGAAGGACCGGTACGCGGAGCTGGCGTGGCAGATTGTGAAGCAGACGCTCGTCTATTCGGCGGAAAAAGTGGGCGAGATCGCAGGCTCCGTCGACGACATCGACAAGGCGATGAGATGGGGCTTCAACTGGGAGCTCGGGCCTTTCGAGCTGTGGGACGCGATCGGTCTCGTCCGGTCCGCGGCGCGGATGGAAGCGGAAGGCACGGCCGTGCCGGCCTGGGTGAAGGACTGGATCGCGTCGGGACATACGTCCTTTTATCGCCGGGAGGAAGGCAGAATGGCATATGCTTACCGCGGCGCCTACCGCGAGCTCGAAGAACGGCAGGATACGATCTCGCTGCGCGCGCTGAAGGAGCGGGGCCGGGTCGTGCGGACGAACGCCGGCGCGAGTCTGATCGACATCGGCGACGGCGTGGCGGCGCTGGAATTCCACTCGCGCAGCAACGCGATCGGCGGCGACATCCTGACGATGATCGGGGAGAGCGTCGAGGAGGTGCGACGCAACTACGACGCCCTCGTCATCGCGAACGAAGGCCGCAACTTCTGCGTCGGCGCGAACCTCATGCTGCTCCTCATGGAAGCGCAGGACGAGGAATGGGACGAAGTCGAAGCGATCATCCGCCTGTTCCAGGATACGATGACGAAGCTGAAGCGCTTCGAGAAACCGGTCGTGGCGGCGCCGCACCGGATGGCGCTCGGCGGCGGCGTGGAGGTATGCTTGCCTGCCGACGAGATTACGATGCTGGCCGAGACATACTTCGGCCTCGTCGAAGCCGGGGTCGGCCTCATTCCGGCGGGAGGCGGCTGCAAGGAGCTCGCGCTTCGAATCAGCCAGGCGAATCCGGATCCGGAGGCGGACCTGCAGCCGCATGTGAACCGGCTGTTCCTGAATATCGGCACGGCCAAGGTGTCCGCGAGCGCGCACGACGCGAAGAAGCTCGGTTACTTGCGGGCGAACGACCGGATCGTTATGAGCCAGGAGCGCCTGATTTACGAAGCGAAGCTAAGCGCGCTGCGGCTCGCGCAAGCGGGAATCCCCGCGCCCGTGCCGCAGCGAATCCGCGTCGTCGGGGCGGAGGGGAAGGCGGTCATGAAGCTGGGGGCGCGCGGCATGCATACGAGCGGGTACATCAGCGATCACGACCTTCTCATCGCCGGCAAGCTCGCGCACGTGCTTGCCGGCGGCGACGTGCCGGCCGGTACGCACGTGACCGAGCAATACATGCTGGATTTGGAACGCGAGGCGTTTCTCAGCCTGTGCGGCGAGCCCAAAACCCAGCAGCGGATGCAGCACATGCTCGCCAAGGGCAAGGCGCTGCGCAACTAACGAGCGAAGGAGGCCGAGATTTCATGAGAGAGGCAGTCATCGTATCGGCCGCGCGCACGCCCGTCGGCCGCGCCAAAAAGGGAAGCTTCGTCCATACCCGTGCAGAGGATCTGGGGCGGACCGTGTTGGAGGCGGTCATCGCGCGGGCGCCCGGCGTCGCCAAGGCGGACGTCGAGGATATCATCATCGGCTGCGCGATGCCGGAGGGCGAGCAAGGCCTCAACTTCGCGCGCATCATGTCGCTGTATGCGGGCTATCCGTCCGCGGTGCCCGCGATCACGATCAACCGGTTTTGCGCGTCCGGGCTTCAGGCGATCGCCTTCGCGGCGGAGCGGATCGCCGCCGGCGGGGCGGACGTCATCGTCGCGGGGGGCGTAGAGAGCATGAGCCATGTGCCGATGGCGGGGTTCAAGCCCTCGCCTCATCCGGCGATCGTCGACGAGCGGCCGGATATTTACATCGCGATGGGCCACACGGCCGAGAATGTGGCCGAGCGCTTCGGCATTTCCCGCGAGGACCAGGATCGCTTCGCCGCGGACAGCCACCGCAAGGCCGCGCTCGCGTTGTCATCGGGCGCCTTCCGCGAGGAGACGGTGCCGGTAGCGACGTCGGTCCGCGGCTTCGGCGCGGACGGCAAGCCTTGGGAACGGCGGTTCGTGCTCGAGGCGGACGAAGGCGTCCGGCCGGACACGACGACAGAGACGCTCGCCAGGCTGAAGCCGGCCTTCAAGGCGGGCGGTACGGTTACGGCGGGCAACGCTTCCCAGATGAGCGACGGCGCCGCGGCCCTGCTCGTTATGAGCCGCGAGCGAGCGGAGGCGTTCGGGCTCGCGCCGCTCGCCGCGTTCAGGTCGTTCGCCCTGGCCGGCGTCGACCCGGACGTCATGGGCGTCGGCCCCGTCGAGGCGATTCCCAAGGCGGTTCGGACGGCGGGCTGGTCGATGGCCGACGTCGATCTGTTCGAGATCAACGAGGCGTTCGCCTCGCAATGCCTGCTTATCGTCCGCGCGCTGGCGATTGACGAAGACAAGGTGAACGTCAACGGCGGGGCGATCGCGCTCGGCCATCCGCTCGGCTGCACGGGCGCGAAGCTGTCCGCGAGCCTGATCTACGAGCTGCGCCGCCGCGGAGGCGGCCGCGGCATCGTGTCGATGTGCATCGGCGGCGGCATGGGCGCGGCAGGCGCGTTCGAAGTGTATCCCGCGTAGCGGGAAGCCGATCCGGCGATTCGCCGCTTAACCGTTATAAGCGTTCAAGGGAGGTTCATGCAGATGACCGGAAAAACGTTCGATAAAACAGCGGGCGGCGGCTTTGTCGTCGCGGACGCCGACTTCGAATCGATCGCGACGCCCGAGGACTTGACCGAAGAGCAGCGCATGATCGCCGAGACGACGGAAGCGTTCGTCGACCGGGACGTGCTGCCCCATGACGAGCGGCTCGAAAAGCTCGATTACGAGCTGACCGTGAAGCTCATGCGCCAGGCTGGGGAGCTTGGCCTGCTCGGCGCGGACGTCCCCGAGGAATACGGCGGCCTCGGCCTCGACAAGGTCAGCTCGGCGCTCATCAGCGAGCGGCTGTCCCGCGCGGCTTCCTTCGCCCTGTCGATCGGCGCGCATGTCGGGATCGGCACGCTGCCGATCGTCTACTTCGGCTCGCAGGCGCAGAAACGCAAGTTTTTGCCCGATCTCGCGAGCGGGCGGCGGATCGCGGCGTACTGTCTGACCGAGCCGTCCTCGGGCTCGGACGCGCTAGGCGCCAGAACGACGGCCCGATTGTCCGAGGACGGCAGCCATTACGTGTTGAACGGCACGAAGCAGTTCATTACGAACGCGGGCTTCGCGGACATCTTTATCGTATATGCGAAGGTCGACGGGCTGCACTTCAGCACCTTTATCGTTGAACGCACGATGGATGGCGTAAGCGTCGGACCCGAGGAGAAGAAAATGGGCATCAAGGGGAGCTCGACGCGTCCGCTCGTACTCGAGGACGTGAAGGTGCCTGTCGAAAATTTGCTGTGGGAGGTCGGCAAGGGCCATCTGATCGCCTTCAACATTTTGAATATCGGACGGTTCAAGCTTGCCGTCGGCTGCCTGGGCGGCGTCAAGGAGGCGATCGCCTTGAGCGCGAAGTACGCGAACGAGCGCGTCCAGTTCGGCAAGCCGATCTCCGCGTTTCCGCTCGTGGGCAAGAAGCTTGCTGAGATGAACACGCGCGCCTACGTGCTCGAGAGCGTCATCTACCGCACCGCCGGGCTCATCGACGCGGAGTTGTCCGGCATCGATCATGCTTCTCCGGATGCGGGCGTTCAATCGGCCAAGGCGATCGCGGAGTACGCCATCGAATGCTCCATCAACAAGGTATTCGGCTCCGAAGCGCTGGATTTCGTCGCCGACGAAGGCGTCCAGATTCACGGCGGCTACGGTTACATTCAGGAGTACAAGATCGAGCGGATTTACCGCGACTCCCGCATCAACCGCATTTTCGAAGGGACGAACGAGATCAACCGGCTGCTGATTCCGGGCACGCTCGTGAAGCGGGCGCTCAAGGGGCAGCTGCCGCTGCTCCAAAAAGCGCAGGCGCTTCAGTCGGAGCTGCTGCAGCTCGTGCCGGGACGAACGTTCGAAGGCACGCTCGAAGAAGAGACGCATCTGACGGCGATGGCCAAAAAAATATTTTTGATGGCCGGCGCCGCCGCCGTTCAGCGATATGGCCCGAAGCTTGAAGAGGAGCAGGAGACGCTCGCCGCGCTGGCCGACATCCTGATCCAGCTCTATGCGATGGAGAGCGCGCTTCTCCGCGCGAAAAAGCAGCTCGCAAGCCAGGGGGAAGAACGCGCGGCGCTCGCCGTCGCCATGACGCGCTCGTTCGTGCACGATGCGTTCGGCCAGATCGAAGCGCTCGCCAAAGAGACGCTGTCGGCCGCGGATTCCGGCGATTCGCTGCGGACGCAGCTGTCGGCGCTCAAGAAGCTGACGCGCCGCAGTCCGGTGGACACGGTCGGGCTCAAGCGGCGGATCGCGGCGGCCGTCGTCCGGGAGGAAGGCTTCGTTTGCTAGCACGCCGATAGACACCGGACTAATGAGGTGATAGGTTTGTCACAAGCGCCTTGGTATGAACATTACCCTAGCGAAGTGCCTCAGACCTACCCGTATCCGAAGCACAATCTGGCCGCCTTCCTCGTCGCCTCAGCCGAACGTTTTCCGGATCGGACCGCGCTCAGCTTCATGGGCAAAAAAATAACCTATGCGGAGCTGCTAGGCTCCGCATACCGGTTCGCAGGCGTCTTAGGGAAGCTTGGCATCGGGCGAGGCGAGCGGGTCGCGATCATGCTCCCCAACTGTCCGCAGCTCGTCGTCGCGTATTTCGGGACGCTGCTCGCCGGAGGGGTCGTCGTCATGACGAACCCGTTGTACGTGCAGCGGGAGATCTCGCATCAGCTCAAGGATTCGGGCGCAGCCGTCATTTTGACGCTCGATCTGCTGTTTCGCAGAGTGAGGGACGCCGCGCAAGAGCTGCCTGATTTGCAGGTGATCGTCACTTCCATAAAGGACGGCCTTCCCTTTCCGAAAAGCTGGCAGTATCCCTTCAAGGCGAGGCGAGAAGGGCTCGACCGGCAGGTGTCCTACGGACCGCGCATTCACCGTTACGCCCGCCTGTTGCGCGATATGCCTCCGTTGCCGATTCACGCGGAGGTGGACGCCGAGCGCGAGCTCGCGCTCCTCCAATATACGGGCGGTACGACGGGCATCTCCAAAGGCGTCATGCTGACGCATGCCAACCTCGTCGCCAACACGATTCAAACGAGCCTATGGTTTTACAAGAGCGAGCCCGGCAAGGAACGTTATTTGGCGGCGCTTCCTTTTTTCCACGTGTTCGGCTTGACCGTGCTCATGAATCAGGCGATCATGCTCGGCGGAGAGCTGATCCTCGTGCCGAGATTCGAAGCGGGCGACATCCTGCGCATCATCGACAGGCAAAAGCCGACGGTGTTCCCCGGCGCTCCGACGATGTACATTGCGCTCATCAATCATCCGAAGGTGCGGGATTACGATCTGTCTTCGATCAACGTCTGCATCAGCGGCGCGGCGCCGCTGCCGCACGAGGTGCAGGAGCGGTTCGAGGCGATCACCGGCGGCAGGCTCATCGAAGGATACGGGCTGACGGAAGCGTCGCCGGTCACCCATGCGAACAACATCTGGGAATACCGCAAAAAAGGATCGATCGGCTTGCCTTTTACGGATACGTTCGCCAAAGTCGTGCATCCCGAGACCGGGGAGGACCTGCCGATCGGGTCGACCGGCGAGCTTGCGATCAAGGGACCGCAGGTCATGAAGGGCTATTGGAACCGGCCTGAGGAGACGGAGCGGGCGCTTCGGGACGGCTGGCTCCGTACGGGCGATATGGCGCGCATGGACGAGGATGGCTTTTTTTACATCATGGACCGGATGAAGGATATGATCATCGCGGGCGGCTACAATATATTTCCCCGGGAGATCGAAGAGGTGCTGTTCGAGCATCCCGAGATCGAGGAGGCTGCCGCGCTCGGCGTGCCCGATCCGTACCGCGGCGAGACGGTGAAGGTGTACGCGGTGCTGAAGCCCGGATCGAGGCTGAGCGAATCGGAGCTCAGGGCTTGGTGCAAGGAGCGACTCGCAGCCTATAAAGTGCCCCGAATTTACGCGTTCAGGGACAGTCTGCCTAAAACGATGGCGGGGAAGGTGCTGCGGCGCAAGCTGCTCGAGGAGGAAACGGCGGGTCGCGATGCCGATGACCGGCAATGACACCGGGCGCCGCTCCGCGCGGCTGGCCCGAGGGGAGGGAGCGTCATGGAAGGACCGAACCCGGCGTCCGGGTCCGATGCGGAGATGGTCGAGCGGGCCCGCCGCACGTTCTGGGGATACCTGGGCTGCGAGCTGATCCGGCGGGACGCGCGCGAGACCGTCGTCGAGCTGGATGTCGAGGAGCGGCATATGAACTTGATCGGCATGATGCACGGCGGTGTGCACACGGCATTGCTGGACTCGGCCATGGGGCTGGCCGCGATGGCGGCGCGCCCGGACGAGGACGTCGTGACGTCCAGCCTGAACATTCATTTTACGGCTCCGGCGCGGGCGGGCAGGGTGCGGGCGACCGCGACCGTCGTCCATATGTCGGGCCGGATGGTGACCGCGGAGGGAAGGCTGTACACGGCGGACGGCAAGCTGTCGTCGATGGCGACCGCGTCCTTCCGCGTGCTCGACCGAAAAAGCTGAGCGGAGTCGATCGTCCGAGATTCGTCAAGCTGCCATAAAGTCAAAAAAGCCGTACCCCGGAGGGTACGGCTTTTAAACGCCATTATGGATTAAGGCACCGTCTTACGCTTGCGCGGACAGCGCGTTCAACTTCTTGGCGAGACGGGACTTCTTGCGGGAAGCCGCGTTCTTGTGGATGAGGCCCTTGGTTACTGCCTTGTCCAGCTTCTTCTGTGCGACTTGAAGCGCATTCTTCGCTGCTTCGACGTCCGTGCCCACTACGGCTACGTCCGCTTGCTTAACGGCGGTACGAAGAGCGGACTTCTGGGAAGCGTTGCGCAGGCGGCGCTTCTCGTTCGTCTTGGTACGCTTGATCGCGGATTTGATGTTCGGCATTGATTTCACCTCCTGCAAAAACTGCAAGTATTTCTCCACACAACTTGTAACATTCTATCATGCAAGGGGGCAAAACGCAAGACGATCGCGGAGCCGGCGCGGCTGCGCCTTAGTGGCCGCATGGTGTAGCCGGCGCGCGCGCGGATTGCGGTGCCCCGTCCAGCAGTCGGAGAGGAGCGAATACGCGTTGAGCGAGCTTGATCTAAGCATGTACGACGTCAGAACGGACTTGGCGCTCGAGGCCAAGGAGAGAGCGGAATCGCTGTCGGGCGGCGCCATTCCCGGCGTCTGGACCGAGACCGAGCGCGAGGGCGGCATCACCGTCACGCGGATGGAGATTCAGACGGAACAGGGCGCGCAGGCGATCGGCAAAATGCAGGGGAACTACGTCACGCTGGAGGTGCCCGAGCTGCGACGCGGCGACACGGAGCTTCAGAACCGCGTCGCGACGGCGTTCGCCAGGGAATTCGAGGCGTTTCTTGCCCGAATCGGCGTCGGGCCGAAAACCTCCGTCATGGTCGTCGGCCTCGGCAACGGCAAGGTGACGCCGGACGCGCTGGGACCGATCGTCGTCGACAATTTGATGGTGACGCGCCAGTTTTTCGAGCTGATGCCCGACCAGGTCGGCGAGGGCTATCGCTCCGTCAGCGCGATCGCGCCGGGCGTGCTCGGCACGACGGGCATCGAATCGAGCGATATCGTGCTCGGCGCCGTCCAGCAGGCGAAGCCGGAGCTGGTCATCGCGATCGATGCGCTGGCGGCGAGATCGCTCGAGCGCGTGAACACGACGATCCAGATCGCGGACACGGGCATTCACCCGGGCTCCGGCATCGGCAACAAGCGCAAGGGACTGACGCGGGCGACGCTCGGCGTGCCGGTGCTCGCGATCGGCGTGCCGACGGTGCTCTACGCTTCGACGATCGTCAACGACGCGATGGACATGGTGCTGGCGCATATGAAGCAGCATACGCCGGACACCGATCCGCTGTTCGGCGTGTTCGGCACGATGGCCGGCCAGGAACGGCTGCAGCTGGTTAAAGAAGTGCTGCAGCCGGTCGGCCACGATCTGCTGGTCACGCCGAAGGAGATCGACGACTTCATCGAGGACCTCGGCAACATCGTCGCGAGCGGCCTCAATGCGGCGATGCACCAGGCGATCGACACGGACAACGTGGCCGCCTACACGCACTGATCCGAGTCGGGGCGCCCGGCAGGTCGGTCGGGGCCGTCTTCCCGCGCAGCGCGCAGCTGCCGGAAGACGGCCTTTGTTTTGCGCGCGCAGGCGCGGGTTGAGTCTATCTAGGATTACTTACGCGGAGCAGATGAGTCGCGGTGGTGGTTTAATCCTGGATGAGACTACCTAATCGGAACAGGTGGAGCGAGTTGCTGATTTGATCCTGGCTGGGACTATCTGCGCGGAGCAGTTGTTGCGAGGGGTTGGTTTGTTCCTGGATAGGACTACCTACGAGGCGTCAGCGCCGACGCTCCCAGCCGCCGACATCCATAGCTTTTTGCCGCATCTCATCGTATCCGCTTACTTCGTTAGCCTTTGTTATGTATAATGGGTATCGCTAACGATAACCGGACATGACGCGTTATATTCACAGGGCGCGTCCTTCTGCGAGGAGAAGCTCCATGCTAAAAAGGAAAAAGCGGCTCGCCCGCCCGCGGAGATGGTGGCCGGAACGGATGGAGAGCAAGCTGATCATCGTGTTCCTGTTTCTGATCATCCTGCCGATCGGCGTGCTCACATATGTCGCCGCGCAGCGCTATTCGAATTCGATCGAGCGCAATACGGTCACGTTCGTCTCCCAACTGTCCGACCAGATGATGGGGAAGATGGACGATTATATTGAAGACATGAAAAAAATATCGATCATTCCGTCTTATCAAGCCGATATTATGGAAGGTCTCAAGATGTCGAACAGCTTCTACGGCGGACAGCACGGCGGCGAAGCGGGAGGCAGCGGCGTGCTGACGGAACAGGAGCGAACGCGGCTCGCCATCGACCGCAAGATCGGCAGCAGCATTTATTTTATCAACAATATTAAAAGCAGCACGAATGTCGTGTATTTGTTCGACTTTTACGGCAATCCGTACTTCGCCATCAAAAATACGGCCATCCGGTCCGATCTGCAGGACGTGCTGCCCAGGTGGACGGAGCTCGCCGAGGAGGCGCACGGCACGCCGGTGCTCGTCAGCACCCAGGACGTGGCGGGACGGGCGACGAGCAGCCGTTATGTGTTCACGGTCGTGCGCAAGATCATCGATCCCCGCACCTACGATTCGATCGGGATGATCGCGATCGACGCCAACATCGGCGTCATCGACAACATTATCAAGGATCTGGACAAGTCCACGCACGGCAAAACGCTGGTGGTAGACAAGAGCGGCAGCGTCGTTTACGACAGCGACAAGTCGCTGATCGGGCAAAATCTTAAAAACAGCGAGCTGATGCCGGGCGCGTTAAACGAGCAGGGAAGCTTCCATACGAAGATCGACGGGAAAGGCGTGCTGGCGATCTTCAAGGAGTCTTCGGTCACCGGATGGAAAGTGCTGATCACGATCCCCGAGGACGAGCTCATGGCGGACGCGCTAAGGACGCGCACGTATACGGTCGCGGCTGCGCTCGCCATTATGGCGTTCGCCCTGCTGATCTCGCTCGTGCTCGTATTCGCGATTACGCGACCGCTCCGGGGATTGGTCCGGATGATGAAGGAAGTGCAGACGGGCAATCTCGACGTTGCGTTTCCGGTGGTCAGCCGCGACGAGGCGGGGCTCGTGGGCAGCGCGTTCAACCGGATGATCGACCGGATCAAGACGCTGATCCAGGATATCTACGCGGTCGAGGAGCGGAAGAAGGAAGCCGAGCTGCAATCGCTTCAGCATCAGATCAATCCGCACTTCATTTATAATACGCTCGAATCGATCCGCATGACGGCCGTGCTCAGCGACAACAAAGAAGTGGCGACGATGACCCAGCTCCTCGGCAAGCTGCTCCGGTACAGCATCCACGGCGGGCTCGAGAGCGTGCCGATCGCGAAGGAATGGGAGCATCTGGGCATTTACGTGCAGCTGCTGAATTACCGTTACGGCAGCCGCTTCGAGCTGCAGCTGCCCGACGCGCGGGAGACGGAGGGCTTAAGCGTCATCAAGCTGCTCTTTCAGCCGATCGTCGAGAACGCCGTTTATCACGGGCTCCACGAGTCCCGCAGCGGGATGCGCATTCGCGTCCTCTGCAGGCAGGAGGGCAAGGACCTGGTGTTCGAGGTGGCGGACGACGGAGAGGGTATGGATGAAGAGACGCTGCATAAGCTGCAGGCTTCGCTGCTTCAGGTGCCGGAAGGGGACAATACCGGCATCGGGCTAAGAAACGTCAACGAGCGCATCAAATTGAAATACGGGGAAACCTACGGGCTCTCGATCCGCAGCCAGTTCGGCCAGGGCACGATCGTGACCGTCCGCCTGCCGGCGGCGCCCGCAGCGCAACAAGGGGGAGAAGCGACATGACCGTCAACATCGCCGTCGTCGACGACGAGGAAAAAATCAGGCAAGGGCTCGCCAAGTTAATCGAAATGACGGGCGACGAATACAAGATCGTCGGCATTTATTCGGGCGGACTGGAGCTGCTCGGCGAGCTGGGCAGTCTCGAGGTCGACCTCATCTTCACCGACATCAAGATGCCGCAGATGAACGGGCTGCAGCTCATCGAACAGGTGCAGCGCCGGAGGCCCAAGGTGAAGTTCGCCGTCCTCAGCGGCTTCAGCGACTTCGAGTTCGCGAGAGGCGCCATCCGGCAAGGCGTCGAGGACTATCTGCTGAAGCCGGTCGACCAGGACGAGCTCGGCGAGCTGTTGCGCCGCGTCAAAAACAACCTGGAGTTGGAAAGCTACCGCAAAGCCGTCGCGGCGGAGGAGCATATCCGGCTGCTGCTCGGGAGCGACGTCAGGCATCTGCCCGGCCATATGACGGAGGGCGCCGGACGCGAGCTGTCGCAGATCGGATTGTTCAGGGAACACTTCGCGGTCGTCCTGCTGCGGACGGATCCTGAACTGACTGGCGAACGGCTCGCCTTTTATATGGAGGCTTGGAATCGGGAGCACCGGAGCTTCGTGTGGGAGCCGAGGCAGTCGGTCATCGTGGTGGCGATCGGCCAAGGCGATCATGACGACACGGCCCGCGGGATCGCCTCGACCCTGCTCCAGCGAATCCCGCACGCGGTCCATGCGCGGATCGGCGTCAGCGCGGTCCATCAGGGTCCGCTTAAGCTGCGGGACGCTTATCTGGAAGCGGAGGTCGCGATGCAGCAGGTATGGTACGAGGACGGCATCAAGGCGATGAACGATTTCCTGCACTTGTCGAGGCGACAAGAAGACGTCTCGGGGCTGCTCCGGCTGCTCGACAAAGATTTCCGTCCGGCGCTGCAGCTGCTCGATCTGCCCCGGGCGGAGTCCGCGCTGCGGGCCTGGCTGGAGGAGGCGGGCAAGCTGCGTCCGGCTTGGCCGGCGCTTAGCGAAGCGGCTTCCGCCGTATTCGGCTTGCTGCGCGGGGAGCTGAGCGGCCGGCAAACCCGACTCCCGGCCGGGGAGACCGAGGACGAGCAGCTGCGGCTGTCGCCGGTCCGGTTCGTGAGCTGGCATACATTTACATCGGAATTTATGGAGTCGGCAACCGCTCTGCTTCACATACTTAAGGAAGCCAGGCAGGAAAATCGCGTCGTCGAAAACGTGAAAGCCTATGTGCAGGAGCATTTTACGGAAGAGCTCGAACTGCAGCGGCTCGCGGATCGCGTATACTTGACGCCGAGCTACCTGAGCAAGCTGTTCAAGACGGAGACCGGCGAGACGATCACCGATTACATCATTTCCGTCCGCATCGCCCATGCGAAGGAGCATCTCATCCGCAACCCCGCGCTGAAAACGTACGAGGTGGGCGAGATGGTCGGATACGGGGACCCCGCTTACTTCAACAAGGTATTCAAAAAGGTCGTCGGGCTGACGCCTAAAGAGTATCGGGAGCGAGTTAGGTTATAGTTATCCAAATTGAAGACAAGGAAAACAAACGTAGAACCTTAAAAGGCATAACCGAATCGGGTATAATCATTGTAAGCGATTTCCATACGGTGACTTGACCGACGACGAAAGCAGGGGTGTCTATGTTTAACCTGAGTTACAAAACGCAGCGGATTCTCATTCTTTTCGGATTCCTTACGATTCCGGTCCTCTTGTCGTTGACCTTTTCGTACTATCCGGCGCTGTCGTTGCTTTACTACAGCTTTACGGACTGGAGCGGCCTCGGTTGGGAAATGAATTGGGTCGGATTCGACAACTACAAGGAGATTTTCTCCCGTCCGGAAATTTTCGGCGTCTTTAAAAACAATGCCTATTACTTCGTTGGCGGCTTGCTCCAGACTTGCGTCGCGCTATACTTCGCGATCGTGCTGACCAGCAAGCTCAAGGGACGGAACATCTTCCGTTCGATGCTGTTCATTCCTTACGTGCTGCACAGCGTCGCCATCGTCATCATGTTCCGCAACCTATACCATGTCGAGTACGGCTCGCTGAACATTTTCCTCGAAGCGATCGGCCTCGGCTCCTGGCAGCAGCAATGGCTGGGCAATCCGCACCTGGTCAACTTCTCGCTCGCCTTTATCTCGATCTGGAAGTACTTCGGCCTGACGATGGTTATCTTCATCGGCGCGCTGCAGTCCATTCCGGCCGACAACTACGAAGCCGCCAAGATCGACGGCGCCTCGGGCTGGCAAACGTTCCGCTTCATCACGCTCCCGAGCATCCGCAGCGTCCTCGAGCTGATGCTGATCCTGACGCTCACCGGCGCGCTCGAAGCGTTCGATATTCCGTACATCATGATGCTCGGCGCGAACGATACGCACACCTTCGTTTCAAAGACGATCGATATGGCGTTTAAGTTCCAGCAGGCCGGACTTGCCTCCGCGATGGCTATCGTGCTGCTGCTGATCGTCATCGCCTTCATCATCCTGCAGCGCAAGCTGCTGTTCAGGGAGGAGAAATAAGCGATGGAACGCCAAAATAAAGCGTGGACGATATTCCGTTATGTCACGATCGCGATCGGACTGTTCATCGTTTTCTTCCCGATCTACTCCGTGCTGATCTCGGCGTTTAAGACAAAAGTCGAATACTACAATTCGGGTCTTGCGCTGCCGCACGACTGGTTTAACTTCGACAACTTCAGAAAAGTGTTCAAGGTCGGACGTCTCGGCCTCGGCTTCAAAAACATCTTCATTATCCTCGTGGTGTCGCTTGCCGGCAACGTGCTGATCGGCACGATGGTCGCCTACGCGCTCGGCCGCTTCGACTTCAAGATGAAGAAGCCGATCATGGGCATGTACCTCGTCGCGCAAGTCATACCGATGATTACGACGCAGGTCGCGACGTTCCAGGTCATCAAGTTCCTTGGCGCCTACAACGAGATTTACGCACCGATGCTGCTGTATCTTGGCGCGGACGTGCTGCAGATCGTCATTTACCTGCAGTTCGTGAACAATATCCCGAAGGATCTCGACGAGAGCGCCATGGTCGAAGGCGCGTCCCTGTTCAAGATCTACCGGTCGATCATCTTCCCGCTGCTCGCGCCGGCGACGGCGACGCTGATCATCATGAAGACGATCTCGATCTACAACGACTTCTATACGCCTTACCTGTATATGCCTAGCCGCAAGTTGCAAGTCGTGTCGACCGCGATCTATTCGTTCGTCGGGCCGAACGCTTCTGAGATTAACGTCATTTCGGCGGGAATACTCATCATCTTTATTCCGACGCTGGTGATTTTCCTGTTCTTGCAGCGGTATATTTTCGCAGGCGTCACGAACGGCGCGGTCAAATAAGAGACGATTTCCGGCCATGACGCTAACGATCCGAATGTGTTATGATAACAATTAATCTTGTTATCAACGCATTCGGATTTTTTATGGGCGGAAAGGGTCGTACGAGAGATGTCTAAGAAAGTAACGATGCAGCAAATCGCCGATCATGTCGGCGTCTCCAAGTTCGCCGTGTCCAAGGCGCTCGCCGGCAAATCCGGCGTGAGCGCGGAGACCCGGGAAAAAATCATCAGCTCGGCGACGCAGCTCGGATACTTCGCGGGCAAGCGGATCAAGAGCTCGGCGTCCCGCGCCTCGGCCGACCCGGCCGGCAGGACGCAGCGGGAGACGATCATCGTGCTCATCCCGAACGTCCGGGAGCAGAATCGCCATTCCTTCTATTGGGGACGCATCATCGACGGGATTACGACCGGGCTCGAGCAGCACCGGCTCGGCATGATGATCGTCACGGAGCATATTACGGACAATTTTATCAAGCTGATCAATCCGGACGGCGTGCTCGGCATCGTCTGCGTCGGCCACATCTCCAACCAGCTGCTGCTCGAGATTCGCAATCTGTCGATCCCGTTCGTCATGGTGGACCACGAGGACCCGCTGATTCCGTCGGACGCGCTGTTCATGAACAACTACGAGTGCATGCGCCGCGTGACCAATTACCTGCTCGGCAACGGTCACCGCAAGCTCCAGTTCGTGGGCAACACCCGCTATTCGCGAAGCTTCTACGACCGCTGGCTCGGCTACCGCTCCCTGCTCGAGGAGCAGGAGGTGCCGCTTGCGCAGGAGCAGGGACTCATCTCGCTCGAGGGGGAAAACCGTTCCGAACATACGGAGGCGCTCACGGAAATCGTACGCGACATGAAAGAGCGCGAGGCGCTGCCGACCGCGTTCGTCTGCGCGAACGATTCGCTCGCGCTGTGCGTCGTCACGGCGCTGATGAAGCACGGCATCCGCGTGCCCGAGGACGTCTCCGTCACCGGCTTCGACAACATCGACGACGCCGCGCTGTCGACGCCGACGCTCAGCACGGTGAACGTCAACAAGGAGGCGCTCGGCCAGCGGGCGGTGGAGACGCTGCTGTGGCGCATCAACCATCCGGACAGTCCCAAGGAACGGATCCTCCTGTCGGGAGATTTCGTGTTCAGGCAGTCGACGGGACTGGCGAACAACGGTTGAATTTCAAATCGATTTCCATATGCAAACAACAAACCGCGCGGAGGCAGCCTCCGCGCGGTTTGTTGTTCTTTTTCGATGATTCGCGTACTAATCCATGACCCATATCGCTTTGCCGTCTACGAAGGCGACCGTATCGAAATTGCGGTATACCCATGTCTCGATGACCTGTCCCGCCGAAGTCTTCGTCGTGCTTTTCCCGGACGGCGACCCCCAGGAGAGTTGTACCTGATCCTTGGTCATCCCGAGCGTTACGTTACCTACTTTGATCGCCTGCCACGCCGCGTTCGACCACTTGTATTTCTTATATGGATCGAACGTTAAGAAGTAATAATCGTCGCTGAAAATTTGCGGGATAAAGCTAGTTGGCATCGAATAAGAAGTCCACGTTTGTCCGGAGGCCGTCTTGAAGCTGATCTTGAAATATCCGCTTCCGTCCGGAATGACATCGGTTACCGTTACTTTGGCGAACCGCGACCATTCGTTGTAATGATTCACCCAATACGTCTTGCCGATATACTTGGCCAGGCTGCCTTGCGCAGCCTTTTTGACGAGCGCGGCCGTTTGCTTGGAGACGACGGTCAATTTGGCTTTGCCTACGCTAAGGTCGGCCTGCTGCCAGGTGGCGTTCCATTTAGCCGTCACGCCGAATGCCGAGCTTAGCAGGTCGGACGGAACATAGACGACGCCGGCCGACATCAGCGGCGCAGCCTTGAGGGTGATCGGGTTGCCGTCCAATTGAGCGGACGCGCTCCCCACCTTGAATTGTACGAATCTGGCCCCGACAGCGCCTTCGTATCCCCCGTCCTTGGAAGCGAACGATCCTCCAAGCGCCTGCAGGACGGACTTGGCGGGCAGATAAACGGTACCGTTGGACAGCTGCGCGTACGTCAAGCTGCCGGGATAACCGATGACGACCTGCAGCGTCTTGGTCGCGCTCCCCGAGGAGACGGTGATGGCCGTCTCTCCGACGCCTGCCGCCACAAAGCTGCCGTCGGGCTGAAGCTTAAGCAAATACGGCTTATCCACGACAATGGAGGCCTCGCCGGGCGCTGCCTTGAGCAGCGAGCCGTTGGTGTAACCCAATTGAACGCCGACGGTCAGCTTGTCGCCTTTGTTGGGGGACGCATTGGATAGCGCCGCCGACAGGCGGGAGACGCCAGGGGCCTGGAATGCGGAAGGCTCCCCATCGACGACTCTGAACCAGCGGCCGCTCCGATTCATCGCGAAAAAGTTGTCCGCATCCGAAGCGCCAGCCGTTTTCACGATATCCGACAGACCTTGAACCTGCTTCGTTAATTTGAAGCGATCGCTGTAAGGGCCCGTCGACCACACCGTACCGTCCCGTCGAACGATGAGTAAGTCGGACATCGGTCCAGCATACTGAATAGAGACTGCGTCGTCCGTTACCAGGACGGGAATGACTTTGCCGTTGTCGTCGAAGTTGGCGCCCTCGTAGATGACGGCTTCGCCCGAATCGTAAAGAAGGGCGACCCGGTCGTAGGTCGTTTGAATCGATACGACGGATTCGGCGTCATCGATCTGGCCCAGCTTATTGAGAACGCCGTAGTCCGCGTTGATATACAGCACTTGCCCGTCTCGGGTCAATGCCGCAAAGTCTTTGTCTTTGGAAGCGATGTGAAGGACGTCCTGAAAGCCTTTGACCTTGCCCTTCTCCGTCCAGACCGTTCCGTCTTTTTTGAGCCAGTAGCCGCTGGTAATCTGCGCCACGTCAGTCTGGCCTTCGACGAGACTTGGCGCATCGAAAGTATACGCGGCCAGCGCGCCGTTCCGGGTGAGCGCGAGTCCGTAGTACGCGGAACCTGCGACATCGGTCAAGTCAAGGCCTTTCGCAAGCATGTACCGATCGCCGGCTAGGACCCACATCGAACCGTCGTCGAGGAGAAGCGTCTTGCTGTCGATCACCGTTCGGATTCCCGCCGGCTCGGCCGCATCGGCGTTGTCGTCTGCGAAGACGAGAGCGGCACTTCCGATTGCCAAACAAAGGACGATCCAAAACAATCTCTTTAAACTCATTTTTTACGCTCCCTTTGCCATGCATGATCATTACCGATCCCAATATTCGACATTTTTTGAAAGGTTCCTTTTTTATGAAGCTTTGTTTTTATGAAAGGGGCGGATGCTGTTGACTTCTCTTCCCCAGGTGGTACAATCACCTTGAGAATATTGTTATCTAAAATGACTAACAAAATAGATAACAATATAACACCACGCGTTTACAAAAGGTTCGCGCAAAGGAGCTGCAAGCATGAGCAAACAGGCTTGGAACGAGACGGTCAGCGGCATGACATGGGGCTGGGTCGGCACGCGCGGCACGTGGACGGGAAGCGAAGCGGACTTTTCGATGGAGGAGATGGCGAAGCTCGGCGTGAACTGGACGGCGATCGCGCTGTCGGCGCTGCAGGAGACGCCGCAGTCGACGGAGATTCCGTTCTGGGACGAGCCGACGGTGACCGACGAGGAAGTGCGCACGGCGATCCGCAAGGCGAAGTCGCTGGGCATGAAGGTGTGCCTCAAGCCGGTCGTCAACGTGAAAAACGGGACGTGGCGCGCGCATATCGGCTTTTTCGACGAAGAGGTTCCAGGAGAGCCGAGCTGGGCGCAATGGTTCGCGAGCTACGGCAAGTTCATCGCCCACTACGCGGCGATCGCGGAGGAAGAGGGCTGCGAAATGCTGTGCATCGGCTGCGAGATGGTGCAGACCGACAAGCGCGAATCCGAGTGGCGCGCGCTCGTCGCCGACATCCGTCCGATCTACTCCGGCCTGATCACTTATAACTGCGACAAGTATCAAGAGGGCAGGGTCAAGTGGTGGGACGCGGTCGACATCATTTCCTCGAGCGGCTACTACCCGATCCACGAGTGGGAAGAGCACCTCGATCGTATCGAGGGCGTGCTTGCCCAGTGGAATAAACCGTTCTTCTTCATGGAAGCCGGCTGCCCGAGCCGCGAAGGCTCGCCGCTCCGTCCGAACGACTGGTCGCTGCCCGGCGGTCCGTCGGAGGAGGAGCAGATGCGGTACTACGAAGCGATGTTCGGCGCCTGCGCGAAGCGCGAGTGGATGCGCGGCTTCATGCTGTGGGACTGGCCGGCCAAGCTTTACGACGCGAAGGACGCGGCGGCCAACGACGATTATTGCATGTACGGCAAGTCGGCCGCCAAGACGGTCGGCGACTACTACAAGTCGGGCCAGAAGCCGGAAGGCCTGAACGCCTGAACATTCGAAACTGAACATCCGAAAAGGAGGACGCTAGCATGACGCAGCAATTGACGGCCGCGCGGTGGCGGGACGAGCTGACCGCGGAGCTGAAGGACAATATCCTCGGCTATTGGCTGAACAACACGGTGGACGAAAAGTACTTCGGCTATATCGGAGAGATCGCGAGCAGCGGCGAAAAGCTGCCGGAAGCGCACAAGGGTCTCGTGCTTCACGCCCGCATCATGTGGACGTTCGCTTCCGCCTATCGCCTTTACAAGGACGAAAAATATCTCGCGGCATCGAAGCGCGCCTACGTGGCGTTGAAGACGCATTTCCGGGATCCGGAGCATGGCGGCCTGTACTGGCTGATCGACGTGAACGGAGCGGCTGTGTCCGATAAGAAGCAAGTTTACGGCCAGGCATTCGTGATCTACGCCTTATCCGAATACGTTCGCGTAACCGGCGATCAAGAGGCGCTGGCTTGGGCGGAGCAGATTTATCGACTGCTTGAAAAGCACGCCTACGATCCGGTGCATCTCGGCTACATCGAAGCGCTGGCGCGCGACTGGACCGAGACGGACGAACTTAGCCTTTCCGGCAAGGATCTGAACGAACGCAAGTCGATGAACACGCATCTGCACGTGCTCGAGGCTTATACGAACTTGTACCGCGTCTGGAAGCCGGAAGGCCTCAAGGCAAAGCTCAAGGAGCTCATCGAGGTTCACCTGGACAAGATTATCGACGCGAAGACCGACCACTTTCTGCTGTTTTTCGATGACGAGTGGCAGTCTAAAGCCCCGCATGTCTCGTACGGGCACGATATCGAAGGCAGCTGGCTCCTGTGGGAAGCGGCCGAGGTGCTTGGCGACGAGTCGCTGCTGCCGCGCGTCAAGGAAGCGGCCGTTCGCATGGCGAAGGCGACGCTCGAGCAAGGCGTGGACGAAGACGGCGGCCTTTTCAACGAGTACGACGGGCACCACCTGGACGACAGCAAGGATTGGTGGCCGCAGGCCGAAGCGATGGTCGGCTTCCTGAACGCCTACCAGCTGTCGGGCGAAGAGAAGTATTTGGCGGCGGCAAAAAACAGCTGGGGCTTTATCTCGAATTTCGTCAGCGACCGCGAAGGCGGGGAATGGCATTGGCAGGTCACGCGTGCCGGCAAGCCTGTCGTGAACGGGAACCAGCCGAAGGTCGGGCAATGGAAATGCCCTTACCACAACAGCCGGGCGTGCATCGAAGTGCTGGAAAGACTCGAACATTTGAAATCGGAGGTATGATCCATGAGCGATTTTCTGAATCAAATCAAGCAGCTGAACGAGCAATACGAAAAGCTGGTCGCGCAGCCTAACCCGAAGGTCGAGCCGGGCAACGGCGTATACTGGCGCCACGAGCACCCGGTCGTGACGAACGCGCATGCGCCGCTTTACTGGCGCTACGACCTGAACCCGGAGACGAATCCGTACCTGATCGAGCGGATCGGGGTCAACGCGGCGTTCAATGCGGGCGCGATCAAGCTGAACGGCAAATACTACCTGATGGTCCGCGTCGAAGGCGTCGACCGCAAATCGTTTTTCGCCGTCGCGGAGAGCGACAAGCCGACCGAAGGCTTCCGCTTCTGGGACTATCCCGTGCTGCTTCCCGAGACCGAAGACCCGGACGTCAACGTATACGACATGCGTCTCGTGCAGCATGAGGACGGGTGGATATACGGCCTGTTCTGCAGCGAGCGCAAAGATCCGGATGCGCCGAAGAGCGACACGTCGAGCGCGAACGCCAAGGGCGGCATCGCCCGCACGAAGGACCTCGTCAACTGGGAGCGCCTCCCGGATCTGCAGACCCCTTCGCCGCAGCAGCGCAACGTCGTGCTGCACCCGGAATTCGTAGACGGCAAGTATGCCTTCTACACGCGTCCGCAGGACGGCTTCATCGACACGGGCGCGGGCGGAGGCATCGGCTGGGGACTCTCCGAGAGCATGAATCCGGCGATCGTCGACCATGAGTCGATCGTGGACGAGAAAGTGTACCACACGATCAAAGAAGTGAAGAACGGCCAGGGCGCCGCGCCGATCAAGACGGACAAAGGCTGGCTGCATGTCGCTCACGGCGTGCGCAACACGGCTGCCGGACTGCGCTATGTCATCTACGCGTTCATGACCGCGCTGGACGATCCGAGCCGCGTCATTCATTCTCCTGCCGGACACTTGATCGCGCCGGAAGGCATCGAGCGCGTCGGCGACGTGTCCAACGTCGTTTTCACGAACGGTCTGATCGCCGAGGAGAGCGGCGAAGTGTATATCTATTACGCTTCCTCCGATACGCGCCTGCACGTGGCTTCGACGACGATCGAACGCCTGCTCGACTATGTCATTAACACGCCAGAGGACGGTCTTCGTTCCCGCGCGAGCGTCGAGACGCGCAACGAGCTGATCGCGCGGAACCTCGAGCTTCTGAATCGTCCCGAATACGCGTTTTTGAAACGCGGCTAAAGTCCTGCGAGCAAAATGGAATCGGATGGGTAAAAATCCCCTAATCGGCACATACTAATGGCCGGTTAGGGGATTTTAAGCTAAAAGTTTTTATTTGTTATCATAATTGATGACAATAAAAACAAAACGAATGCCTGTTTTTGCAAATCCAACGGCGTATAATTAGTGAATGTAAGCGATCCCAACACAGCGCTTACAAAGCTGGGTCATCAGCTAAACCATCAATCTGGGGGTTACAACAAATGAAGAAAAGCACGCTTGCCATCTTGTCGTTGCTGACGGCTTCCGCCGTACTGTCCGCTTGCGGCAGCAACAACAACAATAACAACGCTTCACCGTCCGCTTCGGCATCGTCTTCCGCTAGCGCTTCGGCATCCGCCTCCGCGTCCGCATCCGCTTCGAGCGGCGAAGCGAACGCCGACCTGTCCGGCAAGATTCTCGTGCTGACTCACCGTACCGACTACATCAGCGACGGCACGTTCGACAAGTACGTTGCCAAGTTCAAAGAAAAATACCCGAAGGCCGAAATCGAATTCGAAGGCCTGACCAACTACGCGACCGACATCAATACGCGCCTGACGACGGGCGAAGCGGGCGACGTCAACATGATCCCTTCGGCGCTCGCTACCAGCGAATTCCCGAAGTACTACGAGCCGCTGCCTGACTCGATGTTCGACAACGTATACTTCGCGGACTATGACGCTTTCGAAGGCAAGCGCTACGGCATCACCTCCGGCGTCAACACGCAAGGTATCGTATACAACAAGAAGGCGTTCGAGAAGGCAGGCATCACTTCCACGCCGAAGACGCTCGACGAGCTGTACGCCGACGCGCAAAAGCTGAAGGATGCCGGCATCGTACCGCTGTACATGAACTTCGGCGCGCAATGGCCGATGGGCAACTGGGGCGAAAACTCCTACACATACGTAGCAGGCGACGCCAAGTGGACCGATACCCGAATCTCCACGGATACGCCGTTTACCGTTGACGGACCTTGGGGCCAACTGATCACGATCGCGCGCAAGTTCGTCGAGAACAAGTGGGTCGAGTCCGACCTGTCCACCAACAACTGGGAAATGTCCAAGGGCGAAGTCGCATCCGGCAAAGCCGCCATGTACTTCCTCGGCAACTGGGTCATTCCGCAAGTCATCGGCGCGGGCGCAGCTTCCGAAGACATCGGGTTCTTCCCGTTCCCTTACGACAACAGCGGCAAGTACAACGCTCCGCTGGGCGGCGACTACTTCGTCGGCGTAAGCAAAGACAGCAAGAACAAGGATCTGGCCATCGCTTGGGTTAACTTCTTCGTCAAGGAATCCGGCTACGACACCGACTCGGGCTTCCTGCCGGTCGACAAGACCAAGACGCCTGAAGTGCCGCAACTGGCCGAGTTCAACGCCGCTAACCCGACTTACATCGAGAGCGTTGCTGTAGACCCTCGCTACAATGAGATCGCCAAGAAGGCCGAGATCGCGCTGGGCACCGGCTCCGTCGACCAAGACCTGATCGTGGCGAAGGATCTGAAGAAAGCGTTCGACGATCTGAACGCCAAGTGGGCGAAGGCTCGCAAGGACCTCGGCTATTAAGCCGAAAGCATCATCCAGAACCGCATAGCGACGGCGCAGGACGCCGTCACCCCAAGCCTCCAGGCAACAAGCCGGGAGGTTTTTTATGCGTCGTGTCGGGACGCAGATTCTATTTGTGACCACCCGCGCCTACTTGCAGCCTCCCGGATTGAAGAAGTCTTGATTAGGAACAAACCGCGTCGTATCGCAATCATTCCGCCGCGAGAAGTCCTATCTAAGAACAAACCGCGCCCATTCGCAGTCTCCCGGATTGAAGAAGTCTCGATTAGGAACAAACCGCGTCTTATCGCGATCACTCCGCCGCGAGAAGTCTCAACCAGGAACAAACGCGTCCTGTCGCGAATCCTCCCCGCCGCACCTTTCGTTCCCTTGCGGCATGTTCCCCAATTTTGTGCCTACTCGCCGTTCTAGCATCTCTTAATCTCTCATAGACTTCACTATCGCTTTCGCAAGCCGGAAGAATAGACAGTCTAAGAGACCCCTGACAGGGGAGTGGGAGGTGCGGAATGTTCCGTGCGGCGCTATCTCAATATTTGCCGGTCTGGCGCAGGCAATTTCGCAGGTTTTTGGCATCGGGACGCGCATTTTTGCTGCTCAGCTTTTGTTCGATGGTGATGTTCGTCCTCCTAGGTCTTGGCGGGATCTTGCAGATTAAGCTGGCTGCGTCGCCCGCGCAATCGATGAAGGGCTTCGCGGCATCCGTTTCCGATACGTTTTTCTCCTCCATGCTCGGGCTCGAGCTGCCGCAGATGGCCGAGAAAGGTGAAGGAGACCGCATGGACGGAGAACGGGTAGCGGCCTTCCTGCTGAGGTTCCTCACCGACGTCAATCCCGGAGACCCGAAGAGCCTGCTCGCCGCAGAGATGCCGGGCGCGGGCGGGGACGATCCGATCCTGTTCCGGACGGGCTCGGGCGGCTCGGACAGCGCTCCGGAGGATTACAGCCCGCCGGCTTCCGGAACGGATGGCGGAGACAGGGACGATCCGGACGATCACGGCGCAGATCCGGGGGCGGGGCCCGGAGGAGGTGCGGACAAGCCGAATGCGGCCGCCACGCCCGAACCTGCGCAGAACGGGGGGGGCCCCGCGCCGACGCCGGACAGCGAGGATTCGCCTTCCGATCAGACGAAGACGACCGATGGTCGCAAAGTCGTGTTCATCTATCATTCTCACAACCGCGAATCCTATTATCCAGAGCTGCCGACGGGCACCAAGGATCCGAATTCCGGCAAGGTCAACGTCACCCTGGTAGGCAAGCGCCTCGCGGACCAGCTCGAGAAGCGGGGGATAGGCGCGCTGCACTCTTCCAAAGATTACGCAGGAACGGTTAAAGACTACGATTGGAACCAATCCTACAAGTATTCCAAGCAAACCGTCACGCAGGCGATGGCAGGCGACAAGAACCTTACCTTTTTCTTCGACATTCATAGAGACTCGCTGCGGCGAAAGGAGTCCACCGTCACGATCGGCGGCAAAGATTACGCGCAGGTGTTCTTCATCATCGGGCAGCGCAATCCGGACTGGAAGCAAAACGAGAGCTTCGCCAACGAGATTCACGAGAAGCTGGAGGCGTCTTATCCCGGCTTGTCGCGCGGCATCTGGGGCAAGACGGCGGCGACGGGCAACGGCGAATACAATCAGTCGCTGGCCCCGGACAGCGTGCTCATCGAGATCGGCGGCGTCGACAATACGCTCGAGGAGTGCTACCGCACGGCCGACGCGCTCGCGAAGACGATCTCGGATCTTTACTGGCAGAGCCAGAATGCCGAAGCGGCGGGAGCCGGCGCGAAGAAGGCCGCGACGGCCCAATAGAGGAGGAAGCGGATCATGGGACGATCGATGGGAAAGCTTGCGCTTCTCGCGGCGCTGATCGCATTGGCCGTGCTGTTCGGCATGGAAATGGCGGACGACGGCATCCGAACCGTATACGGCCCGGTCGGCAGCGACGGCGCGACGGTCGGCAACGGCGGGAACGCGGCGGACAGCGCGGCGGACAGCCGGGCGGAACAACGCAGCCGCTACTATGCGGAAGAGCCGCAAGGCATCGCATACGAAGGCGAGACGGGCGATACGGATGCGTCCGCGACCGGCAGCGCCGCGAGGCGGCAGACATTGGATTCGGCGCGCAGCGGGCAGACTGGCGGGGAGGAGCAGGATCCGTATGCGATCCCGAGACCGGACGGGGAGCCGCTCGTAGACAGCCTGGCGGACAAGACGGCGTCTACGCTGCAGCGGTTGTCGCAGAGCGGCGTCAAGGCTGTCGTTTCGCTTTTCGACAAGCTTTCTGGTTCTTAGGGACTAGATTTATCCGATTTAATCCTGCGACTTTTTGCCTTTTTATGTGATCTGAGTTACAGAACCGTACCTGGGTTCAATAGTAATATCGAATCACGATAGAGAGACAATCATGGATCGGGAGTGAGTGACTGTGCGGTTAGTTCGTGCAGACCAGCTGGCGGAAGGCGACAAGCTGGGAAGAAGCGTATATACGTCCGAAGGACGTCTGATATTGAGGCAAGGCGTCGTATTGGACCGGCGCTTGATCGAAGGATTGAAGAGACGCAATCTCCGTTACCTAATGATCGAGACGACGGAAGCATTCGGCTCCGACCCTAAGGCGCTGAAGGAAAATCTGCGGGAACAGATGAAGAATCTGCTGGGGCTCGTCATGGATACCGTCCTGCGCGGCGCCGCCGTTCCCGTCGAGCCGGTGCTCGAATGGTCCGAGCATATGTCCCGGATCGTCATGGAAGAGCGCGACCTGCTCTATCACTACGAGGACCTGCTGCGCGGAGATGCGAACCTGATCGCGCACAGCGTCAACGTTTGCTTCCTGGCGATGCTGACGGCCAAGGTGCTCGGATACAACAGGCAGCGGATCCAAAATGTCGCGGTAGGCAGCCTGCTGCACGATATCGGCCTGTTCAGGCCGCACGACGGCACGATGGTCATTAACCATCCGCAGGTCGGATACGAGCTGCTTCGGCAGTCTCCGGGCGTCTCTCAGCCTACGCTCCGGATCGTCATGCAGCATCACGAGCAGCTGGACGGCAGGGGTTTCCCGCATGGGACGAAGGGCGCGGAGCTGTCGGAGGAGGCGCAAATCTGCGGGCTGTGCAGCGAATTCGACTATTTTATGAACGATCGGCTCGCGGATAAGCTGCCTTGTGGAGGAATTGAGTACGTCATGTCGAAAATAGATACTTCATACAGCTATGCCGTCGTCCGCGGCTTCCTGAAGGCATTCGTCCCGTATCCGGTCGGAACCGAGCTCAGGCTGACCGGCGGGCTTCACGCGACGGTCGTCGAACTGAACAAAGGACATCTGGCCAGGCCGATCGTCCGGCTGAACCAGTTCGGCACGAAGTTCAACCTGATGGAGCATCCAAGCTTTATGGTGGAGGCTGTCGTCTAAGGGGGACGCTCGGCGCAGCTGCACACATGCGCAAGGGGGCCATTATGCCGATTACCGCCACCAAGCTGAGGGCGATTCCGTTTTTCAAAGGCATCGATATTACATTGTTCGACCGCGTCCTCCCGTACGTCCAGGAAAAAGTGTACCGCAAAGGCGCGCTTATTTTCCTCGAGGGCAGCGAAGGCGACGAGATTTACTTCATTCTCTCCGGCTCGGTCAGCATCCACACGATCAACAAGTCCAAAAAAGTCGTGCTCGCTTTTTTCCACGAAGGGGATTATTTCGGCGAGATGGCGCTTATCAAGCCCGGGCTCGTACGATCGGCTACGGCGGAGACCGCCTCGCAGACCCGGCTGCTCTCGCTGCGGCGCTCGCATTTCCAGCTTCTTTTCGAAAACGACCGCAACCTGCTGCACTACCTCGTCGAAGATACGATGAACCGGCTTCGCAAGGCGAACCAGCAGATCTACGATCTGACCTTCCTCAGCGTCCGTTCGAGAATCATTAAAAGATTGGCCTCCTGGTGCGAGGAGTACGGCGGCGGTTCGGATCCGTCCGCGCCCGTCCGCATCCCGATCAAGCTCACGCATCAACAGCTCGCCGACATGGTCGGCGCCGTGCGGGAGACGGTGTCCAAGGTGCTGCAGGACATGCAGGACGAGGACCTGATTCAAATCCAGCAGAAGATGATCCAGGTGAACGACCGGACGAAGCTGGAAAAAATGCTTGATCACGAGATGTAGTTTGTGATAAGTTTAAGGTAACTTTGTTTATCTAAAGGGGAACACCTTGATGTCTGCGATGGTTCTGAACTGATCAATTGGATAGCCCGTTAGAGCAAGCGCCCGCAAGGGATCGACGATGTCGGTCTTTTGTTTCGTTGCGCGCGCTCTGCGGCTTCGATTGCCAGGGAGGAACTGTCCGACATTCCGTCCATCGCTGCGGCGAGGAGCGGGAATGCGAACCGTGCCCATCAGGCACGGTTTTTTTTGCGCATTTTTCGCCGTGTTCGAATGTTCATCCAATCCCTTAGACAAAGGAGCATCCCCCTTATCATGAGACAAACTTCCCTCGATAAATTAGAATACGCGCGCGCCGTAGAGGCCGTCGTATCCCGAACCTCCACGTATCTGGGCCGCCGGCTCGCGGAGCGACTGGCTCCGTTGACGGACGCCCGCGTCATCGCCGCGCGCCTCGCGGAAACCGAAGAGACGCGCGCGATGATCGACAAAGGCATGCATGTCCCGCTGCCGTCCATGGACGGCATGGAGGAGCTGTTCGGATTGCTCGGCACGGGCTACGTCCCGGACGAGCGGCAGTTCGGAAAGCTGGCGCAATTCGTCCGAAGCTGCGGCCAACTGCGCAGGTTCATGGCGTCCAAAGCCGCGCTCGCGCCGACGGTCGCCGCGTATGCGTCGTCCATGCACGAGCTGGACGGATTGCTCGCCGAGATCGAAGGCTGCATCGACCGCGGACGCATCCTGGACGGCGCCAGCCAGGAGCTCGGACGCATCCGGCGCAAGCTCCGGCAGGCGGAGGAGAAGCTGCAGAAGCGGCTGGACGGGCTGCTGTCGAAGCACGCCGAGCATCTGCAGGACCGAATCGTGAGCACGCGCGGCGGGCGTTACGTGCTGTCGGTCAAAAAGGAGCATCGGCGCAAAGTGTCCGGCACGGTGCTCGACGAATCCGCGAGCGGGCAAACGGTGTTCGTGGAACCGTCCGAGACGGCGGGACTGCAGATGGAGCTGTCCGCGCTCCGCGCCGAGGAGCAGCGCGAGGAGCTGCAGGTGCTCGCGCGCTTGACGGGCGAAGCCGAGCTGGCGCTGCCGCAGCTGTCCGTGAACGCGGAGTCGGTGGGGCACTACGACTTCCTGCTGGCGAAGGCGAAATGGGCGCTCGCGATCGGCGCGCTCCCGCCGTCGCTTACGGACGACGGCACGTTCGAGCTGCGGGGCGCCAGGCATCCTTTTCTAAGCGCCAAGCCGGTGCCGCTCGACATCGCCATGGACGGCAGCTACCGGTCGCTGCTCATCACCGGGCCGAACACGGGCGGCAAGACCGTCGCGCTCAAGACCGTCGGCCTGCTCACCCTGATGGCCCAGACCGGCCTGCTGATCCCGGCCGCCGCGGGCAGCCGCGTAGGCGTGTTCCGCGCGATCGAAGCGGATATCGGCGACGGACAGAGCTTGGACCGTTCGCTCAGCACCTTCTCCTCGCATATCCGCAACGTCACCGACATCTTGGCCTTCTCGGACGGCGCGACGCTCGTGCTGCTCGACGAGCTGGCGACGGGGACCGATCCCGGCGAAGGCGTGGGCCTGTCGATCGCCGTGCTCGAGGAGCTGTACCGGCGCGGGGCCGCGGTGCTTGCGACGACGCACTTCAACGAGATCAAGGAATACGCGCGGGTCGCGCCCGGATTCCGTAACGCCCGCATGGCGTTCGACGAAGAGACGCTGCAGCCGCTTTACCGGCTGGACATGGGCGAGGCGGGCGACAGTTACGCGTTCGTCATCGCGCGCAAGTTCGGCATCGGCGAGGGCATCATCGCCCGGGCCAAGGAGATCGCCCAGGGGCTGAAGGGCGGAGGCGGACAGCGCGGCCGGCAGGACGGCGACGCGCTGCGGGAAGGCGTGCAGGGGATACTGCCGCCGGCAGCGATGGTCGCAGGGTTCGCGGAGGCGGGCGCGAGACCCGCTACGCATGCGGGGAAGGCGGCCGGCGCAGGCGAGGCCAAGGGCGAACCCCCGGAGACCGCGGCTGCGCAGCCGCCGAAGCTCGGCGTCGGCGACGTCGTCTGGATCCCGTCGATCGGCCAGCGGGGCGTCGTCTACCGGCTCGCCGACGAGCGGGGGAACCTCATCGTTCAGGTTCGCGGCGTCAAGCAACTCATCAACCGCAAGCGGGTGCAGCTTCAGATCGAGAGCAAGCATCTGTACCCGGACGATTACGATATGGATATCGTCTTCGACTCGGTCGAGAACCGCAAAAAACGGAGTCAGATGGCCAAGCGGCACGTGGAAGGGCTGAAGATCGAGCGGGAGGAGCTTGAATAAAATAAAGGCAGCCGCATCTGAGAGAGCGGCTGCGCCTATATGCCATGATTTCGTAAACCGCATCTCTAAGGGATGCGGTTTTTTTTTAAAGCGCTGGGTTATCGCATCTCCTAGAGAAGGCGATAGCCCGGGCGCGCGTCAAAAACCGCCCATCGCCTCCCCTAGAGAAGGCGATAGCCCGGGCGCGCGTCAAAAACCGCCCATCGCCTCCCCTAGAGAAGGCGATAGCCCGAGTGCGCGTCAAAAACCGCCTATCGCCTCTCCAAGAGGAAGCGATAGCCCAGGTGCGCGGCACTAACTGTTGTGCGCCGTCGAAAAGCGGTAGGCCGGCGGTTCGCGCCGCGTTGGCCTGCTAACTAAAGCTCAGCCGTCGACAAGTCGTCCATCCCAAGAAGGAGCGCGGCAATTTCCCTGATCTTGTCCGTCGGTCCGGTAAAATGGAACACTTGCGATTCATCCGTCGCCCGCCCGTGCATGTCGATCGACAGGGCGGGCGATTGATATTCGAGTTCGGCGAATCCGCCGAGATGGCCGCCGTCATTGTAAATCTGCATGCAGGACCCGAGATAATCGCGCCGGTCCGGCGGATAGTCGGGATAGACGCCGGCGGGATTGACGTTGAATTGCCGGACCACGAGGCTGCTCTCGGAGGCGCCCAGCCGGCGGATATAGCCGTAGCGGCCGGTCGAGGCGACGGCGTCGAACGACAGCTTGTAGCTGTAGCTGCCTCCGCATGGGATGCGGACGCCGCCGGCCGTCCCCTCGATGTCCGTCGGCTCTCGCTGGGCGAACATCGTAAGCGGCGGCACGCGTCCGCGCGTCGGCACCAGCGCGATGCCGCCGGCCGGTAACTGCATGATGCTCCATAGGCTGCAGTAGCCCGACGGAGAGGCCGCCGCGCCGTCGTCCGGCGCGACGGGCTCCAATTCAAGCGTCGTGCGAACTTCGTACCCGACATAGCGAACGCCGGCCAAGTCGCGCGCAGCCAAGGAGGTATTCATGAGGAGCGGATTCGGCAGCGTCGCGAACCTTTTTTCCAGGTTCAATCGGAGCTGCGCGTCCGAGGCGCGATGGCGCAGTTCGCAGGTCATCCGCAGCGTGGCTTCCCTCCCGGTGGACGAGTCGAGCGTCCAGCGCCCGGGATCGAGCTGCTGCGGAATCCCGTAGTTGCCCGAGCCGTCCGTGAAGAATTCGATCTCGGGGCTGACCCAGGTGCGGTCCCCGCCCGTATTCCAGCCGCCGGTTTCCAGCGCAGCCGGGTTCGTCCATAAGGACGTGCCCGCTTGACCTCCAGGGACGGTCATATCGTGCAGCCGTCCGCCCCGCACGAGCACGAGCAGCGTTCCGCCGTCTTCACCGATCAATTTGACGTAGGGCGCGCCCATTTGCTTCAGATGCGCTTCCGGTGTCTCGGACATCCATATCTCTCCTCAATCCATCGTCTCGTCGAAGCAGAGCAGGCAGTCTTCATCCCGGATATGCCGGGTCCACAGTTCCACGATCCGCTCGTCGTTCTCATTCCGCAGCGCCGACAACAGCGCGGCATGCTCCGCAGGCACGCGTCCGAGGTCGCCGAACGCGCCGGTATTTTTGATAAAGTGCAGGCGAAGCCGATTCACGATGCCGAGCCAGATCTGCTGCGTATGGGCCGAATCGTCGAGCGACAGCACCTGCTCGTGAAAGCGAATATCGGCCTCCACCAGCGCGAACAAGTCGTTCTCGGAAGCGGCGCGTTTCATATCCTCCACGATCTCCTCAAGCTTCGCAAAGAACGCTTCGTCCCGTTTGCCCCGGCTTTGCTCCAGCACGAACAGCTCCAGCTGCAGCCGTACCGGAATCAGCAGCCCGACGACCTCTTCCTTGCGCACGTCGGCGACCGCGGTCTCCCGATAGGGGGAGCTCACGACGAGGCCGAGCGCCTCGAGATCCCGCAGCGCCTCGCGAAGCGGACCGCGGCTGACGTTCATCTGCTTGGAAATGTCGAGCTCCCGAAGCTTGTCGCCCGGTTTCAAATGGCCGCGCACGATCGCGTCGCGGATGTCCGCGAAAACGCGCTGACGCAGCGACAGGTTTTCCTGGCTTTTAAACTGATAGGGTTTCATATCTAAAACTCCCAGCGTGATTAAGGTTCGAACGTTCGGCAAGCGAATGCCCCCAGTATAGATCACTATCCGCTTTAATTCAACGGTCGTTTGAAGATAATCGATTGTTGACAATCTACCAAAATCGCCATTATGATGGGCTGAGAAGCCAAAGTTCAGCGATAACGAGGAGGAGGAACAAAGATGAACGTATTGGCCATTTGCGCGCATCCGGACGACGCCGAGATTTTATGCGGCGGTACGCTGGCGAAGTATGCGGCGCGCGGGGACAAGATCACGATCGCGATCTCGACCAACGGCGAAGTCGGATCGCCGACGCTATCCAAGCCCGAGATCGCGGAGATTCGCCGGCAGGAAGCGGAAGCTGCGGCGGATCTGATCGGGGCGGACCTCATCTGGATGGGATACCCGGACGAATTTTTGTTCGATACCGAGGGGACGCGCCTGGCGTTCATCGAGGCGATGCGCGCGAGCGGGGCCGAGGTCGTGCTGACGCACTGGCCGGACGATCTATACAATCCGGACCATACGCTCACCGGCCAGATTGCCAACGATGTGGCCATCATGACGACCGTGCCGAACATCGTGACCGCGAGTGCCGTGCTGAAAAAAATTCCGATCGTCTATTTTGTCGACAGCATGGCCGGCATCGGCTTCCAGCCCGACGAATACGTAGACATCACGGACTTTATCGATACGAAAAAACGAATGTTGGCCGCGCACGAGAGCCAGGTCGGCGATTGGCTGCAGGATCAGTATGGTTCCAATGCGATGGAGATGGTCGAGGTGACCTCACGCTATCGGGGCATACAGTGCGGGGTCCGGTACGCGGAAGGATTCATCCGTGCCAAGGCTTATCCGCGCAATATCGCAGGCACGCTGCTGCCTTGATCTTGGCGCGAACGCGGAGCTGACGAGAGGAGAGGTGAAAATGAGTCGATTCGAAGGGAAGACGGCGATCGTCACCGGAGGTGCGACCGGCATCGGGCTCGCGACGGCCAAGCTGCTGGCTTCCGAAGGGGCGGACGTCGTCATCGCGGGCCGGGACGAGGGACGCGGGGCGGCAGCCCTGGCGGAGCTCGCGGCAATCGGCGGGAAGCCGCTGTTCGTGCGGACCGACATCAGCGGCGAAGACGCCGTTCGGCATTTGATCGGTCGCACGAAGGCGCATACGGGACGCATCGACGTGTTGATCAACAACGCGGCGATGTTTTACGAAAGCGATTTCCTCCAAGAGACGACGGATCGCTGGCGCGCGGTGTTCGACACGATCGTGAACGGCACGTACTGGTGCACGCGCGAAGCCGCGCTCGCGATGAAGGAACAAGGCGGCGGCGTCATCGTCAACGTCTCTTCGATCAACGGAATCCGCGCCTTGAACCGGTCCAGCCATTACAATTCGGCCAAAGGCGCGCTCGACCAGTTGACGCGATGCACGGCGGCCGAGCTGTCGCCCTACGGCATTCGCGTAAACGGCGTGGCGCCGGGCTTTATCGATACGGGCTTGTCCGTCGTCGGCGGCGAGAACGAATTGGAGACCGAGTGGTTCAAGCGTTATTACGTAGGGGAGCGCAAGATTCCGCTGGCGCGCCCCGGCCAGTCCGAGGAAGTGGCGGCGGTCATCGCCTTCCTTGCCTCGGAGGCGGCCTCGTACGTACAGGGCGCGATCGTGCCCGTGGACGGGGGATTATCGATTACGTTTTAGAAAGGTAGGGTCAGGATGCCGATCGACGAGTGGCAGCAGATCAATCCGCTGATTCGCCGCAAAGTATTTCCCCCGGGAGAGCGGCTGATGAGCATGGCGATCGAATTCAAAAAAGGCGGCATCGGCCCGGAGCACGCGCATCCGCACGAGCAGCTGGGTTACGTCGTGTCAGGGAAAATCCGGATGGTGCTGGACGGCGCCGAGATCGTCGCTTCGGCTGGAGAGCAGGTCGTCGTTCCAGGCGGCGTCTCTCATTCGGTCGAGGCGTTGGAAGATTCGCTGGTGCTGGAAGCGTTCACCCCTCTCCGCGAGGATCTGCTGGGAAGCTAACGATAGAAGAGGAGCTGGCCTTATGAAAATTACCGAAGTCGAAGCGATTTATTTGAGCATACCCGACCTGGATGCCGAGCAGTGCGACGGCACGCAGGATACGCTCGTCATCCGCATTCATACGGACGAAGGCATCGTGGGCGTCGGCGAGGTCGATTCTTCGCCGCTGGTCGCCAAGGCCGTCGTGGAAGCGCCTGCCTCGCATTCGATCGCGACGGGCCTTCGCACCTTGCTGATCGGGGAAAATCCGATCGAGATCGAGCGGCTGTGGGACAAGATGTACCGCGGCACGATCTACTTCGGCCGCACCGGTCCCGCGCTGCACGCGATCAGCGGCGTTGACATCGCGCTGTGGGACATCCTGGGCAAGACGATGAACCGTCCGGTGTGCGAGATGATGGGCGGCGTGTTCAACCGCAAGCTCAAGGCCTACGCCAGCGCCCTGATGCCCGAGACGATCGCCGAAGCGGCGGCCATGGCCGAACAGTACGCCAAACTGGGCTACAAGGCGATGAAGTTCGGCTGGGGGCCGATCGGCCGGGACGCCAAGTTCGACGAAGCGCAGATCAAGGCGATCCGCGAAGCCGTCGGGGACGACGTCGACGTCATGATCGACGCGGGGCTCGCCTGGGACCTGAAGGGCGCGCTGCGCATGGCGGAGGTGTACGAGCGGTACGGCGTCTACTGGCTGGAGGAGCCCGTGCACTCCAACGATATCGCCGGTTATCGCGCGCTCGCGGACCGCAGCCGCATCTCCATCGCGGGCGGGGAGCAGGAGAGCGGACGAATGGCCTTTCAGCGGCTGCTGGACGAAGGACATCTCGACATCATCCAGCCTGATCTTGCCCGCGTCGGCGGCCTGACCGAAGGCAAGCGCATTGCGTACCTGGCTTACGACCGGCACAAGAAGGTCGTGCCGCATGCCTTCAAGACGGGGATCCTCGTCGCGGCGAGCACGCACTTCGCGGCGGCCATTCCGAACGGTTTCATGATTGAATACACCGTATCCAACTCGCCGCTCGCGCGCGATCTGGTAAGCCGGGAGATCGAATTCAAGGACGGTTACGTCACCGTGCCGACGGATCGGCCGGGACTGGGCATCGAGATCGACGAGCAGGTGCTGAACCGCTACAGAGTCCGATAGGAGGAGAACGCGCATGACGCAGACGATGCGGGCGCTGGTCTACGAAGGACCGCGGCTGATGAACATAAGGATGCTCCCGGTGCCGGAGCCGGCGGCGGGAGAAGTGCTGGTCAAGATCGAGCGGGTCGGCATCTGCGGCTCCGAGCTGAGCGGCTACCTGGGACATAACTCGCTTCGCAAGCCGCCGCTCGTGATGGGGCATGAATTCGCGGGCACGGTCGCGGTGACGGGTGAGAGCGCGTCGCGCTTCAAGCCGGGCGACCGGGTGGCGGTCAATCCGCTGCAAACGTGCGGCCGGTGCAGAGATTGCCTGAGCGGCGAAGCGCAGCTGTGCCCGGACCGCAAGCTGCTCGGCGCGCACCTGCCCGGTGCGTTCGCCGAATACGCCGTCGTGGCGGAATCCAACGTGTATGGCATCCCCGACGATTTGTCCTTTGACCTGGCAGCCATGGCCGAGCCGCTGGCTTGCGCCGTTCATCTGTGCCGGCTGATCGCACTGCAGCCCGATGACCGGCTCTTAGTAATGGGCGCCGGACCGATCGGCTTGTTCGCGGTCGCGGCCGCGAGGCTGCTCGGCGCGCGCGAAGTCGTCGTCGCCGATCTGAACGCCGATCGGCTGCGGATCGCCGCGGAGCTAGGCGGCATCCCTGCCAATGGCGATGCCGAGATCGAGCGCCTGAAGCCGGCCGAAGGCTTCGAGGCGGCGGTCGACGCCGTCGGCCTTCAGGCGACGCGACTGCGCTGCATCGCCTCGGTACGCAGAGGCGCGCGGATCGGCCTTACCGGGCTGCACGAGGCGGACAGCACGCTGCCCGTCAACACGATCATCCGCGAGGAACTGAAGCTGCTGGGCGCCTTCGCTTACGATCCGCAGGACTTCGAGCAGGCGCTGCGCTGGATCGCGGAGGGCAAAGTGGATCTGCTGCCTTGGACGATACACCGGCCGCTCGAGCAAGGCGGCGAATGCTTCGAGACGCTGATCGGCGGTCCCGGTTCGATTGCGAAAATTTTGCTGCAGCCTTAATTTGAAGAAAGAAGGAATAGACTTTGAAGCTGGTAAACTATTGGGACGATGACGGAGCGTTGAAGCTTGGCGTAGTCGAAAAGGATCGCTTGCTGGATGTCGAGCGGTTGACGGCGCGATCGGAGGCGGCTTGGTCCGCCCGGTCGACCGACGATCTGATCGCGTTGGGCGACGCAGGACTTGCAACGCTCTCTAATCGAATCGAAGAAGCGCTTGGCGACGAGACGTTGGTTCAGGCATCCACGCTGGATCCAGAAGCAACGAGATGGGCGCCTTGCGTCGCAAAGCCGGGGAAAATCATCTGCGTCGGCTTGAACTACAGAAAGCACGCGGAAGAAACCGGGGCGCAGATCCCGGCCTACCCGATCCTTTTCAACAAATTTTCCAACGCTCTGGCCGCCCACGAAGCGCCTATCCGCGTCCCGGAAGTCACGTCCAAGATGGACTACGAAGCGGAACTGGGCATCGTCATCGGGAAAACCGCCTTTAACGTGAGCGAGGACGACGCGCTAGACTACGTATACGGATACTGCGCCGCTAATGACCTGTCTGCTCGGGATTTGCAGCTTCGTACTTCTCAATGGCTGCTCGGCAAAAGCCTCGACGGCTTTTGCCCGCTGGGACCCTGGCTCGTCACCGCGGACGAAGTCGGCGATCCGAACCGGCTGGAGATCCAGAGCTTCGTGAACGGGGAGCGGCGGCAGAATTCCAACACGAGCGACATGATCTTCGATTGTAAAACGATCGTAAGCTACATCAGCCGCCATATGACGCTGCAGCCTGGCGATGTCATTCTGACGGGAACGCCCGAAGGCGTAGTCATGGGGTATCCGGAGGAACGCAAAATTTACTTGAAGGCCGGCGACAAGGTGGAGATCCGGATCGAGAAGCTAGGTACGCTTAGCAACGTTCTGATCGGATCTGGAGATTAGATCCGCATCCAGTGGAAGAAGCTTTATGTTCGCGGCGCGTGTCGGCCTTAGTTGGCTAGGGGCATGCGCCGTTTTTTGTGCGTTCAATCATCGCCATACGCCGCGATTGCCGCTCCAAGGCGCTGCTGATATAATAGATGGGATAGCCGGACAACGGCATGTATCGGTGGAGGTAAGGACAAAGAAGATGGCAGACATCCAACACAAGCAAAGCCATATTCGCAATTTTTGCATCATTGCGCATATCGACCACGGCAAGTCTACGCTGGCCGACCGCATTTTGGAATATACGGGCACGCTGACCGCGCGCGAAATGCAGGATCAGGTGCTCGACTCGATGGACCTCGAGCGCGAGCGCGGCATCACGATCAAGCTGCAGGCCGTCCGTCTCAAGTACAAGGCCGACGACGGCGAGATCTATACGCTGCACCTGATCGATACGCCGGGACACGTCGACTTCACGTACGAGGTGTCGCGGAGCCTTGCCGCCTGCGAAGGCGCGCTGCTCATCGTCGACGCGGCGCAAGGGATCGAAGCCCAGACGCTGGCGAACGTGTATCTCGCGCTGGACAACAACCTTGAAATCTTGCCCGTCATCAACAAGATCGACCTGCCTAGCGCGGAGCCCGAGCGCGTCAAGCAGGAAGTCGAGGACGTCATCGGCCTCGACGCCAGCGAAGCGGTGCTCGCCTCCGCGAAGAACGGCATCGGCATCAAGGAGATTCTCGAGCAGGTCGTGCACAAGGTGCCGGCGCCGCAGGGCGATCCCGAAGCGCCGCTCAAGGCGCTCATTTTCGACTCCTATTACGATGCTTACAAGGGCGTCATCTGCTACATTCGCGTCATCGACGGCAAGCTTCGCGCGGGGACGCCGATCAAGTTCATGGCGACGGGCGCGACGTTCGACGTCGTCGAAGTCGGCACGTTCATGCCGCGCTCGACGATCGTGGACGAGCTCGGACCGGGCGACGTCGGCTTCGTGACGGCGTCGATCAAAAACGTGAAGGACACGCGCGTAGGCGACACGATCACGAATGCCAAGCGGCCGACGGCGGAAGCGCTCGCGGGCTACCGCGGCATCAATCCGATGGTGTTCTGCGGCCTGTACCCGATCGAATCGTCGGACTACAACGACCTGCGCGACGCGCTCGAGAAGCTCGAGTTGAACGACGCCTCGCTGCGCTTCGAGCCGGAGACGTCGCAGGCGCTCGGCTTCGGTTTTCGCTGCGGCTTCCTCGGCATGCTCCATATGGAGATCATCCAGGAGCGGATCGAACGCGAGTTCAACATTCCGCTCATTACGACGGCGCCGAGCGTCGTATACAAGGTCACGCTCACGAACGGCACGCAGCAGGACATCTCCAACCCTTCGGAGTACCCGGAGGCGGGCAAGCTCGACTTCGTCGAAGAGCCGTACGTCAAAGCTTCGATCATCGTGCCGAAGGATTACGTCGGCGCGATCATGGAGCTCTGCCAGGGCAAGCGCGGAGAGTTCATCGACATGCAGTATCTCGACGCGAACCGCGTTACGCTGAAGTACGATATTCCGCTCGCGGAGATCGTGTACGACTTTTTCGACCAACTGAAATCCAGCACCAAGGGGTACGCTTCGTTCGACTACGAGCTGACGGGCTACCGCCAGTCCAGCCTCGTGAAGATGGACATTCTGCTGAACGGCGAACAGGTCGACGCCCTCTCCTTCATCGTGCACAGGGATCGCGCCTATCAGCGCGGACGGGTCATTTGCGAGAAGCTGAAGGACCTGATCCCGCGTCAAATGTTCGAGGTGCCGATCCAGGCGGCCGTCGGACAGAAGATCGTCTCGCGCGAGACGATCAAGGCCATGCGCAAAAACGTCCTCGCCAAGTGTTACGGCGGCGACATCTCGCGGAAGCGCAAGCTGCTCGAGAAGCAAAAGGAAGGCAAGAAGCGCATGAAGCAGGTCGGCAACGTCGAGGTGCCGCAGGAAGCGTTCATGGCGGTATTGAAGCTGGACGACTAGCGTTAGAAACGGAGGCGCGGCGTTATGGCGATCGTGCGAACTATGCAGGGAACAATGCTGATCATCGACGCCCTCGACCGCGCCAAACAACACCTTACAGACTAACCATTGCGGCAAGCTCTCCGTAGGACAAGGTCCCGGGGAGCTTTTGCTTCCTTTGAGCACGTATCGCCGCATCCGAGAGGAGCTTGACTATGAACGCAACCGCGACGGTGCCGCCGCTTCACGCGTGGACGCCCCGGGCGCTCTATATACACATTCCGTTTTGCACGAACAAATGCTACTACTGCGACTTCAACTCTTATGTGGCCGCCGGCCAGCCGATCGACGCCTATCTGGACGCGTTGGAGCGGGAAATGGAAAATACGGTCCAGGCGCTTCCGCCCGAGACGATCGGCAAAGTATTCGTCGGCGGCGGCACGCCCACCGTGCTGAATCCCGGTCAGATGACGCGTTTTCTCGAATCGGTAAATCGCCATTTTCCGATCGCTGCGGGCGCCGAGTTCACGATGGAAGCGAACCCGGGCACGACCGATCCGGACAAGCTCGCGGCGATGCGCGCGAGCGGCGTCAACCGGATCAGCTTCGGCGCGCAGACGTTCGACAATACGCTGCTCGCCGCGATCGGCCGCATCCACGAGGCGGACGACGTCGTGAACAGCATCGCGAACGCCAAGGCGGCCGGCTTCACGAACCTGTCGATCGACCTTATGTTCGGACTGCCGCGCCAGACGCTGCAGCAGCTGGCCGACAGCGTGGAGCGGGCGCTCGAGCTGGATCTGCCGCATTACTCGCTGTACAGCCTGAAGGTGGAGGAAAACACGCTTTTCCATCGCTTGTACGAACGCGGCGAGCTGCCGCTGCCGGAGGAGGACGTCGAGGTCGAGATGTTCGCGCATTTGCGCCGCCGGCTGACCGAGGCCGGTTACGGACATTACGAGATCAGCAACTTCGCCCGGCCAGGCTTCGAGAGCCGGCATAACTCCGCCTATTGGCACAACGAGCCTTATTACGGGCTCGGAGCAGGCGCTCATGGATATGCGCTGGGCGAGCGGCATCTCAATATTAAAGGCGTGCAGCCGTACATTGATGCGGCGCTGTCGGGACTGCCTCGCCTTGAGCGCAATGCCGTCCCTGCGAAGGAAGCGATGGAAGACTTCATGATGGTCGGGCTGCGGCTGCGGGCTGGCGTGCGGGATGCCGACTTCGCGCTTCAATTCGGCGGAGCTCGATTGACCGACGTGTTCGGTCCCGTGCTGGACAAGCTGTTGGCGCAGGGGCTGCTCGAACGGACGCCCGAGGATGACGGATACCGTCTGAGCGAAGCTGGCGTGCCGCTGGGCAACGAGGTATTCGGCGCGTTCCTGGCATAGGTGAAGGCGGGCACGCAGTGAAAGGACGAGTTAGCAAGAAAAACCGTTTAACTCGGTGTGAACGGTGGCGCGGGGAACGAATGATTACGGAGGAGGGGATCGATGTGGACTGCAGACCGGGATGCGGCGCGTGCTGTATCGTCGTCTCCATTTCTTCTCCGATTCCGGGGATGCCGGACGGCAAGCCTGCGGGCGTACGCTGCGTGCAGCTCGCGCCGGACAATCGCTGCTCGCTCTTCGGCCGACCTGAGCGGCCGGCGATCTGCGGGCAGCTTCGACCGTCTGCCGAGATGTGCGGCGCCCGCAACGAAGACGCATTCGCATATTTAGCGGAGCTGGAACGGATCACCGCTCCATAAATGCTAAACGAAACATCCCTGGCATACGTAGTATGCAGGGATGTTTTTTTGCAGACCGTGGGCTAGGACGACACTTTTAGGTCCGAGTTTGCAGCTTTCTCTTCATTCGAAGGTTGTCCGACGGATGGCTTGGCGGCGTGCTTGGACAATATTTGAGGTCCTTCGCGCTGCCAGATGTTCAGAAAGGCTTTGACGACGTCGGGATCGAATTGCGTTCCTGCATGTTTCCGAATTTCCTCTATCGCAAACGAAATGTCCAGTTCTCCTCTATACACTCTCCTGGAGGTCATCGCATCGAAAGTATCGGCCACGGCCATAATTCTAGCTGCAATCGGAATGTTAGAATGCCCGATCCGGCTCGGATAGCCGCGTCCGTCAAATCTCTCATGATGATGAAGAATCATATCCAAAATGCCGGAGCGTTTAAGATGGGAGATGTGGTTTAACATTGCATAGCCTGTAAGGGGATGCTGCTTAATGATTTCAAACTCCTCGTCGGTTAGTCTGGATGGTTTGAGCAAAATATGCTCGGGCACGCCAATCTTCCCGATGTCATGAAGAATTCCTCCAATATAAATGCGCTCGCACGCCAGCTTGGACATATTCATTTCTTCAGCGATTTTCTTCGAATAATAAGCCACGCTATCCGAGTGATCAGCCGTATAATGATCTCTTGAATCCAGGGCCTTAGCTAATGTAAATGTGAGCTGAAGCATATTTTGCTTCTGCCTATTGTAATACAAGATCATAAACGAAATAGAAGAAGAGGTTAAGAAATACGTAACGACTAGGGTGAAGACTCTCAAGATGAATTCATCCTGTTTGAATAGAACCGGCTCTTGCTCCAAATAAACGCGAAAGAAAACAATGAGAACGACGAGAATGCTGCGAATCCAGGTTTCCTTCCAAAAAGACAGACCTAACAATAAGCTGAGTATTAAATAAGCAAATTGGAACAGGATGTAATTTTCAAAATAGATGTCGATCGCAACAACGGCAAGAAATGCGATTCCGAATAAGAAGCGGCCTGTATACTTATTGAGAATAAAGGTTTCCGCATAATGGGCAATGTAGTTTTTCATAGGATCGCGTACCTCGCTGATAGGTTGACGCTGTAAGTTTACTCGATATTGTCAAAATCGACCAGCCTAAGTTGAAATGCGGACCCGAATGTACGGTGGTGCGAGAGGAGGAGGCTAGCCGCCTCCTCCTACTCCGCTTCTATCATTGCCTGCGGCTCACCTTCCCCTCAGCTCCGCGTCCTTCGGCAGCAACAGCGTGAATATCCCGAGCAGCGGCAGATAGGCACAAATATGCATGACCGTCGATATGCTGGTGTGGTCGGCGATCTCGCCGAGCAGGGCGGAGCCGAGTCCGCCGAGGCCGAACGCGAGACCGAAGAAGAGCCCGGATACGAGGCCGATCTTGCCCGGCAGCAGCTCCTGCGCGTATACGACGATGATCGAGAAGGCGGAGGAGAGCACGAACCCGGCGCAAACGCACAATACCGCGGACCAGAACGGGTCGGCATAAGGAAGCGCGATCGAGAATGGCGCGGTGCCGAGAATCGACAGCCAGATGATGTTGCGCCTGCCGAACCGGTCGGCAAGCGGGCCGCCGATGAAGGTGCCTGCCGCGGATGCGACGAGGAACGCGAACAGATACCACTGCGCGGCTTGCTTGCCTACGCCGAAGTCGTCGATCAAGTATAACGAGTAGAAGCTAGTGAAGCTAGACAGGTACACGTGCTTGGAGAAAACGAGCAGGACCAGAATGCCGACCGACATGCGCACTTTGCCGACGGTGAGCTTGCTGGCGGATTGTACGGACTGCGCCGTCTTTTTCGGCTTGGGCGCCGCGCCGACGGCGGCGTACCAGCGTGCGACCAGCGTCTGCAGCACGATCCCAGCTACGGCCGCGACGATGAATAAAAGGACCCCTTTTTGCCCGAGCGGGATGAAGATGGTGGCGGTCATGACGGGACCGAGCGCGCTGCCGATGTTGCCGCCGACCTGGAAGATCGACTGCGCCAATCCGCGGTTGTTGCCCGCGGCGAGGTAGGCGACGCGCGAAGATTCGGGGTGAAACGCGGCCGAGCCGATCCCGATGGCGGTGACGGACAACAGGACGGTCGCGAAGTTCGGCGCGAGCGCGAGCATGACGACGCCGAGCAGCGTGAAGCAGACGCCGAGCGGCAAGATGAAGGGACGCGGCTTCTTGTCCGCGAACCAGCCGACGAGCGGCTGCAAAAACGAGGCGGTAATGTTCATCATAAAAGCGATGAGGCCGATTTGTCCGTAACTCAGGTGCTGCGACTCGCGCAGCACCGGGAACAGCGCGGTGACGGTCGATTGCATCGAATCGTTGAGCAGGTGAACCGTGCTGATCATGTACAGGATCGGAAACACGGTGGCGCTGACGGGCAGCGCGCGGGCGACTGCGGTTTTCATGTGCGAGGTTCTCTCCCTTTGATCTTCATTCGAGTCCGTATTCGTCGCGATAGCGTTCGAGCAGCTTCTCGTAGTCGCCGCCGTACGCGCGTTCGAGCTCGGGGCCGAAGTCCCGCTCGATGTCCATCATCATGACGTCGTGCTGGAACGCCTGCTTGAGGACATGCGCCACGGCCGGGTGGTTCGTCTCGAGCGCGGTCGATTTGCCGGCGGCGCCGAAGCTGCCGATGAATCCTTCTTTCCAGTCGCACAGCACGTAATAGTCTCGCGCGTCCCGGGGCAGCCACATCTCCATCCGTTTGTGCGTACGCACGCGCTTAAGCTTCGACCTGACCTGGCCCAGCGTGATCGCCACGACGACGACGCCTCTCGCTTCGGCATCCAGCAGCAACGGCTCGAACTCCGCGAAGTCCTCGCTCCAGATGTCGACGACGATCGAGCGTTCCGCGCTTGCGATTATTCGCCGAAGAGAGGATCGGATGTTGGTTTCGCCTGACCAGTTATAGAAGGAAGCCGCCGCCGGTTGCGGCTTAAGCTCCTTGACGAGCACATCGGCGATCTCGTCGAATTCCGAGCGGAGCATACGGATGACCTGGCCGATCGGCACGGCGCCGTACATAACCGGATCACCTTCCGCGGCTCTGCATACGCCTTTGTCCACGAGAGACCGCAGCGCAGCGTAGACGTTCGTTCGCGATACCGAAACGCGCTTGGCGACCTCGTAGCCCGAGAGGGCCGCTTCCTCGTGAAGCGTCAGATAGCAGCGAGCTTCCAACTCGGACAATCCGAGCCGTTTTAGTCTTTCGATCAAGGGACGACCGCCTTCCTTGTTAGTCGTATTTTAAAATACTACTTCGTGATCGCTATTATGATGGGGTAAATAATATATTGTCAATCCCTAATTGCAATTCAGGCGACAGGCGCGGATAAGGCTATAAAAATGGTATTGAGAATTCATTCGTATTCATGTATATTTATTCACATCATCTTATTAGGGGCGCCATCGGCGCGGACGGAAAGTAGGGAGACCATGAACATAACGATCGTGAGCCGCAAGGCGAGGCCGGAAGACGTAGAGGCGCTGTTCGAATTGATTCAGGGATATGCGGAAAAAGGAATTATGCTGCCGCGATCGAGAGAAGCCCTGCTGCGCCATATCGATTCCTTCGTCGTAGTCGAGGATGCCGGCAAGCTGATCGGCTGCGGTTCGTTGTTCCGTCTTGGCTCCGATCTGGTCGAGATCCGTTCGCTCGGGATGTGCGAGGGATATAAGGGCATGGGCATCGGCTCGCGCATCGTCGACGCTTTGATCGAAGAAGCGCGCCGCATGAATATACCGAAGGTCATGGCGCTTACGTATGAAGTGAAGTTCTTTTTGAAAAACGGCTTCACCGTCGTCGAAAAAGAGATTTTTCCGGAAAAAGTATGGACGGACTGCGTGCACTGCAGCAAGCGCAACAACTGCGACGAGATCGCTGTCGTACGCATATTGGAATAGCAGGCAGATCGCCATCGGGCGATCGCCCTAATCTATGCCAAACCGCATCGGTCGTCTTGACACGGCAGGCGCGGTTTGGTATTTTTGTAATAGTGATTAGCACTCATGATCGTTGAGTGCTAACGACGGCGAGGAGGGGAACGATTCATGCTCAGCGAGCGTCAACGTATGATTTTAAGCGCCATTGTAGACGACTACATCCGCTCGGCGGAGCCCGTCGGCTCGCGCAGCATCTCCAAGCGCAGCGATGTCTCGTTCAGCCCCGCCACCATCCGCAACGATATGGCCGATCTGGAGGAGCTCGGGCTGCTCGAGCAGCCGCATACGTCGGCCGGCCGCATTCCTTCCATTAAGGGTTATCGTTATTACGTGGATCATTTGATCCGGCTCGGCGGCGTGAAGGAGCAGGACGTCAAGCGTCTGCGCGGCCTGGTCGCGGAGAAGATGAACCACTGGGAGGGCGCCGTCAGTCATGCCGCGACGATCGTGTCGCAGCTGACCAATTATACGTCGATCGTGCTCGGACCGGACTCGTTCCATACGAGCCTCAAGCACTTCCAGCTGCTGCCGCTGACCGAGACGACGGCGGTCGCCATCGTCGTCGCCAATACGGGGCACGTGGAGCACCGGACCATCACGCTGCCCGAGGGCGTAAGCATGGACGATATGCGCCGAATCGCGAGCCTGCTCAACGACAAGCTGACCGGCGTTCCCTTTTACAAGGTGAAGACGGTGCTGTATACCGAGGTGGCCAACGAGCTTAGCAGTTACATCGACCATTGCGAGCATATTTTGACCTTGCTCGAGGATACGCTGAAGGAAGAGACCGAGCCCAAAGTGTACCTGAGCGGCGCGACCAACATCTTGACGCAGCCGGAGTTCAAGGACGTCGACAAGGTCAAAGGCATCCTGGACGTGCTCGAGGAGACGCCGCGCCTGATGCAGTTGTTTCAGTCGTTGTCCGAGGGGATACAGGTACGCATAGGGACGGAAAACGGCGTAGAGGCGATCAACCAATGCAGTCTCGTGACGGCGACGATCACGGCGGACGGCCATTTGCTCGGCACGATCGGCATATTGGGACCGACGCGCATGGAGTACGGCAAGGTCATCGGCCTGCTGGATTATTTGTCCGGGGATTTGACCCGTCTTTACAACCGATTGTACAAATAACGCGCGAACGCGCAAAATGAATTCGATGAGGAAGGAGCCGAAGCAATGGATCAGGATTTGAAGCAGGAGCCGCACCTTGACGCGTCGGAGCAAGCCGCGCCCGAGGCGGAAGAAACGGTAGAGGCGCAAGCCGAACAAGCGTCGGCAGCGCCGGAGGACGATCGTTTCGAGGAGTTGAAGCGCCAAGCCGAGGAGGCGTACCAGCGCCAGCTTCGCGTGCAGGCCGACTTCGACAACTATCGGCGCCGCACGCTCAAGGAGACGGCCGACCTGCAGAAGTATGCTTCGCTCAAGCTCTTGACGAACCTGCTCCCCGTGCTCGACAACTTCGGGCGCGCGCTGCAGACCTCGTCCGAAGGATCCGAGAGCGATTCTTTCGTCAAGGGCATCGATATGATCAACCGCCAGCTTTGGCAAGTGCTTGAGGCCGAAGGGCTGAAGGCGATGGAGCCGGTCGGCCAGCCGTTCGATCCCGAGCTGCACCAGGCGATCATGCAGGTGGAGTCCGAGGAATACGAAGAAGGCACCGTCGTCGAGGTCGTCCAACCGGGCTACTGGCTGAGCGACAAGGTCATCCGTCCCGCCATGGTCAAAGTTAGCGGGTAATTTCTACTTAACCGAATTTCAAATTAACCGAATTTCAAATTCACGCATTTTAAGACTGGAGGACTTGAATCATGAGCAAAGTTATCGGCATCGACCTGGGTACTACCAACTCTTGCGTAGCGGTCATGGAGGGCGGCGAAGCCGTCGTTATCCCGAATCCGGAAGGCAACCGCACCACCCCGTCCGTCGTAGGCTTCAAGAAGGACGGAGAGCGCATCGTCGGCGATACGGCGAAGCGCCAGGCGATCACGAACCCCGACCGTACCGTCATCTCGATCAAGCGTCACATGGGCACGAACCACAAGGAATCGATCGACGGCAAGGACTATTCGCCGCAAGAGATTTCCGCGATCATTTTGCAAAAGCTGAAAGCCGACGCCGAAGCTTATCTCGGTCAGACGGTATCGCAAGCCGTTATCACCGTTCCCGCATACTTTAACGACAGCCAGCGTCAAGCCACGAAGGACGCAGGCGCCATCGCAGGTCTCGAAGTGCTGCGTATCGTCAACGAACCGACGGCTGCGGCGCTTGCGTACGGCCTCGAAAAAGCCGAAGATCAAACGATCCTCGTGTTCGACCTCGGCGGCGGTACGTTCGACGTCAGTATCCTCGAGCTCGGCTCCGGCTTCTTCGAAGTCAAAGCGACGAGCGGGGACAACCACCTGGGCGGCGACGACTTCGACCAAGCGGTCATGGAATGGCTGTCCGCCGAGTTCAAGAAGGAGCAGGGCATCGATCTCCTGAAGGACAAATCGGCCGTTCAACGTCTGAAGGACGCAGCCGAAAAGGCGAAGAAGGAACTGTCCGGCGTTCTGCAAACGACGATCTCCCTGCCGTTCATCACGGTCGTCGACGGCGTGCCTCAGCACTTGGAGATGAACCTGACCCGCGCCAAGTTCGACGAGATCACGTCCTCGCTCGTCGAGCGTACGATGGGCCCGACGCGTCAAGCGATGTCCGATGCGGGACTGTCCGCTTCGCAAATCGACAAGATCGTGCTGGTCGGCGGTTCCACGCGGATTCCGGCCGTCCAAGAAGCGATCAAGCGCCTGACCGGCAAAGAGCCGCACAAGGGCGTTAACCCGGACGAAGTCGTCGCGCTCGGCGCCGCGGTTCAAGCGGGCGTCCTGACGGGCGACGTCAAGGACGTCGTACTGCTCGACGTCACCCCGCTGTCGCTCGGCATCGAGACCGCCGGCGGCGTTCTGACGAAGATGATCGACCGCAACACGACGATTCCGACGAGCAAGTCCCAAGTGTTCTCCACCTTCGCGGACAACCAGACGCAGGTCGAGATTCACGTGCTCCAAGGCGAGCGCGCCATGGCGAAGGACAACAAGACCCTCGGCCGCTTCAACCTGACCGACATCCCGCTGGCGCCGCGCGGCGTGCCGCAGATCGAAGTCACGTTCGATATCGACGCCAACGGCATCGTCAACGTCTCCGCGCTCGACAAGGGCACGGGCAAGAGCCAGAAGATCACGATCACGTCTTCGGGCGGTCTATCCAAGGAAGAGATCGAGCGCATGCAGAAGGAAGCCGAGCTGCACGCCGAAGAAGACAGCAAGCGCCGCGAGCTGATCGAAGCGAAGAACAGCGCCGACCAACTGGTCTATGCGGCCGACAAAGCCGTCAAGGATCTGGGCGACAAGGTCGACGCTTCCGAGACCGCGAACGTCGAAGCGGCGAAGGAAAAGGTCAAGAAGGCGCTCGAGACCGACAACCTCGACGAGATCAAAGCCGCTTCCGACGAGCTGTCCGGCATCGTGCAGCAGCTGTCCGTCAAGGTCTACGAGCAGGCGGCCCAAGATGCCCAAGCCGCGCAAGGCGAAGCCGGCGGCGCTGATGCAGGTTCCTCCTCCGCGAAGAAGGACAATGTCGTCGACGCCGATTACGAAGTCGTGGACGAAGACAAGAAATAAAGCATAGATACCGGCTGCCGGCGGCAGCGAGTAGTCAAAGCCGGTTCCGCTTGGCGTTGCCTCTACGGCGCGCGGCGGAACCCGCTTTGACTTTGTCATGGAGATGGAGGTTGAATAGTGGCGGACAAAAAGGATTTTTATGAGGTGCTCGGCGTCGGCAAGGGCGCATCCGCGGACGAGATCAAAAAGGCTTACCGCGGCCTCGCGCGCAAGTATCACCCCGACGTGAACAAGGCGGCCGACGCGGAGGCCAAGTTCAAGGAAGTCAAGGAAGCGTACGATACGCTGAGCGACGATCAGAAGCGCGCCCGGTACGACCAGTTCGGCCATGAGGACCCGATGGCGGGAATGGGCGGCGGACAGGGCGACTTCGGCGGCGGCTTCGGCGATATTTTCGATATGTTCTTCGGCGGCGGCGGCGGCCGGCGCGACCCTAACGCGCCGCAGCGCGGCAACGACCTGCAATATACGATGACGATCGAGTTCAAGGAGGCCGTCTTCGGCAAGGAGCTCGACATTACCATTCCGCGCACCGAGAGCTGCGACCACTGTCACGGCAGCGGGGCCGAACCCGGCTCCAAGGTCGATAACTGTCCGACCTGCCGCGGCACCGGCCAGCAGGAAGTCGCGCAGAATACGCCGTTCGGGCGCATCGTCAACCGCAGAACCTGCTCGACCTGCGGCGGGCGCGGCAAGATCATCAAGGATCGCTGCAAAGTGTGCTCCGGCAGCGGCCAGGTGAAGAAGCAGCGCAAAATCCACGTCAAGATTCCGGCGGGCGTAGACGACGGCTCGCAGCTTCGCGTTAGCGGCGAGGGCGAAGGCGGCACGCGCGGCGGACCTGCGGGCGACCTGTACGTCGTTCTGCGCGTCAAAGCGCACGACTTTTTCGAGCGCGACGGCGACGACATCTACTGCGAGGTGCCGCTCACGTTCGCGCAGGCGGCGCTCGGCGACGAGATCGAGATCCCGACGCTGACCGAGAAGGTCAAGCTCAAGATTCCGGCGGGCACGCAGACGGGCACGTTCTTCCGCCTCAAAGGCAAAGGCGTGCCGAAGCTGCGCGGCTACGGCCAGGGCGACCAGCACGTCAAAGTGACGGTGGTCACGCCGACGAATCTGAACGACGCGCAGCGGGAGCTGCTTCGCGAATTCGGATCCACGACGGGCGAGTCGACCCACGAGCAGCACCAATCGATTTTCGAGCGCATGAAAAAAGCGATTTTGGGCGATTAGTCCGATGAAAAGAAGCCGATTCTCCCTCTATGTGCGCGACATGGGGAGTCGGCTTCTTTTGCGCGTTCGCGGATCCGCGCGTAATCTCGCCTGCCCGTGCATAAGCCGCCGCCGATCGCGCATCCTATACGGCGACTGCATGCATTTTATTCGCCATTACGGGAGGATCGACACTGATGGGCAAGCGGAACAAGCGTAACGAACAGTTACCGGTGGCGAGAGTCGAGGACGTCGAGTTCGCGGCGGATCGCGCGGACGCGGACGATCTGGAAGCGCTGCAGCGCTCGGAGGAAGCCGACCGCCGGGCGCAGCAATACGAAGGGACGTGAGCGACGTGGACAAGACGACGCTTGAAGCGAGCTTCGACTCGCAGGAGGAAGCTGAAGCCGCCGTTCGCAAGCTGACGGCGCTTCGCGGGGACCGCTTCCGCATGGAGAGCGCGGCTGCGGGCGCGGACTTCGGGTCCAAAGCAAGCCGCAAGGACGCGATCGCGAGCGGCGTAGCGAGCGCGATGCTATACGGCGGAGCGGAGCTCGAGGCGGCGGAGGAGCTCGGCGGGAACGCGGCGGAATACAGCCCGGCGGCGTCCAAGGCGGCCGCGATCCACCTGACCGCCGACATTCCCGGCGAATCCGTCGAGCAGGCGCGCAGAGTCATACAAGACACGGGCGGCACGCTCGCTTAGCGATTGAGGTTGACAGCGCCCGTTAATATCAATAAACTGTCTGTAACTCATATGCATTTACGTTGAAGGAATCAGTAGCTGCCTCGTCCCTGTCTCAGAAAGCCGGGGGTCGATGAGACCCGGTACATACGCTGGCCAGCGAATTACGTTCTGGAGTAACCCGGGTAATGCCGGGCGGAGTGGCGATCGATATCTCGCCGAGAGCGGCATCCATGGCGCGCGTACGCGCGGCGTCCATCGGTGCAATTTGGGTGGTAACACGGTGGTCCAATCGTCCCTATGTCTATTTAGACTAGGGGCGATTTTTTATTTTCAGCCAAGGGGAGCGGGTACCAATGAGCATGAACATTATCGACGAACTCGAATGGCGCGACGCGATCAATCAACAGACCGATGCGGAAGGCCTTCGCGAATTGACGTCCCAGAAGGCGGTCTCGCTGTACTGCGGCGTGGATCCGACGGGCGACAGCATGCATATCGGGCATTTGATCCCGTTCATGGTGCTGAAGCGGTTCCAGCTGGCCGGCCACCGTCCGGTCATCCTGATCGGCGGGGCGACCGGCACGATCGGCGATCCGAGCGGACGCACGACCGAGCGCTCGCTGCAGACGCTGGAGCAGATCCAGGCGAACGTAGAGGCGCTCGCGGCGCAGCTCACCAAGCTGTTCCTCACGGAAGACGCCAGCCAAGCGCCGATGCGCATCGTCAACAACTATGACTGGACGCACAAGATCAACGTCATCGATTTTTTGCGCGACTTCGGCAAAAACTTCAGCATCAATTCGATGCTGGCCAAGGACGTCGTGGCGAGCCGGCTCGACAGCGGCATTTCCTTTACCGAATTCTCGTACCAGATCCTTCAGTCGCTCGACTACCTCCACCTGTACCGCGAAGAGGACGTCCAGCTGCAGATCGGCGGCTCCGATCAGTGGGGCAACATTACGAGCGGTCTCGATTTGATTCGCAAAAAGGAAGGCGCGGAGGCGAAGGCATTCGGCCTGACGATCCCGCTTATGCTGAAGGCGGACGGCACGAAGTTCGGCAAAACCGCGGGCGGCGCCGTGTGGCTGGATCCGAACAAGACGACGCCGTACGAGTTTTACCAGTTCTGGGCCAACACCGACGACCGAGACGTCGTCAAGTACCTCAAGTACTTCACGTTCCTGTCCAAGGAGCGGATCGACGAGCTGGCGGAGAAGGTACAGACCGAACCGCATAAGCGCGAAGCGCAAAAAACGCTGGCCGAGGAAATGACGCGGTTCGTGCACGGAGAAGATCTTCTCGAGCAAGCCAAGCGCATCACGGACGCATTGTTCAGCGGAGATATCAAGGCGCTGACCGCCGACGAGATCGAGCAGGGCTTCAAGGAAATGCCGACCTTCGAAGCGACGCAGGAAGCGAAAAACATCGTCGACTGGCTGGTAGATCTGAAGATCGAGCCTTCCAAGCGCCAAGCGCGCGAGGATATCACCAAAGGCGCGATCTACTTGAACGGCGAACGCGTCAACGATCTGGAGCTGGAGGTGTCGGCGAGCCACGCGATCGGCGGCCGGTTCGTCATTATCCGCAAGGGCAAGAAAAACTACAGTTTGGTGAAAATCGTCTAGCAAGTCGTTCGGCTCGCGCTTTTGCTTCCCGTTCCGAGCTAGATGTATAATGGGGGCTAACGACGAGTCGTCTAGGGGGAAATCGGATTGCGTTGGTTTGAAATTACGATCGTGGCAAACGAGCAAGCACAGGAAATGGTCGCTCACTATATGCATGAATTGGGCGCAGGCGGCGTATCCATAGAGGAATCGTGGTCGCCCGACAAGCCGAGGGACACGTCGCTCGGGCAATGGTACGACAAGCCGCTGAACGACATTCCGGCAGGCCTTGCCGTTATCGCGGGCTATTTTCCGGAAGACATCTACGGCGAGACGCTTGTCGCCGAGCTGTCGGAGCTGCTGCGCGGCCTGCCCGAGTTCGACTACGACGCCGGGGCGTTCACCGTGCAGACCCGCGAGGTGAACGAGGACGACTGGGCGCATGCTTGGAAAAAGTACTTCAAGCCGCTGCCGGTATCCGAGCGGCTCACGATCAAGCCGACCTGGGAGGACTATACGCCGCGCGAGGACGAACTCATCATCGAGCTGGATCCGGGCATGGCGTTCGGTACGGGGACGCATCCGACGACGGCGCTCTGCCTGCGCACGCTCGAAGGCGCGATCAAAGCGGGCGACACCGTCATCGACGTCGGCACCGGCTCCGGTATCCTCGCGATCGGCGCGATGAAGCTGGGCGCCTCGCGCGTGCTCGCGCTCGACCTGGACCCGGTGGCGGTGTCCAGCGCGACCGAGAACGTAAGGCTGAACGATCTGCAGGACGATATCGAGGTTCGGCTCAGCGACCTGCTCGGCGTGCTGCGCGACGGCGAGACCGCGGGCGGCGATGCTGTCGCTTCAAGGGTCGTGCCGCCCGTCGATCTCGTCGTCGCCAACATTCTCGCGGAGATCATTCTGCTCTTTATCGCGGATGTATTCGACGTGTTGAAGCCCGGCGGCATCTATATCGCCAGCGGCATTTATAAGAACAAGGAAGAGGACGTCGAGGCGGGGCTTCTCGCGGCCGGCTTCGAGATCGTCGATCGCGTGCGGCAGGACGATTGGATCGCCTTCGTCTGCGGCAAGCCGAAGGGAGAGGACGAATGAGCTTTTTTTGGTTTCCGCTGAACGAGCTGCCGTTCGTCCTGCTGACGATGCTCGTCGCGTTCACCGTGCACGAGTTCGCGCACGCATGGACGGCTTATAAGCTCGGCGATCCGACCGCCTACGAGCAGGGGCGCGTCACGCTGAACCCGATGGCGCACCTGGATCTGTTCGGCATCCTGTTCCTGCTCGTGGCCGGCTTCGGTTGGGCGAAGCCGGTGCCGGTCCGGCGCAGCCGGTTCAAGCGTCCGCGCCTGATGAGCATCGCGGTCACGGCGGCGGGTCCGATCAGCAACCTGGTTTTGGCTTTTCTCGGCTTATTCATTTATTTGCTGCTCGTAAAGGTCGGCGCGCTGGATCAATTCGCGACGCGGGAGACCGTATGGACGTTTTTTAGCTATTTCGTGCCGATCAACGTGATGCTTTTCCTGTTTAACCTGATCCCGCTGCCGCCGCTCGACGGCTACCGGATCGTCGAAGAATTCGCGCCGCTGCGGCTGCGGCTGAAGATGATGCAGTTCGAGCAGTGGGGCATGTTTTTGTTCCTGTTGTTCGTGTTCCTGCCGCCGCTCAAGGCGGTGACGCTGACGCCGCTGTTTTCGCTCGGCCGTCCGATCATCGACGGGATGACGGACGCCTTCGTCAGTTTACTCCAGATTACATCCCCTTTTTTACCGGTCTAATTCATCGTCTCAGGAATGAGAACTTCCGATTTCGCGCTTCGCGCGGGACGGAGGTTCTTGTTCGTTTGTCTCCTATATACCGCCGCGCTGCTTCCCGATTCGCGCGAGGGAGCCGGAAGCTAGCGCCTGAACGCGTTTCGAGGTATGATGGACGGTGGAACTTGAATCGATCGTGGAGGCTTCAAGCGAATGCAGCGTTACTTTATCGATCCCGGTCAGATCGACGGCGAGGCCGTCGTGCTGCTTGGGGAAGATGCCAGGCATCTGTCAACCGTCATGCGGGCGAAGGCCGGCGACGAGTTCATCGCCTGCGACGGGTCCGGTCGGGAGAGCCTGGCCGAGATCGTGAACATAGAAGGCGGACGCGTCGAAGGGCGCATCATGCGCGCGCGCGAATCCGAAGCGGAGATGGCCTGGCGCGTGACGGTCGCCCAGAGCCTGCCCAAGGGCGACAAGCTCGAGACGGTCATCCAAAAGGGGACCGAGGCGGGAGCGAGCGCGTTTTTGCCTTTCGTTTCGAAGCGCACCGTCGTTCAGTACGACGCGCGCAAGGAGGCCAAACGGCTAGAACGCTGGCGCAAGATCGCCAAGGAAGCCGCCGAGCAGGCGCATCGCGGCATCATGCCCGAGGTCGGGGAGGTCGCTTCCTGGAAGGAGCTGCTGGCTCGCTTCGGCGGCTTCGACCGCGTGCTGCTCTGTTATGAGGAAGAAGGGCGCAAGGGCGCCGGGCTGAGGCCCGAGCTCGAAGCGTTCGCAAGCCGGCTGCAAGGGGACGCCGAAGGCGCGCCTCGGCCGAAGCTGCTCGTCGTCGTCGGCCCGGAAGGCGGCTTCGACGAGGACGAAGCCAGGCAGGCGGAGGCTGCGGGAGCGGTCTGCGTCGGGTTGGGCAGGCGCATTTTGCGCACGGAGACGGCGGCGCTCGTCGCGCTGGCCGCGATCGGATACGAATCCGGAGAGATGGGGGAAGCTCGCCATGTCTAAGGTGGCATTTTATACGCTAGGCTGCAAGGTCAACTTCTACGATACGGAAGCGATGTGGCAGCTTTTTAAAAAAGAAGGCTACGAACAGGTCGACTTCGAGTCGCGCGCGGCCGACGTGTACGTCATCAATACGTGCACGGTGACCAATACCGGCGACAAAAAGAGCCGGCAGATCATCCGGCGCGCCGTGCGCCGCAACCCGGACGCTGTCATCGCGGTGACGGGCTGCTACGCGCAGACGTCGCCCGCCGAGATTCTCGCGATCGAGGGCGTCGACCTCGTCGTCGGCACGCAGGACCGGGACAAGCTGATGACGTACGTCGCGGACATCCAAGCCGAACGCAGGCCGGTCAACGCGGTGCGCAACATTATGAAGACGCGCGAGTTCGAAGAGCTCGACGTGCCCCATTTCGCCGATCATACACGCGCCTTCCTCAAGATTCAGGAGGGCTGCAACAATTTTTGCACCTTCTGCATCATCCCTTGGTCGCGCGGCTTGTCGCGCAGCCGGAATCCCGAGAGCGTCCTCGCCCAAGCGCGGCAGCTCGTCGCTTCGGGCTACAAGGAGATCGTGCTGACGGGCATCCATACGGGCGGCTACGGCGACGATCTGGAAAATTACCGGCTCGCCGACCTGCTTCGCGACTTGGACCGGGTAGAAGGGCTTGAGCGGATCCGTATCAGCTCGATCGAGGCCAGCCAGATCGACGACGCGATGATCGAGGTGCTGAACGGCTCGAAAAAAATGTGCAGGCATCTCCACATTCCGCTGCAGGCGGGCGACGACGAGGTGCTGAAGCGCATGCGGCGCAAGTACACGACGGCCGAGTTCGCGGACAAAATCCGGCGGATCAAGGCGGCGATGCCCGGCGTGGCGATCACGACCGACGTGATCGTCGGGTTTCCGGGCGAGACCGAGGCGCATTACGAGCGGGGCTACCGCTTTATGGAGGAGATCGGTTTCGCGGAGATGCACGTGTTCCCTTATTCCAAGCGGACGGGCACGCCTGCCGCGCGCATGGAGGACCAGGTCGCCGAAGAGGCGAAGCGCGAGCGCGTCCAGCAGCTGATCGAGCTATCCGAGCGAATGCAGGCCGAATACGCGGCTGGATGGGTAGGCGAAGTGCTCGAGATCATCCCGGAGCGCGGGGAAAAAGGTCCTGCGGGCAGCGGTCTGATGAGCGGCCATGCGGATAACTATTTGAACATCGTATTCAAGGGCGATCCGTCCCTCGTCGGCCGGCTGTGCCGGGTGAGGATCGTCGAAGGTGGCGCGAACGAATGCCGGGGCGAACTGATCGAGGCGCCGGCGGCAGGTCTAATGCCTGCCTTGCAGGCTTAATTTAGGAGGATAACGGAAATGTTGGAGATATCGGCAGGCGGCGTCGTATACCGCCAGAACGGCGGCAAGATCGAGATTCAGATGATCGAGGACCGCTTCGGCAAGACGACGCTGGCCAAAGGCAAGATGGAGCCCGGCGAAACCATCCAAGAGACGGCGCTGCGGGAGATTATGGAGGAGACGGGCATCCGCGGAGACATTCGCTCTCCGCTGTCCGTCATTCGCTATCAGTATGAAGCGGCGGACAGGGCGACCGTTCAAAAAGAGGTTCATTATTATCTCGTCGAGGCCGGAGAAGGCACGCTGCAGGCGCAAATCGAAGAGATCAAAGGCGTCGCCTGGTATTCTCCCGAGGAGAGCTGGCGGCTTCAGCGCAGCGGCGGTTACGACAACAACGACGAGGTGCTGCGCGAAGCGCTCCGGCAGCTCGGCTTCGAGCCCCAGGACGGCCATGTCGTCGCGGCGGGCCGCTTCCCGATCTGGACGCCGGGCCAATCGGTCGCTTCCTTTATCGACCATACGCTGCTCAAGGCGGAGGCCAGGACGGCGGACATCGAGCAGCTGTGCCAGGAAGCGCTCGCTTATCAGTTTTACAGCGTCTGCGTAAACGGCAGATGGGTGCGGCTCAGCCGCGAACGGCTTGGCGGCACGAACGTCAAAGTATGCGCCGTCGTCGGTTTCCCGCTCGGCGCTGCCGCGACGCGCGCCAAAGCGTTCGAGGCGGCAGCCGCCGTCGAGGATGGCGCCTCCGAGATCGACATGGTCCTGTCGATCGGCAAGCTGCTCGACCGGGACTTCGATTCGGTCCAGCGCGACATTTCCTCCGTCGTGCGGGCCGTTCAGGGCGGCGCGCTCGTCAAGGTGATTCTGGAGACGGGCGCGCTTACGGACGAGCTGAAGCGCGAAGCCTGCCGCCTGTCCGAAGCGGCCGGAGCCGATTACGTCAAGACGTCCACGGGCTTCGGCCCCGGCAAGGCGACGGAGGCGGACATCCGTCTCATGCGGTCGTCCGTGTCCGGGCATGTCGGCGTGAAGGCGTCGGGCGGCGTTCGCGACGCCGCGACGGCCGAAGCGATGCTGCTGGCCGGCGCGAGCCGCATCGGCACGAGCTCGGGCATCGCGATCGTCGGCGGCGACCCGGCGGCTGCCGGCGCGTACTGACGGGGCGCGACGCTGCCCGAGACGCCGAGGCGCCTGCGGTAACGATTAAGCGGCTGCGGGCAATGCCGGCTTGGCCGGCGGCTTGAACAAATAGGCGAGCGGCAGCGCCAGCAGCGAGCAAGCGACGTTGAAGATCGTCTGCGCGTGCGCGATCTGGGCAGCGGCATTGCCCGGAGCGACGTAAGCGGCGGCCGCGAGCAGCTCGTGCCGCAGCGGATAGAACAGCAGCACGCCGCCGATGTTCAGCGCGACCTGCGACAACGCGACGAGCTTGCCGCCGCGGCTGCCGCCAAGCGAGACGAGGAGCCCGGTCGCGCAGGTGCCGACATTGGCGCCGAGCACGATCGCGACGGCCGTGTCAGGGCTCATGGCGCCCGCGGACACGAAGCCCATCGACATGCCGATGACCGCGGCGCCGGAGTGAATGAGCGCGGTGAGCGCGGCGCCGCCGAGCACGCCAAGCGCGGGCTGCTGCGAGGCCATATCCATCATATGCGCGAACGTGCCCTGCTTCTGCAGCAGCGGTCCCATCGTGCGCAGCAGCGCAAAACCGGCGAGGAGCAGAGCGAAGCCCGCGAGCACCGCCCCGCCGAAGCGGCAGGAGTCGTGAACGCGGCGGGGGAGCGGCGGCAGCGCCCGCCATTCGCCGGACATCAGCGACAGGATCCACAGGCCTGTCCCCGCGCCGAGCAGGGGCAAACCATAGCGGTGGAGCTCGAGGCTCATGAGCTCCGTCGTCAGGCAGGTGCCGACGTTGGTGCCGAGCAGGATGCCGAAGCAGCGCGCGAACGGCAGGATGCCGCTGTTGACGAGGCCGATCGTGAGCAGCGTGACGGCGGTGCCGCTTTGCAGCAGGGCGCTCGATGCCGTGCCGAGGGCGAACCCGCGGAGCGGCGTCGACGTCGAGCGCGCGACGGCGAGCGCCATGCGGTCCCCGGCCCAGCTTGCGAGCGCGGCCTCCATCACCTTCATGCCGGAGAGCAGCAGCGCCAGGCCGACGACCGACAGCGAGATCAGATATAGCGTCATGGGATCGTTTCTCCTTTTGGGGTACATAGCCGTGAACGGCAGGGAAGACAGGACCGACCTGTCCCGTCTGGACCATCCTATGCGACAATCGTTTTAGACATGATAGAGAAAGGACTGAGCGCATGCCGACCGACAACAAGCCTTTTGCCGTGCTGAACCGCTCGCGCCGCCCGAGACTGGAGCTCGGCCACCCTTGGATATTCACCAACGAGATCGAGCGCACCGAAGGCGAGCCGGAAGCGGGCGGCCTGCTGGAGGTTCGCGACCACCGGGGACAATTCCTGGCGACCGGCTATTGGAACCCGGCTTCGCAGATCTCGATCCGGATCGTGGCTTACGGGCCGCTGGACGCGATGGACGAAGCCTTCTTCGAAGCGCGCTTCCGCGCCTGTCAGGACTACCGGGCGCGGTTCGCGCCCGGCGACGATTCGTGCAGGCTCGTATTCGGGGAAGCCGACTTCTTGCCGGGGCTCGTCGTCGACCGGTTCGCCGGCGTGCTCGTCGTCCAGGTGCTGACGCTCGGCATGGACAAGGCCCGGGGTGCGTGGCTTCCCGCTTTAGTGCGCGTGTTCTCGCCTAAGGGCGTTTATGAACGCAGCGACGTCGGCGTCCGCACGCTCGAAGGGCTCGAGGAGCGCACGGGCGTCCTGTACGGCGATTGTCCGCGCTACTTGCAGATCGTGGAGAACGGTCTGTCCGTCCAGGTCGATATCGAAGGCGGCCAGAAGACCGGCTACTTCTTTGACCAGCGGGAAAACCGCGCGGCGATCGAGCCGCTGATGAAGGGCTGGGGCAAACGGAGCGGCATCGCCGTCGAGGAACGCGCCACGGAAGAAGGCGTCAGGCCCGTGCCCGTCAACGCCAACGGCAGCGTCGTGACGTTCCCGTACTGGGACGGCGCTACCGTGCTGGAGTGTTTCGCGCATACGGGCAGCTTCACGCTCCATGCTTGCAAGTACGGCGCCAAGCGCGTCACCTGTCTCGACATCTCGGAGCACGGCATCGATACCGCCAGGACCAACGCGGCGAGCAACGGCTTCGAGGATCGCGTCGAATTCGTCGTCGCGGACGCGTTCGAATATTTGCGCGAACAGGTCAAGGGGCGAGAGGAACGCGCGGCGAGAGCCGGCGCAGGAGCGGAGGGCGCTGCCAAGAGCGCTAAGCCTGCGGCTAAAGTCGACACCTCCAAACCGCTGAGCAAGCAGGGGCGCACTTGGGACGTCATCATACTCGATCCGCCGGCGTTCGCCAAGACGAAGCGCGCGGTGCCCGGCGCGATTCGCGGCTACAAGGACATCAACCTGCAGGCCATGAAGCTGATCAACGAGGGCGGCTACCTGGTCACGGCGAGCTGCTCGTACCATGTCCGGCCGGAGCTGTTCATGGAGACGCTGCTCGAAGCCGCGCGCGACGCGGGCAAGGTGCTGCGTCGCATCGTCTGGACCGGCGCCGGGCGCGATCATCCGCAGCTGGTCGGCGTCGAAGAAGGGCATTACCTGAAATTCGGCATTTTCGAAGTCAGGAGCCGCAGAGAACTGTAATCGCATGAGCGCCGTCCGTCCGTTCCGCCTAACCGCGGGGCGGGCGGTCCGTTTATTTTGCGGTGCGAACGTCTGTGCGGGTGTGGTACAATGATCGCTAGAATCGGTTGAACGAACGGATTAGAATCGGTTGAATCGACGGATGGGAATTAATCTGTACGGAAAAGGGGGCGTGGGCCGTGAAGCTGAGATTGATCGCGGGCCGCTCGGGCAGCGGCAAATCGCATCTGATCAAGGCGGAGATCGCCGAGCGGATCGCGCAGGATCCCGCAGGGCCGCCGCTTCTGTTGATCGTGCCCGAGCAGGCGACCTTCCAGACCGAATACGCGCTGGCTTCCGCCCCAGGCTCGCAAGGTTTCATGCGCCTGCAGGTGCTGAGCTTCAGGCGTCTCGCGTTCCGGGTCATGCAGGAGGCCGGAGGCTCGGCCGTCGTGCCGATCGCGGACGACGGGAAGACGATGTTGATCCACAAAGCGCTCGTCCGCCGACAGGCGGAGCTTAAGCTGTACCGCAGCGGTGCGGGAGGAGCGAGCTTGGCCGAGCGGATCGGCGAGCTGCTCACGGAATGGAAGCGGTACGGCACGGACCCGGCCGCGATAAGCTCGGTGCCGCTGGCCGGCCGCGGCGGGGGGCATGCCGCCGGCTCGGACCGTGACGGGCCGGCCGGCGCCGCGGAGCAAGCGGCCGCTGCCGCCGAAGGCTTGCTGTCGGACAAGCTGCACGATCTGTCCCTGCTGTACGGGGACGTCGAGCGCGAGTTGGCGGGCCACTACCTCGACGGGGAGGATTCGCTCGACTTTCTGATCCGCGGAGCGCCGGCGTCGACGCTGCTTCAGGACGCGGAGATTTGGCTCGACGGCTTCCACGGCTTCACGCCCAAGGAATACGGCGTCATCGAAGCGCTGCTGCGCCGCTGCGCGCGCGTGTCCGCCGCGCTATGCGTGGACCGTCCGTACGGGGCCGGCGAGCGCCCGGACGAGCTTGACCTCTTCTATCAGACCGCGGACACGTCCGCGCGCCTGTGCGCGACGGCCGAGGCTGCCGGCGCGACGCTGGAGCCTCCTGTCGTGCTGCGCCCCGGCATACCGCCGCGCTTCGCGGACTGTCCGATGCTGGCGCATCTGGAGCGGGCGATGGACGGCAGGCACCGCTGGGACGGCGGAGAGGCGCAGCTGCAGCCGGAGCACCCGCGCTGCGGCTTGTCGATTCGGGAGGCCGCCAGCCGGAGAGCCGAAGCCGAGGCGGCGGCGAGGGATATGCTGCGACGCGTCCGCGAGGACGGCATGCGGTGGCGCGAGATGAGCGTGTTCGCCCGCAATCTCGAGGATTACGGCGAGCTGCTGGCTTCCGTTTTCGAGGATTACGGCATCCCGTATTTCCTGGACGGCAAAGCGAGCGGGGCGCAGCATCCGCTCGTGGAGTTCGTTCGTTCGGCGCTGGAATGCGTGATCGGCGGCTGGCGTTACGAGGCGTTTTTTCGCTGCGCGAAGACGGATCTGCTTCATCCGCAGGGGAGCAGCGTCGCGCGGGCGTCGGTCGACGCGCTAGAGAACTATGTCCTTGCTGCCGGCATCGACGGCTGGCGCTGGCATGACGACCGCAGCTGGTACTCGCTGTCGGGCCGCGATCTGGAAGACGAGGAGGACGAAGGAGACGGCGCCGCGCGCGGCGGCCCTTCCATGCAGGCGATCCGGGCGACCCGGGACGCGCTGCTGGCGCCGCTCCGGACATTGGAGTCGCGCTTCAAGCGGTCCAAGACGCTGGCCGACCTCAGCCGGGCGCTCTTTTTGCTTCTGGAGGAGACTGCTGCGCCGGACCGTCTGGAGCTGTGGAGCAGGCACGACGAGCTGGCCGGCGATCCGCAGCGCGCCCGCATGCACCGTCAGCTATGGGACGGCGCGATCGGGCTGCTCGATCAGCTCGTAGAGCTGATGGGAGAAGAGCCTGCGGATCCGGCCTTGTTCGCGGGCATGCTCGACGCGGGGCTCGAGTCGATCCGCCTCGGGGTCGTGCCGCCTTCGCTCGATCGCGTCCTGATCGGGACGCCCGAGCGCACGCGCACAGATCGCATATCGGTACTGTATCTGCTTGGCGTGAATGAAGGCATTATGCCGAGAGCGATCAAGGACGACGGCCTTTTGACCGAGGAGGAACGGGTCAAGCTGGCCGAATCGGGCGTCGCCATGGCGCCGGGCGCCCGCCGGCGGCTGCTGGACGAGGAGTTTCTCGCCTATCTGGCGCTGACGACGCCTTCGCGCCATCTGTGGGTCAGCTACGCGCTCGCGGACGAGGAGGGCCAGAGCCTGATCAAGTCCAGCCTAATCGGCCGGATCCGGTCCTGGTTCCCCGGCGTGCCGGTCCGGTCCGAGTCGGCAGAGCCGCATCCGGGAGCCTCGGACGAAGCGCAGCTGTCTTTCGCCGTCCGGCCCGGCCGCGCGCTGACGCATACGGTCGCCATGCTGCGCAGGCATAGGCAGGGCGACGCGTTATCGCCGGGCTGGCGCTCGGCGTATCGCTGGCTCGTCGAGCGCGAGCCGTGGCGGTCGCGCCTGTCCGTCCTGCTTTCTTCGCTGCGCTTCAGCAACGAAGAGCGACCGCTGACGCCGCAGACGAGCCTCCTGCTGTACGGCGACCGGCTGCTCGCCAGCGTGTCGCGGATGGAACGGTTCGTCGCTTGTCCGTTCAGGCATTACGCCGCGCACGGGCTTCGGCTCAAGGAGCGGCGCATGTACCGCGTGGACGCGCCGGATATCGGCCAGCTGTTCCATGCCGCGCTGCGGCAGACGACGGAAAAGCTGTTGATGGGCGATCCGTCGGCGGGAGACGCGGGACTTTGGCATAGCGAGGCCGCGGCCGCGGTCGAGCGGCTGCTGCCGAAGGTGCAGTCGCAAATTTTGCTGTCCTCGAACCGGCACCGCACGATGGCGCGCAAGCTCAGCCGGATCGTCTCGCAGACGTCCGCGATGCTCGGTGAGCATGCCGCGCTGTCCGCTTTTCGCCCGGTCGGCCTTGAAGTGGACTTCGGGCCGCAAGGCATCATGCCGCCGCTCAGCCTCTATCTGGGAAACGGCAGATGGATGGACGTCGCCGGCCGGATCGACCGGGTCGACGCGGCGGAGTCGCAGGATGGCACGCTGCTGCGCATCCTCGACTACAAATCGAGCGCGGTCAAACTGAGGCTCGACGAGGTGGCGCACGGCCTTTCGCTGCAAATGCTGACCTATCTGGACGTCGTCGTCACGCACGCGCCGCATTGGCTCGGGCGTCAGGCCAAGCCGGCGGGCGTGCTGTATTTGCACGTTCACAACCCGCTGCTTCATACGGCGAACGGGCTCGACGAGACCGGCGCGGAGGAAGCGATCCGCAAGGAATACCGCATGGAAGGGCTCGTGCTTGCCGACGGCGAAGCCGTCCAGCTAATGGACGAGTCGCTCGAGAGCAGCGCCAAGTCGTCGGTCGTTCCCGTCGAATATAAAAAGGACGGCAGCTTCTCCGCCCGCTCGCAGGTGGCCGACGGCGCGCAGTGGGAGACGCTGCGCAAGGCGGTCCGGCGGAACATCTCCAAGATCGGCAAGCGCATCGTCGAAGGCGACGTCGATATCGCGCCGTACCGGCTGGGCAAGAGAAGCCCATGCACGGTGTGCGAATTCCGTCCGGTGTGCCAGTTCGACGGGCAGCTCGAGGGCAACCGCCATCACGCGCTGCGCCGCCCGGCGAACAAGGACGAAGTATGGGAATGGCTCGGCGAAGACGAAGGGGAAGGAGGAGACGAATCTTGAGCGAATCGCGGGGAAACGGGAACGACGAACAGTTGGCTTTCGATTGGGGCGGTCTGTTCGATGACGTCGGACGGCGCGACGAGGCGGATGATCGGACCGCATCGGGAGACGGAGCGGCCGAAGACGGAATGGCCGAAGCCGCGAACGTGGGCGGCTTGGCAAGCTTCGCCGGCGGAGACGGGCTGGCGGCTACCTATGCCAGACCCGAGGGTAGCCGCTGGACGGCGGAGCAATGGGCGGCGATCGCTGCCGGCGGCCGCCATCTGCTCGTCGCCGCGGCAGCGGGTTCGGGGAAGACCGCCGTGCTCGTCGAGCGGATCATTTCCCGCATCGCGGACGAGCGCGACCCGCTCGACGTGGACGCGCTCCTCGTCGCCACCTTCACGAAGGCCGCCGCCGCCGAGATGAAGGAAAGGATCCGGACTGCGCTGGAGCTGAAGCTCGAGCAGTCGCCCGGATCCGCGCACCTTCGCCGGCAGCTTGCCTTGCTGCCGCGGGCTTCGATCACGACGCTTCACTCGTTTTGCATGGAAGCGGTGCAGCGTTATGCGCCGCTGATCGGGCTCGATCCGGGTTTTCGGATCGCGAACGAGACCGAGGCGGAGCTGCTGCGCATGGACACGCTCGACGAGCTGTTCGAGACGCGTTACGAAGAGGAGCTGGCGCTCGGAGAAGACGGAACGCTGGCGACGCTCGCGGACATGTACGGCGGCCAGCGCAGCGACGAGCCGCTGCATCGCCTCGTCCTGGAGCTGTTCGACTTTTCCCGCAGCCATCCGTGGCCGGATGCGTGGCTGCGCGCTACCGCGGCGAGCTTCGATATCCGAGGCGAAGCGGAGCTTGCCTCGTCGCCATGGGTGCAGAGCATGCGGGCGGACGTGCTCTTGGCGCTGTCCGGGGCCGCGGGACTTCTCCGCGGCGCATGGGAGCTCGCTTCGGCGCCGGGCGGCCCTGAGCCTTACGCGTCTACGCTCGCCGAGGATGCGGCGCTCGTGGCGGCGTTGACCGAGACGGTGGCCGATCGGCCCTGGACGGCATGGCGGGAGCCGTTCGCGTCGGCTTCGTTCGGACGGCTCAAGGCCTGCCGCGGCGACGGCTACGACCCGGAGCTGCAGGAACGGGTGAAGCGAATGCGGGACGAGGCCAAAAAGACGGTGACCCGATTGGCGGAAGAATGGTTCGTCCGCTCGCCGGCGCAGTATGCGGAGGAGCTCGCCGCGCTGGCGCCTAGAATGCGCGAGATCGCGGAGCTGGTCATCGCGTTCGGCGACAAGTACGAAGCGGCCAAGCGGGAGAAGGGGCTGCTCGACTTCGGCGATCTGGAGCATTACGCGCTGCGGATTTTGCGCGCGACCGACAGCTCGCCGCATGCGGTGCGGCCATCGGATGCCGCGCTTGCCTACCGGGAGCGCTTCAGGGAGATCCTGCTCGACGAGTATCAGGATACGAACGAGGTGCAGGAGGCGATCGTATCCCTGATAGCGAGGACGGATCCCGGCAACGTGTTCATGGTCGGCGACGTGAAGCAGAGCATTTACGGCTTCCGGCTGGCGGAGCCCGGGCTGTTCCTGGCCAAATACAAGACCTACGATGTATGGACGCCGCAAGGACCGGAGTCTGCGGGAGGCGGCGCTGCCGCTAACGGCGAAGGCGCAAGCGGCGGGGGTGACGGTCTCAGAATCGACCTGGCGCGCAACTTCCGCAGCCGCAGCCGCGTACTGGACGCGGTCAATCACGTGTTCAGGCTGATCATGCGCGAGCCCGTCGGCGAGATGGACTACGACCGCCGGGCCGAATTGATCTACGGCGAGGGTTATCCGGCCGAAGAGGCGGGAGCGGAAGTGCTCGGCAAAGAAGAGATGCCGTCCTATGCGGTGGAGATGCTGCTCATCGATACGGGCGCGGGGAGCGGCGGAGCTCGCAGAGTCGAGGTCGCCGCCGCGGATCCGGGCGCCGATAGCGCCGGAGCCGCCGGCGGCAGCGAAGAAGGCGCGGACGCCGACGAAGAGGAGCTCGAGAGCGCCCAGCTCGAAGCCCGCTGCATCGCGGCGGGGATCGCCAAGTTGACCGGCACGGACGGCTCGGGGCGTCCGCCGTTCGCCGTCTACGACGGGCGCAGCGGTTTGCACCGCCCCCTGGCTTACCGCGACATCATCATCCTGCTTCGTGCCGCGACCTCGCTCGCTCCCGTCGTGCTCGAGGAGCTGCGGTCGGCCGGGATTCCGGCTTACGCGGATCTGGCGACCGGCTATTTCGCCGCCGTCGAGGTCGACGTGATGCTGTCCTTGCTGCACATCATCGACAATCCCGATCAAGACATCCCGCTGGCAGGCGTGCTACGCTCCCCGATCGTCGGCCTCAGCGCGGACGAGCTCGCCGCCGTTCGGATCGCGGACCGTGCCGGCTCCTTCTGGTCGGCCGTGCGGACCGCCGCCGTCGACGCGGAGGACGAGTCGCTGCGGGAAAGGATAGCCGCCTTCGTTCAGTCGCTCGAGGGCTGGAGGACGTTCGCGCGCAGAGAGCCGCTCGGCGAGCTGCTGCACGCATTGTACCGGGATACGGGGTACTTCGACTTCGTCGGCGGGCTTCCCGGCGGAGGTCAGCGGCAAGCGAACCTCCGTGCGCTTATCGACCGCGCCAGGCAGTACGAACGCAACTCGAGCTACCGCGGTTTGTTCCGTTTTTTGCGGTTTTTGGGACGGATGCGCGACACGGGCGGCGATCTTGGCGCGGCAAGAGCGGTCGGCGAGCAGGAGGACGTCGTGCGCGTCGTCTCCATTCACAAGAGCAAAGGGCTCGAGTTTCCCGTCGTTTTCGTGGCCGGCCTCGGGCGCCGGTTCAACCGGCAGGATTTGAGCGGGATGTTCCTGCGGCACAAGAAGCTGGGCTTCGGTCCGCGAATGGTGGAGCGGGTGACGCGCGTCTCCTACCCGACGCTTCCGCAGCTTGCGATACGCCGGCGCATGAAAGCGGAGTTGCTCGCGGAGGAGATGCGCGTGCTGTATGTCGCCTTGACCCGTCCCAAGGAAAAGCTGATCCTGGTCGGCACGACCAAGGACGCGCTGAGCGACCTGGATCACTGGCGCCGCACGGCCGCGGACGCGACCGACCGGCTGCAGGATCATGCCGTCGCGGCTGCCGGACGTTATCTGGATTGGCTCGGACCGGCCTCGATCCTGACGGGAGCGGACTGGCTGGCCGGCGGGTCGTCCGGAGCGGCAGGGCCGAACGAAGCCGCCGCTCAAGCTGCCGCGGGTGGCGAAGCCGCGGCGTTTCGAACGTCGCGTTCGCCAGCGCCGGCAGCCTGGACATGCCGCGTCTTGCCGTCCCGCGCGCTTTTGTCGCCCAAGGCGCAGGAGCTGACGGCCATGGAAGGAGAGCCGCTATGGAACCTCGCGACGCGGTTAGAGCCGTTGCCCGGTCCGGTATCTCCCGCAGGGGAGGCCGCTTATGCCGCGCTTTCCTGGCAGGATCCGCACGCGGCCGCCTCGCGGGCGGCGGCCAAAACGTCGATCACGGCGATGAAGTCCGCGCGCGACTTCGATGGCGCCGGTCGTCCCGCGGCCGGATCGGCGGCAGGCGAACGGACGCCGACGCTCGAAGCCGTGCAGGAATTCGCCGCGCTGCAAAACGGCAGTGACGCCGAGGGCTTCATGGAACCGCAGGATTCGGCGCAAATGCCGGATCTGGAGGAAATGCGCCACCCGGCCTGGAATCCCGAGGAAGTGCCGGATTCCGGCTATTGGACGTACCGTCTGCGCCGGCCGAAGTTCATGGCCGCCAGAAGGATGAGCGCGGCGGAACGGGGCACGGCCGTGCATCTGGTCATGCAGCATTTGCCGATCGGCCTTTCGCCTAATCGCGCGGAAGCCGAAGTGGCGGCGCTGCTCGAGCGCCTGATCGCGCAGCTGATTCTGACGCAGGAGCAGCGCGAGGCGGCGGAGCGCGTCGATATCGCCTCCTTTTTCCGAACGGAGCTGTACGCGCGAATGGGCCGGGCCGCCCGTCTCTGGCGGGAATGGCCGTTTAGCGCGGGCATTCCCGCGGCTGAAGCGCATCCCTCGGCCGACGCCGACGATCTGAAAGGGGAGACGGTTCTCATTCAAGGCGTGCTCGATTGTCTGTTCGACGACGGCGAGCGGCTCGTGCTGGTCGATTACAAGACCGATGCCGTCCCGGACCGCGACTGGCAGGCGGCTGCGGAAAAGCATCGCTTCCAGATGGAAATGTACGCGCGCGCCGTCGAAGGCATCATGGGGAGAAAGGTCGACGAGGGCCATATCTACTTCGTTGAAGGCGGCGTAGGCGTGCAGCTCTATTAAATTCCGCATATCCGCAACGGTCCGGATGCCTTGGCCGTATTAACTCCTGAAATTCGATCGAGAGGACTGGGGTCATGTCAGGCAAAAAGAAATACACCGTACCGATCATGCTGGCGATCATCACGATGTTGACGTTCCTGATCGTCGTGCTGTTCTCGCGGGTGCTTTTGGACGGGCAATCGCTCAAGACCGAACGGGGCCAGCGGCTTGCGTCGAGCTACAACTATTGCATTTTGTACGCGACTGCGCTGAAGGATGGCTCCGTCGGGCTGCTCGAAGCGGACAACGAGGAAGCCCGCATGCAGGCAGCAAAGATGTTGGGCAAGCTTGACATCTCCGCCGGAGAATGCGGCACCGGCGTGCTGTTTCAATCCGGCACGCGCACGGGCCTGAGCAAGGAAGATGCCATGTTGGCCGCCTCCGAGCCGATACAGAAAATCAGCGTCGCGCTAGCGCCTATCGGCGCTAGCGGCGAAGCGCTCACACAGGAAGAGCGGGCTACCCTGACCGCGGCGGCGGCATCCGCGGACAAGCTGTCCGGCATACTTGGCGCTTATACGGCGCCTACGGGGGCCGACCGTTTCAGGCAAATGCAGGCCGGCGTCGATTGGGTGCCCGTCGCGCAGGACTTCGTCAAAGCGCTGAAGGAAGCGGCCGCCGCGATCGGTTGACGGTTTTCCCGAGAGCGCGGGTCGCGATTGGACGAGCCCTGCGGGCGTAGAGTATGATATTCATATACGAAGCACAAGCTGGAGGCTGAGCCTATGGATACGCTGTTTACCAAGATCATCAACCGCGAGATTCCGGCCGATATCGTGTACGAGGACGAGGACGTGCTGGCCTTCAAGGACATCCGCCCGCAAGCGCCCGTGCATGTGCTGGTCATTCCTAAAAAGCCGATCCCGACGATGGACGCCGCCGGGCCGGAGGACGCGCTGCTGCTGGGCAAGCTCATGCTCGCCGCGCAGCTGGTCGCTAGGGACGCGGGCATCGCCGAGAGCGGCTATCGTCTGATCAACAACTGCAATCCCGACAGCGGGCAGGAAGTGTACCACGTACATATCCACGTGCTGGGCGGGGAAAAACTGGGACCGCTGAACGCCCGTCCGGCGCAAGCATAATTCCTTTCAAAATCGGCCTCGGGAAAGTTGACACTGCCTTTCCCGATCGCCTATAATGAAGTTTGATAACCGTGTGTTGTGGTCTGTTCCGGAGGGAGGGAAAACAGGTGTCCGAAACGAAAGTTCGCAAAAATGAAACACTCGACGCTGCACTCCGCCGCTTCAAGCGTTCGATCGCTAAAGACGGCGTTCTCGCGGAACTGAAAAAACGCAAGCACTACGAGAAACCGAGCGTTAAGCGGAAGAAGAAGTCCGAGGCTGCTCGTAAACGCAAGTTCTAGGAGGAATAACGCATTATGAACCTCGCGGACCGTTTGAACGAAGACATGAAGCAGGCGATGAGGGCCCAGGATAAGTTTCGCCTGACCACGATTCGCATGGTTCGTGCGGCGGTCAAGAATCAAGAGATTGAGCTGCGCCGCCCGCTCGAGGATAACGAAGTTATCGAGATCCTGAGCCGCGAAGTCAAACAACGCAAGGATTCCCTCCAGGAATTCGGCAAAGCGGGCCGCGACGATCTGGCCACGGCCGCAGCGTCGGAGATCGACATCATCAGCGAATACCTGCCCACACAGCTAGGCGAAGAAGAAATCAAGACTCTCGTTAAACAGACCATTCAAGAGACCGGTGCTTCTTCCAAAGCCGATATGGGCAAGTTAATGGGCGCTTTGATGCCCAAGGTGAAGGGACGCGCGGACGGTAAGCTCGTCAACCAGATCGTCCAACAACTACTGCAATGATCATCTCGAGAACGACAGGCACTCTCCGTCAGGAGAGTGCTTTTTGCGTTTTCGCGGCAACTTAAGGGTGCGATGCTGGGCAGTCCGAGGCGCAATAATGAAACGTAAAGCCCTTACATCACGTACAGAAAGGCATACGGAATGCGGTATGTCGCAAAATCGCCGCAATCCGAGTTTCCCGAGGGAGGGGGAGAAGCTTTTTGACCCGTCATGGAGGAACGAAAAGAAAGGCAGGGCGGACCTTCGCTCGGCTGATTGGGCCGCTGGCGTCACTGATGCTGATCGTTGTCGCGTTAATGGCGGGCACGGTCTCGGCCAACGCGGAGTCGAAAGCGCAACCCGCCGCCGCGGAAGGCTATTCGGTATACGTCATTCCGGTTAAAATGACGGTAGAACGCGGACTCGCCTCTTTTTTGGATCGGGCATTGAAGGAGGCGGAGGAAGCCGGCGCCGCGCTCGCCGTGCTGGAGATCGATACGCCGGGAGGCAGCCTGGCGAGCGCGGAAGCGATCGGAGAGCGCATCCGTTCGGCCAAGATTCCGACGATGGCGTTCGTCAAAGGCAAAGCCGCGTCGGCTGGCGCGTACATCGCGTTGAACGCGGATCGCCTCTACATGTCGCCCGGCTCCACGATAGGCGCCGCGATGGTGGTGAATGCCGCCGGAGAGGCCGTCGAGAGCCCGAAGATCGTTTCCTTTTGGAGCAAGCAGATGAGCTCGGCAGCCGAGATGAACGGCCGGGACGGACAGATCGCCGTCGGCATGGTGGATCCGAACGCGGTCGTCGAGGTCAAAGGCCTGAACTGGACCAAGCCGAAGGGCGAGATCATCTCCCTGAGTGCCGATGAGGCGCTGAAGGTAGGGTATGCGGAAGGGCAGGCGGAGACGGCGGAGCAGGCGATCGCGGCCGAAGGGCTTGCAGAGCTCATGGTCATTCACGAAAATCCGACCCTTGCCGAACGTGTCTCGCAGACGTTGACGAGTCCGGGGATATCGACGCTTCTGCTCATCGTCGGCATTGCCGGCGTGCTGATCGAGCTGATCGTACCAGGCTTCGGCGTACCGGGCATTTTGGGGCTGCTCTCGTTCGGCCTGTACTTTTTCGGGCAGCAAGTGGCCGGCTTCGCAGGACGGGAATCGATCGTGCTGTTCGTGGCGGGCGTCGTCTTTATCGTCTTGGAAATGTTCGTCCCGAGCTTCGGCATTCTCGGTTTGTTGGGCGGGGCGGGCATCGTCAGCGGCGTCGTTACGGCCGCCTTCGATACGGGCAACGCGTTCGGGTCCCTGGGCTACGCCTTGCTAATCGCGCTGGCGTTGGTTGCAGTCACCGCATATGTCTTCCGCAGGCGGGGGATTTGGAACCGGTTCATCCTGCAAGAGCGTCTGACGACGGAGCAGGGCTTCGTCCCGAGCGGGGACGATCGCGAGTTGCTCGTAGGGAGCGAGGGCGTGACGCTGTCGCCGCTTCGTCCATCGGGCGTCGCGGAGATCGGAGGCAGGCGCGTCGACGTCATCTCGAGCGGACAATTTCTGAACGCCGGGCAGCGGATCGAGGTCGTGTCCGTCGACGGCACGCGAATCTTGGTCAAGGCCGTGCAACAGGCCGAATAACATTAATTATTTCGATGCGGAGGGATTGCATTTGGATCCGAATGTACAGCTTTTGATTATCGGCGCTCTGATTATTATCGCGCTTGCCGTGTTTTTCAGCTTTTTCCCGTTTATGCTCTGGATATCCGCCCTCGCCTCGGGCGTGCGGATCAGCATCATCACGCTCGTCGCCATGCGGCTTCGCCGCGTCGTGCCGAGCCGGATCGTCAACCCGATGATCAAGGCGACCAAGGCCGGGCTAGGCCTTAACATCAATCAGCTGGAAAGCCACTTCCTTGCCGGGGGCAACGTCGACCGCGTCGTCAACGCGCTGATCGCGGCGCAACGGGCCAATATTCCGCTTCCGTTCGAGCGGGCGGCCGCGATCGATCTGGCGGGGCGCGACGTGCTCCAGGCCGTGCAGATGAGCGTCAACCCGCGCGTCATCGAGACGCCGGTCGTGTCGGCCGTAGCTAAAGACGGCATCGAGGTGAAGGTCAAGGCAAGGGTCACGGTACGCGCAAATATCGACCGGCTCGTCGGCGGCGCCGGCGAAGAGACGATCATCGCCCGCGTCGGCGAAGGCATCGTCAGCACGAACGGCTCGGCCAATTCGCACAAGGACGTACTTGAAAATCCCGATCTCATCTCGCGGACGGTGCTAGCTAAAGGGCTCGACGCAGGGACCGCCTTCGAGATTCTGTCCATCGATATTATGGACGTCGACATCGGCAAAAACATCGGCGCGCATCTTCAAACGGAGCAAGCGGAGGCCGACAAGCGCATCGCGCAGGCCAAGGCGGAGGAACGCCGCGCGATGGCCGTCGCGCAGGAGCAGGAGATGAAGGCGCGCGTCGTCGAGATGCGGGCGAAGGTCGTCGAGTCCGAATCCGACGTGCCGCTTGCGATGGCCGAAGCGCTGCGAGGCGGCAAGATGGGCGTCATGGATTATATGAATCTGAAAAACCTCGAGGCGGATACGCAAATGCGCGGTTCGATCGGCAAGGGCGAGGCGGGTTCTAACAACGGCGAGGAGCGCTGATCGCCATGGAGCAGTTGATCCGCTTTTTGCTCGGGAACATTCATTTTGTCATCGTGGTGCTGGGCATCCTGTTCGTCCTGCTGCGCAAATCGCCGCTTGAGAAGCCCCCCGGCGACAAGCCGGGCAGTCGTCCTTCCGGACGCATGCCGGACTTCGGCGGTGGCGGACTGCCTCGGCCGATGCGGCCGGCCTCCGATCCGAAGCCGGCCCCGAGGCCGACGACCGCGCAGCAGCCCATCGAGCGGCGGGAAGGACCGGCAATGCACGAACGGAGGCAGCCGCCGATCGTGACGCTGCCGGCGCGTCCGCAAAGCTCAAACACGGCGGAGGAAGGGCGCGGCGCTGCCGCCGGAGACAAGCAGATCGTCTACCGCAGCCCGGGCAGTCCGCCGCCGGCGCCCGTGCCGTGGGCGGGGGAAGGCGAATCGGGCGGCGAAGGCGCGCCCTCGGCGTCCGCGGCACAAGCCGCGCGCGAGGACGCAGCCTATCACGCGGCCGCGAAAGCATCGCCGCTGTACGCATCCGCGCAGTCGCAGGGCGCTGGAGCGCCGGCTAGGCCGAGGCACAGCGAGCTGGCCCGCGCAGTGTTGTGGGCCGAGATTCTAGGGCCGCCCCGCTCGCGCAAGCCTTTTCGAAGATAGCGAACGCTGCTTAACGCATGAGCATTTGAGCCGCTTTGCTCGGAGATCGTCCCGGCAAGGCGGCTTTTTGCGATGCGGCAGGCAGGTTGAAACGCCGCTAGGCTGCGATTTTCTCCTTTTGAACAAAGCCCTTATCGTATAAAATGCTTGTATAATGTTTGAACTTCCTAGGCGGCAGCTTCCGCCCAAGGGCCGAAAGGATTGATCTTATCTTATCCACCGGCATCGTATCCGTAACCTTTCGCAAGCTGTCCCCAGATGAGATCGTATCGCTCGCCGCGCAAGCCGACCTTGACGCGATCGAATGGGGCGGGGACGTCCACGTGCCGCCAGGCGAACTTCAGCTTGCCAGGCAAGTCCGCGACATGACAAAGGCCGCGGGGCTTCGGGTGTCCTCCTATGGTTCGTATTATCGGGTCGGCGGCGACGCGAATTTTTCGCTTGTATTGGATACGGCAGAAGCGCTGGGCGCCCCGTCCATCCGAATCTGGGCGGGATCCGTCGGCTCGGCCGAAGCGGACGATGACTTGCGCCGCCGGATCGTAGAAGAAATGAGGCGCATCGCCGAGCTGTCAAAGCAGCGGGGCATCGGACTCTCCTTGGAATTCCACGACGGCACGCTGGCAGACACGGCAGCTTCGTCCGTTTCTCTTATCCACTCGATTGCCAGCGACAACGTAACCTTGTATTGGCAGCCCCAGATTGCGGTTTCCGCACCGAATAATTTGACGACGCTGACGGCTTTCTTGCCATGGCTCTCCAACGTGCACGTATTCCACTATGACGAGTTGCGCCGGCAGCAGCCGCTCGAAGCCGGCGAAGCGGCATGGCGAGCATACATGGACGTTCTGCGGAGCATGGACAACCCGCGTTATCTCCTGTTGGAATTCGTGAAGGACGGAGAGATCGGTCAGTTTTTAAAAGATGCTTCTACACTGAAAAACTTAGTTCGGCTCGGCCGCGAAGGCAGGGCGGATCGCTAAAGGGCAGCGAGCATACGCGCCATGCCGTCACAGCGTACAAGTCTATCGGGGCGTCCCGTGACCCGAATATCGCATCTTCAAGCGCCGCCAGCCTGCCCGAGCAGGCTTGGCGGCTTTTTTTCATGCCTTGCTCGCCGCCGGCGCCGCTGCCGCCGTTCTCATATTCCCAACGCGCCCCGCATATAGATGGAACGTATGGGAGGGGGACGCGTCATGCCGCGTGTCGGACGCAAGCTGCGCAAATGGACGGCCCGCGTCCTCGATTTGCCGCAGGACGTCGTATTGGACGTGCCGCGGATCACGATGATCGCGGGACTCCAGCTGACGGTGGAAAATCACCGCGGCGTGCTTCACTTTTCGCAGGATCGGCTGCGGCTCGCGATGGACCGCGGCGAGCTGGAAATCGTCGGGAGCGATCTCGTCATCCGGCTCATCGGCGGCGAGGAAGTGTTCGTCGAAGGAAAAATCACCGGCGTGCTGCTGCATCCGGGCGATTGAGAGCGGCGGCCGGGAGCGCCTGTGCGCTGTGGCCGGTCCCGGCTCGGGACCGGCAGCCGGTCGCATAGACGGACGTGCGGGGCGCCGCAGCGGCGGTCGCCGGCGTTCAAGCGGCAGGACAAGCCTGTAGAGGGGGAGAAGCCGTTGAAGGGTCAATGGTTAAGCTTCATGCGCGGCAGCGTGCGCGTCAGACTCGTCGGCGGGGACAGCCGGATCTTTTTGAACGCCGCCGGCTCGAATCGGATAGAACTTTGGGGGATCGCATACGACCGGGAAGGGCGCTTGTCGTTCTGGGTGTCCGTGCCGGACTTTTTCTCGCTGCGTCCGCTGCTTCGCATGGCGGGGAGCCGCCCGCGCGTGCTGGAGCGTCGCGGCCTGCCTTTCAAGCTGGGCCGCCTATCGCGGCGCAAGACGTTCGCGGGCGGCTTGCTGTTTTTCGTCGCGGCGCTGTTCGCGCTGTCGACGCTCGTCTGGGACGTGCAGGTTCATACGGACGAGACGGTGCCCGAGGCGGAGATCCGCAAGGCCGCGGCCGCGGAAGGCATTCGGCCGCTGCAATGGTCACCCCGCCTGCCGGATGCCACGGAGCTGGCGCACCGGCTCGCTCGCAGGCTGCCCGACGCGGCGTGGGTGGGCGTGGAGAAAAGCGGGACGCGATACGTCATTAACGTCGTTCGGTCGAACAAGCCCGAAGTGAATAAAGAAAGCGGACCGAGCGACCTGATCGCGAAGGCGGACGCCGTCGTGACGCGGATCGTCGCGGAGAGCGGCAAGCCGCAGGTCGCGCGCAACGCGCGCGTGCGGAAGGGAGAGACGCTGATCTCCGGACAGCTCGGCGAGGCCGAACGGGTCAAGCTGGTCGCTTCGGAAGGCGAAGTGCGCGGGCTCGTCTGGTACGAATACGGCATCGTGTCGCCGCTTGCGCGGAGCACGAACTATTATACGGGCGATTCGGCGGACCGGACCTATCTCGTCATCGGCAACCGGGCGCTGCAGACGAGCGGCTACGGCCAAGAGCCGTATACGGCGTCGAATACGTTCGCGGATTGGCGGACGTTCAAGTGGGGGAGCTGGACGCTGCCCTTCGCGATCTTGAAGGAAAAGGAAATGGCGGTCGAAAAACGGAGCGAACGCCTGACGCCCGATGCGGCGAGAGAAGCGGGGCTGGCGCAAGCGCGGGCGGAAGCTTTGTCCGCGGCGGGCGAGGACGCCGTCATCAAGGCGGAAAAAATTTTGCATGAACAAACGGAGAATGGTAAAGTGATGATACGCGTACTGTTTGAAATCGAACAATCGATTGCCGTACGGCGCCCGATCGCGACCGATCCCAAGACGCAGGGGGAATGAGGCTTTTTGACAGACAGCAGGCAGTTTATTACGATTCCTCTCCGCAACGCCGCGGAGGGACTGGCTTTGTTCGGTCCGCAGGACAAGTATCTACGTATGATCCAACAGGAGACGGCAGCCGTTATCCATTCCCGCGACGCGGAGATTACCGTCGAGGGCGCGGAGAGCGACCTGCGGTCTCTTCAACAATTTTTCGACACGGTCCTCCAGCTGATCCGCAGCGGCCTTACCGTCGGGGAGCGCGACGTGCGCTACGCCTTCGAGCTGGCCCGCGAAATGAAGGCCGACCAGCTGCTCGCGCTGTTCCAGGGCGAGATCACGACGACGTTCAGAGGCAAGCCGATCGTTCCCAAGACGCTCGGGCAGCGCCATTACATTACGATGATCCGCAAAAAGGACATCGTGTTCGGCATCGGCCCGGCAGGCACCGGCAAAACCTATCTCGCCGTCGTATCGGCCGTGGCCGCGCTCAAGGAAGGACGCGTCAAGCGCATTCTGCTGACCCGCCCCGCCGTGGAGGCAGGGGAGAATCTGGGCTTCCTGCCGGGCGATATGCAGGAGAAGGTCGACCCGTATCTGCGCCCGCTCTATGACGCGCTGAACGACGTGCTCGGTCCCGAAGGCGTCGCCAAAGCGCTCGAGCGGGGCATGATCGAGATCGCGCCGCTCGCTTATATGCGCGGACGCACGCTCGACGACTCGTTCGTCATCCTCGACGAGGCGCAAAATACGACCGGCGAGCAGATGAAAATGTTTTTGACGCGGCTCGGCTTCGGCTCCCGGATGGTCATCACCGGCGACGTGACGCAGATCGACCTGCCCAAAGGCAAGAAATCCGGCCTGAACGAAGCGCAGCGCATTCTGAAGGATATTCCCGAGATCGGCCTCGTGTACTTCTCCGAGCAGGACGTCGTCCGTCATGCGCTCGTGCAGAAGATCATCGTGGCTTATCAGAAGGACGACGAGACAATTACGTAAAGGAGCGAGCGCCGGATGAATCGGACACGAAGCGGCCCGGCGGGTATTTTATCATCCTTTGCTGCTGCAGGATGGAAGCAGAGCGCGGCGGTCAAAGGGCTGCTGCTGCTCGCGTTCGTCCTGCTGTTTTATTTTAGCCTGGCGACGCGGCTCGTGCCGGAGACTTACGATATCACCCTGGGCGCGAAGAGCGAGCACGACATCAAGGCGCCGCACCAGGCGACCGACGAGAAGGCGACGCTCAAGGCCCAGGAAGAAGCGGCCGAAAAGATCGGCGCCATTTATCCGTACGTGGCGCTGCACAGCGAAAATCTGATTGACAGCATCCTCGTCCGCATCGACCAGCTCAACCAGGACGACCAGGTGACGCTGGAGCAGAAAATCGAGATCTACCGCACGGAGCTGCCGGATCGGGTGGATCAGTTTATCGATACGTTCATCAGCGCGAATTCGGGCTCGGGCGTCTATTCGGCGAGCCTGTTCGAGGAAATGAAAAAGGCCGTCCAGGCGCAGGCCTACCGGATACCCGAAGAGACGTTTTACAAGCTGCCTAAGCTGACGACCGAGCAGATCGCGGAGATGCGTACCGTCGGCCGCGACGTCGTCCGCAGGCTGATGGCGGATCCGATCACGGACGCCGAAGCCGCGCGCGCGAAGGTGGCGGAGCTGGTCAACGGAAGCTCGCTGGCCCTCAAGACCCAGCGGGAGATCGTGCAGGAGCTGTCGCGATTCGTCCTGACGCCGAACAAGTTCTACGACAAGGAAGCGACCGAGGAAGCGAAGGTCCAGGCCAAGCAGAATACGCCGCTCGTCGTCATCAAGCAGGGCGACGTCATCGTCAAGGCCGGACAAGTCATCGACCAGGAAACCTACGAGCGGCTCGACGCCTTCGGCCTGCTGCAGGAGCAGCGGACGTATTGGCCGCAGCTCGGCGCGCTCATGCTTGCGGTGCTGTTCATGCTCGCGCTCTACAGCTACGCGGAGCTGACGGCTTCCGCGGCCAAGCCGGCGATGAAGCGGACGAACGTCGATTGGCTCATGCTTTTATTCATTTTCGCCATCAATATACTGGTCATGCACCTGGTCGCGCTGGCGCACAGCGAGGCGTGGCCGTATATCATCTATATCGCCCCGCTCGCGCTCGGCAGCATGCTCATGACGCTGCTCATCGACGTGCAGACCGCGATGGTGGGCTCGCTGCTTTTCACGATTCACGCGAGCATCGTCATGAACGTCGAGCAGACGAGCCTGTTCGATTTCCGTTTCGGCTTCGTCGCCGCGGTCGTGCTGTTCACGTCGGTGCTTGCGATCCACCGGGCGAGCCAACGGTCGGCCATCCTGAAGGCGGGGATCATGGTCAGCCTGTTCGGCTCGTTCGCGGTGACCGCGCTGACGCTGGTCGGCCCGGACCCGGATCGGGCGCAGCTCGTCCAGTCGGTCGGCTTCATGCTCGCGAGCGGGCTTCTGACCGCCGTCCTCGTCATCGGCATCATGCCGTTTTTCGAGATGACGTTCGGAATCCTGTCCGCGCTTAAGCTGGTGGAGCTGTCCAACCCGAATCACCCGCTGCTTCGCAAGCTGCTGACGGAGACGCCGGGAACCTACCATCACAGCCTGATGGTCGGCAACCTGTCCGAGGCGGCGGCCGAGTCGGTCGGCGCGAACGGACTGCTCTGCCGGGTCGGCTCCTTCTACCACGACGTCGGCAAGACGAAGCGGCCGCTCTACTTTATCGAAAATCAGAACGGCGGAGACAATCCGCACGACAAGCTAGACCCGAAGGTCAGCGCGTCGATCATCATCGCCCACGCCCGCGACGGCGCGGAAATGCTGAAGGCCCACAAGCTGCCCAAGCAGATCCGGGACATCGCGGAGCAGCACCACGGCACGACGTTCCTTAAGTTTTTCTATTACAAGGCGGTTAAGCAGGCGGAACAAGCCGGCGTGGAGAATGAATGGACGGAGGACGACTTCCGCTATCCGGGTCCCAAGGCGCAGTCCAAGGAAGCGGCCATCGTCGGCATCGCGGACAGCGTCGAAGCCGCGGTCCGGTCGCTCGGAGCGCCGACCGTGGAGCAGGTCGAGTCGATCATCGCCAAGATCATCAAGGAACGGCTCGACGACGGGCAGTTGAGCGAATGCGACCTGACGGTGCGGGAGCTGAACCAGATCCAAGAGACGCTGAAGACGACCGTCATCGGGATGTTCCACTCGCGGATCAAATATCCGGAAGAAAGCGCCGTAAAAAACGATAACGATAAAAAGGAGCGGGAAGCATGAGCCTGAAGCTGGAATGGGTGGACGAGCGCGAGGAAGCTTCCGCGGGCGAAGAGGGCTGGCCGTCGCTGTTGACGCGTCTGTTGAACGATGCGGGAGAAGCCGAGGGCGTCGCAGACGGGATCGTCACGTTGACGCTGACGGACAACGAAGGCATCCGCGAGCTGAACCGGACGTACAGAGGCCTGGACAAGGCGACGGACGTTCTGTCGTTCCCGATGCGGGAGCAAGGCGCGGAGGAATTCGAGATTTTGTACGAGGACGATTACGAGACGACGACGGTCGATATCGTGAACGGCGAATCGGGCGACGACGAGACGCAAGCCGACGACGAGCCTCAGACGGGCGCCGGCCGCATCGAGGAGCTGCTCGGCGATATCGTAGTCTCGGTGCCGCGGATGCATGAGCAAGCCGTCGAATACGGCCATAGCGCAGAGCGCGAGCTGGGCTTCCTTTTCGTGCACGGCTTCCTTCACCTGATGGGCTACGACCACGGCACGGAGGAAGAGGAGCGGGCGATGTTCGCCAAGCAGGAAGCGATACTCGCAAAGGCGGGCCTGACGCGGTGAGCCGCAACCAGTCCGAGCTGGCGTCGTTCAGGCAGGCGCTCCTCGGGATCGCGCACGCGCTGCGTACGGAGCCGCATATGCGGTTCCATCTCGCGGCGAGCGCCGTCGTGTTGATCGCCGCCGCCTGGCTCGGGCTGCCGCGCGGAGATTGGATGTGGCTGCTCGCGGCATGCACGGCCGTGCTCTGCGCGGAGTTGGTCAACACGGCCGTGGAGCGCGCGGTCGATCATGCATCGCTGCAGCGGAGCGAGCTGGCCAAAGCGGCGAAGGATACGGCGGCGGGCGCGGTGCTGGTCGCTTCGGTTTTCGCGGCGTCCGTGGGCTTGATCGTGCTTCTGCCGCCCCTATGGGAGCGGATCTCGGGTTAATTGACTTCGGCCTCGCGAGGACCGATTCGGAGGATGACAGATGGGGGACATCAATATAGAGGCGCTCGGCTGGACGCCGCAGCAACTGCTGGCCGAGGCGGCCAAGGCGATGGAAAAGGCGTACGTGCCTTATTCGGGCTTCAAGGTGGGCGCCGCGCTGGTCGATCGCGCGGGCGCGATCCATTACGGCTGCAACGTCGAAAACGCGGCCTACAGTCCCGGCAACTGCGCGGAGCGCACGGCGCTGTTCCGCGCGATCGCGGACGGCCACGCGCCCGGCAGCTTCCGGGCGATCGCCGTCACGGGCCGGACGGATGCGCCGATCACGCCTTGCGGCGTCTGCCGGCAGGTGCTCGTCGAGCTGGGCGGACCGGATTTGCCGGTCATTATGGGCAATGCTAAGGGAGATATCTCGATCATGACGGTCGCCGAGCTGCTGCCCGGCGCATTCACGCCTGCGAAGCTGGCGGAGGGAAGGATAGTAGAATGAGCGAACCAAAAGGAAAATTCAAGTCGGGCTTCGTCGCCATCGTCGGCAGGCCGAACGTCGGCAAGTCGACGCTGATGAACCAGGTAATCGGACAGAAGATCGCCATCATGAGCGACAAGCCGCAGACGACCCGCAACAAGATTCACGGCGTGTACACGACGGAGGACAAGCAGATCGTGTTCCTCGATACGCCCGGCATTCATAAGTCGAACTCCAAGCTCGGCGACTTCATGGTGAAGTCGGCGCTCGGCGCGCTCGAGGAGGTCGAAGCGATCCTGTTCCTCGCCGACGTATCGGAGGAGCTGGGCGGCGGCGACCGGTTTATTATCGAACAGCTCAAAAAGGTGAACACGCCCGTCTTCCTCGTGCTGAACAAGATCGACAAGGTTCAGCCCGAAGCGCTGCTGCCGATCATCGGCAAATACAGCAAGCTCCATAGCTTCACCGAGGTCGTGCCCGTATCGGCCCGCGACGGCAACAACGTGAATACGCTCCTCGAGCAGATCGGCCGATACCTGCCCGACGGGCCGATGTATTATCCCGCCGACCAGATCACGGATCATCCCGAGCAGTTCATCTGCGCGGAGCTCATCCGCGAAAAGATCCTGCAGACGACCCGGGAGGAGATCCCGCACTCCATCGCCGTCGAGATCGAGAGCATGGGGACCGGGGACAACGGCGTCGTCAACATCGGCGCGGTCATTTACGTGGAGCGGCCTTCGCAGAAGGGCATCATCATCGGCAAAAACGGCGCGGCGCTCAAGGAAGTCGGCAAGCGTGCACGGCATGACATGGAGCGGCTGCTCGGTTCCAAGATTTTTCTCGAGCTTTGGGTCAAGGTCAAGGAAGACTGGCGCAACCGGGAGTCGGTGCTGAAGTCGCTTGGCTTTAGGCACGATTAATCGCGCTCGGCGTTCTCGGTCTTGCGGCGTCCGGAGGCTCCGGACAAATGTTGTCAGGCATACCCGCGCGGCGGCGGTGGCATTCTAACGGTGGCGATTTGGGAAGATTTCATTTCCACCGGGGAGGATGAGCGCTTTGCGGGATTTCACGTGGCACGTGTTTACGCAGACCGGCGATATCGAAGCCTACCTGCTTTACAAGGAAATGATTCAGCCCGGAGCCGCCGGCCTGGCGTCGGAAGAACCGGTTCCAGAGGGCGAAGGGGAAGAGAACGGAGCGGGAGCCTAAAGTCACCATGACCGGCTTCGGCCCGCGCTCGTCGCGCACCGTTTTGCGGCGCGCGACCCGGCCCTATAGGGGCGACAGAAACGGGGAGAGGCCGTTGCTCTATCGGACGGAAGGCATCGTCATCCGCAGTATCGATTACGGGGAAGGCAACAAGATCATCACGATCATGACGCCGTCTCTAGGCAAACAGGGCATCGTCATCCGCGGCGCCCGCAAACCGAAAAGCCGCTACGCATCGCTCGCCCAGCTGTTTACGCTCGGCGATTTTTCCTTTTACAAGGGCGGCGGCCTCGGAAGCTTGAACAGCGGCGAGATCATCGATTCGTTTCGAGGGCTCAGGGAAGGTCTCGACCAAGCCGCCTATGCCTCCTACTTGGTCGAGCTATGCGACCGCGCCATCCAGGACGAGGATGCGGGCGCTTTTCTTTATCACCAGCTGCATGCCGGCTTGACGGCGATATCGGAAGGCAAGAATCCCCGGATCGTCGCCCGCTTATTCGAGATGAAGATCGCGGCGGCGGCGGGATACGCGCCGATGCTGGACGCCTGCGCAGGCTGCGGTCGGGAGGATGGGACTTTTTATTTCAGCGCCGCCGGGGGCGGGGCCTTATGCGCGTTATGCCGCCACCGCGATCCGAGGGCGATGGAGCTGGAGGACGGCGTATGGAAGCTGCTGCGCGTCTTCTCCGCGATGGATATGCGGAGGCTCGGCAACGTGGCCGTGAAGGAATCGACGGCGAAGCAGCTGGCGACGGTCATGCGCACGTGGTTCGACCACCATCTGGCGCTGAATTTGAAGTCCCGGCATTTTTTGGATCAGTGGGAACGAGGCGAAGATTTCTTTAAACCGGTACCCTAATTCGACAAAATGTGCTATACTATAGTAAGTAACATACGCGATGCAAGCCAAGATACGGGTTCGCTGGATTCGGGCAGGTCGGCGAGGCCGTTTTCTTATGCGCAATTTGCCCATTATAACTGGAAAGGATGCGGCACGATGGATTCATTCAAACGGTTCATGAAGGCTTCGCGCATGCGCGTCATCCCGGTCATGCTGATGCCCGTGGCGCTTGGGGCGCTGGGCGCTTACGTGTGGGACGGCGTCTTCGATTTTTGGCTGCTGCTGCTCACGCTCGTCGGCTCCGGCGCGGCCCATCTGTTTTCGAATATGATCAACGATCTCTGGGACTATAAGAACGGCACGGACGAAGCAGCGAAAAATACGGCGGACGCCATCGGCACCAATTCGGGCTATTTGACGAACGGCGTGTGGAGCATGCGCACGTTCGCGGCGGTTACTTGGGGCTTGTTCGCGCTTGCCGCCGTCAGCGGCGTCGCGCTGGCCTTTCTGAGCGGAATATGGGCGTTCGTCTTCGGCGCGCTCGGCGGACTCATCGCTTATTTCTACGTCGCGCCGCCGATCCGCTTCGGCTACAGGGGCAAAGGCTATAGTGAGATCGCGATCCTGCTCGCGTTCGGCGTGCTGCCGGTGCTGGGCTCCTACTACGTGCAGACGTCCACGTTCGATTACAGGGCGATCCTGCTGGCGCTGCCGATCGGCTTGCTCACGACGCTGATTTTGTTCAATCACCATTTCCTTCACTGGCAGGCGGACCGGGCGGCGGGCAAGCGGACGCTGGTCGTCGTGTGGGGCGAGCGCCGCGCTTTGCAATTTTCGCGCTTGCTGCTCGGCCTTGCGGCGCTGTCGCTGGTCGCGGCAGTGCTCGCCGGCGCGCTGCCGGTCTATGCGCTCGTCGGTCTGATCACCGCGATTCCGCTTTACCTGACCTACGGACGGCTGCAAGACCAGAACAGCTCGCTGGCGTATTTGCCGCTCATGGGCGCCTCCGTGCGGGCCGCCAACCGCTGCGGCTCCGTCCTTATCGTATGCCTGATTATCCAAGGCCTCATCCAATAAAATGACGGGAAGTGACCGCTTCGATGGAAAAGCAGCTGGTATTCGGTGATTTTCATCGCATCTTATCCGAAGGAGAGACGTGGAAAATCGGCGGCTTTCCGCTGCCCGACGGCACGTTCTGGGAATATCGCGAGCCCGATGCGGTCGTCATCGTCCGCAACGGCATCCTCTATGTCCGGGCGCCGCTCAGCCGCAGCCACGACCGCGTGCAGATACTGGACAACGCGAAGCATATGTACTATTCCGTCGAGGAGGTCGTCGTGCCGGAAAACGGCGAGGTCAGCTTCGAGCTCGACATTCGCGCCCGCAGCACGGGTACGGCGCCCGGCGATCTGTACGACGGCTATGTATCGCTGAACCTGCTCGACTTCACGACGGGCGCCGCGCTCGACTTTTTCGCGGGCAACGACAAGTATGCCTCCGTTTACGCCGTGCTGCCGTTCCCGGGCGTCGAAGTGCCGAAGTCGGACAAGACCCGGTTTTTCTGCGTATTCCAAGAAGACACGAACTTCAAGGCGCGCGAATTCAATACGTACAAGATCGTATACAACCGCGCGGAGGACGAGGTCGTCTTTTACCTGAACGGCGCCGAGGTGAGGCGCGAGCGCGAAGTGCCGGTGAAGATGAACCGCTTCACGATCGCGCTCGGCATCATGACGGAGAAGGACCTGTCGCCGGAGGGAAGCGTGTCGGTACACGGCCAGACGGTCATCGCCGAGTATTCGCCGGTGAAGGTCGCGATCCGGGAATAGCGCCGGCATTTGACACGACCGGCGTCCATCGGCTAGAATGTTGCATAACGATGGCATGCGTCTCGTTGAAGGAGAGAGTAGCCGGTTGCCTGTCGGCAGCTGCAGCGAGCCGGGGGCGGTGCGAGCCCGGCACGACGAATCGGCGAAGGGCGCTCCGGAGAGAACGGCCATATCAAAGAGCGGGCAAACGAAGGAGCGCGAGAGCGAGTCGCGGAAGGCGGACTAAGGTCTCGCGTCGAAATCTTCGGGCGTCAAGTAGGGTGGAACCGCGGGATCAAGCTCCCGTCCCTATGTCTGCGCGGCAGACGTGGGACGGGAGTTTTTTGTCGCGTTCCGGCGCCGCGGAAAAGGCGGATTCGATCCCAATTTAAGAAGGAGTGGCGGACTTGAATTTTCAGCAGATGACATTGACGCTGCAGCAATTCTGGGCGGAACAGGACTGCATCGTCGTTCAGCCGTACGACACCGAAAAGGGCGCGGGCACGATGAACCCGATGACGTTCCTTCGCACGATCGGACCGGAGCCGTGGAACGTCGCGTACGTAGAGCCTTCCCGCCGTCCGGCGGACGGACGCTACGGCGAAAATCCGAACCGGCTGTACCAGCATCATCAATTCCAGGTGATCATGAAGCCTTCGCCGGACAACATTCAGGAGCTGTACCTCGAGAGCCTGAAGCGGCTCGGCATCGACCCGCTGAAGCACGACATCCGGTTCGTCGAGGACAACTGGGAATCGCCGACGCTCGGTGCCTGGGGCCTAGGCTGGGAAGTGTGGCTGGACGGCATGGAGATTACCCAGTTCACGTACTTCCAGCAAGTAGGCGGCATCGACTGCCATCCGGTCGCCGTCGAGATCACGTACGGCATGGAGCGCCTTGCTTCCTACATCCAGGACAAGGAGAACGTTTTCGATCTCGAGTGGGTGAACGGCGTCTCTTACGGCGACGTATTCAAGCATCCGGAGTTCGAGCATTCCAAGTACACGTTCGAGGTGTCCGACGTTCCGATGCTGTTCAATCTGTTCTCGACGTACGAGGCCGAGGCGAAGCGCGCGATGGACGAAAACCTCGTGTTCCCGGCTTACGACTACGTGCTCAAATGCTCCCATACGTTCAACCTGCTCGACGCCCGCGGCGCGATCAGCGTCACCGAGCGTACGGGTTATATCGGCCGCGTGCGCAATCTGGCGCGCTCGGTCGCCGCGACGTTCCTGCAGGAGCGCGAGCGTCTCGGATTCCCGCTGCTGAAGAAGGAGGCGCCCCAAAATGCCTAAGGACCTGCTGCTCGAGATCGGCCTCGAGGAAGTGCCCGCGCGGTTCGTGCGCGGCGCGATGGAGCAACTCAAGGACAAGACCGAAAAATGGCTCGAAGCGAGCCGTCTCGCGCACGAAGGCGTGACCGCTTACGCGACGCCGCGCCGACTGGCCGTCATCGTTAAAGGCTTGGCCGACCGCCAGGAGGACGTCAGCGAGGAAGTCAAAGGACCGGCGCGCAAGATCGCGCTGGACGAGAGCGGCGCATGGACGAAGGCCGCGCTCGGCTTCGCCCGCAGCAATGCGGTGGAGCCCGAGGCGCTGTTCTTCAAGGAGCTCGGCGGCGTTGAGTACGTCTACGCCAACAAATCCAGCATCGGCGTCGAGACGGCCGGCCTGCTGCCTGAGGCGCTGCCCGCGATCGTTACGTCGATGACCTTCCCGAAGAACATGCGATGGGGCGACTACGATCTTCGCTTCGTGCGTCCGATCCGCTGGCTCGTCGCGCTGCACGGCGAAGCGGTCGTGCCGTTCGCGATCACGGACGTCGAGACCGGCCGCACGACTCGCGGCCATCGCTTCCTCGGCGCCGACGCGGAGATCGCCGACCCGTCCGAGTACGTGTCGAAGCTGCGCGGCCAGCATGTCATCGCCGACGTCGAAGCGCGCCGCGAGGCGATTCTGGCGCAGCTTCGCGAGCTCGCCGAATCCCGCGGCTGGGAGATCGCGATCAAGGACGACTTGCTCGAAGAGGTGCTTTTCCTGGTCGAGACGCCGACCGCGCTGTCGGGCTCGTTCGATCCGGCCTTCCTGGACATCCCGCAGGAGGTGCTGATCACGTCGATGCGCGAGCATCAGCGCTACTTTCCGGTGCTGGACGCGCAGGGCAAGCTGCAGCCGCACTTCGTCACCGTGCGCAACGGAGACGCCGCTTCGCTGGCTAACGTCGCGAAGGGCAACGAAAAGGTGCTGCGCGCCCGGTTGTCGGACGCGAAGTTTTTCTACGCCGAAGACCAAAAGGGAAAAATCGACGCCTTCCTGCAAAAGCTGGAGAGCATCGTCTATCACGAAGAGCTCGGCACGGTCGCCGACAAGGTGCGCCGCATCCGGGTGACCGCCGACAAGCTCGCGGAGCTGCTGAGAGCGGACGAGAAGGTTCGCGCGGCCGCGTCGCGCGCCGCGGACATTTGCAAGTTCGACCTGGTGACGCAGATGGTTTACGAATTCCCCGAGCTGCAGGGCATCATGGGAGAAGACTACGCGCTTAAGTTCGGCGAGTCGCCTGCGGTCGCCACGGCGATCAACGAACACTATTCGCCGCGCAACGCTTCGGACAATCCGCCGGCTTCGCTCGTGGGCGCGATCGTGGGCATCGCCGACAAGCTCGACACGATCGTCGGCTGCTTCCTGATCGGCATCATTCCGACGGGCTCCCAGGATCCGTACGCGCTACGCCGCCAGGCCGCCGGCATCGTGTCGACGCTGCTGGCGCACGGGCTCGAGCTCAAGCTGTCCGACCTGTTCAAGCTGTCCCTCGACGTCTATGCCGCCGCCGGCCTCGGCAAGCGCGAAGCGTTCGAAGTCTCGCGGGACTTGAGCGAATTTTTCGCGCTGCGGGTAAAGAACGTATTGACGGAGCAGCAGATCCGTTATGACGTCACCGATGCGGTGCTCGGCGCGGGCTGCGACGACGTCCGCCGCACGGTGCTGCGCGCGCAGGCGCTGCAAGCTGCCGCCGGCGGCGATGACCGCGAGACGTTCCGTCCCGCGGCCGAGGCGTTCGGACGCGTCGCGAATCTCGCGGCCAAGGGCGGGGATTCGCGCCAGGTGGACGCGTCGCTGTTCGCCGACCCGGCCGAAGGCGCGCTGTACGAAGCGTGGATGAACGCGCACGGCAAGATTCTGACCGCGACGGCCGAGGCGAGGCTGTCCGAGGCGCTGTCGGCGCTGTCGGCGCTCAGCGGGCCGATCGCCGCGTTTTTCGAGGCGGTCATGGTCATGGCCGAGGACGAGGCGATCCGCCGCAACCGGCTGGCGCTGCTCGGGCTGATCGCGGACGACGTGCGCGGCTTCGCCGACTTTGCCAAGCTCGCGGGCTGACCCTGGCCGCGCCGCGGCCAATCGAACGGAGGGATGCACCATGGAAGCAACAAGCGTAACCGTCTACGTCGTCTCCGATTCGGCCGGCGATACCGGAGAACTCGCGGTGCGGGCGGCCGCCGCCCAATTTCACCCGCTCAAGGTGCAAATCCGGCGGGCCGGCTTTATCCAGCGGGAGGCGGCGATCGACGCCGTGCTCGAGGCGGCGCAGAGCGAACGTGCCGTCGTGCTGTATACGCTCGTCATCGATGCGCTCCGCGCTTATATGGCTACGGAGTCCGCGCGGCGGGGCATCTCGGCGATCGATCTGCTCGGCCCGCTCATCGACCAGATGGAGCAGCGCTTCGGCTGTCAATCCAGGCATGAGCCGGGTTTGAATCATGTGCTCGACGCCGGGTATTTCCGCAAGGTCGAGGCGGTCGAGTTCGCGGTTCGTTACGACGACGCGCGCGACGTGACCGGCGTCAGCAAGGCGGACATCGTGCTGACCGGCGTCTCCCGGACGTCGAAGACGCCGCTCTCCATGGTGCTCGCGCACCGGACGTACAAGGTCGCGAACGTGCCGCTCGTACCGGAGCTCACGCCGCCGCGGGAGCTGTTCCTGGTCCCGAAGACCAAGATCTTCGGGCTGACGATCCGGCCGGACGCGCTGAACGCGATCCGCGTCGAACGGCTCAAGGCGCTCGGACTGCCGAACACGGCTTCGTACGCGACGGCCGAGCGGATCCAGCAGGAGCTGGAATACGCGCACGGCATTATGAAGAAGCTCGGCTGCGTCATCATCGACGTGTCGAATAAGGCGGTTGAAGAGACGGCCAGCCTGATCATGGAGCAGCTGGAAAAATAGTCGCATTTCGACAAAAAAACGGCGGACAACCGGCATGCCTCCAAGGCGGCTGGTTGTTGCTTTCTTACGGGAACCCGGCCTGAAATTTTGGGCCGCAGGAAGGATTTATCGCGCCGGTAGCGTATATAATAGGGACTCACAACATCATCAATGAGCGGGGTGTCGAATGCTGCAAAATCCGGTCCGGGTCGTGGTCGACGCGGACGCCTGCCCGGTAAAACCGGAGATCGCCGCGTGCGTGAGGGCGGCGGGGACGAGAGCCCTGCTCGTATCTTCGCATGCGCACGTGCTCCAAGCCGAGGAAGGCGTCGACGTCGTGACGGTGGACGCCAGCGACCAGTCGGCGGATCTGTATATCGCCAATGCGCTTAAAGGCTCGGACATTCTCGTCACCGGCGACTATGGGCTGGCCGCGTTAGGACTGGCGCGCGGAGCGGCGGTGTTGACGCCGCGCGGCAAGGCGATCGACGAGGAGAATATCGACGGTCTGCTCGCGCAGCGGCATTTTTCGGCCAAGCAGCGGCGCGGCGGGATGCGGACGCGAGGACCGAAGCCGTTCACTGACGAGGACCGCGACCGCTTTCAACAAAAACTGACATTGCTGCTGCGGAGGTTGCAGGAGAATTCGTTCGTTTAGCGAATTGTATTACGTGCCGAAATCGAACGGCAGGGCGGATGGCTTAATATGTATAACGGCATGATTCCACAAGAGACGATCGACGAGGTTCTTCGGCGGTACGACATTGCGGAGACCGTCGGTCGTTACGTTCAGTTGTCCAGGAACGGCAAGTATTTGAAGGGGCTTTGCCCTTTCCATTCCGAGCGCACGCCTTCCTTCACGGTGACGCCGGAAAAGCAGATCTTCCATTGCTACGGCTGCGGCAAGGGCGGGAATGTCGTCAAGTTCGTGATGGAAATCGAAAACGAGACTTTCCCCGAAGCGATCCGGAGCATGTGCGAGGAAGCGGGCATTCCGATCTCCTGGCAGGCGCCGGAAGGAGAGCAGTCCGAGCGCCAGAAGGAACGCTCCGTCATGACGGAGGCGCATGCGTACACGGCGAAGTTCTATCACGCCGTGCTGCGCAACACCGCGGCCGGCACCGGTGCGATGAACTATCTCCGGGACCGCGGCATGACGGACAAGCTGATCGAGGAGTTCGGGCTCGGCTACGCGCCGGCCCGGTGGGATACGCTGACGCAGGCGTTGGACAAGAAGGGCTTCGACCTGGCGGAGATGGACCGGGGCGGACTTCTGTCCAGGCGGCACGAAGGCGAAGGCTTCGTGGACCGCTTCCGCGACCGCGTCATGTTCCCGATTCACGACGGCGACGGCAAGATTATCGCTTTCGCGGGGCGGCTGATGTCGGACGGCCAGCCGAAGTACCTGAATTCGCCCGAGTCGCCGCTGTTCAGCAAGAGCCGGACGCTGTACCGGTTCCACGCGGCGAAGGGCACGATTCGCAAGACGAGGCAGGTCGTGCTGCTCGAAGGCTACATGGACGTCATCAAAGCTTGGTCGGCAGGCGTGCACAACGGCGTCGCGACGATGGGGACCGCACTCACCGGCGAGCACGCTTCCTTGCTGAAGCGCTACGCGGACGAGGCGATCGTCTGCTACGACGGGGACGATGCGGGGATGGCCGCGGCGAGCAAGAGCATCCCGCTCCTGGAGAACGCCGGCTTCAGAGTGCGGGTGGGCGTGCTGCCCGGCAAGATGGACCCGGACGAATACATCTCGGCATACGGCTCCGAAGCTTATATGCGGGAGATCGTCGAAGGCGCGGTGTCCGCCCTCAAATTTCAGCTCATCTATTTGAGGAAATCCCATATACTGCTAGAAGAAGACGGGAAGCTCCGGTATCTCGAAGACGCCATCAAGCTCGTGGCCAGGCGCGAATCGGCTACCGAGCGGGAGTTGACGCTCAAGGAGCTGGCGCAGGAATTCGGGGCTTCGACGGACAGTTTAAAGCAGGACGTGTTCAAGATCAGGCAGCAAGAGAAATTGGGAACGGCTGGGGATATTCCGGACGGATCGTGGAATAATGAATGGAATGATAACCGAAGTTCGGCCAAGCTTCCCAAGGTGTCGGTCGACTATGTCAAGGCCGAGCAGTATCTCCTGTCGTGGATGCTGCAGGACGGCGAGACGGCGGGGATCGTCCAGGGACGGTTGGGCGATCGCTTCCATGTGGAGGATCACGCGGCAATCGCTGCTTATCTATATGCCTATTACGCGCAGGGCAACCAGCCTGACATAGGAAGATTCATCGCCACGCTGCAGGACGACCGGCTGGAGCGCGCGACCAGCGCCATCGCGCTGATCGAAGTGCCATTCGGAGAGCGGGAACTTGCCGATTGCATGCGAACGGTCGAACGCCAGGTGACGAAAAAGGACGATTTGCAGAGCTTGTACGAAGAAATGAACCGAGCGGAGCGTACCGGTGATCCATTGCGCGCCGCGCAAATATTGACAGAGATTATCGCCCTGGAGAGACGGCAGAAGGAAAGCTGAAGCCGCCGCTGCAGGGAGGAGGGAGTCGGAAATGGCGAACGATCAACACACCGGACTCGAGACGGAGAGCTCGCTGGAGCAGGTCAAGTCGCTGCTCATCGAACAAGGCAAGAAAAAGGGCGGACTAACCTATAAAGACATCATGGAGAAGCTGTCTCCGTTCGACCAGGACGCCGAACAAATCGACGATTTCTTCGAGCAGCTGGCCGATCACGGCATCGAGGTCGTCAACGATCACGACGAGATCGGAGGCGGCCGGGATCGCGAACGCGACGAGGACGAACGCGACGAGTTCAACTTCGACGACGATCTGTCGCTCCCGCCCGGCATCAAGATCAACGATCCGGTTCGCATGTACTTGAAGGAGATCGGACGCGTGCCGCTGCTGGGCGCCGACGACGAGGTCGAGCTTGCGAAGAAGATCGAGATCGGCGGCGAAGGCGGCGAGGAAGCGAAGAAGCGTCTGGCCGAAGCGAACCTGCGCCTCGTCGTCAGCATCGCGAAGCGGTACGTCGGACGAGGCATGCTTTTCCTCGACCTCATCCAAGAGGGCAATATGGGCCTGCTGAAGGCCGTCGAGAAGTTCGACCATACGAAGGGCTACAAATTCAGTACGTACGCCACCTGGTGGATTCGCCAAGCGATCACGCGGGCGATTGCCGACCAAGCGCGGACGATCCGGATTCCCGTCCATATGGTGGAGACGATCAACAAGCTGATCCGCGTATCGCGTCAGCTGCTGCAGGAGCTCGGACGCGAGCCGGCGCCCGAAGAGATCGCGGAGCAAATGGAGCTCAGCGTGGATAAGGTTCGCGAGATCATGAAGATCGCGCAGGAGCCGGTGTCGCTCGAGACGCCGATCGGCGAAGAGGACGACTCGCATCTGGGCGACTTCATCGAAGATCAGGAGGCGTTGGCGCCGGCGGATGCGGCGGCTTACGAGCTGCTGAAGGAACAGCTGGAGGACGTGCTGGACACGCTGACCGAACGCGAGGAAAACGTGCTCAGGCTGCGGTTCGGCCTCGATGACGGCCGCACGCGTACGTTGGAGGAAGTCGGCAAAGTATTCGGCGTCACGCGCGAGCGGATCCGGCAGATCGAAGCGAAGGCGCTCCGCAAGCTTCGTCACCCGAGCCGCAGCAAGCGTCTGAAGGACTTCCTGGAATAAAAACCGAACGCCGGACTGCGTTCATGCAGAGGACCTTGCGCCGATCCATGGGCTGCAAGGTCCTCTTGGCATCCAGGGTGCTACGTAGCGAGAGGAGCTGTCGACATGCCTCCATTGGACGAGGACAAGAGGAAATGGGTCGTGCGGGAGATCGAATCCTGGCGCCGGGCGAAAATGCTGCCCGAACAGTATTGCGACTTCCTGCTGAATTTGTATTTGGACGATCTGACGGTTCGGCCCAAGAGCGCGGCGGGCGAAAAGCTGCGTCAGATCGGTCAGGCTTCCGGAAAACAATGGTTGTATGTCATTGGCATATTTTCCTTGATCTGCCTTGTTGTCCTTCATTTTAGCGCGTTTCCGCTGGCATTGCAAATAGCGGTCGCGGTCATCGGCACGGGCGCGCTCGTCGGTCTAGGCTCTCGCTATAGGGAGCGTCTGCCGGCGCGCGGCCTGGCGCTGCTCAGCGCCGGGATGCTGCTGCTGCCCGCCGCGGGCACGGCGATCCTTTACGTTCAGGGCTGGACGGACGGACCGGGATTGTTCGTGCTGCTGCTCGCCAGCGCCCTCATCTGGATCGTATGCGGCATCGCGGAGCGCTTCGCGGTGCTGCACTGGCTCGGATGGATGGGCGTCATCGCGCTCTACGCAGCCGTGCTGTCTCGGCAGGTGCCGCATCCGAGCTGGCTCGAGGTGCAGGTGTTCTGGGTGCCTGCGGCGCTGCTGTTCGCTTGGCTCAGCTGGTTCGCGCACGTGAAGTTCAAGGCGACCGGCGCCGTGCTGTTCGCGACGGCGCTTATTCTATGGTTCATGCCCGAGGTATACTCCGCGCTGTTCGGCGTGGACCGGGATTGGATCCAGGTCGAGCTGCTGGTTAAAATCGCGCTGGTCGGCACGCTCATGTTCCGGCTGCGCAGACAATGGATGGAATGGGTTGCATGAACATGAATGATAGGAACGGCAAACCTTCGATAGATGCGCCGAAGCTGTCGAAGCGGCTCGCCGCGCTTGCTGGGCTCGTGAGGCCAGGCGCGCGATTCGCGGACATCGGCACCGACCACGCGCTGCTCCCCGTGCATTTGGCTTTGGCCGGCACGATCGCGTATGCGGTCGCGGGCGACGTAAACGCCGGACCGGCCGAGGCGGCCAGGCGGCAGGTACGTGCCGCGGGCGTCGGGGACGTCGTGACCGTCCGCCATGGCGACGGTCTGACGGTGCTCGCGCCGAATGAAGTGGACACCGTCTGCATCGCCGGCATGGGCGGCAGCCTGATGGTGCGCCTGCTCGAGGAAGCGGGCGAGGCGCTGTCGGGCGTGACGACGCTCATCCTTTCGCCGCACGTAGCCGAGGATCAGGTTCGGCGCTGGCTCGAAAACAATCGCTACGTGCTTGAGCTGGAGCGCCTCGTCGAAGAAGACGGCGAGATTTATACGCTGCTGCGGGCGGAGCGCGCGGCGAGCGCCGCGGAGTCCGAAGCCAGGCACAAGGCGCTGTACGATGCGGCCCTGCTCGGCGCCGAAGGCAAGGCGGTTCCGACGGATTTGTTATACGAGATGGGCCCGTTGCTGCTCCGTTCGCCGGACGAAGCGTTCATGGCCAAGTGGCGCGGCGAACTGTCGAAGCGCGAGCGCATCGCGCAGGGAATGAAGCAATCGGACGCCCCGGAAACGCGCGCCAAGCTGGAAGCCTGGACGCGCACGACGGCCGAGATCGAGGAGGTATTGGCATGCTTGCAAGGGGAGAGACGATCGCCCAATTGATGGAACGGCTCGCGCCGAAGCACTTCGCGGTCGAAGGGGACAAGATCGGCCTGCAGGTCGGTTCGCTGCGCAAGGAGATTAAGCGCGTGCTGGTGACGCTCGACGTCAATCCGGACGTCGTGAAGGAAGCCGTCGGATTGGGGGCGGAGCTCATCGTCGCCCATCATCCGATCATCTATCGGCCGCTCGCCCATCTGCAGACGGATACGCCGGCCGGCGCGCTAGCCGCGGAGCTGATCAAGCGGGATATCGCGGTCTACGTGTCGCATACGAACCTGGATACCGCCGAGGGCGGTCTCAACGATTGGATGGCGGAAGCGCTCGGCCTCGAAGGCCGGGACGTGCTGGAGGAAGTCCACACGGACAAGCTGTACAAGCTGGCCGTATTCGTGCCGCGTACGCACGGCGAGGCCGTACGGGACGCGATGTTCCGGGCAGGCGGCGGCTGGATCGGCAATTACAGCCATTGCAGCTTTAACGTCGACGGCATCGGCACCTTTATGCCGCGCGAGGGGAGCGACCCGTTCATCGGCGAGAAGGGGAAGCTGGCGAGCGCCGAGGAGACGCGAATCGAGATCATCGTCCCCGAGAGCGCGCGCAAGGCGGTCGTGCAGGCGATGCTGAAGGCGCATCCGTACGAGGAGGTCGCCTACGATCTGTACGGCGTCGACCTGAAGGGCCGTTCGTTCGGTCTTGGCCGTGTCGGCAAGCTGCCGGCGGCCATGCCGCTGGACGACTTCGCCGACCATGTCAAGGAACGGCTCGGCATGCCGTTCGTCCGCGTCGTCGGGGACGGCGCGCGGCCGGTGCGCAAAGTCGCCGTGCTCGGCGGCTCGGGCCGCAGCTACATCAAGCGGGCGATGTTCATGGGCGCAGACGTGCTCGTCACGGGCGACATCGACTTCCATTCGGCGCAGGATGCCGAAGCGGGCGGGCTCGCGATCGTCGACCCGGGACATTATGCGGAAAAGATCATGCGACCCAAGACCGCGCAGTGGCTGCGCGAGCGGCTCGCGGAGAAGGGCTACGCGACGGAAGTGTTCGCGTCCGAGGTGCATACCGATCCGTTCAGGCTGAAATAGCTGGCGGCCGAGGCGCCCCTCATCCTGCAAAAGCGCAGGATCGCGGAGCGAGGCGCTTTCAGAATGAGGCTATCCTGCAAAAGTGCATGATGAAACGTCTAGTTTATGCGAAAATGGCTATTTGCGCGGCTGTATCATGCAAATTTGCGCGATAGCATGCGGTTAATCACATATGTCCAGCGTTTATCATGTATTTTTACATGATACCGACGACGCAAGAAAAGGCGCACAAGCCCGTGTAGCAGCCTACTTTCCGGCAGTGGGCGCCGCTGCCATTGTGCCGGAGCGCAATATTCGTTATACTTATCGGTGCATATCGGAAAGTTCGACAGACAATCGCTGGCGGCTTCGCGCCGCGAGAGGAAAGTCCGGGCTCCGTAGGGCAGGATGCTGGATAACGTCCAGTCGGCGCGAGCCGAAGGATAGTGCCACAGAAATGGACCGCCGATGGCCGCGATTCGTCGCGGATCAGGCAAGGGTGGAACCGTGGTGTAAGAGACCACGAGGAGCACTGGCGACTTTGCTCCTGGTAAACCCCATCCGGAGCAAGACCGAAGAGGAACGCAGCGGCCTTGAGCCGCGGCCCTTGCCCGGGGCGCGTTCGGGTTGGTCGCTTGAGCCGTGCGGCAACGTACGGCCTAGATAGATGATTGTCGCTTCCATCCGTGGGAGGACCACCAGGTCCGTCTTACCACCGGAAGTACAGAACCCGGCTTACGTCGCGCTTTCCGATTATGCGCTAATGAATCCGTCCTTGCTTTTTACATAAAGGATAGGAGGTCGATACAGATGAGCGTGCACGAACACAACGAAGCATGCGGCCATGACGAAGATTCGGACGGCGAAGCCGCGACGGTCCAAGAGATGGTGTCGATGATGAGCAGGGCCGGATGGCGCATTACCGACCAGCGCCGGACGCTTGCCCGCATTTTCGCCGATACCGAAGGCTATTTGTCTCCGAAGGACGTTTACGACCAGTTAGCCGTGAAGTATCCGAGCGTCAGCTTCAATACCGTTTACCGCAATCTCCGGATGCTCAGCGATATGGGCGTGCTGGAGCAATTTTATTTTATGGACGGCGGGCTTAAGTTCAGGGCGAACTGCGCCAAGCACCATCATCACCACCTCATCTGCACGAACTGCGAGAAGACGCTGTCGTTCGACTACTGCCCGATGAAGGAAGATCTGGAGCTGCCCGGCAGCTATCGCGTGCTCAGCCACCGATTCGAGATTTACGGCGTGTGCGAGGAATGCCAGCAAGAAGGCGCGAAGGCGATCGCCCGTTAGTCGCGAAGCCATGAATAGTGTTGACGCTTATGCGGCATACTGCTATATTGTTTAAGTGTAATTGTTACGGATAAATGGATACGAGTATGTTAAAGCCGGCTGCGAAGCGGGCTTTCGTTATGCGATATAAGCGTAACTTTTACGATAAAGGACGAGGAGGAGAACGAAATGGCGCTCGTAGCGATGGAGCAGGTCGTGTTCGGTTACGACGACGTACCGAGCCTGGAGGACGTGAATCTTGAGATTGGCGCAGGCGAATTCGTCGCCGTCACCGGACCGAACGGCGCATCCAAGACGACGCTGCTCCGACTCATGATGGGCCTGCTGGCCCCTTGGAAGGGCAAGATCAGCCTGGCGTCCCGAGGCACCGGCGGCGGCAAGCTGACGATCGGTTACGTCCCGCAGCAAATCGCGGCGTTCAACAGCGGCTTTCCGAGCAGCATTCTGGAGTTCGTGCGCTCCGGCCGCTATACGAAGGGCTCGTGGCTCAGGAAAATGGACGCCCGGGATCATGAACAGACGGAGTTGGCGCTCAAGCAGGTGGGGATGTGGCATCTGCGGCACCGCAAGATCGGCGAGCTGTCCGGCGGCCAGAAGCAGCGGATTTGCATCGCGCGGGCGCTGGCGATGGAGCCGGACCTGCTCGTGCTGGACGAACCGACGACGGGCATGGACCGGGAGAGCCGGTTCGGTTTTTACGAGCTCATGAAGACGCAGACGGAGCAGTACGGACGCACCGTCGTCATGGTCACGCACGGCCTGGACGAAGTATCGCCATATTTGGATCGCATCATCGAGCTGGAACGGAAGGAGGATGGCAAGTGGAGATGCTGCACTACGACTTCATGCAGAGGGCATTTCTCGCCGGCGCGCTCATAGCGCTCGTCGCATCGGCGCTCGGCGTCTACCTGATGCTTCGCAGGCAGGCGCTGATGGCCGACATGCTCTCGCACGTCTCGCTGGCGGGCATCGCGGCCGGCGCTTATCTCCACTGGAATCCCACCCTGACGGGATTCGCCATCGCCATCGTCGGCGCGGTCGCCGTCGAATATGTCCGCCGATCGTACAAGACCTACAGCGAGATCTCCGTCGCGATCATCATGGTCGGCGGGCTGTCCAGCGCCGTCATCATCATGAACCTGAACCAGAGCGTGAACAAGAGCTTCTCGTCTTACTTGTTCGGCTCTGTCGTGGCCGTCAACCGGACCGAGCTTATCCTGATGCTCGCGGTGTCGGTGCTGGCCGCCTTGTTCTTCATCCTGATGCGCCGTCCTCTCTATCAGATGACGTTCGACGAAGATACGGCCAAGACGTCCGGGCTGCCTGTCAACTGGCTGTCGCTCGCGTTCAGCGTCGTCACGGGGATGATCGTCGCCGCGGCGATGCCGATCGTCGGCGTCCTGCTCGTCTCGTCGCTCGTCGTGCTCCCTGCGGCGCTCGCCATCCGGCTCGCCTCGAGCTTCGCGATGGCGATCGGTCTCTCGATGGCGTTCGGCCTCGGCGGCGTATGGTCCGGACTGGCTGCCTCGTATGCCTTCAGCACGCCGCCCGGCGCGACGATCGCGCTCATCCTGCTCGCGATTCTGCTCGTCGGCATCGGGCTCAAGAAGGGCGCGCTTCGCGCGGCGAAGCGCAAAAGCAGGCTCGGCCATACCGGCGCTGCGCCGGATTCGCCGTACGAAGCGGCGCGATTCAGCAGCACGGCGCGCGTCGCGGAGAAGGGGGAGTCGCGAGGGTGAAGGAGATTCTGGCTAAAGCGGCGCTGTCGTCGCTGGCCGCATCGATGCTGCTCGCGGGGTGCGGGCATGGCGGGACGAACAACGCCGCGGGTACCGGCGCGAATGGGGACTCGCCGGGCAAGCTTCATGTGGCGGCCAGCTTTTATCCGATGTACGAATTCGCCAGGCAAGTCGCCGGCGACCTCGCCGACGTGACGTTGATGGTGCCGGGCGGCGTGGAGCCCCACGATTGGGAGCCGACGCCCAAGGATATGGCGCTGCTGTCCAAAGCCGACGTTTTCGTGTACAACGGCATCGTAGAGGGCTGGGCCGAGCAGGCGATCTCTAGCGCGGGCAACGGGGATCGCGTCGACGTCGAAGCTTCTTCCGGGCTCGAGCTCGAGACGGGCGGCGGCGAACAGGCGTCGGACACCCGCGAGCAGGCCGGCATGGACCCGCACGTATGGCTGAGTCCCGTGCTTGCGCAGCGGGAAGTCGAACGCATCAGAGACGGCCTGTCAAAGGCCGATTCGGCACACGCCGCCGACTACGAAGCGAATGCCAAGGCCTATATCGCGAAGCTGCAGCAGCTTGATGCGGACTACCGCACGGCGCTTGGCCAAGCGAAGAACAAGACGTTCGTGACGCAGCATGCCGCATTCGGCTATTTGGCGCGCGAGTACGGGCTGACGCAGCTGCCGATCTCCGGCCTGTCCCCGGATCAGGAGCCGACGCCTGCGCAGATGGCCTCCGTCGTGAAGGAGATCAAGTCGCTCGGCATCTCGACGATCTTTTTCGAAGAACTCGTCGACCCGAAGGTCGCCGAGACGATCGCGAGCGAGACGGGCGCGAAGACCGACGTGCTGAATCCGATCGAGGGGCTCACGAAGGATGACAAGAAGCAGGGACTCGATTATATCGGCTTGATGAATCAGAACCTGGCTGCGCTCGAAAAAGCGTTAAACGCTTAATAAGAGCTGCGCTTCCTATATGTTCGCGACATGTTTGCGATAAAAACCCCGGTTTTCCCGGGGTTTTTGCTTGTCCGAAAGAGGTCGTCTTTCGTTTAATCCCATTAAAATGACCGGACAGTTCAGTTTGTGATCGATCCTCGAATTCGGTACAATATAGAAAACCGAATGCATTCTGAAAACGGAGCGTGAGACATGTCGGAGTTCGAACATGATTTGTCCAAGTACGCCGAACTGATCGTAAAGATCGGCGCCAACGTGCAGCAAGGCCAGGACGTGTACGTCTCCAGCCAGATCGAGGGGGCGCCGCTGGCCCGTCTGGTCGCGGAGCATGCCTACAAGGCCGGGGCCGGCAACGTGATCGTGGACTGGGCGGACGATGCGCTCACCCGTCTGAAGTACGATCATGCCGCGCCTGAAGTATTCACCCAGTTTCCCGAGTGGGAGAAGCTGCGCCGCAACGAAGTCGTCGAGCGAGGCGGCTGCTTTATTTTCCTCAACTCGTCCAACCCCGATCTGCTGAGCGGCGTCGATCCTAAAAAGATCGGCAGTTATCAAAAGGCGGCCGGCGAGGCGCTCGCCGTCTATCGGCAGGCAACGGCGTCGGACAAGATTGCCTGGACGATCGCGGCCAGCGCCACCAAGGCATGGGCGGCGAAGGTATTCCCCGGCGAATCCGCCGAGGTGTCCGTCCGCAAGCTATGGCAGGCGATCTTCGATGCGGTCCGTCTCCATGCGGACGATCCGGTAGAAAATTGGCGCGCGCATGATGCGAATCTGCAGGCCAGAGCCGCTTGGCTGAACGAGCAGCGGTTCGACAAGCTGCACTACAGCGCGCCGGGTACGGACCTTACGATCGGGCTGCCGAAGGGCCATCTGTGGATGACGGCCGGCGGGACGAAGCCGGACGGCATCGGTTTTATGAAAAACATGCCTACGGAGGAAGTGTTCACGGTTCCTCACCGCGACGGCGCCAGCGGGTATGTGAGCAGCTCGAAGCCGCTTAGCTACAGCGGCACGCTCATCGACCGCTTTAAGCTGACGTTCGAGAACGGGCGAATCGTCGGCGTAGAAGCCGAGGAAGGCGAGGAGATTCTGAAGCAGATCGTCGAGACGGACGACGGCTCGCATTACTTGGGCGAAGTCGCGCTCGTGCCGCATCGGTCGCCGATCTCGAACGCCAATCTTTTATTTTACAATACGTTGTTCGACGAGAACGCGTCCAACCACCTGGCGATCGGACTCGGCTTCCCGTTCACGCTTGAAGGCGGCAAAACGATGTCGCCCGAGGAGCTGCGAGAGGCCGGCGTCAACGCAAGCGTCGTTCACGTCGACTTCATGGTCGGAAGGGCCGACATGGAGATCGACGGCATTCGGGCGGACGGCACGAAGGTACCGGTATTCCGCGGCGGTAATTGGGCGAACTGACGTTCACGCAGCCTACCCATTTCGAACGATACGGAGGATGATCCTATGGAACCATTCGAGCAGCAGCTGGCCCGGTACGCGGAACTTATCGTCAAAGTCGGCGCGAACGTCCAACAAGGCCAGGAAGTGTTCATCGTCAGCCAGATCGAGACGGCGCCGCTGACGCGCCTCGTCGCCGCGGCGGCCTATGAAGCGGGCGCTTCCAACGTGCACGTGGATTGGAGCGACGACGCGGTGTCCCGCCTCAAATACGATCATGCGGACCCCGAAGTATTCCGGTCATTCCCCGCATGGGAGACGTTGAAACGCGGCAGCTTCGTGGAAAAGGGCGCCTGCTTCATCTCGTTCGTCTCGTCGGGCCCGGACGTTCTGAAGGGCGTCGATCCGCAGCGGATCGGCGACTATCAAAAAGCGGCCGGCGCGGGACTCGCCGAATTTCGCAGGGCGATCCAATCCGACAAGGTCGCGTGGACGGTCGCGGCGGCGGCATCGAACGATTGGGCGCAAAAAGTGTTCCCGGGCGATGCGCCGGAAATCGCGCTCAGCAAGCTGTGGCTGGCGATCTTCGACGCGGTCCGCCTGCACGCGGACGACCCGGTCGAAGCTTGGCGCGAGCATGACCGCGTCCTGCACGGCAAGGTCGATTGGCTGAACGGCTTGCGTCTGCGCAAGCTGCACTACAAAGCCGCCGGCACGGACCTGACGGTCGAGCTGCCGGATCGCCATCTGTGGGTCGGCGCCTCAAGCGTGACGCCTGGCGGCGTCAACTTCATGGCGAACATGCCGACCGAAGAAGTGTTTACGGCACCCCGGCGCGACGGGGTGAACGGCTACGTGAGCAGCACGAAGCCGCTCAGCTATGCGGGCAATATCATCGACCGCTTCAAGCTGACGTTCGCGCTCGGACGGATCGTCAAGGCCGAGGCCGAGGAGGGCGAAGCGATCCTGCAGCAGCTCGTCGAGACCGACGAAGGCTCGCATTATCTCGGGGAGATGGCGCTCGTCCCGCATCGCTCGCCGATCTCGGAGTCGAACATCCTGTTCTACAACACGCTGTTCGACGAGAATGCGTCCAATCACTTCGCCATCGGCAGCGGCTACGCGTTCAACGTCGAGGGCGGCAAGACGATGACGCCGGAAGAGCTGGCGGCGAGCGGCGTCAATACGAGCGTCGCGCACGTCGACTTCATGATCGGGTCCGCCGAGATGGATATCGACGGCTACTTGGAAGACGGAACGGTCGTGCCTATCTTCAGGAACGGCAATTGGGCGTGACGATCGCGCATCGAAAAAAGGTTGACCGGCAGCTGCCGGCCAACCTTTTTTTGCTTTGCGGCGTTCGCCGCTTAACGATCCTCGAATTCCGAGTCGTCGGATTCGGCTTCGGCCCAGCCGTCGCGGCCTTGCTTCCTGCTCCCGTACCAGAGCAGCAGACCGATCAGGATAAAGGCCGTGAGCGCCATAAGCGGAATGGTGATGACGCCGAACCAATCCAAGTAATCTTCGTTGCACGGAACGCCGACCGTGCAGGGGAGAATGCTGGCCATGCCCGGCACCTTTTGCTCGCCGTAATGATAGAGCGAGATGAACCCGCCGATCGCGATTAACGGCGCGACGTAGCCGACGATGCGCCGGTCGCCGCGAATGGCGGCGCGGCCGAGCAGCAGCACGAGCGGGTACATGAAGATCCGCTGCAGCCAGCACAGCTTGCAGGGCGCGTAGTTCAGCACCTCGCTCATGAAAAGGCTGCCGCCGGTCGCGACGAGCGAGACGACCCATGCCAAGTAGAGGAAGTTAGCCCGGATAAACGAACGCATCGCTTAAGCGTCCTCCTTAGGAGGCCGAGGCGGAAGCGGTCGAGGCGGCCGGCGCTTCCGGCGACGCCTTGAGCGCCTTCTCGATCTCGGCTTTCAGATTGTCGTAGCTCAGCGCCTGGTCGTCGGACAGCTTTTTGCCGTTCAGAACAAGGGTCGGCGTGCCGGTGAAGCTGTTGTCGCGCGCGATCTTATTGTGTTTGTCCACTTCGGACTGGTATGTAGCGCCGTCGATGTCTTTTTTCAGCTTGTCGAAGTCGAGCTTCAGCGACTTGTCCTGCGCCAGTTTGACGAGGAAGTCCGAGGTCGCCCAAGTCGCGCTCTCGGCGCCTTGATTTTCGTAGACGGCATGATAGAAGTTCCAAAACTCGTCGTTGCTCTGATGATAGACGGCTTGCGCGGCGAGCGCGGCGGTTCTCGAGTCCGTCTGCGGGCTGATGATCGTGAAGTTCATGAAGCTGAGCGATATTTTGCCTGTATCGATAAAGTCCGCCTTTAACTTCGGATAGATCTCGTCGTTAAAATATTTGCATGTCGTACACTTGAAATCGCCGAATTCGACGAGCTTGACGGGCGCGTCGGTCTGGCCGATCGTCGGCAGCGTATCGTAATCGAAATTCAAGTCCTCGGGCTCGGGCCGGAATACGATGGCAAGCGCGATGATCGCCACGGCGGCCACGACCGTCGTCCAAACCCAGATCCGCGATTGCTTGCGCCTCTTGCGCGCCAACTCTTCTTTTTTCAACCGTTCTTCTTTCTTTCGCTGTGCCTTGTCCAATGAGCTCGACCCCTTCGTTCCGGATGAATATTCATCGTAATTTCGGCGATCTTTCCAAACCGCGCTTCTCTCTATTATAGAAGTCCGAGAGTCAAACGACAAATCGTAGTTTTCGAGGCGGCAAAATAAAAGCCGTTCCGCGCGGAGAGCGGGAGCGCAATGTCCCGAGCTCCGCGGCAGAACGGTTTTTAAGCCGATCGTTCGCGAGAGAAGCGCATCATGCTTTCGGCCGGAAGGACGGCAAACGAGGGAAGCGACGTCAGCGGCCCAGCAGGTTGGACAACAAGTTTTGCAATCTTACCAGGAGCCGTTGCTGAACGATGTCGGCCTGGCCTGCGTTTTGCGTGTCGGCAACGGCAGCCTGCTTATTAGCGGCCGGAGCGGCGCTTTTGCCCGCGGCCGCCTCCACGGCCCCGCGCACGTCGATCTGGCCGTAGCCGAATTCCGTGTCTTTGCCGGCTGCGCCGAGGTCTCTGGCGGTCTTGCCGAGCAGCTCGGCGATCCGGTCGTTCGTCAAGCTGCCGTCTGCCGCCAGCATGAGCGAAGCGAGCGCCGACACGTGCGGCGCAGCCATCGACGTGCCGGATAGCGCCGCGTACCGGCTACCGGGATACGTGCTGGCGATAGAGGTGCCCGGCGCGGCTACGTCGATATAGTCGCCGTAATTCGAATACGGCGCCCGCAGCTCGTCGGAGCCGGTCGCGCCCACCGCGACGACCTCCGGATAGGCGGCCGGATAGCCGGGCCGATCCGTGTTGTCGTTGCCGCTGGCGGCAACGACAATTACGCCCTTATCGTGCGCGTATTTGATCGCGTCGTGAAGGAACTGGGCCTCCGCATAGTTGCCGAGGCTCAGATTGATGACCTGCGCGCCATGGTCGGCCGCCCAGATGATGCCTTCGGCGACGGAGTAGGTCGTGCCGGCGCCGGAGTTGTCCAGCGCCTTGACCGGCATCACTTTCGTGTACCAGGTCATGCCCGCGACGCCTTCGTTGTTGTTCACCTCGGCGGCGATAATGCCCGCGACGTGGGTGCCGTGTCCGACATCGTCCTCCGGCGGCGCCGAAGGATCCACGATGTTGGTGCCCGCCACGAGGCGGCCCTTCAGATCCGGATGATCCAGCTGGACGCCGGTATCGACGACGGCGACGACGATGTCCTGCTTGCCTCGGGTGACGTTCCAGCCGCGCTCCGTCGCGATCTCCGGCAGGTTCCACTGGTATTGCCCGTACAGCGTGTCGTTGGGCACGACGTCGGTCTGGAGCGGGCTTCCCGCGCCAAGCGGCGCCGGGCGGCCCGCTGGCTTGCCGTCGTTGGTCAAATACAGGTAATGCGGCTCCGCGAAGACGGGGTTCCAGTTTTTCTTGAAGTAGTCGATCAACTGGGCGGTCCGGAGCGTCTTCGATCGGAAAACGTACGTCTGCCGGCGGTGCTCGCGTGCGACAGTCAGGTTCAACGTTTTGCGCAGCTGCAGAAGCTCCCGCGGCGTGAGCTGGCGCCTCAACTTGACGACGACTTCGTCGACGGCGTAATGGCTGGCGTTGCCGTTCGCGTCGCCCGACGTAACCTGCTTGTCCTTCAGCCTGCCCGGCTCCGTCGCTTGCGTTCTGAAGCGGCTGTTGTCGGGATACGGCACGAGCCGCAAGTTTCGGCGTTGATGTTTTCCGACTTCGTCGATGGCGTCCGCGTGAATCAGGGCGACGAGGCCGCCGCCGCCGGCCGGAACCGCGAGCACGTAGCCGCTGTCGCCGTGGATCGGGAGGGCGGCGGATTCAAAGCTGCGTCCCTGACGGACCGCGGACATCCCTTCTTGCCAGGCCTGCCGAACCGTGGGGTCGTATCGCTCCATTTTCGCGCCGACTGCGGCCTCGGACGAACCCGAAGAACCGGATGGTGCGGACGTCCACGCCATCGCTTCAAAGTGCGGATTGGCAGCCAGCATGTCCTTCATGAACGCTTTTTTCCGTGCCTCTGACAGGGTGGCTGATCCGGATTTTGAAGCCGCGGCCGCCAGCTTGCGCATATCGCTGCTGCATTCGATCCGGCACAGCATGCCGGTCGTCTCCATATCCCGCTTGATCGTGTCGAGCTTTTCGGCATGCTCTTCCTTGGCCGCCGCCGAGTACCGGCTCTCCTGCCGGGCCGGAGGAGAGACGTCCCGCGCGCCGGGCGCCGGCACGATGATCGGCACGGCGAAGATGGCCACGGCAACAGTAAATAATAATCCGACGATCGCATATCTGCGGCGCATGGGCGGATCGACTCCTTTTGCATGTAGGGGTGAACGCGAAGGTCTCGGCTTATCGCCTTTGTAGGCTTTGATAAGGGGGAAAAATTATACGGAGGAATTGCGCGCGGCGCAGTACCGTTCGAGGTCGATTTATGGTACGATAAAGGCATTGCGTCTCTCGGGAACTCTGTGAGGCGCCCCATGCATGTGCATATATGGAAAGGGGAAAGCAATTTATGCCATCCGCCAACGTGAAGGCGTTAGCCGAGTCCAGCCGCGACAAACTCAAAGCGGCCATCGATCCACTTGAGACCTTCCTGAACGGACACGCGCTTCCGCAGTTGGTTGCCGAAGATAACGCCGAATCGTTTTATGCCGGACTGCTGTCCGATCTCCGCCACCTGCTCGTATTTTCCGAAGTGTCGTACGAGAAGCTGGGCGCGCTGCTCCGCAGGCCGAACTTTGACGAGAAGGCCGCCGAACGTTCCCTTTACGAGGTTTACCATTATTGCGTCAATGCCTTTTTCTATCCGAAAAACGAAGGATATTCCGAAGACGGCCGGTACGCATACACCGGGCAGGACGCGATTCGCTTCCGCGCCAAGCCCGTTCGGGCGGCCCGCGATCTCGTGCTGGGCGTGTCGCGCGTCTACGAGGAGCTTCGGGAAGACCTTGCTTATTACGAGAGCGAATATCTCATTCAATGCCGCCTGCAGTCCAAATAAGGCCAAGCAAGCCTGCACATCCCTGATTGCCGCCCGCATGCGCTGACCCGAAGTGGCCAGACTAAGCGGCGGAGGTGATTCCGTTATGCCTAGAGGCGTAGCCTGCAGCGTCAGCAATTGCGCGTTCTGGGACAAGGGCAACCGGTGCGGCGCCGAAGAAATCGCCATCGAGATCGACGCGCACGCCAAGGCCGACTGGAATGAGGAGTTCGGGGACGAATCGTTCGCCGAGCACCATGACAAGGCGGCCAGCTCGAGGAGCACCTGCTGCCTGACCTTCAAGCCGAATTCTTGATCATTCGTTTTGCCGATCGCCGCCCGCACCGGGTTTCCCGGGACGGGCGGCGATTGCGCTTGCCGGGGATATTCGCCGCGATATGCTGGTCGTCGGCCGCGAAGTGTTGTACAATGGAAAAGGTAAAATGTCGAATAAAAGGGCGGATTCGTCGATGACATATATTAACGGCATCACGGGCAGTTCTGTCGACCCGCGGATGTTGAAGCAGCTTTTGCTGGCGCAGCTTACCTCAGGAATAGATCCGTTCGCAGGCAGCGCCGACGCCGTGACGTCGGGTGCCGGCGACAACAATTTGTTCACCCAGTTGCTCTCTCAGTATATGGGCAGCACGGACAGCTACGGTTACGCCGATTCCGGCGCGCTGGACGGCTTGTCGGCGCTGAACGGTATGTCAACCGGTACTTCCGGTTCGACGGCGAGCCTCGGGCTTTTGTCCCTGAACGCAGGTTCGTACGGGACGAGCCCGCTCGGCAGCCTCGAACTTGGCGGCACGGGCGAGCTCGCGGCCGACGCGAGCGCGTCAACGTCGGCTTACGACGGCTTGATCCAAGCCGCGGCCGAGCGCTACGGGATCGATCCCGCCCTGATCAAGGGCGTCATTCAGACGGAGTCCTCGTTTAATCCGAACGCGGGCTCGTCGGCCGGCGCCAAAGGGCTCATGCAGCTGATGGATGGCACCGCCGCTGGTCTCGGCGTGTCGGATTCGTTCGATCCCGCTCAAAATATCGACGGCGGGAGCCGGTATTTGTCTTATTTGCTGCGCAAGTACGACGGCAGCGAGATGACCGCGCTTGCCGCTTACAATGCCGGACCGGGCCGCGTCGATCGCATCGGGCTTCGCTCCGACGACGACGTGGCGGCTCGCCTGTCCGAGCTTCCCTCGGAGACGCAGGCCTATATCGGCAAAGTATTGGCGGCGCGCAGCGGATGGACGCTGCCTTAATCACGGTTCGCTAGATTAATGAACGCTGACGCGAGAAGGGATCAAGGCGGCTTCGTGCCGCCTCTGGTCTTTTTCTTTGTTTGCGGCAAAGAAGGGAACTCCGACCATTGAAAACCTACTACTTCGATCATAGCGCTTCCACGCCGCCCTACGAATCCGTGATCCGTACGGTCGCCGAGCTGATGGCCGAGCATTATGCCAATCCTTCGGCGCTTCACCGGGCCGGCACCGACGCGGGCAAGCTGGTCGAGCGAGCCAGAACCGCTATCGCCGCGCTCCTAGGCGCGGCGCCGGGCGAAGTGGTCTTCACGTCCGGCGGCACGGAGAGCAACAATCTGGCGATGAAGGGCATACTGGGGCAGACTGGCCGCAAGGGCAAGCACCTGATCACGACCGCGATCGAGCATTCCTCCGTGCACGCCACGGCCAAGCAGCTCGAGAGCGAAGGCGTGCGCGTCACCTACCTGATGCCGGACGCGCATGGCCGAATCGGCGCCGCGGACGTCGCTGCCGCGATCGCCGAAGACACGGCGCTCGTGAGCGTCATGCACGTGAACAACGAGACGGGCGCGCTGCAGCCGATCGAAGAGATCGGCGAGCTGCTCCGGGACCATCCGAGGATCCGGTTCCATGTGGACGGCGTGCAGGCGGTAGGCAAGGTGCCGTTCGACTGGGCGCGTTCCCGCGTGGACCTGTACAGCGCTTCGGCCCACAAGTTCAGAGGTCCGAGAGGCGCCGGTTATTTGCTCGTGCGCGACGGGCTGAAGCTCCGTCCGCTGCTCGCGGGCGGCGGACAGGAGAGCGACGCGCGCAGCGGCACGCACAATCTGCCCGGCATCGTAGGCATGGCGCAGGCGCTTCGACTCGCGCTCGAATCGATGCCGGAGCGGCGCACGCGGATGTACGACTTAAGGCGGAGGCTGCTAGACCGTGTGAAGGAAATTCCCGAGTATGTGCTGAACAGCCCCGAGGAAGAACGGCTCGCCTCCCCGCAGATCGTCAACCTGTCCTATCCCGGCATGCGGCCAGAGGTGTTGCTTCATATGCTCGAGGAGCACGGCGTGCTCGTGTCTACGCAATCGGCCTGCTCGTCCAAGAGTTTGAAGCCGAGCCGCGTCCTGATGGCGATGGGGCTGGGCGAAGCGAGGGGAGCCGGGAGCATCCGGATCAGCTTCGGCGACGAGCATGCATCCGAAGATATCGACACGCTGGCCGAGCGGCTGCGGATGACCGTAGCCAAGCTGAAGCCGCTGGAAAGGGACTAAACGATGAATTTTGACTATTTGCTCGTTAGGCTGGGCGAGCTTACGCTCAAAGGACGCAACCGCGGCAAGTTCGAAACGCTCATGCTGGGCAAGATCAAGCAGGCGTTGACGGACTACCCGGAGCTGTCGTACGAGAGCTCGTTCGGCCGCGTTTATATTAAGCTGAACGGTGCGGACGGCGCTCGCGTCCTCTCCAGGTTGACCGACGTGTTCGGGATCTGGACGATCAGCCCGGTACTGAGGGCGAAGCACGATCTAGAGGACATCCGCAAAGCCGCGCTGGCCGTCATGGAAGCGCACCGGCCGGTGCCTTCGACCTTCAAAATGAGCGTGAAACGCGCCTGGAAGACTTTTCCCCATGATTCGATGGAGATGAACCATCTGGTCGGCGCCCATGTGCTGCGCAACACGCCGTCGCTTAAGGTCGACGTGCGCGAGCCGGACGTCGAGCTGCGGCTGGACATCCAGCAGCAGGGCGTATTCGTCTACTGCACGGTCGTACCCGGCGCAGGCGGTTTCCCGCTCGGTATGAACGGCAAAGCGATGCTGCTGCTGTCCGGCGGCATCGACAGCCCCGTAGCCGGCTGGACCGCGATGCGCAAAGGGCTGGAGATCGAAGCCGTACACTTCCACAGTTACCCGTTCACGAGCCAGCAGGCGACCGATAAAGTCATTGCCTTGGCCCAGCGGCTGGCCTACTACGGCGGCCGCATCAAGCTTCACCTCGTGCCGTTCACCGAGCTGCAGACGATGCTGGCGCAGCAGAAGCAGGACCATCTCATCATCACGTTGATGCGCCGTTCGATGCTTCGGATTGCGGAGCGCCTCGCGGAGCGGTCCGGGGCGCTCGCGCTCGTCACGGGAGATAGTCTCGGCCAGGTCGCCAGCCAGACCCTCGGCAGCATGAACGTCATCGGGCGCGCCGCGGAGCTGCCGCTGCTCCGGCCGCTCGTCATGATGGACAAGCTGGAGATCATTCGCATCTCCGAGCGGATCGGCACGTACGAGACGTCCATTTTGCCTTACGAGGATTGCTGCACGTTGTTCGTGCCCAAATCGCCGGCCACGAATCCGAACCTGCGCGTCGTCGAGGGCATCGAGCATGCGCTGGGCGAGCAGCTTGAACGTCTGGTTGCCGAGGCTGTGGCAGGTACGGAGACGGTCGTCATGACGCCGCAGGGGCGGGAGGAAAAGCGACCTTCCGCTGCCGCCGAAGATCGTTGGTTCTAAGCGAGGGAGAACAATAGCCTGTCCGGGTCGGCTGACGACCGGATAGGCTTTTTTTTGAATGCGAAAAAGAGCCGGGACCCGTCGAGGTCTCGGCTCTTTTAGAGAGCGGCGAAAGTTAAGGCGTATTCGGGGAATTCAGCTTGCGGGCTTCGTTTTTACGGTTTTTGGCGGCGTTGCTCCAGATGCCGAGCGCCATTACCGCGATGACGATCACGATGATGAATGTCCAATTCGTCGCATCGTTGTCGAACAGTTCTTCGAATTTCTTTTCGTGGGTGATCATTTTGGCCGCTGTGTACGCCAGTATGGCGGAGCCGATATAGATGATCCAGGGGAACCGCTTGATCAAATTGACGAAAATCGTGCTGCCCCAGACCACGATCGGGATGCTGATGAGCAATCCCAGGATGACAAGCAGCGTGCTGTGGTCGGAGGAGCTGCCGCCCGAAGCGGCTCCGGCGACTGCGATCACGTTGTCGAGGCCCATCGCGGCATCCGCGATAACGATCGTTCGGATCGCGGTCCATAAATTGCTCCCGGCTTCGACATGCTCGTGCGACTCTTCCTGGACGAGCAGCTTGTAGGCGATCCAGATGAGCACGACGCCGCCGACGGCAAGCAAAAACGGGATTTTAAGCAAATATACGATCAGCAGCGTCGCGATCACCCGAATGATGACGGCGCCGGCCGTTCCCCATAGAATCGCTTTTTTCTGGCTCGCCTTCGGCAGGTTTCGAGCGGCCAGGCCGATGACGATCGCGTTGTCGCCCGCGAGCATCAAGTCGATCAAGACGATCGTAATCAAGGCGGTAAAAAATTCGGCGTTCAAAAAATCCATTCCCGACCCTCCAGCATTGAATTGATAATCGTTTATACGGCGGGCGGACGAGAAGGATTCAAAAAAATGCGGCGCCGGCTCCTTTCATATTAAGACCGGCCTGTACATATAACTGGGGGAGGAGGTGCGCTTCATGGAAATATGGGGTCAATTGGTCGTTTTTTCGCAAATCGTACTTATCAATTTGCTGCTCAGCGGCGACAACGCCGTCGTCATCGCCATGGCCGGCCGGAGACTGCCGCCCGCGCAGCGACGACGCGCGGTATGGTGGGGGGCGGCCGCGGCCGTGCTGCTGCGGTGCGCGCTCACCGTGCTGGCCGCTTTGCTGCTGGACATCCCTTATTTGCAGACTGCCGGCGCCGTCCTGCTGTTCGTCATCGCCTTCAAGCTGCTGACGGACCACAAGGAAGAGGTTAACGCCGGCACGGGCGCGTCCACGCTCGCGGGCGCCGTATGGACGATCGTGGTCGCCGACTTCGTCATGAGCTTGGACAACGTGCTCGCCGTGGCAGCCGTCGCAGGCGAGGATACGGCGCTGCTTCTGATCGGCATCGCGATGAGCATACCTATCATTATTTGGGGCAGCTCGTTCATTATGCATTTGCTGGACCGATATTCTTTTCTTTTGTATGCGGGCGGCGCGCTGCTCGCCTATGCCGCATGCGAGATGGCGCTGAAGGACAAAGGACTCGTGCCGCTAATCTCTCTTTTAAGCGAGAACGGAATGCGGGCGCTGCCTTTCGCGGCCGTGGCGGCCCTCTTGACGGCGGCGCTCTGGATGAAGCGGAGAAGCCGCGTACATTCGTGACAGCATTGTGGCTTTTCATCTTTTTTAAACGCGTCGAACTAGTTTTTTACCCCGACTTCCATTAAACTGTTAGATAAAAGAAACGAATTTCGTTCGTTCGCAATAGACAAGCGAAGTGGGGGAGACGCGTTGAACAAGCAATCCGCCGCGGTTGGAATCTGGATTTTGGCTGCGGGATTGATCATTTTGCTCGGCAAGTTGGGCGTCTTTTCATTTATCGGGGCCGTGTTTTGGCCGATCCTGATTTTAATCGTCGGCATTTTGCTCCACGTGCTGTATTTCGGCGGCATCGTGCCTGCCGTCATTCTCGTGCCTGCCGGCATCCTGACCGGATCGTCGCTGCTGCTCATGGTCGGCAACTGGTTCGGCTGGGGCTCGATGCGGTATATTTGGCCGCTCTTTTTGCTCTCGATCGCGATCGGCTTGTACGAATACGCCGTTTTCGGCATCGGCAAGGACCGCGCTGTGTGGAACGCCGCGATGGGCATCGGAGCGCTCTCGCTCCTGCTGTTCGCCATCATGCTGCTGTGGACGTGGGGGATCTATCTGCTCGCTGCGGCCTTGATCGGATTCGGCGTCTGGCTTGTCCTGAGCCGGCGCAAGCCGCGCAGACGCCGCCGATAATCCGAACCTGATGAAGTTCGACAACTGAGGGTTGGCAATCGGGCTCGCTTAGCGTATAATTGAAGGGATGTAGACAACGTCGGCCTCGCGTCGGCGTTTTGTGTTGGACACGGTAAATTAGGGGCGGCGGGTTCGATTCAGTCGAATCGGGCTTGTCGATCATAATGGATACAGATATAAAAATTACAAGGAGTGGAACCATGCAACAAAGAGACCAAATCCGCAACATCGCGATCATCGCCCACGTTGACCACGGCAAGACGACGCTCGTCGATCAGCTGCTGCGTCAATCCGGCACGTTCCGGGACAACGAGCAAGTCCAAGAAAGAGCGATGGACTCCAACGATCTCGAGCGGGAGCGCGGCATCACGATTCTGGCGAAGAACACCGCCGTCCACTATAAGGATCATCTGATCAATATCGTCGACACCCCCGGACACGCCGACTTCGGCGGCGAAGTCGAACGGATCATGAAGATGGTCGACGGCGTCCTGCTGGTCGTCGACGCGTTCGAAGGCTGCATGCCGCAAACCAAGTTCGTTCTTCGCAAGGCGCTTGAAGCGGGTCTGACGCCCATCGTCGTCGTCAACAAGATCGACCGTCCGGCGGCGCGTCCGGCCGAAGTCATCGACGAAGTGCTCGAGCTGTTCATCGAGCTCGAGGCGAACGACGAGCAGCTCGAATTCCCGGTCGTCTATGCGTCCGGCCTGAACGGCATCGCGAGCCTTGACGCGGATACGCTCGGCACGACGATGGAGCCGCTGTACGAGACGATCATCGAGAAGATTCCGCATCCGACCGAAAATCCGGACGAGCCGCTGCAGTTCCTCGTCACGCTGCTCGATTACAACGAGTACCTGGGCCGCATTCCGATCGGCCGCGTCAATCGCGGGAAGATCCGTCAAGGCCAGCCGGTCGCCGTCCTCGACCGCGAAGGCAAGATCCGTCAAGCCCGCATCGAAAAGCTGTTCGGCTTCCAAGGCCTGAAGCGCGTCGAGATGGAAGAAGCGGCAGCAGGCGACATCATCGCCATCGCCGGCATCAAGGACGTCAACATCGGCGAGACGATCGCGGACCCGGCGAATCCTGAGGCGCTGCCGGTGCTCAAGATCGACGAGCCGACGCTGCAGATGCGCTTCCTCGTCAACAACAGCCCGTTCGCGGGCCGCGAAGGCAAGCACGTCACCTCGCGCAAGCTGCGCGAGCGACTGTTCAAGGAGCTGGAGACGGACGTGGCGCTGCGCGTCGACGAGACCGACAGCCCCGATGCCTTCGTCGTCAGCGGCCGCGGCGAGCTGCATCTCGGCATCCTCATCGAGAATATGCGCCGCGAAGGCTATGAGCTTCAAGTGTCCAAGCCGGAGGTCATCCTTCGCGAGATCGACGGCGTCAAGAGCGAGCCGATCGAGCGCCTGATGATCGACGTGCCCGAGGAGAGCATGGGCAACGTCATGGAGAGCCTCGGCACGCGCAAGGCGGATATGGTGAACATGATCAATAACGGCAACGGCCAAGTCCGTCTCGAATTTCTCATCCCTGCGCGCGGCCTCATCGGCTACCGCACGAACTTCCTGACGCTGACGCGCGGCTACGGCGTCATGAACCACGCATTCGACAGCTACGGCCCGGTCGTGGGCGGCCAGGTCGGCGGCCGTCACCAAGGCGTGCTCGTCGCCAGCGAGACGGGTTCTTCTACCGTCTACGGCATGATGGGCGTCGAAGACCGCGGCATCATGTTCGTCGAGCCGGGCACGGAGATCTATGAAGGCATGATCGTCGGCGAGCATACCCGCGACAACGACATCATCGTCAACATTTGCAAAGAGAAGGCGCTCAACAACATCCGTACGGCCAACAAGGAAGAGACGGTCAAGCTCAAGTCGCCTCGCCTGATGTCGATGGAAGAAGCGCTCGAGTACCTGAACGACGACGAGCTGTGCGAGATTACGCCGAAGTCGATCAGACTGCGCAAGAAGCTGCTGAACAAGAGCGAGCGAGAGCGTTCGGAAAAGCAGCGCAAGATGGCCGAGTCCGGCGTTTAATCGGACGTCCGAGAGTGGAAAGGAGGAGCGTGCATGCAGGCCTGGTTTCATGAAAGTCCCTATGGTCCCTATGTTGCTTACGTGTTGATCTTGGCCTTTACGGTCTATATCTTCAACGCCGTCTTCCGGATGGGCCGACTGCCCATTCTGAAGGAGATCATCGTGCATATCATCATGGCGATCGGATGCCTCGTGCTACTCCTGCTCCAGCTCGACAAGCTGCCGATCATTCAATGCATGTCGGTCGCCGTCATCATGATGCTGATGCTTCGCGGCCGCCAGATGTACGACAAATGGCGGGCCAAGCGAGGCGGCGCCGAAGCGGCCGTCAAGCGGACGGAAACTTAGAATCGAATGTTGCTCCGGCGAACCCCGGGAGAGCCCCGCGCTCTCCGGGATTCGCCTTTTTAATTCACGGAAGAGGTGAAGCGATGAGTTCCAACACGCCGCTGCCGCCGCGCCGAAGTACGGGCGCCGCGAACGCAACTGTCAGGGCGAATCCTCCGAAAAAGAAAAAGAAGAAATGGCCTCGCGTTCTTTTTACGTTGATCCTGCTTGTCATTCTAGGCCTTGGCGCTTATGCATATTCCTTATGGAGACAGGTTAGCGGCGCGCTGGACGACGCATCCGCGGGCGCGTCCACGCAGACGGTTCCGGCCGCGGAGAAAGCGCAGAACAAGCCGCTGGCGCTTATGCTCCTCGGCATGGACTATCGTCCCAAGATCGGCGGCATGAACACGGACGTCGTCATGGTGGCCGCCTTCAATCCGAAGTCGAACACCGCGACGGTCGTGACGATTCCGCGGGATTCGGACCTGCAGCTTGACGGTTATTCGACGCAGAAGATCAATGCTTTTTATGCTAGATTTCATAAAAAAAGCGATGCCAAGGGCGATGCGGCAGACGCCTATGCCCGCGACGAGATGAAGCAAATGCTCGGCAAATTTTTCGACGTCGACATCAAGTACGCGTCCGTGCTGAAGTTCCAAGGCTTCGTCGACATCGTCGACAAGCTCGGCGGCGTCAAGGTAAACGTCGACAAGGATATGCGTTATGTCGACAATGCGGACGGGACCAACATCGATCTGCAGGCGGGCGAGCAGACGCTGAAAGGGGAAGACGCGCTCGGCTTCGTACGCTATCGCAAGTCCAACCGCGGCACCGCGGCGTCGAGCGACTTCGAGCGCAACGAGCGTCAGAGCCAGGTGCTCGGCGCCATCGTCGACAAGATGAAGTCGTTCGGCGGCTTGACCAAGCTGGGCGGCGTCATCGACGTTGCCGGCAAAAATCTCGTAACGGACATTCCAAAAGCGCAGATCACGAACATCTTGAAAACATACTATGATATCAAGCGCGAGGACATCCGTTTCATCCCGCTCACCGGCGTCTGGAAAAGCCCTTATGTCTACCTGGACAAAGCTTCGGTGGCGGAGGCCAAAGCCGCGCTTGCCGAAGAGCTGTCGCCCGAAGGCCGGGCCGCGACGCCGGCCGCGACGGACGCCGAAACGAAATAGCGGTGCGTCCGAGACAAGCGAGCTAGGTTGGCATCGCTTGGCCTCCTCGGGGGGCGTATGCTATACTGAGATCAAGCGTACCCCAATGCAAAGTGCCCATGACTCTAAACCACGGTGCCCAGGGAGTGTTGCGGATGGCAGGCAGAGGCTGTAGAACGACCGGATTCGGCGAATGCGTTCAGATGCCGTCTTTGCGGAGCGGCAGGCTTGTCCCGGGCTTTTCTTGCGGCTCAGGATCGCCTTCGCGCCTTCTGTCTTCGCTGCCTGCGCGCCGTCGTGCGGCGTTTATATGCGATATGTACAAGAACCCAGTGACTTCACTGGGTTCTTTGCGTATTTGCGGACGTATTCGCGTGCGATTTGGCTGCCGGTCCGTTGCCGTCCGGCAAGGCCGGTGGCACGATGCTGCGCGGTACTTGGGGTACGAGACGGCCGATAATGTCCGCCATTTCCTCGGCGAAGCCCGCGATCGGCCGGCCGCGCTTCGCGTCGGCCCGAATCTCGCGAATCCGCTCGGCCATATCCATGTCCGCGGTCACGAGCGCATCGATGCCGTAAGGATCTTTGCGGAACGCCTCGGCGACGGCATACTTCGTCGTCCCGACTCTCGAACGCTCCATCTTCGGGTCGACGTCGATGCCTACGACGGCATACTTGCCGAAGATGACGCAGTTGGCGTGGCGAACGCCTCGGACGCCTTCGGCCAGCTGCTCGAGGTGGCTTGCTACGGCCTTGGCGTTCGGCCGGACCGCGACGGTGCCGTCGCGGGCGGAGACATCGTCTCCAGGCGCGCTGCGCGCCTGCAGGCGGTTCTGGTCGGGCTGGGCGGGAGCGGCGGTCCGATTGCCGCATCCGGCGGCTGAGAGCAGGGCCGAAGCCAGCAGCAAGATCAATCCGGCTTTGGCCGGCTTGCGAACGTACATGTGGGGATCACCATCCTCGTGGGTATCAATTCTTTTAAGGGGGGATGTCCGAAGTCTTCAAAAAAGGCTTCAAGCAAGCTCCACCTGGCATTATGATTCCCTGTCCCATGCGCCGGTATGTAAATACGTCACAATCCGTCTCAACCGGGAGGAACCGCCGTGAAAAAAATTTACGTGCTCGATACGAACGTGCTGCTCCATGATCCGCTCGCTTTGTTTGCCTTCGGCGCGAACGAGGTCGTCATTCCTTCGGTCGTGCTCGAGGAGATCGACTCCAAGAAGAGGCTGGCCGACGAGATCGGGCGGAACGCCCGGTTCGTGTCCAGGGAGCTCGACCGCATGCGGGAGATCGGGCATTTGCACAACGGGGTTGCTCTTGAAAACGGCGGCGTGCTGAAGGTGGAAATGAATCATCGCCGCTTCGTACGGGTGCAGGAGCTATTCGGGGAGATGACCAACGACAACCGCATCCTGGCGGTCGCGCTGAACTATCATCTGGAGGAACAGGAGCAGCCGGAGTCCGGGCGTCCTGTCATCCTCGTGAGCAAGGACGTGCTGGTTCGCGTCAAGGCGGACGTGCTGGGCGTTACGGCCGAGGACTATCTGTCCGACCGGATCGCCGAAGGCACCGATCATTACACGGGCCAGGTCACGCTGCACGTTCACCCGGCGCAGATCGATGAATTTTATACGTACCGTTTCCTAAGCATCAATCAGCTGGGACTCAAGCAAAAGCTCCACCCGAACGAATTCGTCATTCTTCGCGACGAGCTCGGCACGTCGAAGTCGGCCCTCCTGAAGGTGAGCCAGGACGGGGCGAGGCTCGAGCCGCTGCATCTGTCCAACGAGCCCGTATGGGGCATTACGGCCCGCAACGCGCAGCAGCGCATGGCGCTCGAGCTTCTGCTGAACGACGATATACCGCTCGTCACGCTGACGGGCAGGGCGGGTACCGGCAAGACGCTGATTACGCTGGCCGCGGGCCTCATGAAGGTCGAGGACGAGCACAAGTACAAGAAGCTGCTCATCGCGCGTCCGGTGGTGCCGATGGGGAAGGATATCGGCTATTTGCCGGGAGAGAAGGAAGAGAAGCTGCGGCCTTGGATGCAGCCGATCTACGACAATCTGGAGTTTTTGTTCGATACGAAAAAATCGGGGGACTTGGATAAAATTTTGATGGGGCTAGGCAGCATCCAGGTCGAGGCGCTGACGTACATTCGCGGTCGTTCGATACCGGGGCAGCTGATCATCATCGACGAAGCCCAGAACCTGAGCAAGCACGAGGTGAAAACGATCGTCTCCCGCGTCGGCGAGCACAGCAAGATCGTGCTGCTCGGAGACCCGGAGCAAATCGACCATCCTTACCTGGACGCGCAAAGCAACGGTCTCACGTATTTGGTCGAGAGCTTCAAGGCGGAGGGGATCAGCGGTCATGTGACGCTTGAAAAGGGAGAGCGCTCCAAGCTTGCCCAACTGGCCGCGGAGAAGCTGTAGGCAAGGAAATCGGCATCGCAAGCAGGGCCGGGCGCGCGAGAGCGTCCGGCCCGCTTTATGCAGGCGCCATGCATAATCGTGCTATTTGGCCTGCATCGAAGTTAAAGCGTTTGCACGATAGAGGCGACAAGCCGTCCCAATCCTGCTATCATGGTAAAAAAACGAATCGCGCCCGCGGCAGCGGGCGGAGGAAGGTGTTGGACCGTGACGCGCCGGAAGTATGTCGTCGTGCTCATGCTGCTCATGCTTGCGGTACTGCTCACATCGCCCTGGGCTTCCGCGCCGGAGCCCGACCTCGCGCCGGACGCGGCGCCGGAGGGTCAAGAGGCGACCTTGGAGGAGCCCGTATTCGCCGAGCAGCATGCGGACCTGACCGTCAAGATCATGCAGGACGAGGATACGTTCCGACTGCTCGAGAAGCAGTCGGAAGATTTCGAGCGCAGCCATCCGGACATTCGCGTCCATCTGGAGCGAGTCGACCCGGAGGGCGTGACGGATTTGCTCGATGACTGGCACGAGGAGGCGGATGGCGCCGATGTCGCGCTTGTCCCGAGTTTATGGGTGAAGCGTTTGGCCGTCTCCGGCGTACTGATGCCGGCGGATTCCGCGTTCGAAGGCGACGCGATGTCCGAGCAATTCGAAGCGATCGCCGCCCCGCTCAAATGGAACGGCTACATGTGGGGCGTGCCGCATCATATGGACCCTTACGTCGTCGTGTGGAATCGCGCGCGACTGGCCGCGGCCTCGCGTCCAGACGGCAGCGCCTTGACGCTGCCGCTCGGGACCGATGATTGGGCGTCGTTCGGCGCGGAGATGGCGAGCGAGGGGAGCCGGCCCTGGCTCGCGATCGACGAGCGCGATTCGGCGGCGCTCCTCACTTGGCTGGGCGCGGCGACCGGACTTCGGCCCGATCTGCTGCTGGGCGATTCGCATGGCCAATGGGGAACGGGGCCGGCGGCGGCGGCGCTCGACACGCTTCGAGGCTCCGTCAGCTTGCGGGCGCCGGATGGCGGCGCCGCGTTCTGGCAAGCGATGGCCACGGGGCAATACGCGGCAGCCGTCACGCGGCTATCGGTCGCCGAGGCAGGCATCGCGAGCCTTGGCTCCGAAGCCGCCGCCGGACTGTCCATCGACCGCAGCGGCTGGGACAAGGCTTATGCGTTCGAAGGCGGAGCATCGTTCGTCATCGGCGCGCGTACGCCCGGCGAGAGCGCGGCCAAAACCTGGATCGCGGCGATGACCGAGACGCAGCTCCAGCTCGACAACTATGACGCGGCGGGGTATTTGCCCGTATACCGGACGGCGTATGCCGATCGCCGCACGATGCCGAATCTGACGGGCAGGGGCGCGCAGCAGTTTCCGAACTGGGCGCCCGAGGTCGGCCCCGACTGGCCGTCGCTGATGAACAAGATCGGTCTCTTCTGGACGGATTGGCGCCAGGAGAGGCTCTCTCTGGCGGACTGGCCCGCGAGGTGGAGCGGGTTACTTGCCGATCTTCAGCTTCACGATTAGCTTGCCGTCCTCGAGGGTCACGCTGTCGGCTTTCAAATAAGCCATCACCTGCTGCGGATAGAAGCCGAGGTCGAAGTCGCGCACCAAATCGTCGCGGGTCGTGTCGGGCAGCGTCAGTCCGTTAAATACAAGCGTGTCCATATGAAACATAATGGCGTTTTTAGGTTCGTTCTCGACCGTATAGCTGCCTGTGACGGCGACCTCCATCGAGCCGCTTTTTCCTTGCAGGGACAGGAGATTCGGCTTGAACGCAATGGTGAAGTCCTTGAGGAGCTCGCTTTGCGCGCGAAGAAATTCGTTCAATTGCGTATCGGTCAAAGTTAGCGTCGTCGACAAGCCTTTCGTTTTCAGCGCTTCCGGGTGGTCCTGGATCCAGTCCGGCAGCTTGTTCATCGCTTTGGCCAGCGCGCTGAAGTGGCGTCGCACTTCGTACAGCCCCGCGGTTTGCCAGTAGGATTGCATTTCCTCCAGTTGCTTGCGCGCCAGCGCGGGATCCTCGCTTCCGTCGATGGCATTCTGAATCTCGGCCTGCAGCGCCGCGACCCGGTCGCGTTGTCTCTCGAGGTCGGCCGCCACGCGGGACAGCTCTTCCTTGTCCTTCTTCAGCTTGTCTTGGCCCTCCCGGATTTCTTCGTATTCTCGGTTGAAATCGGCCAGCGTGCGCCGGTCGGCTTCGAATATCGTGTCCATCAAGTCCCAGCTTCTGAGCAGCCCGGCGAGCGATTTGAAGTTGACGAGGACGCCCAGCATCGCTTCCTTTTGACCCATATAGTAGGCTCGCAGCACGCGCCCTGCTTTTTCGCGCTGCGCCGCGATGGCGAGCTGACGCTCCGCGAGCTTCGTTTCGTTTTGCGCGATGCTCTTTTCGGTTTCCTCCCGAAGCCCGGAGATCCGCTCGATCTCCCTGTCGATCTCCACGACGCTGAGACCTTTCTCGAGCAGCTGCCGGGTCGTCTCGGAGAGCGGCTCCGCATAGACGGGAGGCGGCGTCGGCACGATTTTTCCGGGAAACAGCAGCATGAGAAAAACGACGGCGACGGCAAACAGCGCTAATCTCCGCATCGGGCCCTCCTTTCCCTCTGGCAGACAGGTGCGGCAGTAGTCAAGCTTATGCGTTCCTACTTCATTATAGACGAAAAGAACCCCCTCGAGAGAGAGGGGGCGCACGGGGAAGAAGCCTGCTAACGCGCAGGCATCCGTTGACGAAAATAAAAAGGCCGGAGCGGTTAGCTCCGGCCTTTAGGCGCGCCTTGGATTAAGCCGGCAAGCCCATCTCGAATACGGACCAATAGGTAAAGCCGAGGAACGCGATGATCATATAGCCCCAGAACATGAAGACGTATGTGCGCTCCGTGAACTTCAAGTAACCGAGCAAGAAGAAGGCGGCCGTCTGAATAAAGAACAGAAGCGCCATTTCATACATATCGCCTGCAAACGACATGAGCGCGATCGCGAGCGTCCAGAAACCGAGCATCCGGAACATGCGTGCCATGGTAATCCCCCTTCAGCGTTTCTCTAACCATTTTTCTACAGCATATTATACCCACGGTTCGGGGGCAGTGTAAACGGTGATTCGTGACGAAATGGCAAACTTTTCGTCCAAGCCTAGTATGCCTTCCCGGCGCGCCGCTATTCGCTTGGCCGTCCGTAAGTTTTCGGAGAGCGCGGGCGGAAGGTATACGACGTGCAAAAATGGATATACCTAGAGGTATCCGATAGATTCTATGATTTCTATCACGGGCATACAGATAAAAAAAGAAAGCAAGTAATGCGAGCGATCGAGGAGGGAATAGACCGCATGGCGGCTATTAGACAAGATGCATGGAGCGCGGATGACGATCTGATTTTGGCGGAGATCACGCTACGCCACATACGGGACGGGAGCACGCAGCTCGCCGCGTTCGAGGAGGTCGGGCAGCGGATCGCGAGGACGGCCGCGGCCTGCGGATTCCGTTGGAACAGCTGCGTTCGTAAGCGCTACGACGATGCGATCAGCATTTCGAAGCAGCAGCGGCAAAAGCGCAATTATCTCAAAAAGCAAGGCGCCATCGCGCTGACGTCCGATGAACGGCCTTCGGCCGCCGCGGAGGAAGAAGGTGCCGGCAAGGGCGAGCTGATCAGCTCCGACGCGCTCAGCTTGGAGGCTGTCATCCGTTACTTGAAGCAATGGAAGGGCTCCGTCCAGGATCTCGGCAAACAGGTAAAGCAGCTGGAAAAGGAATTGAGAGAAAAGGACGAACAGCTGCAAGCGCTCCGGGAGATCAACGATCGTCTGTCGAAGCAGGCCAATGCGGCGCAGACGGACTACCAAGTCGTCAACGACGATTATAAAGCGTTGATCCGGATCATGGACCGGGCGCGAAGGCTTGCGATCTTGTCCGAGGAGTCGGAAGAAGAAAAAGCGAGATTCAAGATGGATGCCAACGGCAATCTGGAGCGTATCGAGTAGTCTTCCGGCGCTTCGCTATTCAATGCCGTCCCCCGCCGCGCGCGGCGAGGGACGGCATTTTCGCGTTCGGCGCCGCAAAGCCGCCGTTGTGCGGGCGGGCGAGACGCGGTATGGTATTTCTTGGACAAGTAGGACGGGACAGATGCAGCGAATGCTCAAGCAAAGGAGGATTCACGTGGCGAACATGCAGATCATCGGCGGCGGGGCGATCGGATTGCTGCTCGCGGGCAGGCTGGCGGCGTCGGGCATCCGCGTTTGCGTGAGGACGAGAACGCGCGCGCAGGCGGAAGCGCTGGCGTCGGGCGGCGTAACGGTGCTGTCCGCGCCGGGATCGGCGGACGTGCGCGCCCAGGTGGACGCCGCGGCGCTGGACGATGCCGCGGCCGTGCCGGCGGGCGATACGCTGCTCGCCGTCAAGCAGACGGCGCTGACGCCGGATTTTCTGGATCGCCTGGACGCGGCTATGCCCCCTGGCGCATCGATAACGGCTTTTTGCAACGGCATCGGCCATACCGACCTGCTGGCGGCTCGCTTGCCCGGCAGGCGCCTATATGCGGCCGTGACGACGGAGGCGTCGCTTCGGATCGACGCGACGACCGTGCGCCATACCGGCATAGGCGAGATTCGGCTCGGCCGCGCGCCTTTGTTCGAGCGAAGCGGCACAGCTTTTGCGGCAGGCGAGGAGAGCGAGGCGGCGACGGTGGCGACGATGCTGAAACAGGCAGGATTTTCCGCGACGCTGTCGAATGATATGGCGGAGAGAATGCTGCGGAAACTGCTGAGCAATGCAGTCGTCAATCCGCTGACCGCGCTGCTTCGGGTACCGAACGGGGCGTTGGTCCGAACGCCGGAGCGAACGGCGCTTATGCGATCGCTGTTCGACGAGACGTTGACCGTGCTGGAAGCCTGCGGGCTGCCGAGGGACGCACGCTTGTGGGACGAGCTGCTCGAGCTGTGCGCGCGAACGGCAGCCAATCGTTCGTCGATGCTGCAGGACGTGCTGGCGAACCGGCCCACGGAGATCGGAGCGATCAACGGCGCCGTCGTGAGGCTCGCCGCGCGGCATGGGGCGAACGCTCCTTATAACGAGTCGCTCGTCGCGCTAGTGTCCGCGATGCGGGGCGACGACAAAGAAGGGTGAGTGAACGCGCTTGTGGAATGCGCTAGTATCCGCTTACGCCGTATTGGCCATCGGCTCCGTCATTCCGTTCGCCGCCGTCTACGGCATCTCGAATATGCAGACGGGCGACAAGAAGCGCGCGATGGGGCTCGCGATGGACATGACGACGATTTTTCTCGTCGGCATCGTGAGCGTGCTGCTCAATCGGGCGTTCGGCATACATATGGGTTTTTATATGATTCTTCTATTCATGCTGCTTGGCGCGGGATTGATCGGCAACGCGCAATACCGGCTGCGCGGCAAGGTGGACGGCCTCAAGCTTTTCCGAGCGATTTGGCGGCTGTCTTTTTTCGGACTGGCGGTATTGTACGTGCTGCTCATGCTGATTGAGATCGTGCGGTTCCTCGCCGGCGGGGAGTGGGAATAACCGCGCAGACGAAAGACCCGCCGCCTCGCCGAAGCGAGGGGCGGGTCTGCCATCGTGAAGCCGCATTCGCGCGGCGACGTCACATTCTCCGGGTTTTCAGGCCCGCGATGCCGCGAAACTTGAGCAGGGCGGCCGCGATCGCGATGCCGGCGGCCGTCCAGGCGGCGACGGCGACCAGCTGCGAGGCCGATTGCTGCTTCACGCCGATCGCGATAAGCGCCCAGGCGACCGTCAAGGGGAACCAAGGATCTCTGTCTTTAAACGCGGCGACGGCGGACAGCGCGGCCGCGACGACGAACAGGGCCACGGCCCACGTCCGGTCCGGCACGCCCCAGCCGTCCCAGCCGCCGGCCCGGAGCGCGACCGAGATATTGACGATCGTCGCCACCGTTACCCAGCCCAGATAAATCGAAAAGGGCAGCGCGATCAAAAAGAAACCGGCCCGGTCGCCTTTCACGCGTGCGGCGGGGCGGGACGAGATATACAAGCCGATCAATGTCAGCAGCAGGCCGCATATGACGAACGCGGACGCCGTATAGCGCTCCGAGTGCCATACGAAGAGCCAGCAGACGTTGAACAGGCAGCTCGCGAAAAACCATGGCGACGTCGCCCTCATCGTCTCGTCGTGGCGGCGGCTTGGCAAAAAGGCGGCGACGACGTAGCCGAGCGCAAGCAAATAAATGACGCTCCAGATCGAAAAGGCATAGCCGGCGGGGGTGACGAGCGTCGGCACCTTGTCCGATATTTCACCCGACGATCTGCCGAAAAGACCGCCGGTTGCGGCGGCCGCGTTGACCGCGACGACGCCGAGCCATCCGGCCGCGTTCAGAAAGCGCCAATGCAAGGGCATAGGGATTCCTCCTTCTTTCTTTGACGATATCCGGCCGCTTCATGTACAATCGAGAATGACACCATTCGGACGGGAGGATGTCCGGGATGAATACGACTCCCTTTAATGACGGGACGGCGCAGTCTCTCTCCGAAGCGTATAGGCGCGGCGACGACCAGGTCGCGGCGCTCTTCGGAAGCGCCCACTGCAAGGATATAGAAGCTTGGAGCAAGCGGGCCGCGCGGCTCGATCAAGGCGCGGGCGGCCGCGTCGACAGAAGGCGGCTCGGCGAGGCGCTGCTGGATTACCAGCGCCGGCTGAGCCCGGGCCCGCTCGCCCTGCGGCACATCGAAGCGCTCGCGGGCGAAGGCGCGCTCGCCGTCGTCGGCGGCCAGCAAGCGGGGCTGTTCGGCGGTCCGCTCCTGATCGCCTACAAGGCGCTGACCGTCATTCAGGCCGCGAAGCACGCGTCGCGAAGGCTGAGCAGGACGGTCGTGCCTGTATTCTGGATCGCCGGCGAGGACCATGATTTCGAAGAAGCCAATCATTTATACGTTTCCCCGGGCGAGGGCGAACCGCGCAAGGTCAAGCTGGGCCGGCCGGAAGGGCCCCGCCATGCCGTGAGCAGAACGCCGCTCTCCGCGGTCGATTGGGAGGTCGCGCTGACCGAGTTGGCGCTGACGCTCCCTGATACCGAATTTAAACCGAATCTGCTGCGTCAAATCAGGATGCATGCCAGCGACGCGCCTACGCTGACGCTGGCGTTCGCCCGCCTGCTCTCCGAGTGGTTCGCGGACGACGGCCTGGTCCTGATGGACGCGGACGATCCCGCGATCCGCCGGCTCGAAGGCGGCCTGTTCGGAGAACTCGTCGCGGGCAGCGAGCGCCTGAGCGACGCGCTCGCCGCGGGCGAGGAGGCCGTCAAGCGGCTCGGTTACCCGATCCAGGCGGAGTCCGCGCCGGACGGCGCCAACCTGTTCGTGCACGCCGAGCAGGGCCGCATGCTGCTCTTCAGGCAAGGCGACCGCTTTGAGGACCGCAAGGGCGGACTCGCATACGACAGGAACGAGCTGCTGCGGATGGCCGCCGAGCGTCCCGAGCAGCTGAGCAACAACGCGCTCTCGCGACCGCTCATGCAGGACTACTTGCTCCCCGTGCTCGCCACCGTGCTCGGTCCTTCCGAGATCGCCTATTGGGCGTCGCTCGGACCGGCCTTCGCGGCGTTCGGGCTGGAGATGCCCGTCATCGTGCCGCGGCAGTCTTTTACTTATTTGGAGCCGCAGGTAGAGAAGCTGCTGACCAAGTACGGCGTCACTGCGGCGCAAATCGCCGCGGACGGCGAGCGTCTGAAGCGGGACTGGCTCGCCGCGCAGGATACTTGGGACATCGGCGGCCGGTTCGCCGACGTCAAATCGCGGTTCGGCGAGCTGTACGCGCCGGTGCTCGAGACGGTGTCCCAGGTGGACAAGGGACTCGTCAAGCTGGGCGAGAGCAACCTGGAGCTCATTCTCGAGCAGATCGCTTACCTCGAGCAGCGCACGACCGGCGCGCTGGCGGGGCGGCACGAATCTTCGCTGCGCCAGTGGGACCGGATGCTGCATTCGCTGCGTCCGCTCGAGCAGCCGCAAGAACGCGTGTACGGCATCGTCCATTTTATTAACCGCTACGGCATGGGCTGGCTCTCCGCTCTCCGTTGCATTCCGTTCGACGTCACGGGCGGCCATCGCTTGATGGCCCAAAAGCAGGCCGAGCCCGGCGGCCGACATCAGGAGGTTTGTTGTTCATGAAAACGACGTTGTCCAGCATTATCCGCGATCCGTCGCTCGCCCCGGAAGGCAAGCTCAAGATCGATTGGGTCGAAGCCCATATGCCGGTGCTGAACCGGATTCGCGAGCAATTCGCCAAGGATCTTCCGTTTAAAGGGCTGAAGGTCGCCATTTCGCTCCACCTCGAAGCGAAGACCGCTTATCTGGCGAAGGTCGTCCAGGCTGGCGGCGCCGAGGTGGCGATCACCGGCAGCAATCCGCTCTCCACGCAGGACGACGTGTGCGCCGCGCTGGCCGAAGACGGCATCGCCGTGTTCGCCAAGTACAACCCGTCTTCCGAAGAGTATCACAGCCTGCTCGAGCGGACGCTCGAGACGAAGCCGGATCTCATTATCGACGACGGCGGGGACCTGGTCACGATGCTGCACACGACGCGCCGCGATCTGCTGCCTGGCATCCGCGGCGGCGCCGAAGAGACGACGACTGGCATCCTGCGCCTGAAGGCGATGGAAAAAGACGGCTCCCTGCAATTCCCGATGGTGGCCGTTAACGACGCCTTCTGCAAATACTTGTTCGACAACCGCTACGGCACCGGTCAATCGGTATGGGACGGCATCAACCGTACGACCAATCTGGTCGTCGCGGGCAAGACCGTCGTCGTCAACGGTTACGGCTGGTGCGGCAAAGGCGTGGCGCTCCGCGCGAAGGGACTCGGCGCGAACGTCGTCGTCACCGAAGTGGACGCGATCAAGGCGGTCGAAGCTTACATGGACGGGTTCACGGTGCTGTCGATGGAGGAAGCGGCCAAGGTCGGCGAGTTTTTCGTCACCGTCACGGGCAACAAAGACGTCATCACAGGCGCGCATATCGCGCATATGAAGGACGGAGCGATCCTGTCCAACGCGGGCCACTTCGACGTCGAGGTAAACCTGGTCGAGCTCGAGGCGATGTCGGTGTCCAAGCGCACCGTGCGCCGCAACATCGAGGAATATCGCCTGAAGGACGGCCGCAAGATTTACGTGCTCGCCGAAGGGCGTCTCGTGAACCTGGCGGCCGGGGACGGTCACCCTGCGGAGATCATGGACATGACGTTCGCGCTGCAGGCGCTCTCCCTTCGTTACGTCAACGAGAATTACGAGTCGATCGGCAAGCAGGTCGTCAAGGTGCCTTACGCGCTGGACGAGCAAGTGGCGAGAGCGAAGCTGGAGTCGCTGGGCATCGCCATCGACACGCTGAGCGAAGAGCAAAAATCGTACCTGGACAGCTGGGCCGGGCACGAATAATGACGATTTTTTAATATCCTAAAATATTTTGAGGAAATCCTGCTTTTAAAGCAGGATTTCTTTTTTTTTGCGCGAATAGTCATCATAAGTGGTTTAAAGTGGGGCCAAGTGGTGGAATATGGAGGGGGTGTGCAGCGGTCATGTTTTTAGGGGAATATCAGCATTCGATCGACGACAAAGGCCGAATCATTATTCCCGCTAAATTCCGCGACGCGCTGGGCACCGACTTTATCGTCACCCGCGGACTCGACAGCTGCTTGTTCGTTTATCCCCGCGAAGAGTGGGCGCAGCTGGAACAGCGGATTCGCGCGCTGCCGTCCATGGCGGCCAATGCGAGAGCTTTTTCCCGGCTGCTGTTCTCCGGCGCTTCCGAGGGCGAATGGGACAAGCAGGGAAGGGTCAACCTTCCGAACCACTTGCGAGACTATGCCAAGCTGGACAAGGAATGCACGATTATCGGCGTATCCACGAGAGTGGAGATTTGGGACAAGGCGACTTGGGAAGCCTACAGTCATGCCTCCGAGGAATCGTTTAACGAGATCGCGGAGAAGCTGGTCGATTTCGATTTTCATTTCTGATCGCAGAGGACGTCGTCGCGCAGCCACGGATCGCGTTTACACATCACCACTACATAGACAGATGCAACCGACAGCATGACCGCGAGGGTTGCCGGGAGGCCATACTTTGTTCCACCACATCACCGTGCTCAAAGAAGAAGCGGTAGAAGGTCTGAATATCCGCGAAGACGGCATCTACGTCGATTGCACCTTGGGAGGCGCAGGACACAGCGAGTTGATCGCTTCGCGTCTCGCCCCTGGAGGCAGGCTCATCGGTCTGGATCAGGACGACACTGCGCTCGCCCATGCGCGGGAGCGACTGGCGCCGTACGGCGACATCGTGACGCTGGTGAAAAGCAACTTCCGGCATCTCGCGGACGCGCTGCGGCAAGCGGGCGTACCGGAAAAGGACGGCGTGCCGCAAGTAGACGGCATCCTGTTCGATCTGGGCGTATCGAGCCCGCAGCTGGACGAAGCCGATAGAGGCTTCAGCTACAATCATGACGCGGAGCTCGACATGCGCATGGACCGCGGGCAGCCGCTCACCGCACGTGAGATCGTGAACGAGTGGGACGAGCGGGAGCTGTCGCGTATCCTGCGCGACTATGGCGAGGAGAAGTTCGCGCGCAAAATCGCCCGCCATTTGGTGGAAACGAGGGCCAAGACGCCCATCGAGACGACCGCGCAGCTCGCCGAGCTTGTGAAAACGGCGATTCCCGCCGCCGCAAGACGTACGGGAGGCCATCCGGCAAAGCGGGCTTTTCAGGCGATTCGCATCGCAGTCAATGACGAGCTGGAGGCATTCCGCGACGCGCTGGAGCAGGCGATCGATTGCGCCGCCCCGGGCGGACGCATCGCCGTCATTACTTTTCATTCGTTAGAGGACCGTATTTGCAAAGAGACGTTCGTCAAGGAAGTGCCGGCCAACATCAGCCCGCCGGGATTCCCGGTGACGGTCTGGGGCGAAGGAAGGCTGAAGCTCACGCCTCGCAAGGCGATCGTGCCTTCCGACGCGGAGCTCGAGCTGAACAACCGGGCGCGCTCGGCCAAGCTGAGAATCGCCGAAAAGCTGGATCCGGACGCAGCGAGAGAACCGGGTTGAAGATCCGCATCAGGTCCTTGAACGATCGAATGCCGCAATTCAAATAGACAAGCTTGAGACATCCAAGCGCGGGGGGGAGCGAGGAACATGCGATACTATGGCAATTTGGCGGTTCGCGAGGAGCGTCAGCCGGAGCAAAAAAAACAGCAGCGCGCCGCGTCGCCGCAGACGGCGTCCCAGGTTCGCCGCAAAAGCATACCGGTGGGGGAGAAACTGTTGTATCTGCTCACCGTTTTCGTCTGCGTCGCCGTAGCGGGATTGATCCTGTACCGCAACGCGGGGTTGTACGAGATGAACCGCAACATTCAGAAGATTACGAGCGAGTACGAGACGAGCGCCGATCAATCGAAGGAGCTGCAGCGCGAAGTGGACAAGCTGCGGGATCCTGCGAGAATCGAAAAACTTGCAAAAGAAAACGGTTTTGTCGAGCCTAGCGGCCAACAACCGATCACGCTGTCCGGTAAGGGAGACTAACGGAAACGAGGGCGTTCGCCCGAGATTGAACGGAAGGTGAGGGGCATGACGAAACGAATCAAATTGCGCACGCTGCTGGCGGGAGGGGTAATCACCCTCCTGTTTCTCGCTTTATGGGGGCGAATCTACTGGGTGCAGGTCGCGCATGCGGAGTTCTGGGCGGAGCAGGCGCGCAATACGTGGGTCACGACGAAGAAGCTCGTCCAGGATCGCGGCACGATCACCGACCGGACGGGCACCGTGCTGGCCTCGGACGCCGCGGCATACACGCTCGCGCTCAGCCCGAAGGTCATTCACGAGCTGGATGCCGGCCACCCCGAGTGGAAGCTGATCGACCAGATCGCGTCGAAGGTGAACAACATCTTGGGCAAGCCGGAGGCTGCGGTCCGCAAGATCATAGATGCTAAAACGAGCAAAGGCGTGTACTACGTTCAGCGCGAGGTGCAGCCCGAGGGCTGGAAGATGGACAAAGAGGTCGCCGACCGGCTGACCGCGTTCCGCGATCAGTTGCGCGAGCAGACCGGCAAAAAGGACGTTGGCATTTATCTCGTCGAAGACAAGAAGCGCTATTATCCGAGCGGCTCGCTCGCCTCGCAAATCCTCGGTTACGTGAGCAAAGAGGGCTTAGCGAAAATGGGACTTGAAAAGACGCTCGACGATCAGCTCAAGGGCGAAGAAGGCTCCATTACATACGAGAAGGACGGTAAGCGGACGCAGCTCGCCGACGGGGAGATCGAGGCCAAGCAAGCGGTGGACGGCAAAAACGTCACGCTTACGATCGATCGGGACATCCAGTATTACATGGAGCAGGCGATGAAGACGGCCTACGAGCAGTACCATCCGCTCAGCATGACCGCGATCGCCGCCGATCCGAAGACGATGGACATACTCGGCATGGTCAGCCTGCCGGACTTCGATCCGAACAATTACTGGGATTATGCGAAGGATCAATCCGCGTTCAAGAACAACGCGGTGCAATCGATCTACGAGCCGGGCTCCACATTCAAGATCGTGACGCTTGCGGCCGCCGTGCAAGAAGGGCTGTTCAACCCGAACGACAAATACATGTCCGGCAGCGTGGCGATCCCCAAATCCAAGCCCGTCAACGATATCAAGCGCGGCGGGTGGGGCGAGATCACTTACCTGGAAGGTTTGAAGCGTTCGAGCAACGTCGCCTTCGTCAAGCTCGGCTACGAGAAGCTGGGCAAGGACAAATTCAAGCAGTACATCGACAACTTCGGCTTCGGCCAAAAAACGGGCATCGAGCTGGCGGGCGAGATCGCGGGTACGACGCAGCTGACGTGGGAACGCGACTACGCGGCGGCGACGTTCGGCCAAGCGGTCTCCGTCACGCCGATCCAGCAGGTCGCGGCGGTCGCCGCGGTCGCGAACGGCGGCAAGCTGATGACGCCGCATATCATCAAGTCGATCTCGGACCCGAACACCGGCGAAAAGGTCGTGACCGAGCCGAAGGTCATCCGCCAGGTCATCTCGGAACAGACGTCCAAAAAGGTCGGCGAGTATCTCGAGCAGGTCGTCAGCGACAGAGAGATCGGCACGGGACGCAATGCCTACATCGACGGCTACCGGATCGCGGGCAAGACCGGTACGGCGCAGAAGGTCATCGACGGCGTATACGCCGAAGACAAATTCGTCGTATCGTTTATCGGCTATGCGCCCGTCGAGGATCCGAAAATCGTCCTCTACGTGCTCGTCGACGAGCCCGAAGACAAGACGCTCGGCGGCGGTTCCGGCGCGGCGCCGATCTTTAAAGAGATCATGCAGAAGTCGCTGCTTCACCTCGGCGTCCTGCCGAACCCGTCGAAGGATTCGGAAGAAGACAAGAAGAAGGATGGCGAAGCGGCGACGCCCGCGCCGGTGACCGCCAAGGTCATCGACGTGAAAGGCATGACGGCGGCGCAGGCGAAAAGCAAGCTCGGGAACAGCGCGTTCGACGCGATCGTGCTCGGCAAAGGCGACAAGGTCGTCTCGCAGCTGCCCAAGGCTGGCGCCGTCCTCCCGACCTCGCAGAACGTGTATCTCATGACCGAAAAAACGATTGGCAGCGTGCCGAGCATGAAGGGCTTGTCGCTCCGCGACGCGCTCGACATGTGCTCGCTCCTCGGCGCTTCCTGCACGGCGAGCGGACAGGGCTACGTGTCCGGACAGCAAGCGACCCGGGACGGCGGCAAGCTGTCGATCGCGCTGGTTCTTGCGCCGCCAGCCGGCACGACCGTCCAATCCTTTGCCGGCAAGGCTTCGGCAGGCGAGCAGGATCAAGTCGCTGCCGGAGACGGCGGCGACAACGCGGCGGACGTGGACGACAGCGCGTTGACGGACGCGGGCGATTGACGCGTTTTCTGCCAAGGCTTTGTCCGGCTAGACAGGCATAGCTTGTTCTAAGCCCCTTCTCCATGGAATAGGGTGGGAGTAACGCACCGATATTCCGGGGAGGGGGCTGACCTGCGTGAGAATCTCGCAAGTGACGGTGAGGCGGCGCCTGCTGCTGGCGCTGCTCGCGGTAGGAATCGGGTTCATGGCGCTGATCGCGCGCCTCGCATACGTTCAGCTGGTCAAGGGAGGCAAGCTGGCCGAGCAGGCGGAGGAATCGTGGCGCCGCCAGATTCCGTTCGAAGCCAAGAGAGGGACGATCACGGACCGTACCGGCATCAAGCTTGCTTACAACGTCAGTTCGCCGACCGTATACGCGGTGCCGGCGCAGGTGAAGGACAAGGAAGGGACGGCGGCCAAGCTGGCTCCCCTGATCGGCATGGACCGGGACAAGGTGCTGGAGATGCTGAAAAAGAAGGCCAGCAACGTGAATCTTCGTCCCGGCGGACGCAAGATTACGCTTGCGCTGGCCCAGCAAATTCGGGATCTCGCGCTTCCTGGCATCTACGTGGCGGAGGACAACAAACGCTTCTATCCGTTCGGCACGATGGCCGCGCAGGTGCTCGGCATTACGGGCTACGACAGCGGGCTGACCGGCGTAGAAAAGCAGTATAACCAATTGTTGTCCGGCACCCGCGGGAACATCTCGTTCCTGACCGACGCGGCCGGCCGGCAGATGCCCAATTCTTCCGAAGCCTATCAGCCGCCGCGAGACGGACTGACGCTGCAGCTGACGATCGATCAGAAGGTTCAGTCGATCGTGGAGCGCGAGCTGGACCAGGCGATGCTGAAGTACCAGGCGAAGGACGTCATCGCCATCGCGATGGATCCGAAGAGCGGAGAAATTTTGGCGATGGGCAGCCGGCCGACGTTTCAGCCGGACCGCTATCAGGAAGCGGCGCCTGAAGTATACAACCGCAATCTGCCGATCTGGATGACGTACGAGCCCGGGTCCACGTTCAAGATTATTACGTTGTCCGCGGCCATTCAGGAAGGCAAAGTCAATTTGAAAAACGAGTCTTTTTACGATCCCGGATACGTCGAGGTCGGCGGCGCGAGGCTGCGCTGCTGGAAGAAGGGCGGACACGGCAGCCAATCGTTCCTGGAAGTCGTCGAAAACTCGTGCAACCCCGGCTTCGTCGCGCTGGGACAACGGCTTGGCAAGGAGAAGCTGTTCGAATACATCAAAAACTTCGGCTTCGGCAAAAGAACCGGCATCGATATCGGCGGGGAAGAAAACGGCATCCTGTTCAAGCTCGCGAACGTCGGCCCGGTCGAATTAGCCACGACGGCGTTCGGCCAGGGCGTGTCGGTGACGCCGATCCAGCAGATCACGGCGGTCGCCGCCGCGATCAACGGAGGCAAGCTGTTCAAGCCGCATGTCGCGAAGGCTTGGGTCAACCCGGATACGGGCGAGACCTTGCAGGAGATCGAGCCTGAGCTCGTGCGCCAGGTCATCTCTCCGGAGACGTCGAAGCAGGTGCGCGAAGCGCTCGAGAGCGTCGTGGCGCAAGGTACGGGGGGCAACGCGTTTCTCGACGGCTACCGGGTCGGCGGCAAGACGGGGACGGCGCAAAAGGTCATTAACGGCGTGTACTCGGCGAGCGAGCATATCGTCTCATTCATCGGTTTCGCGCCGGCGGACGACCCGCAGCTGATCGTATACGTCGCCGTCGACAATCCGCAGGGCATCCAGTTCGGGGGCGTCGTCGCGGCGCCGATCGTACGCAATATCATGGCCGACGCGCTGCCGTATCTAGGCGTAGAACCGCGCAAGGACCAGATCGGCAAGGAATACAAGCTCGGCGAACTGCCGATGGTGAACGTGCCGAACCTCGTCGGCAAGTCGGTGACGGATCTGTACGAGGACATGAACATGAACTTTCAGCTGTCGGCCTCGGGCAAAGGAGATACGGTGCTGCGCCAGGCGCCCGAAGCCGGGCAGCGGGTGCAGAAGGGCTCGGTTATCCGCATTTACCTGGGAAGCGACGGCGGGCAGGCGCCCGCGGATGAAGGCGCGGATTGAACCGAGGCGCCGGTGGCGTTTTGAACGACGCCTTGATATAGGCGGGAAAACCGGCTAACGAGGTTGAGTGCGGCGTGATAACCGTAATAATCGGGTAACAGAGCAGGGGGCGACGACGAGAAGGGGCATTCCATTGGAACGCTCCCCCGCTTGGCCGGTTGTCTAAGGTTGATTTAAGCCCGACTGCCAAGTGTTTCCTTGCCCTTGTTTGAAAAGTCGTCCTGGCGGATAATGTACGCATAGGAAAATCAATCAATCCTCATTTCTTATCTACGCCAGAAGAGCAACTCTGCTGTAGTCCAAGGAGCTGAACGTGCGATGCAACTGAATCAATTAGCCAAGGAACTGCTGCTGCATCGGATTGTCGGCGATGGCGGCGTCATTATTCATGGCATCGAGGCGGACTCGAGAGCCGTGCAGGCGGGACAGCTGTTTTTCTGCCTGCCGGGACATACCGTCGACGGCCACGACTTCGCGCCGCAGGCGCTGGAGCGAGGCGCGGCGGCGCTCGTCGTATCGCGGGAGCTGCCGCTGTCGGCGCCGCAGCTGGTCGTGCCCGACGTGAGACGGGCGCTCGCCGTGCTGGCAGACATCTGGTACGGTCATCCTTCGCGCAGGCTGCGTCCGATCGGCGTGACCGGCACCAACGGGAAGACGACGACGACCTATCTGATCGAGCGCATCCTGAGCGATGCGGGCCTGTCGCCGGGCGTGATCGGCACGATCGAAGCGAGATACGCGGGCGCGAGTTACCCGATGTCGGGGACGACGCCGGACATTTTGCCGCTGCAACGCCTGCTCGGCGACATGGATGAAGCGGGCACGGAACGGGCGGTCATGGAGGTCAGCTCGCACGCGCTGGAGCAGGGCAGGACGTGGGGAACCCGGTTCCGGACGGCGATCTTTACGAACCTGACGCAGGACCATTTGGATTACCACGTGACGATGGAGGCGTACGCCGACGCGAAGGGGCTGTTCTTTTCGAGGCTCGGCAACGACTACGGCACAGGCCCCGACGAGCGCGCGTACGCCGTACTGAACGCCGACGACCCCGTCTCGGCCAAGTTCGCGAAGCTGACCGCCGCCGAAGTGGTCACCTACGGCATCGAGCGGGATGCCGACGTGCGCGCCCGGAACGTGCGGATCTCGTCCAGGGGCACGTCGTTCGACGTGGAGACGTTCCGCGGGTCCAAAAGCGTGCAACTGCGCATGGTCGGCAAGTTCAACGTGTACAACGCGCTCGCTTCGCTCGCCGCCGCGCTCTGCGAAGGCATCGGGCTTGACGCCGCCGTGGCGAGCCTTGAGGCGGTGCCGGGCGTCCCGGGCCGCGTCGAAGCCGTGGACGAGGGGCAACCGTACGCGGTCGTCGTCGACTACGCGCATACGCCGGACGGCCTCGACAACGTGCTGCGCGCCGTGCGCGAGATCGCCGAGGGCCAAGTCATCTGCGTGTTCGGCTGCGGCGGCGACCGTGACCGGACGAAGCGCCCGATCATGGGCAAGATCGCGGCTGCGCTCGCGGACGTCCTGCTCGTGACGAGCGACAATCCGCGTTCGGAGGATCCGCTCGCGATCCTGCGGGACATCGAGGCGGGGCTCAAGGAAGACGCGGTCGATCCGGGCCGCTACAAGCTCGAGCCGGACCGCGGCGCGGCCATTCACAAAGCGGTTGAAATGGCCGGCCCCGGGGATGTAGTATTGATAGCGGGCAAAGGGCATGAGACCTATCAAATTATCGGCGGCGTGACGCACGACTTCGACGATCGGCTGACGGCGCGCGACGCGATAAGGAGCAGGATGCTGTGATAAGAGCTACGCTTAGCGAAGTGGCCGCATGGTGCGGCGCGGAGCCGCAAGGGACGCCGGCGGGCGCGGAGCCGGAGATCGCCGGCGTATCGATCGACTCGCGGTCGATCCAGGGCGGTCAATTGTTCGTGCCGATCGCGGGAGACCGGTTCGACGGGCACGACTACATAGAGGCGGCTGCGAGCGCGGGTGCCGCTGCCGCGTTATGGCAGCGCGACCGCGCGCTGCCGGCCGACGCGGGGCTGCCGCTGCTGCTCGTCGACGATACGCTCGCCGCCTTGCAGCGGCTGGCCGAACGTTACCTGGCGAGCTGGCAGCCGAAGGTCGTCGGCGTCACCGGCAGCAACGGCAAGACGACGACCAAGGACTTGATCTTTTCGGCGCTCGCCACCGTTTACCGGACGGCGAAAACCGAAGGCAATTATAACAATCATATCGGATTGCCGCTGACGATCCTCCGGGCGGACCGCAATACGGAGGTTCTCGTGCTGGAGATGGGGATGAGCGGCTTCGGCGAGATTTCGTTGCTCTCCCGCATCGCGAAGCCGGACGTCGCCGTCATCACGAACATCGGCGAGTCCCATCTGGAGCATCTCGGTTCGCGCCGCGGCATCGCGCAGGCGAAGCTGGAGATCGCCGAGGGGCTGAAGGACGGCGGCACGTTGGTTTATAACGGCGACGAGCCGCTGCTTCGCGAAGAGCTGGCGGCGCTGGCGCTGCCCTCGGGCGCCGTCGGGACGATTACGTTCGGCGAATCCGAGGCGTGCGATCTACGCGCGCTCGATATCGCGACGGACGCGGAGCGCGCGACGTTCGCCGCGTCGCCTCGCGTCCCGGCGGACTCGCCCGGCGACGGCGACGTTGCGCCTGGATCGCATGCGCAAGCGGCCGAGAGTCAGGTTTCCCGCTTCGCGGTGCCGATTCCCGGCCGGCACAACGCGGTTAACGCGTTGGCGGCGATCGCGGTCGCCCGCCTGCTTGGCGTCGGCGACGCGGACATCGCGCGCGGCTTGGCCGAAGCCAAGCTGACGGGCATGCGCATCGAGCGCGTCCAAGCCACGAACGGCGCGCTTATCCTGAACGATGCGTACAATGCGAGCCCGGCTTCCGTGCGCGCGGCGATCTCGCTCGTCGCGCAACTGCAGGGCTACCGCCGCAAATGGCTCGTGCTCGGCGACATGCTCGAGCTCGGACCCGACGAGGCCGAGTTCCACGCATCCATCGGACGCGAGCTGTCGCAGGGCCAAGCCGACGGGCTGCTGGCTTACGGGCCGCTGTCCGCCCATACGGCGGAAGCCGCCTCGCGCGCGTTGCCGGCCGGATCGGTTCGGCATTTCGCCGACAAAAACGAGCTGGCCGAAGCGCTTTTGGCGCTCGTCGAGCCGGACGATCTCGTGCTCGTGAAGGCTTCGCGCGGCATGCGGCTCGAAGAGATCGTGCGGCGCCTGGCGGCAGGGAAGGAGGGGGGACGCTGATGGATTACGCATCTACGCTATGGACGCTCGGCGTCTCCTTCCTGCTCGCCGTATTGCTCGGCCCGCTATGCATTCCGATGCTTCGCCGGCTGAAGTTCGGGCAGCAGGTGCGGGACGACGGGCCGCAGTCTCATTTAAAAAAGACAGGCACGCCTACGATGGGCGGCATTATCATCCTGCTCGCTTTGACCGTGGCGTTCCTGAAATTTTCGGACCGAGGCTGGCCGTTCTGGGCGCTGCTCGTCGCAAGCCTCGGCTTCGGCCTCGTCGGCTTCCTGGACGACTTCATCAAGATCGCGATGAAGCGTTCGCTGGGCCTAACGGCCAAGCAGAAGCTTTTCGGACAGCTCGTCGTTTCGATCGCGTTCTGCTTCATCATCCACCGGATGGGCCTTAGCACCGCCGTCGGCGTGCCGGGGACGGATTGGTCGCTCGATCTCGGCTGGGCGTATTACATACTCGTCGTCGTCATCTTCTTCGCCGCGACCAACGCGGTAAACTTTACCGACGGCCTCGACGGCCTGCTGTCGGGGACAAGCGCGCTCGCGTTCGGCGCCTTCGCCATCGTGGCGCTGCAAGCGACGCAGCAGCAATCCGCGATTTTCTCGGCGGCCGTCGTCGGCGCGGTGCTCGGCTTCCTCGTATACAACGCGCATCCGGCCAAAGTGTTCATGGGCGACTCGGGGTCCCTCGGCCTTGGCGGCGGCATCGGCGCGGTCGCGATTTTGACCAAGACCGAGCTGCTCCTCATCGTCATCGGCGGCGTATTCGTGCTCGAGATGCTGTCGGTCATCATCCAAGTCGGGTCGTTTAAGACGCGCGGCAAAAGGGTATTCAAGATGAGCCCCATCCATCATCACTTCGAGCTTACCGGCTGGTCCGAGTGGCGCGTGGTGACGACCTTTTGGCTGGCCGGGCTCGTTTTTGCCGCGATCGGTCTGATTCTGTATAAGGGGATTGGGAACCTATGATGCCACTGGCGAATTACCGCGGCCGCAAGGTCGTCGTGCTGGGCCTCGCCCGCAGCGGCGCCGCGGCCGCGAAGCTGTTCCATCAGGCGGGCAGCGTCGTGACGGCGAACGACCGCAAGGAGAGAGACGCCTGTCCCGAAGCCTCGGAGCTCGAGGCTTTGGGCATTTCTGTTGTTTGCGGCGGACATCCGGACGATCTGGTAACCCCGGACACGGCGCTGCTCGTCAAAAATCCGGGCATTCCGTACTCGGCGGCGCCGATCCGGCAGGCCGAGGCGCTCGGCGTCGAGGTCGTGACGGAGGTCGAGGTGGCGGGGCAGCTGTCCCCGGCGCCGATCGTGGGCATTACGGGCTCCAACGGGAAAACGACGACGACGACGTGGACGGGCGAGCTGCTGACCGCGGCGGGTCTGTCGCCGATCGTCGCAGGCAATATCGGACGGCCTTTGGTCGACGCGGCGCAGGAGATCGGGCCCGACGGCTGGCTCGTGGCCGAGCTGTCCAGCTTTCAACTGAAGGGGACGACCGACTTCCACCCGCGGATCGCGTGTTTGCTGAATCTGGCGGAGACGCATCTGGACTATCACGGCACGATGGAAGACTACGTAGCGTCCAAGGCGAAGCTGTTCGCCAACCTGAGCGAAGGGGATACGGCCATTTACAACGCGGACGACGACGTAGTCGCGGAGATCGGACGCACGGCGGCCGGGCGCCGGTGGCCGTTTTCGCTCACCAAGCGGCTTGCGGTCGGCGTGTCGGTCGAGCCTCCTTTTCCGGCGGATGCCGAAGGCGATTCGTCCGAGGCTCACTCCGCCGAGCGATGGATCGTCGCGCGCGACGAGAGCGGCGCGCAGACGCGTATCGCTGCCGTCGACAGGCTCGGCATTCCCGGACGGCACAACTGCGCCAACGCGCTGGCCGCGGTCGCGATCGCGCTGGCGGCAGGCGCGGAGGCATCGGCGCTGCGGGAGCCGCTCGAGCGATTCAAGGGCGTCGAGCACCGCCTGGAATACGTCGGTACTTTTCGCGACGCGCGCTATTACAACGATTCGAAAGCGACCAACCCGACGGCGACGATCATGTCCGTTTCTTCGCTGCCTGCGCCGCTCATCCTGATCGCGGGGGGGCTCGACCGGGGCTCCGATTATCGCGAGCTGATCCCGCTTTTCCAAGATCGCCTGAAAGGCATCGTGACGCTCGGGGAGACGCGGGAAAAGATTCGCAAAGTCGCGGAGGAGGCCGGTTTAACGAACGTCGCGGTCGTCGAACCTGTAGAGGATGCCGCCGAGACGCTGAAGAGAGCCGTGCTGGAAGCCGCCGCTATGGCGGGGCCGGGAGATATCGTGCTGCTCTCGCCCGCTTGCGCAAGCTGGGACATGTTCCCTTCCTATGAGGTAAGGGGGCGCATTTTTAAGCAATCGGCGCATACGCTGTAAGAAGGGGGCTCGTCCCCACTTCTTCGTTTGGCGAGGTGTCCGGTTTATGGCCAAGGTCCACAAGGCCCCCGATATTTGGATGATCGCGGCGACGCTCGGCATTTTGGCGGTCGGCATCGTGATGGTATACAGCGCGAGCGCGGTAGCCGCCTTCCACGATTACGGCGACAAGTTTTATTACGTGAAGCGGCAGCTGCTGTTCGCCGCGCTCGGCATTTTCATGATGTTCGTGACGATGAACGTAGATTACAGCCGTTTGCGGCGCTGGGCGCTGCCCGGCTTGCTGCTGTGCTTCGGACTGCTGCTGCTCGTGCTCGTGCCGGGCGTCGGCGTCGTGCGCGGCGGCGCGCGCAGTTGGCTCGGCATCGGCAGTTTCGGCATCCAGCCGTCCGAGTTCATGAAGCTGGCGATGATTTTGTTTCTCGCCCGGTTCCTTGCCGAACGGCAGCAAAAGCTCGTGTCGTTTACGAAAGGGCTTCTGCCGCCGCTCGGCATTCTGCTCGGCGCGTTCGGGCTGATCATGCTGCAGCCGGACCTCGGCACGGGCGCCGTCATGATCGGCGCCGCGCTGCTCGTCATTTATGCGGCCGGCGCCCGGATCGGACATCTCGGGGCGCTCGCGATGGTCGGCGTCGTCGGACTCGTCGGCCTGATCGCCGCGGCGCCATACCGGCTGCAGCGGATCACGGCCTTTCTCGACCCCTGGCAGGACCCGCTGGGCGCGGGGTATCAATCGATCCAGTCGCTGTACGCGATCGGGCCGGGCGGACTCGTCGGGCTCGGTCTCGGTATGAGCCGGCAGAAGTATAATTATTTGCCCGAGCCGCAAACGGACTTTATTTTTTCCATTTTGGCCGAGGAGCTCGGCTTTATCGGCGGCAGCTTGCTGCTCATTCTGTTTTTGCTGCTGATCTGGCGCGGCATGCGGACGGCGATCGCCATCGACGACCCGTTCGGCAGCTTCCTGGCGGCGGGCATCGTAGGCATCATCGCCGTTCAGGTCCTGATCAACATCGGCGTCGTCATCGGGCTGATGCCCGTCACGGGCATCACGCTGCCGCTCGTCAGTTACGGCGGCTCTTCGCTGACGCTGCTTCTGACGGCGCTAGGCATCTTACTTAACTTATCCAGATTTGCGAGGTGACGCTATGCGTATCGTGTTGACCGGCGGCGGTACCGGCGGCCATATTTATCCCGCGCTCGCCATCGGCCGCGAGGCCGAACGGCGCGATCCGGCCAGCGAGCTGCTGTACATCGGCACGAAGCGAGGGCTCGAGAGCCGGATCGTCCCCGAACGGGGCGTGCGTTTCGAGAGCATCGACATTACAGGCATACGAAGATCGTTGTCACTGGAAAACGTTCGCACCGCCTTGCGGTTCGTTCGCGGCGTGCGGCGCGCCAAGTCGCTGCTGCGGGAATTCAGGCCCGACGCGGTCGTCGGCACCGGCGGCTACGTATGCGGGCCTGTCGTCTACGCGGCAGCCAAGCTCGGCATACCGACGCTGCTGCACGAGCAAAACGTCGTGCCCGGCCTGACGAACAAATTTTTAAGCCGCTATGCGGATGCGGTCGCCGTCAGCTTCGCCGACTCCAAGCCGCATTTCGCCAGAGTCAAAAGCGTGGAGTACGCCGGCAACCCATGCGCGACGGCCATTCTCGGGGGAGACCCCATTCGCGGTTACGCCTCGCTGGGACTATCGCCGGGCACGCGGTTCGTGCTGATCGTCGGCGGCAGCCGGGGCGCGCAAACGCTGAACCGGGCGGCTGCGGAAGCGGCGGCCAAGCTTGGCGGTTTGCCGGACGTGCATTTTGTGTTTGCCTCCGGCGAGCGGTATTATGAGGAGCTGAAGGCGGAGATCGACCGGATCTCGGACCCGTCGGTCGCGAGCCGGCTCCATGTCAAACCGTACATAAGCAATATGGCGGAAGTGCTAGCGGCGACGTCGCTCGTCGTCGGGCGCGCGGGCGCTTCGTTTATCGCCGAATTCGCCGCGCTCGGCGTGCCGGCGATCTACGTGCCTTCACCCAACGTGACGAACAACCATCAGCAAGCCAACGCCGAGAGCGTCGTCCGCGTCGGCGGAGGCACGATGATTCTCGAACGCGAGCTCACCGGCGCCAAGCTGTACGAGGCGGTCGCCGGCATTATGGGCGACGAATCCCGCCGCGTCAAAATGGCGGAAGCGGCGAAGTCCATCGGCATGCCCGAGGCGGCCGGCGTTATTTACGACCAATTGGAACGCATCGTCCGCCGCGAGCGGACTTGACTTGTATTGAAGGACTGCGAGACCGCCGCTGAAGCGGCGGCGACGGCGGCTAGCTGGGCGATTGTCACCATGCCGGGCGGCGCGACATACGATAGGGTGTAGTCGCGGCTGTCCGCAATGATGAGCCAGGCGCCCGCGTATAACCCGCAGCTCCTTAGAATGAATTGGAGGAGATATTGGATGGAGCAGTTGATCGCGGACCTTGAACGGTCGTATTCGGGGGTCGTCAAGCAAGGCGAGCCATTGGCGCCATATACGACCTGGAAGATCGGCGGACCCGCCGACCTATTCCTCGTGCCTGCGGACGCGGAGCAATTGGCTTCGGCCATTGCTATCCTCGGTCGGCACGGCGTCCCCTGGACCGTCCTCGGACGCGGCTCCAACACGCTCGTTTCCGACCGCGGTGTCCGCGGCGCCGTGATCAAGCTTGGCGGAGGATTCGATTCGGTCCGGTTCGAGGACAATCTCGCGATCGCCGGCGGATCGTATTCGTTCATCAAGCTGTCGGTTATGGCGGGCAAGGAAGGGCTGACCGGCCTGGAATACGCCGGCGGCATTCCCGGCACCGTAGGCGGTGCGGTTTATATGAACGCCGGGGCGCATCATTCGGACGTTTCGCGCATCTTAAAGTCGGCCGACGTCGTCTGGGAAGACGGCTCGAAGGGAACGTACGGCAACGAGGAACTGCACTTCGGCTACCGTCATTCGATTTTGCACGAGAAAAGGGGCATCGTGACCGAGGCGGTGTTCGCCCTGGCGCCCGGCGACCGCAAGGAGATCGCCGCCATGCTGGCTTCCTACAAGGATCGGAGACTGCGCACGCAGCCGCTGCAGCTTGCCTGCGCGGGCAGCGTATTCCGCAATCCGGAGGGGGACCACGCCGCGAGACTGATCGAAGCTGCGGGCCTGAAGGGCACCAGGGAGGGCGGAGCCGTAGTGTCGGAGCTGCACGCCAACTTCATCGTTAACGAAGACCATGCGACGGCCGAAGACGTGCTCGCCTTGATGGAACGCGTAAGACGGACCGTAAACGAACGGTTCGGAATATTACTCGCACCCGAGGTGCTCCTGATGGGCGAGCGGTAATTCCGGAGGTGAATTCCTTGGACAAACTGGTGATTGAAGGCGGCAAACCGCTTTCGGGCACCATCCGCATCCATGGAGCCAAGAACGCCGCCCTGCCGATCCTGGCCGCGACGCTGCTCGCGCAGGAGCCGGTAACTCTTCGCAACATTCCGAAGCTTCTGGATATCGAAGTCATGTTGGACATCATGCGGGATCTCGGCTGCGCCGTGCTGCGCCGCGGCGACGTCGTGACGATCGACGGCACGGTCGCGAGCTCCTCGCACGTACCCGAGCGTTTGATGCGCCTGATGCGCTCCTCCGTATTTTTGATGGGACCGCTGCTCGCCAGGTTCGGCGAAGTGCAGGTCTATCAACCGGGAGGCTGCGCGATCGGCGAACGCAAGATCGATCTCCATCTTCGCGGCCTCGCCGCGTTGGGGGCGGAGATCGAAGAGACGGGCAGCCGCATCGTATGCAAGGCGGCCCGCTTGACCGGCGCGGAGATCAGCCTGGATTTTCCAAGCGTCGGAGCGACAGAAAATATTATGATGGCGGCCGTCATGGCGAACGGACGCACGACGATCATCGGCGCCGCCCGCGAGCCCGAGATCCAGGACCTGCAGCGGTTTCTCAACGCGATCGGCGCGAAGGTCCGGGGCGCGGGCACGGACACGATTACGATCGACGGTACGGAGGTCCTTGGCGGCTGCGATTTTCAGATCATTCCCGACCGGATCGTGACCGGCACTGCGATGGTGGCCGCCGCCGCGACGCGAGGCGAGGTCACGCTCGAGGGCGCTGAATCCGCCCATCTGATCTCTCTCATTCACGTCATGCGCCGCGCCGGTGTTCACATCGAGACCGGGGATGGTATAATAAGAGTCGGCGCCAAGGGCCGGCCGCGAGCGGTCGACCGGATCGTCACTTCTCCTTATCCCGCTTTTCCGACCGATATGCAGGCGCAGCTCATGGTATTGCTGTCGCTCGCGGGCGGCGTCAGCGTTATTAAGGAGACGGTGTTCGAGGGACGCTTCAAGCATGTAGACGAATTATGCCGCATGGGCGCGGACATTCGCATCGACTTGAATTCCGCGATCGTTCGAGGCGTGCCGAGGCTATACGGGACGACGGTCGAAGCCACGGACCTTCGCGCCGGCGCCGCGTTAGTCATCGCGGGGCTTGCCGCGCAGGGCAAGACGATCGTCGAGCAGGTTCATCATATCGACCGGGGTTATGACGAGATCGAGCGGATGTTCGCGAGTTTGGGCGGCGATATCTCTCGCGTCTCCGACAGCTAGACAAACGAAGCGACGATCGACCGGGAGGGATAAGCGTATTTTGCTTATCCGCTTCCGGGCCGGCGGGGGAGCGGGAATTTTCGCCTTCGATCGGCCGCCAGGGCGGGCCGCCTTTGCTTTTTCGGACTTGGGACAAGCTATGCGTTTCCGCCGGCTGTCGAGAGGAGAGCGCGCAAGATGATAGAGCGAATTCCCGCTTTGCCGCGGGAACAGACGGGGACGAGACGACGCGGCGGCAAGCTGCTGTGGATTGTCATTGCCTTGTTCGTCGCGGTGTTGATCGTATTGTTTTTCAGATCCTCTCTTTCCCGCATCAGCGTGATAGAGATTCAGGGCTTGACTTATTTGAACCAAGACCAGGTCGGCGCCCAGCTCGGCGTAGGGATCGGAGATTCCTTTTTTATGCCGGCTTCGGACAAGCTGGCTCAGCGGGTTAAGCGACTGCCTCAGGTCAAGGACGTCCGGGTCGCGAAGCATTTTCCTGGCAAGCTGGAAGTTACGGTACAGGAGCATGCGCCCGTGGCGATCGAATTGGACGGCAAAGGCGGGCTATCCGTTGTCCTGGCCAACGGCATCGGCGTGCAGCCTGCTGCCGGCAGCGCGCTTCCGGCCAAGCCCGTGCTTACTGGCTGGACGAAGAACGATCCGCAGCGGGCGGCATTGTGCCAGGCGCTGGGCGGCTTGGCCGCCGAAGGGATCGCCGACTTCTCGGAGATCTCGCCGGATCCTTCCAGCGCGTATCCCGACAGGATTCGCATTTTCACGCGCTCCGGGTTCGACGTGCTGACGACCGTCGGCAAGCTTAAGGACAAGATCGCGATACTGAGCGAGCTGGTGGAGAATAGGGAGCCGGGAACGGTAGTCCTTCTCGATTCGGACACGTACTCGCCTTATTCGGCACAAACGGACCCGCCCGGCGACGAAGAAGCCCCGTAACTTAAGGAAAAGGACTCTACTCAACCGCGCGGTTTAATGCTAGAATTTTTGTATGCTTTCGCCGCGTTAATTACGGGAGCGATTCAGCGCCTCAGGCAAAATTGCTAGAATGAGGGAACTAAATTTTTTGTTGAAAAAAGAGGGAAAATCCCGTCTGCGTTGAATAAGTACTGAATGTGTACCGATTTGGCTTCGTTCGGAACCCCTTGAATAACTCCTCATTCCGCAACGGATTTCAATAAGTCGCGACCAAACTAACGAATGGCCGGACGGCCGGATTGCAAAGTTTTTATGTATTTACGGGAGGTGCCACCGGTTGAGCAACAACGACCTCATCGTCAGTCTGGACATCGGAACCTCTAAGGTTCGGGTGATTATCGGAGAAATAAGCAACGGAGCGATCAATATCATCGGCGTCGGATCGGCGGACTCGGATGGCATCCGAAAAGGCGCCATCGTCGACATCGATCAGACGGTCCAATCCATCCGCAACGCCGTGGACCATGCCGAGCGCATGGTGGGCATCACCATCGGCGAAGTGTACGTCGGCATCGCGGGCAATCATATCGCGCTGCAGAGCAATCACGGGGTCGTGGCCGTCTCGAACGAAGACCGGGAGATCGGCGAAGACGACATCGAACGCGTGCTGCAGGCGGCCAAGGTCGTCGCGCTGCCTCCGGAGAGGGAGATCATCGGGCTGTTGCCTAAGCAGTTCCTCGTAGACGGACTCGCGGGCATCCAGGATCCGCGCGGCATGATCGGCGTGCGGCTCGAAGTCGAATGCACGATCATTACCGGGACGAAGGCCGCCGTACATAACCTCATGCGTTGCGTCGAGAAGGCCGGCCTGCGCATCTCCGGCATCGTATTGATGTCGCTCGCTTCAGGCATGATGGCCTTGACCAAGGACGAAAAGCAAATGGGGACCGTGCTGGCCGACATCGGCGCCGGCTCTACCACGATCGCGGTGTTTGAAGGCGGCAGCCTTGTCGCCGTATCGACGCTGCCGATCGGCGGGGACTACGTGACGAGCGATATCTGCTACGGCCTCAAGACGCAGACGGAGCACGCCGAGAAAATCAAGCTGAAGTACGGCAGCGCCCGCCAAGACGAGGCGGCGGACGATGTCCGCTTCAAGGTGATGCGGGTCGGCAGCAACGTGGAAAAGGAATTTTCCCAAGTCGACCTTGCGAATATCATCGAGCCGCGCATGCAGGAGATTTTCCATATGATTCGCCAAGAGGTCAAGCGTCTTGGCTACCTGGACAAGCTCAACGGCTACGTCCTGACGGGCGGATCCGTATCCATGCCTAGCGTGCTATCTCTCGCCCAGATCGAGTTGGAAGCAAGCGTACGGATTGCGGTCCCCGACTTTATCGGGGTGCGGGATCCTTCGTACAGCAGCGGAGTCGGCATGATCCAATACGTGATGAAGTACGTACGAACCCGGGGGGCGCCGCCCGCCAAGCGTCCTGCGAAGAGCAAGGCTGCGGCGGCCAGCGCGCCTGCCGGCAAGACGGGCGTCATGGAATGGTTTAAGAATATGTTCAAGGAATTCATATAAGCCGCCACTGACGAAGATTCACCAGCGAAGCGAGGAGGAGTATTGAGATATGTTAGAGTTTGATTTTGAAATGGAACCGCTCGCGAAAATTAAAGTCATCGGGGTCGGTGGCGGAGGCAGCAATGCAGTTAACCGCATGATCGAAAACGGCGTCAAGGGCGTCGAATTCATTACCGTCAATACCGACGCGCAGGCACTGCACCTGACCAAGTCCGAGCAAAAGCTGCAAATCGGCGACAAGCTGACCCGTGGACTTGGTGCAGGCGCAAATCCCGACGTTGGCAAAAAGGCAGCGGAGGAATCCCGCGACGGCATCATGAACACGCTTAAGGGTGCGGACATGGTATTCGTCACCGCCGGCATGGGCGGAGGCACGGGTACGGGCGCGGCGCCGGTCATCGCCGAGCTGGCCAAGGAATGCGGCGCGCTGACGGTCGGCGTCGTGACGCGGCCGTTTACGTTCGAGGGGCGCAAGCGCTCCGGACAGGCTGAACTGGGCATCGAAGCGCTCAAGGAAAAGGTCGATACGCTGATCGTCATCCCGAACGACCGACTGCTCGAGATCGTCGACAAGAAGACGCCGATGATGGAAGCGTTCCGCGAAGCGGACAATGTCCTTCGTCAGGCGGTCCAGGGCATCTCCGATCTGATCGCCGTGCCCGGACTCATCAACCTCGACTTTGCGGACGTCAAGACGATCATGACGGAACGCGGTTCCGCCTTGATGGGAATCGGCGTCGCCTCCGGCGAAAACCGCGCGATGGACGCGGCCCGCAAGGCGATCATGAGCCCGCTGCTCGAGACGTCGATCGAAGGCGCGCGCGGGATCATCATGAACATTACGGGCGGCTCGAATCTGTCGCTCTTCGAGGTAAACGAAGCTGCGGAGATCGTCATCTCGGCTTCGGATCCCGAGGTGAACATGATCTTCGGCGCCAGCATCGACGACAGCATGAAGGACGACATCAAAGTTACGGTCATTGCGACGGGCTTTGAGCACAAGGGTCCGGTACGCCGGCCGATCTCGTCTTCTTCGCCTCAATCGAGTCCGGCTTCGCAGACCGAACATCAGGATGCCCGCGCGAGCGGTCACAACCTGCGCCCGTTCGGCGGCGGCTCGACTTCCAGCGAGCAGCTGGACATTCCGGCATTTTTGCGGAATCGCCCTCGCGGCGACCGTTAATATTCGGATCGAATCCGATACTGCGGCCCAATCAAACCTTAATAGCACCAAGCGATGTCGAGGACCGGCTAATGATGCGGTCTTCTTTTTTTGGCTTTGCGAAGCAGGTAATCGTCGTTTGCCTGTCGAACTCTCTCAGCACAGTTAAGCAGTTTCCGCACAGGAGGCACATGATGTCCAATCCGTATCGTTCCTTTACAACTATGCTGGCGGCATTCGTGGTCATCTTCGGTGTGCTTCTTTCAGCCGTCTCCTACTGGTTTATCTCTCATGAGCTAATCCGGGAGACGAGCGGCTTGACGCGCAATGCGGTCGTAAAATATATCGAGGGTTTGCCTGACGCGAAGAAACTGTTCGAGCAGTCTGCGACGGATCGAGCTTCTCTTGTTCAAGCCGGCGAAAGCGCGGCCGAAGATGACCCTTCCGGTGTTGAAGAAGAGCGGCTAGCGGCTGACATTCGCGCGGCCTTCGATCCTTATGGAATAACAGACGTTCGTTTCGTAAATCTCGAAGGTCAAGTAGGGTTCAGCTACAATCCTTCAAAAATAGGAAGCACCTTAACCGGTCGCGAACGCGAGAGATTCGATAAAGCGATGGACGCGGGGGAGATGCTGGCGGATAGAACGTCCGCAGACCTGAATCTATGGCTTCCGGTCTCCTCTGAAGAGGGGAAATTAATCGGAGCAGCAGAAGTGTCCAAAGATTGGTCCGCGCAGAGCGCAAAAATACTCAAAATCAGTTTGACGATCGTCGTCTTGCTGGCGGCAGGGATGACGCTGCTCTTTTTTAGCCTGCGTCAAATCTTTTTGCGTTCGTCGCGCGTCATCGAGCGCCAGAACAAAGAACTGAGCGAGATGCTCGAGCGCGTGCATCGTACCTATGATGAGTCATTGCAGGCAATGAGCAGCGCGCTGGATAGCAGGGACAACGAGACGCAAGGTCATTCCCTGCGTGTCACCGCCTATGCGTGGTTGTTGGGCCGACAGATGGGCATTGAAGGCGAACAATTGGAGATGCTGTACCGCGGCGCGCTGCTGCATGACGTCGGCAAGATCGGCATTCCGGACTCGATACTGCGTAAGGACGGGCCGTTGGACGAGATGGAATGGGCTATCATGCGCACGCACGTTAACATGGGTGTGCGAATGCTGGCGCATATCGAATTTTTAGGACCGGCGCTGGACGTCGTCCGCTGTCACCATGAGCGCTGGGACGGCCTGGGTTATCCCGACGGCCTGAGAGGCGAACAGATTCCCATATGCGCAAGGATTTTCGCCGTATGCGACACCTACGACGCCATCACGTCGAACCGTCCGTATCGCGCTTCCAAATCCCATGAGACGGCAGTCGAGGAATTAAAACGATTTGCGGGCACCCAATTTTGTCCGGCGGTCGTGGAAGCCTTCATGGAGCTCCCCGCAGATACGATGCAGCGCGTTCGAGAGTTGTCGCAACAAGATATCCAATTTTTGTCGCTGGACGAATTGCTCCCTAAGGTCGTTTAAGTGTATGTTACGGATACCGTTTACCTTCGCTAGCGGCGGAGGTTTTTTATTTGCTCCGAGAAGGAGGCGGGGGGCATAATCCCCACTCTTTTTCTCCTTTATCGACCTTATCCCCTTCGCTCACTCTGGCTGTGCCATATCCTCTTTTTCTTGTTTTACAGACCTAATCCCCTTCGCTCATAATGCGCGGGTGATCACCATTCAAATTCCTTTTTCAAGCCTTATCCCTTTCGCTCACGGCGTTGTTCATCGCCTTATCGACCTTATCCCATTTGCTCATTTTTTCTTCAGGGAAAGATTGACATGTTCAAATCCCTGACTTAAAATAAGAACAAATGTTCCTGTTTGGAGGTTGGAATGTGAGTTTATTCGATCTTCCTGAAGGTTCGTGGGAAACCTGGACAGAAGAACAATGCGTGGAGGCCTTATTCAATGCGCGTTGGCCCGATGGTTTCCGTTGCCCGCGATGTTCATACGCGCATTACTCGGTGATCAAGTCGCGCAAGTACCCATTATATGTTTGCGCTTCATGCCGACATCAAACTTCCGTTACCGCCGGCACTGTTTTTCATGGGACGCGCACGCCGCTCCGTATGTGGTTTAGGGCCATGATTTGGCTCGTCGCGGAAGCCACTTCAGTCGAACTTTCCGATATATTGGGGGTTACATACAAGACGGCTTGGCTTATCGGTCACAAGCTGCGAGATGCATTGACGCAAGAAGCGAACGAGCAATATTTGTCTGGCGTAGTTGCGGTGACCGGCGGAATCTATGGATGGAGGAGGGCCTCCAGCAGCCTGGTCATGGAACCGACGGATGAGCCGGTAGCAATTGGCGGGACGATGGAGGGCGACGAGGAAGTCCGCGAGATTAAAATGGAGCATCTGAATAAGCGTGTGGCAGGAAGCTCACGTTTAATAAGCCGCAATGCGCAGATGGCGTTTTCGGACTTTCACGTATCGGAACACGCAAAGGTAGTTAGAGCTTTTCCTTACTTTGGCATGAATAAGCTGGCGCCTTTGTCAGCTGCATTGATGCATACGCTGCGTTGGTTTGATCGTACGCTTCAAGGCATCGGGCCTAAGCATCTGCAGGCTTATTTAAACCATCAATCCTTCGTTTTTAATATTGCTAAAAAAGAATCGAAAGTTGTTCCTTACATGCTGCGCTTATGTGCGACAAGCGATAGGATAACGTATCGCAAGCTTACAAGGCAAGCTAGTTAGTCGAGTTCCCATTAATGGCCCATATTCGGAGTTCGCGCTATTTTGAGCGAAGGGGATAAGGCGGATTCGTGAATCAAGACCACCTCACAATACCTTAATTAAGATCGATTGCTCCCAAATAACTCTTCTAAACGCTATTCCTTTCTTTTATCTTCTCGAATTAATTAATGACCTCTAATTTTTATAAAAAGCGATACTGAACTCTCAAATGACATATTACGCCAAAGTGAGCGAACGGGATAAGGCCGTAAACGCACCGAGAATCTTATTGCACCGTTGAAGTGGGATAATTTTACAGCGACGAAAGGGCCAGTCAGGTAAGAACGCAGCCCGATTTTGCTCGACAAAAAAACAGCCGAACCGGCGGCGCGTTTAGACAGACACCTCGCAGGCGCCATCTTATACTGAGAGCAATCCATTTCGTCCTCGGGACAAACGTTAGCGATGGGTTTGCATGGAAGGGTGTGGCGCGGTTGACGGTTTATGTGGACTTGGTGTTTTTGTCCAATCTGACGATCGACGCGTCCATTCTGATGACGACGGCGAAGGTAAGGCATCTTCGGCCGCGCCGAAGGCGGGTCGCGCTGTCTGCCAGCGTCGGGGCGGCATATGCGGCCGCCATGTTCGTAACGTCCGTACCTTATCTGTATTCGTTCGGGGCCAAACTCATGATTTCCGCTTTTATGGTTTATCTGACGTTCGGCTACGGCGGACCTCTTAAGTTCGCGAGGACCATAGGCTCGTTCTACCTGGTGAACTTTGCGACGCTCGGCGCGGTGATCGGCATCTCATCGCTGGTCAAATGGTCCGGGTCTCCATGGAGAGGAATTGCCTTCACGGACGACGGAGGGATGGTGCTGTCGTTTGACGTACAGGCCGTCATGCTCGTTTTGACGATGGGCATAGCGATCTGGTTGTACAGAAGCGAGGCCGAGAGCAGGGAAAGCAGGAAAAGGTTAGAGGCGCTCGTCGTCGACGTGAATATTCGTATCGGGGATCGGGAATGGACGTGCAGAGGGCTCGTCGATACGGGCAACCGTCTTTATGACCCGCTCACGCGCATTCCGGTGATGATCCTGGAGGCGTCCCTTTGGCGCGACGAGCTGCCGAAAGGCTGGGCTGACCGTTTGAGATCCGAATCCGCGGATCGGCTGATCGGCGAACTGGAGGAAGCCGAGGGCGGATTGTCCTCCTTCAGGGACCGGTATCGCCTCGTTCCCTACCGGGCTGCCGGGGGGAACTCGAAGCTGATGCTGGCCGTCAAGCCGGACAGCGTCACGATCTCCGATGCTGCCGGAAAAGAAGCGCCTTGCGTCCAGCGCCGGGTCCTGGTCGGACTCGATGGGGGATCGCTCTCCTCGGAGGGGGCTTATCGTGCGATCGTCCATTCCGATCTGACGCTCGCGAGCGCCGAAGTGCCGGCATCATCAACCCAGACCGCTTAACAGGAGGTTGTGCAAGTGCCCGTTAAATTGAAATTAATGTATCAGCTGACGTACTATCGCCTGTTGTTCTGGCTGGGCTGGAAAAGCGAAGAAGTGTATTATATCGGCGGCAGCGAAGCGCTCCCGCCTCCCCTGACGCGGGAGGAGGAGGAGTACTTGCTCGAGCGTCTCCCGTCCGGCGACGCCGCGATCCGCGCGATGCTGATCGAACGCAATCTTCGGTTGGTCGTCTACATCGCCCGCAAGTTCGAGAACACCGGCATCCATATCGAGGATCTCGTCTCGATCGGGGCGATCGGACTGATCAAGGCGGTCAACACGTTCGATCCGGAAAAGAAAATCAAGCTCGCCACCTACGCCTCGCGGTGCATCGAAAATGAAATTTTGATGTACCTGCGCCGCAACAGCAAGACCCGGACCGAGGTGTCCTTCGACGAGCCGCTTAATATCGACTGGGACGGCAACGAGCTGTTATTGTCCGACGTGCTCGGCACCGAGAACGATACGATCTATCGCAATATCGAAGAGCAGGTGGATCGCAAGCTGCTGCATAAGGCGCTCGACAAGCTGGCCGATCGCGAGCGCACGATCATGGAGCTGCGATTCGGCCTGGCCGACGGCGAAGAAAAAACGCAAAAAGACGTTGCGGATCTGCTCGGCATCTCGCAATCTTACATTTCCAGATTAGAAAAAAGGATCATCAAACGGCTCCGCAAGGAGTTCAACAAGATGGTATGATCCACGGTAAGCCGGCCGGGCTTCGGAATAAAAAGCCCATCCCAGGAGATACTTTACAGTAATGCTGCTCCCGGGAGGGAAACAACTTGACCCGCAACAAAGTGGAGATTTGTGGAGTGGACACCTCAAAGCTGCCCGTCCTCACCAATGCCGAAATGAGGGAACTGTTCCTAGCTCTGCAAACCCGCGGTGAACTCGAAGCCCGGGAAAAACTCGTCAACGGCAACCTGCGCCTCGTGCTCAGCGTGATTCAGCGGTTCAACAACCGCGGCGAATACGTGGACGATCTGTTCCAGGTCGGCTGTATCGGCCTGATGAAAGCCATCGACAACTTCGATTTAGGTCAAAACGTCCGTTTTTCCACCTACGCCGTGCCCATGATCATCGGCGAGATACGCAGATACTTGAGGGACAACAATCCGATCCGCGTGTCCCGAAGCTTGCGCGATATTGCCTACAAAGCATTGCAGGTCCGGGATCAACTGACGAACCGTCATTCCCGCGAACCGACGATTTTGGAAATATCGCAAGTGCTCGGCGTGCCGAAGGAAGATATCGTATTTGCCTTAGACGCCATTCAGGACCCCGTATCGCTCTTCGAACCGATCTATCACGACGGGGGCGACCCGATCTACGTAATGGATCAGATCAGCGACGAACGGAACAAGGACATTCAGTGGATCGAGGAAATCGCGCTCAGGGAAGCGATGCGCAAGCTGAACGACCGGGAGAAAATGATCTTGTCCATGCGATTCTTCGAAGGCAAGACGCAAATGGAAGTGGCCGACGAGATCGGCATCTCGCAGGCGCAGGTGTCCCGGCTTGAAAAGTCGGCGATCCAGCAAATGCAAAAACACGTAAAGACTTGAGGGTAAGAATCAAGCAGCTTGCGGGACCGGAGGCGACTCCGGTCTTTTTGACGTTTACGCCCGCGTCTCGAGTGCGTAGTGGCGCCGGTCAACATTTTCGGGCATGGCTCATATATTGAATTATGGGCGGTTGACCGGGTCCAGCGATTGTATTCGTCCCGGGCCGCGGAAAGCGGGGAGCGCCGGCATGAAAATATCCGATTTTCAGGCGAAAGACGTAATTAATATCGTGGACGGCAAAAAGTTAGGCCACGTGGCCGATCTGGAGCTGGATCTCAGGCAAGGCCGCATCGACGCGATCGTGGTGCCGGTGGGCGGACGCGTGCTCGGTATTTTCGGCGGCGGCGAAGACGTGGTCATTCCTTGGCGCAGCATCGTCAAGATAGGAACCGACGTCGTGCTGGTCCGGCTGGAGGAAGCAAGGCCCTACAAGAGCATCGAGGCGGAAAACGGCGGGCGCTGACGGAGATCGCCTAGGCAGCGTCCCTATGTTAAACTTGGTGCGGAGGTGAAGCAATATGGAACCATTCGCAAATACAATCGAATCATCGAGCGCCGGGCGCCGCGACCCCGGATTGTTGCCTCTTGCGCCCTGGTCGCGATTCGAGGATTTGACCGCCGGGTTCTCGACGCGCTTGGGAGGAAGCAGCCAGCCGCCGAGAGACGGATTGAACACGGCGCTCCATGTGGGCGACGACGAGCATGCGGTCATCGCCAACCGCCGCGCGATCGCGGAAGCGCTGGGATGGCCGTTCGAGGCTTGGACCTGCGCGGAGCAAGTGCACGGCAACAACGTCGTCCGGATAACAAGCGCCGAGCGGGGCCTGGGAAGACTGTCTCGCGATAGCGCGATTCAAGACGCGGATGCGCTGATTACGGACGAGCCCGACGTCTTGCTGGCGATGTACTTCGCGGATTGCGTGCCTTTATATTTTTACGATCCCGAGCATGGCGCCTTAGGTCTCGCTCATGCAGGCTGGAAGGGAACGGTCGCAGACATCGCCGCGGCGACGATTCGCGCCATGGCGGACGCTTTCGGAACTGATGCGTCCGGCTTGTACGCCGCGATCGGTCCGTCGATCGGCGGCTGCTGCTATGAAGTGGACGATATCGTCATAAACCGCGTACGAGGGATCGTGCCCGATGACGAAAGCTTCCACGTTCCGTCTTCTGAAGGCAAATCTCGGCTAAACTTGAAAGAAATCAACAAGCATCTTATGATTAAAGCAGGAATATTGCCGAGCCGCATCGAAATGTCTGGGTGGTGCACCAGCTGCAGCACGGATTTGTTTTTCTCCCACCGCAAGGAACGGGGACAAACCGGGCGAATGATGAGCTGGCTGGGTAAGAAGAAATAGAGGTGAATGCCGCGATGACGTTGGAGCAGCGGCTTAAAGACGTAGAGCGTCGCATTGCGCAAACCTGCGAGAGATGCGGTCGGGATCCCGGGAGCGTGAACGTCGTCGCCGTGACGAAATACGTGTCCGCTGACACGGCCATGCGCGCGGTAGAGGCCGGAATGCGCCATATCGGCGAAAACCGCTGGCCCGCGGCGGAAGAGAAGTGGCGGCTCCTCGAGGGACAGGCCGTTTTTCACTACATCGGCTCGCTTCAGAGCAGGAAGGTCAGGGATGTCGTCGGCAAATTCGACTATATTCATTCCCTCGACCGCTTGTCGCTCGCCGTGGAGATACATAAGCGCGCCGAAGCGCTAGGTATCCGGGTGCCTTGTTTCCTGCAGGTGAACGTCTCCGGCGAAGATTCCAAGCACGGACTTGCGCCGGAGGCCGTTCCTGCGCTCGTCGCTTCGCTCGGCAAGCTGTCCGGCATTCGGCCGGTCGGGCTCATGACGATGGCGCCGATCGCGGACGATGCCGAGGAGACGAGGCCCGTATTCGCCGGCTTGCGCAAGTTGATGGACGAGCTCAACGGCATGTCTTTGCTGGACGAGCCGCTGACGGAACTGTCGATGGGCATGTCCGGCGACTTTGAAGTCGCGATCGAAGAAGGCGCCACTTGGGTGCGCCTAGGCAGCGTCCTGGTCGGAAACGAAGAGAACGACGGATAACGGAGGGATCATGATGGGCGTGGTTAACAAGTTCTTGAACTATCTCGGCCTTCAGGACGAACAAGAGCGGGACCGGGAGCGGGAAGAGCCGATGGGGTACGAGGATGAGCCGGAAGTTGAAACTTCGGCCTTCGAGCCGCGTAAACCTACGGGGAAGAATAATATCGTGAGCATCCATTCCCAGAAAAACGTTCGGGTCATTTTGACGGAGCCGCGGACGTACGACAACGAAGCGCAGGAAATCGCGGACCATTTGAAGTCCAGACGATCCGTCGTCGTGAACCTGCAGCGGGTGCGCAGAGACCAGGCGATCCGGATGGTGGATTTCCTGAGCGGTACGGTCTACGCGCTCGGCGGACACATTTCCAAGCTCGGTCCGAATATTTTCTTGTGCACGCCGGATTCGGTCGAGATCACGGGGACGATCTCGGAGCTTCTCGCGGAGGATGCCGATTACACTAAAATGAGGTGACAGCAGCATTGACGGCTTTGGATCGGGTCATTGATTACCTGTATAGTTTGCAGCTCATTTACAGCTGGCTTATCCTAATCTACGTGCTGATGTCTTGGCTGCCTAACGTCAGGCAGAGCTACATCGGGGAGCTGCTAGGCAAGATCGTAGAGCCTTATCTGAAGCCTTTTCGCAAAATCATTCCGCCGATCGGCGGCGTTCTGGACATCTCGCCGATCATCGCTTGGTATGCGCTGAAATTTTTGGTGAGAGGCCTTGAAGAGGTCATTCGTTTTCTCGCCGGCCTGGTCGGCGTGTCCTAATCGGAAAGGATCGAACCAGCATGAGCAAGAGCGACATTTATGCACACTTCCTTCCTGACGAAAAGTCCTTCGTGGACCGCGCCTGGGAGTGGGTCGAGCGGGCCGCCGAGCAGCACGAGCTCCGGCGTACCGATTTTCTCGATCCGCGCCAGGCGCATATTTTGTATGCGTTGGCGAATCGACACCCGGACGCCGCGATCCGTCTGGAGGGCGGCTATGAAGGCGCGGAGCGGGTCAGGGCGCTCATCGCGCCGGACTACCGGCCGCTCGAAGAAGAGGACGCGGGCATCGCCGTGCTCGATATCGCGAGCGACGACCGGCGTCAGTCCGAGCTCGACCACGGCGATTATCTCGGCGCGCTGCTCGGTCTCGGCATCAAGCGCGAGAAGATCGGGGACATCCATGTCCGCGAGGATGGCTGCCACGTGCTGATCGCAACCGAGATCGGCGATTTTTTGCGTTCGCATCTGAAGCAGGTGCACCGGATCGAGACTTCGGCTTCCGTATTGCCGCTCGAACGGCTCCTTGCCGTGCCGGTGAAGCTCGAGGAGAGTTCGATCTCCGTCGCCTCGATGCGCCTCGACGGCATCGCGAGCGACGTGCTGCGCGTCAGCCGCGCGAAGATCATGGATCCGATCCGCGCGGGGCGCTGCCGGGTCAACTTCAAAACCGTTGAGGATCCGTCTTCGCAGCTGCGCGAAGGAGACATCGTTTCGTTCAAAGGTTTCGGAAGATTCCGCGTGTTGGAGGACCAAGGCGTCTCCAAAAGCGGGCGGATTCGTCTGCGCATAGGCAAATATGTGTAGAATCAAGCAGGAATTCCGCGTCTCGCGTCGAATCTGCCTTAGATAGCGATCTTGCGATCTGTCGCGAGCCAAGTATACGATGCACGGGAGGAACGACCAATGCCATTAACGCCATTGGATATTCATAACAAGGAATTCGGGCGCAGATTGCGCGGCTACGACGAAGACGAAGTGAACGAGTTCCTCGACCAGATCATCAAGGATTACGAAGCGATGATCCGAGACAACAAAGAGCTTCAGAACCAAATCGTCGGCCTTCAGGAGCGGCTCGGCCACTTCGCGAACATCGAGGAGACGCTCAGCAAGACGATCATCGTCGCGCAAGAAGCGGCCGACGAGGTTAAGAGCAATGCGAAGAAGGAAGCCCAGCTCATCGTCAAGGAAGCGGAGAAGAACGCCGACCGCATCATCAACGAATCGCTCTCCAAGTCGCGCAAGTACGCGCTCGAGGTGGAGGAGCTGAAGAAGCAGGCGGCGATCTACCGGGCGCGCTTCCGCACGCTCGTCGAGACGCAGCTCGACCTGCTCACGCAGGACGGCTGGGAAAAGCTCGAACCGCCGGAGTCACGCGCAAGGGACAACGAGCGGGTTCGCGAGATCGTCGAATAGTCGATATCGAACCGCAATAGGATGGGCGAACGCCGATTTGACAAATCGGCCTCTTCGCCGTATAAATGGGTTATACGCGTTAACGTCGATGACGGGAACGGCGTGCGGATGAACCATCCCAGAGAGTTGGCGGCTGCTGCGAGCCAACGTTGGTCGCCGCGACGCCCATCCTCCCCGAGACGCCGATCCGAACGTCCGGCGCCTGTGCCGGATCATTAAGACCGGCCGATCCTTCCCTCGTTACGGGATACCGGTTCGAACGCCTGCCTCGCGCATGCCGTCCGTCCGGCTTGAGCGCCGCTGCTGCCCTATGAATGGGACTGCGGCTGAACAAGGGTGGTACCACGAGAGATGTCTCGTCCCTTTTACGGGGACGGGCTTTTTTTATTTTCAGACCCGAATGCAACGACAACTTTCGAGAAAAGGAATGATGGTCATGCGTCGCGTGGACGTTAAAGAAAAAGCCCGCAGCCGCGAGCTGCGCGTATTGGAGCAATGGAAGGCCGAGGATACGTTCCGTCAATCCATCGAAAATCGCAACGGCAAGCCGAACTTCGTCTTCTATGAGGGTCCGCCTACCGCGAACGGCAAGCCGCACATCGGACACGTGCTGGGTCGCGTCATCAAGGACTTCGTCAGCCGCTACAAGACGATGTCCGGCTACCGCGTTACCCGCAAGGCCGGATGGGACACGCACGGCTTGCCCGTCGAGCTCGGCGTTGAAAAGCAGCTGGGCATCTCCGGCAAGCAGGAGATCGAGAACTACGGCGTAGAGCCGTTTATCAAAAAGTGCAAAGAGAGCGTGTTCGAGTACGAGCGCCAATGGAGAGAACTGACCGAGGCGATCGGCTATTGGACCGACCTCGACAATCCGTATATTACGCTGGAAAACAAGTACATCGAGAGCGTATGGCATCTGCTGTCCACGATTCACGGCAAAGGACTGCTGTACCGCGGCCACCGCGTCAGCCCGTATTGCCCGGACTGCCAGACGACGCTCAGCTCGCACGAGGTCGCGCAAGGCTACGAGGACGTAAAGGATTTGACCGCGACGGCTAAGTTCAAGTTGAAGGACAGCGGCGAGTTCGTTCTTGCCTGGACGACGACGCCGTGGACGCTGCCGTCCAATGTCGCGCTGGCCGTACACCCTGATATCGAGTACGTGCGCGTCAGCCAAAACGGCGAGACGTACATCGTGGCCGGCACGCTGGCCGAAAAGGTCATGAAAGGCGAATACGAAACGCTCGGCACCGTAAAAGGCAGGGAGCTTGTCGGCCTGGCTTACGAGCCGTTGTTCCCTTATGCGGGCGGTCCGCTGGACGGCGCGTACCGCGTCATCGACGCGGCGTTCGTCTCCGACTCGAGCGGTACGGGCATCGTCCACATCGCGCCGGCGCACGGCGAGGACGACTACCGCGTCGCCCGCGAGCACGGCGTTCCGATGCTGCAGCTCGTGAACGGCCAGGGCCGCTACACGGACGAGGTGAAGGGCTTCGCCGGTCGCTTCGTCAAGGATCCGGAGGTCGACATCGACATCGTGAAGTCGCTGTCGGAGCGCGGCCTGCTATATCACAAGGAAAAGCACGAGCACAGCTATCCGTTCTGCTGGCGCTGCAAGACGCCGCTGCTCTACTACGCGACCGAGAGCTGGTTCATCAAGACGACGGCGGTCAAGGAACAATTGATCGAGAACAACAAGGGCATCGCCTGGTACCCGGAGCATCTGCGCGACGGCCGGTTCGGCAAGTTCCTCGAGGATCTGGTCGACTGGAACATCAGCCGCAACCGCTACTGGGGCACGCCGCTGAACGTGTGGACCTGCGAAGACTGCGGCGCTGAAAAGTCGCCGGGCAGCATCGCGGAGCTTCGCGCGTCGGCCGTGGGCGACGTGGCCGAGGACATCGAGCTGCACAAGCCTTATGTCGACGCCATCGCGCTTCGCTGCGGCTGCGGCGGCACGATGCATCGGACTCCCGAGGTCATCGACGTCTGGTTCGACAGCGGCTCGATGCCGTTCGCGCAGCAGCATTATCCATTCGAAAACATGGAGCGCTTCGAGGAGCAATACCCCGCGGACTTCATCTGCGAAGGGATCGACCAGACGCGCGGCTGGTTTTTCAGCCTGCTGGCCGTCTCCACGCTGTACAACGGCAGGGCGCCGTACAAGTCGGTCATCTCGACCGGCCACGTATTGGATGAGAACGGGCAGAAGATGAGCAAATCCAAGGGCAACGTCATCGATCCTTGGGACATCATTGAAGAGTTCGGCACCGATGCCTTCCGCTGGGCGCTGCTCGCGGACAGCGCGCCTTGGAACAGCAAGCGGTTCTCCAAAGGCATCGTCGCGGAAGCGAAGTCGAAGGTCGTCGATACGATCGTGAACACGCATGCGTTCTACGCGCTGTACGCCACGATCGACGGCTACAAGCCGGAAGAGCATGCCGCGAAGCCGTCGGCCAACAAGCTGGACCGCTGGATTCTGTCCCGGCTCAACTCGCTCGTAGTCGCGACCGTCGAAGGGCTCGACGCGAACGACTTCCTCAATCCGGCGAAACGCATCGAAGCGTTCGTCGACGAGCTGTCCAACTGGTACGTTCGGCGTTCCCGCGACCGCTTCTGGGGAAGCGGCCTGGGCGAGGACAAGGTCGCTGCCTATCAAACGCTGGGCACCGTGCTGCTGACGTTGGCGAAGCTGATCGCGCCTTACCTGCCGTTCCTGGCCGAAGACCTGTACGGCAACCTCGGCGGCAAAGGCAGCGTACACCTGGCCGATTATCCGGTAGCAGACGCCGGCGCGATCGACGCCGCGCTCGAGCGCGACATGGAGACGGCTCGCGGCATCGTCGAGCTCGCGCGCAACGTGCGCAACGAGACGGGACTCAAGACGCGCCAGCCGCTGTCCGAACTGCTCGTCGCGCTGAGCGTGCCGTTCGACGCCGCCGAATACGAGGAGATCGTCAAGGACGAGATCAACGTCAAGGCCGTCACGCTCGTGACCGAGGACAGCGGATTCGTCGACTACACGCTCAAGCTGAACCTGAAGCTGGCCGGTAAAAAGTACGGCAAGCACGTCGGTCCGATCCAGGGCAAGCTGAAGTCGCTGTCGGCCGAGGAAGCGCGCGAGATCGTATCGTCCGGCGAGCTGGCCTATACTTCGCCGGAAGGCGAAGCGCTCCCGGTGACGCTGGACGAACTGCTCGTCGAAAAGCAGGCGAAGCCCGGCTTCGCGTCCGCGTCGGGAGGCGGCGTCACCGTCGCGCTCAACACCGAGCTGACGCCTGCGCTCGTGCAGGAAGGCATCGTGCGCGAGGTCATCCGCGCTGTGCAGGATCAGCGCAAAAAGCTCGATCTGCCGATCGAGCAAAGAGTCGGACTCGTGCTCGAGGCGGACGCCGAGACCGAGGCGGCGCTGCGCGCCTTCGACGCCGTGCTGCGCGACAACGTGCTCGTGAACGACGTGTCGTTCGGACGAACCGAAGCGACGGAGACGGTGCAGGCCGGCGAGCTTCGGATCGGCATCGCGATCTTTGCCGGCTAAATGCCGGCGTAGCTCCGGTAAGTTGAACGCTGTCTCGCGCCGCAAGGGTATGAACCGCCGCGAAATGAGCCAACCTGAATAAAAGCAGGAAGCGATAACGAGTCCTGTCCGCAAGCGAGCGCGAGGGCCTTTTGGGCGGGCGTTCCGGCGGCAGGGCTCGTTTTTTGCGCGGGAGGCAGGGAGCGGCATGAGCGAGAACAAGCCCGCCGGGGGTTCCGACGTGCGGATGAAGACGCTGGCGGAGGAAGCGAGCGCGCTGAGGCGTTTGCTCGAAGGGTTGTCCAAGCGGCTGGACGAGCTGGCTGTTCAGATGGAAAAGGCGCAGCTGAGAGATTACGTGAATTTGATGAGCAGGCCGTGGCAGCTCATATGGCGCAACTGGCTGTCCGGCATTGCCAGAGGCATCGGCATCGCGCTGGGCTTTACTTTTTTCGCGGCTACGATCGTATGGCTGCTTCAAATTCTCGGCGCGCTGAATTTGCCGATCATCGGGGACTACATCGCCGAGATCGTCAAGATCGTGCAGCGGCAGCTCGAGATCGAGCATTATTGAAGGCTGACGGCGTTAGAATCGCGGAGCGGCCGGATACGATTGCGAACGCGAATACGAATACGGATACGAATACGAATACGAATACGAATACGAATACGAATACGAATAGACGCCCGCCCGAAGGCAGGCGTCCCGTCCGTTTAATCGTTCGTTTGTTCGTCGGACCACGCGTCCGGCTCCAGCAGGCCTTCGCCTTCGTGCGATTCAAGGTACCTTCGATAGGCGCTGTTGCGAACGATCCCGCTCGAATGGCCGGTAATATCCGCTGCGAGAAAGCTCTCGATCGGCTCCACGAAGCCGTCGTTTTCATCCGATTCGATATAGATCGCGCTGTAATCGTCGTTGTTGTTCCCTTCGGCCATGGCCGGACTGTCGGAGTTGCCCCACGATTCGACGATCTGCCAGGCGTCTTCGCCGTCAAAGCCGTTTTGCTCGTCGCTCTCGTCCATGCTGGTGCGTCCGAACGGAGGATGCAAAAACAGCTCTTCGGCAGGCCTGCCTTCTTTTTCTGCCTGAACCGGCTCATGCTCGACGCAGAATACCGCGGTCGGCATCGCCGCCAGCCGCTCGGTCGGAATGAATTTGCCGCAAGCCTCGCAAATGCCGTATTCGCCCGTATCCATGCGGCGGATAGCCGCTTCAACTCTTTCCAGCGCCAGCGCCTCGCGTTCAAGCAGGGCGATGTCTTTGGCCCGCTCGAACGTCTCCGTGCCGGCGTCCGCGGGGTGATTGTCGATGCCGCTCAGATCGCCCGTGGCGTCGCGGTAGCTATCGGTCAGGCCGAAATGCCCGTTGGCGCCGACGCGGCTCTCGATATCGGCCCGAACATCAAGCAGCCGCCGGCGCTGCTCGGACATGAAGCTGTCGGACAACGTAAGATGCATGCCGATCCCTCCTTGATTTTGTCGCGAAGCGACATGGCGTTCCATACGACAGCTAGTTTGCGCGCACGGGCGAAGAATCATGTCGGGCAGGGGGAGAGCATGTATTGGAGACGCTGCCGTGAATTGGCGAAAGACGTTGGACGCCCGCTCCGGCGGTATGTTAAAATCAGTGCATTCGGCCAAAGCGGTCAGAATCATTCGCGGAAGGGCGGCAATCCGGACATGCAACGACGTCAAATCGGCTTATGGGTGTACTACCTCGCGGCTGCGGTCGTATTCGCCATCGATTACGTATCCAAAAAGCTCATCGAGCACAACCTGGAACTGAACGAGCAGATCAAGGTCATCGGCAACTTTTTCCTCATCACGTTTATTCACAACCGGGGAGCGGCTTTCGGCATCCTGCAGGAGCAGCGCTGGTTTTTCTTGCTGATCACCGTCGTCGTCGTAAGCGCCATCGTCATCTATTTGAACCGGTCGCACCGGAACAACAGAAGGCTGATGCTCGCCGCGCTGTCGCTGATTTTGGGCGGTGCGCTCGGCAACTTTCTCGATCGCGCGTTTTACGGACAAGTCGTCGATTTCCTCCAATTGAACTTCGGATCTTATACGTTCCCGATCTTTAATATTGCCGATTCCGCGATCGTCGTCGGCGTATGTCTGATCATTCTCGATTCGCTGCTCACGCCCACACCGACACAGGAGACCAAGAATGAAAAACACAACGAACCGAGCGAACGCCAGCCGGTCTGAAAAAGAGGAATCAACCTTAATGTCGATCCCGACCGGGAAGCGACCTCCCGTTTTGCCCGAAGAAGACGACGAGGGCGGAGCAGGCACGATGTCCTGGGAGATCGGCGAGGAAGCCGCAGGACAGCGCGTCGACAAGTTTTTGACCGCCGCGATCGAAGGCGAGACCGTATCGCGGTCGCAAATCCAGGATTGGATCCGCGACGGGCATGTGCTAGTAGGCGGGATGAAAGTGAAGCCGAACGCCAAGTTGCAAGCGGGCAGCGCCTTGACCTTGGTCATGCCCGACGCGGCGCCGATCGAGGCGCAGCCGGAAGACATCCCGCTGAACGTCGTCTACGAGGACGGAGACGTCATCGTCATCGACAAGCCGCGTGGCTTCGTCGTCCATCCCGCGCCGGGGCACGCTTCGGGCACCGTCGTCAACGCGCTGCTGCATCACTGCCGCGACCTGTCCGGGATCAACGGGAGCCTGCGTCCAGGCATCGTGCACCGCATCGACAAGGATACGTCCGGCCTGCTCATGGCGGCGAAAAACGATCTGGCGCACGCCTCGCTCGCCCAGCAGCTCAAGGACCACTCCGTCACGCGACGCTATACGGCGCTCGTATACGGCAACGTACCGCATGACCGCGGGACGATCGACGCGCCGATCGGACGCGACACGAGCGACCGCAAGTTGTTCACGGTCACGGAAAAGGGCGCGAAACGAGCCGTTACGCATTTCAACGTGCTCGAGCGCTTCGGGGATTATACGCTGGTCGAACTGCAGCTCGAGACGGGACGTACCCATCAGATCCGCGTTCATATGAAATACATCGGCCATACGATCGTCGGCGATCCGTTCTACGGCGGCCGCGCCGGCCGAACGCTCGGCATGGAGGGTCAAGCGCTCCATGCGGGCGTGCTCGGCTTCGATCATCCGCGCAGCGGGGATCGGCTCCTGTTCGAGTCGCCGCTGCCCCAGGATATGGAGCATGCGCTGTACATGCTTCGCACGCGCTAGAATTTCTGCAAATGATCGACGGATTTGTCCATGGCGGCAGGGGCCCGTTTTAAGGCATATTGGTACCATAGCAAGCGATCCCATCACACGTCCGCCATCGGACAAGGAGTGTCGTCAAGTGAGCGTCGAACAATATCAAGGCACCTTCATTCAACAACAATTCGCGGACCGCATCGGCGGCGCGAATTACGGCAAGGATACGAACATTTACAAGTTCGAAAAGATCAAGCGCGCCAAGGCTGCGGCTAAAGCTGCATTTCCGGACATCGAACTGATCGACCTCGGCGTCGGCGAGCCCGACGAGAAGGCCGACGACGGCATCATCGCCAAGCTCGCCGATGAAGCGGCCAAGCCGGAGAACCGCGGCTACGCCGACAACGGCATTCCCGAATTCAAAGCTGCGGCAGCGAAGTACCTGAAGGAAGTGTTCTCGGTAGACGGCATCGACCCGGCCACCGAGATCGTCCACTCGATCGGCTCCAAGCCCGCGCTTGCGATGATGCCATCGGCGTTCATCAATCCGGGCGACGTCGCGATCATGACCGTACCTGGTTATCCGGTGCTCGGCACGCACACGAAGTATCTGGGCGGCGAAGTGTACAATGTCAAACTGACGAAGGAAAACAACTTTCTGCCCGATCTGTCCGCCATTCCGGCCGACATCGCGAAGCGCGCCAAGCTGCTGTACCTGAACTACCCGAACAATCCGACGGGCGCGGCCGCTACCCCCGAGTTTTTCGCGGAAGTCGTCGAATGGGCGAAGAAAAACGAAGTCGTCGTCGTGCACGACGCGCCGTATGCCGCGCTCACCTATGACGGCGTGAAGCCGCTGAGCTTCCTGTCCGTACCGGGCGCCAAGGATATCGGCGTCGAGCTGCACTCGCTGTCCAAGTCTTACAACATGACCGGCTGGCGGATCGGCTTCGTCGCAGGCAACCCGCTGATCGTGAAGGCGTTCAGCGACATTAAGGACAACAACGACTCCGGCCAGTTCATCGCGATTCAAAAAGCTGCCGCTTACGGCCTTGCGAATCCGTCGATCACGGAAGAGATCGCGCAGAAGTATTCGCGCCGTCACGACCTGCTGGTCGCCGCGCTGAACGAGATCGGCTTCAAGGCCGAAAAGCCGAAGGGCTCGTTCTTCCTGTACGTCGAAGCGCCGAAGGGCATCAAGGGCGGCCAACGCTTCGCGACGGGCGAGGATTTCTCCCAATTCCTCATTCGCGAAAAGCTTATCTCTTCCGTTCCGTGGGATGACGCAGGCCACTTCGTCCGATTCTCCGTCACGTTCCTTGCGGCCGGAGAGGAAGAAGAGCGCCGCGTTATCGGCGAGATCAAGCGCCGCCTGACGGACGTTGAATTCGAATTTTAATCGGTCGCTAAAGCGGGAGCCTTCGGGCTCCCGCTCTTTGTTGACAGACCCTGTCGAAAATGAGATAATGAGTTCCAATGAACCCGTACCTTTAATTCAGTCCCGTGAGACTGGCAAGGTGGCGCGAATACTACGGATGAGATCCGACGCGGATCGTACTTGGACCGGCTATGCCGTCCGGATCCCAGCGTCATCATCTTCGTATGTCCCGACCTCCTTGGCTAGCCAAGGAGGTTTTTTGATGCCGTCTTACCGAGGAGGAGGCGCACCCGTGCAGGAATCCCCGAACGTCATTATGGACGAGGCTGCCATCCGCAGGGCGCTGACGCGGATCGCGCACGAGATTTTGGAGAAAAACAAAGGAATCGAGGGCTGCGCGATCGTCGGCATCCGGACGCGGGGCGTCTATCTGGCCCGGCGGATCGCCGAGCGAATCCGCGAGATCGAAGGCAGTCCGATCGCGGCGTGCGAGCTGGACATTACGCGGTATCGCGACGACCGCCCGCTCGGCGACGCGGTATCCGCGGGCGTCGTGTGCAGCGACGGAGACCGCTCGTTCGACGTGAAGGACAAGCGCATCATCCTGTTCGACGACGTGCTCTACACGGGCCGCACGATCAGGGCCGCGATGGACGCGCTCATGGATTGCGGGCGTCCGCAGTCGATCCAGCTGGCCGTCCTCGTGGACCGCGGGCATCGCGAGCTGCCCATCCGGCCGGACTACGTCGGCAAAAACGTGCCGACGTCGAAGCACGAGCAGATCGAGGTGTCGCTGACGGAGATCGACGGCGACGACCGGGTGATGATCAAGCATCCGCGAGAAGCGGAAGTGGGCGGCTAAGCATATCGTAATCGACTGGGCTGCTTTACTAGCAAAAGGAGGAAGAAAATCCTTTGACGACGACCTGGATACTTAACGGACTTACGATCGATCCCGAGACCGGCGATACGGTCAAGAAGCACTTGAAATTGGAGAACGGCCTGGTCGCGCAATGGCTTGACGGCTCCGCTGAGCCGGACGTGGGAAGCGCCGAGGCGATCGACGCCGCCGGCAAGCTCGTATCGCCCGGATTGATCGACATGCACGTGCATCTGCGCGAGCCGGGCTTCGAACATAAGGAAACGATCGCTTCCGGTACGGCTTCGGCGGCGAAAGGCGGCTTCACGACGATCGCCTGCATGCCGAACACGCGGCCGGTCATCGATACGCCGGACACGGTGAAGCTGGTGTTGGAGAGAGCCGAGGCCGCTTGCGGCGTGCGCGTCCTTCCTTACGCGGCGATCACCAAAAACGAGCTCGGCCGCGAGCTCACCGACTTCGAATCGCTGAAAAGCGCAGGCGCGATCGGCTTCACCGACGACGGCGTCGGCGTGCAGAACGCGCAAATGATGAAAAACGCGATGGCGCTGGCGAAGTCGCTCGACATGCCGATCATCGCGCACTGCGAGGACGATTCGCTCGTGGTCGGCGCCGCGGTGTCCGAAGGCGCGTTCGCCAAAAGGCACGGCCTGAAGGGCATTCCGAACGAATCGGAAGCGATTCACGTCGGCCGGGACATCTTGCTGTCGGAAGCGACGGGCGTGCACTACCACGTCTGCCACGTCAGCACCGAGCAGTCGATCCGGCTGATCAAGCTGGGCAAGTCGGTCGGCGTGAACGTCACCGCGGAAGTGTGTCCGCACCATCTGCTGCTGTCGGACGAAGATATCCCGGACAGCATGGACGCGAACTGGAAGATGAACCCGCCGCTGCGTACGCCGCGCGACGTGGAAGCGTGCATCAAGGCGCTCGAGGAAGGGACGATCGACATCATCGTCACCGACCACGCGCCGCACAGCGAGGAAGAGAAGGCGAAGGGCATGGAACGCGCGCCGTTCGGCATCGTCGGCTTCGAGACGGCGTTTCCGCTGCTGTACACGAAGTTCGTCAAGACCGGCCGCTGGACGCTCGGGTTCCTGCTGAGCCGAATGACGAGCGATCCCGCCCGGGTGTTCGGGCTGGATACGGGCAAGCTGGAAGTCGGGGCGCCGGCTGACATCACGCTGATCGATCTGGACGGCGAACGCGAAGTCGATCCGGCGAGCTTCCTGACGAAGGGACGCAACACGCCGTTCACGGGCTGGAAGCTGTCGGGCTGGCCGACGCTGACGATAGTCGCAGGCAAGACGGTCTGGAGCGAAGAACAAGGCATACTTAAGAGCAGCGAGGAGTGATCGGGATGCAAGCGAGACTTTTACTTGAAGACGGCACCCTGTTTACGGGGCAATCGTTCGGCGCGGAAGGCGCGTCGGTGGGCGAGGTCGTATTTAATACGGGCATCACAGGATATCAAGAGGTCATCTCGGACCCATCGTATTGCGGACAGATCGTCACGATGACGTTTCCGCTGATCGGCAACTACGGCATCACGCGCGACGACTTCGAGTCGGTACGTCCGTTCATCCACGGCTTCGTCACGCGCCGCTACGAGGAAGTGCCGAGCAACTGGCGCGCCCAGGATTCCCTCGGTCATCTTCTTAAAGAGTACGGCATTATCGGCATCAGCGAAGTCGACACCCGCATGCTGACGCGGATCATTCGCCGCCATGGCGTCATGAAGGGCATCCTGACGACGGGAAGCGAGCGCGTCGAGGAGCTGCAAGAGCGCATGGGCGCAACGCCGCTGCCGCGCAACCAGGTCGCCTGGACGTCCACGAAAAACATCTTTTCAAGCCCGGGCACCAAGGAGCGCATCGTGCTGATCGACTACGGCGCGAAAAGCGGCATCCTGCGCGAACTGACGCAGCGCGGCTGCGACGTCATCGTCGTGCCGCACAACACGACGGCCGACGAGATCCGCCGCCTGCATCCGGACGGCATCCAGCTGTCCAACGGCCCCGGCGACCCCAAGGACGTGCCGGAGTCGGTCGAGACGGTCCGCCAGCTTCTCGGCGAGTATCCGATTTTCGGCATCTGCCTCGGCCACCAGCTGTTCGCGCTCGCATGCGGCGCGGACACCGACAAGCTGAAGTTCGGTCACCGCGGCGGCAACCACCCGGTCAAGGAACTCGAATCCGGCCGTTGCTACATCACTTCCCAGAATCACGGCTACACGGTCAAGGAAGAGTCCGTCGCGGGCACCGACCTCGTCGTGACGCATATCAACAACAACGATAAGACGATCGAAGGCCTGAAGCACGCCAAATTCCCGGCCTTCAGCGTCCAGTACCATCCGGAAGCCGCTCCCGGACCGTTCGACAGCAGCTATCTGTTCGACCAGTTCCTGGAGTCGATCCGCGAGCACAAGCTGAAAAACCCCGAACGCCCGCGGCAAGCGCAACTGTCGGAGATGCTGAGAGGAGAACTGCAGTATGCCCAAAAATAATGAACTCAAAAAGATTCTCGTCATCGGCTCCGGTCCGATCGTCATCGGCCAGGCGGCCGAGTTCGACTACGCCGGCACGCAAGCTTGCCAAGCGCTGAAGGAAGAAGGCCTCGAGGTCGTCCTCATCAACAGCAACCCGGCCACGATCATGACCGATACGAACATGGCCGACAAGGTATACATCGAACCGATCAACCTCGAGTTCGTCTCCCAAATCATCCGCCAAGAGCGTCCGGACGGCTTGCTGCCGACGCTGGGCGGCCAGACCGGCCTCAACATGGCCGTCGAGCTGGCGCGCGCGGGCGTGCTTGAAGCCGAAGGCGTCAAGCTGCTCGGCACGCAGCTGACCGCGATCGAAAAAGCCGAGGACCGCGACCTTTTCCGCGAGCTGATGCGCGAGCTGGAGCAGCCGGTGCCGCAGAGCGAGATCGTCACGACCGTGCAGGAAGCGGTCGACTTCGCCGACACGATCGGCTATCCGGTTATCGTGCGTCCGGCCTACACACTGGGCGGCACGGGCGGCGGCATCGCCGGCAGCGAAGAAGAGCTGCGCGAGATCGTGGCCAACGGCCTGCGTTACAGCCCGATCGGCCAGTGCTTGATCGAGAAGTCGATCGCCGGCATGAAGGAAGTCGAATACGAAGTCATGCGAGACGCGAACGACAACTGCATCGTCGTCTGCAACATGGAAAACTTCGATCCGGTCGGCGTCCACACGGGCGATTCCATCGTCGTGGCGCCTAGCCAGACGCTGTCCGACCGCGAATATCAAATGCTGCGTTCGGCTTCGCTCAAGATTATCCGCGCGCTGAACATCGAAGGCGGCTGCAACGTGCAGTTCGCGCTCGATCCGCACAGCTATCAATACTATGTCATCGAAGTTAACCCGCGCGTCAGCCGCTCCTCGGCGCTTGCCTCCAAGGCGACGGGCTACCCGATCGCCAAGATGGCGGCGAAGATCGCGGTCGGCTACACGCTCGACGAGATCGTCAACCCGGTCACGGGTCAGACGTACGCTTGCTTCGAGCCGACGCTGGACTATATCGTGAGCAAGATTCCGCGCTGGCCGTTCGACAAGTTCACGGACGCCAACCGCAAGCTGGGCACGCAGATGAAGGCGACCGGCGAAGTCATGGCGATCGGCCGCACGTTCGAAGAGTCGATTCACAAAGCGGTACGCTCGCTCGAGATCGGCGTGCACCGTCTGTTCCTCAAGGGCGCGGAAGAGCTTGACGAAGAGACGCTGACGTCGCGTCTGGCCAAAGCCGACGACGAGCGCCTGTTCCTGATCGCCGAAGCGTTCCGCCGCGGCTGGAGCTTGCAGCGCATCCAGGACACGACGAGCATCGACTGGTGGTTCCTGGACAAGATCGAACGCATCGTCTCGTTCGAAGACGTCATTCGCCGCGAGCCGGGCCTGACGCCCGAGACGCTGTACCAGGCGAAGCGCATGGGCTTCACGGACCGCGCGATCGCCGAGCTGCGCCGCGAGGGCCAAGGCGCGTCCGCCGCGCTGACGGTCGAAGCCGACATTCGCGCGCACCGTCTCGCGCAAGGACTTAAGCCGGTGTACAAGATGGTCGACACCTGCGCGGCCGAGTTCGAAGCGACGACGCCTTATTACTACTCGACGTACGAGACCGAAAACGAAGTGATCCCGAGCGACAAGCAAAAGGTCATCGTGCTCGGCTCCGGACCGATCCGCATCGGCCAGGGCATCGAGTTCGACTACTCGACCGTGCACGCGGTATGGGCGCTCCGCAACGCGGGCTACGAAGCCGTCATCATCAATAACAATCCAGAGACGGTATCGACCGACTTCAACACGTCGGACCGCCTTTACTTCGAACCGCTCTTCTTCGAAGACGTCATGAACGTCATCGAGCAGGAGCAGCCGCTCGGCGTCATCGTCCAATTCGGCGGCCAGACGGCCATCAACCTGGCGGGTCCGCTGTCCAAAGCCGGCGTACGCATCCTCGGCACCTCGCTCGACAGCATCGACGAAGCCGAAGACCGCAAGCGGTTCGAAGCGCTGCTGCGCGGACTCGAGATCGCCCAGCCGAAGGGCAGCACCGTCACTTCCGTCGACGAGGCGGTCGGCACGGCGCAGGAGCTCGGCTACCCGGTGCTCGTTCGTCCTTCGTACGTCCTCGGCGGACGCGCGATGGAGATCGTCTACTCGGACGAAGAGCTGCTCGCTTACATGAAAGTCGCGGTCAAGATCAATCCCGAGCATCCGGTCCTGATCGACCGTTATATGCTCGGCAAGGAAATCGAAGTCGACGCGATCTGCGACGGCGAGACGGTGCTCATCCCGGGCATCATGGAGCATGTCGAACGCGCCGGCGTCCACTCCGGCGACTCGATCGCGGTATATCCGCCGCAGACGCTGTCGGACGACATCAAGCAGCAGGCGGTCGACATCACGATCCGCATCGCCAAGGCGCTGAAGACGGTCGGCCTGGTCAACATCCAGTTCGTCGTCTGGCAGGATAAGGTATACGTGATCGAGGTCAATCCTCGCTCGTCGCGTACGGTGCCGTTCCTGTCCAAGGTCACGAACATCCCGATGGCGAATCTGGCGACCCGCGCGATCCTCGGCGAGAAGCTGGCCGACCTGGGTTATAAGGACGGCCTGTGGCCGGAAGACGAGCATGTATCGGTCAAGGTGCCGGTGTTCTCCTTCGCCAAGCTGCGCCGCGTCGACCCGACGCTGACGCCGGAGATGAAGTCGACGGGCGAGGTCATGGGCCGCGACCGCCACTTCGCCAAGGCGCTGTTCAAGGGGCTCATCGGCTCGGGCATGAAAATCCCGCAGTCGGGATCGATCATCGCGACGGTCGCCGACAAGGACAAGGAAGAAGCGATCGGCATCCTGCGCGGCTTCTACAACCTTGGCTACAAGCTGATCGCCACGGGCGGCACGGCGGACGCGCTCGAAGCGGCCGGCATGCGCGTCAAGCGCTGCAACAAGCTGAGCGAGGGCTCGCCGAACATCGTCGACCTGATCCGCACGGGCCAGGCGCAGTTCGTCGTCAACACCCTGACGAAGGGCAAGACGCCGGAGCGCGACGGCTTCCGCATCCGCCGAGAGGCGGTCGAGAACGGCGTCGTGTGCCTCACGTCGCTCGACACGGTGAGCGCGCTGCTGCACATGCTGCAGGCGCTGCGCTTCTCCAGCGAACCGATGCCGGTCTATTAATAATAGCGCGCCATGCCCGGTCTTCCGCCAGCTCCATCGGCGGCGGATCGGGCTTCTATATGGGCGAAAGGCGGGAAAAACCCGTAAAACGAGTCCAAAACCGAAACGGGAAGGCGGATGAACACGATGACGTTAACGCTGACGCGCAAGGAAGCGGCGGCCAAGATCATGGTCGGGCTGGACAAGCCCGACGCCGAAGCCGCATTGCAAGTCGCCGGCCGGCTAGAAGGCACGGGCTGCTGGGTCAAGGTCGGCATGGAGTTGTTCTACGCCGCCGGTCACGAGATCGTGCGGGAGCTGAAGAAGCGCGGCTTCAAAATCTTCCTCGACCTGAAAATGCACGACATCCCGAATACGGTACGCGGCGGCGCGCGCAGCATCTCCCGCATGGGCGTCGACATGTTCAACGTGCATGCGGCCGGCGGCAGCGCGATGATGCAGGCGGCCATGCAGGGCGTGAACGACGCCGTCGAAGCGGGCGAAGCGCAGTCGGCGCCGCTCGTCATCGCCGTCACGCAGCTGACGAGCACGAGCCGGGAAACGCTGAACGGCGAGATCGGCATCGCGGGCAGCGTAGAGGAGGCTGTCGTGCGCTACGCCGTGCTCGCGAAGCATGCCGGTCTGCAGGGCGTCGTCGCCTCGCCGCTCGAGGTGGAGGCCATCAAAGCCGCCTGCGGCGAGGGCTTCCTCACGGTGACGCCGGGCATTCGCCCGGCCGGCGCTGCGCTTGGCGACCAGGCGCGCGTGACGACGCCCCGGGAAGCGGTTGACGGCGGCACCGACTATCTGGTCATCGGCCGTCCCATCGTAGCCGCGCAGGACCCGGCGCAGGCACTCGAATCCATTTTGAAGGAGCTGACCGAATCATGAGCGAATCCGTAAACCTTGCGCAGCTGCCGTCCGTCATCGCGGGCGCGCTGCTGGACATCGGCGCCGTCTCGCTGCGCCCGCAGGACCCGTTTACCTGGACGAGCGGCATCAAATCGCCGATCTACTGCGACAACCGGCTGACGATGTCTTACCCGGCGATCCGCCGCACGATCGCGGAAGGCTTCGCCGCGATCATCCGCGACAAATACCCGGACTGCGAGGCCGTCGCGGGCATCGCCACGGGCGGCATCCCCCATGCGGCATGGATCGCCGACATTCTCGGGCTGCCGATGCTCTATGTGCGCGACAAAGCCAAGGGACACGGCAAGACGAACCAAATCGAAGGCCACTTCAAGCCGGGGCAAAAAGTCGTTCTGATCGAGGACTTGATCTCGACGGGCGGCAGCTCGCTCAAAGCGGCCGTCGCCGTGCGCGACGCCGGCTGCGAAGTGCAGGGCGTCATCGCGATCTTCACGTACCAGTTCCGCAGCGCGCTGGACGCGTTCGCCGCCGAGTCGGTGCCGCTCGACACGCTGTCGAGCTATAGCGCGCTGATCGACGTCGCGCTGTCGCGCGGCGCGGTCCGCGAGCAGGACGTGGCGCTGCTTCAAGAATGGCGCCAGGATCCGAAGGCGTTCGTCTGGGCTTAATCCCGGCGCAGCAAAAATAAGCCCGGCCTTTCGTCCGATCGGACGAAAGGCCGGGCTTTTCTGCATCAATCGGGCCTTGGAGCCTCAGATGACAAATTGTTAATGCGCCGCTTTCCTTGTCGTTGATTCAATCCGCGCTCACCGGGTTAATGAAGATCAATACGGTGCAAACGAGACGCTGGAACGAATAGATAACAACGACAAAGAGAGGTTGATATTGATCATGAACACCGACATCTACCAACAACTGCTGACCGAAACCGAAGATCTGCTTTATCGCGTACGCATTTACGATCGCGACATGGTTCACACCGACGAGATTATCGAGATGGACCGGACGCATGAGATGATCAGCAGCCTGCGCTGGATGGGCGAGAGCGAGATGTTCCGCACCAAGGCGATCGAAAAGCTCATCCGCATGCGCCACCGTTTGATGACGATGATGGAGGATCTGCTGTTCACCGCTTAAGCAAAAAAACCTTCGGCATTCCGCTGCGGCAGCGGAAGGCGTCCGAAGGTTTTTTGTTTGCCGCTTTTATGCATCCGGTACATCGCTTCGATGGCTTCGATCAAAATTCCCGATGCCTCCTATCGATACCGTTCATCCGAGAATAACGCCAAAAGCGGTTGTTCGAAAACCGATGTGCTGGTAATATCTATCATCAAACGGAAGGGTTTCTAGGGAGCCGACGCCCCGCAGCCAGCGGAGCGGTCGAACCGAGCGAGACCGAAGAGGCGATAGCCTCCTTACACCGTAGGGATAAAAGACCTTCGGCAAGTTCCGCCACGAGGCGGATTTGCCGCGGGTCTTTTTGGTTTGAACGCTGCATGCGCGATTCGAAAAAGGGGGGGTACCGAGATGAAGCTGGCACTCGAGGCGAGAGCGCTCGGCAAGACGTTCAGAGTAAAGGAAAAGCGGGCGGGAGTGCGCGGCAGCCTGAGGTCGCTGTTCGCGCCGGAATGGAAGGAAAAGACCGCCGTCGACCGCATCGATCTATCCGTGGCGACCGGGGAGACGGTCGCGCTGCTCGGCCCGAACGGCGCAGGCAAGTCGACGACGATCAAAATGCTGACCGGCATTTTGCATCCGACCGCCGGAGAGGCGACCGTGGCCGGACTGACGCCGTGGCGGGAGCGGACGAAGCTGGCCTATCGGATCGGCACCGTGTTCGGACAGAAGTCGCAGCTATGGTATCATCTGCCCCCGGTCGACACGTTCGAGCTGATCAGCCGGGTCTACGAGCTGGACCGCCGCGATTACGCGAAGCGACGGGACCGGCTGGTCGAGCGGTTCGAGCTCGGACCGTATTTGCATACCCCGGTGCGCAAGCTCTCGCTTGGCGAGCGCATGCGCTGCGAGATCGCCGCCTCCTTTCTCCACCGCCCGCAAATTTTGTTCCTCGACGAACCGACGATCGGGCTCGACGTCGTCGTCAAGGAGCGGATCCGCGAGATCATCCGCGAGCGCAATCGCGAGGAGGAGACGACGGTATTCCTTACGTCCCACGATGCCGGAGACGTGGAAGAGCTCTGCTCGCGGGCGATCGTCATCCATCACGGCGGCGTGCTCGTCGACCGGCCGGTCGCGCTGCTGCGGCGGGAGCTGCTCAGCAGCAAGACGGTCACGGTCACGCTGGCGGATTCAGAGGACCCGGCTACGGCGGCCGAATGGTTCGGCCGGCGCGCCTGGGCCCCGCTGCCCGAAGGCGTCGAGCTGGCGGCGATCGAAGGGAAACGCGTTCGTCTGTCGGTCGACCTGGCGCTTACGGATATGAACCAGCTGCTCGCCTCGCTGACGCAAGCGGCGCGCATCGCGGATTTGACCGTCGAGGATCCGACGCTTGAGGACACCATCAAGCATATTTACGGCATGGAAAAGACGAAGGGAGGCGTGTCGCCTTGAGCCGAACCGCTCGCATCCTGTTAGGCGCCGGCCGCAAGCAGCTCGCGGTCGTACGAATCGCCCTTCGGCAGCAGTGGGCGTACAAGGCGGACTTTTTGCTTCGATCCTGTTTTCTGCTGCTCATTCTGTACGTGCTAGGACAGTTGTACGGAGCCGCGTATGAGGGAGATTACGAACGGGCGATCGGCGGGTTCACGCTGCGGCAGATCGTCTGGTATCTCGTATTCACCGAAGCGATCACGATGGCGGGGCCGCCTGTCGGCATCAGAATCGAGGAAGAGGTCAAAAGCGGTGACATCGCCGTCCGCCTGACGAGGCCGTTGTCCTACGTCGGCTATCATTACGGCTCGTATCTCGGAGAAGGCGCCTTGCGGTTTTTCGTTCTATTGCTTGCCGGCGGGATCGTCGCCTGGTTGTCGGTCGGACTGCCTACGCTAGATTATGGCTTGCTGGCTTATCTGCCGCTCGCCATGCTCGGATTGACGTTATCGTTTTTGATGACGGCGGCCGTCGGATTGTGCGCTTTCTGGGTAGAGGAGACGCGAGGACTGGAATTCGTAGTGCAAAAGCTGCAGTTCACGGCGGGCGGCTTGCTGATCCCGATCAATCTCATGCCCGAGTGGCTGCAGCGCGTATGCGCCTGGCTGCCGTTTCAGGCGGCGCTTTACCTGCCGGCCCGCCTGGGCGTCCGGTTCGACGGCGAAGAGATGCTTCGGGCTTGCTCGCTTCAATTCGCATGGATCGCCGCGCTATCGCTGCTCGTCGCTTTCATATTCAGAAGGGGAGTGGGGAAGCTCCATGTCAACGGGGGATAAACGAATGTCGGGCACGCTCCGCTTCCTGCTCGCGAGCTGGAAGGTGAATCTCGCTTCGGCGCTGGAATATCGTTTAAGCTTCTTTTTGCTGGCGGGCATGATGTTCGTCAACAATACGATTTGGCTGTTTTTCTGGTATTTGTTTTTCGCCCGGTTTCCGGTCGTGAGCGGTTGGGAGATCGGCGACGTCATGCTTCTGTGGGCGGTCTCCGCAGGCGGCTTCGGATGGGCGAGCGTGCTGTTCGGCAACTTTCCGCGCATCGCGACGATAGTCTCCTCGGGCCAGCTGGACGTGTATTTGTCACAGCCGAAGCCGGTGCTGCTGAACATGCTGACGAGCCGCATGTCCGTGACGGGCGCGGGCGATTTTGCGTTCGGCCTGATCGTCTTTTTGTGGGCCGGCGACCTTACCCCGAGAGGCTGCTTGCTGTTCGCCTGCGCGCTGCTCCTCGCGGGCGTTTTGTTTATCGGCGTTATGGCGATCGCGGGTTCGCTCGCCTTTTGGATCGGCAACGCGGAAGGCATTGCGAGCCAGGTGTTCGGCGGCTTCATCTCGTTGACCATTTATCCGACCGGCATCTTCCGGGGGGCGGCCAAGGTCATTCTGTTCACTGTCGTTCCCGCCGGCTTCATCGGTTATATGCCGATCGGTCTCATGCGCGAATTCGATCCGGGCTTTGCCGCCGCCGCGTTCTGCGCCGCCGCGATCTTCTCCGCCTGCGGCGCGCTGCTGTTCCGCGTGGGTCTCGCGCGGTACGCGTCCGGCAATGCGATGACGATGCGAAATTAAAAAAGCGCCCCTTCGGACGATGATCCGGAGGGGCGGTGCTGCGTCGGCGGCTTTATTCCGTCGCCGTGCGGCCTCCGCTGCGGATGCTCCGCAAGTAGGTGGCGCAGGTGACGGCGAAATAGGCGGCTTGCATGACAAGATAGATCGCGAACACGACGGCCGCGTACTTGAGGATCGGACTGCCGAGCAGATTGCCCAGCGCCTGAATGGCGAACAGGGCATGGACGCTGCCGACGATGCAAGGGATGAGGAAGACGAGTCCGACCTGCGTGACGACGATTCGCCGGATCTCGGCGGCGGTCATGCCGATGCGCGACAGCGCCTTGAACTGCGCCTGGTCGTCCTGCAGCTCCGTGAACAGCTTGAAGTAGATGAGGCTGCCCATCGCGATAAAAAACAGCAGGGAAATAAACAGGCCGATGAACAAGGTCAGCGAGATCGATTGGTTGGTGGAGACGTAGCTCGGGACGCGGTACGTCTGCGCTTGCGATTCGAAGTCCGGGTCCATCGCCTTCACGATTTTGTCGACCGTGTCCTCGCTATGCTCCCAGTTCGACCAGTCGTAGCCGTAGCTGACGAGCCGGCTTGCGGCCGGCGCCGATGCGCTTAGTTGATCGAAGCGGGCGTCATCGACGACAAGCAGGTAAGTCGCGTAGGAGACGGGGCTTGCGACGGCGCCGGCATATTGGTCGGTCAATTGCAGCTTGACCGTGTCGTTGCCCAGCGTGAGACGTACCGCGCCGTTCTGGATCGGGCGGTAGCTCTCCATCTCTTGATAAGGCAAAATCATCACGGCATCGTCGCCGGCCGGGGCTACAAGCTTGCGGCCAAATCGCTTGGCCTCGCGGTTGTAGTCGCTCTCGGATACGATCATCGCCTCGAGTTCGCGTTTGCCGGCGGTCGCGCCGTCTTTCGAGAGATGTTCGCCGAGCAGGCCGGACAGCTTCTGCTGCCGGGTGACGTGCAGGCCATCCTCGCGGACGATGCGCTCCATCTTGGCGGGATCGATGACCTGATGCGCGCCTTCTCCGCGCTCGACAAAGCCGATCGCAAACGGCGTGTGGTCGAGCACTTGCGATCTTTGAAGCTGCTGCAGCACGTAGACGGTGCCGGACGCCGACAGGACGACCGCGCTCATGACCGTGATGACGAACAGGAGGCGCGCGTTGTCCTTCATTTTGTACACGAGCTGGGAGACGGTCAGCATGTTCGTCCGATCATAGTAAAATCGTTTGCGCCGCATGAGGAGCCGCAAAATCGCGACGCTGCCCTGAGCGTATAAAAAGTAGGTGCCGACTACGGTGAGGCCGACGACCGGCAGCGTCAGGACGAGGAAAGAGCGGGCGTTCATCGTCATCGCGAGCGCATAGCCGCCTCCAAGCGTCAGGAAGCCAATGACGGCAGCCCAGACGGAAAGGCGCGGCTCCGGCTTCGGCTTGCGCGCTTCGCGCAGCAGCTCCACGATCTCCGAGCGGCCGACCCGGAAGAGCGTCAGCGCCGTGATGATCATGAACAAGGCGAAAAAGCCGGCCGCCGTCATCCATAAGGCCGCGGGGGGCACCGCGAAGCGAATCGTCTCGCCGGCGTCCAACAGCGCGCCGAGCGCCAGGAAGAACAGTTTGCTGAACAGCATGCCGAGACCGATGCCGGCCGCGATGGACACCGCCGCGATGAACGCGCTCTCGTACAGCACCATTTTGCGGATTTGGCCGCGCGTCATGCCGAACAGCGTGAACAGGCCGAATTCCTTTTTGCGCGTCTTCATGAACGCCGAGTTCGAGTAGAGGACAAAGAAAAACGAGAAAACGATGATGAGAATTTCGCAGGCCAGCATGCCCTGCTTTACTTGAAGGGCGCCTTTGATCTCGCCGCTCCGGACGTCGGGATGAAACAGAAAAGCCGCGTAGAGATAGAAGATCAGGACGGAAAACACGCTGCTCAAAATAAAGGCGCTGTACGCGCGCCAATTGCCGCGGACGTTGCTAAGCGCGAGCGAACGGAATGTCATCGAAATTCCCTCCCAGCACGCTTAGAGCATCCAAGATTTGTTGGAAAAACGCCTGCCTGTTCACGCCGCGGCGAATTTCCGAAAACAGCTTGCCGTCCTTGATGAACAGGACGCGCTTGCAGTAGCTCGCGGAAAACGGATCGTGCGTAACGAGCAGCACGGTCGCGGACAAGCGCTCGTTCAGATCTTGCAGCGCGTTCATGACGTCCTTGGCGGACTTGGAGTCGAGGTTGCCCGTCAGCTCGTCCGCGAGCAGCAGAGACGGCTCGTGGATGATCGCCCGCGCGATCGCCGCGCGCTGTTTCTGGCCGCCCGATACTTCGTAGGTCCGTTTGTTCAGGATGTTCTGTATGCCGAGCAGCTCGGCGATCGGGCGCAGCTTCTGCTCGATGACCGCCGGCTTCGCGCCTTCGAGCACGAGCGGCAGGATGATATTTTCTTTGATCGGCAGCGTGTCGAGCAGGTTGAAATCCTGGAAGACGAAGCCGAGCTCGCGCCGGCGGAACAAGGCGATATCCCGCTCGCTTAAGCTTACGGGATTCGTCCCGCCGATCTCGAGCGTCCCGAACGTCGGCTTGTCGATCGTGGCGAGCAGGTTGAGCAGCGTCGTCTTGCCGCTCCCCGACGGGCCCATGATGCCGACGAACTCGCCTTTGTCGACGGAAAGGTCGATCTGGTCGAGCGCGTGGTAGGCGACGCCGCCCTTGGCGCCGTATACTTTGGACAATCCTTGCGTTTTGAGCACTTGCATGCGGTTAAACCCTCCTGCCTGTTGTCTATATGCCTTAAGTATAGCGGCGTCGGGAGGGACGGCCCATCGAATTAGCTTTCAATTCCGGCGCCTTTACCTTACAAAGTTGTCACGTTTGATTGCGTTCGTCTGTCAGGCGGTGGATGCCGGACGGCCGAAAGTCAAGCGTAACCGTCGTGCCTGCGCCCTGTTCGGAGTCGATGCGGAGGCCGATGCCTAGCCGCGCGCAGGCTTGCTTGGCCAGATAAAGTCCCATGCCGGTCGACTCGCCGGTCAGCCTGCCGTTGCTTCCGGTGAAAAACGGTTCGAATAGCCGCGGCAGGTCTTCGGAGGCGATGCCGATCCCCTCGTCCGTCAGGCGAAGGAGCGCCGACCCGTCCGGGTTACTTTCGATCCGGATCAGGAGACGCTGCGGTCTTTCGTCCTTTTTCGCGTATTTGATCGCGTTGGATACGAGCTGGCCAAGAATAAATGCGAGCCACTTGGCGTCCGTCTCCACCGCGGCGTCGCCTTCGAGCGAGGGGAAAATCGAGCGCCGGATGAAAGACCGTTTGTATTCGACGAGCACCGCGCGCGCGATGTCGGACAAGGATACGGCGCGAAACGACGCATCCAGCTCGAACTTGTCCAGCCTCGACGTGTGCAGCATCATATCGAGACCGTGCCGCAGGCGGTCGGTCTCCTCCATGACGCTGCGTTCGGTATCTCGCGTTCCGGCCGCGCCGCCCGGATCGGGATGCCGCTGCATGAGCAGCTCGATGACGGACAACGGCGTCTTCATCTGATGGACCCAGCGCGCCGTAAAATGGCGGTGGAACTCCTGCTGCCGGCGCAGGGCGCTCAGCTCGTTCGCGTGGACCGTGTACAGCCGCGCCAGAAGCGCGGCCATCGCCCGTTGCTCTCGCGTGACGGGCGAAGCGAGCGCGAGCGAAGCCGCAGCATCGCCCGCCGCCGCCTGCCGCCACGCTTCGGCCAGCTCGCGCGCGAACGCCTTGCGGCGCAGCCAGCCGGCGGCCAGCCAAGAGGCGACGACGAGCGCGACGAGCAGCGCGATGTAGGCGGCGTCGGCCCAAGACAGCGGCAGGCCGACGTTCCATAGCAGCAGCTGGACGAACGTCAGCGCGAGCAGAACCGCGACGACGAGGACGACGATATGAGGGAGGCGGTCGATCAAATAGTCCCGGAACGAATAAGGCCGTAAGCCGTCGCCGCCGCGTTCATTCATGGGCGGCCGCCGATCCGGCGTCATCGTCCGAATCCGAGTCCGGCCGCAAGCGGTAGCCCTGGCCTCGGATCGTATCGATCGCGTCTCTTAGGCCCAACTCCTCGAGCTTTCGGCGAAGCCGGGTGACGTTGACCGTGAGCGTGTTGTCGTCCACGAACTGGACGTCGTCCCATAGCGCCTCGAGCAGCTCCTCGCGCGAGACGATGCGGCCGGCCTGGCGGAGCAGGGCGTGCGCGAGCTGCCGCTCGTTTTTGGAGAGCGGCACGCGCGCGCCGCGCCAAGACAGCTCGCTGCGGCCGATATCGAGCGCGAGGCTGCCGGCGGCGACCGTATCGCCGCTTGGCTGCGCTTGCCCGGCGGCGTATTCGCCGTAGGCGCGCCGCAGCGCGCTTTTGATTTTGGCCATGAGCAGATCGAGCGGGATCGGCTTCGCGACATAGTCGTCGCCGCCGTTTTCGATCGCCATCACCTGGTCCATCTCGCCGGACCGCGCGGACAGGAAAATGATCGGCACATTCGATCGCAGGCGAATCTGTCTGCACCAGTAGTAGCCGTCAAAGTACGGCAGGTTAATGTCCAGCAGCAGCAGGTGGGGCTGAACGTCTTCGAATTCGGCGGCGAGATCGCGGAACCGGCTCGCGACATGCGCCTCAAAGCCGTACCTTCCGATGTAATCCCGCAGCAGCGCTCCGATTTTTTCGTCGTCTTCGACGATCATGATGCGGTACATGCGGCCGGAGCCTCCTTGTCGAATCGGATTGATTAATTTAGATGCGGCCGTCGCACGGCATCTTCCGCTAGCGGTTCGCGTTCGCCACGTCGTCCAGCCAAGACCCGATGTCAGCGTTCAGCTTTTGCAGCTCCGGCATCGCCGTCGCCGCGTCGCTTAGCTTGTAGCGCGACTTCAGCGTCAGGATACGCGTTACGCTCTCGTCGATTCGCGCCTCCGTCAGTTTTCCGTCCTTTACCGCGTTCAGCAGCGCCTTGTACACTTTGCGTTCGACGTCGTAGCCGTGCGCGACGAGCAGAATGTCGCTGCCCGCCGACACGCTCTTGACGGCGGCGTCCGCCAGATCGTAGTGCTTGGCGATCGCGCCCATCGTCATATCGTCGGTGATGACGACGCCTTTGTAGCCGAGCTTGCCGCGCAGCTGATCTCCGATGATCACCTTGGAAAACGATGCGGGCGCGTCCGGATCGATCTTCGGGAACAAAATGTGCGCGACCATCACGGCGTCCGCCTGCTCCCCGATCGCAGCCTGAAACGGCACCCACTCCAGTTTTGCCAGCTGCTCGGCCGTCTTGTTCAACACGGGCAGGTCCAGATGCGAATCGACCGCCGTATCGCCGTGGCCGGGAAAATGCTTGACGACGGAAACGACGCCTTCTTCGCGCAGGCCCCGCATGGCTGCCAGACCCATGCGAGTCGCCAGATCGGCAGTCGCGCCGAACGAGCGGGTGCCGATAACCGGGTTGTCGGGATTGCTGTTAATATCGAGCACCGGCGCGAAGTCGACGTTGAAGCCGGCCGAGCTTACCTCGCGCGCCAGCAGCTCGCCCATGCGCGTCGCCAGCTTTTCGTCGCCGGTTTTCCCGACGACGGCCGCCTCGGGAATCTTTTTGTAGCTGGACGGCAGACGGCTGACCTTGCCGCCTTCCTGGTCGACGCTGACGAAGATGGGCGCGTTGCCCGCCTTGGCGTTGGCGGCTTTGATCGCGTTGATGAGCTTGACCGTCTTCGACACGTCCGCGATGTTGTCTTTGTACAGGATGACGCCGCCGATGCGGTCTTCCCGGATCATTCGCAGCGTCGAGGCGTCCGGCGCCGCGGTACCTTCGAAGCCGGCTAATATCATTTGTCCGATCTTCTCTTCGAGGCTCATTTTTGCGATCCGATCCTTGATCGACACGGAAGAAGCGGGTCCGTCCGTCGGCTTGGAAGTAGGCGAAGCGGACGCCGAGGGAGAAGAGGAAGCGGATGCGCTGGGCGAAGCCGCGGGCGACGCCGAGGGGGAGGGAGAAGCGGACGGGGAGGCGCTGGGCGACGCCGCCGGCGCCGAGACCGACGGGCTTGCCGGCGCGGTCTCGGAGGCGGAGCCCGAAGGGCCGCCGCAGCCGGCCAGAAGCGCGATCGCAGTAGCGGATATGGCGACGGCGCGCAGCGATTGAAGCGGGAGAGACAACGGCGTACGGACGACTTTATTGCGGGACATAATGAACCTCCTTTAGATTTAGGTCAGGCGGAGTGAAAAAGCCCCCGCCGCAGATGCGGCGAAGGGGCTGGATCGGGATATTGAGCCGTCTGGGATGGTTTTTCGGATCAGGCTTTGGCGGCGTCGAAGGAGCTCTTGAGCGACACGATCCGGTTGAACGCCGGCCGCCCCGGCGCGCCGTCCTTCGGATCGACGTTGAAGTAGCCGTGACGGAAAAACTGGAATTTCTCCTGCGCGGCCGCTTCCTTCATGCCGGGCTCGACGAACCCGGACAGCGTCTCGAGCGACTGCGGATTAATGCGTTCGAGGAAGGTCTTGTCCTCGGCGTCGTCCTCGTCCGATTCGTCCAGAATGAGCGGCTCGAACAGGCGGAAATCGGCGGGCACCGCATGCGAAGCTTCGATCCAGTGAATCGTGCCCTTGACCTTGCGTCCGGTGAAGCCGGTGCCGCTCTTCGTCTCCGGATCGTACGTGCAGCGCAGTTCGACGACTTCGCCGGCCTCGTTTTTCACGGCTTCCTCGCATTTGATGAAGTAAGCGTGCTTGAGGCGGACCTCGTTGCCCGGGAACAAGCGGAAGTACTTGGCCGGCGGCACCTCCATGAAGTCGTCCTGCTCGATGTAGATCTCGCGGGAAAACGGAATGCGGCGGCTGCCCATTTCTTCGTTCTCCGAATTGTTTTCCGCGTCAAGCCATTCGGTCTGTCCTTCCGGATAGTTCGTGATGACGACCTTGAGCGGCCGAAGGACGGCCATCGTGCGCAGCGCCTTGAGCTTCAGGTCCTCGCGGATAAAATGCTCGAGCATGCGCTCGTCCACGACGCCGTAGCTCTTGGCGACGCCGATCTCGCGGCAGAACGCGCGGATCGCTTCGGGCGTATAGCCCTTGCGGCGCAAGCCGGAGATCGTCGGCATGCGCGGATCGTCCCAGCCGTCCACGACCTTCTCGTCGACGAGCTGCTTCAGCTTCCGCTTGCTCATGACCGTGTTGGTCAGGTTCAGGCGGTTGAACTCGTATTGACGCGGCACGCTCGGCATCTCGCACTCGGCGACGACCCAGTCGTAGAAGGGACGCTGATCCTCGAACTCCAGCGTGCAGATCGAGTGGGTGACGCCCTCGATCGCGTCTTCGATCGGATGCGCGAAGGCGTACATCGGATAGATTACCCAGGCGTCGCCCGTATTGTGATGGTGCGCGTGCACGATCCGGTAGATGACCGGGTCGCGCATGTTGACGTTCGGCGACGTCATGTCGATTTTGGCGCGCAGCACCTTTTCCCCGTTCGCGAACTCGCCGCTCCTCATGCGCTCGAACAGCGCGAGATTCTCCTCGGGAGAGCGATCGCGGTAAGGGCTGGGTTTGCCGGGCTCGGTCAGCGTGCCGCGAGACTCGCGAATCTCGTCGGCGGACTGATCGTCCACGTAGGCGAGTCCCTTGCGGATCAGCAGGAGCGCGCGCTCGTACATTTCGCCGAAGTAGTCCGAAGCGAAGAACAGGCCGTCCCACTCGAAGCCGAGCCATTTGACGTCCTGCTTGATCGATTCGACGTATTCGACGTCTTCCTTGACGGGATTCGTATCGTCGAACCGCAGGTTCGTGCGGCCTTTGAACTCGTCGGCGAGCTCGAAGTTCAAGCAGATCGACTTGGCATGGCCGATATGCAGATAGCCGTTAGGCTCAGGCGGGAAGCGGGTGACGATTTCCTTGACGCGGCCCGCTGCCAGATCGTCGATCACGATGTTCTTAATGAAGTTGGAAGATGAAGTTTTATTTTCGGCGGCTTTGTCCACGGCGACCCGACCTTTCTGTGCTGCGAGGTTATTTACTCATGATACACAATTATACCCTTCCTTATAAAGTTTTTGCGAAAAAAAGCGAGGTTGCCCAAGGGAAACCGCCAAGGAAAAAAACTTTCAGCATTTTTTCAGATTTCTCATAAATTTAATCTAAAGACGTAACTTTTTCGCGAAATCTCTCGTTATAATGTTGAACTGTAATATGGTAGACCGAGGGAGGAAAGGCAATGGAAGTTCCCGAGCGGCAGCCGCTGCTTAGCGTCAGGGGCGTGGAACGATCCTTCGACGTCGGCGGACAAAAGCTGCGCGTGCTGAAGGGCATTAATCTGACCCTCGAGCCGAACCAGCTTATCATGCTGAAGGGCCGATCCGGCTCCGGGAAGACGACGCTGATGAATTTGATGGGGGGCCTCGACAGGCCGACAGAGGGAGAGATCTTTTTCCAAGGCAAGCCGTTTCACGCATGGAACGACGACAAGCGGACGGAGATCCGCCGCAAGGATATCGGCTTTATTTTCCAAGCCTACGCCCTTATGCCTTTGTTATCCGCCTACGAGAACGTCGAGCTGTCCTTGCGGATGGCCAAGAAGCCGCGGAGCGAATGGAAGTCCCGGGTGACCGCTTGCCTCGAGCTCGTCGGACTGGCGAAGCGGATGCATCACCGGCCCTTCGAGATGTCGGGGGGCGAACAGCAGCGCGTGGCGATCGCCAAGGCGATCGCGCATCGGCCAAGCTTGTTGCTGGCCGACGAGCCGACCGCGGAGCTCGACTCGCAGATGGCGGCGCAGGTCATGGCGGTATTCCGGGAGATCGTCCGCACGGAAAACGTCACGATCTGCATGACCACGCACGATACCACGATTATGGAGGTTGCAGACCATGTCTATGAAATGGTGGACGGCGTCTTCGTCGCAGGATAAAAAGAAAAGCGGCATGCGCCGCGCGGCGGGCCTGTTGGCCGCCGTCGCCCTGTCCACGGCCGTGGCCGGCTGCTCGCTGCTGCCGGACGAACCGGAGGAGGAGGATCTCTCTCAGATTCAGTTGCCGGAGATATCCAAGAAGCCCGAGTACGAGGTGACGACCAAGACGCTCGAGACGACGGTGTCCGGTTCGGGCAAGCTGCTTTCGACGCAGGAGAAGACGCTGTACTACTCGGCCAAGGCGATGGACGGGTTGCGTCTCAAAAAGTTGTACATAGAACAGGGCGGTCAAGTGAAGGCCGGTCAACCGGTGGCGGAGCTGGACGTCGAGGATATGAAAAAGCAGCTGCGCGACCAGCGGCTGCAATTCCGCCAGCAGGAGCTTCAGATGAAGCAGACGCTGCGGGACAAGGACGAGATGGACCCGATCGAATTCGAGCAGAAGCAGATCGCCTTCGAAGAGGCTCGCCAGAAGATCAGCGACCTGGAGGCCGATATCGGCAGTGCCGTGCTCGTCGCGCCGTTCTCCGGCACGGTCGTATCGCTGAACGTTCAGGAAGGTGCCGCCATCAAGGTGTACGATCCGCTGTGCGTCGTCGCCGATCCGAGCAGCCTGATCGTAGCTGGCGAGATGTCTTCCGACGATCTGCAGCAAGTCGCTGCCGGCATGGAAGTGACGGTCGATATCAACAGCGCCGGCACGGTGAAGGGCAAGATCAAGTCGCTGCCCGTGCCCAAAGCCGATAATGGCAACGGTGGCGGCGGCGCCCAGGGACCGAAGGTTACGAATCTCAGCGACTATCTGCTGATCTCGGTGGCGAAGCTGCCGGCGGGCGCTGCGCGGGGCACGCCGCTCAGCTTTTCCATCGTCGTCGACCGCAAGGTGGACGCGGTCGTCATCCCGCGCTCGACGCTTCGTACGGCGGGAGCGCGGACGTACGTACAGGTCGCCGAAGCCGACGGGAGCAAGCGCGAGGTGGACATCGAGGTCGGCCAGCAGACGGCGACCGACATCGAAGTGCTGTCAGGTCTGACGCCGGGACAGAAAGTCGTAGGCTCTTAAGCTATGGCGCTCATCCGGTTTTTATTTCGCAAAATGTGGAACACCCGCTGGCTCACGCTCAGCACGCTGGCGGGCCTGCTCGTGGCCGTCGCCTTCACGACGAGCATCCCGATGTACGCGGACGGCGCGCTTAAGCGGGTCGTCGCGAGCTCGCTGAAGGAGAACAGCCAGGGGCTGCCGGCAGGCTCGCTGCTCTTCCGCTACCAGTCGAGCGACGGCAAGACCGACCCGGCGAACTTCGCCGCGGTCGACCGCTATATTAAGGAAGACGTGCCTGCGCGCGTCGGCTTCCCCAAAGAAGCCGACCAGCGGAGTCTGACGATCAAGTCGGCCGAGGTGCAGCCCGAGGATCCGGGCAAGGTCGACGCGAGCCGCACGCGCAAAATGACGATCTCGTCCTTCGGCGGCCTGAAGGATCAGGTCGAGATGGCCGGCGGCAAGTGGTTCGCGGACCGCGCGGGCTCGGACGGCACGCTCCAGGCGGTCATGATGGAGGAGGCGATGCTTCGCCTCGATCTGCATGTCGGCGACGTGCTCCTGTACCCGATCTACGGCGGCTTGAATCTGACGCTTCGGGTCGAGATCGTCGGCAGCTTCAAGCCGAAGGCGGATTCGGCCGCGTACTGGTACCAAGGCCTCGATACGCTGCTCGGCACGCTGTTCATCGCGGAGCCGGCCATGCTCGAGGATCTCATGGGGAAGCAGAAGATCCCGCTGCAGATCGCGGCCTGGTATTCCGCTTACGACTTGCGGAACATCCAGACGAGTCAGCTCACGCCGCTCGCGCACACGTTGTCGCGGGCGGACATCGAAGCGAACCAGCTGCTTAAGGACACGCAGGTGGTCATCTCCTTCGCCGAGATGCTTAGCGATTTCCGCAAGCAAAGCGTCCAGCTTCAAACGATGCTGTTTACGCTCGCGGCGCCGATGATCGCGATGGTGTTCTACTTTATTACGATGAACGCCCAGCAGTCGCTTGAAAAGCAGCGCTCCGACATCGCGGTGCTGCGAAGCCGGGGAGCGGGGACGCGGCAGATCTTCCTGCTCTTCCTGCTCGAGGGCATCCTGCTCGGCATTGCGGCGCTCGTGGCGGGGCCGTTCATCGGCTGGTACATGGCGAAGAGCATCGGCTCGGCGAGCGGGTTTCTCGAGTTCGTCAACCGCAAGTCGATACCGGTCGGCTTCTCGACGGACAGCGTGCTGGCCGGCGCGGCGGCGGTCATCGTCGCGATCGGCGCGGCGGTCATCCCGGCGCTCGTATTCACCCGCACGTCGATCGTCGACTACAAGCGCAAGATGGCGCGCGGCGACCGTCGGCCCTTCTGGCAGCGCTGGTTCCTCGACGTCGTGCTCGTGGGCGTGGCGGCGTACGGCTGGTACCTGTTCAACGAGCGGCAGATGATCTCGTTCAAGACAGGCATGACGACCGACCAGCTGAACGTTCAGCCGTTCCTGTTCTTCGTGCCGGCGATCAGCATTTTCGCGGCGGGTCTCGTGTTCCTGCGGCTGTTCCCGCTGCTGCTGGCGCTGTTCGGCTGGCTGGGACGCTCGTTCCTGCCCGTGCCGCTCTACCTGACGCTGACGCAGCTGTCGCGGTCCGCCAAGTCGTATTATCCGCTCATGATCTTGCTGATCCTGACGCTCGGCCTGGGCGTGTACAATGCGTCCGCGGCCCGCACGATCGGACTGAACTCGGAGGAGAGGATCCTCTATCAGCACGGCGCGGACGTCGTCATCTCGGCCGCCTGGGAAGGCAATGCCGAAGTGTCGCAGTCGTCCGGCGGCGGATCGGGCGGAGGGAGCGGCGGCGGTTCCGGCGGGGGATCGGGCGGCGGCTCCGGTGGAGGAAGCGGGGGAGGGCAATCGCGCCCGCTGCCGACCAAGATCAATTACAACGAGCCGCCGTTCGAGACGTTCCGGAAACTGCCGGGCGTCGTTCATGCGGCACGGGTGCTGCAGGCGAAGGCGAGCCTCACGGTCGCCGACCGGACCGCGGGCCAGGCGACCGTCGTCGGCATCGACAACGTCGACTTCGCCCGGGTCGCCTGGTTCCGCAAAGACCTGTACCCGGCGGGCTTTTACAAGTACTTGGCCGTCATGGGCAGGTCCGCGGGCTACGCGCTAGTCTCCAGCAACCTGGCCAAAAAATACAACCTGAAGCCCGGCGACCAGATCGACGCGATCTTGCAAGACCAGAAGATCCCGTTCATCATCGCGGCGTCGCTGCCCTACTGGCCGGCGCAATACCCGGACGAATCTCCGTTCCTGGTCGCCAACCTGGATTACCTTTACGACAATATGCCGCTCATGCCTTACGACGTCTGGCTCAAGATGGAGCCCGACGCCAAGACGGCGCCGCTCATCCCGGCGCTGCAAGAGAAGGGCGTAGAGATCGCATCGATCTCCGACGCCCGCAGCGACTTGATCGCGCAAAGCAAGCATCCGGCCCGTGGCGGCGTGTTCGGCATCCTGAGCCTCGGCTTCATGGTCACGATCATCGTCACGCTGTCCGGTTACATCCTGTATTGGTTCTTTAACCTGTCGGGACGGATCGTGCAGATCGGCATCCTGCGCGCGATGGGATTGTCCAGGCGCCAGTTGACCGGCATGCTGCTGCTCGAGCAAGTATTCACGGCCGGACTGTCGATCGGCCTAGGCATCGGCATCGGCAAGCTCGCGAGTCTGCTGTTCCTGCCGTTCCTGCAGACGACGGACAATACGGCCGGCCAGGTGCCTCCGTTCCGCGTCATCTTCGAGCAGACGGACACTTATCGCCTGTATATCGTCGTCGCCTTCATGATGCTGATCGGCGTCCTGATGCTGGTCACCCATATCCGCCGCTTGCGCGTCCATCAGGCCGTCAAGCTGGGAGAGGAGCGCTAATCCATGATCGATTGCGAAGGACTCGTCAAAATTTACAAGACCGACGATCTGGAAGTCGTCGCCCTGCAAGGGCTCAACCTGTCCGTCAAGGACGGCGAGATGATGGCGATCATCGGCAACAGCGGCAGCGGCAAGTCGACGCTGCTGAATATCCTCGGCGGGCTGGACCGTCCGTCAGCCGGCCAGGTGCGGGTAGGACCTTGGGATCTGCTCAAGGTGTCCGACCACGACCTGGTGAAGTACAAGCGCGAGACGGTCGGCTTCATCTGGCAGAACAACGCGCGCAACCTGCTGCCGTATTTGTCGGCGCTCGAGAACGTGGAGATGCCGATGATGTTCAACGGCAAGGTCGACCGGGCTTACGCCAAGCAGCTGCTGGAGTGGGTCGGGCTCAAGGAACGGATGCACAACAAGCTGACGCAGCTCTCGGGCGGGGAACAGCAGCGGGTCGCGATCGCGATCTCGCTGTCCAACCGCCCGAAGATGCTGCTCGCCGACGAGCCGACGGGCTCGGTCGACTCGCGGACGTCCGACATCATCATGGACATCTTCCGCAAGTTCAACCGCGAAATGGGCCTGACGATCGTCATCGTCACGCACGATCTGTCGCTCGCCGGCAAGGTCGACCGTGTCGTCGCGATCCGCGACGGACTGACGAGCACCGAGTTCATTAAGCGCAATCCGAACCTGGACGGCGCGCCGCCGCTAAGCGGCGTAGGGGTGAATGACGACGTGCACGAAGCTTTCGTCGTCGTCGACCGCGTCGGACGCCTGCAGGTGCCCAAGGAATATTTGAAGCAGCTCGAGATCGGAGACAAGGCAACGATGGAGTTCGACGGAGACAAGATCGTCATCCGCGCGCCCAAATCAAACGAGGGGGAATCCGCATGATGGACCAAAGAAAGAAAACCGTAAGACGCGTCGTGGCAAGCGGCTTGACGCTGAGCCTGCTCGTGCCGCTGCTGGCGGCGTGCAACGACAAGAACGAGGAAGATCCGAACAACCGCCGCACGCTGCGCATCGGGATGATGTACGGCAGCTCGCAGGACGAATCGTATTACCGCCAGCAGTATACCGACCTTTTCGAATATACGCATAAAAATATCGATATCGAGCTCGTTCCGGCGATCGACTGGACGGAACAGCAGTTCGAGGAGCCCGACAAGCAGCAGAACGTCGACCAACTGGCGAAGGTTAAAGAGATCATGACGGGTGCCAACCCGGTCGACGTCATGATCGTCGACTCCACGGCGATGCTGAGCCAGCTCGTCCAGGAAAACATGCTGAAGCCGCTCGATCCGCTCATCAAGGAAGACAAGATCGATCTGACGGACTACGTGCCTTCGGTCATCGACGGCATCAAAGAAGTCGGCGACAATCAGCTGTACGCCCTGACCCCGACCTTCGTGCCTTCGGCGCTGTTCTACAACAAGACGCTGTTCCAGAAAAACAACATCGAGCCGCCGCGCGACGGCATGAGCTGGGACGAAGTGATCAGCCTGGCCAAGCGCTTCGGCGACGGCAAAGGCGGCAAGGACGCGACGTTCGGCTTCTCCTTCAACCAATGGGGAGCGAGCGACGGCTTCTCCGACATGACGCAGTATGCGGCGCCGCTGGGTCTGCGCGTATACGACGAGAAGGGCGAAAAGATGCTCGTCAATACGCCTCAATGGGAAAAAGTATGGACGACGATCGCGGACCTGTACAAAAAGCATGTCGTTCCGACGCAGGAAGATATGCAAAAGGTCTACGAGGCGCAAAGCAAAGACGTCGTCGTCGGCGGCGACGGCGGTCAGGTTTACAATCCTTACCAGAACCAGCTTTTCTTCTCCGGCAAAATGGCGATGGTGCTCGGACAGTATTACATGCTGAACGATCTGGAGACTTATAACAAAAACTATGAAAAGCTGAAAATGACGAAGCTTGACTGGGACGTCGTAACGGTGCCTCAATTCATAAATGAAGCGCCGGGCGTCGGTACGAACATCACGCTGAGCGCGCTGACGAGCATCAACGCGAAAGCCGCCAACCCGGACGACGCCTGGGAATTCGTCAAGTTCATGAACGGCGAGGACTGGGCGAAGCTGAAGTCCCGCAGCAGCTACGAGATGACGGCGCGCAAGTCGTTCATCAAGCCGCGCGACGGCATGACCTACAACATCGACGCCTTCACGCAGCTCAAGCCGGCGCCGCAGCAATCCCTGGCTGACGCCAAGCTGCTGCAGGAGCGTCCGAACCTGAACTTTATCAACCAGCTCGGCAGCTCCGAGTTCCAGCAAGTACTGAGCGGCAAGCTGTCCGTCAAGGAAGCGCTCAAGGAATACGAGGAAAAAGGAAACGACATGCTGCAGAAAATCAAACTGAACCCGAAGGGCCAGTTCGATCCCGGCATCGGCGGCGACGTATACGGCGGCGGCGGCGGCGTGGTACGACCGCTGGACTGATTGACTTGAACTTCTAATCATTTTTACGCTGAGACTTTCGCTTTCCATCACGGTTTACTAACTTTGCGCGATCAGTCATCGATGAGCTGATCGCGCTTTTTTTTGCCCATGAACGGAAGAAATTGCCGATTGAGGAAACAGAAGGGGGACTAATCAATGATGAAGAAAATAAACAAAAGCTGGGGCTTCGCGCTGGCATCGCTGCTGGTAGCCGTACCCGCGCTCGGCGCCTGTACGGATGGGCCGGAGAGCAACGACGAGGAACGAAGAACGCTGCGGATCGGCATGATGTACGGGAGCAAGGAGAGCGAATCCTACTACCGGCAGCAGATGACCGACATGTTCGAGGTAGACCACGGGAATATCGACATCGAGTTCGTGTACGGAATCGACTATACCGATATGCAGTTTGCGACGGAGGAAGAGCGCAAAAAGCAGGATATCGACCCGCAAGCGAAATTCAAGGAGCTGCTCACGGGGGACAACCCCGCCGACGTCGTCATGACCGATATCGTCTCGATGAAAAAGTTATCTACGGAAAACCTGCTCAAGCCGCTCGACGATTATATTAAGCAGGACAAGATGGACCTCGACGACTTTTTGCCTGCCGTTATCGATACGATCAAATCCCAAGGGAACGGACAAATTTACGGGCTTGCTCCGACCTTTTCGAGCAGCGCTTTGTTTTACAATAAACAATTGTTCGCCGACGCCAAGATCGCGCCGCCCACCGACGGAATGACCTGGAACGAGATCTTCTCGCTCGCTCAGTCCTTGAAGAGCGGCAAGGATAAGGATGCCATATACGGATTTGCGTTCAATAACTACGGAGGCGGAGTCAGCTTCTACGACGTGCAAGCCTCAAATGGGGGTGCCTCGAAGATGCGCATTTTCGATGCCGCCGGCGAGAAGATGACCGTTCATACGAAGGCCTGGGCGGACGCATGGGCCAAGCCGATTCAGCTGTACAAAGACAAGGTGATCCCGCACGCGGAAGACGTGCAGGCTAGCGCCGCCATGGCATCGAGCGACGGAAGCGTCGCCGCCTACAACCCTTATCAAGGAAACGGATTTATCGGGGGCAAGATCGCCATGACGGTGGGCAGCTACTACATGGTTAACGACCTGATTAATTACAACAAAAACGTAAGCAGGATGAAAGACGCCAAAGCCGTCGACTGGGACGTCGTCACGGCGCCGCAGGCCGAAGGCGGAAATTCAGGGGGCTTGTATCTCGGCAATCTCGCGTCGATCAATGCCAAGAGCGCGAACCCGGACGACGCATGGGCTTTCATCAAGCATCTGAACAGCGAAGAAGTCGCGAAGTTCAAGGCAAGGAGCCAAGGCGAGCTGAGCGTCCGGCAAAAGTTCATCCAGCCCAAGGACGGAGCGACCTACCGGATCGAGGCGTTTACCAACGTGAAGGCGTATACCGACGAAGTCGGCGAAGCCGATCAGGAGCTGTTCCGCGAGCGCCCGAACCTCAATCTCATTTCGGAGCTCGGCAGTTATCTGTTTCAGGAGGCGGCGGACGGAAAGAAGACGATCGACGAGGCGCTCGCCGAATGGGATCGCAAAGGCAACGAGCTGCTGCAGAAGATCAAACAGAATCCGAAGGGGGATCTGTCCGGCGAGCTGCAGACCTACCGGGACGCCGCTCAATCGGGAATGAAAAACCTTCTCCGGGCTGCCGCGGGAGAATAAGCGGCGGAGCATGGCCGGCACGCCCGGGGTTAATTCCGCTTCAAAACGAGCATCCTATACCCATAACGACCACATTCCGGAGGGACGGATAGGGGATGAAATGGGTGTACTGGTCGCGGCTCTACGATAGCAAATTCCAGGCGGGATGCCTCGTGCGCCGCATCGAAAACGACGGCTGGCTGTTCGGCGTCGAAATGCCGCGGGAAGTCGAAGTGTACCGTTCGAGAAAAGGAAAATTCGGCGTCAGGTATATGCCGTAATCGCGTTATGAAGGACCCGCAGCAGCCGACGGTTGCGGCGGGTCCTCTTGCTGTGGTATCGTCGACGAAGAAGAGCGCTCCATCCGCTTGATGGAACCTGATATTTTTGACTGGAGGGGTAGCAATTGAGGAGAATGCCACTGTCCGCGGATACCGCGCAAAAGCTGGCCGCGCACCTGAAGGTGCCGCTCGAGCATCTAATGCATATGCCGCAGCATATCTTGCTTCAGAAACTCGCGGAGATGGCCGAGAAGGAAGCCGGCGCCGCTTCGGAGACGGAGCAGCATAAGAATCCGGAAAAAAATCAAAAAGAATAGCGACTTTTCCTTGACGGATTACTCTTGTGTGCGGTATATTAATTCTTGTCGCCATTGAGGGACACTTGATCGATTAACGACGCGGGGTGGAGCAGCCCGGTAGCTCGTCGGGCTCATAACCCGAAGGCCGCAGGTTCAAATCCTGCCCCCGCAACCAATTTTTTAGCTTCCTCGTAGGATCATGACGAGGGCCCTTAGCTCAGTGGTTAGAGCTGTCGGCTCATAACCGATTGGTCGGGGGTTCGAGTCCCTCAGGGCCCACCACAGCGAGGAACGGTCAAGATCCCGCATCCATCCATGCCGGGGTGGCGGAATATCCATGACTATAATTCCTGCATAAGCCTAAATGCCAGCATCTTCGCAAGTTTTACGCAACATACATAACGCAGTCCTATTCGTCTCCCTTTGTATTTTTTCGTCCTACCGGTCGAAAATTACGAAGAGGAGGCTTTTTTGCATATTGAGCCCAACCGCCTTCGTCGCATCGATTTAGCGTCGGCTTGCGGCAATTGTTCCTCGAAAGAATAATTGGCGCATAGCAGATATGGGTTATTTAGCGCGGGGCGGCGAACAGGCACGTCCAGGCGCTGCTACGGTATCGGCGGCGTGGGGATTCAATGAAAAGCAGCTCACGCAAGACTTCCGCCCCGATGGCGATCCAATGCCAGAGCCTTGCGGTAAGTGGCGCGAGGCTGCTAATTCTTTTAAACGGAACTCGTACCGAAAAAGAAGCCCCGATTGACCTGCGTTTAAACGCGGATCGCACGAGGCTTTTTTTGCTTTTATTTTTCGCCTACCAACGCGAATTGTCCGGACGTCGTGTCTCCAATAGCGTAATTCTTTATTGTTAAGTTTACATCGGCATCATTCCAGGCTGGCAAATCGTCCGGCGCGTAAGATTGATACCGCCCCTTAACCTTTTCGATAATCGTTGTACTTTTGGCGCGGAGTTCCCGATCAGCGAGGTCAAAACCGCCTTGACCTTTATAATGGAGCGCCATTTGTGGTTGCGTGTCTAAGTCGATAATTACGCTTACTTTACCGTCATTGGTAGGTGTCAAATAGAGTTTGTTTACAACAAAGTCGTCTGTTACGATTCCACCTTCGACTTCATGCTGAATACTAGCGAGTAGGGCGATTTTTGCGATAGATTGTGCTCGATTCTCGATATCTGAAATTTGTGTGATGTAGGAATCCGTCTTTTCAGTGAGAGCCTTAATCAATTGGCTCTGACCATCTAGCGCAATTTGTTGGGCATTGAGGTCATCTTGTAGTCGGGTGTTCTTTTGGTACAACAAACCGACACCTATTAATGCAACAATCGTAAGGACAGTCACTACGAGAAAAAGCGGCTGTGCATAAAGTGACTTCGGCTTAGCTGCGACTACCGAAGAGGTAGTTCCTAATACCTTAGCTTCGCCATTTTCTTGGTTAATTTCCAACATTCTTCCTCCCGATATCGTTCTTAAGTCACCTATATTCGACAGATAAATTACAATTCCTTCCTCATGCCGGGTCGTTCTTAAAATTGACTTTGTTGAAGGGAACCTGCAGCTAATATTCCGTTTTAATTTACGTTGAAAGTTGTCGATGGGCTTTTTTCTCGTTTATACTGGTAATATACGGGAGGGGTAAAGATTGAAAATCGATGCGAACGCAATCGCCATCATAATGGGTTATGTGGTAAAAAAGACATATAAGCGTGAAGTTGCCGGATTTGCTCTGACGGTCGGCGGTGTTGCCGGCGCAATACTCGGTATACTCATTGGCATAGCAACGAATATATAGTCGGCTGCTGCGCCGGCTTTTTTTATTTTACGTTTGACGCGTCGCCTCGCGCATAGTACAATGGAAAACGTCGACTTAACGCGCAGGACCATGACAATTGCGAACCAGTCATCGGATGGGTTAACGTGAGCCCAAACGGAGTCCTGTACGGTAAGACGAAAAAAGCGCGAAAGCGAAACGTAGGAAACCGCGTAGTTATGCGGAAAACATGCCGGGGTGGCGGAATTGGCAGACGCACAGGACTTAAAATCCTGCGATGGGTGACCATCGTACGGGTTCGACCCCCGTCCTCGGCACTTTGCTTTTTATAGGCTCGCTGGGGTTGACGTTGTCGACAACGGAAGTCTGGATGCATGATCGCTATATTACATACGACATTTAACACGCTCCGCTTTATCCGTTCGCGATGTTCGCGAATGCATGAAGCGGAGCGTTTTCGTTATGCTTTTCGCATTCGATGCCACTGGATACAAACAATGTGATAATGCTCTCATTAACGTTTGGGCTGATCCGGTAGGGGTACATATACCGTGGGCAGGCAAGCCCGACTAACCCTAAGGAGTGATTCTGAATGGCACGCAACGACGACGACAAGATGAGCCGCGAGGAAGCAGGACGCATGGGTGGAGAAGCTACGGCTAGGACGCATGACAAGGAATTTTACCAGGAAATCGGCGAAAAGGGCGGCGAAGCCCAAGGCGGCAGCAACAACCGCGGCCAAAGCGACGATCGCGACGGCATGAGCCGCGAAGAAGCGGGCCGCAAAGGCGGACGCTCCTGATCCGAAGCTCCGATATGGACGGATGCAAGCAATCGTAAAATAGCATGACCTGCAAAGCGCTGAATGCGGCCTCCGCATTCGGCGCTTTGATTTGTCCGGGCGCAATCGCTTTTACATACATTCGAGGGGAGGAATTACGGCGGACGGCGTTGAATTGAATAATGAAGGCATCAAGAGCTTAGCTATCGTGCAAAGGCGAAATTGAATGGGGTGTAACGGCGTGATGAAGCAATATGCGATCGATCTGGCCAAAAAATTGTACAGGGAGCATGATCGTTCGTACTTCGTCGTTCAAGAAGAAGACGCTGAGTCTTATAGAGTCGTAGACAAGGCGGAGAAGGAAGAAAAGCAGCTGAACCGCTATGTCGTATTCAGCATAGAAGTCGACTAAACGAGATAAAACGACGGCTCCGGTCGCGCGCGATGCGCGGCCGGAGCCGTTCTATTACTGCTCGAGACCGATGGAGGCGGCGAACTCGCGCTGCAGCCTGCGCGTGATCGGACCCGGCGTGCCGTGACCGACTTCGCGTCCGTCAACGGCGACGACCGGCGTGATCTCGACGGTCGTGCCCGTCACGAATGCTTCGTCGGCCGCATACAGCTCGTCCAGCGTGAAGGGGCGCTCTTGTACAGGGATCTCCGCCGCCCGCGCCAGGCGAAGCGCTACGGCGCGCGTGACGCCGTGCAAAATCAGATTGTTCGCGGGGTGCGTGATCAACGCGCCGTTTTTGACGATCATGACGTTGGACGCACTGCTCTCGGTGACGATGCCGCCGCGTTGCAGAACCGCATCCGCCGCGCCGCGATCCGCCGCCTCCTGTTTCGCGAGCACGTTGGCAAGCAGGTTCAACGTCTTGTAATTGCAATGCAGCCAGCGGATATCCTCGAGCGTGACGACCGATATCCCTTGATCCATCGCTTGAACGGGGCGCGCGACCTCGCGGGTATAAGCGAGCGCGACGGGGGGCGCGCCGGCGGGGAAGAGGTGGTTGCGGGGCGCCGCGCCGCGGGAGATCTGCAAATAGACGGTGCCTTCGGAAAGCGCGTTTTGCGCCACCAATTCCGTCATTGCCGCGCGCAGTCCGTCGATTCCCCAAGGCAGCGCGAGCCTTAATCCTTCCGCGCTCAGCCGCAGTCGCTCGAAGTGGGCTTCGGCTTCGAACAATTCGCCGCCATATACGCGGAATACCTCGTAGATACCGTCGCCGAAGTTATAGCCGCGGTCATGCGGCGAGATTCGCACTTCCTCCTCGGGCAGGAATGCGTTGTCGTGCCAATAGATCGAAGTCATGGACGCGTCTCCTTTGCCTTTTGGGCGAACAGTTCGATTCTGCTATAATAGAATCGCTTCATAGCTATCATAAATCAGGAGGCGTGCCTCATGCCAGCGGTGTTCAAAAACGATTGGGAGCCCCTGCTACAACCCGAACTGGACAAACCCTACTATAAGACGCTTAGAACGCAATTAGCCGCCGAATACCGCGAACGGACGGTCTTTCCGGACATGAATCATATTTTCGAGGCGCTGCATCTGACTTCTTATCGGGATGCCAAGGTCGTCATCTTGGGCCAGGATCCGTATCACGGCGCCGGACAGGCGCACGGTCTCAGCTTTTCCGTGCTGCCGGGCGTGCGCCAGCCCCCGTCGCTCCGCAATATTTTTAAAGAACTGCAGAACGATCTCGGATGCGAGGTGCCGAATCACGGCAATTTGTCGCATTGGGCGAAACAAGGCGTACTGCTGTTGAACGCGGTGCTGACGGTGCGGGAAGGCGAGGCCAACTCTCACAAGGGTCTGGGTTGGGAGCGGTTTACCGACGCCGTCGTAGCGGCGCTGAACGAGCGGGAAGAGCCCCTCGTGTTCATCTTGTGGGGCAGCCATGCGCAGAAGAAGGCGGCGTTTATCGACAAGCGCAAGCATTTCGTGATCGCTTCGGCGCATCCGAGTCCCTTGTCCGCCCACAACGGTTTTCTCGGCAGCCGGCCATTCTCCCAGGCGAACGACTATCTGAAGCAAGCCGGCCTCAAGCCGATCGATTGGTGCGTGCCCGAGCTGGCGACGGGGGAACGGGAGCTTATGCGCCAGGAGACGGCGGCGTCGACTGAGAGTTCCGAATCAGACGGGCAGGGATGAACCTATTCATGGAAAAAAAAGAGCCGCCGGGGATATCCCCTGCGGCTCTTTTGAGCTGCGTCGTTTATTGCGCCTCGCCGCCGAGAACGGGGGTGTAGGCGTTGCTCACATAAACGGACGCTTTGACCGTCGTGATCACTTGCGGGTAAAGCGCCGCCGGATCGGGCTTTAAGATCCGGTAGGTAACGATCGCTTGCTTATCCTTGAACGCGACGTTTGCGATCTCGATGCCGTAGCCCGGATGCGGAGCTTGGGCGGAGACGGTGACCTTCAGTGCTTCGCTGCCGTACGCCTCGCTCGTCAGCTTCACTTCGGTCAGCGGAGAGACCGGCTGCTCGGGCTGCGCGGGCGGTACGGGCTGCGTGTTCTTGACGAACGAGAGCGCTTTGGCGAGGATGACCGCCGCTTCGCTGCGGGTGATCGCATTCTTCGGACGGAATTTCCCGTTGTCGAGGGTGGCGATTTTTCCGATCAGCAGCTTTTGGACGCTGTCCATGTAGCCTTTCGTGACTTTATCCTCGTCCTTGAACGTTTGGTACATTTCGATCCACGCATATTCGCCCTTCTTGCTGATCGCCTTGAAGATCCAGTGCGCGAATTGCTCGCGCGTGACTTTGCCGTTCGGGTCGATGTCGCGCGGGATCTCGAGCCCGTTCAGATTCGCGACGATGAAGGCTTTGGCATAATACGCGTCGTCCTTGACCTTCGTATAGAAGTCGCTCGCCTTAGGTTCCTTGATAAAACGAATGTTGTCGATGTTGAGCCCGAAGCCGTTCACGATGAGCAAGACGGCGGATTGCGCGGTGAGCGCGCTTTTCGGCTTGAACATCCCGCCGCCGTCGCCTTTGATCAAGCCTTTCTTTTGAAGCTGCTCGATGTAGCTTTTTCCGGCGTCCTTTTGAATATCGTTGAAGGCGAACGCGGAACCGCTTGCGGTCAAGCTGAACAGCATGACTGCGAGTAGAACGAACAAGCTTTTGTACGATTTTTTCATGATCGAGTCCTCCTTGTTTGGATTGTTTTTCCCGAACGGTCAACCACTCAAACGCAAGCGCGAGCGGAAAGGTTGCAGCAAACGAAAAAGGAAGCCCTCGCGGGCTTCCGGAAAGTTAAGTATGGTGATCTGAACAGGGATCGAACCTGTGACCCCTACCCTGTCAAGGTAGTGCTCTCCCAGCTGAGCTATCAGATCATGTGTGGTGGCGACTTGATTGATTATAGAGGAAGATGGACGCTGTGTAAAGTGTTTTTTGAAAAAAAATAGATGGCCCAAATCGGCGAGTCGCCTGATCGCGGACCCGTCGATTTGGACTCGATCGCGTTACGTATTTTTCTTGGCTTCGGCTGTCCAGGAACGATTGATTTGTTCCTTTAGATGAACGCGTTCCTTTTCGAGCAGCTTGCCGATCAGCTGGTCCTCGCTGATGCCTTTGGATTTCCCGATTTGCGCGATCGACTTGCCCTTCTTCAGGTCGTCGATCAACTGCGTCGACGTCATGCCCAGCACCTCGGCGATATCGTTCAGGCGGCGCTGGTGCTTGCGGCCGTGGTGATGGCCTTCGCGGTGAACGCGTTCGGCGTTCGGCACTGGCGCGACTGCGGCGGGCGTCTGAACCTGCTGGGCGACCGAAGGCTCGTTACCTGCCGGCGTTTCGGCGCTGGCGGCCTTGCCTGCCATCGTTGGAGAGGCGAGAGCCAGCAGCAGCGTCGCTGCGAGCAGCGCGTTGCGGCGAGAAGTTTTTAACATGGTGAATTCCCTCCTTCGGATCTTATTGTGAGCAGGTGAGGGTGACTTTAAACGGGGTGAAAAGAAATGACAGGAAATAAATGAGTCGTGGAGGAGACGTTAAAGCGATGGAGTGGAAAGTCGAACGCAAATAAAAAGAAGCCTAGCAGAGCGAGGCTTCTATCATGGATAAGTATGGTGATCTGAACAGGGATCGAACCTGTGACCCCTACCCTGTCAAGGTAGTGCTCTCCCAGCTGAGCTATCAGATCGTGTCGGAAGGAACTTTTATATAATAGCAAGATAAGCTATCGAAGTCAACAACAGATTTTCTTGAAATTTTCGCCGGTGCGGGATGATTCGCCCGATCGCCGCGTAAACTGGTAATACCGGCATCTCAGGTTAGTATGGACAGAATCGGAGGCGCTTCCCGGGAATGGACAATATCCCGTTGTTAACGCTTTGGCTCGTCTTGCTGTTCGGTCTCATCGGAACGGTGCTGCTCGCGGTCGTTCGTCTGCTCGATCGCGAAGGATAGAAGAGGTCGGATCGGTACAAACTGGGGATATCCGAGAGAAGAAAAGAGGAATCCCCGATGAACGTTCGCAAGCAGGGCCGCGCGCTCGGTGCGGCCAAGTTGTTGATTATCGCCGGTACGACCGCAACGCTTGCCGGCTGCAGCCTTTTCCCCAAGCCCGAAGATACGGCTCCCGTGCTGACCACGGTTTATGAGCCGTCCGTCGGACAGGACGTTTATTCGTCGTTGTCGCCTTCCCATTTCTTGGAGTAGGCTTTTTTCGTTACCCATATCGTCAGCCAGATGATGACGGCTACGATAATCGTCGCTCCGATCCACAAGCCTGTCAAGTTTTTCGCCTCCTTAAATGTACGATTCGATATTCATAGACCGCACAGCAAGCTAAAAGCTGTACAGGCGGTGCTGTTCGACGAACCTCATCACGCCGCTGCGGCCGACGTATTCAGGCTGCGCGTCGCCGTAGTGCATGAGGTAAATCCTTCGCTGCAGATCCTCGGGCAGCGTGAGCAGCTGCGGCAGGCAAGTATGCACCACGCCCGGCGCCTCGAGCTGGCAGTCGTGAAAAATCGTCTCCACGCCGCGTTCCGCGACAAGCCGCTTAAGCAGCTCGGGCTCGAATATCATGTCGGACGAGTAGAAAAAAGACGGTCCGAACAGAATGGAATAGCTCAGCTTCCCAGGTATGTGGGGCGTCCGCACCAGTTCTGCCGTGAGTCCCGGGAGAATCTCGAACGGCGTTCCTTCCTGCAACGGCCGAACGTCGAAGTAATCGGCGAGCGAGAGCAGTCCTTCTTGTTCGAGGCCGCCCCGGAGGGAATGCTCCCACAAAATGCCGGTCAACGTATCTGCGATATAGAGCGGGATCCGACGTTTGAACTGGAATTTCATTTGAAAAGCGAGCTCTTCCAGTCCGCCGACATGATCCGCGTGAATATGGGTGATCAGCACGCCGTCGAGTTCCGGCAGGGTGATGCCGAGCTTGCGCATGGCGACGTGCGCGGTCGTACCGCAGTCGAGCAGGAGCTTTTTGCCTCCCGCGTAAACGATGGCGTTATTATTGTAGAACTCCTTGGCGAATGCGCTTCCGCAGCCCAGCATCCGAATATCCATCAGCAGCCTCCCGTGACCAAGCCCATACGGGCCCCCGACCGTAAATTCTAAATTACTGTACCATAATTTATAAGGTTGCAGAAGATGTCAATTCACATACCGGACCGGCAGTGGCGTCCGGGCTTCCGCATGCATAAATTATTCTGGCGCTCCGCACGCGGCCGCCGGAGGAGAAGCGCGAGATGAGTAAGCCAGCAAGCCAGAGCAAAAGCGCTAAGGGCGGGACGAAGAAAAAAGCGCACGCAGAGCATGTCCAGCCTCAGATGAAGGTCGTCCTGTCGGACGTATGCGCCGTGTGCAAGACGCCTTGCGCGCGGGGCATCGCGTACCTCGAACGGATGCAGAAGCCGGGCGCGCTCGGCAAGGGCGTTCCCTGCGTCCTTACGCTTCCCAAAAAAGGATGAAGCGAGCGGGGAAATAAACGGAAGGGGAGAGCATTTCCCGGGCAACCGCATGATCCGAGCCGCCTTGCCGACACTTCGGATTATCGGTCGAATCGTCCCGAAACTTTAATCTCTCCCCTTACCGCAACTTTTGCGCGCGAGCGCGGTATATACGTTTACATACGAGAAAAATGGCGTTTGTCAACTTGCGGCGAAAACGGAGGGAATTTTTATGAAGCTGCGCAGGCTTCTGATATTGACGGTAGCGCTCTCTTTGGTCGGCGGCTCCGCCATATACGCGGACACGATCGCGCAGAAGGTGCGGATCGTCATTAACAAGCAGGAGCTGGACGACCAGGGCATGCTCGAGGACGGCAAAGCGTACGTAGGCGTCCGCAGCCTGGCCGACCTGATGAAGGCGCTCGTCATTTGGGACGACTCCGCCAAGAAGGTATCGATCGTCAAGCCGAACGTGCACATGTTTTTGATGGACGGCAGCAAGCCGTTCGGTGGCGTGGAGCGCGGCAAGAAGAGCTTTAAGGTGTTTTCGCAGGTGGACAATCTGACCGTGTCGATCAACGCGTTCAAGGTGACGATCGCGGACCCTTACGGCGACGAAAAAGAGATCGAGACGCACACGAGCAAGGAAAGCGACTTCCCGACGGACAAGGACAACTTTTGGTTCACGAGCGGCGAGTACGCCTACAATTTCAGCAGCGTAGGCAAGTACACGATCCGCTTCTGGATGAAATCGGCCGACGGAGGCGCGTACCAGGTCGTGTCGGAGAAGACCGTATTCGCCAAATAATCCGCGCCAGGCGCGGGACCATTTACGAGCCGCGAACCTGGATCGCGGCTTTTGGCGCGTCGTTTGACCCGGTACGGGGTTAGTGATAGGATAGGGCGAAGACTAATTTAACCGATGAACGGAGGTTCTCCCATGAGCGATCATGTTCATGACGAAAACTGCGATCACGAGCACGATGAAGCCGTATTCGTCGTGACCGACGAGGATGGCAACGAGCACGAGATGGTGCTGGTGTATACGTTCGAGAGCGGAGACCAAGCGTACGCGGTGCTGCTCGACCGCAACGACCCGGACGACGACGGCGTCATCTTCCGGATCGAGGAAGACGGCGAGGACGAAGTCCTGGTCAACATCGAGGACGACGAAGAATGGGAACGCGTCATGAAGGTGTACGAGGAGCTGGCCGCGCAGGAAGCGGACTAAAGACTCGCGCAAAAAAGCCAATCCGTTCAAATGGGCGACGAAGCCGTCATTTGAGGGATTGGCTCTTTTTGTGCTGGCTTAGGAAATGGCGGTCTCTTCGACGATGACCTTGACGAACTCGACGTTGCGGTCTTCCGGTCCTTTGACGGGCAGCCCGACCTCGAGGTGATCGACGATGTAGTCGATGTTGTCCTGGGAAATGACCTCCCCGGGCAGCAGGATCGGAATGCCCGGCGGATAGACATAGATGAATTCGGCGATGATCCGGCCCGCCGACGCGCGGAAAGGCACGATCTCCGTCTCCCCGTAGAAGGCGTCTCTCGGCGTGAGGGAGAGGTGCGGGATCTGCGGAATCTCGACGACCAGCTCCTTGATCTCGCCTTTGCCCATATAGGTATCGGACAGCTCGCGCAGCGCGGCGAGCAGAATGCCCATCGACGTGTCGTCGTCGCCCGGCGTCACGAGACACAAAATGTTGTACATGTCGCTGAGCTCGACCTCGATGTTGAACTTGTCCCGCAGCCAGTTCTCCGCGTCATAACCGGTGATTCCGAGATGGCGGACGTGAATCGTCAGCTTGGTGGGGTCGTAATCGAAGGTCGCTTCCTCGCCCAGAATATCCTCGCCGAAGCAGTACAGTCCCGGGATCGCGTTGATCTCCGCCCGCGCCTGCCCGGCTCTCGCCACAGCATTCGCCGCAAGCTCTCGGCCGTTCGTCGCCAGGTGGCGGCGCGCCGCATCCAGCGAGGCGAGCAGCGGATACGAGGTCGAGGTCGTCGTAAGCAGGCTGAGGATCGTCTGCACGCGTTGAACGTTGACGAGCGCGCCCTTGACATTGAGCACGGAGCTCTGCGTCATCGAGCCGCCGAGCTTGTGCACGCTCGTTGCGGCCATATCGGCGCCTGCCGCCATCGCGGACAACGGCAGCTCGCTAGAAAAGTGAATGAGCGCGCCGTGCGCTTCGTCGACGAGCACCGGAATGTCGTATTCGTGGACGAGGTCCACGATCTCCTTCAAGTTGGCGCACACGCCGTAATAAGTCGGATTGATGACCAGTACCGCGGATGCGTCGGGATGGCGCTCGAGCGCCCTGCGCACCGACTGTGTCGTCACGCCGTGATCGATCCCGAGATTGCGGTCGCGCGCGGGCGACAGAAAGACGGGCCGCGCGCCGGCGAAGATGATCGCCGACAGGATCGATTTATGCACGTTGCGCGGGACGATGATCTTGTCGCCGTGGCCGCAGACGGACAAGATCATCGCCATGATCGCCGTGCTGGTGCCCTGGACGGAGAAGAACGTAGCGTCGGCGCCGAAGGCGTCCGCGGCAAGCCGCTGCGCTTCGAGAATGACGCTTACCGGCTGGTGAAGGTCGTCGAGCGGCGCGATATTGATCAGGTCGATGTCCAGAACGTTCTGGCCGACGAAGCTGCGGAATTCGGGATCCATGCCCGCGCCCTTCTTGTGGCCGGGGATATGGAACTGGACGGGATTGCGTTCCTTGTGGCGCAGCAGCGCATCGAACAAGGGGGTGCGGGAATGGTCCACTTTAGCCTCACTGCCTTTCAATGCCGAACATAGAATGCGAACAAGCATGAGTATAGCAAAACCGCGGGGGATTGCAACCGTCGAAACGCGTCGCCGGGACAGGCCGTCGGAGCCCGTCGTACGCGGGGACGCGCGCGCCAAGCTGTCACGAAAACGTCATGCGCTTTCATTTGGAACGACCCGGGCGTTGTGCTACCATATGAGTTATAGATGAAGGCCGGCTCCCGATCGATGCGGGCGCGGGTCTTTAATAGGGTTAAAGGAGCAAGATACGTGAAAAGCAGGCTGATCATCGTAGGACTTATGTTGTTCACCGTATTCGTAGGATTCGGCATCATCATCCCGATCCTGCCGCAGCTGGTGACGAACGCCAGCCCGGAATCGGCGAACTGGCATACGGGCGGCATGCTGTCGCTCTATTCGTTCGTGTCGTTCCTGCTGTCTCCCGTATGGGGCGGCGTCTCCGAGCGGATCGGACGGAGGCCGGTCATCATGATCGGAGTGCTTGGTTTTGCCGCCAGCTTCCTGATGTTCGGACTCGCGGACGGGAATCTGTGGATCATGTATGCGTCGCGGCTGCTCGGCGGTTTGTTCTCCGGCGCGGTCACCGCTTGCATCGTCGCGTACGTCGCGGACATTACGTCCGAGGAGAACCGGACGAAGGGAATGGCCGTCGTCGGCATGAGCATCGGCATGGGCTTTACGTTCGGTCCCTTTATCGGCGGCGAGTTGAGCCATCTGTTTTCCTTGAACACGCCGTTTTTCGCCGCGGCCGCGCTATCGCTGCTCACGTTTTTTGCCGCCTGGCTCAAGCTTCCCGAATCGCTCGCGGCGGACAAGCGCGAAGCGGCCAGGCTGCGCAAGCGCGAGTCCCGCTGGACCGCTTTTCAGGGGCCGCTTAAGCAGCTGTACGTCCTCGCCTTTTTTGTCACGTTCTCGCTGGCCATATTGGAGGGAACGCTGCAGCTGTACGGCATCGACAAGTTCGACGTCACGCCGCGCAAGATCGGCCTCATGTTCTTCTTCTGCGGCTTGGTCGGCGCGCTCGTACAAGGCGGTATCGTGCGGCGTCGCGTCAAGCAAGGGCAGGAGAGCCGCTATATCGCGGTCGGGCTCGTCATCTCCGCGGCAGGGTTTTTCCTGTTGCTGACGGCTCAGAGCTGGATCGCCGCTTCCGTGTACCTGTGCATTTTCGGCGTCGGCAATGCGCTCATCAAGCCGTGCGTCACCTCGCTGATCACGCAGAAGACGACCGTCTCCCAAGGCGTCGCCTCCGGCCTCAGTTCCTCGATGGACAGCCTCGGGCGCATCGTCGGGCCGCTGCTCGGCGCCGCGCTCCTGTCCGCGCAAGCCGGACTTCCTTTTATCGTGTCCGGTCTATTGTCGCTTGGCGCGCTTGGCCTGCTCGCCGGTTACCGGAGCTCCGACCGCGCTTCGGCTTCGCGGGCTTGAAGACAGGCTTCATGTCAAACCGCCCCCAAGCAGCCTTACTCCGACGCCTGTCGGGGTAGGCTGCTTTTTGGTTGGGCCGTTTGGGCATACGCATCTTCCCCGACAGGTCGTCCGCGCTCGCTTCCTGCCAGCGCCCAGAACAACAATGCGGCGCCGCTCACGGCTCCGCCGGCCCAGCAGACGCCGGACCAGCCGGAATAAGCGTATGCGTGCGTACCGATGAGGGAGCCGGCGCCGCTGCCGAGCGAATAAAAAATCATATAGCCGGCGGTTACTCGGTTGCGGGCCTCCGGACGAAGGGAAAACAGGAGGCTCTGATTGGTCACGTGGACGGCTTGAACCGCCAGATCGAGCAGCACGATGCCTGCAATTAACAGCAACGGAGAGCGCGCGAGCATGGCGATCGGAAGCCAGGACGCGAGCAGAAGCGCCAGCGCTCCGCCGGTCGTCCGACGTTGATAGCCTCGGTCGGCGAGGCGCCCGGCGCCGGCCGCGCCTAACGCGCCGGCTGCGCCCGCAAGTCCGAATGCGCCGATCGCGGCCGGGGAATAGGAGAACGGCGGATCGCTTAGCGGCAGCGATAGAGAGGTCCACAACAGGCTGAAGGCGGCGAATATGAAAAACGCGAATGCCGCGCGGATGCGAAACAGCTTTTCTTGGATGAATAGCATGGGCATCGATCGGATGAGTCCCCGATAGGACCCCCAGGATGCGTTCGAAGCGCGGGGAGCGGCATTCGGCAACGTACGCCAGGCCAACACGGAAAGCAAGGCCATGAGCGAAGCGGATATCAAATAAACGAGATGCCAGTCGCCAAGCCTCGCCAGCAGGCCGGCAAAGGTTCGAGCCAGCAAAATGCCGATCACGACGCCGCTTGTCACGAAACCGACGACGCGTCCCCGTTCGCCGGGAGCCGCGAGTATCGAAGCGAACGCGACGAGCGATTGGGTGGCGACGGCCAACAATCCGACGGCCGCCAAGCCGACGTACAGCGTCGTCCGTCCGTGCGCGACCCCCGTCACGGCCAAGGCGGCGGCCGACATCGCTAAATGCGCGGCGATCAGCGTTCTCCGGTTCAAGAGGTCGCCAAGCGGTACGAGCAGCAGCAGGCCGAGCGCATAAAACAGCTGCGTGACCGTGATCGCCTCGCCAATCGAAGAACGCGCGATATGAAGCGATTCGGCGATGTCGGCCAGCAACGGTTGGGCGTAGTAGATGGTGGAGACCGTCATGGACGCCGAGACGGCGAACAGCAATTTGGTCGATCGAAGCATCGGGGCCTGCGGCGCCGGTGAATCGGCTTGCGCGTTATCGGTTTTGGCCGATACGGATTTGTTTGTCGGTTCCGTATTCATCGTTAAGCCTCCTTCGCATCAGTTATTCGACAATAATATACCAAACGGTACAAAACGTTCGTGAACTAATCAAATAAGAATTTCGTTGAAATGTCAATGAAATAATTACTAATTTCAAGTCGCGTTGATCGAATTCCGATTTGAATATATAATTTATTTAATACCGATCGATAAGAAAAGGGGGGCGACGATGAGCCGAACGCGGGACTTCGACGAGAACGAGGCTTTGGAGCGGGCGATGGACGTATTTTGGCGGAGAGGGTATGAAGCGACGTCGCTCTCCGACCTGACCGAAGCGATGAATATCCGGCGTCCGAGCCTCTATGCGGCCTTCGGCGACAAGCGAGCGTTGTTCGAGGCGGCGCTGCGTCTTTATGTCGCCAGGCACGCAGCTTCCGCGCGTGCGGTACTTCAACGTAAAGGCGGGGTCGAAGAAGCGATCCGGGCTTACTTCGAAAGGGTGGTTGCCGATGCTTACGCCTCGTCGGAACGCCCGGGATGCTTTTGCGTCAATACGATGGTCGAGCTCGCGCCGAGAGAACCGATTTTCGAGTTGTTGACCCGCGAGCACCAACTCTATTTAGCCGAGCTGTTTCGCGAACGGTTGGATCGCGGGATACAGACGGGGGAGCTCGATGCGGGTTTGAACGCGGAGGCTTGTTCCAAGTCGCTCGTCGTCTCCGTCATCGGACTGACGGTGATGCTCAAGGCGCGGCCGGACCGTTCATTCGCGGATCAGACGGTCGATGCCGTAATGTCAATATTTAGGTAAGCGTCCGAGGTCCGATTCCTTCTCAGACTTTAGTCTGAGAGAAGATCCGGTCTCTGGCCGTTGTTGCCGGCAGGCCCTTCTCCTATATGCTTGATCGTAGCTGATGCAAGCATGAGGAGAGAGGGGCTATTTTAACGTGAGTTCATTCATTCAAGGCGTATTCAAAAACAAGGCGGCGGTCGTCATTCTGGTCGTGATGACGCTGGGCCTGGGCGTCTTCAGCTACTTTAAGCTGCCCATGGAGTTCCTGCCCGAGGCCGACAACCCGCAGGTGACGGTCAGCGTCATCGGGCCGGGCTACAACACCGCCACCATGGAGCGGGAGGTGACGGATCCGCTCGAGCAGGCGTTGTCCGCGATCAAGGGCAAGACGAGTTTGCTGTCGACGTCGGGAGACGGGTACTCGCAGCTCAACCTGAACTTCGACGCGAACACCGACATGTCGGAGGCGAAGGCCGAGGTCGAGAAGGCGGCGGCGGCCGTGCAGCTGCCCGAGCGCGTATCGAAGCCGTACGTCATCCAGTACAACACGTCGATGATTCCGATCTCGTTCCTGTCGCTGACGTTCAAGGACGGACTAAGCGACGCTGAGAAGGCCAAGGCCGAAGCGCGCGCGGTGGACGCCTTCCGGGCGATCGACGGCGCAGGCCAGGTTCAGCTGTCGGGCAAGTCGAGCCCGAGCATCACGATAACGCCGGATACCGCGAAGCTCGCTGCCAAGGGCGTGCCGGCACAAGCGCTGTACGCAGTATTGCAAGGACGCACCGTGTCGGCGTCGGTCGGCGCGGCCGTGCTTGACGGCGAGGCCGTCAACCTGAACGTGAGCGCCGAGCTCGGCAGCGCCGAGGATGTCGCGAAGCTGCCCGTCGCACCGGGCGTGAAGCTGTCCGACGTCGCCAGCGTGACGCAGTCCGACGACAAAGAGAGCGTGAGCCGCATCGGCGGCAAGGATGCGCTCATGATCGTCGTCTCCAAAGGCGCGAACGCCAATGCCGTCAGCGTGGGCAAGGACGTCGAAAAGACGGCCGACCGCCTGATGGAAGAGGACGGCAACATGGAGCTCAAAGTTATCATGAGCACCTCGGACCAAGTCGTCCATTCCGTAAACAGCATGATGCGAGAAGTGCTGATGGGCGCGCTTTTCGCCACTATCGTCATCCTGCTGTTCATGCGCAACCTGCGGGCGACGCTTGTCACGATCGTATCGATCCCGCTGTCGCTCGGGCTGACGCTATACCTGCTCGACCTGTCGGGCATCAGCCTCAACATCCTGACGCTGGGCGGCGTCGCCGTCGCCGTCGGACGGCTCGTAGACGACAGCATCGTCGTCATCGAGAACATTTTCCGCAGGCTCCAGAAGGAGAAATTCTCCGTCTCGCTCGTCATCGACGCGACGAAGGAAGTGTCCACGGCAATCACCGCCTCGACGCTCACGACGGTTGCCGTCTTCCTGCCGATGGGCCTGCTCCGCGGCTCCCTGCAGTCGTTCCTTCTGCCTTTCGCGTTGACGGTCACTTATTCGCTGCTGTCCTCGCTGATCGTGGCGCTGACCGTCATCCCGCTCATGAGCGCGGGACTGCTGAAGCGTTCCGAGATCAAGGAGCACCAGCCTTCCAAGCGCTTCGGCGGCTTCCTCGAATGGAACCTGAAGCACAAATGGCTGCCGCTGCTCGTCGCGCTGTTCCTGCTCGTCGGCTCGATCGCCACTTACTTCAGCCTGCCGAAGGGCGCGATCGATTCATCCGACGCATCGAACGTCAACGTGCAGCTGTCCTACCCGCAGGATACGCCGGTCGGCGACGTTCTCGAGAACGGCAAAAAGCTCGAGGCGTTCCTCTTGAAGCAAGAAGGCCAAGAGTGGGTGAGCATGGACATGGGCAACAGCGCTGACGGCGCCATGTACGGCAACGTCAAGTCGCCTACCCAGGTCGACTATACGATTCAGATGAAGCCGAAAGCCGACGCGGAAAAAATCATCGAGGCGGTCAAGACCGAGCGCGCGAACTATCCTGGCGCCGAACTGTCCGCATCCGCGGGCTCGCTGATGTTCGGCGGCGGGGGCAGCCAGGTATTCGTCGACATCGTCGGCGACGATCCGGATGAGCTGACCAAGACGGCAGACCTCGTCATGGCCAAGATCAAGCCGATCGAAGACGTGCTCAAGGTCGCCAGCAACCAACAGGAGCGAAAAACCGTCTATACGCTCCAGGTCGACCCGACGGTCGCCAAGGCGTCGGACATCGCTTCCCAGCTGCAGGGCATGCTGAACGCGGTGCCGCTCGGCAACGTCGTCAAGGACGGCCAGCTGCTGCCCGTGTCGCTCGAGCCGCTGCTTAAGCCCGGCGCTTCCGCCGAGCTGAACGATCTGACGGTCGCGACGGACGCAGGTCCGAAGAAGCTGTCCCAGATCGCCGAATGGGTCAAGAGCGACCAGCCGACCGAAGCGTATCACAAGGACGGCAAGACCTATATCCGCGTCAGCGCCACGGTCGAGCCGGCACAGCTGTCGATCGTCGGCGGCAAAATCTCGGACGCCATGAAGGACCTGGAGCCGGCGGACGGCGTGAAGCTGTACGTAGGCGGAGCGTCCGCCGACCAGAACGCGGACTTCGCGAGCCTGTTCATGATGATGCTCGTCTCGATCGGCATCGTCTACCTGATCATGGTGTTCACGTTCAAAACGCTGCGGGCGCCGCTCGCGATCCTGGCTTCGATCCTGTTCGTGCCGATCGGCGCCGTGCTCGGCCTTATCGTCACCGGCGTGACGCCCGACTTTACCGCGATCTTCGGCGTCGTCATGCTGATCGGCATCGTCGTCACGAACGCGATCGTGCTGATCGACCGCGTCAAGAAAAACGAAGCGAGCATGCCGATCCGCGAGGCGTTGATCGAAGCGGCCGGCACGCGGATGCGTCCGATCCTCATGACGGCCATCGCTACCGTATGCGCCATGCTGCCTCTCGTGTTCGGCACGTCTGAGAGCGGCAGCATCGTGTCGCAGAGTCTCGCCATCGTCGTCATCGGCGGCCTGATCGTCGCGACGCTGCTGACGCTGGTGCTCGTGCCTTGCGTCTACGAGCTGCTGCACTTCCGCAAGGCCAAGCGCCAGCGGCGCGCGGCAAGCCAGTCGGCCGCGGCCTAATCCGCCGCAAGCGCCAAGCAGCCCCTCCGGGTCCCGGAGGGGCTGCTCTTGCGTTGTCGGCTGTTTGGCTTTGGCGAATTTTGGTGTATGAATGAGTATGGCGGACGGCGGTTGAGGCTCTCGCTAGAAGGATAGCTTGTACAGCGGCAGCAGCCGGCGGAACGTATCCTCGGCCGTCCGCAGCAGGCTGTCCGGATCTTGCAGGCGTTCGTCGCCTCGCTTGATATGAAGGCCGCAGGTGATCTCCGCCGCCTTGACCGTTCTGAGCCTGGCCAGCCACTCGGTCATCGATTCGGCAGAGAGCTCGGCATGCGGCACGCCGTCAGGCAGCATATGGTCCTTGGACCAGACGAACGAAGCGGGAATCGCCGCGCGGATCGAATCGAGCTCGTCCGCCGCGCGTTCCGCGAATACCGTTTTGTTGCCGCTTTCGTAGATGATGGCGAACTGGATGAACAGATGCGTGGACCACAGTCCGATCTGAAAATGAGGATGCGCCTTGTAGCCGCGGGGATGACGCGACCACGCGACCCAAGTGTCGTTCGGCGGATTGACCGACCGCCTGGCGTGCTTGGCCACGTGCGGATACATAGGTTCCGCGCATAGTTCGGCCAGATAGGGAGCCAGTTCGCTCCCGAGTCGCTCAAGCTTGGGCCTTACTTGATGGATGATCGCTTCCATCCGGCCTTCAAGTCCCGGGACGGTCATGGCGTCGAAGTCCGAATCCGTAAAACCCGCGAATCCGGCATTTATTAGTGTGGACATGCTAGTCACCTCAGAGGCAAATTTCGCTTTGCTTTTTGCCCTCACTATACCGGAAAATAGTCAAGAAACCAAGTTGCCATAACATAAGATGAAGTATAAGATAAGGGTAAGAACAAATTATCTGAACATTCGGTCAACAACTCGATCGCTGCCCATACCGCAGGAGGGGGGATGGCCGTGAACCGCAGCCATGAAGTCGAATATTGCAATTTGGAGCTTCGATTCGATCGCGGACAGATTCAGAGTTTGATTCGGGATTTGATCCAAGAAGGCTATTCCCTGTACTGGAACGAGAGCGAGTCGTTTTTTCTCGTTTCCGTCCGCACGGGGAGAAAGCTGCTGAAACTCCGTTTCCAGCGAACCAGCGGACGCTACAAGATGGTCGGCGATTATTTGGTCAAGGACGAGAAGTTCGCGCTGTGGCTGGAGAAGCTGATCAACGATTCGCGAGGTCATGCCGTCGTCAAGCGTTTTCGGGACCGTCACTTGTTGATAGAGAATATTATGTTCGGCGAAATCATACGTCTCGTGGAGGTGTCAGGCATGGAGCATCGGATTATATTCCAGAAGCGCCCTCAGATCACGGTAGAAGATATGATTCAGGCTTACAAATCGAGGCGTGCCGAGCAGCGCGCAGGCGTGCTGCGGCTTGAGATCGACTACGAGCTGGCCGTGCTGCACGAAGCGATCCAGACGGGCGACGCCGAAGGCGTCGAAGCGTCCAAGGCGAAGCTCGCCTCGATGAGGCTCGAGAGCCTTCAGCTTGAACTTTAATTCGGAAGATATCGCATGGATGAAGGACGCTCCGGGAGGAGCGTCTTTTTTGCGGCCGAATTGCCGGATTGGTGTTGTCCTGCGACGCATCAACGGGTTAAAATGTGGGATGGCAACGATGACATCGCGAACGCAGCAGAGCAACGAGCACGAACGAGGATGACATGGGGCGAATCCGGAGGAGGATATTCGAATGAAGCTATCTTCAAATGACAAGCTGGTCATGATCGGCGACTCGATTACGGATTGCGGACGGGGCCGCCCGTTCGGCGAAGGACTGGGCGCGGGACTCGGCACCGGTTATGTGTCTGTTGCGGCGGGACTGCTGCAGAGCGTCTATCCGGAGCTTGCCGTGCGGATCGTCAACGTCGGCACGAGCGGGCATACCGTCCGAGATCTGGCGGGGCGCTGGCAGACGGACGTGCTGGATTTGTCGCCGGACTGGGTATCCGTCATGATCGGCACGAACGACGTCTGGCGGCAATACGATCAGCCGTACATCAAGGAGTCCCACGTATACGCGGAAGAATACGAGGAGACGCTTAGCGAGCTAGTCGAAAAGACGCTTACGCACGTAAAAGGGATCGTGCTCATGACGCCGTTTTATCTCGAGCCGAACCGGAGCGACGCGATGCGCGCCACGATGGACCTGTACGGCGGCATCGTCAAGCGGATCGCGGAAAATCACGGCACGCTGTTCGTCGATACGCAGGCCGCGTTCGACAAGATCCTCGCGCACGTTTATCCGGCGACGATCGCTTGGGATCGCGTCCATCCGAGCGCGACCGGCCATATCGCCCTGGCGAAGGCGTTCCTGGACGCGCTGGGCTTTTCGTGGGAAGGCGAAGCGAAGGCGTAAATTGCGCCGAATCGCGCGCCGCGCCGCCGTTTTTTACGCGCCGCGGCGGCCGGTTTTCATCTTCAGCCAAAAAGAGTACAATAGGGACTGGCTGAAAACGCGCAGAAAATAACGGCTTAACGGCTTGGAGAAAGGAATCGAAACATGTCTAATGCAAATATCGGCGTCGTCGGCATGGCCGTCATGGGACGCAACCTGGCGCTCAACATCGAGAGCCGCGGCTTTACGGTAGCCGTCTACAACCGCTCGCGGGAGAAGACGGACGACCTGATGAACACGGACGGCAAAGGCAAGAACCTCGTGCCTACATACACGGTCGAGGAGTTCGTGGCTTCGCTCGAAAAGCCTCGCAAAATCCTGATCATGGTTCAAGCCGGCTCGGGTACGGACGCGACGATCGAATCGCTCGTGCCGCATCTGGACAAGGGCGACATTATCATCGACGGCGGCAACGCCTATTTCCCGGATACGCAGCGCCGCAGCAACGATCTGACCGCACGCGGCTTCCACTTCATCGGCACCGGCGTATCCGGCGGCGAAGAGGGCGCGCTCAAAGGCCCGTCCATCATGCCGGGCGGTCCGGAAGAAGCGTACAGGCTGGTCGAGCAGATCCTGACGGGCATCTCCGCCAAGGTGAACGGCGAGCCTTGCTGCACGTACATCGGCCCGGACGGCGCCGGCCACTACGTCAAGATGGTCCACAACGGCATCGAGTACGGCGACATGCAGCTCATTTGCGAAGCGTACCAGCTGTTGAAGGACGTGCTGGGCGTGCAGCCGGACGAACTCCACGAGATTTTCGGCGAGTGGAACAAAGGCGAGCTCGACAGCTACCTGATCGAGATCACGACCGACATTTTCGCGGAAAAGGATCCGGAGACCGGCAAGCCGATGGTCGACGTCATCCTCGACTCGGCCGGCCAGAAGGGCACGGGCAAATGGACGAGCCAAAGCTCGCTCGACCTGGGCGTACCGCTGTCCATCATCACCGAATCCGTCTTCTCGCGCTTCCTGTCCGCGATGAAGGAAGAACGCGTCGCCGCCAGCAAGGTGCTGAAGGGACCGGCCAAGACCGCGTTCGCCGGCGACCGCGCCGCCTTCATCGAGAGCGTCCGCAAAGCGCTGTTCGCGAGCAAGATTTGCTCCTACGCGCAAGGCTTCGCCCAGATGCGCGCCGCGTCCGAGGAGTACGATTGGAACCTGCAATACGGCAACATCGCGATGATCTTCCGCGGCGGCTGCATCATCCGAGCTCGCTTCCTGCAGAACATCAAGGACGCTTACGACCGCGACCCGGGCCTTCGCAACCTGCTGCTAGACGAGTACTTCAAGGACGTCGTCGAGTCCTACCAGGACGCATGGCGCGAAGTCGTCGCATCGGCCGTCAAGTTCGGCATTCCGGTACCTGCGTTCGCGAGCGCGCTCGCTTATTACGACAGCTACCGCTCCGAGCGTCTGCCGGCCAACCTGCTGCAGGCGCAGCGCGATTACTTCGGCGCGCATACGTTCAAGCGGCTGGACAAGGAAGGCACGTTCCACCACAACTGGCTGCACAATTAAAGTGAAGCCCGCATAGTCATTTCAGGACGGCCGATCGAGCCCATCTAGTCCGGGACTCCTTCGGCCGTCCCTGCGATATGCGGTCGCGACGGACTGCGGGTAGGAATGCGCCGAATATGCTATGATGAAGGGCGAGGCATTCGCTTGCAAGCCCGGAATCGACAAAAAAGACGCAGGCCGCGCTGCCGCGCGATCTGCGTCCCAACATTCCTTCCGGCTTAAAGCTCGTTCCAGGCCAGCATGCCGCCGACCATATTGACCGTACGGCCGTAGCCGAGCTCGCTCAAGTATTCGCAGGCTCTGCCGCTTCGTCCGCCGCTGCGGCAGATGAAGATGACTTCCTCGTCCTTCGGAATCTCGGACAGCCTGTCCGGCAGCGTCCCGAGACGGATGTGCTTGGCGCCGGGGATCATGCCGGCCGCGACTTCTTCGTCTTCGCGGACGTCGATCAGGTGCAGCTTTTCGCCGGCATCCAGCCGCGCCTTCAACTGCTCTACGGTCGTCGTATCATATGTGTTCATCTGGATTGTCCTCCATCGCTCGATTGGCTTCAGTCCCATCATACGGACACCACGCGGCGCAAGTCAACCTGCGCGTCGTATGAACGACCTACATAACCGATTCCCCTCATTCATGGAAGGAGAACGCTGCCAAATGGATATGATCGTCACGCCGACCCCGCGGCTCGCGGGAGAGATTCAAGCCTTATCGTCCAAAAACTATACGACCCGGTACCTGCTCGTCGCCGCGCTGGCGGAGGGCACGAGCGTCATCCGCTATCCGGCGCACAGCGAGGACAGCGACGCGCTGCGCCGCTGCGTGCGGGACTTGGGCGCCGTCCTCGAAGAAGACGACGAGAAGATCGTCGTCACGGGCTTCGGCAGCCGTCCGAAGCCGGTCAAGGAGCTCGACGTCGGCAACGCGGGCGCGGTGCTTCGCTTCCTGATGGCCGTGGCTGCACTGCTGCGCGAGGTGACGTTCGTCAACAAATATCCGGAATCGCTCGGCAAGCGGCCGCATGACGATCTCATTCGCGCGCTCGAGAGCATGGGCGCGACGATCGAGCACCGCGAAGGCAAGCTGCCGATCACGATTCGCGGCGGCGACGCCGTGCGCGGCGGCAAGATTCAGGTATCGGGCAGCGTGAGCTCCCAATTCCTCAGCGCGCTGCTCTTCCTGACGCCGCTGCTTGCGGAAGACAGCGAGATCGAGGTGCTGAACGACCTCAAGTCGAAGGTCGTCGTCGGCCAAACGCTCGAGGTGCTTGCCCAGGCCGGCATCTTTGTCGAAGCCTCTGACGATCTGATGCGATTCAAGGTGCCGGGCGGCCAGCGCTACCGCGCGCAGGAGTACGTGGTGCAGGGCGACTATCCGGGCTCGGCCGCGATATTGGCGGCTGCCGCCGTCACCGAATCCGACGTCACCGTTCACCGGCTGCTCGAAGAGAGCAAACAAGGCGAGCGGGCCGTCGTCGACGTGCTGAAGGCGATGGGAACGCCGCTCACGCACAAGGACGGCGTCGTGCATGTCCAGGGCAACGGCAAGCTTCGCGCCGTCGAATTCGACGGCGACGAATTCACGGACGGCGTGCTCGCGATGGTGGCCGCAGCCGTGTTCGCCGAGGGCACTTCGCGCTTTTACAACGTCGAGAATCTTCGCTTCAAGGAGTGCGACCGCATCACCGATTACCTGGCCGAGCTGCGCAAGGCCGGCGCGAACGTCGAGGAGAAGCGGGACGAGATCATCGTCCACGGGCGTCCGGAGGGCGTAGAGGGCGGCGTCACGATCGACGCGCACTTCGACCACCGCGTCATCATGGCGCTCACGGTCGTCGGTCTCCGCGCGAAGGCGCCGCTGACGATCAAAGACGCGCATCACGTGGCCAAGTCTTATCCGAATTATTTCGACCATCTGACCGCGCTCGGCGCCAACGTGCGCTGGTCCGAATAAGCCGCCGGACGAACCTTAATTTTATCCTACGGAGGTAGATGAGCATGCCGTTCGAAAATCCGAGCCGCGACGAGATCAAACGCATCCTGCAGGAGACGAAAAACATCGCCGTCGTCGGCTTGTCCGGCGATCCTGACAAGACCAGCCATATGGTGTCCGCAGCCATGCAGGCGAAGGGTTACCGCATCATCCCCGTCAATCCGAAGGAAGCCGAGATTCTCGGCGAGAAATGCTATAAATCGCTGGCGGACATTCCGGAGCCGATCGATATCGTCAACGTATTCCGCCGTCCGGAGCACACCCCGCCGATTGCCGGGGAGGCCGTCGCAGCCGGGGCGAAGGTACTCTGGCTCCAGCTCGGCATCGCTAACGAAGAAGCGGCGGCGATCGCGGCGGCCGGCGGCCTGACCGTCGTCATGGACCGCTGCATCAAGGTCGAGGATTCGATTCTGCTTCCCCATGGGAAAAGCTGACCGGAGTTCGCTTCTCGCGGACGGGCCGCGCCTCAAGCCATAAGCGCTGCGGTCGGTCCGTCCTTTCTTTTTAACGTTAGGTTTGACCGTTAGATCGTATGACCAACCGCGGGAGAGGAGGAGGGAATCCTCGCATGTTCGGTATCGGCTATTTGCAAAGGCTCGGCCGGGCAATGATGCTGCCGATGACGGTTTTGCCCGCGGCCGCCATTTTCCTCATGCTGTCGCGGCTGCCTTGGGACGCCGTCGGCCTTCAGTCGGCGCCGTCGCTGCTGCATGCGGCGGGAATGGCGATTTTCGCCTATGTCCCTTACGTATTCGCGGTGGGCATCGCCCTGGGCTTGTCGAACCAGTCCGTGCACGCCGGCATGGCGTCCCTGGTCGGCATGATCATTTTCGGCGCGGTGACGCAAGCTTTCGATCCCGGCGGCGTCCAACCCTCCATGTTCGCGGGCGTCGTCATCGGCATGCTGTCCGGCTGGGCCAACGAGCGCTTCAAATCGTTCCAACTGCCCGAATCGCTGCAGTTTTTCGGCGGGACCCGCTTCGTGCCGATTTTTATGAGCGCCTTCGCCTTCTTTTTCGCTTGGCTCATGATCGGGATCGGCCAGGGGCTGCTCGCCTGGATCGGCGCGACCGGCGGCTTGGTGAATTCCGCAGGCGGCTTCGGCATATTTCTATACGGCTTTTTGCATCGCATTCTGGTCGCCTTCGGCCTGCATCATCTGCTTAATCATCTGTTCTGGTTCCAGATCGGAGACTACACCGCACCCGACGGCAGCGTATACTTCGGAGACATGCCGAGATTTTTCGCCGGGGATCCGACCGCCGGCGTCTACATGACCGGGCTCTATCCGGTCATCATGTTCGCCCTGCCGGCCATTGCCTTCGCGATCATCCACGAGGCGCGCGAAGACTTGAAGCCTAAGACCGCCAAGCAGTTCAGGGTGGCGGCGCTGACGGCCTTCGTCACGGGCGTGACCGAGCCGGTCGAATTCGCGTTTCTGTTCGTGGCGCCGTATCTTTTTATCGTGCACGCGCTCCTGTCCGGCGGCATCATGTGGCTCACGTACGAGCTGGGCATCCGCGAGGGGTTCACCTTCTCCGCGGGGGCGCTCGAGTATATCATCAATTTCAGGCTGTCGGAGCGGGGCTGGCTGATCATCCCGATCGGCCTGGCGGTCGGCGTCGTCTACTACGTGCTGTTCCGTTGGAGCATTCGCAGGTTCCAGCTGTCGACGCCCGGACGCGAGGACTCTACGCGGCTTGACGATTGGGGCGGCGATATTCCGTACAGAGCGCCGCTCGTCCTGCAGGCGCTCGGCGGCAAGGACAACATCTCGCGGATCGAGGCCTGCATCACCAGGCTGCGGCTGACGCTGAACGACGACAAGCGGGTCGACGCGAAAAGCCTGCGGCATCTGGGCGCGGCCGGCGTCATCCGGCTGGGCGGCGGCCATGTGCAGGTCGTGTTCGGCACCTACTCGGACCTGATCCGCGGCGAGATCGTCAAGCTGATGCAGCTGGACGTGCATCAGGTCCAGTTCCACGCGCCGCTGCAGGGACGCATGATCCCGCTCGAGGAAGTGGACGATCCGATTTTCGCGCAGAAGCTCGTGGGCAAGGGCGTGGCGTTTATCCCCGAAAAGGGAGAGCTGGTCGCGCCGGTGCGCGGGAAAATCATTCACCTGTACCCGACTAAGCACGCGATCGGAATCGAGACGCCGGAAGGACTCGAGGTACTGCTACACATCGGGATCAACACGTCCCAGATGAACGGGGAAGGATTCACGGCGCTCATCAAGGAGGGCGACGAGGTCATGCCCGGGCAGCCGCTCATCCGGTTTCATCTGCCCACGCTTAAAGCGCATGCCAAGTCGCTGGCGACCCCGATGGTCATCACCAATTCGGATATCGTCCGCTCCTGGCGCTTCGCGCCGTTCAAGGCGGTCAAAAAGGGTCAGGCCGCGGTCATGTCGGTCGTCGTAAAAGAGAGAGAAAACGGGGGGGCGGAGTTATGATCCAAGCGATCGGAGGCTCGGAGGGCATCGCCATCGGCAAGGCGTTCGTGCTGCCCAACTGGGAATGGGAACTGCCCGAACAGAAGATCGACGCGCTGGACCTCGCGCTCGAATTCGAACGGCTGTACGAGGGCGTCAAACGTTCGAAGACCGAGATCCGCCAGATGAAAAACGATCTGGACGAAGCGGTCGGCGCAGGGGAAGCCAGCATATTCGACGCGCATCTGGCGATTCTGGACGACCCCGTCTTCATGAACGAGATTCAAGGCATCATCCAACGCCAGTACAAAGCGGCCGAGGTAGCGGTAAAGGAAGCCATCGATCACTTCGTGACGATGTTCGACCTGCTCGACGACGAATACATGAAGGAGCGGGCGCTCGACATCAAGGACGTCGGGAACCGGCTGCTCAAGCACCTGCTGGGCGCCCCCGAGATCGCGCTGCCCACGGACGCCCAGCCGTTTATTCTCGTCGTGCGGGAGTTGACGCCTTCGCAGCTCATCCATCTCAAGCCCGACGTCGTCCTCGGCATCGTAACGATGATCGGCAGCGCCTCCTCGCATTCGGCCATCATGGCGAGGGCGTTCGGCATCCCGCTCGTCATGGGCGTAGAGGGCAAGCTGCCCGAGCCCATCGTGACGGGCGATCTGCTCATTTTGGACGGAGGCGCCGGCACGCTTGCGGTGATGCCCAACGCCGAAACGGTCGGCAGATACACGGAGCTCCGCAAGCAGCATCTGGATGCCAAGGAGCGGCTGCAGGAGCTCGTCCAGGTGCCGTCGGTCACGCCGGACGGCGAGCGGCTGTACCTGGCGGCCAACATCAGCTCGGTCAAAGAGCTGGACGCGGCTTTGTCGCGAGGCGCGGACGGCGTGGGCCTGTTCCGAACCGAGTTTCTGTATATGGACCGCTCGCGGTTCCCGACGGAGGATGAGCAGTTCGAGGTATACAAGGCGGCTGCCGAACGTCTCGGCAACGCCGCGCTGACGATCCGCACGCTCGACATCGGCGGAGACAAGCAGCTGGATTACTACGATATGCCCGAGGAAAACAATCCGTTTCTCGGCTACCGCGCCATCCGCTTCAGCCTGGACCGGAGCGACCTGTTCAAGACGCAGCTGCGGGCGATTTTGCGGGCGGCCGTCTTCGGCAACATACGCATCATGTACCCGCTGATCGCCTCGGTCGACGAAGTCCGGGCGGCCAACGCGCTCCTGGCCGAGGCCCAGCGGGAGCTGGAGGCGGAGGGGCTGCCCTTCCGCGGCGGCTTGCCGACCGGCGCGATGATCGAGGTACCCGCCGCGGTGATGATCGCCGACCTGTTGGCGAAGGAAGTATCCTTCCTCAGCATCGGCACCAACGATTTGATCCAGTTCACGCTCGCGGTCGACCGGATGAACGACCAGATCAATCATCTGTACGAACCTTACCATCCCGCCGTGCTTCGCATGCTTCGCACCGTCGCGGAGTCGGCTGCCAGGAACGGCGTTCCCGTCAGCGTATGCGGGGAGATGGCCGGCGATGTCCGAGCGATCCCGCTTTGGGTCGGCCTCGGCATCCAGATGCTCAGCATGTCCGTGCAATCGGTGCTGCCGGTGAAAGCGACGATGCTGCGCACGAACGCCATGGCCTGCAAAAAGGTGACGGAGGAGCTGTTCGCGCTCGGGACGGCCGCCGAGATCAAGGAACGGCTGGAGCGTTTTCACGCCGGCGCCGCCGTGCAGGACGAGCGGCTTCATCCGGGCAAACGGTAAACGGGGATATGTTCGCGCAAAAAAGATCCGCAAACGGGAGAGAGTCGCACCGTTTGCGGATCTTTTTGCGATCGCCGCTCTTTCTATTATTGCCGCTTTAGAATATTAGGACCGTCTGCCGTACAAAACGTCGCAAAATGCCTTCGCGTATTCGGGCAGATCCGGCGGACGCCGCGCGGAGATCAAATTGCCGTCCACGACGACGGCCTCGTCGAACCAGACGGCGCCCGCGTTTTCCATATCGTCGCGGATGCCCGGCGTAGAAGTGACCTTGCGGCCCTGAAGAATCTTGGCGGAGATCAGTACCCATCCCGCATGGCAGATTTGGCCGATCGGCTTGCCGGCGGCGTCGATCTCGCGCACGAACGCCTGCACGCGCTCGCTGCGGCGGATCTTGTCCGGCGCCCAGCCGCCCGGCACGAGCAGGCCGTCGCAGCGCTCCGCATCCAGCTCCTCATAGGACAGGTCGGCGACGGCAGGCACGCCGTATTTGCCGATATGCTTGCGTCCTTTCTCCGGACCGGCATACAAGACGACTGCGCCTTCTTCGCGGGCGCGGTATACCGGGTACCACAATTCCAAGTCTTCGAATTCGTCGTCGATCAGACAGATGATGCGTTTGGCTTCGTTCAATTCGATTCCTCCCAAGTAGCATTTCATCGGCGCCATTGCGCATAAATATCTTCTATCCTAGCACAATTGTCCGGCGCGATCATCCGTTGGCAGGTATGGTTTTAATACCGATTCATTTCCATAATTTACAGTCGTTTGCTAAGAAGGAGTTGGCGGAGGGATCGGCGAATATACTTTTTCATCGTCCCTCTCGGGGATTTTGGAACCGCGCGCGCGGCGCGTAAGGAGAGAGTCAGTTTGTTCAAACGTTGTATATGCGGGGAAGCGATGGCGCTCGGACTCCGCAAAGTCTTCTATTCCAAAACGGTGAGCATTGCCGGCGTACCCGTATACGCTTGCGGGCATTGCTCGCGCAATGAAGTGTATCCGGGCGTCAAGTCGGATTTGAGCCGCCTATTGTCGGATCTTGGCGCCAAGCCTTTGCCGCGGGAGATTCGCTTCGACGAAGTGCACGAGTGGGCCGGCATGCTGTATCGGGCCGCCTCCGCAAGCGTGCCGCTGAGCGCCGCCGGAATCGCCAAGCTGACGGAGGAAAGGACGAACGAACTGCTCGACCTGCTGCTGATCGCCGCTTCCCTGGGAGATGCGGCATGGAAGCGCGAGCTTGAGGGCCGTCTTTCGCAGCTTAACGGACAATACATAGCCTAGTCGAAAGATGAAGGAGCGATCGCGCTCCTTTTCTTTTTTTTGCGAAACTTTTTCATTTCTGATACCATGAAAATCAATGAAACTTTTTTCAAGGAGGATGCATGAGATGTCGGAAGTGAAGAGACTGCAGACCGTCGAACAGTGGGAAGAAGCGCTTAAGAACACGTCGGGCAAACCGCTGCTCGTCTTCAAGCACAGCACCTCCTGCCCGATCAGCGCGGGCGCGCACGACGAGCTGGACCGCTTCGTCCGCGGGCGCGGCGAGTTGCCCGTAGACGTCGCTATCGTGCACGTCATTGAAGAGCGCCCCGTGAGCAACGCGATCGCGGAAGCGCTGCAGGTGCAGCACAAGTCGCCGCAGGCGATTCTGGTCCGCGACGGGCGCTCCGTATGGGACGAATCGCACTGGCGCATTACCTCGGAATTTCTGAACGAACGCGTCGGTTCGGAAGGCTAAAAGCGCGACGGATGTCGGGGTTTGCCATTGCGGAAACGCCCCTTTTGTCGTATCATTACCTTAATATACCATGGACAGGTCCTTCAATCGGACAAAGACCTGACATGAGCAAATGGAGCGGTGAGATGTGACGGTAACGATCTATGACGTAGCCCGCGAGGCCGGCGTATCGATGGCGACGGTATCCCGCGTCGTCAATAATAATCCTAACGTGAAGCCGCAGACGCGGAAAAAAGTGTACGAAGCGATCGAGCGCCTCGGCTATCGGCCGAACGCGGTGGCCCGCGGATTGGCCAGCAAGAAGACGACGACTGTCGGCGTCGTCATCCCCGATATCGCGAACGCCAACTTCGCCGAAGTCGCGCGCGGCATCGAAGATATCGCCAATATGTATCATTACAACATCATCCTGTGCAACGCCGACAAACGCAAGGAAAAGGAGATTCGCGTCATCAACACGCTGCTCGAAAAGCAGGTGGACGGGCTCCTGTTCATGGGCGGCGTCGTGACGGACGAGCATATCCAGGCGTTCAATACGTCCAACGTGCCGATCGTGCTTTGCGCGACGACCGACGAGAAGGGCACCATGCCGTCCGTCGACATCGACCACGAGACGGCGGCTTACGATGCGGTTCGCAAGCTGATCGCCGAAGGCCATACGCGCATCGCGATGATCAGCGGCACGCTCCAGGACCCGGCGAACGGCTTCGCTCGTTACCAAGGCTACAAGCGCGCGCTCGAGGAGAGCGGCATCGCGTTCGACGAGTCGCTCGTGCGCGTCGGCAATTACCGTTACGAATCCGGCATCGAGGCGGTCCAGTACTTCCTTGAGCTGGCGGAGCGTCCGACGGCCGTGTTCGCGGCTACCGACGAGATGGCGATCGGCGCCATCCATGGCATCCAGGATGCCGGGCTTTCGGTGCCGGGCGATATTTCCGTCATCGGCGTGGACAATATCCGCTTGGCCTCGATGGTGCGTCCGCTGCTGACGACCGTCGCCCAACCGATGTACGATATCGGCGCCGTCTCGATGCGCTTGCTCACCAAGCTGATGAAAAAAGAAAACGTCGAGCAGGCGAGAGTAACGCTGCATCACGAGCTGATCGTGCGCAATTCGGTCGCGCCGCGCGGCTGATCGCCGTTCTTCGGCCAGCCCGTTCCATAACCAGCTTGATCGCCCTGCGCGGGATATTCATCGCCCGCCGCGGGGCTTCTTATTCGAATCGAAGGAGATATGCGCATGATAGGCATCATCGGCGCGATGCAGGAAGAGATCGACCTGCTGCTCGGCGCCTTGGAGGACGCGGTGGAGATGCAGCGATCCGGCATTCGCTACGTAGCGGGCAGCCTGCACGGCCGCAAAGTCGTCGTATGCAAGTCGGGCGTGGGCAAGGTGAACGCGGCGATCTGCACGCAAGTGCTGATCGACCGGTTCAACGTGGACAAGGTGATATTTACCGGCGTGGCGGGGGCGCTCGATCCCGATCTGGACATCGGGGACATCGTCGTATCCTCGAGCAGTTTGCAGCACGATATCGACGTGACCGCGCTCGGCTTCGCAAGGGGCGTCATCCCCTATCAGGACACCTCGGATTGGGCGGCGGACGAAGCGCTCGTCCAGGCGGCGCGCGAAGCGGGAGACAAGCTGTTCCCCGGTCATATCAAGACGGGCAAGGTGCTGTCGGGCGATCAGTTCATCGCCGACAGGGACCAGGTCGCACGTCTCAGGGACGAGCTTAACGGCTCGTGCGTAGAGATGGAGGGCGCTTCCGTCGCGCAGGTATGCGCGATGAACGAGGTGCCGTACGTGGTCATCCGGTCCATCTCGGACAAGGCGGACGGTTCGGCGGACGTGAACTTCGCGGAGTTCACGGTGACCGCGTCCAACCGTTCGTTCGCGATCGTGAACGAGATGCTGCAGCATTTGGGCTAACCGCAATGAACGTCAGAGCAGAGGGTGTCCCGTCCGGTCAAGCCGGCGAGACGCCCTCTGCTTTTCTATATGTTTAAAAAGAATGACCCTAATACGAGCGGACGTTAACCCAGGTGCTGCATGGCGATCGCGGCGATTTCGCGGTTTTTGGCGGTGATCTCCGTTCTGCGCGGCATCGGCGTCCATAACGACGTATCGTCGAGCCAGGTACGCGGCAGATCCGCGGGACGGGTGGGCGACGATAGACGCGGCCATGAGGCAGGGAGCGGTCCGCCGTCGGGCGTCGCGTCGATCGACGCGAGCAGCGGATGGTCGCTCATCTCCAGCCACAGCAGGCTCCACGCCCTGGGCACGACATGCCAATGGTCGTAGCCGCCCCCGCCGAGCGCGATCCAGCGTCCGTCCGTATGCGCGTGCGCGAGCCGATGGATGAGGCGGGGCATCTCCCGGTAGATCCGCATGCTGCAGTGAACGTGCGCGAGCGGATCGAGCGCGTGGGCGTCGCAGCCGTGCTGGCTGACGACGACGTCGGGCTTGAAGGCGCGCATAACCTGCGCGAGGCCGCTTTCGAAGCTCTCGAGCCAGGATTCGTCCTCTGTATACGGTTCCACGGGAATGTTGAGACAGGCGCCGTAGCCGCTGCCCTCGCCGCGCTCATGCGCGAATCCGCTGCCGGGGAAGAGAAACTTGCCCGTCTCGTGAATCGAATAAGTAAAGATGTCCGGGTCGGTATAAAAGCTCCACTGAACGCCGTCTCCGTGATGCACGTCGGTATCGATATACAGCACCTTGGCGTCGTATTTGCGGTGAATCCAGGAAATCGCGCACGCGGCGTCGTTGTAGACGCAGAAGCCCGCGCCCCGCTCGCGAAAGGCGTGATGGAGGCCTCCCCCGAGATGAAGCGCATGAAGCGTCGACCCCGACATGACCGCCTCGGCCGCGGTCAGCGAGCCTTGGACGACGGCCAGCGCGGCATCGTGCATGCCTGGAAAGTAGGGCGTGTCTCCGTCCTCTTCGAGGCCGAACTGCTCGGCCAGGTCCTGGTAAGACACGGCCGGAGCGGCTTCGCTGAGCGCTCGCGCCGTCTCGATATAGTCGGCCCGGTGGATGGCTTCCACGGCTTCGGCAGCGCCCTCCGCGGTCGGCGCGAGCTTGTCCGACGGCCCGAGCGCGCCGCAATCTTCGAGCAGCTCCTCGGTCAAGGCCAGCCGGATCGGGTGAAATGGATGATCTTCGCGAAACGAGTACCGCCGTACGGCGCTGCAGTCGATCCAGCGCGCGTGATCGCTTTTCGATGACACAGGGGTCGCCTGCCTTTCGTCAATACATGAACCGCTGACGGAATCTCACGCGGTCGAACTGCTCGGCCGACGACAGCGGCACGTCCTTGCCGATCCGCACCATCAGGCAGTTCGCCGGATGCGCGCAAATCTCGGGATCGTCCGTGGCGAACCAAACCATGCCGACGGACTTCATCAATTTTTCCATCATCTCGCGGTACTGCCAGACGTTGAGTCCGCTTTTCTCCAAGTCCCAGTGCCAATAGTATTCGGTCGTATATACGATCGCGTTGTCCAGCTGCTCCTCCGCGAACGCCGCGACGATCATCGCTTTGCCGAGGCCGAGCGACCGGTACTCGTCGGCTACCTCAATGGCGCCAAGCTCGATCAGATCGTCCATGCCGCCTTCGGACCATCGCTCGAGCTCATCGGGATAGTGGAAGGTGACATAGCCTACGATCGTGTCTTCTTCGCGGGCGATGATGATCCGGCCTTCGGGCAGACCCGCGATCTCGACGAGGGCCTCATGCTGCTCTCGCGGCCTTCGGAAGGCGTCGAGCTTGTCGTGGAGCCGGTAGCCCTTCAGCCGCTCCGGCTCGACCGGGCCCTCGACGACGAGCGGAACCGTCCGCCCGGGCCTTGGGACGCGCTGATAGCGCTTGTAATGTTCCATGCCGCACGCTCCTTTTGCCGAATCGAATACGTCTTGCGCGACGGGCTTCGACGAATCTCATTATACAGCATTATACAGCAAAGCCGATATCGTGCGTTTTTTTACCATTGTTGCCCTCGTCTTGGAGAAAATTTCCCTCCTTCGGTTGCGTTGCTATGTCCGACGCATGGTATAATGGCAAAAGCAAGCCAAAAGGGCTTTGTTCTTCGTGTAAGCGCATTCGTATACTTAGCATCGGGTTTGCAGCAAATCAACGGGAAGGTGATCGGTAATGACGTTCAGTCAGGATGAAAAATTGGCAGTAACGGCGACAACCGCAAATCTTGGTTCTTATGAGGACGCGGTGCGCAACTTCAATTGGGAGAACATCGAAAACCATTTTTCCTGGTCCAAGACCGGGAAAGTCAATATGGCGTACGAGGCGATCGACCGCCATGTCGAGGAGGGCAGGGGCGATACGGTCGCTTTGCACTATAGCGACGCTCAGCGGGACGAAAGCTATACGTACGCCGACCTCTCGAGGCAGTCCGCGCGCTTCGCGAACGTGCTTCGCGGGCTCGGCATCGGCAAGGGAGACCGCGTCTTCATCTTTATGCCGCGCACGCCGGAGCTGTACTTCGCGCTGCTCGGCGCGCTGAAGATCGGCGCCGTCGTCGGACCGTTGTTCGAAGCGTTCATGGAGACGGCCGTTCGGGACCGCCTGCAGGATAGCGGCGCCGCGGCGATCGTGACCACGCCGGCATTAATGCCCCGCATCTCGCGCGCGGAACTGCCGGAGCTGAAGCATCTGATCGTGTTCGGCGACGGCGTCGCGGCCGGAGATGGCGTCGTAGACTTCAAGTCCGAGATGGAAAAGGCGCAGGAGACGGCCGAGATCGAATGGCTCGACCGCGAAGACGGCATGATTCTGCATTATACGTCGGGCTCCACGGGCAAGCCGAAGGGCGTCTATCACGTGCAAAACGCTATGATCCAGCATTATTATACCGGGCGCATCGTGCTAGACCTGAAGGAAGGCGACGTTTACTGGTGTACGGCCGACCCGGGCTGGGTTACCGGCACGTCCTACGGCGTGTTCGCGCCATGGCTGAACGGCGTGACGAACGTCATTCGCGGCGGACGCTTCAGCCCGCAGGACTGGTATTCCACCCTCGAGAAGTACAAGGTTACCGTGTGGTACAGCGCGCCGACCGCCTTCCGCATGCTGATGGGCGCAGGCGACGACGCGGTCAGCGCGTTCGATCTGTCGAACCTGCGCCATGTGCTTAGCGTCGGCGAGCCGCTGAACCCCGAGGTCGTCCGATGGGGCCTCAAGGTGTACAATCAGCGTATCCACGATACGTGGTGGATGACGGAGACGGGCGGACAGCTTATTTGCAATTACCCGAGCATGGAGATCAAGCCGGGCTCCATGGGCCGGCCGATCCCCGGCGTTCAGGCGGCTATCATCGACGATCAGGGCAACGAGCTGCCGCCGATGCGGATGGGCAACCTGGCGATTCGCACGCCGTGGCCTTCGATGATGCGCAAGATCTGGAACAATTCGGCGAAGTACGAAGAATACTTCCGGATCCCGGGCTGGTACGTGTCCGGCGACTCCGCGTACATGGACGAAGAAGGCTACTTCTGGTTCCAAGGCCGAATCGACGACGTCATCAACACGTCCGGCGAGCGCGTCGGACCGTTCGAGGTCGAGAGCAAGCTGGTAGAGCATCCGGCCGTTGCCGAAGCTGGCGTCATCGGCAAGCCGGATCCGCTCCGCGGCGAGATCATCAAGGCGTTCATCTCGCTGCGCGAAGGCTTCGAGCCTTCCGAGGAGCTGAAGGCGGACATCTCGAAGTTCGTCAAGGTCGGGCTGTCCGCGCATGCGGCGCCGCGCGAGATCGAGTTCAAGGACAAACTGCCGAAGACCCGCAGCGGCAAGATCATGCGGCGCGTGCTTAAGGCTTGGGAGCTGAATCTGCCGACCGGCGATCTATCCACGATCGAGGACTGATAGCGATAGGTGCGGCCGCCCTTCCGAAGAAGCGATTCTTCGGGAGGGCGGCTTTTTTTGTCGTTCATACGCAAAAAAGAACGCTCCGGCGGATGATGCCGAAGCGTTCTTTTCGACTGCGGGAAGCTAGCTGTTCTTGATCTCTACGGATGGCGAGGCATCGGAGGCGCCGGTATCGTTGACGGCCCGTACGCGATACCACCCGGCCGTGTTATTGCCGGACACCTCGTACTGGGTCGACTGCGTAGACTCGACGCGGCGGTAATTGCCTTGTTCGCTGGCGCTGTACCACACCTCGTAACGCGTGACTTTGTCGGTGTCGGGATTGGCGTTCCAGCTGAGCGTCGCGCCGCCGGCCGAAGCCTGGGCGGCTAGGCCGCTCGGCGCGGCCGGCGCTGCAGGCGCTGGAGGCTGCGCTTGGCCGGGGTCGTTCGACGGCACGCCGCCGTCCGTGACCGGATCGGTCTGGCCGGTGTCTCCGCCGCCCGTCGGCGGGAATTCTTCGTCTGGGGTCGAGGTGTCGCCGCCCCCGTCGCTTCCGCCGCCGCCGGACGAAGCGGATTCGCTGCGGCCCGATTCGTTGCCTGCGACGTCGACGGCCGTGACCGCATACCGGACGCTGCCGGAGGACGAGTAGTCGATGAAGCGAGTATCTTCTCCGGTCAGCACGGAGTTGCCTGATCTGACGTACGAGCCTCCGTTCACCGAACGGTAGAGGCGGTAGCCGACGACGTCCGCTTGCGGACTCTTCGTGAAGGAGATGCGCGCTTTGCCGCCTCCGAGCTGTTCGACCGCGATGTTGCCCGGCGCGCTCGGCGCCGAGCCGTCGTCCACGCGCGGATCCGGCTTCGAGGGCGCGCCGCCGGACGCATCCTTCGGCAAATAATAGGACAGCGACTTCCGGCTCGAAGCCGGCACCTTGTCGAGCGCGGCCTTGAGCTCCTCGATGAGCTCGTCGAGCGGCTTTTCGCGCTTCGTCATGACGGATTCTCTGAGCATGTCTTCCGGCGTTTCCGGCGATGGTATATAGTTCACGCCGTTGTAGGAAATGTACTTGACGGCGACGAGCGCGTCGTCTTCCTCCGTCGGAATGTATTTTTTGTTGAAAATGTCCGTTACGAGCTTGCCCGCGGACCGGGTGAGCTCGGTCGGCAGCTTGCCGCTGACGCTGGATACCGTCATCGAGACGATGCCGTCCGGCTTTTCGAATGCCTTGGTCGGGAAAAGCTCGGGCCGGGCTTCGGTCACTTCGTTCATGACCTTGGTCCAAATCTCTCTGGCGCGCGCATGACCGTCGGTGGAGAGCGTGTTAACCGACTTTTCGTAGCCGGCCCAGACGCCGAGCGTGATATCCGGCGTGAAGCCCTCGAACCAGACGTCCGCGTAGTTTTGCGTCGTTCCCGTCTTGCCGACGATCGGGATTTGACCGTAGTTTTTAAAGCCGTTTTTGACCGATTTGGCCGTTCCGTCCGTGACGACCGTGCGAAGCATGTCGGTCATCAGGTAGGCGGATTGCTCGGATACGACGCGCTTGGGCGCCGCCTTGTGCTCGTAAATGATGTTGCCGTAAGAATCCTTCATTTTTTCGATCAGGTACGCGTCGTTGAACACGCCTTTGTTCGCGATGGCGCCATACGCGTTGGTCAGCTCCTCGACCGTCACGCCATACTTGAGTCCGCCGATGACGCCGGTCTGCGCATAGTCGTCTTCAGGGACGAGCGTCGTGATGCCCAGCTGCCGCGCGAAGTCCCAGGCTCCCTTGATCGTGACCTTGTCGAGGAATACCTTGAGCGCCGGTATATTCAGCGAGTTGTTCAAAGCGTAGCGAGCAGTGACGAGACCCGAGTACCGATTGTTCGAGTTTTTCGGGATGTGCATGCCGGCGCCGCCGTTTTTCAAAATGATCGGCGCGTCGTCCAAAATGCTGGCCGGGCTGATGAGCCCCTTGTCGATCGCCGGCAGATAGGCGCCGATCGGCTTCATGGCCGAGCCGGGCTGCCGCTCCATCTGGGTGGCGAAGTTGAGCTGCTCGATGTGGAAGTCGCGGCCTTCGATCATGCCGAGGATCGCGCCCGTTTTGTGGTCCAGCATGACGGCGGCCGTCTGCTCGACGCCCTTCGTTTTGCTGTCCGGCGAGAAGTTTTTCGGATCCTCCGCGACCGCATGCATCGTATCGTACACTTTTTTATCGATGGTGGTCGTAATCTTGTAGCCTCCGCGAAGGAGCTGCTCGCGGGCGTCTTCGATGAGAGAGGCGTTTTCTTTGTTTTTCAGGTCGTCGATGGTCAGCGTCGGGTTCTGCTGCAGCACGAGCTGCATGGCAGCCTGGCGTTCGACCTCGAGCATCAGATACGGATACGTGTTATAAGCTTTCTCCGTCGGCTTGGCGAGCGAACCGTAAACGTCGAAGGCGATCGCCTCGTCGTATTGCTGCTGGTCGATCTTGCCGTATTCGAGCATCTTCTGAAGGACGAGCTTTTGTCTCGCCAGCGCCCGCTTGAAGTTGGCTTCGTTGAAGTCGCCTTTGCCCGTAAAGGCCGAATAGGCGGATGGACGCTGCGGCAGTCCGGCCAGATAAGCCGCCTGCGCCAGATTGACCTTGCTCAGGTCTTCGATGCCGAATATGCCCTTGGCGGCGGCCTTGATGCCGTACACCTGGTAACCGGACGCGCCGTTGCCGTAAGGGATCTTGTTCAGATAAGCGGTGAGGATCTCTTCTTTGCCGAGGAATCGCTCGAGCCGCAGCGACAGGAAAATCTCCTTCGCTTTGCGGCTTTGCGTCTGGTCGAGGCTCAGGAACACGCGCCGCGCGAGTTGCTGCGTGATCGTGCTGCCGCCGGTCTGCACGTCTTCGTTGAGCAGCTGCTGCTTGACGGCGCGGAACAACCCGTTGGTGTCGACGCCGATATGATTGTAGAAATTTTTGTCTTCGATGGACAGGACCGAATCGATAATGACCTGAGGAATCTTGTCGTAGGTGATCGGCTGCCGGTCTTCCTCGGTTCGAAGCTGGCCGATCAGCGTTCCGTCGCGGAAATAAACGAAACCGGTTGCATTGTTTTCGTTGATTTTTTCTTCGATTAATGCTCTCGACCTGACGGGATCGTCCTTGACCAAGGCCGCGATGTATCCGCCTACCGCCCCGCCCGCTGCCAGTCCTGCCAGCACCGCGAAGAAGACCAGCCACAATATGGTAAATGAGAACAATTTGGCGGCCATAACCCATGGCGAGCGTTTTTTTCGTTTCGGCTTCTTGGAAGGCTGCTTGGTATCGCTCATCTTATGTATTCCTCCTTCAACAAAACAGACTTATTATACCACAATAGGCGATTGTTTGACTTCTCGCTTCTCCGTTCGAGCATATCCGCGGGCGTTAAAGGGACGGGCGCTTCCAAATATTTCTCCGGCTGGCCGATATCAGGGGGATACCGAGAAACTTTTGGAAATGCTTGTCGTATGTATTAATGTCGACGATAACGGATTCTGGCGCAGGAGGAGAGGGAAGCGTGGAGATATTGTTCTGGAGCTGTTTGGCGTTCGGCGTGCTGATGGCGTTAGCTACGCTGCTCATCGGCGATCTCGGAGGCGCGTTCGATTTTCTCCCTCACGATCTGTTCGAGCCCGTCGTCCTGGCAGGCGGCATCACGATCTTCGGCGGAGCGGGGCTGCTTCTGGCCCGATACTCCGCGATTCCGCCCGGCGGCGTGTATGCTTGCTCCGCAGCGGCCGCAGCGCTTGGAGGTTTGGCGATGCACTTCGTTTACGTAAGACCGATGAAGAACAGCGAAAATTCAGTCGCGTACTCGATTCGGGACTTGGAGGGAAAGCGGGCCGAGGTCATCACGTCCATTCCCGCCGCCGGTTTCGGGGAAGTGCTGGTGAGGGTGGGGGCGGGGAACGCCAACCACATCGCCGAGAGCTTCGAGAAGGAGGCGCTCGCCGAAGGCACGAAGGTGGTCGTCGTGCGGGTGAAGGACGACGTGCTCGGCGTATCGCGGCTCGATTAGCAAGAAGAATTCATACTTACGCGCGTAGAGGAGAATGCAAATGCAAACGATTGATGAAGCGCTTTATATCCCGATCATTGTCGTCGCCGTGCTGCTCGTGCTCGGGCTCGCGTTTTGGGCGCGATACAAGACGGTGGCGCCGGACTTGGCCATGATCGTGACCGGCTCGTTCCTTGGCAGCAAAAACGTCTCGGTGGACGAGTCGGGCCGCCGGATCAAGATCGTGCGGGGCGGAGGCGCGTTCATTTTGCCGATTTTCCAGCAAGCCCAATTTCTGTCCCTGCTGTCGCACAAACTCGACGTGAGCACGCCCGAGGTCTACACGGAGCAAGGCGTGCCGGTGTTGACCGACGCGGTCGCGATCATCAAGATCGGCGGCGCGGTGGAAGACGTGGCGACGGCTGCCGAGCAGTTCATGGGCAAGCCGACTGAAGCGCTTCGCAGCGAAGCCCAAGAAGTGCTCGAGGGTCATCTGCGCGCCATACTCGGCACGATGACGGTCGAGGAGGTATACCGCAACCGCGAGCGCTTCGCGCAGGAGGTTCAGGGACAAGCGGCGCGCGATCTGAAGAAGATGGGCCTGCAGATCGTCTCTTTCACGATCAAGGACGTTCGAGACAAGCACGGGTATCTGGAGGCGCTCGGCAAGCCGCGGATCGCGGCCGTCAAGCGGGACGCGGATATCGCCGAAGCCGAAGCGATTCGGGACTCGCGAATTCAGAAGGCCGCTGCGGAGGAGCAGGGCCAGAAGGCGGAGCTGCTGCGCGACACGAACGTCGCCGAGGCGACCAAGGAAAAAGAATTGAAAGTCGCTTCGTTTAAAAAGGAATCGGACCTGGCGAAGGCCGAAGCGGACCAAGCCTATTCCATCCAGGAAGCGCGCTCGAAGCAGAGCGTCGTCGAGGAGCAGATGCAGGTCGAGATCGTGCGCAAGGAGCGGGAGATCGATCTGGAGGCGAAGGAAATTCTTCGTCGCGAGAAGCAGTACGACGCCGAGGTGAAGAAGAAGGCGGACGCGGACCGCTATGCGGTCGTCCAGGCGGCCGAAGCCGACAAGGCCAGGCAGATCAACGAAGCCGACGCCCAGAAATACCGCATCGAGGCGGAGGCCAAGGCGAACGCCGAACAGAAGCGGTTGAACGGCTTGGCAGAGGCCGAAGCGGCGAGGGCGAAAGGTACGGCCGATGCGGAAGTCGTCCGGCTGCGCGGTCTGGCCGAAGCCGAAGCGAAGGAGAAGCTCGCGCAAGCGTTCGAGAAGTTCGGCGAGGCGGCCGTGCTCGACATCATCGTGAAGATGCTGCCGGAGCTCGCCGGCAAGGTGGCGGAGCCGATCTCTGCGATCGACAAGCTCACCGTCGTCGACACCGGCCATGGCGAAGGGGCGGCGCGCGTCAGCAATTACGTGACGTCGCTCATGGCGACCGCGCCGGAGATGCTGAAGAACGTATCCGGCATCGACATCGGGCAGCTCATCCAGCGTTTGACCAAGCCGGGCGCGGCAACGCCGGCGCAGGCGCCGGCACCCGCGCCGGTCGTTCTGTCGCAGCCAAGCGACGGGTCGCAGGGCTCGAACGCTTAGTCAAGCTTAATCGGACTTTTTTGTCGATCGATTCGAACGTCAAACAGCCCGTCCGCGCCAGCGGACGGGTTCGTTGCGTTTGCGTGAATATCCGGATGATGACTTCGTTTCGTCCTGCATCCGCCCGCGCGTACCGCGCATGGCGTCTTGCGCCATGTTCGGCACCAATAAAAAAACGCTCCGGCTGGGCCGGAGCGCATGCTTGCGATGGCGGAACGATTAGCGGCTGTAGAATTCGACGATTTGTTGCTCGTCGATATCTTGGGACAGCTCTTCGCGGCTAGGCAGGCGAACGTACTTGCCTTCCATAGCGGCTTGGTTGAAGTCCAGGTAGCCGGCGATGTGATGACGGGATTCCGAAGCTTCCTTGATCGCCTTCAGGCCGCGGCTGCGCTCGCGAAGACCGATGATGTCGCCTACTTGTACCGTGTACGAAGCGATGTCGACCTTCTTGCCGTTCACGGTCACGTGACCGTGCGACACGAGTTGGCGCGCGCCTGCGCGGGAGTTGGACCAGCCGAGGCGGTATACCAGGTTGTCCAGGCGGCTCTCAAGCAGGAACATGAAGTTTTCGCCCGATTTGCCCTTCAGCTTGGAAGCGCGGTCGAACAGGTTGCGGAATTGCTTTTCGTTCAGGCCGTACATATGGCGAAGCTTTTGCTTTTCGAGCAATTGCTGGCCGTAGCCGCTGATCTTGCGGCGTTGGTTAGCGCCGTGCTGTCCCGGAGGGAACGCGCGCTTGAGGTCTTTGCCGGTACCGCTCAGGGAAATGCCGAGGCGGCGGCTCAGTTTGAATTTAGGACCTGTATATCTGGACATGAATGTGTGACTCCTTTTTCAAAAGGGAATTTTTGAAAATGGGTTGTCGTTGCGCCGAACGCATTCCATAAAGACGAAATGGATCAACCATCCTTCTTCCCGGCAAGAAGTTCAGCCGCTGCCCGCCGAGGGAACCGTTCGTGAGGGTGACACAAACAATGAGCCCAATGTTCAACTATACATATTATAAGAAAAATAAGGCGAATGTCAAGGTCGTCACGCTTACAGCTGGACAACTTAAATGGTGCTTGCTTTTTTCGGTAAATAAGTAAGATATATAAGTGTCGAGACGCAAGACGCAAGTCCCGATATTTGCTCGCTTTCTAGTGCAAAAATCACGAGTCCATTGTATAGTTAATATAGAAGCGCGGCGAGGAGGGTCCGGGATGGTTCAACCAAGGGAAAATTTAGACTCGGTTCGACATCCTCGTGCGGGAGTAGAACTCGGGCGCGCTACGGATGACTTGCCGTCTTGGATCACAGGACAGGATATAACGGAAGCCGATCTTCCTTACATACATTCGCTGTTGAAAAAAAGTTTCGGCGATTGGGTCGAGCAGAGCGAGGGTTTTCCGTGGCTGTCCGGATGGCCGATCGTGCTGCTTCATCCCGATTATACCGAAGTCGCCGTCTCCGGCGCATCCGCGAACGATGGGCTGCCGGCCTCGTGGCGACGCGAGGCGGCGGGTCCGACCGCTGCCGGCATGGCGCTCGAATCGTGCAGGCCCGCCCTTATGCGCGCGGAGGAGCACGTGCATCCAGCGCTAAGGAGCCGGGACACGCTGGCCGTCCCGATTTTCAGCCGCTCCACCGGGTTCGTGTGCGCGGCGATCGCCTGCTCGGCGCCGTCCGGCGCGGCGGGCGCCGGAGAGCTCAAGCTGCTGCAGGCTGCGGCGCTGCATTTCAAAACATGCCTGTATCGCCGCTTCGAGCATCTGTTCGTCGAAGACCAGCTGCATGCGGCAACCCAAGCGAGCCGGGAGGACCGGCGCAAGGATCGGCTGCTGGAGATCATGCGGCGGATGAACGACCACATCGACGTGGAAAACGTGCTGGCCGAAGTGTTCAGCAGCCTCGAACAGATGTATCCGACCTGCAGGACGAATCTCTTTTTGTCCCAGGATTACAGCAGTACCAACGAGCGCGTGCAGCCGCTCGCCTTTCATCACCAGGACATGGATCTGTGCTGGAGAGCGTTCATGGACGGCGAACGGCGCGAAGACGGGGTAGGCGAGTTCCGCCGGATCGCGTTTCCGCTGGCGGGCAAGCAGGGCGTATACGGCGTGCTCAGGCTCGACCTGTCGGCCGAGCCGTTCGACGATCTCGACATGCGCTTCGTCTCGACGCTGACGAGCGGGGCGGGCACAGCCTTCGAGAAGGCGCGAATGCACGAGCAGGCGAACGTGCTGATCGGAGAGCTGCGTCTCATTAACGAGCTGACGCAGCGCCTCAACAGCAGTTTGCGGCTGTCCGACACGATTCAGTTCGCCACGTCCGAGCTGATGACGATATTTAGCGCGGACTTTTGCTTTATCATGCAGCTGGACATGCAGCTGAATCATTTTAGCGTCATCTCGTCCAACGTGCCCGAGCTGAACAACGATGTGTTCACGATCGATTACGGCTTTTGCGGCGTCATGCTGGCGACCAAGGAGCCGATTATTCTATCGGATTATCACTCGGCGACGCCGGTGAGGTCCAGGCTGCTCGAATCGACTGGCTCGCGCTCGCTGATCGCCTCTCCGCTGCTGCTGAACGGCGAAGTGATCGGCGCGATCATGGTCACGCATCGTCAGCCGAATCATTTTTCCTACGAAAATTACAAGCTGCTCCAGGTTCTGTCCGCGCATATCGGGCTCGCGGTGTCGAATTCGTCGCTGCACGCCGAGGTGCGGCGAATGGTCATCACGGACAATCTGACGGGGCTTTACGCGCGTCATTATTTGAACGAACGGATTCAGCGCAAGCAGGAGAAGGACGCTTCGGGCTCGCTCATCGTCGTCGATATCGACCATTTCAAAAAAATCAACGACACGTACGGCCATCAGGTCGGAGACGCGATTCTGATTCAAGTCAGCTCCATCATCCGCAGCGCGATACGCGAGAGCGACATCGCAGCGCGATGGGGCGGCGAAGAGCTCGCGATCTACTTGCCGCAGCTGAGTCTCGAACAGACGCTCAAAGTTGCCGAACGGATCCGCAGCCGCGTAGAGGAGGAGACCGCGCCCAAGGTGACGGTGTCCTGCGGCGTCTCGGAGTGGTCGTCGGGCGACGAACGGATCAGCGTCGAATCGTTGTTCTACCGCGCGGACATGGCGCTGTACGAAGCCAAGCACCAAGGCCGCAACTGCGTGACGGTCGGCTGACGCGACGGCCGCCGTTCAGGGACAAGCCGGAGGGATTCCTCCGCTTGTCCTTTTTGGCTTGCGGCGGATTTTTAATTGTGATGTCCGCGGTGGTACAATGTTAACACGCTTCAGACAACAGACAATCGGAGGTCAATCGATGCGCGACTCGCGAATTCAACAATTGGCGGCCAACCTGGCCGGATATTCCGTTAACGTGCAGCCCGGCGAGCATGTGCTGATCGAGATGATCGGACCGGAGCGGGAGCTGCTCAAGGCGCTCGTCGAGGAGGTCGCGAAGCGGGGCGGGTATCCGCACATAGAGATCGAGGATCGCTCCGTCACGCGGGAGCTGCTCCGACATGCACGCCCCGAGATGGTCGAGACGTGGGCCGCTTACGAGATGGACCGGATGAAGCGCATGCAGGGCTACATCGGCATCCGCTCCGGCGACAACGTGAACGAGCTGTCCGACGTCCCCAAGGACAAGATGGCGCTCTTCGACAGCGTGCACCGTCACCCGATCCATTTGGAGCAGCGCGTCAAGCATACGAAGTGGGTCGTGCTCCGATATCCGAACGCCTCCATGGCGCAGCTGTCGGGCCGTTCCACCGAAGCGTTCGAGGATTTTTACTTCGACGTCTGCAATCTGGACTACGCCAAAATGGACAAAGCGATGGACCCGCTGCACGAATTGATGAAGAAGACCGACAAGGTGCGAATTACGGGGCCCGGCACCGAACTGTCTTTCTCGATTCGAGGCATCGGCGCCAAAAAATGCGCCGGCGCCCGCAATATTCCGGACGGCGAGGTGTACTCGTGTCCGATCCGCGATTCGGTAAACGGCACGATCGCCTACAATACGCCGAGCGTATATAACGGATTCGCTTATGAAAATATCACATTTACGTTCGAAAACGGAAAAATCGTAAAAGCGACCGCGAACGATGACGAGCGGATCAACGCGCTGCTCGACACCGACGAAGGCGCCCGGTTTATCGGCGAGTTCAGTCTGGGCTTCAATCCGTACATCCTTCACCCGATGAAGGACACGCTGTTCGACGAGAAAATCGCCGGCAGCATGCACTTCACGCCCGGCCAGGCTTACGAGGATTGCGACAACGGCAACCGCTCGGCCATCCATTGGGATCTCGTCCTTATCCAACGCCCCGAATACGGCGGCGGAGAGATCTATTTCGACGACGTCCTGATTCGCAAAGACGGACTGTTCGTCCTGCCCGAGCTGGAAGGATTAAACCCGGACAACCTGAAATGAAGCGTTTACCCCTTGCCACCGTTCCGCGATACAGAGTATGATGGGTAATGAAATCGTGAACCCTAACTCTTGGAGGGATTGCCTTGACCAACAACGCTGCAATCGTTGAATTGTCACAAACTGCGAACAAGTTCCGCTCTTCGATCGTTCTTCAAGCCGACAACAAGTACATCGACGTGAAAAGCATCCTGGGCCTGTTCACTACCCTTGTGGGCGGACATGCTTATGAACTTCACGTTCACGGTCCCGATGCGGACGAGGCGAAGAAGGAGCTCGGCGAAGTGTTCGCCAAGCACAACCTGAACGTCACGATCGTAGACTGACGCCTGCGGGCGTACGGTGCCCGGCATTACCCATATCGGCTTCCCCCGTCCATTCGGACGGGGTGTTTGTCTTCAAGGGACGTTGCGCATTCGCGATACATATCCGGGCAGCGCGCTGCCCGCACCAGGAGATGCAGACGATTCATGACCGACTCATTGCTAGGGCTCGTGTTCGAATACGGCTACGTCGGATTGTTTCTCGCGATGGCGCTCGGCTTGGTCGGCATTCCGGTGCCGGACGAAGCGCTGTTGACCGCAGCGGGTTATCTAATGGCGCAAGGGCATCTGAAGCTCGGCTTCACGATGCTGGCGGCGATCACGGGGAGCTTGACCGGAATGTCGCTGAGCTATTTGCTCGGCAGATGGCTCGGACGCCCGCTGCTGACGAAGTTCGGGCCGCTGCTGCGCTTGACGCCGGACAAGCTCGCGAGGCATGAGGAGCGATTTGCCAAATGGGGGCATGTCCTTTTGCTTGTCGGCTACTTCGTGCCCGGTCTAAGGCATATGACGGCTTTGTTCATCGGCCTGGGCAAGCATCCGTACCGGCCGTTCCTATTCTACGCGTCCCTCGGCGCGCTCGCTTGGACGAGCACGTTCGAGCTGCTCGGCGTGCTCCTCGGCGAGCACTGGCGCGAGAGCGCCCTGTTCATTCAGCGCGAAGCGGTCATGGCGTTTTTGCTGGTCGTCGGCATGGGCGGACTGCTGCTTCTTCTTCGGCGTTACTCGATTCGGCGAAATAGCGGCTGACGCGGTTTTTCGCTCGCGCTTGCCGCCTTCTTTCTCGTCTCTGTCCTTGTGCTTGGGCCGCTTTTCGTCTAATATGAATAGTGAAGCATTATATCGCGTACAAGAGGCGGCTCTGCCGTTTGAAATTGAATCGGCATGATGGGCACAGGGGGAGTGGGAATGGCTTCATCGGATGTCATGTTGAATCTGAACGAGAAGGCGCTTCGCCTCCTGCAGGACGACGCCGGCAAGATCGAGAAACTGATCGCCATCCAGATGGAGAACCTGGCCACCCGCAAATGCCCGCTTTACGAAGAAGTGCTGGACACTCAGATGTACGGCTTTTCTAGGGCGGTCGACTTTGCGGTACGGGCGGGTCTCGTAGAAGAAGCGGAAGGCAAGCATTTGATCAGTCAATTGGAGCGCAACCTGGCTCTGTTATACGAAGCGTTGGCGCAGAAGGCGGAGCTCGAAGCCTGAATCTCCCGCGCAAAAAAAAAAGACCTTTGCTTGCGGCCTGCAGCCGCGAGCGAAGGTCTTTTCTTCCTCTTTGCGCTTAGATAAAGTAGAAAGCGACGCCGAGCATGATATAGACGAGAAGCAGCAGTTTGCCTTCGTACCAGGTCGTGGAGCCGTCGCGGGATACCGAGGTCGTGATCAGCGCCGCCACGGCGATCGCCGCGATCTCGACGGTAGTGAAGATCAGGTCCATCTGCTCCGTGAACAGCAAGCTGACGAAGACGAGGACGGGAGCGACGAACAAGGCGATCTGCAGGCTGCTGCCTACCGCGATCTCCACGGCGGCGCCCATTTTGTTTTTCATGGCGAGCATGATCGCCGCGCTGTGCTCGGCCGCGTTGCCGATGATGGCGACGATGAACGCGCCGACGAACAGTTCGGACATGCCGTAATCGGCGGTGAACGTATGAAGCGTGCCGACCAGCCATTCGCTCACGAAGGCGACCATCACGGTAGCGACGACCAGGAACAGGATGGAACGGCTCTTGGACCAGGTAGGGACCTCGCCGTGATCGGCCTGCGTGTCCGCATGGTCCTCCAAGAAGCTTTTGTGCGTGATCATCGAATAGATCAGCCACCCGATATAAGCGACGATGAGCAGGCCGGAGACGATCTCGCTCATCCTGAACGCGTCGGCGCCGCCGATATGCTCGGTCTTGACGAAGATCGCCGGGACGAACAGCGCGATCACGCCGAGCAGCATCAGCGAAGCGTTCTGTCCCGCCAGGTGGACGTTGAACTTTTGCTCCTTGAACTTGAGTCCGCCGGCGAACGCGCTGGCGCCCAGGACGAGCAGCAGATTGCCGATGATTGAGCCGGTGAGGCTCGCTTTCACCATTTCGAACAAGCCTTCCTTGACGAGGAAGATGGCGATGATGAGCTCCGCCGCATTGCCGAAGGTGGCGTTCAGAAATCCGCCGAGCCGCTGCCCGGCGTAGTGGGAGACGGCTTCGGTCGACTTGCCGAGAAATCCGGCGACGAATACGACCGCGATCGCCGACACGACGAACTGGAACACCGTGTTCATGTGCGCGTAATGCGCGATGGCGCTCAGCACGAAGAAGACGGCCAAGAGCGGGAAAAACAGCTTTTTCAACCTTGAACACCTCGAGTCGGAAAAATATGTATCGAACCGGCATTTCTTAATATATCCAATGCGGCCCTACTTGTACAATACCCAATTGGTTGCGCGCATCCTCATCTTCCATTACAATGTAGTCAATATCTTAACGGGAGCGTGGTCCGCGGATGAGCGAACAACTGCAGGAAGGCCTCATACGAATCTCCGACGACGTCGTCGCGACGATCGCCGGCCTGGCCGCGCTGGAGACGCCCGGCGTCGCCGCGATGTCCGGCGGGATGTCCGAGGGCCTGGCTAAGCGACTGAGCGGCAAAAACGCGCAGAAGGGCGTATCCGTCGAAGTCGGCCAGCTGGAAGCCGCCATCAATCTGCGTATCGTCGTGCTGTACGGCAGTCCGATCCAGGAAGTCGGCCGCCGACTTCAGGAGAGCGTGCGAGAAGCCGTCGAGAATATGACAGGCCTTCGCGTCGTCGAAGTGAACGTCAAGGTCGAAGGCGTCGCTTTCAAAGACGAAGCCGGCGCAGAACAAGAGGAAGCGCTCACCGTTCGGGTCAAGTGAACGCGGCGCATACATAAAGGCGACAAAAAAAGCGCATTGCTGCTCATACGTGCAGCGACGCGCTTTTTTTGCGGGGTTCCGGGCGTTGGACGCCGACCCGGTTGTATTCCCTGGAGATGCTGAGCAAGATGCCCATCCCGATCATCAGCGATAGTAGCGAGGAACCTCCGTAACTAATGAAGGGCAGCGTGACCCCCGTCATCGGAATCGCGTTGCTGACGCCGCCCATGTTGATGAGCGCCTGAATGCCGATGAGCGATACGAGACCGACGCCGACGAGCGTGCCGTAGATGTCGGGACAACGCAGCGAGACGATTAGCGCGCGCCAGAGGAAGAGCATGTAAAAAATCAAAAACACCGTCACGCCGAAAAAGCCGAGCTCTTCCGCGATGACCGAAAAAATAAAGTCGTTGTACGCCTCGGGCAAGTAAAACAGCTTCTGCACGCTGTTGCCCAGGCCAGCGCCCCAGAAGCCGCCGTGGCCGAACGCCTCGAGCGAGCGGAGAAGCTGCAAGCCGTTGCCCTGCGGATCCGAGAAAGGATCGCGGTATGCGGTAATCCGCTCCATGCGATAACCGCCGTCATCGCCGGAGGCGAGGAAGTAGATGCTGAGCACGAGCGCGGCCAGGCCGCCGAGCACGGCGCCGGACAGCAGCACTTGCTTCAGGTTGGCGCCGCCCGCGATGATGATGATCGCCGCCGTGAGCAGCAGGATGACGCTCGAGCCGAAGTCGGGCTGCAAGATGATCAGTCCGATGATGAAGCCCACCACGATCATGACGGGAAGGAGGCCCCGCTTGAACTCGCGGAACTTGTCCTGCTTTTTCGTGATGATCGCCGCCAGGTACAGGATCACGGCGAGCTTGGCGAGCTCCGTGGGCTGGATGCCGAGGCCCGCGAAGCGGATCCAGCTGCTCGCGCCGTTGATCGCCGAGAAAAACGGCACCATAATAAGCAGCACGATCGTGAACAGCATAAGCGGCAGAAAGAGCTTCTTGAACTTGGCGTACGGCACGTTCATGATGACGAGCATCAGGAACGTGCCGAGTCCCGCCCAAGCGAACTGGCGCTTGGTGAAGAACAACGCATCGTTGCCGAACTTCTCCGATGCCCCGGCCATGCTGGAGCTCGCGCTGAAAACCATGACCAGACCGAAACCGACCAGTGCGAGCGTCAAAATCATCAGCAGAAAGTCGGGCGCGCCCCGCGAGCCTTCGGAGGTCTTCATGGTCTGTCGCTCCTGAAGGTCAAGCGAGCAGCTGTCTGAGCTCGTTCAGGCGTAAAGTGGCGGTGTTGAGGATCGGCTGAGGTACCGGCGATTCGTACTCCATACCGTGCGGGAACGTAGCGCGTCCGATATAGACCGCTTCGATCGCCAGGATCGCGTCCGGATTTTCCAGCCGGCCTTCGACCGCGCGCGTGCTGAAGCGCAGGAAGTAGTCGCTGTTCGTGCCTGCATCGGTAAGCTTCAGATCGTATGTAGCGCGCGTATATTCCCACTGCCAGCGGATGAAGCCCACTTTTTCGGCCGACTCGTCCAACGTGGCCAGATCAACTTGCGTCCCGTTCAATCCGGTATTTTCAATTAACATCCCAAGTTCCTCCTTTAAAAAATGCGGCAAGGCTTCTTTCCACCCTCCATCATAGACGGTTTGGACACCTTCTGCAAGCGTTCTTCCGCGCTGCCGCGGGCGCGGGAACGGTTCGGCGACGTGTCGGATCGGGCGACGATCTGTTACAATAGGAAACAATGAAGAGCCATGGAGAGGAGACGGACGCTGTGGGCATCGATGAACAACAATTGCTGTCGCTGCATGGGCAAGCCGTCGAATGGCGCAGGCATCTGCACAAGCATCCCGAGCTGTCATTCAAGGAAACGAATACCGCGGCGATGATCGCCGATCTGCTGGAATCGTGGGGGCTTGAAGTCAGGCGCGGCGTATCGGGTACGGGCGTCGTCGCGAAGCTGAAAGGCGCGCTGCCCGGCAGGACCGTCGCCCTGCGCGCCGACATCGACGCGCTGCCGATCCACGACGCCAAGGACGTCGCGTACGCGTCCCAAGTGCCGGGGGTCATGCACGCCTGCGGACATGACGGACACACGGCGCAGCTGCTTGCCGCAGCCAAATATTACGCGGACCATCAAAAGGAAACGGCGGGGACGCGCGTCTTTTTGTTCCAGCCCGGCGAAGAAGTGCTTCCCGGCGGCGCGATCGGCATGATCGCGGACGGCGCGCTGGACGGGGTCGACGTCATTTACGGCATTCATCTGTGGACGCCGCTGCCGATCGGCACGATCGCGACCCGGCCGGGTCCGCTCATGGCCGAGCCGGACGAGTTCGAGATCGAGATCCGCGGTCGCGGCGGCCACGGCGGATTGCCCCACGAAGCGAAGGACGCGCTGGTAGCGGGCGCCCATCTCGTCGTGGCCCTGCAGACCGTCGTCTCGCGCAGCGTCGACCCGCTGGAGGCGGCGGTGCTGTCGATCGGTCAATTCCGGGCCGGCACCGCGCGCAACGTCATCGCGGACAGCTGCAAGCTGAGCGGCACCGTGCGCAGCTTCGATCCGCGCGTGCGCGAGCTCGTGCGGAGCCGGATGGACGACATCATCCGGCATGCCTGCGGACTGCACGGCGTCGATTATACGTTCGAGTTTTACGAAGGCTATCCGCCGGTCGTCAACGATCCGCATGAAGCGGCGCGCGTCCTTCGCGTCGCCGCGGAGGCGCATGGCGAAGGCGAAGTTCGCGAATGCGAACGCATTATGGCCGGCGAAGACTTTTCCTATTATTTGAAGGAAAGGCCAGGCTGCTTTTTCTTCGTCGGCGCAGGCCGCGACGACGGATCGTCAGCGCCGCATCACCATCCGGGCTTCGATATCGACGAGCGCGCGCTGCGGCATTCGATCAAGCTGCTGATCGCGGTGGCGGACGACGCCGCGACGGATGTACAGCAAGCGTAGCTTACGCAGGCGGACGGATCGCCTGCTCAGGCGAATGCCATAAAGCCGAGGCCGATTCGTCGTCTTCGGGACAAACAGGCTGCTCTTTCTTCGCGTTAAGCGATAGGGGGCGGCTTGTTTTTTTTGCGGTCGGATGAGCGGGGGCTGCATAGAGCGGCGCTTATAAACGCGGGGTTCGGGGCATCCTTGGTATAAAAAGGAGAGGAGGCGCCCGCCTTATGACGCTGTCACGCAAGACCGCCGCGCCGATCATCGCCCAGTCGGACGGCACGCTGCTGCTGGACGAGCGGCTGCCGGGGTTCGGCGAAGCGCAGGCGCTGCTGCGCGCGATCGCGGAGCTTCAGAAGCGACCCGGCCATCTGCATACTTATCGCATTACGCCCGTCACCGTATGGAACGCGGCCGCTTCCGGCTGGACGGCCGCGCGCGCTCTGGGCAGCTTGCGCGCCCTGTCCAGATACGGCGTGCCGGCATCGCTGGAGCGGGATCTCGCCGCGCAGTTCGCCAGGTACGGTCAGCTTCGCCTTGGCGTACAAGACGGCGAGCTCCGCCTGCTGGCGAAGGAGCCCGCGCTGCTCGCGGCCGTCGCCGCCCTTAAGGCGGTGTCCGGCTGGCTGCGACTGTCCGCGGACGGCGGCTATGCTGTCGTTCGCCCCGATGCCAGAGGCTGGCTCAAGCGCGAGCTGGCGCTGGCTGGGTACCCGGTCATCGACGATGCCGGCTACCGAAGCGGCGAGCCGCTGCCGCTGGCGCTGCGAAGCTCCGGCGCGTTGCCCGGACTGCGCGACTATCAGCAAGCGGCCGTGGACGCGCTGCTTGGCAAAGAAGGCGGCACCGTACTAGCCGCGACTGCGGCCTCGCCCGCTCCGGCCGTCGCGGGCGGCAGCGGGGTCGTCGTGCTGCCCTGCGGCGCCGGCAAGACGTGGGTGGGCATCGGCGCGATCGCGCGCCTCGCTTGCGAGACGCTGATTCTGACGCCGAACACGATGTCGGTCACCCAGTGGATCCGCGAGCTGCGCCGCGCGACGACGCTCGGGGACGATCAGATCGGCGCCTATACCGGGGAGCGCAAGGAGGTACGGCCCGTGACGGTCGCCACTTACCAGGTGCTGTCCAGCCGCGGCGGAGAGCGCGGCAGCAACGCGCATTGGCCGTTGTTCCAAGACCGCAACTGGGGGCTCATCATTTACGACGAGGTGCATCTGCTGCCGGCTCCGGTGTTTCGCCTGACCGCCGAGTTGCAGGCGACGCGAAGGCTCGGGCTGACCGCGACGCTCGTGCGCGAGGACGGCCGGGAGGGCGACGTATTCGCCCTGGTCGGGCCGAAGGCGTACGAGGCGCCGTGGAAAAGCCTTGAGGAGGCCGGCTGGATCGCCGAAGCCTCCTGCAGCGAAGTGCGAGTGCCGCTTGAGCCCGGCTGCGCCGAGCGGTATGCGGACGCCCCCGCGCGCGCCCGCAGCCGGATCGCGGGCGAAAATCCGCGCAAGGCCGAGGTCGTCCGCGCGCTGCTGGCACGCCACGAGGGCGAGCAGGCGCTCGTGATCGGCCAATATCTCGACCAGCTCCGCCGCGTGTCCCGGGAGCTCGGGTTGCCGCTCGTGACCGGCGACATGGCGCACGGCGAGCGGCAAGCGCTCTTCGACCGCTTCAACCGGGGCGAGCTGCGCGCGCTGGCGCTGTCGAAGGTCGCGAACTTCGCGGTCGACCTGCCGGACGCCGCCGTCGCGGTCCAAATCTCCGGCAGCTTCGGGTCCCGGCAGGAGGAGGCGCAGCGCCTCGGGCGCATCTTGCGGCCCAAGGCGAACGGAGGCGGCGCTTCGTTCTACTCGCTCGTCAGCGAACACACGGACGAGGTGGAGTACGCCCGCCGAAGGCAGCAATTTCTCGTCCAGCAGGGCTACCGCTACGAAGTGCGGCGCTGGGCGGAAGACGGGAGCGAGGCGGATCTACCGGCCGCGAACGGTCCGCGATGAAAACGCGGGAGATCGTAGGCGAACTGCCCGAAGGAGCCCTCGCTTGGCAGCGCGAAGGCCCATGGACGGCCGGCAGGCTCGCGCAGGGGAGAAGCCTCGCGGAAGTGCTGGCCGATCCGTCCCGCGCGGCCGAGTGGGCCGAATCGGCGCCGCCGTTCGCGCGGGACACGCTCGCGCTGATCGTCAAGCGCTTCGGTCCCGCGCCGTTCCCGGAGGAGAAGCTCGCGACGGAAGGCGGCAGGCCGCCGTTCGGCTGGACGGGGGCGGAGCTCCGGCTCGCCGTCCAGCTGCTTCGGCGCGACGGCATCGTGTTCGCGATGGATCGTCCCTGGGGAGACCGTCTGCTTCTCGTGCCCTCCGATATGTGCGCGGCGTGGCGCAGACTGCTGCTGCCGCTGCGCGCCCGGCCGCTGCCCGAAGAGGCTTGGATGGACGGCTGCGATGCCGCGGCTGCGCCGCTGTCCCACGAGCTGATCGCCGCATGGTCGGCGATTCGAAGGACCGGACTGCCGCTCACCGCCAAGGGAGCGCCGCGCAAGCAGGATGCCGCCAAACTTGCTTCCGCCATGCGACTCGCGCCTGAAGACATCCCGCCGCTGGCGATGCCGCCGGCCTGGGAGGCGCTGCCCGCATCGGCCGTTCTGGCGCTTCGGCTGGGCAGCGCGCTGGGCATGCTGAAGCGGCGCGGACGGGCGATCTCGGCGGAGCCGAACGAGGCAGCGAAGGCATGGCTGGCGCTGCCCGCCTCCGAAGCGGAGCTTCGTCTGCTCGAGCAAGCCGCACACTGTCTGCTCTCGGCGGCGGCGCCCGAGTCCGGCGCATGGCTGGCCGCGGAATCGCTGCGCGACCTGGCGCCGATGCGCTGGTATTCGGCGGCGGAGATCGCGAAGGCGCTGCCGACGAAAGAAGCCGCCGGCGCTGCCGAGGCCTGGGTCCGGTTCCTTCGGGCAGCCGGATGGATGGAGACGGGGAGCGGCGCGGAGGGCGCCGCCCTGCGGTGGATCATCGAGCCGAATCCGGAGCGACTGTGGGTGTCGGCGGACGGCTACGACCGCTACGAGCTCATGCCCGATCTCGAGGCGATCGTGCCGCCGGAGGTGCCGCCCGGCGCCAGATGGGAGCTCGAGCTGTTGGCGCGCCGCCTGTCCGAGGACGTCGTGGCCGTCTACCGGCTCGATGCGGACGCTTGCCGACGGGCGTTTGCGGGCGGGACAAGCCTCGAGCAGGCACGGTTCGCGCTGGAACGCGGCTCGGGCGCGCCGCTGCCCGGCGCCGTCGACATCGCGCTGCGCGATTGGTTTCACGCTGCGCCTGCCCATTCGGCAGGGCAGTCGGCGCCGCTAACGGAAGCTGCGGCACAGCTATCGGGAGCGCCGCAGCAGGAAGCGCACGCCAAGCAGCCGGAGGCCGGCGATGACGAGCGCCATAACGAGCGCTATGACGGTCGCCATATGGAAAGCCAAGACGATCCCCATAGCGAGGCGCCCGCCGACGATATCTTCGGGTGCGCCGAAGCGGCGGAGCGCACAGGCGCACCTGAACAAGCGCGCGCCTGGGACGCCAGGCCGCCGATGCTCTCGCGCAAGCTCTATCCCGGCGCCGAAGGCGTGCCGCCCGGCTGGCTGCGGCAGCCCGCGGCCTATCACGCTTCGACGCGCAAAGAAATCATAGAGCGGGCCATCGGCTGGCGCTCGGGATTGAGGCTGTGCAAAGACGGCGCATGGATGGATTTCGCGCCGGAGCGTGTCGTGCCCGCCGAGCGCGGCGGCTGGCGCGTCTGGGGCAGGCCGTTCGTCCGGGAGGCCGGCAGCGGCAAGCCGGTGCTCGCCGAGAACCCGATCGCCCTCGAAGCCGCGGAGATCGGTCAGATCATGATCTCGCTCCCGGATTCGGAGTTCGGCGTCGACTGCCGGCCGATCACTTGACCCCTCGCCGCGATTATGTGATATGATAGACCATGTATCCCAAGCGCATAAGGGGCAGGTGGTTAAGTCTTGACCATGGTTAAATCCCTCCCTGCGGCGGAGGCGTCCGTCGGATATTCGTCGGATCCCGCGGTCGACCTTACGGCGATCGCGGCACGCGCCTTCGAGCTGGGAGATCTGATAAAGCACTCCGCATTGACGGAGGATTACGTATACTGGAAGCGCTCCGTGGAGCGCAGCGGCGAAGCGCAGCTTCGCATCCGCGAGTTTCTCAAGGCCAAGGACAAGTTCGGCGAGTGCGAGCGGTTCGGTCATTTTCACCCGGATTACCACGAGGCGCTGGACCAAGTCTACGCGGCCGAGGCGAAGCTCGAGGAGATCGAGGCGGTCCGCCGCTTCAAGGAAGCGGAGCGCGCTGTCGACCTGCTGCTCCACGAAGTATCGCTGCTGATCGCGCATTCGGTGTCCGAGACGATCAAGGTGCCGGACAACGATCCGAACCCCAAGGCGTCGGGCTGCGGCAGCGGCGGCAGCTGCTCCTGCGGTAGCGGGGGCTGCGGATAATATGAACGCCGGCTTCGGCCGGCGTGCGGAACGGAGGAGCGTCATGTTCGCCGAACGGATCGGGTACATCGTATGGTTCAGCGATTGGAAGGCGGCGCGCGCGCTGGACAAGTACGGCAGCCTGCATTATATGTCTCGCAAGATGAATTATGCCGTCCTCTACATGGACGGGGAAACCTCGGAGGACACGGTGCGCAATCTGCAGCGGTTGCCTTACGTCCGCAAGATCGAGCGCTCCTACCGGGGCGAGATCAAGACCGAGTATGAGAGCAACGTGCCGGACAAGACCCGGTTTTACGGGCTCTAAGCGAGGGGCAAGCGATTGGAGCGCCGCGCCGGCGACCGGGCCGGCGCTCTTTTTTTATAGCCAAAAAAGAGGCCTGAACATTAAAAAAATGTAAAGTCTGGAATCTATTTTTTTTAATGTTGAATGTACGGGAATATTTGCGATAGAATGTATATATATGCCTAACACCTCAAACCCTTTATAGGTCTTTTGGCTCATGCGAGCGAGGGAGGGAAGTCCCGTGAAAGACAAGCAAACGGAGCGTTGGAGCACGTACGAGCCTTTTTTCGTTGAGCTTGGGGATAAAAAAGTCGCGGACATCATCATTACGAATCATGCTCGCGTTCGTTGGACGGACCGCGTCGAATCCGAAAAGACGGGCTTTTCCGATATCGCCGAGTTTTTATGGCAGTGTCTGAAAGAGGGGCGCGTCGTATCGTACTATCGCAACGAAGAGGACGTCTACACGATCGACGACGACCTCGTGTTCGTGGCGGAGTTCGCCGTCTCCGAAAAGGAAGTCGACTTGATCGGCAATCCGCTCCACAAGATGATCGTCGTGACCTTTCTCGGCAGAATGTCGGAGACGATGGAGCTGCGGGACTTAAAGACGTACTATTCCTGGCTGCGGCATTCGCGCCGCATGACTCTGATCAAGAACAACCGGAAACGCCGCTAAGCCTATTCATATGAAAGCATGCCGCGAGGCATGCTTTTTTTTGCGCGTTTTTTCTGCATGTCCTTTTCTGTACGTCTGTTCTGCATGTCCTTTTTCTGCACGTCTCTCATGCTTTCCTATTTGCATGGCTTTTTTGCGGGGCTGAAGCGAATGGCGAAAGCGGCGAAGATCGCCGCGGCCGATTATGTTATAATGCATTCAAATGTCCGGAAGGCGGGAATTCGAAAATTATGGCGTTGAACGTGCATCAACTCCACACCTTTTACGCGGTGGCCGAGAGGGGGAGCTTTTCCGCCGCCGCACAGACGCTGCACATGACGCAGCCCGCGGTGACGATGCAGATTCAGGCGCTCGAGGAGCGGTTCGGGGCCAAGCTGTTCCGAAGGTCCGCCAAGAAGCTCGAACTGACCGATGCGGGACGCGCCCTGCTGCCCCAAGCGCGCAAGGCGATGGAGCTGATGCGGGAGACGGACGAGGTCATGGCCGTCCACGCCGAACAGCTCAAGGGCCGGCTTAAGTTCGCCGCCAGCCTGACGATCGGCGAATACGTGCTGCCGCGCCTGCTCGCGCCTTTTTTGAAAAAGTACCCGGATCTGTCGCTAAGCATGCGCATCATCAACACGTCCGAGATTATCGAGGAGATCGAAAATCACGGGCTCGCCTTCGGATTGGTCGAGGGGCGCGCGGAAGGGCCTGGATTGATCGCCGAACCGGTCATGAACGACGAGCTCGTGCTCGTCGTGCCCGCGGGGCACCCGTTCGCCGCCCGTAGCGAGGTCGAGCTCGAAGAAGTGCTGAAGGAGCCGATGGTGCTGCGGGAGACGGGATCGGGCACGCGGCAGGTCATGGAGGAGGAGCTCCTCCGGCACGGCGCGCAGCCTTCGGACCTGCGGGTCGTGAGCGACTTCGGGAGCACGGGCGCCGTGAAGTCGGCCGTCGAGGCCGGCCTGGGGCTGTCCTTCGTCTCGGTATGGACGATCCGGCACGAGGCCGCGCTCTCGCTGCTCGCGCCGGTGAAGATCCGGGGCGTATCGTTCCGAAGGCAGTTTTACGCGGTTCGCCAGCAATCGTCGGACCTGCCGATCGCAGGCGCGTCGCTGCTAGATTACTTAAGGGGGATTCAAGCTTGAAGAGAGCGGACCTGCATACGCATACGACCGCGTCGGACGGTCTTCACAAGCCGTCCGAAAACGTCCGCATGGCGGCGGGGGCGGGCCTCTCCGCCATCGGCATCACCGATCACGATACGGTGGCCGGACTGGACGAAGCCAGGCAAGCCGCAAAAACGTACGGCATCGAGGTCGTGCCCGGCGTCGAGATCAGCACGGCGCAGGACGGCCAGGACATCCACATTCTCGGTTATTTCGCGGACGACCGAGATCCGGTATTCCTGGCGCGGCTCGCTTCACAGCGGCGCGTGCGCGATTCGCGCAACGAGCTGATCGTGGCGAAGTTGAACGAGCTGGGCGTGAGCCTCTCCTGGGAGACGGTGCTCGACGCGGCGGGACGGGACCGAGGACCGGACGAGACGGTCGGCCGGCCGCATATCGCCGAAGCGATGGTCAGGATCGGGGCGGTAGGCTCGGTGCAGGAGGCGTTCGACCGGTACCTGGCCGAGGGCAAGCCGGCCTATGTCCTGCCGCCGCGGATCGCGCCGGCCGAAGCGATCGCCTGGATTCACGAGGCCGGCGGGGCCGCCGTCATCGCCCATCCCGGGCTCTACGGCGCGGACGAAGCCGTCGAAGCGCTGCTGCGGGGCGGCGTCGCGGACGGCGTCGAGGCGTACCATTCGGACCATACGGCCGAAGACGAGCGTCGCTATGCGGCGATGGCGCAGCGGTACGGCGTCATCGCGACCGGCGGGTCGGATTTTCACGGCGAACGCAAGGGACGGGTGTATCACGGTCCGATCGGCTGGCGGTCGGCCGATGGGGACGTCGTGCGCGCGCTCAGAGAGCGGTCGAAGGATCGGCTGGCGGCGCGCCTGTCGGACTCGCCGGACGGCGGCGGTACTGCATCGGACTGACGCCGTAGTAGGCGCCAAAGTGACGCGTAAACGGATGGATCGAAGGATAGCCGAGCTTGTCCGCGACGGCGGTAATCGTGAGGTCGCTTTCGCGGAGCAGGATCGCCGCCCTGCGCATCCGCAGGCGGTGCTGGTAGGCTTTGGGCGTAAACCCCGTCTCCCGAAGGAACAGCTCGTGAAAATAGGTGCGGCTAAGACCGCACATCTCCCACCATTCGCCGACGCTCTCTCTCCGGCCGGGGTTGTGCTCGAGCCGCTCCAGCAGCTTCACGATCCGGTAGTCGCTCGGCCTCCGCGTATGGCGCGCGTTGAACCAATTCAGCATCCACGCATACATCATGCTGTTCAGAATCTCGCTGCGATAGTAGCGGGATTCTTCGTATACCCTGACGATCCGAAGCAGCTCCTCGTAGAGCTGCGGATCGTCCTGGAGCGACGATACGCCGGGGAGGGCGTCCAATTCCGCGCACGGACAGGCGACGGAGACGGCGCCTAGCCGGAAGGGCTCGGGCGCATAAATAAATATGCGGTTCAGCGATACCGGGTCCTTGGCGTCCCAAAGGTCGAAGTACAAATTAAAAGAGGAAAGCGGCCGCTCCGGCGAGATATGGAACGCGTGGGGCTGGCCTGGACGCAAGAAGACGAGCGCCCGCTTGTCCAGCGGATACCGTACGCCCTCGATCTCCATTTCCCCGCCGCCCTCCGGGAACAGATGCATCGCGTACACGCTGCATACCCGAAGCCCTTCATTCGCGCTTCCGTCATAGACGTACGGCATGAGATCGCCGAGATAAGGCGTCATGTCCGACAGGCTTTTCATATCGGAACCTCCTCCTAAACAAGAAAATGAGCGGACGAATCGTCAAATAAGTGGATGCGCTAACAAATACGAAACGCTCTTCTCATGGTACGATATCGATGACGATATGAAAAGCATTCGTGCGGATATGCGGACGATCGAACAAATAAGATCGCAACGGGACCGCCGGCGGAAGCGATAGAAACTTGAAGGGTGAATGGACGATGAGCGATACGAAGCTGTGGTACGACAAAGGCGCGGACGGTTGGAAGCAGGGACTGCCGCTCGGCAACGGACAAATGGGAGCCGTCATATACGGCGACGCAGCGCGCGAGGTCTGGAGCTTGACGGAAGTCACCTATTGGTCGGGCAAGGCGGAGGAAACGCCGTTCGCGCCGCGTGACAAAGCCGATCTGGAACAGCTGAAAAGCCACTTCTGGAACGGCGATTACGCGGCCGGCGAGGAGCGCGCCGCGGCGCTGCTGCAATCGGAAAAAGGAAACTTCGGCACGAATATGCCGATGTGCGATCTGATTCTGACGTTCACGGACGCAATCGGAGGGGGAGTGACGCGGGAACTCGATCTGGAGAACGCGCTGTACGGGTTCAAATGCGAGGATCGGACGGGCATCCGCCGCGAAGCGCTGGCGAGCCACGCGGACGGCGTGATCGCGGGGAGCCTTGCGAGCTCTAGATCGGGCGGCGTGTCTTTCACGCTCGCGCTGGAGGGCCGTACGGAGCGCTTCACTTCTACGGCGGATCCGGAATCGGGCGTCTTGTCCTTCGCCGGCAAGGCGACGGAGACGATGCATAGCGACGGCCAGTGCGGCGTACGGGCGGAGGGGCGCGTCCGCGTCGTCGCGCGCGGTGGACGGTTGACGGCGCGCGGGGGACGTCTGGTCGTCGAGGGAGCCGACGAGGCGTGGATCTACGTCGCCGCAAGCACGGATTACGACAGGGAAGGCGAGGCGTGGCGCACCGAATGCGCGACCGCGGTCGAACGGGCGGCAGCCAAAGGATACGCGAAGATACGCGAGGATCATATCGCCGACTATCGCGGTTTGTTCGGACGCGTGGATGCCTCCCTCGGAAACTCGTCGGAGAGCGGCGTACTGCCGACCGACGAGCGAATGAGCCGTTTGCGCGAAGGCGCGGACGATCCAGGCCTGTTCGCGTTGTTTTTCCAATACGGACGCTATCTGACGATCGCCGGCTCGCGGGCGGATTCGGCGCTGCCGCTTCACCTGCAAGGCATCTGGAACGACGGCGAGGCCAACCGCATGGCATGGAGCTGCGACTATCATCTCGACATCAACACGGAGATGAACTACTTCCCGACCGAAGCGGCGAACCTGGCCGACTGTCATCTGCCGCTCCTGCGCTACGTGGAGCGCCTGGCCGAAGCGGGACGCCGCACCGCACGCGACTTTTATGGCGCGCCGGGCTGGGTCGCGCACGTGTTTTCCAACGCTTGGGGCTTTACGGCGCCGGGCTGGCATTATTCTTGGGGGCTGAACGTGACGGGCGGGCTGTGGCTGGCGGAGCAGCTCCGCGTCCATTACGAATACGGGCTCGACGACGACTTCCTGCGGCGAAGCGCCTACCCGGTGCTTAAGGAGGCGGCGCTCTTCTACCTGGACTATATGAGCGTCCATCCGGAGAAGGGCTGGCTCGTGACCGGGCCTTCCAATTCGCCGGAGAACAGCTTCTATGCTGGGGCGGGCCGCGAGCGCAGCTACGCGTTGTCCATGGGCGCGACGCTTGACCAGGTGCTCGTGCGCGATCTGTTCGCGTTTTGTCTGGCCTCCGCGGAGCGGCTCGGCATCGACGAAGACTTCCAAGTCCGGCTGCGCAAGGCCGTCAGCCTGCTGCCGCCGCTGCAGATCGGCGCGGGCGGCCAGCTGCAGGAATGGCTGGAGGACTATGGCGAGGCGCAGCCGGACCACCGGCACGTGTCTCATCTGCACGCGCTTTTCCCCGGCGCCCAGGTAACCCCGCGCGACACGCCGGAGTTGGCCGAAGCGGCGAAGCGTACGCTCGCGAACCGGATGGACGCCGCCGAGCTCGAGGACGTGGAGTTCACGCTCGCGCTGTTCGCGGGCGGCTTCGCAAGGCTCGGCGACGGGGAGCTGGCGCTTCGCCAGCTATCCTATCTGGTCGGACGGCTATGCTTCGACAATCTGCTGACTTACTCCAAGGCCGGCATCGCGGGGGCGGAGAGCAATATTTTCGTCGCGGACGGCAACTTCGGCGGTACGGCCGCCTTCGCGGAAATGCTGATGCAAAGCCACGGGGGCGTCATCCACCTGCTGCCCGCCCTTCCGGCGAGCTGGCATACCGGCAGCATTCGGGGGCTGAGAGCACGCGGCAACGCCGAGGTCGATCTGGTCTGGTCCGACGGCGCGCTGACGAGCGCGACGATCCGGGCAGGCTCGGATCTGCAGGCGGTACTGCGTTACCGGGACCGCGAGACCGGCTTCACGCTGCGGGCCGGCGAAGCGATCGTCGTGGACGCCGAGCTCCGAGCTTAACCGAGGCAAAGCGAGCCGAATCATAGGACGCAAGGTTGCGACAACTACGGGACTGCCGATTACGGCGGACCGGTAGTTGTCTTTCGTGTATAATGGTGCTACTAGAAAAAGGGGGGTCGGGCGTTGCCGAAGCATTCGAGGATCTACCGGAACTTTCTGCTCTCCTATCTCGTCATCCTGATCCTGCCCAGCATCGCGGGTTATATGTCCTACCGGACCTCGATAGAGGTCACGCAGTCGATCTCGATCGAAAACGGCGTCACCCAGCTGCAGAACGCGCAGCAGCTGCTGGAGCGCAGAATGGCCGAGGTCGAGGGGTTCACCCGGCAGCTGGCGCTGAACCAGGATCTGTTCGTGCTCATGAACGAGAAAAAGAGCGACGGCGACGTCAATTTGTACAGCATCTGGAACGTGCTGCGAAGCGTCATGGTTTTCGGCCAGACCAACGACTTCCTGCGGAACTACTACATTTACTTGCGGAACTATAACGTCGTCCTGACGCCGGGATCCGCTTATTTCCGTCCCGAGCATTACTACGAGACCGCGCATTATCGCAATATGACGCTGGACGACTGGCGCAATACGATATTGAACAAGCCCCATAGCCGGGAAATTCTGCCGCTCAGCCCGTTCGAGGACGGCGACGGCCAGACGTCGGTCATTTCGTATATGCAATCGCTTCCATTGGATAGCTTCGGCGAGGTCTCCCCGGCTACCGTCGTCGTCATCATCGACGAGAAGACGATTCAGAGCCTGCTGACGGGACTGAAGGATCGGTACGGCGGCTGGACGTATATCAGCGACCGCGAAGGGAAGACGATCAGCCGGCAAGGCATCGCGGAGAAAGAGATTCTCGAGCTGAACGGGACGGACGGCTTGCGCGCGGACGAACAGAGCCAATTTTACGGCGACGACCTGGTCATCGCCATTCAGTCCGACAAGACGGGATGGACGTACCGTGCGGGCATCCCGCGGGCCGTGCTCATGGAAAACGCGAACCATATTAAATTCATCACGTGGACGGTGACGGCCGTCGCGCTGGTCGTCGGACTGCTGGCGGGCATCGTCTTGTCGTACCGGAACAGCGCCCCGATCAACCGGCTGCTCGGCGTTTTTCGCGACCAATTCGCCAAGGACCAGCCGCCGCTCGGCAACGCCTACGATTTCCTGCACGGCAACGTCGCCAATATGCTGACGAGCAACAAATGGCTGCAGAGCGAGCTCGATCGGCAGCTCCCGCTCGTGCAGGACGCCTATCTGAAGCGGCTGCTCTCCGGCGAATTCCAGACGCGCGACGAGGCCGAGGCCGCGGCGGACCAAGCGGGCCTTCGGTTCGGCTTCGCGTCCGGCGCCGTCGGCATTTTGCGCGTCGAAGGCTACGCCGGGCTGGACACGGTCGAGATTCTGAACGAATTGAACGCTGCGCGCCTGCTCGTCAAGCAAAACCTGCGCGAGCTATTCCCGGACCTGCAAATGACGGATATGGGCTCGGACCGGGTGGCGGCGCTGTTCGGCTTCCTGGCCGAGCAGCCGGAGGAAGCGGGGGAAAGCGAGATCGAGAGCCTGCTGCGTCCGCTCGCCGTCCGCTTGTTCGACGAGTACAAAATTTCCGTCACCGCCGCGTTCGGCGAAAGCTTTGGCACGGCGCTTGAGGTCAGCCGCTCGTGCGAGCAGGCGCGGGAGACGCTCGAGTACGCCGATTACGCCGTCCGCAAGGACATCTTGTGGCATCGGGACATCCGTTCCGAGAGCGCGACCTATTATTATCCGCTGGAGACGGAGCTTCGGCTCATCGGCACGATCAGAGCGGGCGAGCGGGAAGAGGCGCGCCGGATGGTGGAGGAGCTGCTCGCCCGCAATGCGGAGAGCCGGGAGCTCTCGCCGGATATGAAGCGGCAACTGATCGGGGAGTTAAAAGGAACGCTGCTCAAAGTGCTCGACCAGAAGACGTTCCAATCCGCCGAACCGTTCGAGTCGGTCAAAAACCGGACGCTTGCGATCCAGGAGACGGATTCGCTGGAGGCGGTCCGCGACGAGATCGGACAGATTACCGATACGCTGTGCGGCGTCGTGGCCGCGAAGAAAAACGATTTGCACCACAAGACGGTAGAGGAGATCAAGAAATACATCGCGGAGAAGTATTCCGACGCCGAGCTCACGCTGTACAAGGTAGCCGAGCAGGTGGAGCGGCCGGAGAAGTACATCTCGCAGCTGTTCAAGGACGTCACCGGCACGAATCTGTCCGATTACCTGGAGAAAATCCGCATGGATCATGCGGCCGAGCTGCTGCGGGACCGGAGCGCGACGATCGACGAGATCGCGTACAGGGTCGGTTATAATAGCTCGCATTCGTTCCGCCGGGCGTTCAAGCGGGTGTCGGGCGTATCGCCGAGCGCGTACAGACAGTCTTTTGATTGAAAATATGCCTAAACGACCGTCAGGGGGAATCCTCTGACGGTTTTTTTGCGCTGCGTGCATCATGGCGAGACGAAAATGGACCGAGTAGCCGGACCGTAAAGCCGCTATTTGCGGGAAGAGGGGCGAATTTCGGATCGTTGCGGACTTTGGATCCGCTATTTTCAATTTTTAAGGCATGCAGACGGGCTTCGAACGGGAATAACGGATGCTGAGTCCGCTTGCAGGTTCAAAGGCGTCTGCAGAGCAAAATAACGGCACTGGTGTCCGAAACGAAGGAAATCCGAGTTGCAGCCGCAAGAACGCCGCTTTAACGCCGCCCGAACCGACCGTACCGTTATCCCGATGGCCCGTCCCCGCGTCAGATCAGGGAAAATGGGCCGTTCCAAGGCGAATCGGCTCCTCGAAATCGGGTTTATGGTACCTCGAAATACCGATTTGTACCTTCCGAACGGCGATTTGGTTGCGCTATCATCGGACCTGTAGAAAGCGCTGCCAAGCAAAATTGGCGCTAGGGAACGATAGGAGGGGATCGTCAACGATGGATGGAGAAATCGCATGGGAAGGCAACGCGCAGCCGCAGCCGATCCGCAAGCGGGTGAAAAGGAGCCGGACGCTCGAAGCCAGGAAAAGCTTCAAGAAACATTGGCAGCTGTACCTGGTCGTCCTGCCGCCGCTTTTATTCTTTTTAATTTTTAAGTACTACCCGATGGCGAACGCCGTGCTCGCGTTCAAAGATTACAACGTCATCAAGGGAATCTGGGGCAGTCCCTGGGTGGGTTTTCGGAACTTCAAGCTCTTCTTCGATAACCCGATCTTCTGGGATCTGATCCGCAATACGATCCTGCTGAGCGGCTACCTGCTGCTGGCGGGCTTCCCGATTCCGATCCTGCTCGCGCTCATGCTGAACGAGATCCGCAGCGGCCGCTTCAAGCGCATCGTGCAGCTCGTGACGTTCGCGCCTTACTTTATCTCGACGGTCGTCATGGTGTCGATCATCATGCTGTTCCTTGCGCCGAGACTCGGCTTCGCCAATGTCGCCCTGAACCATCTGGGCTTCGATTCGATCAACTTCCTCGGCGAGCCCGGCATGTTCCGCTCCATCTACGTCTGGTCTGACATCTGGCAGACGGCCGGCTACTCCGCGGTCATCTATCTGGCGGCGCTGGCGGGCATCGATCCGACGCTTTACGAGGCGGCCAAGGTGGACGGCGCATCCCGTTTCCAAAAGATCGTTCATGTCGATCTGCCGGGCATTCTGCCCACGATCGTCGTCATCTTGATCCTCAACGTCGGCAACGTGATGGCGATCGGCTTCGAGAAGGTATACCTGCTGCAAAATCCGCTGAACCAATCGACTTCGGAAATTATCGCGACTTACGTTTACAGCATCGGCCTGCTGAACGCCAACTACAGCTTCGCTACGGCGGTCGGCCTGTTCAACTCGGTCATTAATCTGGTGCTGCTGCTCCTGGTCAACGGCATCGCCAAGCGCCTGACGAATAGCAGCATCTGGTAGAAAGGAGATTCGAACATGCAAGCACAAGCCGCAACCAAACGAACGGCGATCCGCGAATCGGCCGGCGACCGTCTGTTCATGGCCGTCGTCTATACGATTCTCACGATCGTCCTGATCGCCGTCCTGTATCCGCTCATTTATATTCTCAGCAGCTCGATCAGCAGCCCCGCCGCCGTCACGTCGGGACGCGTCTTCCTGTGGCCGGTGGATATCTCCTTCAAGGGCTTCGAGACGCTTTTCAACACGCCCGCCATATTGACGGGATACGGCAATTCGATCTTCTACACGGCCGCGGGAACGCTGATCAGCGTCGCGCTGACGGTGATGATCGCCTACCCGCTGTCCCGCAAAACGTTTTTCGGACGCAACGCCATCATGATGATCGTCACCTTCACGATGATTTTCAGCGGCGGCCTGATCCCGACCTACATGGTCGTCAAGTCGCTTCATCTGATCGATACCCGGTGGGCGCTGCTTATCCCGAACGCGATCTGGGTGTGGCAGGTCATCATCGCCCGCACGTTTTTCCAAGCTTCGATACCCGATGAACTCGCCGAGGCCGCCGAGATCGACGGCTGCAGCGACTTGCGCTTCATGCGCAGCGTCGTCATCCCGCTCTCCAAGCCGATTCTCGCCGTGCTGGTGCTTATGTACGCCGTCGGCCAGTGGAATGCTTACTTCGACGCGCTGATTTACTTGAAGTCCGCCAATCTGTTCCCGCTTCAACTCGTCCTGCGAAGCATCATCATCCAGAACAACAGCTCCGGCATGATGGACGCGATGAAGATGGTCGAGCGGCAGCAGCTGTCAGAGCTGCTCAAGTATTCGCTTATCGTCGTAGCGACGCTGCCTGTGCTCATCATCTATCCGTTCGTGCAGCGCTATTTCGTTCAGGGCATGCTGGTCGGTTCCGTGAAGGGATAACAAGGGACCGCGGCGAATGTGAGAGGGGGGATGCGTATGTAGCACGCTGCCGCAAACTTAGCATGCAACTATCCAAGAAAAGGGAGCGACCCACTTGAAAAAGAGAATCGTAAGTCTGCTGGCGATCGTCATCGCCCTAAGCATGGCACTCGCGGCCTGCGCCAAAAACGACAATTCGTCCGCCTCTTCCGGCGGCGCCTCGTCTTCATCCGCAGCCGCATCCGGGAGCGCTTCGGCCTCCGCCGCACCGGTGCCGATCAAGGTGTTCTCGATCCAGGAGTCCAACATCGATCTGACGACAAACAAATTCTCCAAGTTTATCGAAGATAAATTCAACATCAAGTTCGACTGGCAGCTGAACCCGTCCGACGGCGCGAAGGAAAAACGCCAGATCTCGCTCGCGAGCGGCGACTACCCGGACGCTTATATCCTGCCTTCTTACATCGATCATTTCTCGCAAGCGGATTTGCTCAAGTACGGCAAGCAGGGCGTCATCGTCCCGCTGAACGACCTGATCGACCAATACGGTCCGAACATCAAGGCAGCGATGGAAGCCCATCCCGACCTGAAGCAGTACATCACGGCGCCGGACGGCAACATTTACGGCCTCGTGTCCTACACGCAGTGCTTCCACTGCTCGTATCCGAACAAGATGTGGGTCAACACCAAGTGGATGAAGCAGCTCGGCATCCAGCCGCCGAAGACGACCGAAGAGTTCAAGGCGATGCTCGAAGCGTTCAAGACGAAGGATCCGAACGGCAACGGCAAGCAAGACGAAGTGCCGCTGAGCGGTTCGATCGAAGACTTCGGCGTACGCGTCGTGCCTTATCTGATGAACGGCTTCGTCTATGACGACGACCGCAACTACCTGAACCTAAAGGACGGCAAGGTCGTGTCCGCCGCGATCACGCCGGAATGGAAGGAAGGCCTCGCCTACATCAAGTCGCTGTACGACGAGAAGCTGATCGACCCGGGCGCCTTCACGCAAAACGCCGAAGCGTTCAAGAAGATCGGCGAGAACGGCGACGCGCAAATTCTCGGCGCAGGCGCAGGCATGCACCCCGCCATCTTCGTCAACATCGACAAAGGCAACCGTTTCTCCGCAGACTACGACGCATTGCCTCCGCTGACCGGCCCGAACGGCTCGTTCGCGACGCATGATGGCGGCGGCGTCGATCCGGGCGCCAAGTTCGTCATCACGAACAAGGCCAGCAAGGAAGCGCAAGTCGCGCTGATCAAGATGGTCGACTATCTGTTCACGCCGGAAGGCCAGACGAACGGCGCATCCGGCATGGAAGGCATCGATTGGGAGAAGCCGGGTCCGGACGACGTGGCTCTGGACGAGAGCGTCAAGGCGCAGTTCAAGCCGATCCCGGCAACCGAAGGCGAAGCGCCTCGCAATGCAGGCTGGAGCGGCGTCGCTCACTTCTACCAACCGAAGGAATACCGCGACAGCTTCGTCTCCGCTACGGACATCTACGATTCGGCCGGCTACGAGCGCAGACTGTACCAAGCGACCCTCGAGTATCAAGGCCACGAGCCGAAGGAACTGTTCCCGCTCTGGTCGCTGTGGATCGATCCGTCGTTGACCGACGAAGCCAGCATTCTGCAGACCAACCTCAAGAACTACATTGAGCGCAGCGAGCTTCAATTCATCACTGGCAACCTCGATCTGAACAAGGACTGGGACAGCTACGTCAAGGGCCTGAAGGACCTGAAACTGGACCGTTACCTGGAAATCCTGCAGCAAGCGTACGACAAGGCCGCGAAGTAAGCACGAACCGGCCGGCATAGGAACGCGCAGCACAGGCCTTCTGGCCGCAAAGCCGGAAGGCCTGGCTCGTCATGCCCGAAAAAGGAATCCGAGGGGAGGCGGGCTAGTGAAACCGCGTAAGCCATACATCAAACATGCAATGGAGGACACCGCTTGAACGTCATGGAACGGGCAGCCGCCCACGGCATCCGGTACGATCGTCCGGCCGCGACGTTCTTCGAAGGCGCGCTGCTCGGCAACGGCAAGCTCGGCGCCGTCGTCACGACCCGGCCGGATGCGGTCGTCATCCATTTCGGCCATAACAACGTTTGGGACATCCGGATCGCGGAAAACAACAAGGAAAAGCTCGGTAACTTCGAGAGCCTGTTCGCGCGGCTTAAAGAGATTCCCGCGCATTACGGCTCGCTCTCCGAGGAGCCGTGGTATCGCGAGTACGTGGAAATGGCGGCCGAAAATTACGCCAAGCCGTATCCGCGCCCGATGCCCTGCGGCTCGCTGCTGCTCGGCTTCGACCGGCGGCGGGTCGAGGTGCTCGGCCACACGCTGCGCATACACGACGGCATGTGCGAGATCGATTTGCTCGCGGACGGCAAGCAAGTACAGCTTTTGACGTTCGTCGAGCAAGATGCGGACGCGCTGCGACTGGCGCTCAGGACGGATGGCGGATCGGACGTACCGATCGTGTTCAACCGCGTCAAGCTGATCGCCGATCCGGAGACGCCGCAAGAGCTGCCTGCGCCGAAGCCCTATATCGATGCGTCGCGGGGGCTGATGGCCTTTCGCCAGCGTCTGCCCGCCGCAGCGGGCGATGGGACGGACGATGCCGGACAGGCAAACGACCGCGCCTTCCGCCTGACGGCGACGTTCGAACCGGCGTCCGTCCTGCAGGCAGGCGTTTCCTCCTGGGAAGGGCTGCTGAATCCGGTGCCGACGGAGCAAAGGTTCGAGGTGCGCGTCACGCTTGACGAGGGTCCTGACGCAGACGTGCCGGAGCTGGAAGCGTCGCAACAGGACGGCAAAGCCGGATTTGCAAGCGCATTCGCGCAGTCGGCGGACTGCTGGTCGCGCTATTGGTCGCGCTCCGGCGTGGCGCTCGGCGACGCTTTTCTCGAGCGGGTCTGGTACCGCAATTTATACTTTTTCAACTGTGCCGTCTCGCCGGACGCGATCTGTCCGGGCTTGTTCGCCAACTGGAGCTACGGCAAGATCGGCTCCGAATGGCATGGAGATTACCACATGAACTACAATACGCAGCAGCCGTTCTGGCTTGCCTTTTCGAGCAACCATGTCGACAAGCATCTTGCCTACGTGGACATGGTCGAACGGATCGGACCGATCAGCCGCAAATGGGCGCGCGAGTATTACGGCCTGCGGGGCGCTTATTACCCGCACTCCGCATACCCGGTCGAGATGACTATGATGCCTTATCCCGTCCCGCACTGGGGCTGGGAAATTTGCGAGACGCCATGGACCGTGCAGAGCCTATGGTGGCATTACCTGTATACGATGGATCTCGAATTTCTCGGCGGACGCGCGTTCGGCCCGATCCGCGACGCCGTGCTGTTCATGGTCGACTACATGAAAAGGCCGGACGCGCGGGGCGAAGCTTGGGGCGACGACCGCTATCACGTTTATCCGACCGTCGCGCCGGAGCTGTACGAGCTGACGCCGGGCTTCAAGCTGAACCGGGATTGCATCGTCGACCTGACGCTGACGAAGTTCTTGTTCCGCGCTTTCGGGCAAGCTTGCGCGGCGCTCGGGCGGACGGAAGAAGAGGCGGAGCTGCTCGCGGAGGTCGAGGAGGTGCTGACGCATTTCCCGGACTATCCGACCGCCCGATCGGCGCGGGAGACCGTGTTCGTCTCGGTGCCGGGCGAGGACCCTGAGGTCGTGTACAACGTGCCGAACGGCATCGCTACGGTGTTCCCGGGCGAGGACCACGGCTTGCATTCGCCGCCGGACGATTATGCGACCGCGGCGAACAGCTACCTCAACCATCGCAACGAGGGCGGCAACGATTTGGTGTTTTACGCGATGGCCGGCGCTCGCCTGGGCATGCTCGATCTCGAACGGTTCAAACGTCAGATCGATTACTGCCTGCTGCCGAACGGTACCTGCACCGACAAACTGCTCGAGGCGGGCGGCCGCTATTCCGATACGACGCCGTTCGATTATATGGGGCAAATGGGCATTTGGATCGAAAACTTCGCGCTGCCGGCGGTCATCAACGAGTGTCTGCTGCAGAGCTACAACGGCGTATTGCGGCTGTTCCCCAACTGGCCCAAGCACCTGCCGGCTTCGTTCTCCACGCTGCGGGCGGCGGGCGGCTTTCTCGTAAGCGCTTCCTTTGAAAACGGCCAAGTACGATGGGTCGAGATTTTCAGCGAGGCCGGCGCTCCCCTTCAAGTCTGCAATCCATGGTCGGGCGATGCGACCGTTCTGCGAGACGACGCTGAGGAAAGGGCGTCCGGCGCGCTGCTGGCGTTCGATGCGCCGGCTGGAACGTCGATTCGGCTGACGCCGGTTAAAGATGGATTCTATCAATTAATAAGGAGCTGATTGATTTGCATCGAATCCTTAAGACAAAAAGCCTCGTCCTGCTGCTCGTCGTCGCGCTCTTCGCGCAGCTCGGTCTCGTCGCGCCGGGCGCCGAACGGGCGGCGGCTGCCGACAAAGAGCTGGCGCAGAAACCTTACATGGGCTGGAGCAGCTACAGCATGCAGGTGTACGACGGTCCGTCCGGCGGCTGGACATCGGCTGCCAAGATCAAGCAAATGTCCGATGCGATGCACGAAAAGCTGCAATCGCACGGTTATAACTATATCAATATCGATGCCGGCTGGAACGGCGGCATGGACGAATACGCCCGCCCGATTCCGAGCGAGACGCTGTATCCGGACGGCTTTCAGAGCGTCATCGACTACGTCCACGCCAACGGGCAGAAAATCGGGATTTATCTGATCCCGGGCTTGTCCCCTGCCGCATATGAAGCCAACCTGCCGATTTACGGCACGGAGAGCTGCCATATTCGGGACATCACGAAGGAGCCTGTCCAAACCGCGGACTATTGGAAAATCGGCTACAAAATCGATTTCAACAAGAGCCCCCTTTGCGCGCAGGCCTATATCGATTCGATCGCGGATCTGATCGGCTCCTGGGGCATCGACTTCGTCAAGTTCGACAGCGTGACGCCGGGCTCCGGCCACAACGATACGTCGATCGACGCGCGCGACGACGTGGCGGCCTGGTCCAAGGCGCTGGCCCGTCATAACATCTGGTTCGAGCTGTCCTGGGCGCTCGACCATAACTATGCCGACGTGTGGAAAAAGTACGCCAACGGCTGGCGCGTCGACTGGGACGTCGAGTCCTACGATCCGAAGGTCGGCCTGACGCAGTGGGCGAACATCGCCCGGCTGTTCCCGGACGCCGCGATCTGGTGGCGAGACGCGGGTCCGCGCACCGGCTGGAACGACTTCGACTCCTTGAACGTCGGCAACGGCGCGATGGACGGCCTGACCAAGGACGAGCGCCAAACGGCGATGACCTTCTGGGCCGTATCGGCTGCGCCGCTCTACACGGGCAACGATCTGACGCGCCTCGACAGCTACGGCCTCCAGCTGCTGACGAACGACGAGGTGATCGCCATCGATCAAGCGGGCCGCCCGGCGCACCCCGTATCGACCGCGACCAGCCAGCAAGTCTGGTACGCGAACAACGGCGACGGCACGTATAATGTCGCGGTGTTCAACCTCGGCACGAAAGCTGAATCGATCACGGTCAATTGGAGCGATATCGGACTGGACGGTCCGGCGTCGGTCCGCGATCTGTGGAGCCATAGCGAACTCGGGACGTTCGAGAAGGGCTATACGGCGGAAAGCGTCGATCCGCATGCCTCGCGCCTGTTCAAGGTGACCGCGAAGAGCGGCACGTCGTTCGTAAACGACGACGATACGGGCTTCATCTATGACGGCGCCTGGACGCGCAACGGCGGCAAGGAAGTGTCCGCCGAATCGCAGGATCTGACGGTGAACGTCGGCAGCGCAGCGCCGGGCCTCGCGGCAGGCGCAACCATTTCGGTAGATGGATCGGAGACGCTCGAGGCTGCGAATGGCGGCAATCAGGTGAATGGGTTGCTCGCTACTCCGGCGGATCATTATATCGTCGTCAACGACGATGACGCGGATATTCATTACACCGGCGTCTGGAACGACAGCAACAATCGAGGCGTCGGCGACTACCTGGATGACGCTCATTGGACGCAAGGAAACGGCAATTATTTCGAATATGCGTTCAAAGGCACGGGTATCGACTATATAACCGAAAAAGAAGGCGATCAGGGCAACGTCGACGTCTATCTAGACGATGCGCTGCAAGGCACGGCGGATACGGATAGCGACTCGGGCCGATCGGTACAGCAGACCGTCTACTCGATTGATGGGCTTGACGGCAAGACCCATACGCTGAAAGGCGTAAAACAGTCCGGCGGCTACGCGCTGCTTGACGCGCTGAAGGTGCATGTCGAGCATCTCATCGACCCGGCGGCAGCCGCGTTCGACTCGGATCAACCGGCCGACGTCCAGGCCGCGCTGAAGGTGGACGCCCGCTATCTGAAAGGCGTGACGCTGAACGGCAGCGCGCTCGCAAGTCCTGCGGACTACACAGTAGCAAGCGGTACGGTCACGGTGAAAAAGGACGCCTTCGCGGGACTCGCTGCCGGCGATGCGACGCTCGCCTTCTCCTTCGCGGGCGGCGATTCGGAGACCAAGACGGTCACGATCAGCGGACAGAGCAGCGCGATCAACCCGAAGGCGGCTTCCTTCGACAAGAAGCCTGCGAACCAAGCCGACGTGTCCACGACGCTGACGCTGAACGGCAACACGCTTGTCGGCATCGCGAACGGCGATAACGCGTTGACGGCGGGCGCGGATTATACCGTCGCGGGTAACACGGTCACCGTCAAGAAATCGTACCTGGCCGGTCTGCCCGTCGGCACGGCGCAGCTGGCGTTCTCGTTCAGCGGCGGCGCGCCGCAGACGCTGGCGATCAACGTGACCGATACTTCGGGCCTTCGGTACGTGCTCGTGAACAACAGCGATGCGGGCATCGCCTACAGCGGCTCCTGGAACAATAACGGCGGCCGTCCGTACGGCGATTATCAGGGCGACGTGCAATTTACGGAAAATAACGGCGATTCGTTCACGTATGTCTTCTCGGGTACGGGGATCGGCATCGTCACGGAAAAAGACAATTCCCAAGGCGATATGGAAGTGTACCTGGACGGACAGCTCGTCTCGACGGCCGACACGCGCAGCACGGTTCGCCAGGGCTTCCAGACCGTGTACAGCGTCTCCGGTCTGCCGAACGGCCAGCATACGCTGAAGGGCGTCAAGAAAAACGGCCAATTCATGCTGCTGGACGCGCTACGGATCGAAAAGCCGAGCCTGCTCGGCGAGGAAGCGATCGGTTTCGATCCGGCGCAGCCGGCGGACGCGACGGTTACCTTGCTCCGCGACAGCGGCAGCCTGGTCGACGTCAAGAACGGAACCAAAACGCTGTCGGCAGGCACGGATTATACCGTGACCGGCAATACGGTGACGATTCGCTCCGCCTATCTGGCATCCCTGCCGGCCGGCGCGACGACGCTCACGTTCGGCTTTAAAGGCGATGCGTTCAGCGATATCCACTATACGACAGCGGACGGCGACGCCTACAGTTACACGTTTAAAGGGACGGGGTTCGCACTGACCATGCCGACCGGTCCGTCGCAAGGAGATTTCGAAGTTTACGTGGACGGGGAATCGAAAGGAACGGGCAGCGCCATGAGCGCCTCGCTCAAGCTGCAGCAAAACGTTTTCCATCTCGACGGCTTGACGAACGGCATGCATACGGTGAAGGTCGTGAAAACATCGGGCGACCTGCTGCTCGCCGACGGCCTTGCATATACGGTGGCTGGCGCGGACGCGGTGCCGCAGACGCCGTCAGGCCCCGTCTCTCAGACGCCTGCGCCTGAAAAGGTTCAAGGCAGCGTAGAAGGCGCGTCCGGCAGCGGCGCGGTCTCCGTAGACGTCAGCCGTACGACGCTTAGCGACGGCACCAAGCGGGACGAATTGTCCTTCTCGGGCACGTCGGTTAAAGATGCGATCGCCAAGCAGGCTGCGGCCGGCGCAAAATCGATTACGCTTGCCATTCCCGATGCTAAGGACGCAGTGTCCGAGACGAAAGTGACGATCGCGGCAGAGATCGCCAAGCTGCTCGCGGACGGCAAGCAGGACTTGAAATTATCGGTCGGCGGTACCGCTATCGTCATCCCGGCAGCATCGTTTAGCGCTGCCGGCGCGGATCTCGTCTTTACGATCAAGCCGCTGAAGAGCGAGGCGGACCGGTCGGCCGCGCAAAGCCGCGCGAACGCGTCGAGCGTCGTCAAGGCCGCTTACGGCAAAGAGGCGGCCGTCATCGGACGCCCGCTGACGATCGATACGAATTTGCAAGGCCATGACGTCGACGTCGTGCTGCCGCTCGGCGAAGCCGTCGGCGCCGGCGCGAATCAACTGGGCGTCTACGTCGAGCACAGCGACGGTTCGACCGAGCTGAAGCGCGGCGAGATCGTCGATCTGGGCACCGGCAAAGGCTTGAAAATTACGGTGAACAAGTTCAGCACCTTCACGCTGCTGAAGCTGGGCGATCAGCCGGCGACGTCCCGCAAAGCTTATATTCAAGGCTTTGCGGACGGTACCTTCAGACCCGGCGCCGCGCTGACGCGGGCGCAAATCGCGACGATCGTCGCGAGGCTCGGCGCAGACTCGAGCGGCACATCCGACGGGCAGTCCAAGTCCTATAAGGACGTAGCCGCAAGCCACTGGGCCGCGGCGGACATCGCTGCCGTCGGCAAGCTCGGACTCATGAACGGCTACGCGGACGGCACGTTCCGTCCGGATCAGCCGGTCACGCGCGCCGAGATGGCGGCACTGGCCGTGAAGCTCGCGCAGCCTTCCGGCACGCCGGGCGCCGGATTCGGCGACACGGCCGGCAGCTGGGCCGAAGCGGCGATCAAGCAAGCGCAGGGCGCAGGCTGGATCGGCGGTTACGGGGACGGCTCGTTCCGTCCCGGGCAGGCGCTGACGCGCGCAGAAGCGGTGACGATGCTGAACCGCGTGCTGGGCCGCGAGCCTGCGCAAGCGGGCGGCGTCTCCAAGTGGTCCGACGTGCCCGCCGGGCACTGGGCGCTGGCCGATCTGCTCGAAGCGTCGGCTGATTGACCGATCCGATGGCGAACTGACAAAAGACGGGCTCTTCCAATATGGAAGAGCCCGGTTTTTTTTTAGGAGGAACGAATTCATTAGAATTGTCCGAGTAAAGCTTAGAATCGTCATCGTTGACTTCGGTCCGGGCATGGCGAACAATAAAACGGTGGAACGATAGGTGCGTTGCCGTCCATACAGCCAGATCCCTGCGAGGAGGAGCAGACTTGTACAAAGTGTTGATCGTGGAGGATGAACCGGCCATTCGCATCGGCCTGGCGCGTCATTCGATCTGGAGCGAGCTCGGCTGCGGGCAGGTGCTCGACGCCGACGACGGTACCGGCGCCCTCGAGCTGGCGGCAAGCGATCCGGATATCCGGCTAGTCGTCACGGACATCCGGATGAAAAAGATGTCCGGCCTGACGCTTATCGCGCAGCTGTACGATACGTTGGATTTTAAGGGCAAAGTCATCGTTCTGAGCGGTTACGACGATTTCCAATATGCGCGCGCGGCGATGGCTTACGGCGTCGTCGATTACTTGCTGAAACCGGTCGATATGGCCGAGCTGGCTTCGGCCGCGGCCCGAACGCTGGACAGGCTGGCGCGGGAGGATCGGCAGCACGAGCGTCTGCGCGTCATGGACAGTGCCCTGCCGAAGCTGCAGGAGGAGCTGCTGCAGCGGCTCACGGAAGGACCGTCCGGCGCCGAGACTGCATCCGCGCTTCGACGGGAATTGGAGTCCCGCGGCTTGTCGTGGCTGGCGTCCGAGAGGTTGTCCTTGCTGGTGCTCGAAGCGGACAATTTACGAGTCCCGCATCCGCCGCAGGTCGGAGCGGCCGATCCTGACCTGGCTTTTTTCGCCGTCGGCAACGTGGCGGAGTTTTCGTTATACGAATACGGGTCCCGCATCGGGCCGTACGCGAAGTTCCGCTCTTCGCGGCATGACCGGTGGATCGTTATTTTCGGAGAGTCGCCGGGTACGGCGGATGCCGGCCGGGGATGGCTCGACGAGCTGGAGCGCTTGCTTGGAGAGCGAATGCGAACCTACGTGAAGATCGGGGTCACCGTCGCCGCGATCGCCGGAGCGGCCGGCATGCCGGCAGACGAACTGTACAGAGCCGCGATAGACAAGCTCAATCGGATCCGTCTGTACGGCTCGGCGGACGAAGAAGAAGCGCAGGGCGAGGGCGGCTACCGCGAGGTCGACGCCTTGTCCGGGGCGCAGCCGCTCGTCGACCTGCTGCGATACGGACAAGCCGCCGACGTGACCGAGGCTATGTCCCATTTTCCGCTGCTCGTCAGGGAATGGGATCCCGGCAGCGTCCGCGAGCTTCACCGGCGGTCGTTCGATTGGCTGCTCGAGCTGTTCGAGACCGCGCGCAAGGCCGGCTGGAAAGAGGATTATTGGCGGCGCGATCCGATCCTGCTGTGGGAGCGCATCCAGGCTTACGATACGGTCGAGGCGCTGCAGGCGTTTATCGAGGCGCAGCTGCTTCAGGTGCACGGGACGCTGCGCGAGGCGCCGAGGAGCCAGGTGCTGCAGCAGGCCGAACGGTACATTCGCGAACATTTCACCGAGCCGCTGACCGTTCAGGCGATCGCGGAGCGAGTGTACGTTACGCCCGAATGGCTCAGCACCCTGTTCAAGAAAAATCACGATTGCACCGTGCTCGATTACGTTACCCGCCTTCGCATGGAGAAGGCGAAGGAGCTGCTTAACGACGTCGGCTTGAAGATCTACCAGATCGGCGGAATGGTCGGCTATAGGGACAGCGTCTACTTTTCAAGGCTGTTCCGCAGGCTGACCGGCGCGACGCCGAAGGAGTACCGCAATCAGAGGGGCTTACCGGCCGATGAGTAAACCGATCCGCTTGACGCGGCTGTCGATGCGGTATCGGGTTCTGTTCGTTTTTTTCGTCCTGATCGTCGTGCCGTTTCTGCTCGTCGGGTATATCGCGCTGTCCAAGTCGGAGAAGACGATACGGCAAACGAACTTGGACGCCGTCGTGCTCACCGGTAAAAACCTGAATTCTTTTTTCCACTACGTCCAAAACGAGCAGGACAAGCTGATGGCTTCGGACGAGCTGCAGGCGCTCATGTCACGGGGCGTCCGGCAGGGGACGGACGAGATCGCGTTCGCAAACGAGCTGCTTTCGTATATCGACAGCGTCAATTATTCGAATCAATTGTTCAATATTCGCGTCCTGCCGCTGGATCCGGCCGCCATGCCTACTTTTATGCATTCCGCTTACGGCGCGCAGGACGTGGCTTCGCAAGGGTGGTATCGCAGCATTGTGCAAGAAGGACGCGCTTTTTGGAAGGTATTCGCGCCCGCGGAGCTACCCGGAGCGGCGCTGGAACCGACGCTAAGCGATATCAAGCGTCTGCACAGCCTGAAGTCATTCGCGCCGCTCGGCGTCGTCGTCATGGACATTCGGCCTTCCATGCTGTCCAGCTTCATCGATCCGATCAAGCAGTTTCCCAATCAACGGATATGGCTGCTGACCAAGGACGACCGGATCGTATACGCGACGGACGGCCGTTACGGCGATCTGCCGCCGGACGCCGCCATGCTCGGAACGCTCTCGCCTCCGAAAGCTTCAGCGACCTTGAAATTCGACGGGCAGCCGTCCCTCGTCAACGCCGCGTCGCTGCTTGAGAACGAGCTGAAACTGGTGAGCGTCACGCCGCTTACGGATCTGGACAATCCCGTCTCGGTGCTGAGCCGGCTGAATTTCACCTTTTTGCTGTTTTACTTTGCGTTGTCTATCACGCTGGCGGGCTACATCACCGTGAAATACACGAATCCGATCACCGCGCTCGTCCGGGAAATGAGGGAGATCGTTCGTCACAGCTTCAGCGAGACGGCCGTATCCGAATCGCGACTCGCCGACAGGCGCGACGAGATCGGCTGGCTGTACAGGGGCATGTACAACATGATCCGGGAGATCCAGCATCTGCTTAAGGAGACGAAGGAGTCCGAGAAGCGCAAAAAGCAGCTTCAGTTCGAAGTGCTGAATTATCAGATCAATCCTCACTTTCTGTACAACACGCTCGACACGATTCGCTGGAAAGCGGAGGAGAAGCAGGCAAGCGAGATCGGAGAGATCGCGAGCTCCCTCGCCTCGTTGTTCAGATTGACGCTGAACCGCGGCAAGGAGATCACGACGGTTCGCCGGGAGCTTGCGCTGCTCCAGGCGTATCTGAACATTGAGCAGGCGCGCCAGGACAGGCCGGTCCCCGTTATCTTCCGAATCGACGACGCCTTGCTGGAGCTGCCGCTCATGCGCCTTATTTTGCAGCCGCTCGTGGAGAATGCGATCCGGCACGGCATTGCGGACAAAGGCGAGGAAGGCATGATCGTCGTCCAGGGCGGGCTGGAAGACGGCCGGATCGAGTTCAGGATCGCCGACAACGGCCCGGGCATCCCGGAGGACATCCGCAGTACGCTGCTCGAGCCGTCGGCGGCGGCGAAGCGGGACCGGGAGGGCGGATTGGGCCTCATCAACGTCCATGAACGGCTGCGCCATTATTTCGGCGAGCCGTTCGGCCTGCAGGCGATCAGCGAACCGGGAAGAGGTACGACCATCGTGCTGATCCACCCCGTGCTGCCCGACGGGCGGACCGAGCTGGACGAGTAAGAGACAGCCATTCAAGCCCCTCCGGCCCTTGCGGGCAGGAGGGGTATTTTGCAGACCGCGCATGTCTGCCGGACCGCGCCAGGCGCACCGCGCGATAAACGGCTTAGTCCTGTATCAGTAAACCTTATTCCCGTCACATGTCAGCATGCGGGCGCTCGGTGCTATGCTGAATGCAGGGAGGGAAGCAAGGATGAAGGACGCGTTTCGAAGACGCAAAAGAAGGGGCGGAAGCGGACTCGGGACGTTCAGGTCCCAGCTTACGCTGCAGCTGATGGTGCTGCCCTGCATGGCGTTTTTGCTGATTTTCGCTTATGTGCCGATCGCGGGGAACGTCATCGCTTTTCAGGATTTTAACTTGTCGGGCGGATTTTTCGGCAGCCGGTTTATCGGGCTGGCTCATTTTCGCGAGATGTTCTCCGACCCGAGCTTTTACATGGCGATGAGAAATACCGTCATTCTAAGCTTGCTCAATATGCTTATCGTTTTTCCGGCGCCGCTGCTTTTCGCGCTGATCGTGAACGAGATTCCTATTTTGCGGTTCAAAAAAATCGTTCAGACGAGCAGTTATTTGCCCAACTTCATCTCGTTCGCGATGGTCGCTTCGATGTGGATTTTTCTGCTGGACCCGAAGGGCATGGTCAATCAATCGCTGATGCTGCTCCATCTGACGAAGCATCCGATCGAATTTTGGACGGAGCCCGGGCTGTTCCGCCCGCTGTCCGTCGTGATCGGCATCTGGAAAGGCGTCGGCTGGGGCGCGATCATTTATCTCGCCGCGATCTCGGGCATCAATCCCGATCTGTACGAGGCGGCCAAGATGGACGGAGCCGGACGGATCAAGCGCATTTTTTACATCACGCTGCCCAATCTGATTCCTTTGTTCTCGATTCTGTTCATTTTGAACGTCGGAACGCTGTTCAGCGGCAATCTCGACCAATCGGTACTGCTGGGCAACTCCTTCAACAAAGAAACCTCTTACGTGATCGAGTACTATTCGCTGCAGATGGGATTGGAGCTTACCCGCTATTCTTACGCAACGGCCGTCAGCTTTTTCCAATCCGTCATGGCGATCGTACTGGTGCTTATCGCGAATTGGTTCTCGGGAAAAGTATCCGGCAACCGCTTGTTCTAATATCGCTGCGAACGGAGATGAAAGCACATGCATGCCCGCATCAGGCTTACGGCGGAGGACAAGGCCGTCAACGTATTCGTGATCGTCGTCACCGTCCTTGCGCTGCTGGCGACCTTTTATCCGATCTATTACTTGCTCGTTTATTCGCTCAACGATCCGATCGACGCCGCGAGCGGCGGCCTCTATTGGTTCCCCCGCAAATTCACGCTCGAAAATTACGAATACGTGTTCAAAAACGACCATTTGCTGGGCTCGTTTCTGATCACGGCGGCCCGTACCGCGCTCGGGACGCTGACCGGCGTGCTGTTTACGGCTTTGGGCGCCTACGCCCTGTCCAAGGATCGGCTTGCGCTGCGCAAGGTTTATTCGATCGTGGGCCTGGTTACGATGTATTTCAGCGGCGGCCTGATTCCCAGCTACCTGCTGTACCAGCGGCTGCACTTGCTCGACACGTTTTGGGTATATATCGTCCCGGCGCTGTTCAGCATTTACAACGCCCTGCTGTTCATGGCTTTTTTCCGTCAGCTGCCGAGCGAGCTCGAAGAGTCGGCCAAAGTGGACGGGGCGGGGGATTTCTACATTTTCGCAAGGCTGGTGCTTCCTTTATCCAAGCCCGTGCTGGCAACCGTTTCTTTGTTCGTAGCCGTCAACCATTGGAACGACTGGTTCTCCTCGGCCTATTTCGTATCGAATCAAAATCTGTGGACGCTGCCGACGATCATCGTACGCATGCTGTCGGACAATTCGATCATGGACAATATGAAAAACATGTCTCCGGGCATGCGCATGGATCCGCTGTCCACGCTGCTGGCGATCAAGTACGCGACGCTGATCGTCACGATCCTGCCGATCGCGGCCGTGTATCCGTTCATCCAGAAGTATTTCGTCCAAGGCATGATGGTCGGGGCGATCAAGGCTTAATTTCCGCTGCGGTATCTGAGGCCTTCGGGCCTTTCGATATAAAAGGTAGAACAGATCTGGGGAGGAAACGAAAATGGGGAAAAAAGCGAAGGGTTTGTCTGCGCTGCTCGCCGTCTGCATGGGAGCCGCGCTGCTGGCGGGCTGCGCCGGCAATAACGACGGGGGCGCCGCCAGCGCGACCGGCACGAACGGCGCCGCGGGAACGAACGAATCGGCCGCATCCGGCACGGCTGCCGCAAGCGGCGATTCGTCGCCGATCACGCTCAGCCTGTATTCGGACAGAGGCTGGTACAGCGACTGGACCGGGCCCGGCGCGCAGCGGATCGAACAGAAGACCGGCGTTCATTTCAACGTCAAAAAACCGGTCCAGGACGATGGGGACGGCAAAGACATCGCGCTAATGATCGCCAGCAATAACATGCCGGACGTGATGGTGGTCGATTCGGGCAACAAAATGCTGCAGCAATTGATCGAAGGCAATTATTTGTATTCAATGGATGAATTGATCGAAAAATACGCGCCCGGTCTCGGCACGATCCTGAATGAGCAGTACGGGCCGGAGCTGCTGACCAATTTCAAGGAAAAGGACGGCAAAACGTACAAGCTCGTGTCCGGCTATCAGACGGAAAAATACTTGGAGGAAGCGAAGAAAAACGCGGGACTCGCGCCGGTGTGGCTGCCGCAGCTCGTCGTCCGCAAAGATTACTACGACGAGATCGGACGGCCGGACACGTCTACGCCTGAGAAATTCATGAAAGCGCTCGAGCAGATGGCCGCCAAGCATCCCGACAAAATCCCTTATATCGGCGACAAAAGCCAGCATACCGGCGATCTCAGCTGGTTTAATCCGCAATTCGGCGTCGCCCCCTATTACGTGGACGGGGACAGCGTTAAAAATACGATTCACGATCCAAAGTGGAAAGAGGCGCTCAAGTTCGGCTTTGAGCTCGCTAGCAAAGGCTTGCTGACGAAGGAATCGTTCGTCAACACCAACGACGTGACCGCGCAAAAGGTCGCGGCCGGCGACGCGATCGTATGGGCTTACAATTCGACGGCCGAAAACGCCGCGCCGCCCAAAGACAATCCGGACACGCAATTCGAGGTATTGCCTCCGTTCGAGAGCTACATGTATCCGACGATCCCGACGGGATGGCTCGCGCTCGTCGTTCCGAAGAGCAACAAAAATCCGGCGCGCACGATGAAGATGCTCGAGTACGCGGCGTCCAAGGAAGGCCAGGAGGACTTTTTCTTCGGCATCCAGGGACAAGGCGCGGACGACTTCAAGAGCCTGTCCGACGGTCCCCACTTCTATTTCGACTCGGCGGTGCCGAACGATTATTTCCAGGAAGGCAAGCCGACCTACACGAAAAGCTTCTCGGACGCGCTGAACAAGGATTGGGGCGGAACGTGGAGCCAAGTCGGATTCGGCGAGCCGATCGTGCTGATCGCCAATTGGGCCGTCACCAATACCGTGCAGTGGAATCCGACCGACGAGAAGAAGGTCGCTTACGATAAGCTCATGTCTTCCAAGATGAAGTTTTTCCCGGAATTCAACTTCAAGATCGACAGCGCCGGCGAGTTCGGGGTCATCGACGCGAAGATCAAATCGCTGAAGGCCGACTATGTGACGAAGCTCGTATTCGCGCATTCGGAAGCCGAGTTCGAGTCGACGTTCGCCAGCTTCGAGAAGGTCGCCGACCAACTTGGCATCGCCAAGCTCGAGGCGGAGTACACAAGGCAATACGCGGAGTTGAAGCAGAAGCTGGGCAATCCGTAACAAAAGCGGGAGTGGAGAGGTCTTATGCTTGAAATTGAGAACGATCGGCTGGCCGTTCGCTTGTACGAATGGCCGGCAGTCGAGCGGTATACGCACAAAGCGACCGGAACGAAGCTTGGCGGCAGCGGGCCCGAGGGACGATTGGCCGTCAACGGCGAGGAGGTCGGCTGGGACGAGTGGGCGATCGTGCGCTCGCCGTCGGCCGACCGGACGGCGCTCGGCTACACTCTGACGATGAAGCGGACCGGCCTGCGGATCGCGATGGACTATCGGCTGGAGGAGGCTGCGCTGAAACTGACCGTCACGGTGACGGACGACCCCGGCGAGCGGCTGGTACGTTTGGATTGGATGGGCCAGCCGCTGCTATCCTGCGACGGATCGGCATTCTCCTTCGAGCGGACGGAGATCCGGCAGAAGAGCTGGAAGCTGATCCCCGGCGGAGGAAGAGGACTGTATGACCGGAGCCGGGAATTCGACAAGATCGGCGATGCGATCCCGGACGCCGCCGACGTGCCGACCATGCACGCCTGCCTGTTCGATGGCCGACTATGCTGCTTCGTGCAGACGAATTATCCCGTCATTCCGCTGCTCAGCCGCTTGTCGCCGCACAAGCGCGACCCGGGCCGCTCGGGCGGCTTCGCGATCGGGCCGAATACGTACCAGTACCGTGTCCGCAAGCAAACGATGGAGCCGCTGGAGCTGAAGGTCGTATTTCTGGAGGATATGAACGGGGACGGCATCGCCGACGAATGCGACTACCAGCTGTGGATGAACAGGCAGCTGCCCGACGCCGATCCGATGTATACGAAGGGAATCTGGTACAAGGTGTTCAACGCGGAGAAGGAACGCGGCGTGCTGACGTCCTTCAAGGAGACGCTGGAGATCATACGAATGATCTATCAGGTGACGGATGGCATGCCGCAGATCGCTTATCTGACCGGCTGGCAGTTCGACGGTCACGATACGGGGTATCCGTCCATGAACCGCGTCAATCCGAAGCTGGCCGAAAATCCGGAGCGCGCTTCGGAGGAGCTTGAGGCGCTCGTTCGCGTCGCGCGCGAGCGGTACAATTGCATCGTGAGCTACCATATCAATCTGGACGACGCATACGTGGATGCGCCCGACTTTAATCCGGACCTGCTCAGCCGCGACCCGGACGGTGCGGCGCGAATCTGGCTCGACACGGCGAAGCAGCGCGCTTATCACATGAGTCATACGAAGGACGTAGAGAGCGGCGACGTCTTCCGGAGAATCGACGACTTTTTGCGGACGGTTCCCGTATCGCATACCGTGCAGGTGGACGCGTTCCGAAATACGAACGCCAGCTGGGAGCCGGACGGATATATCGGTCCGCTGGAAGAACTCGTCTGCGGCATGAAGCCGATATTGGCCTATTTCCGGGAGCGCGGCATCGACGTGTCGACGGAAGGACAGAACGGCATGCCGGTAGAGGACGGCGGATTGTTCGGCGCCTACTGGCACTATTCGCCTTCCCTTCAGTACCACGGCAAGATCGTGGGCGGCGGCAGCGTCGACATGAATGCGGTCGCCTGGGGCAAAGGCGCATCCTTCGACTCCGACGTGCTGTACCGGGGAGCGCCGACGCGGCTGCTCGGCGAGCAGTTTCATGCCAACGATTTCGTAGCGGGCTGGGAACGCATCCTCGACATTATTTTTCTGGGTTCGCTGCTCTATCAATTTTACCTGGCCCGCGAGATGGTCGAATGGCGGGAAGACGAGAAGAAGGTATACATCCGGTACGCGGACGGCGTGACGGTGAATATCCGCAAGGCGGAGCAGCAGCTGGCGGTTCGCTGGGACCGGCTCGCGATCGCCGACAACGACGATCGGTTCATTCCGCTTGGAGAACGAATCTACCTGTACAGCAAGCACGGCGCCGACCGGTCCTGGCCGCTGCCGCCGGATTGGCAGGAGACGGGCATCGCGGCTGTCCGGCTGGAGTCGGACGGCGGGAGACCGCCGGTGGCGTTCGAACAGGCGGACGGGGAGATCCGGCTGCGGCTCGATCCAAGATCGCCCGTCATGCTGACCCGTTCGGGAGCCTGATTGCATTCATTTATTTAATCCATGCCTTAGATAAGGAAATGCCTGCCGGGAAGCCGGACAGGCATTTCCTTGCGCTTCTGAAGGAAACGGCGGCGCAGCTTAACTTTGACTGCCAGAAAGGGGAAAGAGATGAAGAAGCAGAAAGCAGGACACGAAGCTTTGGCATCAAATTCATTGGATCGAGCCGTTTTTCGGCTTGAAGACTACGGCGCGAAGCCGGATTCCGGCCTGGATGCCACGGTCGCAATGCGCCGCGCGATCGCCGCGGTTTCGTCCGCAGGAAGACCGGCACTGCTAGCCTGCGGACCGGGGCGATACGATTTTTATCCCGCAGAGGCCGCGAAGGTGCCTTATTTTATAACGAATACGGCCAGCGAAGCGGAAAATCCAGATATCACGAAGACGATCGGCATTTATCTGAAAAACGTACGAGATCTGACGATCGACGGGGGCGGCGCGCTCTTCGTCTTCCACGGCAAGCAAACGATGCTTGCCCTGGATCGCTGCGATCGTATCGCGATTCGTCGGCTCCGCTTTGACTATGCGGCGCCGACGGTGACGGAGGCGAAAGTGACCGGCGTCGGCGCATACTGGCTGACGCTTGAGGCGCATTCCGACAGCCGATATGAGATCGACGACGGCCAATTGTATTGGACCGGAGAAGGCTGGCGATTCCGCGACGGTCCGATGCAGGCATTCGATCCCGCGAGCGATTCGACCTGGCGGATCGATAATTTGATTCAAGCGGCTTCCTCGGCGGAGGCGGAGGGGCCGGGGCGGATTCGGCTGCAGTTCGACGCATCCGGCGCGCGGACGCTGTCCGGCATCGAACCGGGGTTCGTCCTGCAATGCCGCGACGGCATCCGCGACCAGGTCGGCGTGTTCCTGCTGAACAGCCGGGACGTGACGATGGAGGAGGTCGGCCTGCACTTCATGCATGGGTTGGGCGTAGTCGGACAGTACAGCGAGCGCCTTGCTTTTTCGCGGCTCACGCTCGCTCCCCGTCCGGAGACGGGCCGCACCGTTGCCGCATTCGCGGACTTCATTCATTTGATGGGCTGCAGGGACAAAATCTCAATCGCGGACAGCTTTTTCTCCGGCGCCCACGACGACGCCGTCAATGTGCACGGTACTTATTTGCGTATCGAGGGGAGGCCCGCGCCAAACCGGCTCCTTGTGCGGTTCATGCATCCGCAGAGCTACGGCTTCGAAGCTTTTCGCGCGGGCGACGAGATCGAATTCGCCGGCGCCCGCACGCTGACGGCGAGCGGCATGGGAACGGTCACGGCTGTACAGCGGCTCAGCGACCGGTTGCTCGAATTGTCGCTGGCGGAGCCGGCGCCGGAGGCAGTCGGCGTGGGGGACGTCGTGGAGAACGTGACCTGGACGCCGGAGGTGCATATCGCCGGCAACCGGTTCGCGCGCATTCCGACGCGCGGCATCCTCCTGACGACGCGCCGCCCGGCAATCATTGAAAACAATTCGTTCGAACGGACGCGGATGAGCGCCGTTTGGATCGAGGGCGACGCGTCCTCCTGGTTCGAATCCGGTCCGGTGCGCGATCTGACGATCCGCGGGAACCGGTTCGCCGACTGCGGCGACGCCGACTGTCCGGTAATCGCGATCGTGCCGGCCGTTTCCGAGCCGGATGCGGAGCGGCCGGTCCACAGCCATATCCGTATCGAGGACAATCGCTTCGAGACGCGGGACGCCATCGTGCTGGAGGCGCGCGGAACGCGGGGCCTTGCATTCGTCGGCAACGAGATTCGCGCGTCGCAGGCGGCAGGCTTCGGTAAGCCCGACGACGCGATCCGGCTGACGGCATGCGCCGATACGGACATGCGGGGCAACCGGTTGTTTTTTAGCGGATAACGGGTCTTAAACCAGGCGCGGCATGTATCGTGTATGATAAGATGGAGCAAACATTGAAGAGGGTGAGCCCATGCCGGACAATCCGCCGTCCTTGAACCGATACGTCCTCGCCGACGAGCTGTATGCATTGCTGAAAAAGCGCATATTGTCCCATGAAATGTCCGCAGGAGACAAAATCAATATCGACAAGCTCGCGAGAGACCTGGGCGTCAGCAACATTCCGATCCGCGAGGCGCTCTCGCGGCTTTCATCCGAGGGACTCGTATCCGTCGTCCCTTTTAAAGGCATGTTCGTGGCGGCGATGAACGCCAAGGACATCGACGAGATCTTCGAGATCAGACTTTCTCTGGAGTCGCTCGCCCTGCGCAAAGCGGCAGCCCGCATCCCGAAGGATCGGCTTCGCCTGATTTTGGCCGAGACGAAGGCCCCGCAAGAGGATGCGGACGCGAATCAGGAGTCTGCGAGCCGGATGTTCAAAATGAACGAAGGGCTGCATGGCACGATATTGGCTTATGCCGACAACGAAAATTTGCAGCGCATGGTCGTGTCGTTGATCGAGCGTATATACCGCTATTTGAACTTGCTGAACTTTACGATCGCGCTCGCCGACGAAAGGGAGGAGCACGTTCGGATTTTGAACGCGCTGCTTGCGGACGACATGGACGAAGCAGGCGCCGCCTTGGAGCGGCATTTGCAGCGCGCGCGGCAGCGTCTGCGAGACAGTTTTAATTAAGCAAAAACGGGGAACGATTCCCCTTTACGGAATGAATCATGTATGATACTTTTAAAATCATACACGATTTATGATTTTGCTAAACCGGCAGCAGCCGGAGAAAGGCAGGGCAGACCCATGCTGCTAAACGAGAAAGTATGCCTTATTACGGGGGGCGCTTCGGGGATCGGCGAGGTGGCCGCCCGGCGATTCGCTGCCGAAGGCGCGATCGTCGCGGTGGTCGATATCGACGCCGACAACGGGCGCCGCGTCGCGGACGCGATCGCGGCCGAAGGGGGGCGAGCCTTCGCCGTACGCGCGGACGTCTCTTCGGAAGCGGATGTCGCGCGTGCCGTGGCGGAGATCTTGCAGGCCTACGGCAGGATCGACGTGCTGCTCAACAACGCGGCGACGATCTTGCCCAAGCCGCTTGAAGAGGTGAGCGAGGAGGAGTGGACGCGCGTCATCTCCATTAACCTGAAAAGCGTGTACCTGACGATCAAGCATGCGATTCCCGCGCTGCGCCGTTCGAAGGGCAACATCGTGAACATGGCCTCGCTTAACGGTCTCGTGGGCCAGAAGCAAAACGCCGTCTACGCGTCTACGAAGGGAGCGGTCATCGCGATGACGAAGGCGCTGGCGCTCGATTATGCGCCCGACGGCGTCCGCGTGAATTGTCTGTGTCCCGCCGGCGTCATGACGCCGCTGCTGGAGCAGTGGCGGCTTCGGCAGCCGGATCCCGACGCGACGACCCGTCTGCTGAACGACATGCACCCGCTCGGGCGACCGGCCTCGTCCGAGGAGATCGCGGACGCCGCCCTCTTTCTCGCCTCGGAAGGCGCCCGGTTCATTACCGGCGTCGCGCTGCCCGTGGACGGCGGCGCCTCGCTCGGTTATTGATGCACTTATAAACTTTAGGAGGATACCCATGAAAATCACGAAAGCCGAAAGCTTTATTTTGCACGTGCCGATCACCCCGCCCATCACCGACGCCATCAACGTCGCCACGCACTGGGGCGTCACCGGCGTCCGCATCGAGACGGACGAAGGCATCGTCGGGTACGGCTATACCGGGACGACCGCCAAGGGAGACGAGATGATCGCGGATACGATAGACCGCTATTACGCGCCCGCGCTCATCGGCAGGGACCCTTTTATGGTCAGGCGCATTTGGGACGATCTCCGTTTCGGGCCGATGCACTGGGTCGGACGCGCGGGCATTACGCATATGGCACTCGCGGCCGTGGACGTCGCGCTCTGGGACATCATGTCCAAGGCGGCCGGCAAGCCGCTCTGGCAGTACCTCGGCGGGCACAAGCCGGACAAGATCAAAGCCTACAACACGAACGGCGGCTGGCTCAACTGGAGCAAGGAGCGGCTGATCGCGGACATGACGGCGATGCTGGAGCAGGGCTTCACGGCGGTGAAAATGAAGGTGGGCAAGCCGGACCCGCGAGAAGATTTCGACCGGGTGCAAGCCGTCCGCAAAGCGATCGGAGACGAGGCGGGGCTCATGATCGACGTCAATCAGCAGTGGAACATCACGACGGCGATGACGTGGGGAAAAAAGCTGGAGCAGTTCGACCTGATTTGGCTCGAGGAGCCGCTTAATCCAGACGATATCCCGGGTCACCGCAAGCTGGCCGACGAACTGAACGTGCCGATCGCGCTCGGCGAGCATGTGTACAACAAATACGCGTTCCGCGATTATATCGCGCAGGGCGCCGTCGAATACGTCCAGGTGGACGTGACGCGGGTGGCCGGCGTGACCGAGTGGCTGCAGGTGGCCGGCCTGGCCGCCGCATACGACCTGCCGGTTTGCCCCCATGTCGGGGATATGGGACAGATTCACCAGCATCTCGTGGCGGCGACGCCTAACGCCGTCATGCTCGAATACATTCCGTGGATCCGGCATATTTTCGAGGAGCCGATCGAGGTAGCGAACGGCTTTTACAAGCTGCCCGAGCTGCCCGGCGCGTCCACGACGATTTTACCGCGTTACTTTGAGGAATATCGCGTTAAATAAGCGGCGCGGAGCGGAAGCTTGCGCATTGCCGCATAAGGAGGAGCGACTTGGGCATGAGAGCCTTGCACCCGGAAGCGCAGTGGTTCGACGAAGCGAGATTCGGCCTGTTTATCCACTGGGGGCCGTATTCCCTGAAGGAGATCGAAGCGTCGTGGCCGCTCCTCGACAAGAGCGACCAGGCGATCGGCGTCGAAGCCTACGAAGCGCTGGCCGACGAATTCAATCCCGAGCGGTACGATCCCAAGGCTTGGGCGCGCGCGGCGAAGGAAGCCGGGGCCAAGTATGTCGTGCTGACCGCTAAGCACCATGACGGATTTTGCTTGTTCGACACGAAGACGACGGATTACAACGCCGTCCGGCGAGGGCCGAAGCGCGATCTGATCGCGCCGTATGTCGAAGCAATGAGGGAAGCGGGGCTTAAAGTCGGTCTCTACTTCACGACGATCGACTGGCACGATCCCGACTTCGCGACGATCCCGATCGCGCCGTGGCTGGCGTCTCCCAAGCCAAACGTCTACGATCCGCTTCGATGGTGGTCGTTTCATCAGCGCTTCGTCGAGCAATTGCGGGAGCTGCTGACCAACTACGGCCGGATCGACCTGATTTGGTTCGACGTGCCGGGGTTCGGCGCGGACCGATGGCGCAGCCACGAGGTGAAGCGGATGATGCTGAACCTGCAGCCGCATCTCGTCATCAACGACCGGCTGCCGGACGCAGGCGATTACGAGACGCCCGAGCAGTTCGTGCCGCTTCATCCGCCGGAGGAATGGTGGGAGACGTGCATGACGATGAACCATCAATGGGCGTACCACTCCGATCCCGATACGTACAAGCCGCCATTGGCGCTGCTCGACACGCTGCTCGAGGTCGCGACCAAAGGCGGCAATCTGCTCCTGAACGTCGGCCCGCGTCCGGACGGTACATGGCCGGGGCCGGCGCTCGCGCGGCTGGAAGCGATCGGCGCCTGGCTGCGGCATTCCGGCGAGAGCATTTACGGCACGCAAAGAACGCCGGCGCATTTTCCTCCGGCGTTCTACGGTCCGACGACCGTCAAGGAGAACACGGTATACCTGCACGTCAGGGATATCCCGAGGTTCCCGCTCGAGCTGCGCGAGATGGGCGGCGGGGTCCGGGACGTCAAGCTGGTTAAGACGGGCGAAGCGCTCCATTACCGGACGGAAGTCATCAGCGGATTCTCGAGCGGCGTCGACGGGCATCACAGCGTCCAGCGGCTTTCGATCGACTTGCCGCAGGCGTTGCTGGACGAGTGGAACACGGTCGTGGCGGTCGAATTCGAAAGCCGTCCCGTCTGGCCTGCCAAGCGCGGCTGATAGGGCGCCGCGGCGCTTAAGCGATCGCGGATCGTTCCGTGCCGTCCTCCGCAGACGCAACCGACGTCCAGACGAGACTGATCGTCGTGCCCTCGCCCGGCGCGGACCGCACCTCGATCCTGCCGCCCATCGCCTGGACGAGCTCCTTGGCGATCGCCATGCCGAGTCCGCTGCCTTCGGGCGCCCGATCGGTGTCCGTGCCGCGGTAGTACCGCTCGAACAGCTGGCTTGCCGTCTCCGCGTCCATGCCGATCCCGTCGTCGCGGAAGTCGACCTGCCAGCCGCCCCCCGGCCTCTCGAGCAGCTCCACGGTCAGCCGGGTTTCCGGCGGATTGTGGATGAGCGCGTTGGCGACGAGATTTTCGACGACCCGGCCGAACCAGGGCGCGTGGACGCGCCCGACGATCTGCTGCTCTGGCATCACGCACCGCACGCGAGCGCCGCCGTACCCGGGATGGGCGGCGGCGCATTGCACGCTTTGCGCCAGCAGCGCGCCGATGTCTGCCGGCTCGAGCGAGGCCGCTCCCGCGTCGTGCCTCAGCCGGTAAGTCAGCGCCAAATCGTTGATCAGGCGATCCATATAGGCCGATTTTTCAGCGATCGTGAGGGCGAATTGCCGCATCTCCTCCTCGGTCCAACGGTAAGTATCCGAGGCTAGCAGATGCGCATAGCCCTTAATGGACGAGAGCGGCGTTTTCAAATCGTGCGACAGGCCCGCGATCCATTCTTCCCGATGCCGCTCCGCGGCCTGTCGCTCGCGCGCTCTTGCGCGAAGCGCTTCGTCCGCCGAATCGATCGTCCCCATCATTTCCGCGAACATCCGGTCTCCGCGCTTTTTCCCTTTTTTGCCGGAAGCGGGCTTCGGTCCTTGCGCCGACTCGCAGGCATCCTCCCGGCTGCCCATCCGCCTGATCCGTTCGACCATATGCAGCAGCGGTCCTCCGTACCGATAGCCGTACCAGAGCGCGAGCAGCGCTACGACCAGCATGGCCGACAGCAAAAACAGCGCGATGCCCTGGAACAGCACGACCGTCTCCGGCGTGAACGAACGGGCGGGCACCGCCTCGCCGTCCGCGCCGCGCACGGGAACGTGCACGATCCAGGTCAGTCCCGTCCGCGCGTCGTAGCGGGAATCCAGCGAGGCGTTGTACATATCCCCGTTATGCATGCGCATCGCCAGCTCCGTCAGCGTATAGGAATTCGGCGCCGTCTCCGGCCTGCGCCACGACGCGTACTCGGAGCCGGCTCGGTCCAGTACCTGCACCCAAGCGCCCGCTTGATCCAGCAAGGCGACCGTAGCCGCAGGGAACGACAGCTGCGCCCTGCTCAGGGAACCGTCGTCCATGGCCCTGCGGAGCAGATCGTCGGTCGGGGCGCGCAGTCCGTACAGCATCGTGTACAGGCGGCCGTCGCGGGGCTGGATCCAGATGAACAGACGATAGGGAAAAGAGGCTTTGCCGGACCAATAATCCATCAGTTGCCCGGGGGCATAACGGGACAGCAGGTCGGCGGGCGCGTTGAACGCCTGGCGTACGCGTCCGTCCTCGGCCAGGCTCTGCAGCCAGCCGCCGTCCTGGCGCAGCATCCCGAGCAGCTTCGGGTCGAACCGGAGGAGGCCGTCCGGGCTTGCGTCCGCCTCCTGAATCATCCGGGACAGCCCGCCGGGCGCGAACTCGCGCTCGATCCCGATATCCGAGAAACGCTGCCGCATCCAGAGCACGATCGCGGCCGCCAGGACGAGCAATACGATGCCGGCTGCCGCGAGCTGGTAGACGTAGCGGACGATCAGTCGCTTGCGTATCGTCATGCGCCGCTCTCCCGGGCAGGCGCGCACAGCTTGTACCCCATGCCCCGGACATTCACGAGCAGCGCGGGCTTGGACGGATCGAGCTCGATCCGCTCCCGGATCCGATGGATGTGCACCATAACCGTATTGTCGTCGCTGTAGCTGTGCGCGCCCCAGACGCGTTCGTACAGCTCGCTTTTGCCGAATATCCGGTTCGGATGCTTGCAAAAAAACAGCAGAAGCTGGAAGACGAGCGCGGGACAATTGGTCTCCGTGCCGTCGACGGTCAGCGTGCCGGCGGCTTCGTCGATGCGGAAGCGGCCGTAATCGTAGGCGGTGCCGACCGGTTCCGCCGCAGGCGCGGATTTCGCAGAATTCAAGTGCCTGCGCAGCTGCGCGCGCATGCGGGCGACCACCTCGATCGGATTAAAAGGCTTGACGATATAATCGTCGCCGCCGACCGCGAAGCCGGTCAGCTTGTCGACGTCGGACGTCCGCGCGGTCAGGAAAAGAATCGGCGCATTCGTCGTCCGGCGGATGTCCGGCGCGATCTCGAGCCCGCTGCGGTCCGGGAGCATGACGTCGAGCAGCACGATATCGTACGTCTTGGCGGCGCATGCCGCGACGGCCGACCTGCCGTCCGCGGCCGTGTCGATTTTCGAGAAGCCTTCCTTGCGCAATACCGCCGTCATCATCTGAAGGATGGCCAGCTCGTCGTCGACGAGCAGAATCTCTGCTTGTTCCATCCTGTCCACCCCCTATCGAAACTGATGCCAGTATAGCACGGCGACCCGCGAACGGGCTGTCGCGGCGTCTTAACGGAACCTTAATTTTAGGATTCGCGCCCTGAATTAAGATGCCGTTAAGCTTGCGTTACGTTAAAAGTAAGACCGGCGCCGTACGATGGGGAAGACACGAACGGAGGGAGTGGAGCAAGCGATGAAACGATACGGCGCTTTGAATACGGGGGGAAGAGGCCTTGGCACCTTCGGCCTTGTCGCGATGACGATCCTGCTCGCGTCAGGCTGCGGCGGCGGTCAAACGGAGAAGCGCACGGCGGGCACGGCAGCGGCGTCTGAAGAAGGCGCTGCGCGCTTCGGCGGCCCGGAGCTCGCGGACCGGCTGCTCGCCGGCGAATACGAGCGTTTGTATGCGCAAATGGACGAGGGCATGCGCGGCGCGGTGACGCTGGACGCGTTCCGCGAGACGGGGGAGCGGTTCACGGCGGACGTCGCCGCATTCCGTCCGTCGTCCGTCTTGACGCTGAACGGCAGAACCCAGTACGTATGGACGGACGATGCGGCCGCGAAGGGGCTGTCCGCCACGGTAGACGCCACGGGCACGATCGTCGGCCTGCGGCCGCTGACGCTCGCGAGGCATCCGAATACGGACCGGATGGCGGCCGGGACGGCGCTTCTGCCGCCGTTCCGAGGGCAATGGCTGGTCGTCTGGGGCGGGCTGAACGAGCTGGAAAACTATCATTACGCGTATGAAGCCGTTCGCTACGCGGTCGACTTCGTGAAGGAAAAGGACGGTTACTCCTTCGAAGGCGATCCGGCGTTGAACGAGAGCTATTACGCATACGGCCAGGACGTGTTGGCGCCCGCCTCGGGGGAGGTGATCGCGGCTGTGGACGGCATCGCGGACAATGCGCCCGTCGGCAAGGTCAACCCGCAGCAGCCGGCGGGCAACATGGTCGCCATCCGCCATGCGAACGGCGAGATCACGACGCTGGCGCACCTGAAGAAGGGCTCGGTCATGGTAAAAGCGGGTGATCGCGTGGCGGCGGGACAACTTATCGGCCAGTGCGGCAATTCGGGCGAATCGACGGAGCCGCATCTGCATATTCAGACGGGGGGCGGCGACGAACCCGCGTCGGCCGGTTCGATCCCGATGAACTGGACAGGCGGACTGGAACTGAAGCCGGGCATCGTCGTGAAGGGCGGCGAGGAGGAGGAGCGGACATGAGGAAAATCGCCAAGCGGACGATCGAAGTCGGCGGCAAAAAAACCGAGTACGCGCTGGAGGGCGAAGGGACGCCGGCCGTCGTGCTGATCAACGGCGGCGGCGGGCCGATCGAAGGCTGGCATAAGGTGTACCATTCGCTCGCGGAAAAGTCGAAGGTATTCGCGTACAATCGGCCGGGCATCGGAAAAAGCGCGAAGCCGGACGGCCCGCAGGACGGAGAGACGATCGTGGCGGCGCTTCGCGGCACGCTGTCGGCAGTCGGATTGAAGCCGCCGTACGTGCTCGTCGGTCATTCGCTCGGCGGACTGTACGCGAATTTGTTCGCCAGGCTGCATCCGGGGGAGACGGCCGGCGTCGTCCTGCTCGAAGCGTCCCATCCGGGCGATCTCGCCATCGGCGAGCTGCAAAGCGGGGCGGTGCGGGGGGCGAACAAACTGCTCGGGTGGATGGACGCGCTGACGGGCCGTCGCAAATGGCACGAGACGAACGCGGTGGCGGAGACCGCTGCGCAGATCGCGCGCGCGGGCGCTTTTCCCGACGTGCCGCTCGTCGTCGTCAGCGGAGGCAAGCGGCCGCCCATGATGCCGGAAGCCGTCTATGCCGTTCGCCGGGACAATCAAACGGAACTCGCCCGGCTCAGCGCCCGCGGCCGGCAGATCGTCGCCGCCGGTAGCGGACACTTCCCGCAGTTTTCCGAGCCGGCGCTTGTCGTCTCCGCGATCGAGGACTGCCTGGAGAAGGCGCGGTAGAACCCGTACCGGGCGGCGGCGAAGCGATTTTAAGCCTTTTTGACGACGCTGGGGAGATTGCGCACGAGCGACTCGTCCGGCGTGATGAACAGCGTCTTCTGCCCTTCGTAAATGACGAAGCCCGGCTTTGCGCCGCTCGGCTTGCGCACGAGGCGAATCTTCGTATAATCGACCGGCACGAGGCTCGACTCTTTGCCTTTGCTATAGTACGCAGCCAGCATGGCGGCTTCCTTCAGCGTCTGCTCGCCGTAATCGACTGCGCGGATGAGCACGTGCGAGCCGGGCATGTCCTTGGTGTGCAGCCAAGTATCGCTGGGCTGTCCAAGACGGTTGGTTACATAATCGTTTTGCGTATTGTTTTTGCCCACATAGATCGGCACGCCCTCGCTGGACGTATAGCAGAGGATGGCGGGCCGGTCGTTTTTCTTTTTGCCGCGGTCGCCTTTGCGGCCGCCGCGCGCGCGAATGTACCCCTGTTCCGTCAGCTCCGCGCGGATCTCTTCGATATCCGCCGGCGTGGCCGTGTCCAGCCCCTGCAGCACCGACTCGAGGTAGGCGATCTCGCGCTCGGTTTCTTCGATCTGCTCGGAGACGACCTCTCGGCTGTTTTTCATTTTCGTATATTTGCGGAAATAGCGCTGGGCGTTTTCGTTCGGCGTCAGCAGCGGGTCGAGCTGTACTCGGACCTTCGGCTGATCCTCCTCGTAATAATCGGTTACCTCGACCTGCTTATCCCCTTTGCTCATCGCGTACAGATGCGCGGTCAACAGCTCGCCGAGCCGGCGGTACTTGTCCGCGCCTTCGGCTTCTTCGAGCGTCTGGCGGAGCTTCTCCAGCTTTTTGGCGTTTTTGGCCGTCTCGTTCTGCAGCAGGCGGGTGAGATCGACGGTCCGCTGGCGGACGAGATCGCGCTCGGCCTTGTGGATGTAGTACGCCTCGAGGCATGCGTGCATGGAATCGTAGCCGCGCGGCTCTCCTTGCACGTGCGTCAGCGGCAGCGCGTGGAACTGGGTCCGGCCGGCCGGTTCTTCTACGATGGACGGCGCGTAGCGATGGGCCGCGGCATCCGCCATTAACGCAGTGAAGGCGGCAGGAACGTCCGCTTCGCGGTCGCCGGCGCGGTAGGCGATTTCTTTGGCGAGGAGCGGGCTGAGACCCGTGAAGGCTGCGACCAATGCGCCTGCGGGCGGAGAGCCGGCAGCTTCGGATAGCGCGCGCGCAACGTCGTCGGCGGTCGCTTCGAGCGGATCCTGTTTGTCCTGAGCCGGCGGCGCCACGTATTTGACGCCGGGCAGCACGACCCGGTAGCTGCTGATGGCCGGCGTCACGTGCCGGATGCTGTCGTGGACGATGCCGGTCGCCGGATCGAGCAGCACCAGGTTGCTGTGGCGGCCCATGATCTCGAGGACGAGCCGTTTGAGCGACAGGTCGCCGAGCTCGTCCCGGTGGCGGACGTCGATCTCGACGATCCGCTCGGCGCCCGGCTGGCGCACCGCTTCGATGACGCCGCCTTCGCAGTGCTTGCGCAGCAGCATGCAGAACATCGGCGGTTCCTGGGGGTTCGCCCAGGGCTGCTCCGTATAATGAAGCCTCGGCATCGAAGGATGCGCGGACAGCAGCAGCTTGCGGCCGAAGCCTTGGCCGCGGATATGCAGGACGACCTCGTTTTCGGTCGGTTGATAGATTTTAGCGATGCGGGCGCCGACGATCTCCCCCAGCTCGTGGACGAGCGCGCGCGCGACGATGCCGTCGAGTGACATAAAGGCATGACTCCTGACCGGTGCGTTTTTCGGAATTTCCGTTTCTTTATGATGCCACAGATGGTCTGAAAGGGAAAGGCGGCGGACAAGGGGATATTTCCGGGCTTGACCGAATAGACATAGGCTAGTAGGCTGTCCGGCTTCGTCCGGAGGGCGATATCCGGGAGGAGGAACCCGTCGTGGAAGGGAAGGCCTGGCATCAGCTAAGCGAAGACGAGCTAGCCGTATTGCTCCAGACGAACACGAAGGAAGGGCTGGCGCCGAGCGCCGCGCAGGAGAGGCTGGCGGGACACGGGAAAAACGAGCTGGCGGAGAAGCGCAGGGAGTCTCCGATCAAGCTGCTGCTCAATCAATTCAAGGATTTTATGGTGCTCGTGCTGGCCGGGGCGACGGTCGTATCGGGGCTGCTCGGCGAGATGCTGGACGCGCTCACGATTATTGCCATCATCGTCTTGAACGGCTTGCTGGGCTTCTACCAGGAATTCAGGGCGGAGCGCTCGCTCAGGGCGCTCAAGGAGCTGTCCGCGCCGAACGCGAAGGTCATTCGCGGCGGCAGCCTGCAGGTGGTCCCCGCCAGCGAGCTGGTGCCGGGCGATCTCGTCGTGCTCGAGAGCGGCGACCGCGTGCCCGCGGACTTGCGTCTCGTGCAGAGCAGCCAATGCATGATCGAGGAGGCCGCGCTTACCGGGGAGTCCGTCCCGGCGGCGAAGCAGTCCATGCCGCTCTATGCGGCGGAGCTGCCGCTCGGCGACCGCAAAAACTGCGCGTATCTCGGCACGATGGTGACGCGCGGCACCGCCCGGGGCGTCGTCGTGCGCACCGGCATGGGCACCGAGATGGGCAAGATCGCCGACCTCATCCAGCAGACGGACGAAGCCGAGACGCCGCTGCAGCACCGGCTGGAGCAGCTCGGCAAAATTCTGATCGTCGTCGCCCTGGCGCTCACCGTGCTCGTCGTCGTCGCCGGCGTGCTGCACGGGCAGCCGCTGTACGGCATGTTCCTGGCCGGCGTCAGCCTCGCCGTCGCCGCGATCCCCGAGGGTTTGCCCGCGATCGTCACGATCGCGCTCGCGCTCGGCGTGCAGCGCATGATCCGGCGCAAGGCGATCGTGCGCAAGCTGCCGTCTGTCGAGACGCTCGGCTGCGCGTCCGTTATCTGCTCCGACAAGACGGGGACGCTTACGCAGAACAAGATGACCGTCACGAAGGTTTGGACGGGCGGCAGGGACATCGACGTCACGGGCGAAGGCTACGGGCCGGCAGGCCAGCTTCTCGAACGCGGGAACGCGGTCGACGTGAAGGGAGACGCGTCGCTGCGGAGGCTCATCCAGGTCGCTGCGCTGTGCAACAATGCGGACTTGGCTAAGGCTGAACGAAGCGCGGACGCGCGCGGGCGGAAGGCGGAGCGGACGGAAGGCGAGGAGGCCGAAGCGGCCGATTGGCAAGTGAAAGGCGATCCGACGGAAGGCGCGCTGCTGGCGCTCGCGGCCAAGTCCGGGCTGCCCCGCGCCTCGCTCGAAGCGCTGTACCCGCGCGTAAAGGAGTTTCCGTTCGACGCCGACCGCAAGCGGATGTCGGTGCTCGTGTCGCATCAGGGCGGCCGCCTCGTCTGCACGAAGGGCGCGCCGGACCTGCTGATCGACCGCTGCGCCTACGTCCTGTGGGACGGGAAGGTCGTGCCGTTCACCGGGACGCTTCGTCAAAAGGTACTGCGCGCGAACGAAGCGATGGCGAACGACGCGCTGCGCGTGCTCGGTTTCGCGTACCGCGACGCCAAGGGCGGCGAAAACTGCGAGTCCGAGGACGAGGCGGAGGAGGGACTCGTCTTCGTCGGCCTCGGCGGCATGATGGACCCGCCGCGCCGCGAAGTGCACGACGCGATCGTCAAGTGCAAGGCGGCCGGCATCAAGACCGTGATGATCACCGGCGACCATCAGATGACCGCGGAAGCGATCGCGCGCACGCTCGGCATCCTGCCCCGCGACGGCAAATCCGTCAGCGGCGCGGAGCTGGCAGGCATGACCGACGATCAGCTCGACAAAATTTCGGACGACATCTACGTCTACGCCCGGGTATCGCCGGAGCACAAGCTGCGCATCGTGCAGTCGCTGCAGCGCCGCGGCCACGTCGTCGCCATGACCGGCGACGGGGTGAACGACGCGCCGGCCGTCAAGGCGGCGGACATCGGCATCGCGATGGGCATTACCGGCACCGACGTGACCAAGGAAGCCTCGGCGCTCGTCCTGGCCGACGACAATTTCTCGTCCATCGTCGCGGCGGTCGAAGAGGGCCGGGGCATCTACGAAAATATCCGCAAGTTCATCCGCTATTTGCTGGCTTCGAACGTGGGCGAAATTCTTGTCATGTTTTTCGCGATGATGGCGGCCTTGCCGCTGCCGCTGATCCCGATCCAGATTCTGTGGGTCAATCTGGTCACCGACGGGCTGCCCGCGATGGCGCTCGGCGTCGATCAGGCCGAGAGCGACCTGATGCGGCACAAGCCCCGGTCGGCCAAGGAAAACATTTTCGCGCGGCGTCTCGGGTGGAAAATCATCAGCCGCGGCGTCCTGATCGGCGCCTGCACGCTGGCGGCGTTCGTCATCGCCCTCGGCGGCCGGGACGCGGATGCCGCGGCGCTCGTCCACGCGCAGAGCGTCGCGTTCGCCACGCTCGTCATGGCGCAGCTGATCCACGTGTTCGACTGCCGGAGCTCGCGCTCCATTTTCCATCGCCGTTTTTTCGAAAACAAGTTTCTCGTGCTGGCGGTGCTATCCTCGCTGCTCCTTCTGCTCGCCGTCCTGTACTTCGAGCCGCTGCAGCCGATCTTCAAGACCGTGCCGCTTAACCTTCGCGACTGGGCGCTCGTCTTCGTGGCGGCCGGCATCCCGACCTTCGCGATGGGCATCGGCAGCGTATGGGGATCGTCTCGCCGCCGCCGTTCCGGCGGTCGCATCTCGTACGGCGGCCGCGGCGCGGGCCCTGTCAAGACGGTCGCCCGTTGATTCGCGTACCGGGCTGATCCGCTAGCTTAAACGTTCCGCTATCGTTGCCGTCCCGATCATTCATCCATTGGTCAGCCTGCCCCGACCGCGCCGTTCAGGCGCGAGGGGCGGGCTTTTCTCATTTTGTCCATCCGACGTCGCGGAGGGACGGGCCTACGTGGTGAACGACTCCTGGGGGAACTACAACACGATCACGCTGGAAAGCCATCTGGGCGAGATGGAGCGTCTGCTCGGGCGCGGCGGCGTGTAGCGGGCGGCGGGCGATTCGCGAGCAGGCTTTCCGACCGCGGCATTCGATGCGGAAAAGTACAAACAAATTTGCGAATCCTGTATGCGCAGCGAAGTCCCGGTGCGGTATGATAGGGACACGGAAGGACAGGTCCGACCATGAACTTCATACCAGGAGGGCTTACCCCTATGCAATTTACGAAAATGCACGGCCTCGGCAACGACTTCATCGTGGTGCACGGCGAACCGTCGCTGCCCGCAGACGCGGCCGAGCGCGCCGTCAAGCTTTGCAACCGGTACTTCGGCATCGGCGCCGACGGTCTCGTCTACATCCTGCCGTCGGAGCGCGCGGACTTCAAGATGCGCATCATCAATTCGGACGGCTCTGAGGCCGAACAGTGCGGCAACGCCATTCGCTGCGTCGCCAAGTACGTGTACGACAACCGTCTCATCGACCGTGAAGCGATCACGATCGAGACGCTGGGCGCCGGCGTGCAGCCCGTTCAGCTCGAAGTCGAGGGCGGCCTCGTCCGCCGCGTCCGCGTAGACATGGGCGAGCCGATCCTGAACGGCCTCGACGTGCCGACGACGATCGACGCCAATCCCGTCATCGGGCAATCGGTCGAGATCGACGGACGCGAGTTCAAATTCACCGCCGTCTCGATGGGCAATCCGCACGCCGTCATCTACGTGGACGACGCGGTCGGCTTCGACCTGGCCAAGTGGGGACCGAAGCTCGAGACGCATCCGCTGTTCCCGCGCAAGATCAACGTCGAATTCGCGAAGGTCAATTCGGCCGAGCAAGTCGACATGCGCGTCTGGGAGCGCGGCGCGGGCCCGACGCTGGCTTGCGGCACCGGCGCCTGCGCGACGCTCGTTTCTTCCGTGCTGAACGGGCTGACCGGCCGCTCGGCGACGATCTCGCTCGCCGGGGGCGACCTGTTCATCGAATGGAACGAGGATAACAACCGCGTCTACATGACCGGTCCGGCCGAAGCGGTCTATACCGGCACGGTCTGACGAAGCGTGCGCGGCGAAGAGCCGCATACGCTCGAATCGCTTATTGGGGAACCCGGACTTGTCCGGGTTCTTCTCCGTTTATAGACGGATTAGAGGCATTTGGAGGCTGTCGAGGCGCACCGGCCATTTCCGCGCGGGAAGAAGTATGCTACATTAATAGAACGATTCTGCATACATCATTTATGACATAGATAGGATGGGAAGCCTCTTGAAACCGGATTTTCGCACAGCGCTGAGCCAGCGGCCGCTCGTCGGCGACGGGGCGATGGGAACCTACCTCTACCAGCTCGGATTCCCGATCGGCGTCGCGTTCGAAGAATACAACCTGATCAAGCCCGAGATGATCCTGGAGGTTCATCGCCGTTACGCGGCCGCCGGCGCGGAAGTCCTCGAGACCAATACGTTCGCCGCGCAGCACGGCAACCTGGTACGGTTCGGCCTTGAAAAGCGGACCGCCGACATCAACGCGGCCGGCGTCGCGCTCGCGCGGCAGGCCGGCGGGGACGCGGCCTACGTGCTCGGCGCGGTCGGCGCGATCCGGGCCGGCCAGCGCAAAAACGCGCGGACGGCGGAGATCACCCGCGACTACGAGGAACAGATCGGCGCGCTTATGGGCGCCGGCGCGGACGGCATCCTGCTCGAGACGTTTTTCGAGCTCGACGAGCTGATGCTGGCGCTGCGCGTCGCGCGCAGGCTGGGCGACCTGCCGGTCGTCTGCCAGTTCGCCGTGGACGATCCCGCGGTGACGCGCGACGGCGTGCCGATGGGCGAGGCGCTTCGCCGGCTTAAGGACGAGGGGGCCGACGTCGTAGGCTTCAACTGCCGCAGCGGTCCGAACGGCATTCTGCGCGCCGTCCAGAACATCCCGCTCGATCTCGGGCTGCCCCTCAGCGCCTTCCCGAACGCCGGCTTGCCGGATTACGAGGACGGCAAGGTCGTCTATTCCGCTTCGCCGGCCTACTTCGGCGAGAACGCCAGGGCGTTCGCGGACAACGGCGTCCGCCTCATCGGCGGCTGCTGCGGCACGACGCCCGAGCATATCGCTGAGATCGCCGCGGCTTTGCGCGGGTACGCGCCTGACGAGACGGAATCGTCGCGCCCGGCGACGGCCGCCGAGGTTCGCGTCGCGCCGTCCCGTCAGCCGTCCGAATCGGCGGTCGGCGGCGGCGAAGAGCCGGCCAACATCGTTCAGCTCGTCCGCGAGCGCCACACCGTCATCGTCGAGCTCGACCCGCCGAAGGATCTCGACATCGGCCGCTTCATGGACGGCGCGGCGGCGCTTCGGGACGCGGGCGCCGACGCGCTGACGATGGCGGACAATTCGCTCGCCGTCACGCGCATGAGCAACATGGCGCTCGGCGCGCTCGTTCAGGAGCGGGTCGGCATCCGGCCGCTCGTGCACATTGCCTGCCGGGACCGCAACCTGATCGGCACGCAATCGCTCATGATGGGCTTCGACGCGCTCGGCATCGACCACGTGCTGGCCGTGACCGGCGATCCGGCGAAGTTCGGGGACCTGCCCGGCTCGAGCTCGGTGTACGACCTGACCTCGTTCGAGATCATCAAGATGATCAAGCAGCTGAACGAAGGCATCGCCTTTTCCGGCCGAGCGCTCAAGCAGAAGGCGAAGTTCGTCATCGGCGCGGCGTTCAACCCGAACGTCAAGCATCTGGACAAGGCCGTGCAGCGGCTCGAAAAGAAGGTGGCCGCCGGCGCGGACTACATCATGACGCAGCCGGTGTACGACGCCGAGCTGATCGAGCGGATCGCCGAGGCGACCAAGCATATCGGCGTTCCGATTTTTATCGGCGTTTTCCCGCTGGCGAGCGGGCGGAATGCCGAATACTTGCACAACGAGGTGCCCGGGATCCAGCTGTCCGACGCCGTCCGCGAGCGGATGCGCGGCCTGGAGGGCGCGGAAGGGAAGGCTGAAGGGATCGCCGTCGCCAAGGAACTGCTCGACGCGGCGATGAAGCATTTTAACGGCATCTATCTCATGACGCCGTTCCTTCATTACGAGATGACGGTCGAGCTGACGCGGTACGTCAAGGAGAAAAGCGGCGTTCATGCCGACAATTGCGGCTGCGCCTCTTGTCCGACCAACGATTATCAAGTAAAATGAGTCAATATGGCCTGCCGCTGACCGGCGTTCTTCATATGCCAGACGCGGACGGTGCCAAAGCGTATTCCATCGATTGCGGTATGCGGAAGCGCCACAGTGGCAACAATGGTGCCTATCCGGCACCATCCGGCCGCTGCCAGCAAGACATGGACCGGAGGGAATAGTGGCATGGCGATCAAGCTGATCAACATCGGATTCGGCAATATCGTATCGGCGAATCGGATCATCTCCATCGTGAGTCCCGAGTCCGCGCCGATCAAGCGGATCATTCAAGAAGCGCGCGACCGGCATATGCTGATCGACGCGACTTACGGCCGCCGCACGCGCGCCGTCATTATTACGGACAGCGATCACGTGATTCTGTCCGCGGTCCAGCCGGAGACGGTGGCGCATCGCCTGTCCACCAAAGACGACGAACATGACGAATGAATCGGGGAAGTCCATGAACAGAGGTTTGCTGATCGTATTGTCCGGTCCGTCGGGCGTCGGCAAGGGCACGGTGTGCGCGGCGCTGCGCCGCAAGCTGCCCGAGCTGACATATTCCGTCTCGGCGACCACGCGGTCTCCGCGGGCCGGCGAGATCGACGGGGTCAATTATTTTTTCAAGACGCGCGAGCAGTTCAAGGATATGATCGAACGCGACGCGCTGCTTGAGCACGCCGAGTACGTAGGCAACTACTACGGTACGCCGCGCGACTTCGTGGAGAAGACGCTCTCCGAGGGCAAGGACATCATCCTGGAGATCGAGGTCCAGGGCGCGGTCAAGGTTCGGGAGAAGTTTCCCGAGGGCGTCCTTGTGTTCTTGCTGCCTCCGTCGCTCCAGCAACTGAAGGACCGGCTCACGGGGCGCGGCACGGAGACCCAGGCTACCATCGATCATCGTCTTTCCGTCGCGGTCGAAGAGATGAACCTGCTCGAGCATTACCATTACGCAGTGGTCAACGACGAGATCGATGCGGCTTGCCGCCGGATCGAGAGCATTATGATCGCCGAGCATTGCAAGCGCGAGCGCTTCCTGCACGAGCTGTTCGTCGAGCTCGAGGGCTTGCGCGAAAAGCAAAACATACCGGAGAGGTGATTAGATGCTATACCCATCGATCGACGAGCTCGTCCGCAAGGTGGACAGCAAATACACATTGGTAGTTGCGGCCTCCAAGCGCGCGCGGTCCCTGCGCGAAGGCCAGACCAGCAAGCTGCGCGCGCCCAAGTCCCACAAGTTCGTAGGCGTCGCGCTCGAAGAGATTTTCAAGGACTACATTACGGTCGAAGCGATCTCCGAAGAGGAATTGGCCGCAGAACAGAACGAAGAAGAAGCATAAACGGCTGCAAACAACCCTTCGAGGTTGTTTTTTTTTCAGAATCGCGAGGGAGGGGCGCTCTATATGAATCAATCGCTCTCGGGGAAGACCATCATTCTCGGCATCACGGGCGGGATCGCGGCCTACAAGGCGGCCACGCTGTGCAGCCGTCTCGTCGGCCTCGGCGCTAGCGTGCGCGTCATCATGACCGAAGGGGCGACGAAGTTCATCGCGCCGCTGACGCTCCAGACGCTGTCGCGTCATCCGGTGGCGACGGACGTGTTTGACGAGCGGGACGCGGCCGTCGTGCAGCATATCGACTGGGCGGACGCGGCCGACCTGGTCGTGGTCGCTCCTGCGACCGCGAACAGCATCGCGAAGCTCGCGCACGGGATCGCCGACGACATGCTGAGCACGACGCTGCTCGCGACGACGGCGCCGGTGCTGATCGCGCCCGCGATGAACGTGCACATGCTGGCGCATCCGGCCGTGCAAGACAATCTCGACACGCTCGCGCGCCGCGGGGTACGGTTCGTCGAATCCGGTACCGGCCAGCTCGCCTGCGGATATGTCGGCAAGGGCAGGCTGGCCGAACCCGACGAGATCGTGCAGGTCGTGGTCGAGCTGCTCGCCGGTCCGAAGCCGCTTGCCGGCAAGCGGGTGCTCATCACCGCCGGCGGCACGATCGAGCGGCTCGACCCGGTCCGCTATATCACGAACGATTCGTCCGGCAAAATGGGCTTCGCGCTCGCCGAGGAGGCTCGCTCGCTTGGCGCGGACGTGACGGTGGTGTGGGCGCGTACGGAGCTCGAACCTCCGCCCGGCGCCGAGGTCGTGCGGGTCGAATCGGCGCAGGACATGTACGACGCCGTCATGGCGCGGCTTCCGTCCATGGACGTCGTTATTAAGGCGGCGGCTGTCGCGGACTACCGGCCGGTACAGCGCGAAAAGGTCAAAATGAAAAAGGGGCCGGACAAGCTGACGCTGGAGCTCGTCCGCAATCCCGATATTCTGCAGGCCATCGGCGACTGGAAACACGACGGCGGCGGAGCGGGCAAGGACAAGCCTTACGTTATCGGGTTTGCCGCGGAGACGGGCGACGCCGAGCGCTATGCGCTGGACAAGCTGCGCCGCAAGCGCTGCGACCTGATCGCCGCGAACGACGTCTCCGAGCCGGGCGCGGGGTTCGGGACGGATACGAACATCCTGAGCCTGTACGGCGCCGAAGGCCTCGTCGAATCGCTGCCGCTCCAGTCCAAACGCGAGGCGGCCGGCCGCATCTGGCGGATCGCGCTCGCTCGCGCGCCCGGTCTGCGCGCCGGCGAAGGCGACGGCGGAGGCTCCCGGGCATGAACGTCGCCAGAATAAGCGTGGACGTGCCGACCCGCGACGCGGATCGGCCGTTCGACTATGCCGTGCCGGCCCATCTCGAAGGCTGGGTCGAGGTCGGCAGCCGGGTGGCGGTGCCCTTCGGCGGACGGACGCTCCAAGGCATCGTGCTGGCGCTGCCCGAGGATTCGGAGGTCGATCGGCGGAGACTGAAGCCGATCGCGGACGTGCTCGACGCCGTGCCGCCCTTGTCGCCTGAACTCGTAGAGCTGGGGATCTGGATGAGCGAGCGGTGGCTGTGCCCGCTCACCGTCGCGCTGCAGGCGATGCTGCCCGCCGCGTTGAAGGGCAAGGCGGAGAAATATATTTCGGCGGCGCCTAACGCGGAGTGGGCGCCCTTGGATCGTTTCGAGCAGCCTGAGCTGATCGAGGCGCTGGAGCGGCATGGCGCGCTGAAGCTGTCGCAGCTGCTCCAGCAGCATCCGGAGCGCGGCGCGGCCGTCAAGCGCTGGCTCGCGGAGGGCAAGCTGGAGGAGCGGCAGCAAGTCGAAGACCGACTGTCGGTCAAAACGGTGCTGACGGTCGTCCCGCCGTCCGAGGCCGAGCTGCGCAGCGCGTTGCTCGAGCTGCCGAACCGGGCCGCCAAGCAGCGCGAGGTGCTCGCGTATTTGCTCGCCAATCGCGAGCCGATCGCCCAGCAGGCGCTGGCCGAAGCGGCCGGCACGACGACGGCGGTCATTCGCAGCCTGGCGGACAAAGGACTGATCGGGCTCGAGTCGGTAACCGTGCAGCGCGATCCGTACGCCGGCCGCAGCTTCGAGCCCTCGGCTCCGCTCGCGCTGACGCCCGCGCAGCAGCAGGCGTTCGCGCCGATCGCCGACGCCGTCGACAGCGAGGCGCACCGGGTCTTTCTGCTGCACGGGGTGACCGGCAGCGGCAAGACCGAACTATACCTGCAGGCGATCGACAAGGCGCTGCGCCAGGGGCGCGAAGCGATCGTGCTCGTGCCGGAAATCGCGCTCACGCCGCAGATGGTGGAGCGGTTCAAGAGCCGGTTCGGCGCGAGGGTGGCGGTGCTGCACAGCCGGCTGTCGAGCGGCGAGCGGTACGACGAATGGCGCAAGATCCGCGAGGGAAGAGCGACCGTGGCGGTCGGCGCACGCTCCGCGATCTTCGCTCCCTTTTCCCGGCTCGGACTCATCATTATCGATGAGGAGCACGAGACGACCTACAAGCAGGAAGAGAGCCCGAAGTATCATGCGCGCGACGTCGCGGTCCGGCGCGGGCAGCGTCACGGCGCGGCCGTCGTGCTCGGCTCGGCGACGCCGTCGCTCGAGACGTACGGCGCGGCGATCGAGCTCGCGCCGGGCATCGGCGGACGCGGGGAGGAGGTCGTGCCCGTCTACGTGCCGCTGCCCGAACGGGTCGCGGACCGTCCGCTGCCGCGCGTCGCCATCATCGACATGCGCGAGGAGCTGCGGCTCGGCAACCGGGCGATGTTCAGCCGCGCGCTGGCGGACGCGCTGCGCGCGCGGCTCGCGCGCGGGGAGCAGACGGTGCTGCTGCTCAACCGCCGCGGCTACGCGACGTTCGTCATGTGCCGCTCCTGCGGGTACACGGCTTCGTGTCCGCATTGCGACATCGCGCTGACCTATCATCGGGGCTCGCGGAATTTGCGCTGCCACTATTGCGGCTATTCCGAGCGGGAGCCCGAGGCGTGTCCGTCCTGCGCGAGCCCGCATATCCGCTTTTTCGGCACGGGTACGCAGAAAGTCGAGGAAGCGCTCGCCGCGACGTTTCCCGGCATCCGCGTCATCCGCATGGACGTCGACACGACGACGGAAAAAGGCTCGCACGAGCGCTGGCTGACGGAATTCCGCGAGCGGCGGGCGGACGTGCTGCTCGGCACGCAAATGGTCGCGAAGGGGCTCGATTTCCCGTACGTCACGCTGGTCGGCGTGCTTGCGGCAGACGCCGCGCTTCGCTTGCCGGACTTCCGGGCGGCGGAGCGGACGTTCCAGCTGCTCACGCAGGTGGCGGGCCGCGCCGGCAGGCACGAGCTGCCCGGGGAGGTCATCGTTCAGACGTACGAGCCGGAGCACGCGTCGATCGCGGCCGTCGAGCGGCACGATTTCCGCGGCTTTTCGCATCAGGAGCTCCGGCATCGCCGCGCGCTTGGCTATCCGCCCTACGGCCGGCTGCTCACGCTCACGCTGACGCACGAGCAGGTGCCGCTGCTGCTGTCCATGGGACAGACGTTCGCCTCCAAGATGCGGGAGCGGGCGGCTGCCGCAGGCGTGGAGGCTGACGGCAGGCCCGGTCCCGGTGGCATCGCCGTGGAGGTGCTGGGTCCCGTGCCCTCGCCGATCGCGCGGCTCAAGGATCGCTACCGTTTTCAATGTATGATAAAATATCAAGGGAATCCCGACGTGCCCGGCTGGACGGCCGAGGTAATGAAGGAACTGCAGGACGGCGCGAAGCGCCACGGCGTGCAGCTCGGCGTGGACGTCGATCCGCAGATGATGCTTTAAGCGCGCATGTTTATCGGCATTTTATATTAGATATAGACTGAAAGGTGGGGATGGCATTGGCGATTCGGTTGATCGTGAAGCATCCTGATGACGTGCTGCGCGAGAGAGCGCAGGAAGTAACGAAGTTCAACGCCAATCTGCACAAGCTGCTCGACGATATGGCGGACACGATGTACGATGCCGACGGGGTCGGCCTGGCGGCGCCGCAGGTCGGCGTCTCCAAGCGCGTGATCGTGGTCGATGCGGACGAGGAGCATGGCCTGATCGAGCTGGTCAATCCGGAGGTCGTCTCCTCCGAGGGCGAGCAGTTCGGACCGGAGGGATGCCTCAGCATCCCTGGGCTCCAAGGCGACGTGCGCCGCCCGCTTAAAGTAAAGGTCAAGGGGCAGGACCGCAACGGAAAGCCGGTGGAATTCGAAGGCACGGAGCTGCTCGCAAGAGCGTTTCTGCACGAGATCGACCATCTGAACGGCGTCTTGTTCATCGACCTCGCCGAATCGATCTACGAGCGCCGCGCGCCTGAGCCGGCAGAAGAGGGCGAGGCGTAAGGCATGACCCGAATCGTATTCATGGGAACGCCCGACTTCGCCGTGCCTTCCCTGCGCCTCCTGCTCGAGCGCGAGGATGTTCAAGTGGTCGCGGCCGTCTCCCAGCCCGACCGGCCGAAGGGGCGCAAGCGCGAGCTGACGCCGCCGCCGGTCAAGGCGTTCGCGCTTGAGCACGGACTGCCGGTGCTCCAGCCGGAGCGCATGCGCGCGCCGGAAGCGGTCGAGGCGGTGCGCGAGCTGGCGCCGGACCTGATCGTGACGGCGGCGTACGGGCAGATCCTGCCCAAGTCGCTGCTCGATATCCCGCGCCTTGGCTGCGTGAACGTGCATGGCTCGCTGCTGCCGCGCTACCGCGGCGGGGCGCCGATCCAGCGCTCGGTCATCGACGGGGAAAAGACGACCGGCGTAACGCTGATGTTCATGGCCGAGGGCCTCGACACGGGCGATATGATCGCCCGCGTCGAGCTGCCGATCGCCGACGACGATACGTCGGGCACGCTGTTCGACAAGCTGAGCGTCGCGGGAGCGGAGCTGCTCGGCGAGTGGCTGCCGCGGCTGATCGCGGGCGACGCGCCGCGCGAGCAGCAGGACGATTCGCTGTCGACCTACGCGCCGAACCTGACGCGGGACGACGAGCGGCTCGACTTCGGCGCTACGTCGCGTCAGCTGTTCGACCGCGTGCGGGGCTTGTCCCCGATGGCGGGCGCGTTCACGATGCTCGGCGGCGAGGTGTTCAAGGTATGGGGCATCGCCGTGCCTGGGGAAGCGGACGCGAAGCTGAAGGCCGAATGGCAGGCGGCGGCGCCCGGCACGGTGCTGGACAGCGGGGCCTTCGGCATCCGCGTACGCTCCGGGGACGGCAGCGTCGTGCTGACGGAGGTGCAGCCGGCGGGCAAGAAGCGGCTGTCCGCCGCGGACTACGCCAGAGGGGCCAGGCTGGCTCCGGGAACGACGCTCGGTTAACCGGGCGTCGTTTTTTTATGGTTTGGGCAGTCGCGCGGTCGGATAAAAGTCCCGTCATGGAAGGATCGCTGACTTTCGGCGGTCGAGAAGTCTTGATTGAAAACAAATCGGTTTCAGTGGTTGCCCGCCCTAGCTGCAATAGTCCCGGTTAGAAACAAATTGGCCTGACTGGATGCCCGCCTTTCCGCGGAGGTCTTAGTTAGAAACAAATCGGCCTGCGTGCTGGCTGCCCTAGCTGCAGAAGTCTCGATTAGAAACAAATTGGCCTGATCGGATGCCCGCCTTGCCGCGGAGGTCTCAGTTAGAAACAAATCGGCCTGCGTGCGGCGACTTTCCGCCTCACGTAGCAAACTGCTTATTCGCTGTCTCCCTTATCGAGTTAACATACAGTTTCTCCGCGCGGCTCCCGCCATTTCCGCCCGCTCCCCGATAGGCGTTGTTTTCTCATACCGTCACATAAATGCAATAATGTGGTTATTCATATGAACCTTTGCGCACTTTGTGCTATATTTGAATGCATGAAATGAGAGCGGCGCGAGCGGGCATGCTAGAAATAGGCAGAAATGCGCGTCGTCGGCTCGTTTGCGCTTCCGTAGGGGAGCAGATCAAAGAGGTGTTATAATGAGTCAACCTATAAATCCGGATCGATCCCAAAAGTCGACGGCCTCAAGCCGGGAAAACGGCAAACCGGCACGTTCGGGCGGCAGACCGTCGGGCGTGCGGGGAGAGAGTGAGGGATCGTCCTACCGCGGCGGTAAAGCCCGTTCGCAGGGAGCGGCTGCTCAGGGGCGACCCGGTCACAGTGCGGGCCAAGCTGCCTCAAATCAGAACCGCGGCCAACGACCGGCGCCCGGTACCGGCCAGGCATCCGCGCAGAATCGCGGCCAACGGCCGGTACCAAGTGCCAGCCAGGCATCCACGCAGAATCGCGGCCAACGCCCGATGCCAAGTGCTGGCCAAACGTCTGCGCAACGACCCGATCAACGGCCAGTATCGGCGCAAAGGTCCGAGCCCGCGCAACGGTCGTCTGCCCAACAACCCAAATCCGCCCAACGGCCGACGTCTTCCCAACGCCCCGCGCACGCGCAGCGTCCCGATCAACGTTCCGGCCAGCGGCCGGGCCAACGCCCGCCTTCGGCAGCGCAACCCTCGAAGCCGTCCGCGCCGCGCAAGCCGCAGACGGCGCGCGAGGTCGCGCTGCGCGTGCTGCTGCGCGTCGAAGAGCAAGGTGCTTTCAGCGGCCTGGAGCTGAACCGCGTGCTCACCGATGCCGGCCTGTCCCGCCCGGACGCGGCGCTGGCGACCGAACTCGTCTACGGCACGATCCAGCGCCGGTTCACGATCGATCACGTGCTGGCGGCCCGCGTCAAGGGCTGGCCGAACAAGGTCGAGCCGTGGGTCCGCTGCCTGCTTCGCCTCAGCTATTACCAGCTGCGCTGGCTTGACCGGGTGCCGGCGCACGCCGTCACCGACGAAGCCGTGCGCATCGCCAAGAAACGCGGCCACGGCGGCATCGCCGGCCTCGTGAACGGCACGCTGCGCGCCCTGCTGCGCGAAGGCGTGGCCCCGCCTCTGCCGGCGGAGCTGCCCGCGGCCGAGCGGCTCTCGCTCGTCCACAGCTATCCGCTGTGGCTGGCGGAGCGATGGGTCGCCGCCTACGGCGAAGCCGGCGCCGAGGCGCTCATGGCGGCGGGCAACGAGCCGCCGCACATGTCCGTGCGCGCGAACCGGCTGCGCGGTACGCGCGACGCGCTGCTCGCGGAGCTCACAGGCGCGGGCGTATACGCCGAGCCGTCGAAGCTGTCGCCCGACGGCATCGTGGCGGCGCGCGCCGGCAGCCTGGCGCAGACGCCGTGGTATGCGTCCGGCCGCCTGTCGGTGCAGGACGAGAGCTCGATGCTCGTGGCCGCCGTCTGCGATCCGCGGCCCGGCATGAACGTGCTGGACTGCTGCGCCGCGCCCGGCGGCAAGGCCGCCCATATGGCCGAGCGGATGGCCGGCCAAGGCCGGGTGACCGCGAACGACGTGCATCCGCACAAGGAAGCGCTCATCCGGGAGCAGGCGGACAGGCTCGGCTTGCCGAATGTCGTTACGACGGTTTCGGACGCGCTCTCGCTGTCCGAGCGTCTCGTGCCGGGTTCGATGGACGTCGTGCTCCTCGACGCGCCGTGCTCAGGACTCGGCGTCATCCGGCGCAAGCCGGAAATTAAGTGGAACAAGTCGGCGGACGATATCGCGAGCCTCGCGTCGCTGCAGCGCAGGCTGCTCGCGTCGGCCTCGCGCATGGTGAAGCCGGGCGGCCGGCTCGTCTACAGCACGTGCACGATCGCGCCGGAGGAAAACGAAGAGGCGGTGCGCGATTTTCTGAACGCCCATCCGGACTTCCGGCTCGATCCGGCCTGGCCCGAAGAGACGCTCGCGCCGCTTCGCGACGCCGGCGTCGTGGACGATGGCTTCGCCGGCATGGCGCAGCTGCTGCCGCAGCACTTCGGCAGCGACGGATTTTTCATTGCGCGGCTCGCCCGGGCGCATTAACGGTCGGCGCCCTTTACAATAGGAAGGGAGCAGCCACGCAGCATCGGCTCGCGATCGCGTTTGCGCCGAGCCGCCGGCAAAGTCTCCCTTTAAGCACGATCGGCCGCCTTCTACTGCGAAGGCGGCGTTTATGGTAAAATAGAGCGAATGGTGGTGACTATCCTTGATTGGATTAAAAAATAAAGATTACGTTCCCGCCGACGGGAAGCCTTTCATTTACGACTATACGCTGGATCAGCTCCAGGACTGGGTGAAGTCCGCGGGTGAGCCCGTTTTCCGCGCCGGCCAGATTTACGACTGGCTGTACGTGAAGCGGGTGAGCACGTTCGAGGAGATGACGAACCTGCCGAAGGCGCTTCGCGAGAAGCTCGAGGGCGCCTTCAACTTCGTCACGCTGACCGAGATCACGAAGCTTCAATCGAAGGACGGGACGGTCAAGTTCCTGTTCGGCCTGGCCGACAACCATGCGATCGAGACGGTCATCATGCGGCACAACTACGGCAACAGCGTCTGCGTGACGACGCAGGTCGGCTGCCGGATCGGCTGCACGTTCTGCGCCTCGACGCTGGGCGGCCTGAAGCGCAATCTGACGGCCGGCGAGATCACCGCGCAGGTCGTCAAGGCGCAGCAGCTGCTGGACCCGGAAGGCGAGCGCGTATCGAGCATCGTCATCATGGGCTCGGGCGAGCCGTTCGAGAACTACGAGCCGACGATGACGTTCCTGCGGACGATGACCCACCCCAAGGGGCTCAACATCGGGCAGCGCCATATCACCGTATCGACGAGCGGCATCGTGCCGAACATTTTGAAGTTCGCGGACGAGAATACGCAGATCAACCTGGCGATCTCGATCCACGCGCCGAACGACGAGCTGCGCTCGAAGCTCATGCCGGTTAACAGACGGTACCCGTTCGAGGAAGTAATGAACGCCTGCAAGTACTATATCGAGAAAACGGGTCGCCGCATCACGTTCGAATATGCGCTCATCGGCAGCGTCAACGACCGTCCCGAGCATGCGGAGCAACTGGCCGAGGTGCTGCAGGGCATGTTGTGCCATGTGAACCTGATTCCCGTCAACTATGTGCCCGAACGGGATTACGTCCGTACGCCACGCGACGATATTTTCGAATTTCACCGCATCCTTGAGCGCAGGAACATCAATGCGACCATCCGCAGGGAGCAGGGGCACGATATCGCGGCGGCATGCGGCCAGCTGCGGGCGAAGCACATGGAGAAGCAGGCGAGGTGACGGGGTTGAAGACGGCTGTGCGAAGTCATATCGGACGAGTCAGGCAACTGAACGAAGACCGGGCTTGGGTCGGCACGACGCCGGGCGGCCTGACGGCCGCCGCGGTGGCCGACGGCATGGGAGGACACAACGCTGGCGACGTCGCCAGCACGCTGGCGGTCGACAGCCTGTCGAAGTCGCTGTCCGCATGGGAGGGCGTCATCTCGGCTTTCGAGGCGGAGGAAAAGCTCAAGGCGATCGTGCTCGCGGCGAACGCCGCCGTGTTCGAAGCCGCTTCGACGCATCCCCAATATCATAACATGGGCACGACGGTCGTCGTTGCCCTTCTTGACGAGCGGGAGGGGCTGATCGGCCATATCGGCGACAGCCGCGCCTATCGGATCAGAGGCGGCGCCATCGAGCAGCTGACCGACGACCATACGCTCGTCAACGAGCTGGCCCGTTCGGGGCAGCTCAGCCGGGAGGAGGCCGCGAACCACCCCCGGCGCAACGTACTTACGCGCGCGCTCGGCACCGATGCGGACGTGTCGGTCGACCTGCAGCGGATCGACATGCTGCCGGGCGATCGTCTTTTGATTTGCAGCGACGGCCTAAGCGCTCTGGTAGACAAGGCACTCATACTCGATACGATGAATACCGAAGGCGTCACCCTGGATCAACGCGCCGACCGTCTCATCGCGCTGGCGCTCACCGCCGGCGGCGACGACAACGTGACGGTCGCCCTGATCGAATACGAGGCGGGGACCGGGACGCGGGATGGAGGAACGTCATGACTGCGATCGGACATTTGTTGGGCGGCAGGTACGAGCTGCTCAGCCGCGTGGGCGGCGGGGGCATGGCGCTCGTATACAAGTCCCGCGACATATTGCTGAACCGCTTCGTCGCGGTCAAGGTGCTCCGGCAGCAGTTCATGCACGACGACGAGTTCGTGCGCCGCTTCCGGCGCGAAGCCCAGTCGGCGGCCGCGCTTTCTCACCAGAATATCGTCAGCATCTACGACGTGGGCCAGGAAGAAGACACTCATTATATCGTCATGGAATATATCGACGGCGCGAACCTGAACGAAATTATCCGCGAACGGGCGCCGCTGCCGGTAAACGAGGCCGTTCGCATCGCGTCGCAAATTTGCGACGCGCTAGACCACGCGCATCACAGCCAGATCATTCACCGCGACATCAAGCCGCACAACATCCTGATCGGCACGAACGGCCGGGTGAAGGTGACGGACTTCGGCATCGCGCGCGCCGCCACGTCGTCGACGATCACGCAGACAGGCTCGGTTGTCGGCTCGGTTCATTATTTTTCCCCGGAGCATGCCAAAGGCGTGGCCACCGGCGAGAAATCGGACATTTATTCGCTTGGCATCGTGCTGTACCAGATGCTTACGGGCCGGCTTCCTTTCCTCGGGGAGAGTCCGATCAGCGTGGCGCTGAAGCATCTGCAGGAGCCGTTCGAGGACCCGCGTCTCGTCAATCCGTCGATCCCGCAGAGCGTGGAAAACGTCATTTTGCGCGCGATGCGCAAAAACCCGCTCGAACGGTATGCCTCGGCGCAGGATATGCTCGACGATCTGGCGACCTGCCTGCAGCCTCAGCGGTTGAACGAGCCGAAGGTACGCTTCCCGAGCGACGCGGACGAAGAAGAGCAGACGCGCGTCATTCCGGCGATCCGTCCGGAAATGCGCTCTTCCGCGGACGAGACGCTGGCCGGCAAAGGCTCCAGAAGAAACGGGCTGCCTGAGGAAGGGCAGACACGCGAAGGCGACCCGGAAAAGCGCAAGCGCAAAAAGTGGGTGCTGCCTACCGTATTCGGCGTCATCGCCGCCATTTTGATCGCTATCCTCATCTGGGCCATCTTCGCTTTGAAGGGACAGCTGGTGTCCCCGGACGTACAGGTGCCGACGGTCGTGAACGAGACGCTCGAGGTCGCGACTGCGGAGCTGGAAAAAGCAGGTCTTAAGGTCGCGGATCCGGTCCTCTACGAGCAGAGCGAGACGGTAGACAAGGATCTCGTCATTAGGCAGAGCAAACAAGACATGCCGGTCAAGAGCGGGTCGCTCATCACCTTGACGGTGAGTCTGGGCAAGGAATTGCCGAAGCTCGACGATTATACGGGCAAACTGTACGACGACGCCGTCGAGGCGCTGCAGGCGCAAGGGGCGAAGAACGTGGATAAAGTCGAAAAATTCGACGACGAGGTGCCCGCGGGCACGGTGCTCAGTCAGTCGCCGGCTCCCGGCGGCACGTACGATCCGGAAAAGGATACGATCACGCTGAACGTCAGCAAGGGCCCCGAATCGTTCCCGATGCCGAATCTGATCGGCATGTCGCTGTCCGAGGCGCGGGCGGAGCTGACCAAGAGCAATCTGGCGCTGCCGAACGACAAGGTGCTGCAGGAGCCGAGCTACACGACCAAAGGCAAGGTGTTCAAGCAGTTCCCCGCGGAGCAGAACGAGCTGGTGACGCCGGGAACGGAAGTCACGATCTGGATCAGCAGCGGATATCCGGCGGACGCCAAGGAGAAAACTTGGAACGTAACGGTGTCGCCCGCGGTCGAAGGCCAGACGAGCACGGTCAAGATTTTGCTGACCGACGCCCGAGGCGATAGCGAGTGGGGCACGAAGAAGATCAAGACGACGCAGACGTTCCCGATCAACCTCGTCGTGTCGCCGGACAAGGAAGGCCAGATTACGGTTTACCGCGACGATCAGTTCCTGGACCGAATCCGGGTGCCGTACGCGGACGTAGAACAGACGCCGGATCCTACGCCGACACCGACGCCGTCCGACGAGATTACGCCGCCGCCGACCGAGTCTCCTGCCGAAGACGCGACGACCGAGATAGACCCGGGAAATGAAAATACGGACGACCAGGGCGGCGCTGCGAGCAACGATACCGCAGCCGTAGGCCCAGGGAAGGGAAAAGGCGATGACAAAGGAAACGGAAAAGAAAAAGGGCGAGGCTAGCCGATGAAAAACAGCGGCAACGGCGCGGCGCGAACGAGTGCGGCGGAGCGTCATGGCATCATCGTCAAGGCGCTCAGCGGTTATTATTACGTGCGGGACGACGAGCGCGATATGACGCTTCAATGCAGGGCACGCGGCATTTTCAAAAAACGGGGCGAGTCTCCGCTCGTCGGGGATAAGGTCGTATACGAAGAGACGGAAAACGGAGAGGGCGCGGTCAACGGCATTTTGCCCAGGTCCTCGTCGCTGATCCGGCCGCCCGTGGCCAACGCAGACCAGGCCGTGCTCGTGTTTTCCGTGATTCGGCCGGAGCTCAATCTGCAGCTGCTCGACAAGTTCCTCGTGCATATCGAGCATGCGGGAATGGATGCGCTCATCGTGCTGACCAAGCTCGACGCTGCCGAGCGATCCGAGGACGCGGGACGGATCGGGCGGGATATCGACGACGCGGTGGCGCTTTACGAAGGCATCGGATACCGGGTTCTCGCCGTCAGCGCGCGCCAGGGCACCGGCCTCGAAGAGCTGCAAGGCCTGCTGTCCGGCCACGTCAACGTATTCGCGGGCCAATCGGGCGTCGGCAAGTCTTCGCTGCTTAACGCGCTTGTGCCGGGGCTGAAGATGGAAACGAACGAGATCAGCGAGAAGCTCGGCCGAGGCAAGCACACGACGCGTCACGTGGAGCTCGTCGAGCTGCCGGGCGGGGGATTCGTGGCGGATACGCCGGGATTCAGCCAGCTGGATTTTCAGGAGCTCGGGATCGACGAGATCGGCTCGTGCTTCCGGGAGTTCCGGGAGCTGGCGCAGGGCTGCAAGTTCAGGGGCTGCACGCACGTTCACGAGCCCGGCTGCGCCGTGCTGGCCGAGCTGGAGACCGGAGGCATCGCGGAGAGCCGGTACCGCCACTACAAAGAATTTATGAACGAATGGAAAGAAAAAGCGCGGAGGTACTAGCATATGGCCATTATCGCACCATCGATCCTGTCGGCCGATTTCGCTCGGCTCGGCGAGGAGGTTCGCGTCGCGGAAGCCGCCGGCGCGGACTGGATTCACATCGATATCATGGACGGGCAGTACGTCCCGAATCTGACCTTCGGGCCGCCCGTGGTCGCGGCGATCCGTTCCTATACGGCATTGACCTTCGACGCGCATCTCATGGTCCAGACGCCGGATCGGCTGCTCGCGGACGTCGCGGCATCCGGCGCGGATCGGATCACCGTGCATGCCGAAGCCAGCACGCATCTGCACCGGACCGTGCACGCGATTCGCGAGCTCGGGAAAGGAGCGGGCGTCGCGCTCAACCCGCATACGCCGCTGTCCGTGCTCGACTACGTCCTGGACGACGTCGACCTCATTCTCATCATGACGGTCAACCCGGGCTTCGGCGGGCAGTCCTTCATCCACGGCATGCTGTCCAAGATCGATCAGCTTCGGCAGACGCTCGTCGCGCGCGGGCGGGGCGACGTTCACATCCAAGTGGACGGAGGCATCAACGCCGAGACTTCGAAGCTCGTGCGCGAAGCGGGCGCGGATGTGCTCGTCGCCGGCAATTACGTGTTCGGCCACGCGGATCGCGCAGCCGCCATCGCATCGCTTAGGGACTGACTTCGGTCGGTCCCTTTCGTTTTCCCCCGAGGAATAGGACAACTCCGCGCGCGCATACACATTTATCAACAGCGCGCGCCCTCGGGCGCTGCGCCGCCCCATGCAAGGCCCGTAGGGCCGCGGGCAACGCATCGGACCGGAGGAGGGGTGGGAACGATGAAGTTTTACACCATCAAGCTGCCGAAGTTCTTGGGCGGATTCGTCAAAGCGATCCTGAATACGTTTCAGAAAAGCTGATGCCTCCCGGGTGATGGATCCCGCGGCCTTGCAAGGCTCGTGTACCCGTCCCCGGAACGGGCAGCCCCGCCATGAGCGGGCGATCCGGGATGCCTCGCGGCGCCCAGCGCCGGCTGCGGCCGGACGGCCCGGGCGAATGCCGCGCCGCGGGACGCTTCATGATGGAACATTAACGCGAGTTATCTCGCGGATGCGGATATGGCGCGGAAAAACAAAAAGCACCTGGAGGTCCAGGTGCTTTTGCCATGGGCTGTCGTCCGCCGAAGCGAACGGGCAGTTAATTATACGCGAACGACTTTGCCGGACTTCAGGGCGCGAGTGCTGACGTAAACGCGCTTCGGCTTGCCGTTCACCAAAATGCGAACCTTCTGCACGTTGACGCCCCAAGAGCGTTTGTTATGATTGTTGGCGTGGGAAACGTTGTTGCCGGAAGCCGGCTTCTTCCCCGTGATATAACATTTGCGAGCCATGTAAATCCACCTCCCTGACCAGACCTTGCACACACTTTTCCTATCATAACACAGGCCTAGTCGGCTTGCAATGTCATCGGCTGACTTCAAACCGATTCTTTTTTATAGTACAATGGGAAAAGGTTCACCCATGAAGCCGTCTGTAGCGGACGGCGTTCGAGAACCGCCAAAGGAGCGTGTGGCCATGCCTATGCAGCTATCGACGGAAAACGGCAAAATCGACGTGGCCGATCAGGTCATCGCCGTCATCGCGGGTTCGGCGGCGCTCGACTGCTACGGCCTTGTCGGTATGGCCTCCAGAAAGCAATTGAAGGACGGGATCGCCGAGCTGCTCGGCCGCGAGAATCTCGCGCGGGGCGTCGAAGTGCGCCGCGAAGGGGAAGAGCTCCATCTGGATCTGTACGTGATCGTGAGCTACGGCACGAAGATCTCGGAGGTCGCCCACAATATCCAATCCAAAGTAAAGTACGTGCTGGAGGAAGTCGTCGGGATTGCCGTGGACCGTCTGAACATTTTCGTTCAGGGCGTGCGCGTCATTCGCTAGGCGAAGACCGGATCGTAACCACTTGCGCGATTATCCGATCTCACCTTGGCTTGCCGGGCTCTCCTGCCGGAGAGGCCGGCGTCGCGCCTTCGAAAAGGGGAATTTTCATTGACTACGAGGCTTTTAAACGGAAGCGACTGGACGGCCATGGTGCTGGCCGGCGCGGAGCGGCTCTCGCAGCAGGCGGAGCTGATTAACGCGCTGAACGTATTTCCCGTCCCGGACGGCGATACGGGTACCAACATGAACTTAACGATGACGGCCGGCGTGGCCGAATTGAAAAATAAACCTTCGCCCGACATCGGCCGCGCTGCGGAAGTGCTGTCGAAGGGACTTCTGATGGGCGCGCGCGGCAACTCGGGCGTAATTTTGTCGCAGCTGTTCCGCGGGTTCGCCCGCGCGGTCGCCGGCCAGCGGGAGATCACCGTGCCGTTGTTCGCAGCCGCCTTAAGGCAAGGAGTTGATACCGCTTACAAAGCGGTGGTCAAGCCCGTCGAGGGCACGATTCTGACTGTCGCCCGGGAAGCGGCCAAGCACGGCGAGTCGATCGCGCGGCGCACCGAGGATATCGCCGAATGGATGGGCGAGGTGCACGACAAGGCGGCCGAGACGCTGGCCCGCACGCCGGATATGCTGCCGGTGCTCAAGCAGGTGGGCGTCGTCGATTCGGGCGGACAGGGGCTCGTGTGCATCTATGAAGGCTTCGTGCACTATTTAATGAACGCGGAGATGCGAGGCGCCGCTTCGGCTCCGTACGCGAGCGGCTGGACGACATACGCGCCGGTCGCTTCCGCCTCGTCCTCGCCCGCGTCCGCGCATGTGACGGCAGCAGCCGCGGCGCATGCGTCGGCCCAGTCGAGGATCGCGACCGAGTCGATCCAGTTTCCGTACGACATGGAGTTTTTCATTCGTCTGCAAGGACGCACCGCGTTTTCCGAGACGTCCTTCCGCAAGGCGCTCGAGCGGGACGGGGATTCGATCATTTTGATCGCGGACGGCGATATCGTCAAAGTTCACGTGCATTCCCGCCGCCCCGGCGATGTGCTGAACGCGGCGGTCGCATACGGCGAGCTGACGAATTTTCATATCCTGAACATGCGCGACCAGCATCGCGAGCTGCTGCATCCGGCTTCGGGCGCGGAGCCCGCGGGCGAGACGTCCGATCCGATGGGGCTCGAAGCGGCCTCGGGCATTCCGGACATGCCCGAGCTGAGAGCTGCCGAAGCGGCTTCGCAAGCGGTCGAGCCGGCGCATCCGGTCGCGTTCGAGATGGCCGACTACGGCGTCGTCGCGGTCAGCGTTGGCGCAGGCAACGACGAGTTGTTCCGCAGTCTCGGCGTGGACGCGATCATCTCGGGCGGACAGAGCATGAACCCGAGCACGGAGGATCTGGTGCAGGCGATCTCGTCGCTCGCGGCGGACCACATTTTCGTCCTGCCGAACAATTCCAACATCCTGATGGCCGCGAAGCAGGCGCAGGAGTTGGCGGACCGTCCGGTGACGGTCGTGCCGACGCGCAGCATTCCGCAAGGACTGGCCGCGATGCTCGCCTTCCAAGAGGAGCAGCCGGCGTCCGTCAACGAGGACCGCATGCTGCGGGCGATCGACCGCGTGCTGACCGGCTCTATCACCCGCGCCGTTCGGGATACCGTCATGGACGGCATCGACATTCGCGGCGGCGAGTACATCGGCATTTTGGACAAACAGATCGTCTCTTCGGAGACGACGGTCATGGCTGCGGCCCAAGGCCTGCTGGAGCGGATGCTCGCAAGCGGCGACGAGACGGTGATGCTGCTGTCCGGCGAAGGCGCGGAGGAAAGCGACACCGCCGGACTCGCGGCCTGGCTCGCCGAAGCTTATCCCGATGCGGAAGTGGAGCGCCACGAGGGCGGACAGCATTTGTATCCGTACCTGATCATGGTGGAAAAGTCGGATTAGACGCGGGAGGTGGCTAGGATGAGCAAGGTTGTTTTGGTAACGGACAGCACGTCGGACATCCCGCTGGCGACGCGGGAGCGGCTGGGCATCGAGATGGTGCCGCTGCGCGTCGTCTTCGGCGAAGAGAGCTACCTGGACAACGTGACGCTTTCGCCCGCCCAATTTTACGAAAAGCTGAAAGGTTCAAGCGCGCTGCCTACGACCTCGCAGCCCTCGCCGGCCCAGTTTCTCGAGGTGTACGAGCGGCTGCTCGCCGAGGGCAACGCGGTCGTGTCGGTCCACCTTTCCTCGGCGATGAGCGGCACCTATCAGTCGGCCACGATCGCGAGGTCGATGCTGGACGACGACAGCAAGGTCACCGTCATCGACTCGAGGTCGGCCTCTTACGGATACGGCGCGCTGGTCGTATCCGCCGCCGAGATGGCGGCGCGGGGCGCGTCCCGGGAGGAGGTCGCCGCGGAGGTACTGCGGCTGCGCAAGGAGATGAAGCTGTATTTCCTCGTGAATACGCTCGAGTATTTGCAAAAGGGCGGCCGGATCGGCAAGGCGGCCGCGATTTTCGGCACGCTGCTTAACATTAAGCCGATCTTGACCATAGGCGACGACGGCGTTATTTTCCCGATCGACAAGGTCAGGGGACAGAAGCGCGCCGTCGCGCGGATCGTCGAGCTGCTGGAGTCCGACTTCGGGCCGGGCGCGGCGATCGATCTCGCGGTCGTCGATACGCCGGGCGACGTGGAGGCCGCGGACGATCTCGTCGCGGTGCTTCGGACACGATTCAACGTCGCGGGGTTCCACCGCTCGGAGATCGGATCGGTGATCGGCACGCATGCCGGTCCCGGCACCGCAGGCTTGTTTGTATTCCCCGCCGGCTCGGGCCATATCGTCTAAGGACGATCGCCCGGACGGCGGCGCGATTCGGAGTTGATGAGGATGGCCGATCGATCGGCAGAAGAGACGGATCTGTTCGCCATACCGGTCACGAAGATCAAAGGCGTGAGCGCCCCCAAGGCGGGGGAGCTTCACGCCTTGGGTGTTTCTACGGTCGGCGAGCTGATCGAATATTATCCGTTCCGCTACGAGGACTATCGGCTGCGGCCGCTCCACGAGGTGAAGGACGGGGAGAAGATCACCGTGCAAGGGAGAATCGAGACGCCGCCGTCGCTGCAGCGGTTCGGAGGCAAGTCGCGTCTGCTCTGCCGGGTGACGGTGGAGGGATTGCTGCTGACGGCCGTCTGGTTCAACCGCGCGTTCCTGAAGGATCAGATGGAGGTCGGGCGGGATATCGTCCTGACGGGAAAATGGGATCAGCGGCGACGTCAGCTCACGGTGTCGGAGTCGGAGTTCCCGGACAAAGGCGCCGGCCGCACGGGGACGCTGCAACCCGTTTATTCGATCGGGGGCAGCCTGACGCAGGTCTGGATAAGGCAGCGCATCGAACTGGCGCTGGCGCATTACGGGGCGATGATCCCGGAGCTGCTGCCGCCGGAGCTGCTGGATAGGCACGGCCTCATGCCCCGGCGGGAGGCGATTCATCGGATCCACCGGCCGGAAAATACGCACGAGGGCCAGGAAGCCCGGCGGCGCATGGTGTACGAGGAGCTGTTTCTGTTCGAGCTGCGGCTGCAAGCCTACCGCGCGATGAACCGCAAGGCGCCCGACGGCATCGCGCACAAGATCAGCAGCGACGATATTCGCGCGTTCGCGGCGAATTTGCCTTTCGAGTTGACCGAGGCGCAAAAGAACGTCGTCAACGAGATCACGCGCGATATGAAGCGGCCGTATGCGATGAACCGGCTGCTGCAGGGCGACGTCGGATCCGGCAAGACGGTCGTGGCCGCGATGGCGCTGTACGCGACGGTCAAGGACGGCTGCCAGGGCGCGCTTATGGTGCCGACGGAGATTTTGGCGGAGCAGCATGCCAAGTCGTTGGGAAAACTGTTCGAGCCCTATGGCATTCAAGTCGCGCTGCTCACCGGGAGCCGCGGGGCCCGGGAGCGTCGGGACCTTTTGGCTTCGCTGCAGATGGGGCTCATCGACATCGTGATCGGCACGCATGCGCTCATCCAGGAGGACGTCTTTTTCCGGCGGCTCGGGCTCGTGGTGACGGACGAGCAGCACCGCTTCGGCGTCAACCAGCGCAGCATCCTGCGGCGCAAAGGGCTGAATCCCGACGTGCTCATGATGACGGCGACCCCGATCCCGCGCACGCTCGCCATCACGGTGTTCGGCGATATGGACGTGTCGACGATCGGAGAGCGGCCCAAGGGGCGCAAGCCGATCCTGACGTACTGGGTCAAGCACGACAAGATGGACCGCGTGCTCGGCTTCATTCGCCGGGAGGCGGAGCTCGGGCGGCAGACGTTTTTCATCTGCCCGCTCATCGAAGAATCGGAAAAGCTGGACGTGCAAAACGCGATCGACCTGCACATGCAGCTGCGGCAGGCGATGCCCGAGCTCGAGATCGGGCTGCTGCACGGGCGGATGACGTCGGCGGAGAAGGACGAGGCGATGGGACGGTTCGCGGCGGGCGAGTCGACGGTGCTCGTCTCGACGACGGTCGTCGAGGTCGGCGTCGACGTGCCGAACGCCACGCTCATGATCGTCATGGACGCGGACCGCTTCGGACTTTCGCAGCTGCATCAGCTGCGGGGCCGGGTCGGGCGAAGCGACCATCAGTCGTACTGCGTCCTCATCGCCGATCCGAAGTCCGAGAACGGGCTCGAGCGGATGCAGGCGATGACCGATACGGACGACGGATTCGAGATCGCGCGGCGCGATCTCGAGCTGCGGGGGCCCGGCGAGTTTTTCGGGACGAAGCAGAGCGGGGTGCCGGAGTTCAGGCTCGCGAACCTGATGAACGACTTCGAGACGCTCGAGCAGGCGCGCGACGACGCGGCCGCGCTCACGGCGGAGCCGGCGTTTTGGACGGCGCAGGCTTACGCGGGACTACGCGAATACTTGCGGCGCGAGGCGCCGGATTACAGCGAGCCGTTGGATTAGGCTCGTCTTTGCGGGGCGATTTTCGTATTATCAGGTCAGCCAGAATTTCTGGTTGGCCTTTTTACATGGCCGGTTTAAGATGGCGGTAGCCGGGAGAACGAGGGCGTTTTTGGGGAGTTTTACCCCGTCGCAAAAACTGTTCTCCCACTACCCCCAATGACCATGTTTGAGCTGGTTGAGGCATTTGGACCTCGCATCACAAGCGAAGCTGTGGGATTGGAACCATCGTGGGAATGCCGGCTACGATTGTAGGAGGAGATGACATGAGACCGGTTGTCGGAGTGGATGTGGCGAAAGGGACAAGCATGCTCCAAGCGTTTACGGATCGGAACAAGCCGTAC
>NZ_FOKE01000017.1 GCF_900112065.1 Cohnella sp. OV330
TTCCGAATGTTATCCCGGTCTTTAGGGCAGGTTGCCTACGTGTTACTCACCCGTCCGCCGCTAACTCAGTTTGTAGCAAGCTACAAACTAAATCCGCTCGACTTGCATGTATTAGGCACGCCGCCAGCGTTCGTCCTGAGCCAGGATCAAACTCTCCATAAAGGGTAGTTCGACTTGCTCATGATAAAGCTGGTATAACTTTTGCTTCCGCCCCGAAAGGCTTCAGCGTCCGTTTGTTTTAACGCTCGATGTTCAGTTTTCAAGGAGCAATCTCGTCTTCGCTCTCGGCCTCTTGCTCGGCGGCCTCTCAGCGGCGACTTGAATAATATATCACAGGCGCCCAGACGATTGCAACACCTTTTTAGAAAGAATTTTAAAAACATGAGAATCGCGTCTACATCGCTTAGCGAAGGCGGTTTATCTCCTGCATATTCCCCTAGCATACTTACCCTCTTTATAGAAGGTTCCCGCAGAATCGGAGCCATCGATCGGTCGATAAGCTCATTCCTGTCCGAAGGGGATATTGTTCAAATGGAACGCACGCGCATATACGCACGCTAGCTTGCTCGCCGAATGCCGCACCATTCTCGTACAAGCACGACAAATGAAAGAACCGGCCGCCATCAGGCGACCGGCTCTCCATCTATTCAAATTACTCCCCGCGCATATGCGGGAACAGCAACACGTCACGGATGGACGGCGCGTCAGTCAGCAGCATGATCAGGCGATCGATGCCGATGCCGAGACCGCCGGTAGGCGGCAAGCCGTACTCGAGCGCGCGGATGAAATCCTCGTCGAGATCCTGCGCCTCGTCGTTGCCCGCTTCCTTCTCCACCAGTTGTGCTTCGAAACGCTGGCGCTGATCGATCGGATCGTTCAGCTCGGTGAAGGCGTTGGCGTGCTCGCGGGCGACGATGAACAGCTCGAAGCGATCCGTGAAGCGCGGATCCTCGGCGTTCTTCTTCGCCAGCGGCGAGATCGCAACAGGGTGTCCGGTCACGAACGTAGGCTGAATGAGCGTGTGCTCGACAAATGTCTCGAAGAAGGCGTTCACGATATGGCCGAACGTCATATGCGGCTCGACCGGCACCTTGTGCTCCTTCGCCAGGCGATGCGCTTCCTCGTCGCTCATGTCGGCCGTGAAGTCGATGCCTACGGCCTTCTGGATCAACGAGGTCATGGACTCCCTGCGCCATGGCGCGGACAGGTTGACCTCCTGCCCTTGATAGACGATCTGCGTCGTGCCGAGCACTTCTTCGGCCAGATGAACGACCAGGTCCTCCGTCAGCTTCATGATGTCCTTGTAATCCGCGTAAGCTTCATACAGCTCGAGCATCGTGAACTCCGGGTTGTGGCGCGTCGACATGCCTTCGTTGCGATAGACCCGTCCGATCTCGTATACCTTCTCCAAGCCGCCGACGATGAGCCGCTTCAGGTGAAGCTCGATCGCGATCCGCATGTACAGCTGCATGTCCAATGCATTGTGATGCGTGATAAACGGCTTGGCCGCAGCGCCGCCGGCGATGGCGTGCAACGTAGGCGTCTCGACCTCGAGATAGCCGCGTCCGTCCAGATAACGCCGCATCGATTGGATGATGCGCGAGCGCGTAATGAACGTCTTTTGCACTTCCGGGCTGACGATCAGGTCTACGTAGCGCTGACGATAGCGCGTCTCCACGTCCTTCAGGCCATGGAACTTGTCCGGCAGCGGCAGCAGCGACTTGGTCAGGACGGTCAGCTCCGATACCTTGATCGAGGTCTCGCCGGTACGCGTCTTGAATACGGTGCCTTTGATGCCGATGACATCGCCGATATCGAGAATGCCGAACGCCTTGTATTGATCCTCCGGCACGGAGTCCTGACGCACGTAGATCTGAATCTTGCCCGTCAGATCCTGGATATGCGCAAAGGAAGCCTTGCCCATCGAACGCTTCTGCATGATGCGTCCCGCTACGCTAACTTCTTCGGCGAGCTCGTCCAGCTCTTCTGTCGACTTGGCGTCGAGGCGCGCGAGGATGTCGCCTGCGGCAGCCGTACGCTCGAACTTCGTGCCGAACGGATCGATGCCCAGCTTGCGAAGCTCGTCCAGCTTGCCTCGGCGGATCTGCAGCATCTCGCTGAGTTCGGCGGCGGTAGGTTCGGCGCTTGCCTGTTGATCCAAATCTTGACTCATGATGTACACCCTTTCCTAACTAAATATCCGTCAGAACGCGGGCCACCCCTCTTTCGTTCAAAAAAGCTTCCGCTGCCGGAAGCTTTTTCGCGCTCACAGATGGCCTTTTTAGCTGGCTTGGCACGGGGCCTCGCAGCGGATTACCTTTTGATATCTACGATCTTGTATTGAATAATGCCCGCGGGAACGCTGACTTCGACGGTCGTGCCCTTCGACTTGCCGATGATCGCGCGTCCGACAGGGCTCTCGTTGGAGATCTTGTTCTTCAGCGGGTCGGACTCTGCGGTGCCGACGATCGTATATTCAAGCGTCTCGTTGAATTCGAGGTCTTCGACGACGACGGTGGAGCCGATGCTCACGGTGTTGAGATCGATCTCGTCGTTGTTGATGATGCGAGCGTTGCGCAGCATCTTCTCGAGCGTGATGATGCGGCCTTCTATGAATGCCTGTTCGTTCTTGGCATCTTCATATTCCGAGTTTTCGCTGATGTCGCCGTAACCGATTGCAACCTTGATTCGCTCGGCTACCTCGCGGCGCTTGACGGACTTCAGGTTCTCCAGTTCCTCTTCGAGCTTCTTGAGCCCATCCGGGGTCAGAAGCACTTCCTTTTCGCTCATCTCACCGATCTCCTGTCGAAGATATGATATCCATGCCGGGCATGAAGGCTTGCTTGCGGAGGCTGCGCCGCGAACCGCGCGGCGGGACGCGCACCTTGAATACAGTTATATGGCGAATTGCCGCCGACATGACTGGGAATGTCCCGGCCAGCCGCGGCAATCTCGACCGTCTTGCGAATATTGCTTAGAATTATATTTCAACCCCTATTAAATGTCAATTAACAGGAATCGGCGCGAAATCAATGCACGACGGCGGGTCCGTCCTCGGTCTGCGCGGCGGCGTCGAGGTCGGCCAACGACTCCACGTATTCGTCGAGCCTGCGCGCGACGTCGGCGCGGCGCGTCATTTCCATGATCTCGTTTTTGACGCCCGCGGCATCCGGCAGCCCCTTGAGGTACCAGGCCAGATGCTTGCGCATCTCGCGTACCGCCTGCCCCTCGCCCTTAAGGTTGATCAAGCGGTCCATATGCAGCATGGCGATCCGCATCTTCTCCCCGGGATTCGGGTCAGGGAGTTTCTCTCCCGTGGTCAGGTAGTGGACCGTGCGGTACAGCATCCACGGATTGCCCAGCGCGCCGCGTCCGATCATGACGCCGTCGACGCCCGTATGCGCGAGCATGCGCTCCGCGTCTTCAGGCGAGAAAACGTCTCCGTTGCCGATAACCGGAATGGAAACGGCCTCTTTGACGTCCTTTATGATATCCCAGTTCGCGTGACCCGTATACAATTGTTCCCTGGTGCGTCCGTGCACGCTGATCGCAGCGCCTCCGGCACGTTCGACAGCCCGGGCGTTTTCCACCGCGTAGATATGCTCGTCGTCCCAGCCGATCCGCATCTTGACCGTCACCGGCTTCTCTGCGGCGTCCACCGCATAAGAGACCATCTCGTAGATCTTGGCCGGATCGAGCAGCCACCTGGCGCCCGCGTCGCACTTCGTGACCTTCGGCACGGGGCAGCCCATATTGATGTCGATAATGTCGGCGTTCGTGTTCTTGTCGACGAACTTGACCGCCTCGACGAGCGACTCCCGGTCGCCTCCGAAAATCTGCAGGCTGAGCGGCTTCTCCCGCTCGTCGACGAACAGCATCTCGAGCGTCCGCTGATTGCCGTGCAGTATCGCCTTGTCGCTGACCATCTCCGCGCACACGAGGCCGCAGCCGAACTCCTTGGCGATCAGCCGAAAAGCCGGGTTGCAAACGCCTGCCATCGGCGCCAGCACCACGTTGTTATTCATCTCCACATTGCCGATCTTCAGCATGTGATATCCCTCCTAGAGGCCGCGCGGCTCCAACCCGGAATCCAGACGGCGAATGCCTTCCCTCTCAAGCGTATCCGGCCCGAGCTGCGCTTCCCAAGGGAAGGCCTCGCCGGGCGCCCACACGTCCCTGAGCGGCGCAAGCACGAACGCCCGCTCCCCCATGCGGGGGTGCGGGAGCGTCAACTCGTCCGTCTCGAACGTCTCGTCCTCGTACGTCAGCAGGTCCAGATCGATGACGCGAGGTCCCCAGCGGAACTCGCGGACCCGGCCCATCTCGAGCTCGAGCGCGAGCAGCGCCCGCAGCAGCTCGAGCGGCGGCAGGCTTGTAAATAGCGCCGCGGCCATATTCAAAAAATTCGGCTGGTCCGTATAGCCGACCGGGTCGGTCTCGTACACGCCGGACACGCGCTCCACCCGTATGCCGGGCGTCTCGTTCAAGCGACGCAGCGCCTCCGCGAGAGACCGCTCCCGGTCGCCCAGATTGGCGCCGAGCGCCACATAAGCCAGCTTCATCATCGTTCAGTCCTTCTTATGCCCGCTGTTCGGTCATCTGGCGCGCGTGAGCTCCACCGTGACGCCGTCGAACGTGATGTCGAAGGGCGGATTCGGCTTCGTCACGCCTACCGTGACTTCATGGATTATAGTATACGTACCGAGTACCGCCGTTGCAATGCTCGCGGCCAGCTTCTCGATAAGCTTTACTGGCGGGCCTTCCACGATTTCCTTGACAAGAGCGTGGACCTCCGCGTAATTCACCGTATCGGCGACGTCGTCGCTCTCGGCCGCGCGGCTCAGATCGAGCTTCATGTCGAGATCCACGTAGTACTTCTGGCCGAGCTTGTTCTCCTCCGGGAATACGCCATGATATCCGAAAAACACCATGCGCTTTAACTTCATCGTATCCATTTCGTTCGTCGCTCCTTTAGGATGTCCGGTCGCCCGGCTTGGCTTGGCGGTATACGATCGCGTCCGTCATCGCCGCCACCCGCTTCATGAACCGTACGTCGTGCACGCGCACGATCTGGCAGCCCTGCGCGATGCCCAACGAAGTCGTCGCGCCCGTGCCTTCGACGACATCGTCGGCGGGAAGGTCGAGCGTGCGGCGAATGAATGTTTTGCGCGACGTCGCCAGCAGCACCGGATAGCCGAGCGCGTTCAACTCGCCGAGCCGTCCCATCAGCTCCAGGTTATCCTCATAGTCTTTGGCGAAGCCGATGCCGGGATCCAGCCAGATGCGATCGTCCGAGATGCCGGCCGCCTGGGCCAGCGCCACGCTCTCTCTCAAGTCGGCCAGCACGTCGGGCACGAACTCGCGGTAATCCCGCTGCCTGCGGTTGTGCATCAGGATGATCGGAGCCTTGGCATTGGCCGCCACCTGCGCCATCCGCGGGTCGTGCTTAAGGCCCCAGATATCGTTCAAAAGGTGTGCGCCGGCTCTAAGCGCGAGCTCGGCCGTATCGGCTCTGTACGTGTCGACGCTGATCGGCAACGGGACAGCCTTGCGGACCGCCTCGATGACCGGCAAAATCCGCCGCTGCTCTTCTTCGGCCGTCACGGGATCGTGCCCCGGACGCGTGGACTCGCCGCCGATGTCGATCAAGTCCGCGCCTTCTTCGGCCATCTCGACCGCGCGGCGAACCGCCGCCTCGACCGAATCGAACCGGCCGCCGTCGGAGAAAGAGTCGGGCGTCACGTTCAGAATGCCCATGATCAACGTCCGCTCGCCGAGCGCAAGCTCAAGGCCGTCGCGAAACCGGTAGTGTCTGTGATAGAGGACAGGATTCATGCTTCATCGCCTTTCTCCGCGGCAACCCGGTAAGCCGTCATCAGCCTACGGGTCCACGGGCCCGGGGCTCCGGCAGCATCGATAGTATCGACATCGGCGGCATTCGACGCGAGGCCGCCGCCGCTGACGCATGCCGGCTGCCCGTCAGGCTCCTGCGCCGCAACGACCGGCACGATCTCCTGAATCGAGTTGGTCACGAAGCATTCGTCCGCGCGCAACAGGTCGTCCCATGCATACCTGCCTTCGTGGCAAGCGAGACCCGCTCGGCTGGCCTGATCCAACACGTAAGCCCGGGTCACGCCCGCGAGCGGGCCCGTATCGAGGGACGGCGTATACAGCGCTCCGTCGCGGACCCAGAACACGTTGCTCACCAGGCCTTCGACGATCTCGTCCCGCTCGTTCAGGAACAGCCCTTCGGTGCTCGCCGAAGCGCCGCCGGCCTGAAGCTCCCGCTTCGCCGCGATATTGTTCATATAGTGGAACGACTTGAGCCGGAGCTCCCCGTTCTCTGGGCGCGTGCGCCGCAAGCGGAGCAGTCGCAGCGTCTTGCCCGGCCGCGTCGAAGGATCGTCCGCCCCGAGCGGCTTGGCATAGACGATCTCGCGCGGCGCTTCATACTCGCCCGCAGGGAGACCGATTTCGCCGCTGCCGGCGGACACCGACCAACGGATATATGCGTCGGCGAGGCCGTTCGCCTCGAGGAGCCGCGCGACGCCGGCCGCCATCGCGTCCGGATCCGGCCGATACGAGATGCCGAGCGCGGCGCAGCTCGCGGCAAGCCGCTCCGCATGCCTGCGCAGCAGCCATGGCCGGCCGCCATAGGTGCGGAACGTCTCGAACAGGCCCATCCCATACAAGAAGCCGTGATCGTAGACTGAGATCACGGCTTCCCGGCTATCCGTCAATTGTCCGTCCAGCAGCAACTTCATTGACGCAGGCCCGACTTGTAGTTCAGAAAGTTCTGCAGCAGCGTGCGGCCGTGGTCCGTCATGATCGACTCGGGGTGGAACTGCACGCCCTCGACGACATATTCCTTGTGGCGCAGCGCCATGATCTCGCCGTCCGTCTCCGCGCTGATCTCCAGGCAGTCGGGCAGCGTGTCCCGCTTCACGATGAGCGAGTGGTAGCGCGTCGCGGTGAACGGCGAAGGCACGCCTTCGAAAATCGTGCGGCCGTCGTGCGACATCTCGCTCGTCTTGCCGTGCATGAGCTGCGGCGCGCGCACGACGTCGCCGCCGAATGCCTGTCCGATCGACTGATGCCCGAGGCATACGCCGAAGATCGGAATCTCGCCCTTGAAGCGGTCGATCAAGGACAGGCTGATGCCCGCCTCGTTCGGCGTGCAAGGCCCCGGCGAGATCAGGATGTGATCGGGCGCAAGCGCGGCGATGCCGTCGAGGTCGATCTCGTCGTTGCGCTTGACGACGATGTCTTGTCCCAGCTCGCCCAGATACTGCACCAGGTTATAAGTAAACGAATCGTAATTGTCGATGACCAGAATCATGCCCAGTCCCCCTTCGCGTCGGCTCCCGTCCCGTCCGGGCTGAGTCGCTCCCCGTACTGTACAGCCTTCCAGAGCGCCTTGGCCTTGTTCAGGCACTCGTAGAACTCCCGCTCGGGATCGGAATCGATGACGATGCCGGCGCCGGCCTGTATATGGCAGAGGCCGTCCTTCGCCACCATCGTACGGATAACTATATTAAATTCCATATTCCCCGCGTAGTCAATCCATCCGATCGAGCCGGTATAGGCGCCTCTGCGCACGGGTTCGAGCTCCTCAATGATCTCCATCGTACGGATCTTGGGCGCGCCGGTGATCGTGCCGCCGGGAAACGAAGCGGCCAGCACGTCGAGACTGTCTTTGCCGTCCGCAATCCGCCCCTCGACCTGCGATACCAGGTGCATCACGTGCGAGTAACGCTCGATCGTGAGCAGCTCCGGCACGTGCACCGAGCCATAGGCGGATATGCGGCCGAGATCGTTGCGCGCGAGATCGACGAGCATGATGTGCTCCGCGCGCTCCTTCACGCTCGAGAGCAGCTCGTCCGCCATCGCCGCGTCCTCCTCCGGCGTTCGCCCGCGCCTTCGCGTGCCCGCGATGGGCCGCATGCTCACGCGCTCGCCCTGGCGCTTGACCAGAAGCTCCGGCGACGCCGACACGAGGCTGAAGCCGGGCAATCGCAGCAAGCCCATGTACGGCGAAGGATTAATGAGGCGCAGCCACTCATAGAGCGCTTCGGGGCTGGCCGTCACGGGCATCGTCTGCCGGAGGGACAGGTTCACCTGGAAGACGTCGCCCTGCCCGATGTACTGCTGGATCCGCCGCACCGCCCGCTCGAACGCTTCCTTGGAAAAGGAGGTGCGCAATCCCTGCGCGAATGCTTCGACGTCAAGGGCCAGTCCCTCCTCCGCCAGCAGCGTACGCGCCGCCTCCAGTGCCGACGCGGCCTCGGCCGCCGCGGCCCTCGCGACGATCCGGTCCCAGTCCGCCTTCATGCGCGCCGCATGCGCGCGCGCTGCTTCATATGCGGCCGCAATCGCCGATTCGCTGCTAGCTTCGCTTGGATCCGCATGAACGGCGAGGTACAGCTCGCCCGCCTCGTGATCCACGATCCACAGCTCGTCGATCAGCAAAAACGCGTAATCCGGCAGCCCCAGCTCGTCCGCCGACGTCTGCGGGAGCCGCTCCAGCGAGCGAGCGACGTCGTAGCTCCAGTAGCCGACGGCGCCGCCCGCAAACATCGGCAGCCCCGTATCCGAAGGCGCTCGGAAGCCGCGCATCGCCGAGCGCACGACCGAGATCGGATCGCCGTGCAATCGCTCGATCCCTCCTCCTGCAACCTCGCCGCTGCAGCGCCTTAGCTCGGCTTGGTCGCCTCGTCCGACCAACACCCCGCTTGGCCGGATGCCGAGGAACGTATACCGCCCGCCCTTGCCGCTCTCGAGCACGAAGGCTTCTTCGCCCGCCGCCTCCCAGGCGCCGCGCCAGAGCGGAACGCGATCTTCGCCTGCGGCCAACGCATGCTTTTCTATATAAGGCAGACGGTTGTATCCGTCGGCAGCCTCGCCGGCCTCCGACCGTTCGCCAAGCCACGTCCGCCATTTTTCCAACGATATCCGCGCTTCCAACTCCGCATATCCCCCTCGGAAGCTTTCTCGCCGACCATCGAACCGCGCAGCTTCCTATTCTTCCCTAAAGTATACAAACAATCGCATGCCGAGGATAGAGCGCCCGCTCAACCGCGCGCGAAACTTTAATAAACTCCGAATCGTCTCTAAATATGGGTATTGAAGGATGCAACGCTAAAAAGGGAGATGATCATCGCATGCTCAATAGAAATAAAATCCGGATGTTCGGGCTCGCCCTGCTGCTGGCGGCCGGTACCGCGGCGACGTCCGGCGGAACCGCGGTTCAGGCGGCTTCGGCCCCCAAGCCCATCAAACTCGTCGTCAACGGCAACGAGATCGCGTCCGGCACGGCGGCGCCCTACCTCGACGCCAGCGGCAGCGTTTTCGTCCCGCTTCGCATGGTCTCGCAGCTGCTCAAGTCCTATGTCGACTGGGACGGCGCCAAGAAGCTCGTCTCCGTCTACGCGCCGAACCGCACCGTGAAACTGACTCTTGGCAGCAAGACGGCGCAGCTTAACGACAAGTCCTTCGCGTTGAACGCAGCAGCCCGGATGAAGAACAACACGGTGTATGTGCCCGTACGGTTCGTCGCGCAGTCCCTTGGCGCCGACGTGAAGTGGCAGAGCGCGCAGCGCACGGTGACGATCGACGACGGCGATCCGTACGCAGTCGGCTACGCGGTTACGATGACCCCGTCCATGTTCTGGCTCGACAAGAAGACAGGCGACCTTTATCAGTCCGACCCGTCCAACAGTCCGGCCGTGAAGACCGGCAAGCTCGACTTTAAACAGCAGGAATTTTTAAGGCTCTCCGTCGACAAGCTCGGAACCAGCGGATTCGTCGTGACGGTGTCCGATATCTACGGCGAACCGCACATCAACGTCAACTACACGACAGCCTACGTCAAAAACAAGAAGCTCGCCGACCAGGCCACCGTCCATTATTGGCAGCGCATGACGCCGAACGTGACCACCCTTGGCAACCAAGCGGTGCTGACGGACGGCAAGTCACTGCGAATTCTGAATGCGGACGGCAGTACGGACAAGTCCTACGACCTGACGAAGCTGGGCGGGCTGGACGAAGTCTACGGCGTGGAGGGCATCGGCGCGAACTATCTGCTCATCCGGCCGAACACGACGGGCTTGCTGACGCTGGTCGACCCGGAGACGGGCAAAAAGAAGGCGCTCTACGAGCTGCTCGACCCGGCGGACCAGGAATATGCCAAGCTGAACGACGTTCCTTACCACGGCGATACGTTCACGGTTGGCGGCGAGCACGACGGCGTCATCGACCTCATCTACACCAGCGTTAAGGATGGCCAACAGCAGACCCTTACCGTTAAAATCAAAGACTGGCTGTAAACGCCGTAAGACGGTTGCCCGTTGCCTGCTAAAGCTCGACAGCCCCGCTCCCGGCGGGGTTTGTTACTTTTCAAACGATAACGGGTATGTGTCGGCAGAAGGATTCGAAGGAGCGCAGGCCTCATGAGCGAGCGGGAAGGCAGCCCGGCTAAAAGACCCGTCGTCGCCTTGACGGGCGCAAGCGGTTATATCGGCCGCAATCTGCTCCAACGGTTGACGCCATTCGCGGACGTGATCGCGCTATCCCGAGGCGGCGTGGAAGGTCGGGAGGCAGAGCCGCATACGAGCTGGCGCTCGTGCGACCTGTTCTCTTTGATCGACGCGGAACGGGGATTGGCGGGGGCGGACTATGCGGTGTACCTGGTTCACTCCATGCTCCCGTCGGCCAAGCTGACGCAAGCCCGGTTCGAAGACATGGATGTGCTGCTCGCCGATCACTTCGCCAGGGCAGCCAGCAAAAACGGCGTGCGCCAGATTGTCTACCTGAGCGGCATCATCCCGCCGGACGTGCCGCCTGGCGAGCTGTCCCGTCATCTGCGGAGCCGGCTGGAGGTTGAAAAAGTGCTCGCTTCGTACGGCGTGCCGGTGACGACGCTGCGGGCCGGCCTGATCGTCGGACCCGAAGGCTCTTCTTTCCCCATTCTGCTGAAGCTGGTGCGCCGACTGCCCCTCATGATCCTCCCCAAGTGGACGCGTACCCGCACGCATGCGATCGCCCTGCCCGAAGTGCTGGACGCTTTGACGGCGACGATCGGACGGACCGACCTGTACCGTCGCTCGATCGATATCGGCGGACCCGATGTCATGACCTACAAGCAGATGCTCGGCCAAACGGCGGAGGCGTTGGGGAAGAAGCGGCTCTTTATTCCCTTTCCTGCCTTCTCCGTGTATCTGTCGCGTCTGTGGCTCGCGCTGATCACCGGGACGCCCAAAGAGATGGCCTATCCCTTAATCGAGAGTCTGGTTCACCCTATGGTTGCAAGGAACGAGGAGCGTGCGAGCGGGATCGGGGAGGGTGTCATTACGTTCCGCCGGGCGGCGGAAGATGCGATTCGGGAAGAGCGGGAAAGGAAGCTTGGCCGCAATCGTGCAACGGGGAGACAGAAGCGGAGGCCCGGGAAGGATGAGCGCGCCGCCAAATCGGACGTCCGCTCCGTGCAGCGCGTCAGGCTGCCCGCCGGGATGGACGCCGATGCTGCGGCCAAGTCGTACCTCGGCTGGCTGAATCGGGCGGCAGGACCGCTAATCAAGGCGGTGCATGATAAGAAGGATATTTATCGGATCCGCATTGCAGGACGAAAGGCGCCCTTGCTGGAGCTCACGTACGCCGAAGAGCGGAGCTCGCCGACGCGTGCGTTGTATTACATTACGGGCGGCTCCTTTTCCAGCCGGAAGGAGACGCACCGCGGCCGCTTGGAGTTCTTGCAGGTTCCGGACTCCGACGAATGCATCATCGCCATTCACGACTACTTGCCGGCGCTGCCATGGTTCCTCTACAAGTATACGCAGGCCAAGATACATTTGTGGGTCATGTACGCGTTCAAGCGTTACTTGAAGAAACGAATTCAGTAGGCTCTCGCGAGATATTCTTAGGCCCGTGCGCCCGCATAGCCGCCTTCGCCCGCGCCTATACTACGGTGGATTATGCCGGCGCAGATGGCGCCGGGCCAAAGGAGGACGACGCGATGGCAGAACGGGCGGTGCTCGCTTACTTCAACACGCCGGACCAAGCCAGACAGGCGCTGGAGGGGCTGAAGTCTTTGCGCCTTAGTGAGCATGGGATCGACCGGTTCGACGGGTATCCGGGCGCCGGCATGGAGCATCTCGACCAGCTGGGCAATACGATCGCCGGCACGTTCCGCGGGCTGGGATTCATCACGCTGGGCGGGGACTTCGACAATCCCGACGCAGCCGTGCTGGCCGCGGCCAGCGTCAGCGCCAGCGGAATGAGCTCGGGCGGGCCGGACAACCGGGTGACGGGGCGGGATATTCTGCTGACGGCCATCGTCGACGAGGACGACTACGACCAAGCGGTGGAGATCTGTCGGCAAGCGGGCGCGCTATAGACGCAAACGGAGGGCCGGGGCCCTCCGTTTTTGCATTTCTCGGCCTAAAAATCCGGCCGCCCCAAAGGACGGCCGGATCGTCGGCCAACTCTATTAGTTGTCGAAGTTGAACAGCGGCGTACTCAGGTAGCGTTCGCCGTTGGACGGAACGACCGCGACGACGCGCTTGCCGGCGCCGAGCTCCTTCGCCACTTGCAGCGCCGCGAAGATGGCCGCGCCGGAGGAGATGCCGCACAGAATGCCTTCCTTCTTGGCAGCGGTGCGCGCCCACTCGAACGCATCTTCGTTTTCGACGGCGATGATCTGGTCGTAGATCTCGCGATCCAGAATCTCAGGCACGAAGTTCGCGCCGATGCCTTGGATCTTGTGCGGGCCGGCCTTGCCGCTCGACAGCAGCGGAGACGCAGCAGGCTCGACAGCGACGATCTTGACGCCCGGGAAATTGTCCTTCAGCACCTTGCCGGCGCCGGAGATCGTGCCGCCCGTGCCGATGCCCGCCACGAACGCGTCCAGCTTGCCGTCGAGGGAGTTGATCGCTTCGACGATCTCGGGACCCGTCGTCTCGAGATGGATCTTCAGGTTCGCCTTATTCTTGAACTGATCGGCGAGGAAGTAGTCCGGGTTCTCCTTGAGGAGCTCTTCGGCCTTCTTGACGGCGCCGTTCATGCCTTCGGAACCGGGGGTCAGCACCAGCTCGGCGCCATAGGCGCGAAGCAGGTTGCGACGCTCGAGGCTCATCGTCTCGGGCATGACGATAACCGCACGGTAGCCCTTCGCCGCAGCGACGAGCGCGAGGCCGATGCCGGTGTTGCCGCTGGTCGCTTCGACGATCGTGCCGCCCGGCTTCAGCTTGCCTTCTTTTTCAGCTTCTTCGACGATGCTGATGGCGATCCGATCCTTCACGCTAGCGCCCGGATTCTGATATTCGACCTTGACGTAAACCTCCGCGCTGCCCTCGGGTACGATGCGGTTCAGACGGACGAGCGGCGTATCCCCGATCAGGTCCGTGATATTCTGCACGATTTTTGCCATGTCGAATGATTCCTCCTTGGATAATGGCGGACGGCCTCGTCCATTCCCGTATTTCCGACAAATTCAGTCGGCTTTTATCTTTTCTCATCTTATCAACGTTGCACAAGAATGTCAATAGAAGGATAAATCCGAACGGCTAAATCCGTGCGTCTAAAACTGAAGCGCCCCGTCCAGCACTTTAGCCCCATATTTGTCCAGCAGCGACTGCTCGACCTCGGACAGCGGCGGCGCCGCCGACAGCGCGTATTCGCGCTTCGCCTCTTCCCGCTCCGCCTGCGCATCCTGCTCGCCCGCGCCTCGCCGACCTGCGACGAGCACGACCTCGTAGCCTGCGTCCGTACGGATCGGCCCTGCCGCTTCCCCGATCTCAAGCTTCGCGGCCGCCGCCAACAGCTCGGGCGCGACGAACGGATCGTCGGCCTCGACCCAGCCCAGATTGCCGCCGTCCGAGGCCGTATCCGCATCCTGCGAGTTCGCGGCAGCCAGCTCCGCGAAATCCTCTCCTTGCTGCAGCAGGTCCACCAGACGCTCGGCGTCCTTCTGCCTCCCCACGACGATATGGGAGAGCTTCAGCTCCTCCTTCGGCGCGAATTCCTCCGGATGATCGCTCATATACTGGTCCACGTCCGCATCAGTCACCTCAATGCCGCGGATCGCGAGCGCTTCAAGCTGCAATTTATAAAGGATGTCCTCGCGCACGTCCTCGCGCGTCATGCCAAGCTGCTGCTTCCGGGCATCATAGAAGGCTTCAAGACTCTCATAGCCTTCGCTCGCCTTGCGAAGCTCCTGATCCACCGCATCCTCCGTAATCGAGATGCCCGCGGATTGCGCTTCCTTCTGGACGGCCACGCGAAGCATCATCATCCGCACCGTCTGCTCTCCGTACGAATTCAGCAGCGCGTCCAGCAGCTGCCGGCGCGTGATGCGCGTCTCCCCTACGATCGCCACGGTATCGCCCGCTCCTCCCGGAGCTCCCGTCATCGAACCCGATGGGATGGGCTCGCTGCCAGGCGGCTCCGCCGTATGCGCCGGCTTGGCCGTGCAACCGGCCTCGGCAGTCAGCGCCCACGTCAGGGCAAGCAGAACGATCGGCTTCCCCAGCCGCTTCGTCTGCCACATGGCCGTATCCCTCCCTCTGCCATATTAAGAAGACGCGCGTTCCAGAATCTCGCGGAGCTGCTCGCCGTCGAATAGGTAAGATTCATTGCAGAAATGACACTCGACCTGGGCCTGGCCGTCTTCGTCGATCAGCTTGCGCAGATCGGCTTCGCCCATGCTGATGAGCGTGCGTTCTACGCGCTCGCGCGAGCAACCGCAGACGAACCGGGGCTCGATCGTGTCGTGGATCGTCAGATCGTCGCCGACGAGGAACCGCAAGATCCCTTCGGCCGTCTCGCCTTTGTCGAGCAGCGCGGTGACGTGCGGCATCGCGGAGACGGCCTGCTCGAGACGCGAGAGCTGCTCGTCGGTAATATTCGGCAGCACCTGAATGACGAACCCGCCGGCGTGCAGCACGGCGTTGTCGGTATCGACGAGGACGCCCAGCCCGACGGCGGACGGCGTCTGCTCGGATGCCGCGAAGTAATACGTGAAGTCCTCGGCCAGCTCGCCCGAGATGAGCGGCACGCTGCCGCGGTAAGGCTCCTTAAGGCCAAGGTCCTTGGTCACGTTGAGGAAGCCCGTCTTGCCCACCGCGCCCGATACGTCCAGCTTGCCCAGGCTGTTGCTCGGCAGATGCGTATGCGGATAGTCGACGTAGCCTTTGACTTCGCCCGCGGCGTTGGCGTCGACGACGATCTGCCCGATCGGTCCGTCGCCCTTCACCTGTACGGTGAGCTTCTCGTCTCCCTTGAGCATGAAGCCCATCATGGCCGCCGCCGTCGCGGTCCGGCCGAGCGCGGCCGAAGCCGTCGGAAACGTGTCGTGCCTCCGTTGGAGCTCGCGCACGAGCTCGGTCGTCTTCGCGCCGAAGACGCGCACGGCGCCGCCCCACGCGGTGCCTCTGATCAGTTCGTCCGTCACTTCATCCGCTCCTTTGCCTCTGTTATCGTAGGCCGGCTCGTCCGCCCGCGAGAACGGGCGCACGACGGCCGGGATTTCTATAGATTGCGTTCGTAAATGATTCTTAATCCTTCCAGCGTCAGCATCGAATCGACCGACTCGATCGTCTCCGACTCGCCGGCGATCAGCTCCGCGAGACCGCCCGTCGCGATGACGCGCGGCGTGCAGCGCTGCTCGGCGCAGATCCGCTTCACGATGCCGTCCACCTGGCCGGCGTAGCCGTAGATCGCGCCGGATTGGATCGCGGCGACCGTGTTGCGGCCGACGACCGCCCGCGGCTTGGCCAGCTCGACGCGCGGCAGCCTGGCGGCGCGTTGGTACAGCGCTTCGGCCGAGATGCCGATGCCCGGCACGATGACCCCGCCGAGATAAGCGCCCGTCGGGTCGATATAATCGAAGGTCGTCGCCGTGCCGAAGTCTACGACGACCAGCGGCGCGCCGTAATGCTCGATGCCGGCGACGGCGTTGACGATCCGGTCGGCGCCGACTTCCTTCGGATTTTCGTACCGGATGTTGAGGCCCGTCTTGATGCCCGGTCCGACGACCAGCGCCTCGCGGCCGGCATACTTGGCGAACAGGCGCTCGAGCGTAGGCATGAGCGGCGGCACGACGCACGAGACGATGACGCCGTCGATCTCGGCGGCCTGGACGCCCGCGATGCTGAACAGGTTGGTCAGCATGATCCCGTACTCGTCGACCGTCGCCGAGCGGTTCGTGCTGAGCCGCCAATGATGGAGAAGGTCCGACCCCTCGTACAAACCGAGCACGATGTTGGTGTTCCCGACGTCGACGACCAGAATCAAGAGACTTCCCCCTTCTTGGCTTCGTTCAGGTCCAGGCTGATGTCCAGCGCGTTGAACGAGTGGGTAAGCGCGCCGACGCTGATCACGTCTACGCCGGACGCCGCAACCTCGCGCACTCGTTCCGGACGAATGCCGCCGGACGCTTCCAATACGATATGGGGCGCGATGCCGCGCAGCTCGGCTGCGGCCGCCTTCATTTGCTCGGGCGACATGTTGTCGAACATGACGACGTTCGCGCCGGCGCGGGCCGCCTCGATCGCTTGCGCCAGCGATTCGGCTTCTACCTCGATCATCATCGTGTGCGGAATGCGCGACTTCGCCGACGCGACGGCCTCGGAGATGCCGCCGGCCGCCTTAATATGATTATCCTTGATCATGACCGCATCGTACAAGCCGAAGCGGTGATTGCTTGCGCCCCCGATGCGGACGGCATACTTCTCCAGCGTGCGGTGGCCCGGCGTCGTCTTGCGCGTATCGGCGATCTGCGCCGGATAGCCTTCGGCCGCGTCCACGTAGACGCGGGTCTTGGTGGCGATGCCGGACAGCCGCTGCAGCAGGTTCAGCGCGAGGCGCTCGCCGGTCAGGATGCTGTGCGTGGCGCCCTCGACGACCGCGAGCACGGCGCCGCGCTCGACGCGATCGCCGTCATGCGCCCGCGATTCAATCGCAAGCGACGGATCGATCACGCCAAATACGAGGCGCATGAGCGGCATGCCCGCCAGCACACCCGCTTCCTTCGCGTGGATAATGCCCTTCGAGCGGTGACCTGCCGGCACCGTCGACATCGTGCTGACGTCTCCGCTGCCGATATCCTCGGCAAGCCAGGCCCTCAGCTGCGCCTTGACGGCGTCGACCGCGGGTCCAGCGATCTCCCAGTCTTTTTCCGATTCAAACATCGCCTATGAACTCCTCTCCGATGCCCCGTTCCCTGTGCATCAGCGTATGCTTGCGCCAGAACAGATCGTCCTTATCCGGAAAGTCCTCCCGGTAGTGCGCCCCGCGGCTCTCCTCGCGCATGAGGGCCGCCTCCATCATCAACGTCGCGCAGGTGAGCAAGTTCGCGTATTCGAACTCCTCGCGCGTCGTCATCTCCGTCTGGTACAGCGGTGCCTGGCGGCGCAGTTCTTCGAGCCCCTTGGTCAAGCCGTGGGCCTCCCGCCTGAGACCGGCGAAGCGCACCATCAGCTTCTGAAGCTTCAGGCGGCGTTCCGCCATCTTGCCCGCAGGCGCGCCGATCCGCTCGGAGGCATATCCGGTACGCGCTTCGCGCGCAAGCGGCTCGAGCGAGCGAACCCGCTCCACGATGCGGCGGCCGAACACGATCGCCTCGGACAGCGAGTTGCTCGCCAACCGGTTCGCGCCGTGCACGCCCGTCGACGATACTTCGCCGCAGGCGAACAGCCGGGGGATGCTCGATTCGCCGTTCATGTCCGTGCGGACGCCTCCCATCATATAATGGGCAGCCGGCGCCACCGGAATCCAGTCCGTCGTCATGTCGAGGCCGTAATTCAGGCAAAATTCGTAAATATTCGGAAACCGGTGCTTGATCAAGTCCGGCGTCTCGTGCGTAATATCGATATAAACGTAAGTCGACTTGGTCAGCTCCATCTCGCTCAAGATCGCCCTGGCGACGATGTCCCGCGGAGCCAGCTCGAGCTGCGGATGATACTTGTCCATGAAGCGCTCGCCGCGGATATTGCGAAGGACGGCGCCCTCGCCTCGCACGGCCTCCGAGATCAGGAAGCGCGGCGCGCCGGGGTAGCATAGGGAAGTCGGGTGGAACTGGTTGAATTCCATATCGCGGATGACCGCGCCGGCGCGGTAGGCCATCGCGATGCCGTCTCCCGTCGCCACCTCGGGATTCGTCGTATAGCGGTAGAGCTGGCCGGTGCCGCCGGAGCAGAGGACGGTCGCCGCGCCTCGCACGATCACGCGCGAGCCGTCCGGCTTCTGTACGAGCGCGCCGACGCACTCGCCCTCCTCCGTGAGAAGGTCGAGCACGAAGCGGTCGTCCCACACCTCGATGTTCGGCACGCTCTGCACTTTCTCCGCCAGCGCGCGTACGATCTCGTAGCCCGTGGCGTCGCCGTTGGCGTGGAGAATGCGCCGCTGGCTGTGCGCGCCTTCCTTGGTCAGGGCGAGGTGTCCGTCCTCCTCGTCGAAGTGCGTGCCGTACTGGATCAGCGCCTGCACGCCGTCCGGTCCCTCGTGCACGAGCACGTCCACGGCCTCGGGATCGCAAAGTCCCGCGCCTGCGATCAACGTATCCTGGCGGTGGAACTCCGGCGAATCGTCCTCCGAGATGACGGCCGCGATGCCGCCCTGCGCGTAGCGCGTGTTGCTGTCGAACAGCGACTTCTTCGTGATCATAAGCACGCGGCGGTCTTTGGCCGCTTGAAGCGCCGTGAACAGGCCCGCGATCCCGGCTCCGATAATGATCATATCCGTCTGTACGGTCTCAAGCGCCGCCGGATCGAAATCGACGATATAACGTGGTATCATGGCCCTCTGCGACTCCCCGCCTGAAGTTATTGGTCTCTCGGTTACTTGACGAGCAGCATGCGCTCAAGCGACAGGCGCGCCTTGTCGGCGACGTCTTGCGGCACGTGGATCTGCGGCTGCATCGTTTCGAGCGCCTTGACGACCTTCTTCAGGTTGTTGACCTTCATGTTCGGGCAGACGAGGAATTTGCTCGCGAAATGGAACGTCTTGTCCGGGCTGTCCACCCGCAGCTGGTACCCCGTGCCGTCCTCGGTGCCGACGATGAACTCCTTGTGGCTCGATTCGCGGCAATACTTCAGGATGCCGGTCGTGCTGCCGACGAAGTCGGCCAGCTCGACGACCTCGGGCCGGCATTCCGGATGCACGACGAACTGCGCGTTCGGATACTTCGCGCGCATCTCGTACACGTCTTTGACGGTCAGCATGTCGTGCGTGTTGCAGTAGCCTTCCCAGATGATCATCTTCTTGTCCGTGTGCTGCTGCACGTAGTGGCCCAGGTTCTTGTCCGGGCACCAGATGACCTCGTCGCCTTCGACGGAATTGACGACCTTGACCGCGTTCGCCGACGTACAGCAGATATCGGTCTCGGCCTTCACGTCGGCGGACGAGTTGATATAGGTCACGACCTTGGCATTGGGATGCTTCGCCTTCAGCTCCCGCAGGCCGATCGGATTGACCATGTCCGCCATCGGGCAGCCCGCGCGCTCGTCGGGGACGAGCACGGTCTTGTGCGGCGCGAGGATCTTGGCGCTCTCGCCCATGAAGTGAACGCCGCAAAACACGATGACGTCCGCGTCCGTCTGCGCGGCCTTCTGGGCGAGCAGGAACGAGTCTCCGCGGAAGTCGGCCACCTCTTGAATCTCGTCGCGCTGGTAATAGTGAGCCAGAATGATGGCATTGCGTTCCTTCTTCAGCTGCGCCAGGCGCTCGCGCAGCTCGCGGTTCTGCTCCGCTTTGCGTTCAAGGGCTAAAGCTTCCATGGTGAGTCTCCTCCTGCGGCGTTGACGCCTGGATATGATTAATTGTGAAAATAAGCACAAATTAGGCCGCTTAACAAAAACGGGTTGCCAAAATCGCAACCGACGTCGGTGAGTCAACAATAAATTTACACTTGCCGGGGGGCACTGTCAATGAATGTTCACAGATTTCCGCAAGAAGTTTTACGTGTATTTATCGGCTTTCCAGAGGCTCGGAAACATTCGGGAACATGCGTTCCTCCGCGCATTCCAGAAGGCGACCGCAATAAATTCCAGCGCATCGCAAATTAGTCGTCATGAAACCGCATTCATTGATCGGCGCCGTCTATTAGAATGAGGAGTGACTTCAAACATTTCCCAATAAGGCAGGCGTTCTACATTGACCTCCTCTCCCGCATCCCTCGCTCCGCTGCACCGGAAGGACCCCCGCAGACGTTCGCTGCGTACGAAATGGATGCTCCTCATTTCCATTGCCGTATTTCTCTCGCTGACCGCAAGCACGCTGATGCTATTCGCTACGGTGAGGAGCTCGCTTCAACGTTCCTTTGCCGATGCCAATGCGGTACAGGTCGAGAGCGCGACGCGCGAAATGCGGATGCTGACCGAGCAATACGAAAAATCGCTCGAGCAGCCTCCATGTCAATCGGAACGCTGGCCGCGAGCGCGGGTCGTCCCGACGAACCGATTGCGCAGCTGCTCCGGGAGACGCAGGCCAAGGATCAGGCTCTGCAAAGCGTCTTCTTCATCCCCGCCTCCGACGGGCATACAATGGGGTCTACGAGCATGAATCCCCCGGCTGACGATCGGCAATCTTCAATATACCGGCTAGCCGCACAAGAGAAATCGACCGCATGGACGAGCGTCCACCTGGACGCAGCCACCGGCAAAATGACCGTCACCGCCGTCACGCCTGTCATGAAGGATTCGAAGCTTTACGGCGCAGTGGGCTACGATATCAGTCTCGCGGGAATCGGCGCGCTGCGGGAGTCGAACGAGTCGTTCGGCAAAAACAAGCTGATCCTTTTCGATGACCGCGGCCTCGTCGTCACCTCCTTCATGAAGGGGATGGAAGGAAAAAATATCGATCCGAACGCGAGCGGGCGGACGGAAGGCGCGGACGACGCGCTCGAGGATGTAGGCGATATGAAAAAAACGTTCGCATGGGTCGAGGATGTAGCCGCCGGCAAACGGGAGGATATCGCGTTCAAATGGAAGGGCGTACGGTATACCGGCACTGTCTCTTACGTTTACTCGATGAACTGGAACGTCGTCTCTTTCACCGAACGAAGCGCGCTTGACCGGAGTTTGCAAGGTTTTTTACGGATTAGCGCGGTCGCCCTTGTCATCGGCCTCGTCATCGGCGCCCTGGCCGCCCTCTATATTGCGACTCGGCTGCTGCGTACGATTAATGCCCTTCGCAAAACGATCGCCAAGACGTCGGACGGGGATCTGGTCGCGCAGTTCGACTATGCGGCAAACGACGAGCTCGGCGACTTGGCGGCGAGCTACAACGAAATGCTGCATCGCGTCCGATCGCTGATCGGGAAAGTGAATGTCGGCGTGTCCTCCGTCGAAGAGACGGCGCACGGCGTTATGCTCATATCGGGGGAAAACGGCAGAACCAGCCGGGAAGCCGCCCGTTCGACCGAGGAGATCGCGGCAGGCGCGGCGGGCACGACGCTGGAGCTGGAGAAAAGCTCCGAAGCCGTACGTTTTCTAACTCGTGAAATCGGCACGCTAAAGGTTCAATCCGCCGATATCGAACGCGAGCTTGCGACATCCGAGGTTCAGGTTCGGGACGGGGACGCTCGCGTCGCGCATTTGGAAGCTTCATTCGAGGAGCTCGAGCAAGCCTTCGGCCGGGTCGCCGGCATGGTCGACGATCTGTGCGCGCAATCGCAATCGATCTCCTCCGTCACCCGGGCGATCTCAGATATTGCCGAGCAGACGAATGTCCTGGCCGTGAACGCCGCGATCGAAGCCGCAAGAGCGGGCGCGCATGGCCGTGGCTTCGCGGTCGTCGCGGACGAGGTCAGACGGCTCGCGCAGCAAGCCCGGCACTCTGCGAAGCAGATCGAGCTGACGATCGCCGGCGTTCTGGAGCAGACCGGCAGCCTCGCGGAGATCATGAATCGCACCAACGAAGTTAACGGCATTCAGAAGGACGCAGTGTCGCACGTTAGTCGCGCGATGAAGCAAATCCAAACTTCAATCGCCCGGATGCTCGCGCACGTTGCCCATGAGCGCTCCACGATCGCCGACATCGATTCGCAAAAAGGCGTCGTCGTCTCTTCTATCGATACGATCCTGTCCGTCTCCGAGGAGACGGCAGCCTCCTCGCAGGAGATCGCCTCCTCGGTTCAAGCGCAAGCGTCTGCTGCGGCAGAAGTGTCCGAGCACGCAGCGCGCCTCGTCGAGCTGGTCTCCGAGCTGAAGGAGGATGTAGCGAGGTTTAAGACGGAGTTGTAGTAAGCGCGATATATGGAATCGGGAGGCGCGCGAGCGCTCCGATTCCTTTTTTTGTATAAAACGGAACCTCCTGCGCTTTTGCGGTGTCTAATCGGTGGAGGTGTTGCGCGCTTGGAAGAAACCCACTGGTCCTACACTGAAAATATAGATGCGGACGGGCTTCGCGAATTGATGCTGCAATACGGATCCGAGGTGTGGAACCTGGCCTTTGTCCTCACCAAACGCAGAGATCTCGCGGACGATATATCCCAGGACGTATTCCTTGCCGCCTACCGAAAGATCGATACGTTCCGAGGCGCTTCCTCCGTTCGCACGTGGCTGCTGTCGATCGCGCGAAATACGGCGATCAATCGTCTGCGTTCGGCCTTTCTGCGCCGCGTCACGCTGATGGATCGCATAGACGACAGAGCGCATGATGCCGGTCCATCCGCCGAATCCGAAGCGCTGCGGCGTTCATTATCCAACGAGATTTGGGAAGACGTCATGCAGCTTCCTCTTAAACTGCGCGAAGCGCTCGTGCTGCAGGCAAGGTACGAACTGACGGTTAGGGAGATAGCGCTGATCCTCGACCTGTCGGAGGGCACCGTCAAGTCCAGGCTGTCACGTGCCAGACAACGTATGATCAGGCTTAGAGAGGAGACGTGTAGATTTGAATGAAGACAGCCTTCCTTCGTGGTATGACAAGTTAAAGGTGGACGCATCTCGTACGCCAGGCTTTACGGAGGAGCATATGTCCGCAATCGAACGGATGGCGCACGGCGACAAGATGTCGTTAAAGCATTCGCATTCGCGTTCATATCGAAGCCTCCGAGGCTTTCGCGCAGCGTTTACCGGCGTTGCTGCCGCCGTGTTTGCAGGAGCCCTTTTTTTAAGTTACATGGGGGATGATCTGATTGGGCAGCGAGGTTCGGCGATCACGTCAACGCCTTCCGCTTCGGCAACCTCCGCACCGACGGCTCCCCCCAAACCCATCAGGATTGAGCGCCTTACCGGCTTGCTCGGCGAGCAGCTGCCGTTCAAGACAGAGGAAGTGGTCGGCATTCGGCTAGAGGACGACCACCATCGAATGCAGCCTTTCGAGGTGTCGAGCGATCGGTTATACGTTATTTTGCAAAACCTGAACGCTTTGGATATGGCCGCCGCGTCGATCATCCCGGGTCCGGAGCATTCCTGGGTGCCAAATGCGTATACCATGACATTCGAAACCGCTGGAGGCTCATATGAAATGGGCTATGATCCGAGCAGCAATACGTACGGCTTTTCCAATACCCTTGTGTTGGCCGACGATCAAGTCTGGATGCTGATGCAAAGTTACATCAATCCGAACGGCGAATGGGCGGGGTTCGACAGACTTAGCGAGCAAGCAAGAAACGAACAAAAGATCGTGGAAAAAGATCAAATCACGGAAACGACCTACGAGCGGAGCCGGTTCAACATCGACGGCCTCGACTACCTCGGTTGGGAAAAGAAGTTTCTCCCGCTATCCTCCGGCACGCTTTTCTTCGATGGTGTCCTTGGAGCCAAAGGATTAATTCAATCCTTAACGCTGCCCGGTCGCGAAAACGCATATCCGGATGTAATCAAATTGTCCGGCACGATCTTTTTTACGAATGGCGGAGAAGCCTATACTACGTCAGACGGAATTAAAGTCGGACTGACGCAAGCTGAGGTTATCGCCAAACTCGGCCCGCCAAACGCCCGCACGAAGACGCAATGGAGTTACCGAATCGGCGATAACCTTCGTTTTCACCTGCTTTTCGAGAGCGGCGTAGTGCGTTTTATCTCGCTGACCATGCCTGTCTAGCCAAATCATGCTCGGCAAGGTGATCCCCGAAGGCCCTCCGCTTGCTCGAACAAAACAAAAACCCGCGATCCAGCTGCACCGAGCAGCGGAATCGCGGGTTTGTTTGTATGAAAGTTACTTCGGCTCGTTATCCTCGTCGTTCCGTTGATCCGGATTCGGAGGGGTCTGATTGGCATTCGTCTCTTCGTCGCGCGGGGTGATGCGGACGCGGACGTTGCCGCCGAGCGTGTCGATCGTCGGCTCAACGCCGGTCGGCTCGCTGCCGGAATCGCCGCCGTCGCCATCGTTCGCGGCGTTGATGTCGCCCTTCTCGATGAGCGCTTTGATCTGCTCCAATTCGAGCGTCTCTTGCGAGAGCAGCGTATTGGCGAGCAGGTGCACTTCGGCGCTCTTCTCGGTGAGCAGCTTCTTGGCGCGATCGTAGCAAGTCTGAATGATCGTCTGCATCTCTTGGTCGATCTCGTACGCGATCGCATCCGAGTAGTTCTGCTCGTGACCGATATCGCGGCCGAGGAACACTTGACCTTGGGTCGCGCCGAACTGCATCGGCCCGAGCTTGTCGCTCATGCCGTATTCCATGATCATGCTGCGCACGATGCCCGTCGCTTGCTTGAAGTCGCTGTAAGCACCCGTGCCGATCTCGCCGATGAACAGCTCTTCGGCGACGCGGCCGGCCAGCAGGCCCGTGACCTTATCCAGCAGCTCTTGCTTCGTGACCAGCATGCGGTCTTCCTTCGGCAGCATGATGACGTAGCCGCCCGCGCGTCCGCGCGGAATGATCGTCACCTTGTGCACCATATCGGCATGCTCCAGGAAGAAGCCGACGATCGTGTGGCCAGATTCGTGATAAGCGACGATGCGCTTCTCGCGATCGCTGATGACACGGCTCTTCTTCTCGGTACCGACGATGACGCGGTCGATCGCTTCGTCGACCTCTTGCATCGCGATGTCCTTCTTGTTCTTGCGCGCCGCGAGGAGCGCCGCTTCGTTGAGCAGGTTCTCCAGGTCGGCGCCGGTGAAGCCGGTCGTCCGCTTGGCGATCGTGTTCAGCTTGACGTCCTTGTTCAGCGGCTTGTTGCGCGCGTGAACCTTAAGTACGGCCTCGCGACCCTTAACGTCCGGACGGTCGACCGTGATCTGGCGGTCGAAGCGGCCCGGGCGAAGCAGCGCGGGGTCGAGAATGTCGGGACGGTTGGTCGCGGCGACGATGATGATGCCTTCGTTCGCGCCGAAGCCGTCCATCTCGACAAGCAATTGGTTGAGCGTTTGTTCGCGTTCGTCGTGTCCGCCGCCGAGGCCTGCGCCACGCTGACGGCCGACGGCGTCGATCTCGTCGATGAAGATGATACAAGGCGCGTTCTTCTTCGCGTTTTCGAACAGGTCGCGGACGCGGGATGCGCCGACGCCGACGAACATCTCGACGAAGTCCGAACCGGAGATGCTGAAGAACGGCACGCCGGCTTCGCCTGCTACGGCGCGAGCCAGCAACGTCTTACCGGTACCCGGAGGGCCCACGAGCAATACGCCCTTCGGAATGCGCGCGCCGAGCGCGGCGAACTTGCGGGGATCCTTCAGGAATTCGACGACCTCGACGAGCTCCTGCTTCTCTTCGTCCGCGCCCGCTACGTCCTCGAACGTCACGCGCTTTTTCTCTTCATTATAGAGACGGGCCTTGCTCTTGCCGAAGTTCATCACCTTGCCGCCGCCGCCCTGCGCCTGATTGATCAGGAAGAAGAACAGGATGAACATAATGACGAACGGTATGATGGAGGTGAGGAACGTCAGCCAGAAGCTCTCGCCCTGCATCGCCTTGTTCTTAAGTTCGAAGCCCTGCGCTACCGCTGCGTCGTTGATCGCGTTGGCGTCGCGCTCGGTCTGAATCCGAGTCGAGAATGCATCGCCCTTGTGACCTTCGGGCGTCTGCCCTTCCTTGAAGTGGCCGGTCAGCAGATAGGTGCCGCGGTTGACCTGCATCTCGAGGTCCTGAATGGTCTTCGACTGGATCGCAGTCATGAGCTGATTGTAGGTGAGCGGCTCGGTCGTCGTATTCTTGCCGATGAAGAACTGGACGATGCCGACGGTCACCAAAAATATAAGCAAATAAAATCCCGTATTCCGGATAAACCGATTCATCCCTGACCTCCTCCCGACACGCTTTCATCATTTTACCATAGCCTGTCTTGGTATCTCAATAAAACGCGCGGCTGCGCGGAAAAACCATCGGAAGGCTGCAGCACTCAGCGGTTCGAGTAAATTTCTTCTTTTAAAATGCCCACGTAGGGCAGGTTGCGGTAGTGCTCCGCGTAGTCGAGACCGTAACCGACGACAAAAGCATCGGGAATGCTGAAGCCCGTATAATCGGCGTTCAAGTCGACGGTGCGGCGGCCCGGCTTGTCGAAGAGCGCGACGACCCGGACGGACTTCGCGTTGCGGCGCTCGAGCACGTCGATGAGATAGCTGAGCGTGAGGCCGCTGTCGATGATGTCCTCGACGATCAGGATATCGCGTCCCTCGACCGAATTGTCCAGATCCTTGACGATGCGGACTTCGCCGCTGGAGCGGGTCGAGTTGCCGTAGCTCGATACGGCCATGAAGTCCAGCTCGATCGGGATCGTGATGTTCTTGGACAGATCGGCCATAAAAATAAAGGCGCCCTTCAACACGCAGATTACCAGCGGGTTGCGCCCCTCGTAATCGCGGCTGACGGCGGCTCCCAATTCCTGTACCTTCGATTGGATCTGCTCTTCCGAGTAGAGTACTTCTTGAATGTCATTCTGCAATGCTGGGACCTCCCGGGCCGATATTAAACGGTATGATGGCTTGACTCCGAACATGTCACGCGGATGACCGCTCCCGCCGCCGAGTGCGGCTTCGGCACGGCGTGGCGCGAACGCCTGAGGCCCGGTATCCAGAGGATACGGCCGTCGCCGTCGACAAGCAGCGGCTTCAGGTGACGCAGGCTGCGAGGGACCTTCGCGTCGACGAGTATATCTTGCACCTTCTTGGAGCCGTTTAGTCCCAATGGCTCCATCCGGTCTCCCGGCATCCGGCTGCGCACCGCGAGCGGCAGCGCAAGCTCCGCCTCGTCAAAAAAGGCCTCCCAACGGGAGCCCGGCGAAGGGTCGCAGATCCCGGCCTCCCGGCTGAACCGGAATACAAGGCCGCACTCCGGCACCGCCACCTCGAGCCGTTCGGAACGCGCGGGGAGCTCCGCGACGGTATAGGCATAGCCGGCTTGCGCGTCCGGCGCAGGTCCTATGTACGCATAGCCATACTCCCGAAGCAGCACAAGTCCGCCCCCGATGTCGACGCGGGCGACTTCCGGCCGCGCTGCGGTCAGTATCGCCACGATCTCTTCCACCTGCTCGAATCGAGCCTGGGCATGCGGTCCTGCAAGACCATTTAATATTAGTTTAATCATTCTGCGTTGTAAAGCAAGGTGAAACCCCCGAACGAGACGCACGTCGAGCCGCCATCCCCCGCCCGAGCGCGTGGCCCCCGCGGCCAGCGCGCGACGGGCTTCGGCTTCCATATATTCGTCGTCAGCCGAGGCGAGCTCGGCTAGGCGGACCAACCCGGCGCGCAGGTCCGGATTGTACCGTTCGAGATAGGGAAGCGCTTCGAGCCGAATCGCATTCCGGACATAATGCGTCTTGGCATTGCTGCTGTCCGTCGCGAACGGCACGCCGTGCCGCTCGTTGTATGCGAGCAGCTCGCCTTTGGTTATACGCAGCAGGGGGCGAATGAGTTCCAACTCTTCCTCGGCACGCCGCATGGGAATGCCTGCCAGTCCGGTCACGCCGCTCCCGCGCAGCATCCGCATGAGCACCGTCTCCGCCTGATCGTCCGCATGATGGGCGATCGCGATCGTCTTGGCGCCGTGGCGCCGCGCGACGTCGCGCAGGAACGCGTATCTCCGCTCCCGGGAGGCGGCCTGCGAATTCAGGCCCGTCGCTTCGATGTACGCGGGCATATCGATCTCGGCCAGCTCGAACGGAATCCCCCAGGCAGCGGCGGTCTCGCGCACGAGCGCCGCTTCGGCATCGGACTCCGTCCCGCGGAACCCATGGTTGACGTGCGCCGCGATGACGAGCGAGCCGTCCCGGACGGCCGAGGCCTGCAGCAAATGGAGCATCGCCATCGAGTCCGGTCCGCCGGAGACGCCGGCGACGATGCGCGCGCCGGGACCGATGCCGAACGTATCCCTCAGCGACCTCGCGATCCGGACGGCCAAATCGTCTTGCGCCTCCACTCGTACTTCCCCCAATTCCCGTTCTATTGAAGCAGCCAGAAAGCGGCGGCGGATACGCACAGCAAGAGAGAGGCGGCGAACAAGCCCGCCATCCATCCAGGCACCTTGCCCCGGCTCAGATGGACGGCTTCTTCCGCGGCGGCGCGCATCCGATCGCGCCAATAATCGGACGCCTCCCGGGCGTCCTTGAACTTGCCGTAGAGGGCCAGCTCCATCCAGCTCTCCATCTTCTTCAGCTCGGCATGGCTGCGGACCAGCGCCATCAGCTCGCGCGGATGCCGATTCTGCGGCAGCAGCATCTTGGTCATATGCAGCAGGCGCTTGCCGTCAAGCGCGTGTATCCATAGCACGGCCACGGAAAATACGTCGTACGACGGATCCGCCGTCCGGCTGCCGGCCGACCAATAACCGCGGTCGTATACTTCCGTGAACTGGCGTACCGAACGCCCCATCGCCGTCATGCCCCCGTAATCGACGAGCGAGACGCGCCCGTAATCGGTGACGAGGATATTGTCGCTTTTGACGTCGCCGAACGCCCAGCCCGCCGCGTGCAGCTCCGCGAGCCGGTTCAGCAGACGATAACCGACGACGCCGTACCAGGCGCCGCCGTGCTCGGCCAAGTACGTCTTCACCGGCACGCCCGGCACGTATTGCATGACGTAAAACGGCAGGAGCCGGCCCTGCCACTCCGCGTCGTCCACGTCCAGCAGAAAAGGCGGACGCTTCCGCTCCCGCTGGTCCAGCGAGGCGAGCACGTTCGCTTCGGCTTGAAGGTCTTCGAGCTGCATGCCGATCTTCAGCGCGTAGGTCCGCAGCCCGCTAACCGCCATATAGACTTGCCCGTTCGCCCCGATCCCGAGCATGCGCTCCAGCCGGTATGAACGTCCGTTCCACTTCCCGCGCAGTACCGTTCCGGCCGGCACGCGCGCGTCAGACGACGTAGTCACTCCGCATCCCGTCCGTATCGTCGCGCCTCTCAGGCGCGGTTTGCTGCGGTTCTGTTTCCAGTTTACCACAAGTTTCCCGGAAAAACTCCACCACGCGCAAAAGCGCGGGGCCCGTCGGCGTCGTTCCCTTCATGCTGATGCGTCCGAAAATCTGGCCGATGCGGTCGGCGCGATCCGTCCAGTCCAGGTCCATCAGACAGGCTTCGTGCGAGCGATCGCCAGGGAAGTGGAAGACCGCGACCGCGCTCTCGCCGCGCCTCGCCTGCAGGCTAAGCGCCAGGTCCCGCACGGCTTCCTCGACGGCTCTCATCTTCGGCTTCATGCTCGCGCTGGCGTCGATCAGCAGCGCCACGCGCAGCTCCGCCGTTTCGCCCAAGTCTTCCATGACGCGCACGATCTCCGCCCGCTTGTCCGGCGGCAGCTCCGCCGCGGAATCGACGCCGAAGATTTGCCGAAGCTCCCTATTGACCTCGCCGCGAATCGTCCCTTGCACCGTCTGCCGCGTCATCATCTGCACCGTGCGGGACAGCAGCGCCGGCGATACGATCCGGCTCATGCCGCCGCCCGCCCGCGCGATCTCCGCGATCTCGAGCGCCCCCTGCTCGCCGATGCCTCCCTCGTCCACGATGCCGACGACATTGACGGAGATGCCTTCCGCTTGCGCGATGGACGCCGCGATGGCCGGGCTGTCCCCGACATTCGAGCAGCCGTCCGTGATCAGCAGGATTTGTCTCATGCGCCTCACTCCTTCTATCGCTATCATTCTAGCTTCAGTGTCGCCAAGAGAAGTGAGATTTAACCGTAGACGCGCGTGGCCCGTTAGGAACGAGAAAGGTAACGAGACGCAAGCGTCAGCTTCGAGGCCGCCGCGCATCGTCCGAACTCGCAAGGAGAGGCCCTCCTTCTCCGCTGCGGTTCCCCCTTTTTAGAAGCGAGATAAGCAAGAGCAGCAGAGGTATGACTACCGTAGGAAGCAACGTCGAAAAAGGACCGATCCGGAAATTATAGAAGGAAAGATCGGCCTGATGTACGAAGCTTCTGTGCGACATCGCGAAAAACAAAAGGCCCACAGGCAGCGCCAAGGCGCGAACGTGCTTCAGGGCGAAGATATGTTCGAACACCTGCATGAATACGAATTGAAGGACGATGATCTCGAACAACGTGAACACGGTCCAAATCCCGATGATCATGATCTCGATCCGCTCCAGATATTCGCCGAACCTGACAAGCTGTATGGCCGAAAAAAACGGAAAGGTGACGCTCTGAACGAGATTCATTCCCAGGGAGCCGAAGGATAAATAAGTCGCCGCGAACAAATAGAGGCCCGAGAGCGACAGCGCGATCAGCGTGCTCGGCAACAACTTCTTGCGATTCGTCACGCGGGAGAACAAAAAGCAAAAAACGATCGACTTGCCGAAGGGAAAGTACAAGGAAAGTAAACCGCCGAAGGCGATTTCCGGCGCCCGATGCTGAAAAAGCGGCAAGAACGGATTGATCGTGACGTTTTTATAAATAAAGACGACGATGACGAGCATGAAAAACAGGAAGAAACACAGCAGCACTTGAACCGTCCGGACGATCGCGCCGAGACCGAGGCTGGATGCATAGGCGGTCGTCAACGCGATGAGCAGAATAATCTGGCCGGATGAGGTGTTCGGAAGCACGACCGTTCGGTAAAACAAAGTCAACGCTTGAAAAGCCGCGCCCTGGATTTCCAGAATATACACCAGGTACAGACAAAGACATATCTTCGCAATTTGCTTGCCCAGCAATCGATCGAACACTTCGGTCATCGACAAGCCCGGATAATTCCGCTGCGCCAAATACAGGACGGCCAAGACGCCGAACGACATGGCGATTCCGCATAGATACGACAGCCACACGTCCTGCTCGAGCAGCTTCGCCTCCTGAAGAAACAGGGTCGAGAAGCCCGAAATAAAACTGAATATCAGGCAGATCCACGCGCCGGGGGAAACCTTCTCCTGCATTTGCTCGCCTCGTTCCTCCTACCTGATTCCCAATTTCTCGAGCATGTAGCTAGAGATCGGGCCGTAGATCCGTTTGTACGCGGACTCCACCGTGGGCATCGATTTTCCGATGACCGGGGCGCAGTACGCCGCGACGACGACGCACAATAAGAGCACCGCCGCCCCTTCTCGCCCGGACCCGCGTCTTTGCAACGCGATGCAGGCGCCAATCCCGTACCCGATCGCAATCGCGCACACCGCGTTATTCACCATCGGACTGCCCCTTCGAGTATTGGATCATGCCCAGTCTGTCGATCTTCACGTCCGCATGAACGTTGACCGGCATCGTCGGATAAATATCCTCCCAATTCGCCTTCGCGGCGGCCCAATGCTTGGGATGCCGCTGCGCGAACAACTCGGAGAAGCCGAGTACGTCCGTACGCACGTCATGCTGAAAATAAGCCAAGCTTTTGTCGATCCTGCGTTCCAGCTCTCTCGACGCCGACTGTTCGAGCTTGCCGATTTCTGCAGGGTTGTCGAGCGGCAAAGATCGGTCGATCTCCCCCATCGTCGCCGTGAAGCTTAATGCGATGTCGACGCAAGGTCTGCCGTTTCTAAATCCGGTATGGATGGATTGCCCGACTTCCTTAAAAAATAAGGTTGCGCGATCGGCTTCTTCGCCGACGGAGACGACGAACTCCATGTTTCTCCATCTGTTCTTGTGGGACAGCAGTTGAACGACTAGCACGTCGTCGCCCTTTATCCACTGCTTGAATTTTCCTTTATCGAAAACCGCCCCTCCTCCTAAGCTCAGCTCGTCTTTCGCATCGGCGGGCAGGCTGGCAATGCCGACCTTTCCGGTAACGAACCCTCTGTAGGGATCAGGCTGCCAGTTCGCGACTTCTTGAATGCTCAGCATGATGCTTTTTCCCCATTCTTTTTCATTGCGGACCTTGCCCAGCAAATCGTTGGACAACAGGTCTCCGCTGGCGCTCCTGACGTTCAGCTTGTCGGAAGCCTTGCCTTCGCTCACGATCAAGTAGCTCGATAGACGGACCTGACGATTGCGCATCAGGAAATCCATGATGCCGTAGAAGGAATGCCGGGCGGCTTCCTCTCCGATCAGGGCGAATTTATTATGCTGCCATATCATTCGGTTTCCGACGAGCCCTCGGAGATTTCTGGCGGTCTCCAGGAGGGAGCTGCCGCTGGCGCTGACGACCCATCCCGTGAGCTTGGCCGATCTCTCCGTGCTTTGGGATGTCGGCATGACGTTATAGGTGGACAGCGTGTAACGGTTCGTCTTTTCGTCGTAATCGATGCCCACGGCCATGATCAGCGTCAGATCGCTGATCTCCGTAACGTCCGGCGAGCAGCTTGCGGCGAGCGGAAGAAGCAGGCATAGCAGCAGCATGCGTTTGAAACCCGCTCGTTTTCTTTTGCAGGGCTCCAGGCTAAGAACCCCCCTTATTCCGGATTCGGTACTTAGCAGGAGGCAGGATGAATTGTTGAAGCGTCGCTCTCCACCCTTTGCCGCTAACCGGGTTCAAAAAGGGCACGCCGCATGACCGAAGGGAGCATAGATGAAAAAGAAGCGCGAGGAAACCCAGCGAAATGCCCAATACGCCGATATAAGCCGCGAGCAGCATGAACGGAAACCGAAGCATTCTAAACGATAACGCGGTGCTGAAGGCAGGGATCGTAAAAGAAGCGATGCCCGTCGTCGCGACGACGATGACCATCGGACGCGACACGATCCCCGATTGAACGGCGGCTTCCCCGATGACCAAGGCGCCGACGATGCTGACGGACTGACCGACGGCCCTCGGCAGTCGCAAACTGGCTTCCCGCAGAATTTCGAACGAGACTTCCATCAGGATCGCTTCGACAAAGGTCGGAAAAGGAACGCCCGCCTTGGAGGAGAGGAAAGCCATCATGAGCGGCGTCGGAATCATTTCCAAATGGAAAGTCGTCACCGCAATATACAAGGCGGGACCGAATAACGAGATAAATAAAGTAATCAGCCGGAGGACACGGAGAAAGTTAGCGAAATAAAACCGTTCGTAGAGATCTTCGCTGGGGTGCATCATCTCGAAAAAGGTGGTCGGCACGATCAGCGCGATCGGCGTTCCGTCCGAGATGATCGCCGCTTTGCCTCGATTCAAGGCCGTGACGACGCGATCGGGACGCTCCGTGTTCAACACTTGGGGAAAAGGCGACCATGTGTTGTCTTGTATCCATTCTTCGATTTGGGTGTTCGCGATCAGGATGTCGAGTCGAATTTTATCCATCCTGCTTTTCAGTTCGTTTAGAACGTCGGGGTCGATTTTTTTCTCGAGATAAAGCAACGTGACGCGCGTTTGGCTTTCGGTTCCCACGAGATAGCTGATCGTCTTCAAATCCGGCGTTTTTAACTTTCTGAATATCAAGCTTAGATTGGTATGCAGATCTTCGATAAAGCTCTCGCGCGGACCTCTGACATTGACCTCGATCTTCGGCTCTTCGATCGCGCGGGTCTCGTATCCGGGAAGCTTGATTCCGTATGCGGACGAATGATTGTCGACAAACAGGAGGATCCCGGCGTCGGCGATGAATGCCGCTGCGTCTCCGATCAGCGGTATGGACGCAACGCTTCCTACCGTATGCAAAGAGTCCAGGATCGTGCCGCCCGATGCCTGATCGAGCCGGCTTTGATCCTCGCTGATCTTGCGGATTATGAATTCGTTTAAGGCTTTTTCATCGATGAGCACGTTTATATATACAAGAATCGCACGTTCGTTATCCGTGCCGCTTATATCCCGTACGACCAAGTATTCATTTTGATCGAATAACTGCCGTATGAAAAGCACATTGCTTGCAGCGGACGTTTGAACGGGTATTTGCTTGTCCTCCATCATCCCACCGCCCTGAACCGTTCTGCGGCGCGCCTTCAACCCGCCTTGTCGCCCGATTATTATGGGAAAAATGCCTTTCTGTTATTCGCTTTGAAATTTTAGACATGCCGGCCGCTCGTCAACGGCTGCCCATACGCAAAAGAGACCCCGCGGGGTCTCTTTGAAAATCGATTATGCCGACTTCTGCTTCTACCGCCTGCCGATCCGGTCGATCTGGCGCACGTCCGCGAGCAGCGCGTCGATGACTTTTGCGGACGATTCCGCCCGCGCCCGCGTGTCCTGCACCTTGGTCATCAGATCGAACTGGATGAACTCGACCCGCTTCTTCGCGGCCCCGATGAATACTTGCTGCGCCGGCGTCTCGGGCTTCATGGCGTTCAGCTTGTCGAGGATCGCCTGCGCCTGCTGCCGCGTATCCTGCTCCATCGCCCTGCCGAAGGCGGCTGCATCGGACAGCCCGGCCAAGGCCAGCTCCGCGGCCTGCTGATAGTTATCGAGCAGCCCGTCGTACAGCGCCGAAGCTGCGGGATCGGCCGCGATCTCGAGGATGACGATCGGATTGCGCAGCTCGGAGAGCGGATCCGGCGGAAACGTCGACGCCGCGTCGATCAGCTCGCCGGTCTCCCGCAGAAAACCGTCGATATTTACGCGAATGCCCTCGATCTCCTGCTCGATCGGCTCCAGCTTCTCGACAGCGTACAGCACTTGGGCGAGGTACTGAACGTGCGCTTTATGGTACCGGAAAAAGTGATTCGTATAAGGACCGCCGCCTGCCAACTTGGCGAGCTTCTTGAGCAGGGACATTGCGCCCTGCATGGCGTATTGCAGCTTTTTCTTGTCGTAGACGGCCTTCGCCGTGCGGAGGAGCGACTTCTCCTCCAGCACTTTTTCCTCGTTGCGCTTGATCTTGAGTGCGTCTCCCATCGCGGACCCGCCTTACCTGGAGCCGGCGGCCACGAGCGAGGAGCTGCCCGAGCCGGCGTCATCCTTGTCTTCCTGGACGACCGGGGCCGGATTGAGCAGGGCATAGATCTGCGCCGCAGTCTGATCCTTGTCGGTGAGGATCTGGACCGCCAGCCGCTTCATCTCGACCTCGGCTTCGAGCAGCGAGTTGCGCAGTTCCTTCTCGCGGACCGACTCGGTCTGCAGGTTGCGGGAGTAGCTGTCGAGCGCTTCGCCTTGACCGAGCAGCGCTTCGACGACGATGCCGTCCGTCCGCAGCACGTGGCGGTTGGCGGCCAGGATGATGCCCGGTACCGAGATCGAAGTTCCCGTCGAGTCGTCGAGGTAGACCGACGTATAGTCCTTTTTGACGCGCAGGTAGTTCGACGACGGGATGACGTTGCCGTCCTCGTCCTTGAACGGCTGCTCCTCCACGAACCGATGGTGCTTATCCTGGTAGTCGAAAATATTGGCAAGCTGATAAATGATGGCGTTGCGTACCTCCGTGCGTTTGTCCGGCACGATCATCTCTTCGAGCAGCGCGTCAAGCTGCGGCAGCGTGACTTCGCGGTACACCTTCTCCTCCTTGCCGTTGACCGTGTCGATCGTGAAGTAACCGATGCGCACGTCCACGAGATGAAGCAGCGTGATGAACTCCTGGTTCATCTGGCGGAAAACGAAGTTGAGCGTGCGGCTGACGTTGATATTCTCGATCTCGCGGACGATCGTGGACTCCTCGCTCGTCGTGCTCTTATCCTCGTAAGTCGTGTTGATCTGCACGTCGCGGCGAGCCGAAGCTTTGGCCACGTGCTTTTGCGTGTTGTTGGAGACGTTCTTGGCGAACTGCTCCCGCGCCGCGTTGGTGCCGCCGCTCATGCTGGCGCTCACCTTGGCGCTGCCCCAGCCCCAGCTGGCTCCAGCTTCGGCCGCTACCTTATATTCGTTGCTCTCTTCGTAGTTTTTCTGATCCGCCTGCTCCTTCGCGATCGACTGCTCGAACTCCTCGGAGATGTCGTCCGTCACGGAGTCGAGGATCGTCGCCGCGCTCTTCATGGTCGTCTCGCTCTGGGCGTAGGAGCGGATGCTGATCTTGCTCTTCTCGCCCGGCAGCAGGGAAAACGTCTTGATCGTACGGCCCGCGCCGTAGTTGGCCAAGTAGGAAGACAGCCGGTAAGATTCGACGAGGATGATGCGCTTGAGCCGCGAGTTGACCTCCGGCGTGATCGTGACGTTCACGGCGATCGTCGTCTCGACGAGGTTGCCCGCATTGTCGTAGGCGCGCGCTGTGATCGTATGCTTGCCGCCTTCGTTCAACGTAAGCGTGCCCTTCCAGGTCGACCAGTCGCCCGGCGACTTCTCGGCTGCGCGGACCCCGACCGGGCTCAGGTCAAGCGCCAGCTCGACGTAGGCGATCCCTCCGGCGTCAGCCGCCGTGCCCGTCACCTGAATGACGGCCCCTTGCGAATACGGACCCGACACCTGCGCGTTGTTGGCCGGCGTGGCGATGCTCACGGTCGGCGGCGAGGCGTCGACCAGCAGCGTGATGCTGTGCGTTCCCGTGTTGCCCGCCGCATCGAAGGCTTTGGCGACGATCGTATGGCTGCCGCCGGTGAGCGTAATTGTCTTCTTCCAGTTCGCGTAGCCGTTCGCGCTCTCGGCCAGCTGCGCAGCCGTACCGTCGACGGACAGCTCGACGCGGGCGACGCCCCGGTTATCCCCCGCCGTGCCTTCCACCGTGACGTTAACGGCGGCGCCGCCCTTGCTGCTAAGCAGCGCGCCGGCGGACGGCGTGACGATCTTCACGGTCGGCACGACCGTGTCCGGCTCGGCGGCCAGCTGGACCGTGACGTTGATCTTGCTCGACGTCGTGAGCAGCGAGGCCGAATGTTTCGCCTTGGCCGTGATCGAGACAGGTCCGGCCGTCTTCAGCACGGTCGTAAAGGACCATTCGCTGCCCGACAGCGTCGCCGCCTGGAACGCGCCGGTGCCGATCTGCACCTGTACGTACGAGATGACGCCGGCGCCGCTCACGACCGATGCCGTGCCGCGAATCACCACCTCTGCGCCCGTATACGGGCCGGTGACCGTCGCATTCGCGGCCGGCGACGAGATGCTCACCGACAGCTCGACCGGATCCGGTTCCGGATACGGATCGGGATCGCCCGGCAGCGGCTCGCGCGGCAGCATCGAAGGGACGTACCCGTCCGTCTCCGCGGCGACGCCGCCTTCGGCCGATCTCAGCAGGCTGGCACGGGCGGACGGCGCCGCGTCCAACGCCGGCTCGGTCACCGGGGCCGCCTGCGTGAATACGTAGGAGAGCGCCCCGGTCATCGTCTTGGTGACGTTAAACTTGCGCCCCTCCGCCTCCTGGCGCTCGATCTCCTCCGGCGTCAGATTGGCGAAGCGGGTCGTCATCCGCTCTCCCGAATTCTGCTTCGCGAGGAGCACCTCAGCGGAAGAAAGCTCGGGTGCCGCCGCTGCGGCCGGAGCCGCCGCGAGCAGTCCCTCCCTCTGAAGGCTACTGTGCGCCGCGGTCGGCAGAAAGTAGCCATCGTGCAGCTGCAGGTCGATGAAGTTGCGGCCGCTGTATGCCGTCGGTTCCGGAACGTTGTAGCTCAGCACCGGCGCGACCCCGTTCGGTTGAAGCTTGATCATCGGTTCCTGGCCGGCTTTCGAGGGATTTTCGTTTGCCATTCCATCATTCATCTCCGTTTCGCTCGTTAAGGTAAAACGGCGGGATCACCGTCCGTTATCCACCCTAATTTTGTCAATTCGGGCGGTAACTAGCTAGTGTCGCCAGTCATGTGACCGTCATGAGACAAGAGTCTCGTCCGGACCCGGGCCGCCGCATCGGGAACTGTCGAAGGGGAGCCGAGTTTGTCGGGGAAAAAGAAAACCCTCGCGTTCCGGCCGCCGATCGCTCGTCGTGCCGTAACGCAAGGGTCTCGTCTCCTAACTTAGAAGCCCTGCTCCGCCGCGTACTTGCCCCAATGCGGGCGGCGTCCGTCCACATCGACGATGCCGTATTCGTCGGACAAGCCCCAGGACGTAAAGATCCCGCCGGTCTTGGCGAAGAGCTCCGGGTCGGCGGCCAGCGCCGCGATGCCCCTCGCCGCGTAGTAAGGCGTCTCCGACTGCAGGAAGTGAGGCTCCTGCGCCGCGCCGTCGCGCCAGTTCGCCTCCGTGACCCCGAAGTGGTCGAGCATCTCCTCCGAGCGGAGGAAGCCGGGCGTGACCGCCAGCGCCGTGACGCCGTGCGGCTTGAGGTCGACGGCCATTCCCTGCGCCAGATGGATCGCGGAGATCTTGGTCAGGCTGTAATAAAGGCTGCCCCGGTACCGGTAATCCCAGCCGTCGGTGATCTCCATCATAAGTCCTCGTTTCCGGGCCGTTAGCAGCGGAGCCGCATAGCGCGCGGTGATCAGATGCGACCAGACCGCTCTTCTTTGCATGGCCAGCCCCTTCTCCAGATCGTGCTCCCAGAAAGGCACGCCCCACTGCGTGAGCGACTCCCCGCCCCAGATGTCGTTGATCGCGATATCGAGCCTGCCGCCCTGCTCGTCCGCGATCCGCTCGAAGAGCGCGCGCACTTGGGCCTCCTCCGTATGATCGGTCCGCACCGCGATGCCGCGCCCGCCGGCGCCGCTTACCAATTCGGCCGTCTCGTCCACGGTCTCCTTCCGGCCGATGTCGGACAAGCTGCCGCGCACGCTCCGCCCCGTGCAATAGACGGTCGCGCCCGCGGCGCCCAACGTCACCGCGATCGCTCTGCCTAATCCCCGCGTCGCCCCCGCCACCACCGCGATTTGTCCTTCCAGCTTCTTTTCGTTCATCTTGACCAGCCTCCTATTCGTCGCGTTCGGACTCATTGTAGCGCGGAATTCAAGACATCCTTTGTCATATATAACTGTTAAAATGACAAAGAACCCTCTCGCGAAGGAGAAGATGACGATGAGAGCCGACAGGCTGCTTTCTATTTTGCAATGCCTTCAGACGCAGCGTCTCGTGAGCGCGCGCGAGCTGGCGGAGAAGCTCGAGATCTCCGAGCGTACCGTACATCGGGACATGGAGGCGCTCGCCCAGGCGGGATTCCCCGTCTACGCGGAGCGCGGGCCGCGCGGGGGCTGGATGCTCCCGGAGGGCTACCGGACGCGATTGACGGGCCTGACCTCGGAGGAAATCGCCGGGCTGGCGGTGCTCCAATCGTCGAGCGCGGTCAGCGATCTGAACCTGGCAGGGCCGACGGGAAACGCGATCGCCAAGCTGGCCGCGGCGCTGGCCGGGCCGGCTCGCGACGAAGCGGCCTATGTACGCAAGCATCTGCACGTGGACGGCGCGGGCTGGCATGACGCCAGAGAGCCCGCGCCTTATTTGGGACTCGTGCAGCAGGCAGTATGGGAGAGACGCAAAATGCGCATTCGTTATCCGTCCGGGGAACAGGCGGACGGCGCCGTAAGCGTGGTGATGCCGTGGGGGCTCGTCGCCAAGCGGCATACCTGGTACTTCGCGGCGGTCAAAGATCGTCGTGAGCCGGAGGAGAGACCGGCTGCGGGGAGCGACGCTGCTGGAGACGATGTCGGGAAAAGCGATGCTGCTAAAAGAGCGTCCGAGGCAACGGAAGGTTCCGAGGACGATTCGACGAGAAGGAACGCAGCGGACGAAGTCATGAACCGCGAACCTGACGGTCGCGCAGATCCTGCGATGCCCGAACCCCGTACCTACCGCGTCTCCAGGCTCGCTGCAGTCGAGCTGCTGGAGGAGCGGTTCGAGGTGCCGGACAACTTCGATCTGGCGCTGTGGTGGGAGCGGTCGATGGCGCAGTTCCGCCGCGAGCTGCCTGTCTATCCGGTGCGTCTGCTCGTACGCGAGGAGGCATGGGCCCGATTCTCGCGGGAAATCTATGTGCGCGTCAAAGCTTGCGCCGATGCCGCGGACGGGTGGAAAGCGGCCGACGCCGATTTTCACACGCCCGACTCCGCCCTCGGGATTCTCCTCGGGTACGGCGCTTCGATCCGGGTGCTGTCGCCCCGGGAGCTCGCCCGCTCGGTCTTTTCCGAAGCAAAAGCTCTCCTGGCGCTGTACGAGGGCCCGGATTCTGCTCCCCAGGACCAGGGCCATATATAAGTCATCTGACGCGGCGCAAGGCCGCTGCTGTTCATCATCACCGATTGCTTGTTGTCGTAGAGCCAGAAAACTTTACTCACCTCCGCGCGCTAACGCCGACATGGCATACGCTGATTCGTATATTTATAGGAACCCCTGCCGGGGAACAAGGTAAAATGCGAGGGCGGGCGATAGGCTGCCGTGCTGCCCGCGGGCGACTGCGTCATAACCAAGGTAGATTGCGCGCCGTCTCAACGTTCAGGCTCCCCGCCTCTGGCGGCCCGGTCGTGCTCACTTCCGCTTCCTGCCGCTCCACGTCCTGGCGCCGGCGACCCGGAAGCAGTCGTCCCTGCATGACTGCGGCCTTCATTCGCGCGAGCTGCCGGGTATCCGGCATTCGGCGCTCGCGGAGATCCTTCATGCGGTGAACGTCCATCGGATACGAGAGATCTCGTCGCGCCTTCCTGGGCGCGATCCGCGCTTGCGCATCTCCCCTGGCGTCCGGCGCTTCCGTCGCGTCCGGCATGTCCAACGCTCGGGCCGCCGCCTGTTCGGTCGCCGCCTGGATCGGCCGGACCAGATGCAAGCCGGATGGACGCCGACGATCGGCCAGGCTGCGCTTAGGCTGCATCGGCAGCGCTTGTCCGGCTACCGAAGACGACAGCCCCGGCGACGGACGCGCCGCCGCGGCCTCCAGCCGCCGTACGGCCAGATAGACTTGCTCGGCGATCGCCTCGATCCGTTCGTCGGTCAGCGTGCGGACGCTTCCGCCTGGCGCCTTCCGGTCGCCGAGCCTCACCTTATTACCCCCGCCAAGCTTGCTCTGAATCCGCAGCACCATTCGAATCGCTCCCTCTTTTATATTTGAAAACATCGCTTTAGCTCACCGTCCTTGGCCGCTCGAACCGGGATGCGCCCGACCACCGGAAGGACGCCCATTCGGGCTGATGTTTGCTGATGCGGGTGACGACGACCGTCATATCGTCCTTGACGCCGCCGCCCGGATGCTGCCGCAGGGCGATGTCCAGCAGCTCGTCCGCGATCTCCTGCGGATCCTCGGTCTCGATCTCCTGCAGCACCCGCTTCATCCATAGCTCCTTGTTCATCGCGTGCACGGCGTGGCCCGGCGAATCGAGGATGCCGTCCGTCATCATGACCAGCGTATCGCCCGGCTGCAGCTGGACCCGCAGCACGTCGATCTCGATGTCCTGCAGGATCCCGATCGGCAGATTGCCCGCGGCGATCGGGATGACCTCCCGGCCGCGCTTGATGAAGCTCGGCGTGGAGCCGATCTTCAGCATCGTCGCATTGGCGCTGTACAGGTCGATGAGCGCCAGGTCCACCGTCGCGAACGACTCCTCGGGCGAACGCAGCATGAGCACCGAATTGACGGACTTGATCGCGAGCCGCTCGTCGATCCCCGACTGGAGCAGCTGCTCTAGCATCGACAGCGCCGCGCTGCTCTCCATCCGGGCCCGCGCGCCGTTGCCCATGCCGTCGCTGAGCGCGACGGCGTACTTGCCGCTGCCGAGCTCGATCGCGCTAAAGCTGTCGCCCGAGAGCACGTCGCCGTCCTTGGCCGCGCCCGCCATGCCGGTCTCAACCTCGTATGCCTTCGCCGAACCGAAAGACACGGTCGTGAACCGGTCCGGCCGGTCGGAGGTTCGCTCGTGGCGGACGGACACGGTCTCGCCGAGAATGTCCGACAGGAGCGGCGCGATCACCTTGCGGCTTTCGTCGAAGCCGGGCTTGAACGCGTGGACGATCTCGATGTCGATCTGCCCCTCTTCGAGGCTCACGATATCGATGTGCTGGATGGCGAGGCCCAGCTTGTCCAGCTCCTCGCGGATCTGCTCCTCCTGATGGCTCTGCTCGCGCGCCTCCCGCCGGATCTCCTTCACCAAGTCGTCCATGACTTGGGAAACGCCCGACAGCTGCTCGGCGACGAGCATGCGGCTGTCCTGCAGCTGCGTCCGCCAGTGCAGATCGTGACGGTACAGCTCGTACTGGCGCTTGAGCACGTCGAGGACTTGCGGGACTCTGACGCACTGCTTGTGCAGCGGCTTCGGGATGTCGGCGGGAGAGAGCTCCGGCCGTTCCTCGACGGCGGACATCAGATCGGTCATCAGCTTGTAGGTCTGGAAAAACTGCTCGTCCCAGCAGGCTCCGCGCTTGTGGCAAGTGGCGCAGTTGCGTTCGTGGACGGCGTTGATGAAATGCTCGAAGTCCTGGTTTTGCCTGGCCGTCTCTCCAGCCTGCGTCATCTGCGTGAAGCTTCGGGACAGTTGGCGGAACACCTCGGAGAACCGCTCGACCCGCGCGGCCGTGAGGTCGCGAACTTTTTGCGCGTATTCTTGCTGATTGCGTGCATAATTGGAGGTACCCGGCACATATTGTGCTATAGAGTCCGTCCAAGACTTCGGCGTGAAGGCGATCAGGACGGAAGCGGCCAGCGAAGCCCAGATCGACGCCATCGTCTCGGCGGAGCTGCCCGTGTAAAGCGCGAGCACCGTCGTGCCCAGCAGAAGGCCGAACACGGCAGCCGCCTTGCCGCCTTCGCGGAGCAGGCCTGCCAGCAAGCCGCCGAAGGCGAGCAGGCTGATCTGCGGCACGGATCCGAGATCCGACAGGCTGAGGATGATCCCCGCGACGACGCCGGCGGACGTCCCGAGCGCCGGTCCCGCCGAGAGCGCGAACAGCAGGACGATATATCGCGTGAACACGGCGACCAAGGCGACGCCGTAGATCGTCCAGCCCGTGAGTCCCGTCATCACCGAGGCGAGCAGGATCATGAGGCCGATCCACTCCTCGTGCCGCAGCTTGGCCGCCTTCGAAGCCCTGGTCAGCAGCGGCATCGCATGCACGAAGAGCAGCGTGAGCACGAGGGACAATCCGGCTTCTACGCCGGTCAGCAGATACGGCAGCCAGCCCCTGTCGTCCTGCATGACGGTGCCGAACAGTCCGACCAGCAGGCAGGAAGCGAGGACGACGATCGGCGCGTGGGACAAGTCGGCGCGTTCATACGCTTCCAGCCCTCGATACAAGAGATAGATGACGCCGATCTGCGCAGCGATGGCAGCCGGCTCCGGGGCCTGCGCCCAGAAGCTCCCCGCGATCAGCCCAATCGCCGCCCACCAGGCATGCTCCCTGCGCATATAGAGCGTGACGCCGTAGTAAGCCGCCGCAAAAGGCGCAATCCCTTCCAGCATAGAGGCGCGGCCGAGCAAAAATCCGAGAATCGCGACCGCCAGCAGCCATAAACCCTTTTTCCTTTCCAGCGACGTACCCCATATACTTCGCTCCTTCGCGGCGCCCGCGTGGCCGACCGCGGCCAAGGCGACGCCTCCCGTCATTGAAGGCCCTTCCTTTCTGCCGAACCACTGCTTCCCTTTGCTTTTCCCGCTTGCCTTGCGCTTGTCCGCTGCTGCCGCGCCCGCGTCTTGCCCCGACCGGGGAACGAACGGAATGACGGATGGCTTGTCCATGCCTGGCACCTGCTTTCCTATGTTCGATCGCGTGAATGTTTTTAATTATAGAAGCGCGCATTCAGGAAGTTTGTCAGACCGCGTTGGCGAACGAAAAGTTTTTTCCGACAGATCCCACGTCCGAAAAGGCGCTTGGCGCGGTTCCGATTTATGGCGGCGCGATGCGGTTTATGCTGTCTTTCTCCGCTTCGGCATCCCTGAAAAACGTTTAAAACCGCCGCTATCCGACGGCATATCGGGGCCGCTATGCTGACGGCATTCGAGAACGGTTTGGCGTACGGACGCGAATCGCAGGCGACCTGCGGCGACATGGAATTACTTTCGGGCGATATGCTATGATACGGGGGTGAAAACAGGACAAGGGGGATTATGAAGAATGAATATCAAAAGGACGCGTGCCGTCGGCGTACTGCTCCTGCTCGCTGCCGTATTCCTGCTGGTCGCGGGCTGCGGCAGTCGCAACAATCAGAACGAAACGGGCGGCGCTTCCTCCCCGGCCGCGACCGCAACGGCTTCGCCATCGCCTTCGGCATCCGCATCCGAATCGGCGGCGCCTTCATTCGATCCATCCTCGGACAACGACCCGGTCGTCACGATCGAAATGGACAGCGGAGACAAGATCGTCATCGAGCTGTATCCCAAAGTCGCGCCGATTACCGTCAACAACTTCATCTCCCTGGCGAAGCAAGGCTTCTACGACGGCACCATCTTCCATCGCGTCATCCCCGGCTTCATGATTCAGGGCGGCGATCCGGAAGGTACAGGCGCGGGCGGACCCGGCTATACCATTAAAGGCGAGTTCGCTGCGAACAACGTGGACAACCAGCTGCTCCACACCCGCGGCGTCCTGTCCATGGCGCGGAGAGGGGACAGCAACGATAGCGCGGGCTCGCAATTCTTCATTATGGTGGCCGAGACTTATCCGTCGCTAGACGGACAATACGCCACCTTCGGCAAGGTCGTATCCGGCATGGAGGCGGTGGACAAGATCGTCGCGCTGCCGACCGAGGAGCAAGACCGTCCGGTCGATCCGCCGGTGATGAAGAAGGTCACCGTCGACACGAAGGGCGTGGATTATCCGGAGCCGGAAAAGATCGCTGAATAACGGCTCTGAGACAGCGCAAAGAAGACCGCCGGGAGATTTCCCGACGGTCTTCTTTTCATTCTATCCCCTCAAGCACACACCATGCATAAGTCCGCTGTATCCTCGCTTTTCACAGTTGCAGCATCCGCAGTCTTAAAAAGACATCAGCATGCTATTTGGCGACGCTAACGATGAGCAAGACGGCGAATAGCGCCATGAGCGCCATTACGAATTAGAAGAACCATCTTACGGCTGCGGGCATGGCGCTTAGATCCGCCCGTCGCGAAGGAACGCCGACGATCCGATTCATATGGTCGGTCACGTCGTTGAAGACGAGGTTCTCCTACGCGTCTTCCCGCACAACCTCCGTCTGTGTCTCATGCGTTCGATCCTTGCTCATGCGTATCCCTCCGTATTCGCTTACGAATAGGATGCCCTTCGCCGTCAAACGAAGCTTAAGTCGTCCGCAAGAAACAAATAAGCCGGACTGGCGAGTCCGGCTGCATATCTATATCGCACAACACGATCCAATTCCGGGAGGGGCTCCGATCAAGAACGGCGGCCGCCTCGTCCGCCACGCTTGGATTCTGTGCTCTTCTTCAGGTTGGAGATGCGTTCTTCGCTATCCTTCAGGAAGCGGGATACTTTGTCCTCGAAAGTGGCGCGGACCGGTCCTCCGGGTCTGAAGTTCCTGCCTCCGCGATCGCCTCCGCCGCCGCGAGGTCCGCGCGGGGGGTATTGCTGCTGTTGTTGTTGCTGTTGTTCGGGCGGTTTGTCTACCGCTTGCCGGATCGACAGCCCGATCTTCCCGTCTTTGTCCACGTTGATGACTTTGACGGTGACGGCGTCGCCGACCTTAAGGTGGTCCTTGACGTCCTTGACGTAGCTGTCTGCAATCTCGGAGATGTGCACGAGGCCCGTAACGCCGCCGGACAAGTCCACAAACGCTCCGAAATGCGTGATGCCGGTTACTTTACCCTCTAATTTGGAGCCCACTTCGATGGCCATAAAAACCGAATTTCCTCCCTGAAGAAAGTGTGCCGAGATCCTAGCGGCTTCAAACGATAAGTCCGGCTGTGCTGATTATAACCGATCTAGAAAAGCAAGGTCAACCGACGTCCGCCCTTGCGGGGCTTGGCCTCCCGGATTTCTCAAGGGGTTTTCGGCTCGACGATGATGGTTTTCTCGCCGGGACGAACCATTCCTTGCTGCCTGGCAATCTGTCCGATATACTCGTCGTCATGCAATCTGACGATCTCCTTCTTCAACGTCTCGTTCTTCAGCTGGACCTCGGATAGCTTGGTCTTCACGTCGTGCAGCTGCGAGGAGCGCTCGGACGTGTGCTGCTGCTGTACGACCAAGGTGTAGACCGCCCAGCTCATGAACAGGATGACGAAAAGAAGCAAAAGTTTAAGACGTCTCTTGAGTCCGACCGAAGCCGGGGTGTTCGCTGTCGTACGGGTTGGCATTCGGTCGTTCCTCCTAGAAGTCCTTGCGCGCTATAACATGGTGCACTAATTATAGCACAATCTCGAGAAACCGAAATATCCTTCTTGCGTCCCGCTTTGCGGACGGATCGTGTCGATTACTCGTCGGGATCGGACTTGTCGGCAGGATCGTCCGGCCCTCGCAAAACTTGCCAAACTTCCTTTACCCGCCCTGCGGCTCGCTGAAACCATTGCCCCGCCCGATTCAATTGCTTGCGAACCGGCAGCAGCCTGTCCCACAGCCAACGGCCCGGCGGTCCGAGCGGGCGGAGGAGCAATTTGACCAGCCATAGCAGCAGCGCGGCCGTCACGACGAAGACGGCGTCGAGCAGGCTCGCGAGCGTACGCACGATCCAAGTCAGAGGGACGACAAGCAAAATCCGCACGATTCGCCAGAGGAGCAGCCCGAGCTTGCGCAGCGTCTCGAACATCCAGCCTGCCGCCCGCAATACATAAGAGCTGAACAAGCCGAAGTATGCGCACACGCCGATGCCGATGCCCAGGAATACGTAAAGACGTACTTCGCCGTAATTGACGCCGAGCAGGATGCGGAACACGATCAGCGTAGCGGCGATCCAGTAGAGGAGATCGATCGCCGGGAGCAGCCAGCGGCGAAAACGAAGACGAGCGGCGGCGGCCCGATATATATCGAATACGGTGCCCATGCCGAGCCCGCACAGCATCATCGCGCCGATCGTCGACCAGTGGACGGCCGCGTTCACCGGAAGAGCTTTCCGAGCAGGCTCTTCGACTTGGCGGCGGCTTTGCCGTCCAGGTAGACGAACGAGTCGATCGTGCCTTCGATGGTCACGAGTCCTTGCTCCAGACTCAAGTTTTTCATATGAAGGTTATGCCCGCGCACCGCGAGCGGCCCGCAGGACGTGTCCAGCAGAAACTCCTCGCTGTCGAAGCTCTCGACCTGGCTCACGCCCGTGATATCCATCAATTTGCGGTTCTGCAGACGAACATCCTGCACCTTGCCGCTCTTTCCCTGGTCCATGGCGCGTCCCTCCTTTTAGATGAGACTAGCATATGGGCCTGTACGGGGAATTAGAACGGACATGCCGGAGAATCCGCGCGGGCATAAAAAAATCCTTTATCCCCGGTCGGGAGATAAAGGATCTTCAGAGGAAAAAGTCGTCGCTCTCGCGCTTGCGCACTTCTTCTTTGACGATAGAGTAGAGCCCTTCGGCGTCTTCCTTTTTGGTCGATTCGAGCAGCTTCTCCACGCGGACCGTCAGGATGCGCTGGCCATACTGGATCTCAAGCTCGTCGCCGATCTTCACGTCGGCGCTCGGCTTGGCTTCGCGCCCATTGAGAAGGACGCGTCCTTGATCGGACACGTCCTTCGCGACGGTGCGCCGCTTGATCAGCCGCGACACCTTCAAAAATTTATCGAGGCGCATGAATTACTTGACTGCGTCCTTCAGCTTGTTGCCGGCTTTGAAGGCAGGAACCTTGGAAGCGGCGATCTCGATCGTCTTGCCCGTTTGCGGGTTGCGGCCCACGCGGCCGGAACGGCTGCGCGTCTCGAACGTGCCGAAGCCGATGAGTTGAACCTTGTCGCCGGACGCCAGCGCGTCGGATACTTCGCCCAGGAAGCTGTTCAGTACGTTTTCTACGTCCTTCTTCGTCAGGCCGCTTTTTTCGGAGATGTTGTTGATCAGGTCGGTCTTGTTCATGGTTAATATTCCTCCCGTAATTGGAAATCCTAAATTGGTTGGCGCCGTTCGCCTTGAATCTTGTTGTTGACGCAAAAGCACGAAGGTTACTATTCTTCACCTGCCGATAAAATCCTGCAAAATCCGCGAAAAATTATTCGAAAAAAAGCGGAAAAGCGCGGCCTCGAGCGAAAAATAGAGCCTTCGAACTAGTCGGCGGCGTGTTTAGCCTCTTGCCACCAACCTTCCATCTCTAGTAAATCAGTTTCGTCAAACTTGCGGCCGCTTATACTTAACCGTTCTTCGATATAGCGAAAACGGGCGGCGAACTTGCGGTTCGTGCCTGCTAGCGCCTCTTCGGGGTCCGCATGGATAAAGCGCGAAGCGTTCACGACCGCGAACAAGAGATCTCCGAACTCCTCCCGCTGCCGCTCCGCCGACTCGCCCTTCACCGCCGCCTTGAGCTCGTCCAGCTCCTCGGCGATCTTGTCCCATACGCCCTCGAGATCCGGCCAGTCGAAGCCGACGCCGGACGCCTTCTTCTGAATCTTGTGCGCGCGCGGGAGCGCCGGCAGGTCCTTCGGGATGCCGTCGAGGAGCGACACGCGCTCCGGACGTCCCTTGAGCCGCTTCTCCTCCGCCTTCATGGCTTCCCAATTGCGCAGCGCCTCTTCGGCGTCGCCCGCATTCTCGGTGCCGAACACATGCGGATGGCGGAAGATCAGCTTGTCGTTCAGCTCGGCGAGTACGTCGAACACGTCGAATGCGCCCGTCTCCTCCTCCATCTGACTGTGCAGCAGAATCTGCAGCAGCACGTCGCCGAACTCTTCCTTCATGCCGTCCGGATCGTCGAGATCGAGCGCTTCGATCGCCTCGTACGTCTCTTCGATGAAGTTGCGGCGGATCGACTGATGCGTCTGCTCCCGATCCCAAGGGCAGCCCTCGGGGCTGCGCAAGATCGATACGATCTCGTGCAGCCGTTCGAACGATCGCCGCTGGAGCCGGGTATCGTCGCTGGCGGGAACGTAGACCAGCGTCAGGTTGCCGTAGTTCTCCTGGCGGTCCAGATCGTGGAGCGGAATACGCGCGATGCGCTCTTCCCCCGCGATGCCAAGCGCCTGGCCGAGCACGATCTCGTGATCGTCCGGGTAGACGCCCATCAGCGTGAGCTTGACGTCCGAAGCGGTATAAGCGTCGTAAACCTGGCCGACGACGGTATGCAGCGACGGGCGCAGGTGCTCGCGCTTCAGGCCGGCGGCGTCCAATAGCTGAAAGCCTTCGATCGGATCGAAGCCCAGCCGCACGAACGCCTGGTCGAGGAAGCTCTCCCCGCCCAGGATGCGAAGCGAGACGCCTCGCGCTTCGGCGCGCTGGCGCAACAGCTGCACGGTGCGCTCCGCGACCATCGGATGGCCCGGCACGGCGTATGCGACGGCCTGCTCCGGATTCGCGGCCGCCTGGCCTAGAAGCGTCTCCGCGATGTCTTCGTACACCCGTTCGAAGCTGTCGCTCCGCTCGTACAGCGCGTCGAACGGCTCCATCGCGATGCCGCGCCTCGCGAGATCCGCGACTGCCGGGTGGTCCGCGGTGCGGCAATAGCGAATGTCTGCGGACTCCAGCGACTTCAGGATGCCGAGCGTCAATTGATCCTCTCCGCCGGAGCCAAGCCCGACGACGATGATGGATGGGGGCATGCGATACTCATCCTTTCCGGTGCTCGAAGGTCGATAAGCCAGTATAGGTTTAAAATGGGGGCGAAGTCAAAATGAGGAGTGAGATGCGGCGAGGGGACGTGCGATAGGGGTCTGAGGACCGTTATTTTCTTACATAGCCCCGCCATTCAATCGATAGCGGCACTGAGCACCGTTATTTTCTTACGTAGCCCCACCTTGCGCACAATAGCGGCTCTGAGCACCGTTATTTCCCTACTCCCACTCGCCATTCCCATAATAGCGGCACTGAGCGCCGTTATTTTCCTACTCCCGCTCGCCATTCCCACAATAGTGGCACTGAGCACCGTTATTTCCCTACTCCCACTCGCCATTCCCATAATAGCGGCACTGAGCGCCGTTATTTTCCTACTCCCGCTCGCCATTCCCACAATAGTGGCACTGAGCACCGTTATTTCCCTACTCCCACTCGCCATTCCCATAATAGCGGCTCTGAGCACCGTTATTTCCCTACTCCCGCTCGCCATTCCCATAATAGCGGCACTGAGTGCCGTTATTTTCCTACTCCCGCTCGCCATTCCCATAATAGCGGCACTGTGCGCCGTTATTTCCCTACTGAGCTAGCTACTTTTTACCGTTTTAACGCTATCCCTTTGAATCAGGAAGGCTTGGTACGGAGCGTTGCCTGATCGAAGGGGATAGCGTTAAAATACCCCGCCGGCAGACGATCGGCGGGCACGCGAAGTTAAGGCGAGGGCGGCGTGCCGCCTTGTTCGGCCGCAGTCTTGCCCTCCCGGCGCGAAGCCGGCTGCAGGCGGAGCAGCCACCGCTCGGCGCGCGAGCCGGAGATGCCGGGGAGCGCGCGCCATTCGCGCGGACCGATCGCGCCGGAGGCGGCCAGCGCCGCCGCGAAGGCGAGCGCGCCTAGCGCGATGCACGGCAGCGCCGTGAGCAGCGCCGCGGCGCGCGGAGCAAGCCCGCGCGTAAGCGCGGACAGCGCGAGCGAGCCGCCGCCGGCGGTCGCGGCGAGTGCCGCCAGCGCGAGCGCGGGCCGGCCGGCGGAGACGAAGCGCGGGGCGGGCAGCGCACCCAGGCGGTGCAGCGCGCGCAGGTTGAGTGCCGCCGCGACGCCATACGCGCAGGCGGCTGCAGCTGCAGCGCCGGCGATGCCGAAGGCCGGCACGAGCGCGGCGTTGAGCGCCGCCTTGACGAGGGCGGCAAGGGCCAGGTGGACGGCCGGCGCGCGCAGGTCGCCGAGCCCCTGGAGCACGGCGGCGCTGACGGCCTGCAGCGCGGCGCCGAGCGCGGCGGCGCCGAGCACGGCCATCGCGGCGGTCCCGCGGGCGTCGGCGAACAGCGCGACGTTGATCGGCCGCGCGAGGATTGCCAGGCCCACGGCGGCCGCGCCGCCGAACCACCAAGCCAGCCGCATGGCGAAAGCGGCGCGGGCTGCGCTCTCGGCGTCGATGCCGGGCGCGGAGCCGCGGCCCATCGTGAGGCTGGGAACCAACGCCGCGGCGGCCCCGCCGGCAGCCATGGACACCAGCTGCAGCAGCGCGACGCCGCGGTTGTATTCGCCGAAGGCGGACATCGCGGCGGCAGCCGTGTCGCCCGCGCTCTGCAGGAACCGCGGCAGCGTAAACGCGTCGATCAGGCCGAACAGCGGCGCCACGACCGAGCCGGCGGCGACGGGCAGCGCGACACGTATAATCCGGCGAAGCAGGACGCGGCCAGGCTCTCTCGGTACGGCGGCTTCCGCATCTGCGGCGGAAACGCTGCACTCGTCGCGATCGTAGGCCCGGCTGCGCCGACCGGAGATCAGCATCGCGGCCAGGCCGGCTGCCGCGCCGGCCGCCAGCCCGCCGTGCACGGCGGCAGCCGTCGATGCCGCCGACCAATCCCGCTGCAGCGCCCAGCCGAGGGCGCACAGCATGAAGGCGACGCGGGCGCATTGCTCCGCGAGCTGGGACAGCGCCGGGCGGCCCATCTCGAGCCGTCCCTGCGAATAGCCGCGCAGCGCGGCCGTCAGCGGCGCCGCGAGCAGCGCCAGCGAGGAGGCGCGTATCGCGTCCGCCGCCTCGGGCGCGCCCATCCAGGCGGCCAGCGGGCCGGCCGCCGACCACAGAACGACGAACGCGAGCAGCCCGCTCGCCGAGAGCAGGACGGCGGCATAGCGAAGCAGCCGCCGCGCGCCGCTTTCGTCTCCTGCGGCGACGCGCTCGGCGACGAGCGCGGACACCGCGACGGGGATGCCCGCCGCCGCCAGCGTCATCCACATGACCGCCAGCGCGTACACGGCGCTGTACAATCCGAAGACGCGGTCCCCTGCCAGATTTTGAAGCGGTATCTTCTGCAGCGTGCCGATGAGCTTGGACAGCAGCGCGGCGCCCCCGAGCAGGGCGGCGCCGCGCATGAGTTGCGAGGATTGGCTTTTCAAGACGCTTGGCCGGCCGCGGCATGCCGCGTTCGGCGCTCCTCCGTTCCTGCGAATAAGTGAAATCATTATAGCACAGGGAGGTAGCGTCCGAATTGCACTGCAAAACCGCATATCCGCACTTCTCGCCGCCGGCACGGCGACCTAACGGCAAAAAGAGCGCCGCTCCATCCGACTTGCGGACAGCGCGACACTCCTATGACCGATAACTGCCAGCACGCTTTTTCGAATTCGCTCGTCTCCGCGCTACGCTCCGCTTTCCACTTTTCGCAAGATAAATAGTCCCGACTGCTCCTCCGCGTAGTCTGCGAACGAGCGCCCCTCATTCATAAGAACAGCGCCGGCAAGACGCTTGACCGATCTGCTGTCCAGGTCGTCCGGCAATGCGCGGCATGAACGGCCAGACGTTCGCCTAGCCGCTCGGGCAAGTCGGGCAGCCTGCTGGGATGCGACGAACGCGCCGAGCATGGCGATCCGCGTGTAATAATCGAATTGCACAACCGTGAGCGTTTTCCAAAACGTTTCGGTTTTTGAGGAAACAAACACGCCTTCAGTCATCATGGCGTGAAGCCAAACGATTACACGGATAAAGGCGCGGTGCTCTGACGGACGATCAATTCAGATTGAAGCGTAATCTTGCGGCCGATGTCCCGGTTCTCCAGCATATCCACCAAAAGCTGCGCGGCTTGGTAGCCCATCGCGTAGCGGTCCTGGCGAATCGTGGTCAGCGGCGGCGAGCAGTGCGCGGCGATGGCGATATCGTCGTAGCCGACGATCGACATGCGCTCCGGCGCCCGGTGTCCTAGCCGCTCCAGCGCCCGCAGCGCGCCGAGCACCATCAGGTCGCTTGCGGAGAAAACGGCGGTCACGCCTGGATGCTGGTACAAAATGCCGTACATCGCCTCGAACCCGCCTTCTTCCTTAAAACCCCCGTTGTAGATCAGCTTAGTGTCGAAGGGAATGCCGGCGGCCGCTAGCGCGAGCTTGTAACCCTCCAGCCGGTCTTGGCTGACGGCGGCTTCGTCGTGACCGTTGATCATGGCGATCCGGCGGTGGCCGAGCCCGATCAGATGATTCACGGCCGCGGCGGCGCCGCGTACGTTGTCCGTCGTGACGTGCCCCACGTTGCGGCTCTCGGCGGGAATATCGATGAGCACGCACGGGAAGTTCGTCTTGTGAACGACTTCCTCGAGGTACGGGTCGTGCAGCCGAAGGCCTGACAGAATAGCGCCGTCGACATTGCGTTCTTTGCACAGATCGGCGTACGACTTTGACAGCTGCTTCTTCGGATTGGTGCTGAAAAGCAGAATATCGTAGTCGAGCTCGACCGCGCGGTCGTTGATGCCGCACAGCGTCTCGAAGGCAAGCGAGTCCTTCGCGCCTTCGCGGTTGATCTCGGACAGAATCACGCCGATGGTCCGCGTCTTCTTGGTCACGAGGCTCCTCGCCACGGCATTCGGGCGGTAGCCCATCTGATCGGCGAGCGTCTGTATGCGCTTGCGGGTCTTCTCGTTCACGTCGCTGTAGCCGTTGAGCGCCCGAGAGATGGTCGTAATGGATACGCCGGCGGCCTTGGCCAGGTCTTTGATTGTCGTCAACGCATCCACCCCTTCTCCAAAACGTTTCGGAAGCTCGTGAATTCATTATAATTCTTCATGTAACCTTTGCAACGTTAAATTAAAGCATATCTGCACAAAAAAAGCTTCCGGGTCCGGATCTCTCCGTTCGCGAAGCTTGATTTGTGTCTGATTAAGCGACCGCGTTGCAGCTGTTATTGCTCCATCTGCTTGGCTAGGAACCCGGCAGCCGTCTCGACCATCTTGCTTTCCATCTCGCCCATTTTCCTGCCCTCTTCGCGGCTGAGCAGCACGACCGTCCCGATCGGATCTCCGCCGGCCACGATCGGCGCGGCCACGAACGCGCTCAGCGTCTCGGTGTTGTCGCGCAGCAGGTCGAATTGCCCCCCGCTTGCTTCAAGCGTGATTTTGCGGCTTTCCATGCAATTTTCCAGCGTCTGTCCGATCGGCTTTTCCAGATATTCCTTCTTGGACGTGCCGGCAACGGCGATGACGGCGTCACGATCCGAGATCAGACAAATATGACCCGTGCTCTCGGCGAGCGACTCGGCGTACTCCTTGGCGAAGTCGCCCAGTTCGCCGATCGGCGAATACTTTTTAAGAATGACTTCCCCGTCGCGGTCCACGAAAATCTCAAGCGGATCTCCTTCGCGGATGCGGAGCGTCCTGCGGATTTCCTTCGGGATGACTACCCGGCCCAGATCGTCGATGCGGCGTACTATTCCGGTTGCTTTCATGGTTGCGAGATGCCCCACTTTCCTTGGATGTTTTGGACCATGGCCCGAAGCCGCATCAGTTACGGCATACGGCATGTATGACGAACGCGGTAGCTCAGGGATAAGGATTGATCTTTTACCATGGGAGTAGTATTTAACCCCTCCCAATTTCTTATGCGCTCGCCCACAGGCGGGCATATCGACCAGTCCTCGGTTTCCATTAATTACCCTGCGTCGCCTTGGAAGAATCAATGAAAGCGATTTCCGCCATTTTGCCCCCTTTTCGGTTTTTTTCATTTCGTTCAAACCGCTTTTCCTTCTCGTGCGTTACCTCTAACATCACCCAACTCATATTTGGAGGTCATGCGAATGAACGGATTCGGAAAGTGGATGGCAGCATTCTCTCTTGGCGCGGTCCTGCTGATGCCGGCCCTGGCGTCGGCGGCGGATACGCCGGCCGCAACGGTCCAGCCCGGCGGCGCGGCGGTCAAGACGGACGGTCAAGCGGCCGCGGAGCTGGGCTTGCTGATCGGCGAGGGCAGCGGCGTCACCGTCGAGTACTTGGCTAAAGGCACGACGCGCATCCAAGCGGCCATCATCTCGCTGAGACTGCAAGGGAAGCTGGAAGCGGCCAAAGCATACGAAGGCACCGACAGCTTTGCGGACGCCAATCTCGCCGGCGCGAGCAACCGGCCGATTCTGGCCTTCCTGCACGGCAATCCCGAATACGGCTGGAAGGGCGAGGGCGCGAACCGTTTCAACCCGCTCGCGCCCGTAAGCTCGCAGCAGCTGTACAAAGTGCTGCTCGAGACGCTGGGCTACCGTTCGAATACGGACTTCGCCTACAAAGATACGGAAGCGTTCGCGTCCGGCAAAGGACTGGCCTCGATCGCCGGCACGCCGGCTCTTACGAATTCGCATATGGCTGCCGCGCTGGTCGAGTCGCTGTCGGCGCCAACCGCGATGGGACACTCGCTCTTCGACATGCTGCAGATGGAAGGCGTTCTTCCGGCAACCGCGAAGCTGCCGGCCGGAGAACGTATCACGCTGCGACATGATGCCGCCGGCGACGCCTATTTAGCCGACGGGAAAGGTCTCACGCTGTACTATTTTTCGAACGACGCGGACGATCTCGACGCTTGCCAAGGTCAATGCGTCGCCAATTGGCCGCTGCTGACCGCCGACGAGCTGCGGATTCCGGCCGGCCTGGATTCGGCGGACTTCACGGTCGTCACGCATGCGAACGGCGTTAAGCAGTGGATGTACAAAGGCTGGCCGCTCTATCGGTTCGTCAAGGACGCCAAGGCTGGAGACACGCTAGGCGAGGGCGTCGGGGGCATATGGTTCGAGGCGAAGCCGGACTATCGCGTCATGATCGGCAAGAGCGCGGAGCTGGGCAGCTACCTGACCGACAGCGCGGGCCGCACGCTCTATTATTTCGACAAAGATACGCCGCAGACCAGCGCCTGCACGGACAACTGCCTGGCGAACTGGCCGGCCTACGGCGCATCTGCCGGGAAAGTGCCGTCCACTTTGAACGCGGCGGACTTCGGTACGATTACCCGCCCAGACGGAAGCAAGCAGGCGGCTTTCAAAGGCTACGCGCTCTATTATTTCGTGAAGGACACGAAGCATGGCGACGCGACCGGCCAGAACGTTAACCAAGCGTGGTTCGTGGCGGACCCCGCCAAGTTCACGGGCACGACCGCAGGCCAAGTTGCGCCCGCGGCGCCTGCCGAGCAGACCGGCAAGACGTACCGCGTCGACATTAAGGACTATTCGTTCGGGTCCGGCCCGCTTACGGTCGAAGCCGGTTCGACCATTATTTTCACGAACTTCGACGATATGAAGCACAATGCGGTAGCGGTGGACGGCAGCTTCGCAGGTCCGCTGCTCGCCAAAGGCGAATCCTATACGATCAAGTTGGATAAGCCCGGAACGTACGATTATTACTGTCAGCCGCACAAATCGTTCATGACCGGCCAAATTATCGTAAAATGAGAGGTGCAGGCGAATGAGAAGCTTCCTCGCGGCGCTCCTAGTCGCAGTCATGCTGGCGCTGTCCGCTTGCGGCGCTTCATCCGATAAATCGGCTGAGGCGGATGACGAGCATGCCGCCCACTCGGCAAGCGCCTCGGCGCAGACGCAGACGGCCTCTGCTTCGGCGGAAGACGGCGCGCAGCCGACAGCGAGCCCGCAAGCCTCGGCGCAGGCGCAGACAGCCGCCAGCACGCCGACTGCGACGCCGGAACCCGCAAGCGCTACGCCGAAGCCGACTGCGACGCCGCAAGCGCAGCATTCCGGCGGAACCGATGACGGCGGCGGACATTCGGGCGGAGCGGACGACAGCGGCAGTCACGCCTCCGCATCGCACAAGCCGTCTCCTTCGGCGGACGCGGTCAAGACCGCCAGTCCGCGCCCGTCTTCGGGCACGAAGGGAACCCCGTCGCCGTCGCCCAAGCCGTCTCCCTCCGCCTCGGCGCAGGATGACAAGCACGGCGGTAAAGGCGGAAGCGACGACGAGAAGCCGGCAGCCAAGACGTATGTCGTCGAGATCGCCGACTTCAGCTTCACCGTGGAAAAGCTGGAGATTCATCCGGGCGACTCGGTCAAGTTCGTGAATCGAGATAAAGTCAAGCATACCGCCACCGCTGACGACGGCTCCTTCGACACCGGCCTTCTCGGCCAGGATGAATCGAAGACGGTGGTTTTCGAGAAAGAAGGCGAATTCGGCTATTATTGCACGCCCCATCCGGGCATGAGGGCGACGATCGTCGTCAAGGCCGATTGAGCGCCCGCGCGCACATATCCGAGCAGGGAGACCGGCAAGCCGGTTCCCCTGCTTTTGCCGTATCGCCCGCCGCGATCGACCGATTGGAACGCCGCATGCGCGAAGGCGTTCCTCAAGCCGACCTTGGAGGCTATGCCCCTATGCATCATTTATCCGACTATGAATTAATGCTGCTTGTCAAGCTCAAGCGGCAAGAAGCGCTGTCCGTCCTATACGACCGTTTCGCGAGTCTCGTCTATTCGTATGCGTTCAGAGCCGTCCGGGACGAGCAGGCCGCGCGGGATATCGTGCAGTCGGTATTCGTGCGGCTATGGACGACCGACTCCGATTACAGCGAAGAAAAAGGCAAATACGCCAACTGGCTCATTACCATCACCCGCAATATAACGATCGACTGGCTGCGCAAGCAGCGCAGAGAGTCGGCAGGCATCGTTCCCTATACGTCCGAGCAGCTGGCGAGCATTCCCGGCGACGAAGACGCTTCGCCCGAAGCCAGCGTCGAGCGCGAATCGCTCAAAGGTCAAATTCGCGTCGCCTATCGCTATTTAACCGGTCCTCAGATCGAGCTGCTGGAGCACTTTTACTGGCAGGGCTTCACGCTCAGGGAGCTGGCGGCCCGATACGGGGAACCGCTCGGCACCGTGAAGAACAGGCTTCATCAGGCTTTGAAAATATTGCGCAGACATCTGGCCTTGGAAGGAGAGTGATGACGATGCATGATAAGCAAAAGCCGCTATGCGATCTGTGTCTATCCGTGCTGACCGGCGAGTGCAGCGACGAAGAGCGGCTCGCTTTCGAACGTCATCTTCCGGGCTGCGAAGCCTGCCGGGCCGAATGGAACGATTTGCAGCTCGCATGGGGGGCGCTGTACGCTGACATGGAGAACATCGAACCGCCCGAGGATCTGAAGCGCCAAGTAATGAATGCAGCGCTGGAGGCGGATCTGGCTATCGCGAGAGCGGGCGGAAAAAGAGAAGCAGGCCCTGTCGAAAACAGACGGGAAAACAGACGGACGGGAAGAAGCCGCTGGCTCGCGGTCTCCGCATCCGTGCTCCTGATTCTGCTGGCGGCTAGTTCCGTCTGGAATTTCAAGCTCTCCCGGGAAAACGATGCAAGCCCGCTGCCGATCGAACGGGCGCTATCCGTGCCGGCATCGCAAGTAAAGCTCGCCGTCCCGCTCCAATCGGAGGCGCCCGAAGCTTCCCAGGCGTTCGGCATCGCCTGTATCGTCGACAACGGAAAGAGCCGCCAATTCATCGTCTACGTCTACGGCGCTTCGCCGACCAGCGGCGATGAAGCCTACCAGGTCTGGCTGCTCAAGGACGGCGTCCGCAAGAGCGCAGGCACCTTCCGCGTAGCCGACAACGATCAGGGCCTGGGCGTGCTGGCCATGCCGATCGAGGCGGCGAACCTGGACTTCGACAAGATCGGCATCACGCTCGAGCCCGACGACCGCGGGGATCAGCCGCGCGGGGAAAAGATGTTCGGCTCTGTCTAATAGGCGTCTTAAAACACCGCAAAAACCAAAAATCCGTCAGGGAAGCTCGTCCTGACGGTTCTTTAAGGTTTTGACGGGAAAGTAATAACTGCAGTAATACATCTAATTTTACCGGTATCGGCCATATTGAAAAGGATAGATGCAAAAGTGCATTTAATTCCATCAAGTAAACGAACTACCGGTACATGATTCGAATATAACTGCACATTTGCACTTATTTCATCACGCGCAGCTGCTCGCCAGAAAATAAGTGTACAAATGCAGTTATTTCGACAATAAACCTACGCTCGCAGATATTCATCGAAGATCATTTCGGATTTGCCAAAAAAAGCACCCGGCTCCGCAGCCGGGTGCTTTCATGCATTCTTTTTACTTGCTGGATGCGCTGGCCGATGGGGATGCGCTGGCCGAAGGGGATGCCGGCGCGCTGGCCGAAGCCGACGCGGATGCCGAAGCGCTAGCCGATGGCGACGGGGAAGGCTCGGCAGGCAGCGTGACCTTGATCTTCAGCTTGTCCGTTTCTTCCTGAATGTACGTCTGCATCTTCGGATCGACGAGCGTCGAGACGATCGCGTCCATGTCCGTCTGGGACAGCTTGTCGTAGGTCGCGGCTTCGCGAGCTTCGACCTTCATCACGTGGTAGCCGTACTCCGTCTTCACCGGATCGCCGATGACGCCGATCGCCTGCGTGTTGGCCGCGTTCTTGAATTCTTCGACCCAAGTCTTCGCTTGCGTCTTATCATACAGGCCGCCGTTGTCCTTGGAGCCGGTGTCGTCGGAGTATTCCTTCGCCAGCGCGGTCCAGTCTCCGCCGTCCTCCAGCTTCTTCTTCACTTCTTGCGCGCGCTTCAGCGCGTCCGCGTCGGAACGCTCCTTGTTCGTAGCAGGATCCGTGAAGGAGACGAGGATATGGCGTACCGTGTCGACGTTGTAGTCGGCCGGTGCCTTGTCGAACTCTGCTTTGACGTCGGCGTCTTTGATGGTCGCCTTCACTTCGTTTTCCTTGGCGGTGCTGATCTCTCCGCCCGTCGCCAGCGTGACGACGAGGTCGACCATCTCGTCTTCGGTGATGTTGTTCGTCTTCATCGCGTCCTTGAGGGACGCGCCGTTCGTCTCGTCCTTCAGCGCCGTGTCGAGCTGCTTCTTGAACTCGTCGGCCTGCGCCTTGCCGGCTTTCTTCTGCTCGTCCGTCGCGCGTTCCGCGAACGCCTTTTGCAGGATGTATTGCTTGACGATCTCTTCCTTGTACTGCGGGATCGACAGATACATCCCCATCTGCGGGTTGGTCACGTTCATGAACGCTTCGTACTTGCCGAATTCGGCTTGCTTCAGCTCTCCGCCGTCCCAGGTGGCGAGCACGGTGTCCGGATCTATGCTAGCGGTCGGGCTGGCCGAGGCCGAGGCCGAAGCGGACGCCGACGCGCCGGAATTTTCGTTTTTACCTTTGCCGCAAGCGGTTGCCATCGCGGCGAGCAGAACGAGGGCCGCCAGCAGAAAAGCGAACCGACGGTACGTTCCGCGTTTATTGTAGGGCATTTTGCAATTCCTCCTTGGATTTTGTCGCTTCTTTATATTGTAACAGAAACTCTTCTACGAGCGCCAACATGGAATCGTCGTCGAGCCCCTTGACCCGGATGCGCACGAGCGGATGCGGCGTCTGCTGCACTAGCTGCACCCGGCCTTGGTATCGGCCCTCGAGCGCCTTGAATTTCTTGGCGTCGAGCTCCGCGCTGCGGCGCTCCTCGAACTTGATCGTCAGGTCGTCGTTGCGGTTGACGATCGACTCGATGCCGTAGACCCGCGCGAGCGCCTTAATTCGCGCTACGCTCAAGAGGCTCAGCACCGGCTTCGGCGGATCCCCGAACCGGTCGACCAGCTCCTCGAGCAGGTCGCTGACGTCGTCTCCCGAGGCCGCCGCAGCCACCTTCTTGTAGATCTCGATCTTCTGGATGCTGTCGTAAATATATTCGGGCGGCACGTAGGCGTCCACGCCAAGGTCGAGCTGCGTGTTGACCGGCGGCGGAGGCGGCGCCTTCTCGCCGTGCCACTCGGCCTTGCGCGCGTTGACCTCCTCGGCCAGCATCTGCGAGTAGAGGTCGAAGCCGACGGACGCGATGAACCCGTGCTGCTCCGCGCCGAGCAGGTTGCCCGCGCCGCGGATGGAAAGGTCGCGCATCGCGATCTTGAAGCCCGAGCCGAGCTCGGTGAACTCCTTGATCGACTGCAGCCGCTTTTCCGCCACCTCGTTAAGCACTTTGTCCCGTTGGTAGCCGAAGTACGCATAGGCGATCCGGTTAGACCGTCCGACGCGTCCGCGCAGCTGGTACAGCTGGGACAGGCCCATCTTGTCCGCGTCGTGCACGATCAGCGTGTTGACGTTCGGGATGTCCACGCCCGTCTCGATGATGCTCGTGCTGACGAGCACGTCGTATTCGCCGTCGAGAAAGTCCAGGATCGTGCGCTCGAGCTCCTGCTCGGACATCTGGCCGTGCGCGACCGCGATCTTGGCGTCCGGCACGAGCGCCGAGATCTGCTCGGCCATCTGGTAGATGCCCTGCACCCGGTTGAACAGGAAGTAAACCTGTCCGTCCCGCGCCAGCTCCCGCTCGATCGCCTCCCGGACGAGCGTCGGGCTGTATTCGACCACGTAGGTCTGGACGGGAAAACGGTTCTCCGGCGGCGTCTCGATGACCGACAGGTCGCGCACGCCGAGCATCGACATGTGCAGCGTCCGCGGGATCGGGGTCGCCGTCAGCGTCAGCACGTCGACGCTCGTCTTGAGCCGCTTGAGCTTCTCCTTGTGCGAGACGCCGAACCGCTGCTCCTCGTCCACGATGAGCAGGCCGAGGTCCTTGAACACGACGTCCTGCGACAGCAGCCGGTGCGTGCCGATCAGCACGTCGACGGTGCCGGCCTTGACGCCCTTGATCGTCTCCGTCTGCTCCTTGCGCGTGCGGAACCGGCTCAACACCTTGATGTTGAACGGATAGCCGGAGAAGCGCTCGCGGAACGTCTCGTAGTGCTGCTGCGCGAGGATCGTCGTCGGCACTAGCACGGCGACCTGCTTGCCCTCGATGGCCGCCTTAAACGCGGCCCGGATCGCGACCTCCGTCTTGCCGTAGCCGACGTCGCCGCAGAGCAGGCGGTCCATCGGCCGGGGCTTGCGCATGTCGGCCTTGATCTCCTCGATCGCGCGCAGCTGGTCGGTCGTCTCGTCGTAGGGGAACATCGCCTCGAATTCCTGCTGGTACGGCGTATCCTCGCTGAAGCCGTAACCCTGCGTGGCCTGGCGGTCGGCGTACAGCTTGATCAGGTCGTCGGCGATATCCTTGACCGATGAGCGCACCTTGGACTTGACCCGGTTCCACTCCGCGCCGCCGAGCTTGCTTACCTTCGGTTCTTTTTCGTCCGAGCCGACGTACTTCTGAATCAGGTCGAACTGCTCGACCGGAATGGACAGCTTGTCGCCGCCCGCGTAGATGACGTGCAGGTAGTCCTTGTGGATGCCGCCTACTTCAAGCGTGCCGATGCCCATATATTTGCCGATGCCGTGGTTCTGGTGGACGACGTAATCGCCGACCTTCAGCTCCGTATAGCTCTTGATGCGCTCGGCGTTGTCCATGCGGCGGTCGACGCGGCGCGCCTTCCGCTGCTTCTGGGTGAACATCTCGCCCTCGGTGATGACGACGAGCTTGACGGAAGGCATCTCGAACCCGCTCTGCAGGTTGCCCTCTACGATCTCCGGCGTCTCGATCTGATAGTCGTCGAGCACGCGGCGCATCCGCTCGGCCCGCTCAGCGCTGCCAGCGAGCATGACGATATGCGCGCCGCCCTTGCGCCAGCGCTCCATCTCCGCCTTCAGCAGGTTCATCTGCCCGTGGAAGCTCTGCATCGAGCGGCAGACGAAGTTCACGATGTTCTGCGGCTGCGTGTGCGGGATCTGGCGGACGAACAGCGACAGGTACACCGTCTGGAACGTACGCGGATACAGCGCCTGCTCCGCCGGCACGGCCAGCGTGAAGCCGGGCAGCGACTTGCCTTGCGACAGCAGATGCGTCGACCATTCGGTCTCGTCCCGCTCCAGCTGGCGCGCCGTCTCGGCGAGTCGGTTCGGCTCGTCCATGATGAGCAGCGTATCCTTGGGCACATAATCGAACAGCGTCTGTCTTTCGGGGTAGAGCAGCGAGATATATTTATAGATTTCGGAAAAGTACGTATTTTGGCGCAAGTCGTCGATTTCCCGGGTAATCTCGGATTTCAGGCGCTCCTTGGCCTGGCGGTCCGCCATCTTCTCCAGCTGGCCCTCGAGCAGCTCGAAGGCATGCTGCGCCGCGTTCGCGAAGCGCCGCTCGTCGGCGATGATCTCGCGGCACGGACGCACGGTATAGCTGTCCAGCTTTTCGATCGAGCGCTGGTCCGCCGGATCGAACGTACGGATCGAGTCGATCTCGTCGTCGAACCATTCGACGCGCACCGCGCTCGCGCTCGTGAGCGGGAAAAAGTCCGCGATGCCGCCGCGCACGCTGAGATGCCCCTTCTGCTCCACGCGGTCCACGCGCTCGTAGCCGAGCCCGATCATGCGCCGGAGGAATTCGTCCATCGGCAGCGTCTCGCCCGCGCGCAAGGTGATGAAGGCGCTCGCCATCGTATCCTTGCTCGGCTGGAAGCGGCGCACGCCGGAGAAAGGCACGACAATAACCCCGCGGAAGCCTTCCGCGAGTTGAAGCAATGCATCCATGCGCCTAGCCGACGTCTCCGGACTCGAGATCGCCGTCTCCGCGGCGATCAGCTCGTTGGCCGGGTAGAGGAGCACTTCCTCCGCGGTCAGGCATTCCTGCAGGTCCTCCGCCATCTTCTGCGCGGAGAACATATTGTGCGTGACGACGAGCACGGGTCTCCCCAGCTCCCGGACGGTCGCGGCGATCATGACCTGCCTGGCCGAACCGGACAGCCCCGCCACCAGCTGCTCCCGCATGCTGCCCCGAAGGCCTGCGAGGACGGACTGGAAGTCGGGGTCGGTAGCTAACGTATTCATTAGCGGCTTCATCGCTTTTCCCCTTATACGTGCAATCTACGTTCACGTTCATTCAAAAAGAAGCCTGGGCGTAAAGCCGAGGCCTCTTATATCGTTCGTTTGTCGCAGCGGACGGCGGCGCTTATTGGAGCGGATTGCTCAGCAGCGCCAGTTCGGGGTGATGGTCGAGCGCCTGGCTGCAGTAATCGCAGACCACCTGCACCGTCACATCTCCGTTTGAATTATACGCTATTATACGCTTTCGCTCTTCGGGGGTCAAGAAATGCAAGCCCAGCCTATATTCGGATACGTCGGCCCCCTCGAATCGGCCAAGCGGCGTGCGGCAGTGTCGGCAAACGTAGTTCACAGCCATATGGGTATGCCTCCTGAAGGCAGATTATGCGGCCATGGACGAGCCATGGAGCCGCGCTTCCTTCAGTATGCCCGACCATCGGCGATTTTAAGCGGAAATGGATGACGCATCCTGCGGATGACCGTTTCTCCTCGTTTTGCGCGCGCGCTCGAGGTTCTGCTTTCCCCCGTATTACTTGCCGTTGAACTTCGCCATCGTCTCCTCGAACGGGTGATCGAGCGCGTACTCGATGGCGTCGCATGCGTCAGAGATCATCGTCCGCAGCGCTTCCTGCTCGCTCTTCGGAAATACGCCAAGCACGTAGTCGACCACCTTCATGCCGCCGACGGGACGCGAAATGCCCATACGCACCCGGTTGAACGACTGGGTCCCCGTATGCGCGATGATGGATTTGATGCCGTTGTGGCCGCCCGCGCTCCCTTGATACCGAAGCCGGATCTTGCCCGTCTCCGTGTCGAGGTCATCGTAAACGATGATGCCGTCTTCAAGGGGGACCTTGTAATAATCCATCAGCGCCCGCACCGACTCCCCCGACAGATTCATATACGTCATCGGCTTCAGCAGCGCCACCTTTTCGCCGCGCACCCGCGCTTCTCCGTATAGGCCTTTGCACTTGCTCTGGTTCACCTGCGTGCTCCAGCGCCGCGCCAGCTCGTCGACGACCATGAAGCCCGCATTGTGCCGGGTCGCCGCGTATTCCGGTCCGGGATTGCCTAGGCCTACGATCCATCTCATCGGTAATTCAGCTCCGTTTCAACATAATTTTAAGGGCAAGCTGCAACGAATTCGCCTGCCGCAGTGTCATCTAGGTTACATAGCACAAACGCCAGGGGTGGTGATGATCAATGATGTACATCAACGGCCAGACCTTGTCCCATGACAGGCACTTCGCCGACCATATCGTAGCGGAGGTGCCCGTTCAGATCTATCGGAACAAGGAGCACAGCGACATCGGGTTCATCGAATATTATGGCAAAGAATACGTGAAGGTCAACAACAACGTGTATTGCCGCAAGTCGTTTACGTTCATCTCGAGGCCCGGGTACTAGTCGAATCTCAAGCAGAGAGCCGTCCGTCCGAAGGGACAGGCGGCTCTCTGCTTTATTTTATCCACAAAGCATCCACAATTCTGTGAAAAAACAAGAAAGGCGCTTTGCTCGAAATCCCTTGGTAAATAAGAAACGCCAAGGCTATCCACAGCCCGGCGCTTCTTGTTCACATATGTGGATAAGTGTGTGCATGCATGGGAGATGCTTAGGCGTCCGTCTCCACGGCTTGCGCCGCGTCGTGATGCTTCGCATTCTCTTCGGACGCGTCGGCCGAAGCGTCCGCCTCCTCGGCGGAGATGTCCTTCTGCGGCGCGAGCACGGCGATGACTACGGTCTCTTCGTCCTGCAGCGGCTTGACGCCGGGCGGGAACGCGAGCTGTCCGATCGTCAGATTCTCGCCGAAGCCCAGGGACGAGATGTCTGCCGTGACGGACTCGGGCAGGTCGCGGGCGACGCACTCCACTTCGATCTCGTGAAGCACGACGGTCAGCAGGCCGCCTTCTTTTTCGCCCGGGCTCGTGCCCGAGACTTCGACGCGGATCGGCGCCTTGATCTTCTCGTTGAGGTTGATCTGGTGGAAGTCGACATGCAGCACCTGACCGCTGAGCTTATCCCGCTGTACGTCCGTCAGCAGGACGGATTGGCTGCCGCTGCCCGGCACCTCGAGCTGAAGCACCGCATGCGCATGTCCGCGCATCAGCGCCGAGAGCTCCTTGCTGTCGAGAGCGATGGGACTCGGCTCTTGCAAGCCCTTGCCGTACACGACGCCGGGTACCCGGCCTTGTATCCGAAGCTGCCTAAGCGCACCTTTCGTAGAGCGCTGGCGCGATTCCGCACGCAATGTCGTCGTCATACCGATTCCTCCCGATTGCTGCAAAATTTGAAGACATGCATTTATTTTACCCTTCGGGAGGGGGCGCTAAACAAAAAAGGCAATCCGTGCGGCCGCAAAAGAAGGCCGCGACCAACTCCAAGGAGTCGGCGCGGCCCTCAAGCGATTCAAGCATGTGGTTCGAAAAGCTTGCTGATGGATTGTTCCTCGTGAATGCGCACGATCGCTTCGCCCAGCAGCGGCGCGACGGACAATACGCGCATCTTGGTAGAAGCGCCCGGCGAGCGGAGGGGGATCGTGTCGGTCACGGTCACCTCGGTGATCGGCGACGACTCGAGCCGCTCCATAGCTTGTCCGGACAGCACGGCGTGGGTGCAGCAGGCGTAGATCTCTCGCGCGCCCGCTTCCTTGAGCGCCTGGGCGGCCAGACAGATCGTGCCGGCCGTGTCGATAATGTCGTCGATCAGGATCGCCGTTCGTCCGGAGACGTCGCCGATGATGTTCATGACCTCGACGACGTTGGGCTCCGGACGCCGCTTGTCGATGATGGCGAGCGGCGCCTGGAGCTCGTCCGCCAGCCGACGCGCCCGTACCACGCCGCCGTGGTCGGGGGAGACGACGACGGGGGCGATGAGACCCTTGCTCTGGAAGTAGTCGCCCAGAATCGGGACGCCGAGCAGATGATCGACCGGGATGTCGAAGAAGCCCTGGATCTGCATGGCGTGCAGGTCCATGGCGATGACGCGGTGCGCGCCCGCCGTCTCGATGAGATTGGCGACCAGCTTCGCGGTGATCGGGTCGCGGGATCGCGCCTTGCGGTCCTGGCGGCCGTAGCCATAGTAAGGGATGACGACGTTGATCGTCTTGGCGGAGGCGCGCTTAAGCGCGTCGACCATGACGAGCAGCTCCATCAGATGCTCGTTGACCGGCCAGGAGGTCGATTGAACGACGAACACGTCCGCGCCGCGCACGCTCTCGTTCAGCCGGATGTGGATCTCTCCGTCGCTGAATCGGGTAACCTTTACGTCGCCGAGCGGCACGCTGATATGCCTTGCTATCGCCTCCGTCAGGCGTGGATTCGAGCTGCAGGAGAATAGTTTCAGGGTGTTGTCGGGATAACTCATAAGCGCCTCGCTTTCGTGAGGTCGACGAGCGTCGCGCCCGCGCCGGGGCGCAGGGCGGCGGCGCATCGCCGTCCGTTTGAATCAATCCCGCCTATGCGCGGGTGTCTTCGCCGTCCTTGAGCTTCGCGGCGGCTTCCTTCTTCGACTTGGCCCTTGACCGGAGCTTATCCGCGTAGCCGTCCTTGTTCTCCTGTCGGGCGCGCGCGATCGCGACGCTGCCGTCCGGCACGTCGTGCGTGACGGTAGAGCCGGCGACGACGTAAGCGCCGTTGCCGATGGTCACCGGGGCGATCAGGTTGGAATTGCTGCCGATGAAGGCATCGTCGCCGATGACGGTCTTCGATTTATTATACCCGTCGTAGTTGGCGGTAATCGTCCCGCAGCCGATGTTGGTGCCGCTGCCGACGACCGCGTCGCCAACGTAGCTCAGATGCGGCACTTTGCTGCCTTCGCCGATCTCGGCGTTCTTGATCTCGACGAAGTCGCCGATCTTGACGTTGTCCGCGAGCTTCGTGCCCGGCCGCAGGTAAGCGAAGGGACCTACGGCGCATCCGGCGCCGAGCTGCGCCGATTCCGCCACCGATTGGCGGATCGTCGTGCCGTCTCCGACCGTCGTATCGGTTAGATCCGCCGACGGCCCGATGACGCAGTCTTCGCCGATGACCGTGTTGCCCCGCAGGACCGTGCCCGGATACAGCACCGTGTCCGCGCCGATCGTCACGCCCGCCTCGATATAGGTGCCGGCCGGATCCACGATCGTCACGCCGTTCGTCTGGTGACGCCGCGCGATGCGCTCCCGCATGAGCCGCTCCGCCTCGGACAGCGCGATGCGGTCGTTGACGCCGATCGACTCGGCCGGGTCTGCCGCGACCGAAGCGGAGATGCGCTCTCCGCGCGCCTGAAGGATGCCGATCACGTCGGTGAGGTAGTACTCGCCTTGGGCATTGTCGTTCGTGACGGCGGCGAGCGCCTCGAACAGCTTCAAGTTGTCGAAGCAATAAGTGCCGGTGTTGATCTCCCGGATCGCCGCCTGCTCAGGCGTGCAGTCCTTCTGCTCCACGATGCGGTGCACGCTGCAGTCTTCGCCGCGGACGATGCGTCCGTAGCCTGCAGGCTGCGCGAGCTCCGCGGTCAGGATCGTAGCGGCTGCGCCTTCGGCCGTATGCAGCGCGATGAGCGCCTCCAGCGTCTCCGAGCTGACGAGCGGCGTGTCGCCGCAGACGACGATCGTCACGCCGTCGGCAGTGCCGATCGCCGGCGCGGCCTGAAGCACCGCGTGTCCGGTGCCGAGCTGCTGCTGCTGCAGCGCGTATTCGACCGAATCGCCCAGCGTCCGCTGTACGGCCTCCGCGCCGTGGCCGACGACGACGACGGCACGCTCGCAGCCGATGCCCCGGACCGCGTCGAGCACGTGCCCCACCATGGGCTTGCCGCATACCGGATGCAGCACTTTATATAATTTGGATTTCATCCGCTTGCCTTGTCCGGCAGCCAGAATCACAGCCATTCTCGTCATATCGGGCGAATGCCTCCTTTTCCCGCTTCCCGCGCGCACGGTCTTTTTCACTTGTGATCATAGCTTATTACAAAGCAAATGAAAAGAGAGCCGTCGCCGGCTCTCGCGATGCTACTTCCTATTCTCGGCGCATATCGTCGCCTAAGCGCGAACACAAGCACTACGCACCTTCGACCAGCACCTCTTCTTCCTCCACGGCGGCGCGCTCGTACTCGGCGAGTACGGCGGACTGGATCTTCTCCCGCGTGCCCGAAGAGATGGGATGAGCGATATCTCGGAATTCTCCGTCGGGCGTACGTTTGCTTGGCATCGCAACGAACATGCCGTTGTTGCCGTCGATCACGCGAATATCATGGACGACGAACTCGTTGTCGATCGTGATAGACGCGATTGCCTTCATTCGCCCCTCGGAATTAACGCGGCGGAGTCTGACATCTGTAATTTGCACTTGTGTTCACCACCTTTGCCCCATCAGAAGACTTGGTGTAATATTCCACAAAATCGTGCGGATTCCTTCTTAAATCTGGTAAAACTAGTCCATTATTTTAAATATTTTTTCAGTGCCGGATATTGTCGACATCGTACGCCGCCATTGGCTTTTTTTCGACAAAAACTCCGTCTTCGCGCGGCGCCAGGCCATCGGAAAACGGAGTTCCAAACGCCGCCTTACAACCATCTTCCCAGCGCGGCGATCAACATCTGAACCCCGCCGCGCGAAGCCGTCTTCGCCGTTCGCCTCGCCTTTCGACGGTCAGCCCATTTCCAGGCTTCGCGGTTCACCGCTTCGATCTCGCGTCGATGCTCGCGAACCTGCTCCTCCAGCATATGGTGGTGGTAAATCATCGTCATGGCCATACCCCTCTCATAGGAACGTATGTGCCTATTATAAAAAAAGAAGTATGACAGCTGTCTGTCATACTTCCTCGTACCGCGCGCACAAATTCGCGAGCTTGGTGCGCAGCTCTTCTCTGAGCCATTCCGGCTCTTCAATAAAGGCGCTGCCGCCATAGCCGAGTACCTGAGATAAAAGCCAGTCCGAATCCGTCGGATTCACGATTCGCACGGTCAGTTCCCCGTTCGGCTCAAAGTTTTTTTCTTCCGCATAGAAGCAGTCCAGCGCCGAAGCCACGGCATCGGACGCGAATCGGATGACGGCGCCCGTCATATCCCGTTCGCGGGACAGTCCCTCTCCGACGTTCAGCTCCGTCGGCGCATGCTCGCGAAGCACCGGCTCCTCCGTCAGGCTGAGATCCGTGATCCTCGACAGCTTGAATACCCGATAATCGGCGCGCGTGCGGCAGTAGCCGTGCAAGTACCAAGCGTAATATTTGAAATGCAAGGTTACGGGCTCCACCAAGCGATCGATGCGGTCGTTCTTCGCGTTGACATAGCGGAAGCGGACGACGCAGCGTGACGTGATCGCCTTGCGCAGTTCGTGCAACAGCTCGTTGTTCATCCGCCAGCTGCCCAAATCCAGCGTAAGGCTCGGCACCCGCTCGGAAGACTGAACCGTACGCAGCCGATCGAGCGTCCGCTCCGTTCGAGCGTCCCTGAACACGGTCTTCGTGCTGCTAAGCAGCGTAATGAGGCTGTTCACGTCATCGGGGGCGAGGAGACTCCGATCCATCTTGTATGCCTCGATAATGCCGAATCCGCCGTTGGAGCCTTGGTAGGAGACGACCGGTATGCCTGCAGCGCAGATCGCCTCGATATCCCGGTAGATCGTCCTCGGCGATACCTGATGTTGCGCAGCGAGCGCCGCCGCCGATATGACTTCCTGATTCAGCAAAGCATATGTAATCGAAATGAGCCTCTCCAGCTTCACTGCCTATCACCGCCAAGGGAACGTATGGTCCCCTTTATTATACGCTGGAATCCTCGCCCAAGCGATGCTTTGCCTCGCAAATAAGCTGATGGTCCTACCGCAAGTCGGCAGAAACAATAGAGAGATCGACAAAAAACCGCCGGCTTCGAATTCGAAGCCGACGGTTTATCCTCGCGTTATCGATTCCCCCGTTCCATGCTTGATTAGGATTGAAAGAAATTGCCCGGCTGAACCGCGATATGTCTCGTCTTCAGATCGACCTCGGTAAGCCGTGCCAGGGAAATATAATCGTGCAGCAGACGCTCCTCGTTGTCCACCTCGCCCGATTCGACCAGCACGCCTACGCCGGCCACGATCGCCCGGAATTCGCTGAGCAGGTCGACCATGCCTTGAATCGTCCCGCCCGCCTTCATGAAGTCGTCGATGATGAGCACGCGGGACTGCTCCTTGAGCGCGCGCCGGGCCAGCGACATCGTCTGGATGCGCTTGTTGGAGCCGGAGACGTAGTTGATGCTGACGACGGAGCCCTCCGTCACCTTGTGATCGCGCCTGACGATGACGACGGGAACGTTCAGGTACTGAGACGCGGCGTGCGCCAACGGGATGCCCTTCGTCTCCACCGTCATGATGACGTCGATGTCCCGATCCGCGAACGCCGTCGCGAACATGCGACCGAGATCCTGCAGCAGTCCGGGCTGGCCCAGCAGGTCGGTCATATATAAATATCCGCCGGGCAGCAGGCGATCCGGCTGCTCCAGCATGCTGCATACTTCCTCGATCTTGCGGAGCGCCTGATCCTTGCGGCACTTCGGGATGAAGCGCACGCCGCCGGCGGCGCCCGCCAGCGTATGGAGCTCGCCGATCCCTTCGTCCTCGAATACTTCCTTGATGATCGCGAGATCCTCGCTGATCGAAGACTTCGCGGACTGGTAGCGCTCTGCAAATGCTGTCAATGATATTAACGTATGGGGGCGATCGAGCAGATATTGCGTCATTTCTACGAGCCGCGCACTGCGCTTTAACTTTTTCATCGGATCCACCCCGTCCAAAACCGAATATTATAACGATATCATAACACTTTTATCCGGTTTTGGGCAAGGCGTGGAAAAGGTTGATGGCAACCTTTCTTACACTCGTTGGAATGCGTGACCTTTAGGTAAGCATGCGGACGACGTAGACCTCTTTGCAAAACCCGCGCAGTCCGTTGTAAATACGGGCAAGCTTCGACTCCTTGGACACGAGCCCGAAGACGGTCGGCCCGCTGCCCGACATGAGCACGCCGTCCGCGCCGAGCCGCGTCATCACTTCCTTGATCTGCCTGACCTCCGGATAGTGGGATAGCGTCACTTTCTCCAGCACGTTGCCGAGCGCGCCGCACATCCGTTCGAAGGACCCCTCGCGCAGCGCCTCGAGCATGTCCGGCACGGAAGGATGCGTCCCGACTTCGTTCACCCGGAACCGCCCGTACACGTCCGCGGTCGAGACGTTGATGGGCGGCTTGGCCAGCACGACCCAACACTGCGGCGGGCTGTCCAGGCTCTCGAGTCGCTCGCCGCGCCCGGTTGCCAGCGCCGTGCCTCCCCGCACGCAGAAAGGCACGTCCGAGCCCAGCTCGGCGCCGAGCGCTTCAAGCTCCGGCACGCCGAGATTCAGATCCCAGAGCCGATTCAGCCCGCGCAGCGCGGCGGCGGCATCGCTGCTTCCGCCCGCGAGGCCGGCGGCCACCGGGATCTGCTTGTCCAGATAAATATATACGCCTTTCTTGACGCCGTAACGCTGCTTCAGCAGCTTGGCGGCCTGAAAGGCCAGATTCTTCTCGTCAAGCGGGATAAAGCCGGCTTGGCTGGCCAGCACGATCTGATCGCGCTGGAGCTCCTCGAGCGCGAGACGATCGGCGAGATCCACCATCGTCATGACCATTTCCACTTCGTGATAGCCGTCTTCCCGCTTGCGCAGCACGTCGAGCACCAGATTGATTTTCGCCGGCGCCTTCTCGTATATTTTCGTCATATGCCCACCTGCCAGACCTTCTGCTTCGCCTGATTCCTGTCGTTCCAAAGCTTAACATATTATAACAAACCCCCGCCCGAATTGCGATTTGGCAGGGACTATCCTATATATGCAAAAGCCGGGGATGCCCCCGGCGGCTTCTTCTTCCAGCTATGCGCCAGCCCGGCGAAGTCGCCGGAGCCGTGTCAGTCCTGCTTGCGCGCCAGCGACTGTTCGGCGAGCTGGATCGCCCGCTTGACCATGTTCCCGGCATCCTTGGTGCTGATGGCGCCCCAGCCTTCGCTCTCGACCTTCCCGTAGAAACCCAGATCCTTGGCGAGCTCCGTCTTGAACGATTCAGTCATCGTCCGTCCTCTGCGCCTGCGGCTCATACAGATCCCTCCCCGTTTGGCTATGACGACGCTGCGCGACGAGCTGCGCCGCCGTCACCGGTTAGGGTGTCCCCAAGACGTCCCGCGAATGCAAAACAGGCAGCCGAGCCTGTAACGGCGCGACTGCCTTAACGATCCCGAAAGCTCAGTGCTGCAAATCGATGCGGACCTGACCTTGTTCACTGCACAGCATGACTTCGACGGACTCGGTTAGAATGTCGGCATAGCTGTACGAGACGCGTTTGAACGCATTCTGCTCCTGGTCCAGCTTGACGATGAACACCGACGGGTAAATTTCTTCGAGAACTCCCGTGCGTTCGATGGTTTTACGGCGGCCACCGTTGGCGCGGAGCATGATCTTGGACCCGATATGCGGCTCCAAGCTTCGTTTGATATCCAGAAGCGCGTTCTTGGACATGTCCACTACCACCTCTTTCCCTGTAAATTATACCTAAACACAGGGGAGGTGTCAAGTGGTCAAATATTATAGCAGTGGACAAGAATTATTGTCAATAATGTTTTAGCATTATCATTTTATTTTTAAGCAAAATGAGTCTGAGGAAATAGGATTCAGCCAAATTCCGAGGCCGGGATCGTGGGGACGATGTTGGTCGGCTTGATATTCGGAAGTCCGATCCGGTATTTGCCCAGCGACTCCACGCCGCCGACGCCCCGCATGCCGCTGATCGTATGCGAGATGACGTCGGGCAGGTCGATCGTCTCCCTGAACGGCGTGAAGGCCGCGCGGACGGCGACATAGACCGGATCGAGCGCGTGGATCATGATGCGCGCCGGCGAGCTGGCGAAGTTCGCTCCCGCGGACATCAGCGCCTCGAAGTGCGATTGGCAGGCGCCCGCGACGACGATGAGGGAATCCCTGCTCTTGTCGTAGCTGCGCGCAGTCCGGACGGCCTGAATGAAGTTGCCCGTGTTTTTATAACTCGACAGCTGCTCGTAGTCGGTTCTGTTCTTGTAGACGCCGTCGTGGCCCGTGATCACCACGATATCGGGCATCACCTTCGGCAGCAAGTCGGCTACCGCCGCAGCCATCTGCGATTCGTGGCAGTGCACGCCTTCGGCGGGCATGCGCAGCTGCCTGTATACGGCCATGCTCTTTTTCAAATAATTGACGTCGCCGTCCAGATGGAGCACCTTGCCCGGCATCTCGAAGTACGGTTTGCGCTGGCCGGACGAAGCTTCTTCTTCAATTCCCTCCTGGGCGTGGGCGCGCTCCGCCTGCATTCGTCTCACCGATTCGCTGGCCTGCACGCGAGCCGTCCGGGGGCCGCGCAGCTCGTCCGGGTTCCGTACCTGCTCGAGGTCTCCGACGGGCGCATCCGCGAGCAGCCGATAATCCGTTCCCCGCAGCACCGCCGTATTTTGCAGCAGGGCTGCGATTCGGAACAATACATCGCCGCCGTACGATTTGCGGACGACCAAGTCCCCTAGCTTCATGGGCGAATCACCTCTTCGTCTATCCTATGGAGAGGCAAGCCCGAAGGTGCACGCATTAACGCGAACGAGGGTCCCCGCCGGCATGGCAGGGACCCTCGGATTTTATTCGATCATGCCGGCGGCGGCCAAGGCCTCGGACAGCGTCGCGAACTCCTGAAGCGACAGCGTCTCGCCGCGGCGCTCCGGCTTCACGCCGCATGCCTCGAGCAGGCCGGCGAGCTCGCCCTTGCGCTCCTTGCCGATGAGCGCGGCCAGGTTGTTGTGCAGCGTCTTGCGCCGCTGCGTGAAGGCCGCGTGCACGACGCGGAAGAAACGCGCCTCGTCGGAGACTTCGACCGGCGGCGCCTGGCGCTTGGTCAGCCGGATGACGGCCGAATCGACGTTCGGCGCAGGGATGAAGGCGCCGGACGGCACGACGCAGACGATGTCCGGCACGCAATAGTACTGAACGGCGATGCTGAGCGTGCCGTAGTCCTTGCCTCCGGGCTTGGCCGCCATCCGCTCGGCCACTTCCTTCTGGACCATGACGACGATCCGGTCGAGCGGCAGCTTCTGCTCGAGCAGCGTCATGACGATCGGCGTCGTCACGTAATACGGCAGGTTCGCGACGACGCTGACCTCGCTGCAGCCGGCGAAGCGCTCCGCCCACAGCTTCGCCAGATCGGTCTTCAGCACGTCGCCGTGCACGACGGATACGTGCGGGTAGGGCGAGAGCACCTCTTCGAGGATCGGGATAAGCCGGTTGTCGATCTCGACCGCGGCGACCTTGCCCGCTTCCTGCGCCAGCCGCTCCGTTAGCGCGCCGATGCCCGGTCCGATCTCGAGGGCGCCCTTGTCCTTGTTAAGGGCGGCGGCGTCCACGATCTTGTCCAATATATTTTTATCGATCAGAAAGTTTTGGCCTAAGCTTTTCTTGAAGGTAAAACCGTGCTTGCGGATGATATCCTTCGTCCGCGTCGGCGTCGCGATGTCCATGGCGCCCATGGCCGTCCCGCCGGCGCCGCCCGCCTGCTTCGTCATTCGCCTACTCCCTCTCTCGTCAGCTGCCTTAGCGCCTCGGCGAACTCCGCACGCGTAATGCGAAACATGCCGAGCCGCTTGTAAAACTGCTTGCCGTTCGCATAGCCGATGCCCAGCAGCTCGCCCATGCGCTCCCTGCGGCTCGCGGCGGCCGGATGCACGATCAGCCCCGCATCGATCAGGTCCGCCCAGGCGATCGCGGGCTCGCCCGCTTCCGCTTGGGTCGCACCGCTGGCCGTCACGTCGGCCGCCGCCTGCGCGCCGCCGCCTGCCGACGCCCGCACGCGAGCCAGCGCCGCGCGAATCGCCTCCGGTCGCGCATGCTCGACGCCGATGCCGTCTTTGCCGCGCGCATCGGCCTTCGCCAAGAACGCATGGCTGCATCCCGGCACTCTCGCCTCGATGATCTTGCGTATCTTCTCGCCCGGCACGTCCGGATCCGTAAAAATAATGACGCCCCGCCGCTCGCGGGCCAGCTCGATGCGGCGCAGCACCTTTTCGTCGATCGCGGAGCCGCCCGTCTCGATCGTATCCGCGTCGACCGCCCTGCGGATCGCCACGGTATCCTCTTTGCCTTCCACGACGATCATCTCCGCTATCCTAGCCAGGCCGATGCCGTTCACCCCGTTCGCTCCGTTCGTTCCGTTCGTTCCGTTCGTTCCGTTCGCGTCGTTCTATATGCCTTATTATAGCCCACATCCCGCAAATGACAAAGGGAAGGGGCCAGAGCCCCTTCCCGGAATGCGGCGATCCGACCAGACCGCCGCGAAAAAAATGTAGCCGCTCGACATAAATTAGACACAAAATCGATAATAGCGGGTAATGATGACTAAGAACCTAATCAGTCGGCGGATGGCTTAACCGGACCGATCACGTATACGGTGTTGCCGCGTTTCTTGCCGAACTTATTCGCATACCTCTCGCTGTCGTAATACACGTCGATCTTCTTGCCTTTGATCGCGCTGCCCGTATCTTCCGCGCGGCGGAAGCCGATGCCTTCGATGTAGACCCACCAGCCTAATGGCACGACATCCGGATCGACGGCGATCGTGCGGCCCTCGGATACCGTGGTTCCCGAAGCCGTGATGCCATAGCCCGCATCGCCGACATCCTTGCCTGTCGAAGCCGGACCTGCGGAATACGCGGTTAACGTGACGCCTGACAAGACGCTCTTCACCTTCACGGATTTGCCGTTTAATTGGAGCGTCTTTACGGCGCTCGCCGTTTTGTTGTAAGCAAGCGATACGACTGCCGCTTTTTTCTTCGCTCCGACGGCCACGACTTGCTGAACGATCGGCTGCTCAAGCGATTTGTAGACCAGCTGCTCGTCGACGAGCTTGCCGTCTTCGTAGACGCGCTCGAACTTTTTCACCAGCAAGCCTTGCTTGCCCGTCTGCACGACCTTCGTCTTGCCGACCAGCAAGTTTTGGTCCGCTGTCTTGACGACTTTGTACGCCAGCGGATGCTCGGTCGTGACGACCTCCCGCTTGACGCGGACGACCTTCACCTGCAGACCCTCGTCGATCTTCGCCGTGACGGCCGGCGTGACTTTGTCTTCGGCGGAAAGCGTGATGCCTTCGTCCTTCAGCAGATCGCCGACCGTCTGGAGTGTTGTATATTTGGTCTCTTTCTTCCCGTCTGCGACGAGCTGAACGCTCATTGCTCGATCAATGACGACACGCGTGCCGTCCTCTACGGAGGACGTGAGCGCTGCCGACAACCGATCGTTTGGACCGACCGTGATGCCTGCCTCCTTAAGCAAGGCGGAGACATCGGAAGTACGGGTTTGGATGACGGTAGATTTCCCGCCGTCCACGACGGTCACGCTCTTGGCGGACGCGCCGTGCAGCAGCATGATGAGACAGATGGTAAGAGCAAAGGACAAGATTGCGCTCAAGAGAATCAAACGCAGATGCTCATGCAACCATCGCGCTGCGGTAAGCTTGCCGGTCGGTCGTGGATCATGGGTCCCTTGAAGGGGAATTGCACCCATTTTCTCGTTCCTCCTTCATAGCCTCGCCGTCGACTGTTTTACATGATATTCGTCTGACGCGACTATCCATTTGTGATAACGGCGCTGGAAGCTTCGTGTGGAGCGGCTTGCACACGAGCGAATTTGCGCCGCCTTGCCCAGCTGTAAAGGCATGTCATGCGCCTGCCAGTCGATCCCTTTGGTGCTTCCGAGGAGCGGTCTTTGTCGGCTTGTTGCGCCGAATACGTGAATTCGGGCACAAAAAAAGCCTGCGACAGAGGGCCTGGTCGTGGCTTCCGCTCAACTGGACGAGGGACGATGGGGCGGCACGAGGTTGCCTCTCTCTACTACGCTTGCGAGGTTAGCTGTCGGGTTCGGGCGTTGAGAGTCTGCCCTAAGCATCGGTCGGTCGGCCGTCAGCCGGACGGCGCCCGTCGTTTGCTATTCACCCCAAGATTGCTCGGCCGCTCGGACATCGGCAAGTGCCGATATCGTCCGCGTCGGGTCCCCCGCTCTCCCGGTTAGGGAGATTAAGCGCACTGGAAAAGGAATGTCATATTCGGACTTCTGGATTAGATAATAACCCGCATGCCCCGAAGGTGTAAAGAACGTGCAAAGAGCGAATTTCAGCGTTTTAAGGCAAATTTAAGCCATTTTTTTAGGATTTCAGGAGCAAAAGCTAGTTTTTTCTTAGAAAATATTTATTTTTCTTCGATTGTTGGCGCTTTATCTCCGAGTCGGAAACAGACGCGCGCATTTCTTTCCGTAATTTCTTCTATTTTTTCCCTAGAAAGGCCTGTGATTTCCGCAGCGGAATCAGCCACGAATTGCACGTAAGACGACTCGTTTCGCTTGCCTCGATAGGGGTGGGGGGTAAGGTAAGGCGCATCCGTTTCGATCAACAATCGGTCCAAGGGGACACGCGCCAGCACCTCTTTGGGAACGCGCGCGTTTTTGAAGGTGACGGGACCTCCGAAGGAGATATAGAAGTTCATGTCCAGGCATTGCTTGGCCGTCTCCCAGCTGCCGGAGTAGCAGTGCATGATGCCCCCGATCTCGGCCGCTCCTTCTTCGCGAAGGATACGAACGACATCTTCATGGGCGTCCCGATTATGGATGACGATCGGCTTGCCGAGCCGCTTCGCCAATCTGATCTGTTCGCGGAATACGATGTGCTGGATATCCTTCGGCGATGTGTCCCAATAGTAGTCGAGACCGATCTCGCCGATCGCCATGACCTTGGGATGGCTGCATAGCGATTCGATCCAGGCGAGATCTTCTTCCAAACGCATGTCGACGGCATCCGTCGGGTGCCAGCCTACGGCCGCGTAGATGAAATCGTGCTTTTCGGCCAGCGCGATGGTCGTCGGGATCGTCTCCCGATTGAAGCCGATGTTCACGATCGTGCCGACGCCCGCTTCCTTCGCGCGCGCGATCACTTCTTCTCTGTCGTTGTCGAACTTCGTTGAATCCAGATGGGCGTGCGTATCGAAAAGCATGTCGCGGCAGGTCTCCTTTTGGCGAATGATTGAGCATGGGCGGGGATCGAGCGAGATGGGCGTTTTATAACCCCAGCAGCTCCCGAATCTCCGGCTTCAGACTATTGATATGAGGGAGCACCAGGTCTTCGGGATAATAGATATAGTACTTCCCGGTATGAAGTCCCGCAATCGACCGGACGATATCGCTTTTCAGAGAGATCTCGGTCAATCGGTCTTTGTCGTCCAATACGAGGACAGGCGTCTTTTCTTTGGGTTCGGGATCCGGAGATCCCGGTTTGTATACGTCGTACGGCAGGTTCGTCGGCGTGTCCATCTGCAAGTGATAATCCGGGTGAAGGCCGATCCGTTCCCACGCTTCGCGCAGCTTCGCCTCCAGTGTTTCGTGCTCACCTTCGAAGGGTACATACTTGTACAACCTGCGGTTTAAAAACCGTTTACATAAGTCTGCCAGTATGTCATCCTCTTCATCCGCCCATTGGCCGAACGCGGTCTGCACCATCGCCTCGTCCAGCGCCAGATAGTCCCGGAGCCCGATCGTGCCGTTCAATAACTGCGCTAGCGGCGGCAGCAGGAACTTGAACGCATGGCCTCTTCGGTACAATTCGCGCGCCCTCATGAAGATTTGCCTCAGTACGATATCCGAACTGCGCGTCACGGGATGGAAGTAAATCTGCCAATACATTTGATATCTCGACATCAGATAATCCTCTACGGCATGCATCCCGCTCTCCTTCACGACGATCCGTCCCCGATAAGGACGCAGTACGCGCAAGATCCGATCCAAATCGAAGGTGCCATAATTCACGCCGGTAAAGTAGGCATCCCTGAGCAAATAATCCATGCGGTCCGCATCCATCTGACTGGACACCAGACTCACGACGATCGGTTTGTCGTACGTCTTGCAGATGACTGCTGCGACCTTCTGAGGGAAGTCCTCGCTTACTTCCTTTAATACCTGGTTGATCTCGGTATCTCCAAGTATAATCGCGCAGGACCATTCTTCGTGGTCCGTATCGAACACCTGTTCGATTGCGTGGGAAAAAGGACCGTGTCCGACATCGTGCAGCAAAGAAGCGCATAAACTGACCATTTTTTCCTCTTGCGGCCAGTCCTGGTATCCGTTACGCTCAAATTGACTGATAATTCTTCGCGTGATATCGTATACGCCCAGCGAATGGGAGAACCGGCTGTGCTCTGCCCCATGGAAGGTCAGGTACGAAGTGCCCAACTGGCGTATGCGCCTCAATCGTTGGAACTCGGCGGTATTGATGAGTTTCCAGATGGTCGCTTCCTGCACGTAGATGGACTGGTGAACGGGGTCCTTGAATACTTTTTCCTCCCGAAGACGGTACATGCTCGATCACCTCGTAGGTTTGGGCTTCACATTCGACAAACGATTATAATTTTGTCGAATAGTGTCATTCGTAAATTTAAGAACTAATCCCATTTTTTACCTAATATATCGCTGAATTGGGGCTAAACTGTGGAAGTTAGCGGGTATTCAGCTAAATTTCAGCTAAAGAAGCCGCTATTTCTGGTTGACTTATTTGGGAATCGTTGGTACGATAGAGTACGGAAAACAAAGAATTTTGTCGAATGATGGCGAATATGCGGAGGTTCTCCGACATTTCGTTTAATCTTATTTTACGCGAATGAGGGAGGATTTCCAAATGTTGAAGTCGACGGGCATTGTACGGAAAGTAGATGAACTGGGTCGCGTGGTCATTCCGATCGAGCTGCGCAGAACGCTGGGTATCGGAGAGAAGGATGCGCTGGAAATCTACGTGGACGGCGAGCGCATCATGCTGAAGAAGTACGAGCCGGCTTGTATCTTCTGCGGCAACGCGGACAACGTGATTTATTTCAAAGGAAAAATCGTTTGCAGAGAATGCTTGAAGGATTTGCCTGCAACTGTGTGACAAATTAGAGAATTTCGTTTATAATGGAAGAAGCACTTACCAACATCGTTATTTCTAACCTTTTTATATCTCCTTGCACCCCTCCCGGACTTAGTCCGCGGAGGGGTCTTTTTCTTCTTCAAGCAGCATCTGGTATACTTCCCTGCGGGACACGCCCAGATCGCGCGCCGCGAGACGCATCGCTTCTTTGCGGTTTTCTCCGTTCTGCGCCTCGTACCTGGCAACATGCTGAGCCGTCGTCAGCTCGGACCACCATGCGTCGCCGGGATCTGCCGCCGAAGCTGCGGACGCGTCTGCGCCTTCGATGACCAGGCAGCATTCGCCTAGCGGCGGATTCGCTTCTATATATCGAAGGCAAGCTTCCGCCGTCCCCCGCACGATCTCCTCGTGCTTTTTCGTCAGCTCGCGCACGACCGCCATCCGCCTGCCGCTCCAACGCTCGGCGACCGCCTCCACCGTTTTTTTGAGCCGATGCGGGGACTCGTACAACAGGAGCGTGGCCTCTTCCCGATCCAGGCGGGAGAGAAAAGACTCCATTCCCTTGCGGTCGCGCGGAGGAAATCCCGCGAACAGGAATCGGTCCGTCGGCAGACCCGACACGATGAGCGAGGAGAGCGCGGCGTTAGCGCCCGGGATGGGAACGACCGGGATTCCCTCCGCGGCTGCCGCGGCTGCCAGATCGGCACCCGGGTCGGAGATGGCGGGCATGCCGGCGTCGCTGACGAGGGCGATCGAGCTGCCTTCGGCCAACAGTCGGACAAGCTCAGGTCCGCTTGCTCGCTTGTTATGCTCGTGGTAGCTGACGAGGCGCGTCGAGATGTCGAAGTGCGTGAGCAGCTTTCGCGTCTGTCGCGTATCCTCTGCGGCGATGAGATCCGCTTCCTTCAGCATGCGCACGGCACGGAAGGTCATGTCCTCCAGGTTGCCGATCGGCGTAGCGACCAGATAGAGCGTGCCCGGACCGCCCGCAGCGCGCGCGCCGAAGCTTTTCTGCACTTGCGCCTCCGAGGTGTAGGTATTCTCCGTATGCTCGCGCGCATTCGCTTCACGGGCTTGCTCGTTCCCGGACGAATCGGCTGCTTGCTTCAACTTCTGTGCACGCCGTTCGCGTTTCTCCTTCATCGCTCAATCCTCCGCCTTTTCGCTCGCTTCAGTGCCGTTCAATTCCTTTTTACGCCCATAAAATACGTCCAGCAGCTCCCCTGTATAGGTACGGCCTTCTCCCTCGTATACGATCAGCGGCGGGAGCAGCCGGAGCTCCGGACGTCCGCCCAGGCTGGCCTCGATCAGCACCATATTCGCTTCCGCTCCCGCGCGCGAATGCACGAAGCGCATGCGCTTCGGCTCGAGCCGGTACCTCTGCATCGCGGCCATGATCTCCGCCAGTCTAGACGGACGATGGACCATGGAGACGCGCCCGCCCTCGCGAATGCTGCGCGCCGATGCCGATACGACATCCTCCAGCGTGCATCCGATCTCATGACGGGCGAGCGCTTGATGCATGTTTCCCTTATGCTCTCCGGATCCGACAGGTTTGTACGGCGGATTCACCGTTACTGCATCGTATGCCTCGTCTCCCTGCAGGGCGGGCAGCGTCTTGAGATCCGCTTCCCGAATGGCGATCCGCGACTGCAATTCATTGTAGGCGACGCTTCGCCTCGCCATGTCCGCTAGCCGGGGCTGCAGCTCCACGCCCTCGATCGCCGCATCGGTCCGCGTCGAGAGCAGCAGCGGGATCACGCCGTTCCCCGTGCATAAGTCGAGGATTCGTCCCTTTTTCGGTATTCCCGCGAATCTGGCGAGCAGAACGGCGTCCAACGAGAAGCTGAAAACCTCTTTGCTCTGTATGATTTTATACGCGTGCGTCAGCAGGTCGTCCAGGCGTTCGCCTTCCAGCAACGATGGCTTTCCAAGCACGATGTTATCGTTTTCATTCAACGCCCAACGCACCGTCCCGAATTTTTTCTTCTATTATATATGCGTCATTTCGTACCGCTTTTGGTACCGCTTTTGGTACTGCTTTTGGTACTGCTTTTGGTACTGCTTTTGGTACTTCTTTTGGTACTGCTTTTGGTACTGCTTTTGGTACTCCTTTTGGTACTGCTTTTGGTACCGTTTTTTGTTCCTTAATTACGTCTCTAAGCTTACTCGATTTGCGGATTCAATGCCAGCGTTCGGAAGGCTGGAGAGGTGGCGGAACGAGCGACTGCAAAAAAAAGCCGGCTCCCCCGGATTGGAGAGTCGGCCGTACGCGGTTAAGAACCAACTAAGGCTTGCTAAGAAACGAGAGGCAGAACAAGCAGTCGCCTTCCATGCGCAAATGCCCGTAGTATACGTTGCAGATATGGAAGCCTTCGTGGTACAACCGGGCCAGGTTGTCGTAGCCTTCGCCAATGGACGACCCGGCCGCAGTCTCGGCTTGCTCCTGCTGACGGGTATCGGCCGGTTCCTCCGATACGTCGACCGCAGGTTCTGCCGCGAATTCAATGGTCTCGCGCTTGAAGATTTTGCGCAGCTGCTGGTTCTCGATGCGCAGCCGCTGGTTTTCTTCGAGCAATTCCTTAATCTTGAGCTTCAGCGAGCCGAATTCCGTATGGAGGCCGCCTAGCTTCGCCTCGAGTTCATCCACGCCTAAGTATATATCCTTCATGGGCAAGCTCCACCTTAAAGCCAGGTTGTGTCGGTGACGATAGGTGCTGCAGGAATTACTTTACGACGACTTCTTCGAAAGGAAGCTCTTTGACCTTGCCGACCTCGAACAGCTGAACGTGAACGCTGCGGCTGCCCGCATTGAGCCCAACGACTTTGCCGTCTCCGAACGAGGTGACGACGATCTTGCCGACGGCAGGCATCTCTTCCTTGGCGCTCTCATAGTTGTCGTGCTCGAACTTGAGACAGCACATGAGGCGGCCGCACAAGCCGGAGATCTTGGTCGGGTTCAGCGACAGATTCTGGTCCTTCGCCATCTTGATCGAGACCGGCTCGAAGTCCCCCAGCCAGGAGGAGCAGCAGAGCACGCGGCCGCAGGGGCCGATGCCCCCCAGCATCTTCGCTTCGTCCCGCACCCCGATCTGACGGAGTTCGATACGGGTCCGGAATACGCCGGCCAGGTCCTTCACCAGCTCCCGGAAGTCCACGCGTCCCTCAGCCGTGAAGTAAAAAATAATCTTGTTGCGGTCAAACGTGTATTCGACGTCCACCAGCTTCATGCGGAGCTGATGGTCCTTGATTTTCTGTAATCCGATGGCAAAAGCGTTTTTCGCCGCGTTCCGGTTTTCCTCGACTGCATGCGCATCGCTGTCCGCAGCGACGCGTATAACCCTCTTGAGCGGAAGGACGACGTCGGCCTCGCCGACGGTCTTCGGTCCGATGACGACCGTGCCGTATTCGACGCCTCGCGCAGTCTCGACGATGACATGCTGGTCCTTGGCTACCGGATGTTCGGCGGGGTCAAAATAATAGACCTTGCCCGCCTTCTTGAAGCGGACGCCGACAACCTCGTACAAAACTACCCCTCCCGTACGCCGCCGCAGACGCTCCGATGCGGTTAAACCGCCGTCTGCGCGGACGTCACTAGAAATTGCTCGAAAGCGAGCTGCGGTTGCACGTTCGCCTTGATGCGGCGGACGGCGGACAGCGCCGCTTCCATCGACCGGGTCCAGGCATGGACGCTACGGGTCCAAGCCTGCTTGGAGAGCCATTCCGCTTGATCGGGAAAGACGAGCCTCTCCTCTCGGCCGGTCATGACGTAAATCATATCTCTATACCATAAAGCAAACAGTTGCAGCAAAATGTCGGTATGCTCGGCCAGATCCGTCTTAAACACCTGTGTCTGCGCGGTTAGCAGCACGCCAGGGAACCGGGACGGGATCTCCCTGCCTAATTGTATCACTACGTTTCGGATTTCTGCAAACCAATTCTCGGCTGCCAGCGCCCGCGCGGCTTCGAACCCCGCGGACAAATGAACGACCGATTTCGCGATCAGAGGCGGCGTGCCCTCTCGCACGAGCAGCGCCTCCATCGCCTTCGGATCGCCCGGCGTGAACGGCACGTGCTGCGTTCGCGATACGATCGTAGGCAGCATCGCCTGCTCGCTCGGCGCGATTAGGATCGCTACGACGGGCGACGGCGGCTCCTCCAGAAACTTCAGCAGGCTGTTGGCCGCTTGAACCGTCATCGTCTCCGCCGCTTCGATCACGTAGATCTTGCGCTGCGAGCCGGCGCTGCGATACGACAGCTCCCGCTGCAGCTCGCGGATCTGATCGATCTTCACCGTCTGGCCGTCCGGGACGATCCGGTGCAGGTCCGGATGGTTGCCGTGCTCGACTTTGCGGCACGTCAGGCATTCGCCGCAGGCATCGTCGCCGCCGCGCTCGCACAGCAGCGTCATCGCGAAGGCCTGCGCCATCGCGCTTCTCCCAGACCCCTGCGGGCCCGCGAACAGGTAGGCGTGCGCGATCTTGCCGCTGCGGAGCATGCCCTGCAGGAGCCTCTTGGCCCGATCCTGGCCCGGTACAGATGCGATCGCCATTGCGCTGAACCTTCTCTCGTTGATGAACTAAAATTTATTGCAACGGCTTGAGCGCCGTTAGAATACCAGGTTAATCAAAAGTCCCCGAATCTCGCCAACCCTTTGCAGTAGCTCAAGCCGGCCTTCTTCGCTGCCTAGGAGCTCCTCGCCCATGGCCACGAGCATCGAATCGACTTCCTCCAATATTTTGTACCGCTTGCCGCGTCCGCGACGATCCCAGCCCTTCGTCTCCTTCAGGGCGATGCCGCGCTTGAGCGTATCTTCAAGGAAGCCCTTGACCATCATCCGATACAGCTTAAGCTCGCGGACGGTCATCGAACGCATGAGCCTGTCGCCCTGCAGGCGAATGTCCTCCAGCTTGCGCTGCAGCTCCTCCTGGGAGCGCCCCTCTTCGTTCTGCTGCATCAGATCGCCGAAGTTCGGCATCTCGCGCGGACGGGCGTTCGTATCCGTCCGTTGAATCTTATTGTTTGGGGGAAAATAACCCGGCTGGATCTTCATCCCGCTTCACATCCCGCCTGATAGTTAGAAGTGTTCGAATCGTTCGACCGGGACCACGAAGACGGCTGCGCCGCCCACCTGCACCTCGACCGGAAATGGAATATAGGAGTCGGCTGCGCCGCTGACCGGAGAAACAGGGGTAACCAATTGGTCGCGCACTTTGCAGTTGGCACGGATGACGTCGAGCACCTGCTGTACCCGTTCGTCCTCGATCCCGATCAGGAACGTCGTATTCCCGGCCTTTAAAAATCCTCCGGTACTAGCGAGCTTCGTCGCGCGGAACCCTTCTTTGATGAGCGCATTGGAGAGCCTGTTGCTATCCTTGTCTTGTGCTACGGCGATGACCAGCTTCATCCATCATTCCTCCCAATTCAATGTAATATGAGCTTCTCTTTATAAAATTTGACGCCGCGGCTTCAAATCCTGCCCCGGAACGCATATTTGCAAGCGCTATCTCCGAGTGGGCATGACAGCAAGCCGCTCTTAGCCGTTATTATCTTATTCAGTCCGGTCGAAAAAGCGATCTAGTACGCCCGCAACCGCCGCGAACACGTCTTCGATGCCCGGATTGGCGTCGACCCGCACGATCCGGTCAGGAAATCGCGCCAACGCCTGTAGATAGCCTTCGCGTACGCGATGGTGAAAGGGTAAAGACTCCAGATCCAGTCGATTGATCTCCCTGTCCCCGTGCGCGTGGATCCGCTGAATGCCGACCTCGGGATCGACGTCCAGATAGATCGTCAGATCGGGAAATCCGCCTTCGATCGCGAACGCGTTGATCGACATCACCTCGTCGATGCCAAGCCCTCTGGCGAACCCCTGGTAGGCCAGACTGCTATCGATAAAGCGGTCGCATAAGATCGTCTTACCCTGTTCGAGGGTAGGTACAATCTTTTCGACGAAGTGCTGCCTGCGGGCCGCCGCATACAGCAGCGCCTCCGTGCGGCCGTCCATGGCGGTATTGCCGTTGTCCAGCACGATCGCGCGAATCTGCTCCGCGATGGCGATGCCGCCGGGTTCGCGCGTCGCTACGACATCCAAGCCCTTCTTGCGCAGATAATCGAGCATCATCACGGCGATCGTCGATTTTCCCGCGCCTTCGTTGCCTTCTATGGTAATGAAATGGCCTCTCTTCATCATGCGAATGCCCCGATTCTATATAATAGACAGACGCCCCTCGCGTCTACTCTTCTCTATTATAGCCTGAAAGCTTCGCAGGTTGAACGATTATCGTCGACTGCCTGCGATTACCGCTGCTGGCGGCCAACGTCCGAATCCCCCACAGCAGCCCGTAAACAGCGGCCGCAAGCGCGCTGGCCGCCATAATATCGAAGCATACGTTGAACATGAAGAGATGTTTGCCGAGATCCGCCTCCCCGTCTCCCATGAGCGACACGGTCACGGCCATCGCGCCCGCGGCCCCGATGACTGCAAGCGTCTCCGCCAGCAGTCTGGCGCCGGGTCGACCGGCGCTTCTACCCCACCAGGCGGCTAGCAGCGCATAATAAACGGCGTAGCATGCGACAAACCATGCGAGGGTATTCGGCATATGCCGATGCTTCCATTCGCTCCATGCGCTGAACGCATAGGACAGCTCGCTGCGCTCACGGCCGGCAGACTCGCTATAATTTCCCAGGTAATAGGGTCTGATGGCCGTACCGTTGTCTGCGGCCTTCTCCAGCTTGCTCACGAACCGCTCGGGATGCCGTGCGTAGTACAAGGCAATGTCTCTGTGCGATAGCCGATCCAACACCTCTCGCCGAAGCGTAGGGTCGCTCTGGGGGACGATCGTATCCTTCTGAAAATAGTTCGTGCCCGCCAATCCCGCGTACTTGTCCGGAATGCCCAGCTCTTGCATATCCCGCTTCAGGTTCGACGTATCCTTGAGCGCGCCGAAAAAAATCGATTGATACAGATTGATATGCCTGAGCTGATCCGGCGCCAGCGCCATCATAAGGACCGCCGATAGCGCAAGGATGCCTGCCCCGATCCTTCCGCGCAACCGCCAGCCTCTATCGGGACGCAGCGAGGCCATTCGCCAAGCCAGGAGAGCCAGCAGGAAGCCAATAGGGGCGTTTTGAATCTTCGAGGTTGCCAAGGCGACGCCGGCGGCCACGAACAGCGCCAACAACCATGCGGACGGAGGACGGACGGTTTGCTGCGGATCATCAGGCTCTGCCGAACTTCGCCTGTCCGATTCGACCCGCGATGCGATCGCGGCCGCTGCGCCTAAGGCGAGCAGGGTAGCGACCAAAGCATACGGCTCCCCGAAGAAAGATTGATAATACGCGGTATAGCCCACGTCGCAAAAGATAACGATGCCGATGATCGCCAAAAGCGCAGCGGCGACGCCGGTCGTGTATTTGCCTCGCATCGCCGGTGCATAACGCACGAGAATCCACAGCGCAGTGAGCATAAGCGCCATATAGCAGAAGCCCAGAACGCGAATATCGAAGGTATGCGGATCGACAAGTCTCCCTATTCCTCCGGCGATAGCCACGAGCAGCACATGCGTGGACACATATCCCCCGGAAGTAAAACCGCCGTAGCGATAGAGCTGATGGGCATAACCGAAGTAGCGGTCCGCATAGGACTCCTGCGGGTCCGCGTAGGCAATGCCCGAAGCGCCCATGACGCGATTGAAGTCGCCATTGTCCGCCACCCCGAGGACAGGCGGCACGAACAGCAGGTAGGCAATGATAGCCGCCGCTGCGCCCAAGGCGATCCAAGCTGCGATCATCCGCGATTCGGGCCTTTTACGCGTCGCTGTACCGTTCATACGTTATCCCCTTCCGTCAGGACTCGAATGGTCGCCAAGGATTCGTCCGACGCCCCCTGGAATCGCGCTCCCGCGGCCGCTAGGCGTTTCAGCTCCTCTATGGCGTCTGTAGATATAGGTTCTCCCGGATACAGAAGAGGAATGCCGGGCGGATACGGAATGATCCATTCGCCGCAAATACGGCCCGCTGCCGCCTCAAGGGACACGCTTGATGTATGGGGGGTTCGTCTTCTGATCGTAACTGGCTCCGAGATCTGACCGTATGTAAAATCGGATGACGATTGAATAGTCGGGACCTTCTGACTGAGAGAGCTACTCGAGCTTCTTGTAACCAGCTCTCCGGCGATTTCGTTAAGCGCTCGAAGCAAGACGTCCCCATCTTCTTTTCTCGTACCGGGTCCTAGCGCCAATACCGCATAGTTCGCATCCGCCATCTCGGCGACGCAGCCATTCTCCTCCAGCTTCGCTTGAAGCTCGAATCCGGTCAGCCTATCATGCTTATCCTTAATGGATAGCTTCAACGGATCGTCTGCATTCAGCGCCTCGAAGGACAGTCCGGCAAGCGCTTCGCGCACGGTTCGGGACACCGCTAGGGCCGGCTCGAACAAGTCGGAGCCTTGCACTTGGATTTCCCTTCGGGCCAGATCAAGCGAAGCCATCAGCGGATAAGACGGACTCGAGCTCTGTACCATGCCAAGCGCCTGCCGAATGGCCGGCCGGTAGACAAGATCGCCTTGCATATGAAGCATGGCGCTCATCGTAAGCGAGCTCAGCATCTTATGCGTCGATTGAACGACCACGTCCGCTCCGGCTTGGAGCCCGCTGCCGGGAAATGCCGGATGAAGACCAAAATGGGCACCATGCGCTTCATCGATCAGCACAGGTATTTGCTTAGCATGCGCTGCTTTAACCAGAGGCACCAGGTTTGCGGTCATTCCATAATAGTTGGGACTGCACAGAATAATAGCTTTGGCTTCCCCATAAATTTCAACAGCGCGAACGACAGTCTCTACGCGGGGAGCAATAGCGATACCTGAGCGGTCATCCAGTTCAGGCGTCAAAAAAACGCATCTGGCGCCCGCAAGCGCCAGACCGTGAATGATGGACTTGTGCACGTTGCGTTGTACCAGCACGATATCGCCCGGATCGCAGATCCCGAGGATCATCGCCAGATTGCCTGCAGTACTTCCTCCGACGAGAAAACGTGTCTCCTCCGCGCCGAAGCACGCCGCAGCCAAATCCTGCGCCAGCGCGATCGCTCCGCTCGGATCATGTAGATCGTCCGAATCCGATAGCTCGGTAATATCCATATTTATCAAGAATCCGAAGTCCGCTGTAGCTCCCTCGTACTCATCGATGACAGCTCGCTGCTTATGCCCCGGGACGTGGAAAGGGGTCAGCTCTTTTTTAGCATGGCGTACAAGCATATCGAATAACGGCGCTTGCTCGTGCTTTGCCGATCCCATTTTCATTCCTCGCTTAGTTTCATAAAATTTTACATAATCACCATTATATCAAATCCTTTAGCAAGCCCCAAACAACACAAAAAAGCGCCGTTCCTTCGGCACTTCTTCGTATTCTATTCTGCGTTAAATTCTTTGTGGAGCCTGCCGTCAGCCTTCCGTATGAACCCACAATTGCTTCAATTGCTGCACGAAGAACGGATAACGTTGATCCTCGACCTGCGTATTCACCATTTCCGACTCGCACGAATGACAGATAAATGAACTCATGATCCGAATGCCTTCCCGATCGCGATGTCCGCATACGATGCAGGTTTTGCTATCTTCTTCATTCATGGCATTCCCGCCTTTGGTTGGCTTAATACGAATAGTATGCCTCATACTCTATGAAAATATACGCTTGCTAGCGCGCTGCGCCAAAGAACTTAACAAGAACGGCAATTCAAGCCGATAGTAACTACAGAAACCCTAGAGCCGTACAAGGAGATCCTCTATGAAAATGCTCGAGCCAGCGCGCGAGGCCACCGTCTATCATTATAAGCTGATTCGCAAAATTCCGATGCGACCAGAAACTAAATATAGCTATATGACGACCGCTCTTTTAGGTGCAGGGTTCGTCACGGGCTTTTACGCGTGGAAAGGGCTTGAGTGCATGGCGGTTGGCCTGATCGTCATGATACTCATTCACGCAGTCGTTCTGCGCATCACGTTGCGCCGCGTAGACGCCGCAGCCGGCAAACGCTGGAGCTTCCGCATCGACTGGCCCTGGATCGGCCCCCTGCCTGTCATGGACACGAGCCTCGGCCTCTTCCGCCGCCTTCACTTCCATCTGATGCTGGTCGGTTGCTGCGCCTCTGCACTTCTCTATCCTTGGGCCCATCCGGCTCTAGTCATATCTCTGGTATACTGGCACTTCTGGCTGCTCTCTCCACGTCTTACGCTGCTCCTGCGTATGCGCAAGGAGCGTGGCAATGGCATCATCCGCTTGTCCGATACGGAAGTTTCCTACTATCACATTTAATGTTCAGAAGAGGACGTTAGTTCCGCTTTTTGCTGCTGCTGCCCGGCAATACTGGAAAGCCTTAGAGCTATTAACGTCTCTCCTGTCCCCCAACAATCGCCGCCACTCGCACCCTCTGAACGCCAAATTGCGCAATCAACGAAAAACCACCTTCCGAAGAAGGTGGTTCTCTTTACTGCATTTAGCCTGGCGACGTCCTACTCTCCCAGGACCCTGCGGTCCAAGTACCATTGGCGCTGGAGGGCTTAACGGTCGTGTTCGAGATGGGTACGCGTGGGACCCCTCCGCCATTACCACCAGACCTACTGTTTGGCGTTTGCCATACAGCGTTGCAGCTTACAGAGCTTGCGCCCTGAAAACCGGATGCGAAACGAATTTGCGCTAGAAATTCTCTTGCCTGTGTAGCTTAACCGTTGGTCTGCATGCATGCAAACCGTAGGATAAGCCCTCGACCGATTAGTACTCGTCAGCTACACCCATTACTGAGCTTACACCCCGAGCCTATCAAC
>NZ_FOKE01000005.1 GCF_900112065.1 Cohnella sp. OV330
GCCTCGCAGGTGTGTCAACCTGATTCCACTTCCTCGAAATCCATCTGGCGGACCGAGGGACCACTGGCCCCGAAGCGTGAATACATTGTTATATGACGTTCGTGTCGCCTCAGAATTACTAACCAATTCTCTAATTACATTATTATTCCTTTATGATACTATAAAATAGAACATACGTTCTTTTTTTTGATTTGGGGGTTTAATCTATGAGTGTAAATTCAATCTCCGAGCAACGAAGTAGAATAATGAGTAGAGTGAGGGGAAAAAACACAAAATTAGAACAATTGGTTTCAAAATGTATTTGGAAAAGAGGCATACGGTTTAGGAAAAATGTATTGTCTCTTTTTGGAAAACCAGACATAGCAATAAAAAAGTACAAAGTCGTGATCTTTATTGATTCATGCTTTTGGCACGGATGTCAATCTCACTTTAAACTTCCTAATAAGAATCCACAATACTGGAATAATAAGATTAAGAGAAATATTGATAGAGATAATGAAGTTACTCTCTACTATCAAAAAATAAATTGGACAATAATTAGAATTTGGGAACACGATTTAAAGGCCAATTTTGAACTAGTAATTTATCATGTTTGTAGACAAATACATATGGCAAAACACATAGATCATTTATAATATGTTTTTAAAACATATTTCAAGAATGTCATTTAACGTTGCTGTGTTCACGACGTCCCACCGACTTAAGGCGACGAAGTCGACGGGCGCGATGCGCTTAGTCGGTGCGAATGTGTCTGGCTGATTACGCTTCCACGAAATCCCTCTGCCAGACCGAGGGGCTTGTCCCCCGATGCGTGAACACGGTGTTATCGGAAGTTCCCTACCTCTTTGAGAGACTAACTAAGCTCCTTTAAAAGGTCTATTATGAAAAACGAGAGAAGAATATTTATTAAAGATAAAGCAAAAATTGAAATAGGAACTGAATATGCTCTCAAAAAATTAGAATTGAGAAATTTTATTTTCTTATTTTGAAACTCTGGGATTTGAAACAAAACGTCATTTAATTCTAATAAGACTTCAAGATAAACAAAGAAAAACGAGGAAAGGATTATCCATACATTCTGCTCTATTTGTTCCAGTTTTGAAAACTGAATGATCGTAACCATCCAAACTGTAAACATTATCTTCAGAATTGATTTTATTAATACGACTAAAATCTTAATGTTTGTGAAGCCAGCAATGCAGAAGATACCGATTGCCATTATATTAACTTTTGTTATTCCACCAACAATTTCATCGTAGGATGTCCCTTTCAATGGTTGAGTCAGTATTAACTGAGAGATAGAGTAAAAGATTAAACAAAAAAATAGACTGAATATTAATTTAGGTGTAATTAATACTTGCTTCCGAAACTCTCGTTTTCTTTGAATTGTTCTTTCTGTCCTTGTTTGCATTTAGTATTTCCTTTCTGTCTTTGGGAATTTCCGATAACGTTCCCGTATTCACGACGCTGTGAGGCTTAAGGTCACGAAGTGACCGGGTCCGACAGGACTCGCATGTGTGTCCGCCTAATTCCACTTCCCCGAATTCCATTTGGCGGACCGAAGGTCAACGTAGTCGGCCCGATGCGTAAATACATTGTTATATGGCGTACCACACTTCTTGAAACACATCCAATGTTTATAGCTTTTTAAATTCTTTGTTTGTATTTCTAGTTTTACTCTCTGCAAATGAAAGTATGTTATCCAATGTAAAGAATAGGTAGTAAGCAATAATTCCATATAGAATGTGATTTTGATTAATATAAAATCCAACAAGAAGTAAAATAACTAATGTTAGTAACAAAATGATGAAACTCAGAGCAATTGACATGATCGTTCTCTTCCATATATTTCGAGTTGTTAAAGATAATTTCTCTACTAAGTATGACATTGGAAACGAAATAAATAATGAAACAGCAAAAAATATAAAATAAACGGGGAAAAATAACACAATAAATTCATTAGGAAAGGATATTAATAACATCACCACTGTCATAATCAAAGATGTAATAAATAGACTTATTAATTTACTTACGATGCTTCCTGATTTCATTTATTTCTTCTCCGTTCAAGTGGTATGTCATATAACGTTCCCGTATTCACGAGGCCGAGAGGCGCTTAAGGTCACTAAGTGACCGGATGCGTGTCAGCGCAGTTAGCTTCGCAGGTGTGTCCGCCTGATTCTGCTTCCCCGAAATTCATCTGGCGGACCGAGGGGCCGCAGGCTCCGAAGCGCGAATACATTGTTAGATGAAGTTGACCCTTCTTCGAATTCCAATCAGATTTTTTGAATTTATATATTTAATTCATTCCAGTCATATATAACAAATCCCAATTGAAATACGACTATAAATAAGTAACTAATGTTTATAGTTAATCTGAATTTAAATGTACTTAAAGCGCTCTTGTATTCACTTTTGTTAAGACTTCCAGATTTTAAATCCCCCTTGATATCTCTGTAGGAATTCATTAAAATACGAAAATCAATTATCCCCAGTACACTCCATAACAACGTAAATATTAATAAAAGAGCGTTGGCAAGTGACAACATCATACCTATTCCTACATCTGATGTTTTCGTAAATCTATAACAAAGATGGACAGCTAAAGTAAGTGAGAATAAAACTAATCCTATCAAACTGAAATTTGGTTTAGTATTGTTCTTTATAACCTTCCCGCCCCTCGGTCAATTTCAACTAACGTCTTTTTTACGAACTTGACTAAATCATTCAATTCGGCTGGTTTTGCGTAGTTCGCTAAAATAGATCGATGCGATATATTTGCGTAAGTCTGTAGCAGACCGCGCCTCTTCGATATCCAGGGGGCTTTTGATTCGCCGAATATTTTTCACGCTCACATGGGTGTAGCGCTCGGTTGTACGTGAGCTCTGATGACCTAGCAGTTCTTGAATATATCGAAGGTCGATGCCTCCTTCCAGCAGATGCGTAGCGAATGAATGGCGCAGGGCATGAATGCTCACCTTTTTGTTGATGCCGGAGACGGCAAGCGCGTGCTCGAACATTTTTTGGGCGGAACGTTCGGTGAGGTGGCTGGTTTTATTTTGTCCGGGAAAGAACCACTGGTCCTGCGCATCATGGCGGATATAGCGTTTGACGATTTCTACGGCGCTATCCGACAAAACCTTGATGCGATCTTTCCTTCCTTTTCCTTTTCTAACTAAGTAACGTTCTTCATTCGTAGTCAAAGTCCTGTATTCGGAGTCGCACGACTTCGACAACCCGCAAGCCCGAAGAATAGGTAAGAAATAATAGCGCTTGATGCTTCAGATTGGACAAGGCGCCGAGCAGCGCTTTCACTTCTTTTAGTGCATATACATTCGGAAGCTTGTTTTCTTTTTTGGTCTCTCGTACGGAACCGTGTTTTCGATTTGCAATACCTCTTGCTCGAAAAACTTGATCGCACTGATCGCCTGGTTCACTTAAGCGTGAGATGGCTTTTTCTCCTGAAGCTCCAGCATGTATTTCTTAAGACATTCTTGTCGGTTATGCTTCGGAATGGTGTCGCAATAATCCATTATCGCCCGACATGGCCGCAATAAGCCTGAATTGTTTTTCCGCCGCAGCCCCTTATCTGCAGCTGCTGCCTCAACTGCTGCTCTTACGGTTCACGCCTGGAGGCCCGATTCTTTAGGAAAAGATAGCTCTCCTCGCATAATCGGTCCTCTATTCGCAGGCTCATTTGGAATTCCTTCATCAGTCTTTCAGCCATTGCGAGTGTATAAGGCACCGTTCACAATGAGGCTTCCGGCACCCATCTTCTGCCCGGTAAAGTCTTGATGATATCGATCGTCGCACGGTCAAACTCGAATTGAAGACCCAGCGTCGCCTCGTCCCTCTTAAAAAGATAAATTTCCATGCAATCTCCTTCAGCCGCCCGACATGCAAAAGGGAACGCAAAGTCGAATACGACTTCGCGGTCCCCGATACTTTCGGCAGACATGTTTGCTGAAAATACACCATAGCTTCCTACAGATTTACAACCGGTTACTTGATCACAACCTACGCTTCCGCTGATATGCTTTCCAGGCCATGATCGCTGCAGCGGCAACGAGTATGAATGCAGATATATATAAGAAAAGATTTAGCGACAGCATAGTCCCTCCATAGGCTCCCCCGCTTAACGCGTCGGCCTCTATCGAAGCCGTACCGAGAATCGCCACGGATTCATCGGCGGATGCCTGCAGATTGCCGCTGCACAGATTCGTTTGGAGCATCCGATTCTCGTTATAATGGGCGAACACGATGTACGATTGGTTTTTGCTGAACGTGATTCCGCAAGATTCCGAGCCGCCGCTCAGCGCTTGAATCGTGATTAGTTTCGTCGAGACGCCCTTCCAGGCAAGCTGAACGTCAAAAGCATACTCTCTCGTTTCGCGTGATCGAAATAAGCTGGGTAAGCCTTTATGAATCACTTGGCCGACGAAGACGGCTGCGGAGTCGTCCAGTCTTTCCTGTGTATTCCTAACGGCGCAGCTACAGGCAGATGCTCTATCGGATGTAAAAGTGAAAAGTCCGATCGCAACAAAGCTGAAAAGCAGTAATAAGGAGATGTATCGCTTCATCGGGTGCCTCCTTTGCCTACCAATATGAATACCTTCGTTATATCACATTTAACAAATTAAGGAAACAAAAGCATTTGTCTGGGCGATCGATCCAAAACGCAAAAAAGAGCGATCCGCGCTAGGCGGATCGCTCTCAGTTTAGGTACAGCAGAGGTATTATCGGCGCCCTGCCGTTCGGATGATTCGCCATTGCTTGTAGAGGGCGGATATCCCGAAGCAAACGGCAAGGCTGATCGCGCCGCCTGTCAGATCGACGAGCACGTCTTGATAAGTCGGCGTTCGGGCCGCGGAATAGCGCTGGTTCCACTCGTCCAAAATCGCGACAAAACCGACGACCGCCAGCGATAGCGCGGCTGTGGACAACGGACGCAGGCGGAACAGGCGCAGCACGAGCGCGGTCACGGCCGCAAGCACGCCATAAACGAACAAATGAGCGCTCTTGCGAAATGCGAATTCGATCATGCCGTACGGATTAATGTCCCGCCGGTACTCCTTGCCGTCGTAGTGGATATCTACGCCCGGCAGCAATCGCTCGGCCGTCTCCCAGGACAAGGTCCGATTCAGCAACGGCTGAATCGTCTGCTTGCTATAAGGCTGGGATGATAGCTTGAATATCGCGATGACGACGAAGCACAAGAGACCAAGCGCTATGAGACGTCTCCAGCTCTTATTGTCGGTCATGATGCCTTTCCCCTTTCTGCCGCTAGACCTGTCCCGCTTCGGCCAGCCTGCCGAGCAGATCGCCGCGGGCTTCCAAATACTCGATCAAGGCGGCTACGGATTCATCCGCAGACTCCAGCTGCGTATCGATCGTCAGCTCCGGCCGCTCGGGGACGTCGTACGGCGCGCCGACGCCCGTGAAACTTGGGATCTGGCCGCTTCGCGCTTTTTTGTACAACCCCTTCGGATCCCTGCGTTCGCACTCCTCGAGCGAACAGCGGACATAGATCTCCGCGAAGTCGCCCTCCTCGAACAAATCTCTGACCATCCGGCGGTCCTCGCCGTTCGGAGAGACCAGCGCCGCGATCACGACGGTTCCCGCTTCGACGAACAGCTTGGCTACCTCGCCCACTCTCCGCAGATTTTCCCGCCGGTCCGCCTCCGAGAACCCGAGGTCCCGGCACAGTCCATGACGGACGTTGTCGCCGTCCAACACGAAGCAGCCGATGCCGCGGGCATGCAGCTCCCGCTCCAAGGCGAAAGCGAGCGTCGACTTGCCCGATCCCGGCAGCCCCGTGAGCCAGAGCACCCGACCGGGATGCCCGCTTTTGCGCTCCCGGTCCGCGCGCGAGATGCCGGAGCGCTGCCAGGTTACTTGGCCGACCGGCGCAGCTCCCCGCCCTGCTGCCGTGCCGGCCGCGCCGCCTTCTGCGATCGTCTCGTTCACTCGCATTCGTATCCCTCCCGTAGTTGCCCGCAAGCCCTTCGCGAGCGTTTATCTTGCGCCTGCCGGCCATTCGACGACGCCGTCGGCCGACGTGCCGTCCAGCGCGCTTATTCGACCGTCTTCCCGCACGATAGCCTCGCCCTGCTCCATGACAACGACCTGATCCGCGCCCCGGATCGTCGACAGCCGGTGCGCGATGACGATGATCGTCATCTTCCCTTTGAGTCGGTCAATTGCTTCCTGGATTCGTGCCTCGTTGTCGGTATCGAGCGCGCTGGTCGCTTCGTCAAGCACGAGGATCGACGGCTTCCTGAGGATCGCCCGCGCCAGCACGAGCCGCTGACGCTCGCCGCCCGACAGCCGGACGCCGCGGTCGCCGACGACCGTGTCCAGCCCTTCGGGCAAGCGCCTAACGAATTCCTCCGAAGCCGAGAAACGCAGCGCCTCCCACAGCTCCGTCTCCCGTGCGTCCGGACGCACGGCCAGCAGATTGTCCCGGATGCTCTCGTGGAACAAAAAAGGCTCCTGCGCAACGTAGCTTACCGCATGGCGCAAGGCAAGCCGCCGCTCTCCCGCTACAGGGAGGCCGTCGATAAGCACCGATCCGCGCTCGGGCTCGAGCAGGCCCATCAGCAGGTCGACGAGCGTGCTCTTGCCTGCGCCAGACTTGCCGACGATGGCCGTCATCTTGCCTGCCGGGATGTGAAGGCATACGTCCCGCAGCGCGTATTCGGCATACGCGTCGCCGCCGTACTTGAAGTAGACGTGGCGGCATTCGATCCCCGCCTTGACGTCCAGACCCTCCGCGCGTTCGCCGGCTTCGTCGGCGCCCGATTCGCGGGCTTCGGCGCATTCGCGCTCAAGCTCGCGCAGGCTGCGAAACGCGGGAATCGCGGAGCCGATCTGCTCCGCGTTCGATTGGATCTGGGCGAAGCGGGGCCACAGCCTGGCGAACAGCACGACGATGAGCAGAAGTTCGCCCGCGCCGACGTGCAGCGCCTCGACGGCCAGGTATACGAACAAGGCGATCAGCGCCGCGGAGGAAATCTTGTACAAGCTCGACGTCGTCGCCTGCAGCCTCGCGAAGGCGATGAAGTTGGCCTCCATCCGTCCGGTCAGTCCGCGGAACCAGCCGAGATACGAATCTTCCAAGCGGTTGCTCTTAATATCCTTGATGCCGTTGAAATGATCGGTCAAACCGGCGTAATATTGCTGCGACAACTCGCTCGTCCGATTGCCGACCTCCTTGGCCCGCCGAATCTTGCGGCGCATGACGACCGCGATCGCGGCGCCGCTAACGAGCACGACCGCCGTGAGCTTCGCCGACAGCCAGAAGGCGATCCCGATCTGGATGACGGTAAACGCGACCGAAGAAGCGAGCTGCAGAAACAAATACGTCGCCTGGCTGACTCGCGCCAACTCGGACGTGAGCAGGTGATGAAAGTCGGATCGCCGGCGTCGAAGAAAAAAGATCCAGTCGGACCGCATCAGCGACGCATATAGCGTGAGGCGCAAATGCCGGATAAAGCCCTGCTGCAGCCGGGTGCCGCGGATGCTCTGGGCCCGCTGCAGTAGAGACTGCAGCGTCATGATGAGAACATAGGCGGCCAGCAGGACGGGCAGCGCAAGGTTCGAGGGCAGTTCGCGCAGCGCGGCCAGCGCTTCGCCGGCAAACGGGAGACTGCCCGTGCCTCCAGCGCCGTCGCCAAGCAGGCCGAGGAGTCCGAGCATCGGCGCGAGCATGTAGATGCCGATGCCGTCGAACAGTCCGAGCGCGACCATCGCGGCGAGCTGAGCGTACAGGCGCATTCCTCCGTAGCTTCGCAGCCGGTTCAAGTAAAACCGCAGTTCATTCATCGCCTCACCCCGCTCTCAAGTCTCCTGGCGTACCTGCCTCCACAGCCAGACGAACGGCCGCAGCGGAAAATAAAGAAAATACAAAGAGCGCGGCAGCGGCAGCGCTTTGGTGTCCCGGAAGCTGGGGTAAAGCCGGCTAACCGCGTAGCCCCATTTTTGCCGCGTCGTCTTGAGCTCGAACAAATACCGCTTGTACGTTCGCGACACTTCGCCGGCGCTGGGGTCGGTCGTCAGCACGACGGTATCGCGGATGAACCCGAGCGCGCGGTCCGCCAGCGCAGGACCGCGTCCTCTGGCGAGCATACGGCCGATCTCGTCGGGAATCGGCGTATGCAGCAGTCCCGAGGCGAGCACGAGCGCCTGGCCCGCCTGATCGAGCGCGCGGTAGCGCCGAAGCAGCGGGATAATCGCGTCCCAATCCAGGCCGCGCCCGACCATGCGGTCGATATCGGCGAGCCAACGCAGCCGGAACCAGCCGTGACGCGCGCCGTGCGTGACGAGATACATGAACAGATGCGCGTCGCCCGGCATGAAGATCGCGTCCGACAGCGCGCACGGTTGCCGATCCCGCCAAAGCGCCTCGAACGACGGTTCCTTGCCGTTTTCGCCGTTCAGCCGCCAATGCACCTCGACCTGGATGCCCGTATTCGGATTCGTGAAGGAGACATGATGGATTTTCCACTTCCAGTCGCCAAGTCCGCGCGGTATCTCTTCGTCCGCCCGGTAGCCCAGCTCGAGCAGCAGACGCTCCGCCTGCTCCAGGTCGCCGACGGGAATCAGAATATCCAGGTCCTTGGACGTCCGCAGCGAGATGTCCCCGTATAGCTGCCTGGCGAGCGCCGGACCTTTGAGCGACAGCGAACGCACGCCTCGCGCTCCCAGCGACCTGCACACCCGGTCCAATTCGCCGCTCAGCCTGAGCATGCGCCATGTATTTTGCCGGCAATCGCCGCCCAGGGCTTGCAGGACATCGGACGGAATCAAGCCGGTGCCGTCCCGGTCCCCGCGGATCTGCGGATAGACCCGATGATGGCGGACCAGCTTCACGAATTGATTCCAATCGATGTTCGGCAACGGAGGCACTTGCTGCGCCCTCTCCTGCTGCGCCTTCTCCTCCTGCGCGGCCTCGCTCCGCATTGCCGCGAGCATCGCGGTCAGCTCCTGGGGAAAAGCGGTCGTATTAAGCTCGTAAGTTTGATTCATGCCTCGCACCTTCAATCTTTTCAGTCGAATAGTCCGTGCCGAATACAGCCACCGTCGTGAACAATCGCCGCTCCCCGGCGCCCGTCAGAATGACCGGGCCGCTCCGGAGCCACGCATGCGCGATGAGGTTGCCTTGCTTATCCTTGGCCGTGCCGAGATACAGCGTGCTGTCCACGCTCCGCCGTTCCAGCATTTTTTTGGCCGCGAGCGCCTGAACGAGACATTGGCTCTCCCAGAACGTATGGCGGCTCATCACCCGCACCGCCTCGGAGATGCTGCGCACCACGCGCTCGGCGTTCAGATCGTGCACGTGCGGCGTCTCCGTCATCGGCCGGCCGAGCTTCGGCGCGAGCCGGCTGAACGGCAGCGCCTTCAGGATTCGCGCCCACGCCAGGTACAAGAGCGCCTCCAGCATGAGCCGCCGTCGAGCGGCGGGCCATGCCATGAACTTTCGGAGGGCCCGCATCAGGACGGACGCACCTCGATGAGCGACTCCCGGTACATTTGCCGAAGAAAAGCCAGCGCCTCCCGCTCGCACATCTCCCTTTCGACCTCGTATTCCGAGGCAAGCGTGTCGACCAACCGGCCGATGTCGATGGGCTCGGCGATGAGATCCCAGATTCGGCCCCCGACGGCGCCAAGGTTGTAGTACTTGCCCGTGCGGGTGCTGAACATCACCTTCTCGCCGTTCATGTCGCTTGCCATGTTGCCCTCTGCCCTTACTACGATCTGTTCGGTATCGTGACCGCTCGTCAAGCCTGCTTCGATCATATCGTTTTGCCTCCCTTGTCGAATTGGATCATGATCTCGGCGAGCTCGCGCGCCGTAAACCCTTCGGACGGCCTATAAAGTTGTCCGACCGCGATGCCGGACGCAATGCCGGATGCCGCCCGGAAATGCCAATCTACGAGACCGAGCCGGGGGATCAACGCTTGCCGGTACGTATGCTGCAGCATAACGCGAAGTCGCTCGAGCACCGGCAGCGCGACGACGCCGATCCGCTCGCCGCCCGACCGCCCGAGTTCGAACACGCCAGCCAGCGGCACGGGGTCCGAACCGAAGTCCTTAGAGACCGGTACGGCGAACTTCTCGGTCTCCCTATAGATGGTGCGATACGGAGATGCATGCATCCCGAGTCCGTCCAGGCTTTCCCGCCATAGCTTCTGCTGCGGATAAGCCGGCATGACGAACGGCTTGCCGTCTACGCCGGCCGTGACCGCCACGACATCGTCGCTAAGGAGACAATGTCCCATGCCGACGAGCGCGGCGGCGAGCGTCGACTTGCCCGCGCCCGAATCGCCGACGAAGGCGTACGCTTTGCCGCCGATGACGACCGCGCTGCCATGCAGCGGCAGCAGTCCGCGGAGCAAGAGCAGCGCGCCGAAGCAAGTGCCGAGCAGGTAGACGCGCACCTTCTCCGGATCTGCGCCGGGCAGCGGCGCGACAGCGATATGCCGGCCTTCGTCGATGCAGTAGACGGCCGTATCGGGAATGAGGAAAAGAAAGCGGCTGCCTTCGCGCGTCAGCGAAAAGTTGCTGCCGCTCGCTTCGAGCTCCTCCCTGAGCGGAACCGGATCGGCCGTAACGATCGTGACGTCCGCAGTGTCTGCCGTACGACCGGCGCCTGCCGGCGGCAATTCGGGCAGCGGAATCGAGCTCTCCATGTCGAGGCCGAACGCCCTGTAGACCGTCGTCGTCGCCGTTCGTTCGGCCAAAACCGCATCGATCATCGTGATCGCTCCTTTTTTCTTCAAATGGGATGACTATTTCGACCGCTAACGCGGTTATGGCCAATAGGAAAGGAATTGCGTGCATACGCGGTCCGCTAGCTGCGGATGTATGCCGAAAATAGAAATCTACGTTCATGCTAAAGCCGCTAACGGCGGATGTATCCTCGATTTGTAAAACGACTTGCTTACTTGCGGTACGACTCTCGTCGCGGCCAAGCCGTGACGCATGGATAAAGAAGTCCCTATACAGTCCGCTTCGGACTGTATAAGGACACTTTTGGGTGAAAATCAAAGTCAGCTCGGAGTGTAGATGTCCATGTCTTCGGTCGTGACGAAGTCGATGTTCGTCATGCCTTTGCCGTACATCGTCTCGCTGACGTTCAGCGTTTCGAGTTCGGGCGTTTGCCATTGTTGCTTTGCCATTGTGCGTTCACCTCCTTTCAAAGGCGGGCCGGCGCCCGCTGGCGCGGCTCGCGTATCCGATCGTCAGGCGTGCCGTTTGATGAATCTATACAAGATGACGCTGCGCAAGAGCAGCCGCATCTCCGGGTGAAAAGCGAGCTCCGATCGGGGCTCCCGCCCGATTCCCGCCGCCGCCGCGCGGATCCGCTCGACGTTCAAGTAGCCGGCGACGGCCGAATCGTCGCAGAGCCGCCGCAGCTCGTCGAGCAGGCGCGGCCACATCGGCGCCGCCCGGTGGATCCAATCCGCGCCCTGGACGCCCCGGACCCGCTGGTTGAGCCGCACCTCGTCGGGCAGCACGGACTTCGTCGCCCGGCGGATCAGCGCCCGGTCCATGCCGTCCCGCACGTACTGCTCGACCGGCACCGAGAGGCAGAAGCGCACGACCCGCAGATCGCAGGTCGGATCCCGCTCCCAGACGCCGTACCGCAGCGACAGCTTGGTCGCGGTCGCGCCGTTCTTGTTCGCGGCGGCTAGACTGGCGAGCTTGTCCCTGCGCACCGCGAACGGATCCGCCGACCCCGAGCCGCGGCCCGTACCGCCGCTTGAGCTGCCGAATCCGGCACCGCTTCCGCCGCCTCGCAGCTTGGCGAATACGCCCGTGCGCTGCGCGAAATCCGGATGGATCAGCATCGCCGGCAGGTCCGGTTCTTCGCCGCCGCGCCGTCCGCCCGAGAGCGCCGGAAAGGCCAGCTTCCCCAAGGTCGACAGCAGCCGACGCCGTCCGATGCCCTTGTTCGCGCCGAACATGCGCAGCTCGCGCGACAGCCGCATCCACTTCATGCGCTTCAGCAGCTGCGCATAATAGTCGAGGGCCGGACCCCACGAGACGGTGAAGTTCCCTCGGGCGCCGGTGAGCAGGATTCCCGCTCCCCGGCTGCCCGCGCGCTCGTGGATGCCCTTCAGCCAATACGAGTTCTCGAAAAACTTGTAAGGCGTCTCCAGCAGGTCGATCCATTCGTCCACCTCGGTCAGCGGGCTGATGCCCTCGAAGTCCATGTACGACGGATCGATATTGCCAACATGCCGGACCGTCGCCGCGATGTGCGGGCGCTCGTCGGCCGCCGCATGGCCCGGCGTCCAATCGGCGAAGCCGCTGGCGGGCACGCTGCTGTAAGCCTGGAGCGTCTTGCCCTCCCGCTGCAGCGCCCTTGCAGCGAACCCCGCGACCGCGCCGGAATCAAGGCCGCCGCTCAGCGTCGCCGCGACCTCGCGATGCGTGCGAAGCCTGGCGCGGACGGCTTCGCCGAAAATGTCGCGCATCGCTTCCTCGTACTCGCCGTCCGACCGGAGCCGCAGCGGCTCGGCCGGCTCGATCGAGCCGTAGGCTTCGAAGCGGGCCCGTCCGTCCGCGAAGACGACCGCGTGCCCCGGCGGCACCTGCCGGATGCCGACATACGGCGTCGCGCCGGCGTCGGTGGATTCGAACATCTCGGGAATCGCCATGAACTCGGCAAGCCATGCCTCGTCCAGCCTGCTGCCGGTGTCCGGCAGCGCCAGCAGCGGAGCCATCGTCGTGGCGAAGGCGAGTCGTCCGGCGCCGATGTGGTAGTAGAGCGAGCGGCTGCCGAACAAATCGCGGGCGCCGAACAGCTCCCGGCGCGTCTCGTCCCAGATCATGAACGCGAAGTCGCCGATCAGATGGGACGGCGCGAGCCGTCCCCATCTGCGGTACGCGAGCAGGATCAGCTCGCCGTCCGTAACCGTCGCACGGCGGCCGGAAGGCACTTCTAGCCGATCGAACAAGTCGTCGCGATTGTCGATGATCGCGTCCGCGACGATTCGCAGCCGCCCGCCCGCCGCGCCGCCGGCATCGCCGTCCGGCATCCGTTCGCCGACCGATTCCGGCGTGATCCAGCGGATGCGGCAGCCGAGGAACGCCGGCCCGTCGCGCCAAGTGCGCACATCGTCCGCGACGTATCGGGACATGGCGTCCATCATCGCTTCGCCGTCCGATGCCTCTGCTTCCCGGCCGTCGAACCGGACGATCCCCGCCAGCGCGCTCACTTCTTCCCTCCGCCGGCCATGTAGGCCGATGCGAACCGGGACAATCGCCTGCCGAACGGGATGGCCGACTTCAGCCAATCCGCCTTCCGCTTCATCGCCCCGAGCTGCGCGCGGAGATGCCGCTGCTCCCGGATGCCGGCTTCGAGCCGCATTTCCAGCGCGCGGACGGTCATCTGCAACTGATGTACGCGAGCGTCCGCCGCCCTTGCCAGCTTCGCCTCGTCTGCCATCGCCGACGTTGCTTCGTTGACGCCATTCGCAGGCCTCGCAACGTTTGCTGCCGTAGCCGGTACCGCCGTAATCCCGTCAGCGCGCACAGCCTGCATCCCGACCGCGGAGCCGAACGCGGAACCGCTCGCCGAGCCGGCCGCCTTCAGGCTGCCGCCGACTACCGCGCTCCGCATCGCGTACCCCGGCTCCCAGCGGCACCCGGTCGCATCCAGCAGCTGCCGCTCCCGCTGCGCCAGCAGCGCTTCGTCCGGCTCGCGTTCGAAGCGGGCGCCGGTCCAGCGCTCCGCTTCGGCCAGCGCCTCGCCGTAGCCGAGCGCCTCGAAAGTCCGCGCGCCGAGCAGGCGTACGTAAAGCTCCGCCTCTTTCTTAGCGAGCGCGTCCTTCCAAGAGCCGACGGCGTTCGTATGCGGAGCTGCGTGGTCCGCGACGTTCGGATCGCCGACGCCCATGCTGAAGTACAGCTCGGACTTCGCCGTGCCCATGCGTTCGCCGTACCGCTCCATCCCTTCCTCGTACGCGATGCCGAGGAACTCGCTCACGCCCGCCAGCTGTCCGCGGGGATCCGCGACCAGCTCCTCGTAGCGCAGCCGGTAGGCGTACGGATCGGGCGCCGCGAAGTACCGCATGTAGCGCAGGAGTCCGATCGTGAGATCAGCGGCCTTGATATCGAACGCGTCGCCCGTCAGCAGTCCCGCGAGGTCCGCGGCGCCGCCGCGCGACGCGCCGAGCTTCTTGTATGAGGCGAGCACGTCCAGCGGATTGCGCAGCAGCCATATCCGTTTGGAACGCGGGAACAGCACGTCGAGGAACTCGAGCAGATAATAGTATCTCGGCGATTTGTCCACCACGATGTCGGCGCCTTCGCCGCCGCGCAGCAGGCCGTTGTAGGCCTCGACCGCGAACGACCGGCACGCGTCCGCGAAGGCGTCTTCGGGCAGCACGCCGCCGAAAAACCGCTCGAGGATCGCTCCGCCGCCGTACGCCCGCCGCTGCGCCGCCTTCAGGTCGAGCAGGCTCATGAGAAACCACATCTCCTGCGCCGCATACACCCTGCTATGATTTTGCATCATGACCGTAGCAAGGGAGCTGCCGCTCCTCGGCGTGCACAGCAGGAATACGAGGTTGTTGCCGCTTGCGTCGACCATCCGGGGCGCCTCCTTCACTTCTTGTTGAAATCGTAGTAATACTTCGGCCGTTGGCCGAGCATGATCCGATAGATGTCGTCGTTCGTCGCCTTCGCAGCCGTCACGTAGTCCTTATACGGCCGGTCGGCGACATTGACGAGCCCCGAATTGTAGTGCTCGCCCCACTGGCCCTGCCAGTGGCGCCCGAGGCCCGCCTGGTCCACGTAGTTGAACACGTTGGCCCCTACGACGTAAGGCAGCGTCGCGACGCCCTCCACGTAGTTGCGATAGCGGATGCCGCGCTGGGCTTGGTTCGCCGCCGCGTTTTGAATGAGCGGCGCCAGGCCCTGCTCCGCCGTGCCGTAGCCGAACTCGCTCATCATGATCGGCTTGCCCGCCTTGGCGTACAGATCGGCCAGCAGCTCCGTCTCGACCTTGTGCGAGTAGTAATTCAGGCTGATGACGTCAACGTACTTGCCTTCGGCCGCTGCGAGCATGCCGCGCAGCTTCGTATCGCGGAAGGCCGTCACGGTCCACCTGTCGCCGAGAAGCAGATGACGCTGATCGTACTTGCGGAAAAGCTTCGAGACGGTGCCGTAGAACCGGTCGAGATACTCCGCGAACAGTCCGTTCATATCGCTCCAGGCGGTCTTCGTTTCGACCGGCAGCTTCGCTTCCTTCAGGCTGTCGAACGAGGCGAAGTCCGTTTCCCACGCTTTGTTGAACGCGCCGATCGTACCGTACTTAGACTGCAGACGCTGGACGAGGCGACCCTTGATCGCCGCCTTGCTCGCCTTGAGACCCGGCACGATCTGATAGAACTTGTGAAAATCGTACTCGTTGCCGATGAAGTAGCCGACCAGCATGGGATCGTCCTTATACGGCGCTACCGCTTGGGCGAACGCCTGATCGAGCTTGGTCTCGGCGCCCGCCGCGTAGATGTCGAAGATCGACAGTCCGTTGATCTTGGCCCAACTCATGCTGTCCAGCGGCAGCATGCGCGTGTACGGGAACAGCCCCTCTTCGCCGTACTTTTCCGGCGAGAAGCCGCCGATGCCGTTGAAGCCCCACTTTGCCAGCCGTCCGATCGCTTCCATGTAAATATCGTGCTCCGACGGGAAGACGCCGGTCTTGCGGTACTTGTTCGCAACGAAGTACGAAAAGCTGTCCGTCCCGAGCCAGGCGGGCTTGTATTCGCCGGCATAGGGCGGCACCGACTCGTACAGCGTCTCCCTGCCTTTGACCAGCGAGTACGTCTCGTTGGCCGTCACGCCGTTGACCGCGAGGCTGAAGTAAAGGTTGCCGGACGGCGTCGTCATGACCGGGCGTCCGTTCAACCGCTGGATCGCGAAATGGCCGGTCGCCTTGAAACCGTATTTGTCCTTGCTGCCGGCCAGCCCGCCGTATTCGTCGCGTCCTGCCGGCGCCTGCAGACTCGCATAATAGGCCTTGTCAGCCTTCGCGTCCGCCGCCAGCTGCGACTCGGACGTCACCTTGGCCGCGAAGCTCGCCTCCTCCATCTGGCCGAACCGGTCGAGCTGCACGTCGTCGCTCGCGTTGATCGCGTAGCTGCGGACGGGGCTCGGCAGGAGCCCTTCCTTGACCGCGTACGCTTCGAGCCGGACGTAGCCGTGCAGCGCGATCGGCCCCGTATACGGGAGGAAGTCCCCGCCGTCGTTCAGCCGATAGTAGACGCGCGCGCCTTCGGTCGCCGCCGCGAGGGTGGCGAGCATCCCGCCCTTCGTCTTGGTCGTCGTGAGCGCGGCGGACGCCGTGTTCAGGTTGATCGCCACGCGCGATACCTGCGGGGTCCAGGATTTGCTCTTGCCCAGCATCTCGATTTTCAGGTACCGCGTGCCTTCCGGCAGGGACATGTTCTCGTATGCGTACGGCTGCCAGTTTTTCACGGGATTGCCGGACGGGTAGGATTCGGCGGCGACCTCGCTGTACGTCTCGTCGTCGGAAGAGGCGTAGAACTTCAGCTTGCTCAGCGGAAAGCCGGCAAAATAATAGCTGCTGACCGAAAAGGAAGTCATGTCGTAATCGGTCTTGTAAAGGATCACGCCTGCCCCCAGCGTCGCCCGGACCGCCCGGCGTCCGTCTCCGCCGTAAAAGGCGGGATTGTCGGTCGCCGTGTAGACGTTCGCCCGGACGGCGCTCAGGCCGAAGTCGTCGAGCTTGTCGTCGATGCCCTTCGGTGGCGCGGCGAGCGGGTACGGCGTATACGAATACGTGGATACGCCGTCCGTCGCTTTCGCCGGGCCGCTCTCGGGGTTCGCCGACGTCGTCTTCAGCACCGTCTCGTCCGCGATCGGGATCGGCGAGCCGTACAGCAAACGCGTCTTCGACGTACGCGGGTCGCTGCCGTCCGTCGTGTAGTAGACGGCCTCGCCTTCCTCCTTCGGAGTCAGCAGGATCATGCTGCCGTACAGTACCGCGCCGGAGGGCTTGCTGGCCCCGGTGCCGGCGTCGTCGTTCAGCACGACCTCGCCGATCTCCGGCGAGCCGCCCGCGCCTTCGCCCCCGAACACGATCTTCAAGTACTTCGTGCCGAGCGGGAATCCTCTGGACGCATAGGTCACGGTCGGCGATTGGCCGGGATCCTCGTGAACGTCCGGCGTCACGCTTCGGTACGACTTGCCGTCGGCCGAGATCAGGAACTGCAGCCCGCCGCTTGCGTTGGCAGCGCGGCCGTGGGTCTGAACCGCGAACGATCGCAAATTGCCTTTCGTCTTGTAAACGAGCTCCTCGCCGGCCGCGCCGCTCGGCGCGATGCGGGTGGCGTCTTGTCCGTCGCCTGCGACCGTTCGCAGCGCGAGCGTGTCGGAATGCCCGTACGTCTGCTCCCAATCGGCAAGGTCGTCGACCTCGATCTCGTAGCTGCCCGGGCTGTTCCCGTGCGAGTGCGAGGGAAGAACGACGACGAGCATGCCGTAAGCCAGGAGCCAGATCGCTTTTCTTTTCATGATGGCGAAGCTCCTTTGGCCCTGCTTTTAGTACTGGAGGATCGGCATCTCTTCTCTGACGCCCTGATTCAGGCTCGGGCGGCCGATCGAGTAATAGACGAAAGCCGTGCCGGCGAGATCCGCTTCCTTGAACACGTTGCGCCCGTCGATGAGGATCGGCCGGCGCATCGTCTCCTGCAGCCCGTGCAGGTCGGTCCTGGCGAACTCCTCCCACTCGGTGAGCAAGCACAGGGCGTCGGCGCCGCGCGCCGCTTCGAGCGCCCCGTCGCACCAGACGACGCCGCCGTCCCCGAACAGGCCGCGGAAGCTCGGCGTCGCGATCGGATCGTACGCCCGCACCACCACGCCGCTATCGACCAGATGCCGAATGATCTCGAGTGCCGGGGACTCGCGCACGTCGTCGGTGTTGGGCTTGAACGACAGCCCCCATACCGCGACCGTCTTGCCCCGCAGCTCGCCGCCGAAAATCGTCTCGAGCTTGCGGACGATGCGCATGCGCTGGTCCTGGTTGACCTCGACGACCGAGCGCAGCAGCTTGAACTCGTACTCGACGTGGCCGGCGATCTGGATGAGCGCCCGCGTATCCTTCGGGAAGCAGGAGCCGCCGTAGCCGATGCCCGCGTTCAGGAAAGCGGTCCCGATCCGGCGGTCGAGCCCCATGCCCGCGGCGACCTCCGCCACGTCCGCGCCGACCTTCTCGCAGATGTTGGCGATCTCGTTGATAAACGAGATCTTCGTCGCCAGAAACGCGTTCGAGGCGTACTTCAGCATCTCCGCGCTGCGGATGTCGGTCACCATGACCTGCTTGGTCAGCGGCCGGTGCAGCTCGGCGATCCGCTCGGCGGCGGCCGGCGAGTCGGCGCCGATGACGACCCTATCCGGCTCGAGCGTGTCGCGCACGGCCGAGCCTTCGCGCAGGAACTCCGGCAGCGACACGCTGTCGAACGGCACGGCGGTTCTGGCGCGGATCAGATCGCGCACCCGCTCGTTCGTGCCGACGGGAACGGTGCTCTTGACGGCGACGATCGCGTAGCCGGTAAGCGCGTCCGCGATCTCGCCGGCCGCGGCATCGATATAAGAAAGGTCCGCTTGACCGCTGGGCAGCGGCGGCGTGCCGACCGCGATGATAACGAGATCGGTACCGCGCACGGCCTCCGCAAGATCATGCGTATAGCGCAGCTTGCCGGCCGCGACGCCTTTGCGCGACAGCTCCTCGAGTCCCGGCTCGTAGATCGGGATGCCTCCGCTCTGCAGCGTGGCGATCTTGTACGGATCCTTGTCGACGCAGACGACCGTATGACCGAGCTCGGCGTAGCAGATTCCCGACACGAGTCCGACGTAGCCGGTGCCAATTACCGCGATTTTCAAATGGATCCCTCCTGTGTCTCGCAAAGTTCCATGATATCTCCCCAAGCCATCTCCAGCCGGACGATATCCTCCTCGATCAGAAGCGTCCCCGACTGTACCTCGATGATCTCGAGATCTTGCTCCGCGCGCACGCTGTGCATGCTCTCCTTGGGAATCCGGATCACGTCTCCGGCGACCACGGACGTGATCTTCCCGTTCAAGACGAACGTGCCGCTGCCTGCCATGACGGTCCATACCTCGTCCCTAAGGCTGTGGTATTGATAGCTGAGGTTTCGTCCCGCGGCGATGGTGATCCGCTTGGTCAGCACCTCGCGTCCGTCCGGATAGACCGCATAATCCAGTACGCGGTACCTGCCCCAGCGCCGCTCCTCGTACATCGGACGCTGATCCGCGGACCCCAGCAGGTCCTTCACCATGGGGCTGAGCGCCTTGTCCGCGACGAGGATGCCGTCCGGGCTCGCCGCGACGATGACGTCCGACAAGCCGAGCACCGCGATCGGGACGTCCAGCTCGTTGATGACGTGCGAGCCCTTCGTCTGTACGGAGATCGTGCCTTTGCCCGTGAGCGGTTCGGCGATCTCCTCGGTGAGCGTGTTCCAGGTGCCGAGGTCCTTCCAATCGCCGTCGTAGCGAACGGCCGCGATCCGGTTCGCCTTCTCGACGACCTCGTAGTCGAAGCTGATCTTCGGCAGCGCATCGTAGCGCCTCGCCATCTCCTCGTGCTGGATCGGCAGCTCGTGGGCGATCAGGATATTAATCAGAAAATCGAGCTTGAACGCGAACACGCCGCAGTTCCAAAGCGCGCCTTCGGCGATCATCTTCTCGGCCTCTTCTTTTGCCGGTTTCTCGCGGAACCCGCGTACGGTCATGAACGGCTCGTCGCCGCCTTCATAAGCGCCTGCAGCCGTGCCTGCGCTCCCGTCTTCCCCTGCGACTCCCGATCCGGGCACGATATACCCGTACTTTTCCGACGGGTACGTCGGCTGCACGCCGACGAGCGCCAGATCCGCGCCGGAAGCGTCCAGCGCGCGTTCGAGCTTCGCGAGTTCCGCGAAAAACCGGCCGTCGACGTAAGGGTCGACCGGCATGACGACGATCGTTTCGGAGAGGCTAACGCCTTCCATCGCGTACAAATGCGTAGCCGCGAGGGCGATCGCCGGGAAAGTGTCCCTGCGGGACGGCTCGGGGATCAGCCTGACGTCGCTGCCGAGCTGGCCGTACAGGATCTCGACCTGGGACTTGCCCGTCGCCACGTAGGCATGGTCCTGCAGCCCGGCGTCCCCGAGCTGCCGCCATACCCGCTGGATCATCGATTCGGGCCGGCCGGACGAATCCTTAAGAACTTTCAGAAACTGCTTCGAGCGGGAATCGTTCGAGAGCGGCCAGAGCCGCTTGCCCGATCCGCCGGACAAGAGCACGATCTTCATGCCATCCCTCCGCTCTGCTTGCTCGTCGGCTCCGCCGCCAGCTTGGCCGACGCGATGCCTTGGGTCCAGGTGCGATAGTAGCGGCCGTTTTTGCCGTACGCGTTGTCGTACAGGACGTTCGGCTTGTCCATGAGACAAGACAGGATATGACCGTGAAGTCTCGACGTCTGCACGGTGCGATACTGTGCGAACCGTTCGACCGCCTTGCTCACGAGCCGATCCGAGTACTTGCTCCAGAACTTCCCGACAGGCAGCTTGCCCTTGGAGATGCGTAGTACTTTGCCGATCGCGCGGATCGACCGATGCTCCGTACGGCTGTACAATGTCGACCAGTCGAGATCGTCGCCCGCGCCTTCGAAGGTCAGCCCGTCCTGCCCGGCCGTCTTCTCGATATCGGTTCGCATGAAGCGAAGCAGCTCCCTCGCCGGCTCGCCGCCGCCGCGGATCGGCCACAGCTGGTGCGCCATGTCCGGGGACAGATAGACGCCGCAGCGCTTGAACTTGTCCTTCGCCATCTCCAGCGATAGCGTGTCGCGAACGAACAGATGAACGTCCTTGTGGCGGTTCAGGATGTCGGCGGTCCGGTCGAACTCGCGCACGTCCTTGTAATGAATCGTTTGCGGCAGGATGACGACCCGGTTCTTCGGGTAGCCGGCGACGACCCGCTCGCGCAGCTTCTGGTGCACGGGGTACAGATCGCCGAAGTTGCCGCCGCCCTGCAGCACGAGGATATGATCCTTTGGCACGCTCAGCCCGTCGGGGAAGTCGAACGTGCTGTATCGCGCCCGCACCCTGATTCCGTTTTCCCTGAAGAAGGCTTCTGTCCCTTTCATGATGAGCAGGTCTCCGCCGTTGGAATAAACGGGATAATCGATATAATAGATGTTCGAGCCTGGCGGAATGACGTTCAGTATGATCCTCAGCCGGTTTTTGAGCTCATCCATCGGGTGAGCCGTTAAGGTCGCGATCTCCATCCGTTTGTCTCCTTCGCGCTTGTATCTTTCTTTTCTATCTTTGCTTTTCGTCTCCGGTCGGGATTGCGCGGGTCAGGATTGCGCAGCCCTGGTCAGGCGACCCGCCAGAAAGCGCCAGTCGTCCTTGTCGAACAGCACGCCCGATACGGGCGCCTTGAATACGACCTTCATCGCGGCGACCGAAATGATGATGCGGCTGAAAGCCCCGATCAGCATCGCCAGCGCGATTCCGTTCAGACCGTACGAAGGGGCGAGCAAGAAGCACATGCCGACGGTCAGCGCCAGCGCGAACGCTTGTCTCGCGACCACCAGGCCCGGCCGTCCCATCGCGTTGAAGGAGGAAGCCAGTATCCAAGAGCCGCCGCCGACGACGCATTCCAGGGACAGCAGGTAGAAAGCCGTATCCGCCGCCAGGAACTGCTCGCCGTAGAGCAGGCCCAGCAGCCAGCGGCCGACGAGCATGCCCGGGACGAGCGCGGCGAGCATGATCGGGAAGGAAAGCCTGAACGCCCGGCTGACCTTGGCGACGACCTCCTCCTGCCCGAGTCCCGTCACCTTCGGGAAGACGACGCCCGAGATGGCCGTCTGTACGATATTGAACACGCGGGACAGCGTGTATACGACCGTGTAAAGACCGAACTCCCGCGGCGCGAGCAGCGACAGGATAATCAGCTTGTCGCACTGCGTGTAGAGCGTGCCGAGCAGCTCGACGCCGTACACTCTGCCGCCGTAGCCGAACAGCGACTTGATCGGGCCGCGCTCGCCGGGCTTGACGCCGGCTCCTGCCGCATCGTCCTTTTTACCGAACCAGCCCACCGCCAACTCGCGTCTCAGCCGGTACAGCGCCCAGCAGACGACGCACAGGCTCGTGACGAGGAACACGAGCGCAGAGGAAAACTGGCTTAAATAACCGCAAGCCCACAGCGCGAGGAGTCCGATCAGATTGCTGAGCGGCACGTACAGCCGGATGCCGTTGTACAGCCCGAAGTTTTCCATGCTCTGCGCAAGCGCCGACAGCAGGTTGACCATGAGCAGCAGCGGCAGCGTGAGCACGGTGTACCACCGCGCGATCGCTACGATATGGTCGCCGTAGTTGCCGAGCCAGGCAGGCATGCAGAGCCAGGCAACCGTGCCTGCGATCACGCATACCGGCAGCTGGAACAGGAATCCGGCTCTGATGTAGGCCGGTCCGTGCGTCGGATGCGTCCGCCGGTTGAAGATCAGCGACGTCGGCAGCCCGAAGCTGAGGACGCCGGCCAGCAAGGTCGACCAGAAGAGGATCGCCGAAAATTCGCCCTTGCCAGCTACGCCGAACATGCGCGCCGTCACGATCGAGGTGACGGTGCCGAGCAGCACGATGATCAGGTTGGCGGCGCTCGTCTTCATGATCGCCGTGAGCGCTCCTCCGCCGCTCCAGAGGCGACTTAGCCTCTTCATTCGTACGTGCCCAGCACGCCGCTGATCTGCCCGTTGTTATAGGCGATCCGGCTGACGTTGCGGAATACGCGCCGCCTGTCGTAGAGCACCGGCAGCGAGAGCAGCACGATGATCGGCAGCTTCACGACCGATCTTGCGAACACGCGCATCTTGCGCTCCGAGCTGACCGCGCTGCTGACGCCCTGCCAATAGATTCGCCTGAGCAGCCACTTGCGGCTGATGCGGCTGCGCGGAATCTTATGCAGCACCGATGCGTGCGGCGTGTAGTAGACCGAATAACGCTTGCGAATTCGGTCGATCAATTCCCCTTCTTCGCTCGAGAGCAGGTTGCTCCCGACGCGTCCCAGGTCCTCGCGGAACAGCGCCGCCATGTCGAGCGCCGAGCGCCGGAACGCTACGTTGGCGCCGAACGGAATATGCGGTCGCTTCATCTCAACGACTTCGTCCGCATAATCGAGGATCGTGTAGAGCGTGCGGTTCTCGGGCGCGAGCCAGGCGGGCGCCTCCCCTTCCCAGGCGGGCTCGATCTTGCCGCCGACGACGCCGATGCGGTCATCCCGCTCGAACAGGTCGACGATGCCGCCGATCCAGTCGTCCGACGCGACCGCGTCGTCGTCCAGGAAGAGCACGAACTCGCCCTGCGATTCGCGGATCGCCCGGTTGCGGGCGACGGAGAGCCCGAGCCGCTCCTCGTAGATATAGCGGACCGGGAAGCTGACCATCCGCTCGAATTCCTTCACGGTCTCGGCCGTGGCGTCGGTCGAGCCGTTGTCCACGACGACCGCCTCGAAGGAGTCGTGCCGCTGCCGCAGCAGGCTGAGCAGCGCTTCTCGCAGATCCGCGGCCCGGTTGTGCGTGCATATCGCTACCGTTGCTTTCATGCGTTCACCTCTTGCGGTATCCGGCCGGCGTAGACGGCGAGCATCCGGTCCGCGATCCGGTCCCAGTCGAGCTCCCTGAGCTTGTCCGCGATCCGTCGCTCCGTCTTAAGCCGGTCCATGTTCATCACGTCGCGCAGCGCCTTGCGCAGGCCGTCCTTGTCGTCGGGATCGTACAGCACGCCGCATCCCTCGGACACGTACTCGCCGAGCGAGCCGAGCCGCGGCGCGACGACGGGCTTGCCGAAGGTCAGCGCCAGAATGGCGCTCCCGCTCGTCGTGATCTGCCGGTACGGCAGCACGACCGCGTCGGCCGCGAGCAGGTAATCGGCCAGATCGCCGTCGTCCACGAACGACGAGTGGAGCTTGATCGCCCCCGCATCGTCGCCGGCCTTGCCCGCGCCGATGAACCCGAGGTCGTAGCCTGTATCTGCCTGTCCGGCGATCAGCAGCGCGGCGTCCGCTACGTTCGCCGAATCGAGCGACCGGTAAGCCGACACGAGCTGCTCAACGCCCTTGTACCGGTTGATCCTGCCGACGAAAAGGTACAGGAACCGGTCCTTCGGGATGCCGAACCGGGCGCGGATATCGATGCCGCGGCTCGGATAGGCGTCGTCATAGTGACCGTGCGGCGTCACGACGATCTTGTCCTCCGGGGCGCCGAACACTTCGGCGGCCTCGCGCTTCGACGATTCGCTGAGGACGAACGCGGCGTCGCACAGGCTTAGCAGCCGCTTGCGGACGAAGAAGTCCCAACGCGAACGGCCCTTGTGCGGCCAAATGTTGTGAATCGTCCAGAACAGCCGCACCCCGAGGAACTTGTACCAGTACAGCAGCAAAATAAAAAACAGCGACTTCACGACGGTCAGCGGGAAAACGGAAGCCTGGTACGTGTAGCTCGGCCAGTGGATATGGACGATATCGCCCCGGCGCGGCTTGAACTGCGAGCCCTTGGCATAATGCTCGACGCGCAGGCCGCGCCGTTCGAGCGACCTGGCGAGCAGGTCGGTATACTTGTTGTGCGGATTCGTCTTGGGCCACATGTAGACGGTCGGTTCGCTCATCTAATGCACCTGCCCGACGGCGGTCCTGACCGCGGTATATTCGCCGCCGGCCAGCGTCTGATCGTACAGTTCTAAATGCCGGTCGAGCAGCGCCGCTTGCGTGAAGCCGCGGCAGTGCTTGAGGCAAGCCGCCTGGATGCGCCGCTTGTCCGCGCCCGGCACCGAGTGGTACGACAGAATCTTGGCCCGGATGGCGGCGGCGCTGCCCGGAGGGAACAGAAATTCCTCGGGATCGTACACCGCGTCCGGGATGCCGCCTACGTCGGTGGCGTATACCGGCGTGCCGACCTGATAAGACTCGATGATGACCCGTCCGAACGGCTCTTCCCACACCGAAGGAACGAAGTTGACGTCGGCCTCGCCCATCATGCGGCGCGCCTCGGCAGGCTTCACCTTGCCCGGAAACACGAAGCGCGCGTCCTCGCGGCAGCTGTCGGCGAGCTTCGCCCGCAGGCTCCCTTCGCCGCAGATGACGATGCGCTCGACGATGTCGGTCGGCAGCGACATCGCCGCCTCGATCAGCTCCCGCACGCCTTTCTCCGGCTCGATCCGTCCGAAGTAGCCGATGCGAAGCGGCCGCCTGTCGAAGTCCTTGTCGCTGGCGGCGATGCCGCCTTCCACCGCGTTCGGAATGACCTTCGGCGCGGCGGCCGGGAACAGTCCCGCGTCCGTATGGCGCTTCAGGATGTGCGACGAAATGCCGACGACCGCCGACACCTGCCGGCTGTAGCCGCTTGTCGTCATCGCGTACAGCCGGGCTAGCAGCGGATTTTTGATCGGCGAGCTGACCGGCGACAGCAGCGAATAGTCGCGAAGGGTATGCACGATCGGTACGTCCAGCCCGGCTGCCGCCGTCCAGATGCCCGCGCCGAAGCCGGACAGGTTTTGCGTGTGAATCAGATCCGGCTTGATCGCGGCCAGCCGCTCCCGCACCGCTTCGTTCATCCGCGGATTGTAAAGATCGGTCAGCCTCCGGGCGGTCCGCATCAGCACGCCGCGCCTTTTGGCGTCGCCGATCCAGTACAGGCTGCCGTGCGGCATCCGGTGTACGGTGACCCCGTTGATCCGCTCTTCCCGGACGCCTTCCGCGCTTCCGTGCCCGCCGAGAGTCAGCACGTGAACGTCGGCGACGGACGCGAGCGTCTCCGCCAGGATCTGCGTCGATATCTCTGCCCCTCCGATGATGTGGGGCGTGTACAAGCTGTTTACAATGACGATTTTCATGCGGTACGTCTCAACTCCCTATCGTTCTGCGTATCCCATTCTGCCGCCCGGGCGTCCGGCCGTCCTTCAAAAAATCCGCCCCGGATCCATCCGATCAGCAGCCAGAAGTTCACGAAGGAATAGGAATCGAAATTCATAACGAGCGAAACGCATAACGCGAACGCGAATTGGGCGAACGGATGGCGGCGCGAGCTGCGCAGGGCCGCCGTCATGAACCCGAGGAACAGCAGCGCGCCGATGAGGCCTTCCTCGGCGAACAGCTTGGACCACATGTTGCGGGATGTGGCCATCTCCGGATGATCGTTCACGAGGTTCGCGACTTCGGTGAACTTCATGCCGTAATCGAAGTGCCCGAGCAGCAGGTCCGCGAATTCGCGGTAGTAAAAGCCGCCGCCGACGCCGAAGATCGGATGATGCCAAAACTCCATGAAGCCGATCGCCGGGAAAATGACGCGGATAAAAAAGGAATTGTCCGCCCGCAGCAGATGCGGAAAATCGAACTGGAACCGGTCCGTGAAGTAGCCGCTCACCTTCAGCGTCTCGAGCAGAAAAGGAACGCCGACGACGATGACGAGTCCGATGGCGCCGAGCGCGAGCAGCATGCGGCCGCGATATTTGTTCGCGACGAGCACGTAGACGAGCAGCGCGATCAGCAGCACGCTGTAAGCGTAGGCCGAGAACGACAGGACGAGCAGCACGACGCAGCCTAGCAGCGGCGCCAGCGTGATTTTCTTGTAGCCTTCCTTGTACAGGTACAGCAGCAGCAAACCGCCGGTCAGCAGATGAATGCCTCCCCAGGACGGCTCGCCGGACAGGAGCTGGATCCGGCCCTTGTACACCTTTTCGGAAAAGAGGCCGGTCAGCATGCCGGAAAAGCCGCTGCGGATCAAGTACGCGTCGGCGAGCTGCAGCAGCCCCGCCGCGAGCGGCGGCACGAAGCCGACGAGCAGGTAGACGGCGATCTGCCGGCGAAGCGCGGGATCGTTCCTCGCCTGCTCGGCGATATACAGGGACACCCTGTACATCGAGATGCCGAACAGCAGCGTCACGGCGTGCTTAAGGCTCGCGCCCATATCTCCGCCGACCGACGCGAGCAGCGAATGCCCGATGCTATAAGCGGCGAATATCAGGAGCGGCACGTCTCCGCGGCGGAACTTAAAATCGGTGAACAACAGCAGAAGCGAGGCTGCGAACATCGGAAACATCGCCAACGGGCGATAGACCGAGAAGGCGAAGTATGGCAAGCTGTCATACGTGATGACCGCCAGCGAGAACAAAAACAGCGCGACGACCGAAGCGCGGACGAGATCGACCGGTTCGTCGCGGCCATGCGCTAGGATAAGATCAGCTCCATGTTTTTGCGGGTCGCCGAACCGCTGAACCGGCGGCTCACGTAACGGATCGAATTGCCCGATATGCTGTCGTTGATCTCGCTGTCGCCCATCAGCAGCAGTACGCTGCGCACCATTTCGTCTTCCGATTCGCATACGAACAAGTCCTCGCCGTTGTTCGCGTCCAAGCCTTCGCTGCCGATCGCGTTGGTCACGACCGGTACGCCCCAGGACATCGCCTCGAGAATCTTCGTCTTGATCCCGGTGCCGAACAAGAGCGGCGCGATCATGAGCGCCGAATCGCCGACGATCCGCTTGACGTCGTCCACCTCGCCGGTAACGATGACGCCGGGATGGTCGCGCTGGAGGCGCAGCACTTCTGCCGTCGGATTTTTGCCGACGATGTAGAAGACCGCCGCCGGATTGCTCTGCTTGATTCGGGCCCATACGCGCTCGCAAAAGTACACGGCCGCCGAGCTGTTGTGGGGAATGTCCATTTTCCCGACGAACACGACCTTGTTTTTGTCGTAGAGCCGGGAGCCTCTTGCCTGCATCCGGAAGTCGGGCTCGACCTTCATCGGGACGCCGTGGCAGGATTCGTGACGCGTCGTTTTCCTGAAGTTTTGCGCTTCGGCCGGGGAGGTGAAGATCAGATGGTCGAATCGCGGGGCCACTTGCTTTTCATACTTGCCCAGCATTTTGCTCTCGAAGGCGATGAGCCATTTTTGGACGAACTTCAGGTCCGCGAACTTCTTCAGGCCGCTCGGCAGCTTGTCCGAGAACCCGCCGAGCACGGACGGGATGTACTGGAACCAGTCGAGCTGGCGGCGGTAGCGCAGCGACAACAGATCGTCGTAGCTCAGCACCTTGCGTCCCTGCCCCGGCGCCAGGTATTCGGCCACCCGCACCATGTCGTATAGCACGAAGTCCGGCTCCTCCTCGCGGACGAAGTCCCGGATCTTGCGATGCGTCTTGCGGCTGTAGTACACCGACACCTGAAGCGGCCACTTGCGCCGGATCAGCGAATGGACGACGATATTGTACAGCTTTTCAAGCTTGCCCGGCGGCTCCAGCGTGGCCAGCCTGCCGATCTCCGGCGGACGCTGGGATAAATATTTCGGATCGTCCACGAACGAGAGGTTTACGATCTCGCTGCCTGGGTAGATTTCTTTCATGTGCCGAACGTATTGCAGCAGCATGTTTTTGCGGCCGTCCGTGCCGGGAAAAGGCAGCCGATTCGTAATAAACAAAATCTTGTTCATTTGTCGCCACCCTTAAAAAGCGTCTTTGGCCCCAAGCAGCAGCTTGAAGGTCCGGAAAATAATCTTCAGATCCCCCCGAATGCTCCGTTTGCGAATGTATTCCAGGTCCAGCTCGACCATCTGCTCGAAGCTGAGGTTGCTGCGTCCGGTCACTTGCCACAGTCCCGTGCAGCCTCCGCTAACGGAGAGCCGAAGCTTGTCGTAATCCGAGTACTCTTCCACCTCTCTTTGCAGCGGCGGCCGGGGGCCGACGAGCGACATCTCGCCTTTAAGCACGTTCACGAGCTGAGGGAGCTCGTCGATGCTCGTCTTGCGGATGAACCGGCCGATTCGGGTGATGCGCGGGTCGTCCTTGAGCTTGAACATCGCGCCTTTGATCTCGTTCTTCTCGAGCAGCGCCGCGAGCTTTTGCTCGGCGTCCGGCACCATCGAGCGGAACTTGTACATCTTGAATTTGCGTCCGTTTTTGCCGATGCGCGTTTGTTGGAAAAAGACCGGCGCCTTCGGGCTTTCCAGCTTGATGAGCGTCGCCGTTACCGCGAAGATCGGGCTGAACAGCGCCAGCGCGAATAGGGAGCCCGCGACGTCCATGCCTCGCTTGACCGACTTATACATCGCCAGCTTGCCGTCGTTCTGGGCCGCGATCCGCTTGCGTTCGAAGTCCGTCAGGCGTGCGACCAGTTCCATATCATACCGCAGAGCCATGGCTTTCCCCCACTTTCTCGCGTTGGATCAGCGACTCGAGCCCGTCCATCAGGCGGTACCTGAGCTCCTCGTCGCGAAGCGCGAAGTCGATTGTCGTCATGATAAATCCAAGCTTCTCGCCGACGTCGTAGCGCATGCCTTCGAAGTCGTAGGCGTTAACGCCTTGCGCTTCGTTCAGCCGTTGGATCGCGTCGGTCAGCTGAATCTCGCCGCCCGCGCCTACTTCGTGCTTGCCAAGGAAATCGAATATTTCCGGCGTGAGCACATAACGGCCCATGATGGCCAGATTGGACGGCGCCTGTCCGATCGGCGGCTTCTCTACAAAACGCCGCACCTCGTACAGACGTCCGCGCCGCTCAATCGGATCGAGGATGCCATAGCGGTTCGTTTGGTCGGTACCGACCGCTTGTACGCCGATGACCGACTTGCCGGTCTGCTCGTACTGCTCGATCAGCTGCCGCGTGCAAGGCGTCTCGGACTGCACGATATCGTCGCCCAGCAGCACCGCGAACGGCTCGTTGCCGATGAAGTTGCGGGCGCACCAGACGGCATGGCCGAGGCCTTTGGCTTCTTTTTGCCGGATGTAGTGGATCTCGACGTTGGACGATTTGCGAACCTTGCTCAAAATATCGAGCTTGCCCTTTTCCGCCAGCGTGTGCTCCAGCTCGAAGGCGATGTCGAAGTGATCCTCGATCGCCCGTTTTCCTTTGCCGGTCACGACGATAATGTCCTCGATTCCGGATTCGATCGCTTCTTCCACGATGTACTGTATGGTTGGCTTGTCGACGATCGGCAACATTTCCTTAGGCATCGCCTTCGTAGCAGGCAGGAAGCGCGTGCCGAGGCCTGCCGCGGGAATAATCGCTTTTCTCACTTTTTTCATACGCTCTCACCCCATCCGTATTTCTCTTTAGACTTGCAACTGCATAAATTCATTTATTCGCGTGCAAAAGTCGGATTTAAATAAAGATAAAGCGGGCATTGAACCCATCCTCACGCCACACCCCTGACGATAAACGTCTAAGGTCCGCTGACCCACAGCATGGCCGAGTGCCTCCAGTGATAAAGGAGCAGGAGACATTTCCTTGGAACGCGCATCGATTGATCGAAGCTTCCCTGTATCTCTTGCTGCATGGCCTTCAGCGCTTTCTTAACGTCCCCGGCGGTTGAATACCGCGCCTACGACCCGGACCCGTCCGGACGAGAGCGTCTCCTTCGCCTTCAGAACCGCATCCATGCTCGTCTTGCCCTTGCGGATGACGAGCACCGCGCCGTCGCACTTGTCCGCGACGATCATCGCGTCCGAAGCGGCCGCCATCGAGGTCGTATCGACGATGACGATATCGAAGCGCGCCTTGGCCGCGTCCAGCATCGCGCTCATCGCTTCCGAATCGAGCAGCTCGGACGGATTGGGCGGCATCGGTCCCGCGCACACCACTTGCAGGTTGGGATAGGCCGTCCTGCGGGCGACCTGATCCAGCTCCCCTCGCCCCGCCAGCGCCGTGCTTAGCCCCGCGTCGTTCGGCAGATCGAAGATTTGATGCTGCACGGGCGACCGAAGATCCGTATCCAGCAGCAGTACCCTTCTGCCGGCTTTGGCATAGGCGACCGCGATGTTGGAGGACGTGGTGCTCTTCCCCTCTCCCGGCTCGGCGGAAGCGATCGCGATCGTCTTCATGCCCGCATCCCGTACCGACCATTCGATGCCGGTCTTTAATCTGCGATACGTATCGGCGGCTGCCGACTTCGGATTTTGCGCGGCGATCAATCCCCGTTTACGCATCCATCGTGACATTCGGCTTCCCCCTTGCTCCCATCGTGGTGCGTTCCGAATCGTCCGGTCCGATCAAGTCCCGGTTGCGGATTCGCGGAACGTCGGCCAGAAGCGGCAGACCAAGTTTGGCGCGCACTTCTTGCTCGGTCTTGACCGAGTTGTCCATATGTTCGAGTAGAAAGGCAAGCGCGATGCCGATCAGGATCGACAGGACGAACGCGATCGCCACGTTCTTGGCGGGACTTGAAGAGATCGATCCTCCGTGCGCTTCCGGGTCGGCCCAGTTGAGGACGGAGACGTTGTCCAGATTCATGAGCGTGCGAATCTCGGACTGGAACACCTTGGACACGGCGTTCGCCATATTGGCGGCTCTTGCGTACGAGCCGTCCGTCGCGATCACGGTCATGATCTGCGTCTCGCTCACGGACGAGATGCCGATTTTACCCGCGAGCTCGCCTGCCGATGTATGGAGATCGGGATAAGCCGCGGCGACCTTTTCCAAAATTCGAGGCGTGAGGATCAGCTGCTTGAAGGTTTTGATCAGCAAAATGTTGGAGTTGATCGCGCCGGCGTCGGGCGCTGAGGACGTATTGCCGGGGACTTCGCTTTGGTACACCATCAGCTTGGCGGCTGCCTGATAAGTCGGTCTCTGTTGCGACGTATAATATCCGACCGCCGTACACAAGACGATCGTAATTAAAGCGATCAACCATAGCCTTTTCCTGACTATGCTCCAATATCGTTGAATTTCCAAAACGCTTCACTCCGATGCTGATTTCTTTTAGAAAATGAAATAAATATCAGAATTTTCTGACTCATCTTCCGATATTCCTTTTCGTTTTGGCCTCCCCTGCCTCGTCCTGTTTTTATTGTAAATCGCCCGCGACTTTCAAAACTATTACGCGGCAGGATGATTTTGCTTCTTCTTCGGAAGCTATCATCGTGCCGCGTCGGTAGGTATCGATATTATACTTTAGTACCATTCGGGAGGGCGAAGCCGCCCTCCGTCCGGATATCCGAGGGAGAGAAGTCTCCGATCCCCTGCGACTGCGCGAACAAGGCAGCCTGCGTCCGGTCGGTCAGGTTCAATTTTTGAAAAATACGGCTGACGTGCTTTTTGACCGTGAACTCGCTGATGACCAGCTTTTTGGCCACGGCGCTATTGGACAAGCCTTCCCCGAGCGCGACCAGCACCTCCCGCTCCTTCGGCGTCAGCTTCTCGAGCGGATCGTCCGATTCTTTGCGGAGCAAGGTGCCGAGCAGACTCTGGTCGAAGTACTTACGGCCGCGGCCGATCATCTTGACCGCGAGCAGCAGCTCGTCCGGCGCCGCGTCCTTGAGCACGTAGCCGTCGGCTCCGCACTCCTTCGCTCTGCGGATGTCTGCCTCGGAAGCCGAAGAGGTCAGCATCATGAACCGGCAGTGCAGTCCCCGGAGCGAACGAACAAGGTCGTAGCCGGACTCGGCGCCCAGCCGGATATCCAAGATGACGAGATCGGGATTCGTCGTCTCGACGACCGACAGCGCGCCTAATACGGTCTCCGCCTCGCCCGCGATCTCGAATCCTTCCTCGCCGGATAGAACGGCTCTCAGTCCTCTGCGGACGAGAGGATGATCGTCCACGATTACGATCTTCATGTCATCACCTTCCTTAATACACAATCTAGTTCTTCTCCTCGCGCACGTCGGACAGCGGCAGACGCGCGACGATGCGCGTGCCGCCCCCCTCTTCGCTGTCGATCTGCAGGCTGCCGCCAAGCGCGGCGGCGAGCGTCTTCATGCTTCTCAGCCCGAAGCCCGAGGATTCGTCTTGCTGCAGCACGGCGCCGCAATCGAACCCTTTGCCGTTGTCCGAGATCCGGAGCGTGGCGGAGCAGGGCCGCAGCGTCAGCTTGATATCGATGGCGCTGCATTCGCCGTGGCGGATCGCGTTGGCGGCCCCTTCGGCGATAATCCGGTACAGCGCCTTCTGATGGTGCACGCCGAGGCGCCGGTCCGGCGCGGGCGGCCTGAACCGGATCCGGACGCCGCTCAGCTTCGCCTGGCTCGCGAGCAGCGACTCCACGCCGCCGAGCCACGAAGCGTCCCCATGGTCGGATACGCTAAGGTCGTATATCGTCTTGCGCAGCTCCCGCGTCGCTTCCGCCGCCGCCTCCTGGATGTCGCGCAGCAGCGCCAGATGCTGCGCGCTCGTCATTTCTTCCCATTCATGCTCCGCGGAATGCACCGCGTAGGTGATGCCGAATAGATGCGGGCAAATGCGATCGTGGAGTTCTTCTGCGATCCGGTTGCGTTCCTCGAACAATAAGTACGGTTCCACCTTGCTCTGCATGGCCATCCAATCATCGCCTTTCCCGTCATGTATTATAATGAGAAAATTCAAATCTTTCGTCAGGTTCCCTCACTTCTAGGCGTTGACGTTCATTTTCAACATACCTTGCCGAAATTGACATGCCCATGCTACGGGAGTACCGATTATTGTATGGGTCGTTTGATAAGGATCAGGGTGCCTTCGGGCATGACCAAAGGCGCGTTCGGATGCTTTTCGATCCAGAATTACCCAATCTTTCGGCAGCCGACGTATGCCATAGTGCGGACTCCAAGTCGAATTGACGAATGACATAATTTGCAAGCCTGTATGTCTTGAAATCAAGATTATAGTTCTTTAGGCCTATATTTTCTTGTGGAGGCGTTTAGGTGAATTTCTTAATCTTCATCCATAATTTTACTATATTCGTTGATAAAGCGTTTTTACAAGGAAGACTGCAAGAAGCTCCGCAGCGCCAAATCAAAGCGGGACGCGGGTTTGAATGAGAAACATGAGAGAAAGTAAGCGTATTCATGTGTCAGTTGGTACCAATAATGAAAGCCCTTTTCCACGTATGGAAAGGGCTTCGGGTTAGACAAAATGTAACCGTTTTCGTCAACGTTTGTCCGCCGGCCGTCATAAGACTGCCATGCGACGCGCTGTAGCGGTCGCGATTCCGAGCGAAAAGGCCCTTTATCCGAGGAAGCGAGTCATTCATCTTCCCATGCCAGGCTCCATCGGTTGCGGTATTGAGCCAGCTTAGGTGCCGGATCGGCGGGCTCTGCGGACAGCACGAGCCGGAGCTTCGAGATCCAGCCGTCGAAAACGTCGTAGGAAGCGAACAGATTCGCCGTAGCCGGCGTCATGTAGACGAAATGCGGCCCTGGCAGCGTCTCCGTCAGGTGGCGCAGCGCGGCTTCCATTGGCGTATACTTCTTTCGTTTGCCTTCCCAGCGGTCGATCTCGGGCGCGGGCTCGTCCTTTTCCCTGTCATGCGCCCACTCGGAAAGCCTCTTTTCCCGCTTATAGTAGGCGCTTACCGGCGCCTTGGACATTCGCCTCGCCGTCTCTTCATGAATCGGATAGAGCACGAACCGCGCGAACGAACGCGCCTTGGCCGTCTCGGCGGCGATGCCGAGCGCTTCGTCCGTCGTATCCTCGAACGTATCGTAGTAGATCAACGTGCCTTTTTCTCGCTTGACCGGCGGCTCGTAGCCGAAGGGTACCTGTCCGGCAATAGGCGTCATCTTTAATCCCTCCTAACAATGTCATTGCTAGCATGGCCTAAGAAATGAGGTTATATCGGTCGCTCGCACAACGATGTTGCCGATGCATGGACTTACCGATGCAGATTCCCTATAATGATAAAAATTCAAATGCGAAATGGCAAGGTGACGAACGATGAAGGAATATGCCCGCGTGTTTCAAGGAACGGCATTTACCGCCCGATCTCCGAAGGAAATCGATATTTTAAAGGACCATTTGTTCTGCGTGGACGCGGACGGCATCATCGCGAGGACGATCGCGCCGGATGCCCCGGATTACGAAGCCGTTCGAATCGAATACGCGGACGCCGATCGCTATCTTCGCCTGTCGCCAGGCCAGTATCTGCTGCCCGGCTTCGTCGATCTGCACGTGCATGCGCCGCAGTGGGCGCAAGCCGGTACGGCGCTTGACGTGCCCCTTTACGATTGGCTGCACGCGCATACGTTTCCGCTGGAATCGAAGTTCACGGATTTGAGCTTCGCGGCCGAAGTGTACGAGGATCTCGTCGCCGCGCTGCTCGCGAACGGCACGACGACGGCCCTCTATTTTGCCACGATCCATAAGGAATCCAGCCTGCTGTTGGCCGAGATCTGCGCGAAAAAGGGGCAGCGCGGCCTGGTCGGCAAAGTCGTCATGGACGATCCCGCGCAAAATCCCGCGTACTACCGCGATGCCGATGCCGACGCGGCGCTGGCGGACACCGAGGCTTTTATCGTCGCCGTCAAAGAGCTGGCGAAAAACGTCAAGCAAGGCGTGTACCCCGTCGTGACGCCGAGATTCATTCCAAGCTGCACCGACGAGGCGCTAGCGGGACTAGGCGCGCTCGCCGCGAAGCACGATACGCATGTCCAGTCCCACTGCAGCGAGAGCGACTGGGCGCATGGGTACGTGCAGGATCGGCTAGGCAAGCGCGACGCCGTCGCGCTCCGCGACTTCGGGCTGCTCGGCGACAAGTCCGTCATGGCGCATTGCAACTTCCTCGACGAGGACGATGCCGCGCTCTTCGCCCGGACGGGGACGGCGATCGGCCACTGCCCGATCTCCAATGCCTACTTCGCGAACAGCGTCATCCCGATCGCCCGCTTGATGGAAAAGGGCGTCGAGATCGGCCTCGGCTCCGACGTCTCGGGCGGCTATTCGCCGAGCCTGTACGACAATGCCAGGCAGGCGGTCATCTCGTCCCGGATGCTGGAGGACGGCGTAAATCCCGCCCTCCCCGCGGACGCTCGCGGCGTGCCGGCCTCCCGCATTACGATCGACGAAGCCTTCTATCTGGCGACGGCCGGCGGCGGCGAAGCGTTAAGCCTGCCGATCGGCCGGCTCGCGGAGGGCTACGCCTGGGACGCGCAAATCGTGGACATCTCGCTCGCCGGCGCGAGGCTGCCCGTATTCGGCGAGGACGAGCCGCTGCACGAGATTTTCCAAAAGATCATGTACCTCGTGCGTCCGGAGAACATTCGGGAGGTATGGGTGCAGGGCGAGCGGGTCCATATGCGCGCATGATGCAGCCATCGCTCCGACAGGCCGGAAGTGTCACGGTAGTCTCGGTTAGGGACAACCTGCCTCCTTCGCGGCCGGCTCGGCGCAGGTAGTCTCGGTTAGGAACTAACCTGCCTCCTTGGGAGCCGGTTCGACGAAGGTAGTCTCGATTAAGAACAAACCTGCCTCCCTCGCGGCCGGCTCGGCGCAGGTAGTCTCGGCTAGGATCAAACCTGCATACTTCGCAGCCGGCTCGACGCAGGTAGTCTCGGTTAGGATCAAACCTGCATACTTCGCAGCCGACTCGGCGCAGGTAGTCTCGGCTAGGATCAAACCTGCATACTTCGCAGCCGACTCGGCGCACGGGGGCTGACGCGAAGATGCACCAGAAATGCGCATGTTAGCTGCTGATTTCCCCGCTTATGCAACCGGGCGCTAAAATGCTATGATGAGATGGACAAGGCTGCCAATCGCTCAGAATACGCTAAATTCGGGAAGGAGCAACATCGATGAACGCGGAACAACTGGAACGGATTCGCACGGGGAAGGGCTTCGTTGCGGCCCTGGATCAAAGCGGCGGGAGTACGCCGAAGGCGCTGCTGCAATACGGCGTGCCGGAGAGCAGCTATTCGGGCGAGGAAGCGATGTATGCGCTCGTTCACGAGATGCGGACGCGCATCATCAAGAGCCCGGCGTTCGACTCGAAGTACATTCTCGGCGCCATTCTGTTCGAGAATACGATGGACCGGGAGATCGATGGACTGCTGACCGCGGACTACTTGTGGGAAAAGAAAGGCATCGTTCCTTTCCTCAAGGTGGACAAGGGATTGGCCGAGCAGGCCGACGGCGTTCAGCTTCTGAAGCCGATCGACGGACTGGACGCGCTGTTGAAGCGGGCCGTCGAGCGACGGATTTTCGGGACCAAGATGCGTTCCCTCATTAAAGAGGCGAATCCCGCGGGTATCCGGCAGGTCGTGGAGCAGCAATTCGCCATCGGCAAGCAGATTGCGGCCGCTGGCCTCGTGCCGATCATCGAGCCCGAAGTGGACATCGCCAGCGCGGACAAAGCCGAATCGGAAAAGCTGCTGAAGGCCGAGCTCCTCTCGCAGCTCGCCGCGCTCGGTCCGGACGTGAAGGTCATGCTTAAGCTGTCTATCCCGACCGAAGACAACTTCTACGCCGAACTGATCGAGGAACCGCATGTGCTTCGCGTCGTCGCGCTGTCCGGCGGCTACTCGCAAGCCGAAGCGAACGAGCGTCTCGCGCGCAACCACGGCTTGATCGCGAGCTTCTCGCGCGCGCTGTCCGAAGGCTTGAGCGCCGGCCAGTCGGACGAAGAATTTAACGAGATGCTGTCCGAATCGGTGCGGAATATATACGAAGCTTCTATTAAATAAGTGTAAAAGATTCGACAAGACCCCGAGCTGAGAACGCTCGGGGTTATTCATGTGCAGCGGAGCGGCGGAGCGGCGATCCGGCGTCGGGGGTGCGGCCATGAGGGCGGGAACGCGGGTAACCGAGCGATCGCCTTCTCTACAGCAAGCGATGGCCGCCCGAGCGCTCCATTCGAACCATCGCCTTCTATTCAGCAGGCGATCACCGCCGCAGGCGCTCCATTCGAACCATCGCCTTCTATTCAGCAGGCGATCACCGCCGCAGGCGCTCCATTCGAACCATCGCCTTCTATTCAGCAGGCGATCACCGCCGCAGGCGCTCCATTTGAACCATCGCCTTCTATTCAGCAGGCGATTACCACCGTGAGCGCCTCATTCGAACCATCGCCTTCTCTACAGCAGGCGATGGCCCCCTGTCTCCCTTCGACACTCCCCCCGCACCACTCCTATGTCCGCCGCATGTAAGCCCGCACCGTGATCGGCGCGAAGATCGCGACGATGACGGCCGCGCCGATCAGCGAGATGCCTAGGTCCCAACCGACAGTGCCCGAGTTCGCGAGGTCGCGGACGGCCGTCACCAGATGCGAGATCGGATTGATGTCGGCGAACCACTGCAGCCAGTTCGGCATCGTCTTCGTCGGCACGAAAGCGTTGGAGAGAAACGTGAGCGGGAACAGCACGATCATGGAGATGCCTTGAACGCTCGAGGCCGTTCGGGCGATGACGCCGAAGAAGGCGAAGATCCAGCTGATGGCCCACGAGCAGAAAATGACGAGCAGCGCGGCGATCGCGACGTGACCGAGGCCGCCGTCCGGGCGATAGCCCATGATGTAGCCCATGCCGAAGGTCAGCACCGTGGCGATCGTGTACCGGATCGTATCCGCGAGCAGCGCCCCGGCGAGCGGCGCGATGCGCGCGATGGGAAGCGACTTGAAGCGGTCGAACACGCCTTTGTCCATGTCCTCGCGCAGCTGCACGCCGGTCACGATCGAGGTCGTGATGACGGTCTGCACGAGGATGCCCGGAATGATGACGGGCAAGTAGCTGATGACGTCGCCGGAGATCGCCCCGCCGAAAATATAGGTGAACATGAGCGTGAAAATGATCGGCTGCAGCGTGACGTCGAACAATTGCTCGGGCGTGCGCCTAATCTTAAGCAGGCCGCGATATGCCATCGTCAGCGAGTGGCGGACGGACTGGCCGAAGCTCGTGCGGTTTTTGAGCCGGGCGCCCGGGTTGACGGCTGTCGTGCTTTTCATAGCATGACCTCCTCTTTGCGATGGGATGCTTGCGTATTCGGCGCCGCGTTCTCCTGCGCGCCACGGCCGGTAATCGTCAAGAACACTTCGTCAAGGGTCGGCTTCTGCACGCTGATCTCGGACAGCCGGATGCCTGACTCCCGCAGCGCGACGAGGAGATCGGTCACGCGATCGGCGTCCGCCATCGGCGCCGTGATCTTGCCGGCCTCCGACGTCACGCTGGACGTCACCTGAAGCACACGCTCGACGATCCGTCTCGCTTCGCCGATCGCCGGCTGGTCCTGTACGCGCAGATGAAGCGACGAAGTGCCGACCGAAGCTTTTAATTCATCGACGGTGCCTTCGGCGACGACGGTGCCGCGGTCGATGACCGCGATGCGGTCTGCCAGCTGGTCCGCCTCGTCCAAGTACTGCGTCGTGAGCAGGACGGTCGAGCCCGTTTTCACCAGTCTGCGGATCGTCTCCCACATCTGGGCGCGCGTCCGCGGATCGAGTCCCGTCGTCGGCTCATCCAGGAAGATGAGCGGCGGCTGCGCGATCAGGCTCGCGGCGAGATCCAGCCGGCGTCGCATGCCGCCCGAGAAGTTTTTGAGCGGCCGCTTGGCGGCCTCCGTCAAGCCGAATTCCTCCAGCAGCTCCGCCGCCTTCCGCCTCGACTCGGCACGCCCAAGCCCGAGCAGCCGAGAAAAAATAATGAGATTTTCCGTGGCGCTAAGCGACTCGTCGACCGAGGCGTACTGGCCGGTCACCCCGATCAATTGCCGGACGATCTGGGATTCCTTGGTCACGTCGTGGCCGAAAATTCGCGCCGAGCCCGCATCGGGCTTGAGCAGCGTCGCCAGCATCCGGATCGTCGTCGTCTTGCCGGCGCCGTTGGGACCGAGCACGCCGTAGATCGATCCTGCGCGTACGTTCAGGCTCACGCCGTCCACCGCGCGGTTGCTGCCGAACGTTTTAACGAGCCCGGACGCCTCGACGGCCCATTCTCCACCGCCGACCGCCTTATCGTTTACGTGAATCGCGTTCATCGTCATTCCTCCTGTTGAACTGATTAATACGGATACTAAGGCGCGAATGTGAATTGAATATGAACCGGTCAGCGCGGCCAAAAAATCATAAGCGCACCATAGTCCGACCATAATAAGGAGCGCGAGCATAAAAGCGAGGAGGCTTGAACGTGGACGATTCCCGATATGCGTTTGCGAAACTCGAAGATGAGCAACTCGATGAACTGAAGCGGCTGGAGCAGGAGTTGACCGCTGCCAGCGGACAAGCGGTCACGCTGATCGCCTACGAGAAAAAGGACGCGGAATAACGAAAAAAAGGCCCCCTCGGGCCTCTTTCGTTATATCGCGCGCTGTCTGGCGACATCGATGATCTTCTTGTCGCTCAGATATCGCTCCATCTGCTGCTCGGCGTCCATAACGACCTTCTGGATCATGCAATCTTCGCCGTGGCTCAGCCCGCATTCGAAGATCGATGCCGTTCCTTCGATCGCATGGATCACGTCCAGAAAAGAAATACGTTCGTAATGAGCCTTCAGACGGTATCCGCCGTTCGCGCCGGACACGGAGCCGATCAACCCCGCCTTAACCAGCTTGCTCAACATTTTGGACAGATACGTCTGGGAAACGCCGAGTCTGTCGGCAAGCAGCTGCACCCCCACGGGCTTGTCCGGGGCTTGACTCATCAGAAACATCATGGCATGGAGCGCGTAATCCGTCGCCTGCGAAAACTTCATTGGCACACCTCGATGATGGACTTTGTATGCCCATGATAGCCTCGGCGGAGCGTTAAAGCAAGTCCGTCTCCCAAGCCGGATTCCATACGACTTCCCATAGATGGCCGTCCGGGTCCATGAAGTGACCGGAATATCCGCCCCAAAACGTATCGTGCGCGGGATCGGTGACGACGGCCCCCGCTTGCCGCGCCTGATCCAAGACCCGGTCGACCTCTTCTTTGCTCGCCACGTTATGCCCGATCGTCATTTCCGTCGAACTGGGCGGCGCCTGGGCCACCTTCGCCTCGTGCGCGAGATCCTGGCGGCGCCAGATCGCAAGCTTCAAGCCCGCTTGCAAATCGAAAAAAGCGACCGCGCCGTGCTCGAACTCCGTTCCGACGATGCCTTTCGTAGGCAAGCCCATCCCGTCCCTGTAAAACGCCAGCGATCTCTCCAAATCTTCGACGCCCAAGGTCAGCACCGTCATGCGCGGCTTCATCGTTCATTCCTCCCAACACGGATTGATCGCTTCGGGCGCCTTGCGTTCGCTGCCAGTGCCTTCCGCCTCCTTTTTTTATTACCCGCGAGCGGCTTAGACTACGTTAGAATTGTCGACCCCGTCCGTATCGACCGTGTTGGTCTTGCTTAACTGGTTATTGCTGACGCTGCCGAAAGCGTCCCCAGGCGAAAACGAAGCCGCTCCGCCGTAATTTTTGGAGGTACTGGTCAGAGAGATGAATCCCGTGTCGCCAAATTGGACATTCGAGCCCTGGTTGACGTTAAGAATCTTTACTTTACCAATTATGGAGGGCATGTCGGTTACCTCATCGGTAAGTTTATAACGCTTTAGATAAGGTATGAAAGGCAGGCGTTCGCCGTGACCGTTCCTAAGTCAAATGTATATGGAATCGCTAAAAGCCGATTCCGGGCAGGATCTGGCGAGCCTGAAGCCGAGATCGTCGATCCTAAACGCCGGATGGCTTCGGCGGCGAACCGTCGCCCCGCAGCCTCTCGCCTCCTCCGCCCAGCTGCCGCCGCGAAAGATCCGATAGGCGCCGTATACTTGCGCATCGTAGACGTCCCAGCACCATTCCCATACATTGCCGAGCATGTCGTAGAGCCCCCACGGATTCGGCAGCTTCCCGCCCACGATTCTCACGGCCCCTCCGGCGTTGTCCCGATACCATGCGATCTCGTCCAAGTCTCCGTACCGGTAGCCGTCCGTGCCGGCTCGGCACGCATGCTGCCACTCGGCCTCCGTCGGAAGGCGATACCCATCCGCCTGACCGTCGAATGCGACCGTCTCTCCGTCCTCGCCAATGGCATAACAGGCCTTGAAGCCCGATCGACGCGACATCGCATTGCAAAAACGAATCGCGTCCAGCCAGGAAACATCCGTCACCGGACATTCGGCTAAGACTTCATCCTCTTCGATTCCGTACCGCTCCGTCCGGACGATCGCGTCGTACAGCCCGCGCGTCACCGGCACCGGCGCCAGCAGAAACGAACCGACTTCCGCCATCCACGCGGTCTTTTTGCGGTCGTCCCTTAGATGGACGCATCCCGCGGGAATTTGCGCCATCGGATACGAAGCTGACTGGCTCTTGCGCCTATCGTATGGTTCCATCTCGTCCGCAAACACCTCGTTCACGCGCACTAACGCGTCGCGCCCAGCTTTTCGATCGCCTGCGGCTCCGTCGGCAAGAAAAAAAGATCCCTGCCCTGATTGCATTCATAAATAAAATCGCGAAAGCTCTTGCTCGCGCTCGTATACCCCGAAAAGTCGCCGACGATCGCGAGCTTCACCTGATAATTGACGAATTTCTGCGCGATCTCCCCGGCCAATCCCGTCTTCAGATCGTAAAACCCGGTGCCCAGCATCGTCCCGTCGATCACGATTCGATCGAAACCTGTCTCGTACCGTACGTTCGCCATCATATCCAGCGCGGATTGAACGTCCCCGATGACGTCCCCGCTCACGACGGCCACGGGCTCGCGCCCTTCCGCCTCGGCTTTCGTTATTTTCCACATGTTCTTCTCCTCCTTTGTTCGCTCATTTACGCTTCATGAAGCGTCTAGCGAATTCCTCGCCGATGTACCGGTTGTCCGCGCCGCTGGCGGGCGCCACATTCGCTACGCGGAAGAAGCTCAAGCCCACGACCATGGCCATCAAGCCATACGCCGCGCTGTGCGCATCCGGCGCCGACATCTCACCCGTCCGGTCGCCGAATTCGAAAATCCGCGCGATGCCCGCCAGATCCCTCTCGTAGCTGCCTGATACCACCTCGCGCAGCTTCGGATCCACGGCTGCCCGCGAAAAAAATTGGACGAACAATCGGCCTTGGTCTTCGTACGGAATGCGCATCTCCCCGATCCCGTCCAGCTGCGACACGCTGACGCTCGCTCCCGCATCCTGCCCCGCCGGAGGCAGCATATGCTTGAGCGCAATCTCGAGCATCGCCCCCGCCGTCATGCCGTCCGATATCTCCGCTTCGATCTTCGCGCCGTAGTACGCCATGAACGACTTGAACGCTTCGGTCGTCAGCTCGTCCTTGTTTTTGTAATAATAGGTGACGACGCCCTTCGAGCAGCCCGCCTGATCCGCGACCTTGTCCAGCGTCATCCCGTCGATGCCGTACCTGCTGATGCAGACGAGCGTCGCGTTGACGACGTCGGCCCTGCGTCTCGGCTCCATTCCGACTTTGGGCATGGTATCGCCTCCGTTTATTTATACTGATCAGTCGGAATAAATAAAGCTTAGACGATGAACCCAATTGTTGTCAATTCCCCCCTTACTTCACTCCTAAATACCGTCCTTTCCGCAGAATCGTTCACTCATGCCCGGATTGTTCACCGTTCAATCCCTTTTTCGTTCACGACTGGGGAATTCAGCCACTGTATCCGTTCACATCCCGAATATATAATGATACAAACACCTTCGATCCGATCGATGCCATAGAAACCCGAAGGGAGCCCATCGATGCGCTTAAACCGAATCCGCCGCAACGGAAAGCTGTACGTGAGAATTTTGCTGGGACTCACCTTGAGCATCGTCCTCGTCCTGATCGCGAGCAACTTCATCTTCTACCTCATCTTCACGGGCGTGCTGCAGGACGAAGCCGTCGAAAACGATCTCGCCAATCTTCGGCAGACGGGCAAGGCCGTCGCCAACACGACCGAAAGCGCGCAGACGGTCGCCTTCCAGATTTACCGCAACAGCGCGATTACGAAGATGCTCTATTACAGCAAGCCCGACGCCTTCGATACGCAAGCCGCGATGCTGGATTTACGCAATTATTTATCGACGATGCCCTTCATTCAATCGATCTACGTCTACAATCCGGCCTCCGGCTACTACTATATCGCAGCGCAAAACGGCCAGGAAGGCATCTGGCGCGAGTCGGAGGTACAGGACGCGGGCATCCTCGATATTTTGGGCCGCTACAGGGACTACAAGCCGTTTACGCCGATCCCGCGGACGATCAAGTCGGCTGCGGCCAACGCGCCGGATCTCGGCGTCTATACGTACCTGTGCTACGATGCCATCAACTTCAACCGGGAGATCAACTCCGCCGTCATCGTCAACCTGTCGGCATCCTGGATCAACCGGGAGCTAGGCAAAACGGAAACCGCAAGCGCCGGGCGCACGTACCTGCTCGACGATCACGACGTCGTGCGTTCCGTCGACGATCTCATGAGCGCGAAGCTGGGCGAGTCGGATCTCGCGCTTCTTCAAAGCTTCGTAGCCAAGCCCGAATCCGGCTTCGCCGTCGCCGAGTTCGAGGGCGCGAAGTCGCTTATTACATACACGGCGCCTACGCCTTACGAATGGCACTACGTCCGGATCACGCCGTACGGGGAGATCACGCAAAAGACGAAGGACATTCGCGGCAAAACGCTGCAGGTCGCAGGCGCGATCCTCGCCGTCGGGCTGCTGCTGTCCTGGCTCATGTCCCGTTATCTATATGTGCCGATCAACCGGATCGAGAAGCGCATGTCCGACCTGGAATCGGAAAAGCGCAACAGCAGCTACACGCTGCGCCAGAATACGCTGCGCAAGCTCATTCAGATCCAGGACTTCGATCCGGCCTTCCAGCTTGAAAAGCTGCGCAGCGCCGGCATCGCCTTCGACTTCACGCAGCCGTATCAACTCGCACTCCTGCGGATCGACGGCTTCGATCGGGTACGCAGCCAGAGCCCCAAGGACCTGCTCACGTACAAATTCGCGATCATGAATATCGCCGCCGAGATCTCGTCTAAGCTGTACGGCGCAGATACGGTGGATTTAGAAGACGACTGCATTCTAATGCTGATCAATACCGGCGGAAAGGAGCAGGACGCGGAGGCGCTGCTCGCCATGCTCAAGGAGATCCAGGATGCGTGCGCGGAGTTTCTGCGCATCGGCCTCACGGTGTCGCTGACGCCGGCCACCAAGAGCCCGCACGAGCTGCACGCCATGTACAAGCTCGCCCGGGAAGCCACCGATCGCCGCTTCTTCAGAGGCTGCGGCGCGATCATCGAGGCGACGCCCGGCCCCGGCGACCGCCACTCCTTTTCCGTCGGCAAGGAAAAAAAGATGCTGGACGCCCTCGTCGCGGGCAAAGCGGAGGAAGCGGCCGCCCTGTACCGGGACATCCTCCTCGAGACCGCCGACTCGCCGTTCAGAGTCACGCAATCCGCGGCAAACCATGTGGCCGTCACGCTCGGCAACATGCTGGCGGAGATCGAGCGGAACGGCTCGCTGCAGCTCGGCATCGGCGCGGAGCTCAGCATTCCCGGCATCGATCAATTCGAGACGCTCGACGGGCTGACGGAAGCGATGGGCCGTTTTTTCGGCCAGCTGAGCGCCAAGGTGTTCGAGAAGCGAAGCAACAAGCAGGAGGATCTGATCCGCAAAATCAACGCGCTCATCGAGACCCGGTACGACGATTCGAACCTGAGCCTGAATTCGATCTCCGAGGAGCTGAAAATGTCGACCTACCATGTGAGCCGCGTCTATCGTCAGCATACGTTCACGACGATCGTAGACATGATCAACAACGTCCGCATCGAAAAAGCGAAGGCGATCCTCATGTCGTCGGACGATCCGGTCGCCGAGGTCGCGGAGCGGACCGGCTTCACGAACAGCTCCTACTTTCACCGCATGTTCAAGAAGCTAACCGGCGTGACGCCGGTGGAATTCCGCAAGGCGCAGGGCGGGCAGCAGTAACAGAGAGTTCGTAACTCCATGAGTGGCCCGACCCGCTACGCAAAAGACCTGCTGGCAACCGCCATCGAGCGGCTCCCTGCAGGTCTTCTTTACCGTCGCCGTATCTAAGCAAAGTCTTACTGGATGCCCGACTCGCTCAGATACGCGAGCCATTGCTTCTTGTACGACTCCTGGATTTTGTCGAGGCCCGCCTTCTTCGCCTTGTCCATGAACGTCTTCACGCCGCCTTCGACGTCTTTGACTTGGCCGGCCAGCAGCGGGAACAGATACTGCTTCTCGACCTGCTCGAGGGCCGACCTCTCCGCCTGATACTCCGTATAATCTTCCGCGAAGCCGGTGTAGATGTCGGGCTTTTGTACCTTGTCGAGCTGGTCGAAGATCGCCTTGACGCCGTCGTAGCTCGGCTCGAACAGCATGAACTCGGGATTGCGCCACGCCCAGCCCTGCATGCCCTCGCGCGGGAAGCCGTTCGTGTTGGCGTCGCCGACCATCTTGTAGTACCCGCCGTCGACCGTGTAGTTCGTGCCCTCGAAGCCGTACTGGGTCAGCAGGTTGTAGCGTTTGTCCAGCACCATCTTCTCGTAGAAGGCCAGCGCGCGCTCGGCGTTTTTGCTGCTCGCCGGGATGGCGAAGCCGTTGTGGATCGGATGTACCGGCGTCGCATAGCCCGTCGCGACCGCGAACGGCGTGTAGCCGAGCTCCCAATCCGGATGAAGCGATTTCATATTGCCGTTCGTCTGGTTGAAGCGCGTCGGATTGTCTCCGAGCATCGCCGCCGCCGTGCCGTTGACGAGCTTTTCCTGGTTGGTCGCCTTTTCGTTGAGCTCGTTTTTGGAGAAGTAGCCTTTATCCGCCCAGCTCTTGAACCGCTTCAGATCCTCGAGCTGCTCCGGCGATCCCCAATAGGAAGTCATCTCGGCCGGCTTGTCGTACGAGGCGAACATGCCGTACGGCAGGGCGCCGACCTTTTTGCGGAAGACGTCGAGGTACGTGTCGTTCAGCGAACCGCGAACGTCCGATCCGATCGCGAGCGGCTGCAGGGTCGGCTCGTTTTTCTTGATGCCGTCCATGTAGGCTTCGAAGGTCGGGATGTCGACCGGCGTAGGCAAATTATACTTTTTGCGCAGATCCTCGCGCCAGACGAAGCCGTTGGTGACGTATTCCTGATACGTCGCGGGCACCGTGTAGATCTTGCCGTTGATCTTGACGGCGTTCCACATGTCCTTCGGCACGAAGTCGTTCAACGCCGGCGCGGCGGTCGGCAGCAGATCGTCCAGCGGTTGGAAGGCGCCCTTCTTGGCGTATTGCTGGTACTGCGTCCAGTCGGCCGTGAAGATCAGATCGACGTCCTGTCCGGTCGACAGCAGCAGCTTGTACTTCTGGTCCCAATCCGTCCAGGTCGTGAAGTTGAACGTGACGGTCGCGTTCAGGTCCTCCTGCGCCATCTTGTTGATCTCGGCTTCGACCTTCGGCAGGTCCTTCGGCGCGTTGCCGAGCATGTAGAATTGAAGATGCACCTTCTTGGAAGTATCGATGCCTGCAGGCACAGCGGAGGCGGCAGCGGACGACGAAGCCGCCGCGGACGAAGATTGCGATGCCGAAGGAGACGCCTTGGCGGGCTCGGACGAAGCGCCGGCCTCCCCGTTGTTGCTGCCGCTGCAGCCCGCGAACACCGATGCCATGAGCGCCATGGACAGCGCGACTCCCGCTGATTTGTTTACGTTTTTTAGCATATGAATCCTCCCTGTTCAAGTGATGATCTATGTTAGCCGGACATGCGCGCATGCCGGTTCTAACCGCTTCTAATCGTTTCTAATCGTTCAGGCCGAGCTAGCCTTTGACCGCGCCGATCGTGAGGCCCTTGACGAAGTACCGCTGCACGAAGGGATACAGGAGCAGGATCGGCCCCGTGACGACGACCGCCATCGACATCTTCATCGTCTCCGAGGGGATGCCCTCCGAGAGGATGATGCCGGCACCCGCGCCGATGCTCGTCAGGAACGACGACGTATTGATAATGTTGTACAGGTAAAATTGCAGCTGGTACTTGGCGGTGTCGTTGATGAAGAGGGCGGACGAGAACCAGTCGTTCCAATAGTGAAGCGCGAGAAACAGCCCGATGGTCGCGAGGCCCGGCACCGCCAGCGGCATCACGATGCGCCAATAGATCAGGAAGTCTCCCGCGCCGTCGATCTTCGCCGACTCGACGACCTCGTCCGGCACGGCCGAACCGATGAAGCTTCGCATCAGAATGATAAGGAAAGGCGTCATGAGCGAAGGCCAGATAAGCGCATAATACGAGTCGGTGAATTTCAAATAGTTGTTGACCAGCATGTAATAAGGCACGAGTCCGCCGCCGAACAGCGTCGTGAAGTAGATGAAAAAGGAGAAGAAATTCCGGTACTTGAAATCCTTGCGCTGCAGCACGTAGCCGGCCATCGTCATGAGCAGCAGGCCGATCGCCGTGCCGGCGACGGTGACCGTCGACGTCACCCCGTACGCGCGCAGCACCTCGTCGGGTACCTGGAAGATGACCTTGTAGCCTTCCCAGGAAAAGTCCTTCGGCCACAAGCTGTAGCCGTCGCGGATGATCGAGGCGTTGCTCGTGAAGGAGGCCGACACGATCAAGAGGAACGGCAGGATGCACAAGATGCTCCCGGCGACGACGACGGCATGCGCGATGAGCTGAAACCAGACGGACGAGCGGTCTTCCTTGATTTTCATGCGATTCCCCTCCTAGAACAGCGCGTATTCCTTGTTGATTTTGCGGATGATCCCGTTGACGACCATGATCAGGGTGAAGCCGAACAGCGATTGATAAACGCCCGCCGCCGTCGCCATGCCCATGTCGAACGTCACCTTGAGCGAGCGGTACACGTACGTATCGAGGATGTCGGTCGTGCTGTACAGCAGGCCGTTGTTGCCGACCATTTGGTAGAACAGGTCGAATTGTCCCTTCATGATCGTGCCGAGCGAGAAGAGCAGCAGAATCACGAACGTATTTTTCAACATCGGAAGCGTGATGTGCCAGGCCCGCTGGAACGTGTTCGCGCCGTCGATTTTCGCAGCCTCGTAGTAGTCCTCGCCGATGCCGGTGATCGCGGCCAGATAGATGACCATGCTGTAGCCGAAGCTTTTCCACAGATAGAACACGACGATGAGCAGGATCCAGACCTTCGGCTTGCTGTACACGTCGACCGGATCCGCGCCGAGCGCTTTAAGGACGGTGTTGAGCACGCCGTGCTCGAAGTTGAAAATGTTGAACACGATGACGCTCAGGATAACGAAGGAGACGAAGTACGGCAGGAACAGCACGGACTGCGTGATTTTTTTGAACCACTTGCTCTTCACCTCGCTGACGAGGATCGCCACGGTCACGGAGAGCGCGTTGCCGAGCCCGATGAAGATCAGGTTGTAGCCGATCGTGTTGTACGTCAGCTCCGTCAGCTTGCCCGATCTCCATAAGAACTCGAAGTTTTTGAGTCCGATGAAGTCCATTCGGAAAAGCGGGGTGTTGAAGTCGAACCGGACGAACGCGTAGTAGATGCCGACCATCGGAACATAATTGTTCACGAGGAAGTACGCGAGGACCGGCAGCAGCATGAGGAACAAGGTGCGATTTTTGATCAATTCTTGCACGAAGCCGTATTTTTTCGGCACGGCGTCCAGCCCCTCCTTTACGCCTTCTAGCGTCTATTGGGTTAGTGAACTCCGCAAAGGGCGGCGCCTTCCGGATTGATTCCAACTATAGGGGGCGCGCGGCCGGCGCCATAGTGACAATCCCGTTCAGTCCTGAAGGATCGTGCGGTTTGTTCAGTGAACGATTGTGACTTTTCTGCACAAATGCAGGATTTCGCGCAAAAAAAAGCATGCGATCGCGGGGATCGCATGCTTGTGCTTCCAATTAAGACCGACTTTGCACCGTCAACTTCCGGCTATTCCTCGCTCCTTCAGATAAGCCAGCCACTGCTTTTTGTACGCCGCCTGCACCTTATCGAGTCCCGCTTCCTTGGCCTCCTTCATGAACGTCGCCAAGCCGGCGTCCACGTCGTCGACCAAGCCGGCCAGCAGCGGGTACAAGTACAACTTCTGAACCTGATCCAGCGCCGCCTTCTCGGCTTGATAGGCCGTGTCGTCTTCGGCGAAGCCGGTGTAGATGTCGGGCTTCTGGATGCGGTCCAGCTCGCGGAACGTACTTCGAATCTCGTCGTAGCTCGGCGCGAACAGCATGTACTCGGGATTGCGCCACGCCCAGCCGTTCATCGCCTCGCGGGGGAAGCCGTTCGTCGACGTATCGCCGATCATGCGGTAGTAGCCGTCTTCGATCGTGTAATTCACGCCTTCGATGCCGTATTCGGTCAAGCGGTTATAACGTTCGTCGGTGACGAGCTTCTCGTAGAACGCAAGCGCGCGCTCAGGATGCTTCGCGCTCTTCGGGATCGCGAAGCCGTTGTGCGTCGGATGAACCGGCGTCGCATAGCCCTTGGCCATCGGAAACGGATAATAGCCCAGCCGCCAGTCGGGATGCGCGGCCTGCATGTTGTTCAGCGCTTCGTTGTACCGTATCAGGTTGTCGCCGAACATCGCGGCCGCGGAGCCGTCAATGATGCGGTCCTGATTGAATTCGGACGTATTCAGCTCGTTTTTGGAAAAATAGCCGAGATCCGACCAACGCTTGAACAGCTTCAGATCCGCCAGCTGCTCCGGGGATCCCCAATACGACCGGACGTCCGCCGGGTTCGCGTACGTAGCGAGCAAACCATACGGCATCGAGCCGATCGAATGGCGCGTCACGTCAAGCTGCGAGAAGGCGAGCGCGTTCTGCACCTCGGCGCCGATCGCGACGGGCTGCATATCCGGCTCGTGCCGCTTGATCCCCGCCAGGTACGCTTCGAAGGTGGCGATATCGACCGGCTTGGGCAGTCCGTATTTCTCGCGGAGATCCTCGCGCCATACGAAGCCGCCGGTGACGTACTCTTTGAAAGTCGACGGCACGGTATAAATGTGGCCGTCGATCCGCACCGCGTCCCACGTCTCCTGGGGGACGAAGCGCTGAAGCGCCGGCGACGCCGCGGGCAGCAAGTCGTCCAGCGGCAGAAAGGCGCCCCGCTTGGCATACGTCTGATACTGCGCCCAGTCGGCCGTGAACAGCAGATCGACCGACTGGCCAGAGGACAGCAGCTGCTTGTATTTGAGATCGTAATCCGTCCAAGCGATAAAATTGAAGGTGACCGACGCGTTCAGCTCCGCTTCGGTCATCTCGTTGATGGCGCTCTGGATCCGCGGCATGTCCGGCGGCGCGCTGCCCAGCATATAGAATTGTAGATCGACGTGCTCGGAACGGTCATCGGCGGATCGGCCGCCGTTCGCGTCTGGATGCGTAAACGCGGAGGAAGCTGACGGCGACGGGAGAGACGCATCGCCTGAACCATGGCCCTGGCATGCAGCCAGCAGCAGGACGGCCGCCGCAACGACGCCCGTTCTCCATGCGCGTATGGTATGCTTCATCGCCGTGCCCCCTTTCTCACTACAGTTTACATCATCCATCTTGCCCGCGGGAATACGGATTCCCCCCGCGGACCGCGTTCTCAATCCGCTTTAACCTATCCCTTCCATATTCTTAACGACTATGTTAAATCCTTTAACCAGGCTGCAAGTGCCTCGCCAATTTCTTGAGGCGAATCTTCCTGGGGATAATGGAGCCCGCGGACCGTGATCTCCGTTTGCATGGGCCAGGTACGGCAAAACGCCACATGAGATGCCGGCATCGTGCCCGGATCGCAGTTGACGAAGAGTTTCGGGAACGCGCTCTGCGCCATCCATTCTCCGTACGCGTTAACAATGTCCGTCACATCGGCCGGATCCCCATCGAACGGAAGTTGTCGCGGCCAGGTTAATGTCGGTCGGCGTCCTTCGCCAGGCAGCGAGAATGGCCGACGATACTCATTCATCTCTTCCTCCGTCAGCTTACGAAGAATGCCGATCGGAAGGTTCGTCTCAATGAAAGAGTTGCGTTCCAACACCATCTGCTCGCCTTCCTCTGAGCGTAATGCCTGGAAAATTTTCCGTCCCCGTTCCGGAAGCTCGCTCCAACTGCGAGGTTTTATGATTCCTTCCATGTAGGCGATTCCTTTAACGGCATCCGGATGACGATACGCCCAATCGAATCCCAGAGCCGAACCCCAGTCGTGCACCACAAAGGTAACCTGTTCGCCAACGCCAAGTTGATCCAGAAGGGCATCGAGATAGCGGCGATTTTCTAAGAAGGTATAGGAATCGGGACCGCTATGGGGAATTTTTTCCGAATCGCCCATACCTATGAGGTCAGGAGCGATGCAACGACCGAATTGTTGCGCATAAGGAATAATTTCACGCCAGAGATAAGAGGAAGTAGGATTGCCGTGCAGGAAGACGATCGGATTGCCGCTTCCTTCGTCTACGTAGGCCATCTCCAGACCAAGCACCCGTTGACGCTTTTTGGCGTATGGGATAGACGGTTTAACCATTCGGAATCAAACCTTTCATATGTGGGATTGTTATAGGTAAATGCCTGCACGATGAATGCAAGCACATACTTTCATATAAATAATAAGAAAAGCCCCCGTTGGAGGCTGCTCTTAGAGAAACCAAAACCTAAGGGCTTAGTGCCTTAGTAAATATACTTACGCTTTCTTCGATAAATTCGTCCAGCGTATCTTCCGAGGTTGCTTCTTTGGCATTTAGTCCGCTAATAAACGCCCCGTAATTCATCCACATAAACGATAATGCTTGGATATCGGGGTTTGAGGAGATCACTTTGCCTTCGGATGACATTTTGGTTAGATAATCAGCGAGCAAACTTTGCAGGTGCTTCGGGTTGCGCGAAGCCTCTAGCAGTACTGAGTCAGGCAGCGTGCTGCTTCCTTTAAGTGCGATCGAAATCAGTTTTCTGTTCTGGTTCATGATGTTATGATACGTTCGGCTCACCGTAAGCAAATCTTCATGAAGAAGTCCTTTAAGACCCTCGTTGAAAAGCTTTGTCATCTCATTGCCATAGTGGAAGCGGCTGAAGGCGGCCTCAAGCAGTTTTTCCTTCGTTCCAAAATGCCGAAATAAAGTGACTTCGTTCACGCCGGCAGCTAGCGCGATTTCCTTGGTCGTTGTGCCGTCATATCCTTTTTCCGCCATGAGCTCGATGGTTGCCAGCAATATTTTTTCGCTTGTAGTCGGACTAGCACTCATGCGCTCACCCCTAATGCAAGTGCTTGCTTACATTGTTATTTTAGATGTCGTTGAATTAAATGTCAATACAAAGGACCTCTTTCCTCCCCATATATGAGAATCATCCTGATGAAGCGGGTTATATGGATATTGCATGAATAAAAGATACAAAACGAAGCAGGCCAGTCGCCTGCTTCATCTCGATTGCGTCGATGGACGCAGCTTTCGGTACAAGCCTGCCGCTCCCCTATTATGGAATACGATTCCAATCGGCGAAAAAATCGGAGAGAAAATGATAGAATAGATGCTCTGTCGGCAACAGCTTGCGCTGCGTCGGGGAGATGACGCCTACGGTGCGCGTCACCTGGGGGTCTATCAGAGGCAGCTTCACCGTCGACTGCGGGATGATGTCCACCAAGGTGACCTCCGGCATGAGCGCCACGCCGAGACCGGCGGAGACAAGCCCCTTCAACGCATCGATATCGTCGCCCTCGAACGCGATGTGCGGCACGATGCCGATCTCGCGGCACGCATTCAGCACGATCTCGCGAAAAATCGTCCCTTCCGGCAAAGTGACGAAAGGATCGTCCTTCAGCTCCGACAGCCGTACGCCGGGCTGACCGGCAAGCCGGTGGTGGACCGGCAGCAGGGCGACGATTTTTTCGGTGAACAGCAATTTGGAGCGAATCTTTTTCTCCTCGGCCGGCAGCGGCGCGATCAACGCGAGATTGGATTCGCCGTGAACGACGCCCTCGATCAGATCGCGATAGAGCGCCTGCCGCATCTGGAACTTGGCCTCCGGGTACCGTTGGCGGAACGCATAAATAGCCGTCGGCATCACATGGGCGGCCAGGCTGATCGGAAACGCGATACGGACCGTTCCTTTTTCCGGCTCCAAATGCTCCTTCACCTCTCGCTTCGCCTCGCCGATCATATTCATGATCTGCTCCACGCGCGCCAGAAAGAGCCTTCCGTTCGGGGTGAGCTTGACCCTCCTCCCCTCGCGAATGAACAAGTCCACCCCCAGCTCGCTCTCCAGCTGCAGCAGCTGCCTGCTCACCGACGACTGGGCGACATGCAGCGCGTTGGCCGCATCCGTCACATGCTCCCGCTTCGCGACTTCCATAAAATATCGCATTTGCCTGATTTCCAGAGCCAATCGCCTCTCCTTCATACGCAAAACGCATTAACTTCATCGTAACTGAATATTGGAGCGATCAACGACTTCGATCATAATATTAAACTACGATCTATAAAAAAGCGAAATGGCTTTTGGCCATTGCACCTAAAGGAGTTTTGGACGCATGAGCATCCTCGAAAAAATCGAACAAACGCACGCGACGCACGCGCACGATTACGTCGACGGCCTGTTCGAGACCGTCAAAAAGCGCAACCCGAACGAGCCCGAATTCCATCAGGCCGTCAAGGAAGTTTTCCTCTCCCTGGTTCCCGTGCTCGCCCAGAATCCCGCCTACATCGCGAACGCCGTCCTCGATCGGCTGGTCGAGCCCGACCGCATCCTGTCGTTCCGCGTGCCGTGGGTCGACGACGAAGGCAAGGTTCGGGTCAACCGCGGCTTCCGCGTCCAATTCAGCAACGCGATCGGCCCGTACAAGGGCGGCCTTCGCTTCCACCCTTCGGTCAACGCCAGCATCATCAAGTTCCTCGGCTTCGAACAAATCCTTAAAAACGCGCTGACCGGGCAGGCGATCGGCGGCGGCAAGGGCGGCTCCGACTTCGATCCCAAAGGCAAATCGGACCTTGAAATCATGCGCTTCTGCCAAAGCTTCATGACTGAGCTCAGCAAGCATATCGGACCGGACAAGGACGTTCCGGCGGGCGATATCGGCGTCGGCGCGCGCGAGATCGGCTACATGTTCGGCCAGTACAAGAAGCTGGTCGGCGCGTACGAAGCGGGCGTGCTTACCGGCAAGGGCATCGGCTACGGGGGCAGCCTGGGCCGCAAGGAAGCGACCGGCTACGGCGCGGTCTACTTCGTGGAGGAAATGCTGCAAGACGCGGGTTCCGGCTTCAAGGGAAGCAAAGTCGTCGTCTCCGGCTCCGGCAACGTATCGATCTACGCCATGGAAAAGGCGATCCAGCTCGGCGCCACGGTCGTGGCCTGCAGCGATTCTGCCGGCTATATCTATCATGCGGAGGGCATTAACCTCGCTACGATCAAGCGGCTCAAGGAAGTCGAAAACAAACGCTGCAAAGACTACGTCCTCGAGCATCCGGATGCCGTCTACGTCGAAGGCTGCGCCGGCATCTGGTCGATTCCTTGCGACATCGCGCTGCCGTGCGCCACGCAAAACGAAATCGATCAAGCCTCCGCCAAGCTGCTGGTACAAGGCGGCGTCAAAGCCGTCGGCGAAGGCGCCAACATGCCTTCCACCCTGGAAGCGATCGATGTCTTCCTCGACAACAACGTGCTCTTCGCGCCGGCCAAAGCCGCCAACGCAGGCGGCGTAGCCGTATCCGCGCTGGAAATGGCCCAGAATAGCGCCAGACTGTCCTGGACGATGGAAGAAGTCGATGCCAGGCTGCAGACGATCATGCACAACATTTACCGCGAATGCATCAAGGCCGCCGATCAATACGGCATTCCCGGCAACCTCGTGATCGGCGCCAACATCGCCGGCTTCGTCCGAGTGGCCGACGCCATGCTTGCGCAAGGGGTTTAAGGACTCGGTACTTATCAAAAATTAATCCATGCTTATCCCGCACTCCTCCGGCTCATCCGGCGGAGTGTTTCTTTTAAGAAAAGGAAATCCACTTGAAATACCTATTTATCCGAGTATAATTGTCGGTATAAAACAGTTGAAATAGACAGGAGATCATGAGTCACGACGGGAACGCGCTACGTGAAAAGCGGATCGACGATTATCTGGATCTGTACAATTATGCGGTGTCCATCAAGGACGAGGAATGGCAGCGGTCGATCTTGGCGGAGCTGAGCGCTCCCGCGCACGACGAGCGGACCGAGGTCCGCAAGCGGCAGCGCGATCAGCTTATCGCGTACTTTAACGATGTCAATCGGACGCTCATCGTCTTATATCGCAAGCTGCAAAGCGAGAGCGAACAAGCGAGCCGCGAGCAACTGTGGGAGCAAATCTGGACGTTGAAGCGGATCAGAACGGAGATCGGACGGAAAATGAGGGCGTTCAAGGAAGCGTTAAACTCATAGACGAAGAGCCCGCGGCGTCTCGGACGCCCGGGCTTCTCTATTTGCGCCAAAATGTCTCGCAGTCCGCTTTATCCGCGATGTTAAACGCGATCATTTTCTCCAGGAGCGCCAAGTCGACCGGGCTGTCCCAAGGAATTCGCACGAGCTCCTTGGTATGCGCGTAACCGGCTTGCGCGATATCGTCCGCAAAGCGCAGCATGCCTGCCTTCTCCGGCGCGACGGCCATATGCGGCTTGGCAACGCTGAACCCGATGATAAACGTGCCGTGATCGGTGAACATCGGCTGATTCCATGCGATCTTGGGCCTCAACGCCGGAAACTTATCCATGATCCATTCGAAAACCGCTTCGAGTCTCTCCCGGTGGGACGGGTTGTCGATGCGATCCAGGTATTCCGCGAAAACTTCCATTGGACTCCCTCCCGTTCCCATCCATTATATTGGATCGTCAAACGGGGCCGCAAACGCATAGCGCCGCCCGGCCTCGACGGGCAGCTCGACAAGCTCCGGCCCAAGGCCCCGAATTCGGCAGACGCCGGTCCGGTCCGCGCGAATGACGGCCCGGGTGAGACGGCCTTGCGACCATTCCATATCCACCGTATAGCCTCCTCTGCCCCGAAGACCGCTCACGCGCCCGTCGCCCCAGGCCGCCGGCCATGCCGGCAGCAGATGCAGCACGCCGCGGTGACTTTGGAGCAGCATCTCGGCGATGCCCGCCGTTCCGCCGAAGTTCCCGTCGATCTGAAACGGCGGGTGGTTGTCGAGCAGGTTCGGCAGCGTGGAATGGCCGAGCAGCGCAAGTACGTTAACACGGGCCTGCTCCGCATCTCGCAAACGCGCCCAGAAGTTGATGATCCAAGCTCTGCTCCAGCCGGTATGACCGCCGCCGTGGGCGAGCCGCCGCTCCAGCGTAACGCGCGCGGCAGCCGCCAGCTCCGGCGTCTCCTCGGACGTAAATTGCTCGCCGGGGTACAGCCCGAACAAATGCGAGATATGCCGGTGTCCGGGCTCCGCTTCCTCGTAGTCCTCCATCCACTCCTGAATCTGGCCGTGCTTGCCGATCTTCGTCACGGGAATCCGGCTTAGGGCATCGGTCAGCTCCTCGCCGAACGGTTCGTCGATGCCGAGGAGCCGCGCGCTCTCGAGACAGGCTTCGAACAAGGCGCGAGTGATCTGAAAGTCCATGGAAGCGCCAGCGCACAAGACGCCGGATTCTCCGCCGGGAAGCCTGTACGTATTCTCCGGCGAAATGGACGGACAAGTGATGAGCCGTCCGTCTTCCCCCTCGATCAGGTAGTCCAGCAAAAATCGGGCGGCTTCCTTCATCGTCGGATAAGCCTGCGCCAAAAACGTCTCGTCTTTGCCGAAGGCGTAATGCTCCCAGAGATGGAGACAGAGCCACGCCGCGCCGAGCGGCCAGAACGTCGAGGGCGGCCACCCGTCCTGCGGCGCCGTATCCGCCCAGATGTCCGTATTGTGATGCGCCGCGAACCCGCGACACCCGTACATGGTCTCGGCCGTTCGCCGTCCCGGTTCCCGCATGCGCTCGATCAACTCGAACAGCGGCAAATGACATTCGGACAGATTGCAGTTCTCCGCTGGCCAGTAATTCATCTGGGCATTGATATTGATCGTGTATTTGCTGTCCCATGGCGGCAGAAAATGAGGATTCCAGATTCCCTGCAGATTCGCCGGCAGCGATCCCGGACGGCTGGAGGAGATGAGGAGGTAACGGCCGTACTGGAAGTACAAAGACACGAGTCCCGGATCGTCTTCGCCCCGTTCCAGGCTAGCCAACCTCTCGTTCGTCGGCAGGCCGGCCTTCTCTCCGCCGGCGTCCGAGATTTCCAGATGCACGCGATTGAACAGGGCGCGGTAATCGGAGACGTGGCGCTCGCGCAGTTCCTCGTAGGAACGGCGCGCCGCCTCGTCGATGGCCGCCTTGCAGGCGCGCTCCGGATCCGGCGAGCGGAACGTCGTTGCGGCCGCGATGAACAATAATGCTTCGTCAGCTCCCTCGACCACCAGATATTCGCCGATCGTGCGGCAACTGCCACCTTTGACGACGGCCTTCACCGCCGCGCGAAAGTCCACCCCGCCCTCGCCGCCCGCATGGCCCGACATGACCAGCCCGTCCGTTTCCCATGAACGGATGCCGTCCAGGTTCCGTCGCTGCTGGCGGTTCCAGCGCGCACGGAAGGAAAGCGACGACGGCTTGTCGGCAGCAAGCCGGACGACGATGACTTGATCCGGATAACTCGCGAACGCTTCCCGGGAATAGCGAACGCCTTCTTGCAAGTAGCTGGCGGCGTAAAGACCGCAGTCGAGATTCAGCTCCCGTTCGTATTGTTCGACCAAATCGCCAGATGCCGCGCTTTGTAGCTCCAAGTCCCCCAGCGGCAAGTAGTGACGCTGCGATTCGGGAACGCCCGTTAGCGCCATTAAGGCCAAATCTTCCGCTTCGCGAAGCCTCCCGGCCATGATCAGCTCGCGGATCCTCGGCAGATTGGGCAGCGCATCCGGATTGTTGCGATCCCGCGGACCGCCGTACCACAGCGAATCCTCGTTCAATTGAAGAAGCTCGTCGCCCGCGCCCCCGAATATCATGGCCCCGAGCCGTCCGTTGCCGATCGGCAGCGCTTCGTTCCAGTCCTTGGCGGGCTGTCTGTACCAGAGTTTCCCGTTCGCCGCGCTTATGGTCATGATCGAACCCCCTTCGTCACGTTCTTACTGCATCCCGGTATTCCTGCGGCGTTACGCCGGTCGCTTTCTTAAAAAAGCGGGTGAACGACTGGGAGGCTTCGTAGCCGACCCGCACCCCGACCTCCAATACCTTCAGATCGTCGCCGCGCAGCAGCGCCTTCGCCCGCTCGATTCGCGCGGCTTCGATATATTCGGACAGATTGACGCCGCATGCCTGTTTGAATAGACGCGACAAGTACGACGGATTGAAATGGATGTAACCCGCAAGGCGGACCAGGGACAAGTCCTCGTCCAGATGCTCCTCGATATAAGCGCGGACTTTCAGGATCGCTTCGGCGGCCCGATTGCTCTCTCCGGAGCTTCGGAGCTCGAACAGCTCCCCGGACGTCGCGCGAAGAAAGGCGAACGCGTCCTTCCAGGACGCGAATTCGTCAGGCCGCATCAAAGCCGGGAAGCTCGCTATCTGATTCTCGAGCTCCAACCGGTTGATATAAGACAGGAGAACAAGCGAGATCGTATAGTAAAGCTCCAGTAAATAAGGAGCCCCGTTGTCCTGCTCCGAATCCGTCAGCTCGTCGAAAAGCTGAAGGAACTCGTCGCGCCGGCCGGCATCCAGGTGGGCGGATAAAGCATCCGATTTGTCCCGCGGCGAACGCTCCTTCGCGCAACAGGAAGCATCGAGGCCGAGCGTCCGAACCATTTGCGCGCCGTCTCCGGTTCTGGTCTGCAATTGGCGCCGCATCTTGTCATAGGCCGAAGACAGCTTCGCCCATTCGGAGGGCCGGTCTCCCAGCGATACGGCGATGGAGAGCTCGAGACTGCTCAGGCACGCTTGCTGGATCAACTCGAATTGGCCGACTAGATAGGACAAGACGGCCGCATCGTCACCTTGATCGCCGTGGGCGTGGGCGTCCGCGTCCGATCGATCCGCCGGACGCTGGATGAGCCAGATGACGTCGCCGAAGCGGTCGATCATGCCAAGGCTCAGCACCTGGCCGTCCAGCAATCGCTCGGCGAGCAGCGTGACGGCCATGGCCGATTCATGCCGGTTCGCATAGGACGTCGCGGACGACTCGGAAGACGAGGCGCGGGAGAGACTTCCCTGCGCCATGTAGACCGGCCTGCCGGCATCAAGCGGAATGTTCAGCTTGCTAAAGTCCGCCGCCAGATTCGGCGCCGGATTCGCGCCGTGCAGGAGATGCCGGAAGTACTCGCCGCGCGCCAGTACCTCTAGCGTATTCAGCTTCTCCTGCGCCCGTTGGACCAGATCCTTTTCGCGGAGGCTGTCGTTCAGTTCGGCGACGGCTTGCTCGACCGCCGCGATGACCTTCGGGTACCCTTCGCTCTTGAGCAGATATTGAACGCCCGGCGTCTGGATCGCCCGGTACACCGCATCGAAGTCGCTGTAGCCGGTGAGGAAGATTAACCGGCAATGCGGCCAATGGCGCTTGATGGCGGACATCAGCTGCAGCCCGTCGATGCCCGGCATGCGAATATCGGACAGGACGATGTCCACCCGCGTCCGATTCAGCCAGTCGAGCGCCTCCCTTCCCGAGTAAGCTTTGCACAGGTCGAGATCGAGACCGCAGCCGGACAAAGTCTCGTACAGGCCGTCGGTGATCATCTCCTCGTCATCCACAATCAGCAATCTGTACATCGGCCTCTCCCTCCCACGGAAAATATAGCGTCGCTTGCAGTCCGCCAAGCTCGCTTCGGGCGACCCGGACGCCTCCCCGCTCGCCGAACGTGATCGCGAGGCGCCGGTGAATGTTGACCATCCCCGTCGTTTCGGCCGTATCGTCCCGGTTCGCCAGCCTTTTCGATAATTCAAGCAGCTTCTGTTCGGACAACTCGCTGCCGTTATCCTCGATGACGATCCGGAATTCGCCGTCCTGGGCGGCGAAGCGAACGACGATCCATCCGTTCTCCTCTTTGCGCTCCAGACTGTGCTCGAACGCGTTCTCAATGATCGGCTGCACGATCAGGCGCGGCACCTTCGCCTCCGCGAGCGCCGGAGGCAGCTCCTCGAACCGCGCACGGATGCGCCTGGAAAAGCGAAGAAGCTGAATGTCCGTGTACGTGCGCGCATGATGGATCTCTTGCGCGAGCGAGATCTCGTCGGAAGCGCTGCGGGTCACGAAGCGGAAATATTCGCCGAGCTGGATCGTAAATTGCTCGACCCGCTCCATATCTCCCGTTCGTGCCATCGTGCTTAAGATAAACAGGCTGTTGAACAAAAAATGTGGATTGATCTGCGACTGAAGCTGCTTCAGCTCCGAGCGCTGCGCCATCAGCTTTTGCCGATAGGCCTGATCGATCAAGGACCGCAGGTTGGCGACCATCTGATTGAATCGTCCGTACAGGTAACCGAATTCGTCCTTCGACGTGTGCAAGATGACCTGCTCCAAGTCGCCGTTTTCGACGCGGCGGAAGCTCTTCACGAGGCGCAGCAGCGGCTTGTGAATGAATTTGTACGTCGACATCGCATAGATGGCGACGATCACGAGCGCCGCCGCGGCAAAAAGCCAGGCCCATCTGTAAAATTTGTCGAGCGGCTTGCGTATGACCTGCGACGGGATGAACCGGTAAATGGCCGTGTCCAGCTTGTCCGAGCTTGCGTAAATGGTGTAATACGATTGCCCGCCGAACGCTTTGGCTTCGCCGTATTCGTTGCTTTCTTCCCGCTGCCTGACGTAAGCTGACGCTTCATCAAGAAACGACGCCACGGAACCGCTAGCAAGCCGGATGCCGCCGTTCGCCGTTACCAACAGCGTACCGCTGCCGGGATACGTGTTGAATTGGGCCAATGCCTCCGTCAGCTTCTGCTGGTCCAGCTCGATCTCGACGACGAACAGCGGCTGTCCGTTCTGACTGCCGCTCGGCTTGGCCGCGCTGAGGTAGAGCCCGTTCTTCCACTCGTTGATCCGGGTATTCCGGCTGCCGTAGACGGCGAGAATGGCATCGTAGATCGTCTCGTCCAGCTGGCTGACGCCGTCGACGGACGAGATGATTCGCCCGATCGGATGGATATATACGCTTACCTCTTTGATATATTTGCTGCTGTTCTGGATCAGATAGAGCCGATTGCGGAGCGAATTGATCTTGTCGGTCTTTTCGATCACGCCCATCCGGTTCCAGAGCAGCGTCAGCTTGTTCAGGTCCTCGTCCTCCAGCAAGCCGAACTGCAGCAGCTTGATCCGTTCGATCTCGTTCTCGAGATCGGTCAGATAGAAGGCGGTCTGGGAGGCCGCCGTCTTGGAGATATCCTGGCTCGCCGTGTGAATCGACCACTGGTACAGATAGACGCCGAGCACGAGCAAGGGCGTCAAGATCAGCAGAAACGTAAAGATCAAGCGAAGAAACAGGGTGTTGCGAATCGAGAACATCGGCGTCTTGAACATGGCGGCTTTCAACCCCTACTCTGTCTGATCGATTCGAACTTTTCCCTTTACGCTTGCGTAATAGTCGTTGACTTCCCTCGTAATCTGCTCGCCGCCAAGCTTGTTCCAATCCTGGACGAACTTGTCGAACTCCCCGATCGGCGCGCCGAGGATGATCCGGACGAACACTTCGTTTTGCATTTTATCCAGCGTCGTCTGACGCTCCACCATCGTGGCCGTCGGCGCGCCTTCGAATTTATCGAATAAAAATTGCTTGTTTTTGTCGTATTGATCGACGACGCCCTCCGAGCCTTCGGAGCCGTAGATGCGTTCCCAGCCCCACAGCGCGAAGCCTTCCTTGGAGCCGCTCGCGTAGGCGTCCAGCTTTTGCTGAACGGCCTTCGCTTCTCCCGTCAGCTTCGACTTGTCCCCGGTGCGGCGCACTTCTTCCAGCGTCCGGAACAGCTCCAGGTTTTTTTTCGTCGGCGCCGGCTGAACCAAGGACAGCTGCCATACGCTCTCTGCGTCCGGCGGCGCATAATAATACGCGTTCTCCTGGGTTTTCCCCCAGTTTTTCTCGACATGCATATTGAACAGCTTAATCACGGCTTCGGGATGCGCCGCGCCCTTGCGGACCGCGAAAAACTTCATCGTGCTGAATTTGAGCGGCACCGTAGCAGGCCCGCCCGCTTCCGACACGATCGGGAACGCGCGCCACTGCGCGTTCGGATCGGCGTTTTTATTCAATTGAAGCGGCCAGATGGAATTCCACTGCTGTCCGTACTCCATCCCGATTTTTCCGCTTGCGATGACCTCCGACACCTTGGTGCCTTCCTTGACGCCGAACTCTTCGTCCAGCTCGCCGTTGCGGTACATGCCCTGCAGGGCGAGAAGCGCCCGCTTCATCTCCGGCTGAACGCTTCCGTAAACCAGCTTGCCGGCCGCGTCATCCATCCATATGTTCGGAAAAGCGCCGTAGCCGGCCGCGAAGCCCTCCAGCCCCATCGATCCGCCCCACAGATCTTTCGTGACGGCAAGACCGTACGTGTCTTTTTGGCCGTTGCCGTCCGGATCCCGCTCTGCGAACGCTTTCGAAATGGCCAGGATGTCGTTCATCGTTTTCGGCGGCTGCAGGCCCAGCCGGTCCAGCCAGTCCGTCCGGATCCAGACGAATTGCGCTTGCTCGATCGAAGAGCCCGTCTGCGGAATGGCCATCAGCCTGCCGCCGAACGTCGCCGCGTCGAACGGACCGGCGCCTTCCTCGGAGAGGATCTTCTTCAGTTCCGGCGAAGCATATTGCTCGTACAGGTCGGTCATGTCTTCGATCTCGTCCGTGTCCGCGAGCTGCTTCAGCTGGGTGGCGTTCACGGGGATAATATCGGGAAGGTCGCCCGAGGCCAGCATGACGTTCATCTTCTGCAGGTACGGATCCGACGTATCGTTGCCTTTGACGACCCAATTGTACTTGATCTTGATGCCGAGCCGGTCGGCGTACAGCCGGCTCCACCGGTTATCCTCGAATTTCTCGTCCTTCAGCACCCCGAGCACGTTGTTCTCGACGATGTCGCTCAGATTGCGCACGGTCGTGATCTCGATCGGCGGGTCGTAGCTGCCGAGCGGGCCTCCGGTCGCTTCCGACGCGGATCCGCCGGATGGGCGAGGAGCGGCGGGGCTTGCGGCCGCGCTACCGCCTCCCTTGCCTTCGATGCCGCCGTCGCATGCCGTCAGCGCCGTCAGGAGCAGCATGGCCGAGCCCAAAGCCGATATGGATCGCGCGTTGCTTTTGTTCATGGCCATCCCCTCTTCTTCGGCTCAGCGATTGCAATGTTTACGCTCTCATTATAGGCGGACGAGCGCGACCCGGACAATGTACATCTTTGCCAGCTTTAATCGAGCGCAAAGGAAGCTAAGCTGGCGCCCCCCGTCCCCGTATAGGTCAAATAAATCGCTTGAATGCCGTCCGGTATCGCGACATCGGCCGCATATTCGCGCCACACGTTCGTAAAATCGACCGGAATCCTGGCGAGCGCGGGTCCGTCCCACGACGTCTTGACTTCAAAGGCGCCTCGGCAATAGCCGCGCACCTTGATGCGGACGGAGCGGATCCCCGCGCAGCGGAAGTACTTGAAGCCCGCCGTCGCGCCATCCCTCATGTTGGCGATATAGCCGACCTCCTCGTCCCCGTCTTTGCCGTCCTGGGTAATCTTCGGAAAACGGCTGTCCATCCACTCCCCGGGAGCGCCCGTGTACAAGGCTTCGTCCCGGCAAAACAGATTGCACGCCAGATAGGCCGGATATTCGCCTCGGCCCTCGAGCGGTCCGCCGTTCGGACCGCAGGAGGTCATCTCCGCCTGGACGATCGTGCCGTCTTCCCTGAACGCGATCGGCTCGATGCAGCCCTGCCGGCTGAAGTTCGTTCCGTTCGTATGCCGGTGATAAAAGACATGCCATTTGCCGTCGATCTCGACGATGCCGCCGTGATTGTTGCCTCCGTAATACATGGGTTGGTCCGCCGGTTTATAGGCATCGATATGAAGATCGTTGTTGCTGACGACGACGCCTTGATAGACGAACCCCCGGGTCGGGAACCGGCTTGTCGCGTAGCATAGCTCATGCATGACGACAGAGGAGTAGATCAGGTAATACATATCGCCGATCCTTCTAATAGAGGGCGCCTCGAAAAAGGCATGGCCTTCAAAGCCGCTCCCGGCGCTGTAAGGCTCGCTTGGCGCGACGAATACGGGCGCCTCGATAATGGTGAGCATATCCGAACCGAGCACCGTCGCCATGGCGCCGTGCCGGGAACGATCGCCGGGCGCGCAGAAGCCCGTGTACAAATAGGTCTGGTCTCCCTCCGTCAGCACGGCCGGATCGAATTGCGGTTCGTCGCCTTCTCTCTCGCCAAGACGCGTGCCGTCGGCATAACGGACATAGCCGTAAAACGAATACTTGCCTGCCGGCGTATCGCACACCGCGACAGATACGACAGGCACTTTGTCGAGCACATAGTAGAGATAATACCGCCCGTCCGGCCCAACCGTGACGTCCGGCGCATACAGGCACATGCTGCCGTCGGGATTGAGCGGATCGTCCGTCTTGCGATAGATCACGCCTTCGTACCGCCAATCGGCCAGATCGTGCTCCGGCGCGGACCAGCAGACATAGTCGTTCAAGCAATAGGCGTGGCCGTTGAATCTGTCGTGGGAACCATATACGTACACTCTACCGTTAAAAACATAGGGTTCGCCGTCGGGCGTATACTCCCAAGAAGGCAGGTACGGGTTCAATCCTTGTTTTTTCATCTCTCCGCTCGCCCCTAACCGTTTTTTTATCAAGCCTTCTTGACGAATGTGTCGTAGATGCGATTTCTCTTCGCCCTCTCCTCCGGGAGAAGCTTCTGCGCATCCGCGATCTCATAGCCGCCGAAGGTATCATACAATCTGGACGAAGGGTCGACTTCCACATAAGTACACCAGGGCAGCCAGTGATAGTGGCTCTGCAGCGTTTGGCTCGCGAAGTTGCCGCTCTCGTGCCCCAAGCCCGGCATCGCATATCCGATGCTGCCGTCCGCGTCCGTGGACTGTCTGGTGTTCTTATGAATAAACTCGGCGAAGTCGAGATAGTGCTCGTCGCCCGTAATGACATACAGCCTGTAGTACGTGTACGAGCAGGCCGCCATATACACGTCGGCGCCGCCGCCGATCGTGATGATGCTCTGACCGCTGATGGAAAATTTGTTGAACGGATGTTTGGGCCACGGGGCGATCACGGGGAAGCGCCAGGCATAGGTCCAAGTCTCGGTATAATCCGCGGCGCCGATCGCGCCTTCGAGCCATCTTTTTTCGCCGGTCAGATCGTATAAGGCAAGGAAGCCGAACAAAGCATAGATGCCAGCTTCTTTATCCTGGATATCCGCATTGTCGCAGGTACCGCCCCGGTACTCCAGGTTAAGGTAATTATGGTCGTAGGACCACTGGCCGGCCCGAAGCGCGGCTGTTTTATAGCGTTCTTCGCCGGACACGAGATAGAATTGGACGAGAAACCGGATCACGCTTGGCGTATTGGACTTCGAGTCCATGCGGATCGAGCTGTCGGCGTGGTAAGCCCGGTAGAAGCTGCCGTCCTCGTTCTGAACCTTTACGAGCCAATTGGCCGTCCGTCTGCAAAATTCCAGCCATGCAGGCCGCTCGTCGCCTTTGCCGCGCATATAGAGGTAGGCGTCCAGAATGGCTTCGATCCCGTCTGCCAGCATTCGGATATAGTGCGGATAAGGCTCGAAACCTTGGAGGGTCGGATTGTAGCACATCCGCGGCAGGCCGGATTCGGTCATAGCCTTCCTCGCCCAGAAATCGATCACGCCCACGCCTTTCTCATAGGCTTCGGGCATGCTCTCCTTGTCGCCGTACCTGAGCAGCTGATAGCCGATGCCCGGCTGCTGGCCGACGAAGCCGAACTGAAAGGAAACGCTAGAAATGTCCATATCGGGTAATTGACAAGCGAAGGGCAGCCCGTACGAATCGCCATAAGGCCGCGTGTATCGGGTCAGTATGTTCATGCCGTTGCGGTAGTGACGCTCGTTGTCCACCTCGAAAAGCTTGTCGCGCAGCCGGGCGTAGACGATGCGCCACTGCTCCTTCATCATCGGCTGGAAGCCGCCGGCGTAATGGTCGAAATGGATGGCGACGGCATAATTTTGCTCGAAGCCGACCGCTACGGGATGGTTCATGCGCTGGAATGCTTTCGGTTTCTCGCGGTAATCCAGGCCGGCATACGGATTGTTGACGGGCAGTTGGCCGTCGCAGCCTGGATACACGTAATCGATCGACAGGCCGGCCGTTTCCGTCTCGAGTTCCTTGCGTATGCCATATCCGTAATACATATAATTCAGCGTCTCGCTCTTCGGCTTGCTCATGCCGATGGCTCCGACTGTACATTTCGGGTCCGTGATATTTTCCGACCTCACGATATCCGTCGTCGGCAGGGTCGCGTCCGCAGCCCAGCGCGACAGCGCCGCAGTCTCTCCCGACGCGATGTGCTGCATCGCGAACAGCGGCAGGGCGTACCGGGTCTCCATCCGCCAGAAGTATTCGTTGTCCAAATCTTTTCCTATCGCGGATGCCGGCGCGAATTCGTTTTGCTTGTACCAGACGCCGGGCGCGAAGCAGTTGTAGTCGTGGACGTCATCCGATTCGGCCATCGTAAAAGAGACCTTCGTAGAAAATCCAAGGTCGTCTCCCGCCTTCGTCACCTTGACGTTCCGGCTCATCTTGAACCCGGCGCCTGCGGTTTCATACACGTCCGTAAATGCAAAAGCCGAGCCCGAAGGCACGGTCATCGTGCCCCGGGCGACGATCTTCCCGTCGGAAGCGACGATATCGTCGTAAGCGTGGTCGTAAAACTCGCTGACGGCAAACGCCGTTTTTACCGTGGCGAACATCGGCCGTTTGTTGGAATAAAGAAGCCGGCCGTTTTTACGAACCTCGACGCCGCCCTCTTTGAATTGCAAGATGTAGTTGCCGCATGCCAGTCTCATGGACCGTCCCCCTTATCCTTTCGAATACGAATGCAGCGGGTTTTTCTTGAAGTATTGCTGCACGAGGAACGCCATGATCTCGTCGGGCCGCTCTCTGGCAAACCCGGCTTGGTCCGCAAAGCGCATGCCGTAAGGCGCCTCCGGCGTATAGACCTCCCACCGCGGCAGGTCCGCTCCCGTCGAATCCCGCCCGTTCGGATCGCCGCCGCGAATGAAGTTCGCCCAGTAATCGCACATCTGCCGCGCCAGGTCGTAATGCTTGCCGACGAACGGCCGCCAGCATTTGGCGAGCGTCTCGAAGAAAAACCACAGATCGACCGAATGGAACGTGCCGGGGTTATCCCAACCCGGAATGTCCGCGTCGAAGTTGTAATAGTACAGCGGAAGGTTGGCGCCGGTATCGGCATTGGCCTGTCCCGCGATCCGGATCGCGTATTCGATGCCGCTCGCCGATGCCCGCTTCAGTGCCTCGTCCAAGCTTCCCGCATTCGCTCCGCATAGCGCGAGAAAAGTCTCGGCATCGTCGCCGAACAGCTCGGCCGCCATCTTCTTGAATTCGGCCGCCGTACCGGCTTCCGGCACGCTGAAAAATTCGGAGGAGGTATGGCCGAACAGCACCGGCACCGGTAAGCGCTCATTCCGAAGGAACGCCTCGAACGCATCCCCGACATTGAACTTGCCGTCGACCACGGTGCCCCAGAAGCGCCCGGATTCCAGATACTTGTCGCGCACATACGCCGCATCGAGCTTGCGGGCTTCCGCAAGCGAGGACACGCCGAGCGCTTCGAAAAAGCGAATGCCGTCCGCTTCGGCCTCCCCGAACTCGCGAAGGAACTTGGGCGCGCCGTTGCCCGGATAAAGCTTCGTGAAAACCCCGCTCTGCACGATCGCCCGCTGAAACAGGCCCTCGTTCTGCGGCGAGGCCAGCTGGTTCATGACGCTGCCGCCGCCTGCAGACTGCCCGCCGATCGTCAGGTTGTCCGGATCGCCGCCGAACGCCGCGATGTTGCGCTTGACCCATCTGGTCGCGAACTGCTGGTCCAGATGGCCGAAGTTCGCGGGCGCTTCCGGCGCTTCCGCCGTAATCTCGGGATGGCACAGAAAGCCGAACGCGTTCAGCCGGTAGGCGATCGTCACGACCACGATGCCTCTTCGGGCGATACGTTCGCCGTCGAACTCCATCTCGGCCGTATGGCCGACCTGCAGGCCGCCGCCGAAGTACCACACGAATACCGGCAGCTTCTCATCGACGTTCTTGGCCGGCGTCCATACGTTGAGGTAGAGACAGTCCTCGTCCATGGCGATGTCCGGCTCGACCGTCCATTCGCGGGTATAGATGTTGTTTTCGTCTATTTCCTGCCGCACCTGCATCGGGACCGGCGCGAATTGAAAGGCTTGACGCACGCCTTCCCAGTTCTCGGCCGGCTGCGGGGCGCGCCAGCGATTGTCTCCGACCGGCGGCGCGGCGAACGGAATCCCTTTAAAACTCGTAATCCGAGGATCGGCGGCAGGCAGTCCCTGCACGGTACCGTTTTCCACCTTCACGACTCTTAGCATCGCTGCGTCTCCCTTCTACCCATGGTCAATAAAATGCGGAGGCGGATACCCTCGCGGATATCCGTCCCCCTTCATATATAAGTGCGAATCGATGTTATTTGCTGGCTAATGCATCGGCGCGCATCTTGACGATCTTCTGCGCTTTGACCGTATCTGCTGCCAGGACGTCCTTCCAGCCGAGGCCTTCGACGTCCTTCTTCATCTTCGTCCAGAGTTGGTCGAATTCCGCTTGATTTTTCGCGAATACCATCTTCCAGGACGTATTTTTCACGTAGTCCGAGATCTGGCTGCGCTTGTTTTTGATGTCCGAGGAATCGGTTCCGAGGCTCGTGTTGATGTTCGGTACGATATCGATCATGTTGTTTTTCAAGTAATAATCCGTCGCGTTCTTGGCGTTGTACGTCTTCTGCCAGTCCGTCGTCAGCACCGTCTTGTTCGCTTCGATCGTCGAGCTCCAGTAGTTGCTGTTATAGAACTCCTTGGTGTCCGGATCGAAGGTAAAATCGCTCATGATCATCGTATTGAGCTTGCTTTGTCCGTCCTGGTAACCGCCGCCGCCGTACTCGTCCGGAACAGGCGTATTTTTCTGGAAGGCGGTCTGTCCGACTTCGGTCAGCTTGAACTTGCCGTCGGCCGTCTTCTCGTAGTTGAAGCCTTCGAGGCCGTCGACGTAATAGCGCAGACCTTCCGGAGAGGCGAGCCAATCCATGAATTCCATGATGCGGTCGGCATTTTTCGCCTTTGCGCCGATCGCGAACGCTCTTCCGTTGCCGTAATAAGCGTCGCTCCTCTGAATGATATGAGTGTCGGCGATCGGAACCGCAACGTTGCCGTCTCCGTTTTTGCCTCTCTCGATCGAATTGTAGAAGCCGGTCTGCCAGGAGTACCACAGGAGCAGCACCTGTTTGTTGGTCAGCTTCTCGGAGACTTTGTTCCAATCCTGGGACGGCGAGTCGGGATCGACCAGCCCCATCTGATTCGCTTTAAAGTAAAACTGAAGAATCTTCTTGTACATGCTGTTGTCGTCGACGAGCGGAACGATGTCGCCTTTGGCATTGAGCTGGATGGTCGACGTCCCGTCCGGCTGCTCGAAGCCGTACCAGCCGCTTAGCCAACGCACGTTTTCCATGCTGCCGCCATCCCAATCCTTCCATAGGGAGATCGGTACGATCGGCTTGCCGTCCGGCGTCTTCGGATATTTAGCCTGCATTTGCTTCAGCACGTTCAGCAGATCGTCCAGATTGTTCAGTTTGGGAGCCCCGACGCCCTTGTAATAATCCCAGGGCATGATCGGACTGGAGTAAGGGAGCTCCTCCGAGAAGGTCGTCGGCGACGTATCGGCTTCGAACGTCGGCAAGCCGTAGATCTTGCCTTCCGGATTGACCTTGTCGAAGCCTGCATTGAACGGTTTGAAATGGTTGTCCACGTATTGGGACAAGTACTTCGTGCTCTTGATCTTGTCCGTCATATCCATGACGAGACCGGCCGGGATCAGTTCTTCCAACTGGCTGTTGTCGACGATCACCAGATCGCCCAGGTCGCCCGCCGCCGTGCGGGTCTTGTACAGCTGGTCGCCGGCGACCTGCGGCGCTAGAATGTTCAAGGTGATGTTGAATTTATCCTTGACGAGCTTGCCGTACCATCCCGTCTGCTCGCCCTGGTAATTGGCCGCGTTGTCGAACACGGTGATGGTGATCGGCTTGCTGTGGTCGATCGCGCCGGCCGCTTGGGATGCGCCGGCGCTCGCGCCGGATGGTGCTGCGGATGATGATGTATTATTCTTGGATCCGTCGCTGCAGCCGGTCAATGCCGCAGACGCGAGGAACAGACCTGCCAGCGACACGGACATCGATTTTTTGACGACTTTCATACTTTTGCTCATGTGAAACCCCCGTTTGGTTAATTTATTATAATGGCGCAAGCGCGAGTCAGCCTTTCACCGCGCCGATCATAATCCCCTTTACGAAAAACCTTTGGAATATCGGATAGATCAGCAAAATGGGCGCCACGACGATGATGGTCACCGTCATTCGAATGGACGTGGTCGTCTGCTTGGTCGACAGGCTGGACATCGCGGTCGAGCCTGCATTTTGCAGGTTGACCATCGTCGACAAGGAACTCGCCTGATTGATGTAGTTGTACAGGATGAACTGCAGACTGTACAAATTGCTGTCCGTTACCAAGAGCAGCGTATCCTGGAAGGAATTCCACTGATCCACGGCCGCGAAGATGGCGACGGTCGCCAGTATCGGCTTGCAGATCGGCAGCATGATGCGGAAGAAGATGGTCATCACCCCGGCACCGTCGATGCTGGCCGCCTGCTGCAGCTCCTTCGGCGTCGACTCGACGAATGTCTTGACCAGAATAATGAAGAACGGAGAGACGATCACCGGCAACACGTAAGCCAGAAAGTTGTTGGTCAGATGCAGCGATCTCATCGTCAAGTACCAGGGAATGATCCCGGCGCTGAAAAACATCGTGATCACCGTGAACCGGTACCAGAACTTCCGCGCCCACATATCCTCCTGGGAGAACATGAAGCCCAGGAAGGCGGAAGCGCCCACCGTCAGACTCGTGCCGATGACCGTTCTGCCCAGCGAGATGAGCGCCGCGTGGCCGAGCCCCGGGATTTTGAACACGTCGATATAATTCTGGAAGTGAATATGCTTCGGGAAAAACACGACGTCGCCTCGAGCGCTGATATCGTTCGCGCTGATCGTGTTGATGATGATCGAGTAAAAGGGATAGACGCAGATCAGCGCAAACAGAGAGAAAAGCGTATAGATGACGACGGAGATGAACTTGTCCGTCGCGCTGAGCTTATAGCCCGACTTTTTGTCCGCTCGGCTTTGATAAATCGCTTCGGGTACCAGCTCGGTCGTATTGTCGCTCATACGATGCCCTCCCCTCTTAACATTTTGGACAGTCCGTTCACCGAAAAGAGAAGCACGACGCTGATCAAGCTCTTCAGCATGCTGATCGCGACGGACACGGAATAACTGCCCCCGCCCATGGCCAGGTTGTACACGTACAAGTCCAGAACCTGAATGCTGTCCTTGTTGAATGCGTTCTGGAAGACGAAATACTGCTCCAGGCCATTGTTCAGGAAGCTCGCGATCTGAAGCATCAGCAGCACGAAGTACGTCGGCAGCATGCTCGGCAGAACGACATGGCGAATCACCTGCATGCGGGTAGCGCCGTCCACGTGGGCCGCCTCGTAGAGGGAATCGTCGATCCCCATGATCGCGGCGATGTACAGAATGGCGGACCACCCCAACGCTTTCCAGGTTGTCCACATCCACATCGTGAGCCACACGTGGTCGGAGCTCTGGAGGAACAAGATCGGCGCGTCGGTCAGGCCCAGCTGCCGCAGCATGCCGTTAATGACGCCTTCGCTCGAGAACATGGAGAAGGCGAGGGAATAAACCAGCACCCAGCTGATAAAGTTCGGGAGCGTGGTGACCGTCTGGATGAACTTCCGGAAGCGTACGGCTTTGATCTCGGTGAGGAAAATGGCGAATACCATCGGAAGCCAGGAGAAAAGCAGGCTTAGTCCGCTCAAGCCGAACGTGTTCTTGATGACCTGCAGCAGTTGATCGACTTTCACCTGGTTTTCGACCAGCGATCTGAACCATTGAAGCCCGACGAACGGCGACTTGGACAACGGAATCGGAGGCGTATAGTCGAAGAAGGCGTATACCCAGCCATACAGGGGGTAGTAGGCGAAGATGAACAGCAGAATCATAAAAGGAGAGATATAGAGAAACTTTCTGAACGACGTGCTTCTCTTGTTGTAATTTAGCATGCGCACTCCGCCTCTCCTTTTCGTTTCGAATGGGCGTTACCTTTCATATCGATCTCCCTTCCTATTGCCGCGCAGTCTTGATGACGCTTTCATGTTTACATTATAGGCACCCTTATATGCCCGGAACTACGTGCATCTTTTTACTTGCTTAACGATCGTTTACGTTTTTGTAAGCGTTATATATTCCAGGGGCTGCCAGCCGTTTGATGACGATCGGCTAATAAAAAAGAGAGAATCTGGTTGATTCTCTCCGTGTGCGGATGATGTGAATTCAAGCGTTCGTATGGTCCTCCGGGTAAGGATCGATCGTCCGGATCGTTCCGTCCTCGTCGTAGTGCAGTTCCGTATACTTGACGCAGCGCTTGTGGTTGACTCCGCCCGACAGGGAGCTGTCGTGGTAGAACAGATACCACTTGTCCCGGAACCGGACGATCGAGTGGTGGGTCGTCCACCCGATCACGGGCGTCAGGATCGTCCCCTTGAACGTGTACGGCCCGAGCGGGTCGCGGCTGACGGCATAGACGAGCTTGTGTGTCGTCCCGGTCGAGTAAGACAGGTAATACAAGCCATCGTGCTTGTGCACCCACGGTCCCTCGAAGTAGCGCCGGTCCTCGTCGCCCGCGAGGATCGGGCTGCCGTCTTCGTCGACGATCTCGACCTCCTGCGGCGTCCCCTGGAGCGACAGCATATCGTCGTTCAGCAGCGCGACGCGCGGTCCGAGCGCAGGCGCGTCGGGCGCGAGCTCCTCCGGATCCGGCCGGAATTCGCCGGTCCGCCACTTCTCCAGCTGGCCGCCCCAGAGGCCGCCGAAGTACATATAACTGCGGCCGTCATCGTCGACGAGCACCGCCGGATCGATGCTGAAGCTTCCCTCCATAAAATTCGGCTCCGCCCGGAAGGGCCCTTCCGGGGATATGCCTGTCGCCACGCCGATCCGGAAGATTCCCTCTCGGTCGCGTGCCGGGAAGAAGAGATAATACTTACCGTTCTTGTACGCGGCATCCGGCGCCCACATCTGCTTGGACGCCCACGGAACGTCCCGAATATGCAACGCTTCGCCGTGATCGACGACCGGGGAATCGAAGTCGTCCAAGGACAGGACATGGTAATCCTCCATCCGGTATTGGTCGCCGTTGTCATTGCTCTCGCCGTCATGGTCGAGATCGTGCGAAGGGTAAACATAGATACGCCCGTTGAATACGTGTGCGGACGGATCCGCCGTGTAAATGTGGGTCACGAGCGGTTGATTCGGCTTCGGAGCCTGGTTCATTCGAGGTTCACTCCATTTCATGGATAGGTTCGCCCTTGGCATAGCGGAAATAATCGAAGTCCGCGAAGCCGCCGCGCTGGCGGGTCGCATAGTTGAACAAGCCGATACGGTAGCCCATGAAGTGATCCAGCGTATACTTCATCTTCAGCGGACGGCCGATGGTCCTCCACGCTTCGCCTTCGGCTGCATAAGCAAAGACTGCCGTATCCGCGCTCTCCCTGAAGTCAAAATCGATCTTCAAACGGATTACCTCGCCGGCGAACGGCAAGCTTTCCACGATCTCTTCGCTTCCGTCTTCTCCTCGCACGCACATCGCGACGAGCCGCTCCCCGCTCTCGCCGGCCCAAATGCCGACGGTGCCGAAGCCGCTCTGCAGCGCGGCCAGGCCGGCGCGATCGCCCGGCTTCATCCCCGTCGCGTCCAGCAGCGTCTCCCCGACGCAGGTTGGACCTTCCGTCCGCTGCGTCAGCGTATTGCAGGCGCGCTCGATTCGGTCGACGACCGGTCCCGTCGCCAGCCGCAGCCAGCCCGGGCGCTCGGTCACCGACCAGAGCCTGTCGTCCGGGTTATGGTTCCACTGCCAGTTCAGCGCCAGCTGATTTTCGAAATAGTCGAATTCGTCGCTCTTTACGAGCGGCTTGGGCGCAGGGTCCGGCTGCGGCACCTCGAACGTCTTGGGTACTTGGCCGTCCTCGCCCAGCACCGGCCAGTCGTTCTCCCAGCGCATCGGCACGAGGCACGGAAGACGGCCGACGGCATCGCGATCCTGGAACAACATCGCGTACCAGTCTCCTTCCGGCGTATCGACGATACCGCCTTGGGCGACGCCGCAGTTCCGATAGCCCAGGTCGTCGTCGAGCGCGATGCGGCGCTCATAGGGACCGAGCAGCTCCCGCGAACGGTAGACGAGCTGCCGGCGGCGCCGGTTGCCGACGTTCGGCCATTCGATGAAAAACAGATAGTAGTAACCGTTCAGTTTATAGGCATGACAGCCCTCGCAGCGCAAGCCGATGCCTTCGCGCTCCGTCTCGAACAGCAGCCGATCGAGACCGCCTTCCCGCAAGGCGGACGCATCGTCAGTCAGCTCGCGGATACGAATGCCGCCATTGCCATAGATGACATAGACGCGTCCGTCGTCGTCGAACAGCAGGCTCGGATCGTGATGCAGCCCCTCGATGACGGAGCGCTTCCAAGGACCGCGCTCGATATCCGACGCGCGATACACGTAGAACCGGTTCATGTCGTTGCAACTGAAGGCGACATAGTACATGCCGGCATGATACCGAAGGCTTGCCGCCCACGAGCCGTTGCCATAGATGCCATTGCCGTCGATCAGATTGTGGGCGTCGTTGTCCTCCAGCTTGTCGAAGACATAGCTCACGAGCTCCCAGTGCATCAGATTCCCGGACTTCATGATCGGACAGCCGGGCATCGAATGCATGCTCGTGCTGACCATATAGTAGACGGAGCCGACCCGGATGACGCTTACGTCCGGAACGTCGGCCCAGAGGATCGGATTGGCGACGGTTGTATGCATAGCGAACCCCTTTTCCGTATTTATGGATGGTTGGCCGACGATCTTCCTTTCACTTTGAAGTAGATCTGGAACGGCTCATACCCGATATCCCGAATTCGCCTCATTTGAATCGCGGGGTCTTGATTAACCGTCTTGAAAAAGAATCGCCAGCTTCCCCATTCGCGCTCGTTTTCCATCTCGACCTCAGACGCGATGTCATCCTTTTCAGCATGCAGAATCCGTTCAGTCTCGCCGATCCCGGCCAGTACATCCGGACCGTACCGGAATGCCCCGATACTCCCGTCGTCCGGCAGCGGAACGAAGCGGATTCCGATCGGCAGGATGACGCTTACTTGGTCCCCGTCCTGCCAGGTTCGGCGAATGGAATAAAAACGGCCGCTATCCGCCGTCTTACCCTGAAGGCTGCCGTTGACGTAAATCGCCGCTTCCGACATGATCCATTCCGGAATCCGGCAGTGAATGGCGAACGCCTTCGGAGCCGACGTGTATACGGCAATATCGTACTTGCGATACGACGGCAAATTCTCGTGAATCGCGGTCATCTCATTGATGCCCTGAATGCCTGCGGTTATCGAGGAATTCATCAAGCTCCCGCTCATGCGATCCTGGGATTGAACGATCCGCACGGCATCTCCCCCGAGATCCGCGCTCAACTCGGAATCGAAATATTGGCAGACATAGACGCCGTCGGCTGCGTCTTGATAATAGAGCCCCTGATTCCAGGCCGCGTTCGCCTGGACCATCGTTCCGTGGCAGCAGAAGAAGCTGTCCGTCTCACCGCTCCAATCCTTGCGCAGGCCGGCCTTCATCGGCAGAAAATACGTGAGCAGCCCGGTCGAAGGATCGTTATGTTTACTGCCGGTCAAAGGGTACGCTTGGTAGTACGCCTGCGCCATGATGCCGTTGTACAGGTTGTACTCGATATATTGCGCATAGGCGGGATCTCCCGAATGCCGGAACAGGAACTCGGCCAGGCGGTTCATGTTGTAGACCGTGCAGTGCTCCTGGTTTTTGTCCCCGAGGCGCGCCTTCATCTTCTGCTTGGGCATCCACACCTCGCCGGCCGTCTGTCCGCCCGTCGCCAGATAGCCCCTTTCCGTCACCGCGCAATTCCAGTAGGCCTTCACGATATCCATCCATCGCTTATCGCCAGTCACCTCGTAAGCCCTGGCGCAGCCGAGCACTTCCGGGATGGTCGTATTCGCGTGCATGTTCGTCAGCGGGTCTTTGCCTTCGAGCAGGGGCTTGAACAAGCGGCTGCGATAATAGCGCTCGAGCAATGTTTTGTATTTCTCTTTGCCGGTGGTGCGCAGAAGATCTGCCCATACCTCCAGCATCCCGCCGGTCTCCACATCCAGAATGTCGTCGAACTGCTCCCTGGAAAATCGTCCGCTCCAATCTGCGAACCAGTCCGCGAACGCGTCCGCGACGGCGAGCGCTTTCTCGTTTCGGCCGTATCGATAAGCGTCGACGAGGCCCATGAGGAGCTTGTGGAGATTGTACTGCGGCGCCCAGATCTGCTTGCCGCTCGCGATCCAGTGCAGGTATTTCTCCGGAATGGGACCGACCCATTGCCCTCCGTTGTCCTGCTGGCACGCCGCCAACTCGTCGATGATGAGATCCATTTTCACCTTCAGCTCCGGGTCTCCGGTCTCGTCCACATGCATGGCGACAGCCGACAGCCAGTGGCCGAGGAAGTGTCCCCGCAGCTGACAGACCGGCGATTCCCACCCACCATGCGCGTCGTGCGGAATGCCGCGGCCGGAAAAACGACCCGCTTCCAGCCGATAATTAAAAAGAAGATGATCGCTGTTCAGCTTCATTAAATACGAACGGTTCGCCGCTTTCCTTCGATTGATCTCCCCATCGCGCACGAGGACGCTTTTTCCCTTGAGTTGTTCCAAAACGCTTATCCTCCCCGCAGAATGCGAATCAAAGATTGAAATAGAGACTTGTTGATTGCGCTTTCAATTCAGTATAGGATGTTTAAATTTGCGTCTACAATGTGCAAGTTTTTACTTCGTTACCCCGCGTTTACGAGTTAGCGCCATAGCAGCCCGAAGAACGCAAAGAGCTATCCATGGCGGATAGCTCTTCATCGTTTCCCCGGATCCGCCAAGCGTCCCCGCTTGCGAAGCTTTTCTAGCTTGCTGCGCGAGGGATCCGGAAGTTGTATTTGGGAGGGACGCCGGGCTCAGGCGCCGAACGTCGAAGCCAACATCGGCTCGCTGCGCTCGATCCATTTGCCGTTCGTAAAATCGGGAAAGGCGACCGGCGCCCCGCCGGCGTGCACCGACTGCTCGGACAGCACCGTCACCGCCATCCACGTGGCCATATCGTAGACGTCGATCGGCGGCGTCGATCGGGACTTCACGCAGTCGACGAAGTCGCGCAGGACCAAATAATCCATGCCGCCGTGTCCGCCCTTGACGCCGTCGTTCAAAAAGCGCTGCCACACCGGATGTTCGTATCGTTCCAGGTACGAATCGAACTTTTCCCATTCATGCGCCGGACTCGCGCCGTCGATATAGATCGAGTTGCCGTCCTCCATCCAGACGCCCTTCGTGCCTTGAATCTGTCCGGCTCTGGAATACGGTCTGGGCAGGGAAGTATCGTGCGTCAGCAGAATCGTCTCGCCGTGCGCGCACTTCATCATCGTCGTGACGATGTCGCCGAGCTCGATCGGCGAACGCGCGGCCCGATGGTCCGGTCCGAGATGCTCGCCGGCCCATTCGTTGATCCCCCTCGACTTGGAGGCGATCGAGGCGACGCTGACGATTCGGTTGCCGCGGTTGATGTTCAAGCAGGCTGCAGGCAAGCCGAGCCCGTGCGTCGGGTACAGGTCGCCGTTGCGATTGAGGTAGTTGTGAATGCGGTAATGCCGGTTCTCGATCCCCTTCGCCACTTCCTCGCGCAGATCGTGCAGATAACCGCCGCGGCAGTGGATCAATTCGCCGAACAATCCTTGCCTGACCATGTTCAGCACGGCCATCTCGCTGCGTCCGTAGCAGCAGTTTTCCAGCAGCATGCACGGCACGCCGGTCGCTTCGGAGGTCCGCACCAGCTCCCAGCATTCCTCGATCGATGCCGCGCCTCCGACTTCGGACCCGACGTATTTCCCCGCTCTCATCGCCGCGATCGCGATCTCCGCATGACTGGTCCAGGAGGACGCCACGATGACGCCTTCGATGTCCTCCCGCGCCAGCAATTCTTTATAATTCAGGTACAAGGACGGCTTCGGTTTCGAAGCGTTTTGCGCTGCCTCTGCCGCCTTGTGCAACCGATCTTCATACAGGTCGCTGACCGCCGCGATCTCGACGTCGTCCATTTCCTGAAGCAAGCCGAAAAGATCCTTCCCCCGTTGTCCCAAACCGATGACGCCGATCCGGACCTTCGCAGACGAAGCTGGCATGAATCCATCTCTCCTTCGAAATTGTGAATTCCTGTTCAACACGTTTATGCTATCATGAGCATAATCGCTTGTATTTGTCGTTCCTCGCATTAGAGTTGTGAATTTCCGTTCCAGCAAGAGGTGGGAATTATGCCGTCGGGCTTCATGCAGCCCCATACGAGACCGTTGGACGTCCGGGCATTCGCGCCGAGCGTCCACTATGCCGAATATCAGCGTACGCCGCCTACTCGGGGTTATTTGCGACGTCTGTACGACAGCGAGCTGATGTATATTTACTCCGGCAGCATCCGGGTGCATTTCGAAGACGAAGCGTCGCCGCTTGCCTTGTTCGCTGGGGATCTGCTCGTGCTGCCTCCGGCCATCGAGCACCGGATCGAGCTGACCGGTACGCCGGACACCCGGCTGCTCGGCCTCCATTTCGACCTGTATGACGAGGTGGAGATCGAGTTCGAACACCAGTTAGTCTTCCAGGACGGGGACGCGCGGGAGGATCGGATCGGCTATTGGCCCGTAACGGGAACCGGGAGTCCCGTCTTCGCTCGCCGATACCGGTCGGCGCCGCTGGAGCTTGTATCTTGGATGGAACAAGCCGCGGAGGCCTACCACGCCAGCCGCGCCGCCGCTTCGCTTGCCTGCCGCGGCTACATGCAGCTCGTGCTGGCCGCGCTCGTCGGACTCTCGCTGGAGCCGCAGAGTCAGACCGTCACCGCCTATCAGAAGCGGCTGCTCGAGCTAAAGTCGGATCTGCAGCAAAGTCTCCATCTGCCGCATACGAATAAAACGCTGGCGCAGAGGCTTAACGTAAGCGAGGATTATTTCATCCGTCTGTTCAAGCAGCTGTTCGGCGAGTCGCCGCAAAAATACGTGCAAAGGCTGCGCCATCAAGCGGCCAAGCGCTACCTGCTCGAGACGGACGAAAAAATCGAGCGAATCGGCGCGCTGGTCGGCTACGACGATCTGCACAACTTCAGCCATGTCTTCAAGAAGTGGCAAGGGATTTCTCCCCAGCAGTACCGGAAGCTGTTTCGGGGCGGGGGGTCTTGATCTTTGCTTCGGGGTCGGCGCGGGATGTTGCTGAAAGCCGACCATCCATCTGCGAAAATCAGCCCCGATCCATACGGACCGGGGCGGCTCAGAGGTTTGGATCGGCGGAATCAGAGTGTATTTTTATAAACCACGGCATCTTTCATAATGAACCGTATGTTGCTTTTATCCGCCAGGATATCCAGATCCTCGACCGGATTGCCGCTGACGATGAGCAGGTCCGCAAAGGAACCTTCCTCTAGAACGCCTATTTTGCCCTCCGGATACGGATTCTGATATGTAGATAATTGAATGAGTTCGTAAATATTTCCGGTCGCCGCCACGATGCCGCGAAAACTGCCGAACCGCGACTTGAATAATCTGAAATCGTCTAATTGTATTTCCGCAGCCCTGTGAATGTCGCCAAAGGCGTCTGTTCCGTATAAGATGGGAAGGTTGTATTTGTCGATCCATTCGGTTGCGCGTCTTTCGCCGTCGCGAAAATCTTCAATAAGCTTGACCGTCGATTTCGGTAATCCTGTCGTAGGATATTCTCTGCCCAACTGTGGGCCGGGCGTGATCCAAATGCCTTGGTCGGCAACGATCCTGGCTGTTTCTTCGTCGAGCAGCGTGGCGTGCTCGAAGCACTTTACGCCCGCTCGGGCCGCTCGTTGCATGGATGACGGCGTATACAAATGCGCCATGACATAGGTGCCGTAGTCAGCCGCAGCGTCCACGGCGGCTTTCATTTCCTCGAAGCTGAACTGTACGGTCCAAATCGGATCGTAAGCGGAGCTAAACCCGCCTCCGGCCATCAGCTTGATCTGGGACGCTCCCAAAAAGAGCTGCTCTCTGACGGCGCGAATCACCTCGTCGACGCCGTCTGCAAGGACCGACAGCTTGCTGTTTAAATCGGCAGAAGCATAAATGCTGTCCGCGATCCGTACCTCCGCATGATTGGCCCGGATATCGCCGTGCCCGCTGGTCTGCGAGATCATCGCATTGGAGGGCAGGATCCTGGGTCCGTCCAGAAAGCCATTGTCGATGTTTTTCTTCAAGCCAAAGGTGATGCCGCCCGCATCGCGCACGGTCGTAAACCCGCGCAGGAGCATTTCCTTGGCGAAACGGACGGATCGGACAGCCTTCTCGTCGATCCGCCAGCCGTCGGACAAGGAATTGCCGGTTATGGATAAATGAACATGCGCGTCCGTAAGTCCCGGTATGACGGTATGGCGCGCCGCATCGTACACTGCCTCAAAGTTTTCTTCCGTAACAGAGCCGTGAATGATCTCTTTCACAAGATTTCGCTCAATCACGATATTGACGTTTTCTTGCAAAGCGGCATTTTTACCGTCGAAAACGTTGGCGTTTTTAATCAAAGTATTCATGCCTGCACCTCGTTTGGGTTGAGCTCGCAATGTGCCGGATAGGGATCGTCAATCAGGCGATTCCATTCAAACGCTCCTTTCAGCATTTGGAAAAGTTGAAGCAGCGCGCTTGCGATTCCCGCAGCGCCGTGCATATACCCTTTATTCAAGGTGATGTTGTCCGGCTCAAGTCTTGTCTCCGCAAGCGGCCAAGCGATCGCGCCGTTACCCGTTTCCCGCGCTTCGCCAAGAATGACTTGGGCACAGCGCTTCGCCACCTCCAGATTCTTTCGATTCCCGAAGGCCGCGTATAGTGCCGCGTGAAATTGAAGGATGGACGCCGTGCCGCAGCAAATGCATGTATTATTCCAGTAGCCCGAGGATTGTAACTCCGGCGCATCGAGACTGAGAATGCCCTTGCTCATCTCCTCGATCTCGCGCTTGTAACGATCGTCTCCAGTCATACGGTAGAGCTGATAAAAGATCTTTGACGTCCCGCCGGCTCCATGACACGAGCCTAAATATAGCGTACGTTCCTCCGGGTCATCCGTCAGAGGAACAAGTCTTCCTTCCGACAGAGGAACGGCGATGGCGCACAGATGGTCCGCTGCCGCTGCAGCAGAAGACAGGAAATCCTCGTCATTCGTATGCTCGTAAAATACGGACATCGCATAGCCGATTCCGGACGTACCGATGACAAAATTGGGGAAGTTGTGCGGATATCCGGGCGGCTTTACATCCCATGCTTTGCCGCCTCGAGGGTGCGGCCGCTGGCTTCTCAAAATCGTTTTCGCGGACGCCACGGCCAAAGCATGCAGCTTCTCGTCGTTTCGTACAATTGCGATTCTCAGTAACAAAAGAGCAATGCCGGCGTCTCCAATGGCATAGTAGGGCAACCCAGTCCAGCTTACGTCGCCGTTGCCGCGTTCGGCCGATTCGGACAAGTATTCCGCAATCTCCCGCAAAGCGATTAAGCTCCCGGTGTCCCGCGTTTCTTCGTAATGCGCAAGAAGCGCAACGCCTATACTTCCAACGCCTGAATTGACGTTCAGCTCATAACCTTTTGCATTCGGGTTTTGGATGCGCAATTGCTTGCGCCAGTGTCGGCAGAGATATCGGAAGCCTTCTTGAGCGATTCGCAAATATTCGCCGTTCCCGGTCGTCTTAAACAGCTCGAGGTAGAAGTAGGAAATGCCTGCTGCCCCGTTCTCGAATCCGAGGTCGATATTCGCGTCCGGCGTACCCGTCCAATAATATCCGTCCGGATCGGACACGCTGAATTGCTCGATATAGCGGTGGGCCTGATGCGCTGCTTCAATGAGATCGGCCTCTTCCAACTTGGGGACAAAAGCAAACGGCTTTCCGATCGCAGGGGTATGATCGCTCATTTGACGGCTCCTCAGATGTTAAATTCAACCGGCTTCAGTATTCGTTTTAAAAATTGCCGGGTTCGTTCTTCCTTCGGCCGGACCAATACTTCGTCAGGCTTGCCTTCCTCTACGATGACGCCGCCATCCATAAAAATCACTTTGCTCGCCACATCGCGAGCGAACGAAATCTCGTGCGTCACGATCATCATCGTAATGCCTTCTTCAGCGATTTTTTTGATGAGCGACAATGTCTCCCCGATCAATTCCGGATCCAGCGCGGATGTCGGCTCGTCAAATAGGATCACTTCCGGGTTCAGCGCCACCGCTCTGGCGATGCCGACCCGCTGCTGCTGCCCTCCTGAAAGCTGGAACGGATAATAGTCGTGCCGATCCGCCAGTCCCACCTTTGCCAACGCGTTTTTAGCGATTTCGACGGCTTCCGTTTTAGGCATTTTTCTCCCGACGATCAAACCCTCGGCAACGTTCTCCAAAGCCGTCTTATTGTTGAACAGATTATGATTCTGGAAAACGAACGCCATCTTTTTCCTTAACGCAGCGATATCCAGCTTTTTCGCCTTGTTCAACTCGACGGTCTTTTCGCCGATGGTGAGCGTGCCCTGATCGGCATTTTCAAGGAAGCTGATGCTTCTCAGCAGCGTCGTTTTGCCGGAGCCGCTTGCGCCCAGGATTACGACCACCTCGCCATCGTCGACATGAACGTCCACGCCGTTCAGGATTTTGTTTTTCCCGAAAGCTTTATGGATGTTTTTAATTTCAATCATGCAGCGCCCCCCTGTATCTTCCGATGCGCTTTTCCAATGCTTTTCCGAGAAACTCTATACAGAGACTGAGTCCCCAGTAAACGAGGGCGGCGGCCAAGTAAGCTTCGAAATAGCTGAAATAAAGGTTGGCGTATTTCAAGGCGCCATTCATCACATCAACGACCCCGATCAGGATGACAAGGGACGTCGCCTTCATGAGCGCAATGACGATACCGGTCAACGACGGCACGAAAACAAGCATCATCTGCGGCAAAACGATGCGCCGAAAAGTCTGCCAAAAAGTTAATCCGACCGAATATCCGGCCTCATACTGTCCCCTGTCTACCGAAAGGAGAGAACCTCGTATATACTCGCTCATCTGAGCGATCGCAGGGAATGACAGGGCGAAAATACCGACATAAATGCGGCTGACATCCCTGATGGTAACGGTCAAATGCAAAAGGCTTGCAATGCCGTTAAAATGCGTGACAAACAAAAGGCTGGATACGACTAATATCAAGTTGATCGGAATCGCCTTGAACGCAATGACGAATCCGTCTGCCAGTGGCGATAGGACCGGAATGCGATAGGTACGAACGGCCGCGACCATGACGCCGAAAAACAATCCGATAACGACAACCGCCGACGTGATAAGAAGCGTAATGGGGATATAGGATACGGCGCTCTTGAAGGCTTCCCAAATCAGTACCGGTTGTATGTTCATATCGACCCGTCCACCGATTTCCTTCCATAGCTCGACTTCTTAATGAGAACCGCGGAGAGCCTTTCCAGAATAAAACTGGCTGAAATAAAAATGAGGGCGGCGTCCGCATAGCCTTCCAGCGAATGCTGCGAGCTGTAGCTGACCGTCGTAATCATGCCCATCATATCGGTGACGCCAAGCAAATAGGCGAGCCCGGTTGCGGGGAGCATGCCCACGACCATGGCGCTTAGTCCCGGCAGCAGCACGCGGAATGCTTGCGGCATCACGATCCTTCGAAAGGTTTGAAATCTCGTAAGGCCCACCATATGCCCCGCTTCGGTCTGGCCACGCGGAACGGATAGAATGGCGGCTCGAATGTGTTCGGCAAGGAATCCCGCTTCATTAAGCCCGTAAGCCAAAAACACGAAGATCAGTTTATTCCAGCCTGAAGCGATGTTGTAACCGAAAAGGGCGTTAAATAGCAGCGGCAGTCCGTAATAAACGAGAAATAAATGAATCAAAATCGGGGTGCCTCTAACAAAGGAGATATACACGACGGCCAACTGATGCAGCACCGGAATCTTTCGAATGCGGATGATCGCCAATACCGTTCCGAGTGCCAGCGCCAATGCTGTCGAAACGGCGACCACATACAGCGAAATCGGGAACTTGGATAGTATTTTAGGGAAATACGCGACTAAGCGTTCAAAGGAAAAGAAATCGCCGTCCATCTGCGCTTCCGGTTAATCCGGTTTGACGGTAACGTCAATACCCAATATTTCTTTGGAGAGATTACTGAGCGTTCCATCTTTGAGCAACTTGTTTATAGTCTCATCGATTTCTTTCTGCAGCGGCTCGCTGCCATAGTTAAATAAGAGGTACGTGCCGTTCTTCTTGCTGGCGTCGTAGAACAAATTACTTCCCGCAATATCGAACGCATCCGCCCCATATGCTTCCAGCAGCGCTTTATCGTTCAACGGCTCGCCGAAGAGCGCATCGATCGCGCCGCTTTTCAAATTGGCCAGTTGCTGCTCGACCGTTCCGGTGTCCCAGACCGCCTCGATCTTACGGTCCGGATGCTGCTCGTTATATTTTTCAACGTCGCTGGCAACGGCAGCGCCAGGCGCCAATGCTATTTTTAAGCCCCCAAGGTCCTCCTCGCTTTTGACGACGATCCCCGAACCTTTCTTGACTTTTAACGTATAGCCGGAATTCTCGTAGTTGCTTGCCTCGCCGTAAAGGTACTTAGCCGCACGCTCTTCCGTCCAGCTGGCGTGAACGGCAAGGATATCGAAGGACTTCGTATCCAGACCGACAAAAGCGGCCTGAAAATCGGTGATGGGCTCGTATTTGAAAACGTATTGCGGCAGAAGGTCATCGATTTTGACAAGCGTTTCATAATCGTAGCCCGTCCACTTTCCGCTTTCATCCAGGACGCTGATTTTAGGTATACCATTGACAAGACCTACCGTAATCGTCTCCGGCTTGGATGCTTCCTTGTCCTGTCCCGCAGCATTGGATGTATTTTTGTTATTTCCGCAAGCGGTGACGGTTAGGAAAATTGCAATCGTAAGCGCAAGACTCATCAATCTCATCATTTTTAAAACTCCTCCACGTATCGTTTTAGTCTTAGTGTTCAACCTTTCTTACTTGGTTTTAACGATGTACGACTTCCTTGCTCATGAGCTCATAGCGAATTGCAATTCTAGGAATCATAATATTACCAGGGAAATGCATTGTCAATACCTCGTTAACTATAAACATTACTTCGGTAATGAAATTCTATTTAGAGGTTAAATGTTTTATAATAATCGCAAAGGAGTTGGCGCTTGGATGAGTACGAGAGGTGCAACCAAAGAGGCTATTTTGTCTAAAAGTATCGAGCTATTCAATAAATATGGCTTCGAACAGGTTACGATCAACCAGATTTGCAAAGAGATCAATGTAACGAAGACAGCGTTTTACTACCACTTCAAATCTAAAGACGAATTGATCTCCGATTTTTTCTCGTTTGAAAACATGGTCTCGAACGACGATTTGCTGGACATTCTCTCCGTCACGGATTTTGCCGATCAGGCCATGAAGGCCATGGAGATTTTCGTAAAGCACATCGTTCGTCTCGGCGTTGAAATGACCAAAGAAAATTATAGGATCCACCTTCGCACCCAAGTGCCTCCGCTCGATAAAAGCCAATCCGCTTTGCTCGGCAGCGTGATTCCAACGCTGATCCAACGGGCGAAAGACGCAGGTCAAGTCAAAAATCCGGCGAATGCCGAAGATTTGCTCGAATCGATGTGCAACATCGCTAGCGGGGTCATTCTAAACTGGGCAATCATGGGCGGCAGCTTCGATGTGCTGGCGGAGACCAGGAAGCGATTCGAAATCTTACTGGTCGTCAATGAGAAATAAACGAATTTAAGTTTACCCATGTATTGACTAAACTTTACCACGGTAATATAATCCGATTATTCCTTCATCAGATTGGAGTGATCGGATTTGGCGTCCAACCATTCAAGATTCATACTGGTCATAGGCGGCACGGGTACGCAAGGCGGCCATGTCGCCCGCGAATTGTTAAAGCAGGGTCATCGCGTACGAATCTTAACCAGGAACCTGGCGTCGGCGGCTTCGCAAGCAATGGCAGCCAAGGGAGCGGAAATGATCCAGGGCGACCTGGCCGACCCGGCCTCGCTTGAGCCTGCCATGCAAAACGTGTCGGCCATTTTTTCCGTGCAGTACGCCGACCCGTACGATCAGACGATCGAGCCGCGAAATGCCGCCAACATGGTCCAGGCCGCCCAAAGAGCCGGCATCGAACAAGTCGTGCATACCTCGGTTGCCGGCAGCGATCTTTTTCCCCGGTGGGACAAACACAAGTATTTGGTGCAGACTTGGGAGAATAAATACAATATTGAAGAGCTCATCCGAAACGGCGGTTTCAAGTATTGGACCATCCTGCACCCGGTCTGGTTCATGGAGAATTTCGTGGCGCCCCATTCGGCCATCATGGCACCGGAATTAAAAGACGGCGTTTTGTTCGGCACGCTGCAGGAGGACACGCCCTTAAAGCTGAATTCGGGGGAAGATACGACCCAATTCGCCCGCGCCGCATTTGAAAATCCGCAGAAGTTTCATGGTAAAGATATTAATGTCGCAAGCGACGAACTGACGATGACGGAGATCGCGCAGACATTAAGCCGCGTTCTCGATAAAAAAGTAGCTTATGAACGGGCAAGCAGCGAAGAGACCCGAAAACGCGGCATGCTGGAAGGAACGGTTTACTTTATGGAATGGCTTGAGGCAGTGCCTGGCTACGGATTCGATATTCAGGAAACCAGGCAGTACGGCGTTGCGCTAAAGTCTTTTGCGGAGTGGGTCGAGAAGAACAAGCATCGGTTTGAAATCAATTGATTTTTATTCGGATCACTAAAGGTCGCAAAACGCTTAAAACCGCGAAGCAGTTCGCTTCGCGGTTCTCGCAATGGAGTGTTCGGGTTTGAGGTCCAACCTTACGGCTTCGCCGACTCGGCGATCTTCATCGCTTCTTCGGACGTAATGTGACCGACGATGCCGTATTGGATGCCGTCCTCCATCCAGTACAATTCGGTCAGCTCGGGCTGTGCGAATACGAAGCCGTCATTACCGTTGACTTGCGTCGCCGTAAACATTTCCGCCGGGAATACGGCAGCCATGCGGCTCGCGGTGAACGTGATCGACTTGTCGCCCGATGCGGAGGCATAGGAGAAAATCACGTCCCGAAGCGGTTCTCCTGCCATCCCCGCCCCTTGAATATCTGTGAGCGTGAAACCTGCCGGTACGGCCTCCGGAGCAAGCATACGCGCGCCGAACGAAGCTTTTGCTTCTTCGGCGGTGGCGTAGGACGTCGACACGAGCTGGGACAGCTCGGAGCCGGCAGCGCCTGCATGTCCGGCATTCCCTGCATTTCCGGAATTCCCTGCATTGCCCGCGTCGAACGAAGGCGAGGCTCCGATCGGGCTCTGCGCTGGCGCCGGCGCGGATGTATGCTGGAGCGTCGGCAACCCTACCGTCAGAAATACCGCCAAAGCCGCTGCAGCCACGCCTGCCGCCCATACATTCCTAGAGACGCTTCTGCGACCCGCATGCGCAGAAGCTGCCTTCTGCCGAATGCTTTGTTTGATCCTGTCCGTCAATTCCAAGTCGGAAAAGAGCACTTCGTCGGCCTCCTTGGCCAAATGCATTCGCAATTCACGATCCATATCCGCCATGTATGGTCTCCTCCTTGTTCATCGCCCGGGCCAGCGCCTCGCGCGCCCGATGCAGCCTGTTGCGTATCGTTCCTTCGGGAGAAGCCGTCGCTTCCGCCATCTCCTTGGTCGTGAGCTCCAGATAGTAGTACAGGTACAACGCTTCCTGGAACGGAATCGGCAAGCGAAGCACGTGCTGCAGCACCTCGCTTTTCTCCAGCCTCTCAAGCGCCTCGTCCTCTACGTTAAACGTTCTGCCTTGTTCCAATCTGTTCGGGTCGGTCGGCTGTTCGGTATACATCCGTACGCCCGTCTTGTCCCGGCATACATTGACGCCGATCGTCGTCAGCCAGGTCTTCACGCTGCTGTCTCCCCGGAAGGACGTCCAGCTCCGGTAAGCCCGCAGGAATACCTCCTGGCTGATATCCTCCGCAAGGTGCCGATCCCGTGTATAAAAATAAGCGGTACGCATAACCACTGTTCCAAACGCTTCCATAAGCTGCTCAAGCGCTTCGGCGGGATCCTTCGAGAAGCTTTCTTTGGAGCTAAAGCCGGCCGGCTTCATGCGATCGTCACCTCCACCCTATTAGACGGCCTGAGTTTGATTTTCGCTGCATCGGACGATTGGCTTATTTCCGCAAAAAAACGCGCCCCCTGAATAATCAGGAGACGCAGATTTTGATTCTCATGGTCTTCCCACGATTGCTTTTCTAGCCATATCTCTACCGCTAGAAGACGCAGCCGATAATCAGCATGCGCAGCAAGCTTGGTCACCTGTCACCATTCCGCTACGCTGCCGTCTTGATGGCGCCATATCGGATTTTTCCAGTCGTGTCCGATATCCGCCATCTTCCGCACATGCGCCTCATCGATCTCGATACCGAGTCCGGGACCGTCCGGGATCGTGACGCAGCCATCCACGTAGTTGAACACGGACGGGTCGACGACATAGTCGAGCAAGTCATTCCCTTGATTATAGTGAATCCCCAGGCTTTGCTCTTGAATAACCGCATTATGGCAAGTCGCGTCCACTTGCAAGCATGCTGCCAGCGCGATCGGTCCGAGCGGGCAGTGCAGCGCAAGCGCTACGTCGTAAGCTTCCGCCATGCTCGCGATCTTCTTGCACTCCGTGATGCCGCCTGCATGCGACACGTCCGGTTGAATGATATCGGCATAGCCGTCCGCGAGCAGTCTCTTGAAGTCCCACCGGGAGAACATCCGCTCGCCGGTCGCGATCGGGATATTCGTAGCGGCCGCGATCTCCCGAAGCGCCTCGTTGTTCTCCGGGAGCACGGGCTCTTCGAGGAACATCGGACGGAAGGCTTCCAGTTCCTTGGCCAGAATCTTAGCCATCGGCTTGTGGACGCGACCATGGAAATCGATGCCGATTCCTAAGTACGGGCCAACGGCTCCGCGGACTGCAGCCACTCTCTTCAGCACTTCGTCGATTTTGGCGTACGAATCGATATATTGCAATTCCTCCGTCGCGTTCATCTTGACGGCGGTGAAGCCTTCGGTCTGCGCGCGCAGCGCGGCTTGCCCGACCTCGGAGGGACGATCTCCGCCGATCCAGGAATACACCTTGATTTTCTGGCGGCAGGCTCCGCCCATCAATTGGTAGATCGGGGCTTGGTGGTATTTTCCCTTGATGTCCCACAGCGCTTGATCGATTCCCGCGATCGCGCTCATCAGCACCGGGCCGCCACGATAGAATCCGCCCCTGTACATCGCCTGCCAATGATCTTCGATCGCGAGCGGATCCTTGCCGATCAGGTACCCGCGCAATTCTTCGACCGCGGCTCGCACCGCGCGGGCTCTGCCCTCTACGATCGGCTCTCCCCAGCCCGTTATTCCTTCATCCGTATCGATCTTCAGGAACAACCATCTCGGCGGCACGATAAATAATTCCATCCCCGTGATCTTCATAAGCAGCTTCCCTTCGCTTGGATGGCATTGATCATGTCTTGAATATGAGCCTTCATGAGCGCTCTTGCTTGTTCCAATTCCCGCTCCTGTATCGCAATCGCGATCAGTCGATGATAGCTGGCAGCCTTCTCCCTCATAAGCGGCAGTTTGTCCGTCTCTCTCCTTCCCTGCGCCGACAAATCCGCCACGACGGACAGCATTTGGGCAAGCAGCGGGTTGCCTGCGCCTTCAGCGATTTCCTGGTGATATCGGACATCCGTCTGGAAGTGCTCCTCGCCCCGCTTCATCTGCGCCTCCATCAAATCCGACAACTCACGGATAGACTTGGCCTGGGCCGCAGACGCCCGCAGCGCGCAGTAAGCCGCCAGCTCCGGTTCGATCGCAAGGCGCGCTTCCAGCAGTTCAAGCAGCGAACGAATCTCCATGCCTTTGATCGGAGCCATCGGATCTTCAAGAAGCCCTGGATCGTTGCGGACGAAAATGCCTCTGCCATGCTCGATACTGACGACTCTCCGGCTCTCGAGCAGACGCAGCGCTTCCCTTACTGCAGTCAGACTGAGACCGTACCGCGACGCCAATTCCTGCATCGTCGGCAGGCGTTCTCCGGGCTTCCACTCCCCTGAGCGGATTTGTGCTTGTAATTGCGCTATGATTTCTTCATGAGCCAGCTTCTTCATCAGCGTCACCCGCGCTTCGCTATAACTATTGATATGATCTTATACAAATAAAGATAATAACTATATTCCCGATTTGTCAACGTTTTCAATTCAGCTCATTTTTACGTTGTTCAATTGATCCTCGCAGCGGCTATAATCGAGTTAATAGCTTGATGAATCCCTGCCGACTGGCGGACATAGGAGGCTCACAAACGTATGAGCATGCGTAAACGCCCGATCCCCGGCCTCGATCAACCTTGTTCGGTCATCGTCCTGGGCGGCGTTCATCTCGGGACCCGATTGGACGAGAGTGATTCCATGCGGCTCCTGGATCTTTATGCGGACGCGGGAGGCAACATGGTCGATACGGCCGAAGTATACGGCAACTGGGTTCCGGGCAAGACGAACGCGAGCGAGATCGTAATCGGCAAATGGATGAAGTCGCGCGGCAACCGGGATCGCATGATCGTGACGACGAAGGGCGGGCATCCGGACCTGGGATCGATGAATGTCTCCAGGCTTCATTCGGCCGACATCAGAGCCGACGCCGAAGGCAGTCTGCGCCGGCTGCAGGCGGACGTGATCGACCTGTACTGGCTGCACCGGGACGACCGGACCATCCCTGTCTCCGAGCTGCTCGGTTCGCTCGCCAGGCTCGTCGAAGACGGCATGATACGCAGCTTCGGCTGTTCCAACTGGGAGGCGGACCGGATCGCCGAGGCGAATCGCTTGGCGGCGAAGCAAGGCCTTCCGCTATTCGCCGCCAATCAGGCATGGTGGAGTCTTGCAACTCTGGATCCGGCGCACATCGGGGACCCGACCGTCGTCGTATTGGACGAGTCGATGTACCGTCTTCATGCGGGGACCGGCCTTCCGCTTTTCGCCTATTCTTCGCAAGCCAAAGGATTATTTGCAAAGATGGAAGCCGCAGCAGCGGCAGGTACGGTTTTCGAGGCGCCTCCATTGTACGATCTTCCAGCGAATGTGAGCCGATTCGAGCAAGCGCGTCGCATCGCCGCTGAACGAGGCGCGACGATCTCGCAGATCGCGCTCTCTTATATCGTCTCGCGTCCGTTTCCCGCCTTTGCCGTCGTAGGCGCGTCCCATGCGTCTCAGCTGGCGGACAGTCTGGGCGCAGGCGCCTTGATCCTCGGCGACGAAGAGCTCGATCTGCTCGATAACGGACAGTTCGCCGAATAGAAATAGCCTCGTCCCTTCAGGAAGGGCGAGGCTTTTCATTTTCTCGGACGCGGTCGCCTTATCGCGGCAATTATTCGCCACAGATCGGCTGGCCCAAGAAAGATTAACGCTTCAGCATGAGCGCGACGACCTTTGCGCTTTCCGCGCGAGTCGCCATGCCATGCGGATCGAACTTGCCTTGCATTTTGCCGTTGACTAGACCAAGCGCCTGTGCCGCCTGCACGGCCGGCAGTGCCCATGCATCGATCGCGTCCGCGTCGGCGAACCCCGCCGCTCCGGCAGAAGAGGCTGTTTTCCCGGCGTGAAGCTCGTAAGCCTTAACGATCATCGCAGCCATCTCTTGCCGGGTGATGGGAGCGTTCGGCGCAAACCGGTCCCCGCCGCGTCCTTTAGCAATACCCGCTTCGTTCGCCGCCGTTACTTCTCCGGCGTACCAATCGTTCGCATCCACATCCTTGAACGGCGACGTTCCCGCCGCCTTCAAACCGAGCGAGCGAACGAGCAGCGCGGCGAATTCGGCACGCGTCACTTCCCGTTCCGGAGCGAATAATGCGTCTACGCCCCCTTCTACGACGTGCTTTGCCGCTAAAGATTTAATGGCGCCATAAGCCCAATGGTTCGGGGCCACGTCTTCGAACGACCTGTCGTATTCCAATACCGCATACGCGCTGAAGTGGCTTACTTGCGCTTCCAGCGCGCCTCCCGCGAGCGTCCCGCCGACGTATTCGAGCTCCCCGTCGTCCGCGATGTAGTACATGCCGAGTAAATCCGGATTGGCAGCCTCGCCGACGTTCAACCGAAGCTTAATCGGCGTGTCGAACTGCCGCAGCGGGTTCGACTTGCCGTTTTTGTCCACAAGTGCCAGTTCGAAATCGAACGTTTGGCCGGCAGCAGTCAATCCCGCACCGCTTTTGCGCTTCGCCTCATGAAGCAAGGCCGCGGATTGCTCCGGCGAGAGCGCCGACACGCTGAGCGCGATCTGCGCGCCTTCGAGGTTGCCGCCTGCGAGCGTCTTCAGCTTCGCAAGTACTACGCCCGGAATTTCGACGGCAACGTCTTTGTACGCCACGAGGAGCGCGTTCTTCCCGTCAATCGCCGCCGCGTTCGCCGGAAGCAGTACTTGTTTCTCGCCGTTCTCGATCGAGACGGCGATCTTGCCTTCCGCATTCGCTTGCGGGTTCGTTACGATTTTTCGGTCCGGCTGCTGCGCCGGATAAGGCGGCGTCTGACCCGAGTCCGGGTTGCCCGACGTATCGGCGTTCGGCAGGTCGCCTGTCCGGACCAGTTCCCATTCGTCGAAGTCGCCGCCCGCTTCAAAAGCATCTTTCACAACGACCCCGATCTCCGCCGTGCCGCTTTGCACCTCGATGTCGGGAATCACGTTCAAGTTCCACGCGCTCCAGCCCGAGGCCGTCAAGTCCGTCTGCTTGCGTGTTCCGTCCGCAGCGGCGTACATGTAGATTTCACCGATCGGATCGGCGTTGGCGCCGATGCGTGAATGCATCGACAACCGGTATTTGCCGTTCGGCAGGTTCGATACGGTCTGCTTGACCGTTACCGACGCTTGATCCCAGAAATGAATCGCGTACGTTCCCGCGCTCGCCGCCTCGGGGCTTCGATTGCCGTTCTGCAGCGCCCACGCGCTCATGTCGGCGCTTTCGACGCTCGGGTTAACGACATAGTTTTTCGGGCCGACCGTTATGACCGCCTTAACCGTTGCCCCGCCTTGCAGCGAACCGACCGCTTCGTACGTTCCTGCTTTATTGTAATCGTAAGTATTCGGCGTCCAAGCGGTTACCGGGACGGTGCGGTATGCATCGTCCGCCATCAATGCCCTCGCCGTCGCCGGGAGCGGAACATTCGTGCCTTCGCTGGTCGCGATCGTCACGTCCGGTACTTCCACGATCGCCGGTTGACGGTAGGATTCGTCGGAAGCCCGCACGAGATTGAATACCCGAATGGACGGAAGCGCTTCGCCGAAGTAATTGAACATGCCTTGATTGGCCCAGCCGCTGCCGCCGTCTTCGGCGATCTCCTGGCTGCTGTAAGACGACGCGTATTTCGTCGCCCAGCCGGTGTCGGCGCCCGGCAGCCAAGCCGGCTCCCAGTAGAAGATGCCGAGCCCTTTGCCGTTCGGCACTTCGGCGACGGCGGCGATGACGTCGCGAACGGCCGACGCTTGCCCCGTTACGCTGGCGATATAGCCCCCCGCTTCTGCCAGCTCCGCGTTGAATACTTGGCCGGGCGGGCCGTTGTTCACCGCGTCTTCGGCCGTGAACCCGTACGATGTCTCCGCGATGACGACGTCTTTATCGAACGTCGCGGACAGCGTGTTCATGACCTCTTTGATGTTGTCGAACGTCCCATGCCAATACGGATAGAACGACAGCCCGATCACGTCGTAATCCAGATCGGCGTAGTTACCGTAGAAGCTCGTCAGCGCCTCGGCGCCGTTGTTCGGATTCGCGCGGTGGATCATGATTTTGATGCGCGTGCCGTTCTTCGCCGTTTCGACGGCGCGCACCGCGGCGATGCCCCGCTCGATATACGTTTTCGCACCGGCCGGCGTCCGGCCGAGCGGCCACAGCATGCCGTTGTTGATTTCATTGCCGATCTGCACCATATCCGGATAGGCGCCATTGTCCGCGAGCGCGTTCACCATGTCGTAGGTATAGTCGTATACGGCTTGCTTCAGTGCCGCTTCGTCGAGACCGACCCACGCCTTCGGCATGGTCTGCGTTCCGGGATCCGCCCAGAAGTCGCTGTAGTGGAAGTCGACCAGCACCTTCAGACCGGCTGCCTTCGCCTGCTTCGCCATCTCGATGACGCTTGCCTTATCCGCGTTGCCCCCGCCGTACCCGTTGCCCTGCGGGTCCTTCGGGTCGTTCCATAGACGAAGGCGGATCCAGTTGACGCCGTTTTCTTTCAGGATCTGCATCAGCGGCTTCTCGGCGCCGTTCAGATCGTAATATTTTCGACCGGACTTTTGCATTTCCAGCACCGTGGAAATGTCGACGCCCATGATGAAATCCTTCCGCTTCCCGTTCTGAAGCTCCGGCACGGGCTTCGCATAGACCGGCGCGCCGGCTAGCTGCTGCATCGTTCCGGACACGAAGATGTCCGTCTTGCCCATCAACTGGCGGCCGTCCTCCGTGTCGAGCGTGACGTGGATCGTCGTCTGACCGTTCCCGGCAGCAGTGACGAGACCGTTCGCATCCACCGTCGCGACCGCCGGATTGTCGCTGGCATACGTCACGTTCGCAACCGTGCCTTGCGGCAGCTCGAAGGCAATCTGCTGCGTCTTCGCCGGGCGCAGGTTCGCGCTCGCCGGCTTCGTCTTCAACTTCCCGACGTTCGTCGATGGCTCGAACGTCACGTCGGCGAAGTGGCCCCAGTTCGACGCGGCCGACTTGACGGCAAACCCGATCGTCGCGATCCCGTCGTCGCCGACCTCGACGCCGTCCATGGTCAGCGTCCGGAATGTCGGCACCGACGCCCCGTTTTGCCATCCGCTGCCGTCGTACGCGATCGGCGTCGAGAACGTCTGGCCCCCCGCGTTCGCATACATCGTCGAGCCCGTATCCGGCGCCGTTTCGCCGTAGACCTTCGCAGTCATCGTATAGATGCCCGGCTGCAGTCCGGCTACGCGATGTTCCAGACCGAAATCGATCGCGCCATCGTCCCAATAATTCAAGCTGTAAGCCGTATCGGACAAGCTGTCCGGTTGGGCGCCGGAGAGCGTCCACGTCGCAGGGTCTCCGTTCACGGTCAGACGAGCCGACGGCACCGTCCGCGTGAAAGTGACCTCGTCGAGATAACCGTAATGCTCGCCCGTCGACTTCACGGTAAAGCCCAGCGTGGCGACGCCGTCATTCCCGACGACAACGTCTCCGAGCGTTAACGTGCTCGGGCTCCCCCAAGCACTGCCCGCATACGTGATCGGCGTCGTTTTGGTCTGGCCGCCGCTCGTCGCGAACATGACCGAACCGGCAGCCGGTTCGCCTTTGTCCCCGTATGTCTTCGCCGTCATCAAGTACGTTCCCGGCGCGAGCCCCGTCATTTCATGCGTAATCGTGAAGTCGATGGGCTTGTTGTCCCAATAGTCGAGCCCGCCGGATGAACTGCCGTCTCCAAGCGTCGTCGGCCAAGTGCCGTTCATCGTCCATGCCGCCGTCTCGCCGTTGACGGTCAAGTTGTTCGTCGCGAGCGGTTCGTTCGTTGCGGCAGCCGACCGGCCCGAGGCGATTGTGACGTTGCATAACGCCAAAGCCGCCGCGAGCATGATCGCGAGCGGCCTACTCCAACTTCGCTTCATGTACGCTCTCCTGTCGTTCATGCATACCCTCCTCTTCGTCGTAAGCGCTACCAACATTGGAAACTCTTTCACAAACCGATTATAGTTCGTTATGGCAGATCGACACATTCAGGCAAGCAACTAAAACTAATACAAAATCAACGATGATTGAAAGGGATCGCCGATCAAACCCGAACAACAAAAAAAGCGACATAAAGTCGCTTCAATCCGAATAATCAGGCACATTCGTTCTTGTTCTGCGGCGAGAGTCAGTTATCGCTGATCCTCGATGTTCGATGTTAACGCGTCCCGCCAAGCAGCGCCTCGATTTCTTCCAGCGTACCGAGCGAATGAATCGCGCCTTTGCGTGTGGTCGCCAAGGCTCCTCCAGCGTTAGCGAAGGCGACGGCGCTGCGCAGCTCCTCTTCGCTCCAGTCCGCCGGCTTGGTCTCGCTGCCGAGCACGCGGTGCAGGAACGCGCCCATGAAGGCATCGCCCGCCCCTGTCGTATCGACGGGAACGACGCGGCTGGCTGCCACTTCGCCGGCGTAGCGCGCCGTCCGATAATACGTTCCTGCTGCTCCTCGCGTCACCAACAGAACGTCCAGCCCGTAGCGCAGGACAAGCGCTTCGGCTCCGGCAGCGAGATCCGGCGTGCCTGCGTCAGGCTGGCCCCCCGTCAGCAGCGCCAGCTCCTCGTCCGACACCTTAACGATGTGAGCCTGTTCAAGCCCGCTCTTCATCCAGACAAGCCCCAGTTCATCGGTCTCCCACAGAGACGGACGCCAGTTCGGATCGTAGGAGATGATCGCCCCTGCTTGCCGCGCCGCCTCGACTGCATGAAGCGTCGCTTGGCGCGAAGGCTCCGAAGTTAGCGAGATGGAGCCGAAGTGGAACAGGCGCGTTCCGCGCGTAAGCTCCGGCCGTACTTCGGCCTCCGTTAGCAGTGCGTCCGCTCCCGGCTGACGGGCGAAGTGGAAAGAACGCTCTCCCCGCTCGTCCAAATGGACGAATGCCATCGTCGTATGCGCATCCCGGCTTGACACAAGCCCCTCATCTGCGATCCCTTGCCGGATGAGCACATCCCGCAAATACTCGCCGAACGGATCCTGCCCGACCTTGCCGATAAAGGCCGTCTTGTTGCCCAATTTCGCGAGCGCCGCCAGCACATTGACCGGTGCGCCGCCGGGATTGCGTTCCAATAGGGGCTCCCCGGATGCCGACAAGCCGTCCGGCACGAAATCGATCAAATACTCGCCGAGCGCCACCGCATCGTAAATTTTGCGCCCCATTACCCTTTGACCCCCGACATCGTGATTCCTTGAATGTAGTAGCGCTGCAGGAACAAGAACAGAATCAGGATCGGAGCCGTCGCTATCGTACTGGCGGCCAAAATTTTGGACCAATCGGTACCCGCTATCGAAGAGAACGACGCAATCGCGACTTGGAGCATCTGCTTCTTGTCGTCGTTGATGACGATAAGCGGCCAGAGATACGAGTCCCAGTTGCCGAGAAACGTCATCAGGCCGAGCGTGATCAGCGCCGGAACGGCCGCCGGAACGACGATACGCAAGAACGCGCGCAGAACCGAAGCGCCGTCAATCTTTGCCGCCTCCATAATCTCATTCGGAATGTCCGCGAAAAACTGCCGCAGCAGGAAGATGCCGAATACCGACAGCGCGGAAGGCACGATGAGACTTGCGTACGAGTTGACCCACCCGAAATTGTTCATCAGCAAGTAGTTTGGCACGAGCGTTACTTCACCCGGAATAATCATCGCCGACATGAACAAGGCGAAGACGATCGACTTGCCGCGGAATCGCAGCTTCGCGAAAGCGAAGGCGGCCAAGGCGCTTACGACAAGCACGATGCCGGTTACGGACCCGGCAACGATCACGGTGTTCCAAATGTAGCGCAGGAAAGGATTCGTATCGTTGAAAATAACCTTTTTGTAGTTTATCCAGGTGAACTCGACGGGCACGAACAAATGCCAATTCAAGCTCGATGAATATTGGAACAGTTCCTCATAGGGACGCAGAGATCCGGCGACCATCCATACGATCGGAATGATGCAGACGATGGCGATGAGCGTCATCAGGATGTATTTAAGCGCAAGCCCCATTTGCCGCATGATGATCCCCCTAGTAGTCAGCTTTCTTGTTAAAATAGGTCATTTGCGCAAGCGAGATGATCAGCACGATCGCGAACAGTATAAAAGCCGCCGCGGTGCCGTAGCCCATTTGCATTTGCTGGAATGCCATTTTCCAGATGTAATACACGACGGTCTGGGTGGAGCCGTTGGGCCCGCCGTTCGTGAGGACGAAGACGAGACCGGCCAGCTTGATGGCATCGATCGTCGTCATGATGACGACGAAAGCCATCGTCCGGTTCAGCATCGGCAGCGTAATGCGGAAGAACTGCTGCGCACGGCTTGCTCCGTCAACCCGAGCCGCTTCATATAAGTCTTGGGAGATGTTATTCAGTCCCGCGAGAAAAATAATCATGAAAAACCCGGCTGCTTTCCAGATACCGAGAATGATGATGCCGTACATCGCGGTATCCGGGTTGGATAAAAAGTTCGTGATCGGCAGTCCCATCGTCTTGAGCACCTGATTCAGGATGCCGAAGTCCTTGTTGTAGATGAGCTTGAACACCGTGGCTGCGACCGAAGTCGAGATCACGACGGGGATAAAATAAGCCGTGCGAAACAGGCCCGTAAAACGCCTGGCTCGTTGAATCAGCATCGCGAGGCCAAGGGAGATCGCCGTCTGTACCGGGATGACAATGACCGCGAAGAACAGCGAGTGCCGAAGGCTTGCCAGAAATTCAGCGTCATTTATCAGCGTCCGGTAATTATCGATGCCGTTAAAAGACCGGGTTCCGCCTACCATGTTGTAGTTCTGGAAGCTGATGAGGAATGCTTTGACCATCGGGTAGAAGACAAAGAGCAGAAGCGCTGCCAACGCAGGCAAGATGAACAGCCAGGCCGTTCTCTCTTCCTGGCGCAGTGCCCGGCCGAAGGAATTTCCCTTGCGGCGCTTGGATATCGATGTAGCCAGCTCGGTGTGCGCCATGGTTTCCCTTCCTTTCAGTTTGGTGGATGGGGTGAATAAACTTGGTTGAGAGAGCGAGCGCCCCTTACGGCTCGTAGACGAACACGCTCATCGTCGCCGTCACTTGGCCGTCAGGCGTCTTCGCGATTAAGTCCGCTTGCCCTGCGCCGATTCCGGAGATGTCAACGCCGCTGCCGTCCGCTGCACGCGTCGCTTTAGCGACCGACTCGTCGCTGGACGTCCAATCGATCTGCTGGGGGGCGGCCAGCGGCAGCACGGACGACTTCACGGTTGCATGCGCGCCAACCGCCACGTCTACGCTATCCTTGCCGATGAGGATGCGGCTCGGTACGCCGGAATCCGGATTCTCGTCGCGCCACGCCGAGCGCATCGGGTAGAATGAGGCTTCATCGAGCTTGACGCTGCCCCGCTCAAGTTCTAGCGACAAGCCATTGCTTGTCGGCTCGGGGAACACGATGGCAGATAGCACCTTCGCGCCGTCTTCGGCGAACACTTCGAGCGTGTCTTCGTCTACATAGATCCGAAGAGGCAACCTTCCGTCTGCAGACGGCTTCACCGGAGCCGCAAAGCTCTCCGCGAAATCTCGCTCGAACGAAACATCGCCGGATTTCGAACGGTCGACCGTAAGTGTTCCTGCTGAGGCATCGTAGCGGATGCTGGTCTCCTCCGCCCCCGTGCCATCTGTCCTTACCTTGAGCGCAAAGGCAGCATCTGCCGAAACGGTGAAGGTCGTATCCAGCTCATAAGCGGTTCCGCGCCACTTCCCGAACGCGTTCGAGTTGGCCGCGAGCTGCTGCGCTTCGAGCTTAAGAGCGGTGCCGCGCAGCGAAGCGAGTTCTTTGACTGGTTGTTGAATGAGGCGGATTCCTTCACCGGGAATATCGCGAAGCATAAGCTCGCGGGGAACGGACATGTTGCCTTTCCAAGGATCGGTCGGCATCGTGAACGGGTAGCGCCAGTTGGACATCCAGCCGAGCCAAATGCGCCGTCCGTCCTTCTCCGGGATGTCCGAATACGAGACTGCCGCATAGAAGTCCTTACCGAAATCCGTCCACAACACCGTATCGGCGGGATTATCATTATGGAAGGTTTTGCCGTCGAACTCGCCGACGAAATATTGCGCTGTCGAGCCTTTGGTCGCCTCGTTGCTGCCGACGCTCAGCGTCAACACCCACTTGCGCTTACCGCTGCCATCTACCGGAAGCTCGAAAAGATCCGGACATTCCCAAACGGCGGCATGCGAACCTTGATCGATGCCGAATTCGCCTGTCTCGGTCCATGTTCGGAGATCGGGCGAAGCGTAGAATCTCACATGATCGTCGACGGATACGACCATGACCCAACGCTTGCTCGCCTCGTGCCAGATCACCTTCGGATCGCGAAAATCCTTGAGCCCGGGATTCGGAATAACCGGATTCCCCTCATACTTGGTCCAGGTACGCCCGCGGTCGCTGCTATAGGCGATGCTCTGCGACTGCACGCCTCCCTGGAAATGCGTAAAGATGGCAACCAGCCCGGATTTCCCATGGAAAAAACCGCTCGTATCGTTCCAGTCCACGACCGCGCTGCCCGACCATATTTCGCCGAGCTCATCGCGCATCAAGGCGACCGGAAGATGCTCCCAATGCACGAGATCCTGACTGACCGCATGTCCCCACTGGCCGCTGTTCTGGTAAAATTGGTGGTACTCGCCCTCGTAATACACCATGCCGTTCGGATCGCTCATGTTGCCGGACTCGACGCTTAAGTGGTACTGCGGGCGATGGCGTTCCGTGTAGTAATTCTCGGTCGGATTGAATTGGAACGGGGCGGGCGGCGCGTATGCGTCCTTCCCCTTGTTGGCTTTGCCAGACATCCAGATCGCTCCTCCGATCGCGAGCGCAACCGCCGCGCCGATAACGATCACGGCAAAGGCCGGCTTGGACTTTCGCGGAATCCCGCTCATTCCTTAGCCTCCAGCCCATCCATATGCCAAAGCCGCATGGCTTTGAATACAAGGGTTCCCCCCAACGCCTGAAGCGCCAGTCTGCGGCCTGAAGCCAGCGGATAAATGCGGCTGGTCAACACCCGGTCGCCATCGTTGACAAACAACTCTACCGACGAATGATCCGAGAACAGACGGAGGCTCAGGCGAGCGGCGGCAGAAGCCGGAAGGTCGGATACGTACACGCCGGGGTCGCCGATTCCCGCCTCGTCGCGATTCAATTCGATGCGGCGCTGCGCAGCCAGCCAGCGAATCTTCGTGCGCTCTTCGGTGACGGACCGCGAATTTTTTACGGACTTAGCGTCGGATAATTCCTCGGACGCTCCGGCAATAACGATCCGCAGCTCCTGCGCCTCTGTCGCGGACAGATCAATATCGGCTTGCCATTCAAAGGCCGGCGGCAGCAACCAGGTCCGTTCTTCGCCTGGCTGCAGACGAAGTCCGTTGTCTAATTTTGCGATTTCTTGTCCTCGAAGAGTGACTAGCTCCTCTACCGGTCTCGAGGCCAGACGCCCATCCTCGGTCAGCTGAAGCTCACGGGCAAGCGTCATAGCTCCATACCAGGCGCGTCCTGTCTTGATGAGCCGCGATCCCCACATGTCCATCCAGGCGATTAGAATGCGGCGGCCGCTGCTGTCCCGCATCGTCTGCGCGGCATAGAAGTCCGGTCCGTTATCGATGATGCCGCTGCTCTCGGGGGTAAAACGCCCCGTCGCAAAGTCCATCTCGCCGATCATGTAGAGATTTTTGACGCCGTCCATGTTCATCGGGGAAACGATCAGGACATACTTGCCGCCTAGCGGGAACAAATCCGGGCATTCCCACATATCGCCCTGCGTGCCGTCGCTCTCCGCCGCGACGCCGCGGTACGACCAATCCACAAGGTTGGCCGACTCATAGAGGAGAGCGCGGCCGCGGCCGTTTTTACCCGAGCCGACGACCATATACCAGCGCCCTTCATGCTCCCATACCTTCGGGTCGCGGAAGCCGAAGCATTCACCGTCGGGACTGCCTTGAATGACCGGCGCCGGATGCTTAACGAAACGGATTCCGTCCTCGCTCGTCGCCATCGCCTGCACTTCCTCCGGGGTACGCCCGTCGACGTGCGCGGTATAGAAAAGCACCATTTGCCCCTCGTGCTCCACCGCGCTGCCCGACCAGCAGCCGCAGCCGCCTTCGGGCGAACCGAACTCGTAAGGCTCCGTAGGCGCAAGGGCAACCGGGCGATGCTCCCACCGCACCAAGTCCCGGCTGACCGCATGCCCCCAGTACATCGGGCCTTGATAATCGCCAAACGGGAAATGTTGGTAGAACGCATGATACTCGCCTTTATAATGAATCAGGCCGTTCGGATCGTTCATCCAGCCCGACGGCGCCATCAGGTGATAGCGCAGGCGGAACGGGTCCTGCGCCGCCCGCGCGGCTCCGGCCTGAACCGCCTCCTCCGCTCGCTTAAGCGCCTCTTCATGCTCGAATTGGCGGCTGTTTTGCCTCGTGTTCGTGCTCTTCATGTTGAATTCTTCCTTCCCGCGGCTTCCATGGTTGTTTCGATTGCCTCCATTGTAAGGCTGCGGGAAGGGCCAAGGCTTTCACTATGCTCGGGGAGCGACTTCTAAAATGCTGGGTGGAGGGAGGAAGCAGCGGATCGTTAGCTTTCATTCGTTTTCTGCTGCTTCTCCCGGTATTCCTTCGGGCTGCAGCCGTAATTCTTTTTAAAAGAGGTGCTGAAATAGCTGGAGCTGGAGTAGCCGACCAGCATCGCGATATCCGTCAGCTTCAGATCGGTCCCGCTCAGCAGCTCGGCGGCGCGCGTCATCCGGAGCCGCGTCAAATAGTCGCTGAACGTAAAGCCCGCGTTCTGCTTGAACAAGCCTGACAGGTAAGTCTCGTTCATGTGAAACATACTGGCCAACTGGGACAGCGTCAACTCGTAAGGATAATTCTCGTCCACATACTTGCGGACCGCCTCCGCCTGCAGCTGGCCGCTGGACGTCCGGCTGCTTCGCACCGCACCCATGACCAGATCGGCAAGCCGTTCAATTTGCGCAAGTACCTCTCCCCGACTCCGATAGGTCGCGATCGAAGCTTGGCAATTCCATAGCACCTGTTGAAGCGAGGTGTCGCCCAGTTCGAACTTTTTCGCAAGCGACCCGAAGGTTAGGATGACCCGCAGCGCTAGAAAGGTGAAGGCGAACATCGGCATGTCCCGATTCGGCGGGAACAGCTCAAGCAGTTGAGCGGAAAAAGCTTGTCGATCCAATGTCTCGATCGCCTGAATCAGCCTACGCTCCGTCTCGGCCGTGAATGACTGCGCCCAATCAAGTGCTTCCCTCTGGGTCGAAGCGGCGGCCGATCCGTCGACCGTTCCGCGGCTCCAGGCCAGCATGCAGCTGGCATAGCCGTTCTTCGCTTCGCGCCACCCGCGCACGGGCTCGCCGATGCCGCCGACGCTTTCAAGCCGCAGGTACGTCGCCGCATTGCGCCTCAGCTCGCGAACGAACTGCTCCGCGACTTCGTCCCCGGACGCCTTGCTTCCCGTCTCCGCCAGCAGGAAAAACATCATCGACGGGTGCCCCACGTCATAGAACGGGTACACGTTCTCCCGCTTGTCGGCCGTCTCCCGGCAGAGCATGCGGAATGCCAGCTGCAGCAGATCGCGGCGTCCCTCCCAGCTTCGCAGCCGTCCCGGCGGCAAGCGCATCTCCAGTGCCGCGAAGCGTAGGCTTAGCGCTTCGCCGTCCAGCTTGGCGAGCTGCAACTGGTGCAGTCGATCCCGCACCGCAGACTCGCTGATGCCTTCCTCCTTCACCAATTGAAGGAGGAAATGCTCCTGCATGAGCCGCAGCTGCTGGTTAAGCTGAACCTTCTCCCGCTGGCGCTCGCCTTCCAGCAGTCGTTCCTCCTTCAACTCGCCCGCCAGCTTCCCGAGCAGCGAAGAGAGTTCCGCCCGCACGACAGGCTTCAGCAGGTAATCCTTGACGCCGAGCTGGATGGCCGACTTCATATAATCGAAGTCCGAATAGCCGGACAAGACGATGACGCGCAGGTCCGGATAGGCCTCCTTGCAAGCTCGGATAAAGGCGATCCCGTCCATTTTCGGCATCCGAATGTCCGAGATGACGATATCCGGACGTACCTCCGCCTCGGCAAGCATATGGAGCGCTTCCTCTCCGCCGGACGCTTCGTAAGCGATAACGAATCCGGCACCCTCCCAATCGATCTTCGCCCGGATGCTATTGCGAACGCCGGCTTCATCGTCTACGAGCATGACACGGTACATGATGATCAACTCCTGCTTGCGGGCAACCGCATCGTTATCGTCGTGCCGGAATCCGGAGATGAAGCAATGCGGACTTCAAAGGCATCGCCGTATTGCACCCGGCAGCGCGCCAGCACGTTTCGCAGTCCGATGCTGTCCCCCTTCGAGTAGAGGATCGCCGTTGTATCCGCCCCGGACAGCCCTCTCTGCAGATCGGCTGCCAGTTCCCCATTCATGCCGATTCCGTTGTCGGCGATGGTCAAGTACAGCCAGTCGTCGCGGGCCTCGGCCCCCAGTTCAACTAGCGCCTGTTCCCCGTTTTCCAAGCTGTACTTCACCGCATTCTCAACCAACGGCTGCAGAATAAACTTAGGCATCTTAAGTTCGCGGGTCCCCGGCGCCTCTTCGATCCGGACCTGTAGTCGATCGTCGTACCTTAGCTTTAGGATGAACAAATAATCGCGGATATACGCGAGTTCTTCCGATACCCATACCTGATCGGCGCTCAAATCCAGCGAATACCGCATCATCTGCCCTAGCGCTTCGGTTGCATCCATCACGAGGTCATTGCGCTTCATCGCGGCCAAACCGCTAATAATTTCGAGCGTATTGTTGTAAAAATGCGGGTTGATCTGCAGCAGCAACGCTTTGTATTCGGCGTTTTTACGCCTCAGGTTCGTCTCGTATTCCGTTTCGATCAGGTACTTTAGCCGGTTCGTCATCTGTCCGAAGGCGCCGGTCACATAACCGATCTCGCTGTGCCCCCGTTGGGTGTCCGGCATCTGCTTAATCGCTTCGTCGAACTCGCCCCGCTTCACAAGCTTCATGGATCGGGCCATTCGCGTAAGGGGATTCGTGACGCTTTTGGACAGGCCGAATGCCACGACAAGCACGATCACCAGCAGAATACCGCTTACGAGCAGCATCGTCTCCTTAATCCGGTTCAGCTTCGCATACAATTCCCGTTCCGGCACGACGCCCATGATTGTCCAGTTCTGGTCCGGCAGCTTCCGGTAGAAGACTAGATAAGGCTTGCCCTGATTTCGAACGGCGAACACGCCGCTCTCCCCCTCTGGCTTCCTCACCCGAGTGGTTTGCAGGACTTTCGCAAGCTTGCTTTCCCCTTCCTTCAAGATAGCCGCTTCTCCTGTAAGCTGCTGGCCGAGCACGCTCCGCCCATCGGCGTCCAGCAGGAAGACGCGGCCCGTCTCGCCGAAATGAATCCGGTCAATTGGATCCCGCAGCACGCTCGTCGGATAGTTGACCTTAATGATGCCTACGCCGGTCAACGTCTGAAGCTCAACAAGAGGCAGCAGGTAGGCGTTCACGCTCCGGCTCCTCATACTCTCGTCCGGCTGGTCCTCTTCCAGGTGAGACCCCGTCCATTTCACATCCTGCTCCTTGTAATCCACAAACCAAGGCTGCTGTTCATAGGTGCGGTCCTGCCTCCACAGTCCGCCCTTCGCTGCCGTAAAAAGACTGATCGAGATTCCGTTTGAATTATTCACCGCATAGGAGGACAGAAAATTCTGCACCCTGCGCTTCGACAGCAGTTCTTCTCTATCCTGGCTTTCGATATTGCGCAGATCGGCCAGCCAAGTCTGGGTCGTCGAGCTTCCGAGAACCTGGTTGCCGACATCCTCGAGCTGCTTCATCAAGGTCGTTACGTGGGAAGCATACTGCTCGATCGTCTGCGAAGCGGATACTTCAAGGGAAGTCTTAATGAGCTTCGCCGACTCGGAAGTCAGAATATAGACCAACGCAACGAACGGGAAAATAAGCAGGATGGAGAAAGCAACCATAAGCCGGCTTCGAAGCGAGTAGAGCATGTCGTCAGGCCTCCGGTGAATGTAAGATGAAAGCAGTATGAACGCAAAAGCCTGAAAAAGACGTCCGCCTTTCGCGGATCGTCTCTTTCAGGTTATCGATGGTTTCTTACTTCGGCATATCGGCGTAAGCCTTGTCGATTTTCTTGATGGCGTCGGCAATCGCCGTATCGACGTTGCGTTTGCTGATCGTTACGTCTTCAAACATCTTGTTGACCGCATCGGACATCTGCGGGAAGATCGGCGTAATCGGACGCGAGCGGCCGTATTTCTGGTTCTGGATGACAAAGACGTTCTTCGGATATTCGTTCAGCTCCGGGAACTGCTTCGCGACGGAGTAGCGAACCGGAATATCCTTCGTCACGCTGCTGTACAGCTTGGAGCCTTCCGCTCCCGTCACGTAGTTCACGAACTTCCAGGCTGCGTCCGCATTTTTGCTCTTGGAAGAGATGGCGAGGGACCAAGAGCCGTTGGCCACCGCTTGCTTCGTTCCTTTCGGCAGCGGCGCGATGTCCCAATCTTCTCCAAGCTTGAAGTTCGGGAACTTCTCGGCCAAGAAGGACAACGACCAGGAGCCGTCGACCGTCATAGCAAGCTTGCCTGTAGGGAACGGATCCGGCGGGTACTCCAGCGCCGATACTTTATCCTTATTATACAGATCCGCGAAGAACTGCAGCGCCTTCTTCGTCTCCGGCATATCCAGGTAGCCCTTAGAGGTCGTACCGTCCTTGTCCATGATCTCCCCGCCGAACTGCCAGACGATCGGGTACTTGAAGTAAGCGGTCGCTCCCGCGTTCCCAAAGCCTTGGGCCGGATCGATGCCGTAAATGCCCTTTTTCGCGTCGGTCAGCTTCATGGCCGCTTCGCGTACTTGATCCCAGGTCATCGGCTCATCCGGGTTTTTGGACGGCAGCGGAATACCCGCTGCCTCGAACATCTTCTTATTGTAGAAAAGAGCGATGGACGATTCGGTGAGCGGCGCCATGTAGATGTTGTCTTTGTAAGTATAAGCCCCGATCGTACCCGCGGGAATATCGTCGAGATTGCCGTCCGCCTTGAAATAGTCCGTCAAGGATTGCAATGCACCCGATTGCGCGTAGGATGCCATGTTCGGCGCATCGATCGCCATAATATCGGGCGGATTGTTCGCTGCGATCGAGGTCCGCAGCTTCGCGTCGTAGTCCGAATAAGGAATCGGGCTCATCTCGACCTTGATGTCCGGATTGCTCGCATTAAATGCCTTGACCAATTGATCGTAAGCGGAGTTTTCGGCGTCATTGCCGGAGTTGCGCCAGAAGGTCAACTTCACCTGCTCGCCGGATGCGGGCTTGTCGGAAGCCGATGCGGACGACGACGCGGATGCGCTTCCCGAAGCCGTTCCCGACGGGCTGCCTGAGTTCGCGTTGTTGTTGGTTGAGCAGCCTGCAAGGAAAGCGGTGACGAGCAGCGCGCTTGTGCCGATGGCAGCAAGTTTTGTTTTTTTCAAGGATGGTGCCCCTCTCTCGTATGTGGTCGTTTGCAATAACATCGTAGCATTCAAGAGAGCGCTTAATAATTCAATATGCTCGGTTCCTGAGTTGCAAAATATTCAGAAGGTTCAAGAGGCAGGATCGCTTCGGGATCGCGTTCTTGACATCGGCCTACGACAAGAACTAGCTCCCGTAAATTAAAAAAGCCGCATAATAGGCGACTTTAATGGGGACCCTGTTTTGGAGTTTATCTTTAACCAAAGAAAAATCATCCGCTCTGACCCAATTTCCAGCATTGGCGACTGAAAGACACCCACCTGTATGGAACCGTTCGTTACTTGAATGTTTGATATCGTCATCTGTGTCCAGTTACCTATACTGCTATTGATGGCTATGGTCTTCTCGGTTCCGCCAAAGTTTTTAGCATATAGATGAGCCGTTGTTTGGCCTCCGCTGCTCTTCACCCATGCTTTGAGCGTATAGGTTCCATTCGGAACGATGATGTTCTGGTACATGCTAGCATTATAAGCCGATGCAAAATATTGTGTCATTGCCCATCTTCCGGTCTGTCCTCCGGATACGTTCGCGTTCGCTTCAGCGGAGGGAAGATTATCCCAATTCGCCCAGCCTGCTAACGCGGTTTGTGCTACCCTATCGGCTTCAAAGCTTGGATTCAATACGTAGTTATTTCCCGCCCCCACGCTCCAAGTACCGTTTGCCACGTCGATACTCCATTGACTTAACGAGTTAAAGTAAGGCGTGCTCCCGCTAAAAGAAATGGGAATCCACTGGTTGTACCCGATTCCATTTCCCGCAAAATCGCTCCACCGATCGCCGCCGAACACGACAAATGATCCGGAACTACCCGTGACCGTAACTGCTAGTCCGGTTTGCGTTACGTGCGAGAAATCGGAGTTCGTACCTGACATGACGGATTCAGAAGAATAGGGCCCCATGATGTTAGTGGATTTAATAAAGTACGTGTGGGATGCATTCCAACCATGAAGATCCGATGAAAGCATATAGTAATAACCATTATGCTTGAACATAACATTGCCTTCTCGGCCCCCGTTCGTACTCGTATACACCTCAGTGGCCGGCTCAATGTGCAGAGAATCCGACGCCCTGATAGGGGCAACATAGAGATGGGTTCTACCGTTCGAATTGCTGAAAATCAAATAGGCTTGCCCGTTATCGTCAACAAATACGGACTGATCTCCTGTAGTTGCCGTTACTACGTTTGGAATATTGCTCTCTACATGAGAGTAAGTAAAAGGACCGTTAGGAGAAGTGCTCGTTAAAAATCGTAATGGCGTTAAAACTAGTATCCGAGTTTTTAGATGTTGGATTATTCGCGTAGGTGACTGCACCGTTATATTTTACGCCGTACCAATAATAGGTGTTTCCGACCTTTAGAATGCCGCCCCCTTGAGCGTAAATATTATGATTCGAAGTGTCCTTCCAGAAAACGTCGTTCTGAATTAGAGTACTGGCAGCATATGCGGGTTTGGGAGATAGATAAGCGGCCTGAATCGATACCAACAGCATTGCGGATATCATGAGAAATAGCTTAATCTTGCGAAAATTAAACTTTCGAGTCATCACAATCACCCTTTTTTTGTTCGATTTTTGATTCGAGTTCCCCGTCATACAAAAATCTGTTTGTTACATTACGGTTGACCAGCTGCCTCCTTTCCGAGGCTCTATAAAAATTCTAATTTCATCTGATAGCGCTTACAATGTGAATGAACCGACTATCCTTTCACTCTTTCGACCAATTGAATGGCTGTCTCAAGGACTAGCAAACTCAAAAAAAACGATCCTAGTCCCATGGAATTCAGGACCAAGACCGATTAAAGACCTATATAATTTATGCTGTCTAATTGACGAGCTGCACTTCCCTCAGCTTGAGATGTACTTGACCCATCAAGCCGTAGGGGACAACGACGTATTCCGGCGTATATTCGACGCCCTCGCGGCGATAGTCCCACCACTCTTTCCAATCGTATGAAGTTGCCGCTTGGTGTAACGGACCGAGCAAATTGCGCGGACTGCCGACGACTTCGATGTCGATGCTGTTCTCGCCGATAACGAGCCATTCGCCGATATCCAGCTGCTTCGCAGCTGCCCAAGGTACATAACCGGCGTGCCGGCCGTTCACCTTCACTTCAATCGTCACCGCACGATAATCTCCCAGCTCAAGGATCATCGTTGATCCGGCACCTGGCAACTCCAGGCACTCGTAAGCCAAATGATAGACCATGCTTCCGCAATAATGCATATAACCTTGCAAGCACCAGTCACCGAAACGCAATGTATGAGGCTCTTTCACGAGAACCCTATCGGGCGACACCCCGAAGTCCCCGATTAAGTAACAATCCTCCAGTTCCATGGCATGATCATAGGCACAGGATACCTCAAGCCGATTAAGACCTTCTTTAAGCTGCGGCAGGGAGACCGTACCGATACTTCTGTCCAAGTACCAGCCCTTCGCTCCACCGACAACGGCATCGCCGTTTAAGTTCATCGCGAATAATTCCGCTTGCTCGATCGCTACGCATATTTCGGAACAAGGTACGACGGAAACGTTGAATTCAAAGGCTAACGATATTAGAGTTCCATTTTTAATATGAGGACCGTGAATCCACAAATGACGTTGAAGACCTCCATTGGCGAATACCTGGCGCATGCCGAGCGCAGATCTAATTTCTCGTTGCGCCTGCCAGACATCCATCTCCGTCGACCATTCGCCTTCCCCGATTCGATACTGACATTTGTCTAGCGTCAAGGCGTTGGGCTGCGTACGGGAGAAGCGGCTTGCCGGGCCCAGCGCCGTAACAATCCGATCCTTGCGCTTCGTCGTCTTTTTACTACGTTCGATGGATCGGTCCGGTTTGGATTCTCCTTTACCAGCAAGATCCATCATGTACAGCTTAGAATCCGCAGGACCGAATGCTTGACGAATGATCATTTTTCCGTCCTTCTCCAAGGACTCCGCTTCTGTTATTTCGCCGGTTAGCGGATCCCAGGCTTCGACGCGTCCAATGCCGTTTAACGCGATCTCGATGTTCGCCCCCTTGTGTCGATCTTTATTCACTACGAATAAGACTCTGCTTTGATCGGCTTCGCGCAGCATGTACAGAAAATCCTCGGCTTCGCGTTGGTTCTCGTTCTTCAGGCTGACTTCCCTAGGCAGGATTTTCTCTAGGACAGATGAGATTTCTCCGGCATCTTCGACATGAATGAATCCTGAATGCCGCGATATTCCTTCCATTGCATCCGTCATTTCGCCGTCTACCCTTTCGGGAAGCGTTCCCGAAGCGATGACTTTGCCTCCGTCATCCATAAACTTGCGAATAAGCTCCAAGGTGCTACTGAACACATTCATCATCGTCGGCATGATAACGACTTTGTAGGCAGCTAAATTAACGATCAGTTTCCCGTCCTCGACTCGGCCGCTTTCTTGTAAGATCAGTTCATCGCCCAAGTCGAAATCATAATGGACCGCAAGCATCAGATCGATAAACCGATTGAATTGGCGTTCGAATTCCCGCAAGTCGTCGATCCGCTCATCCTTAGCGTTGGCGCCAAGCATTGACCATACCGACGATATCGGATGCAGCACGAGAACGTCCCTAACGACTTTCCCTTGCGTGAGGACGCTGCTCAAGCGCGCGAAGTAATCTTCCATCACGTGATTATGCGACCACCAATTGGTATTGTAGTTAAAGGAAGGCGGATAATCGCGTTTGCGACAACCTTTAAGCGAGTATAAGGCGAGATGGTGGGTTAACACGTTGACGCCGAGAACGAATTGCCAATCTCCAAGCCATTTGCGTCCTTCGAAAGTGAAATCCCATCCGGTCACGCCGTAAGTTTCGGTAATGACGCGATTCATTCCATATTGCCGCGCCACGCTCGCCACTTGCTTGATCGTCAAGCTTTCGTCGGTTTGCTCGCACAGCGTGTCAATTCCCGGAACGTTCATATAACGATAATGGGGCATAACGGCGCCAGCCGTCTGCACAGAACCTACCAGGCTGCCTTCGGAATGATAATGTCCGCTGAACAATAGTCCGTTGCTCCGGCACCAATCGCCGATTTGCTTCGTATAAGATTCGCTGAACCGCTCAGTCACCGTTTTCCAATAATCGAATCTGGTCTTAGACGCCTTCTCTCCTTGGAAAAACAAGTAGGGAAGGACGTCCCAAATTTCATATCCTACGCTGTCCTTGAAATACGCAGGGAGTCCGTCCGTCCAAGATATCCATGCTCGGTTTAATTGCAGGCTTTCAGAAACCCCGCGAATGCTTGGTTCATCAGTGAAAATGCCGGGAACGGTCTCGCCGAATTCACTGCCCACCGCATCCTTGTACTTCTCATACGTCGATTGAATGAAAAGCTCGGTCGAACGCGGATTCAGCAAATCCGTATACGTATCTCCATGGCACCAGTCGTTGGCGACTCCGAATTCGCGTCGGAATAGAAGATATGTATTTTCATCCGAAGCTGGAGGAATGTCCCCTTTATTGACCGTGGGATCGATTCTACGAAACCATGCGAGCTCGTCGCCCCTAATAAAGGCTTCATAAAGGGCGACCATGCTAGGGTCGTTTCCCTGCGGTATCTCTTTTACGACCTCCAGGGTGAGCGCTTTAGCGCGAACGTCATCGCCGCCTAATCGAGCCACTTCGCCGCCGCCCATACCCGAGGAATATCGGTCTTCGTCATAAAGCCAAGCAAACACGCCTTCCTTCTTGGCCGTATCGACTGTCGATTTGATTCGTTCCATGAACGCTTCTCCGAGATAAGGAGTCTCGAGTCCTTCCCGAACGTGCATCATAAATCCGCCCATGCCTTGATCTTTAAATCCCTTTACCTGCCGGTCGAGCTCCTCTTGCTTCAAGTCGTCGTTCCAAGACCAGAACGGTACGGCACGATAATCCGCCGATGGACTTTTGAATATTTCCTTCAGTCGCTGCAGTTTCATTTCATCGCCTCTTTTCATCGTTTGCCGTTATCCTTTGACGCTTCCAAGTACGAGCCCATGCACGAAGTATTTCTGCAGGAACGGATAAATACATAATACGGGCAACATGGAAACGAACAACTGCGCAGCGAGTACGGTGCGGCTCGAAATGTTCTGGATCATGCTAAAATCGCTTGCGTTTACGTTCGACAAATCGTGCGATACAATCACCGTCCTCAAATAAGTTTGCAGGGGATAATGCGTCGGCGAATTCATATAAATCAGTCCGTCGAACCAGGCATTCCAATGAAAAATAATCGTGAATAACGCAATGGTGGCCAGTGAGGGCTTCGAGATGGGCAAATAGATGCTCCATAGCGTCCGCCAGGCACCCGCGCCGTCGATCTGCGCCGACTCTTCGAGTTCGATAGGTTGCGACCTGAAGAAGTTCAGCATAAGCACGATATTAAATACGTTAACGGCGGATGGAATGACGAGCGCCCCTATCGAATCCATCAAGCCCGTTTCTTTCACGACCATGAATGTAGGGATCAATCCACCGTTAAATATCATGGTAATGACGAAAAACCACGAATAAACCGTTCTCGATCTGAATTTGAGATTGGATTTGGAGAGCGGGTAAGCCGCCAATATCGTTAATGCCAGTCCCAGGCTAACGCCGAGGGAAAGCCGTTCGAAGGAATTTACCGCGCTATACAAGAAACTTTGGTTACGAACGATATATTTATAGGTATCCAAGTTAAAGTCCACCGGCCAAACGGTGACCCAACCGGCGGTAACGGCAGAATTGCTGCTTAATGACATCGCGGCCATATGCAGAATAGGAAATAGGCAAGTTATTGCGAACAGGGTCAGTATTACGTAATTACCGTACAGAAATAACATTCTGGAGGGCGTGCGTCTTTCTATCATATTCCATTCCTCCGATCGATTAGAAAATGCGGTAATTCGCGAAGCGATAGGCCATAAAATAAGAGCCCGATATGAATATTAACGACACGACCGATTTGAAAAGTCCGACTGCCGTGGCTACGCCGTACTGCATCTGCTCGATCCCGATTCGATAGACGAAGGTATCTAGAATATCCGCGCTATCGTACACTTGCGGACTATACAGGTTGAATACTTGATCAAACCCGGCATTCAATATATTGCCAAGGCTCAATACGCTCAAGAGTACGACAATCGGCCGCATACCCGGCAACGTAATATGCCAAGTTTGCTTCATGTGACCTGCTCCATCGAGAGAAGCAGCTTCGTATAGGGACTTGTCGATGCTTAATATGGCAGCCAAATAAACGATCGTATCAAACCCGAGCTCTTTCCAAATATGGGAAGCAATCAGCACGATTCGAAACCAGACCCCATCCCCCAGAAAATAAATGGAATCGATGCCGAACACATGCAACGCATTATTGACGATGCCGTCCGTTGGGGACAAGATGTCGACCAGGATCCCCGATAAAATAACCCAAGATAAAAAATAAGGCATATAAACGATCGTTTGCACGGTACGCTTGAACAAAGCGTTTTTCACTTCGCTCAACAAAATAGCGAGCGTAAGCGGAAAAATAATTCCTACGATCATTTTCATCAAGGAAATCAGCAGCGTATTTTTCAATACCTGCATCGTATCGGGCATATTGAATACGTATTCGAAATTGCCAAGACCGATCCAATCGGATCCAAACCAGCCTTTCGAAGGAACGAAATCCTGAAACGCGATGACAATTCCGGCGATCGGCCCGTAGCTATAAATAAGCACAAGGATAACGGCCGGCAACAACATCAGGTGATAGGCGCTCGCGATTCGCCCGCTTTTACGGATTCCTGTCGTTTCCATCGGTATGTTCACTCCGTCTCTCTATGAGTAAGGGAAGGGGTCGGATAACCCCTTCCCTTACAAACCATTATTTTTTAGCTGCGTCCCACTCGTTCACTTCTTGGGTAACATCAGCAAGCCCGAGCTTATTCAACTGATCGACGAATTTATCGAAGTTATCGATGGAATCCGCGCCCATGATGACTTTGGTGTAATATTCGATTACCGTCTGCTCGATCGTCTTCAACCGATTTTTCATGGCTTCCGTGGATGCGCCGTAGAACTTATCCATTTTGAAGAGATTCCCCGTGACATAATCGTTCATGGCCACGAAGGATCCCGTCTCTCCGAACACCTTCTCGAACTGCGCTTGTGCGTTATCTCCGTTTTTGAACTTGACGATATTGTCGTAATAGCCTTTTTCTTCAGCATTCAGCTTGGACGTGTCGCCCGACTTGAACGCCTCAACAACGTTCAAATGCGCTTGCAGGTTCTTTTGCGCTTTCCAAGCTTTAGCTACGGCCCAATGGTGGCCAGGCGCGGGAGCCGGACCCAAAAACTTATCGAATTCTTCTTGCGTCGCGTTACCGTAGTTCAGCTCCGTCCAGAAATTGATCAGTTTGACCAACACTTCCGGATGCTCGTATTCCTTGCTAACGACGTAGTAGTTCTCGACGTTCAGTTTAATTTGCGGGTTAGCTGGTTGATCGTCTTTGGAAACGATCGCATATGCGCGCCAATCGGAATCCGCAAAGTTATCCTTCGTTTGCTGCAAGGGGTACATACCGTTCCACATGGCGCCGAAGTCGACGCCTACTTTGCCCGAGGCGGCTAGTTCGGCGGCTTTGGACGAGTCTTTCGCAGCGAAATCTTTTTCGATCAAACCCTCTTTGTAAAGCTTGTTCAAGTAGGCCAGCGCATCTTTCACTTCCGGAAGCGCACTTCCGTAAACCAATTTGCCGTCAGCACCTCGGACCCATGCTTTCGGATAGGCGTCGAATGCGTTGAAGATGCCAATCGCTTCCGCTACCCCCGGCGCCAAGAAGTCTTTGTTTAACATAAGTCCGACCGTATTTTTCTTGCCGTCGCCATCCGGATCTTTGTCCGCGAAAGCCTTCATTACGTTATACAGCTCGTCTGTCGTCTTCGGAACTGCCAACCCGAGCTTCGTCAACCAATCTTGTCTTACCCATAAGAAGGAAGCGCCGTCGATTGCGGAATTCGTTCCGGGAACCGCCAGCAATTTGCCGCCAAAAGTCGCGGAATCCAAAGCCGTATTTCCTTCTTCGGTAATGATCTGCTTTGTAAGAGGCGTCGCGTACTTGTCAAAGATGTCTTTCATATCCCATATCAAATCCGTCTTGGACAAGGTAGCCAACTGTTCTTGGGTAACGCCGAGAATGTCCGGGATATCCCCGGAAGCGATGGAGACGCTGATCTTTTGTTTAGTCGCGTCTACTCCTTTTGCGTACCATGACGGCTTGATGTTGATGCCGAGCTGGTCCCGATAAGCCTGGATCCATACGCTATTTTCCCATTTTTCCTCGGTAAAATCTTTCCCCATGGCGTCATTAATGGATACGCCGACGGTCGCGTCCACAGCCGGTTCGAACTTCGCGTTCGGATCGATAGGTGCGTCCGATACTTCGCCGGTTTCGCCAGAAGCCTGCGCGCTTGCCGTCGGACGATTCGAGGCATTCCCCGAATCGCTCGCAGCGTTGTTGTTATTGTTGTCTCCGCAAGCGGACAACACGGTCAGCAGCAATAGGGCTGCCGTGCTTGCCCCTAACGATTTCTTTACGTTGATTTTCAAGTGTTTCCCCCCAAGGAAGTGTTTTGGTTACGGCTTCATTTTACCGAAATCGCTTACAGCCTTCCTATTTCAAACTTCCGATTTCGCTTGCACTTTCACGACTCCTTACTTCGTCCGATATTCTTGCGGAGTCATGCCGGTTTCCTTTTTGAAGAATCGGCTGAAATATCCCGCTGTCGAGAACCCGAGCTCTTTGGCGATATCCTGAACAAGAACATGAGGCTGCGAGAGACGCTCCTTCGCTTTTTGAATTCGCAGCATGCCGATATACTCGGTTAACGTACATTTCTCCGACTGTTTGAACAATCGTGCCATATAATCCGGGTTTAAGTGTACGATCTCCGCCAATCGAGGAAGCGACAAATCTTCGGATAGGTTTCCGTCAATGTACGATTTAACCGTCTCAACCGCATCGCCCCTCATCTTCAAGGCGTTGGCCGTATAATAATCGTCTAACGTCACGGCCAGCCGCTCCAACGCCTTGATCGAATCTTCGATGGAACCGTAACTCGCTGGCTGCAGCAGTCGATCGATTTGTTCTTGAATGGCAGAAAATCTTCGCAAACCATAATTGTTCACGACCGTCATGAACCGAAGGACCGTGGCGTAATGCATTTCAAGAAATCGATCTCCATGTGCAGGTTGAAAGGCGAGCGCACGAAGCTCTGAAAGCACCTGCTGCACTTCATTCCTTCGACCCGTCTCTAAATACGTATCCAGCAACGATGCTTTTTTAAGATACAATTCAACTTGACCTCTCGAATCGGATTGTAAGATTCCTTCCATGAGAGATGCCATATTCCGCTCGTTAACGATAATTTTCTTCTCTCCGTAGAAATGGGACAACAGTCCATGAAGCTTGGCGAATTGTATGGGAACTTCATTCAATGGCAAAGCCTTCGCCCCGATTGCAAACGAAAAGGTGTGTCCCGTGGACTTGTCGGCCGTCTGTGAAATCGTCTCGAACGCCCCTTCTACGAACGAACGAATCCGTTCATCGGACATGCGGGCTTCCTCCGCGGGTTGAAGAAAAATAACGAGCAACTCCCGAGTATAGACAACATGATCGAACCGGATAACCGGAGACAAAAATCTGCCGCATACCGAGGCGAGGGCAGCGAATAAGATGTCTTTGTCTTTGATTCGAATGGCATTTCCGTCCGGATCGAGCCGACCGATAACGAGCCATATCTGTTTGGAAGCATCTATCGTCAAACCTAATGTTCCAAAGGCTGACTCGGTCATTTCGTTTTCGGGTAATTGACCTTCCAGCAGATCCGTAAAATACATGGATCGATGGTGCGCGATCTGCTGCCGTCGAATGTCGTTTGCTTTTATCAATAATGAATTCATTTCTGTTCTGGCTTCCAGGTAATCTATGGCTTGACGCACCGAAGTCAAGATTTGATCGTCGCCTTCCGACTTCAATACAAAGTTTTGCGCACCGTTTTTAACCGCATGATGAATATAATGAAAATCGTCAAAACCCGTTAAATAAATGATGCGGCATTCCGGCCAGCTTTGCCTAACGATATCGCCGAGTTCAAGCCCCGTCATTTTGGGCATTTTAATATCGGACATAAGAATGTCGATTTTACGATCGCCCATTACGTCAAGCGCTTCGCGGGCACTGGAAGCTTTATATAAACTGAGACGGTCGCCTTCTTGTTCAACAAGCATTTCAAACAAGCCATCGACGATCAGCTTTTCATCATCGACGATTAACATCCGGTACAATCGACTCTCCCCCGTTCCATTTGATCATCATGCTGACTTTTACGCCGCCAAGCTCGCTTCTTTCAAACTGGAGCCCGCTTCCGGTACCGAACATAAATAAAAGCCTGCGGTGTATATTCAGGATAGCGGTGACTTCTTGGGGATTATCCGCTTCCTGAAGGACTTCGTTCATTCGCGTAAGTTGGCGTTCCGCATCCTCTCCGTTATCTTCAACGGAAATGATCGCACCCTCCGGGCGGGCTCTGAATGAAACGCGAAGCAATCCTCCTTCGTCCACGTTTTCGAGACCATGGACGAAGGCATTCTCGACCAACGGTTGCAAAATGAGTCGGGGAACGCCGATCGGCTTTAGACGATCAGGTACATCCTCGAAAGACACCGATACGCGATCCGAGAACCTGGTTAACTGCAGCATCACGTAATTGCGCGCATGATCGACCTCCTGTTCCAACGGAACGGTGTCCCTCGTGCTTCGCGTAATAAATCTAAAATATCTAGCCAGTTGATCCGTAAAACGAATGGCCTCATCGAATTTGTCCATTTTGATTAATCGGGTAATGCTAAAGAGGCAATTGTACAAGAAATGCGGATTGATTTGAGATTGCAATTGCTTGAGCTCCGCGTTCTGACGTTGAAGTTGTTGATTGTATACTTCGTCGATCAAAGCTTTTAATCTCACGAGCATTTCATTGTAACGTACGTACATGTAGCCGAATTCGTCGTCCGTATCGTGCCGGATCGTAAAATCGAAGTTCCCCTCCTCCACATGCCGGAATGCCCGGACGATTTTCACGAGCGGTTTGTTAATCGCACGGTTGATATAAAACAGGAAAAACGCTACCGCTATGAACGCCACGACGAAAAACAACCAGAACCACTGAATATGCTTCGTCACCTTATGGAACATGGACTTCTTATACAGGTATTGATCGATGAATACGCCTGTTTCCGTTAAAGCGGATCTAACGCGAATATAATCGTTTCCTTCCGCAGCGATATCCACAGTCCCGTGTCCGTTCGCCGTCTCAAGCGACGTCTCATGGCTGTCTATCCACTTGCGAAGCTCGGGCTTCTGGACAACGATAATATGTCGCTCGTCGGATAAGCGAAGATCGATCGCTCCCGTATATTCGCGACCCAGGGCAGATTGCAAGTTTTGACGAATCTCTCTTTCCCGGAGCTCGATTTCCACGATAAGATCGGGCATTCCTGCCGATTCGTTTTCAAGCGGATAGGCGACCATTAAAAGCGTGTTTCGCTCGAAAATAACCTGATACGGCGAACGAATAAGGTTAAGCGACAAATGATCCTGTTTCAATTCGCCATACCCATCTACTGCCGATATCTGGATCCCGATCCCTGACAAGTAGATGCGTACGTCGGCAATCAAATCGCTGCTGTTCTTCATCGAAAATAACTTTGATCGAATCGAATTGATCAGTTCGATTCTTCGATAAGGCTCCAATACGTCGTAGGCCCCCATTAGCCGAATGAGCATGTCATCGTTCAACGTTTCGTACTGCATCGTACTGAAACGTTTAAACGTATTTTCTAACTCATTGACATAATTGGTCGACTGCGTCTCCGCAGATTCCACGATATCGTTCCTGAGCATCGATGTTCCCCACTGATAAAGAAATCCCGCAAGCAAATAAATCGGTAGCATCGCGACCGCGAAGGCGACGATAAGTCTGAAGAAGATGGATCTATGCCATTTTCGATTGGATTGCCCCATATTGACGCGCTCCTCGCATATGAATCGTCGCATTATTATAGTCGTCCTCATGATGCGCTACAATGCAACAATTCCGACTCTGCATTCACTTTTCAGACTTTAAGAGGATCTGAATTCAAAGACAGAATCAATAATCTATAAAAGAATAGGACCGCCCTTAGGGACGATCCCGCGATTATGATAGCGCTCTATAGAATCGAAAAATATGACCGATCGCTTAACCCAGCAGCCGTCTTAGCTCGGTTACCTCCAGCCGAACGGATGGCTGGCATTGTTCGGATCGGACATACCGGGCAAGGCTGCGCAAGAACTGCCGCCCTTCCGGCGTCTGTGCCGCGCCGTCGGCATCTAGCGCGCAAACGACTGCGCTCCCGTTCAGAACGCGGCACTCGAACAACAAGCCCAGCTTGTGATTGCGATCGAAATTATCGATCGTCTGGACGATAGGCTGCAGCTCCCTCGGCATGTCGTCGAGGATGAACGATCGCGAACGCATCACGATGCTCCACCACGGATAGGTCGAGTGCGCTTCGCTCGGAAATTGGGCCAACGCCGGATGCGCATTGTCGATCAAGAAGCCAAGCGTGCCAACGGGCACGGGCTTGTTCATGCTCTCCGATATCGAGCGGAACATCGGGTAGCACCAGAAATCCGTGCAATAGGTACCCTCGATCGTATGGGAAAGATCGTCGGTCTTTGCCATGATCAGCACGTTCTCTCCGCGTTCGAGCAGGGCGAGCGCCTCCGCGGACAACGAATGGAACAGATGCACGCCCGCAAGGTCCGCATCCGCATCTACACTCTTGGGATAGATCCACAGGTCGTATGACTTCGCAATGTCCGTACCCGCGATCGCCAAGGTCAGGACGACATTCGTCATCTCCGTCACGTCCGGCATGTCGCATGCGATCTCGCCTAAGCCGATGTAAGGCAAGCCCTCCTCCGCCGCTGCTTCAAGCTGGCCGCCGGCGATGACGCGCTGCCCTACCGCAAGCGACCATGTCAGCTGCACGCCGCGAAGCGGGGAGGGCCGAAAGTAGGCAAGTTCCACAGCGGCGCTGAATGGCTCGCCTGCGACGTAGTTGTACTTCTCGAATCGGCCGAGCAGCACGGCATCCGAACAGAAGCTCCTCCATTCCTCCGGAGAGATCAGCCCCTTGGAATCCATGAACGCGTCCAGGATCCCGACGAGCGCCGTCCCCTGGCCGCTGAAGTCCTGGAGGTCGAGCAATTGGAAGCCCGCTAAGCGCTTCGAACGGAAGGCTGCCTCCAGCTCTTCCTTATAGCAGGCTACCGCAAGCTGCCCCGAGCTCTCGAAGAAGCGGTCCGCCAGATGGCCCATGCCCTTCGCCTCGAGGCGGTCTCGGAACGTCTCGAAATTGCGCGCCTTGAGCGGCCCCGTATACTTCTCGATCTCGCCGAACCGGGGATACATGGCATATTGTCCGATCTCATGGGAGACGACCGGCAGATTGGGGATCAGCTCCTCCCCTGCCGCGTCCGCCTTCACCGTCCGAGCCTCGGTGCCGTATTGGATCTGGATCGTGCCGCCTTCGGTTGCTGCCTCGTCCGTATCAAGCGGCTTGAGGGCGGGGACGATCTGCTCGTCATAATCCTTCATCGTGCCCGGCCTGTCCGTCTGCACGTGGCCGAGCGGCGCGTCGCACATCGCATACGAGCCGCGGAACAGGCGGTCCCGCGAGAAGCGGACGCCTGTGAAGAAATCCTCTTCCTCGAGGATGACCGGCACGAACTGGAAGTTGTTCGATCCCTGCGTATAGAGGCGGCGGTCGTCGTACGCCTTGTAAGCCTTCAAGATTCTATTCAGCGTGGACTTGCTGCCCCACAGCTCGTTGCCGAGCGACATCATGACGAACGACGGGTGGTTGCCGAACGTACGGAGGATGCGGAAGCCCTCTTCGATCAGGTAGTCCTGCTCGGCCTGGTTGTGCTTCTCGTCGCCTTCCTCGGTAATCGTCCCCCAGAAGGGCAGCTCCGGCTCCATAAAGATCCCGAGCATGTCCGCAGCCGTGAAGGCGGCTTCCGGCGGACAGCAGGTGTGGAAGCGATAGTGATTGATGCCGTAGGACTTGGCGGTGCCGAGCACGTCGAGCCATTCCTCTACCGTCGTCGGCGCGAAGCCGGTCCGCGGAAAGATCAGCCCGTCATGCTTGCCCCGAAGGAATGTCTTCTTGCCATTGATTGCGAACTTGTCCCCATCGGCTTTGAATTCGCGCAGGCCGAACACGGTCTCGTAGGTATCCTCCTGTCGATCGCCGCCGGCAAGACGAAGCGTCAGCCGGTACAGATGAGGCTCCGAGTCGCTCCAGAGCTTGGCGTCTTCCCCCAGCTCGTAGCGAGCGACGAACTCGCCCTCCTTCACCGCACACGACACCGGTTCTGCGCTGTGCCCGCTCCCCCCATGAACGGATGTTGCCGATACGCTCAGCGATCCTTCCTGCGTCCCGATCACTTGCGCGCGTATGGTCACCGACTTGTCCTGGGGTTCAGGATACACTTGCACATCATGCATATACGCTGCGCCATGGAACTGCAGCTCGATTCGGCCGGTGATGCCGTTCCAATTGGTCTGCGTATCGCGGGAGGTCATATGGCCGCCCTTCGTCGGGTAGTCGGTGTTATCGACCCGGATCGTGAGCCGGCGCTTCCCGCTCGTCAGCCCGCCGAGTTCATGGAGATGCGGCGTGCACAGGCTATTCTGCGTCCCGATCTCGCGTCCGTCGACCCACACGGTCGTCGCGCGCGTCCGCTCGAGATACAACGTGCAGGCGACGCCGTCCAGCGCTTCCGGGATATCGACCTCTCGAGAGAACCAAGCATAGCCCTCGAATCGATATTCATCCGTAAGCGCGCCTGTCTCGACTAGCTCGTTTACTTTGCCCTTTCGCGCATGCGAAGTCGTACCCGGCAGCGTCATCGTGTCGCCGAACGGCTGACGAAGCCCTTCCTTGTTCGCATCCAACTGCAATTCCCAAGTGCCTTCCAATCCGATTCTCGTCAGCATGCTGTCATTCCAGACCTTTCGGCGCTTCTTCGCGCATCAGTAGTCATTGCCAGTGGTAATCTCTGTATTCCTGCGGCGTCCGGCCCGTAAACTTCTTGAACAGGTAGGCGAAATACGCCGCCGTCTGGAAACCTACCCGTTCGGCTACTTCATAGATTCGTATCGTTGGATCCTGCAGCAGCTCGATCGCCTTGTTCATTCGGGTCTCCTGAATGAACTCCAATACCGTCTTACCCGTCTCCTTTTTGAATAGGACGCTTAAGTAGCTGACATTGATGAGATGCAGCTCCGCCAGATGCTTGACCGTTACGTTTTCGTGCAAATGCTCCTCGATATAGGCCTTGATCCGGCGAATCAGATGATGCTGCTGGTTCACCTGCTCCGTCCGTTCGGCTGCGGCATAACGACCGATATAATCCAGCACCAGCTCGCTGACCGAGGACGCCTGATTGCTGTCGATCAACCGCTGCATGACCGATACGTTCCATTCGGAGGCAGAAGCATCCGTCTGTTTCTGCCTTCGCATGAGCTCGCTGATCAAACCGATCCCGAACGCTTGGATGTAGGAGAAGGAATGCCGCGTCGCCAGCATGTCGAACACGTTGCGGGCGTATTCAAGCACCTCGTTTACGTCGTCCGACTCCGCCAGCATTCGAACGATCTCGGGGATATACTCTTCCCTGAGCCGATAGTCCTGGTAATCCGTCTTGTCGAACCGGTCCTCATACAGCAGCTGCCCGCCTTCGATTAATCGTGCCCTCGCAATCATGAACTTCACTCTCTTATAGGCAAGCGGCATCTCGCCCCATTCCGCGAATTTATGGCTGATGCCGACCGTGATGGTAGAACCGTATTGTTCCTCCATGACGCGCTGGATGAAAGCGATCTGCTTCTCCGCCATCGCTTGGGCTTCGGGCGTCGGATTCAGATGCATGACGAGCACTTCGTCCGCGCCGATTCTGGCTACGATGACGGAATCGATATCCGATAGGCCTACGCTGACTGCTTGTTGAAAACCGACGCCGCGAACGACCCGGCCTCTGGCGTCCAGACTGCCGTCCATGAATCGATCGTAACCGAACACCGCAATGCGGATGCCGCTAGTCAAGCTTGGCAATTCCAGTAACCGGCTCCAGGATTCCATCATGCCGTTGTCTACCGCCCCCTGTATCAGATCGTGGGCGAATCGCTCTTTCACGGCATTGAGGCTATCGGTTACTTTCTCCTGCAGTACGTTCGCTTCCTCCTCGATACGGCGCCGTTTCTCGATCGCGACGCGAAAAGCGGTCAGCTTGGATTCGACTTCCTCCACCTTGATCGGCTTGAGCACGTACCCCTGCGCCCCAACGTGAATCGCTTCCTGCACGAATTCGAACTCGTTGAAGCCGCTGACCATCAGCACCTGTACGGCCGGATCCGTTTCCTTGCATCGGGCGACCAGCTCGATGCCGTTCATGACGGGCATGGATACATCCGTAATCAAGACGTCCACCCGATGCTCGCGCATGATCCGGAGCGCAGCATCCCCGGACAAGGCCGACAGCGGCTTGGCATATCCGAGCGATTGCCAATCTACATGGCGGATCAACCCCTGAACGTGCATCGGCTCGTCATCCACGACCAGTGCTTGTATCATGCATCCCCCTCCTTTCGAATGTCCGGCCGTTCGACGCAAGCCGGAATCTCGATCGTTACTCTCGTCCCGAAGCCCTGCTCGCTGTCGATCGCGAACCGGCTCTCGCTGCCAAAGTACAGCCGTAGGCGCTCGCGGATGTTGGCCGTGCCGAAACCGTTGCCCGAACCTGTCCGCTCGCCTCGTTCAAGCGATGCCAACGTCCCCGGCGGGATGCCCGCTCCGTTGTCCTCCACTTGGAACCGGATGCGATCTCCCGCGCATCTCGCCGAGATACGTATGACAGCATCCGTCTTGCTGGTAATCGCACCATGCACGTAGCAGTTCTCGACGATCGGCTGCAGGAGCAACTTGATCGTATAGAATCTTGCCGCAGCGGGGTCGATATCCCATTCGATGCGCACCAATTCGGGGTATCGAAGCTGTTGAATCTCCAGATAAGCCTGCACATGCTGCAGTTCCTTCTCGATTCGCGTCACGTTAATCTCATTATCGAGCGCCAGTCGGTAGAAGGTCGTCAGCGCATCGATCGTGGTGATCTGCGTCTGGTCGTTCAGATCCATCGCGCGCCACCTGATCAAGCTGAGCGAGTTATAGATGAAGTGGGGATTGATCTGCGCCTGCAACGCGCGAAACGATTGCTCCCTTTCCTTCAGCTTGACCTTCGCCATATCCACGACCAGCTTTCCGAGCTTCCCCGACATCGAATTGAATAAGATCTCCAGCTCGCCGAGCTCGTCCTTATCCCGGTTCATGACCGACACGGCGAACTCGCCCTCCGCAATATCGCTCATTCGGTTGCCCAGCTTGCGGATGCGCCATACGACATTCTTCATCACCGTCATGACCATGAACGTGGACAAGAGCAGGAAGAAAACGATACACCCGATAATGCCGTACAAGATCCACTTCGACTGGCGTTCCAACTGATCCAGATGGATGACGGCGGCGACGCTCCAGCCCGATCCGATAGACTGGACGAAATACTGGCTGCCGTCCTTCGCCGCGCCGCCTCCGCCGGAGATCTCCTCCGCTAAATCGCGGATCGGCGATGGTCCGATCGGCGTACCGATCTGGGCCCGGTCCGTTGCCGCGATGACCCGGTGCTCCGCATCCAAGATATACAGCTCTCCCGCGCCGTTGAACGGCTTTTCGGTCAGGCTGCCGAACACGGCATTGTAATCGAGCTGCAGGAAGACCATGCCGATCCCGGCACCGCTGGCGGCTATAATTTTATGCGTGATGACAATGTCCTCCGGCCTGCCCGGCACGTTGATCCAGCGGGACATGTCCTTCGACTCCAATGTCCGTTCGTACCATAACGACTCGGACATGCCCGCAAGCATGCGATCCTCCGGCTTCCACAGGAGCCTGCCGTCTTGGACGAGCGTCGGATTCGTATGATAGATGCGAAAGTTCTCGATGCCCGGCATGTACTTGCTCGTAGACAGGAAGGCACGGTCGAAGTATTCGACCGTATCCAGCCGGTCGTACATGTCTTCGTATTCGCGGGTCAAGCGGGCAACCAGCTCTCCGTCCATGGCCGTTCGAACGGCCAGCAGGTCATATCCCTGCTTCCGGAATTCGATATTCTGGGCCGTCTGCCGAACCGCTTCTTGAATCGTGACCATATAATTGCTTCGTACGCTCTGAAGAGCGAAATAGCCCGCGGCGATGCCGAGTATGATCGTCGGGATGATCACGATGAGGCCGAATAGCAGCAAGATTTTTCCCCGAAGATGAAGCGTGCTCGTGATCCTGATGGTAATCCTCTCGATGAACCTCAGCAGCAACGCTGCCACCTCCGATCCTGTGAACGCAGTTTAAACGGCAAAGGGAGCAACCCCTTACCCGGGATTGCTCCGATCGCTCTAGAATTCGCCGCTCGTCTCGACAAGCGCTTGATAAGACGCTTGCCACTCTTGCTTCAATTCGCTCCAGTGCGCGCGCTTCTCCAATGCGTCGCGGAACGACTTCCATACGGTTTCGAATTGCGCGTCGTCCTTCGCCAGGATCAGCTTCGCACGATATTCCTTGCGCAGATTCTCGAGCTCCGGTCCGTATTTCTCCCACAGACCGCCCTGCTTCGCCGCGACGGTATCGTAAGCGTGCGCCGTACGTACGCCGCCCATCTCGCCGATGGCTTTGGAGAATTCTTGGTTTTTCGCCGCGCCGGCGACGGTCGTCTCGTTGTTCCACCACGGATACCAGTCATTATTGTACGACGACAGCATGTACAACTCCGGCGTTACCGTCGACTTCTGCGCAGCATCGCCCGAGTTGCGCGGTCCGGCGTATGATTCATCGATGTACTTCCATTTGCCCAGCGGCTGGTCGATCCAATCCCAGTACAATCCTGCCGGACCTTCGTTGACGACGTGCTGCTGCTCTGCTGCTGGCTTAAGCGTATAGTCGATGAATTTCAAGATCGCTTCGAGATTTTTCGTATTCTTGTTAATGTATACATCATAGCCCGGATAAGGGTTAACCACTTGATTGAAGCCTATCGCGTTGACACCTTCCACCTTCGGGAACGGAATCGGTTGGTAATACCATCCGGGCTCAGTCGGTCCGTCGAGCGTCTCCCACAGCGTCTGATCGACATTCCAGAAGGAGCCGACGTTCAATGCCGTGCGGCCGTTCTTGTTCTTCTCCTTGTACCGTTCCTTCTTGTCCGTCACGACCTCGGGGTCGATCAGTTTTTGCTGGTACATTCGGTTCATCCATTGATAAGCTGCTTTATACTGCGGGTCGTCGTAGAGAAGGACGAATTCGCCGTTCTTCTTCTCGACGGGAATGACGCCGCTAGCCGAGCCCGTCGTGACGCCGAATGCGCTAAGCACTGCGTTCTCGTCATTGTAGCCCACCGAATCGTTCTGATCCATCAGGAAGCCCATCGGATTCAGCGGCTTGCCGGAAGCATCCTTCAGCTCCGCCGCCTTCTTAAGGTACGTCTCCACGCCTTCGAGCGTAGACAGGTCGTCCAGCTTCATGCCCGCTTTCTCGACGATGTCGGTGCGAACCAGCCAGGTGGTGGAAGCCCAGCCCGGCCAAGGTTTATCCGGATTCTGGTCGAACCAGGTCGGAATCGACCAGATATGGCCGTCCGCGTCGCGCATCCGATCCAGATAGACCTTCGGGATTGCCGCCAGATTCGGATATTTGTCCGGCATGTCGAAGTATTGCTCCAGCGACATGACCTTACCCGAGCGATTCATCGCGTTCTTCACGGTCTCGCTGCGGTTGAACACGGCGGCGTCCTTGAAGCCGTCCGTATTCATGCGGAGGTTCAATGCGGTGATCGCATCGCCCTGCGTCGCTTCCAGCTTCACGTCGACGCCCGGCTCCTTCTCTCGCCAATACTTCTGGACAAGACTATCGTTGTTGATCGTCGCCGTCCAGCCGAGCCATAGATCGAAAGATAAAGGCCCGCCCGCGGATGCTGCGCTGCCCTCGCTCGAAGCGGCAGCGCTATTTTTCGCGCCGTTGCTATCCGACGAACCGCCCGAATTCGAGCATGCCGTGGACATCAGCATCAGCGACAGTATGCCGGCCGCCATGCTCGTTGCCCTATTCCTCTTCTTCATGGTGTATCCTCCCCTGATTATCCGAATGATGCGGTATATATGATATTGCCGTATACCCATGATTGGGGGATCAGCCTTTGACCGATCCGATCAGCACGCCTTTGACAAAATACTTCTGCAAAAACGGATAGACGCACAAGATCGGCAACGCGCTGACCATAACGACGGCCATCTTGATCGACATGAGCGTGATATTCTGCATCTGCGATCCCCGCGCCAACGCTTCCTGGTTCGTATTCGAGCCAAGTACCGCCGACAGATCGGAGGCTTGCAGCAATTGCTGCAGGAACGTCTGCACCGGGATCAACGACTGATCGGTGACGAAGAAGGCTCCCGCGAACCAATCGTTCCAGTGACCGACCGCAGTGAACAAGCCCAGCGCGGCCAGCATCGGCTTCGACAGCGGGACGACGATCTGGAACAAAATCCGGACCGGACCTGCGCCATCCAGCTCTGCCGACTCGATCAGCGCGTCTGGGATGCCCTGGATGAACTTTAGCATGACGAACATATTCCATGCCGAGAACATGGTCGGGATGATGTACACCCAGAAGCTGTTGACCAGCCCCAAGTTAAATAATTGAATGTAGAGCGGCACCAATCCACCATTGAACAGCATCGTGATGAGCACGTAGGTTAGCAATCCATTGCGCAGCGGCAGCGCCCGGTAGGACAAGCCGTACGCTGCGAGCAGCGTGACGAGCAGTCCCGAAATGGTTCCCAGGATCGTCCGGCCGATCGTAATGAGGTAGGAATTCCGGATGACCTCGTTACCGAGCACGATCTCGTAATTGATGAGCGTGAACGATCTCGGCCAGAGATAGACGCCGCCCTTCGCCGCATCGGCACCTTCATTGAGCGAGATCGCCAGCATATAGAAGAACGGATAAAGCACCGAGAGACAGAGCAATGACAGCAAGGCGATGATGACGGCTTGGCTGACTTTTTCGATACGCGAGACGCTCATCCGATCACCACAGCCCTTCGCCGTTGATTCGCCTGGATAGCTGATTCGTCGTGAGCACCAGGATCAACGCCAGGATCGATGACAGCAGCCCTACGGCGGTCGCCATGCCGAAGTAGCCTTGCTGTAAGCCGCTGCGGAGAACGTAAGTATCCAATACGTCCGCAACTGCCATATTCGCCGGGTTCATCATGGGATAGATCTGGTCCATCCCGACCGAAATCAAGCTGGGAATGCTAAGGATCAGCACGATCGTAATCGTCGGCATGATGCTGGGCAGCGTAATATGGCGAATCTGCGCCAGCTTGCCCGCCCCTTCAACCTTCGCCGCTTCGTAGAGCTGCGGATCGATCGTCGTGATCGCGGCCAGATAAAGAATCGTATTCCAGCCTACCTCTTTCCATAATCCGCTTCCGACGATCATCGGCCGGAACCATTGTTCCGACCCCAGGAAGAAGATCGGTTCGCCGCCGGCCTTTGCGATCAGGTCGTTGGCCAATCCTCCATCCAGCGTCAAGAAGGACTGAAGAATGTAGGCCACGACGATCCATGAGAAAAAGTGCGGCAAGTAACTGATCGATTGCACGAAACGCTTGAATCCCGAATGGGTGACCTCGTTGATGAGAATCGCCAGCAGGATCGGCGCCGGAAATCCGAAGATGAATTTTAATACGGAAATATACAGCGTATTGGCGACGACAACCCGGAACTGCGGTTCCTGCAAGAATGCAAAGTTGTCGAAGCCGACCCACGGGCTGCTCCAAATCGAAGCGCCGATCTGAAAGTCCCGAAACGCGATCTGAATGCCCGCCATCGGGACATAGTTGAACAGGAATAATAGCAGCACGGCCGGCGCAATCATGAGATATTGCCAACGGTATTTATAAAGTCTGCCCACCAGGCTTCCCCCCTCTGGCCTCTATTGTACGGGTCTGTGCCGGAGGGGACCATATAACAAACGTTGGTTATCTATCGTGAATATTAGATATATCGAGTATGAAAATACTTCGATTTTTACGCGCTTCCAACCATACCTCTGTTGAACAGCGATAAAGAGCCGTCCCTCAAGATATTCCGCCTTGTGAGACAGCCCTTCGTAAAAAGGCAAGCCGCTGATCTTATAAAGTCAGAATATCCACGCCCAGCGCCGGCAGCGTGATCTTCTGCTCCGATCTCTCGCTCGTCAGCAAGCTCCGATAGGGAACGTCTAGCGTAACCTCGCGTTGCTCATTCGTCAAATTGATCAAGAACAGGAAGCTTTCCTCGCCCTTCGTTCGGATCGACAATTCGACGCCTTCCGGCAGCCGGAACTTGGGCGCCAAGTCCTTTTCCTTCAATATGCCTTCGAACAGCTGATAGAAATAGGATGGCTCCGGCCAAGTGCCGACATAATACACTTCACCTTCACCAAGCTTATTGACGGTAACTGCCGGCACGCCCTCGTAAAAGTCGCTGTCGTACCAGGCAATCGGTTCTGCTCCTTGCAGTTCCAGCAGATCGCACCATTGCTTCGCAGCGAATGTCTGGCCCTCCGCGTTTCGAATCCGATGCTCGCTGTTGCCTATGGCATCATATTCGCTAACGACAACGCCCGCCGCTTCCGCAAGCAGCCCCGGCAAAGGCAGCATCTCGCATACATTCCTCATGTTCTTCACGCCTGTCCGGTTGGTGAGGACGACCGTGCCGCCCCCGGCTGCGAATCGCTCCAGCCGCTGCGCTACTTCTTCGCTTAACAGGAAGAGGGAAGGGACAATGACCAGCTTGTAGCCGTCGAGCGCCTCGGTCCAGTTAATCACGTCCGTACCGACGCCCATTTTTAAAAATGCATTGTGCATCGAGGACAAGTTGTCTATATAGTGCATCCCCCCCTCCGCTTGCGGCTGAAGGGAAAGCGCCGTATGCTGATCATGCGAATGCAGAATCGCAACCTGCGTAACGATGGTCGAGCCGGCTAATCGTTCTCCTACCCGGTTCACCTCGCGAGCAAGCTCCGCGAATTCCCTGAATCTGCGTCCGGGAACATTGCTATGGTCGATGAGCCCATGCCAGAACTGTTCGGCGCCGACGACAGCACTCCGCCAGCGGAAATGGACGACCGTATCGGCTCCGCGGGCGATGGTCTGCCAGGAACGAGCTCGGATCAGTCCAGGATAAGGAGTCCGCTGAATCGGCATCCAGCCGCCCTGCGCTCCGCTAAGCTGCTCCATGACCCAGAAGTTGCGGCGTTTGATGCCGCGGACCAAGTCCAGCGACAGCGCTCCGTTCCGTGGGAACCGATCGCCATAATCGCGATACAGCTCATTCGGATAATAATCGATAGCGGCGAAGTCCAGCTCTTTATAAAGCTCGTAATAGTCCAGACTATTCGGGTATTGCCACATGTTATGCGTCACGAATTGACCCGGACAGTTGCTTCGCAGGATTTCAAGCTGCCATCCCAGCAGATAGCCTACGCTGTCCGAGCAGAACCGCTTGTACTCCAGAAGATAGGAAGGATTCATCACCTTGCTGGTACCGAGCGGCGTCGTGATCTCTGCCCAGCTGCTGTACTCCCCGCTCCAGACGACCGTGCCCCACTCCCGGTTCAACGCTTCCAGACTGGAATAACGCTTCTGCAGCCAAGAGACGAATGCACGATTGCACGTATCGCAATGGCATTCCTGGTAGTGCATCTCGTTATCGATTTGCCATCCAATGACGGCGGGATGCTTCGCGTACCGCCGTGACAACGCATCCACAAATCTGGAGCCCAACATTTTCAAGGAATAGCTGTTGTTGCAACGATGTCCTCGCACGCCCGGCCGGATGATTCGACGCTGCTCGTCCATGGGCAGCACATCCGGATAACGGGTCGTCATCCAGTTCGGCGGCGTATTGGTAGGCGTGCATAACACGATCTCCATGCCGCGCGCGGCGAATACTTCGATCGCCGCATCCAACCATTCAAACCGATAATCCCCCTCGGTCGGTTCCATTCGGCTCCAGGCGAACTCAGCCATTCGAACAACGGCGACGCCCGTCTCGTGCATAAGCGCTGCATCCTTCTCCCATAGCTCGGGCGTCCATTGCTCTGGATAATAATCGATTCCGATCTTTATCGCCATCTTGCGTTCTCCTTTATCCATCAATATATTGCGATTATATGCTATATTAATTGCAGCGAATATCTTAAATAATTAAGGCGATATCATAATATTAAGATAACGGGAGCGTTGAACGAATGCCTCACCCCCACCCCTATCGCGCTTTCCCGGTACTATCCGGCCGAGACAAGCTGCTCCCTTTTCATTTGCTTGGCATTGGCGTGCATCATGAACAGGAGCACATACGCCGAGACACGGGCATTCAGGATTATCAATGGATTCAATGCCGCAGCGGAGAGGGCAAGCTCAAGCTAGGCGGGACGGAACATATCGTCAAGCAAGGCATGGGCATGCTGCTGTTCCCCGGCCAGAAGCATGAATACTATGCTTTGTCGGGGAGCTGGGAAGTCGACTGGGTCATCTTCGACGGCAGCGGGTCAGCGAGCTTGTTCGAAACCGTCGGCATTACAGAAACAAGCGTATTCACGCTCGCATCGCCCGAATACCTGCTGTCTCGCATGCAAGACCTGCTGCAAGCTGCCCTTACGCCGCAAGCGCAAACGTTAAGCAATTACGCCTGCTCCGCCATCCTCTATACGTTATTGACAGAGATTATTCAGCGCGTCTCCGTCGAGGGCAGCGATACCGTCGGGCAGCAGTATGAGCGGTTAAAGCCGGTCCTGGACTATATTGACCGGCATTATGCCGAAGAGATTACTTTGCAGACGCTAGCCGGGCTGTTGAGCGTCACGCCGGAATACTTTTGCCATTTGTTCAAGAACGCGACGGGCATTCGTCCCATCAGCTATGTCAATCAGGTAAGGATCAACAAGAGCAAGGAACTGCTGCTCGACCATGTGCAGCGCGGGATGCAAGATATCGCGCTTCAAGTCGGCTTCGAATCCGCCAGCTATTATGGAGCGATCTTCAAGAGGCTGGAACGGCTCACGCCCGGCGCCTTCCGTCGCAGCTATCAGAAGTCGTAACATATGTAGGGTCTAAGTGCGTTCGGAGCGTTAATGTTTACCTCGTCGACTTGGAAGCAGAGTCAGTGGACTTGCCCTTTGCTACGGTACGCGCTCGCCGCCTCCGTGCGGGACTTTCACGCTAAAGATGATGCCCGTGCTGGGCGTACAGCAACCATGAACTATCGATTGTATGGTGGAGCCAAGGGGGATAACAATATCCTGCTTTAACTTGCTGACGAAGCCAATTCGCCGAAATAGAGTGCTGCGGTAGATATCGAGACCATGCTCGTCCGCCTCCGGCTCCCTGCGCGTGGAACGCTCCCTCCAGGGCTCCAACAAACAACAAAAAACCACGTCCAGTTGGACGTGGTAGGTGGTCGTTGTTTGGTGGAGCCAAGGGGGATAACGATATCCTGATTAAACTTGCTCACGAAGTAAATTCGCCGAAGTAGAGCGCAGCGGTTGATATCGATGCCATGCTCGTCCGCTTCGCTCCCTGCGCGTGGAACGCTCCCCGGGGTTCGCCCCCTACGGGGCTCCACCAAATGCAAAAAAACACGCCTTATCGGCGTGTCTGTAAGTTTGCATTTGGTGGAGCCAAGGGGGATCGAACCCCTGACCTCATCGCTGCCAGCGATGCGCTCTCCCAGCTGAGCTATGGCCCCATATCATGTGTCGTTCGTTGGCGACAAGAATGATCTTATCACAGGAGCAAAAGGCATGTCAACCACATTTTAAACATATATTCTTTGCTTCACGGAAGCAAAAGAAGGCTCTGCCGCGAGATCGCAGAGCCTGTCCGCCGTTCAGACCGAACTCCCATGTCCAATTGTCAAATCCCGTGCTTGTTGATGAGCACGTTCAATTCTTTGAGGAACATGTTGATGTCCTTGAACTGCCGGTACACGGACGCGAAGCGCACGTAGGCGACCTCGTCGACCGGGTACAGCTGCTCCATGACGCTCTCGCCGATCATGTTGCTGTCGATCTCCGCCTGGGCGGTGTTGCGCAGCTCGCGCTCGACGTTGGAGACGAGGATCTCGAGCTGTCCGACGGACACAGGGCGCTTCTCGCAAGCGCGCAGCAAGCCGCGCAGCAGCTTTTCGCGGCTGAACTCTTCGCGGCTGCCGTCTTTCTTGATGACGATCAGCGGCGTCTCTTCGACCATCTCGAACGTCGTGAAGCGGCGATTGCAGGATTCGCATTCGCGACGCCGGCGGATCGACTTATTGTCGTTGGCCGGACGGGAGTCCAGCACCTTCGTACCGTTGTAGTCGCAATAAGGACATTTCATATATGGACGGCTCTCCTTTGACGAGAGAAACTTTTTTTAATTTTCCAAGCCTTCCCTTACATGATTCCGGGGATAAGGCACATAATACGTTTACCAACCGCGAGGAGGTGAACAACATGAGCCAAGGAAACAACAGCAACAGCAACAACCTGGTGGTACCTCAATCTCACGGTGCGCTTGACCAACTGAAATATGAAGTTGCTCAAGAACTCGGCATCGCAATCCCGCAAGACGGTTACTACGGGAACATGGTTACTCGCGACACCGGTTCGATCGGTGGCAGCATCACGAAGCGCCTGGTGCAAATCGCCGAGCAACAACTCGCAGGCCGTTTCTAAGTTCATGCTCTTCACCTAGGTAATTCAATAACAAGGAGTCCTGAAGCTTCGCGCTTCAGGGCTTCTTTTCCATTTTAACGCGCTTAAGACCAATTGTCATACAGTTCGTCGTATTTCTTGCGGTAAAAAAGCACTTTTTGCACGTATCTTCGGGTTTCACCGTAAGGAATGTCCGATAGCGACTCCTCCCGGCCGTCCCATGTACCCTCTCGCAGCCACTGCTTCACCTTGCCGGGTCCCGCATTGTATGCGGCTAGGGACTTAACCGGATCGCCGTCGAATTGTCGCAGGAGCTCCTTGAGGTACCAGGCTCCGAGGCGAATGCCGGCGTCGGCCCGCTCGCCTGCTTGCTTGGTCGTGATGCTGCCGAAGTCTTCTTGTTTCAGGATCCACTCCGCGGTATCCGGCATGATCTGCATGATGCCGATCGCGCCTTTCGGAGACACGGCATCCGGTTCGAAGTTGGATTCAACCCGGATGACGGCCGCGATGAGACGCGGATCCACCGCATACCGATCCGCATTCGACTGAATCTCTTCCTGGTACTGAATCGGATAAACCATCTTGCCTAGCCATTCCGAACGAAAAAACAGCAGCGCGACGACGATGAGGAACAGCGCCAAAAACCAGCGTTTTCGCTTCGGCCTTGTCCTTTTTTTGCTCATAACGGTACCGTTCCCGGATGGAGCGACCGCCAGAAGCGATCCAACTGCGCTTCCGTATCCGCGATCGTGCCGCTATTGTCGATGACGTAATCGGCCATTTGCCGCTTCTTTTCAATATCCATCTGGGCGCAGATCCGCTTGTCCGCTTCCTCCGGCGCCAGTCCGTCGCGTTCGATCAGACGCAACCGCTGGACTTCGCGGGGGACGTATGCGACCATGACGCCCTCGTATAAATGCTGCAGCCCCGACTCGTACAGCAGCGGAATGTCCGCCACCACCAGCCGATCGGGCCGCTCCGCCTCCAGCGCGGCGATCCGCTCGCGCATCAGCTCGCGAATGGCCGGATGCGTAATCGCCTCCAAAGCTTTTCTTTCTTCCGCGTCGGCGAATACGATCGTCCCCAACAGACGTCTGTTGAGCGTGCCGTCCTCCTGGATGACGCCTGCCCCGAAACGCTCCGCGATCCGGGCGAGCGAGGCTTGTCCGGGCTCGACGATTTCCCGGGCAATTCGATCCGCGTCGACGAGCGCCGCCCCGCGGGCGACCAGCATACGTGCGACTGTACTCTTGCCGGTGGCGATGCCGCCGGTCAATCCGATGTTCATCCTGTTAACCTCCTTGCAGCGGCTGCATCAGCCGTCTTTCGCTCCATACGAAAGGGACGCCTCTTTTCCGCGTTGGTCCCGCACGTCAGAACCCGACATTCCCCGCCATGCCATTATCCCCTCGGCTCAGATCCGGTTAACGAACCGGCTGCCGACCCTTCTGCTGAGTCAATGGGATAATGGCATGAATTAAACTACAAGACGACGATATCAGGCCCCTTAAGACGCCTGCATCAGCTTGAATATACCCATTATGATTAAAATAATTCCCGGCAAAACGGTTAGCCGCTGCACCCATCGCATACCCGACGCCAAAAACCCCACGCGCATGCCCGCCCAAAGAAACATGCCGCTCGCCGCGGCGATCAAGATCGCGGTCGGCACCGCGGGAAATCCAACGAGCGCAGCCCCGATGCCCGCCCCGAATGCGTCCAGCGACAAAGCGATGCCGAGCAGCAGCGCCTCTCCGGAAGTAATGATGCCCGACCGGTCCACGTCGGCGACCGAAGGCGTCCGCAAGATTTGGATGATGAGACCGAATACGCGAAGCTCCAACGTCAGCATCGGCACGGCGCCTTCGGCGTCCGCCGGGTGCTGCGCCGTAAGGCCCGACTTCGCAACCGAAGCCCCGTCGTCCTTGGCGCCCAGCGCCATAACCCGGCTCTCTTCCCCGGCTACGGTCCCCACGTTCGCCGCGTCATTCCCATCTTCGTCCGCTTTGCGATTTCGAGCGAATTGGATCAAAGCCCAAGTCCCGATCCCGATCAGTATCGCCGCGCCGACGGCCTTGGATCCATAGGGCGACAGCCATCCGGCGATGAGCGATCCGACGAGCATGGAGATGAGGATAACCGCGCCCGAGCAGGCCGCGATGATCGCGATGGACGGGAGCGGGATGCGAATCTTGCGTAGACCGTACGTAATGCCGACACCGAAGCCGTCCAGACTGACCGCGAACGCGAGAAATAACAAGGATGCCGAATGTGCGAGCATGACCGTACCTCCTGCATGGCGAATACATGCCGACGAACCCGGTTAGGGATCGACGGTTCTGTTCATCCTATGCAGAAGCGCGGGCGAATGCCCGCTTCAATTCGAACAATCGGTTACGATTCGCCGGCAGCCGAGCCGTCCAGTCTGCGCTTTACGGCGTTGCCGCCCTCCCGGTACCGCTTCGATGCAGCCGCGCTGACGCCGCTCGCCGGGCCAGCAGCTCCCTTCGGCGGTTTTTGGCATTTCGCGCACACATGCGTGCCGCGCCCGCCGACGACCGACTTGGCGATCGGGTACCCGCAGACAGGGCAAGCTTCGCCTGTCCGGCCGTATACGCGCAGCCGATGCTGAAACATCCCCATCTCGCCTTGTCCGTTGACGTAAGACTTGACCGAAGAGCCTCCGGCTTCGACTGCGGCCGTCAGCGTGGTCACGATCGCCTCATGGAGCCTGGTCCAATCCTTGGACTTCAGCTCGCCGGCCATGCGTTCCGGATGAATGCCCGCCAGATGCAGCGCCTCATCTACATAAATATTGCCGAGTCCCACGATCCATTCCTGATTCAGGAGCAGCGGCTTGATCTTCGTATTCCTGCGGCCGAGCGAGCCCATCAGCGCTTCCGCGGTAAAACCCGCTTCGAGCGGCTCGAGCCCGAGCTTCGCGAGCGGCGGCGACACGAGCTCCTCTCCCGTAGGGAAGAGATGCATCGTGCCGAACTGCCGAACGTCCGTGTACCGCAGCGCGGTCCCGTCCGTGAAGTGGAAAATAACGTGCGTATGCTTGTCCAGCGGCGCATCGTCCGCGAACATGCCGTACCGGCCTTCCATTCGCAAATGGGAGACGAGTACGAGTCCGTCCAGGATCAGCCGCAAAAACTTGCCCCGCCGCTCGACGGACGTAAACGTCCGTCCCTCCAGCATCGCGCCGAACACGTCGGGATCGTCCGGCTTCTGCAAGATGCGCGGCAGGCGCACCGTTACCGATCGAATCCGCTTGCCTACGATCAGCTCGCTCAGCGTGCGTCTGACCGTCTCTACTTCCGGGAGTTCCGGCATCTGTCGTTCATCCTTTCTCTAAGGTGACTGATCGATTCGCTAAAAGCCGACCCGGCACGAGTCGCTTACTTCGCCTCGTACCAGTTGACGCCGGCGCTAACCTCCGCCTTCAGCGGCACGTCGAGCGGCAGCGCGGAAGCCATCACTTCCGGCACGAGCTTCTTCATCAAATCCAGCTCCTCCGGCGGCACCTCGAATACGAGTTCGTCATGCACCTGAAGCAGCATTCGGCTCTTAAGCCCCTTATCCCTCAACGCCTCGGCCATGCGTACCATGGCGAGCTTGATAATGTCGGCGGCCGTGCCTTGGATCGGCGTATTCATCGCCGTTCGCTCCGCGAACGATCGCAAATTGAAGTTCGACGAGCGAATATCCGGCAGATAACGGCGCCGCTCGAGCATCGTCTTGACGTAGCCTTCCTTCTTCGCTTGCGCGACGATGTCGTCCATGTAGCGACGTACGCCCGGGAAGGCAGCAAAGTACTGCTCGATAAAGGCAGCCGCTTCCTTCCGCGTAATGCCAAGATTCTGGGAGAGGCCGTAATCGCTGATCCCATAGACGATGCCGAAGTTGACGGCTTTAGCGCTGCGGCGCATGTTGCCGTCCACCTGCTCGGCGCTGACGCCGAATACGTCCATCGCCGTCTTCGTATGAACGTCCATTTCCAGACGGAACGCTTCCTTCAGCCCTTCGTCCCCGGAAATATGCGCCAGCACCCGGAGCTCGATCTGCGAGTAGTCGGCGGCGAGAATCTGCCAGTCCGGCTCGGAAGGCACGAACGCCTTGCGAATCTGTCTGCCCTCTTCCATGCGGATCGGGATGTTCTGCAGGTTCGGATACTGGCTGCTGAGCCGTCCCGTGGCCGCGATCGTCTGACGATAGTAGGTGTGGATCTTGCCGTCCTCCGGCCGAATTTCCTTTAGCAAGCCCTCGATATATGTCGACTGGAGCTTGGCGAGCTGGCGGTAGTGCAGGATGAGCCGCACGATCTCGTGGTAGGGCTCCAGCTTCTCCAGCACCTCGGCGTCCGTCGAATAGCCGGTCTTCGTCTTTTTGACGACGGGCAGGCCGAGCTTGTCGAACAGCACCTCTCCCAGCTGCCTGGTCGAGCCGATGTTGAATTCAAAGCCTGCGATCCGGTAAATCTCGCTCACGATCTGGCCGATCCGCGCCTGGAAGTCCTTGCCCAGCTCTTCGAGCGCCTCGGCCTGCACGACGATTCCCTGCTTTTCCATGTCGGCCAGGATGATCGCGAGCGGCTGCTCGAGTTCGTAGAACAGCGGCTTCATGCCCGCCTCATCGAGCTCGGCCGCCTGCCGCGAGGCTAGCCGCCGGACCGCGTCCGCTTTGGACGCCAAATGGGCGGCCAGCGTCTCCGGCGCCGGCACGCGGAACTTCGCGCCTTTGCCGTACGCCGCTTCGTCCGACGCGATGCCGGGGAGCCCCACCTTCGCGAGCAGTCCGACGAGCGAAGGATCCGCTTCGGTCGGGTCAAGCAAATACGCCGCGAGCGAGCAGCAGAACGCTTGGCCGCGCAGCTCGAGGCCGTGGCGTGCCAGCACGAGCTCCGCGCGGTGCAGGTCGTAGCCGGTCTTCGGCGCGTCGGCGTCCGCGAGCCAAGCCCTGAGCGGCGCAGCTTCGGGCGCAGTCAGCAGCGCCTCGAACGACAGCGCGTACACGCGCTCTCCCGCGGCGACCGCGATGCCGATGCCTTCGCTCTGATGCGGGTTGTCGCCGCTCGCGTCAAGGATGAAGCTATCGGCGTGCGGGAGCGCCTCCGCGAGCGCGGTCCAATCCGCGGCGTCGGTCATCCGCACCGTCTCGTAGGCGGCAGCAGCTTCGGCGACCGAAGCTGCGTCCGCTTCGCCTTCGCTCAGCGCCAGCCGCTCGATGAGCGACTTGAACTCGAGCTTGCGCAGCGCCGCGAGAAGCGTCGGTTCTTCGGCGCCTTCCCAAGCGAGCTGCTCCCAGCTCCGCTCGACCGGGATCTCTCGCAGGATCGTCGCCAGCTCCTTGCTCATTTTTGCCGAGTCCATGTTGGTCCGCACGTTCTCGCCGAGCTTGCCTTTGATCTCACCTGCATGCGCCAGCACTTCTTCGACGCTGCCGTACTCCGAGAGCAGCTTGAGCGCGGTCTTCTCCCCGACCCCGGGAATGCCCGGGATATTGTCCGAGGCATCGCCCATAAGTCCCTTCAGGTCGATGATCTGAAGCGGCGTCAGTCCGTACTTGTCCCCGATCGCCGCGGGCGTATAGCGCTCCGTCTCGCTCACGCCCTTGCGCGTAAGGAGCACGCTCGTCCGCTCGGACGCCAGCTGCAGCATATCCTTGTCTCCCGAGACGACGACAGCCTCGATGCCCGCCTGCTCGGCCTGCTTCGTCAGGGTGCCGATAATGTCGTCGGCCTCGTAGCCGGGAATCTCGTATCGATATATCGAGAATGCGTCCAGCAGTTCTTTGAGCAGCGGAAATTGCTCGGACAGCTCGGGCGGCGTCTTCTGCCGTCCGCCTTTGTATTCGGCGAAGCCCTCGTGACGGAACACCGTCTTGCCGGCGTCGAACGCCACGATCAGATGCGTCGGACGCTCCTCCTCGAGTACCTTGAGCAGCATCGTCGTGAATCCGAACACCGCGTTCGTATGCAAGCCCGCGGAGTTGGTCAGCGGCGGCATCGCATAAAACGCGCGGAATACGATACTGTTGCCGTCGATGAGGAGCAGCTTGTCCCGCCCGCCCTCGCCTTGCTCGGTTTTCCATTTATTCGCCATCGGTTTACGCACGCTCCATCCGTTCTTCTTCCATTAAGAATAATCATACCATAAACGCCGGAGACCGGGCGACGTTAGGCGCCGAGCCGCTTTAAGGAAAGTTTAAGCACCTGGCCCGCGCGGGCTGTGTTAATATTGCTAATATATTTGAAGCGTAAGGAGAGAGTTCGCGTTGACCCAAGCGAGACGCTACATCCCGGAAATCAACTTGATGCGCGCGATGGCAATATTGGCCGTCGTCATGATTCACTCCACGAGCAATGCCCTAGTTCAGCTGCAGACGTCTTCTTCCTTTTATGGTTTATACGTTTTCCTACACGAATTTGCCGTCTTTGCCGTACCCGCTTTTATTTTCATCAGCGGCTTCGTACTGACCTACAATTATGTCGGCAAACCTTTGAACGGCGGCACGATCGCGACTTTTTACCGCAAACGCATCTGGAACGCCGTGGTCCCGTACGCGATTTTCAGCCTGCTCTATTTTCTGCTGAAAGCCAAATTCGCGCCTGCCGCCGATTGGGCGCCGAAATTCCTGGGACAGCTGCTCACCGGACAGGCTTACGGCCACTTGTACTTTATGTTCGTCATCATCCAGTACTATGTCCTGTTCCCCATCCTGCTGCTCGCACTCCGAAGCGGCTGGGTCCGCCGCCATATCTGGTGGATCGGCATCGCGATCCAATGGGGCTACTACTACTTAAACCGCGAATACATCGTCCATCAAACGGGATGGCCGGACGTTCTTCACCGTACCGGCAGCCTGTTCATCTCGTACTTCGGCGCGTTCGCGGTCGCCATGTGGATGGCCATCCACTATGAGCGGATCCTGTCCTGGTTCGCGGCCCGCCCCGCCGTTCGCCGGTTGTCCGTGCCGTTCGCCTACGCGCTGTGGCTCTTATCGGGCTTTTATTACGTTTACTTGCGTTATCAGGGTCTCGTGCACAAGAACTGGGCCGACGGACAGGTGTTCACCTACACGCAATTCGTGTTCAATATCATGTCCGCCATCGCGCTGTTTCTGATCGCGAACGTCATGATGCGCCGTCCCGCCGCCTTTTGGGCCCGGCTGCTCGGCAATATCGGCGTCTGCTCGTTCGGCATTTACTTTGTCCACCCCGCCGTGCTGTACTACTACCGCGACATACCCGTCCCGGGCAACGGCATGCTATTCCACGTTTATTATGCCTGCGAATATCTCGCGGCGCTGCTGGTCGCATGGGGGATCACCTGGACGATTCAGCGGAATTTCCGATGGGCCTGGATTCTGTTCGGCACCTCCTCGGCACCTAAAAAGAAGACGTCCGCAACGCCATAAAAAGACGTTCCGTTCCCTTATTTTCCTGCTATTTTCGACGCAAAACAGGAAGGCCGTCCTTACGGACGGTCTTTTGTTCGCCGTTTATTCACGATTTCTACGCAACTTTTGGATGCGGCTTTCGTCTAGAATAGAGTCGAATGCAACCGTAATCGTCGGATTTTACGAAATAAAAGGAGACTTTAGCACTATGAAATGGAAGTTGGAAAGACAACGCATGATCAAATGGCTCACCGCAGCCGCGCTCCTCGTTACGCTGCTCGCGCCCACGGCCTCGCACGTCGCCACGGCCGCAGGACCCAGCGACAACGTACTTACCCTGACCTTGAACAAGCCGCAAGTGTCGGTCAACGGCACGACGTACGCCTCGCCGCAGCCTGCGCTCATCGTCAAAGGCGTAACCTATGCGCCTGTATCCATGTTGGCCGCCCGTTTCGGCTATAAGATTACTTACAACGCCGCTTCCAAGTCGTATACGATCTCCACGGACGGCAACGCGGTCGAATTCAAGACCGGCAGCACCGCGTACTGGCTGAACGGCGCGAAGGTCGCGTCTTCCGGCAAGACCTATATCTACAAAGGCAGCCTGATGGTCCCGCTGCGCGACTGGGTCAAAGCGAGCGGCTCCAAGCTGTCCGCCGCGCCAGGCACGGTGTCCCTGACCTGGAGCGTCGCGCCGACAGCCGACTTCAAGGTCGACCAGGACGTCATTTACGCAGGCGAGACGCAGGTCACCTACACGAGCCTATCCAAAAATCCGAACAAGATCTGGTCCGAGAGCTGGGACGGCAACCTGAGCGTGTTTCCCGAGCCCGGTACATACGTGATCACCCGCAGCGTGCAGGACATGGCCGGCAATTGGCTGGATCCGTACGCCGTCTCGATCACCGTGCTGCCTCCGAACCAGCCGCCGGTCGCGCAGTTTACGACCGACAAGGACACGTATATGATCGGCGAGCCGATCACGATCACGGATCAATCGTACGACGACGAGAACGCGATCGTGTCGACCGAATGGTCGAACAACAAGCGAGGCTTCTTCGTATCCGGCCCGCAGACGATCTCGCTTCGCGTGACCGACAAGCACGGCAGCATTTCGGACTTCTCGAAGACGATCACGATCTCGACGGACGTCATGTACACCGAGGAAGAATTCAACGAACGCTTCACCCTCGTCGGAGACAAGTATCCGGTCGTCGGCGCGAACATTCTCAAGATTCCGACCGTGCCTTATACGTTCTATAATACGAACCGCGCGCTCATCGCTTCCGACAGTCCCGAGGATCTGACCGGTCCCGGCGTCCTTTACCGCGACACGCTGTCCGGCGACCTCCGCCTGTTCCTGTACCACCAGAACCTCGGCTCCGAGCCGCTCAAGATCTATCTTGCGGCGACCAACGAGAGCACAACCGAATCGGCGGCCATCGATCTCGGCGCTTGGGGCAGCGCCGGTCCGGAGACATTCGGCGCTTATACGGGCAAGATGGCGGCGATCCGCTACCTCGACGCCCGCGACTCGCAATCGACGTCGACCACTTGGCTGGCGCCAGGCGCGACCAAGTTGATCGTACCCGAGCTGAACCAGAAGGCGCTGTCCAAAGGCCAGACCTTCTCCGCTTACGCGGACTTGAGCACTTCGACGAACGTCAAGTTCACGCTGTTCGCGGTGAAGAGCGGCGACGATCCATTGACCAAGCTGCCGACGCTCGGCGTCATGAAGCGCGACGGCAAGCATATCCGCGGCACGTTCCAGGGCGCGGACCGCGAGATCGTCATCCAGGAGACGCTCGGCGATACGGCGAAGCGCATCGTGTTCGGCGATCACAGCATCGACCCGGCGCTTGACGGCATCGACCAGCTGAACGGCCAACCCGAGAACAACTGGGGCAACTTCGGCGTCGTCTACCACATGACGTTGCAGGTCAAGGCGAACACGCTCATCTCGCTTAACGCGCGGGGCGGCATCTACACCGGCGCCTTCCTCGTCAACGGCGTGAAGGTGCCCGTCACCAACACGAGTATCCTTGAAAATCCGAACGTCGCGACGCCGGTCTATCGCACCGGGCAGTACAACGAGACGGTCGAGATCTCGTACCTGACGGCGCTCGGCTCCAATCTGCCGATCACGCTGATGTTTATACCGATGAAATAATGCAAAAAGGGTTGTTTCCTCCGTTTACGCGGATGGGAACAACCCTTTTTAATGGCGCATGGGCGCTTGCAACGCCATCTCTACAGGAAGCGATACTCCTTCTGGCGGCTTCATGTCGCTAATCGCCTTCTCTATAGCAGGCGATGCCCCTTCTCGCGGCCCCATGTCGCTCATCGCCTTCTCTACAGCAGGCGATACTCCTTCCGGCGGCTTCATGTCGCTCAACGCCTTCTCTACAGCAGGCGATGCCCCTTCTCGCGGCCCCATGTCGCTCAACGCCTTCTCTACAGCAGGCGATGCCCCTTCTCGCGGCCCCATGTCACTCATCGCCTTCTCTAAAGCAGGCGATGCCCCTTCTGCCGCTGCGTGCCGCCAAACATTTCCTCGCCCCGCAAAAACAAAGGGCTGCCCCGCAGCCACTAATGACTGCTAGTGCAACCCTTGTCTTGCGGCTTCATCGCCGCACTTTTTCGCCGAGCCTATTGGTTCAAATCAGGACGCGTGCCGACGACGAGAAAAACGACGTTCTCGCCGATGTTCGTCGCATGGTCCGCGATCCGCTCGATGTAGCGTCCCACGAAGCACAGGTTCATCGCCTGTCCGACGTTCTTCTGGTTCTCGCCGGCCATCTCGAACAGCTCGCGCAGAATCTGCGAGTACAAGGCGTCGATCATATCGTCGTCCTTGGCCATTTTATAGGCTAGATCGACGTTCTCGTCGATGTAGGACCGGATCGACTCGCCGATCATGCCTTGCGCCAGCGTCGCCATGCGCGGCAGGTCCACGAGCGGCTTGATCAGCGTCTGACCTTCCAGCCGGATCGCGACTTTGGCGATGTCGACGGACAGATCGCCCATCCGCTCAAGGTCCGAGGAGATTTTGAGCGCCACGAGGATGCGGCGCAGATCCTTCGCCACAGGCTGCTGCGTAGCGATCAGCTTGGCCCCCAGATCGGCGATGCGTTCCTCGAGCCTGTTCAGTTCGGGGTCGGCTTTGACGATGCGCTGCGCCAGCGGCCCGTTCAAGCCCTCCAGCGCCTGCATCGCGTCGCCGAGCGCTTTTTCCACCCGGTCCCCCATTTCTACTAGCATGTTCTGCAATTGCACGAGCCCGATATCGAATTCCCTTCTCGCCGTCATTGGCCGTTTGCCCCTTCCAAGTCGTTTAACCGAATCTGCCGGAGATATAGTCCTCCGTCCTTTGATCCCGCGGCGCACGGAACAATTGCTCCGTCTCCGCGGACTCCACTACTTCGCCATTCAGGAAAAACACCGTTCGGTCCGAGATTCTGGCTGCCTGGTGCATGTTATGCGTGACCATGACGATCGTATAACTCTTTTTCAGCTCCCGCGTGAGCTCCTCGATCTTCGTCGTCGAGATCGGATCGAGCGCCGACGTCGATTCGTCCATGAGCAGGATGTCCGGCTCGATCGCGAGCGCGCGCGCGATGCACAGACGCTGCTGCTGGCCGCCCGACAGGCTCAACGCGGACTTTTTCAGCACGTCCTTGACCTCGTGCCATAGCGACGCCGAACGCAAGCTCTTTTCGACGACGCCGTCCAGCTCGGACTTCTTGGTCACGCCGTGCAGGCGCGGGCCATAAGCGACGTTGTCGTAGATCGTCTTGGGAAACGGATTCGGCTGCTGGAACACCATGCCGACCCGCTTCCGAAGAAACTCGACTTCGGTCTGCCCGTCGTAAATATTGCGGTCTTGGATGACCACTTCGCCTTCGATGAGCACGCCCGGAATCGTGTCGTTCATCCGATTGAGCGTCCGCAGCAGCGTCGACTTGCCGCAGCCCGAAGGGCCGATGAACGCAGTGATGCTTTTCTCAGGAATGGTCAGGTCCACGTTTTTAAGCGCATGGAACTTTCCGTAGTATAGCTGCAGCTTCTTGGTCTCGATAATCACTTGCGCTCCTCCTCCTCGTCGGGCCGGGCCCTGCGGTCCGGCACCGCATCCTGTCGGCTGCCCGCGGCCGCTCCGTCGCTTACGATCAGCCGAAGCGCCCGGAGATGTAGTCGTCCGTCGATTTGCGCGTCGGGTTGGTGAAGATCTTGTTCGTATCGTCGTATTCGACCAGGTCGCCGAGGAAGAAAAACGCCGTCTTGTCGGACACGCGCGCGGCTTGATGCATGTTGTGCGTGACGATAACGATCGTGTAGTCCTGCTTCAGTTCGGCGATCAGCTCCTCGACCTTGGCGGTCGACACGGGGTCAAGCGCGGAAGCCGGTTCGTCCATGAGCAGGATATCCGGCTTGACGGCGATCGAGCGCGCGATGCACAGACGCTGCTGCTGCCCGCCCGACAACGCGAGGCCCGACTGGTGCAGACGGTCCTTGACCTCGTCCCACAGCGCCGTCTTGCGAAGGCACTCTTCGACGAGCTGATCGAGCGCTGCCTTGTTCTTCACGCCATGATAGCGCGGACCGAACGCGACGTTTTCGTAGATCGATTTGTGAAAAGGATTCGGGCGCTGCCAGACCATCCCGATCTTCTGGCGGAGCCGTACGACGTCCGTCTTCGAATCGCAGATGTTATGGCCGCCGATCCAGATCTCCCCCTGGATCGAAGCGCCGGGGATCAGGTCGTTCATCCGGTTGAGCGATCGCAGGAACGTCGACTTGCCGCAGCCCGATGGGCCGATCAACGCGACGACCTGGCGATCGGGGAAGGCCATGCTGACCTGCTTGATCGCCTGCTTTTCGCCATAGAAGACGGATAAGTCTTTGGTGTAAAAAGCAGGCGGCGGCGCGGCTTGCGTGAGGGCGGACCCGCTTGCTTCGGGCTCGGACGGCGCCGGCTTCGGCGTCTCCGCGCTTACGGACGGGGCTTGCTTCGGCGCGGACGCGGGCTGGGCAGGCGGCGCGGAGGGTGCAGGCGGCAGGACGGTTCCCGTGCCGGCGTTAAGCGCGGCTTCGCTTGCGGAATCGGCCGGCGAGGGCGTGCCCGCCGGTTTTTCGCCGGCGGTCGGGGCGGCATTGCGCCGGGCCTCCGTCTTTTCGGTCGCGATCATAGTCACGATGAATTCCTCCTTTAAGTTCCAGGTGATCCGGCCGGAGCCGGTCTTAACGTCCTGCCGTCAGCTTGCGGTACAGCACGCGTCCAAGCCATCTGGCTCCCAGATTGAACAGGAGCACGGTGATGATAAGGACTGCCGAAGCGCCTGCCGCGATCTGCGCGGCGTCGGGAGCGAGACCTTCGCTGTTGATCTTCCAGATATGAACGGCCAGCGTCTCGGCCGGACGAAACGGATTGAGCGGCGACGTGTGATGCAGCGGATTCCAGTCGGTGAAGTCGAGGCGCGGCGAGCTCATGCCCGCCGTGAACAACAGCGCGGCTGCTTCGCCGAATACGCGGCCGGCAGCAAGGATCGTACCCGTGACGATGGCGGGCAGCGAGATCGGCAGCATGACCGTCGTGATCGTGCGCCAGCGGGACAGTCCGAGCGCGAGCCCGGCTTCCTTCTGTTCGCGCGGCACGGCGCGGAGCGCCTGCTCGGTGATACGCACCATGAGCGGGAGGTTGAACACCGTCAGCGCGAGTGCGCCGGACATGAGCGACAGCCCGAGGCCGAAGCGGTTGACGATGACCAAGAGTCCGAACAAGCCGACAACGATCGAAGGGAAGGAAGACAGAACTTCGACGATCAGGCGGATGAACGCGGTCAGCCGGTTCTGCTTGGCGTACTCGCTCATGTAGATGCCGGCGCCGAGGCCGAGCGGAACCGTGATGATCATCGTCAGCACGAGCAGGAACAGCGAGTTGAACAACTGGGGTCCGATCCCGCCGCCCGCGCGGATCGACTCGGGCGGGGAGGTGAGGAAGTGCCAGCTGATATGGCCGACGCCGCGGATGAGCAGGTAGCCGAGCAGCGCGGCAAGCAGCGCGATGATCAAAAAGCCGATGCCGACGATGACGCCGGTCATGATTCGGTCTACGGACTTGGCCTTCATGCGTGCTTCACTCTCCTCTCCAGCATCCGGACGACGAATACGAACAGGAACGTCATGATGAGCAAGATGAGCGCGAGGCTCCACAGCGCGTTGTTGTGCAAGGAACCGCTCGTCGTGTTGCCCATCGACAGCGTGATGATACTGGTCAGCGTCGCGGCGGATTGCGTCAGCGAGTGCGGGATGTGCGGCGCGTTGCCGATGACCATCTGCACGGCGAGCGCTTCGCCGAACGCGCGCGCGATACCGAGCACGACGCCGGTCATGAGCGACGGCAGCGTTGTCGGAATGACGAGCCGCGATATCGTCTGCCAGCGCGTGGCGCCGAGCGCGTAAGAGCCTTCTTTCAGTCCGGCTGGCAAGCTGCGAAGCGCGTCCGTCGCGACGGTCGTGATCGTCGGCAGGATCATGACGGACAGGACGATCCCGCCCGCAAGGATGCCGACGCCTTGTCCTGGGAAGATGTCCCGCAGGAAAGGCACGATGACGCTGAGGCCGACGAAGCCGTAGACGACGGAAGGGACGCCGGCGAGCAGCTCGATGGCAGGCTGTAAAATATTTTTGCCGACTTTGGGCATCATTTCGGTCATGAAGATCGCGGCGCAGATGCCGAGCGGCGCGGCGATGATGGCCGCGAGCAGCGAAGTTGCGAATGAGCCGAACAGAAACGGCAGCGCGCCGAAACGCGGCGTGTCCGCTTCCGGCGCCCACTTCAGGCCGCCGAGCATCTCGCCGACGCTCACGCCCTGGCTCGCGAACGGCGTCAAGCCTCTCGAAGCGATAAAGTAGACGATCGAAAAAATGATGACGATCAGCAGCAGCACGCAAAACATCACGTAACCTCTGCCGCGGAGTTCCTCAAGCTTGTGCTTCGGAAATTTGCCGCGTCCGTCCTTCGCGATGGCATCCGCCGCTGGGCGGGTTTGGGTCATGTTCATGCGAGCCTCTCCTTAACGTGGCAAGAGAGGCGCCCTTTTCAGGTCCGCCTCTGCCGGCTATTCTCGTACGTTTTTTATTATTTGTTGGTTACTTTGCCTTCCACGTCGCGCGTAACCTTCATGTCGCTAACCGGGATGTAGCCCAGATCCTTAACGTCGGTTCCTTGAATTTCGTCGCTCAGCATGTAGTCGAGGAATGCCTTGACTGCGCCCTCAGGCTCGCCCTTCGTATACATGTGCTCGTATGCCCATACCGGATAAGTGCCGGACGCTACGTTTTCGGCCGTCGGATCTACGCCTTCGTATTTCAACGCTTGAATCGTGTCGTCGAGGTAGGAGAGCGCCAGGTAACCGATCGCGCCGGGCGTTTCGGAGACGAGCTTGCGAACCGTGCCGGATGCGTCTTCCGTAATCGAGTCCGGCAGGTCTTCCGACTTCGCGCCGAGGGCGAAGTTTTCGAACGTAGCGCGGGTACCCGAGCTTGCCGGGCGGTTGACGAGGACGATCTTTTCATCCTTGCCGCCAACGTCCTTCCAGTTCGTAACTTTGCCGGTGAAGATGTCGACCAGTTGAGCCTTCGTCAAGTTGTCTACGCCAACGTCCTTGTTAGAGACAGCAGCGATCGATACGACGGCGACTTGGTGATCGACGAGCTCTTTCGCTTTTTCTGCATCGGCATCCTTCAGCTTCTCTTCGGCGAATACGTCGGAGTTGCCGATTTGCACGGTGCCTTCCGATACTTGGGACAGTCCGGCGCCGCTGCCGCCGCCGTTGACGGTGATCGTGACGTCCTTGTTGAGATCCATGAATTTCTTCGAAGCTTGATCGACGAGCGGTTGAAGCGCGGTCGAGCCCGCTGCGCTGAACGCGCCGCTGACTGCGGCGCTTGCCGGAGCGCTCGACGATGCGCCTGACGATGCACCAGCATCGGCATTATTGGAATTGTTGTTTTTTCCGCAAGCGGCAAGGGAGATGCTAAGTGCGAGCGTCGTCAGTACGAGCAGAGATTTTTTCAAGGAATAGAGCCCCTTTCAAATTGTGTTTATATAGTTTGTTCTCAAGCACATCTCTGATTCTAGCGGCCATTCGTCATTCTTGTATTCGGGTATTGTTAACGCAATGTAAAAATTGTCGGACGTTAATATTTTTCTTCGGGGGATTCGTTCATTTGCGCCGCGAGCTTGGCGACCTGCGCGGCGATCTGCTCCGACATGGCCGACGCCTCGCGCGATGCCGTCGCGAGATGCTCCGTTCCCTTTGCGTTCTCGGAGCTTTGCGTCCACAGGCGGTTGAACGTCTCCTCCGTCTTGTGCACTTGCAGCAGTCCGCGATCCGCGCCTTCCTTCCCTTCGCGGACGTGAGCGGCCGCGGCGGCCGCCGAAGCCGCCATGCCGCTAAGCTGTTCGCGAATCTGGCCGGCCTGCGACTTCGTCTCGTCGGCGAGCTGGCGCACTTCCTGGGCGACGACTGAAAAGCCCAGGCCGTGCGCGCCGGCTCTCGCCGCTTCGATCTGCGCGTTGATCGCGAGCAGGTTGCACTGGTCCGCCAGCTGCGCGATCATCTTGGCGATGCCGACCGTGTCCGATACCCGGGCGAGCAGCTCGTCCACCGACTTGGCTTGACGTTCCGCGGTCTCCGTCCAGAGGCGGAACAGCCCCAGCATCTCGGTCAAATCTTCCCGGCCGTGCTCCGCCAGCTCCGCGATCTCCAGGCTGCCCGCGCGGGATACCGATGCCTCGCCGGCGAGGACGTCCACCGCGCCTCGGATGTCGCGCAGCATCCTCTCGGCGCCGCGCACGGTCGCCATCTGGCGTCCGGCGAGCTCTCGCCGCAGCAGCCGCGAGAGCTGCAGCATGTCGCTGACCGTGAGGACGCCGGCAAAGACGCCGCCACTCGTCATGATCACGGCATCGTTGATTCGCTCTTCGTCCCGCGACATCGCGCGGTCGATCAGCTCCTGCGGCGACAGTTCGGTCTCGGCGGTCATGGCCTTGACGTCCATCAGCTTGGATACGGGCTTGTCCGCGAACAACGGCATGCCGTAGAGGGAACCGATCAATTTAAAGAAGCGATGCCGCATGACGATGCCCGCGGGTTCGCCTGTCGTCCGCACGACGGCTACGCACTCGAGCTCCTGGCGTCTGCGGAACAGCTCGGCGATCTCGCCGCAAGTCTGCTCCGGCGATACCTGCGGGCAGGAACGAATCCACTCCGCCAGCGCGACCGAAGGATAATGCTTGGCGAACTCCGCCGGTTCGCTCTCGCGAACGGGCGCCGCCTCTTGGAGCTTCGTGCTCCGCTCTCCCGTTTTCGGGCGTGGCGCCTTTTCGGCAACCCGGGATTTCGCTTTTTCTAATAGAAGCAAACTCATGCTCCCAACCCCTTATCCGCTGATCTTGACCCGCTCAGTTTATCAGCGGCTTGTCAACGCGGCGTTAGGAGAAGGATGGAGAAATGTAAATTATCCCTTTTTTAACGAACGTCCGCGAAAAAAGCGGATTCATTGGCTCAGAACGTCAAAAGGAGCTGCTCCGACAGTCCGCCAGGCGGACGATCGAGACAGCTCCTTGCGTATGTTATGACGGCGAATCGTTCAACCTATCGGTTGTCCACCTTTTCCGGATACAGATCGTGGTTCAGCAGCCGGTGCTCGGCCATCGCCTCGTACTTGGTGCCGGGCTTTCCCCAGTTGCAGTACGGATCGATGGAGATGCCGCCTCTCGGCGTGAACTTGCCCCATACTTCGATATACCGCGGCGCCATCAGTTCGATGAGATCGTTCATGATGATGTTCATGCAGTCTTCGTGAAAGTCTCCGTGGTTGCGGAAGCTGAATAAATACAGCTTGAGCGATTTGCTCTCCACCATCTTCGCGTCCGGGATATACGAGATATAGATCGTCGCGAAGTCCGGCTGTCCCGTCATCGGGCACAGGCTCGTGAATTCGGGACAGTTGAACTTGACGAAGTAATCTCTGCCCGGATGCTTATTGTCGAACGATTCCAGCACCTCTGGCGCGTAGTTGCTCGGGTATGCGGTCCCCTGGTTGCCGAGGAGCGATACGCCCGCCAGCTCTTCCTTGCTTCTTCCGGCCATGATCATTGTCTCCTTATACGCCTTTTTTGTTTCCCCAGATCCAGGCGTGCAGCTGGGGCAGCACGTGTACGTCTCGCCAGCCGGCATCGGCGACGACCCGATCGACGAGCCATTCGTAGCGAGCCAGCAAATACGGCAGCAGCTGCGCCCGGTCCTGCTCGCCGAGCCGGCCGTTGCCTGCCTGCAAATAAAACGGGATGCCCGGAAAACGCAGATGAACGTCAGCCGCGTAGGCCAGGTCGGTCTCGTCAAAAATCACGACCTTCAGGCTGAAATGGCGGCCGCCCTGCGCCAGGCGCGCGACGATCCGCTCGAGCGCGGCCCAATCGGTCGTCATGCCGGAGCTCGGCGGCTTGGGCGATATCGTCAGCTCGTCGATGTCCAAGAACCAGTCCTGCCATTTGCTGCCCTGCGTCTCCAAGGCGACGACCGCCCCCGCTGCGCGGAGCGCGGCGATCAGCGCGCCAAGCTGCGGCAGCAGCGCGGGATTGCCGCCCGACAGCGTCACATGGTCCGGCGCGGACCCGTCGAGCGCAGTCAGCTCTCGCAAAATATCGTCCGGATTCATCAAGCGAATGTCATCTTTGCCGGTCCCGTCCCAAGTGAAGGCCGAGTCGCACCAGCTGCACCGGTAATCGCAGCCCGCGGTGCGGACGAACTTCGTTTTCCTCCCGATGACCATGCCTTCGCCCTGAACCGTCGGGCCGAAAACTTCCATTACCGGAATGCGAGCCGCGCGGCTCTCCTGTTCGTTCGGGGCCTGCTTAAGCACGGGCGTCACCGGCCGGTCGCTTGGACACTTTAGGCCATGGCCGATATACGCAATAGCTGGTCGGTGTCTCCCGCACGAACACCTGAAGGCATACGGGATGGTTCGGCCGTCCGTCCAAATAATGCTGTACGAGCTCGCAGATCGTCTTTGCCACGACCTCTGTCGTCGGAAATCGATTCGGGTCGTCAGCGTTAAAACTTTCCGTGTCGTCATTCAGCAGCGTATGATCGAAACGCGTATGAATGAGCGTCTTGATGTCGGAGAAATTCACGAGGAACCCCGCTTCATCCAGCAAGTCCCCGGCTACGGTCACATTAACGAAATACGTGTGGCCGTGCACTTGACTGCATTTGCCGGCGGACTCGGCGGGCACGAAGTGCGCCGCGGCAAATTGTAAATCCTTGTTCAGCTCGTAGCGGTAAGGATGCGGGGCGACCGGATAGATCTGCTGCAGCATCAGCGCGCGCCCTCCTTTCCGGCTTCGCGAAGATACGTTGACAAGCCGTTCGCGCGCAGCTTGCAAGCCGGACATTCTCCGCATCCGGAGGCGGGAATGCCGTTGTAGCAAGTCAGCGTGCGGTCCCTGACGAATTCGAACGCGCCGAGCCGGTCGGCCAATTCCCACGTCTGCGCTTTGTTCAGCCACATCAGCGGCGTATCGATGACGAACGGATAGTCCATCGCCAGATTCAAGGTCACGTTCAGCGATTTAACGAACACGTCGCGGCAGTCGGGGTAACCGCTGAAGTCCGTCTCGCAGACGCCGGTCACGATATGCTTCGCGCCGAGCTGCTTGGCCAGCACGGCCGCGAAGCTGAGAAACAGCAGATTGCGCCCGTCCACGAACGTCGTCGGGAGCGCGCCTTCGTCCTGCTTGATCTCGATGTCGCCGCGCGTCAGCGCGTTCGGCGCCAATTGTCCCAGCAGCGACATGTCGAGCAGATGATGGCGCACGCCAAGCTCTTCGGAGATGGCGGCTGCGATCTCCGTCTCGAGCGCGTGCCGTTGACCGTATTTAAAGGTTACGGTCTCTACTTCCGCGAAGTTTTCCTTCGCCCAAAACAGACAAGTCGTGCTGTCCTGGCCGCCGCTGAATACGACGACCGCTTTTTCCTGTTTCATCGCTGCACTCTCCTAGTTGGGCATCAGGAGAGAGGTCTCTGAATTCCCGTTGCTAAAGAAACGGCGCGAAGCGGGCCTACAGCCGCTTCGCGCCGAACGTCAAAAACGACAGCGCCCATGGCGGGCCGCCGCTTTTTCATAGTTTTTTATAGAGGGAGTTCGCGAACCTCTCCCGGCGCTGCCGGCCGTCTTTACAGAACAGCCTCGCCCGGATTTATTCTTTAGTTGTACGGTAGGTACTATACCACATCTCCGTCGGGCATAGCCAGAGGGGATCATTGTGAGACGGAACCCGTCGACAAGCGCGTCGGCGAAATAAAGCGGACCATTTAATCCATCTCCGCCCCGCCGGCTTCAACCGAAGGGTCGCCCGCTTCCGCCTGCAAAAATCCGGAAGGAAGCGAGTCTCCCCAGCTCAACTGCCGGTCCTCTACGAAACGGGTCAGTTTCGTCTCGAAGAAGCGCGGCTTCATATCCCATACCGACTTGCGTAAAGTCAGAACGAAGCGTCCCTCTTGGTCCGGTATCGTGACGGTATAGCTTGTCCCCTTCGGTACGCGAAGCCCCGCCAGCACGCCCGTATACATCGCGCCGGGCGAAGTGACGCTGACGAGCGTCGGCGGCTTGTCGTCGATGACCGTGCCTTCGGAAGGGAGCGTAATATTGATCTGCACGCTGGTCTCCTCCGGGATATGGAACACCCGGTTCTCCGGCAGGGTATAACGCGTCGTGCCGATCGTGACGCTCAGATTCGTGCCCTCTTCCTGCTCGGGCAAGTAATAGAGCTCATACCGGCCTTCGGCGTCCGTCGGCGTCGACTTGCCGAATCCTTCTCCCTCGTCCCTGTCGATCCACACGACGGCATCCTTCACGGGCGCTCCGTCCGCGTCCTTCACCGTGCCGCCGATCCGGTATTTGTCCACTTGGAAAAACGTGACGACGTCGCCCGGGTCGGACACGATCCGCGCATGTACCTCGACCTCGCCTTCCTTGCCAGGCGCGTCATCCGCCCGCGTAATCTCGATCGGATAATAGACGCTGTAAAAAGCTTCTGCCTTGAGCAGCGCGCTCGCGGCTTGGTCACCCAGCGGCTTGCCTCCCGCATGGGCTTGGTCGACCGCGACGACCTTGACCGGCGTCTCGGACAGCAGACTCCGGTCCACGGTCAGTGCGAACGAGCCGTCGTCCTGCGTGACGATGTCCCGCTTGCTGGCGCCCGCATGGATGACGGCCCCGGCCACCGGTAGATCGCCTAGCTTCAGCGTTCCGCTCATCGCGGTCATGTGCGAGCCGTCGTTTTTCCACTGCTTCAGCGTGAACGAATCTCGTTCGAGGGCAAGGATCGCGCCGGCACCCGTCTCGTTCGCCGAGCCCGCGCTCGGCGCGACGGATGCCGTAGCGACCGCTGCACCGGGCGCCGCTCCGCCGCCGGCGTCTTCGCTGCCCTTGCAGCCCGCCAGCGCTGCCGCCAGAAGTACGGACGAGAGAACGATCGTCCACCTTTTCATGCGATACGCCCCCTTCTTCCAACGCAAACGGGGTGCCGGAGGCACCCCGTCCGTTTCCTAACGGTAACTGCGTTTATTTGTCCTCGTTGTCGGTTTTCTTGTCCGTGTTGTCGCTATTCTTCGTATTGTCGTCGTTGGCATTGTGCGCGCTGCCCGTATCGGCGTTGCCCGCCTTGCCCTGGGTCTTGTCGCCGCCGAGGCCGAACACGTACACCTTTGGCTTCGTGCCGCCAGACGTGAAGGTGATATAGGACTTCCCGTCCACCTTGAATACGGCCGGAGCGGCTTGAATGTTGTCGCCCGCAGTCTGAAACGTCCAGATGACTTTGCCCGACTTGATGTCCAGCGCGTTGATCTTGCCGTCCAGCTCGCCGTAGAAAGCAATGCCGGAAGCGGTGCTCGTCAAGCCGCCGCGCATCGCGTCTTTGGTCTTGACCTGGTAGGCTTGCTTGCCCGTGCCGACATCCATAGCCGTGATCGTGCCGTAAGACTCCACGTTGGCGGGCGTCTCTCCGAGCGACGTACCGAAGGCTGCGGCCCCGGGAGAATCCGGCGTGGACGCTTCATCCTGGTTCTTGGCCGACTTGAGCAAGGACGGCGATTCAATGCCCGGAATCAGGACATAGTTCGTATCCGGATCGTAGGTCTCGGGCGCATAGTTCTCGCCGCCGAGTACGCCCGGATACACGAGTACGCCCTCGGGCGTCGGCTTCGGATGCTGAATCTTGGCGAACGGGATGCCGTCCCAGACGACGTCTCCCGTCTTCGCGTCCCAGGCGTACCACTGGCCGGACTTGCCGCCTTCGACGACGATCTTTTTCTTCTGGCCTTTTACCGTCGCGTTCAGGATCATCGGAGACGCCGCGGCGTCGTAGTCCCAGAGGTCATGGCTGATCTCCTGTTTCGCCCATACCAGCTTGCCCGTGGCGGCTTCTACCGCTACGACCGAGTCCGTATAGGGGTTGTTGCCCGGACGATCCGCGCCGTAGAAGTCGGGCGCCGGGTTGCCGACCGCGAAGTACATGATGCCGGTCTCTTCGTCGATCGCAGGCGGATTCCATACCGCGCCGCCGCCCTGGAACTTGCTGTTGGCGAGCCAGTCCTGTCCCTTTGGCGGGACCGTCCAGAACGGCGCGTCCCAAGCCGGGGTCAGATCGCCGGCTTTGTAGGCGTTGACGAAGCCGCGAACGCCGTTGTCGCCGCCGCTGCTGCCGATATACACGTTGCCCTTGTAGTAGACCGGCGCGGTCGTCTCGTAGTAGCCGCCTTCCAGGGTCACGCCTTCGATCGTATCCGACAGCTTGATCATCTTGACCAGTTCGCCAGTCTTCTGATCCAGCGCGACGAGCTGGTTGTCGATCGTCAGCATGAACACTTTTCCTTCGCCGACGGCGACGCCGCGATTGGCGATGATCCCTGCTTTGCTGAAAGTGGCCGCTTGCTCGGCCGGCGGCTTCCAGTGCCAGATCTGTCCGCCGGTGACGGCGTCGAAAGCGAATACCTGATTGCCTGCGGTCGTCACGTAGATGACGCCGTCGACGACGACGGGGTACGACTGATTGCCGTTTTTGACGTCCGAGTCGAGCTGTTTAAAATCGGCGGACCAGATGACCCCCAGCTCCGATACGTTGTCCTTGGTGATCTCGGTATACGGCGCATGACGCGTGTTGCCGAGGTCGTAGCCGTAGGTCGGAAAATTGTCGAACTGCGTGCCCGTTACCGTGGCGGGCGCCGATGGGCTCGCGGTCGCCGAAGCGCTAGCGGAGGCGGTCGCCGAGGCGCTTGCGGACGCGGTTGCCGAAGCGGAAGCGCTTGCGGAAGCGGAAGCGCCGGACTTCGAATCGCCGCCGCTGCACGCGCCGAGCGCCAAGCTTGCGGCCAGCAGCGCGCCCGCTGTTGCGTATGACTTCTTCATCCTGTGTGAACCCTCCTTTTTCAGTAAACATGCCCATGGCTGCCTTCTTCTTGCCGGCGAGCCTTCTGCGGGCGTCACTGCTATCTACCCTCCTCCTGCGATTTTAAAGCGACAGGCGGCGCGATTTTTGTCGAATTGTCGAATGATTGGAGATTAGGAGGCCGGCTTTACGGGTATGAAAGTTTTACGCGAACAGGCAGGGGGCATCGCAGCCCTCGACTTTCATTTTGCTGTAAAACATACTTAGGAGGTCTTTCACGCTATGAAAAAAGGAAACAAGAAAACGTATCTGTTCGTCGCCCTCGTCGCCCTTGCGGCCTTTTTTGTGCTGAGCGCTTGCGGCAAAAATAATGACGACAACAACGCTTCTTCCAGTCCCGACGCTACGGCAAGCGCGTCAGCTCCCGCTTCGGGCGGCGCCGCGGGAGGGTCGACGCAGGAGATCACCTTGCATGCCAAAAACTTCGAATTCGATCAAAAGGAAATCAAGCTGCACGTCGGAGACACGGTCAAGCTGACGCTTGCTAACACGGACGGCGTGCATGGCCTGGAGGTCCCCGACTTTGACGTGAACATCAAAAACGGCGAAACGGCGACCTTTACGGTCGACAAAGCCGGCACCTACGATTTTAACTGCTCGGTTCAATGCGGATCCGGACATGACAATATGGTCGGACAAATTATCGTAGAGTAAGCTGCCGGTTGTAACGCCGATTAACACAAGTAAAAGAGGACCTTCCCGCCAAAGCGAGAAGGCCCTTTTTATTTCGTCCTATTATCCCATCGACTCAGATGCGATCCATTATAATATCGGTACTCTTACGGCGCCAACAGCTTTAATTCCCCGAAGGCGGACGTATCCGTCCAGTTCGTAGACTCGCCGGCCCATACCGTTTGGCTTTGCCGGCCGTTGCCGTCGTCCTCGTCATTGTTCGCGATATCGAAGCCGATAAGCATGCCGGCGGATGGCGTAATGCCGAGCGAACTCCACGGAATCGCCATCTCCACGCTGTATCCGCCCGCCGTCGCGGCCCATGCGTGCTGCACGCCGTTCGTGAAGCTTCGCGACTCGAACAGGGCGCTGTCGTTCCAGCCTTTGATAAACTGCCGGTCAAAGCCGTCATAGCTCGTGCCCTTGTTATGATCTCCGTCGATATAAATCTCGACGGAATCGTCGGAATAGGGCTCCGCCGAATTGTTGTACAGATTGGCGTCGGCGACCGCGATCCCGACGTACAAATAGTTATCGTCCCACAGTACCCCGAACTGCGTGGTGTTGTTAGAAGTTCCGCTCACGTTTTTGCTCGCTTGTTTCGTGATCGCCCATGCCGTTTCGCCGAGCGAGCCGTCGATTTGGATGGCGGCATTCGTCTTGGCCACGGAGAGCAGCGTGTAGGACGCATCCATCGTGACGCTGACCGTGTTGCTCGCCGCCGATACGTTGTTTTCCGCATCCTTCGCTTTCACGCTGAAGTTATAGCTGGTTCCCGGCGTCAGCCCGGTGACCGTATAGGTCGTCGAAGCGACGGATGCAACCAAACTGGCGCCGTTATAAACGTTGTAGCCGGTCACGCCGACATTGTCCGTCGAAGCCGTCCAGGACAAGGTCGCCGTCCGGTCGGTGTGCGAGGGCGCCGTCAAATTCGCTGGCGCTGTCGGCGGTTGCGTATCTCCGATCGAGACGGAGGACAGCTGGAGGCTCCCGAAGGCGGACGTATTCGTCCAGTTATCGTTCGTGCCTGCCCACATCAGCTGGCTCTCGCGGGCGGCGCCGGTGTCCGTGTCATTGTTCGCCACGTCGAAGCCGACGGTCAAGCCGGCGGTCGGCGTCAGGCCGAGCGAGCTCCACGGAATCGCAAGCTCCACGCTGTATCCGCCCGGAATCGGCGCCCATGCGTGCAGCACCCCGTTTGGCATCGTTCGCTGCAGCCAGAGCGCGCCGTCGTTCCAGCCCTTTACGTACTGTTGGTCATAACTGTCATACGTCGTCCCTTTATTGTTGTTGCTGTCGATATAAACCTCGACGGAGTCGTCGTAATAGGGCAGCGTAGCGGTATTGTACAGATTGCCGTCGATGACTTTGACGCCCACGTACAAATAATTGTTGTCCCACACTGTACTGAATTGGGCCGTATTGTTCGGCGTGCCGACGATCGCCTTCTTGATTTGCTTGAACGCGGACGCCGACCAGCCTGCTTCGTCAAGCGTTCCGTTCACGGTTATGGCGGCGATCGTCTTCTTCGCCTGATACAGATACGGATCGGTCGTGAGATTCAGCGCGGCGCTCGCCGCGGACACGTTGCCTGCCGCATCCTTCGCTTTGACGCTGAAGGTATAGGCGGTATTCGCCGTAAGGCCGGTCGCGGAATACGCGTTGGACGCGGCGGTTCCGATCAAAGTCGAACCTTGATACACCTCATATTGGGCGACGCCGATATTGTCCGAGGACGCATCCCACGCGAGGTCTGCCGTCGTCTCGCTCTTTGACGCCAAGCGCAAATTGCCGGGAGCCGTCGGCGGCGCAAAATCGCGGTCGCGGACGACTTTCACATCATCGAATTCCACGCTTGTTTTAAAGGCGTACAGACCGATTTTCCCCGAAGTAAGGCTCGTATCCGTAACCGACAATTCCTTGAACCCGTTCACGTACAAATCGAGCGTGCTGTTGTTCAATACCGCCGTGAACGAGTAAACGACGTTCGTCGTCATGATGTAATTTTTCGCGGTCAGAATCGTGATTGCCCCGTTCACCGATTTCCCGATCTGCAGCTTGCCCGCCTTGACCCGGAAGTAGTAAAAGTTGCCCGGATCTTGATAGCGAGCCGTAATGCCGGCTGCCAGGTCGCTGTCGTTCTGCGTAAGTTTAATATTCGTTTCCACGCTGTAATTGGTATACGCGCTTGCGTCGACCGTGCTGAACGAATCGACCGTCGGCCAGGAGGATTGCCTGTAAACCTTGGATCCGCCCGACGTTATGACGGACCAGATCCCGTTCGCGGAGGTCCAGCCGTCCGCAACCCCGTCCTGAAAATCGTCGCTGAAGGCAAGCGTGCCCGGACCTGCCGCGGTCGTCGCGGCAAGCGTATTGCTCGCTGCAGACGTGCTGCCTGCGGCGTCGAACGAACGAACCGTCACCGAATACGAGCGGTCCGGCAGCAGGTTCGTAAGCGTATAGGTCGTGCCCGAGGTAGCGGCCACCTGCTTGGAACCGACGTATAGGTTGTAACCGACGACGCCGGACAGATTGGACGGCGGACTCCAGCTCAGGCTGAGACTCGTGAGCGTTGCCGATGTCTTCGTCAGATTCGTCGGCGATGCCGGCGGAGACGCCGTCGTCACGCTCAGCGCATTGCTCGCGGCCGAGAGATTGCCCGCGCCGTCTTTGGCCCGCACCGTAAACGAATACGTCGTGTTAGGCGTTAAGCCGCTTACGGTATAGCTGGTGCTCGAAGGCGTCGTGGTGGCCCCGACGTACGTGCCTCCGTTGTAAATGTTGTATCCGGCCACGCCGGTATTGTCGGTCGAAGCCGTCCAGGACAGGTTGACGGTCGCCGACGTAAGCGACGGAGACGTCAGGTTCGCAGGCGTAGTCGGCGGTTCCGTATCTGTCCCTTCGCTCATCAGGGTGTCGCCGTAATAAACGCCGTTGCCGTTCGTTCCGATATAAACGCGTCCCCAGGTTTGTCGGTCGCCTTCCATCGTATTGGCTTCGTCGCCGATCGCCGGGTCGAGTACGTCGATCTTCGCCCAGGTGGCGCCGAAGTCGTCGGAGCGGAAAATACCGACGGTACTGTCCACCTTGCCGTAGACGAAGACGGTAGGATCCGGAGAGCCGAGCTTGTTTTTCCCGAATGCGAACAGCGTTGCCTGCTGCACGTTCGGCAGCTGCGTCCACGTATCGCCGGCATTGCTGGAGCGCCAGAGACCTCCCCCATCCAGGCTGGCCCACAATTCGCCGGCCTTGCCCGGTGCTGCCTTGATGCTGAAATACGCGGGCGTCTTGCTCAGCGATACCGGTATCGTGGAAGCGAGCGACCAAGAGGCCCCTCCGTTCGTGCTGCGGAACAATTTCCACGTCCCTCGTTCCAACAGATAGAACGTGTTGTTATTGACCCGGTCGGACGCGAGAGGCTGGTACCAGACCCAGAAATCGTGTACCGTTCCGGACGGCGCGCCCGTTCCCGGCGTCCACGATAGCCCCCGATCGGTCGAATACAGCGGACTGCCGAATTGGGGTACCCAGACCATCGTCTCGCTGCCGGCCGATACGGCGATGCGGCCCGCGATGCCCGGCGGATTCGGGAACGCCGTCCAGGTCGCCCCGTTGTTGGTGCTGTAGCCGCCGCCTCCCGAGCTGGCATAGCGCGTGGAGCCTACCCGGGCGATGAAGTTCGGATTGCTCTCTTGAAAGTCGATGGAAGTCGTATCGCCCATCGAAGGTCCGCCGAATTTGGTGCTCGGATACGTCGCAAGCGACGTATGGCGCAGGCCGTCGACATCCGCGTGCCCGCTCAGCAGCGGCGCGCCGATCGGCGTGCTGCGCAGGGTGAACGTCACCACTTCCTCATGGCCTTCTTCGTACGTATACCAGTGGGACGGGCTTGCCGTTATATCGTCCGTACGCCATGTGCCGTAGAAGTCGGTCAGCCACACCCGCTTCGGGTCATGGGGATCGATGGTCAAGGTGGACGTATTGGCGGCGAACCAATTACTCGTCCACCAAGGAACGTTCTGATGCTTGACGAAAGTGATCTGCGTCCAGTTCGTGCCGCCGTTCGTCGATCGGTAGATCGGCGCCGGCGTGTTCGAGCCATCCTCGATGGCCGTCATCACGATGTTCGAATTGGTGGGATCTACCGTAATGCCGTTGTATCTTCCTGTCGACGGCGGCGTAATATCCGTCCATACGCCGCCTGCATACTTGGCGACGCCCGACTCGTAAGTTACGTACAGGGTGCCGCCACCGGCAAGAACAGCCCGACGAGGCGTCAACGGGCTTCCGGCCATCAGCGTCCAAGACGCTCCCCCGTCCGTGCTTCGGTAGATACCGGTGCCTTTGACGCCGACATAGATCGTCTGCGACGGATTGCCCGGAGACCCCGTGCTCTTGTCGAACATGACAAAGTTGAGTCCGGTCGGATCGGCGCCCATGGTCGGGAAGCTCGTTACCTGCTGCCAGGAGCCGTTGCTCGCGCCGGACGTGCTTTTCCAAAGCCCGTCGTACCGGGTTCCCATGTAGATGATTTGACCGTCGTTCGGATCCACGGCAAGCCGCTCGCCCAAATCCCGGCCCGACCCGTTGCCATAATGTCTGGGAGTGAAGCCGGTCGGGTTCCACGTGGCTCCCCGGTCCGTCGATTTCAGAATATCCGCCGGCGCGCCGACATAGTTGTACTTGCCCGCCGCGATGTACACCACTTCCGGGTTCGACGGATCGAGGGCGATGCTGTCAACGCCGTAATAGTTGTATTTCTCGCGTGGAACCGCATTCAAAAGCGGAATCCACTTCTGATTGGCCGAGTCCCAGCGCAAAGCGCCGCCGACGTCGGTGCGGATATAAACGAGATCCGGCTCGGTCGGGTGAATGGCGATCCCGGTTACGAAGCCGCCCCCGCCGATGCGCACGTTTTGCCAATTGTAAGCTTCCGGTTGAGCGGCATTGAGGGATTTAACATTGAACAGGAGCATACCGATCAGAAAAAAGAGCATCAAAACAACGCGCGATTTCCATCTTTTCGATAATTCCAAGCCGATCATCCCTATTCCCTCCCATAATGGATATCCACTTGCCCGACTTTCAGCATTTATCCCCCCTTTGCGTAATCTACTTTTTGGATTAAATACAGCAAGTGCGGCAGCCTGCGCTTTCCAAGAGAAGCTAGCAGACTGCCGCACTGCGTTATTTCTTAACCGTCGCGTACCAGGCGTTGATTTCGTCGTAGCTCGTTTGGCCGCCGGCCTTTTTATATTGGTCCGTGAAGGCGTCGAACCCAGCCAATTGCTCGGCGCCGACGATCACTTTGACGGCATAATCGTTGACCATCTGGCCGAGCTGCGCGTCTTCCTTGGAGTAATCCGGCAAATAGGGCGCCAATCCCAGAGGATTTTTCTTGAACGCTTCCGGCTTCTGCTGCTTGTTCAGCGCTTCCCAGCCCTTGTAGAGCCGCTCGTCCTTGCGGACGCGGGCCTGCCAATAGATCGGATAGTTTTTCTCGTCGATACCGGTCAAATAGTTGCTGGCCGAGCCGCGCTCGTCATTGAAGATCGGCAGAATCGGATAATAGTTTCCGTCCTTGAACGTATGGTGCGTGCCCTCCAGGCCGATCGCCATGTTTTTGAACGTATCCGGGTCCAGCTTGGCGTCGATCCATTTGATCGCGTCTTCCGGATGCTTGGAGGACTTTGGCACGAAGGTCAGCCGGTCGAAACCGGATGACTGCGCCAGGCCTGCCTGGCCGTCCTTGCTTGCCAGCGCGGGAATGTACGCATACGCGGCATCCGGGAAGTTTTTCTTAAGCGCGTCGTCGATCTGCGGAATGTCGGCCCAGTGCAGCACGATGACGCCCGCCTTGCCGTTCGTGAACTTTTCCTTCACCGTCGCGTCCTTGTTGATCGCGAACTCCTGATCGAGCAGCCCTTGCTTGTAAAGATCGGACATGTACGACAAATAGTCCTTAAACGAAGGATTCATGGCGCGGGGGACCAGCTTGCCGTCCACTTCGTTCCAATCGTTAACGATGCCGAAGGCGCCGACGATGTTGTCGACCATCGGAACGTCGCCCTTGATCGCCATCGGGATGTTTTTGGCTCCGTTGCCGCCGGGGTCCTTTTCCTTGAACGCTTTGAGGACGGCCGTCAGCTCGTCGAGCGTCGTCGGCACTTGCAGACCCAGCTTATCCAGCCAATCCTTGCGGATCATCAGGCTCGTGCCGACGGATTCGATGGATCTCGTCGGAATCGCATAGATCTTGCCGTCGACCTTGGCCATTTCCAGCGTCTCTGCGGATAACGACGCCTTGATGTTTTTCCCGTATTTCTCAATGAGCGGCGTCAGATCGACCAGCGCGCCCTTTTTGGCATAGTCGGCATAAATGGCTTTGGAGCTGCTATCCCCGCCCGTCGAGACGATGTCGTAAGGCTCGGAGGAAGCGATCAGCAGATTGAGTTTGTCCTCCGGCTTATCCACCGGGAGCGCTTCGTAATTGACTTTGTAGCCGGTCTTCTCTTCCAGCATGGCGGCGATCGGATCTTTTTCGAAGTTGGGGCCCAGACGCATAAGCGCTTTCAATTCGGGCTTGGCGGCTTCGCTTGCCGACGGGGACTGGGTGGACGGCGCCGAGGCGCTTTTCTCCGCATTGCCCGCTCCCTCGCCATTCGATCCGCATGCGGAAAGAAGCATGAGGCTGACCGCCGCAGGGAGCGCGATCCATTTGTTCATCGTTTTCATCATCTTTTTCTTAAACCTCCCGTGTATCGTTTACGATTTATCATTAAGCGGCGGTGTTTTCCGCCGGCGTTAATGCAGCATCAACCTTTGACGGAGCCGATCAATACGCCCTTGATAAAATACTTCTGAAGGAACGGATAGACGAGAAGAATCGGTACGGTTGAAGCGACTACGGTAGCGGCCCGGATGCTTTCCGGCGACATATTCATTAGATCATCTGCTGACTTGTTGATCGCGTTTGCCGTATCGTTCTCCATCACGACGTCGCGCAGATGCAATTGAAGCGTTTTGAGCGCAGGATCGTTGATGTAGAGCATCGGACTGAAGTAGTCGTTCCAAAAGCCGACGGCATAGAACAAGGCGATCGTCGCGAGAACGGGCATGCTGAGCGGCAAAATGATGCGGAACAGGATCGTATAGGACCTCGCTCCGTCGATCCGCGCCGATTCTTCAAGCGCTTCGGGAAGCCCCTCGTAATAACTCTTGATCACCAGCATGTTGAAAACGCTGATCATCGCCGGCAAAATGAGCGACCATAGACTGTTGATCAGATGCAGCTCGCGGATCAGCAGATAATTGGGAATGAGTCCGCCGTTAAACAGCATCGTGAAGATGAACATCACCATGATGAAGGAAATGCCCGGCAAATGTCGCTTGGACAGCGGATAGGCCGTAATCGCCGTCACCAGGATGCTGAGCAGGGTCCCCACCGACGTCACGATGACCGAGATGACGAACGCCCGGCTGAAGGCGTGGGAGGTAACGACGTTCACCAGCGTATCGATCTGGAAGCCGACAGGCAGCAGGTTCACGCGGCCCGATACGAGCGCCCAGTCGGAGCTTACGGATTTGGAAAAAACATAAATGACGGGCAGCAGCGTTATGAGTCCCAAGACGATCATGAAGCCGTAGACGAAGATATCCAGCACCCAGTCGCCAAACGTTCTTTTATGAATGTGCATGTCAGCTCTCCCTTACCAGATTCCGCGCTTCAGCACTCTCTTGCTGAACCAGTTGCCGGAGACGACCAGAATGAAGCCGACGACCGAATTGAAGAGGCCGACCGCGGTGCTGAAGCTGTAATCCATCTTGCCGAGGCCCGTCCGATAGACATAGGTGCCGATGACGTCGCCGGATTCGTAGACGGTAGGATTGTACATCGTCAGGATCTGCTCCGTACCCGCGTCCAGCACGATGCCGAGTCTCAGAATGAGCATCAGGATGATCGTCGGCAATAGGCCGGGAAGCGAGATATGCCACATCTGCCGCAGGCGGCTTGCGCCGTCGATCGAAGCCGCTTCGTATTGCTCCTGCTCGATGCTCGCGAGCGCGGCGATGAAGATGATGGCGTTCCACCCGATCTCCTTCCAGCCCGCCGTGAACACGACGACGCTTCGGAACACGCTGTTGTCCATAAAAAACTTGATCGGTTCGCCGCCGAACCATTGGATGACGGAATTGACAAAGCCGTCGGAAGGAGACAGGATGGTCATGAATAGACCGGAGATGATGACCCAGGACAAGAAGTGGGGCATGTAAATGATCGTCTGGACGGTCCGCTTGAACGCCGTGAAGCGAATCTCGTTCAGCAGCAGCGCGATGAGGATCGGGATCGGGAACAGCAGCACGATCTTGTAGATACTGATGAGCAGCGTATTCGCGAACACTTGCATGAATTCCGAGGAATGCATGAGCTTGCGGAACTGCTCCAGCCCCACCCATTCGCTTGCCGAGATCCCGTCGAAGATGTTGTAATCCTGAAATGCGATCACGACGCCGTACATGGGGACGTATTTGAACAGGAGCAGTAGCAGAAGGCCGGGCACCAGCAGCAAATAGGTATCGAAGTTTCGCCATACCAATCGCCGTCTGCTTTCGCGTTTGCGCGAAACGCGAGTCCGTTCTGCCTTATCGTTCAATGGGGTGATAAGCTCGCTCATATCATGGTAGCACCTCCTGCACTTATGGCTTCATTGTACCTGCAGGGCGATGCGTCATGTAGATGGCAATCCGACACTTTCACGTCGTATCCTACTATGTTTGTTGCTCCTGCTGCGCCCTGAGACGAATGGTCACGACCGTGCCCTCGCCCGGACGGGAGAGGACCGTAAGTCCGTATTCATAGCCGGCCATCAGCTTGATTCGCTCGTTCACGTTGAAAAGCCCGTACGAGCTGCCGCCTCCTTCGGAACGCTGCGAAGGACGCGATTCGGACAATAGACCGGCAGCCAGCTCCTCCTCCATGCCGATGCCGTCATCCGAGATCGCGATGACAAGCTCGTCGCCGATCAGGCGCGCGCGAATGCAAATCGTCCCGGTTTTGCTTTTGTTCTTGCGGATGCCGTGCAGGAGCGCATTTTCGACGATGGGCTGCAGCGTCAGCTTCGGAATGATGCACGCGTTCGCCTCCGGCTCCGCTTCGATCGCGAATTCGAACGTCGAAGGAAACCGATTCTGCTGAATTTCCAGATACACTCTCGCAAGCTCCAGTTCGTCCGCTACGCGGACATCATCCTTCCCTTTGTTCAGGCTCAGCCGGAAATAGTCGGACAGGCTTTCGATCATATGGCTGATATCGTCGGCGTCGCGCGAGATCGCGAGCCAGTTGATCGTGTCCAGCGTATTGTAGAGGAAGTGCGGGTTAATCTGCGCCTGCAGCGCGCGAAGCTCGGCTTCCCGTTCCAGCATTTTCGATCGATAGGCTTCCTCCATCAGATCCTTCACCCGGTGCACCAAGTGATCGACGACCCGCTCGAGCAAATAAAAGTCGCCCCCCGTGACCGTACGCGCCTCCTCAAGCCCTTCGACGCCTTCCGTGCGGATCGTCTTGACGACCGACTTGATGCGGCGGTTCATGCCGTTAATGACGAACGCCAGCAGCACGAATACGAGAATCAAAAACATGACCGTCATGCCCGCGATCGTCGCGATGCCGGACCATTGACTTAACGCGGTCGCGCGGTGCGTCAGACCGGTCTTAGGCACCTCCAGCACGAGCCGCCAATCCGCGGTTTTGATCGGCGCGAGCAGCCCGAACAAATCGACGCCGCCGTCGGATCGTTCGAGGATCCCTTCGTCGGACTCGCTCGCGAGCGCAGACTTGGTGCCGACCAAGGCATGCTCCGCGCTGTAAACGATCGTCCCGCTGCGATCCATGATATAGATGCGGCTTTGCGCCGGGAAATCAAGCTCGGAAAGGATGTCCGCGACCATCTTTTCGGGAACGTCCAGCATCAGCACGCCAAGCGTCCGATCGAAATTCCGCGGGTGCCTCAGCATGCGGACGCAGGAAAGAATCCGTGTCGGTCCCGCGTCCAGATAGTGTTCTTCGTAGACCCCCGTCCAAACGATGCTGCCCCCGGCGTTCATGACTTCTTCGCGCCAAGGGCGTTCTTTCACGTTGTCCAGCGGAAAAAGATTCAATAAATCGAAGCCGTACAGATTGTCCGGATCGGTAAAAATACGCGCCCTGACGATGTCGGGCGCCGTCTGCACCGACTCGAGCAAATTGCGCAGCTCCTTCGATTGATTGATGCGCTCGATGATCGGATGGGCAGGATCCAGATTTTCATACAGCTTATGGTTCATGAATAAGGAATTGGATGAATTTTGCACGTAATCGAGCCGCGAGCTCAAGTTAATGCCTGCCTGCTTCAGCGTCTGCTTCATGGTCTGGGTCACCTCCTCCTGCAAAATCCGGGAGGACTGTTCGTAATAGACGAACAGCATGATGCAAGCCGGCAGAAAAATCAGCAGTCCGTAGGCGAGCATCCATCTTCTGGCCGCCAATATGCCTTGCCACAGCTCGAATGCGCGGCTCCTTCTTTTTCGCAGGACGCTTTTCACCGGATCGACTCCTTTTGCATGGAACCCCGTTCCTCTTCTATTGCTGATCCCTGTAGGCGCTTAACGTAAGGCCGGTCATCTTTTTGAACAGCTTGCCGAAGTGGCTCGGATCCGTATAACCGACCTGCTCGCACACTTCGTAAAACTTGATGCGGGGATCGCGCAGCAGCTCCTTCGCTTTCTCGATGCGGACTTTCATCAAATATTCGTAAATCGTCTCTCCGGTCTCCTGCTTAAACAAAAGGCTCACATACGTTTGGCTGAGGTAGACGCTGGCCGCGATCTCCGCGATCGATAAGTTTTTGGCATAATTCTCGGCTATGTATTTCTGCGTATGCTCGATGACGTTGCTCGACCGCCCGCTCCGCTTCTCCTGAATCCAGCAGCAGATGCCGCATAAGTAATCGCTTACAAATCCCCTTAGCTCCGCCATCGTCTCCAGCTTTATGAGACGGTCCAATGCCCGGGCCTCCTGCTCTTCCTTTTCGCGGGTAAGCAGGTTAAGTTCAAGCAGCAGCCTGCCGGCGAGCGCGATCATTTGCAGCCCTGCGTGCCTGACGAATTTGATGCCTTCCTTGCGGACCGGCGCCAGCGATTCGAAGATGCCGTCCAGTTCCGTCTCCAATCGGTGTTTCTCTCCCGACTTCAGGCTGGACAGCAGCCGCTCGCTCTGGCGGGAATCGAACCGGATCGGGCCTGCGGTACCGCTCTCCAAACTGTCCATGGTGATCACCTGGTTTTTGCCCATATACCATTTCTGGTCCGCCGCTTCGCGGGCATGCCTGTAGGACGCCGGCAGCAAGCCGATGTGCTCGGCGCGCCCGCCGATGCCGATCGTCACGCTGATCTTCAGCCATCGCTGCAGATTGTCCCGGATCGCCTTTGCCAGCGAGAGCAGCGTATCCTCCGGGTCTTGCAGCCGATCGTCAAGCACCAGCAGCGCCACGTATTCGGCGACTTTGTTTTCGAACGCATACCCGGGCAGGAACTGGTCGATCAGCTCCTGAACGATGTTCAAGAGCGAGTAAGACAACAGCTGCTTGTCCCGCTCCGAGCGGCCGCCGTACACTTCCTCCGTATCGTCAATGGTTATGGCGAGTACGAGGCATGGCGTCTCGAGCGGCAGCGCCAGATTGAGAAACGCAGCCCTTTCCTGCAGTTCATCTGTATTTGCGACGCCATCCTGGATCAGCGACATCAGAAACTTCTCGCGAAGCAGCGGCATGCTCTGAGTCAATTTCACCTGCATGTCCTTGAGCAGCTGCCGCTCCTTTTCTTTGGCGTGCAGGTCCTGCACGACCCCTTCGACGACCTTCCGAAGCTCGGTCCGTTTGACCGGCTTGAAAATATAATCGGCAGCATGAATTTGCAAGGCCGAACGCAAATAGTTCGCGTCGTTGTGACCGCTGATGAATACGATCTTCGTCTCGGGGAACCGCTCGCGAACGTCCCTGGACATACGGATCCCGTCCATCGCCGGCATCATGACGTCCGTCAGTACGATGTCGGGCTTCACCCGTTCGATCAGTTCCAGCCCCGTATCGCCGTCGTCAGCCGTGCCGGCCAATTCGATACCGTATTCGCCCCAATCCACGAATTTGCCAAGCCCGTCCCGGACGGCCGGCTCATCGTCGATAATGACCAACTTATACATCCTTCCAGCCTCCTCATCCGAACATGAAGGAACGTTATGACGACAAAAAGCACAAACGGGCCTCGCAGCTGCTCCGGCACTTGAACCCGTTTGTGCGCTTTTCACGGACGATGGAGCGACCGAATCACTGGGCGGCGTTCTTCAAAAACATCACGTTTTGCTGTCTTAGCGCTTCATGCAGCTCATCCGCACGGACCTGCTCCAGCGGCATTCCTCGATCCGCCGCGATCGAGGCCGCGACGCCCGCCGCCTGGCCGAGCGCATAGCACGTCGCCTGAATCCGCATCGAAGACATGGCCACATGCGTGGCCGATATCGAGCGCCCCGCTACGAGCAAGCCTTGAACGCCCTGCGGAAGCAGACAGCGGTACGGAATGTCGTAACCTTTCACTGCCCGCTCGTCGGTGCCCGACTTGCCGTCCGGATTGTGAATGTCGATCTCGTAGTTGGTTTGCGCCACCACGTCGTCGAATCTCCGGCTGGAGAGAATATCGTCCTCGGTCAGCGTGTAATGACCGACGATCTGATTCGTCTCCCGGACGCCGACCTGACCCGGAATATGAGTAAGCGCGTAGTTCTCGAATCCGTTGCGCTGCAAATAGTCGGCGACGGAGAACGCTTGCCGCAGCGATTCCTTTTCCGCATAGCTGACGTCTTTGACTTTGGCTCCGTTTCCCCTCACGCGGGTCATGTTGACGAGCAGATTGCCCGGTTCGCTTTGCTCCCAATGGAGCAGTCTTCCTTGCGGCAATTCGGATACGTTTTCATAATGATAACAGCCCTCCGGCAGTTGCCGTTTGACGGGCTGACCGGTATTTTGCATCATGAACATCATCGTCATGGGCTGTGTCAGTCCGTCGGCTTCGCGGCCCGACGTGTAGTCGGCCCCCGCTTCGATGGCTACGCGCCCGTCTCCCGTGCAGTCGATGAACACGTCCGCTTCAAACGCCAGCAGCCCTTCGCGCGAATTCGCGATGACCGCCTTGACCTGCCCCTTCTCGGTGACGGTTCCCGCGCAGCTGACGTGGAACAACACCTGCACGCCTTCCTTTTCCAGCTTCTCGTTCAAATAGTGCCGCAGCCGGAACGGACTGTACTGCGGCCAGATCGAACCTTTATGGTCGTCCGGAACCGCCTGCTCAGGCAGCACTTCGGACACGATCTCGCGATAAATGCCCGTCACGTTTCCGACGCCCATAAATACGCTGACATTGCCCAAAGTGCCCATGCCGCCCAATTGTCCGGATTGTTCGAGCAGCGTGACTTTTTTCCCGCGCCTTGCCGCCGCGATGGCGGCAGCCACGCCGGCCGGACCGCCCCCTACGACCAAAATATCCGCTTTGTCATAGACAGCCACGTTTTTCTGGAATGCGTAATGATTCATTCGGATAACCTCCCTTTGCTTCCCATGATATCCTCTATTATCAGATGTTTTGGAAACGGTCTACAGGGTGGATCCTACTATTTCTGGTGTTATTCCATGCAAAAAATGCCGCGGGTTCCACGGCAATGCGAATGATGCGACATCCTGATACTACCATTTATTTAAAATGGATTACATACGCAATTTCGTCTCATCGATCGACGACGATCGGTGACCATCGATGACCGTTGACGACCTTAACGGTCATCGACAACCCTTATCGGTCATCGACAACCATTAACGGCCATCGATGAAGCCTTCCCGCCTGAACCGATGGGATAATGGGACACGCCAGCAAAAAAATCCCCCGGCTCTAAAGAGCCGAGGGATTTTTGGGGCCGGCGAATAGTAGGAATACCGCCGGAAACTGCATTATACTTCTTCGATGCCGACCCAGGCGCCGCGCTCGATCGACAGATCGACCGCTTCGAGCACCTCTTGGCAGCGCACGCCGTCCAGGAAGGTCGGCGCGAACGGCGAACCGGTCGCCATATGTTGCAGGAACTCGTACACGATGTGCACGAAGCCGTGCTCGTAACCGATGATATGACCGGCCGGCCACCAGTTGGCCGCGTATTTGTGCGACGGATCGGTTGCCAGGATCGTGCGGAAGCCGGCCAGTTCGGGCTCGTCCTCGCGGAAGTAAACCTCGAGCTCGTTCAGACGCTCGAGATCCCAGCGGATCGTGCCCTTGCTGCCGTGGATTTCGAACGTGTTATGGTTTTTGCGGCCTGCCGCGAAGCGGGAGGCGATGAAGACGCCCATCGCGCCGTTCTTGAAGTCGGCCAGGAAGCCGGTAGCGTCGTCTACGGTCACTTCGCCCATCTCGGACGTGCCCTTGCCGGACAGGCCGGACGTCGACGACGGAATCGGACGCTGCTTCACGAACGTGCGGCTGTGGCCGACGACGCGGTCGAACTCGCCGATCAGGAAGCGGGCGAGGTCGATGCTGTGGGCGTTCAGGTCGCCATGCGTACCGGAACCGGCCACTTCCTTCTTGAGACGCCATGCGAGCGGTGCCTCGGGATCGACCAGCCAGTCCTGCAGGTAGGTCGCGCGGTAATGGTGGATCTCGCCAAGCTTGCCGCTTTCGATGATCTGCTTGGCCAGCTGCACGGCCGGCAGGAAGCGGTAGTTAAAGCAAATGGCGTGCTTGACGCCCGCTTTTTCGGCGGCGTCGAGCATTTCGCGCGCGTCGGCCAGGTTCAGCGCCAGCGGCTTTTCGCAGAAGACGTGCTTGCCGGCGGCGATCGCAGCGAGCGCGATCTCCTTGTGGGCGTCGCTCGGCGCGTTGATGTCGATGAAGTCGATGTCGTCGCGCGCGACGAGCTTTTTCCAGTCGGTCTCGTAGCTTTCCCAACCGAACTTGTCGGCCGCTTCCTTGACGCCCTGCTCGTCGCGTCCGCAGATCGCCTTCATGACGACCGGCGCTTCGAGATCGAAGAACATGCCGACGTCCTTGTACGCATGGCTGTGGGCTTTGCCCATGAACTTGTAGCCCACCATGCCGACGTTCAGCTTCTTGTCGTTTACGCCCACCACATCTCACCCGCGCTTTCTTTCAGTATGAGGCCGTTCAGGAAGCCCGCGGCTTTGGTGAAGCCTTCGTTTACGCTCATGATCCCGTCCTCGTGCTCGATGCTGATGACGCCGTCGTAGCCGACCAGGCGCAGCGTGCTGACGAGGTTCTTCCAGAACTCGTCGTCATGCCCGTAGCCGACCGTGCGGAAGACGAACGAACGGTTCAGGATGTCGCCGTAGTGCTTCGTGTCGAGCACGCCGTTCAGGGCGGTGTTGCGGGCGTCGATCTTCGTGTCCTTGGCGTGCACGTGGAAGATCGAATCGCTGAGCGCCTTCACGCACTCGATCGGATCCATGCCCTGCCAGAACAGGTGAGACGGGTCGAAGTTCACGCCGATATTGTCGCCGGCTTCGCGGCGAAGGCGCAGCGCGGTCTCGGTATTGTAGACGAGGAAGCCAGGGTGGGATTCGATCGCGACGCGCACGCCGTGCTTGCGGCAGAACGCGGATTGCTCTTTCCAATAAGGAATCGCGATTTCGTTCCACTGCCATTCGAGCACGGTGAGGAAGTCCGGCGGCCAAGGGCAGGTGACCCAGGAAGGATATTTGGAATTCTCCGATTCGCCGGGGCAGCCGGAGAACGTGATGACGGTGTCGACGCCCAGCTTTTCAGCCAGTTGGACGGTAGCGACGAAGTCCTCGTGATCGGACTTGGCAACGCTTGCATCGGGGTGCAACGGATTGCCGTGCACGCTCAGCGCGCTGATCGTCATGCCGCGGGAATCGACCGCATTCTTGATGCGCGCGATCGCGGCTTCGTCATTCAGCACTTCACGCGCGTTAACGTGCGCGGTGCCGGGAAATCCGCCGCAGCCGAGTTCGACGGCTTCGAGACCGGCGGCTTTGGCCGTATCCAGCGCGGCTTCGAGGTCCTGCTGGCCGAACAATACGAGAAATACTCCCAATTTCACGAGCGCTTCACCCAACCTTTCATAATTAGAGGTCCATGTTGTCTTTGTTTATCCAGCAAACTTAGTTTACAGGAACGGTCGCCGGAAGTCATCTCCGTTTTGCGAGAAAACGGAGATGACTTCCGGCGACGCGGTGGAAAAGGGTACTAACGCGGTAGAACGATATGCTTAAAACGTAGACTTAAAACGTAGGTTTAAGCGAAGGAAATCGCTTGTCCCTTGTTCGCGGATTCGTAGATCGCTTCGAGAATCTGCTGCACGACGTAGCCTTGGCGGGCGGTGACGACCGGCGCTTGATCGTTCAGGATCGCGTCGATCCAGGCGCGCGCCTCGCGCTCGGCAGAGTCGCTCGGCATCGAAGGATCGAACTGGTTGCCGAGCAGAATTTCTTTGGTGTAAAGCTGGCCGTGCTCCTCGCCGTTGACGCGCAGGCCGCCCTTCATGTCCGCGCCGGCCTTGGAGCCGTGCAGCGTAACCTTGGCCTCGTCCACGTCCAGGGTATTGAGCGCCCAGCTCGATTCGACCCACACGGTCGCGCCGTTTTTCATCGTGATCATCGCGAACGCCGAATCCTCGACGGTGAACGCCTCCGGATTCCAGTTGCCCCAGGCGTTGGCCGGGCTGCCCTGCTCGGCGAGCTTGCGGTAGGTCGTCCCGAGGACGGTCCGCGGCTCGTAGTTGTCCATCATCCACAGCGCCAGGTCTAGCGCGTGCGTGCCGATATCGATCAGCGGGCCTCCGCCCTGCTTTTCCAGATCGAGGAATACGCCCCAGGTCGGCACCGCGCGGCGGCGGATCGCATGGGCCTTGGCCAGATATACCTCTCCGAGCTCGCCGCCGCGGCAGGCCGCATACAGCCAGCGGCTGTCGGCGCGATAGCGGTTCTGATAGGCGATGCTCAGCTTGCGGCCGGTGCGCTCGGACACCTCGAGCATGCGCTGGGCGTCGGCGGACGTCTTCGCCATCGGCTTTTCGCAGAGCACGTGCTTGCCCGCTTCCATCGCGGCGATGGAAATCTCGGCATGCGTATCGTTCGGCGTGCACACGTGCACGACATGAACGTCGGGATCGTGAAGCAGCGCTTGGACGTTGTCGTAGACGCGCGCGTCCGGCGTGCCGAACTTGTTCTTGGCGTCGTGCGCCCGTTCTTGGGATACGTCGAAAAATGCGGTTATTTTAGCTTCGGGGATCTTGGCGAGCGACGGCAGATGCTTGCCGAAGGCGATGCCTCCGCAGCCGATCATGCCCACGTGCACTTGACTCAAAAGGTTGTCCTCCTTGAATGTTCGCGCTGATAGAACTACAATTCAAGTATATCATTCATCTAACGGATTCCCATGTGCAATGGTGCGCGGTCGTTATGCGATTTTGGTCAGGGAGGCCACCCGGCATGCAGGCAAGACAGGAGAAAATCGAATACGAGAATCCGCTGCTCTCGATCAAGGTATGGCAGGCGACGCGCCACGCCGATCTGCTCTACGGCTGGCATCACCACCCCGAATGCGAACTGCTGCTCGTCCAGAGCGGCCGTCTCGACGTCGACGTGAACGGCGAGACGCATGTCATGCGCGAAGGCGACGTCGTCGTGCTCGGCAGCTCGCAGCTTCACCGCGACCGGAGCTACGGCGACGCCCAGGTGCAGTATCTCGTGCTGCAGTTCGATCTCCAGGCCTTTTTCGACCAGAGCACGATCTCGTATCTGCAGTACTTCAACGAGACGAAGGTCCCGCTGAGCGCCATGAACTACCTGTTCAAGGAGAACGCCGTCGCGCGGCGCGAGGCGGCCTCCTGCATCGCGGAGATCTACGAAGAAGCGCGGCGCAAGGAAGCGGGCTACGAGCTCGCGGTCAATCTGCTGATCAAAAAAATACTGCTCGTCATGATCCGGCACGACAAGATGGGGCTGCTCGCGGGACAGGACCGCGTCGAACGCATCCGGCTCAAGCCCGTGCTCGACTACGTAGAGTCCGGCATCACCGGACGCGTCACCGTCGAGGACGCCTGCCGGCTGGCGAATATGAGCTATTATTACTTCGTGAAGTTTTTTAAAAAGTCGATGGGCATCTCGTTCACCGAATACGTCAACTTCCGCAAGATCAAGACCGCCGAGCAGCTGCTGCTCACCCGCGATCTCAGCGTCAGCGAGGTCGGCGACCGCATCGGCATGCCGAACATGGCGCATTTCTACAAGATGTTCAAGCGGTTCAACCATTGCTCGCCCAAGGAGTTCCAACGCAAGATGCTGGCTTGGGGGAGGTAAAGCAAACAGGCGGGCCTCGTCGGCCCGCCTGTTTTTTAATCCTCGTCTTCATATAGTCGCACGCGTTTTTGCTTCATGCCGCCAGCCGCCGACTTAGCGCCTCGCGCCGCCGCCTCCTTCGCGTGACGCTTGCCCGCGCGCTGCTCCTTCTGCGCAAGACGCGCAAGCTCACGCTCGGTCTTGCGGTAGTTCGCGTAGCGCGCCGGATCGAGCTCGCCGCCGTCAAGCGCCTCCCGAACGGCGCAGCCTTGCTCGGCCTCGTGCCTGCAATCCCGGAACCGGCATGACGCCGCCAGCGCTTCGATATCCGAGAACGTCGCCTGCCAGCCGTCGTCCGATTCCCATAGCTGCAGCTCCCGCATGCCGGGCGTGTCGAGCCATACAGCGCCCGTCGGCAGCACGAACAACTCGCGGTGCGTCGTCGTATGGCGGCCTCGGGCGTCGTCCTCGCGGATGCCTTGCACGGCTTGACGGCTTTCGCCGGCAAGCCAGTTAAGCAGCGTAGACTTGCCTACGCCCGACGAGCCCGTCGCGCCTACCGTCGTGCCCCGTGCCAAATACGGAGCCAGCGCTTCGCGCCCCTCGTCCAGCAGCGCGCTGACCGGGAAGACCGGCACCTCCGGCGCGATCGCCTTCGCTTCCCGGACATACCGGTCCGGCTCCTCGCACAGGTCGGCCTTCGTCAGCAGCAGCACGGGCCTCGCGCCTCCATCGCGCACGGCGATCAGATAGCGTTCGATGCGGCGCAGATTCCAATCCTCGTTCAGCGAGACGACGATAAACACCGTATCGATATTCGCGCCGATGATCTGCTCGTCCGGACGGCTGCCCGCCGCCCGGCGCACGATCGACGTCCGTCTCGGCAGCAGCGCATGAATGACCGCGTGCGAGTCGCCGTCTGGCAGCTCCGCGGCGACCCAGTCCCCGACAGCGGGATAATCCCCCGGCGTCGCCGCGGTAAAAGCGAATTTGCCGGACACCTCGGCGAGTCTGTCTCCCCAAGGCGCAGCGATGCGGTACTGATGGCTGAACTGCGCGACGACGCGAGCCGGGGCGAGTTTTTTGCCCGTCGGCGGCAGCGCCGCATATTCCTTGTCCCGCGCTTCGTCCCAGCCGTAAATCTCCATTTCCGGCCAAGCGGTTTTTGCATATTCGTTCATTCGTTGGATAACCCCTTAGTCGTTTAATTTGAATTTCGGCCAAAAAGTAAACGATCAAAAAACACAAAAAGCCCCAGGTCCCCCTGCGGCCGGACGGACTCTCTCCCTGAAGGCAAGGCAAAGCGCGACGACAATCGTCGTGCCTACCCAGTCTGCCCGTTGCAGTCTAAGGCGACCGTGCGAGCGGGGAGCGTTTCCGTGCACAACAAAAAACCGCGGGGACCGGTCGGTCTCCGCGGCAGCCGGCCATGATGGCCGAAATCAAGGCTTAGTCTCCCAAGCCGGCTCCGTTCGGGACCGATGCATACGCGACGGACGACAGCACAATCAGCGCTACGTTGGACATATTACATCAGCCTCCTCTTCTTTGATGGTTCATATTATAGACAGCCCGGTAATAAATTGTCAATCCATAATCAAGCTTGGACGCCCGCTTTCGCCAGTGACGCCCAACCTTCGAGGTCAAGATCCCTTCTGACAATCGTCATTCGTCCCCGGCCGTAAGCGCGCTCCGCCAGTACGGGAATCGGCGAAGCCATGAGCTCGGGCACGTCGTCCATGAAGCGGCTGTCTTGCCAGCCAAGCACTTCCCGGAAAATCGCGGGCACCCGGCTCAAGTAGACGTTGTCGCGGTTGCGCCGGAAAAGGTCGGAGGTGGCCACCAAGTGACCGCCGCCCTGGACGAAAGCGATCAACGCCTCCTCCAGCGCGTCGTCGTGAAGAATTTGCAGCGGCAGCAGCAGCGTGCGGACGCCTGAGACGGCGGCAGGCTCGAATAAGACGCTAACGGTCGACGTTTTGCTGTAAACGCCGGCGTATACGGTCCGGTGAACGTACTTGAAATAGTCGACCGGGTCGGCCTTCGAGATCTCATACGTCCAGGCGCACTCGAAGTCGTAGTAGACGCCGATACCCGAATCTTGCGCCCGCGGCGGCGGCGGCGAGACGTCTCGGACGTCCGCCCAGCGCTTGACCGCGCCGTAGCCCGGCAGCGGGTCGCCGGTGACGGCGAGCATCGCGCCTTTGGCCGTTTCTTGCTCCTGCCCCCACGGGAACACGCGGAACTTGAACAGGCTGAACCATTCGCAGCCCCGCGATCGCATCAAGTCCATCTCGGCCGGCAGCGCGGCGCTTCCCGTGCCGTATTCCATCACCCAGAACGGACGGTTCAGCAGCGACCTGCAGGCGTCCGCGTAGAAGGCGATCTCCGCTTCGTCGCTGCTGTATATATCGATGCCGACGACGTCGCTGCAATCGAACAGCTTCGCCCAGTCCACGTTGTCGCCCCAATTGAACATGAAGGCGTTCGTCGTGATCGGCGCCTTCGTATACCGGCGAAGCGTCTCGACCTGGCTGCGGTGAAAGTCCGTCATGACCTTGGAGGAAAACCGGCGGAACGCCAGCTCCAGGCTCGGATGCGGCCACATCATGACGTCGCAGTCGATCGGCGCAGGCAGTTGGATCTGATCGAAGCGCCGGTACGTTTGCGACCAGAACGCGGTTCCCCAGCGCTCGTTGAGGGCGTTTATGTCCCCGAACTCCGCTTCTAGATACGCCTGGAATCCCTTTTTGGATACGTCGCCGTAATCGTACTTCGTCTCGCCGCCGAACTCGTTGTCGATCTGCCAGCCGATGACGGCCGGATCGGCGCCGTAGCGCTTGCCCATCTCTTCCACGATCCGCAGCGAATAATGCTTATAATGATCCGAGCTGTAGCACCGCTGCTGCCTGGCTCCGTGGACGATCGTCCGGCCGTTCTTGCCGACCGGCAGCACGTCGGGATATCGCTCGGTGAGCCAGATCGGAGGCGTCGCGGTCGGCGTGCACAGTATGACCGACAAGCCGTGCGCCTCCGCCGCGCGGATGCTGTCGTCCAGCCACTCCCAATCGTAGACGCCCTCCTCCGGCTCCATTTTCGCCCAAGCGAACTCCGCGATGCGGATGCATTCGATGCCCGCTTCCCGCATCAGCCGGAAGTCCCTGCTCCATTCCGCCTGCGGATGATAGTCGGGATAATACGCCGTCGCCAGCTTCATGCCGTCGCTTCCTCCTCCATGCTGCATTCGTATGCGAAAATCGATCCTGCCGGGACGTGCCGGGTGCCGTCGGGCAGCACGACCACGACCGGGACGCCCTCCGGCGCCTCGCCGTTCAGCACGAACTTCGTTCCGTCGTTCGTTTCATTCCGTTTCCACGACACTGTAACGAGACCCGCAGGCGTCTTGGCCTCGCCGCTCGCCCAAGTCAGCCCGCCGACGCGCGGCGCGATCCTGACGGTCCGATAGCCTGGCTCCTCCGGCTGAACGCCGAGCGTCTCTGCGATGTATTCGTACAGCGGCAGCGCGCCCCACCCGTGGCAATCGCTGCGCTGCTGCACGGGATCCTCCACCCAAGCGGTCAGATGCAGGCCGACCTGCTCCCGCCACGGCTGCCAGAAAGCGTCGGCATGTCCATAAAGCCCGGTCTTCGCGGCAGCCCTGAACAGATAGTGCGCCATCGAGAACGACACCTTCGGCAAGTCGTTCCGCGCCAGCATCCGCTCCAGCAAATCGCGGGCATCCCGGCCTTGGACGGCGTCCGCCAACACGGCCCAAATCTGCGTATGCTGGCTGAACTGCGCGACTTGCGGGCCGTCCCGGTACAGCTGCTCCGCCTCGTCGTAGCAGTGCCCGCGTACGGCGGCGAGCACCGCCTCCGCGCGCGTCCGGTATTCGGCCGCCGTGTCGCCGCGGCCCGACCATGCATTCAAGTCGGCCGCTTCGCGAAGCGCGGCCGCATACATCAGGTTGTAGACGGCGAGCGGCCCTTGCCACTTGGCGGGCGGCGATCCGGCGGTCGCGTTCCACTCGGCCACCCAGTCGACGAACGACCAGTGGGCTTCGGGCATGCGTCCGACGAGGCCGTCGTCCCCGATCCGCCGGTCGAACCAACCCAGGATCGCGTCGGCCGTCGACAGGTACCTGCGCACGAGCGCCAAGTCGCCGAAGTGACGATAGTGATCGTGAACCATCAGGACCCAATAGAGCGCGAAGCCGGGAATGAACTGGCCGTTCACGGACGGATAGCGGCTCTGGATCATGCCCGAAGGCGTCAGCGAGCTATGAAAGTCGTGAATGGTCTTGCGCGCCAGCCGATCGTCGGCGCTGACGGCATAAGTGAACAGCGCCTGCGACTTGGCGTCCATGACATACTGCATCTGCTCGTAGTAAGGCGTGTCCTCGTACGTATCCTGCATGCAGCGGCGCAGCGTGTTCAGGCTGATGTCCCAGAGATCCCCGGACAGCGGGTCGGACGTCTTCGCCTGCGAGACGGCGTCCAAGGGGAACCCGGTCTCCAAGTAGCTGAGGTCCGCGATCGTCAGCGGCGCGTCGCCGGCCTGCGCGAACAGGCGTACGAAGCGAAACGCCCGCCTGCCCATGGGCTCGTAGACTTCCGGCTCGTCAGACGTGCCGGCGCCGCCCGGCACGTACACGTCCTCGTTGCCGCGCAGCACCTTGCCCGCGGGATCGTCGCGCACGCCGCGGCGGTTGCCGCCGTGGCCGGCGGGGTTCTCGTATTCGTACGCTTCCGAATACAGCAGCGAGATGCGCGCCCCCGCGCCGCCGGCGACGGACAGCCGAACGTAGCCGGTCGTCAGAAGCCCGGCGTCGAGCTCGGTCCAGGCGGATTGCCCCGGCGCCAGCACCAGAGGAAACGGCAACGCACCTGCTGCCGCCTCTACGGAAGCGCCCTCACCGGATGCGCCGCCCCCTGCAAGAAGCAAGCCTTCGCTTCTCATGACGCGCGCGAACGCGCGCGGCGTCTCTCGCATCCGCGGAATCGGATTCGCGGCCAGCTGCCAAGGGCTAACCTGACCGTACAGCCGGTCGAGCGGCTCCGTCACCGCCGGCCGCTCCCACGACGCGTCGTCGAAGCCGGCCTTCCGCCAGCCGGACGGAATCATATCGCCTCGCGCTTCCTCCGTGCCGCCGACGAACAGCGTCCCCGACTCCGGCCCGATTCGGACGGCCCGCAGCGGCAGCGCCGTCCACTGCTCGTCTGTATCGAGCCTCGTCAATTCCCCGCCCGCATCGTCCTCGAGCGCGCCTTGAATCCACAGACCGCCGCAGTCCGCCCGCCATTCGGAGGCCGGTCCGACCTCCGCGCCCGGCAAGCTGGCCAAGCGGGGATAATGAACGACCTCCGCCGCGAGCACGTTGGCGCCCGGAACGAGCTGGTCGCCGACGTCGAGGGTATCGTAATATTGCGCCCAAGCGTCGCCTTTGACCGGACCTCTCGCGATCAGCTTGCCGTTCAAGTAAAGGCGGTATTTGCTGTCCGCCGACACGTCCAGCTTGAGCCTTGCCCCGTCCTCCTTCCGCACCTCGAACACGCGGCGAAACAACGCCCGCTGCTGATTTACGCCGCCTTCCGGCTCCCGGCGCAGCGACTCGGGCCAGATCCAGCCGGCCCGCCATTCTCGAAGTTCATCCATGTTTTCGCCTCTTTTCGGGGGCGGGGACGACAGTCATCCCGCGCCCGCCCGATATTCGCCAGCGCTTACCCCGGTGAAGGCTTTGAAGCGCTTGTAAAACCAATCCAATTCGGTATAACCGACGCTTGACGCGATCTCGTAAACCTTGAGGTCCGTCTCGCGCAGCATGCGCTTGGCGTGCTCCATGCGGACCTGCAGCAGATAATCGTTAAAAGACAAGCCGGTGACGGACTTGAACAGCTTTCCGAGATGATTCGGATTCAGGAACACGCGATCCGCGATGCTCCTCAGGCTGAGATTCTCGCCATAATGCGCGTCGATCATCGCCTTCGCCTCGGCGATGACCCGGTTCGGCTTGACCGCCCGCATCCGGGCGAGCTGCTCGAGCACGCCGATATATTTGCCTTCGGCGAACCGAAGCAGCTCGTCCGCGGTCTTGGACGCCATGATGCGTCCGTAATCGCCGATCTCGCGCGCGAACAGCGGGGTCGTATCCGCGCCCTGCTCCTTCAGCAGCTGAAACAGCTGCACGAGTGCGTACAGAATCGCCGTCCGCATCGCGCCGGCGCTCATGCCGCTGTGCGGCAGCGCCTGGCGCAAGCCCGCCAGCGCCTGCTCGGTCGCCGCGCGATCCTGGCTGCGCACCGCCGCGAGCACGCGTTCGAGCAGCGCCATGAACGCTTTGACGGGCTCCGCCGGGCGCCCCTCCGCGTCTCCGACGTCCGCCGGCGGCTCCAGCCGCCGCAGCACGGCGCCGCCGCCCTGCAAGAACTTGGCGGCCAACGCTTCCTCCGCCGCGGCAAACGATTCGGCCGTACGCAGCGGCTCAGCCACCGCGTGCCCGACGCCGACGGTCACCGTCTCCTTGGCATAGAGCGCGACGGATTCGGCGATGCGTACCGCCAGCGCCTCCGCGGTCCGGTCCGCTTCCGCGATCGCGCCCGTTCCCCATGGCTCCGCGCCCTTGGACGGATCCGTTTCCCCGGCTTCGCTGGCTTGCCGCTCCTCGTCCCCCGCGCCTCCCGGTCGCCCGTCGACGCGAAGCACGATGCCGTAGCGGTCCTCGCTTACCTCGAACAGCGCGCCGGTGCCCATGCATATCTCTTCGGCGATATTTTGCACGGCGAACCGCTTTAGCGCGATGTCCCGCTCCGTCAGAGCCGCGCCGCCCCCGTAGACGAAGTCCATTTCGATCAAGAGGCAGGCGTACAAGCCGTCTCGATCTTGCCAAGGCAGCAGATCGCGCAGCGCCTCCAGCTCATCCTTGCCGGCCTGCCCGAGCGTCCATCGGCGCAGCAGCTGCTCCCGCTGCATCGACTCGCCGAGATGCTGCCGGCGATCCAGCCGGCTCCGGGCGGCGAGCTCCGCCGAGACGCGGCGCAGCAGCGCCTCCAGGTCGTCCTCGTCGACCGGCTTCAGCAGATAGTCCTTCACGCCCATCTTCATGCCCTGCCGGGCGTATTCGAAGTCATCGTAGCCGCTCAAGATAACGACGGCCGCTTCGGAAAATTCCCGCAGCCGCTCCACGAACGCAAGGCCGTTCATGACCGGCATCCGAATGTCGGTCAGCACGAGCGATATCGGCTGCGCCTTCATGACCGCGAGCGCTTCGGCGCCGTCCGCCGCTTCCGCGGCGATCTGGTAGCCGAGCGACTTCCAGTCGAGCAGATAACGGAGCGACTGCCGGGCGAGCGGCTCGTCGTCCACGATCAATACGCTATACATCGTGTTCCCCCTCCACCCTGTACGTTAGCGGGACGACCAGGCGGACGGTGACGCCCGCCCCCGGCTCCGACGCGATTTTCAGGCCGTTATCTTCGCCGTATCTCGCTATGAGCCTGGCGTGAACGTTGCGCAGACCGATGTGCGAATCGCTGCTCAGCGCATCCTCCGCGAGCGATCGCTCCACCTCGGCCAACCGCTCGGGCGTCATCCCCAGTCCGTCGTCGCCCACGACGAGCCGGAGTTCTCCCGAGACGACCTCGCCTTCGATCCAGATGCGGCACGCGTTCGGGCTGAGCTCGATGCCGTGCGTGATCGCGTTCTCGACGAGCGGCTGCAGGCTCAGCTTCGGCAATCTCGCGTCCCTTGCTTCGTCCGGTACGTCGATCCGGTACGTGAACTTGTGGCCGAACCGGTACTGCTGAATCTGCAAGTAGCTGTCGACGAACTCCAGCTCCTCGGACAGCGCGACCGTCTGCCCGCCGCTTTTGAGCATCATGCGGAACGACTTCGCGAGCAAGCCGACGACTTTCGCCGTATCCCGCTCGCCGACGATCAGCAGCTTGCCGCGGATCATGTTGAGCACGTTGAACAGGAAATGCGGGTTGATCTGCGTCTGCAGCGCGTACAGCTCGACCTCCTTCGTCCGCAGCTCCTGCCCTTTGCGGTCGATCTCGGACTGGTACACCTCCTGGATCAGCGTACCGACGCGGCGGACCATCACGTTGAACATCTCGCCGAGCTGTGCGACCTCGTCCTTGCCCCGCACCTCGACGAAGCTCTGGAAGTTGTCCTTGTGGATCCGCTTCATCTTGGACGCGAGCTCCGAGAGCCGGCGGGTCATGCCCACGGAGATGGCGGAGATTAGCAGGCCGGAGATGACGAAGGCGATCAGGAACAGCAGAATCGCGAGCGACCGCAGCTGCTCGAGCTTGGGCTGAAGCTGCGTCACCGGGATAAAGGTAAGCACCTTCATGCCCTTGACCACGTTGCGGGAGCCGAGAGACTTGTAGACGATCTCATAGAGCTCGCCGTCCATTTCATAGCGGAAGCTGCCGTCCAAGCCCTCGATTTTGGAGAAAAAGGGCAGGTCCTGCAGCTTGGCCAGCGGCTTCGGCCGGCTTCGGTCGCTGTCCATCATCACCGTGCCGTCCGACAGCGCGAACAGGTACCGCTTGCTTTTGCCCTCCTCGCTGATGAGGTCGTAGAGCACCTGCTGCTTAATTTCCAGCGATACGATCTTGAGCGAGTCGTTCACGTAGTTGTTGAGCCGCTTGCGGTAGCTGATGACCTGCTGATTTTCCCCGATGATCGAATAAGGACCGGTCCAATAGCCGCCGGACTTGCCGCCTATCACCTTCGGGTACCAATCCGATTTTTTGACGTCGGCGTCGATGAGCAGGATGTCGCCGAACAAGAACGTGTCGTTCGTCGTGTACAGATTGAGATGGGCGACGTCGCGCGTCGTGCGCACGGCCGAGATGAAGGGAAAGTAATACTCGGCGTAGTCGTCGTAAGCATCTTTGTAGTCGGCGTACCGCGTTTCCAAGATGCCGTCGATCGTATTGTTCAGGAACAGCGTGTTCGGGATCAATTCATAGGATTCGAGCTTGTTGTCGAGGTTGTTGGCCACCTGCGACAGCGACAAAGAGGCGTTCTCGATGACCCGCTCGTAGACGAGCGCGCTGCTTCGCTGAACGAGCACATAGGTCACCGACCCGAGCAGGAACAGGACGATGAACAGGTTGGCGAGAATGAGTTTTGTCCGGATTTTCATGCGTCGCTTCTCCCGGCATCCCGGGCTTTTGCAAGCCCTTTCTTGGTAAAGATAATACTCCTTGCCCGTCTTGCCAGACAAGGAGTATTTCTGGCTGCTTCAGCTTCCCGCCTTCGTGACGGCGCCAGGCGCCGTCACGAAGGCGGGGCGTAAGGTCATCCCCCGATCGTGCTCTCGTAAGTCGCGTTAAAGTCCGCCCACAGCTGCGTATACGCTTTGTTCATGTCGTCGAGTCCGCTCTTTTGGATCGAACCCACCATCGTCGTCCAAGAGCTCTCGAATTCGTCGTCGCTCTTGCTCATGACGATCTTCGGCAGGTTTTTGCGCCAAGCGTCGTCGATCTTCTGCTGCTGCACCTTCACGCTCTCAGGCGGCGTGAGCTGCCACAGGTACCCGGGCACGAAGTTGACCGGAGGCAGGAAGTCCGCCCACACCTGCTTGCCGTATGCGGCCAGCGTCGCTTTGGTCGTGTCGTCGTACGTCTGCACGACGGAATCCTTGGTGAGCGGCGTCGCGTAGTCGCCGTCCGCGAGCTTGGCGCCGTTGCCGATGCCGAACCACGGCATCCCGCCCGTGCCGGTGCTCTTGAAGCCGCGCTTGTAGTCGACGTCGGGATCCGAGCTGCGCTGCGCGAGCAAGCCTTCGGCCACCGTTCTCTTGCCATCCTGCACCGTATAATCTTCGCTCTCGATGCCCCACTGCGTCAGCACTTGCCCTTCGTCGGAGAACAGGTAGTCGATGAACTGGATGATGCGCTCCGGGTTTTTGGCGCCGGCGCTGATCGTCCACGAGAGGCCGCCGCCCGCCGTCGGCGTCATGGCGTTAGAGTGGTCGTCGACGTTCTCGTTGGCGTAGATCGGCAGATGGGCGTAGGTGCTGCCCGGCTTGCCTGCGGCGCGCAGCGCCTTCTCCGAATCCCCGAGGAACCAACCCGGCGCATAAGCGGCGAGCACGCGGCCTTGGGAGATTTTCGCCTGGATACTGTCCAGCGAGAACGCTTCCTTATCGAACAATCCGTCGCGGTAAAGCTTGTTCAGGAACTTATAATAGCTCTTGGCGTCGTCGGTTACGGGAATGTAGTTGACGTCCCCATTGTCCTGGACTTTGAAGTTGCCGTTGTCCGGCCAGCCGTTGGAGCTGACGATCGGATTGTTGAAGGAGATGTTCATCGTATAGCTGAGCATCGCGGCGGCGAAGCCGATCGTGTCCTTGCCGTCCACTTTGGGATGCTTTTCTTTGTAAGCCTTGATGAGCTCGTACAGCTGGTCGAGCGTCTTCACCTGCGGATAACCCGCTTCCTTCAGCACGTCTTGCTGGATAATGAAGTTGCCCGTCGCGTCCGGCGAGGCTTCCTGGCTGGCGTTGACGTTGTATAGGGCGTAGATTTTACCGTCCTTGTCCTTCAGCAGGTTGTAGTACTTGCCGAATTTCTCCTTAATATGCGGGCCGTATTGATCGATGAGATCGTTCAGCGGTATGATCGCGCCGGCGTCTTTGTACTTTTGCGTGTACTTGGGGTCGAGCGAGATGATGTCGGGATAGTCGTTCGAGGCGAGCCACAGGTCCCACTTTTGGAACTGATCGCCTACGGTCAGGTCGTATTTCAAGCTGACGCCGGTTTTCTCGGTCAGCTTCTTCGTGATCGGCGATTCCCAGGTAAGCTTGTCGTCCGACGTGTTGATCGTATACGTGATCGGCGTCAGATCCTGGGACGGCGCGGCGCTGGCCGAGGCCGAGCCGGACGCGGCAGCCGAGCTCGATGCGGGAGCGCTTTCAGTTTGGCTTGCGGAAGGCGAAGCGCCTTCGTTGTCGTTGCCCGAGCAGCCGGTGACGAGGCCTGCGAGCAGGACCGCCGAGGTGCCGAGCGCAAAGCCGTATTTGCGTTTGACCATTTTCATAGGACACCCTCTCAATTTGTGTGTGAATTTCTATATCAACGGAAGGGTTCTTCCGTATGATACCGCTATTCTTTCATGGCGCCAATCGTAATTCCTTTGACGAAATACTTCTGCAGGAACGGGTAGACGAACAGGATCGGCAGCGTGACGACCATCGTGATCGCCGCCCGGATCGACTCCGGATTGTTGCGGATCGCTTGGACGTTGGCATGTCCGTTGTCGCTCACGATCTCGTTGGCCGACTGGATCAGCACCTTTTGCAGCGTGTACTGCAGCAGGCTTAGGTTCTGATTGCGGCTGGCGTACAGATAGTTGTCGAACCAGGAGTTCCAGTGACCGACCGCGATAAAAAGGGCGATCGTGGACAGTACCGGCAGGCTGATCTGGAGCACGATGCGGAACAAAACCTGAAAGTCGCTCGCCCCGTCGATTTTCGCCGACTCCGTGATGCCGTCGGGAAGCTGCTCGAAATAGCTTCGCATGATGATGACGTTGTAAACGCTGATGAGCAAAGGCAGAATGTACACCGCAAAGTGATTCATCAGATGCAGGTTGCGAATGAGCAGGTAGGTCGGGATGAGGCCGCCGTTGATGTACATCGTAAGCACGAGGACGACATTCAGCTGCTTGCGGAGGAAAAACTCCTTGCGGCTGAGCGCGTAGGCGAGCAGCGTCGTACAGAACAGTCCGAGCGTCGTACCGAGCACCGTACGTATGACCGAGCGCACGCCCGCCATTAACAGACCGTTCTCGCGGAAAATAATCTCGTAATTCAGCAGCGTCCACTTCCGCGGCAGAAAGTAGATGCCGCCGCGCATCGTGTCAAGCGTGTCGTTCAGCGAGATCGCGAGCAGATTGAGAAAAGGAAACACCGTGGCAAAACCGAGCAGTGCTAGTAAAACGTAATTAAACGTGTTGAACGCGTAGTTGCCGCGAGCGCGGTTCATCGATTCGCATCTCCTTCCTTGCGGCCGGCCGCTGCTAGAACAGCCGGCTTTGATTGGTCTTGCGGGCCAGGTAGTTGACGCCCAGCACCATCAGCACGCTGACGACGGATTTGAACATGCTGATCGCGACGCCGTACGAATAATCGCCGAGCTGCTGCGAGTACCGGAGCGCGTACAGATCGAGCACCTCCGAATAATCGATCGTCATCGCGTTGCCGAGCAGAAACTGCGACTCGTACCCGCTCTGGATGATCCACCCGACCGATATGATCAGCAGCAGGATCGCCGTCGGCATCAGCCCGGGAATCGAGATATAGCGCATTTTCGCCCAACGGCTCGCACCGTCCACTTCCGCCGCTTCGTAATGCTCCGGATTGAGCCCGCCCAGGATGGCCAGATAAATGATCGTGTTCCAGCCGACTTCCTTCCACAGGTTGGCGATCGTATGGATGACCCAGAACAGCTTCGGATTGGACATGAAGTAGTAAGGGTCATTCAGTATGCCTACTTGTACGAGAATCTGGTTGAGCGTTCCTCCGTCCGGGGAGAGCAGCTGCGTGACGATGTTGGCGATGACGACCCAGGAGACGAAGTGGGGAATGTACGTGATCGTCTGAATCGTTCGTTTGAAAAACCGCGCCCTGACTTCGTTCAACAGCAGCGCGAGCGCGATGGCGCCAACGAACGAGACAATCAGGTTCAGCACGCCCATGACGAGCGTATTGCGGAGCACGTGGTAGAACTGCTGGTCCTTGAACAACAGCTTGAAGTTGTCCAGTCCGACGAACGGACTGTGCAGAATGCCTTTTCCCAGCGTGTACTTCTGAAACGCCATGATCCATCCCCACAGCGGGACGTAGGAAAATAGAATGACGATCAGTACGAACGGAATGGACATGATCAGCAATTGATGCTGGCTTGCGATCAATCCGCCTAGGCTTTGTTTGCGCCGAGGCTTCCGCCGGATTGCCTCTGTCTGAGACGGGACAAGGCTTTTCGCGGTATCGGCCATCTCTTGATCCCTCTTTCTTGCCTTCTCTGTCTGATGCTTATAATCTGATTATGCGCTGGGTCCCTTGGATCAACAACCTGTTCGATCCGCTTCCTTCACCCCTCAAACGAGAGGCGCGATCCGCCTGCGAATCGGCGCGGTCCGCTAGCGGACCGCCCGCTCGAAGACGAGTACGCCGTTTGCCTCAAGCCAAACTTCTCCAGCCTGCTTGACGCCTGCGATCAGCTCGTCCAGCGGCTCGGCAAGCGCGAGCGCGGCCGGCTGCTCGTTATGATTGAGGACGAATACGTATTCCTTATCGCCGTTCTTCCTGCGCGCGATCTCAACCCCCGCCGGCGCCGAGATGCCATGGATCGGCTTCACGCCGGCATGCGCGCAAATTCGGTCCATCAGCGCCGCCATCAGCACTTGCGTCGGCTCCGTGGCGAAGTAATAGGCCGTTCCGCTTCCGTACGCATGCCGGGTTGCGGCAGGCGTGCCCGCGAAAAAGTCTTCCCCGTACCAGGCGATCGCCTCCGCGCCCTCGAGCTCGAGGATGTCGTACCATACGCGTCCCGCGAAGCCTTCCGGGGCACGCTCCCCTTGTTCTAGCGTGACCGCCCGCGCGTCCGCCTGCCGCAACGATCCGTAATCGGCCACGCGAAGTCCGAGCAGATCCCTGTACGCGCCCGGAATCGTCCGCTCCTCCATCCGATTGTCGGGGCGCTTGATGCCCGCCCGGAAGTCCAGCACGACCGTACCGCCCGCACTGGCATATGCATAGAGCGCCTCGGCCGCCGCCGGATCCGTCAGCATATCGTGAGGCACGACGACGAGGCGATACTTCCCGAGCGGCGCGTCTGGCGCGACGATATCAACCGGGATATGCCGCTCGTAGAAGTATCTGCAATAGGTCTTCAAGTGCGCCATATAGCGGTGGCCGAACGACTGCGGTTGGATATCCATCGCCCATTCGTTATCATACGAGCGGAGGACGGCGACCTCAGCGACCGCACCGGCGCCAAGCCACCTGCCGGACAGCCGCTGCAGCTCCTCGCCCGTTCGCTTGGCCTCTTCGAATCTCCGTCCCGGAATGCCGTCATGCGGCAGCAGGCCGTGCCAGTATTGTTCGGCCCCGAACAAGCAAGTACGCCATCGGAAATACAAAATCGCGTCCGCCCCATGCGCAACCGCCTGATACGTCCACCTGCGCAGCTCGCCGGGCTTCGGCATCGCGAAGATGAAATTCCCGCCAGGCGAGCCGCTCTGCTGCTCCATCACCCAGAAGGGCTGACGCTTCAGCCCCCACGTCATATCGTGCTGAACCGCCGGATTCAGCGGATCCGCCTTCTCGTCGAAATGAAGGTTTGGATAGTTGTCCCAGGACGCGAAGTCCAGCTGACCGGCCAGCTTGTACGCGTCGACCTCCGCGAAGTAACCCATGAAGTTATGCGTGATCGGCTTGTCCGGCGACTCGCGCCGCAGCACGTCGACTTGGACCTGCTGGTACTCGGCGACCGAATCGGACGCAAAGCGCATATAGTCCAGATGCAATCCGGGATTGTGCATCGGGAACACCGTGTACGCCGGCAGCCCGATTTCTTCCCATTCATTGTAGATGTGACTCCAAAACACCGTTCCCCACGCTTCGTTCAGCGTGCCGATGTCGCCGTATTTGTTTTTCAGCCACCTTTGAAATGCCGCTCGGCAATTGTCGCAGTAGCATCGGATCGTGTCCGTGCAGCCGAACTCGTTGTCGATCTGCCAGGCGGTGACATGGGCGTGCCCGCCATATCTCTTCGCCATCCGTTCCACGATGTCCGCGCTGAGCCGCCGGTATTCCGCATGGTTGTAGCAATAATGACGGCGGTTGCCGAAGCCTCTCGCATGACCCTTTTCGTCTCGCATATACAAGTCCGGATGCCGGTCCATAAGCCACTTTGGCGGCGTCGCGGTTGGCGTCCCCAACACCGTTTGAATGCCATGCGCAGCCAGCACACCGATGATCTCGTCCAGCCACGACCAATCGAATTCGCCGGGGCGCGGCTCCATTTTCGACCATGCAAATTCCGCGATGCGCACGACATTGACGCCCGCTTCGCGCATGAGCGCCGCATCGATCGGCCAACGCGCCTTCGGCCACTGCTCCGGATAATAACAAACGCCATATCGCATGGCACAACCTCCCTCCGGTTTCTTCTATTATCCGCGCGCGGCTCCGCAGCGGACACCGGAGGAATCGGAGGAATTAGCCCGCCAAGTCAGCGGATTGCTGACTCTCCAACATAATCCATATTTTTACATACGCATAGTTCAGCCTCTCTTTTTGCGCTTCATACCACTATCCCATCGAATCAGCCGCTTGCTTTTAAGCCCTTCACCGCAAATAAAATACTTGAAATAGGAACAAACGTTCGATATAATGGTAAAAAAAGGTCCTGTGGAGGCGCGCCATGCCAGTTGAAGCCGATACTTATGAGCAGTTTTGCCAACGGTTTTCGTCGGATGCTGCCTGCGCGCATGCACTATTTGCGCTTCGCTGGCCCGAAGGATTCCGCTGTCCGGCCTGTCGCTGCAGCCGTTTCTCGCTCATTCGAACCCGGAGACTTCCGCTGTATCAGTGCGCCTCGTGCCGTCGTCAGACTTCCATTATTTCAGGCACGATCATGGAAGGAAGCCGTACGCCGCTGCCGCGTTGGTTTCAGGCGATGTTCCTGCTCTCGCTGCCGGGCGGCATCAGCGCGCTTCGTTTAGCCGACGTTATTACCGTCACCTATAAGACGGCTTGGCACATTGCGCACAAGATTAGGTTCGCCCTCCAATCCGCAGAAGCTTCGAACCTCATCGATGCCGACTTTAGGCTCGATGCCTTTTATTACGGCTCGCCCCTCTATCAGGACGCCCAGCAGCCGCTGTTGATCGGCGCCTCGTTGAAAGACAATGAGCAGCCAGATCATGTCGTGCTTCATCAACCGGAGCCTTCTCATGTCGACCCGGTTAATAGGAGAGTGTTGGCATCGGGCTATCACGCCTTCTCCCGCAAGCATGCCGAGCCGCACGCCATACCATCGAGCGATCGCTACGGGAAGCTGCATGCCGCTGTATTCCCGATTGCGAAGACCGTATGCGCATGGCTGAACGATACCTTCAACGGTATCGGCGCCAAGCATTTGCAGGCGTATGTGGACGAGTTCGCGTTCCGACTGAACAAACATTTGCAATCCGCTTCCGTGCTGCTTCCTTTATTGCGCTGGTGCTCGATCACGCGCGCCATCCAATACGACGAGCTCACCAGGCCCAAGCCCGTACTTGTCGTGCCATGGGTCTATTTCGGCAGCAAGTCGCGTTGGAAAGGCCGCCATATGAGCAGATGGGGAGCGTGAACAATCGCATTTGTTATTTTTAAAATAGTATGCGTGTCGCCTTTTCTCGCAGCTCAATCTGATTCGATGGGATAATGGTATGAAATAGAAAAAAGAGGTTATATATCCCTGTCAATCCGCTTTATTTGACCCTCGACATGAGGTTTAGCGTTAAGAAGTCGTACTTTCGACCCGATTTCGCTATCTTGCGAAACCTTTTATCGAGAGAAGGCGTTTAACCTAAACGTAATAGAACATCATGGATGAGGTGGAGAATTGAAACAGCTCGGCTTCTTTGCATTGCTCGCAGCATTATTCTTCTGTTTTTCGTTCGCCGGACAAGCCAGCGCCCAGTCATCGGGGGCAACCATCATACTGGACGGACAAGCTCTGTCACTCCAGAAGAAAGACAAGGTCGAAATCGTTAAAGGCAGCGTCATGGTCCCCATCCGCGTCATTGCCGAAAATCTGGGCCTGCTCGTCACCTGGAACCCATCCGACAAACTCGTGAAGATCTGGTCCGGCAGCGGCGATATCAAGCTGACCATCGGCAGTTCGAACGCCAGCGTCGGCGACGCTAAAGTCAAGCTCAACGCCGCTCCCGTCAATCGTTCTGGCACGACGCTCGTCCCGCTCCGCTTCGTCGGCGAATCCGCCGGACTCGACATCGGCTGGGACAATGCCAAGAAGGTGGTGACCCTGACAACGTCCCAGCCCTCGGAGCCATGGCTGCCGCCTTCGCCCACGCCATCGGCGACGCCGTCTCCTTCGCCGTCACCGACGCCTTCGACCGTGCCAACGCCGACGCCCGCTCCCGAAACGACCCCGACGCCATCGCCGTCTCCCGCAACTGGCGGTCAGATTAAAGGGATCGGCTGGAGCGACGGCAGGCTGGCCATCTCCTTCAGCGGCAGCCTCATCCCTAAAACGTATGCGGCCGCCAACCCGTCGCGTATTGTTGTCGAGCTTCCGAATACGTCGTTCGACCCTGCTTTTTCTACGCTGCAGACTTTCGATAAGGCAACTCAATCGGGCGAGTTCGCCATCTCGGACGATTCGAACGCGACCCATGTCAAATATGCCGTCACCGACGCTGCTTCCAAAAACATCACCATCACGCTGGACCTGGCGGCGGACAAGCCATATTTCGCTTATCAAGAGACCGATGTCGAGTCGAACGTATATGTCGTCGACCTGAAGCCGACCGCGACGCCGACGCCGCCTCCCGTCAATCCGAACAACGGCAAAAAGATCGTCGTCATCGATCCCGGTCATGGCGACGGAGACCCGGGCGGCATCGGCGCCACGAAAAAGCAGGAAAAATCTTTTAATCTTTCGCTAGCGCTGAAGGTGGAGAAGCTGCTGAAGAAGGAGTCGGCGTTCCAAGTCGTGCTGACTCGCCATGACGATACCTTCATCCCGTTGTCCGATCGTGCGACGATCGCGAACAAAGCCGACGCGGACGCATTCGTCTCGATTCACGCCAATATCGCGCCAGGCAAACCGACCGTTCGCGGCACGGAGACTTATTACTACACGGGAAGCGGCAAGACCCTCGCGAACGTCATGCATAAGCATCTGGTTCAAGCGACAGGCTTCACCGACCGCAAAGTCAAATACGCAAGCTACAAGGTGCTGCGCGAGACGGACATGCCCGCGACGCTGCTCGAAGTCGGTTTTATGTCCAATGCAACGGAAGAATCGATCTTGTTCAGCGACAGCTTCCAGAACCGCGTCGCCCAGGCGATCGTGGACGGACTGAAGGAGTACTTTGGCGTCAAATGATTGAAATATAGTAATGACCTATCGGCTATCGCTCACCTTTTTCTTGCGGAAATAGGCGAATGGACAGTCCGATTCGGCAACAACACATATATTAGGGGTGTGGAAGTCACCACAATCCAAAACCTCGGAGGTGTAGCAAATGAGCGGAGTAGCTGGCGGTTACGGCGGCGGAGCAGCGTTCGTCCTCGTCCTCTTCATTCTTCTCGTGATCATTCTGCGTGCGGGCATCGGCCTGTACTAAGAGCTCTTGCCTCTAGCAATTCCTCCTGCTGTCCCGCTGCGCCTTTGGCGCGGCGGGCCTTTTTGCGATTGCACGCATGTTCTCGACTCGTGTCCTTATAGTCCGCGGATTCGATTCCGCGATCCTCGAGCGCTCCGGAAAACGAACGGCGCGATCGCGACTGCGGGTACGAGCAGCGCGAATCCGGTCAACCCGACGATGCCATAGTCTTGCAGCCAAGACGGCGCTTCGTCGGCCGCCTTGAACAACCAGCCTCCGATATTCGGGCCGATGAATCCGGCAATGCCGGTCAATGCGGAAAACACTGCAATATAAATCGGTCTGTCCGCCTTCGGCGTATCCCCGATCAAAAAGTTGAATACGAGTAAGTTGTAACCTCCTAGCCCTATGCCGAGCAGAATGTGCGATAGGCCCAGGATAAGCAGGACTGGCAGCGCGGCCATGCCCAACCAAACGATGCAAGCGAGCGAGATGATCGGGAACGTCCAGGTGAGCAGCTGGCGCGCGGAAAACCGTGCGTTCAAATTACCCCAGAAAATGTAGCTGACCATCATCACAATATTTTGAACCATCGTGATCAAAGTAACGCTGCTGTAGCTCAAGTTCAGCAAGTTAAGCATCGCATAAGCGTAAAGCGGAACGACGACGTTCTGAATCAAAATAAATAAGGTGATGAAAGAAGCCGCAGTTAAAAAGGGCCGGTCGCGGAAGGGCTTGAGGATTAGGGAAGCGGATAGTCCGCCGCCTGCGCTCTCGAAGCGCGGATTGGCGTAACGGGACAGCTCGATGCCGTTCCAGACGACGCAGAGCGCGCAGACCGCGAACAAAATCGCGAAGCCGCGGCCGCCCGGCAGCCAATCCAACAGTTGACCGCCTACTAGCAGCGTAAGGCTGGCCACCGCCCAGTGGATCGTATTGCGGATGCCGAAATAGCGCCCTCGTACGGGAGGCGGCACGATATCGGCCATAAGAGACGTCCAGATGACGCCTCCGGCTTGCGCCAGCGTGAAGGAACAAAGGAATACAAGCATGTACGTCGGCGCCCAAGCCGCATCGGGAAACAATAGAGGGATTAAACCCGTACCCACCCATAACGTGCGGTGTCCGACGCCGAGTATCATTGAGACTTTTCGCCGGTCTCTCCAACGCTCCATGGCAAACGCCATAAAGATCTGGGCGAGCAGCGTCAAAGAAGGGATCGCGGCGATCAACCCGATCTGTTCGGAATGGAACCCCAGGTACAACAAAAACGCCGTTTGCAAGGGGCCTCCCAGCAGATTGCCGATGATCGTGGCGGGGATGCCTTCTATCAATGAAGCTCGCAATCCGCGTCTGGTCTCTGAATCGTTAAACCTACTCCGCAATAGTCGCTGAATGTCCAGACCGGCGATTCGCATGCGCTTGGTCATCGGCAGTTCCCCCATGGTGATCCGACTCTATCGACCGCTTCTCCCGCAGCTATGGCCTTCGGGCGGCATAAAAAAAGCTTCGCGACGGAGCCGTCGCGAAGCGCGCTTTCGTTCAATCCGATTCTACTCTCTTTCCCCTATGAATGGCAAATAAATCATGAACTCCGTGCCCTCGCCGAGCCGGCTGTCGACTTGCACCGTGCCGCCGTGATTCCGGATGATCCGATAGCTCACGGATAGACCGAGCCCGGTCCCTTCGGACTTCGTCGTGAAGAAGGGATCGAATAGCCTGCTCAGCGTCTCTCGGTCCATCCCTCGACCGTTGTCGGCGATGCTGATGACGGCGTATCCGCGTTCCTTGCGCGCAGACAGCCGAATGTTCGGCCTGCGCTTGTCAGACACGTGTGCAACCGCATCCAAAGCATTTTTCACCATGTTCAAAATCACTTGCTTGATCTGCTTGACGTCAATCGAGATCGTCAGGTACGGATCGAAAATCTCGCAGGTCAATTCAACCCCTTGCATATGCGCCTCGCTCTCGGTGAGCAGGATCGTCTCCTTGAGCAGCAGCCCGACCAGCACGGTCTGCGTCATTGGCGCAGAAGGCTTGGACGAATTGAGAAACTCGTAAATAATGTCGTTCGCTCTGTCGATCTCGGATAAAATGATTCGCGCGTACTCCTGCTTGCCGATCGACTCCAGGTACGGCTTCAGCAGTTGAATGAACCCGCGAATGCTCGTCAGCGGATTGCGGATCTCATGGGCGATCGCCGCGGCGATCTTGCCCAGCATCGCCAGCTTGTCGTTTTGGAAAGCGCTCTGTTCGATCTGTTTGTGCTCCGATACGTCCTTGATGCTGACCAGTATATCCCCGTCGAGCTCCTCGATCTGGGAGATGCTGATCAGCAGATACCGGCTGCCATCCTGGAATTCGCCCTGTGCGCGCCGATCGTACTTCAATTGCCTGTACATACGAATAAAAATAAGCCGCAGAGAACGGCTCAAGCTGGGGTGAAACAATAGTTGGCGGAGACTCTGGCCGATCAGCATGCGCCTGGGCGCTTGCAGCAGCCGAGCCATCGGCACGTTCAGAAACCGAAGCGTCCCGCCCGGTTCGAACAACGCAATCCCGCTGTCCAGATGCTGGAGTACCGTCTCGAAGCGGCTCGGCCTCTCTTCCTGGAGCGGAATGGCCTTCGCCGCGGCCTGTCTCAAATCCTCCGGCAGCTGTTCTTCATTGGCTGCAGCCGATTCGGAACAGGGGTGATTGCCGAGGATCTCGTGAAGAAACAATAGACTCCGATGCATGAGCGCTAGCCTGTCCTCGCTATCCGCATGCGAGACGAGCAGGCGAACGTTCTCCTCGTGATGCTCGAAAATGTGCTCTGCCGGAACGCCGTTCAGCAGATCGAGCAGCTCGCTCAGATCGTATCCCTCCCTCGTGTCTTCGTGAAGCGCATACTCCACGAGAACCGGGAAATATCTCGTTCTCCATTTCTCCATGCCGTATTCCTCCAGGCTCGCCCTTGCGTCATGTCCATCATAGTAAAGGAATGGGAAAGCTGTCAATCGGAGAAGATGTCGAATAAAAACGCGAAAAACGCCGCTCCCGAACTGACGACTTAAGTAAAAAGTCGCATGTCAGGGAGCGGCGTCTATGCCTGCTCTATAAGTCGGAACTACAGCGCCCCGCCCGTCGTACGCTTGAGACGGAGCTTGTGCCGGCGCTGGCTCAGCACGCCAAGGCGGCGCTTGAGCTGCCGTTCCCACTCTTCGTCTCCGATCTTCTTGGCGAAGGTAAGCAGGTCCAGCCCCATGTCGATCTGATTCTGCACCATGAGGAGCGGATCCTCTTCCTCGTTGTTGACCGAGTTCTCGTGCAGATCCTTTTCCGACTCGTCCACGTAGTCCTGGAAGTCTACCTCCGACGCGCCGTCGCCGTGCGCGTAGTCGGCCAAAATCTCGTATTCGTTCTCGACCAGGTAATGCACCTCGACGCGGTGGCATACCGGACAGAACAGAATCGGGACGTTGTGAATTCGCGTGCGATAGTGCTTCAGCGTTCCCTTCGTCCCGATCATGCTGGCTCCGCAACAGAATGACATCGACTTCCCCTCCCTTTTGGACATGTATGGCTCTGGACGTGTATGGCTCTGCCGGATGATTCACTATATTCTCCTCTAAAACGGCAAATTCCTGCCGCGCATCCCAAAAGTCAATAAAAGGGCTGCCGTCTAAAGGATGGCAAAGGCGCATGCGGGAGCATGCGCCTTTGGCCGAAACGATATTCGATTAGTTGGCGACCAGGTTCTTGTCGCCCGGCTTCCAGTTGATCGGGCACAGCCCGCCGGATTGAAGCGCTTGGAGCACGCGAAGCGTCTCTTCGACGCTGCGGCCTACGTCGTTGTGGTTGACGACTTGGTACTTCAGTACGCCGTCCGGATCGATGATGAACAGGCCGCGCAGCGCGATGCCTTCTTCTTCGATCAGTACGCCGTATTCGCGCGCCGCTTGCTTCGTGATGTCGGCAGCCAGCGGGAAGTTCAATTGGCCGAGGCCGTTGTCGTTCTTAGGCGTGTTGATCCATGCCTTGTGGCTGTGGATGCTGTCCACGCTGACGCCGAGAACTTCGGTGTTCAGCGCTTTGAACTGGTCGTAAGCTTCGGACAGCGCGACGATCTCCGTCGGGCATACGAAGGTGAAGTCCAGCGGATAGAAGAAGAATACGAGCCACTTGCCCTTGTAATCCGTAAGGGACGCTCTGCCGAATTCCTTGCCGTCACCGGACACCGTCTCCAGGTTAAAGTGCGGGGCCTCGCGGCCGACCAAACGCTCTGCCATTGACAATTACCTCCTGTAATTCCGACTACAAAGCCGGGCCTTATTTGCTATAAACGATAGTATCATAGAGTGAGAATGAAAATCAAGCTGTAGTAATTACTTCTTTGAAATTATTCTAATCTAATCTTTACCGTTCAAGCTGCAAGAAGGCCGTGCCGGCTGTCCGATAGATTCCGACGCGATTAGACGCGATTTAGCGAACCATCGCCGCTACGATCAGATCGCCCATCGCCGTCGTGCCGATCGCCTGGCTCTTGTCGACCGCGATATCGCCCGTACGGTGACCTGCGTCAAGCACTTCCTTGACGGCGCGCTCGATCACTTCTGCCGCTTCGGCGTAGCCGAACGTCAGCTGGAACATGAGCGCGACCGACAGAATCGTCGCGATCGGGTTGGAGATGCCTTGGCCCGCGATATCCGGCGCGGAGCCGTGAACCGGCTCGTACAGGCCGAAGCTGCCTTCGCCGAGCGAAGCGGACGACAGCATGCCGATCGATCCGGTCAGCATGGCGGCTTCGTCGCTCAAGATGTCGCCGAACATGTTTTCCGTCACGATGACGTCGAAGCTGGACGGGCGGCGCAGCAGCTGCATCGCGCAGTTGTCGACAAGGACGTGCTCGAGCTCGACGTCCGGATACTCCGGCGCGATCTTGTTGACGGTCTCGCGCCACAGGCGGCTTGTCTCGAGGACGTTCGCCTTGTCGACCGACGCGAGCTTCTTGCGGCGCTTTTGCGCGATCTCGAAGCCTTGGCGGACGATGCGCTCGATCTCCTGCACGTTATATACGCAGGTGTCGACGGCCTCTTGTCCGCCCGCGCCTTCGCGGCGGAACTTCTCGCCGAAGTAGATGCCGCCGGTCAGCTCGCGAACGACGATAAGGTCGGTACCTTCGAGCACTTCAGGCTTCAGCGTCGAGGCGTCCTTCAGGCAGTCGAATACGACGGCCGGACGGATGTTGGAGAACAGGCCGAGCGCCTTGCGGATGCCGAGCAGGCCCGTCTCCGGACGCAGCTCCTTCGAATTGTTGTCCCACTTCGGGCCGCCGACCGCGCCGAGCAGCACGGCATCCGCGCGCTGGCAAATGTCGAGCGTCTCTTGCGGCAGCGGCGTGCCCTTCTCGTCGATGGCGATGCCGCCGAACAAGCCGTGCTCGAGTTCGAACTTATAGCCGAACAGCTCTTCCGTTTTCTTCAGTACCTTTATCGCTTCACCGACGACTTCCGGGCCGATGCCGTCGCCGGCGATGACCGCTATCTTCTTCACTTCTGCCATGATCGTTAAGCTCACTCCCGACTTAGGTTCCATTCCGATTGCTATGTTTAGTTGTAGCACATATCGCGGGTCACGTCCAAAACATAAAAACTATGCCGTTAATAGTTGATGACTATGAGCGGCTGTAGAGCAACGGCTTTACGGGGGCAAAGCTGCGATTAGGGTGCGTTGCTGCTTGGAAGCTACCTTCGGACCGCCGCGATTGCCATTGCCGCGATCCGTTCGACCTCGTCCCGGTCCAAGACGGGCAGGCTCGGATGCGAAAAGGGAAAACAGGCGGAAACGCCGATGACGTTGGACAGCGTATCAAGAAGAACGATATCGCGCGGCTCTCGCAGCAGTACCCATTTGGCGTAGGAGGCGCGTTTGAAGCCTTCTGCCAAAATGAGGTCCGCCGGCGGCAACCGCGCCGCGAGTCCCTCAAGCGAGGCCTCGCCCGGCGTCCAGACGGCCGAAAGGGCCGACGACGAGGCGCCGGTCCCCACGGCGCCGGCTGCCAAATGAAGCCAAGTGTCCTTGTCCGGCAGATCTAGCGCCGCGTTGTCCGCTTCGCCTTCCGGCGGATGGCCGTGATGCTTAAGCGTCGCGACTGTCATGCCGAGGCTCGTCAGGTGCCGGACAAGCGCGCAGAGCAGCGTCGTCTTGCCGCTGTCTGCATAACCTACGATCTGAATAACGGGAGGCTGAGCACTCATGATCGCAGACGCTCCTTTGCAAGCCGGTAATCCTCCGGCGTGTTCATGTTCATCAGCTGGTCCGAGGCATTGGCCCCCGGCAGCCATTTCACGAAACGCATCCGTTCCGTCGCCTCCATCACCCGCCTGTTGCCGCTAACAAGCGCGGCTTGCCATATAGAGAGCGTATGGCTGCGATATAGAGCGCACAACGGATGAAGCTTGCCGCCTGCCTCGGGCAAGACGGCGTCCGCCTCCGGATGCCGAGCCATCGTCTCTGCCAACGCCCGCCATACGGTTGGCCCCGCAAGCGGGTAATCGCAGGCGACGACCAACTGCAGCGGTAGCTCGGAGGCAGCCATGCCCGCGCATATGCCGGCGATCGGACCGAACTCCGCTACGTCATCCTCAATCACGCGGACGTCGCCTGGAAGAAACTCGTATTCACGCTTGCGCTCCGCTACGACCGTTACCCGTTCGGCGATCTCCGACAGGCTTCTGCACAATCGCAAGAGCAGCGGTTCGCCGTTGAATTCAAGTCTCTCCTTGCGGGTGCCCATCCTTCTGCCCGCTCCGCCGCACAATACGACGGCATGACAGCCGGGCATCGCATCGTTAGCGTTCCCATCCCACTCGGATATCATTGCCAAGCACGCTCCTGCCAGCCGGAAAGCAGCCGAACGTCGATCATTGCGCCCGGCCGCGTCTCCTCGGCGGACGGCGGGATCGCGAGCAGCGCATTCGCTTGCCCGATCGAGATGAGCCCCGATGAGCTGTTCTCTTCGCACGGACGCGCGGTCAGCATGCCGTCCTCGATCCGAACGACGCCGCGCAGAAACCGGGGATTGGCGTTGCTCTTCACGCTGCCTTCCGCCAAGCGCGCCCGGCACCAATCGAGCGCACCGCTGCCCCCGCCCATCCGCTCGATCGCCGGACGCGCCAGCAGCTCGAATCCGGCGAAGCAAGCGCCCGGATTGCCGGACAGCCCGATCAGCAGCTTGCCGTCCATGACGATCGCGCTAGACGCGCTTCCCGGTCGAATGGCCAGCTTGGAAAACAACAGGCCGGGACCGGCTTCCCTGAACACTCCGCCCATGACGTCGGTGTCTCCGACGGAGATGCCGCCCGACACGATGACCAGGTCGGCATCGGCGAGCCCCCGCTGCAGTGTCTGCTTCGCTTCGTACGGCTCGTCCGTCACGTGCGCGTACCACGCCGTTTCCCCCGCCGCCGATTCGATCAATGCCCGCAGCATCGGCAGGTTGCCGTTGCGAACTTGCCCGATCATCGGCTCGGATTCGACCGGCACGACATCGTCGCCCGCCGTAACGACGACGATCCGCGGCTTGCGGAATACGTACGGCGTGGCTACGCCGACCGACGCCAGCAATGCCGCTTGTCCCGGCCCGATCCGCGTTCCCGCGGCGAGGAGCAAGCTGCCAGACGCTGCCTCGGCGCCCGAAGCGGTCACATGCCTGCCTGCCGTCTCCGGCCGCAGGAAGACAGCCTGACGCGTGCCGTCTTCGCTCTGCCTCAGGGCGACCGCTTCCTGCATCACGACAGTATCCGCGCCTTCGGGCAACGGCCCGCCCGTCCCGACGCGCATGGCTTCGCCCGATTGAATACGGTAAACCGCAGCATCCCGCGGATCCCCCTCCAATACCTCAAGCATGACGGGGTTCTGCGGCGATGCCGACGCCAGGTCCGCCGCTCTCACCGCATAGCCGTCCATACCCGCGCGCGCAAACGCCGGTATCGGCGCATCCGCACGCACCGCCTCCGCCAAGCGACGGCCGCTCGCCTGAAGCAGCGGCACCTTCTCGGCGCCGACCGGCTTGGCCCAAGCCAAGATGCGCCGCTGCGCTTCATCAAGGGATATCGCGTCCCGGCGTCCATTCATCCTTCTAGCCCCTTATCGATTCTCTAAATATAAATTATCCATATAATTACATTCGTAATTTGCATATGAATTTCATGCGCTCATTCCATTATCCCATCGACTCAGATCGACATCGTCGGGTCCGATCGACCTCATTCAAGGTAGATCGACAAAATCTTTTAGGATCGGAAAATGTTTTTCTACGTTCGTGCTCACGTAACATTTATGCATAGGCTCAGCTCGCATGTTAACTATTGTATCATTTCTCCCCGACTCGCAATAGTGCGCCCCCCCTCCACCATTTACGTAACTTGGCATCCAGCCGGATTTAATAAGGAAAAGCTGATCGTTCGAAAGCTACTTGTTTGCGGGAGACGGTTGGTAAAGGATCGATTTGCATTGCTGAATTAATGGGATAAATGATCGAATCGTAGCGGGCATAGCTGATCCAATGGGATAGTGGTATGAACTCAGAAAACGGGCCTATTTACACGCGCCGCCTCCCACGATAAAAAAACGCACCGCCGGCGAATTCTCGACCGAACGGTGCGTTCACATGTTAAAATCCTCGCGCGTTTTAACTCAATTATACGCCGACGCCGACATGCGCGAGCGCCTTGGACAGTCTGGCGATGCCCTCGCGCGAGCGCTCTTCGTCCGTATACGAGAAGTTGAAGCGCGCCTTGTTCAGCTCCGGCTGCTCGGCGTAGAAAGAGACGCCCGGTACGAAGGCGACGCCGTGCTCGACGGCGGTCTTCAGCAGATCGGCCGTGTTCACCGACGCCGGAAACTCGATCCAGATGAACATGCCGCCCTTCGGCACTTCCCATTTGACGCCCGGCCAGGCTTCCTTCTGAAGCAGTCCGACCATGTTTTCCATCCGCGCTTCGTACTCGCTACGGACGAATTCGATGTGCGCGTCCAGATCGAAGCAGGTCAACAGCTGGTAGAGCGTCTGTTGGTCCAGCGTGCTGGACTGCAGGTCGGCCGCCTGCTTGGCACGCGCCATGTTGCGAATGATATCCGGATCGGCCATGACCCAACCGGTACGCAGACCTGGAGCGACCGTCTTGGAAAAAGTGCTCGTATAAACGACGCAAGATCCTTCGACGGACGGCGCCAGCGAGAAAATCGACGGATACGTCAGCGACGCGTCGCCGAACTTCAGTTCGCCGTACGGATCGTCCTCGAGGATCAACGTGTCCGTACGCTGGCACAGCTCGAGCACGGCTTTTCTGCGCTCGAGACTCCAAGCCCTGCCCGTCGGATTCGAGAACGTCGGGATGACGTACAGAATCTTCGGCTTGTGCTTCAGCAGCTTGGCCTCCAGATCCGCAAGGTCGAGGCCGTCGCTGTCGCCTTCTACGGACACCGTCTCTGCGCCGTAAGAGCGGAACACCTGCAGCGCGGACAAATAGGTCGGGCGTTCGACCAGAATCGTGTCGCCCGGGTCGATGTAGATGCGCGTCAGCAAATCGATCGCCTGCTGCGAGCCGGTCGTGAGCAGCATGTCGTCGGGCGTGACGGCGCAGCCCTTGCGCGCCATGCGTTCGCAGAGCGCCTCGCGCAGCGGCAGATAGCCTTCGGTCAGGCCGTATTGGAGCGCCTTGTTGCCCTGGGCCATCACGCGCTGGAATGCCTCGGACACCGCGGCGACCGGGAAGTGCTCCTCGGCAGGCAGCCCGCCGGCGAAGGAGATGATCGAATCCCCCTGCGTCAGCTTCAAAATTTCCCGGACTGCCGAGGAGGAGAAGCTCCCCAGTCTGGAGGAGTATCTATAGTTCATACGGAGTTCCCCATTTCTCAAATGACGGCGGTCCGTAGCTTTGATGCGGCGGGCCTCCGCCTTAAATAATCGATTGCCTTAGATCAAAGTGACGTTGTCGCGGTCTCGCTTGACGCGAGGCGGCTCCTGCCGCTTCTCGACGAGACGGTTCAGCGCGTCCACGTACGCGCGCGCGCTCGCTTCGAGAATGTCGGTGCTGACGCCGCGACCTTGCGCGCTGTACTCGCCTTGCTGGAGAACGACGTGAACCTCGCCGAGCGCGTCCGTGCCGTCCGTGACCGACTTGATCGTATAGTCGTCCAGCTCGACGACCTCGCCCGTCTGGGCGTTGATCGCGTGATAGATGGCGTCGACGGAGCCGTTGCCTTCGGCGGTATGCGACACGATCCCGGCCGGCGTCTTAAGCTTGACCGTCGCGCTCGGACCCGCATGGCTGTCGAACGATACGACCAGCTGCTCGAGCGCGAACACCTCGGGCGTCTCGATGATTTTCTCTTCGAGCAGCGCCAAGATATCCTCGTTGGAGACGTCCTTCTTGCGGTCGGCCAAGTCTTTGAACTTGCCGAAGGCCGCGTTGACCTGCTCCTCGGACAAGCCTTCGAAGCCAAGATCGACGAGCTTCTCGCGGAAGGCGTGACGGCCGGAGTGCTTGCCGAGGACGAGCTTGCTGTCCTTCATGCCGATCGTCGCCGGGGAAATGATCTCGTACGTCGTCTTCTCCTTCAGCACGCCGTCCTGGTGGATGCCCGATTCGTGCGCGAACGCGTTCGCGCCGACGATCGCCTTGTTGCCCGGCACGGGCATGCCCGTCAGCTTGCTGACGAGACGGCTCGTCTTGGCGATCTCCTGCAGGTTCAAGCCGGTAGTCGCCTGGAAAAACTCCCCGCGCGTGTACAGCGCGAGCGCCACTTCTTCGAGCGCCGTGTTGCCCGCGCGCTCGCCGATGCCGTTGATCGTGCCTTCGATCTGATCGGCGCCGTTCTGAATCGCCGCCAGCGCGTTGGCGGTCGCGAGGCCCAGATCATCGTGGCAATGCGCGGAGAGCTGGACCTTCTCGATGCCGGGCACTTGCTCCTTCATCGTCTTGAAGATGTTGCCGTATTCGTAAGGCGACAGGTAACCGACCGTGTCTGGAAGGTTCACGACGGATACGCCCAGCTTGACGGCAAGCGCTGTCACTTCCACGAGGAAGTCGATCTCCGTGCGGCCGGCGTCTTCCGCCGAGAACTCCACTTGGGAAAAGTGCTTCTTCGCATACTTGATCATCGCTTCCGCCGCTTCGAGCACTTCGTGCTTTTCCATGCGCAGCTTGTGCTTGCGATGGATCGGCGAGGTCGCGAGGAAGATGTGGATGCGCGGATCCTGGGCGCCCTTCAGCGCTTCCACGACCGCGTCAATGTCCTTCTCGCGTGAACGTGCCAGGCCGGTGACGGACGCGTTCTTGACGGCGCGAGCGACCGCGCCCACCGCGGCGAGGTCGCCGGGCGAGGCGATCGGGAAGCCGGCTTCGATCCGGTCGATGCCGAGCTTTTCGAGCTGCAGGGCGATCTCGACCTTTTCCTGCGTATTCAGGTTGACCCCCGGGGATTGCTCACCGTCGCGGAGCGTCGTGTCGAACATATAAATTTTGCGCATGGCAGAGCCTGTCGGCCCGCACCTCCGATCGTCATGCAGATGAGAGAAAGAGAAGGCCGAAATGCTCCGACCTTCTCCCGATTATATCATAAGGTTAGCTTGTTCTTACTTCTTGATCCAGTGCATCAGGCCGCGCAGCTGCGCGCCGACGACTTCGATCGGGTGCTCGGCTTCGATGCGGCGGGTCGCCGTCATGAACGCGTTGCCGGATTGGTTTTCGAGGATGAAGTCGCGAGCGAACTTGCCCGTTTGGATGTCCGTCAGAACGGCCTTCATCGCCTTCTTCGTCTCGTCGGTCACGACGCGCGGGCCGGTGACGTAGTCGCCGTACTCGGCCGTGTTGGAGATCGAGCTGCGCATCGAAGCGAGGCCGCCTTCGTACATCATGTCGACGATCAGCTTCAGCTCGTGCAGCACTTCGAAGTAAGCCATCTCAGGCGCGTAGCCGCCTTCGACCAGCGTTTCGAAGCCGGCTTTGACGAGTGCCGTAGCGCCGCCGCACAGAACGGCTTGCTCGCCGAACAGGTCGGTCTCGGTCTCTTCGCGGAACGAAGTCTCGATGACGCCCGCGCGGGTACAGCCGATGCCTTTCGCATAAGCCATGCCGATCTCGAAAGCCTTGCCCGTGCCGTTTTGGTGAATGGCGATCAGGCCGGGAACGCCGAAGCCTTCGACGTACGTGCGGCGAACCATGTGGCCCGGGGACTTCGGCGCGACGAGCAGGACGTCGGCATCCTTCGGAGCGACGATCTGGCCGAAGTGAACGTTGAAGCCGTGGGAGAACATGAGGGCTGCGCCCTTCTTCAGGTTCGGTTCGATCTCTTCGCGGTAAACGCGGGCTTGGGTCTCGTCAGGCATCAGGATTTGTACGACATCCGCCTTGGATACCGCTTCCGCTACCGGGAATACTTCGAAGCCGTCGTTGCGGGCCGCTTGAGCGGACTTGCCTTCGCGAAGGCCGATGATCACTTGCAGGCCGCTGTCGCGCAGGTTTTGCGCCTGGGCGTGGCCTTGGCTGCCGTAGCCGATGACCGCGATCGTTTTGTTTTGCAGGGCGCCGAGGTCGGCGTCTTTTTCGTGGAACAGTTTGACTGCCATTAGTAAGATCCTCCTTAGTATGTGAAGCTGGGTTAAATAGGCGACCCTCATGGAACGGGCGTCCCAAGGGAGAACCGAATTCGCGCGGCCCGGGGCCGACTCGTCGGACAAGCCTTAGCCGCGAAAGGGAGTTCTCCCCTCGAACACCCGCTCCTGGGATAGCGGATGAAGGAAATAATTGCGGAGATCGACTTCGAGATCGCGCCTTAACTTAAGGCGTTAACGCGCGCTGCCCCGCGCCATCGCCGTCACGCCCGTCCGCGACAGCTCGCGGATGCCGTACGGCTTGAGCAGCTCGATCATGGCGTCGATCTTGTCGGTGTCGCCGACGACCTGGACGATCAGGCTGTTCGGACTGATATCCACGACCGCCGCGCGGAACGTATCGACGATGCCGAGAATCTCGGGCCGGGCGGAAGGCTCGGCGCCGACCTTGATCAGGCCGAGCTCCCGGGCGACCATCGGGCTGCTGCCGATATCCACGACCTTGATGACGTCGATAATTTTGTACAGTTGCTTTTCGATCTGCTCGAGCGTATGGTCGTCGCCCTTCGTGACGATAACCATGCGCGACAAGCCCGGCTCTTCGGACGTCCCGACGGTGATGCTCTCGATATTGAAGCCACGGCGTCCGAACAGGCCGGACACCCGCTGCAGCACGCCGGGCTGGTCGTTCACGAGAATGGCGATCGTATGTCTGGCGTTCATTCGTCATCCCCCATCAGCATTTGATCGATCGTGCTGCCCTGCGTAACCATCGGATACACGTTCTCGCCCTTGCGGACGACGAACTCGACGACGGCCGGGCCGTCATGCGCGAGCGCCGCTTCCCAGGCGGTACGGGCTTCGTCTTTGTTGGTCGCGCGGAAGGCTTTGACGCCGTAAGCTTCGGCCAGCTTGACGAAATCCGGGCTGCCGGCCAGGTCGATATGGCTGTAGCGGTTATCGTAGATAAGCTCCTGCCACTGGCGGACCATGCCGAGCACCTGGTTGTTCAGGATCGCGACCTTGACCGGAATGTTGTTGATCGCGCAGATCGCGAGCTCCTGCGAGCACATCTGCATGCCGCCGTCGCCGTTGATCGAGACGACCGTGCGGTCCGGATTGCCCATTTGCGCGCCGATGGCCGACGGGAAGCCGAAGCCCATCGTGCCGAGGCCGCCGGAGGTGACCCAGGAACGCGGCTTGTTGAACGGATAGTACTGCGCCGCCCACATCTGGTGCTGGCCGACGTCGGTCGTGACGATCGCGTCGCCGTGCGTCGTCTCGTGAATCATCGATACGACCCATTGCGGCTTAAGCTCCTCGTCCGAATCCTTGTACGTAAACGGCTTCGCCGCCTTGCGCTCCGCGATCAGCGCCCGCCAGGCATCGGCCTTGGCCGCATACTTCGCGCCGGCGACCGCTTGCTGCAGCACCGCCTTGACGTCGCCGACGATCGGGATGTCCGTCGGCACGTTTTTGCCGATCTCGGCCGGATCGATGTCGACGTGCACGATCTTCGCGTTCGGCGCAAAGCCCGCAAGCTTGCCCGTCACGCGGTCGTCGAACCGCGCGCCGATGTTGACGAGCAGATCCGACTCCTGGATCGCCATGTTGGCCGTCCATGTACCGTGCATGCCCGGGAAGCCCATGTGCAGCTCGTGTCCGCTCGGGAACGCCCCGAGGCCCAGCAGCGTCGTCGTGACCGGGATGCCGGTCTTCTCGGCGAAGGCGAGCACTTCCTCGTGGGCGCCGGAGTAAACGGCGCCGCCGCCGACCAGCAATACGGGACGCTCCGACTGCTCGATCGCGCGCAGCATCTTGTCAACCTGCTGCTTGTTCGGTTGAACGGTCGGGTTGTAGCCGCGAAGCTTCACTTCGCCATGCGGCTTGAACAGCGCCTTTTCGTTGGAGACGTCCTTCGGAATGTCGATCAGGACGGGGCCCTTGCGGCCCGAGTTGGCGATATGGAACGCCTCGTGAATGATGCGCGGCAGATCCTCGGCCTTGCGCACCAGGTAGCTGTGCTTGGTGATCGGCATCGTGATGCCGACGATGTCGGCCTCCTGGAAGGCATCGGTGCCGATCAGCGTCGTCGCGACGTTGCCGGTGATGACGACGAGCGGCACGGAGTCCATATACGCCGTCGCGATGCCGGTGACGAGGTTGGTCGCGCCCGGGCCCGACGTCGCGATGCAGACGCCGACCTTACCGGTGCTGCGCGCATAGCCGTCGGCCGCGTGGATCGCGCCCTGTTCGTGACGGGTCAGCAGGTGATTGAAGTCTTCGAAGCCGTACATCGCGTCGTAAATATACAGAACGGCGCCGCCCGGATAGCCGAATACGCAGTCGACACCTTCGAGCAGCAGGCTGCGCAGCAACATCTCGGATCCCGAGATGACCTCTTGCTTGCTCCATTTCTCGATCAATTGTTCCTTGGACTTCAGCGTGGCACTGTTCGCGACCATCCTTCATCCTCCTTAAGTAGAATCTTATATGGATCAGTATGCTGTAAATCAAAAATAAAAAAGCCCTTCGTCCGAACGTCTGTTAAACGTTCAGGGACGAAAGGCTGTTCCTTCCGCGGTACCACCCGGATTCGCGCGCGATCTCGCGATCGGCGCCTCATCAAGTATGCCGCCGATCCGAGCGCTCGGAGGACGTCCATACTTCAGGCGCGATAACGTGCGCCATTCCGAGACTCCTTAGTAGGCTGCATGCAGCCGTTCGGGAGACCAGCTCCGAGGAGACCTTGCGTACAGGGTTATCGGCATCGGTCTCAGCAATCCCGACGCTCTCTGAGCGATAGTGCCCACCCGCATCTTCCTCTTCAACGCTGTTCAAGATGAATCAATGTAGTACCCATTATATGCTCCGGTGAAGCGTTAGTCAAGACAAGGATTAAAGTCTCGGATAAATCCATTTTCGCCCAGAGCGTCCTTCCGCGGAGAGCGCAAAGCCGGATCCCTTCATATGATAGTCCAGGATACGCGCGTCGCAAACGGACCGATCTGGAGGTGAAGGCTTATGTTGCGCTGGTTGAGGCGCGGCGACCTGCCCGCGATCGTCCGGATCGTCCGCCGGGAGCTGATCCCCATCTCTCCCCATCCGCAGCCGGGCAGCCGCAAGCTCCGCAAGGATATGAAAGCGCGACTCGCGCAGGGCTCGACGCTCGTCGCGTCCGAGGGTCCCAAGATTTGCGCTTTTCTTCACCTCATCATACAGTACGATACGCTCTTCGTCGATCTGCTCGCCGTGGACCGGTCCTGCCAGGGCAAAGGCTACGGCTCCAGGCTGATGAGTCGCGTCGAACGCCATGCGAAGAATCTCGGCTGCCTGCGCGCCATGCTGTATGTCGACGAGGGGAACGAGGGCGGCGCGCGGTTTTACCGGCGACTCGGCTATTCGGTCGTTGCGCACCATGAATCGATGAAGTGTTATGAAATGTATAAATGGCTCTGAATGAACTACTCCCTCCGTTCCACCCGGAGCGGCATCGCCTGCAGCGGAATGCTTGCCGCGCCGACGCGGATGGTCTCCGCTTGGAAGGATCCTTTGTAAGCGAATATTTTGCCCATCAACGGATTGCGTACCGACACCGAGATGCGGTAGCAGGCGTCGTCCTCGTCGTACCATTCGCACACGTCCGCGCAGCCGGTGAGCGGCGCCGGAAAACGGAAGCCGAGCGGACCTTCATAGAAGCGCTGCTCGCCGGAACGGATCTGGATGCCGCCGTTCGGCGCCGCCCAAACTTCAAGGTCGACCGCGAGATGCTGTTTATTTCCCAGGTAATCTACGATGCGTTTCCGATCGCCGCTATAGACCATCGTGGCGTCGAAGCGGCGAATCGACCGCTCGAATCGGAACGTGCGGTTAATGGTCAGCGTCTCTCTGCCGAGCGCGTCGCGGTAAGCGTAATTTTCGATGGAAAACGGCACTTGGCGGCCGCCCTCGGGAAACATGATATGCCGCGACGCGCCGACCGCGAGCGGCAGCGCCGCCCACTTCGCATATCGGACCTCCTCCATTACGCCGCGCCCGATCGAAGCGATTCCTTCGCCGCTGCCAAATCCGAAGCGCTCGCGGATCTTCGGATGCAGCTTCTCGAACTCCTTCTCCCCGAGCGCTCTTTCAAATATCGACTTCATGCCCGCTCCTCCTTTATATTCGTATCGGAACGACTTCCCGGGCGCCTCCGGCATCGCTTAGCGGACGGGAGTCCTTTGCGCGTCCGGATGGCGACGAACGTCGCCGCCAGCATCAGCATCGCCAGGACAAGCGGGTTGAACGGCGCATACACCAGCGCAGGCGAGGTTGCCATCGCCCCGGACGTCAGCGCGCATAGCGCGATCGCTTGCGCCGCTAGCAGCCCCGGCGACCGCCGGAGCGCCACGATGCCCGCGAGCAGCAGCTCGCTGATGCCCAGCGCGACATTGATCGCCGGCTCGATGCCTGGGAACCAGCCGAGCGCGCGCAGCAGGTCCAGTTCGCCTGACGCGGCGGGATACAGCAGCTTCGGCACCAGTCCGGCATAAGCCCAGCAGAGCGACAGGACGGCGACGCTGAGCGCGTGCAGCTTGGCGCGCAAAAGGCTCTCCTCCGGCGGCACGCCGCGGTCGAGCCACAGTCGCAGCGCGTCGAAGCTCCAGGCGGTGGCCCAGCCGAACAGCGGCCTGAACAGCAGCCGGTCGAGCCAGCTTCCCGCGCGGCCGAAGCGCGTGCGATAGTCGAAGCGCGTGACGAACCGCACGCCGCCGTCAGGCAGCGGCGAATAGCGCCAATAGCCGCCGCCGCGCCCGATGAGCGAAAGCGGATGGCCCGTGCCGAAGGCGAGGACCGAGGTGCGGACGCCGTCCGCCGCGACGTCTGGCGCCCGGGACTTCCCCGTGCCGCGGATCGAGAGCCCGAAGCCGATCCGGGTCAGGTAGAGGAAGTCCTGGTCGTCCTCCGGCGACGTCTTGGGCAGATAGTCGATCTCGGTAAAGCGCAGATCCCATCGCTCATGAAGCTTGGGCTGCTGCGTGTGCCGCCACAGCGCCTCCATGTCGGAGGCGACGTCGATCTCGACGTAGATCGGACGCCCTGCGCCCCCCGCTCGCCGACGATCGCGCGGCCCGCTCATCGAAGCCCGCCTTGCCGCTCCGCGACATCCGTCGCAGGGGCTTCTTCGCCGCACCCGGCCGGCCCCGCAATGCCCGCGTCGATTACGGCGGCAACAGCGGCGGCGGCGTCTTGCGCGCTCCAGCCGCCGCCGGCCAGCAGTCTCCGCCGCAGCCGCTCGTCCGGCAGGGCCGGGCAACGCCCGCCCATGCGACCCGCCAGACGATGCCTTCGCGCGGCGATCGCATCGTAGACGGCGTCCCGCAGCCGCGCAGGCACGAGCCGCAGCGCCGCGGCGACGGCCGGCCAAGGCGCGTCCAGCGCGGCGAGCGCGCGGATCGCGGCCGCCGACCGCGTCCACGACGCCGAGCCGCGGACGAGCACGAAGCTGCCGCCGGCGGGCAGCGCCAGACCGAGCCGCGCCGTCAGCTCCCGCCCGACGGCGGAATCCAGCGCCGCGAAGCGCAGCCGCTCCGCCCGGTCCCGCTTCGCCGCGAAGCGGGCGATGCCCCTGCACATCGCGCATTCTCCGTCCACCAGCAGCACTACCGTATCCGCCTCGCCTTCCCGCATGCCGCTCTCCGGCGAGCGCCGACTTGCCGCCGGCACTCGGACGCCAGCGCCCTTTTTCCCCATATCCACGTATCGTCCCATCTTGCGCCGCCTCCTTCATGTCCCCATTGTAGAGGCCGGCGGCGGATCGCGGCAGTTCCAACTTCCGTAGGACGGCAGACGCGCGGGGGACTATAAAAAATAGGCCCCCGGCGAATCGCCGGAAGCCTATGAATCGGGAAGTCCTATAAGGTCATCGTCATGTACACGCTGTACGGGTCTTCTTCGTAGTCCCCAAACGGTCCGCAATAGCCGAAGCCGAACTTCTCGTACAGCTTGCGCGCGGGAATGAACGAGTCCGGCGAACCGGTCTCCAGGCTCAGCCGCTCGAAGCCCCGGCGTCTCGCCTCCGCCACGATGTGGGCGAGCACGCCCGCCGCCACGCCTTTGCGCAGATGCGCCGCCGCCGTCCGCATGGACTTCAGCTCCCCGTGCCCCCCGCCGAGGTCCTTCAGCGCTCCGCAGCCCATCAGTTCCTTGCCGTCCCAAGCGCTCCAGAACGTGATCTCCGGCCGCTTAAGCCCCTCGAGATCGAGCGCGTGAACGCTCTCCGGCGGCGTATCCTCCGCCATGCCCCGCAGATGCTCCTCCAGCAAGGCCGCCACCTCCGGACCGGAAAGGTCGTCTACGATAATTTCCATCTCTCTCACTCCTCTGCCTATATCCCGATGTCTCGGTTTCTATTTTCGCTCGATGTCGCGATGATTGTCCAGACCGCCCTTGCGAACCTTGTCGACCGCTTCGCGACCGCTGCGCACGCCGAGCTTTTTGAGAATTTTGTTCACCTGGTTTTTGAGCGTGCTCTCGGACTTGTACAGCTTGCGCTCGATCTGCGCGTGCGTGCAGCCCTCCTCCAGCATCTCGTATACCTCCCGCTCGGCGGCGGTCAGCGGCTGCAGCTGCTCCTCGCGCTTCAACCGCCTTAGCTCCTTCAGCAGCGCCTCCATCGCCTCGGGATGGTGGTAGACGCCGCGGATCGCCTGGGGGAGCTCCTTGAACCTGGACTTGTCCAAATAATGCAGCGCGCCGGCCGTGAAGGCATCCGTCATCGTGCGCTCGGACGCATCCGACGTCAGCATGACGATTCTGACCGGACGAAGCTCCGCCAAGGCGAGGGCCGCGTAAATGCCGTCGCGACCGGCCTCGGTCAGATGCACGTCCAGCAGCGCCACGTCGAATTCGATCGAAGCGGCCAAGCGCAGCGCCTCCTCCGGCGTCGCGGCCGTGCCGACGACCAGCAGGTCTTCCTCCCGGTTCAAATAGACGCTCATCGACTTGACCCAATCCGGATCGTCTTCGACGAGCAGCAGGCGAATCGGCGTCATGGCCCCGCTCCCTCCTTCATCTTGCGCGAACGCGGAATCCGCAGCCGAACGACCGTGCCGGCCCCGGGCTTGCTGTCGATCTCCGCGCGCCCGCCGCATTTGCGAAGTACCTGGTGGACGTAGGACAAGCCCAGTCCGTAATTGCCCTTGCCTTGCTTCGTGCTGTAAAAAGGCTCCCATACCCGGTCGAGCAGCTCGGACGGCATCCCCGCGCCGTTGTCGCGGACGCTCAGCACGATATCCCTGCGGTCCCTTCGGATCTGCGTCTCCAGCGCGCCGCCGGCTTCCATCGCATCCGCGGCGTTGGCGAGCACGTTGCCGATCGCTTCGCGCAAATGGACCGGATCGGCGAAGAGCGGCTCCGTCTCGTCGTAAGCTTCAACCACCGTAACGCCCTGCCGGGCAAATCGCTCGCGCAGCGGCGCCATCGCTTCCCTCATCAGCGAAGCCGGATCGCAGCGCGCCGGATTCCAAGCAAAATCCCGCGTGCGGCTGTGGATGCGCCCCGCCATCTCCATCAGATGCGCCGCCGCCCGCTCGATGACCGCCAACTGCTCATCCGTCCCGGAGCCTTCGGGCGCGCCGCGGAGGTTTTCCACGCTGATCGCAATCTTGCCGACCTCGTTTTTGATCGTATGGTTGAGCAGGCTTGTCCCCATGCCAGCCGCCTTCATGGCGCCTGCGAGCGAGTCGCTCTCGACGCGTACCTTCACCCCGAGCACGCCGTAGACGAAAACGCACAGCAGGGCGATCGCGAACGAATAGACGAAGAAAGCCGAGATGTAGCCGAAAAAATCGAAATCCGGCCAAATCGCCTTGGCGACGTGGATGAACGCGACGACCGCGAGCAGCGTCGGTACCGTAATGACGACAGTGATCAGCCGGCCCCTGCGCATCCGCCGGTCGGTCTCCCGGAGATAGGACGCGATCAGCAGCACGCACGCCGTTAAATAGTAGGGCGCGGCCCAGATCAGCATCAGCGGGTAGTTCGGCTCGAGGTCGCCCCGCAGCAAGGCGTACCCGAGCATGGCGGCCGGCGGCAGCAGCAGCCAGCCCTTCAGCCGCCGCCGCTTCGTCAAGGCCGCTGTCGCCCCGCCGGCATAGACGAGGCTGAACACGAGGACGCCGTACGGCGTCACGGTCTGATTGATCATCTGCGCGGTCTCGAACCAAACGTGCGGCAGCGGAGATTGCAGCCAGAGGCGCGCGACGCCGCCGGTCGCGGCGCTCAGCAGGAAAAAAGCGGCCCAGCGGCCGCTCTCGCTGCGAACGTCGGAAGCGAGCAGCACGACCGCGGCCGCGGAAAGCATGAGAACGTAGTAGAGCATGAAATCTCCTAACTCGGCTCTGCGCGCGGTACGTTTTTCGGAACGCAGACGCGCCGCGCGTTCGAGAAATGTCCTGGGCATTCCGGAGCAGAGCCGTCGGCCCTTCTTTAACCACGATTATACGCGAAGCGCGCCGGTTCCTCTAGTTTCGAAATGAGCTAACGCTTTTGAACTTCCCATCCTTCAAAATCGCTCCGATACGACCTTCGCCTGCGTGAACAACAGCAGATAGTCCCGCCCGCCGGCCTTGGAGTCCGTTCCCGACATATTGAAGCCGCCGAACGGATGCGTGCCGACGAGCGCGCCGGTGCATTTGCGGTTGAGATACAGGTTGCCGGCGAAAAACTCGCGGCGAGCCAGCTCGAGATGCGCCCGGTCGTTCGAGATCACCGCGCCCGTCAAGCCGTAGTCGGTGTCGTTCGCGATGCGCAGCGCTTCCTCGAAGGATTCCGCCATCGTGAAGGCGACGACCGGGCCGAAGATCTCTTCTTGCGAGATCCGCGCCTTCGGGTCGACGTCGGCGAAAATCGTCGGCTCCACGAACCAGCCGCCCGGATCGTGGGTGCCCCCGCCTAGAACGAGCCGTCCTTCCCGCTTGCCGATCTCGATGTAATCGAGAATTTTGCGGTACGCTTTGTCGTCGACGACTGGTCCGACGTCGGTCGCGCGATCCGCGGGATCGCCGACGACCAGCTTCCGGGTTCGTTCTACGACTTTATCCAATACCGCTTCATATATATCTTGGTGTACGATCGCGCGCGAGCATGCCGAGCACTTCTGGCCCGAAAAGCCGAACGCCGCGGCGACGATCGCGTCGGCGGCCTGATCGGCGTCGGCGTCCGCATCGACGACGATCGCGTCCTTGCCCCCCATCTCCAGGACGACGCGCTTGATCCACCGTTGTCCCGGCTGCGTCTTGGCCGCGCGCTCGTTGATGCGCAAGCCGACGTCGCGCGAGCCCGTGAAGCTGACGAAGCGCGTCAGCGGATGATCGACCAGCGCGTCGCCGACCTCCCCGCCCGGGCCGGGAAGGAAGTTCACGACGCCCGGAGGCAGGCCCGCCTGTTCGAGCAGCTCGACGAACTTGGCGGCGATGACCGGCGTCGGGCTCGCCGGCTTCAGCACGACCGCGTTGCCGCAGACGATCGCCGCGCTCGTCATGCCCGCGACGATCGCCAGCGGGAAGTTCCAAGGCGGGATGACGACGCCGACGCCGAGCGGGGCGTAGTAAAGCTGGTTCTCTTCCTCCGCGGAGGGCGTCAACGGCTGTGGCAGGGCGAGGCGCTGCATCTCCCGCGCGTAAAACTCCATGAAGTCGATCGCCTCCGCGGTGTCGGCGTCCGCCTCGGCGCGCGTTTTGCCGGCCTCCAGCGTCATCCAGGCCGAAAATTCGTGCTTGCGCCGCCGCAGCATCGCCGCCGCGCGGTACAAGTAGCGGGATCTCTCCTGAGGATCGACCCGCTTCCAGGTCTCGAACGCGGCAGACGCTGCGGCGATCGCCCGTTCGGCCAGCTCGAGGTCCGCCTGCGCGACGATGCCTACGACTTGGCCGTGCTTGGCCGGGTTAACCGACGTCGCCTTGCGCGCCGTATCGATTCGCGCACCGCCGACGACGAGCGGATAGCCCCGGCCGAGCTCGGCTTCGACTAGCCGGAGCGCGGCGTCATAAGCGTGGTTGCCCGGTTCCGCCTTGAAGTTCGTGAAGGCTTCGTTTTTGAATTCCGTCCTCATCCCTAAAGACAGCCTCCTTCGGGTAACGAATGGTAACAGTCGTTCCTCCTCAATCTATGCACGACCGACATGCGAAAGGAGCGTCTCTCATGAATATCGGCTCGACGTTGTACCGCAAAGCGATGACGGCAGTCGCGGGCAACCGCGCGGTGAAACGGCTGACGCTTCGATACGGCCGCAAGCTGGCTAGCCGCTTCGTCGCCAGCGACCATCTGCAAGGCGCCCTGCGCGAGGTGGCGGCGCTCAATCGCCTGGGCATAGCGGCTACGCTGGATGCGCTCGGCGAAGGCATCGGCAGCCTGGACGAGGCGCGCGCTTATCGCGACGAATACTTGAAGCTGCTCGACGCGATCGCGGATTCGGGCGTCCGCGCCAACGTATCGTTGAAGCCCACGCAGATGGGGCTCGCGCTCGACGCCGACGCCTGCTTCCGCAACATTCGCGATATCGTCGCCCGGGCCCGACAGTACGGCAACTTCGTGCGGATCGATATGGAAAATTCGCCTTACACGCAGGCGACGATCGATATGGCCGTACGGCTTCATCGGGAGGGGCTGTCCAACGCGGGCACCGTACTGCAGGCGTATCTCAAGCGGACCGAAGGGGATGCGCGGGACTTGATCGATGCAGGCGTTTCATTAAGGCTCGTTAAAGGGGCATACCGCGAGCCTGCCGCCATCGCTTTTCAGCATAAGGCCGAGATTGTCGCAAGCTTCAAAAGCATCATTCAGTTGCACTTGGACCGGGGCGTCTACACGGCGGTCGCGTCGCATGACGATGCGATCGTAAGCTGGGTCAAGGCGTATACGTCGAAGCAGGGAATTCCGAAGGAAAAATTCGAGTTCCAGATGCTGTACGGACTGCGAATGTCCGAGCAGGCGAGGCTCGCCAAGGAGGGGTATCGCGTACGCTGCTACGTGCCTTACGGCACGATGTGGTATCCCTACTACACGCGCCGCCTGGCGGAGAAACCGGGGAATTTATGGCTGGTCGCGAAAAATTTGCTGCGATGAAAAGGGGAGGCGACAGGCGATGCGGCTCGCCGGCGCTCGCATGGTGCACACTTCTCGTGCACATGGCTGCCGCCACGTCGACTGCGACTCGTTCGCTTGCTTATAACCGCCCGATATCGCAAGGCTATTCAGCCCTCTCTGAACGCGGTCGGCGTGCAGCCGGTCCGCCTTTTGAACAGCGACGCGAAGTACTTCTGGTTCGGCAGTCCGCACATGGACGCGACGTCGCCGATCTTGAGCGTCGTCTGGCGAAGCAGGCGCTTGGCCTTCGCGATTCGCTGCTCCGTCACGTAGTCCGTCAGGTTGACGCCCGTTTCCCGCTTGAATAAATCGGATAAGTACTTGGGATGCAGATAGACTTCGCCTGCAAGAGACTGCAGCGAGATGTCGCGGTCGAGTTTAAGCGAAACCAGCTCCTTGACCTGCCGGATGAGCAAACGCGCTTGGCCGGCTCCGCCACGGTCGACGGACGCGCCTTCGCCGCTCTCGTCGCCGTCCCCTTCTGTCCGGGAAGCGATCGCCTCCTGCATCCTTCCTAACATCCGGACCAGCTCCGACCTGACGAACGGCTCGGGCAAACCGTCAAGCGCGCCGAAACGAAGCGTCTTCCCGGCGAACGCGAACGTATCGTAGTCGCCGGTTACTAAGATCGACAGCGTCAGCTGCTTTCGCGTCGCTTCATGGGCTTCTTCGCCGCTCGCAGCGGCGGCCCGGAAAACGAAAAAGCCCGGCAACGCGGCTTCGATCAGTTCGCGAAAACCTTGACCGATCCGGAGCTCGTCCTCCGCCAGCAAAAGGTTCATACGCCTTCCTCCCTCTTCTTCTAACAGGGAGGGACTCCGGCCGACGCGCCGTCGCGCTCCCTGCGTCCTATCGATCACCGCGTCGCACGATTCGAGCTTTGGCGCACCGCTTCAGCCATGCGGGCATGCGCCTTGCTTATCGGTCATCGTTTATCTTCTTTTTCAGCCTCAATTCGATCGCCGTCGGCTTCCCCTTCAGTTCGAGCCGCAGGAAGACAAGCTCGCCCAGAATCACCTTGGCCGCCGCAACTTCCGAACAGGACTCTATTTCATAGCCGCTCAGATCGTCCCAATAGGCGAGACCGAACGGCATCGGCGGCGCATGCCCGATATCGAAGGTCATGACGATGCGGTCCCCCGTCTTGTCGTAGCCGCGCACGAACACTTGCGGCGGCTGCGCGTCGAACGTATCGTGCACGCCGGTTCTGCCCACATAGCTGCGCAGGCGGCGCGGCACGCATTCTCCGTCTACGAACGCCAGCTGACATTCCTTGTCGTAGTAAAGAAACGTTTTCGGCCAAGGGCCGGACGCGGTTCCTCCCAGCGTGACCGTGTATTCGTTCGTCTGCGGCCGTCCGCCGGCATCCCTCGCAAGCATATACGAAGGCGCCGTCTCGGCGTTCTCCCGGCGATACATCTCCATCGCCCGGGGCACGGTCGTGAGCGTGACGGAGCTGCTCGCGACATAGGCGAAAAACAGATCGAGCATGCCCGCGCACGCCTCGACATGGTCGGCGGGAAATACGGCGAACCGATCCGTAAACTCCATCTCATGCGCCTCCTGCTGCTGCAGGAAAAACACCCGATCGTTGTGCGCCGTGTTTTCCAGGTAGACGTCGAACAGACGCTTCCAATATTCAACGTCCCCAACGTCGCAGAGTCCTGCCCGCAACACGTCGTTCGGATCCGTTGAATAGATGACCGGGCATCCGGAGTGGAACGTCGCGTTCAAGTCGCGGGCCGTCCATTCGCAGGCTACGACCCGCCCTTTGCCGGGATGCGGCGCTTTGTAGCGGGACGGATCGACGTACCACGAGCCCCACGGAATGCCGTTGTGCGTAATGCCGTCCCACCATACCTGCTCCCAGCAGTAGCCCCACATGCCGCTAAACTCCAGCTCCTCAAGCGCTTCGATCACTTCATTGTAAATTTTGCCGCGCGCCGCGACCTTGGTGCGAACCCAGGGGAACGCTTCCCGCACGATGCGCCAGTCCTCCTCCAGCCGCCGCTTGAACGCCTCTTTGTCCGCTCCCGTGTCCTCGATAAAAAACGGCGTTTGCAAAATGACGTCGTCCCCGAATTCGTCATGCCACGCGGCGATCCGTTCCCGCAGAACGGGGACGGACTTGCCGTTGACGATCCAGGTGACCGGGATGCCGTGCTTGTGCGCCAGCTCGGCCGTCCTGTCGATGCCGTCCAGGGCGACGCCGCGCCCCCATGACGTATCGTAGTGCGCGGCGTAGCTGACAAACGTGTAGATCAGGTTTCGCGTGTTCAATTGCGTGTTCAATTGCGTCTTCGTTTCCGTGTTCGTTTCCGTCTTCACTTGTGAATCCTCCTCGCTGCAGATGATGTTCTCCCTTAACGGACGGACAGAGCGACCCGAGTTTCGGGCGCTCTGCCGCTCCATGCCTTTGCCGTCGCTTAACGCAATCTTACTTTTTGTTCTCTGCCCACCAGGCGTCGATTTGTTTTTGCAGCTCTGCTTGCACCTTCTCAATGCCTGCGCTTTTCAGCTTTGCGTTGCGCTCGTCGAGGAGCTTTTCCGGATTTTTGACGGCGCCGGTGAAGATAGACTGGTACTCGGTGACGACGGCGGTCATTTGCGTAATCTCGTTTTTCACGTTGGCCTCGTCGAATACGAAGCCCATGAGCGGGAAGCGCTTGGCGTCGTTGTTGAACTTCTCCCAGCTCGTGTACAGATCGTCGGGTTGGCCGGGCTTCAGGTAGTTGAGCAGCTGATTGCCGACGACCCACGACGTGCCGGGGTTGTAGCCGCTGTCGGCGATCGGCTCGATGCGGTTCTCGCCGACCTTTTTATAGTGCTTGTCTTCGATGCCGTTGACGAACAGGTTGATGACGTACGGATCGGTGTGCAGGTAATTCAGCACCATCATCGCGCGGTCCGGATCCTTGGACGTCCGGGAGATCGCGAACATCGAGCCTGCGGCCAGGTCCGTCGTGACGATCGGCTCTTCGACGACATGGGACACGTAGTCGTACTTGCTATCCGTTGCTAGCTTCATCTCGATGTCGGCGCCCGGCTTCCAGGTTGCGGCCTGTACCCAGATCTTGCCTTCCTTCTGCAGATCGTTGACGGTCGTCGTGCTCGTCGCCGCGTCGGCGTTAATGTAGCCCTTCTCGTAGAAGCTGCGGAACAATCCGACTTCCTGCTTGTTGATGTCCGCGATCTCGGGATCGAGCACCGATTTGACCTTCATCTCGTCGGACGATTTGTAATCGAGCAGGAACATCGGCGTCTTCGCCGGCGCCGGGCCGATCGGCCGGTAGTTGCCGCGCGTCTCGTACATCATGAAGCCGCCGCCGAAGTTGCCCGAGCCGCCTGCCACGTAATAAGGGATGATGCCGGGCTCGCCTGCCTTGACCTTCTCCATCCAGGGCTCGAGGTCGGCCATCGTGTTGATGCTGTCGATCGGAATCTGGTACTTGTCGACGATGTCCTTGCGGTAGGTTAGCGCCTTGCCCTGCGTGATTTCCTTGTTCGTCGGGATCGCGTACAGCTTGCCCTTCAGGCGCGGCGCCTCGAGATAGAGCGGGTTCAGGCGGTCCTTGATGCCCTGCCCGTACTTCGCCAGCAGGTCGTCCAGCTCGACGAAGGCGCCCTTGGAAACGTTGCCAAAGAAGTTCAGCCAAGAGGCCGTGAAGACGAGATCCATCTTTTCCCCGGTATTCATCATCAGCTCGGTGCGGTTCTTATAGTCGCTCGAGGCGATCGGCTGCAGCTTGACCGTCGCGTTGATTTTTTCCTTGAAAAATTCGTTCAGCTTCGCTTCGACGAGCGCGTCGTCCGCCTGCGGCTTGCCGAAGTAGACGATCGACACCTCGTACGGGGCGAGCTCGCTCGGCGCGGCGCTCTCGGACGGAGCTGCGCTGCCTGTAGCGGATGCGCTGGCGCTGGGCGCGGCGGAACTTGCCGGAGGCGAGGAAGCCTCCTTGTCATTGCCGCTGCCGCCGGCGCAAGCCTGCAGCATCGTGGCGAAGGCGAAGACGAGCGCCAATGCCGGGATATGCCTTTTCGTTTTTTTCGCGTTCATTGCGTAACCCTCCTGGTATTTAATTCAGATTATATAGATCGGCCGGGAATCGGCATAGCGAGCGTGCCTGCGGCCGGGACTACCGGTATGCGACGAGCTTCGGATCAACCTTTGACGGCGCCGATCGTGAGCCCTTTGACGAAGTACTTTTGAAAAAAAGGATAGACCAGCAGGATCGGGCCCATGCCGACGACCGCCATCGCCATTTGCAGCGATTCGTTCGGCAGATCGCGCATCATCTCCGGATTTTGCGCCGCCAGCTGCACGTTTTCCCGCAAGTACTGGATGTCGTTCAGCACGCGGATCATGAGAAACTGGACCGGGTACTTGTCCGCGGCTCGGATGAACAGCAGCGCGTTGAACCAGTCGTTCCAGAAAAGGATCGTGCTGAACAGCGCCATCGTCGCCATGACCGGGAGCGAGAGCGGCAGAACGATGCGGATAAAGATCCGCAGCTCCCCGGCGCCGTCGATCCGGGCCGACTCGATGAGCGCGGGATGGATCGTCGTCTGGAAAAAGGTGCGCATGATGATGACGTTAAACGGAACGATGAGCAGCGGCAGAAGGAGCGACAGGTAATTGTCAAGCAGACCGAGCCCCTGCGTGAACACGATGTACTTGCTGACGATGCCGCCGCTGAACAGCATCGTGAAGAACAGGAAGAAGGTGAAAAACGGACGCAGCGGATAGTCCTGACGGGAGATCGGGTACGCGTACAACGCCATCAGCAGCACGCTGAGCAAGGTGCCGGCGGCGGTAATGCCGATGCTGACGCCGTATGCGCGCAAGATCGTGCCGTAATCCTTGAACAGGCTCTCGTAGGCGATCAGCGACCACTTGGCGGGGAAAAAGCTGTAGCCCCGGCTCAGCAAGGAATCGTTGTGCGTGAACGAGACGACGATGACCAGCACGACGGGCAGCACGCAGGCCAGCGCCAAGGCGATGAAGCCGCCGTTCAGGGCGAAGTTGGTGAGCGGCGAGATCGTATTCTCGCGGCGGCTCGCGGTTCTAAGCATAGCTATAGTTCACCTCTTTTTTTACTAGAACAGGGCTTGATCCTTGTCGATCTTGCGCACCGACGCGTTGGTCAGCAGCACGAGCGCGAAGCCGAGCACCGATTGGACAAGCGCCGCCGCGGACGACATGCCGATATCGTTCAGCTCCTTCAGCGCGCGGTAGACGTATGTGTCGACCGTATCGGTGACGGGATAGAGCGGACCGGCATTCATCGGCACCTGGTAGAACAGGCCGAAGTCGGAGTTGAACACATGCCCCATGTTCAGGATCGTGATGATAATGATGACCGGCCGGATCGTGGGCAGCGTGATGTGGAAGATCTGCCGCCACTTCGACGCGCCGTCGATGACGGAGGCCTCGTAGTATTCGGGATCGATGCCCGCGATCGCCGCGATGTAAATGACGGCGCCGATGCCGACGCCTTTCCAGGCGCTGACGATCGTCAGGATATAAGGCCAGTATGCCGTCTCGGAGTACCAGAAGACGTGCTCCATGCCGAGCCATTCGACGATCGTGTGATTGAGGAAGCCCTTTTCCGGATTCAGGAATCCGTATACGAGATAGCTCACGACGACCATCGACAAAAAGTAAGGCATGATCAGAAAAGTCTGGTAGGTTTTCGCCAGCCAGCGGTTGCGGATCTCGTTGATCGCGACGGCGATCGCCACGGACAGCAGCAGGTTGACGATCATGAAGACGAGGCTGTACGACACCGTATTGCGGGCGATCCGCCAGATCGAGCCCGAGGTGAACAGAAATTCAAAGTTGTCGAAGCCGACCCAAGGGCTTTTCCAGATGCCGTCGATATAATTGATGTTCTTGAAGGCGATGAACACGCCGAACATCGGCAGGTAATTGTTCAGGACGAGCACGGCCAAGGCAGGCACGATCATCAAGGTCAGATACCTGTATTTCCAAAAGAGCTTCCATCTTGCGTGCAACGGGCGCCACATCCTTTCTGTGACTCCAGTATAGATTGGCGGTCCGGCTGCGACGATGATGTATTCCCGTCAGAGTGTGATGTAAAATGAGATGCCTCCGTCGGCGGACCGGCGGAAATACAGACTGGCGCTTGGGTGCGAGTTCGTTGTTTCTAGCTGAGACCTGTTTGGCGGGGTTGGGTGCGGACGTGCGCTTGTTGTTCCTAGCTGAGACTTGTTTGGCTGGGGTGGGTGCGGTCGCGCGCTCGATGTTCCTAGGCGAGACTAGTTTGGCGGGGTTGAGTGCGAGCGCGCGCTTGTTGTTCCTAGCTGAGACTTGTTTGGCGGGGTTGGGTACTATCGCGCGCTCGTTGTTCCTAGGCGAGACTTTTTAGTTGGTCCGGTAAGGGAGGACGCTCCACGATGAATATGTCCGCTGATGAATTCCTTTTCATGGCGGATCGTTCAACGGCGTCCTCCGCTCCCGCTAATCTCCGCCGGCCTTGGCCGGGATTGTGACGACCGCCCGCAGCCCGCTCTCCCCGGGACGCTCGTAGCTCAGCCCGTAAGCCTCGCCGAAGTGCAGCCTTACGCGTTCGTGCACGTTGCGGATGCCATAGCCTTTGTCATGCTCCTCGCCGCTCAGAATCCGGCCGAGCCGCTCCATGTCCACCGGCAGGAAGCCGTTGTCCTCTACCTCGAGCCGGATGTCCTCCCCTGCGCGGACCGCGCGGATGACGATCAGTCCTTCGCCGTCCATGCTGCTCACGCTATGGAAAATCGCGTTTTCGACGAGCGGCTGAAGAATGACCTTCGGCGTCATGAAGGACAAGAGTCCCTCGTCCACCTCCCAGCGCGCCTCGAACGTATCGGGATACCGCTTCATCTGCAGCCGGCAGTACGCCTGCGCATGCTCGAGCTCCTCGCCGATCGGGATCTCCGTCTTCCCTTTGCTGAGGCCGATCCGCAGCAGCTTGGACAGATCCTTGACCATGTCGCCGACGCCCGGATTGCCGCTGTCGAGCGCGTACCAATAGATCGAGTCCAGCGTGTTGTACAGCAAATGCGGCGTGATCTGCGAATGGAGCGCGGCGAGCTCGTTTTCCCGCTGCTGGATCTTGATGACGTAGTTTTCCTCGATGGAACGGTCCAGCCTGTCGGTCATCTTCAGAAAGGCGCCGTAGAGAATGCCGAACTCGTCCCCCCGCAGCAGGCCGTCGTCGACGTCCAGCCGCTTGCCCGGCTCGTAGATCCGCGTAATCTTCGTCAGACGGACGAGCGGACGCACGACGATTCGAAGCAAATACAGCACGAAGGCGAATACGCACAGGAGGTAAATCGCCGATGCGGCCATAATGATCCATTGGAAGGCGGTCCGTCTGTCGGCGACGGCGCCGAGCGGGATCTGGTACACGAGACGGGTGCCGAAAGCGGAGCGTCTGGAAAAAGCGTAAAGCAGCTCCTCTCCGCCGCGCTTGTCAAAGTAATAGCCTTCCGTCTCGCCCCGCAGACGATCGGGCATGCCCCTCATATCGAGCGGCTCTTCTCCGACCTGGATGAGCTGCTCGCCCGAATCGTTGAACAGATAGATGCCGGCATCGTCCGCGAGCCCGACCGAGACGAGGTCGCGCTTCAGAAGCGCCTCGAGCCTCGAGACGACCAGGAAGCCGAGCGTATCGTCGTAAGCCTTGGGATTGAGCACGGCGCGTACGAGGCTGACGGTCGGCGCGCCGCCGTCCGTCGACAGCGGGAGCAGCGTCGCCCCGCCCTTCTCCTTCAGCGCACGGGCGGCCCAATCCGGCAGCGCGGCCGTATCCCAGGTTATATACTTGAAGCCGCGGGTTTTGTTGGACAGGTCGAACGGCGCGCTTTTCCCCTCCTTGTTCGTCATATAGAGGGAATATTCCGTGCCGTCGGACGACCAACGCTCCAGGACGGCATCCGCCTCCCGCATTTGGCCCAGCGTCTCGATGTTGGTCCAAAACCGGTATTGCCCGTCGTCGCTGAAAAAGTGAGTATCGAGCAAGGTGACGGTCTTGTCGCTGACGGCGGACAGCGTCTTCTCCAGCGTGACGTGGTTCTGCTTAACGAGTTGAAGGGTCGTCATGCCGACCTCGCCCCGCATCGAATCGGACGCCTTGTACGCGGAGATCCAGCCAACGACGAGGAAGGGACAGACGATGAACAGCGCGAACGCGATCGCGACTTTGTATTTGAGCTTCAGCCGTCGTTCCCCTGCCTCTCTTTGCGGTATTCCGCCGGACTTAGACCCGCGTACCGCTTGAACATTCGCCCGAAATGCTCCGGCGATTCATAACCGACGGCATAAGCGATCTCGTAGCGCTTTTTGTCGGTCGTCTCGAGCATGCGTTTCGCTTCTTCGATCCGCAATTCCGTGACGAAGTCCCACAGATTTTTGCCGGTCTCCCGTTTGAACAGGTAGCTCAGGTAAGCCGTGCTGAAATGGACCTCGCTGGCGATGTCCTGAATCTTGAGCGCCGGATCGCGGAATCGTTCGCGGATAAAGCCGGTAATGCGCGCGAGAATGGTGCGGTCGCGTTCTTGCGTCAATTGGCCGAGCATGGCCGAAACCTCGGGGATGTAGGCGGCGAGCGCCGTCAGCTTGCCTGCAGCATCCAAGCCGCGGAAGTATGCGTCGGGGTCGAACCTCTGCAGCGACATCCCGTTTGCCCGGCCTTGCTCGAGCAGCAGGCCGTACAGCCGATACGCCAGCATGCCGAAGTAGCTGTTGAAGATCTCCGCTTCGTCCTGCAGACGGCGGAGCGTCTGCAGCAGCGCTTCGTCGTTTCCATCCGGCCCTTCATCGCGGGTACCGGCCTTCAGCGACTGCGCATAGGCATCTACCTGCGCGATCCAGGCGGCGATGCCGAGATTTTCTCGCGCCTTGCGGTCCTCATAATAGAACACGCGCTGCCCTGGATTCGTATGCCGCCATTCCGCGGCGGCGTTCGCTTCGTCCATGAGCTTCGGCAGCATGAACACGTCCGCGTGAAGCGAGCTGATGCCTACGGTCGTCTCGACGTTCAAGTAGCTTTTCAGATTCATATGGATCATCTGTCCGATCAGATGGAGCTGCGACTCGATGCCCGCGCCGCGCTCGTGCGCCTGCGGCTCGTCGAACCGAAGGATGGCGACGATCTCGTTGCCGTATCCGCTCAGCGAGAGTCCGCGCCATTCGACGAGGCACTCGTTCAATATATTGATGGAGGCGTACTTGAGCAGCTTGCGGCCTTGCAGCGCGATCTCTCTGTCGCTGAAGCCGCCGCGGGTGAGATCCGGCCGGATCGAGACGACCCCGAACAGCCCGCCCTCCGACTGAGCGCTCAGCAGCGCCGCGAGCGCCTCGCCGTCCTTGGCCGGCAGATCGCCTTCCGTCACGAGCGCCGCCAGCAGCTCGCCCATGCCCGGCCTGCCCGGCTTCTCGGCGCCGCCGCGCTGCGCCTCGGTCAACGCCAGCGACCGGCGGCCGATCGCCTCGTTCTCGCGCAGCACGCTGCCGACGACCCGCAGCAGATCGTCGCGTTCGACCGGCTTGACGAGATAGTCCCGCGCGCCGAGCCGCAGCGATTTTTTCGCGAAGTCGAACTTCTCGTGTGCCGAGATGACGATCACCGGCAGGTGGGGCTGCTCCATGTAGATCGTCTCCATCAACTCGATGCCGCTCATGCGGCTCATCTGGATGTCGGTTAGGACCAGATCGAACGTCTCCATCCGCAAATAATCGATCGCCTCGAAGCCGTTCAGCGCCGTCTCTACGTGCGCGATGTTCAGCTCCGAGCCGAGCAGGAAGTTTTTGATGCCCGTGCTCACTCTCGGCTCGTCGTCGACGACCAGTATTTTGTGCATGTCCGCTGCCTCCCCGCTGTCCGCGCCGTCTCGCCCGCATCGGACGATACTCCCGTCAGGTCTAGCCTAAGCCAGGACGCGACGCCTGTCGATGATCTTTTTCTCGAAAGGTGTGACGTAAAATCATGCGCGAATAAATCACAAGCGGGCGAGATTACATCCTCGTGCGCGATGGGCGGCGTGATTACGATAGCTTTGTAAGCGATTCCATTAAACGAATGGAGGCCTCGTTAATGACCAGCTTTTGGAGGAAGAAAGGAAACGGCAAAAAATCGTTTGCCGGCTTGCTGAGCCTGGCGCTTCTGCTCGGCTTGCTCGCGCCGTTCGGCGCCGTCTCGGCGGCCGTCGCGCCGCTGCCGGGTCCCGGCAATCCGCTAATGTACGACGATTTCAGCGGCGGCGGGCTTTACAAGCAGAATTGGACCAATTGGTACAACCAGAGCGGCGGCACCGGCGCCTTTTCCAAGGTCACGGTCGATTCGCGGCAGGTCGGCAAGTTCGCGCAGACGCCGAGCACCGGCTCCTCCTGGGCGAAGTTCCAGCCGATGAACGAGTCCGTCGACCTGACGGGATACCGCTACCTGAACGTCACGATGAAAAACCCGGGCTACGCGGATTCGCTCATCCGGGTCGCGGTGAACGACGGGACGGCCAACTACAACCTGACGGGCGGATGGGTCTCTGTCCCGACGGATTGGACGACGCGACGATACGATCTCGACACGCTCGCGCCCGCCCTCAAGAAGAAGACGGCCAAGCTTGAGATTTGGCTGCGCCAGTCGGGCGGCGCCTACGGCGAGACGCTCATCGACGAGATCTTCGCCTCGACGGACGAGAGCGGCACCGCGCCGATGCTGACCGGCAGCATGAGCGCCAACGCGTCCGCGTACACCCAGAATACGGCGTTCACCTTCCGCGCGACGTATACGGACGCCGACAACGAAAAACCGTTCGCCATGCAGCTCGTCGTCGACGACGCCGCCTACGACATGCTCGAGACCGATAGCGGCGATACGACCTATTCGGACGGCAAAGACTATTATTACATCACGAAGCTGCCAGCCGGGACGCATACGCACTTTTACCGCGCCGGGGACCTCACTTCGGACGAGGTACGAACGCCGGTGCAGTCGGCCCCGGTCGTCACGCAATCGAACGAGGCGCTCGACGTCGTCGTCAGCCAGGCCGGCTACAACGCGGGCGGGTTCAAAGACGCTCAGGTCGTGTCGACGAGCCCGCTGGCCGACCTGTCCTATCAAGTGAAGGACGGCGGCGGAACCGTGGTTGCCTCCGGCACGATGACGTACAAGGGCTTCTTCTGGAATCGGCATGTATACGCGATCGATTTTTCGACGGTAACCGCCGCGGGCGGCGGATATACGATCGCCACGAACGGCATCACCTCCTATCCGTTCCCGATCAAAGCCAACGTCTGGGCCGACTACAAGGATGAGATGACGGCCTTCTATCGGCTGCTGCGGGCCAGCGTGGCGACGGAGGACGCGTATCCGGCAGGCTACAGCACCGTCGCGCCTTCCGCCAAGCTGTATCATGAAGCCGGCCATTTGGACGACGCGGCGTCGATCGACGGCACGACGCACTACGATCTGACGGGCGGCTGGTACGACGCGGGCGATTACGGCAAATACGCGGGCAACCAATGGGTCGCGGCCGAGATCGCGCTCGCCTACCTCCGCCATGCGGACGCCGCCGCCGTCAAGTACGACAACGACGCCAACGGGATTCCCGATCTCGTCGACGAAGCGGTATTCGGCAGCGAATATTTGATCAAGTGGGCCGACCAATTCGGCGGCGCGCTGTACGACATCAAGAACAACGCCTCCTTCGTTCATCCGGAAAAGTCGACGGACAACGTCAGCGGCAACGCCGACGATCGCCGGATCAGCGGGCTCGGCGTCGGCGGCTCGGCCAAGGCGGCCGGCGCGCTGGCGGCGACGGCTCGCGCGATCCAAGCGGCGATCGCGCAGGGCGACGTCGACGCCGCGAAGATCGCGGCGCTCGAGGACTTCGCCGACGATTGCCTCGCAGCCGCGATCGTATTTTACGACTATGTCGTCGCGCACCCGGACGGCGTCGTCGGATCCTATTCGACGCGCGGCGGCATTCCGAATTCGAAGCTGCTCGCGGACGTGGAGCTGTATCTGTTGACCGGCGATGCCGGCTACAAGGACGCCGCGACGGCCAACATCGGCACGCTGACGTTCGCCGACCTGTCGTCCACCAACTACTGGGATATGCGGCCGATGTCGCTGGCTGAGTTTTATCCAGTCGCCGATGCCGCCACGAAGACCCATATCCAGCAGCTGCTGAAGCAGCAGGTCGACTTCTTCCTGTCCTCCGCCGACGATACGCCTTACGGCGTGCTCAACCAGTTCAAAAACTTCGGCGTCAATGAGCCCCATGCCTCGTATCTGGGCGACATGATGCGCTACTACGAGCTGTTCGGCGACCCGGCCGCGCTGCGCGCCGCCGAGAAGGGCCTCTATTGGATCATCGGCGAAAACCCGTGGAACATCAGCTGGGTGTCGGGCATCGGCGCCGACTATGTCACCTACCCGCACACGCGGTACGACGAAGGGGCAAACGGCAACGCGAACAATCCCGGCATCGTCTTCCCCGGCGCCATGGTAAGCGGCCCGAACATGAAGGATACGAAAGACAAGACCAGCGTCAGCCCGTGGTACGAGGACCGTTCGCTCTACGCGGACGATACGAACCAATGGCGCTACAACGAGTTCAGCATCAGCATCCAGGCAGGGCTGCTGTATACGATCATGAGCCTCGGCTCGAATCCGACGGCAAGCTCCGCTGGCGCCGTGGCGCCGCCGCGGCTGCCGACGCTCTCGCCCGTCATCGGCGATTACGTCCGCGGCAACGTCACCGTGTTCGCGGGTCCGGCAACGGGATTGACCGGCGTGTCCTACTCGACCTCAGGCCAAAGCGGCCCTTACGTCCCGATGTCCGTATCGGGCGCCGTCTACGCCGCGTCGATCGACGAGAGCGCATCGGCGCCGTACGCGAACAAGCGGGTCGACGTTCGAGGCATGGACGGCGCAGGCAACTACACGTACAGCTCGACGCACTACACGGTCGCGGCGCCGCTGCCCGATCCGTCGCACCCGCTCCTGTACGACGATTTCGGCGGCGGAGGGCTGTGGGGCTCGACCGGCGGCAACAACGAGTGGGTGAACTGGTATACGCAAAACGGGGGAACGGCTACCTTCGCCAAGACGACCGCGGAAGGCCGCTCGGTCGGCCTGTTCACGCAGACGCCGACCGCGACCAACTCGTACGCCAAGTTCCAGCCGTGGCACGACTATCTCGACCTTTCGGGCTATCGGTACTTGAATTTCACGGTAAAAAATCCGGGCTACGCGAACCTGCGCATGAAAATCGAGCTGAACGACGGCACGCGCACTTATAACCTGACGGGCGGGTGGGCGGCGGTGCCGACGTCCTGGACCGACCTGCAGATCAATCTCGACGCGCTGTCTCCCGCCGTGAACAAGAAAAAGACGACGATGGCGATCTGGCTGAACCAGACGGCCGTCGGCTACGGCGAGCTGCTCGTCGACGAGATCAAGGCGACCAACGTCGCGAGCGGCTCCGCGCCGACGCTGACCGCGGGCGGCGTAGACCACGCATCGGGAGACGCGGATACGAACTATACGTTTAACGTCACGTATACGGATGCGGACAACGAAAAGCCGTTCGCGATGGAGCTCGTCCTGGACGGCGTCGTCCACGCGATGACGGCGGCCGATGCCGGCGATACGACTTATACGGACGGCAAAGTATATGCGTATGCGACCAAGCTGCCGCTCGGCGTTCATTCGTACTATTTTCATACGACGGATACGACGAGAGACGCGGTGAGCAGCGCGGTTCAGTCGGGTCCCGCCGTGAGCGGGACGCTGCTGGCCGACGATTTCGAAGACGGCAACGCGGACGGCTGGACGCCGACGAGCGGCACCTGGTCGGTGCAATCCGGCCGGTACGCCGGCCAGGCGGGCAGCGGCAACAGCTTCTCCGTCGCCGGCGATGCCGCATGGACCGACTATACCCTTCAGGCCGACGTCAGCGTCACGAACAATTCGGGCGGCAACAAAGACGCCGGACTTCTGTTCCGCTACGTCGATAGCGACAATTACTACGTGCTGTACCTGAAGAACAACGACCGTACCGGGCGGAAGCTGGAGCTCGTCAAGTCGGTCGGCGGCGTGAAAACGACGCTCGGGTATGCGAATCCGAGCGTCGCCGCGGATACGTACTACACGTACAAAATCGTGGCGAACGGTTCGGCAATTGCAGTTTACCAGAATGGCGTCCTTCAGTTCGCGGTCACGGACAGTGCGCTTGCCTCCGGCCGAATCGGGGCGCGCGTGTATGCGAATACGAAAGCCTACTTCGACAACGTGACCGTCGCGCGATAACGGATAGGGAGCCGGCTGCTGGCCGGCTCCCTTTCTATTGCTCGCGGGACCGCTTCCACGCCGCTCATTCGTCACGGCCTTGCGCCAACGCTTCCGATACCGGCCGAAGCGCTCAATTGCTCGCACTCGCGAGTCCCAACGGACTGACGATCCGTTATTCGACCCGTACCCAGCTCTTTCGGCATGATACCGGACACAGAATCCGCTATCGCTCCACACTTCCCTCGAATTGCCCGCATTTCGCATAAATAAGGGCTCCTGAGTCCGCAAACGCCGCTATTCGGCTTGAGCAAGTTCGATAACGAATCCGTGGTCCGTTTCGCGCGTCAAGCCGCCGAAGGCTTCTCCTCCTTTGCAGCCTCGCATCGCATCAATACGCCAGTTCTCGATGCTCGATCCTCACGCCTCCCTACCCTCAACTTCACATCCGGCCCGCCCTCTGCCCCCCTCTCTTCAGCGCTGCGCTTCCCTCTTCAACGCCCCCGGCGCTTTCGCCCGCGCTGAAAATCCCCGCCGCAAGCGACGGGGATTCCCTACGCGCTAAACGCTGCCTCAGCCGACCGGCACGAACTTGACCGCGTCCGCGACGACATAGCCGTCGGGCGAAGCCAGCGCATCGTTGCGGATCGTCACGCTGCCGCCGGAGCCGGCGAGGAAGCCGTAGGTCCCGATCGAATGCCAGACGCCGCCGCCCGAGCGCTGGTCGACCGCCGTACGCGTCATGCCTGCCGCATGCCCGATATCCACCTGAACCGCGTCCTCCCGGTTCGCATGCGCCGGCCACATTAGATATACCTCATAGCTGCCGGCGATAGGCAGATTCGGCGTAAACGTCACGCTTTTCGTCCCCTTGCCCGTATTGTCGTCGTGCAGGTAATTCGCGCCGTAGCGATCCGTCTGCGTGCCGGCCATCTTCCACGTCCCGGTCTTGGTCACGCCCACCGCATCCGCGTTGTCCACGATGACCGGATCGGGCAGCCGCTCGAACTTGACCGCGTCCGCGACAACGTAACCGTCGGGCGACGCCAGCGCGTCATTGCGGATCGTCACGCTGCCGCCGGTTCCCGCTTGGAAATAGTAGCCGCCGATCGGATTCCATACGCCGCCGTTCGCGCGCTGGTCGACCGCCGTGCGCGTCGTCGCGCCGTCATGGGCGACGTCCACCTGGACCGCATCCTCACGATTGGCATGCGCCGGCCACATGAGCGACACCCGGTAGTAGCCCGCTTGCGGCAGATCGGGCGTGAACGTTACCGTTTTCGTCCCCTTGCCCGTATTGTCGTCGTGCAAATAGTTCGCGCCGTAGCGGTCGGTCTGCGTGCTGACGCTTTTCCACGTGCCCGTCTTGGTCACGCCGGTCGAATCGGCGTTGTCCACGATGACGGAAGGCAGCTCCGGATCGCCCGGGTCGACAGGGCCTCCGGTTCCTTCGCCCAGTTGGAACGACGCGTGAAACGACTTGCCCTTCGCGCCGTTCACGTTCACGGTGAATTTGATCGTCGGGCTCAGCTGCGTGACGGTAATGCCAGGGTCCGCGCTGTAGCTGTCCGCGGATCGCGCCAGCTCGATCGCAATCGTGCCGTTGTTCGCCTGCGTCGGATCGGACACTGATACCTCAAGGCTCTCGTCCGCGATCTCGCGGGTCATGACCGACGCCTTCTTGTTCGACGTGATGAGATCGGCAGTCAGCGTCGCATCCGTCCAGAAGTTCGCGCCGACGAGTCCGAGCGTCTTCTCCCTCGCTGCCTGGACGCCGCCCGTGTTGGCGACGATCTCGACCGAGGGATCGGCGGCATAGGCGCCGACCTGCGCGCTCGTCTTGTTCGGCAGGAGCACGTACGCATACGACGCGCCGGACGGATTCGAGCCGTGATCGATCCACATCGTCCCGTAGTTGCGCGTAATGGAGGTCGAAGGCGTAGCCGGACGGCTGTTGATCTGCTTCCAGGTGCCGGTGCGCGCTTCCCGCTTTGTCTGCAGCGTCGCGCCTCCCGGGAAGTAGTAGCCGATGTCCGAGCCGCCGGCGGCATTGCCGGCCAGATGCACCCAGCTCACGCCGGTCAACGCTTGCGAGGTGCCAAGTCCGGTCGGCAGCGTCGTCCCGTCGGCCGTCCAGGCATTATCGCCCGCCGCGTTCAGCTTGCGATTGTCGACGATCGTCTCGATCGGGATGCCTGCCGTGCTGGAAATGCCCGATCCGAGCGCGACGATCTCGTCGTCGAACATGAACCAGGATTTGCGCGCGGCGAGATTGTACGCGCCGTAGGAAAGGTCCATGCCGCTCGCGCCGTACTGCCCCGCCAGCGACACGCCGCCGGTCCAGCTCGTCGTGCCGACCCCGCTCGCGATCGGCGTCTGGGAGGCGACCGTCGTCCCCGGGATCCGGTAGGCGTCCACGGTCGGCCAATAGTCTTCGCTGTATTGCGCGAGATCCCGATTGTACAAATAAGTCGCGCCGGCGCCCGTATACCATCCCCGCCCGTTTTCGCCGTTGATCGATTCGTAGCTGCTGATTCGCGTCGAATACATGGCGAGCCCCAAGGCGAAGCCGGGCCGCTGCACCACCGCCCGGTCCATCGCCGCGAACTGCTTGTACTGATCGAGCGGCGCCGCCGGCGGGACGGACGGGTCCGCGACGATCGCCTTGGCAAGTCGGATCGTATCGATCGATACGTCCCCGTAGAAGCTGCTGAACGTATCTTCCTGGATCAGGCGCTTCGCCAGCTGCTTAAAGGCGGCCGCATGCGCGGTCGGCGCAAACTGGGCAAGCCGCACGATGCTCGCGACGATACCGTGACCGACCGCATGATCCTGGGCGTAATTGCGCGAGATCTCCCGCCCTCGCACCATGTCTATCATCGCGCCCTTGTACAATAGCGGCCGGTAGGCGTCGTAGATCCACTGCCACACGTTGCCTTGGTTCGGATCGGCGACCGACCATGTCGAGCCCGACAGCAAGTACATCAAATTGGCCGTCGTCTCCAGGACGGAGCTGCCGTAGCCGCCAGTATAAGCGAATGTCGTATGCTGAATGAAGGAGCCGTCGGCATAGAAACCGTCGCCGCCCGTCACATACGGGAATATGCCCGCTCCCGACAAACCGTCTCGTGCGGCGGCCAGCTTGACCGCGTCTTTGACGACGACCGCGCGCACGCCGACGACGATCGCTTGCCATGCCCGGTTCGCGCCCGTGAGGCCGATCGAGGGCGTGAAGTAATCGACGGTATCCATGTACGTCGCCATCCGAGCCGCGCTGATATCGTCGTAGAGCAGCACCGCGATGTCGTTCAGGCTCATCGGGATGCCCAGTTGCCAATGCCACCAGTTGTACGCGGAGCGGCTTCGCGAGCTATTGTAGCTATTGACGTACAGCCAGTCGAGCGCATCCAGAATGTCTTCCTTAAGGTCGGCGTTGCCGTAAAGATCGGATCCTACGGTCGTTGCCGCCAACGCCATCGTCCGCAGCCGCTCGTAGACTGCGTTGACGTTGTCCGACGTTCCGTTGCCGCGAAGCTCGTACCAGATGTACGTGCGCGTCGGGGACAGGTCCATGCCATCCCAATAATCCTGGGCATCATCGGCCAATTTGTCGGTTCGGGCAGCGATATCCGGGTCCGACGCGTCCAACGACTGTCCCCCGGTCAGCAGCGTCGCCCATTTGACCCTCAGCGCGTCGAATTCGTCCGATGCGTGCACCTTGGCCGGCGGCCAGCCTCCCCACATCGTCATCAGCATCGCCGCGACCAGCGTGACCGATAGCCGTACCGTCAGCGTGTTTCTCCAATCTCTTTTCACTAAATTCCCTCTCTCCGCATTAGTTTAAAAGCGCTTTCAATAATCATCATATCGAATATGTACGTCGCGCAATATTCCGGAAAATCCAGAAAAGGATCAATCTCTCCATGAAAAACGGGAAGAAGCGGGTGCACGCCGCTTCCTCCCGTTATGCTTCGCTATAGAAACTTCATACGCGACCGAACGCTAACCTGCTGCCTCGTTCCGCATCGGCGAATGACCGCCTTACCACCAACCGCCGAAGCCGCCGCCGAAGCCGCCGCCCCAGCCTCCCCAACCGCCATAACCGAAAGGTGACGTGCCTATGGCGAGCAGATCGAATAAAACGAGCGGGATGATAGCTTTGGTTTGAACCTGTTTGCCTTTTCCCCGCTCAAGAATAAGCGAATTGCCTTTGATCGCGACCAGCTTGCCGTAAACGACCGAGCGGTCCTTGCGAACGGCATAGATATGGCGTCCGACGAGCTTTTGAGCTTGCGATTTAGTCACGCGTGCCATGCGAACTCCTCCCTTCACCGTTTGTCCGTTCAGTATATGACGGCGGCCTTGGTTAGGGATGTACGCTTGTACGCGGCGAATCGCGGAGTTGCGCGGCGAGCTTGTCGAGGCGAGGAACGCGACGAACGCAAAAAAGACGCCGCTCCGGCGAAAGGAGCGGCGTCTCGAACGCGAATGATTACGCGTTGATTTTTTCTTTGGCGGTGCCTGCCAGCGAGTTGAACGCGGTGATGTCGTTCACGGCCAGGTCGGCGAGGATCTTGCGGTTCACTTCGATGCCGGCCAGCTTCAGGCCGTACATCAGCTTGCTGTAGGACAGGCCGTTCTGGCGAGCGGCAGCGTTGATACGCACGATCCACAGCTTGCGGAAGTTGCGCTTGGTTTGGCGACGGTCGCGGTACGCGTACGTCAGGGACTTCAGAACTTGTTCGTTGGCTTTCTTGAAGAGGCGGTGCTTGGCGCCCCAGTAACCTTTAGCCAGCTTCAGGACTCTATTGCGACGGCGGCGCGTTACGAACCCGCCTTTGACTCTTGCCATTTGAGATTACCTCCCGGTGAATGTGTAAGTCCGCTGCGCGGCGCAGCGAATCGGATCGATTACTTCAGGTTAGCCAGTTGCTGCTTCATGCGGCGAACGTCGCCGTCCGCGAGCAGCGGCTGCGTGCCCAGAACGCGCTTTTGGCGGCCGGACTTGTGGGACAGCAAGTGGTTCTTATAAGCCTTGAAACGCTTGACCTTGCCGGTACCGGTGATCTTGAAACGGTCCTTCAGGCTGCTGTGGGTTTTCATCTTAGGCATCTGTATTTCCTCCTGTCGTCAGTGGGTGGCCTTGGGGGCCAGAATCATAATCATGCTGCGGCCTTCGAGCTTCGGCACGCGTTCGATGACGCACAGGTCTTCGCCCGTGGCTTCGGCAGCGACGCGCTCGAGGATCTTCTGGCCGATGTTGGAGTGCGCAATCTCACGACCGCGGAACCGCACGGAGCACTTGACCTTGTCGCCTTCTTTAAGAAACTTGATCACGTTGCGCATCTTGGTCTGATAGTCATGCTCGTCGATATTCGCACGGAACCAGACTTCCTTCAGATCGACGATCTTCTGATTCTTCCGGGCTTCCTTCTCTTTCTTCTGCTGCTCGTAGCGGAATTTGCCGTAGTCCATGATGCGACATACGGGCGGCTTCGCTTGCGGAGCTACATTGACCAGATCGAGATTGGCGTCGATCGCCATCTGCATCGCTTCCCTGAACGGCTTGATGCCGATCTGTTCGCCTTCAGCGCCTACCAGACGGACTTCCTTCGCCCGGATTTCCTCATTGATTTGATGATCCTTGCTAATAACGTTCCACCTCCATTAATGGAAAAAGGTCGTCGTTGCAACCTGGGCAACCAATAGGTCAAGAAGAACATAAAAAATGCGGGCCTTTTCGCCCGCATTCCGCTCGCTAACGTTGGATGGCCGCCGGCTGCGAGAAAGCTCGCACGGTCGGACCGGATACGTAGGCTACGCTGACCAGCCGGCGTCAGCCGAACAGGTGAGAAGCGGGTGCTTCTTCTTGATAGCACTGTTATTTAAACAGTTACCGAACTACTATAGCACGCCCTGCCGGGCATGTCAAACGAATCTCGTCCCGGCAGGACGGACGGCGCCTTCGCGTCACGAGGGCGTTTTTGGGCCCCGCGCCTGCAAACTACATTTGCTTGCCTTGCACTTCCTCCAGGCGAAGCACGCGCGTGTGCTCCGTGTGGCTCCACTGCTTGTTGTTCTGGGTGAAGAACGCCCAGAACGTCACCGGCCACCAGGAGAAGAAGAAAATCGGGAACGTGATCAGCCTGAAGTACAGCTTCCAGCTGACCTTCTCGAGCAGCATCGACAGCGGCAGCTGCGCGTAGATGTACAGCGAGATCGGTACCGCGATCCAGGCCGGCGCGACCGAGTAGATCGAATCGAAATGCGGCGAACCCGGCAGCAGCAAATCGAACCAGAGCGTGAACGTCAGCAAGAAGCCCATCAAAAAGTTGTACGCGTTAAAAATATAAATGGCGGCGTCGATCTTCACCCAGCTCCGCTCGCGGATGCCCTGCCACAGCGTGGGCAGCATATAGCGGCGCGTGATGTCGAAGTGTCCCTGCATCCAGCGCAGGCGCTGGCGCGAGGACGCGCGGAACGTGATCGGCTTCTCGTCGTAGACGCGGGCGTCGAAGTTGAACTTCGGCTTGATGCCGCGCTGGATGCAGCGCACCGTGAACTCGAGATCCTCGACGAGACTCGTCGCGCCCCAGCCCATTTCCTTGAGCAGCTTGGTCTCGAACGTCATGCCCGTGCCGCCGAGGAAGTTCGACAGGCCGAGATTGTAACGCGGCAGCTGCCAGAGACGGTTGCAGAACCAATAGTTGATGCCGTTGGCGGCGCTAACCCAGCTGTCATGCGGGTTTTTCGTGTCCAGGTAGCCCTGGATGACGCGGTGCCCGTTGCACAGATCCTCGTTCATGTACTGCAGGAAATCGGTGGCGACCAAGTTGTCGGCGTCGAACATGACGATGGCGTCGTATTGGCGTGGCCGCTTCCACAGCTCCTTCAGCATCCATTCGATCGCGAAGCCCTTGCCCCGCTGCGCGGGATTGTTGCGTTCGCAGGCGTAGACGCCTTCATAGCCGCGTACGATCTTGGCCGTGCCGTCCGTGCAGTTGTCGCAGATGACGAAAATGTCGAACAGTTCTCGCGGGTATTTCATTTTCAGCAAATTCTCGATTAGGGCGCCGACGACGGCTTCTTCGTTGTGAGCGGCCACAAGAAGGGCGAACGACTTGGTCGGCTTGTGCGTGATGGTCTCCTTCTTGCGGTACCAGCCGAAGAAGGACAAGATCACTTGGTAGGCTCCGATCAGGAAAAAGAACACCTGAACGCCGAGCAGCAGGTTGTTGAACATATGCGGTATTACCCCCTGGACCCCTATTTTTCATGATTTCTCTGTTTGTGCAATCAAGCTCGGAGAGTCCGAAAGCATACGCTTGATTGTCTTACCTTCGGTTCGCTTTGTCAAAACCGACAGACTGCCGTATCCGGCGCTATCGGACCGGATAGGCGGATTAAACCGCAATCAATCTTCCCATGTTCCCGAATGCTTCCTCATATCCTCTCCTTGCGCCCGGTTGCTCCGTTTCAGCGACTGCAGTCTCATCCGGTCCCCGTTTTCGACGGCAACCGCGGCAGGCGGGCTTGGATGCGATTTCCCGTTGCGCGCAAATATCTCCATAGAAGTGTACCCATACGTCCGGTCATGTTAAACGGCCCGATCTCGCCAAAGACGAAGCGGTGCTTCCGCGGTCTCGGCATCCCTCCTCCCGATCTGTATTTCGCCGATACGGCGGTCCAAAGACGGATTTTCTTAAGACCATGGATAGTCGTCCCTTTTATAAGACGGAAACCGAGGCGCGCGGGTTTCCGGTTAATCGGTACTATTTTTGTAACCGCGTCGGTTGGAAATGATGTCCAAATTCGAATATAATGTCGATAGAAGATGTCCGAAGTCCTAGTTTCTTTGTCATAAGGAGGAGAATAAACTTGCGTTTTGTTCATTCGTGGCGGAGGTCGATCCGTCTTAAGCTCATTCCTTTGTTTCTGCTGACGCTGATTATTCCCGTATCCGCGCTCGGCCTCGTCAGTTATAAGATCTACGACGACGAATCGGGCCGGCTCATCGAGAAGAACCTGAAAAATCTCGTCAACATGGCCGCAAGCATCACGGAAGGCTTCGAGACAGAGGCCGCAAGCGGCCGCATGGGAGCCGCCGAAGCCCAGGAATACGTCAAGGAACAGCTGATCGGCGTCAAGACGGGAGATACGCGCGCCATCACCAAGGCTTTCGATCTGGGCGAGAACGGCTACTTTTTTATATTGAACGAGCAAGGCGACCTGCTCGGCCATCCGCTGCTCGAAGGCCAGAACATCATCGATAAGAAAACGAGCTCCGGCTTCTATTACATAAAAGACATGATCGCCAAAAGCATGCAGGGAGGCGGCTTCACGCTTTACGACTGGCCGCTCCCGAATTCGGAAAAGGAAGCCCAGAAGATCACGTATGCCATGCAGGTGCCCGGCGAATGGGGCTGGATCGTCGCGGCCGGCTCCTATATGAAAGATTACAATTCGGGCGAAGGCCATATTCTGAACGCCATCTGGATCACCGTCGCGGTCTGCTGGCTCGTCTTCGCGCCATTCCTCTTCCTGCTGATCCGCTCGATCGTCACGCCTATCAAGCGAATCACGAGCGAAGCCGCCCGTATGGCGTCGGGCGATTTGAGCCGACTGGATCTCGTCGTTCGCAACCGGGACGAGATCGGCGAGCTGGCAAGCTCCTTCAGACAGATGCACGACAATCTTAGGGACATCGTCGGCACGCTGCTCGCGAACGCCGACCGGCTGAACGCCGCGTCGAACAACATGAACCTCGCCGTCTCGGAGACGACCCTGGCCGGCAGGCAGATGGCTCTGGCGGCGCAGGAGATCGCCTCCGGCAACGAAACGCAGGCGCGCGCGGCCGCGGAAAGTTCGCAGTCGATGGAGGAAATGACGCAGGGTATCCAGCGCATCGCGGACACGTCGTCCGAAGCGTTCGGGTCGTCGGAGACGACCCTGCTCGAAGCGGTCGAAGGCAACCGGCTCCTGCAGACGACCGACGCCAAGATGGGCGCGATCAGCGACACGACCGGACAACTATCCGGCATTTTGGACCGGCTGACGGAGCGCTCCTCGCAGATCGGCGGCGTCGCCGAAGCCATCGCGGAGCTGGCCGGCCAGACGAATCTGCTCGCGCTCAACGCTTCGATCGAGGCCGCCCGCGCAGGCGAAGAAGGCAAAGGCTTCGCCGTCGTCGCCGCCGAAGTCAAAAAGCTGGCGCAGCGCTCCAGCGACTCCGCTGCCGAGGTCGCCGAACTCATTCGGACCGTGCGAACGGACGTGTCCGCGGCGGGGGCGACGATGGAGCTGAACCAGCGGGCGGTCGAAGCGGGCGTTCAGGCGCTCGCGCTCACCGGCGAATCGTTCGCCGCCATCGTCAAGGCCACGCAGAGCGTGGCGAAGCAGATCCAAGAGTCGTCTTCCGCCGCCCAGCAGATGGCGGCGAGCTCCGAGGAGATGGCCGCGTCGATGCAGGAGATGGATCGCGTCGCCGGACACGCCAACGAGCTGGCGCAGACGATATCCGCCGCCACCGAAGAGCAGCTCGCGGAGATGGAGGCGCTGAGCGCGTCCGCCGAATCGCTGCGCGCCTTGGCGTCGGACCTGCAACTGATGGCGCACAAGTTTAAGCTGTAAATGAGTTGAGACCGAGCCTTGGGAGACGAGATCGACCTCCAGGCCCGAGTCGCCTCAGCAAAAAGGGATGTCCTTCTGGTCCGCATGGACCTCGGAGACATCCCTTTTGCGTCGTCGGTTGTTTAATCCGCCTGCTATTCGTCCGACTCCTGCTCCTCGTCCGCGTCTCCGGCGACGGCCAGCCCGGACTTGCGTCGCGCCAGCGCCTCTTCGGCGCGGCGCTCCTGGTCCGCGTGCTCGGCGTCCAGCCGCTCGCGGTGTTCGGCAAGCGCGCGCGCGCCGATGACGGCCTCGAGCCTGTAGATCGGTTGGCCCAGGCCCACGAACTTCGTCTCGTACTCCGTCATGACGAGGTCCTCGCGCAGCTCGTCCCGATGCAGGTGAAGCGAGACGTTGCGGAGCTGGAGCCCCGAATCCGCGAAGCTGTTCAGCGAAAATTCGAACAAGCTGAGCGAGTCGGTCTTAAAATGAATCTCGCCGATGTCCGACAGCAACCGCTTGTACCTCATCAGGAACAGCGGGTGCGTGAGCCGGCGCTTGCCGTGCTTGCTTTTGGGCCACGGGTCGCTGAAATTCAGATAGATCCGCGTCAGCTCGCCCGGCTCGAACATATCTTCGAGAAACTCCGCGTTGCCGCGGACAAGCGCCAGATTGGGCACGCGCTCCTCGCCCTTTTCCCGCCATACCGCGCGCGCCTTCTCGCTGCCGCGCTGCAGCAGCTCGTCGAACATATCCATGCCGATATAGTTGATTTCCGGATTCCTCGCGCTCATCTGGGTGATGAACCGGCCTTTGCCCATGCCGATCTCGATCATGATCGGACGGTCGTTGCCGAAAAATTCGTGCCAGCGCCCCTTCAGCTTCTCAGGCTCCAGCACCACCAGATCGGCCTGCGCCTCGAGTCCTTGCTTAAATTTCCTGCCGCGCAATCGCATGTAGATCCTCCCGTATCGCCGATAATAAAACCGTGCCGCATCCATTGTGCAGGCTCCGGCCTGCTTTGTAAAGCCGTTTGCGCGCCGCTATCGGGCGGCGTCCGCGATTTCCTGCCTGATTTTATTCGTGTTCTCTTCATGATACTTGCGTTGATTCCGCGGAAAAGGCGCATCGGCGATCAGGCGAGCCGTCCCCTCCTCGTCTCCGGCTTCGACCAGTCGGCGAAGCTCGCGAACGTAGCGCAGATCCGCGTCCCTTCGCGCCCGCATAAGCGCCGGGTCGCTCGACGGCGAGCCGTGCCCCGGCACGAAGAGCTTGATGTCGTGGCGGCTCTCGATCGCGTCGAATTTGAGGAGCGTCTCCTCGTAACTTGCGCTGTCGTGGAAGATGAACGGGAACTCGGCGTCCGACAAATAATCGCCTAATATCAACACGCCGTACGGCTCCACGACCGTCATCATGCCGTCCGCGTTGTGGCCGGGCGCCTGGTAACAGACGAGCCTCGCGTCTCCGAGCTGCAGAACCGAGCCGTCGCCGTCCATCGGATGGTCCGCCTTCGGATAGGCGATCTCGTAATTTCTTTTCAAATAATATTTGTCGTCGAAGTCCCGGATCTGGTCCAAATTCCGCTCGCGCTCGGCGGCGGGGCTTCGGGCGAAGCTGCCGCTCGCGACGACGACGGCCTCGGGGAACGCCCGCCAGCCGATAATATGGTCGAAGTCCGAATGCGTGAATAGCAGCACGACCTTACGATCTCCCCGCACGCGCTCCACGTACGCGCGGATCTCTTCGACCTCCCGGGGCAGCCAGCAAGGATCCGCCACCACGACATGCGTATCCGTCACGACGACGGTCGAGGTTGTCCGGTACAGGTCGCTCTCGAATACTTTTACCGCTCCGTCATCTATCCTCAGCATCCCTCGTCCTCCTTAAACCTTCCAGCTTCAGTATAAGTCAAGCGCGGTTGCCGAGGAAGAACAAGCCTTGCCGTCGCATTAGCCGAAGCCCGTAACGGAAATAAGACCGCCTTCCCCAAGTCGGGGACAGGCGGTCTATAAAAGTCTGCGTCGGATTAGTTCAGCGGACGGTTCTCTTCGATATGGTAATGGACTTCGATCGCTTCCTGCAGCTTCTTCTTCGCGGAGGCGCCGACATTGTGGTTGTTGTTGAACTTGACGCCTGCCAGCGCCATCATTTCTTTGACCGTGAGCTCTACCTTCATCGTATCGTCGCCTTGCGGAATACGTACGGACGTGTTCATGGACTTCACTCGCTTTCTGAAAAATAAGATGGGTCTAGCTTATCCGCACATTTGCGACTGTATCCGACAGACGTCTAATTTGTGTTGATGTCAGATTTGTTTGTTGATCTGACGCACTTTTAATATAACACGTTCATGTTAGGTTTGACAAGAAGGCGAGCGCCTTAAAGCCACCTTTTTTCGAGAAAACTTCTTTATCGAAAATCGGCAACGCTGTAAAATGAATCGATGAAAATGGTATGCCGGGGCATTTTCAGCTACAATAGAAGAAGCCTAAGCAATCCGACTAAAGATTAGCGCACAAGGAGCGGCGAACGAACATGCCGATCATCGAAAATACAGCAGGCGCAGCCATCCCGCCAACGGAATGGAGCGGCAAACGGTTCCATACGTGGAATCACGAGATGAGGCGCCAGTTTGGCACGAAGGTATTCAAGGTCATGCTGGACGCGGGCTTCACCTGCCCGAACCGAGACGGCTCGATCGCGGCAGGCGGCTGCACGTTCTGCAGCGCGCGGGGCTCGGGCGACTTCGCGGGCAGCCGCCGGCAGGATCTCGTCACCCAATTCAATACGATCCGGGACCGGCAGCATCTCAAATGGCCGGAGGCCAAGTACATCGGCTACTTCCAGGCCTATACGAATACGTACGCCCCGCTTGCTACGCTGAAGGAATACTACGAGGTCATTCTAGAGCAGCCCGGACTCGTCGGCCTCTCCATCGCCACGCGCCCGGACTGTCTGCCCGACGACGTCGTCGACTATCTGGCGGAGCTGAACGAGCGGACGTACCTTTGGGTCGAGATGGGCTTGCAGACGGTGCACGAGAGCACGTCGACGCTCATCAATCGCGCGCACGATACGGCCTGCTATCTCGACGCCGTCGAGCGTCTCCGGGCGCGCGGCATCCGGGTATGCACGCATATCATCTACGGCCTTCCCGGCGAGGACGAGGCGATGATGATGGAGACGCTGCGGCAGACGGCGGCGATGGACGTGCAGGGCATCAAGATCCACCTCCTTCATCTCATGCGCAAGACGCCGATGGTGCGGCAGTGGCGCGACGGCCTGCTTCGCTTCCTTGAAATGGATGAGTACGTGAAGCTGATCGTCGACTCGCTGGAGCTGCTCCCGCCGGAGATGATCGTCCACCGCCTGACCGGAGACGCGCCGCGCGATCTCTTGATCGGGCCGATGTGGAGCCTGAACAAATGGGAAGTGCTGAACGCCATCGACGCGGAGCTGATGCGGCGCGGCAGCTGGCAGGGTAAGCACTGGAAGGGACGCTGACCGCATGGGCTTCCTATCCGTGCTGACGATGGCGCAGCGGCTGGTGGCCGAGCGCATCGCGCCCGGCGCGACGGTCGTCGACGCCACGGCCGGCGGCGGCGTGGACACGTTGTTCCTGGCCAGGACCGTCGGCCAGGGCGGGCTGGTGTACGCCTTCGACGTGCAGGAAGAGGCGCTGGCGCGAACGAGGAGGCGGCTGGTCGACGCAGCCGCTTCGCCGGTCGGCGCCATGGCGGCCGTAGCGCTCGGCGAAGTGGTGCTGCTGCATGCCGGGCATGAAAAGATGGCCGAGCGGGTGCCAGCCGAAGCGCATGGGCGCGTCCGCGCGATCATGTTCAATCTCGGCTACTTGCCGGGCGGACCGGACAGCGCGGACGGCGCGGGCCCTGTCATCACGAAGCCTGACACGACGCTGGCCGCCTTGGATGCCGCCCTTCGCCTGCTCGCGCCGGGCGGCATCGCGACGATCGCCGTCTATCCTGGCCACGAAGGCGGGCAGGACGAGGCGTCGGCCGTCGGCGACTGGATCGCCGGTCTGCCCGACGAGGCCGTCCAGGCGCTGCTGTACCGCTTTCCCAAGCGGACGGGATCGCCGTATTTGTATGCATTGGAGAAAAAATAAAAGGAGGATGCACGCATGGCTGTCAGAAAAATCGAGCATGTCGGCATCATGGCGAGTAATCTCGAGCGTTCCATCGCCTTTTACGCGCAAACCGTCGGACTCGTACATACGGACACGCTGCCGCACACGAACGGCGTTATACGGCTCGCTTTCCTTTCGTTCCCCGGCGCGAACGAGACGGAGCTCGAGCTCATCGAAGGCTACGACGGAACGCTCGCCCCCGAGGGGCGCGTGCACCACGTCGCCTTCAACGTCGATGACATCGAGGCCGAGTATTCGCGCATCTCGATGCTGGACGTCAAAGGACTCGACGCCGAGATCACGACGCTGCCGAACGGAAGCCGCTACTTCTTTTTCAGCGGACCGGACGGCGAATCGCTAGAATTTTTCCAATCGACCAGAGGAGGCAACCAAGCATGACCGCATCGACCAAACCTTATCCCCTTCACTTCAAGCCCGAGTTCAAAGAACGCGTATGGGGCGGCCGCGCCCTCGAGCAGTTCGGCTTCGACGTGCCCCCCGGCCATATCGGCGAAGGCTGGATGATCGCCGATCATCCGAACGGCGTCTCGCACGTGCAGAACGGCGAGCTGGCCGGTCTCGGCCTCGACGAGATCCGCGAGCGCTTCGGCGCGCAGTGGTTCGGCGCAAAAGGCGCGGTCGCCGGCCTCGGCCGCTTCCCGCTGCTCATCAAGCTGCTCGATTGCAACGACGACCTGTCCGTCCAGGTGCATCCTAACGATCACTATGCCGGCCTGCCCAAGGGCGAGCTCGGCAAGACCGAGATGTGGTACGTCATCGACGCCGCGCCGGACGCCAAGATCATCTACGGCCTGAAGCCGGGCACGACGCGCGAAAAGCTCGCGGCTGCAATCGAGGAAGGCAAGATCATGGATTCGCTGCAGGAAGTGTCCGTCAAAGCCGGCGATACGTTCTATATCCCGGCCGGCACGGTCCACGCGCTCTGCGCGGGCGTCCTGGTGGCCGAGATCCAGCAAAACTCGGACACGACCTATCGCCTCTACGACTACGACCGTCCGGGCCTCGACGGCAAGCCGCGCGAGCTCCATATCGAGGATTCGCTGAACGTGACCGACTACGAGGGCGCCGGCGCGAGCCGCATGTCCACGGCCGGCACGCAGGCCGGAGAGTGGCTGCGCCTCGCTTCCTCGCCGTACTTCGAGACCGACAAGGGCGTCGTTCAAGGCGACTGGGAGCTGGCGACGCCGTCGGACAGCTTCGTCATTTTGATCGCGGTGCAAGGCCAAGGCTCGATCGGCTGGGACGGCGGCAGCCTGGACATCAAAGCAGGCGACTGCCTCCTCCTCCCCGCCAACCTGGGCGCTTATCGCCTTGGCGGCGACATGACCGTGCTGCGGAGCCAGCTGCCTTAAATCCCGCATGACGCGCTGCAGCTTCGGGCAATTAAGGCTGCAGCCGCGTCCGGGGCAATCGTCCGACCACTCCCGCGTCCGCAGGCGGATGCGAAAGGAAAGATCCATGGCATGCTAAGGCAAATGCTGATTTTGTCCGGATTGGGCATCGCGATGTGGGCCCTTGGGACGCTGTTTTTTATGCTGTTCGGCGATTGGGTGCTCGTCGCCGCCGAGGACCGTCAGTTCGGCGCCTCGCTGTTCCTGCTGGAGGCGCTCACGGCGCTCGTCATCCTGGGGGTCGCGCTCGTCGTGCGGCTCCGTCTGTTCAGGATGCCGGGTTCCGCCACCCGGTTCGGCTTTATTGGCGCATTGATCGGCCTTTTGCTCAATACATTCGTCCTTCTCTACAGAGACAAGGTTCTGTACGATCTCGATCAAGGGCAGTACCACACGTTTACGGTGTGGATGACGCTCGCCTACGCCCTTTTTCTTCTGCTGCCGGCGATCGCGGACCGGCTGATTCGCACCAGGCCTGTCGAGGACGCGCATGATCGAGACGCAAGCGACGTGCTGCATGCGCAGGACGATCCGGCAACATACCGACCGGAATAAGGCGATCGGCTTCAGCTTCAGGCGATTGCTCGATCTTGTCGCCTATCCGACAAGAAATAGCGAATCCTGCATTTTCGGATCCTTCCATGGTCCGCAAATCGGGGTTCGCCGTTTTTATTTATCGCATCTCGCGCAAAGAAGGAGGCTGCTCTCCATGGAATCGATAACTTCAGCCGAACAGCACCGCCGCGAGGCTCCGTCCTCCGTCGCCTGCATGATCATCACCGTATCCGACACCCGCACGCCCGATACCGACAAGAGCGGGCTGCTCATCCGGGAGCTTCTCGAAGCGAACGGTCATGCGGTCCGGTCCGCGCTCATCGTGCCGGATGAATACGAGCGCATCCGCGAGCTGCTTCGCGAGGCCGAATCCGATCCCGCGATCGAAGCGGTGCTGCTGAACGGCGGCACCGGCATCGCGGCGCGCGATACGACCTATGAAGCCGTAGCCGGCATGCTCAGCAAGGAAATGCCGGGCTTCGGCGAGATTTTCCGGATGCTCAGCTTCACGGAGGACATCGGGACGGCCGCCATTTTGTCCCGCGCGATCGCCGGCACGATCGGCCGCACGGCCGTATTCTCCATGCCCGGCTCGACCGGCGCCGTACGCCTTGCGATGACCCGCCTCATCGTGCCCGAGCTCGGCCACGTCATGCGCGAGATCTACAAGGACGATCCGAAGTAATTGCCCTTTCTCGAACACGATGAGCATAATTCGTTCCACAACAAAAAAAGCATTGCTGCCCGCCGAATAGCAGCGGACGGCAATGCTTTTCCTAAGATGAGAGGACTTAAGCGACCTGCTTGGCCTCCTGCTCCTCGGGCGCCTTCGTACGGCGGATGAACAAGCCGACGGCCAATGCGACAAGCGCAACGATAAAGCCGATCCAGAACGCATCGTGAAGGCCCGACATCAGACCGGCAACCTGTTCGGCCGGCGCGGTCGGATCCTCGGAACCGGCCAGGTAGTTTTTGGAGCCCGTCGACATGATGCTGATGAACAGCGCCGTGCCGATCGCCCCCGACACCTGCTGAAGCGTGTTGAGAATGGCGGTGCCGTGCGGGTACAGATGCCGCGGCAGCTGGTTCAGGCCCGTCGTTTGCGCAGGCATCATCACCATCGAGATGCCGATGAGCAAGACGATGTGGATGAAGATGACATAACCCTTGGAGACGTCCGTGTCGATGCCGGTGAACATCCAGACCGACAACGCCGTGAGCGCTAGGCCCGGAATCACGAGCACGCGCGGTCCGAACTTGTCGAACAGCTTGCCCGATACGGGCGCCATGATCCCGTTGATGATGCTGCCCGGCAGCATGAGCAGACCCGATTTGAAGGCGGTCAGCAGCAGCGCGCTCTGCAGGAACATCGGCAGGATCGTCATCGTGGAGAACATCGTCATCATGACGACGAACAGCAGCACGGTCACCAGGCTGAACATCGGATACTTGAAGGCGCGCAGATCGAGGATCGGCTCCTTCACGACCAGCTGGCGCCAGATGAACAGCAGTAGGGAAACGCCGCCAACTGCGAGCGACCATACGACCTCGTTATCGCCCCAGCCGCTCTCGCCCGCCTTGCTGAAGCCGTAAACGATGCCGCCGAAGCCGATCGTCGACATCAGGATCGAGACGATATCGACCTTAGGCTTGGTCAGATCGGTGACGTTGCGCAGGAACGCCGCGGCGAAAATAATGGAAAAGGCCGCCAGCGGAAGCACCAGGTAAAACAGCCAGCGCCAGTCGAGCGCGTCGATGATGAGCCCCGACAGCGTCGGTCCGATCGCCGGCGCGAACATGATGACGAGGCCGATCAGGCCCATCGCCGCTCCCCGCTTTTCGACCGGGAAGATGACGAGGATCGTATTCATGAGCACGGGCAGCATGAGCCCCGTCCCCATCGCCTGCACGACGCGGCCCGTGAGCAGCACGCCGAATTCGGGCGCGAATGCCGAGATGGCCGTGCCTATGAGGAATAAGGTCATCGCGGACAAAAACATTTGCCGCGTCGTAAACCATTGCTGCAGCAGCGCCGTGATCGGCACCAAGACGCCGATGACGAGCATGTAGGCCGTGCTGAGCCACTGGATCGTCGTCGCGCCGACGTTGAATTCCTTCATCAAGTCCGGCAGCGCGTTCCCGAGCAGCGTCTCGTTCAGTATGGCCACGAATGCGCCGATGATGAGCGAAAAGACGATCGGTCCCCTGCGTATCTTGCTTAAATCGATTGCCGCCCCTCCGGACGACGGTGTTGCCCCGTTCATGGATAAAGCCTCCTATCCGATCCTCTTTGTCTACACTTGTATGTGTATTTGTACAAGTGTTAGTCTTAACTATACAATGCGTTCGCCGTCTGAGGTCAAGAACCAAATCGCAATAAATGTAGTCTAATCTACATTGGAGGCATTAATGTATATGAAAAGCGACGGGTCAACCGATCTAAGAGTGCGGCGCACCCGCAAGCTCCTGTGGGACGCGCTGATGGCGTTGCTGGGCGAATCCGGCCGGACGTTCGAATCGCTCACCGTCGCCGAGATTTGCGAGCGGGCGATGGTGCACCGGACGACGTTTTACAAGCATTTCGAGGATAAGTACCATCTGCTTTGCGCGGGCTTCGAGGAATTGAACAAGGAGCTGGCGGCCATGGACTTCGAGGAAAGAATGCGTCGTCCGATTCAGCTGCTCGAGCAATTCGGGCATCAGCGGCAGTTCCGCACGATCATGAAGTCCGAACAGGAATCCACGTCGATCAAAAGCCTCATGCAGCGCATTGGGTCGGGTTTTATGAAAAACGATCTGCTCGCGCTCGAGCGAAAGGACGGGCCCTTCCCCGTCCCGGCCGAGATCATCGCCGAATTTTATGCCGGCGCGATCAACGGAATCGCCGCCTGGTGGGTGCAGCATGGCGGGGACGTCTCCGCGGAGACGATGGACCGCTATATCGGAGAGCTGCTTAACCCGGCGATCTTCAACCGGCAAGCGCCATAAAAAAGGACGGTCTCGCGCAGTATGCGAGTCCGTCCTTTTCATTCGTGAGTGTCGGCCGACCGATCAAGCCTTCAAAATGGCTTCGATCCGGTCCAGCTCCTCCTGCGAGAATTCGAGGTTGTCGCAGCCCGTCCTCGACCCTGCGGTCGAACATTTGCGCGATCCCCAATCGCCGTACGGTCCCGGCCGCATGTTGTAGCCGGCTTTGGATGAGATGATCAGCTCGTCGCGGTACGGCTTGAAGTCAGATTTAATTGCCGGAAGCGATCCGTTCCTGCCCGTTCAAGACGACCATGCGCGCGGGCGCTTCCTCGCCGCCATGGACGAAGACGAGCGTCGTCTCCCGCGTACGGTCGACGACTCCTTCCCGCTCCCAGCGCGTAAAATCGAACGGCACGCGGTCGATCGACGCTTTTTTAACCAGATCCCGCTCCTCCATGCCTAGCTCGGCGGCCGCCCGCTTGAACCGGGAGGTCCAATCTTCCTTCCCGAGCCGGTCCTCCCACCACATTTTGCGCGGCTTGTACTTGTGCTGAAGATAGAAATCGATCTTGAGCAGCGCAAGGGTCACGTCCAAATCAAGCGCGGGATGCCGGTCCTCCTCGAGGAAGGACCACAGCCGGACGAACAAGTCCTCGAGCTGATGGCCGATCCGCTGCCAGCCGCGCGCCTCCCAATAATCGCCGAACCGCTGGAAAAAGTCGAATGGCGACGGATACGCCCGGTGGACTAAATACTCGATCGTCCGGTTCATGCGGTGCGCGTTCCAGTATTTCTCCAGCACGTCCTCCACGCGCTTGATGCGGACGATGTCCGCGAATGGCATGAGGTCGTTCCCGAGCATCTCGTAGGGCGCCCTGTTCATGTAGATATAGCCGAATTGGTCCGCGTCCCGCCGAAGTCCCGTTCCCCGGAGCATCTTCAGAAAACCGAGTTGGAGTTCCTCGGGACGAAGCGCGAACACGTCGTTAAACGTTTTGCGGAACGTATCGTAGTCCTCGTGCGGCAAACCCGCGATCAAGTCGAGATGCTGGTCGATCTTCCCGCTCTCCTTGACCTTCGTCACGGTGCGGACGAGCTTGCTCCAGTTCTGCCTGCGCTGCACAGCCAGGTTGGTGACGTCGTTGGTAGATTGAACGCCGATCTCGAAGCGGAACACGCCGGGCGGCGCGTGCTCCGCCAAATAATCGAGCACCTCCGGCCGCATGATGTCCGCCGTAATCTCGAACTGGAACACGCAACCCCGGTGGTTCCCGATCAGGAAACGGAACATCTCGAGCGCATAATCCCGCTTAATGTTGAACGTGCGGTCCACGAACTTGATCAGCTTCGCCCCGCTGTCGATCAGGTACAAAATGTCGGCCTTGACCCGGTCCATGTCGAAGTAGCGGACGCCGACCTCGATGCTAGACAGACAGAACTGGCAGCTGAACGGGCAGCCGCGGCTCGTCTCGAAGTAGACGACGCGATTGGCGAGGCTCGGCACGTCCTCCTCGAACCGGTACGGCGAGGGCAACGTGGCCAAGTCCAGCTTCGGGCGGCCGGGAGTAACGACGATCTCGTCTCCTTTGCGATAGGCAAGACCGAAGACGAAGTGGAACTTGCGGCTGCCGGACAGTTCTCGAAGCAGGTCGCGCAGCGTCTCCTCGCCTTCGCCCATGATGATATGGTCGACGGCCGGGAGGCGCCGCATCCACTGCTCCGTGTCGTAGGATACCTCCGGACCGCCAAGCACGATCGTCGCGCTCGGCAAAATCTTGCGCAGCATGTCGATGACGGTGATCGTCTCTTCGATATTCCAGATATAGCAGGAGAATCCGATGACGTCGGGCTTCTTGGCGAACAGGTCGGATGCGATGGTCATCGGCGGGTCCTTGATCGTGTATTCCGCGATGTCCATAGGAAACTCGTCCTGGCTGTAAGCCTTCAGGCAGCGCAGTGCGAGCGAAGTATGAATGTATTTTGCGTTCAGCGTCGCGAGGACGACTTTCATGCTTGTCCCTCTCTTTAGAAAACAGACTTCTGCTCTTTCATTGTAAGGGATTACGATTGCCGTGTAAAAGCGGATGCGTTCCGACTGGTCGCGGATGGTTGTTGAAGAGGAGGAAACGATTATGGAGCTGATGCCGGCATGGGAACGGTGGGGTTATGAGCGGGGATGGCGCATGCAGTCAAGGGAGTTTTCCGACTCGTAAATCGCGGTTCTTCTCGGCTTGCTGCCCGAAGACATGGCCCGCGCGAGTTCCGGCACCAAATAAATAAAACGGCAGGCCGGAAAACCCGGCCTGCCGTTTTTGTATGCATTTTTGAATCAAGCCTCGAACCCGTCGTGCTCGATCACGCTTTGAATAAACCGATAACTGTCCTTCGGATACCGCTTGAGCGTCTTGTAATCGGTGTAAACGATGCCGAAGCGCTTGACGTAGCCTTCCGCCCACTCGAAGTTGTCGAGCAGCGACCAGGCGAAGTAGCCCTTCAGCGGCACGCCCGACTCGATCAGGCGATGACACTGGATGAAGTGCTTTTTGAAATAGTCGGCGCGCTTCGCGTCGTGAACGCGGCCATCCGGCGTGAGCTCGTCCTCGTAGCACGCGCCGTTCTCCGTAATGTAAATCGGAACGTCGCCGTATTCCTCGTGCACCCACGACAGCACCTTGTACAGCCCGTCGGCGTAAACGTTCCAGTCCATGAACGTCTTGTCGAAGCCGACCTGCACTTCCTCGCAGTCGAACAGCCCTTCGCCTTCCTTGTAACGACCGAAGCCGCCGCTGTAGAAGTTCACGCCGATGAAGTCGATCGGCTGCGCGATCTTCTCCATATCGCCGGGCTGGATCGGCACTTCGACGCCTTTGCCCTTGAACCAGTCGACCATGAACTGCGGATATTGTCCCTTGAACGTCGGGTCCATGAACCACTCGTTGTTGTAAGCGCGATTGCGGTGAGCGGCCGCGACATCCTCCGGCTTGGTCGTATACGGCTCGAACCAGTACAGATTGTGCGTCGTGCCGATCTCGCCCGATATGCCGAGCGTGCGGAACGCCTTCACCGCTTCGCCGTGCGCGACCATGCAGTTGTGCGCGACGTTGACGGCGAGCTGCAGGTCGGTATTGCCCGGCGCGTGCGCTCCGATATAGTTGGACAAGAACGACACGCACCAGGTCTCGTTAAACGTAATCCACTGCTTGACCTTGCCGCCGAACGCCTTGAACGCGGTCTCCGCGTAGCGGACGAACGCGCCGATCGTATCGCGGTTGTCCCAGCCGCCCTTGTCCTGGAGCGCCTGCGGCAAATCCCAGTGGTACAGCGTCACGCACGGCTCGATGCCGGCGGCCAGCAGGCCGTCGATGACCTTGGCATAGTAATCGAGGCCTTTCTGATTCAGTTCGCCGTCTCCGTCCGGATAAATGCGCGGCCAAGCGATCGAAAAGCGGTACGCCTTGACCCCCAGGTTTTTGAGCAGCGCGATATCTTCTTCATAACGGTGATAGCTGTCGCAAGCGACGTCGCCCGTATCGCCGTTAACGACCTTGCCCGGCGTGCGGGAGAACGTATCCCAGATCGACATCCCCCGCCCGTCTTCGTTATATGCCCCTTCGATCTGGTAGGAAGCGGTCGCCGTTCCCCAGACGAAATCCTTCGGAAATTGAATCGAAGCCATACCTAACCCCTCCGCACTGAATAATCGTACCGCGCACGCGTCATGTAAAACGTTTTCCTTCTTTATTTTATACAAAATGACCGCGCGCGCCCATACGATATCCTGTGCGATATTGGCGCTTACTTATTCGAATTGGCTTCGTCTAACAGCTGTCGGGCATGCGCCTCGAGCCCGTCATAGAATGCCTTCACTTCGGGAATGGCCACCTGCTCCCCGTTTTTGCCCTTTTTGTAGACCGCGCCTCCCGTTTTCTCCACGATGGCCAGAAATTCCTGGGCGAGCTTCGCCGTGACCGTACCCGGATTATCGGCTATGGCCTTCTCCAGCGCAGTCTTGACCTGCGAATCGAGCTTGAACGTATCGAAGTCGAAAACAGGCGTGTTATCCAATCCCATCAACAAAAACGGGATATAACGCGTCGCAAACAAGGTCTCGGCCTGGTCCCGCTCGGGCGCATCCGGATGCGCCGTCACGTATGCTTCCGCTTGCGCGGCGCGTGCGACGACCTCCGAACGTTCGATGACAAGCCCGCCGTCGGAGGCCGACTTTTGATCCGACTCGACGGCCAGCAGCGCGAGATAATCCTTCATGGCGGCGGTCACCTGCGTGTCTGCGCGTTTCAGCTTGCCATAGTCTACGACGGGGAAATAAAAGCCCTCGGTCGTCTCCAGCTTGTATCCGCCGTCTATGGCGCCCTGAACGAGCGCGCGCGCCTGTTCATCCTTGATTTGACCGATCTGCTGCGCACTAGGCGGCCATTCGAGCTTTTGCAGCGCCTGCTGGACCTTTTCCGGCTCGAACTTCCCCTGCATATTCGGCAACTGCCGATCATAATAGGCGAGCATCTCTCGCAAGAGCGCATCTCCCGTCTCCGGCGAAGCCTGCGCCAGCTTGTCGTCGAGCGCCTTGTTCAGCTCCGCGGCCGACAGGTCGGATTGGGCCTGCTCCTTGAACGCTTCGAGCAACGAGGCGTCCGCATCCTGTCCCGATGTCGGACTCGCGGCAGCCGTTGCGGACGCGCTTGGCGACGGGGTCGGCGACGCGCTCGGGCTCGCCGAAGACGTCTGCGGCGACGAGGCGGACGCCGTGGCGTCCGAAGCGTCGTTTTTCGATCCTCCCGTGCAAGCAGCAAGGCCGGCCGCCAACAGCATTACGAGCCCGTATGCAGGCAGCCGCAAGACCGTTCTTCGCTTCGCGTGTTTCGTCGTAACGCCCATTTGTACCGCATCCTTTCCACCATGTCTCATGATTGCTAATTACCCATGCGCCTTCGCCCTTCGAATTTTTAGACGCTCCGGGCACAAAAATGGTTCCACGAAGAGGAAGTTTTATACATTGGCATCGAACAGGACGCTTATTGAAGGGATTCGTCCAAATGCGTTACAATCGAGGAAACCTGTCCGCCTACATAAAAAGGAGAGAAACCTGCTATGTCTTCTTACCGCCTCATCGCGATCGACCTCGACGATACGCTGCTGAACGACAAACTCGAAGTGACCGAAGCGACGCGCGAGGCGCTTGCTCAAGCGATGTCGCAAGGCGTTCACGTGACCTTGGCTACGGGCCGCATGTTCGCTTCCGCCAAGCAGACGGCCGCCCAAGTCGGCCTGAACGTGCCGCTCATTACTTACCAAGGCTCGCTGGTCCGCAATCTGCTTGACGAGCGCACGCTGTACGAGCGCTCCGTCGATCTCGAAGCGGTCCGCAGGCTCTACGGCTATACGCGCGAGCGCAAGCTGCACCTGCAGACGTATATCGACGACAAGCTTTATTCCTTCGATGACGGAGACAGGCTTGCAGCCTACGCGAAGCAATCGAATATCCCCTACATCGTCGAGCCCGACCTGGACGCATTGCCGGCCGGACATCATACGAAGCTGATTATCATCGACGAGCCGGCCCTACTGGACGAGATCGCGCCCGAGCTTCACGCGCTTCTCGGTCCGGACGTCCATATCACGAAGTCCAAGCCTCATTATTTGGAATTCACGCACGGCGAGGGCACGAAAGGACATGCGCTAAGATTTTTGGCCGGGCATTACGGCTTGACGATGGATCAAACGATCGCGATCGGCGACTCTTGGAACGACCGCGAGATGATCGAGGCCGCGGGTCTCGGCGTCGCGATGGCGAACGCGGTGCCCGCGCTTCGCGAGATCGCGGACTACATCACGGCCAGCAACAACGAGGATGGCGTGAAGCAAGTCGTCGACAAGTTTATTTTAAACGCATGAGCTAAAGCCCGCTCGTTCGGGCCTTTTCGCCGCAATCCGATTTCGACCGTCAAAAAAGGCTTCCGCAAGCTCGTTTTTCAGAGCAGGCCGGAAGCCTTTTACGTATTGCGCCGATCGGCGTCCTTTTCTTTTTTCCGCTTCTCCCGAAGAAGCCGGTACATCTCGAGCTGCTCCTGCAAATGTCCCGCCTCTTCCTCCGTCAGCGGCTGCTCGACGCCTTGAATGACGAAACGGTTCGGTTCGGCTGACGCTTGCTCCTTGTCGATGCCCGTGAGCAGCCAATCGAGCGATACCTCGTAAATGCTCGCAAGCTCCCTTAATATCTCATTATCCGGCTGCGACCGGTTGTTCTCGTATTTGGATATCGTCGTGAAGTCCACGCCCAGCGCGCCCGCGACTTCGTTTTGCGTCATATGCTTTTCTTGCCTGGCCAGCTTCAAGCGTTTGCCGAATGTCAACGGTTACACCTCGCGCTTTTTGCTTCAGTATAAAAGATATGAATTCGGCTCCGGACACACTTGCATATAAATCAAGTTTTAACTTGAATTTTTGACAATTTTTATATAATATAAAATCAATACATGAAGTTACTTCAATGGAGGGAACGTTCATTTTTATTCACGATCAGCCTTACCCTTTGTATTATTGGATCATTAGTCTTTCCGTCATACTCATATTGGTGGGATGCCTCGTGCGCGGCGAGCTTCGCAAGCGGAGATTGGAACGAGAAGACGAAGAAGCCCAATAAAAAAAGGTGCCGTCCGAGCGGATGCCCGGACGGCTCCATGCAAAAAGGACGAAGGCGGCAAACGCGCCTTCGTCCTTTATCGTTAGGTCACTTGCCGGCCAGCACTTGGTACCATACGCCGCGTTTCGCGTACAGCTCGCCGCGAACCTGGCCCCATCCGCCGAGATAGCCGATATCGAACAAGCCCGATGGCGTGACGTACCGGTCCGCATAGCGGCTCGCCGCCTCTTCGTTCACCGGCCTGAAGCCATGCTCGGCGAACACCGCTTGCGCTTCCGCGCCGCTCATATAGGCCACCAGCGCATCGGCGGCGGCGCGCACGCCGTGCGCGTCCGCATTGACGTCGACGACGCCGGCCGGATTTTCGATCAGGATCGTATCTTCCGGCGTCACGATGTCGTAATGCACGCCCTGCGCCACGCGGGCAAGCAGCTCGTTTTCATAGGTGACGATCACGTCGCCGACCCCGTATTCGAAGGCCGCCATCGATGCGCGGCCGCTTTTGTCCATCGATTCGACATTCCGGTAGACGGCTTTCAAAAAGGCTTTTGCCGCGTCCGGATCCTTCTTCCCCGATTCGCGCTCCGCCTGCTTCAGTCCTGCGCCGTAGATCGCGTTGATGTCCCACTGCGCGCCGCCCGATACCTTCGGATTGGGGAACAGCACTTTGACGCCAGGCTTGGCCAGATCGGCGAACCCGGTGATGCCAAGCGGATTGCCTTCCCGCGTCCCCAATACGACGATCGAGCGCGTGATCATGCCGCCCGTCTCCGTCTTTTTCCAATCCTTGCTCATGAGGCCGGCCTTGACGATCTTGTCCATGTCGCCCTCGAGCGAGAGCACGGCGACGTCGGCCTTGAAGCCGCCTACGATCGATCTGGCCTGGGTGCCCGAAGCCTCGTAGGACTCCTGGAACTTCAGCTTCTGCCCCGTCTTCGCTTCCCACGCCCGGCCGAAGGCGGGCAGAATCTCCTGCAGCGCGTCCTTCGCGACCGAGTAAGCGCCGATGACGAGCGTCGCCGTCCCCGCATCCTGCGCGGCCGCGCCTTCTCCTTTGGCTGAAGAGCCGTTCGACGACGCGCCTCCGCAGCCGGCCAGCGACACCCCGAGCGCGGCGGCCAGCAGCCATCCACTCAGCCGGCGGCCCGCGACGCGCCGCTTAGTCCATCTGTTGCTATTCAAGATCGCCAACCTCCCGGCGGTGCCTCCGCAGGCTCCCGCATATGCAGCCAAGCGAACGGCAGCCCTCGCGGACTGCCGGCGACTGGATCAAATGTATACGAACATCGGGTCAGCCTTCAGCTTGTTCTCCATGACCCAGCTCTCGCTGTCGTTGAACAAGTAAGCGCGGTGAACGAGCACCTGCACCTCTTCGCCCGGATGAAGCACTTCTTTCTCGAGCGAACGGTAGGTGACGAGCTTGATTCCGCCTACCTCCACCTCGACGAGCCATTCGCTGCCGCGGAAATGGATGTGGCTGACCCGACCGGCCTCCGTCGCCGATAGCAGCTGCGTGAACTCATCCTTACGACCGATCTCGATATACTCCGGCCGGATCAAGCCCCTGGTCCCGGACGATACGGCCGCATCGCCGAAGCCTCGAAGCGCTCCGATATTATCGACGATCCGGGATTCCCCGATGAAGCCGGCGACGAACGGCGTCTTCGGATCCTTGTAAATCTCCCACGGAGAACCCTTCTGCTCCAGGTTGCCTTTGTTGATGATCATAATCTCGTCCGCGACCTCGATCGCCTCGTCCTGATCGTGCGTGACGAAGATCGAGGTGATGCCCAGCCGATCGATCATCTCGCGGAGCCAAGAGCGCAGCTCGTGCCGGATCTTGGCGTCGATCGCCGCGAACGGCTCGTCGAGCAGCAGCAGCTGCGGCTCCGGCGCGAGCGCCCGCGCGAACGCCACGCGCTGGCGCTGACCGCCGGACAGCTGGTGCGGGTAGCGGGACTCGAAGCCCTTGAGCCCGGTTAGCTCGGTCAGGTTGGCGACGCGCTCCTTGATCTTGGCTTTGTTCCACTTTTTGACCTCGAGGCCGAAGGCGATATTCTCGCTGACCGTCATGTGCTTGAACAGCGCGTAGTTCTGGAAAACGAAGCCGATGCCGCGCTCCTGCGGCGGCAGGTCGTTGACCCGTTGGCCGTGGAAGACGATATCGCCCGAATCGGGCGTTTCGAGCCCGGCGAGCATGCGCAGGATCGATGTTTTGCCGCCGCCGCTCGGGCCGAGCAGCCCGATAAGCTGGCCTTTTTCGACGCTGAAGTCGACGTCCTTGACCGCTTGAAAGCTGCCGAACGATTTATTTAATCCCCGTACTTCGACATGCATGCTCAATGCACTTCCTTTCGGGATTTAGACCATTCCATCACGAGCAATAAAAGGACCGAAGCGGCCGCGAGCACCAATGCGACCGAGTTGGCCGCGGTCAAATCGAAATTCTCGACGTCCTGATAAACGAGCGTCGTCGCCGTCTGCGTCTTGTTGATAATGTTGCCCGAGACGACCAGCACGGCGCCGAATTCGCCCAGACAGCGCGCGACCGTCAAGATCACGCCGTATACGACGCTCCAGCGGATAAGCGGCCATGTGACGCGCCAGAACGTCGTCCAGGCGTAAGCTCCCATCATATGGGCGGCCTCCTCCTGCTGGCTGCCGACCTCCTGCAGCACCGGCATCACTTCGCGGATCACGATCGGAAACGTAACGAACAGCGTCGCGAGGATCATGCCCGGGAGCGCGTACACGATGTCGACGCCGGCGCGGCCTAGCATGGCGCCGACGGCGCTGTCGGGTCCGAGCAGCAGGACGATCATCAGGCCGCCGATCACGGGCGATACGGCGAAGGGCAGATCGACGATGGCGTTCATGACGGCTTTGAGCCGCTTCCCGAGCCAGTTCGCGCGGACCAGGTAGAGGGAAAGCATGACGCCGAAAACCGTGTTGACTACGGTCACGCACACGGCGATGATGCCCGTCATCAGAAGCGCATGCTGCGCCTCCGGACGCGAAATGCCCGCCGAGAAGCCGCTCCAGCCGTCGTCGAACGCACCCTGCACGATCCGCAGCAGCGGAACGATCAGAAGGACGGCGAAGATCAGCGTCGTCAAACCGATCCAGAATCTTCTGATGGTCAACGCGCCCGCCTCCTTCGAACGAAATTAACCGTCCATAAAATAAGGAGGGACAAGGTGAGCAGCAGAACCGAGACCGCTGCGGCGCCCGCTGGATTGTCGCTCTCGATCTCGCCGAAGATGTAGACGGAGGCGACCAGCGTGCGTCCGGGAATGTTGCCCGCCACCAGCACGACCGCGCCGAATTCGGCGAGCGCGCGCGAGAAGGCGAGCATGGCGCCGCTCACGATGCCAGGCATCATGCAGGGCAGGATGACCCGAAAAAACGTGCGCGACTTCGAAGCGCCCATCGTGTACGCCGCTTCCTCTTCCGAAGCGTCAAGCTCCTCGAGCATCGGCTGAACCGCGCGGATGACGAACGGAAACGTAACGAAGATCATGGCCACGACGATCGCCGGCTCATGGAACAGAATCGTCGTGCCGAGCGCCTCCGCCCCGCTGCCGATCCAGCTCCGAGGTCCGAGCAGCAGCAGAATCATCAACCCGATGACGGCGGTCGGCAACGCGAACGGCAGATCGACCAGGCTGTTAAGCAAGCTCCGTCCCGGGAACCGGTAACGGACGAGCACCCAAGCCGCCAAAGTGCCGACCGCCGCGTTGATGATCGTAGAAATCACCGCAAGCTTGACCGTGAGGATCACGGACTTCCAGGCCAGCGCTTCCGTGACGTTGTCGGCAAAAGCCTGAAAACCGCCTGACAGCGATTGCACGTAAATGCCTGCGATCGGACAAACGATAAGAATAATAAAATAAAGCATGACGGTGCTGCGGAATCCCCAGCTCCACCATCGGCTCTGCAGCATGTTGGTCACGTATGCGAACCTCCAGGATGGGCTTTGTTGCCACTCCATAATTCCTATTAAATTAGTTGGTATTGCTACTTTAGCAGATCGGCCCTTGATTCGTCAACGACATTTCGGTATTTTGTCAGATAGAAGGGGCGCCCCTCGAGGGACGCTCATATAGGAGGCTGAAATAACGATGCTGTTTAAAGAAAAGCTCCGCACGTCTTCCCGGGACGAGATCGTCGATATCACCAGGCAGACCGCCGCGCTCGTCGCGCGTTCGGGCGTTCAAGAAGGCTTGGCCGTCGTCTATTGCCCGCATACGACCGCGGGCATCGCGATCAACGAGAACGCGGATCCCGACGTCAAGCGGGACGTGCTGATGCGGCTCGACGAAGTGTATCCTTGGACGCATCCGAAGTACCGCCATGCGGAAGGCAACACGGCCTCCCACCTGAAGGCGATCACGACGGGCAATTCGCAGATGGTCATCGTCAGCGGCGGCAAGCTGCTGCTCGGACGGTGGCAAGGCGTTTACTTCTGCGAATTCGACGGGCCGCGGGACCGCGAATACTTCGTCAAGGTCGTCGAAGGCTGACGAGGCCTGGCCCGGCGCTGCGGATCGCGTCGGGCTTCGCCTTCAAGTCCGAGCTCCGGCAAGCGTTAATTACGAGAGCTCCTCCGTAAAATAACGCGCCTCTCCCCTGGTTACGATGCCCTGTCCTTGCGTCAGGTCGGTCATCCACGCTTCGAAGCGTTCTGCTTCCGCTTCCTCCGGCAGGCACAGCACGCGCACCCGATCGGTAAACGCGACGTCCCCGACCTTCACGCCTCGGCCGCGCAGTTCGTTTTCGATTTTGCCGTACCATGTATAGTCGACGTCGACCGCGATTTCCCGATGCAGCACTCGGACGATCGGCCCCGCCGCATCGGTCCCGGCCACGGCGCCGTCGGTGTAGGCGCGGACGAGCCCGCCCGCTCCCAGCATGACGCCGCCAAAATAACGCGTGACCACGACGACCGTATTTTTGAGTCCGCGGTTTTTAAGCACCTCCAAGATCGGACGACCCGCGGTCCCGCTCGGTTCCCCGTCGTCCAGCGCTTTCTGCCACTGAGCGCGCTCTCCGATCGTGTAGGCAGAACAATTGTGCGTCGCGTTCCAATGGCGTTTCTTGATCTCCTCGATAAAGGCGACCGCTTCTTCCTCGCTCTCCGCCGGCTTGGCGTGCCCGATGAAGCGCGACTTTTTAATGACGATATCTTGTTCCCCGTATCCCGCTACGGTGGCGTATCGCGCCAGCATGCTCCGACTTCCTTTCCCATGGCCTTGCTCAGATGCTTGTCCTCCCAGTTTACCATGATCCCAGATAAGGAAAAACCGCCCCGGACGAAGGTCCGAAGGCGGTTGTCGCATCATCCGTTTGAGATGTGCGGTCCAGGCGTTACAGGCGGGCTTCCAGTTCTTTTTTCTTCTCCTCGAAGCCGGGCTTGCCGAGCAGCGCGAACATGTTGACCTTGTAGGCTTCGACGCCCGGCTGGTCGAACGGATTGACGCCCAGCAGGTAGCCGCTGACGCCGCAGGCGATCTCGAAGAAGTAGACGAGCTGGCCGAAGCTGTGCGGCGTCAAGTCCGGCAGCTGAACGACCAGGTTCGGCACGTTGCCGTCCGTATGCGCGAGGATCGTGCCTTCGAACGCCTTTTTGTTCACGAAATCAAGCGTCTTGCCCGTCAGGAAGTTCAGGCCGTCGAGATTGTCCGCGTCGCTCTGGATCTCGATCTGCTCCGATACTTCGCCGACCTGGAGCACCGTCTCGAAAATGATGCGGTTGCCCTCTTGAATGAATTGTCCCATCGAGTGGAGGTCCGTGGAAAAGTCGACGGAAGCCGGATAGATGCCCTTATAGTCCTTGCCTTCGCTTTCGCCGTACAGCTGCTTCCACCATTCGGAAACGAAGTGCAGGCTAGGCTCGTAGTTGACGAGAATCTCGACCGTCTTGCCCTTGCGGTACAGCGCGTTGCGGATAGCGGCGTACTGGTACGCCGGGTTCTCCGCGAGATTCGGATTGTTCAGCGCCGTGGCCGCGTCCTGCGCGCCCTTCATGATCGCTTCGATGTCGATGCCCGCGGCCGCGATCGGCAGCAAGCCGACGGCCGTCAGGACCGAGTAGCGTCCGCCGACGTCGTCCGGAATGACGAACGATTCGTAGCCTTCGGCGTTCGCCAGCGTCTTCAGCGCGCCGCGCGCCTTGTCCGTCGTGGCGTAAATGCGCTTCTTGGCCGCTTCCTTGCCGTACTTGCGCTCGAGCGCGTCGCGGAAGATGCGGAAGGCGATCGCCGGTTCGGTCGTCGTGCCCGACTTGGAGATGACGTTGATCGACCAGTCCTTGCCTTCGAGCGCCTGCAGCAGGTGCGTCACGTACGTCGAGCTGATGTTGTTGCCGGCGAAGAAGATCTGCGGCGTCTTGCGCTGTTCCTTCGTGAGCGTGTTGTAAAAAGAATGCGACAGCATCTCGATGGCCGCGCGGGCGCCGAGATACGAGCCGCCGATGCCGATGACGACGAGCGCCTCGGAGTCGGATTGAATTTGTTTCGCCGCGGTTTGGATGCGCGCGAACTCTTCTTTGTCGTAGTCGAAGGGGAGATTGATCCAGCCCAGGTAGTCCGAGCCTGTGCCCGTGCCGTTGTGGAGCTGCTCATGCGCCAGCTTCACCGCAGGAGCCAGATAGTCGATCTCGTGCTGCCCGATGAACTGCAGCGCCTTGGAATAATCGAGAGAAATGCTTTTGGCCATTGCGTAATTGCCCCTTTCAGGTTCCATGGTTCGCGTCCGGTAGGCACGTAGCTTTAGAATAACCAAATTTCGCCTTCGGTACAAGCAACCGAACCGCTGCCCTTAAGGGGCGATACGCGTGCATCGAGGCAGAGAGCCATAGCGGCTAATCGAACGAACGATGTCCCGGCCAAGAACCCTGCAACTTGCGCAGCTGAATGATCTGGCCCAGATGGTAAGCGTCGTGCCGGACGATGCTGTTGGCATAGGACCATGCCTTCGTCTCCGGAATCGGCTGCTCCAGCGCCTCGTCGCCGCGGCTCGCCAGCTGCTCCCGAACCGCCCTATGCGCCTCCTCTAGACGCCCGACCGCCTCGTCCCAGGACGGGTCGCCCAGCGCGGCGGCTTCGAACGTGTCGTCGTTGGTCACGCGCTCTTCGGCCGCCGGCTGCGGCTCGCCGCGCAGCGCCCGAAGCAGCCTGAGCTTGTAAAAGAGCAGATGATGCACGGTCTGCCGGATCGAGTTGACGGCGACGCCTTCCGGCTTCCAATCCGCTTGCACTTCGGTCAAGCCATCGAGCGCATCCTTGATCGGCGGGTACCAGTCCTCTTTGTCGTAACCATGGTCGTAGCTGTCAAGCAGCAGCTCGCGTTTGCTCATCTTCATTCTCCTTTGCCGTCGGGCCGTTAATGGTAACCAAACCCATAATACCACGCTGGTTACCATCTACCCCAAGAGCGGGATCACGTAACCGAAGCGGGGTCCGTCGCAAGCAAGAACACTGCGGATGCGGCGGCGCCAAGCGCGAGCTCGATCGCATCATCACCGAGCCTGACGTCCGAGGCCGGTACGCCGTACAGGGATACCGCATGGGAGATATCGGCGCGCTCCAAAGGCAGCCGGTTCCAGCCGATCGTCCGCTTGACGGCGCGCTCTCCGTCATAGTTGAAGCAGGCGAGCCAGAGCCCCTCGTCGGTCCGCAGCGCGAAAATGTCCGCAGCGCCAGCGCCGGCAACCCCGTCCACGGGCAGGAACGTCTTGCCCTTGCGCGCCAGCGCGACCGCCTCCCCGCTCGCAAGCCAATCCCGCGCCCTTGCGGCGGCTTCGGGCATACGGTAATCGTCTCCGAGCAGCAGCGAGGTCCCCGCGATGATCGACGCATGCAGACGGCTCCGCCCCTCGTCTTCCGCGGTGGCACGCTGATTGTGGCTCTTATAAAGCACGGTATGGTCGGGGTCGTTGAACCTGTACAGGGTATCGTTGACCCACCAGGCCGACGTGAGCGCGTTCAGCATGTATTCCGTGTCTCCGATCAAGCCGAACGCGTCGCACGAGATCCGCCGGCTATGCGCGTAGCCATGCGGGAACAGCGGCGCGATCGACAGATTGATGAAGAACGGGCGGCCGATGCGCGCCGGGTCGAGCGCGTCCCGTACGACGGACATGCCGTAATTGTAGGCCTGAATGCCGGTCTCGATCTCGGCCAAATAATGCTTGCCCTCCATCGCGCCGTGCGTCAGGAAGTCCAGCTTGACGTAGCTGAAGCCCGCGTCCACGAACCGCGCCATCTGCCTGCGGATCGATTCGACCACGATCGGATGGGTCGGGTCCATCGCATAGGCGCCGTCCAGCGTGGGGAGGAGCGCGCCCGCCTCGTCCTTCAACAGCAGCTCCCGGTAGACGACGCCCTCGAAGCCCTCGACGGGCTTCTCCGGATCGCGTCCCCAATACGCGAACGGCGTCGCGTATATGCCTGGCAGCTGGCCGTTCGCGCGGACGCGCGCGACGCACGCTTGCAACTCCTCCTCCGTTAGATGGTTCCAGAAGGCGTCGAAGTTCACGAACACGGCGTCGTCCTCGCGCAGCGCGCCGCCGCTTTGGAGCGTCTCGCCGATGAAATCCGAAACGCGCATGTACACGTCGGCGTCCAGCTTGTCCATGACGGCGGACCAGCTGTTCCATCCGAACGGAACGCCGCCCTTCCATGGCAGCGCAGGCACGATCTCCGCGTTCGCCCGTCCGTAAGCCTCCAGCCCCTCCCGGTAATCGTCGTACTTGCCGACGAAGACGAGCGGCGAGCGAATCTCGCGTCCCGACACGGCGCCATGGCTCAGCGAATCGCGGGTATGCAGTCCGGTCGCGCCGCCGTATACCCGCAACCGGGCCAGCTCGCCGGCGAAGGTCCCCGCGGCCTGGATGCCGGATTTCCACTTGTCGTGGGTGACGGATCCGAAGACGAAGCCGCGGCGGCTCGCGGGATGATAGACCGAGGTAACCTCGTAGCTCTCCACGTCGCAAGGGATCGGATACGCCGCGTACCGGACCCATTTGTCGTTGTCGAACGGCACGAACAGCACCCGCAGCTCCTTGTCTTCGGCCCGGGCTTCGGCCTCCTCGCCGAACGACAGCACGGAGCCGTCGTTGCGCAGGGCGCAGAGCGGGCTGATCTCGCGCGTCGACCAGGACGCGTCGCGCGTAGCGGACAGCTCCGTCAGCGCGTAAGGACGTCCCTCCGTCAGAATGAAGCGCTGGCGCAACACGGGCATGTCGGCATCCGCGCCGCGATGCTCGATTGTCCAGGCCAGCGCGCCCCCGCCTGCAGCGGCCGCGTCCGCAAGGACGGACCCCGGCAGCAGCGCATGGCTAGTGCCATGCGTCGTCCTCCACGTTCGGCCGCTGAATAGGACCTCTCCGTGCGTATCTAGGACGGCCGCGCCGTCCGACCACCGATAAGCGGTCGTGCCGTCCTTCAGATCGTTCTCGACCCGCATGACGCCGTTGTCGGCGACGAAGCGCGCGCCGTCGTTTTCGATGATCCAGCTTTTCATCCTTTAACCTCCGTCCGGACGCGGAAAAGGAGCGGCATCGCTGCTGCCCCTTTTCCCGTTCCGTTTTATTTCCAGAGCGACAGGCGCTCCTGGTAATTATCGTTGATGACCTTCTCGACCTTATCGCTGCCGGCGGACTTCATGTCCGCAAGCATCTTGTCGTACGTGGCGTTCGCGTCGGCTTCGCTCTTGGCGATGATGACCTTGGTGACGGACTGCGTCATGAGATCCTGCACCTTCTGCATCGTGAGCGCCTCCGGCGTGCCGCCCTGCGGACCCAGATTCTCGTAGGCGTCGTTGTCGTATACGGAATCCGCCAGATTTTTGATCGCCATCTTGTCGATCTCGTTGCGGTCGTAGCGTCCGGCCAGATCGTAAGGCGTGCCGTCCGTGCCTTTTCCGTTCTTGATGAACCAGGTCCACTTGCGGATGCCGGTCTGCTTCACGAAGCCGCTCCAATCGTCCTTGAACCCTTGCAGCGTCTCGGGACGAGGCACGTGCTTGCCGTCCTTCATGTCCCAATCCTTGCCCTCGATCCCCCACATCAACAGATATTGGCCTTCCTCGCTGGCCAGGAAGTTGATGAACTTCATCGTGCGCTCGGGATCCTTGTTCGCCTTCGTGATGCCGATCGCGTCCCATCCGAGCGAGCTCTTCGGGCTATACGTCGTCTTGGAAGGATCGACGCCGTTCGCGACGACCTTATACGCATAAAACTCTTTCTCGACGCCGCCGTCCTTCTTGAGCGCGGCGTTGGCGTCGCCCAGATCCCAGTATGCGCCCGTCGAAGCGAGCACGGCGCCGGACGAGAGCTTTTGCAGCCAGGACTCCTTCTTGTTGATGGCCCAGTCCACGTCGATCAAGCCGTCGCGGTACAGCTTGTTCATATAGAGCAGCATCTCGCGGTACTTGGGATCCGTCACGTCGAACTGCAGCTTCCCGTCCTGCTCGTAGTAAGATTTCAGGCCGAACATGCCCTTGAACGTGCCGAGCGTGGCGCCCATATTGGAGCCGTCCATCGTCAGCGGTACCGAAGGCTTGCCGTTCACGTTCGGATATTTCTCTTTAAAGCTCCGCAGCAGCGCTTCGAATTCGTCGGCCGTGAACGGCTTGCCGCCCTCCGCCTTGTCCGGGGCGAGCTCCTTCAGCAGATCCATGCGAATGTTGAAGCCGCCGTTCGGCTCGTCTTTTTCGAATCCGTACCAGTTGGACAAATAATAGTTTTTGCCGTCCTTGTAGCGGGTTTTGTTGAGCATGTCGCCGTACATGCTTTTGACGTCCGGGCCGTACTTTTCGATCAGATCGTCCAGCGGGATCAGCGCGCCTGCCGCGATGTATTTGTTCACGATGTCGCCGCCGCGGTCCATCAGCACGATGTCCGGCAGATCGCTGCTCGCCAGCATCAGGTTCAGCTTCTCCGCCGGGTTGCCCGTCGGCTGCTGGATCTCGACGGTGACGCCGGTCCGCTTCGTGATCTCCTGCGCTACTTCATTGTTAAAGGCGTCGCCCGTGTTCTTGTCGAAAAAAGTGAGCGTGATCGGCTTTTCGTCCACGCTGGCGGACGGGCTCTGGGAAGCGCCGGCCGACGCCGAAGCGCTTCCGCTTGCGGCCGGACTGGCAGACGAATCGCCGTTGTTATTGTTATTGCCGCAGGCGCCCAGCAAGGTCGCGAGCATAGTGACCCCCGCAGCGTATACGACCGATTTTTTCAGGCTGGTCATGGTATTTCCCCCCGAATGATAGTTGGATGATCAAGCATAACACCGTTTGAATCGAATGGCACGCCGGCCTTCTCCTCGCGGCCGCCCCACCTCCCCTCATGGCCGGATGGCCGATCAGCTTTTGACCGCGCCGAGCGTCATGCCTTTGACGAAGTAACGCTGAAGAAACGGATAGACCAGGACGATCGGCAGCGTCGCGACCATCGTCGCCGCCATGCGGATCGTCTCCGAGGAGACCGCCATCCGCTTAGAGGAATCCGCGAGCTGTCCGGACGAAGAGGTGAATTCCTGCGTCTGGTACTGGTTCAGGATTTTGACCAGCACCGCCTGCAGCGTCTTCAGCTCGGACTTGTAGGTGAACACGTATGAGTCGAACCAGGCGTTCCATTGATTGATGGCGGAGAACAGGCCGATCGTTACGAGCACCGGGACGCAGATCGGCAGCACGACGCGGGCGTAGATCTGAAAATCGTTGGCGCCGTCGATCTTGGCCGACTCCTCCACCTCGGCGGGCAGCTCTTGCATGAACGAACGGACGATGATGACGAAGAAGACGTTCATCAGGTTCGGGAAAATGTAGACGGCGAACGTGTCGATCAGGTGCACGCTTTTCAGAATCATGTAGTAAGGAATCAGGCCGCCGCCGAAGTACATCGTAAAGATGAAGAACAGCGAGATCAGCTTGTTGCCGACCAGATCCTTTTTGCTCAGCGCGAAGGCCAGCAGGCTGATGACGAACACGGTCAGCGGCGCGCCGATCGCGGTGCGCAGGAGCGTCACCTTGATGCCGCTCAATATCTCCTGATCCTTCAGAATCTCCTGATAGCTCTGGAGGCTGAACGATCTCGGCCACAGGTACAGCCCGCCTCTCACCGCGTCGTCGGCGCTGTTCAGCGAGAGCACGAGAATATTCCAGAACGGGTAGAACGTGACGAGGAACACGAGAATGAGGAACGCATACACAAAAGCCATGAATAGGCGGTCTTCCGACCTTCTGACGAGCGACACGGCGCGCGCCTCCTTTCCGGAACGAATCAATAGAGCGACTGCTGGTTCACCTTGCGAGACCAGGCGTTCACGGCGACGACGAGGATGAACGCGATGACCGATTTGAACAATCCGACCGCGGCGCCGTAGGAGAACATGCCGTTTTGCAGGCCATACCGGTACGTGTACGTATCGATGACGTCCGAATACTCGAGCACGGTCGTGTTCTGCAGCAGGTACTGCTGGTCGAAGCCCGCGTTCAGCACGTTGCCGACGGCGAGGATCGACAGGATGACGATGGTCGGCTTGAGCGACGGGAGCGTGACATTCCACATCTGGCGCCAGCGGCTCGCGCCGTCGACGCGCGCCGCCTCGTACAGCTCCGGATTGATGCCCGCGATCGCCGCCAGATAGATGATGGCGTTGAAGCCCATGTCCTTCCACGTATTGGAGACCGCGATGATCCCCCAGAAGGCGTGGCCGTTTTGCAGGAACTGAACCGGCTTGTCGATGAGATGAAGCGCCATCAGCAGCTCGTTGATCGTGCCCTGGGAAGACAGCAGCGTCACGATAATATTGGCCGCGATGACCCAGGAGATGAAGTGCGGCAGGTAGCTGACCGTCTGCACGAAGCGCTTGAACAGTCCGCCGCCTACCTCGTTGATGAGAAGCGCGAGCAGGATCGGCGCCGGAAATCCGATGAGCAACGACAGCAGGCTTTGAGCAAGCGTGTTGCGCATGATCTTGTAGAAATCGCCGTTTTCGAAAAAGTAGCGGAACCATTGCATGCCGACGAACTCGCTGCGGAAAAACGATCCGAAAAACGAGCCCCCGCCCGGCGAATAATTCGTGAAGGCCATATAAAGGCCGAACATCGGCCCGTAGGCGAAAATGAGCGTGCACAGGAAGGCCGGCAAAATCATGAGATACAAAATCTTTTGCTGCTTGATTTTTTTCCATTTCCCCGTCTTGCGGCTTGTTGCGATCGCCGGCGGTTGCGGTTTCTCCAAGTAGGCTTCCATAAGTCCCTCCCTCTGGCGATGCGGCATGTCGATAGGTTTATTATAGTTTCGTGCAAGAAGCGGTATCTATAACTCGTTCCTCGGAAACGCAACGCTAAATAACACAGTTTTCGCGGGCTTCGGATCGTTGTTTTGGGGCATGCGCGTAAACGTCGACATTAGCTCGCGATGTCAAAGTCGGAGTTGCTGGAGGTGTTGGTGTCACTGGGAGGGGCTGCGTACGGTGGTGTCGCTGAGGCAAGCTGCGGACATAGGAACCGCTATTTCTCTAAATCCGCACGTTTTCCCGTCTCCGCGGACTCAGGAGCCGCTATTCGCCGCTTACAGTACGCCAACGCCTCTCTTTATCACAAATAACGGCTCCTCGGTCCGCAATATCCGCCTTCCGCGCTCAATCCTCAAAAATAGCGGCTTCTGAGTCCATTTGCTGCTCCCGAGGCGTCCCAAGACGATTAGCAAAACCGGACCAATCAACACAAAGAGGCTCCAAATAGAGCCTCTTTGTGAACCGCGCCGACAACCGACGCGTAGATTCGCGCTTCGATCGGACTGCGCAACTATGGACGAATCAAAGCGTACAGCAGCTGCGTCGCCTCTGCGCGCGTGGCAGGCGCCTGCGGCGCAAAGCGGCTGCCCTCTCTGCCCTGCAGCAGACCGAGGCCCGCGGCCTCGCTCACGGCTTCTGCCGCCCAGGGCGAGATGTCGCCGGCATCCGCGAATGTCCCGGCCGTTGCAACAGCATGAGCCTCAACGGTTGCGCCGGAGGAGTCGCCATCTTGTACTTGCCGGGCGGCCTTCAAGTCGTAGGCGCGAATGAGCATCACGGCGAGCTCCTCCCGCGAGATCGGCGCATTCGGGGCGAACCCGTCGGCCCCCCTGCCCGTCACAAGCCCCTGCTCCGCGGCGGCAGTCACGTAACGCGCGTACCAGGATGCCGGATCGACGTCCGCGAATGAACCGGCCGCTTGCTGCGGCGCAAGGCCCAATCCGCGGACCAGCAGCGCGGCGAATTCGGCACGCGTGACCGATGCGCCGGGGCGGAAAGCGCCGTTGCCCGCGCCTTCAACGTACAGCTTCGCCGCCATCTCCCGAATGACGCCGGCCGCCCAATGATCGGCCGGCACGTCGCCGAACGCGCGGTCCAGCTCCAGCACGGCGTAGACGCCTGGACCGGCGATGCCTGCCGTCACGCCGCCGCTTGCGAACTTGCCGGGAACATAGGCCGGCTTGCCCGCGTCGTTCAGGCGATAAATGCCGCCTCCCGCAAAGTCGAAGCCCGCTGCCGTCTGGAGCGTCAGCGCCAGCGGCGCGCCAAATTCGGACACCGTCTCGGCATTGCCGCCCGCCGGCATGACGGTCAGCTTCAAGGCGTACATCCCGCCCTTCAAGACAGCCTGTGCGTTAGCGGCCGCGCCCGCCTGCCCGACCATTCCGGCAGCCTGCGTGCGCTCGACCGGCCCCATGCCGACGGCGATCTCGCCGCCGTCCCGCTGCGCGGCCGGCAATCGGTCAAGCAGCGCCTTCAACGCAGCGGCCGGCAGCCCCAGCGAGATCGCGCCCGCATGGACGGTCAGTCCCCGCTCGGCGAGCGAAGCGGCAAGCTTGCCGGGCAGCACGAACTCGCGCACGTCGTCCTTTAGTTCTACGGACGGGGCGCCCTGCGCCCCGCTCTTATCCAGCATGGCTTCGGTCAGTGTGACCTTCCCGTCCGCCGCCGTCCCGGGCACGCCGGAATTGGCAGGTCCGTTGCCAGGCTGGTTGCCGGGCTGCTGACCTGGCTGTTCGCCCGGTTGTTCGCCCGGCACCGCCGGCGCCGTCAATCGCAGCAGCTTGGACGCAGCAGGCGCCAGCGACAGCTGCAGCGTGCCGGTCGCCGCCGACGCTTCGCCCGTCCACAAATCCTTCGCCGCATACGTCAGCGAAGCGTCGAGGCCTGCGCGGCCGAGATCGATCGTCTTGTCCGCCGTAGCGCTCGCGCTGAAGTTGAACACGGCCAGATAATAATCTGCGCCGTCCTTCAGGACGAAGGCATCGGCCGCATTCGCGCCCGTGTTGCCCTCGAGCGGCCGGAACGCCTTCCCTTTCAGCGCAAGGGCTATCACTTCATAGTTGCCGTAGAGCGCCTCCATATAGCTCCTGGCCTTCGGATCGTTCACGTCGTCCGAGTCCAGCAGCACGGTGCCCGAGATGACGCCCGAATTGACGCGGCTCCGGGCCTCCTCCAAGCTGTCCGCGCGCGACAGCGCCAGATGATCCGGGTCCGTGTAACCATAGATCGTGCCGTTTTGCCAGAAGCCGTACGTGAGCGAATTCAGCTCGTACTCGGTCTCGTTGATCTTCCCGTACGTGTCGCATGAGATGCGTCTGGCGTGCGCGTACTGGCTCGGGAAGATCGGGGCGATCGATTCGCTGATGAACATTTTACCGTCCAGCACCCGATTCACGTATGCCATGCCTTGGTTGTATGCCTGGATGCCGGTCGTGACGGCGGGATCGTAATGCTGTCCCTCGAGCGATCCGTGCGTGAGGAAATCGAGCTTGATGTACGTGAAACCGAACGACTTGAACTTGTTCAGGTAGTAGTCCATGCGCAGCTTGGCGCCGGGATGCGTCACGTCGAGCGGATACGCGCCGTCGAGCGTCGGAAGCGGCTGCCCGGAGGCATCCTTCAGCACGATATCGCCGTAAGTGTATGCCCCGTCCGTGCCCTCGACCGGCTGGCTCATATTGTTGCCCCAGTAGACGAAAGGCGCCCAGTAGATGCCCGCATGCTGGCCGTTCGACTTGATCTTTGCCACCGCTTGGGCGAGCTGCTCGTCGTTCAGATTATCCCAATAAGAATCCATGTTGATATAAACGTCGCCGTCGTTGTTAAATGCGGTCAGCGTGTTTTTAAAGTAGTCCGAGACGTCCAGCACGTTTTGCAAAGAAAGCGAGCTGCCGTAGGCGCCCCAGCTGTTCCAGCCGACGGGCACGCCATCCGGCAGGTCCGGGCCGAGCTCGAGCTTCGGCGCGACGACCGCGTTCGCGTCGCCGTAAGCCGTCAGCCCGTCCCGGTAGTCCGCGAACGCGCCGACCATTACGGTCGGCGACGAGAGCTCGCTGCCAGCGATGCTGCCGTGCGGCTGCGAGTCGCGGGTCGCCGGCGTGGACGCGCCGCCGTATACCGTCAGCGCGTTCAGCCGGTCGGCCGCGCCCGTCCAGTCGATGCCCGTCTTCCAGACGTCGTGCGTCACGGAGCCGAGCACGAGTCCGGCGCGCGTCGAAGCGTTGTAGATCGCCGTCGCCTCGTAGCTCGTGTCGGACCGGTTCATCGGCTGCGCTTTGTAGCGAACCCAAGCATCGTTGTCAAAGGGTACGTTCAGAACCCGGTTGTCTGCGCTGACCCCGATGTCGACGCCGCTCTTGCGCTTCAGGGCGATCGGCGCCATGTAATTCGACGTCAGCGCCGTGTCGCCCGCGGCGTCCAGGCGGACGAGGAAGTAGGCTTTATTTTCATAGATTTTGTAAATTTGCGTGAGCGTCGGCTTCCCCGGTGACGTATGAACGAAAGCGATCTCGACGCCCTTGCCGAACACGTCCTCGATCGGCGTCGGCGCGCCCGCGAGCTCGTGATGCGCGTATGCCTTCGTCTCCACCAGCTCGTCGCCTAGCTTCAAGGCGCCGTATACGCCCGACATCCGCTGGCCGAGCTTCCAGTCGTAGCCCGCATAACCGTTCTTGGCATTCAAACTTATGTCATACGCGCCGTTCGAGACCATCAGCCCGTACGTATATTGCGTCACGGATATCGCGCCGTAATCGGCCGTCGCGCCCGGATCGCCGAGCGTGCCGAGCTCTTCGTCCGGCGTGTCCGTCTCCGACGCCTTGGCAGGCTCGACGACGATCCGGTCGATGTCCGGCGCGTACCAATCGCCGTCAGAGACGGCGATCGTGTTGACGCCGGCCTGAAGAGACAGCTTCACGTCGACGGTGCCGACCGTACCCCAATCGGGCGTCTTCGGCGGCTCGATATACTGGTCGGCGCCGTCGTTCGCGCGAATGCGGAAGCCGCGCGGATCGCCCGAGATATAGGAGACGCTGACCTTGTAATCGCCGGTCATCGGCGCCGCGATCCCGGTGAATACGATCGAGCTGCCCTGGTACAAGCCGCCCACTTTTTTGCCGCCCGAGGCCGCCGGGCTGTCGGAGACGCTCGCGTTTCCGCTCAGGACATTGGCATCGTCCTCCGCTTCATAGCCGACCGTGAAGGGAATGACCTCGATCCGGTCGATGTCGGGCGAATACCAATCGTGATCGGAAAAGACAATCTCGTTGGCGCCTTTGCGCAGCTCCGCCGAAGCGTCGTAAGTTCCGACGGTATTCCAGTCGGCCGTTTTCGGCAGGTCCAGCATTTCGTCCCCGCCGTCGTTGACCTTCATATACACAGGACGCTGATCGCCTGAAATGTAATAGAGCCGGACGAGGTAGATGCCAGCCGCAGGCACGTCTACGTCCTTGAACGTCAGCGAGCTGCCCTGGTACAGATCGCCTACCTTCTTGCCGCCCGAGCTGACCGGGCTATCCGAGACGGATGCGTGTCCCGTCAGCACATTCTCCGGCGCTTCCGCTTCGAAGCTCGTGCCGGTCAGCTCCTTTTGCCAATCGTCGTCCGGCTCCTCGGCCCCCGGATCTTGACCCTCCACACGATCGCCGACGACGATCCGGTCGATATCCGGCGCATACCAGTTGTTGTCGTCGATCAGAATCGCATTGACGCCCGCCGTCAGCGGAAGCGTCAGCTCATAGCTGCCGACGGTATCCCAATCCGCCGTCTTGGGCGGATCCTCGTACTGTTTTTGCCCGCCGTTCGCACTGATGTTAAACGACCGCTGATCGCCGGAAACGTAGTACACGGTGATCTTGTAAGTGCCGTCGGCGTCGACGGCGACGCCGTTGAACCGGACGGAGCTGCCCTGGTACAAGCCGCCTACCTTCTTGCCGCCGGACGCCGCTTCGCTATCGGCAACCGCCGCGTTACCCGCCAGCGTATTCACAGGCGACTCGGCCTCGTAAACGTTCGCCACGGCGGCCAGCGCGCGAGGCGCGAAGCTCCCGCCTCCGCCCGCCGCAAGACAGACCAGCAGAAACAGTAGCAAACCTTTCTTCCACAAGCGAATCAACATCATCTTCCCCCTCGTTTTCCGTAGTGAAAGCGTCAACGCGGTCTGCGTTTCATTCATTATAGGAACGCCGCCGAGCCCGATTCCATAACTCGATTTACGGAAACGCAACGCTATTTAACGCATTTGCGGTCCCGGGCATTGTTGAATCGGAGCATACCTTTTAAAATAAAACCTGCAACGGGAGTCTGAATGCGGAGGCGCCGGACATGTATCGAATCTTGCTTGTGGACGACGAAAAGCTGGAACTGGAAGCGGTTGCGCAATATGTCCGCTGGGCGGACATGGGTATAGCCGTGGCGGATACGGCCAAGAACGGCCGGGAGGCGCTTCAGAAAATGAGCCTGTGCAAGCCCGACATCATCCTGACGGACGTGCGAATGCCCGTCATGGACGGGCTCGAGTTCGCGCGCAAGGCCAAGCAGTTGGACAAACACGTCAAGATCGTGTTCCTGAGCGGGCACGACGAATTTCAATATATCAAAGCCGCGCTCGCCGTCGAGGCGGTCGGCTACCTGCTGAAGCCGATCGATCACGAGGAGCTGGCCGCGGTCATGCAGCGGGTCATCCGCAAATGCGAAGAGGATAAGCAATTGCTCGGGTCCGCCGAAGGGCTGAAGGAGCGGCTCGTCCGCTCGCTTGCCTTCGAGACGGACGCGGAGGTCCGCAGGGAGTGGATTCAGAAAATCCAGAGATTGCCCCGCCCGCTGCCCCTCGCGGGACGCTACGTTGTCGCTTATGCGAGCCTTCACGCCAAGTCGCCTGGCGCACGGCCAGCCGACCTGTTCGCGGACGTTCAGCATGCGCTCGGCCATCGGGGAGAACACCACTACGCTTGGTACCTGGACGAGGAGCGATTTTGCGCGATTTACTATGCGGAATCGTCCGCCGAAACGCCTGAGCAAGAAGAAGATGCGGCGTTCTGGAAGGCGCTAAGCGCCGAGTTCGCGTCCCGCGGCGCAGGTCTCGCCGTCGGACTCTCCGGAGAGGGGCGTCACCTGATCGACCTGCACGACCGCTTCGAAGAAGCCAAGCTTGCCCATGCTTCGCGCTTCTACGACATCGGCCGCGCCGCGGTGCTAGCCTACGGGCCATTCGAATCTCCGAAGAGGCCGACTGTCGATCCGGCGGCTGCCGCGGCAGCGATCGGATCGGCGATCTCCCATGCTAGGCTGAACGAGATCGACCGGCATGTCGCCGACTTTCTGGCGCCTTACGCGGCGAACCGAACGCCGCGCGAGATCATCGTTTCCGATACCGCGCATCTATTGTCCGAGCTCGATCGGCAGTACGCGCCGCTGCTCGAAGCGACCGAAGGCGCCCGCGGCCGACAGGAAGCGAATTGGAAAAAAATGATGGAGCCTGAGTCTCTGGCGGAGCTGCGCGAGCAGGTGTCCGCTTGGTGCCGGACGCTCGCAGGCATGATCGAAGCGCGCGAGCAAGACAAGCACATGCCGATCGTGCAGCGCGTCATCGAAGCGATCGACGCACGCTACAGCCAGCCGCTTACCGTCGAGCAGCTCGCTGCCGAAGTTTACCTTTCCCCTAACTATATCCGCACGCTGTTCAAGGAGAAATCCGGGGAAACGATACTGGAATACTTGACAAAGGTAAGAATCAAGCGCGCTTCCGAGCTGCTCAAGGACAGGTCGCTCAGAGTGCACGAGATCTCCAAAGCGGTCGGTTATGAGAACGTATCGTATTTTTGCGCGCTGTTCCATAAGCACCGGGGCGTCACGCCCAACGATTATCGCAAAAAACTGCTTTAAGAAAGGACCGCCATGCGCAGATTCCTCACCCGTAACCTGACGTCGCCTTTTCTGAATCTGAGCATGCGGGGCAAGCTGTTTTCGCTGTTCCTGCTCGTCGCCTTCATACCGCTGCTGTCGTTCGTCTTTTATTCCTACCATACGGTCAAGAGCCAGCTGATCCGGCAGACGTTCGCGAGCGCCGCGCTCATGACGTCCCAGATCAACAGCAACCTGGAGAACAAGCTGGACAATTACAACAAAATATCCGCGTCCCTCTATCTGGACGAGACGCTGCAAGATTATTTGGTCAAGTCGTACCGGGACAATGCGGACTTCCTTGACGCCTACCGCTACATCGACAACGTCATGAACAACGTGCTCACGACCAATCCGGAGGTATTCGGGATCGCGATTTACACGACCAATGCGTCCATGCACCTCGACGACACGTTCATCAAGCCGCTGACCGACGTCATCGAGCAGAAGCCTTGGTTCCACAAGGTGCAGAACACTTACGGCAACGTCATCTTCACGATCACGCCAGCGCAGCCGGCCGATCCGCCGCGCAAAGCGACGCCGCCGATGTTCACGCTCGTCCGCTATTTGAATTACAACAGCCTGAACTTTCCGTACGGCATTCTGGCGATCGACATTCAGGAATCCGAGCTTTACGCGCTGATCGACAAGGAGGACAAAGACAAGGATATCTACATCGTCGACGAGCAGGGAACGATCGTGTCCGGTAAAGACAAAACCCGTCTGAACGCGAATATCGGGGAGTGGCTCGCGCTGCCTCGGGATACGGAAGGCTCGGGCCGGTTCGAGACCATTTACGAAGGGGAAAAAGTGCTGGTCGTTTACAACGCGATCCGCAGCGGCTGGAAAACGATCTCCATCATTCCTTACAGCGGCTTCATGGAGGCTGCTAATCGGTCGACGCACCGTCTTCTCGTCATCGCCTCCGTCTGCCTGCTGCTTTGCATGGTGCTGATCTATGCGGTCGCCCGGCTCTCGACCAAGCGCATCGAGACGCTTCTTAAAAATATACGGCGCCTGGAGCGGGAGGACTTCGAGCTCGTCTCCATGAAGATGGGGCACGACGAGATCGGACAGATGTCGTTCGCGCTGAACAAGATGGCCGCCCGTTTCAAAAACTTGATCAACGAGGTTTACAAAAAGGAAATTTCCAAGCAAGAGGCGGAGCTCGGCATGCTGCAGGCGCAGATCAATCCGCATTTCCTGTACAACACGCTGGCTTCGATCTCCGCGCTCGCCATGAAAAACGACGACCGCCGCACGCAGGACATGGTCTCCCATCTGGCCAAGTTCTACCGCATCTCCTTGAACAAAGGAAAAAGCATCGTCTCGCTGAACGAGGAGCTTAAGCTGACGCACAACTATATCGCCATCCAGCAAATCCGCTATCAGGATCTGATTCACATCCATTACCGCATCGAGGACGACGTCCGCAGCTATCCGACCGTGAAGCTGACGCTGCAGCCTTTTATCGAAAACAGCATCCGCCACGGGCTGTGGGACGACGACTACGGCATCGGCATCGTGATCAAGGCGTACCGGAAAGACGGCGACATCTTCCTCGAGGTCATCGACGACGGCATGGGCATGCCTTGCGACAAGCCCGCAGGCGGCGCCTCGCTGCAGGAGCTCGGCTACGGCATTTCCAACGTCGACCAGCGGATCAAGCTCGCGTTCGGCGCGGAATACGGCGTCTCCATTTTCAGCCGCCCCGGCATCGGCACGCAGGTCGTCGTTCGGCTGCCGTCCGGCGGCGTCGCCGATGTCTAAGCGCGGCAATCGGGCGTTCGATCAAAAAAGCCGCATCGGCAAGGATAACCTTGCCGATGCGGCCTTTTTGTCGTGAAAATATTAAACGCGCTTGATGCGCCAGATGGCGCTCTGGAAGTCGCCCTCCAGGTGCGGTACCGGCAGGCCGGCATACATCAGCTGATCGCCGCCGAACCGCTCGCCGGTGCCGACGATCTCGTAGTCCGCGTTCGGGTCGAGTCCGGCCAGGCGCAGCCAGTCGATCGGCGCGTTCGGCTGGGCGAGCACGCGGAAGAACGCGACGAACGCCTCGGACTTGTCGGCGGAGACGACCGCCCATGCCGTATCGTTGCCTTCGAACGGACTCTTGAGGCGGTACAGGTCGCCGAATTGCACGAGCTCGCGCAGCTCCTTATAGGCCGCAACCTGCGCTTTGACCTCTTCCTTTTCCTTAGGCGTGAACTTGGTCAGGTCGAGCTCGTAGCCGAAGTTGCCGGACATGGCCACGTCGCCGCGCATCTTGAGCGAAGTGACGCGGTGCACTTGATGGTTCGGCACGGCCGATATGTGCGCGCCCATCGAGCTGATCGGATAGACGAGACTCGTCCCGTACTGGATCTTGAGCCGGCATACGGCGTCCGAGTTGTCGCTCGTCCACGTCTGCGGCATGTAGTGAAGCATCCCCGGATCGAACCGCCCGCCGCCGCCGGAGCAGCTCTCGAACAGAATGTGCGGGAACCTGGAAGTGATCGTCTCGAGCACGCGGTACAAGCCGAGCATGTAACGGTGCGCCGTCTCGCGCTGGCGCTCGGGCGGCAGCAGCGCGGAGCCGATCTCCGTCATGTTGCGGTTCATGTCCCACTTGACGTAAGCGATCGGCGCCGAAGCCAGCACGCCGCCCACCGTGTCGATGATATAGTCGCATACGTCCTCGCGCGACAGATCCAGGATCAGCTGGCGGCGACCCTGCGTGCGTCTGCGGCCTTCGACGTGAAGACACCAGTCCGGATGCGCGCGGTACAGGTCGCTGTCCGGCGAGATCATCTCGGGCTCGAACCAGAGACCGAACTGAAGACCGTGCGCGTTTACCCTTTTCGCCAGATCGTCCAGCCCTTGCGGCAGCTTCTTAAGATCGACCTTCCAGTCGCCGAGCGACGTCGTGTCGTCGTTGCGGTAGCCGAACCAGCCGTCGTCGAGCACGAACAGCTCGATGCCGAGCCGGCTGCCTTCCTCCGCGATCGCCGCGATCTTGTCCGCGTCGAAGTCGAAGTAAGTCGCCTCCCAGTTGTTGACGAGCACGGGACGCGTGCGGTCGCGGAACTCGCCGCGGGAGAGACGGCTTCGATACAGCCGGTGATACGTCCGGCTCATGCCGCCGAGACCTTCGTTCGAGTAAACGAGCACGGCTTCGGGCGCCTGGAACGATTGGCCCGGCTCGAGCAGCCATTCGAAGTCGAACGGATTGATGCCGATCGATACGCGCGTCGTGCGGAATTGATCCACCTCGGCGGAGGCGGCGAAGCTGCCGCTGTAGACGAGGCTGAAGCCGTAGGCGTCTCCCTGCTCTTCTCCCGCATTCGGCGACACCAGCGCGACGAACGGGTTATGCTGATGGGAACTGGAGCCGCGACGGCTCTCGATGCCCTGCTGCCCTTGGACGAGCGCTCTGCGCGAGAGATTGCGCTCGTTCGCCCATCCGCCGTTCAGGTGCACCAGCTCGTAATCGTCGTTGTTAAAGTCGACGCTGGCGCTCAGCGCGCGGCGAATGCGGACGGAATCGGCACTCTCGTTGACGTAGCGGACCGAGCGGGCGATCGCGTCCGAATCGCGGAACGTCGTGTAGCTGAGGATCGCGATAAGGCCGGAATGCGAATCGTGCAGCGTCAGCTCCAGCGTTTCCGCTTCTTCGTCGGACTCCGCATAAGTGGCGGGAAGGCCCTCTAGCTTCGGTTTGCCTGCGAAGATGCGGTGATCGCGGTAGACGAGCTCCGCCACCGTCGTGCCGTCGGACAGGCCGAATTGGTAAGCAGGACTGCGGAAATCGCCCGAGCCGTAGCCCGGATATTCCTGCAGCAGCGCGTCGAGCGACAGCGACGGCTTGTCCGGATTCGGCGTCGGGCTGAAGCTCGCGCGCTCGCGCAGAGTCAGGCCGCCCGGCCATGAGGCGTTGCGAAGCTTGGGTCCCCAATAAACATGTGCAGGATAAAGGCCTTCGACAACAGTAATTATGTAGCTTGTATTCGGCGTCTGCAGATGAAACGTCTGACGCTCCCGGTCGAATGAAATCGCCATGTCGGCCTCCTCAAGTGTTAGTCTATCCAGATAGCATACCGGAATCGAATGTGCGGATACATGGAATAAAGACGTTTTAATATGTTTTTATGTGACTTGCGCGCAGCGGGTGGGAATGATTGTAAACCTGGCGAACGCACGATGCTTTTCACGGGCTCGTAGTTCTCCTATAATGAAAGAATCGGATTGAACCCTGGGAGGGAAATCAATATGCCAACGATCGCATTTATCGGACTGGGCACGATGGGTCTGCCTATGGCCGCAAACCTGCTTCGCAAGTCCTACCAAGTCATCGTTTACAACCGTACGCCCGGCAAGGCCCAGCAGCTGCTCGAGCTCGGAGCCGAGGAAGCCGCCACGCCGCTGGCGGCGGCGCGCGTCGCCGATGTCGTTCTGACGATGATCAGCAACGACGCGGCGGTGGAGGAAGTGTACTACGGGACCGAGGGCGTGTTCGCCGGGCTCAAGCCTAACACCGTGCTCATCGACAGCAGCACCGTATCGCCCGATCTCGCGCGCCGGCTTGCCCGGGACGCCGCGGACGCGTTTTGCGATTTCCTCGACGCCCCGGTGACGGGGAGCAAGCCCGCGGCCATTGACGGCACGCTCCTGTTCATGGCCGGCGGCGACGCGCAGGTCGTTGAAGCGCAGAAGCCGCTGCTGCTGGCCATGGGACGCGAAGTGCTGTACATGGGACCGAGCGGCAGCGGGGCCGCGGCCAAGCTCGCCCACAATACGATCGTCGGCATCAATGCCGCAGGCCTCGTCGAAGGCATGGCCATCGCGGCCAAAGCCGGCATCGATGCCTCCTCCTTCCTGCGGGTCGTGCAGGGCGGCGGCGCTGCGAGCAAGCAGGCCGATCTGAAGGGCGCGAAGATCATCGACCACGATTTTAGCGTTCAATTCTCGCTGGCCCTAATGCTCAAGGACCTTAAGCTTTCCTCCGCGCTGACCGACGGTCTCGGCGTGCCGACGCCGATGCTCGAAGCGTCCAAAAGCCTGTTCCAGGCCGGCGCCGCGGCGGGCTACGGCGAAGAGGATCTTGCCGCGCTGGCCAAGCTGTACGAGCAATGGATCGGCGGACGGATCGGGCGGGACAAGCAGGCCGACGACGAAGTATCCGCTGCCGCAGCTGTCGAGGAAACGGACGAGGAGTCGGAATCCGAGTCGGATCGCCGCAAAAAGAAGCGCGTCGCCTTGAACATCCCGCTCATGATCTCCATCTATCAATGGGAACAAGCCGGATCGTTCGCCGGCCAGAGCGTCGACGCCGTGCTGAACGACGTTTCCGAGGACGGCCTGCAGGTAGCGACATCCATCCCGCTGGAGAAGGACATGTTCGTCGTCATTCACTTCCAGCAGGAGACCAGCCTGCCGCCCATGACGGCCCGCATCATCCGCATCGAGCGCAAGGAAGGGCTGTTCCACTACGGCTGCCTGCTGTCGGGGCTGGCCCTGTACCAGCGCCTGCAGCTCAAGGAATACATCGAATCGAACGGCTGACGCCGCGCGGTTCGCCATTAGAACGAATAAGCCTTCGGCGCTATGCGGCGCCGAAGGCTTATTCTCATGCTTGAATAATATCGGGAATCAAGCGTCCAGGTACGAGCAGACGTAGTCCGCGACTTGCGTTACCTTCAGCTTGAACTTAGCGTTCGCCGGCACGGTAAATTCGCCGGTACCGGAGATCGAGATCCATTCTTCGCTGCCCGGCAGTTGAACGGTCAGCTCGCCGGCCAGAATCTCCATGACTTCCTTTTGGTCCGTGCCGAACTCGTATTCGCCCGGCAGCATGATGCCCAGCGTCTTGCGCGTGCCGTCGGCGAATTTGACCGTACGGCTCGTTACCTTGCCGTCGAAGTAAATATTGGCTTGCTTGACGACGCTGACTTGATCGAATTGGGACATGGAAATAATAGCCTCCTAAAAGTGGTTTGGTTCATAGCGGTTGCAATAAGGGTCGCGGCGCGAGCACCTTCTTTGCCTATGCGACGCGCTAACGCGCCTTCGCCGCAAAAAGCCGGCCGCCCGCTTGGGGGGGCCGGCTCCGCATCGGAGCGCTCCGGATTAGCGGACTCATTCGTCCGACTGCCGAAAGCGCTCCTGCCTGCGGTTAGATCAGTTTGCGGAACTGCTCGACGACGTTCTCGACCGTAAAGCCGTATTCCTTGATGACGCGGTCGCCCGGCGCGGAGGCGCCGAAGGTGGAAATGCCGAGCACGGCGCCGCCGTCTCCGACGTAGCGCTCCCAGCCGAACGGCGAAGCCATCTCGATCGCCAGACGCGCCTTGACGCCTTTCGGCAGCACGCTTTCGCGGTATTCGGCGGACTGGGCTTCGAACAGGTCCCAGCTCGGCAGGCTGACGACGCGCACGTGAATACCCTGTTCGGCCAGCGCTTTTTGGGAAGCGACGGCGAGCTGGACTTCCGAGCCCGTCGCGATGAGGATGCCCTGTGCCTCGCCGGCCGCTTCGGACAGCACGTAGCCGCCCTTCTTGATGCCTTCGCGGGCCAGCTCCGCCGTGCCTTCGAGGATCGGCAGATTTTGGCGGGTCAGGACGAGCGCGACCGGATTGCCGGTGTTCTCGAGTGCGTAAGCCCAAGCCGCGGAAGTCTCGTTGCCGTCGCCGGGACGGAGGACAGTCAGGCCCGGGATGACGCGGATCGATGCAAGCTGCTCGATCGGCTCGTGCGTCGGTCCGTCTTCGCCGACGGCGATGGAGTCGTGCGTCAGGACGTACACGACCGGCTGCCCCATAATCGACGCCAAGCGAACGGCCGGACGCAGATAATCCGTGAAGACGAAGAACGTGCCGCCATATACGCGAAGACCGCCGTGCAGCGAGATGCCGTTCATCGCGGCCGCCATGCCGAACTCGCGGACGCCGAAGTAAATGTTGCGGCCGCTGTAGTCCTTCGCGCTGTAGACCGGCAAGCCCTTCAGATGCGTCATCGTGGAGCTCTCGAGGTCGGCGGAGCCGCCTACGAGGTTCGGCACGTTCTTAGCCAAGCCGTTCAGGGCGTTGCCCGAAGCGACGCGCGTGGAGAGCGGCTTGTCCTCGGTCGAGTACTTCGGCAGCTCGGCGTCCCAGCCCTGCGGCAGCTTGCGCGCGAGCGCGTCCTCGAACTGCTGAGCCAGTTCCGGATGAGCGGACTTGTACTTGCCGAACAATTCTTCCCAAGCGGCATAAGCTTGTTCGCCGCGGCTCTTGACTTCGGCGAAATGCGCGCGAACTTCTTCGGGAACGAAAAATTCCGGGTGATCCCACTCGTAGAACGCTTTCGTCAGCTTCGCTTCCTCGGTGCCGAGCGGCGAGCCGTGCGGACCTGCGTGGCCGCCCTTGCCGCCCTTGTTCGGCGAGCCGTAGCCGATCACGGTCTTCACTTCGATCAGCGTAGGCTTGCTCGTCTCGGCTTGGGCTTCGGCGATCGCCTTGGCCAGCGCGGCCAGATCGTTGCCGTCCTCAACGCGCAGCACCTGCCAGCCGTATCCGTCGAAGCGCTTGGCTACCGACTCGGAGAAGGACAGGGAAAGCTCGCCGTCCAGCGAGATATCGTTCGAATCGTACAGGACGACCAGCTTGCCGAGCTGCAAGTGGCCGGCGAGCGATGCGGATTCGGAGGAGATGCCTTCGGAAAGGTCGCCGTCGCCGCAGATCGAATACGTGAAGTGATTAATCAGATCGAACCCGTCGCGATTGTATGTAGCGGACAATTGCGCTTCCGCCATCGCCATGCCGACGGCCATCGCGATCCCTTGGCCCAGCGGTCCGGTCGTCGCGTCGACGCCGGCCGTGTGGCCGAATTCGGGGTGCCCTGGCGTCTTGGATCCCCATTGGCGGAAGTTCTTGAGCTCTTCGATCGGCAGATCGTAGCCCGAAAGGTGAAGAAGCGAGTACAGCAGCATCGAACCGTGGCCCGCGGACAGCACGAAGCGGTCGCGGTCGATCCAGCTCGGCCGGGATGGATTGTGCTTCATCGATTTGGCGAACAGCTGGTAACCCATCGGAGCAGCGCCCATCGGCATGCCGGGATGTCCGGACTTCGCCTTTTCGATCGCGTCGATCGCGAGCGTGCGGATCGTCGTAACGGAGAGTTGTTCGATCGTATTTGCGTTTGCTGTCATTTTGGTAATGACCTCCTCTATCTGCATTGCGTAGTTATTATGCGTTAATTCGTTAAATCGCCGCAGTTCAGCCTTGCCTATTGTAACATGGGGGTTGCCCGTTTTCCACAGCACTTGTACGGACAAGTGGAAAATTTTCCTCATAAGGAAGTCCGCATCTCGCGCGACGCGGACTTACGATTATCGTTTTCTTCGCCTCGCGGCTTTATCCGTACGTGCTTCATGACCAAGCTGCTCGCCGCCGTTTTAGATGAAGGCGACCGTCTTGTTCTGGTACACGACCAGGCGGTCTTCGATGTGCCACTTCACCGCTCTGGCCAGCACGATCCGCTCGATGTGGCGGCCCATGCGCTTCAGCTCGTCTACGTTGTTGCGGTGGCTGACGCGCTGTACGTCCTGCTCGATGATCGGACCCGCGTCAAGCTCGGCGGTCACGTAGTGCGCCGTCGCGCCGATCAGTTTGACCCCGCGGTCGTAAGCCTGGTGATACGGTTTGCCGCCGACGAAAGCCGGCAGGAAGGAGTGGTGGATATTGATGATCCGGTTGGTGAAGTGCTCGATGAACTTCGGCGTAATAATTTGCATGTACCTGGCAAGAATAACCAGATCGACCTTGCCCGCAGTCAGCTCCAGCTGGCGCCGTTCGGCTTCGGCTTTGGTCTCCGGCGTGACCGGAATATGATGGAACGGAATACCGAACGACTCGACTAGCCCGCGCATGTCGTCATGGTTGCTGACGACCATGCTGATCTCGGCGTCAAGATCGCCGGCCTGCCATTGCCAGAGCAGCTCGAGCAGGCAATGGTCCTCGCGCGAGACGAAGATGGCGAGGCGTTTGCGACGGACCGCGCGATAAACGCTCCAACGCATCTCGAACCGGTCGGCGATCCGCGCGAAGTCCTCCTGCAGCGAGGGCAGGTTCTGCTCTAGACCGCCGAGATCGAAGGCGATCCGCATGAAAAACATGCCGCTCGCGGGGTCGGTGGTGTATTGGTCCGACTGAAGGATGTTCGCGCCTTTCTCGTAAAGAAATTGCGAGACGGCTGCGACGATCCCCGGCCGGTCGGGGCAGGAGATCAGCATGCGGGCGCGGTTCGCGTTCTCCTCGCGGCCCTTGCTGTCCTGGTGTTGGTAGACGTTCTGGGTCATGACGGGTTCCTCTGCCTCTCTATCGATTGCTTCGTTTCCTTACTGTGTCTCGTCCGCGACGACTTATACTTTGGCGAGCCATTCCCTGCCGGCGAGATAGGCCGTCAGGCGCTGATTCACGGCTTCTTCGCTATAATCGGCCGACAGCACGCGATGTTCCATCGCCAGGTCGTACAGTCGCTCCAGCGGTTCGCGCGGATCCGCCTTGCGCGCTTTGGCGTCGGACTTCAGCAGCTCCCAGGTGTTCAGCACGAAGGCGCGGTGATCGATGTCCTGCTTGCCGAAGAAATGATGCAGGCGCTCGACGTCCTCAAGGAACTCGCCGCCGAAGCGAAGGTCGACGTCGCCGCGCAGCAGCGCGATCTCGGCTTCGTACATCGGACGCTCCTTGCCGGCGTTTTTGCCGATCCAGGGCGTCTCGAGGATAAACGGCTTGCCGGCCAACGAAGGATGGCTGACGACATTATTAATCGCCTCGTAGCCGATCCAGCCGGAACCGACCGGCGTATGGCGGTCCTTGCCGGCGCCGCGCGGATTTTTGCTGTCGTTCAAGTGAACGACGGCGATGCGGTCAAGGCCGACGATGCTGTCGAACGACTTCAGGACGCCGTCCAGATCGTCCACGATATCGTAGCCCGCGTCGTGCACGTGGCACGTGTCGAGGCAGATCGTGATCCGGCCGTTGTCATGTACGCGTTCGATGATGGCGGCGAGCTCTTCGAAGCTGCGCCCGATCTCCGTGCCTTTGCCGGCCATCGTCTCCAGGGCGATGTTCACGTTCGTGTGCTTGGTCGCGTCCAGCACTTCATTAAGCCCTTCAGCGATGCGGGCGATGCCGTATTCCGCATCCTTTTCCGTATAAGCGCCAGGATGAAGAACGATGTTGTTAACGCCGATCGCGTCTGTCCGCCGAACTTCTTCTTGCAGGAAGTTGACGGCCAGCTCGAACGTGTCTTCCTTATAAGAACCGAGGTTCACGATGTAAGGCGCGTGGACGACGATCTCGCCGATTCCCGCGGCCGTCATCGCATCTCTTCCCTCGGGAATGTACAGGCTCTCGATAGGCTTGCGCCTCGTATTTTGCGGCGCTCCCGTGTAAATCATGAACGAGCTGGAGCCGTAGGACTTGGCTTCGTCCGTCGCCGTCAGCAATCCCTTGTCCGAAAAAGACACGTGGGAACCGATCTTCAGCATGGCTTTACTCCCCTCCGTATGCGGCGCCCTATGCTTCCCGGGCCCGTCCCGTTAAATCAAAATCTATTGTAGCGCGAACGTCGAAATAAATCTAGAAGACGGTCTCCTCCAAAGGCGGTAACGAGCCCGGCCGCAAGCGGCCTTTAAACGGGAAATCGCGTTCCGGAAGGACATGCCCGCAGCTGCGAGAATAGGATGACGGCTTTTCTCTTTCGCGGGACAGACTGGTAGAAATACGATATAATTTCGGAAGCGAGGTGAACGCAAAAATGAAATCCAGTCCCGATTGGTTTATGTACTTTATCGCGTTTTGGGGCGTCGTGCTGGTCGTTTTCATGAGCATCGGCGGCTTCTTCATGTTTCGCAAGTTCCTGAAGGTGCTGCCGAAGGCCGACGGCAAATCCAAGCTCGATTGGCAAAACCACTGGGTCGAGCTCAGCCGGCCGCTGTGGAACGACGAATCGAAGGCCTTGCTGGACAAGCTCGTCTCTCCTGTACCGAACGCCTTCCGCGACATCGCCAAGCACTCGATCGCCGCGCAGATCGGCCAGCTCGCCGTCGAGAGCGGCGAGGGAAAAGTGACGGAGGAGCACTGCATTAAAGGCTATATTATGGCGACGCCTAAGCGCGATCACGCCTTCCTGATCAGCTTTTTGGACAGCAACGGCATCGATTATTCGCCCTATGCCCACCTGCTCGATGCGGAAAAAACGAAACCTTTGGCACCTCCCGTCGTCTAACATAAGGAGCGGCTCGTCCGAACCGGGCGGCCGCACGATCGTTCGGAGGTGGTCTTGGTATGTTCAATCAACTGAATCGGTACGGTAAAAACTCGGCCTGGGCCGTCGCCGTTCTGGCCATGCTGCTCATGGGCACGGCCTGCAGCAACGACAAGGACGGAAGCGACGCTTCCCCTTCGCCTAGCGTATCCGCTTCTGCGTCCCCCGCATCGTCGCCTGACGCCTCTCCGTCCGCGCAGCCGGACGCCAGCGCAACCGCGTCGCCTGACGCGTCGCCTTCCGCGGCTCCTTCCGGCGCGGTCGACGAGAAAGAATCGGCAGGTACGTACAACGGACAAATCGACAATCACTCGATCGAGATCGAGAGCGCCGAGGGCGTCCGCGCTTATCAGATCGACGACGAGATCTCGGACAAGCTGTCGAGCTGGGACGACGGCGTGAAGATCAAATTCAAGTACAAGATCAATGAGATCAAAGGCGACAGCGAGACGATCGAGCAATACGTCATCACCTCGATCGACAAGCAATAATTCATGTCATTCCCATGAGGTGAGCCCATGCGCGCAGTGCTGTGCGGCGGTACCGGATTTATCGGTTCCGCCTTGGCCGAAGCCCTCTCCGCCCGCGGAGACGAAGTATGGATCATAACCCGGAGCAAGCCTGCGGCGCCAGCCGCAGGCTTGCTTTATGCGACTTGGGATTCGTGGCTGGCCGATCCCGGCCTGACCGGCCCAGTAGACGCCATCGTCAATTTGAGCGGAGCGACGATCGGGCGCCGATGGACGTCCAAATCCAAGGCGCTCATCCACTCCTCCCGTATTCAAGCGGCCGGGCGCATCGCGGATGCCGTCGCGCGCATGCCAAGCCTGCCGGCCGTGCTCGTGAACGCCTCCGCCATCTCGCTTTACGGACATTCGGAGTCGACCGGCGGCCGTTATCCGATGCCCTTCGACGAGAGCGCGCCCCCGCGTCCCGAGGATTTTTTGAGCGAGACGATCGTACAGTGGGAGGCGGCCGTCGACCGCATTCCGATCGACCGCATCGTTAAGCTGCGGATCGGTCTTGCGCTGGGCAACGGCGGCGGTTCGTACCCGCTGCTTAGCTTGCCGACCAAGCTGTTCGCCGGTGGCCGTCTCGGTTCGGGGCGACAGGGCATGCCCTGGATCCACATCGACGATATCGTGGGGCTCATTTTGCTCGGCCTGGATAACGAAGCGATCTCCGGCCCCGTCAACGCGGTCGCGCCCGATTCGGTCGACAACGATGCCTTCGGCCGGACATTGGCGAAGGTGCTTGGCCGCCCGTATTGGCTTCACGCGCCCGCTTGGGCGATCCGCGCCGCGCTCGGCGAGATGTCCGCGCTGCTGCTCGCCGGGCAGTTCGCGATTCCGCGCAAAGCGCTGGCCCACGGTTACGTTTTTCGGCATCCCAAGCTGGAAGGCGCCCTTGGAGACCTGAAGGATCGCCGTTAATGCGCTAGTTCCGCAGCGCTTCGCTTGGCGCATGGAACCTGTAGATCGATCCGGCCATCTGCAGGCAATCGCCCGCTTCCAGCGGATAAGCTTCGTACGGCGCCATCGGACTGCCGTTGAGCCAGCTTCCGTTACGGGAACCGAGGTCCTTGGCCAGCCAACGTCCCTGCTGACGCAGCATTTCAAGATGCGCTCTGGACATGCCCCCCGATTCATCTACGTGTTGAGCCGCGTCCCGCGAGCGGCCGATGACAAGCGATTCCGTTTTTAACGGAATTTTGCAAGGACGCTCCGCGGACTCCCACTCCAGGAAACAGACTGCGGGGGACGCCGACTGCGGCGAAGCCAACAGCTCCGTCGCTTCCCGCTTGGCGGACAGCCATTCCGTCTGGGGACGATCGTTAAAGGTAAGTTCAGACGCTACCCGGACGTTTTCCGATTCTTTGGAATAGGATTCGAATCTCGCCAACGGCACGACGTCCGGCGCGCGAGGTCCCTCCCCTACCCCGGGCTCCGGCCATGCCGGAAGGGCAGCGTACCGATCGGGCTCCGGTTCCCTCGATACAGATCCGACCGCTATCTCGCGATAAGGTTCAGCTCGCTCTTTCCGTGTCCATCCGTTCCACAGCAACAAACACAAGCCCGCGCAAGCCGCCGTTGCACCTAGAGACAACGCCAGCCCTCGCGTACCCGGGGCGCCAGCGTAAAAGGTTTTCCAAGCTGCGCCCGCCGCGACCGCAGACAGCGCCACGAGCCATGTCCGCCACCTGGCGGCGCTCATGCCGCCCGGCATCAGGCCGGGTCCGTCCGCCGTATCTTCTTCCCCTCCGACCATGGCTATGCCTGGATTACGTTCGGGTTGAAGGGCATTCAAGCGATGCCAAGAGGAATCGCCGGCTTCCCTCTCCATCCGCACGGGCGTCTTGGACGGGGACAAGCTGCCGGGCAGATCGGGTTCTGGCAAGGCGTCATTCGCTCCCGCGCCCTCCTTTCGGTCCGATTGAATGGCAGCAGGCGTCGCGGTCTGCTCTATTCGAACGAACATCCCCTGTTTTTGATCCGCGGCTTGGCTTATGCGTCCTGCGCGTTCTTCCGCGCGCTCGCACAGATAGCGTCGAGCGTAGTCACGCAAAGACGAGGGCACGAAACCTTCCGAAGCCGCAATCCCCAGCAGCCGCTGCAAGGCTGCGCCGTCCGGATTATCCGCGCGCATGACCCATCTGACGATAAGGCGTTCAAGTCCCCCTTCGTTTTCTGCCGACGATGCGTCGACTGCAAGCGGCAAATAGGCGAACCGCAAGTCATGCCACCCGCTCCCCACGAAAATATATTCGTCTCGCAGCAGCAGGCGCGAAAAATCAAGCATGTGATCGTGGCACTGCTCGGCCGTTTCGGCCAGCTTGCACAAGGCGGCCATGGCGTCGGTCATCGTCCAGCGTTCGGCACGCAGCGTCTGGCTCAGCATCTTGCTGCCTGCCAGCCGATAACGCAGCCCGATTTGCCCATCCGTTTCTTCAACCGCAAGCGGCAGAAGGCCGGGTATCTCGCAAGCCTGCAGCATGCCCGTCTGGACAGCGTCCAGATCCTCCCGCCGCCATGGCGCCGATGTCCGTTCAAGTATCATCCAGAGCCCCCGTTGCTGCTCGAACCTCGTTTTCAGCTCGTTCATGATTTCCCTCCTTATCGTCCTCATTCGACCGTACGTTACATTTCGCTGCGCTATCCCCCTGAGAACGCAAGCAGGGCGTAAGCAGGCGCGACGGCCAGCATAAAAGGAAACTTCGCGCCTTTTCCAGCTTGCGCCGGGTGCCGCCCCCAAGGCCAATCGATCTTTAGCGCCCAGGGACGTACGATCGGAACTTTTAGCGTCAGCAAGAGCACGGCGATCCCGCCCGCGAACAACAGCGAAAAGACGACCAGCTGCAGCGCCGAAGAAGCGCCGGCCCATGCGCCGTACGCGGCGAACCACTTAACGTCCCCGGCGCCCAGGCCTCTGGCGATATGAAGCAGCCCTAACGGAATCGCACCGGCGGCGATCCCGCCGATCGTCCACCAGACGCGCCCGGGGCCGTAAGCGGCAATTTGAAAGATAAAGCCGCCCGCCGCGAACGCGACGCACAGCAAATTGGATATTTCCATTCGCCTGATATCGCTCCAGCAGGCGAAAAGCAGCAGCGCTGCCGTCGCCGACCATACGATCGTATCCACGGTTTATCCTCCCTTTCCGGCGGATTTGGCTTGCACCTCGAAAGTCTGTTGAAGGCTCCCTCCGCTATAAGAGGCCTCCCATGCCCAATCGCCGGGCGTCGTGTTGCCCGATACGAGCCATGTCCAAGAGACGCGCCCGGACGCGTCGGCCGTCGCCGCGCCCAAATGCCTTGCCTGACTTTGGCCGCTCTTGTAAACAACCTTGAGATCGACTGCAGCACCGGGTTCCGCCCGCAAAACCAAGGTCACTCTGCGCCCGCGCTGAACGGGCGACGGCTCGAGCGAAACGAACGCAAGCGAGCCCGCTTCGCTGCCTGGCTCCGGAGCTGCGGCGGCAAGCCGCTCGCCGCCCGTCCAAACCCGCTCCTTGACGGAAGCCCGAACAATGAGCGGCCGCCCGGACCAGGGGAACGAAAATGGCAGCTTGTATTCCGCTTCGAGCGTCAGATAAGCTTTGGCAGGGTCCCGCGCGTCCGGCAAATCAACGCGGACCAGCTTCATTCGCGAAGCGGGCAGCATGGACTTGCTTAGCCTGTCTGCGACCCGGGGCTCCAGCGTCTCCTTCGCCAGAAGGGCGTCCGGATACCAGTCCCCTGCCGCAAAGCGTTCAGCCCAATCGGAGAGGGGTTCGGGCAAATAAGAGGCAAGCTTTCCGACCGTTTCCTGAGGCCCCGCCAGCCGTTCCTTCCAGTGCGTATAGGCACCTGCGTCCGCGCCTTCGCCAGTCGCATCGCCCGCCTCTGCCATACTTTCGGACAAGGGGTACCATATCGCCGCGGTCTGCCTGGCCGTCTGGGAAAGCGCGCCTTGCAGCGCCATGGCGACGATCGAGGCATGAATCAAGTAGATTAAGAAGAGAACGCAGATCATGACCGTCGGCATGGTCAGCGCGGCTTCGAGCGTCAAGCTTCCCTCGCTGCCCGCCTGCTTTTTACTGATAAGCGCTATCCGCCGAAAAAGCCGTCTCATAGCGATTTCCCTTCACCGTCCCCTGCCAGGATACGCTCTTCCCTGCGAGCTTCGCGGCACCCGGCAAAAACCATAAGCGCACCGAGGCAACGCCTCGCGAGCCTGCGTAGGTATAGGCTTCCTGGAGATCTACGTCGAGCGCGTCCTCGATCAAAGCGATCCTGCGGGCCGTCTGCCCTTCGGAGCTACCGTGCAGCAGCAAAAACAGCCGGACGTAGTCCTTATAGTAAGTATCGATTTTCGCGTATTTGGACAGCGTTATGACGCCCCGGTCCAGCAAGCCCTGAATATCCTTCAGCGCTTCGGTAATGCCGTAAAGCGCGGCTGCCGCAAGCACGACCAGCGGATGCCCGTAAGAGCGGCATTCGATCAGCCCTTCCATCGTGCGGATCGCGAGGCGCAGCGCAAAAAGTTCGCCGTATGCAGCCGCGATATTCGCCGCCGGATTGCGCAGTCCGTACAAGACGTATTCGTTTTCCTGCTTGCCCGGCATCAACAGGCCTTCTCCGCCCCAGTCCAGCAGCGAGCGCACTTCGGACGGATCTGCCGTCGAGAAACGAGCGTAGGAATATTCGGCGAAATAGACGGCGTCACGCATCCCCGTCACGCCGTCTCCAAGCGCATCCAGCCAACCGTCCGCAGATGCGAAGGCCGCCTTGCGTCCCTCTGACGCATCCGAAGGAAGGCGAGTCGGGAATGCTTCTTCCTGGCCTTCGTTCCAAGTTAAGTTTCGATGAAACAGCCAATCCAGCCGTTCGAACGCCTGCTTCTCCTCAGGAGACGATCGTATGCCGGCAAGCGTGGCGAGAAAGGCGGAAGCGCCGGACCAGGCGGTGCGCGACTTAGCCTCCAGCGCCCGGCGCTCCTCGTCGCCCGATCGCTGAGACTTAAGCGCTTCGCGGCGTCCGGCTGTGACGCTTCCCGATGCGCCATGCTTGTCCGCGAAGCCGGCCAGCAGCGATTGAAGGCGGTCCGCCCCGTCGCGCAGCGCCCCGTCCATGCCGGACGAGCCTGGCGCCGCGTTCAGGGAGACCGCCATCGACTCCGCCGCATCGCGCAAGCCGGCGCCTTCACTGCGGATGCCTTCCAGCTCTTCCTTGTAGCGGCTCCAGTAATCGCCGGGCAATATCAGGTCCGAAGCAGTGCGCCGAAGTTCTTGCAAAGAGCCCGCCTCGCCGCCGGCGAAGCCCCCCTCGCCTGTCTCCGCCGGCCATTCGGCGGGCGTATCGGCAGCGCTATCGGCTTCGGCCGCGATCCGTGACATTTCCGCATTCGCCGTCTCGGCTTCCTCGGCATCCTTCACGGCAGCTTCGAGCGATTTCTCCAGCGAGGCAATCGCTTGTACCGATTGGTTCCGCAGCCGGCCAGCCAGCTTGGCGACCCCTCTTTCGTAGGCCGAGATCTCCGCAGCGTACAAAGGCCCGTCCGATGGAGCGGGCGTCGGCGAAGGCGAAGGTGATGCTCCCGACGAGGACGGACTCCCGTTTAATTTTTCTTCCGCCTCCCGGCGCAGTCTCTCGGCTTCCCGCTGCCGCTGCGTTTCTGCTCTGGCTGTGTCTTCGGCGCGTTTCGCCGTATAATCGCCGTACATTAAAGCCGCGTCCGCAACATCTTTAACGTCGCCGGCGGACCTGCCTCCCGCCATCGATATCGGCGGCCGCGGGACGATCGCTTCGAAAGCGTCCGTCATACTCTCGCCCGCCTCGATCTGGCGCTTCAGCGCGCGATCCAAGGCAGCCTCTCGTTTCTCGTAAGCCTGACGCATGTCTTCGAGCAGATCGGACGTTTTTTTCGCTTCCTTCATCAAAGCCGGCAGACCTTTGAACCGAGAAGCCAAGTCCAGCGTCAAGTCGATCGGCGCCTTGTACTTCATCTCCTCCAGAACTTGCCGCTTGAACACGGCGTGGGAGCCGAGCGGCCGGCTCTCGACGACCTCCTCGTCGCGCCAAGCGGTATCGAGCAGGCGCAGCGCGTCCGTATCTTCCGGATCCCTATGCCCTTCTAGCACTTCGGACAGCAGCGCTTCAGGCGCGCTGCCTCCGATCGCGAACAAGCCGTAGCGCTCGTACAACGCCGGATCGTATGAAGACAATACGCCTCTTGCGCCAGCCTTCATCGACAGCTCCGCCTGCTGGCGAAAAGCCGCGATGCGACCGAAATCGATCAACGTTCCCGTCAGAAAGATCATGGCAGCCATCACCGCCGACATGTATATGGATACGGCGCCCGAAGACGCTCGTCCAAACCGGAGTAAACGATTCTTAATCCTTGCGTATCCCCTGGCATTATTGCGACTGCGCATCCGCCTTCCTCCCCAATAGAGAGCCTGCTTTGCCGAGATACGACTCGGCGCCGCCACCCTCCCGCTTCACCTTGGCCGTGTAGTAACGGACAAGGTCGAACGTGCGCATCCACTCCGCGGGCTCCGTCACCGGAGCCGACGATTCGGACGACGCAACCGATGAACCGCGCAGCAGAGCTAGCGGGGATAGCTCGCCCGGATCAGCCGCCGAGACCGCGATTTCCCGCTGAATGCCGCCCCGCTCGTAACGAATGCTGCCCTCCCAATTTTCTGAGAGCGCTTCGGCGGCCGGATACAGCTTGCGAAGCGTCAACCGATCCCGAGGATCTGCCGCTCCGGGGAAAGTCAGCGAATCCGCCGACTCGCCCGCCGTCCAGCCAAACAGGCCTTGCAGCAGCGCGTCGTCGGTCAGACGCCAGTACAATCCGTCATACCGGCCGTCCTCGTAAGCGCCTGTCGCGAACTCGCTCTCCGCGTGACTCCAATTGAAGGCCGCCCTTTCTGCGGTAACGGCGGAATTATAATGGACGATCGCGTTCTGGGCGGTAAACAGCGCGTAAAACACGAGCAAAAACGTAACGATCAAAAGCGTAGGCATCAGCATGCTTGCCTCAAGCGAATACGACCCGGAAGTCTGACGCCATAAGGAGAGGATGTAGCCGCGCCAACGATGGCGGACCGAGAGAATAGCGGCATGAAGACGGATGAAGCCGACCATTCCTATTAACTGAAAAACGAATCCGACTTGTCCTCGACCTTGCCGAACAGCCGATCCAGGAAATCCAAAATCCAGTCTCTGAACAGTACGGCGATGGCGATGATCACAGCCGCGATCAGCACGATCTCTAGCGTGCCGAGCCCCTCCTCGTTTCTCCAGAAAGCGTTCAGCTTACCGCGCGCGTACGTACCTAGCTTGAAAGAAAGACGGCGAATGTTCATGCAAGAAACCCCCAATTAAAAATTGAATTATTCAGTCCCCATCAGCAATATCGAAGGCGTCCCGACCAAGATCAGGATGATGAGAAAAATGACGGCGAGCGGAAAAGCGAGTCTGGAGGAGGCGCGTTCGCCGAGCGTCTTGGCCGCGGCCTTGCGCTTCTCCCACAGGATGCGGGACAGCTCCCGCAGCGCGGTGACGAACGTGTCGCCGCCCCGTCTTGCGTTCATCAGCAGCGTCGTGGCGAACATCCTCGCCTCGGGCACGGCGCATCGGCGGCCGAATTCCTCCCAGGCAAAAACGAAGGATTCCCCTCGCTTCACCGCCGTCACCGCGGCCTCGAGCTCCGCATAGAGCGGATGCCCCGACCTGTCGCGGGCGCCTGCAGGCCGTTCGAGGCAATGCTCGAGCGCCCGGAGCACATTTTCCCCCGCGCCCACCATCAGCAGCAGCCGATTCAGCATCTCCGGCAGTTCCATGACGATCGCATGCCTGCGTTGTTCCAGCTTGCCGTATAGTTCTTTTCGTTTCATGAGCGGCAGCAGGACCGCCATCGCCGCGCCAAGGCCAAGCAATGCGGCCCGATCCGCGAACCAGCCGAGCATAGCGCCGGCCAGCAGCGCCGTATACGCGTAGGCGGCACATACGGCGGCATGCCGCGACAGCAACGCTGATACGTCACGTCCGCCCGACAAAGCGGACAGTGCGGCTTGCTCGCGATGCAGCCTCGGCGCGATCCGCGCCCATAAGCGCTTGCTGCCGATCAACGCATGCATCGGATCGAGCAACAAGTGAATCGGCTTGCTCCGAGCGCGACTGCGGTACACGCGACCAAGCAGCGCCGCATAGCCCAAGAGTAGCAGCAAAGCAAGCCCCCCAAGCGCGAACTGCATCATAGCCGGATATCCATGATGCGCACCATCCATGCGCATACGCCTGCCAATGCGGCCAAGCACAAGGTAAGCACGAGCAGCCCGCCTCCCCGGTACAACGGCTGCATATAATCTCCGGCAAAAAAACCGAGCAGCCCGACGAAGCCGAACGGCATGCCCATCATGAGCCTGGACTCGAATTTTTTCTGGGCGATCAAGACGCTGACCTCCAGCTCGACCTCGAGCTTCTCCGCGATCAAGCCCGAAGTGCGCCGCATAACCTCGACGAGATCCCCGCCGGAGCGCTTGCAGATGCGGAACGCCTCGGCGAAGTTCCCGATCTCCTCGACGCCGCTGCGAACGGCAAGATCGCCCAGCGACAGCTCGAGCGGATCGCCGTTGCGCAGCCGATTCGTCACCGCGCGAATCTCCCGGAGCAGCGGCGCGTGCGGATCGCCGATCAGCATCGTCATGTCCGCTTCGAGCGCCCCGAACGCGGTCTCGACGGAGCGGCCGGCGGACAGCAGCGACGACAGCGTCTGCAGCATGTCCTTGAAATGCAGCCGCAGCCGCTCCTGCCTGCGCCGCCGCAAATGCCCGGCAACCAGCCTCGGTCCGTACCAGCCGCATGGCGTCGCGAGCAGCGCGACCAATGGCTGGCGATACAGCAGCCAAACGGCCGCGAAACTGACGAAAGCGGTTCCCGCCATCGCGTATATGCGCTCGGATCGGCTGAGCGCATATACGCGGTAATCCGTTAAGCTCATGCCGTCACCTCCCCGCTCGCTTCCAACCAACCGCGAAGCTTGCGCACATTCATTAATTCGCCCGCCTGCCGAAGAACGTCCCTGCCCGTCCCGCTCTCCTCCTCGAGCAAGTAGAGCGGATTCAGCTCCACTTCCCCGTCCCGGAGACCCGCGATCTCGCTGATCTCGACGACGCGCCGGCTGCCGTCCCTTAATCGGCTTAGATGAACGACGATATCCAGCGCGGAGGCGAGCTGCCGACGTACGACGGCAACCGGCAGCTCCGAGCCTCCAAGCACCATCGTCTCCAGTCTCGACATCATGTCGCGGGCCGTGTTCGCATGGCCCGTGGACAAGCTGCCTTCATGCCCGGTATTCATCGCCTGCAACATGTCCAGCGCCTCTTCGCCGCGCACCTCCCCGACGATGATCCGGTCCGGCCGCATCCGCAGCGAGGCGCGGATGAGCTCGCGCATGCCGATCCGGCCTTTGCCTTCGGTATTCGCGTTGCGGGTCTCCAGCGACACGAGGTTCGCGATGCCCGGGATCTGAAGCTCGGCCGCATCCTCGATCGTAATGATGCGCTCGTCCTGCGGGATCCAACGGGCGAGCGCGTTCAGAAACGTCGTCTTGCCCGAGCCTGTCCCGCCGCTGATGAAAATGTTGTACTTGGCCTGAACGAGCCGCCGCAGCAGCGCCGCTGCATCCGCGCGGATCGCGCCAAGCTTCACCAGCTCGTCCATGCCGAGCGGACGGGCCGGAAACCGCCGGATCGTGACGGTCGGACCTTGAAGCGCGACCGGCGGCAGGACGACGTGCACCCGCGAGCCGTCCGGCAGACGCGCGTCGACGATCGGCGACGCTTCGTTGACGATCCGATTGACCTGCCCGACGATCGATTGGATCAGATCTTCCAGCCGCTCTCGGCTCTCGAATCCGAGCGGCGCGCGCTGCAGCCGCCCGTTTTTCTCGAAAAAAATGCGATCGTGGCCGACGATCATGATCTCGGTGACGTCCGGGTCCGCAAGCAGCGGCTGGAGCGCATCCAAGCCTCTGAAGGAGTGGAACAGCCGGCTGACGGCGGCTTCGCGCTCCGCCGAAGTCAACCGGTTCATCCGCGGCTCCGCGAACAGCTCGCCTTCGATTAGCGCCCGCAGCTCGGCATCGCTCACGGGCGCATCCCACGCCAGCCTGGACCGGACGCGCTCGCGCACGGCCGCGATCTCGTCCGGCCTCAGCCCAGCGCCGACCATGCGTAACCGCCGCCTCCCGCCGCGACGGGTTCGCGAAGCTCGCCGTCGCCCGAACGGCGCCCCTCGGGTCGCGGCGCATAGCCCGATAGGTCCGGCGGCTCGGAACGTCCGGCCGGCCCGGCATAGCCCAGCGCGTCGAGCAGACGGTCGACGCCGCCGGCGAACGCGCCGGATCCCAGAAGCGCGCCGATGTCGGAGACGCGCTTCCACTGCGGAATATAAGGCAGCGACTGCCACTGCGCTCCCCCCGGCAGGCGCAAAATGTCAGACGTCGCATCGCCCAGCGCTTTGTTCCAAACGTATGTCGACTTGCCGAAAAGGCCCGGCAGCCGGTCGCCCCACTCCCGGAGCATCGACTCGGTCTTGCGAAGAAGCTGGGCGTCGTCTGCCGCGATCCAGCAAATCCTGCCGCTGAGCTCAAGCAAACGCTGTTGCCAACCGGCGAAGCCGCCGTCCGGGTCGGCGACGATGAGATCGAAGCCGCCGTGAAGGCGCAACGCTTCGATCAGCGTCTCCAATCGCTCCGGCGACATGGCGATCAGCTCGGCCGGATGATCGGCCGGTTCGAGATAACCCGCGCCGACCGCCGACCGCCGCGAGCCAAGCGCGCGAATCCGCGCCTCCGCCGAAGACGGATGCGCCGACAGCTCGTACAGCAGCCGGGACAGCCCGTCCGGCTCTCGTCCGCCCGGCTCTCTCCCCTCCGGCACGCCTCCGCCGAGCAGCGAGCCGATGCCGCACAGCGCCTCCAAATTCAAATACATGACGCTGTACCCGCGCTCCGCAGCCTGCCTGGCGATGTTGAGCGCAAGCGTCGTCTTGCCCGCGCCTCCCCCGGCCGAATAGACGGTCCATAGCTCAGTCCCCTCCGTCGGCTTCGCCGAAGCTGTCCCGATCAGCCTGCGAATCTCCGCGGCGAGGCGGGGCAGCGACTGATACTGCGCGATGGCTGGCAGGCCTTCGTGCTCCCCCGAAGTCGCGCCTTCGGTCAGCACGACGACCTTCGCGCCACCCGGCGGCATCTCTCGGACCGCGTGCAGCAGCGACTGCTGCACGACCAGCAGATCCGCCCCGCGCCCGGCTTGCAAATAAAGCTCCAGCGCGTCCGCCTGGGTGAAAGCCGCGATCTCCGCTTGCGGATCCCGTTCCTTCAAATAAAGCGCCAGCCGGCTCGCATACCCCGGCTGGGGCGCGGCTACGACCAGCCGAATCCCCATCTTCCCCAGCTCCTCCCTATCGCCGGCAACGACAAAAAAGCACCGCCAATTCCGATGTCATCATCGAAATCAGCGGTGCTTCCGCATGCCGTACGTTTGAATATACGTCTAAATTATCACGGCCCGGCGCCCGGCGTCAATCCTTTTCCACGCATGCACGCTTGCACGCACGCCCGTCCACCTCGCCGGTCACATTTTCGTCAGCCGCACGTCGTCGATATGCAGCGTCGTACCGCCGGGCGAGTCGACGTAGAAGCCGACATCCACCTGCCCGTTCGTAACGAAGATATTGCTGATGCTGATATACTTCCACACGCCGTCGTTCGGGATGTTGTAATATTGCGCGGTGCCGCCGTAGTTCGCGATCTCCGCGCGCGCCGTCGTCGGCGTCGCATTTTTGAGCCGGACCCGCGCTTCGAACTTGTAATTGGCGTTGTTGACCGGCACGCTCACGACTTGATGGACGCTCTGCTGATAGGCGCCGGCGAGCCAGAAAAACGCGCGCTTGTCCTGCGCCCACGGAGACTCGGGCGGATTGGTGCCCGAGCCGCTGTCCATGCCGAACGCAAGCGTCTGTCCGGTCGGATGCCATTCCGACCAGTTGCTGTTGAAGGCAGTATCCCGGTCAAAATCCCCGTTATCGAGCAGGTTCAGCTCGGACTCGGGCGTACCCGGCGCCGCCGAAGCGACCAGCAGCCGGTCGATGTTCACGTTGCCGCTGTTGCCCGCATCGTACTTGAAGGCGACCAGATTGGCGCCCGCGCTCAGCGTGACCGTCTTGGTGACGTCCTGCCACACGTTCCAGTTCGCGCTTGGACTCGCGAAGCTGACCGAACCGGCGCCGGCGCCGTTCACGTACGAGGTCAGCGTCTTGGACGAGCCGGTGCCGTTCGCATATCGCAGCGCCAGCGTATAGGTGCCGGCCGCGGGCGCGTTCACCCGGAATTCGGCCTGACCGCCGACGGCGCTCAGATTGTCCACGAACGCAGTGCCGGAGTAGAACCAATGGTCCTTGTTGACGCCTGCGCCGCCGGATAGCTTCGCGCTTTCCGCTTCGTACTTGGCAACGGCGGCCGCATAAGGAACTTTGACGTAATCAAGGTTCGCGTTGCCCGTATCGCCCGCATCGCTGTCGTACTTGTACGACAAGCTGTTGCGGCCGGCTTCGAGCGGGATCGTCTCCGTCTGCGTCGCCCAGGTGTCCCAATTCGCCTGGTTCGCAAGCGTCGTTTGCTTGACCCGCTTGCCGTTGACGTAGATGCTGAGCGACTTCGCCGAGCCCGTCGAGTTGGCGTAGCGAAGATCGATCGCATAGTCGCCGCCCGTCGCCACGTTCGGGTAGAAGGTGACGGCGGCGCCGGCATTGCCGAGCCCGTCGACGAAGCCTGTCCCCGCGAACCCGCTATGGTTATTGTTGACGGTCGCTTTGTTCGAAGTCGTATTGCCGGACAAAGAAGCGTCCTCGGCCTCGTACTGCGTCGCCGTGTCCGTCACCGCCGCGGATCCGTTGACGACGACGTTTTTGGCCGATGCGCCGCCCGCCGCGAGCTTGACATACGTGACGTCGCCGTAGACGTCCTTCGTCTTCGTCCAGCCCTCGCCCGAAGCCGCGCGCAGGGCGTTCAGGCTGGCATAGGAGGTCGCGCTCGAGCCGCCGATCGTGACGCCCGTACCCGCTTTGCCGTGGATGGCAGCCAGATAATAAGCGACCGGTGCCGCGTACGTGCCGCTCTTGGCGCCGATGCTGAACGAGATGCCGCTCGCGCCGTTGTCCTGCGCCGTCATCGTCTGCTTGAAGAAGCCGGTGCCTTCATAGTTGTAGGTCGTGCCGTCATCGTCGTAGTAAGTGAAGCTCGACTGCGCCGTGTCCGGGAACACGTCGACGTTGATCGTGGACGGCGACGCTTGCCCGGTGTAGTCCAGCACCTTTTGCGTCGGGATGATCGCGCCCTTCTTCACGAACACGGGAATGTCGCTCCACGTGCTCGCATTGACCGGGTAGCTGATCGTCTGCCCGCCGGCGTAGGCGGTACCGCGGAAGTAGTCGATCCAGTTGCCGGTCGACAAATAGATGGACTTGGACGCCTGCTGCTTGTCGACGACCGGCGACGCCAGCAGCCAGTCTCCGAACATCCAGGCGTCCAGATTGTTTTTGGCGTTCGTATCCGTCGGATAATCGTACAGGAGCGGACGGACCAGACCGACGCCGGTCTCGTACGCGCTGCGCTCATAGGCGTACATGTAAGGCATCAGCCCGTAACGCAGCTGAATCGCCGACTTGGACGCTTCCTCCGCGGTGCTGCCGTATACCCACGGTTGGCGCTGCTGGTGATTGTTGCCGTGGACGCGGAAGACGGGCGTGAAGGCGCTGAACTGGATCCAGCGCGCGTACAGCTCCGGCGACGGATTGCTCGTCGTGCCGTCCTGCTGGTTGAAGCCGCCGGTATCCATGCCCCACTTGGGCTGGCCCATATTGACGGAGGACAGCATGGTCGCCCGCTGCTCCTTCATGCCCGCGGCCCAACTAATTTTCTCGCCCTTGTACCACTGAATGCCGATGTCGCCGGACCACAGCGTCGTGGCATAGCGCTGCGCGCCGGGGTAGTAGGTCCGCGCCGTCTGCCAGACGCGGTTCGTCGAGGAATAAGCGCGCTGTCCTTCATAGATCGCTTGCGAAAAGTGGGTCGTGGTGAAATTGCCGAACCAGAGCGTGGTTCCGCCGGAGGACACCTTGTCCGTCTCGTCGTTCCACCAGCCGACGATCCCTTTGTCGAACGCGCCTTTGGAGTGATCCCAGTACCAGGCGCGCTCCGCGGCATTGTATGGATCGATGCTGCGCACGGTGACCGGAATAAAATAATCGGTGTACGCGCCGTGCCCCGGATACCAATAGCCGCCCGCGTTCGCGTCGATCGACTGCTGGGTCGTGTGGCTGGACAGGTCGGTCGTGACGATGCGCGGCTTGGTGATGCCGATCATTTTAACGCCCTTGCCGTCCATCGTCGTCTTGAGCGCCGTCGTGGACGCGCTCGGGAAGTTGGTCGTATTCCACGTGAACTCCCCGTAGTTGTCCTGACCGTAATTTTTCCAGTCGTAATCGAGTCCGACGCTGTCGAGCGGAATGTTTTTCGCCCGGTACGTATCCACGTTCGCGAGCAGCTCCGTCTGGTTCGTGTCCCACTCGAAGTTGGAGAAGCCGAGCGACCACTTGGGCATCATCGGCGATTTGCCCGTAATGTCAGAATACGAACTCATAATCTGCTTGGGCGAACCGAGCATGATATAGTACTCCACGTCGTTCTTCGCATACCGTCTCCCTTCCGTCGGCGTTCCGCCATAGTAAAATTCCATTTTACCCGTCGCCGACTCGGTGTACGGATAGCCGCCGTCGCTGTCGACCAGCACGCCGTAGCCCGCCGTCGACCAGATGAAGGGCCCGCCCGCGTCGCCCTGCTCGCCCGCATGAGCGCCGTGGCTGTTGTCGTTGCGCAGCAGGTCGCCCCCGTCCTCGAAGGCATTGTAGCCGCGAATGCCGTACATATTGTCCGTCGTATTGTGCAGGAACCGTACGCCGTCGTAGAAGACGCCGCCGGCCGACGGCTCCCAGAACAAGGTCGTGCCGTTCGACTTTTTGACGGTGAGACGCGCCGGGCTCTTGGCGATCTCGATCTTCATATCGGTCGTCGTCACGGTGATCGGGTCGCCGGTCGTATTGATCGTGGCGCCTGCCGCGCTCCACGTCTTGGCGGCGTCGATCATCGGCGTGTCGGCGCTGGCGGCGACCGAATTCGGCCGGTAGTCCACCTTCGCGATGCCGGAGCTGAGCACTTTAATTTCGAGAATATCGTCGCTCGGCTCCGCGCCGTTTTCGATCGTCAGCGTGAGCGTGTCGCCCGAGACGCTGCTGGCGGTCACGTTGCCCAGCGCGCCGACATAGGCGTACGCCGGACTCGCGCCCAAAGGCGCGAACAAGGCGGCGCCCAGCAGGAAGGCGGTGAGCAGACTCGTGCTTTTTCGAGCCACAGATGCATACAAATGGCGCATCGTCGGCATCCTCCCGTCTTTTTTTAAAATAAGTGCCGTTTACCAGCGAATCGCTACGTTGTCCAGATTAATGCCGGATGCATTGCCCGCGTCGTACTGGACGCGAATCGTGTTCAGACCCGCGTTCAGGGACGCCGTCGTCGTGGCGGTATTCCACGTATCCCAGTTCGCCGTCGCCGGCAGGGACAGATCGGTCACCTTCGCGCCGTTCTTGTAGATCGCTCTAGATGCCGCGCCGCCGCCTGCGCTGTACCGGACGTCGATCGAATAGGTGCCCGCCGTCGGCGCGTACACCTTGAACTCGACGTAATCGCCGGAAGTCGCGAAGCCGTCAACGAAACCCGTGCCGAGATAGCCCGTATGGTCGGTGTTCGTGGATACGACGTTCAGCGCAGCAAATTCGGCTTCGTATTCGTTCTTGTCGACGCCGCTCAGCACGACCGAGCGGGCGGAAGCGCCGGACGAGATTTTGACGTAGACCAGCTTCGAGACCGTATCGTAGTACCAGCCCTGCGAAGCCGAGGTCAGGCCGCCCAGCGTCGTTTGCTGCGTCAGCGCCGAACCGTCTTTCGTCACCGAGGAAGGCTTCTTCGTCAGCACCTGCAGCGTGCTCGTCGTCGTCAGCGCGGGTACGGATACGGTCACTTGGTCCGAACCGTAATTTTCGGTCGACGTGATCGTCCTCGTCGTCGATCCGTCGTACCAGCTGTACGATGTCGTCCCCTGCGGGAAGACGCGGAACGTCAGGTTCGTGTAGTTGGCCAGATCGTTGCCGATCGTGCCGCCGACCGTGTACGTGCTATTCAGGTTCATCGGCAGGATCGCGCCCGCCTTGGCGAATACCGGCAGATCGTCCACGGACGCATAGTAGCCGATCGTCTGGGAGCCCGGTCGCATCGCGCCCCACCAGAAGTCGACCCATTCGCCGGCCGGCAGATAGACGCTTTTGTTCGTCTCGCCCTGGTTCACGACCGGCGCGACGAGCAGATTGTCCCCGAGCATGTACTGCGCGGTCAGGCCGTACGTATTCGTGTCGCCGGGATAGTCGAGCACCATGGCGCGCATCAGCGGCACGCCCGTGTCGCTCGATTTTTTTCCTTCGCTGTACAAATAGGGAATGAGGTTATATCGCGCATTGATGAACTTCTGCGAAGTCGTCAGCACGGTCGAGTCGCCCGTACGGGACGCCGCGTTCCAGGGCGAACGCTCCTCGCTCGGCGAAGGCGACGCCTTTTCCGAGTGGAACTGCATCACCGGCGAGAATGCGGCCATGGCGATCGACCGCTTGTACAATTCCGCGGTGGGGTACGAATCCCCCGTAAAACCGGCCAGATCCCAGCTCGTGAACGGCACGCCGGAGATGTTGGACGTGAGTCCCGCGAGCACCGCCTGCTGGTAAGCGCCGAACGTCGACTCCTGGTCGCCCGCCCAGAAGATCTGGTTCTTTTGCGCTCCGCTCGTACCCGAACGGCTGAACGACACGGAATTCGCGTTTTTGGACAGCGCATACGCGTTATACGCCCCGACGTACTCGTTGGGGTACTGATTGCGCATTTCGTCGCCCTTCTTGCCGTTGCTGAACGTCAGCGATCGGCCCCACACCATTTCGCCGCCGTCCGTCTTGAAGCCGTCGATGCCGATGCCGTCGAACAGGTAGGCGCGCTTGGACATCCACCAATTTTTCGCCGTCGTGTTCGTAAAGTCGAGCAGCAGGCTATTCTCGAACCAAGAGCCCGCGGGCAGCCGGTATTGGCCGCCGCTGCCGTCGCCGACCGCATAGCCCTGAGACACCATATAGGACTCGTCGTTATCCTTTTGCGTGTACGCGTAGCTCGTATACTTCTGGATCGGCACCTGCCAGAGCACCAGCTTCATGCCTGCGTTGTGAATGTCGGTCGCCATCTGGGCCGGGTTCGGCCACTTCGTGCCGAAGGTGAAGTCGCCGTACGAGAACGCAGCGTTGCCGGTCTTCGGCGTATAGGTCGCATCGTTGAAAATATAAAATGTATTCTCGTCGCTCCACTGCTCCAGCACGACCGCCGAAGCGGGAATGTTGTTCGTGCTCGCGCTGCCGAGCGCGGCGGTCACCTCCGACTGCCGGTCCCACTCGTTCGCGGACATCCACAAACCGAACGCCCACTTAGGCAGCATCGCCGGCTTGTAGGTGATGTCCGTATAGTTGGAGACGACGTCCTTCAAGTCGGTGCCGTAAATAAAGTAGTAATCCAGCAGCGAGTTTGCGCCTCCGCCGGTATTGACCGTGAAGTTGTACATATCCGTGCGTTCGGTCGCCATTTTGAACTTCGAATAATACGTCGAGTTGACATAGATGCCGTAGCCGTTCGTGTTGATGAAAAAGGGGATCGCCATGTACGTCCGGTCGTTCTGGTTTTTGTACTGGTTGTAGACGTAGGTATCCACGTCGTAGCCGCGCTTCTGGAAGTTGTTGTAGTGCTCGCCGAAGCCGTAGAACTGCTCGCCCGCCGGCGAATACAGATTGTCTTGCACTTTGTCGATGACGCTCGTGCCGTCGGTCAGCCACGCCATGTTCTTGTTGACCGAATTGTCGTATTCGCGCGCGATCAGCGTCGTACCGTCCGGCTTGTACACGCTGAGTTTGTACGGATTTTTATCGATCCGTATTTTGAGCGCGCTCGTGCTGATCAGATAGTACGTCGTGTTGTCGGCAAACGTATAATTGCTGAGTCCCGTCGCGAGCGTGCCCGTCCCTTTCGGAGACAGCTGCACGCGGAACACGTCCGCCGCCTGGAAGGAGATGCCGATCTTCGGCGACATCGTCCCCGTGTTCGGCGTCGCGCTCAGCGTCACCTTGTTGCCTCCGTCCGTGTAGCCGCTCACGCTGGCGACGGATTCCCAGCCCGTCACCGTGAACGTGAACGGACCGATCGTTTTCTCGTTCGCGCCGTCCTTGTTCGCATGGATCGTGTACGTGACGACGTCGCCTTTGGCAAAGGTGCCCATGTTGATCTGCCAGTAGCTGTTGTTGCCGCTGTTGTACTGCCAGGCGCCGTTGACGACCGACTGCGCCGCGCCGTTTTTCGTCCAGGTGATCCAGGTCGCCTGACCGCTCTCGATCGGCCAGGTAGTCAGCTTCAGGTAGACCGCGTCGCCTGCGACCGGGTCTCGCGGATAGCGCTCGGTCAGCTGGACGTCGTACAGATCGTCCGTGCCGTAAGGCGCATGATAGACGCCGGAGATGGCGAAGGCGCTCGCGGGAACCGCCAGCAGAATGACCAATCCAAGCAACAGCGCCGATGCCAGACGGGAATGCCATCTTGTTTTCATCACGTCAATACCCCTTTCTCAAAATGAATTTCGTATTGCGCCAGCAGTCTGCTTACCCGCCCCTCGACTTGCCGCGCTGACCGTTACATGACGCATCCCCCCTCTCCAGACGCGCTGGATGGAATTCTCAGGGCGTATCCGTTGCGTTCGCGTCCGTGCCGTCACTATCTGCGGTACCCGCGCCGGGATTCGGATTCGGAATGCGCACCGTCACTTCTCCGCTCGCAGTAAAGCCTGCCAGCCACTGCGGCACGAGCTCGTTCAGCCGCTGCTGACGGATCAGCTCCACGATACGCTCCTTAGCTTGGGCGGCCGTTTCCGTCGATGCCGGCTTGCGATCCGTCACTTTCAGCAAATGGTACCCGTACGCGGTCTTGACCGGCTTGCCGTAGGCGCCTGTTTTCAACTGCGCGGCCGCTTGCTCGAGTTCGGGCGCAGTCTGTCCCGCGGCCAGATAGCCCAGATCGCCGCCCGCTTCCCGCGTCGCGACGTCCGCCGAAAACTCGGCGGCCAGCTTGGCGAAGTCGGCGCCCTTGGCGAGCTCGGCGTGCAATTCCTTCGCCTGCGCTTCGGTTTTTACCAGGATGTGCGACAAGCGGACCTGCGCCGGGTGGTGGAACGATGCCTCGTTCAGCCCGTAAAACTGCGCGACTTGCTCATCCGTCACCTCAAGCTCGGAAGCAAACAGTTTGCCGAGCAGCAGCTGCATCTTGATCTGCGCCGCAAAGCCCGCTTCATCCAATCCGGCAGAGTTCAGATAGCTTTGAAAATCCGCTTCCGACGCGAACGAGCCGCGCATCTTGTCCATGCCGGCCGCAAGCTCCCCCTCGCCGACGGTCAATCCTTTGGCCGCAGCCTGCTCGTCCGCGAGCCGCCGGATGACCATCTCCTGCAGCGTCTGCGCGCCGACTTGCCGCAGCATCGCCTCATACAGCTCGTCCTTCGTAATGTTCGTTTGGCCCACCGTCGCCACGATGCTTGCCGTTTCGCTCCCCTCCGCCTTGGCGGCGGCCCGAGCCTCGGGCTTCGCTTCATTCGCTACGGCGTAAATCGCAAACGAAGCGACTGCGATCAGTACCGCTAATCCTCCCACCGGCAGCCATTTTCTCATCATCGATCTCCCCATTCCGCATTAATTTTTTGAATATTCAGATTTAAAGATCGCAAAGAAGCCTCGAGCATGCGAACCTCCGCTTCTGAAGGAAACCGGATGCATTCTCGAGGCAAGATCTTGTATGAATTCGTAGCTTATTCGCCTAAGCTTTTGAGGCGATCGCCTCCAGCGGCTGCACGTTCCCGAACCTTGGCGCCGCGCCCCGCTCGTCCGCGGTCCAGCGGACGGCGTTCGCGATCACGCGAAGAACATGCTCGTTGTAATAAGTCGGATACGTCTCATGTCCCGGGCGGAAATAAAAGATTTTGCCGTGCCCGCGGCTATATGCGCACCCGCTTCGGAACACCTCGCCGCCCTCGAACCAGCTCACCAGCACGAGTTCGTCCGGGTCGGGCACGTCGAAGAACTCGCCGTACATTTCTTCTTTTTCCAGTTCGATATAAGGAGGCAGCCCCGCCGCGATCGGATGCGACGGCTTGACGACCCACAGACGTTCCTTCTCGTCGGCTTCGCGCCACAGCAGCGCGCAGGAGGTGCCCATGAGCCGCTTGAATATTTTAGAATAGTGTCCCGAATGCAGCACGATCAGCCCCATGCCTTCCAACACGCGCCGCTGCACCCGGTCTACGACCGCTTCGTCAACCTCGTCGTGCGCCCGGTGTCCCCACCAGACGAGCACGTCCGTACGCGCCAGCGCGTCCTCCGGCAATCCATGCTCCGGCTCGTCCAACGTCGCCGTGCCGAGCTCGAAACCGAAAGGCGCGAGCCCTTCGCGCAGCGCCTCGTGAATGCCCGCCGGATAGATGCGCTGCACGTCCGGATTCGAACGCTCGTGGCGGAATTCGTTCCAGATCGTTACGCGCGGCGTCGATTGTTTCATGTCCCTACCTCCTCGCTTCGGTCATCCAGCTCTTCGATTCGCACGGATCGCCGCTCGCGACTTGATCGCACGACCGCTTCTAGAATTTTCTGGTTCAGATAGCCGTCTTGCAGCATGGGCCGCTCCTCGCGGACGTCGCCCCGCACCAGATCGACGAAGTCCTGCATTTGCGCCAGCTTGTAGCGGGCCGGCACGGCGATCCGTTCCCGAACCTCGCTGCCCTCCGCATTGCGATGGATCCAGGTGAGATAATCGCCCTGATCCCAGTTCATGTGAAGCGTACCGGTGTCGCCGTACACGGCGATCTCGAACTGATTCTGCGAACCGAAGGCGTTGCGCGACGTCTGGAAGACAGCGGGGATGCCTGGCTCAAGCCATGCGGTGAACGCTGCGAAATCGTCGATGTCGACGTCAACCATCGCCCCGGTCGCGGGATCTTCCCGCTGTCCGATCAGGTTGCTCATCAGCGACGCGACCTCGGCCGGTTCGCCGACCAGGAAGCGGGCCGCGTCGATCATATGCGAGCCGAGATCGCCCAGCGTGCCGGTACCAGTGATCGCACGGTCCAGCCGCCAGTTCATTTTCGTCTCGAACGGCGTGCCGCCCCATTGCTGCAAATATTGAACGAACAGATGCCGCACCGGACCGATCCTGCCTTCGCGGATCCAATCGCGGGCCATGCGGAACGCGGGCACGTAACGGTACGAAAAGCCGACCATGCAAGGCGTCGAATTCGACGCCGCGAGCCGCTTCAGGCTAGCAGCTTCTTCGTATGTCCGCGTGAACGGCTTTTCCGTCATGAGCGGCTTCCCGTACGTCAGGCACAGACGAATAATCTCGTAGTGCGCGTCGTTCGGCGTGATGGACATCACCGCGTCCACTTCCGGGTCGCGGATGAGCGATTCCGCGTCCGTATGGCGCGACGCTGCGTCGATACCGTGACGCTCCGCCCATTCGGCGACTTTGGCGGCGTCCTGGTCGCAGACGGCGGCCAGCCGGACGCCTGCGACGCCCGAGAGTTGCCCGACATGGACGCCCGCCATGCCGCCGAGTCCGATCAGTCCCAATCTAACGGTTTTCATTGCCGAATCTCTCCTTTGTCCGGGGGCCGATCACTTGATGCCCGTCATCGTAATGCCTTTGATAAAGTAGCGCTGCGCGAACAGGAACACGATAAAGATCGGCACGAAGCTGACGACGTTGCCGGCCATCAGCAGGTTCCACTCCGTCGACCATTGCCCCTGCAGCTTGCTGAGGCCCAGCGGCAGCGTCATCAGCTCTTTGCTGTTGACGGCGATGAGCGGCCACAGGAAGTTGTTCCAGGAGCTCATGAACGCGAAGATGGACAGCGCCGACAGCGTCGGCTTGACGAGCGGGACGATCACGCTGAAAAACACCCGATAATAGGACGCGCCGTCGATAAAGGCAGCCTCCATCAGCTCGTTCGGGATCGTCATGATGCTCTGCCTTAGCAGGAACGTCCCATAGGCGCTGAAGATGCCCGGCAAAATGAGCCCCGCGTACGTGTCGATCAGGTCGGTGCGCGAGAACAAAATGAACAGGGGCACGAGCGTCACCTGCGCCGGGATCATCATCGTCGTCAGAAACAGGACGAACACGCTCTGCCGGCCCTTGAACGCGATCTTGGCGAACACGTAAGCCGCCATCGTGCAGATCGCCAGCTGCAGCAGCGTCGTCGCGACGGCCACAAGGGCACTGTTGGCGAAAAATCGATATAGCGGGAAGTACCCTTCGATCTTGGAGAAATTGTCGAAGTTCCAGCTCGAGGGCAATAGGCGCGGCGGCATCGCCACCACTTCGAGATTGTCCTTGAAGGCGCCCAGCAGCATCCACAGGAACGGAAACGTCAGCGCGACCGCGAGCAGCGCCAGGAACAGATGCGCCGCCAGGTCCGCCGCGTTCTTTTTCCTACCTGTCATAGACGACCCACCTCCGTTGGACCTGCTGCAGCACCAAGGTCGAGACGAGGATGATGAGCAGGAGCACCCAAGATTGCGCGGCGGCGAAGCCCATCTTGTTGAATTGGAAAGCGTTGCGGTACACCTGCTCGACGATCGTGCTCGTCGCGCCCGCCGGGCCGCCGTTGGTCATGATCAGCACCTGGTCGAACAGCTGGAACGAATTGATAAGCGAGATCGTCACGACAAAATACAGCGTCGGAGAAAGCAGCGGAACCGTGATTCGCCACAGCTTGCTCCAAGGAGACGCGCCGTCGAGCTCCGCCGCTTCGTAGTAATCCTCGGAGATGTCCTGCAGGCCCGCCAGCAAAATGATAGACACGAAGCCAATGTCCTTCCAGAGCGTCACCAGGATGATCGCGATCATCGCCCAGAAGTCGTCCTGCAGCCAGATCGGTCCTTGAATGCCCACCTGCGACAGCAAATAATTGATCAATCCGCTCTGCCCGTTCAGCAGCCAGCGCCAGACGATCGATACGGCGACCCAGGACGTGATGACGGGCACGAACACGGCCGCCCGGTACAGCTTCACGCCGCGGATCGGCCGGTTCAGCAGCACCGCGAGCAGCGTGCCGAGCACGACGATCGACGGCAGATAGCCGAGCAGGAATACGAAAACATTGCGGATCGCGGTATAAGACTTTTCCTCTCGGAACACCTGCGCGTAGTTATCCCAGCCGATGAAGTTCATCTTCGTCCAATGCGTCAGCAGGTCCCAGTCGGTAAAGCTGATGAGAATCGACGATACCATCGGCAGCAATTGGAACGCCAGCAAGCACAGCAAGGCGGGCGTTAAAAAAACGATAGCAGCCGTCCGGCGGCTCCACTTGCGCTGTCCGACCATGCCACCCTTTCCTTTCCGTCAGGCGGGGAGGGAAAGCCGCCGCGGGGCGGCCTTCTCGTCTCCTGATTGTTGTGAAAAATCTACTTCACGAGCGCTTCGACCTTTTTCTGCGCCGCGTCGAGCGCTTCCTGCGCGGAGGAACGGCCGAGCTTCGCCTTGTCGAGCTCTTCGCCGACGGCGGCCGTGAATTCGCCCCACTTTTCCGGCTTCGGTCCGACGGGCGGCAGCACGAGCGAATCCAGCGCATCGGTCACGACCTGCTTCGACTCCGGCGGCTTTTGCTTGTAGTACGCGTCCAGCACCGCCGGGTCCGTAACCGCCGGGATGCTCCAGCCCGCCTCGATCCGTTTGGACACCGCCTCCGGCGCGCTCGTGAAAAACTTCAGGAAGCGCCAGGCGGCATCGGCGTTCTTCGTCGTCTTCGCGGCCACGAGGCCGTCCGCGAAGAAGTGATGCGCCTTCTGCGTATTGCCCGGCTCCAGCGCGATGTCCCAATTGAACTTCGCTTCGCTGAACTTGGCGAAGTTCCAGATGCCGAACCGGGCCATCGCCAGCTTGCCGTTCACGAAGGCGTTCAGGTCCGCGTCCGGCTGGTTGAACGTATCGTCGTTGAGCGGCGGCGACACCTTGTACTTGGACGCTTTGTCGATCATCCATTGCAACGCTTCTACATTTGCCGGGCTGTTCAGCGTCGGTTTGCCGTCCGCGCTCCATACGCCGCCGCCGTTCTGGGCGATCGTCTTGTAAAATTCGTAAAATTGGATCGGCGCGTACGTGCCCCAGATGCCTTTCTTGGCGTCGGTCAGCTTCTGCGCCGCTTCCAGCTCTTCCTTCCAGGTCCACGAAGCGTCCGGATAGGCTAGCCCTTTGGCGTCGAACAGATCCTTGTTGTAGAAGAGCACGACGTCGGAGAAGCTCTCCGTCACGCCCATCTGCTTGCCGTTGTAGTTAAACGCGTCATAGGCAAGCTTCTTGTAGACGTCCGGCTTGAACGAGCTGTCCGCCGCGATCGAAGGCGTGAGGTCGAGCAACTGATCCTTGGCCGCGTATGTCAGGAAGTTCTCGTAGCCAACCTCGAACAGGTCCGGCGCGCTGCCGCTGGCGAGCAGCGTGTTCAGCTTCGTCGTGTAGTCCGCGTACGGAACGACCTCATAGTCGACCTTGACATCGGCGTTTGCCGCCTGGAAAGCGTCGATCATCGCCTTGAGCGTCTGCTCCTGGCCGGAAGCGGTGTAGGTCATCAGCTTGAGCGTGACCGGATCCTTGGCCGAAGACGCCGGTGTATCTGACGCCGCGGCCGTGGCCGAAGCCGTTGCCGAGGCCGTTGAAGACGATTGCGGCGAAGCCGCGGAAGGACTTGCCGTGTTATTCTCTTTGTTTGCGCCGCAGGCGCTGAGCACGATCGTCGTGCCGAGCAGCAGCAGAGCCCCGCTTTTGGTCCGCAATGATACCCTCTCCTTTTCAATAGGAACGCATTGGACTTCAGACTATGATCCATCGATTGGCAGATCGAATAGTCGGCGTGAGCGCCGACGCGATCACCTCCAGGCTTCGTTTACCGGCATGTAACCGCATTCATTTTGTTTGAAAATACGCGGGCAAACAATGCCCTCGTTTCCCGCCGGTCAACGGTCAGTTCGGCGTCAGCCGCTGCACCGTCTGGCGAATCGCCATTTCCAGCCGCGCGACGCTCGGATCGTCCGCCAGCGAATCCTCGCCTTCCTCGATCGCCTTGAGCAGCCGATCCGCCGCCATCGCGCCCCGGGCGACGATGTTCTGACGGACCGTGGTGAGCGGCGGATTGCACATCCGGGCGACGGGAATATCGTCGAAGCCGACGACCGAGACGTCCTCCGGCACCCGTTTGCCCGCGTCGGACAGCCCTCTCAGCACCCCGAGCGCAACCAGGTCGCTCGAAGCGAACACCGCCGTAATCTCGGGATGTCCGGCCGCGATCGCGGCCGCCGCCTCCTGCCCGTACTCGTAGCTGACCGAGTGCTCGAACACGTAGTCCGAGTTGTAGAACAGGCCGGCTTCTTTGAGCGCGCGCTTGTAGCCCAGGAATCGTTTTTCGACGACGCCGTCTTTGCGGATCAGCCCGGTCACCAACGCGATGTTCGAATGCCCGTTGTCGATCAGCAGCTTGGTCGCCATGTAGCCGCCGGCTTCGTCGTCGATCGATACGGTCTGGAAGTAGCTGTCGTTCACGTAACTGTCGATCAGCACGATCGGCACCTTGACCCGCTTCAGGTCGTCGTAAAAGCTCTCTTGATAGATGCCCATGATGATCGCGCCGTCCAGATTGCGCTGCATGGATGTATCCAGATAGCCTTCGCCCTTGTCGACGCCCGAGAGAATCATGTGGTAGCCGGACTGGCGAAGCCTTGCTTCGATACCGCACACGAGCTCCGAGTAGAACGGATTTTGCAGCAATAACTGCTTCTGGTCCTCCGTCTGGGGGATAACGACGCCGATCAGCTTCGATCGGGTGCCCGCCAGGCTTCGCGCCGAAAAATCGGGAATGTAATTCAACTCCGCGACCGCGCGGCGAACCTTTGTCGCGGTCTCCTGCGACACCTTGCCTTCCCGGCCGTTCAATACGTAGGACACGGCCGCCGTGGATACGCCTGCGCGCTCCGACACGTCACGAATCGTAATGCGTTTCAATGGGGTCACCTTCTGCGGGCTGTTGCCAATCCGTTTATTTGTGTTAGTTTAAGCGTTTAACCTTACAATGCGATTATAAAAAGGATTGGTGGCGATTTCAAGCGTTATTTTATGAATATTTAGGTTAAATGTTTTAACCTAATCGTCATATTCGCTTAAGTTTAGGACAAGATCACCGACAAAACGGCTAATACCCGCTATGGTTTGCTCCATAGTCACGACAGGTAACGCTGTACAGCGCCTTTTCACATCGAATCGCGCCACAGTCACGACAGGTAACGCTATACAACGCCTCTTTACATCGAATCGCGCCATAGTTACGACAGCTATCGCTGTACAACTCCTCTTCGCCTCGAAGCGCTCCACAGTCACGACAGGTGGCGCTGTACAGCGCCTCTTCACATCGAATCGCGCCATAGTTACGCAGCTAACGCTGTACAACGCCTCTTCATATCGAATCGCGCCACAGTCACGACAGTTAACGCTGTACAACGCCTCTTCGCCTCGAACCGCTACACGTTCTCGACAGGTGGCGCTGTACAGCACCTCTTCGCCTCGGGCGCGCCACAGTCACGACAGGTAACGCTGTACAGCGCCTCTTCACATCGAATCGCGCCATAGTTATGACAGCTAACGCTGTACAACGCCGCTTCGCTTCGGACCTGCGACCATACGCCTGTCTTCCCCGAAAACAGCAAAACGGGATGAAGCGGGTCGTTATCCCACTTCATCCCGTTAACGTTAACCTCTTCAGACGTTTCGTCCCTGCAACGGCAGCCATGCCAGCACGCGCTGGATATGCGTATCCCAGTACCCCCAATTATGATCGCCGGGACCCTCCTCGTAGTCGAGCGCGATGCCGAGCGAACGAACATGGTCGCGGAACCGAACGTTTTGCGCGTACAGAAAGTCCTCCGTGCCGCAACACTGGTACAGTTTAGGCAGCGAGACGCCGGCGGCGGCCGCGCGCTCCGCGAGCGCGAACAGGTCGTCGTCGGAGCCGGCGGCCTCCTCCTTGCTTCCGAAGATCCACTTGTATTCCTTATTGGCAAGCGGGCTCCCCTCATGATCGAAGGCAAGGATGTCCATGGCGCCCGACAGGCTCGCCACGGCCGCGAACTTTTCCGGCGCGCGCAGCCCGAGCTTCATCGCCCCGTAGCCGCCCATCGACAGGCCCGCGGCGAAGCTGTCTTCCCGCTTGCCAGAGATCGGGAACAGCGACTGCGCGACATGCGGCAGCTCTTCGCTGACGAACGTCCAGTAATCGAGCCCGCTTTTCATATTCGTATAAAAGCTTCTGTGCACCTCCGGCATGACGACGGCGATGCCGTACTCGGCCGCATAGCGCTCCACGGACGTGCGACGCAGCCAGATCGAGTGGTCGTCGGACAGGCCGTGCAGCAAGTACAACACCGGATACTTGTCCCCTGTCGGCGCGCCGCCCGCTTCGACGCCGATCCCGTAGCTCCGTTCCGGAATAACGACGTTCATGCTTACGGACAAACCGAGCGTTTGCGCGAAAAAACCGCATTGAATGAGTGCCATCGAAACTCTCGCCTCCTGCGTATATCAACCTCTACCCTTTACATAGTAGAAGATCGCCGTCCGCGCCGCAAGGAGGGGGACCCTGCTTAATAGTAACCTCTCAGATCGACCTTCACGCCCGTCCGCGCGCTGTCGATCGCGCCGAGCACCATGGCCATGCTTTTCACGTTGTCCCGGCAATCGGTCTCCGCCCGCCGTCCCTCCGCGAGGGAGGCGAACATCTCGTCGAGACAGCCGTGATGCCCGGACCGTCCCTGCCATTCGAACGCCGCTTCGACCCGCTCGTAGCCCCGGATGAACTTGCCCTCCTGATCGCCGCCCGCCACGACCTCCGCATAAGGAGCGCCGGCGCCGTCCCAAATCGCCGTCCCTCGCTCCCCGCTCACGCGCCATTGGGATTCCCACGAGGTCTGGGCGCCCTCCGCGCACCATGAACCCCTGTAGCAGAACACCGAGCCGTCCGACATCTCGAACACGCAGATCGCCGAGGCGTTGCCCGCATACCAGGAGCCCGGCGGGTTGAATTCGTGGCAATAGACCGACACCGGATCCGCGCCGGTGATGAACCGGGCCTGGTCGAACGTATGGATCGCCATGTCCAAAATAAGCGGGCTGTCCATCGCGTCGCGGAAGCCGCCGAAGTGCGCGCCGATAAAGAAGTCCGCGCCGACGTAGCCCGTCTTGCCGATCGCGCCGCCTTGCACGAGTCCGCGCAGCGCGCGGATATTCGCGTCGTAGCGACGGTTCTGCATGACCGCGTAGGACCCGCCCGTCCGGTCCGCGATGCCGATCAGCTCGCGCGCGGCTTCCATCGTCTCGGCCATCGGTTTTTCGCCGAACACGTTCGCGCCGGCATTCAGCGCCGTGCTGCACACCGCGAAGTGGCTCGCGGGGATCGTCACGTCGAATACGAGGTTCGCGCCCGTCTCCGCCAATGCCTGCGCCAGATCCGTATAGATGCCGCAGGTCAATTCGTACTTATCCGCCATCGCCTGCGCGAATTCCGCCTTGATGTCCACGAGCCCGACGATCTCCGCGTCCTCGCGCGCCAGCGCGTATTCCACCCAAGTCCGTGCCATGCCGCCGCAGCCGGCGACCACGATTCGATATGCGCTCATTTTCGTTCCACGCTCCCTTATACCGGATTCGGCACGAAGTCGCCGCCGCGGCTCCGTTTCAAATAGTTCAACGCATGCACTTGCCCCGTCATCTCCAGCTCGTCCTTGTACACCGGATCGTGCCAGCCTTCGATATCGATCGTCCCTTGGTAGCCGGACTGCCGAAGGATCGTGATGACGTCCGACCAGTTCGTGTCGCCGAAGCCCGGCGTACGGTGCCACACGAACGGCTTCGGTCCGTGAATGCCGTGCTCGCGTACGACGTCCCAGGCGATCGTCGCGTCTTTGCCGTGGACGTGGAAAACGCGGTCCGCCCACTTCCGCAGCTGCGGAATCGGATCGATCAGACTGACCATCTGATGCGTGGGCTCCCATTCGAGCCCGATATTGTCCATCGGCACGCTGTCGAACATCATCTCCCAGGCCGTCGGATTGTGCGCGATGTTCCAGTCGCCCGACCGCCAGTCGCCGCCCATGTCGCAGTTCTCGAACGCGAGGCGCACGCCCCGGTCCGCGGCGCGGCGCGCCAGCTCGCCGAACACCTCGGCGAACTTCGGGATCGACGCGTCGATCGGCTCGTCCACGAGTCTGCCCGTGAAGCCGGATACGATGTTCGCGCCGAATAAATGCGCATGGTCGATGAGCCGCTCCCAGCTCGCCAGCGTGTCCGCGTTGTCTCCGTGGCCGGTCAGCGGATTGCCGAATACGCTTACAGCAGAGACGACGATGTCCCGGTCTCCGATCGCTTCGCGCACCCGCTTGGCCGTCTCCGCCAGATCGGCGCCGCCGGTCGTCTGCCAATACGTCAAGTTAAACGATTCAAAGCCGTAAGGCGCGATCTGCGGGATGACCCGCGCCGCGTCGCCGCCGCCGACCAAGGTACCGATGCGGATGCCCGTATGCTTGCCTATCGCTGCGCCGCCCTGTTGTCCGCTCATTGAATCCACTCCGATCCTAAGCTATATTGAATGAACTAGGTCGATTATAGCCTTATGCTTGCGCTCGTTCTCTATACAATCTTGCGTTTATATAGCCCAATCTTGGGCATCTCGGAGGGAGGCCGGCGCTTCATGCATCCGCCGGAATTAAGAGAGGATACTTACCTGAGCGACGGCGCCTATCCCGTCAATCTGTTCCGCAACCACTGCCCGCCGGGCGCCGTCGGCCGCAGCGCGCTCTATTTGCATTGGCACGACCATTTCGAATGGATCTATACGGTGTCGGGACGCGCGATCTTCCATATCGACAGCCAGCCGAACGAGACTGCGCCGGGCGATCTATTGCTGGTGCCGTCGGGCGGCCTTCACGTCGGGTACGCGCTGACGGAGGAGCCGGTCGAATATTGGTCGCTCGTCTTCAATCGCTCGCTGCTCCAAGGGCTCCCGGTCGATCCGCTGCACGACCGCTATTTGGCCGCATTCGCGGAAGGCAGCCAGCGGCTTCCGGTCAAGTTCGCGGCGGACGAAGCCCAATATGAACCGATACGTCGCGGTATCCTGGAGATCGGGGAGGAGTTCGCGGGCAAAAAACGCGCCTACGAACTGGTGGTCAAAGCGAAGCTGTACCAGATTTTCGCGTTGGCGGCGCGCCTGTGCATGCCCGAACGGGACGGCGAGCAGGCGGACCGGACCGGCCGGCGGATGGACCGCTTCAAGTCGCTCATTTTGCATATCGAGGCGCATTATGCGGACAAGCTGACGATCGAGGATGCCGCGAAGCTCGTCAGCCTCAATCCCTATCATTTTTGCAAAGTGTTCAAAAACGCGACCGGTCGCACCTTCGTTGAATTCGTCAACCAGCACCGGATGAACGTGGCCGACCGTCTGCTGCGGGAAGGAGAGCTCACGGTGACGGAGATCGCCGAACGGGTCGGCATCGACAATCCGAACTATTTTACGAAACTGTTCAAGCAAATCAAAGGCATGACGCCCTCGGGGGCCAAAAAAAGAGGCGGCGGTTAGGCGACCGCGCCTAGCGTCCGCCGTCCAACACGCGCTTCAGCGCTTCGACCGCCTGCTCCGCGCGCCGGTTCAAAGCCCGCTTGTCCTTCAGCCCGTGCGACGCCAAGTCGTGTCCGCCGTCCAGGATCAGCGGCTTCGCGACGATGTCGTCCAGCAGTACCTTGGTCGTTCGCACCGATTCGTGCAGCGCCGCTTCAGGCAGGACGTCCCGCAGCGCGCTCAGCATCGCGACCGTTTTTTCCGCGTACATCAGCTTGACGATACTGTCCGCGCTCATCAGATGCCTGGCCGCGAATTTGACCGTCCGCTCGAGGGCCCGCGCGTCCTTGCGCTCCCTAGCGATCTCCTCCAGCCGACCCGCAGCGTCCCACCCTCTAATGGACAGTTCGCCCGCCAAGCCTTCGATCAGCTCCTCGAGCCACCGCGCTTCCTCTTCGGGGGACGCGCCGAAGGCTTTGTACGCCTCGTATTCGCCCGCCCGGTACATCCGGATCGTACTGCCTCCGAACGACATGAAGAGCTCCTTCGCATCCCGCCCTTCGTTCATGGCAATCCCCCCTTTACCTGTCACTCGCGCTATTCATCATACCATGACGGCCGGCGAAGGACCGCAGCGGAGACTCCCTTTGACTTCTTCCCGACATCTTGCGGCCTTAAAATATGGGATGCCGCGCATCTCGCGCAGCCGCCCGGCGCTCCCGGGTGCTATAATTTGGACATTGCGTACCGGAAGCGATACAAACCGCCGGTATATCGGAGGAAGCCGCATGGGACCGATCATGATCGTAGAAGACGAAGACGCCATCGCGCGCGTGCTCGCCGCGTACGTACGCAAGGCCGGCTACGAGAGTCTGGTTTGCAACGACGGCTCGCAGGCGCTGGCGTCGTTCGACGAGGCGAAGCCCGGGCTCGTCCTGCTGGACGTCATGCTGCCGGGCACGGACGGCTGGGAGGTGTTGCGGGGAATTCGCGCAAAAGGGTCCTGCCCGGTCATCATGCTCACCGCGCGCGGAGAAGTCGGCGACCGCATTCGGGGACTGAACGGAGGCGCGGACGACTATATCGCCAAGCCGTTCGAACCGGAAGAGGTCGTCGCCCGGATTCAAGCCGTGCTGCGGCGGCCCGCCCAATCGCTCGTCGGCCGGGACCAGATCGTCTTCGGCAGCCTGCGGATCGACAGGCAGTCGCGCGGCGTCTATTTGAACGGCGCCCTCCTGTCCGTCACGCCCCGCGACCTGTCCCTGCTGCTGTTCCTGGCGGAGCACCCGAACCGGATCTTCGAACGGGAGCAGTTGATCGAGAAGGTATGGGGCATCGACTACGAAGGCAGCGACCGGGCCGTCGACCTGTCGGTCAAGCGGCTCCGCAGCTTGCTCCTTCATTGGCCCGCGGAAGAAGGCGAGATTCGTACGCTCAGGGGAACGGGGTATCAGCTGCATGCCAATACAAACCGCTAGCCGGCAAACGCTGCTGAGCCGATGGACGTACCGCTACGCGCTCACGCTGCTCGTCGGCCTGCTCGCGATCGGCGCGGCCGCCGCGTTGTGGATCCGCTCGGATACGGTCCACGAGCGCAAGGAAGCGCTGAAGCGGTTCGCCGTCGCGGCGGCCGACCGCGTGTCGGGAGACGACGGCGCCGTCCGCATCCCGGACGGCTTGTACGAATGGATCGACGGCACGCAGCGCGAATACCGCCTGCCCGGACAGTTCGCGCTTGCGGTATACGACGCGGACGGGAAGCTAGTCTTCTATAAGGCCGGGCCCGACAAATCGGGGGTCGGCGCGGCGCCCGCGCCCGTCGCGCCGACGCCTCCCGACCGGCTGCAAGCTTCGAGGCAAGGCGACGCGTACGTGCTCGGCGCGCCCGTCGGACGCGGAAAAGCCGCCGGGGCGCTGATCCTATCATACAGTTACGCCGAGCTCGCCCGCGTCGGGCAAAACTACGCGCTGATGAGCGCTTTGCTACTCTCCGCAGGTTTACTCGGCTGGACGATTATCTTCATGCTGTCCCGCCACCTGCGAAAGCCGATCTACCGTCTGCGCGACGCCCTGCGGCAGATGGAAGCCGGCGATTACCGCATCGACGTCCCTGCGGACATCAAGGAAAAGGAGCTTCACGAGCTCCTCGTCTCCTTCGGCGCGATGGCCGCCCGCCTGGGGCGGCTCGAGGCGCTGCGCACGGAGCTGCTCGCAGGCGTCACCCACGAGCTCAAGACGCCGGTCGCTTCGATCCGCGGGCTCGTCAGCGCCGTGAGGGACGAGGTCGTGACCGGCGAGGAAGCGGCGGAATTCCTCGATATCTCGCTGTCGCAAACCCGCAAGCTGGAGGTCATGATCGCGGACCTGCTTGAATTCAACGCCTTTGCCTCCGGCAGCGTCGCCGTCCGGTCCGAGCCGATCGATCTGGGCAAGCTGCTCGGCGAGGTCGTCTACCAATGGAGCCTGCCGGATTGGAACGCGGGGCTTAGTCTCGCCGCGGAGCTGCCGCGCGAGCCCGCCATGATCGACGGCGACGCGGGACGCGTCCAACAGATCGTCGTCAATCTGCTCAACAACGCCTGCCAAGCGATGGGCGGCAGCGGCAGCATCAAGCTCTCGCTGGCCGCGCATGCCGGGCGGATGTACGAGGTCGTCGTGGAGGACGACGGTCCCGGCATTCCCGAAGAGGAACAAGAGCGCATTTTCGAGCGGTATTACAGAGGCGCGGGCAAAAAGCTGTCCGTCGGCGGACTGGGGCTCGGACTGACCTACAGCCGAATGCTGGCGGTCGCCATGGGCGGCAGCCTCGCGCTGCTGCGGAGCTCCCCGCAAGGCACCGCGTTCCGGCTCCTGCTGCCCAAGCGGCCATGAACCGGAGTGCTGCGCCCCGTTTTACGGAAGCGTCCGGGTCATGATGAGATCGGTTTGCTCTTCATCGCCCAACCGGAAGACGTGCGTTCCCGTTTGAACGAACGCCATTTTTCGATAAAAGGCGATCGCGCCTTCGTTTTTCTCCCATACGCCTAACCAAACCTTCTTTTTATGCCGATCCGACGCGACTTCGATCGCTTTGTTCATCAGATATTGGCCCAGCCCGCGCTTATGGAACCTTTTTCGGATATAAATCCGCTCGATCTCTAGCGAGTCCTTTCCCATTGGCTCTGTCTGCGCGTCATCGGCGTTTACCTTTAAATACCCGGCGGCTTCGCCGTCAACCTCGACAACATAAAAATCGGACATGGGATTCGACAGCTCTCTTTCGAGTCGATCCGGCTTGAACGCTTCTTCCAGGTAGGCTTCAATGCTTTCCGGCGAGTTCTGATCGTAAAAAGTCTCGTAAAACGTTTCTTTGCTTATCTCTTGAAGCAGCGTCAGATCCTCGTGCGCGCACTTTTTGAGTCGGATCGTCATTCTCGTTTATCGCCCTTTCGATCAATAAATTCGCTTGTTTCCCTTCTTAACGGACTCCCAGTCCTTTTCGACGTTTTTCCTGACTCGCTGCAGCAAGCTATAAACGGCGTCTTTTTCGGCTTCTGAAAATCCGGACAAGGCGACCTGATTAGAATGATCGTTTTCCCGTTTGATGAACGGGTAGACGTTTCGGCCTTTCTCCGTTGGAAACAGTTTTTTGATTTTCAGATTATCCGGGTCGTCCTTCTTTTCAATAAAGCCGTTCATCTCAAGCTTCATGATCGCGCGGGCGGCCGTCGTTCGGTCGACCTTGATCATTTCGGCCAGCTTTTCTTGAATCATGCCCGGATTTTCGCATATTCGCACCAGGTACAAGTACTGTCCCTTGGTAAGCTCGAATGCCTTGAATTCAATATTGCTGATCGAATCCAATGCCCTGGCGATCATTCCGATTTCGCGCAAAACTTCCTTCATGCCCACAACCCCGCCGATTCTGCAGTTTCAAAAGCGATAGCAAAAATGTATCTCACTTTTGTTGTATTTGCAACAAAATAACGACAAACGGCTTCGCTCCAACATTTGCCTGACTTATTCCGGGATTATATTGATCTCAAGCCCTACACCCCCATATCCGAGAGGAGCACGACCTATGAAAACGAAGACGAAAGCAAAGCCGAAGACGAAAAAAATGGCAGCAGCCTTGATCGCCGCGGCAGTCCTTACCCTCTGCGCCGCTCAAATCGCGATGGCCTGCGCGGACGCGGGCGGCGGCGCCGAGCCGCCAGCCGCCGGGCAGACGGCTGCTCAGCAGACGTCCGCCCAGCACACAACAGGCGGCGGACAAGCGAAGCCGGCAACCGGCAAGAAAGCGGCTCCGGGCGCGGGACAAAAGCCGAAAAATCCGGCTTCCGGCAGCGTCGCATCGGGCGAGAGCCCCCAAGCCTCGACCTTGCCCGCCGCAGCCGTCGTCGATGCCCAAGACTACTCGGTCACGATCTCCGGCGGCTACGGGACCGATCCTTTGGATCATGGCCGGCCGGTCGCGCTTATCGCGGCCGCGCTCGGGGTGCCCGCCGAGATTTTCCGCGAAGCCTTCAGCGGCGTGAAGCCGGCCGGCGCGGACAGCGGCGGGCCGACGGCGGAGGAAGCGCAGGCGAACAAAGCCGCCCTGATGAAGGTGCTGGCGCCCTACGGGATTACCAACGACAGGCTGGACGAGGTGTCCAATTATTACCGCTACAATGGCAGCAAAGGCGAGGTATGGAAAAGAACGCCGGCAGCGGCGACCGCGATCGTCGAAAACGGCGTGCTGAAAGGCGTCAAAATAACGAACGCCGGCGCCGGCTATTCGTCCGCGCCGACCGTTATCGTGACAAGTCCCGGCGGCAAGGTCGCGGCCAAGGCCGAAATCGTTTTTTCGAAGGATTTCAAGACCAACGGCAGCATTGGAGCGATCACGCTCCCTTGAACGTGTATGGCTCGAAAAGCAACAAGCCGGCTCTCCCGAGGGAGCCGGCCTGTTCGTTTAGTGCGAAGAAGCGCGTTCCTTGCCTTTGTCCGCTTCGCCCGCGTTCTTGTTGGCGGCTTCGCGGTCCTGCTGCATTTCTTCGACGGACTTCACGTGCAGGCGCGCCGCGCCCCGGTAGCCCTCGCGCGTCGGCAGCAGGTCGCCCGACGCCATGCGCGCCTTGGCTTCCGCAATGGATGTGCCGTACTGGGGCAGCCACTGCTCCTGGGCGACCAGCATCTCGTCGACCATCTGCCAGATCTCCTTCGGATTGCAGACGGCGCCGACGAGAGGATCCATCATGAACGCCTGGCGCAGCAGCTTGTCGTCGCCGTGCACCGCGGCCTCGACGGCAAGGCGCTGCACGGAGATGCTGACGTTGCAGACGGCGGCCGGCCCGAGCGGCAGGTCGCCGATGCGCGGCATCGAGACGCCGTTGCGGTCGACGTAGCCGGGCGCCTCGATGACCGCGTCTGCGGGCAGATTGGCGATGACGCCGTCGTTGATCACGTTGAAGTGGCCGCGATAGACGCGCCCGGTCTCCAGGCCCTCGATGATGTACGAGCCGTGCTCGTGGCTGCGCTCGCCCGCCTCGTACTTCAGCGCCGGGTCCTTCATCCAGTTCGGGAAGTCGGTCTCGAACCAGTTGCGGCCTTCAGTGCAGACGCGCAGGTAACCGCCCGTCTCCCCGTTGATCCAGCTGCCGAGGTCGATCCAGTCGTTGATCTCGTCCGGACGCTTGCGGTACCAGGGCACGTATTCGCTAAGGTGACCGTTCGACTCCGTGCTGTAGTAGCCGAAGCGGCGCAGCATGTCGATGCGCACTTTTTCCGTGCGGCTGAAGTCTTCATGCGCTTCGAAGGCCGCAAGCAGCTTGCCGGTCAGGTCTTCTCCATTGTGCTTGATCTGGATGTACCAGGTCTGATGGTTGATGCCCGCGCAGACGATATCGACCTCCTCCGTCTCGAGGCCGAACGCTTGCGCGATCTGCCAGTGGCCGCCCTGCACGCCGTGGCACAGGCCGATCGTCCGCACGCCGCCGTACTTGTTGCAAGCCCAGGTCAGCATGGCCATCGGGTTGGCGTAGTTCAGCAGCGTCACGTCCGGAGCCGCGACCTCGCGGATATCCTTGCAGATGTCCAGCATCGCGGCAATGCCGCGCTGGCCGTACATGATGCCGCCCGCGCAGAGCGTGTCGCCGACGCACTGGTCGACGCCGTATTTCAGCGGGATGTCTACGTCGGTCGCGAACGCCTCAAGCCCGCCGACGCGAATGGTGCAGATGACGTACTTCGCGTCCTTCAACGCTTCCCTGCGATCGGTCGTCGCGGAGATCTTGATGGCGAGCCCGTTTTCCTCGATATCCCGCTGACATAGCTGCGTGACCATCTCCAGGTTGTGCGGGTTGATATCCGTAAACGCAACCTCGATGTTCGCGAACTCCGGCACGCTCAGCAAGTCGCGGAGCAAGCCCCGTGTGAATCCGATGCTTCCCGCGCCGATAAACGTAATCTTGAACGACATGGACCGATCAGCCTCCTTCTTGATATTCGCCTTTGCTTGATCGCAAGCTTTCCTACAGTCATTGTAACGACTTGAAGGGAGGAAGCGTTATCAGAATTGCAGCCGATTCCCGGTTCCGATTGTCTAAAATTACAGCTTTTCGTTGATGTTCCACCGGTGGCGTTCTTGCGCGGAGCGATATTCGACCGGCGTCATGCCGGCGTGCTTTTTGAACAACGCGTGAAAATAAGAGCGGCCGGCTACCCCCACGTATTCGCAAATGTCCGCGATCGGAATGTCGGTATGCGACAGCAGCATCTTGGCCCGCTCCATCCGGTGAGCCGTGAGATAGGCCGTGACTGGCTGACCGACCTGACGCTTGAACAGGCGCTGCAAGTAGCTCGGATGCAGGTTCGCCGCGCCGGCGATATCCCGTAGCATAATGTCGCGGTCGTAGTTTTCCTGCATGTAGGCGATCGCCTGCTTCACGTATTGGTCCGCCTGCGGGAGTCCCGCCAGGCGGCTCTCCGCGAGCAGCCTGGCGATTCGGAAGAGTACTTGGGCCATGAGCAGCTGGGCCAGCGCGCCGCCGTCCCCGCCCTGCAGATCGAGCTCCAGCACGAGGCTCTTCAGCGCATGGAGCACCTCGTCGGGATCGGTGAGCGTCACGCTGGGGCCGGGCGAACGAAGCAGCGCGTCCAGCGCCGCGTCTTCCTCGGCGAGTCGTCGCAGCGGCGGCACCACGCCGTCGACAACCGACAGATCGAACTCCACGTTCAGCATCCGGCAGGCGCGATCGACCTGAAGACGGTGCCGAATGTTCGCGTTGAGTACGATGAAGTCGCCCTTGCGAAGCGGATGAACCGACTCTCTGCCTTGCCCGCCGTCGATCGCGACCAGGCATTCGCCCGTCATCACGTACATGATCTCGGTCGAATCGTGGGTGTGGTGGTCCATGCGATAGACCGTCCACTCTTTGAAGTAATAGGCATGGACGCGCGGGCGGCAATCGCCGCTTTTCCACGCCTCATGGAACAATCCCTTATGCGCTCCCATCCTTGCGCCCTCCCGTCTTGCCCATCTTATCGCATCGGGGGCGCGAAGTGGAAGCCGCGCCCGGAATCGCGTATACTGGAAATAACGCATTCATCGACAGAAGGTGACTTTCTATTCATGGAAGAAAAGAATGACCTGATCAAGCTGAAGCAAGCCTATGCCGAGCTCGGACTGCCCGAGGACGCGGACCGGGAAGCGCTCGACAACCGGTACTACGTGCTCACGCGCAGGGCGCGCACCCAGAAGATGCGCGAGCACGGCGAAGCCCCGGCCGGCGAGCGCGTCGACGAGGACAAGGTTAACGCCGCCTACCGGTTCATCAAGGACTACGAGGAAGCGCAGGCCAAGGACGCTTACGCCCGCGAGACTTACGGCAGCGATCCGAAGAAGGCGGCCCGCGCCGTAAAGCGCGCCCACTTTTTCCACTATTACAAGTTTCATATTTTAGGCGCGATCGTGCTTCTCATCGCCATCGGCTACGGCATCAAGAGCTACGTCGATCACCGGCACGAGCAGGCTGAGCTCGCCAAGCTCCCGCCGGTCGATGTCTCGGTCATGTTTTTCGGCAATTATTTGTACGGAGACGGCATCAATCCCGACATGACGAACGTCGAGGCGGACATTCTGAAGCAGTTCCCCGACTGGAAGCGCGTCGTCGCGTCGCTCACGTACGTGCCTGCCGAGACCCGCAGCGAACAGGACATGGCGCTCTTGCAGAAGAGCATGCTCGTCCTCATGACGGACAAATCGGACCTGTATATCATGGACAAGATCAACTTCGAAAAGCTGGCGCCCCAAGAGGGACTTTTGCCGCTTGACGGGGACGATTTTCCCGCGAGCGTCCAGGTCAAGTCCAAGACGGATGCGGATACGGCCGAACGCGTCTACGGCGTGGATCTAAGCGGCTCGTCCCTCATGAAGGCGCTCGGACTCCAGGGAACCACCGAATTTATCGCCGGCATCCGCGGCAACGCCAAGCACCCGGACCAAGCCAAAGCCTTTATGCGGCATTATCTGGGCGGTTCCTGACCGCCCTCCGAATCCCATTCGCCCGAAGCCCGTCCGCGCGATTTGCGCCGGCGGGCTTTTCCATTCCCTGGTTTGATCTTCGATAGGCCCGGGTAAAAAGACTTACATTCCACTACGGGAAACTGGAGGCGATCCATATGTTCGTTCACGGCAAGTGCATCGGCCGGACGTTGTATGTGAAAACCCGCTCCGGACGCTGGGTTCATCTAAAGACGCTAAGGCAAGTATGATCCCCGATTCATACGGTTTCGCTTGAATGGCCGCTTCGAAGCAGGAAGCGGCTTTTTGATTTTGCTTTTTTTGCGGATCGGCGATTCGCCGCAGGCGTTTGCCGGGTATAAGCTTTATATCAACGACATCGGAGGTACGACATGTCTTCCACTTTTTTGTTCATGCTGTGTTTAGTCGATGTCGTCGCCGCATCCGTCCTGCTGGCCACCGGCGTTAGTCCGGGAGTCGGCGTCACGATGCTGGTGGCGGGCTGCATCGTCTCTCTCGTCGGCGTGTTTACGATCGTACAAGCCGCGGCTCCCGCGCAGCGCGCCGAACGCCCGACTTATAGCCGCAAGAGCCTGACGCGCTGACGCCTTTCATCCTTAGCAACCTCGCGCACCCGGACCGGGTGCGTTTTTTTGTTGGCCGTACCCGCTCTTCTTTTCGTATAATACGAGTAAATAAGGCTACCACGGAGGACCTCGATGGGAAAATGGTTCATGACCCTCTTATATTTGGCGGTATCGGTCTTCCTGACCCGGCTGATTCCGTTTTCTTCTTTTTTCCGCAACCTGGATACGATGATGCACGAATTCAGCCATGCGCTGACCGCGCTGCTGCTCTCCGGCCAGGTACTCGGCATCGAGCTCCACTCGGATCACAGCGGCGTCACCTATACGAGGCTCGCTTCGTCATGGTCGTCGCTCCCGGTGTCCATGTCCGGCTACATCGGCGCTTCGCTGTTCTCCCTGCTTCTGTTCGCGCTGCACCGCCGGCAGGCGCAGCGGCTCGGGTTAGCGCTTATCGTCGCGGTCGCGGCCCTCATGCTCATTCTTTTCGTACACGGCGGATTCGGCATGGCATGGCTCGCCGTCTTCATCGCATTGACCGGGACGATGCTATTCCTTGGACCCAAGATTCGCAGCTTTTATTATTTGCTGCTCGCCTTCCTGACGCTCGAAGAATCCGCGCTCGGTCCGATCTCGCTGGCGCTTACCGCGCTCGGCAGTCCATCCAGCGCCGGCGACGCGACGAATCTGGCGAACGCGACGGGCGTGCCCGCCGTTTTTTGGGCGCTGTTGTTCGTCCTCGTCTCTCTCGCCTGCGCGACGCGTTCGCTGCAGCTGTTCCTGCGCGGGAGAAAAGAAGACAAGGCATACGGGCGCTAACCGCACGCCCCATGCCTTGTCCGTTCTCACTTGATATAGACGCTGCCGAACGGCAGCACCTCGCGCAGCAACCGCTTGAACCAGCCGTCACCGTGCAGCTGCCCGGCCAGCCCCGGATCCGGCGAACCGACCTGGATCAAGGCCGGTCCGCGCCCCGTCAGCTGCCACTGCACGTTCATATGCTGGCTCGCGAGCGTGTTGCCGTAGACGGACAGCCGAACGTCCGCCCGCTCCGGATAAGCGACGAGCGCGCCGGATTCCGCATATAACGGCACCTCCGGATTCAGCTCGACCGAGGCGAGATCCCCCGAAGCGAACACGCCCACGCGGCCGGGACCCGAGAAGCGCATGCGCACCCACTCTCTCGTGATCCAAGCCGTCTTGATCTTCTGGATGCGGCTCTGCATCCGAAGCCCCTCCGTGTAAAACAGCACATGGCGAAAGTTGAACATCAGGTCGCTGTCCTCCGGGATGTCGATCACGGTCAGGCTGCAGCCCGGGGGTAAGCCGAGGATGAGCTCGGCCGGTCCGGCCAAGCGCGAACGGACCCACTTGCGTTTGCGGTACGCGTTGGCCAGGTCCATGATGCGGTCCTCCCGCTGCGCGGGCCTGCCCTGAAAGGCGACGATGGCCTTGGGATGCAGGACATGCAGCGCCTCGCTCTCGTCCAATACGATGCGCACCTGTCCGAGTGGCGCCGGCGTCGTGATCTCCATCGGTCAGGTCCTCCAGCTGCCGCTGCGCTGCCGCCGCCAGACCGAATAGCGCCATAGGCGGATCGTCAGCAAATAGAGCAAACCGGCGCCCAGCACTGCAGCGACGCTATAGACGGTTTTGCGGGTCCATGCGGCGCGCGCCTTTTGCTTTTCGGTCATGGCGGCCAGCTGCTTGTTCAGCGTCTCGTTCTGCTCCGCCAGCGCTTTGTTGCGTTCGTTCAGCGCCTGGGTTTCCGCCAGATACTGTTCCGTCCGGCTCTGCATTTCTTCGGCGCGCCTGTTAAGCTCCTCCGTCTGCGCCTGCAGCTTCTCCTGGCTTTCAATGTATTGATCTCTCAGCTCGTCCACCTTTTCGGGCGTCTGATAGATATCCTTGAATCGGTCGTACATGGTGGCCGCGGCGGCCTCGGACGAAGCGTGCGCGAACAGGATAACGGCGCAAGCCGCGGTCAGAAGCAAGGCCCGTCTCCGTCCGGCTGCCGATGCGATCTTTCGAATGATGGTCATGGATCCGCTCCCCTCCGCTGCCGCGCAGCCCTATGATGTTCTATTCTAGCACGATTCGGCAGCAATCGCCCGAATCCGAGCCTATAGCGCCTCGATAATATCGCCGGCGATCAGAGAAGCGGCCTGCGGACGCGACGCGGACGCGCGGTCCCCCGCCAAGCCATGCCAATAGACGCCGTAAGCCGCGGCCTCAAGCGCGTTCAGGCCTTGTCCGAGCAGGCTGCCGACGATGCCGGCCAGCGCATCCCCCGCGCCCCCGGTCGCCATGCCGGGATTGCCGGTCGTATTGACGAACGCCCGCCCGTCCGGCGATGCGACGACCGTGCGGGCGCCCTTCAGCACGACGGTCACGCCGTGCTTCTCGGCATAGTCGCGCGCGAGACCGATCCGGTCACGCTGCGCTTCAGGCACGGTCAAGCCCGCGAGCCGCGCCATCTCGCCCGGATGGGGCGTGATGACCGTCGGCGCCTCGCGCCGCGGCCATGCGCCTGGCTGCGCGCCGGCGTCCGCGATCATGTTGAGCGCGTCGGCGTCGACAAGGACAGGCGCAGCCACGCGTTCCAGCAGGCTGCGCAGCCATGCGCCGTCGCCGTCCCAACGTCCCATGCCGGGGCCGACGACGAGCGCAGCCGCGCCTTCGGCCGCTTCGGCCAGCCGCTCGGGCTTCACCTGCCGCCATTCTCCGGCGCCCTCGTCCGGCACGGCCCGCAGCATGATCTCGGGCGCGAAGCCCCGCAGTCCCGGCGCCAATGCCGCCGGCTGCGCCCAGCTGACCAGCCCGCTGCCGGCGCGCAAGGCGGCGCGGGCGCACAGCAGGCCCGCGCCGCTCATGAGCGCGGAGCCCGCCGCGACCAGCACGTGGCCGTACGTGCCCTTGTGCGAGTCCTCATTCCGCGGCAGCGGGAACGATAGCCCCAACTTCGCCTGCAGCGATTCGGCGTTCAATAGATACGTATGGACGCCGGCCCGCTCGGCCGCGTCGGCGGGAATGCCGATCGGCCTGACGACGACCTCGCCGGCATACCCGGCGCCGGGATGCTGATGGAGGCCCCGCTTCGCATAGGCCAGCGCCACCGTCGCCTCCGCGCGCATGCACGCCTTCGCGACCGCCCCCGTATCCGCGTCCAATCCGCTCGGGATATCGACCGCGACGACCGGCAGCCCGCTGCGGACGGCCGCGTCGATCAACGCTGCATAGGGCGCGCGCGGTTCTCCCGTGCTCCCGGTGCCGAGCAGGGCGTCGATCAAGCCGTCGAATCCGGCGAACCAACCGGCGTTTGCCGCATCTGCGCCAGTATGGGGCTGCGTATATACGCGCGCCGGAATGCCTAGCCGGCTCGCGATGTCGCGCTGCAGCGCAGCGGCGCCCTGCATCCGCTCCGGAGGCTCGGCGTACAGCACCTCTACGCGGAAGCCCATGTCCCTAAGGTGTCGCGCGCAGACAAGCCCGTCCCCGCCGTTGTTGCCTTTACCCGCGAGGATCAGCCAGCCGAAGCCGGCGCCTCTGCCGGCCGCTTCGGCATAACGCCTTGCCTCTTCCGCTACCGCTCGTCCCGCGTTCTCCATCAGCGCTTCCTGCGGAATGCCGATCTCCTCGATCGCGCGCGCGTCGATCGCCCGCATTTCTCCGGAAGTCACGAGCTCCATCCGCATCGCCTCCTCCTTATATAGAATTATTAAACATTTTTAACTTGCCAAACGCTGTAAATTTCCTCCGTTTGTCGCTTATTGCAGTATTAATTTGTTACTATTAAAGGAGGATGGGAGGAGATCGTTACCGATGTCCGAAATATTGACACAGCTAAAAGAACGAACCGCGCCGCAGCACCGCCGCGCGGAACAGAACAAATATGCCGCCGCGATGCTGGACCGCACGATGACGCTGGAACAATACGCCGAGTACCTGGCTTTATTTTACGGCTACATCCTCCCTCTCGAACGCGCATTCGAAGCAAGACCGGAGTGGGACGAGCTTCGGTTCGATATCGGAGCCCGTACGAAGCATCGCTTGATCGAAGCGGACTTGCATGCTCTCGGATGGGACGCAAGCGCGGTCGCCGACCTGCCGCTCTGCCCATCGCTGCCCGACCTGTCGTCGTTCCCCCGCATTCTCGGAAGCATGTACGTGCTCGAAGGATCTACGCTGGGCGGCCAGATGCAGACGAAGCTGTTAATGAAGGACCTGCCGGTCTCGCCGGATACGAACGCCCGCTACTTCAACAGCTACGGAACGGACGTCCGCGAGCGCTGGGCCGAATTCCGCGAGCTGCTGTCCGAGCAGGCGCGCACCGGAGGGGATGAACGCGAGATGCTCGCGGCTGCCGGCGAGACGTTCGACCGCTTGCGCGAATGGATCGAAGCGCCGAACGGGACGGTATCCCGATAATATTCGAAAAAGGCTGGTGTATAATGACCGATGATTACGACCACGACTTCCAAAGCGAACTGAACCGCTCGCTGCTGACCGAAGGCGACTTTACGGAGGAGCCGATCGACCTGACCAACTGCGAAAAAGAACCGATTCACATTCCAGGCATGATTCAGCCTCACGGCGCGCTGCTCGCAGCCGCGAACGACGAGGCGCGTACGGTCGTGCAGTGCAGCCGCAATACCGACCTGCTGCTTGGCGCGACTGCGGAGTCGCTGCTCGGACAGCCGCTGTCCGCCGTTATCGGCGAACGGGCGCTCGCGTTTATCGAGGAGTCGCTTGCCCGTCCGGCCGCCGGAGACATGCAGCATTTTCTGGAGATGAAGATCGATCTGCCGGGCGGACCGGCGGAGTTCTTCGCGATCTTCCATGTGAGCGACGACCTCTTGATCGTCGAGCTCGAGCGCCCCGCGGACGGCGATGCGCCAGCCGTGGACGACTTCGAATGGGTGCAGGCGTTTTTCACGCGCATCAAGCGCACGCATAGCCGGGCTGGAGCCAGCCAGGTAGCCGCGGAGCTCGTCAAGGACATCCTCGGCTACGATCGCGTGATGGTATACGAGTTCGACGCGGACTGGAACGGCAAAGTCATTGCCGAAGCGAAAAACAGCGCGATGGAACCCTTCCTCGGGCATCACTACCCCGCTTCCGACATTCCGAAGCAAGCCAGAGCGCTCTACTTGCGCAATTGGGTACGTACGATCGTCGATATGGACTACGAGCCCGTGCCGGTCGTCCCGGCTTTTCAACCCTCCGGCAAGCCGTTGAACCTGAGCCTCTCCGTCCTGCGCAGCGTCTCCCCCATGCATATCGAGTATATGAGAAACATGGGCGTGGGCGCCACCATGACGATCTCGCTTATCCACGGGGGCGAGCTTTGGGGCATGATTGCCTGCCACCACGATACGCCCAAATACGTGCCGCACCGGCAGCGCAATCTTTGCAATTTCCTCGGCTCGTTTTTCTCCAGCGAGCTTCACCAACGCCAGCGGTTGGACGACTATCAGGGCGAGCTTCGCCTCAAATCGCTGGCACAGCGCCTGGCTCGCGTATTCGGCGCGCCGGGCACGCCCGAACAGCTGAAGGAAAAGCTGCGAGCGGATGAAGACGCGCTCCTGTCCGTGATGAACGCCTCGGGCGCCGCCGTGCAGTTCAAGGGACGCCTCCTGCTGTTCGGCAGCACGCCGGGCGCCGCCGAGATCGTCAAGCTGGCGGTTTGGCTAAGTCAACAGGCTGAGGATTATGCATATCATACGAACCGGCTTGCCTCGGTTTACCCGCAGGCCGCCGCGTATCCGGACAAGGCGGCAGGCGTCGTGTTCCTCTCGCTTTCCTCGGATTATCGCGACCATATTCTGTGGTTCAGGCCCGAGGTCGTGCAGACGGTAACCTGGGCGGGCGATCCGGCCAAGGCCGTCGTACGGAGCGGCGAGGGCTACCGGATCTCTCCGCGCAAATCGTTCGCAGCGTGGCAGGAGGTCGTCACGAACACCTCGCTTCCCTGGGAGCCGAAGGAGCTTCATACGCTGTCCGACCTGAAGTCGATCGCGCTGAAGCAGACCGAAGAGGACCTGAGGCTGGCCGAGGAAAAGTCGATTTTGTACGCGCGCATGCTGAAGGAGAACGAGTCGCGCTACTTGCAGCTGATGGAGTATTCGGCCGTCGCTTTCGTCACGCTGACCGAAGGCCGGATCGTATTCGCGAACCTCGAGGCCGCTCGCCTGCTGCGCGTCTCGCAAGCTGCCGATCTGATCGGCCGCGAGCTCGCCGACTGGATCGATCCGTCGTCCGAGACCGAGCTTGCCGATATGCTGAGCCGCATCGTGGCGGCCGCGACGCAGCTCCGGTCTTGCCGGCTCCGGATGATGTCCGATTCCGATGCGAAGGACGCGCCTGTCGAGCTGGAAATGACGCTTGCCCATGTCGTCTACGGCGGCAAACCGTCGATCATGGCGATCGCCCGGGAAGCGGTAGCGGATGCCGGCGAGGAAAATCTGTTCACGGAAGTGACGCGGGAGCTGTCACGCTATATTCATACGGACAGCCTGACCGAGCTGCCGAACAGGCGCTGCTTCGATGAAAATCTGACCAAAGATTGGCTGCAATGCGCGGATAACGACAAGGCGATGGCCATCGTCATGCTGGATCTCGATAATTTCCGGTCGTACAACGCCATGTTCGGCTATCAAGGCGCCGACAATTGCTTGCGTTGGGTCGCCGAATCGCTGAGCGCGGTCGGGAATCTGCGACAAGCTGTCATTTCCCGGTACGGCGGCGCTTCGTTCGTGCTGACGATGGCGGAAGAGCCTACGTCCGAAGGCCTCGCTCGCGTCGACAGACTGGCCGACCAGCTCCGGCAGACGGTCATCTCGTTGCAAATCCCGCATCCGCAGCCGGGCGTCGGCGAATATCTGACGGCAAGCGTAGGCGTCGCCGTGGAGACCGACGTTCGCGAAGGGAACCCTTCGGACCTGGTCGCCCGCGCCGAGAAGGCGCTCGCGATCGCCAAAGCCGAAGGGAAAAACCGCGTCTTCGCATTGTGAACAAGAACGCGACAATCCCGGCTAACGATCAAGGCGCATGGACCGATCCGCGGGGAATCAAGGCGCGAAGCCGGATCTGCTAACGATTAAGGCGCGAAGCCGGATCTGCTGATCTTCAGCTCGTCTTCGCGATAGCACGCTCGAAGCCGTTCGTACACGGTTCGCCACGCATGCGGCGAATGCCACTCGGTCATGCCGAGCTGCGCGTACAGCGGCTCGAGCCCGAGTCTTCTCGTTCGGCGTCCGCCGCTGCCGTCTCCCATCTCGAAGTCGTCGACGACGACGCGGTCCGTCACCGGCCGCAGCAGAGCCGGCAAGCGCTCGCTGCTGGGCAGCACGGGCGCGACGGCCGCCTGGACGGGCACGCCGGCTTCCTTGAGCCGGGCGAGCGCCTTGAGCCGCGCGGCGATCGGCGGCGCGGCCGGGGAGAAGACGCGGCGAACCTCCTCCAGGTCGGTCTCGATCGTCATGCTCACCCGGACGCGAGGGCCCATTTGCAGCAGCAGGTCGATATCGCGCGTGACCAGCGGGCTTCGCGTCTGCACGAACAGGAAGTCCGGCGGCGCATCCGCCATTGCTTCGAGCAGCGAACGCGTGACTCGTTCCCGATGCTCCGCGGGCTGGTACGGATCCGTGCTGGAAGACATAAAGATTCGCACCGGCCCTTTGGCTGCAGCACGGACGAGTTCCCGTCGCAGCAGCTCGCCCGCTCCCTGCTTGACATCCACCCACGCTCCCCAGGCTTCTTCGCGAAACGCGGCCACCGGCATGCCCCTCACGTAGCAATAAGAGCAGCCAAAAGCGCAGCCGCCATACGGATTCAACGTATGCGTATAATCTTCAAGAAAGCCCAACGCTCGGTTAAGCAGCGACTTGGGCTTTTTGTACTGCAAGTTGGGCGGACTCACGACAGGCGTCACCTCGCTGGAAAGGATGTAAAAAGCGTTTGCCCTGGCTGGACGGAGGCAATTGGTGCGGCGGCCCAAGGATGCGCGCATTTGGGCGCTATCCGCCGCTCGTGGGCCTGCACCCGGCCGACGATGCACTCTTTTCGGAGCTATCTCGCCGCTCACGGCCAGTCTATGGCCGGCGATACGCGCATTTGGGCGCTATCCGCCGCTCGCGGGCCTGCACCCGGCCGACGATGCGCTCTTTTCGGCCCTATCTCGCCGCTCACGGCCAGTCTATGGCCGGCGATACGCGCATTTGGGCGCTATCCGCCGCTCGCGGGCCTGCACCCGGCCGACGATGCGCTCTTTTCGGCGCTATCTCGCCGCTCACGGCCAGTCTATGGTCGGCACTTTCACTCTAGTATAAAGGCAAGTTAACGAAATCCCGAAATCCCCGGCTTTGCGTTACAATGGCAACGGAGGAGGATGAACATGCCATTCGAACCGACGTTAACGCTCTCCGTTCCGGAGGATTATCGCTTTTCGTCCAATCTGGGTTATCTGGCGCGCTCGCCCAAAGAGTGCCTTCACCGCATCCGGGACGGCCGCCTTTACAAGGCGCTCCCGCTGGAAGGCACGCCGATCGTCGAGATCGGTGCCGATCGCGACCGCGGGCTGACCGTCGCCTTCGCGAGCGATCGGGGCGTTCCGAGCGAGGACGCCCGTGAGGCAGCGATCTCCTATATCCGCGAATGGCTCGATCTGGACACGGATCTCGAGCCTTTCTACCTTCTGGCTGCCGACGATCCGCTCCTGGCTGCCGCCGCTTCCGCGCATCGAGGCTTGCGCCTGGTCGGCATTCCCGATCTGTTCGAGGCGATGGCGTGGGGCATCCTCGGACAGCAGATCAACCTGGCCTTCGCTTACACGCTGAAGGCGCGTCTCGTTGAAGCGTACGGCGGCCAAATCGCCTACGACGGCGACGCTTATTGGACGTTTCCCGAGCCTCGCGTCATCGCCGGCTTGGAAGTCAAGGACCTGCTGCCGCTGAAGCTGACGGTCAAAAAATGCGAGTATCTGATTCATGTCGCGGAGCTGATCGCCGCCGGAGCGGTATCCAAAGGGATGCTGAAGGAGCTGGGGTACGGAGAGGCGGAAAAAGCGCTCGTCCGCATTCGCGGCATCGGTCCTTGGACCGCGAATTACGTGCTGATGCGCTGTCTGCGGATGAAGGACGCTTTTCCGATCGACGACGTCGGCCTGCATCATGCGATTCGTCATGCGACGGGCAGCGACGCCAAGCCGTCCCGCGAGGAGATCATGCGGCTGTCCGCCGGCTGGCGCGGCTGGGAGTCGTACGCGACGTTTTACCTGTGGCGATTGCTCTACTGAATGCAAGATGGGGCCGATAGCCGACAGCCACCCGCCGCAACGTTAAGCCCGACCGCCCCGCTCTAACTCGAGCAGCTTCGTCTTCATGCCGAGCCCGCCGCGATAGCCGGTCATGGCCCCGCTCTTGCCTACGACGCGGTGACAGGGTACGCATACGAGCACCGGATTGGCCCCGATCGCCGCGCCGACCGCTCGCATCGCGGAAGGCTTGTCGACGAGGGCTGCGATCTCGCTGTACGAACGCGTCTCGCCGTAGGGGATGGCGAGCAGCGCTTGCCATACGGCCTGCTGGAACGCGGTCCCTCTTGCATCGACGGGCGCTTCGAACGTACGCCGGTCGCCGTCCCAGTATTCGGTCAGCTCGCGCACGTACGGCGCCAGTCCCGCGTCGTCCCGGACGAGCTCCGCTCCCCGCATCCGGGCTTGCGTCCAAGCCTCGAGCTGCTCGAACGGCATGTCCGGCGAACCGATATAGCAAAGTCCTCGATCCGTCGCCGCCGCATGCAGCCGCCACTCTCCGTACTCGATTCGCGTCCAACGGACGACTTGACCCTTTTGCGAATCCGTCATTCCGATACCTCCTCGTAAGCCGGCCTGCGTCCCAGCCTTCTGAACTCGCTGGGCGTCGTGCCGGTTCTCTGCTTGAATACGGTAATAAAATAAGGAACGCTGCCGAAACCCACGGCATCGGCGATCTCGGCCATCGGCATGCTCGTCGTCTCGAGCAGCTCGGTCGCCCGCGCGATACGGGTGCGCTGTACGTACTCGACCGGGGTGACGCCCGCGATCCGTTTGAAAATACGATGTAAATGATAAGGGCTGCCCCGGTACAGCTCCGCGAGGCGGTCCAAGGTGATCGGCTCGTAATAACAGCGATCGATGAATGCGGTCATTTGACCGACCCACTCCGCGTCCGGCAGCTTCCGGTCGGTCGGCCTGCACCGCTTGCACGGACGGTACCCGGCACCAAGCGCCGGCTCCGAATCCGCGAAGATCCGTACGTTTTCCCGCTTCGGCGCCCTGGATCTGCACGAGGGACGGCAAAAGATGCCGGTCGTCATGACCGCGTACCGAAACCGGTCGTTGTAAGCCGCGTCATTGCCGACGATCGCCGTCCATTGTTCCTCGTCCGGCGCATCTCCCGCATACGTTCTATTCCTATTGTCGACGCCCATCTGCATCACCTCCCCCCAAGTATACCCGCAATCCCGAGCACTCGTAAGGCTTCCGGAGTACAATCGCAAGATATCGAAATCGATAACTGAGATTCCGAAAAAGATCCGATTGACTCGGATGCCCGCCGGTGGCATAATGTACGCGTGTACATTGTTGGATTTGAGGAAAGAAATAACGCGCGAACGCGTCGGGAAAGGAGTCGCAACGCATGGCTACGCGCAGGGAAGTCGCCGAATTGGCCGGCGTGTCCGAGGCGACGGTGTCCCGCGTGATGAACGGCGTCGGACCGATCAAAGAAGAGACGCGGCGCAAGGTGGCCGCTGCCGCTGCCGAGCTCGGCTACCAATTGAACGCCCTCGCCTCCGGCTTCGCCAAAGGAAGAAGCGGCAACATCGGCGTCGTCCTGCCGCACGTGCCGAAGGTCAGGCTGTTTTCCACCTATTACTTTTCCGAGATTCTGAGCGGCATCGGGGACGTCCTGCATCAGGCCGGTTACGGTCTCCTGCTTCTCTATCGCAATCCGCAAGCGCGGTACGACTACGTGTCGCTGTACCGGACGCGCAGGGTCGACGCCTGCCTGATCCTCGGGGCAAGCGATCTGCCCGAGGAGGCGGCTTCCGTCTTTGCCCTCGCCGACGAAGGATTGCCCTGCTGCGTCGTCGACCAGCGCTATGCGCGGGCGGGACTGCCTTGCGTGGGCGCCGATCACCGGGCGGGCGCTTATGCGGCGACACGGTATATGCTGGACGCCGGCCATCGCCGCATCGGCTTTTTGAACGGCTCGCCGCATTACTCCAACAGCGCGGACCGCTACGAGGGATACCGGCAAGCGCTCGCCGAGTCCGGCCAGTCTCCCGATCCGGCGATTCAGTTCGAAGGCAACTACAGCCGCAAGAGCGGTCAAGAAGCCGCCGGCGCGATCTTCGATCGGCTCGCGGCGTTGGACGGCCTGCTGTGCGCGAACGACCGGATGGCGATCGGCGCGATCCAGGGGCTGCGCGAACGCGGCGTCGCGGTGCCGGAGCGGCTGCCCGTCATCGGCTACGACAATTCCGACGCCTCCAGCCTGACCGATCCGCCGCTGACGACGGTAGAGGTGCCGTTTTACGAAATGGGACGGCTAGCCGCCGATTCGGTACTGGCGCGGCTGTCCGGCGAGAGCCGGGTCCTAAGCGGCATAGAAGTCGCGGAAGGCGCAGCGGTTTATCAAGCAAACGGTTCGAAGCCGGCCGCAGACGACGTACTGCTGCCCACGCAACTCATCATCAGGCGCTCCTGCTGAAGGATCGCAATCGAAAGGACGGGATATGAAATGACTAAAAAAGCGCTGATCGTATGGGGCGGCTGGGACGGCCATCAGCCCAAGGAGGTCGCGGAGCTGTTCCGCGCGACGCTCGCGGCCGAAGGCTTCGAGGTCGAGGTATCGGACACGCTCGAGGCGTTCGCCGACAAGGACAAGCTCATGGGCCTCGACCTGATCGTCCCGGCTTGGACGATGGGCAAGATCGAGCAGGAATGGGTGAACAACGTTTCCGCAGCCGTACAAGCCGGTACCGGGCTCGCGGGCTGCCATGGCGGCATGTGCGACGCGTTCCGCGAGAACACCGACTGGCAGTTCATGACCGGCGGCCAATGGGTGGCGCATCCAGGGAACGACGGCACCGAGTATGTCGTTAACGTGAAGCACAGCTCGAGCCCCCTCGTCGCGGGCATGTCCGACTTTACCGTGAGCACCGAGCAATATTACCTGCATATCGATCCCGCGATCGAGGTGTTGGCGACGACCCGGTTCCCGATCGCCCCGGGACCGCATTCGCCCAACAAAGCCGTCGACATGCCGGTCGTATGGACGAAGCGCTGGGGTCGGGGGCGCGTGTACTACAATTCGCTGGGCCATCAGGCGAACATCGTCGCGCTGCCGGAAGTGTCCGAGCTGATGCGCCGAGGCTTCCTGTGGTGCGCGGAGGGCAAGGCCGCCGGCGCGGACGACTATGCCGCGAGCGGCGCGTATACGGGCATGCAGGACAACCAGCTTTAATTTGGAAAAAAGATCGGGAGGGGAACGGTACGGTGGGGAACAAAGTAAAGGTCGGCATTATCGGTACTGGCAACATTAGCGGCATCTACCTGCAGAACGGCGGGCGCTTCGGCTCGATGGAGATCGTCGCCTGCGCGGATCTTGACGTCGCCAGAGCCAAAGCGAAGGCCGAAGAGCATGGCATTCGCGGCCTGTCCGTCGAGGAATTGCTCGCGGACCCGGATATTCAAATGGTCATCAACCTGACGATTCCTCAAGCGCACGCGGCCGTGTGCCTGCAGGCGCTCCAGGCCGGCAAGCATGTCTACGTGGAAAAGCCCTTCGCGGTCAAACGCGAGGAAGCCCGCGAAGTCGTCGAGCTCGCCCGCCAAAAGGGGCTGCTCGTCGGCAGCGCGCCCGATACGTTCCTGGGGGGCGGCATCCAGACGTGCGTCAAGCTGATCGAGGACGGCTGGATCGGCACGCCGATCGGCGCGACCGCATTCATGGTCGGCGGCGGGCATGAGAGCTGGCATCCGGATCCCGCGTTTTACTACAAGACGGGCGGCGGGCCGATGTTCGACATGGGTCCGTACTACCTGACCGCGCTTGTGGCGCTGCTTGGCCCGATCTCCGCCGTGTCAGGCGCAGCTCGCATCTCGTATCCCGAGCGGACGATCACGAGCAAGCCGAAGAGCGGCCAGAAGATCGAAGTCGAGGTGCCGACCCACGTCGCCGGCATCATGGAATTCGCGGCTGGCCCGATCGGCACCATTCTGACGAGCTTCGATGCCCCGGGCGGCGCGCAGCTGCCCTTCATCGAGATCTACGGCAGCGGCGGCACGCTGCAGGTGCCCGATCCGAACTCGTTCGGCGGTCCGATCCGGATTCGCCGCGCCGGATCCGGCGACTGGTCCGAGCTGCCGTTGACGCACGGCTATGCGAACAACGCCCGCGGTCTCGGCGCCGCGGACATGGCGCAGGCGATTCTGACCGGCCGTCCGCATCGCGCGAACGGCGAGCTGGCCTATCACGTGCTCGAGGCCATGCACGGCTTCCACGACGCGGCCGAGCAAGGCGTGCGCTACCGCATGCACAGCACGTGCGAGCGGCCGGCGCCGCTGCCGCTGGGTCTACGCGAGGGCGAGCTCGACGCCTAATTTGATATTAAATAGCCCCGCTTCCGGTTGACGGAGGCGGGGCTGTATTTGTTTGATGTTGGATACGCGGTGCCATCCGGCTCGCGGGACGGCCATCGCCTCTCGTAGTGCAGGCGATGCGCCCCTTTCGGCTCGCGCGACGCTGATCGCCTCTCCTAGTGCAGGCGATGCACCCCTTCCGGCCCCCACGACGCTCATCGCCTCTCCTAGTGCAGGCGATGCACCCCTTTCGGCTCGCACGACGCTCATCGCCTCTCCTAGTGCAGGCGATACACCCCTTTCGGCTCGCACGACGCTCATCGCCTCTCCTAGTGCAGGCGATGCACCCCTTTCGGCTCGCGGGACGCTGATCGCCTCTCCTAGTGCAGGCGTTGCACCTTATAGAGCCGGCGAATCACCAATCGCATCTCCAATAGCAGGCGTTGCGCCTCATCGAACTCGCAAATCGCCAATCGCCTCTTCAATAGCAGGCGTTGCTCCAGATCGAGCTCGCGACTCGCCAATCGCCTCTTCAATAGCAGGCGTTGCTCCAGATAGAGCTGGCGAACCGCCAATCGCCTCTCCAATAGCAGGCGTTGCCTCCTTATCGAGCCAGCAGATGGCCAATCGCCTCTCCTAGTGCAGGCGTTGTGCCTTATCACGTTCACGCCGCGGCTCTCGTTTCACGCCTTCCTCTCTACGCTCGCGGCTCGCTCGTCCCCTTCACATCCGCCGCTTCCCGTCTTCCCCTAACGCTGCGCCTCATCCCGCGGATCCGCTGCTTGGCGTCCGCGTCCACCCGGTAGGACTCGACGATTTTCTGCAGGGATTTGTTGAACGTGAAGTCGTCGAGCGCGCATTCGGCCAGGTAGGTCTCCGTCCGTTCGGGGAACTTCACGTAGCACATCGAAACCGCCCAGGCGACCGCCATTTTCACGTAATAGCCTTCATGCGAGACTTCGTCCAACAGCTTCAGCATGTCGTCCACGTAAACGTCGTCGATAAAATGCTCGAGCATCATGACGACGCCGAAACGGATGTCGTACTCCCGCGCCGACTTGAGGTACGGCTGAATAAACGCCCATACGGGGGCTTGGTTGTCGCGCGCGAACTTCATGCCGAGGCAGAAGCGGTCGCATACCGACCAATTGTCGATCTTCGGGACAAAGTCCGCCACGTACCGAAGCCGCTCCTCAAGGTTCATCTCGGCGTACCCCATGACCATCGCCTGCAGCATGATCTCTTCAAAAGCCTCGCTGCCGACGTCCTCTAGCCATGCCCGCCAGTCGCCCCGCGCCGCCGCGATCGCGATTCGCCGCAGCGCCGGCAGGCGGACGCCCATCAGATTGTCGATGTTCGGAATGAGCGACGAAGCGAACTTTTGATAGCCCGGCTCCGCCAACGCCTCCAGCTGTTCTCTTACGGTGATGCCGTTCATGTCAGGCTCCCCTCTTTGCACTTCCCGCGAGTTTTAGAAACTAATCATAGCGTATCGACCGCGCGAAAAGACGACGGCTTAAATAAAACCGCAAGAATTTATAATGAATCCCTTGCCGAACCTCGATCCTATCGCTGGTCGCTCATCGGAGCGGCCGTAGACGCCCGCACGATAAGCCGCGTCGGAATTCGAACCATGCTCCGCTCCTGATTCGGATTCGCGAATAGCGACAGCAGACGGCCCGCGGCTTCAAAACCGATCGTATCGCCTTGCTGCGCCACGCATGTCGGGGGGATCCTGGCGGCGTCGGCATGGTCGTAATCGTCGAAGAAGACGACGGACAAATCTTCGGGAACGCGCATGCCGGCCGCTTCCGCGGCGCGGATCGCAATCTGTCCGATTTGCTCGTTGACGGCGAACAAGGCAGTCACATTCGAGGCGGCTGCGAGAAAATCCGCGATCGCGTCCGGCTCCGCCCGCTCCAGCACGAGGCTGCGGTCCAGTACGACGCCGTAGTCGTTCAGCGCTTGGCGGAAGCCTTCAAGCCTTTCCTCCAGGCTGGTCGTGCCCTCGTAGGGCGTCGTCACGAAGCCGATCCGCCGATGGCCGAGACGCAGGAGATGCTCCGTCGCCTCGTATGCGCCCGCGATATGGTCCGAGCAGACGCAGTGGGTCGGCACGCCGCGCACGTATCGGTCGATGACGACGATCGGGAATCGGTCCAGCGTAAGCCGCAGCATCTCTTCGCTGTAAGTCCGACCCTCGGCCGGATAGACGATCACGCCGCGCGCGCCGGTCCGCAGCGCCTCCTGCAGCTTGACTTCCTCCCTTTCCTGGGAGTCGTCCGTCGTGAGCAGCAGCATTCTGAACCGCGAAGGCTCGAGCGCCCGCTCCACGCCGGCGAGCAGGCTGGTCGTCAGCATGCCCTGAAGCCGCGGCAGGATCACCGCCACCGCCTGAAGCTCCTGTTCTCCTGAAGTCTCTTTGCCAAAAGCGTACTTCGCAGGCTCGCCTTTTCCGGCTTCCTCCGCGACGAAGCTGCCCCTGCCTTGAATGCGAAAAACGACGCCTTCCTCCACCAGCTTGTCCATCGCGCCGCGAATCGTAATTCTGCTGACGTCGAACTGCTTGCAGAGCTGGTTCTCCGAAGGCAGCCTTTTGCCCGGCTTCCATTTCCCCGAACGAATCTGGTCGCGCACGTAGGACTCGATCTGGGCGTACAACGGCGTCCGCTTGTTGCTACGGCTCTCCGTATGGTCCAAGCGTCCTCCCCCTCACCACTATTACTTTTATACAACTTTATTCGTTCACGGACGCGTTTCCGGGTTTACAACCTTATAAAGCAAAGCTATGATTCGATTATAACAACCTTTCACCATCTTGTATATTCGTATTAAATAGGAGGTGCGCAGCGATGAAGAAACCTGTCGCGCATATTGTCTCTCACACGCATTGGGACCGCGAATGGTATATGCCCTACGAACGCCATCACGTCAGGCTGATCGAGCTGATGGACGTACTGCTCGATACGCTCGAGCGCGATCCCGAATACCGGAGCTTCCACCTGGACGGCCAGACGATCATTCTGGACGACTACCTCGAGGTGAGGCCCGAGAATCGCGAGCGCCTGACGCGATTCATCCGCGAAGGACGGATCGCGATCGGTCCGTGGTACGTGCTGCAGGACGAATTTCTAACGAGCGGCGAGGCCAACGTACGCAATCTGCTCGTGGGACACCGCGAGGCCTCCCGCTACGGCCCAGTGGCGAAGATCGGTTATTTCCCAGACTCCTTCGGCAATATGGGGCAGGCGCCCCAGCTCATGCGTCAGGCCGGCATCGCCAACGCGATCTTCGGACGCGGCGTCAAGCCAACTGGCTTCAATAATTCCGTCTCTGAATCAGCGGCCTACGAATCGCCTTTTTCCGAGATGATCTGGCGCTCGCCCGACGGGTCGGAGGTGCTCGGCATCCTGTTCGCCAATTGGTACAACAACGGCATGGAGATCCCGGTCGATCCCGAAGCAGCCCGCGCATACTGGGATTCCAAGCTAGCGGACGCGGAACGCTTCGCTTCCACGCCGCAGCTGCTGTTCATGAACGGGTGCGATCATCAGCCCGTGCAGAGCGACCTGCCCGCGGCGCTCCGCACGGCCCGGAACCTGTATCCCGGCTATGAATTCGTGCATAGCGACCTGGCCACGTACGTAGCGGCCGTAGAGCGCGCCTCCGACCGCGAGTTGACCGTCGTCGAAGGCGAGCTGCGCAGCCAACGCACGGACGGCTGGTTCACGCTGGCGAACACCGCCTCCAGCCGCGTATATATTAAGCAGGCCAACGCTAAAGGGCAGATTCTGCTTGAAAAACTCGCGGAGCCTTCAGCCGCCTTCGCCGCATCGCTGGGCATGCCTCATCCGACGCCGCTGCTCGTCCATGCCTGGAAGACGCTCATGCAAAACCATCCGCACGACAGCATCTGCGGCTGCAGCGTGGACGAGGTTCACACGGAGATGATGACCCGCTTCGCCAAAAGCCGGCATATGGCGGAGCCGATCGTGGAGCGGAGCGTCGCCTACATCGCCTCGCGCATCGATACGTCCCGGTACGGGGGCGATAAGCACGTCCCGTTCGTCTTGTTCAACTTCGCCGGCGCCGCGCGGTCCGGCACCGTGTCCGTCGAGCTCGACGTCGCGCGCCGCGCGTCCACGGACATCGGACCGGACAAAGCCTACGCGGCCATGGAGCTCATCCGGGTCGACGCCGGCGCCGTCGTCGACCACGAGGGGCGGCCCGTGGATGCCGAGATCGAAGACCTCGGCGTCCGGTTCGGCTACGAGCTGCCGGACGACAAGTTCAGGCAGCCGTACATGGCCAGACGGATCCGCGTCACCTTCGGCGCGGACAGCGTTCCTTCCAACGGCTACCGGACGTATGCATGGCGTCGCGAGGAAGACGCGGATCCAGCCGTCGCGGCGCCGGTCGCGGCGGCGGTCGAGATGACGGAAGCCGTTGCCGCGGCCCCATCCGATCTCTCGCTGAAAAATGAATATATCGCCGTCGTCGTCGGGCCTAACGGGAGCTTGTCGCTGACGGACAAAGAAACCGGAGAGACCTATCGCGACCTCGGCGTCTTCGAAAATTCGGGCGATATCGGCAACGAATATGTCTACGTCCAGGATGGCGGCCGCAAGACGCTCACGACGGAAGCGCTGAAGGCCGAGACGCGGCTCGTCTCGCGTACCGCTTGGCGCACGACGGTCGAGATCGTCCATCGCTGGGAGATTCCCGCCGAGGCCGATGAGCGGCTGCAGCGCGAGCGCGCGACGGCGACGTACCTGCCGGACCGCAAGGCCGGGAGGTCCATGCGAACCGTGCCGCTCGTCATCACGACGCTCGTCACCGTGGAACGCGGCGTCAAAGCCGTGAAATTGAAGGTTCGCTACGATAATCACGCCAAGGATCACCGCCTTCGCATGCGGTTCCCCACCGATGCGGCGACGTCCGGCGTCCACTATGCCGACTCGGTCTACGAGATCGCCAAACGTTCGAACGAGCCCGCCGCCGAATGGCGCAATCCGGACAACGCGCAGCACCAACAGACGTTCGCCGCCCTGGACTACGGCAATCGCGGATTGGCCGTAGCCAACGTCGGATTGAACGAGTACGAGGTGCTACGAGACGGCCGCGGCACGATCGCCGTGACGCTCCTCCGGGCGGTCGGAGAGCTTGGCGACTGGGGCGTGTTTCCCACGCCTGAGGCGCAGTGCCTCGGCGCGCAAGAAGCGGAGCTCGCGATCATCCCTTACGGCGGCGCCGATGAACGCTTTGCGGCCGCGCAGGAAGCGTACGCCTTCCAAGTGCCCTGGCTCGCCGTTCAGACGGACCCTCATGCCGGTTCGTTACCTGCCGCTTATAGCCTGCTCTCCTGGACGGGCGAGCGTCTGGCGCTAAGCGCCGTCAAACGCGGCATCCAGGGAGAGGATTGCTTCTACCGCTGGTTCAACATGAGCGGCGCGCCTGCAACGCTTGCGCTGCAAGCGGACGCGGATTCGGAATGGTTCTTGAGCAACGTGCTGGAAGAGGAGCTCGGCAAGCTCGCGCCCGACGAGGACGGCGTCCTCCGCGTGGACGTACGTCCTTGCGAGATCGTCACGCTTGGCCGCAAACGTTCATAAGCGCATCCCGGCCGTTCGAAGCGGCCGCCCGACTGATCTGACGATCCGGGCGGCCGTTATTTTGTCCGTTCAAGGCGATCGAAATGAACATATGACCGTCCCCCTGCTCGTACAATAAAATATCTGCGAGTCTATCTAGAGACGGGGGACATGCGCATGCGAATTCATTCCGGCGGCTTCGAGGTCGTCTATCACGGCAGGGTATTCGCCTACAAGATGAATCCGATCGAGATCACGTTGTCCGAGGAAAACGATCCGCTGACGTTTTTGTTTTGCGTCGAAAACGAGCCCGAACGGGACGACTTCGAGACGGACATCCGGCTCGTGCAGCACAATAAAGTCCGAATCGCCTGCATCAACTTCCCGAGAGGCAAGCCGACGGGCAACGACGACATGATCCATCTTGGCGTATTGAACAATCGCAGGCTGTCCCTGAGCTACGAAGTGACGATCAATTACGAAGCGACGGCATGGGTGCTGTCGTTTACGTTTTTCGCCGGCGAGGGGGTCCAGGGTCCATGAACAAGATCGAGATTCAAGATCCGAAGGTCGCCAGCAAGATCATCGCGGCGAACGCCGAGAGCGAGAAACGCAAAGCCGAGCTTGGATTTTTGGGGCGATTTTTCGGTTCGGGGGAAAACGTCCGGCTTTACATCGTCGGCACGATCGCGCTCGGCGTGCTGCTCATCGCGCTCGTCTACACGCTCGTCCCCGAGCGGAACCGGTCTTCGGACTTCGGCTTGAAGGACCTGTGGACGCTCGTGGTGCTCCCGGTCGAGTCGACGATCATCGGCTACCTGATCGGATCCAGAACGGGCGAGGCCGCTGAAAAGAAACCGAATCCCTAAAGAAAAACCGCCGCGAAGCATGCGGCTTTTTTAATGCAACGGCGGCAGCCGCGGTCTTAACGATTGTTGAGGCGGGTGCCCCCGAACGCCTGACGATAGGCGGTCGGCGTCACGCCGGCGAGCCGCTTGAACCACTTGGCGAACTGCTTGTCGTCGCCGAAGCCGACGCGGCCCGCGATTTCCTTGACCCCGAGCTTCCCGCTCGCCAGCAGCTCCTTCGCGGCATCCAGCTTCAGGCCGTGAATGTATTCGAGCAGACCCGCTCCGAATCGCCGCTTGAACATGCGGGACAGGTAGTCTTTGTTGTATCCGACGTGGTCGGCGATCCGGCCGACCGTAATGTCCGGGTCCAGCGCATGAAGGCGCGTCCACGCGAGCAGCTCGTAGAGCTGGGCGTCCAGCGCCGGCCTGCCGTCCGAATCCTGCAGCTGGTCGGCGAGTTCGATCAACAGGCACGTCAAAAAGTAATCTCCCGCCCCCCGAATGCGGTAACCGCCGTTGGCCGCATGAAGCAGCTGACGCGCCAAAATATGCACGCGGCTCGGGTTCGGGCAGCTCGCGTAGCGCGGCATCTGACCCGCAGGCGCCTCTTCCCCGGCTTCGGGAACGAAAAAGTGGAACCAATAAAAAGAAACGCCCGGCGTAGAAAGCCGATAGCCGCGATGGCGCTCCCCGGGCATGAGGAACAGAACGTCTCCTGCCCGCACCTCGTACATGCTTCCGCCCGTCTCCATGAAGACGACGCCAGAAACGCCGACGATCAATTCATAGTCCGCGATCGTGCGGTCCATATGCGACCAAGTCTCGTCCGACAGGAAATGTCCGCCCATTTGCAGTCGGTACGGCTCGTGCAAGTATAAAGGCAGCATGCCGCTCGCCCCTCTCCCCCGCCTCTCGATTTGAGGTCAGTTTTTGACACCTATTATACTTGATCGACTACCGACAAGGGAGCCTGAACTGCCTTAAAATAGGGTAGCAGCGAATCGCGATACGATGCGCGGCAAGATTGGATCACAATTCACAGGATGGAGCGTGAACAAATTGGCTCTTCAAGATCAGACTGTTTTCCCCCGCCCTCTCGAGCTTAAAAATGTCAGTATAAAGGACGATTATTGGTCCCCCTATGTCAAACTCGTGCGCGATACGGTCATTCCCTATCAATGGGAAGCGCTGAACGACCGCGTCGCCGATGCGGAGCCGAGCCATGCGATCCGGAATTTTCGCATCGCCGCGGGCATGGAGGAAGGCGCGTTCGGCGGCTTCTTCTTTCAGGATACGGATTTGTATAAATGGCTGGAAGCCGTCGGCTACGCGCTGGCCGCGGCGCCCGACGCCGATCTGGAGCGGGTCGCGGACGAGGCGATCTCGCTCGTCGCGGCCGCCCAACAAGAGGACGGCTACCTGAACACGTACTTCACCGTAGCCGAACCGGGCAAGCGATGGACGAACCTGACGGACTGCCATGAGCTGTATTCGGCCGGCCACCTCATCGAAGCCGCGGTCGCCTACGCCGACGCGACGGGCAAAAAAGCGCTGCTCGACGTCGCCTGCCGACTGGCCGATCATATTGACGCGACGTTCGGAGACCGACCCGGCCAGATTCGGGGCTACGACGGCCACCAGGAGATCGAGTTGGCGCTGGTCAAGCTGTACGAAGCGACCGGCGAAAGGCGGTACCTGGACTTGGCCGGCTTCTTCATCGACGAGCGCGGCCGGCAGCCCAGCTTCTTCCACCAAGAATGGGAAGCGCGCGGCCGCACTTCGGCGTGGACGCCCGGCGTCGTGCAGAAAACGCCGCCGTCGCTGTCTTACCATCAGGCGGACAAGCCCGTCCGCGAGCAGGAGGTCGCGACCGGCCATGCCGTGCGCGCGATGTATATGTATGCCGCGATGGCGGATCTGGCGGTCAGAAGCGGCGACGGGAGCCTGCTCGCCGCCTGCAGGCGGTTGTGGGACAATACGGTCCGCAAACAGATGTACGTCAACGGAAGCATCGGCTCCACGCACCACGGCGAGGCTTTCACGTTCGATTACGACCTGCCCAACGACACGAACTATTCGGAGACCTGCGCGTCGATCGGCCTGGTGATGTTCGCGCAGCGCATGCTGCAAAGCGAGGTCAAGGGCGAGTACGGCGACGTGCTCGAGCGCGCGCTGTACAATACGGTCACGGCGGGCATGGCGACGGACGGCAAGCACTTTTTCTACGTCAATCCGATGGAAGTGTGGCCCGCTGCGAGCGAGGGCAATCCCGGCAAGCACCACGTGAAAGCCGTCCGGCAAAAATGGTACGGCTGCGCCTGCTGCCCGCCTAACGTCGCGCGCTTGCTCTCGTCGCTCGGCCATTACGCCTTCGCCGCCTCCGAAGACACGCTTTATTCGCATCTCCATATCGGCGCCGAAGCGAAGCTGACGCTCGCCGGGCGGCAGATTGCCGTGCGAATGGCGAGCGGGCTGCCGTGGGCGGGCCAGGTTGGCCTGACCGTCACCGAAGCTGAAGGCACGGGAGACTTCACGCTCGCCGTGCGGGTGCCCGCTTGGTCCGGGGCTACCTCGTTCACCTTGAACGGGGAGCCGGCAACGCCGGAGATTCGGGACGGTTATGCTTACTTGCGACGGGATTGGCAGGCTGGCGACGAATTCGGCATGAAGCTGGACATGCGGCCTCGGCGAATCTACGCCGCCGCCGAAGTGCGCGCGAACGCGGGCCGCGTCGCGCTGCAGCGCGGCCCGCTCGTCTATTGCCTGGAGGAAGCCGACAATGGCGCACCGCTGGCCGCCTTGGCGATTCGCGCGGAATCCGAGCTCCGCGAGGTGGCCGGCGAAGGACGCCTGGCCGGCGCCATTCTAATTGAAACCGAGGGGCTGCGGCTCGAAGAGCCGGCGAACGCCGGCGGCGCACTGTACCGCAGCGATCCGCCGGTGCGGACGCCGAGCCGGATCGTGGCCGTTCCCTATACGCTGTGGGGCAACCGCGAGCCGGGCGAAATGCAGGTTTGGGTTCGCGAAGAGCCATAAGAGAAAGCCATTCATACGCGCTAGTCCGATCGATTATAAGTCCGTTCGTCTATCGCGCAAAAGTGCAGGATGGGTAGCCTCGCTCGTTCGTCCTCTCGTCTATCGTGCAAAAGTGCAGGATTTTGACCCGAAACATCGGGGTTCTCGTTGAAAGGGACGATCTATCGTGTACTTTTGCACGATAGATCGTCTAAACCCTCGATCACCGCCTAGGATGATGCGCTTTTGCAGGATAGCGCTCGACTCCATGCTCCTTCGACCATACACTCACTTCCCCAAGCCGCGTCGCTCTAACACACCCTCGCCTCCTTCATCGCACCGCCATAGCGCTAAATTGCGCTATTTTCGATGCATGGCCCCTCGCTTGCAGACACTTGTCTCCGCCCTAGCGCTAAATTGCGCTATTTTCGTTGCGTCGCTCCTCACTTGCACATACTCATCTTCGCCATAGCCCAAAATTGCGCTATTTCGACGCATGACCTCGCTCACGTACGCACTTGTCGATGCATGCTGTGCATGTCCCAGTTATTTCTGCAAGAAATGGACATACTATCCGCACTATCGCTCGCTTGGACGGGCAAACTGCGGGGAGCGAACGCGCTTGATCCAATTTGAAGGCATCACGAAGAAGTATCCGGACGGCACAAGCGCCTTGAAGGGCATCAACCTCGAGATCGGGGAAGGCGAGCTCATTACGTTGATCGGACCGAGCGGATGCGGCAAATCCACGACGATGAAGATGATCAACCGGCTCGTGGAGCCGACGAGCGGACGGATCTTCATCGACGGCAAAGACATCTCCAAGATCAATCCCGTCCGGCTTAGGCGGGAGATCGGCTATGTCATCCAGCATATCGGACTGTTCCCGCATATGACGATCAAGGATAACGTCGCGATCGTGCCGCGGCTCAAGCGGATGGACAAAAAGGCGTACGAACGCCGAATCGACGAGCTGATGGAAATGGTCGGCCTCGACCCCGATCAGTACCGCGACCGGTATCCGTCCGAGCTGAGCGGCGGCCAGCAGCAGCGGATCGGCGTTATCCGGGCGATGGCGGCGGAACCTTCCATCATCCTGATGGACGAGCCGTTCAGCGCGCTCGATCCGATCAGCCGCGAGCAGCTGCAGGACGAGCTGATCCGGCTGCAGGAGACCGTGAAGAAAACGATCGTCTTCGTCTCCCACGACATGGACGAGGCGCTCAAGATCGCGGACCGGATCGTCCTGATGAAGGGCGGCGAGATCGTCCAGGCCGATACGCCGGAGCGCATCCTGCGGCGGCCTAAAGACGACTTCGTCCGCAGCTTCATCGGCGAAGGCCGGCTGAACGAAGCCTCCGAGCACTTGTCGGTGGAGGATGTCATGCTGTGGAACCCCGTGACGGTGTACCAGTCCCGCGGGCTTGCGCACGGAGCGAAGCTCATGAAGCAGCATCGCGTCAACGGCTTGCTCGTCCTGGATAAAAATCGCGTGCTGCAGGGCGTCGTATCGAGAGAAGCGCTCGAGGAAAATTACCGGAACGAGGAGCTGACGCTGCAGGAAATCATGCGGACCGACATCCCCAACGTCGTCGTCGGCTCCAGCGTCGGGGATGCGGTGGACGTCATGAAGCAGCACGGCATGAGCTACCTGCCCGTGGTCCACCCGAACGGCCAGATCGCGGGCCTCGTGACCAATTCCAGCCTGATCGACGCCCTGCTGAAGCAGATCTGAACGGAGGCCGCCATGAATCTTTGGGACGTATTCATCAACCGACGCGACGACATCGTACGCGGCACGCTCGAGCATCTGCAAATCTCGTTTATCGCGCTGTTCATCGCCATCCTGATCTCGGTTCCTGCGGGACTCGCCTTGACGCGCTTCAGGCGGCTCGCCTCTCCCGTCATCGGGCTGACATCGCTGTTCCAGACGATCCCGAGCCTCGCGCTGCTCGGCTTCATGATCCCGCTCGTCGGCATCGGCCGGGTGCCGGCCATCATCGCGCTGACGGTGTACGCCCTGCTGCCGATCCTGCGCAATACGTATACGGGCATCATGAACGTGGAAAAGCCGATCAAAGAAGCCGGCATCGGCATGGGCATGACGAGCATGCAGGTGATGTGGCGCATCGAGCTGCCGCTGGCGCTGAACGTCATTATGGCGGGGATCCGCACCGCGACGGTCATGGTCATCGGCGTCGCCACGCTGGCCTCGCTGGTCGGGGCCGGCGGTCTCGGCGATCTCATTTTCCGCGGCATCTCGACGGTCAATACCGAGCTGATCCTGGCGGGCACGATTCCCGCCGCCCTGCTCGCGCTTCTGCTCGACTTTTTGCTGGAACGGATGGAGCGGGCGGTCACGCCGCCCGGCTTAAGGCCGGTCGGCCGCAAACGGACGAATCGCTTCGTGCGGGTCGTCGAGATCGCGCTCGGCATCCTGCTCGTCGCGGCGATCGCGACAAGCTTGCTGGGACGCGGCGGGCTCGGATTCGGCGGGGGCGGAGGCGGCAAGACAATTACCGTGGGCGGCAAAAATTTCACCGAGCAGGACATTCTCGTCCATATGCTGTCTTCCTTGATCGAGGCCAAGACCGATCTGAAGGTCGTGCGCAAGCCGTTTCTCGGCGGCTCCCAGGTGACCCACAGCGCCCTCACGAGCGGCAGCATCGACCTGTATCCGGAGTATACGGGAACGGGCTGGTCCTCGGTATTGGGCGAGGCGCCGATCGGAGGAGATCCGCAGGCCACGTACGACAAGGTAAAGGAAACCTACGAAACGCGGTTCGGCATCACCTGGCTGCCGCCGTTCGGATTCAACAATACGTATACGTTGTCCATGCGGGCCGACGCCGCCGCGCGTCTCGGCATCGACACGATGTCCCAGCTGGCCGCGCGATCGTCCGAGCTGACGCTTGGCGCAACGCATGAATTTTTGGAGCGGGAGGATGGCTTAAAGGGGTTGCAGGCCGCCTACGGCATGCAATTCAAAAAGGTGACCGGGCTCGACCCGGGCTTGACGTACGGCGCGGTCAAGGAAGGCACGACCGACGTCAACGACGCCTTCTCGACGGACGGGCGCATCCAGGCGTTCAAACTGAAGACGCTCAAGGACGACAAGCAATTTTTCCCGCCGTACTATGCCGCCGTCGTCATTCGCGACGACACGCTGAAGGCGCATCCCGAATTGGAAGAGACGCTGAACCTGCTCGCCGGCAAAATCGACGACGCGACGATGTCCGCGCTGAACGGGAAGGTCGACCTGGAGCGCAAGGAGCCGCGTGCCGTGGCGGAGCAATGGCTGAAGGAGCAAGGGCTGATCTGACGGATCGCGCCGAGAGCTGCCGGCTCACGTCATTATAATCCGGTCATGATGCGTGTACACGTTCAGCGAATCCGCGCGGATGAAGCCCACGCAGGTGATGCCGAGGTCGTCGGCCAACCGGAGAGCAAGATCCGTCGGCGCGGACTTGGACAGCAGCAGCGGGCAGCCGATCTTGGCGGCCTTCAGGACGACCTCGGAGGAGAGGCGGCCGCTGAATACGATGGCCCGCTCTCTAGCGGATATACGATGCCGGATGCAGTGGCCGAACAGCTTGTCGAGCGCGTTGTGCCGGCCGATGTCCGCCCGCGTCTCCGCCGCTCCCGATTCGTCGATCAAGGCGGCGTTGTGCACGCCGCCCGTCGCCGCGAACTCGGCCGAAGCCGCCTGCAGACCGGACATCCACTCGAAGCAGCGCTCGGCCGGGATCCGCAGTCCGCCGGTCAGCGTTTTGGCCGTACGGGCGTCGTTCTGGAAATAAAACTGCCGGCTTTTGCCGCAGCAGGAGCCGATCATGCGCTTCGAGTAGAAGTCCTTGGCTGTGGATTGCGGACGAACGAGCTCGACGCGGGCAAAGCCGCCTTGAACGTCCAGCGTCATCGCCTTGATATCTTCGCGAACGCGAATGACCCCCTCAGAGCCGAGAAAGCCGACGGCCAGATCGGTCAGGTCGCCGGGCGAGCAGACCAAGGTCGCGAATTCCTCGCCGTCGACGATCAACGTGAGGGGATATTCGGCCGCCACGTCCTCTTCCCGCTCCGAGACGATTCCCCCGTTCACTTTCGTCGCGGTCCATTTTACGATCGAAGTTCGTTCCATCCCCTACCTCCCCTTGCGATTATTCCGGCATGCCGATGTCCAGTTCCTCGATTCGCTTCTCCACGTACCGCGTATCCTTCAGCGCATGATACGTCTCCGCCTTTTCCACGACGACCGCCGCGTTGTATTCGGGAATGCCCGCTTGGGGCTCGTAGACGCCTTTGGGAAACAGCATATTGCCTTCCGGCCAGTACAGCTCGAGATTGCCCGCGGCCATCGCTGCCGCTTTGAACCTGCCGTGAAATACGCCGTGCCGGTTATAGACGACGACGGCGTCTCCCTCCCGAATGCCGAGCCCCGCCGCGTCGGCCGCGTTCATCAGCACGTCGTACCGTCCGGCGCCGTTAAACGGGTCGAGGTCGCCGTACACCATCGAATTGAACTGCTTGCCGCGGCGCGTCGTCGCGTAAAACCGGCCTTCGGGCTTGCGAAGCTCCGGAAGCTCGATCGGCAGAAGCCTGCCCTTGCCGTCCGGCGTCGGGAACTCGCCCCCCTCGCACAGCCAGGCGCCACCCCATTGGAAGACGTCGCCGCGACCCCGCAAATGCTGAATGCCGTCGTAGTTGGGCGCGGCCTTCGCGATCTCCTCGCGGACGGCAGCCGCATCGGCGAAGTCGACGGCATCGCGGCGCTCCGGCCTAACGCGTGCAGCCAGATCGAAGTAGATCTCCCACTCGGACCGGGCTTCCCCGATGCGCGGACCTTCGATCTCCGGCGAGAAATACACTATCCGTTCCGTCGAGGTGGACGTACCGCCGCCCGGCTGTTCGTACCGGGTCATGGCGGGCAGCACCCACACCTCCTCCGTCGCGTCGACGAGCGTAGAGGTATTAAGCACGATATCCTGATGGACGCGCACGTCGACGTTTTCGAGGCAGCGCCTGACGAAGTCGGGGTCCGGCATCGTCTCGATGAAGTTGCCGCCGGACGTGTAGAACACCTTGAGCTTGCGTTCATGATCGGCGGGCAGCATCGCGTTCTCGAGCGACACGCCTACGATATCGCCCTGCCAGCGCGGAAGCTCGAATCCCCATAGCGCCTCGATCCGGCGGGCGTGCTCCGGTTGGAAGTCCCCGCCGGGCAGGCTGAACGGATCCGCCCCCATTTCGCCGGAGCCTTGGACCCCGCTATGTCCGCGGATCGGCATGACGCCGCAATGCTCCCTGCCGACGAAGCCGCGGAGCAGCGCCAGATTGGCGACCTGCGAGATGTTGTCCGTGCCGAAGCGGTGCTGGGTGAGCCCCATGCTCCAGACGAATACGCCGCTGCGCGAGCCGGCCAGCAGCTTCGCGAAGTCGGCCATCCGCTCGCGCGACAAGCCCGACGACCGTTCGAGCGCCTCCCATTGTTGCCCGCGCACATGCGCCTGCAGCGCTTCATAACCGTTCGCGTGCGCCTTCACGAATGCGCGATCGATCGCCGAGCCGGGCCGTTCGTCCTCCATGTCGAACCAGTGCTTCATCACGCCGTTCATGAACGCGATGTCGCCGCCGATGTTCACCTGGTAAAAGTCGTCGGCCAGCTTCGTGCCGAACAGCGCGGACTCGGGAATCGAAGGCACCCAGTAGCCTTCCATCGCCGGCTCCCGGTACGGGTTGATCACGATGATCTTCGTGCCTTTGCGCTTGGCGGCGTACATATACTTGGTGGACACCGGCTGGTTGTTCGAAGCTACGCTTCCCCAGAACACGAGCACGTCCGTGCCGATCCAATCCTTGTAGCTGCAGCTGGAAGCGCCGATGCCGAGCGACCGCTTCATCGCGGTCTTCGAGGGCGAATGGCAGATGCGCGACGCATTGTCGATGTTGTTCGTGCCGATCAGGCGAGCGGCTTTGGCCGCCGCGTAGTACGACTCGTTCGTAATGCCGCGCCCGGTCAGGTAAAAGGCCAGCTGCTTCGGATCCACGCCGCGGATACGGCCGGCGATCCGGTCCAGCGCTTCGTCCCACGATGCGCGCCGGAAGGCGCGTTCGCCTTTCTCGCGTACGAGCGGGTAAGGGATTCGCCCTAATTTTCGCAGCTGCGCGCTATTCATCTGCCCGAGCTCGTCGATATCGGCATGCAAAACGTCCGGCTTGATCGGCCCCATCGTGTTCAGCCGCAGCACGTTCAGCCGGGTCGTGCACAGATGCGGGCCCATCAGCGTCTGATCGTAGAGGCCGGACACGCCGAGCGCGCATCCGTCGCAGACGCCCTGCGTCAAGATTCTGTATGCGTAAGGCAGATTGTCGCGATTGTCCCAGACGACCTTCATCGTGTCGCGGATATGATGCGGCTTCTGCCTGCCCAGGCCGAACGGCATCTTGCTCACCCACAGCTTGGGATCCGGACGTCCCGGCAGCTTCGTCCGCCCCGAATGCTTGGTCTTGCCCATCGTCGTCAACCTCCGCCTCAGCCGCGTTGGAAATGAAAAAGCCGCCTATCCGAAGCAGCCCGCTGCTCCAAGATTTGCGGCTTGGAATACGTTTAGTTTATCAGGTCGACCGATTGCGCGGCAAGCGTTTACAGAAAGACGACATGCGCAAAGCGTTCCCCTCTCGACTCACGGCTTCACTTGCCCATCCTCGATACAAACGGATTGCCCGTCTCCCAATACCGCCACGGGTAATCTCTCGCTTCGCCGCTGTTATCGATGCCGATCCTCGGTCCGGCGGATATGGACGACACGGGCCTTCCCTCCGCGATAAATAGCGGCGGCTTGTCCAGCGGCAGTCCGTAATCCTGGATGCCGATGCCCAGCGCCTTCGTCAACTTGCCCGGTCCGCTGGTCAGATGGTGGATTTTCTTCAACGGACCTCGGCGTTCGAGCATGAGCGCTTCTCCCTCCACGGGTTCGACGGCTCTGATCAATACGGCTTCGGGACAGCCCGGCTCGCCGCCGACCACGTTGAACAGGCAGTGGGTATGCATGACGAACGTATACGCGTAACCTGGCGGACCGAACATCACTTCCGTTCGCGGCGTCCTTCGTCCCCCGTAGCTGTGCGCGGCCCGGTCTCTCGGTCCGACGTACGCTTCCGTCTCCACGATCCATCCCGACGCGATGCCGAGCTCCGTTTCTTTGACGAGCAGCATTCCGAGCAGCGACCGGGCCAGTTCGAGCGTCGGCTTTTGAAAAAACGAGAGGGCTACGGGCTTGGTCGTCAATGGGATCACCTCTTAATTGCTTACAATCGCATACCTAGTCTTCTCAGTCCACTATACAATATAACGTACATCCCAAGATGCCGCTTTGAAACCACGAGGTTGAGTGAAGAGATATGGATTTGTGTGGGAACGCGAGCGGACACAGGAGACGCTATTTCGTGAAATAGCGGTCATTTGCGATGTTTGCGGACTGGAGAGACGTTATTTAGCCGAATAAGAGTCCAAACGGCCGATATTCAAGGCAATAGCGGATCCTGGGTACGCCAGCGAACTGGAATCGGCGATTTGAGCGCAAATAGCGGATCCTGGGTCCGCTCGCACGTGGTTATATCTACTCAAAGTTAGTTGTAGGTGGAATCGCGATTCGTGTGAGAACGCAAGCGGACACAGGAGACGCTATTTCGTGAAATAGCGGTCATTTGCGATGTTTGCGGACTGGAGGGACGTTATTTAGCCGAATAAGAGTCCAAACGGCCGATATTCAAGGCAATAGCGGATCCTGGGTCCGCCCGCGAACCGAATCGGCGATTTGAATGCAAATAGCGGATCCTGTGTCCACCACCTCTAATGTCAGGCAGCAGAAGTCGTCGGCTGATGCGTGCAATCGCTGGCGGGCGCGTCTAGTCGCTGCCTAGGCGCGCAATCGGCGCGGACGTTGCATCCTAGCAGCAACTGTAGCCATGCAAAGCCCCCGCTCAGCTACAGCTGACGGGGGCTTTGCCGAACGTCATATTAAGCTTCCCCGGCCACGCCGACGCCCGCGCCAGCAAGCGCCTCCAGCACGCCGGCGATGATCTCCTCGAAATGCCCGTCGTTCAGCGAGAACAGCTCTTCCTTCCGCTTGCGCGAGTGCCTGTGCAGCTCCTTTTTATCGCTCCACAGGAACACTTGGCGCATACGCTGCTCGAGCTGCTGCCGGTCGCCGCCCTCGCGGACATAACGCGCGAGCAGCTCGAAATCGCGAATGCCTTTTTGCAGCAGCTTGTACCGCAAGGACAGCATTGGCGTCCCGTCCCGACCCGGATAGACGAAGTTGGTGTCGCCTGCCGGGAAAAACGGATAGTGGTACGAGATCTTGTTCAGCGGATCGTTCGGCCACACCGTATAATTCCAACGCAGGAAGCCGTCCAGGCGGAATTGCCATGCCAGCCATGGGAGCAGCCTGCTCTCCAGCAGATGGGAGGCGATGAACGTATTGACGTGCATCTGTTCGCAGGCGACGTAGAATAGCGTTTTTCCGTCTTTCCCCTGCTTCAAAGCCATCAGCTCGTCGTACTCGTCGGCTACGCAATCCAGGCTCGGCACATGGTCGAGCAACCCTTCTTCCTTGATAAACTCCGCATGGTTGATCGCGACTTTGTACCGGAAGGAGGGCGCCATCTCCCGGAGCGCGCTCAAGCGGCCGCGGAACCGCTCGAGATCCGCCGGCTCGTCCGCCAGAATTCGCACCTTGCCGATCCAGCCTTTATCGATGAAATTTTTCTCTAAAGCGGACACGTACCGCGCGAGCTCGCCCTTGTCTTTGATGTATTTGTACGTACCGCTGCGCTCGTCGAAATACCGGACGCGGACGGCGTCGTCAAGGTCCGGAATGACCCGGCCGTAGCCCGCTTCCTCGATGACCCATATATTCAGCAGCCCGAACACTTCGATCTCGCTGTCGATGCCATGCTTCTCGCACAGTTCCACGTACCGGTTCAACGACCCGAAATCGTATGCCCACTCCCCGTCCGCGCGCCGCGCGACGTTCACGATGCTGTACTCGAACATATTCGCCGGATCGACCCGGTCGAACGCGGAGCCTTGTCCCGACCACGGGACCTCGGATACGACCACGGTGGCGGCTTTTTGGCCGAGCTCCGCCAGCGAGGCGACGTAACCCTCCATAATGTCGAAGTGCCGGTCGCTCCACAGCTTGACGTCGTATTTGCGCGCGATGTTGGCGTTGTGCTGCCAGAGATCCAAATAAAACGTATAATCGGACGCCCGGGGCAGCTCCACGTCCAGCACCTTGATCTCGAATTCGAGCGTCCCTGCGAGCGTCTCGTCCTCGAACATCCGGTGACGGTAGACGGAGATACGAGGGCGATATACGCCGGGCTTCGCATCCGCATCGATCTCCACCTCGACCCATACAGGCTGTACCCTTTTCTTCTCCACATGGATGACGCCTTGTTCCAGGATCATGTCCGACTTGAGCTGCCGATCGTCGTCCTCAACCAATCCGATCAGCTTTGCCTGGACGCGTCCATGGGTCAAGCCGGGCACATCCACGCTTACGCGGAAAACGTCGATCGGCCCGCGCTCGTAAAAAGCGGCTTCTCCGTTCACGCCGACGAGCATCTCATCCTCGGAATAGAGGAGCAGCTGCGCGGCCGCCCTGTCGTTTTTCCCGACCGTCAGCCGAATGTCCTTCGGCTCGTCGAAAGGCACCGTAAATTTATGCAGAACGCCAAGTACATATTTATAGCTCTCGTATTCCAGTCCAAGCGCAATCGTCATTCGGACGGCCTCCCGCTTCAATGTGCTTACCCTCCGAGTATACGTTCGCCCCCCTGGGAGTCATATGCCATTTATCCGTGAAAATATGGATTTTTCCCGCGTTTATGATACAGTTAAGCCAAATGGCCCGCGAGGGCGTTCCGAAGGCGGGGCGAAGACGTGGAGTTCGAAAGCTTCTACCGGCTGCCCGACGACGACGATAAGGGCTTCAACGATCCGGGACATTATCTGCTGATCAATTCGGTCGGCTATTACAAGTTCGAATCGTTCTTCCGGATGACGCACCGGAGACTCGGGCGTAAGGATTTTTACCTTTCCTACAACCATGCCGGCCCGATGACCGTTCGTCTTCGCGGACAGCGGCGGATCCTCGCGCCCGGCAGCTTCTTCCTGCTCCGTCCCTTCGAAGAGCAATATTACGGCCACGATCGGGAACAGGAATTTTTCGCGTATTGGGTCCACTTCACGGGCTACGGCGCGGAGGAGCTTCTGCATCGGGCGGGACTGCTGGAAGACCAATCGATTCAAGCGGGCGCGGACGACCGCACGGTCGAGCTGTTCGAGGCGATGATGGAGGAAGTACGAGACAAGAAACCCGGCTACGAGCTGGCCTCCTCTTCCCTCCTATCCTATCTGTTTTCGATGATCGCCAGGCAGAATGCCAGGGACGGCGGCTTCGAATCGGCACCCATGCGCAACGAAATCTATGAATCGATCAAGTACATTCACGATCATTACGCCGAAGAGATTTACGTCGGCCGATTGGCCGAGCTTTCCCACCTAAGCACCGACCGATTTACGGCGTTGTTCAAACGCATCACGTCCACGACGCCGCAGCAATACATTCTCCGGTTTCGGCTGCAGCGGGCCTGCGAGCTCATGAAGCGGACCAACATGAATATCAAGCAAATCTCCGGCCTGGCAGGCTTCGAGGACCAGCTCTACTTCAGCCGGATTTTCAAAAAATATTACCGCGAGACCCCATCCCAATACCGGGCGAGGTTCCATGATGAAGGATAATCCGCTTCGTTCCCTGCTGGCGGCCGCCGAGCTGACGGTACTGAAGTTCGACAATCACCGTCTGCGCGCGATCAACTACCGCAACCGCGTCATTCACGATTACTATATGATGACCTACGTCCGCAGCGGATCGGCCAAGCTCAGAGTCGAGGACCGCGTATACGACATTCCGCCGGGCACCGTCATTTTTATTCCACCGCTCCTTGAACATGACCAATACAAAGACACGGACGAGGAGACGGAGTTTCTCTGGTGGCATTTTACGTACCGGATCCAGAACGCGATCGACGTGCTGCCTTTCTTGCGGATCCCGTTTATTTATCCGCTGCGCGACCATCGCCGGTTCGAGGACGCGTTCGACGAGCTGATGCTATGCCAGAACCCGGAGGACGGGCATCTCCCGAAGGTGATCCTGCAAAAAGCGAAGTCGCTCGAGCTGCTGTACGTGCTGCTGGACAGTGCCGTCGGCCAAGCTGGCGCCGATAATCCGGAGCTGCCGCCCGCGGGCTTCCTGTCCCTGCTGCTTAAGATCGCGACCCGGCCCGAAGCTAATTTATCGCTCGCCGAGCTGGCCAAAGAACTGCATATGAATCCGACTTACGTGAGCAATCAATTCAAGAAGACGTTCGGCAAATCTCCGATTCTGCTCCACCGGGAGATGAAGATCGCCAAAGCCAAATCCATGCTGGAAACGGGCGAGCGCACCGTCGCCGACATCGGCGCCGACCTCGGCTTCCAGGACGTGCAGAGCTTCACCCGGTTGTTCAAGAAATACGCGGGCATCTCGCCGAGTCAGTACAAGCGGTTGTTCGAAAACAGACCTGTATAAGTGTTAAGTATCCCTGAATTATGGCGCTAGGATAAGCATGGCGGTTCCCGCTACAATTGATCTATCAGGGCGGCTTAAGCCCGGTAGAGGAGGCTGTAAAATGGAATCGTGGAACGTTGTTTTCCCCCAGGCGCAGCAAGTCGAGATACGCAAAGAACCGCTCGACCCGGCGCTCGGGCGAACGGAAATCTTGTGCCGGTCGGTGGCGTCGCTCATCAGCACCGGCACGGAGCTGCAGTGCTTAAGAGGCGTCTTCGATGCGGGGACCAACTGGTCGGATTGGGTGAAGTACCCCTTCCGGCCCGGCTATCTAACGACCGCCGAGGTGCTGGAGGTCGGTCCGGACGTGACGGGCATTCGCGCGGGAGACCGCGTCAATGCGGGGCATTCGCATGCGCAATACTTTAAAATCGAAGCCCGGGACGCCTACCTTCTTCCGAAGGAAATCAGCGCCGAGCAGGGACTCTGGCTGAGCCTGGCCAAGACGACGCAGCTTGGCGTGCGGCGGGCGGAGCTGCAGCTCGGGGAAACGGTCGGCATCGTCGGGCTCGGGCTTCTGGGCCAATTGGCCAGCCAATATGCGTATTTGTTAGGCGCCCGGGAAATCTACGCCATCGATCCGGCCGAGAGCCGGCTTAACCTGCTGCCGAAAAAGCCGGGCATTCGCCCGCTGCCCATGAATGCGGAAGCAGCAAGAGAAGCGATCCGCGCGGCGACGGGAGGCAAAATGCTCGACGTCGCATTCGACGTCACCGGTCATCCGTCCGTCCTTGCTCAGGCTACCTTGCTCGTCAAGCCGTTCGGCCGCGTCGTGCTGCTCGGCGATACCTCGGTGCCCTCGCAGCAAACGCTCGGACCGAACGTCGTATCGGATTCCATCTCGATTCTGGGCATCCATGCCCTCAAAAATTACAGGGACTGGGACCATCCCGCGATGTCCGAGCTTTTCCTGCGTTACCTCATCCAGGGCCGCATGGATATCGCGCCGCTCATTACCCACCGGTATTCGCCGATGGATGCGCCGGAAGCGTACGGCCTGCTCGCGAATAACCGCAGCTCGGCCATGGGCGTGCTGTTCGATTGGACGCTTTTGAATTAAGCGGGGGCGGCCTTCTTGGCCGACTTAACCTTTGACCGAGCCCATCATGGCGCCTTTGATGAAGTGCTTCTGGATAAACGGGTAGAACAGTAAGATCGGCAGCGTACCGACGAGAATGACCGCGTACTTCAAAGATTCCAGCACGACCTTCTTGTCTCCGAGGGCGGAGCTGACCGTGATATCCGATATCACGCCCATCATGACGATATTCCGAATGATCACTTGCAGCGGATACAAGTCCGCATTTCGGAGATATAGCAGGGCGCTGAAGAAATTGCCCCAGATTTGAACCGCGTAAAACAGCATGACCGTGAGCAGCACGGGCTTGGATAACGGGAGGACGATCCGCGTCAAGATTCCCGCGTCGGACAATCCGTCGATCTTGCCGGACTCCTCCAATTCCCGCGGGATTCCCTGGAAGAACGTGCGCATAATGATCAGATTGAAGGCTGTAACGAGGTTCGGTATTACCATGGCCCAGATCGTGTCGAGCAGGTGATAATTGCGCACCGTGAGATAAGTCGGAATCATGCCGCCCGAGAAGAGGATCGTGAACACGATCATCAGCATGAACGTTTTGCCGAAGACGAGGTTTCTTCTCGATAGGGAGTAGGCGCCCATCGTCGTGACGATCAGAGACAAAGTCGTTCCGAGCACGACGTAAATGAGCGTGTTTTTGTACCCGGTCAGTATTCGCTTGTCGCTTAGGACGGCCGCAAAGGCATCGAAGTTGATGCCCTTGGGCCAGATGCTGATCCGATTGCCGACCACGAATTCCGCGGAGCTTAACGATACGGCCGCCATGTGGATAAAAGGAAACAGCATCGTGCAGGCAAAGAGAGCCAGAATCAGGACATTCACGATATCAAATAAGCTCGTTCGTTGTTTCAATCCGTCTTCCGCCCCTTTACCATAAGCTGGTCTCGCTGAATCTGCGGCTGATCCTGTTGCTCACGTAGACGAGCGCGAATCCGATCACGCCCATGAACAGGTCGATCGCCGCGCCGTAACTGAAATTCCCTTGCAAAAGGCCGATCCGGTACACGTAGGTCGAGATGATATCCGACGTATCGTACGTCGCCGCATTGGACAGCAGGAATACTTTTTCGAAGCTGATCTCGAGAATCTGGCCGACCTGCATAAGGAACATGATGGCGACCGTCGTCGCGAGGCCGGGAAGCGTGACGTGCCAAATCTGCTTCAGCCTGCCCGCGCCGTCCATTCTCGCCGCTTCGTACAGCTGCGGATCGATCGTAGTGACGGCCGCCAAATAAATAATCGAGCCCCATCCGACTTGCTGCCAAATCTCCGAGCTGACGAAGATCGTCCGGAACCAACCTGGCTCCTGCAGGAAGTTAACGGCCGGGAATCCCATGCTCTGGAGGGCGTGATTCAGCCAACCGGTACTGGGCGACAAAAACATGTCGATCATGCTGGCGACGACCACGATGGACAGAAAATACGGCATGTAGCTCACCGTTTGCACGAATCTTTTGAATAACATGCTTCGTACTTCGTTCAGCATCAAGGCGAGAACGATCGGCGCCGGGAAACCGAACAGCAGCTTATAAAAACCGAGGAGCACCGTATTCTTGATAATGATTCTGGCGTCGGGATTTTCGAAGAACATCCTGTAATATTTGAGCCCGACCCATGGGCTCCCCGCGATGCCCTTGAACAGGTTGTAATCCATGAACGAGATGGTGATCCCGAACATGGGCACATAGCGGAACATGATGTAGAAAATCATGGTGGGCGCCAGCAGCAGAAGAAAGATCCGATCGCGTTTGATCTGCCCCAGGATGGATAATTTCAATGTCGGGTCTCCTTCCTTAAGAGATAGAGCCGGCCGCCGCAAGCGGGCGGCCGACCCTATAGGATTGAATGGTTATTTCGAGTTCGCTTTAAGCCGGTCCAGCGCGACCTGATAAGTCTCAAGCAGCTTTTGAGCGCCCATTTTGTCCAGCTCGGCCAGGAAGGCATCCCATTGCGACATCGGCGTCTCGCCATTGATGAACTTGGCGACCGAAGCTTCGTAATGCTTCAGCACCTGCTCTTCGATCAGCGCGACGGCGCTCTTTTCCTCGTTGGTCAGCGGAGGCGTGATGTTCATCGTCGGGAATTGATACTTTTCCGCTTCGGCGTACGCGTACCGCTCGTTCTCGTTGCTCAGCGACAAGGAGGATTCCATGTTCGCCAGTCCGACCGCGCCCGTCGTGAACATGCCGAGCTCCTTGCGGAGGTCGTTCGGCTCTTTGTATTGCGGCAGCAGCTTGCGCTTGCCGTCTACCATCTCGTAGGACTCGCCTTCTTTGCCCCAGCTGAGCAGGTCGGAGCCTTCATCGGAATAGATGAAGTCGAGATACCGAAGCGCGGCGTCCAGGTTTTTCGTCGTGGAAGAGACGGCGAAGCCGTATTCTTCGAAGTTCGCTTTGGCGAGATAGGGCTTGTCGCCTGCGCCGAGCGGCGGCGCCATGAACTTCAGATGGGCCCCGTCCTTCAGCTGCGAATTCATGATCTCGATTTGACCGATGAACTGGATGGAGATGAACGATTTGTTCGTCGTCATGAACTGCGTCCAAGCCTTGTAGTCCATGGACAGCCAGTCGGGCGGGAACAAACCTTCCTTATAGAACTTGTTCAAGTACTCGACCAGTTTCTTGAAGTTAGGGTCGGCTACGCCGAATTTCATTTTTCCGGTGCCCGGCTCCTCATAGAACCAAGGGTAGATGCCGAACGCCGGCGCGAAGGACCTCATCGTGCCGATGCCGTGACGGAAGACGAACGGATAGCTGTCGGGATACAGCGCCTTCAGCTTTTTCGCCGTTTCGTACAACTCATCCCAAGTGGTCGGCACTTGAAGCGAATGCTTGGCGAAAATATCGTCGCGATAGAAGTAAACGACGTTGTTCCCCGCGCCGCCGCCATCGTTGATAATGTGATACATCTCGCCGCCCGGGGAGGTCATCCGTTGGGCGACCGTCGGCCTTTCCTCCAAATACTTTTTGACGTTAGGCATTTTGTCCAGGTACTTGGAAAGGTCCAGAAAGGCGCCTTGCGGCCCGTACTTCTGCGCGTCGCCAGGGAACACGGACATCAGGTCCGGCATGTCCCCGGAGGAGATGGCGAGGGGCAGCGACTCGGGACCCGTCTGCAGCTCCTGCTTGATCTCGATGTTGGTCGCATCCTTGATCCATCGCCAGACGGCCCAATCCGGCTTGACGGGCCATGCTTGCGATTGGTCGGTCAGCAGCCGGAGGGTTGCCGGCTCAGGCGGCGCCACCGTTGCGGACGCGCTTGCCGTACCGCTCGGACTGGCGGACGACGAAGGCGACTGCGCGTTCTTTTCGTTGTTGTTGCTTGAACAAGCCGCGAGCGAAGTCGTCATCAAGATTGCCGATAGCAGGGTGAGGCTGAAGATTTTTTTTCTGTGGTTGTTTTTCCGCATAACCTTGAATACACCGTCCCTTTTCGATTTTTTATGGCTTCCCTACGAATCCTTGCATCGGATCCTTGCAACAAGTCGGAGAACTCGCTTTCACCTTGCAGCGACCGACCTGATACCGCAATCGTACAGTCCGGCCAGCCTGCGCGTACATCTTCTGAAACGCCTCGATTGCAATTCCTTTACGCTTTTCTAAGAATAATATCAGCTTTCGAAAAACAGCCTATAGCCCGTTTATCGCAAAAAAACCAAAGCCGTTAACCGGCTTCCGATCCAGACAAAAAAACGGGTGACGCCGATCAGGCGCACCCGTTTTCTTAAACCGATTCATTTCTCTTCCTGTATTCGCTGGGGGTCAGCCCCATATACTTTTTGAACATCCGGTTGAACGACGTAATGTTCTTATACCCGACCTGTTCGGCGGCTTCGCGAATCTTCAGCCCTTCGTCGTCCAGCAGGAGAGCCGCTTTTTTGATCCGGGTCTCGTTAATATAATCGACGATATTCATGCCGGTCTTGTTTTTGAAATAGGAAGACAAGTATCCGCTGCTCATCTTGAATTTGTCCGCCAGCACGTCCAGGTAGATCTCTTCGGCCAAATGCTCGTTGATATATTCGGCGATCTGGACCGTGATCGGATGCTTCTCGTCCTTCTTCTCCCGGACGGCCTGCGCCGTCCCCGTCACCCACTCGAGCAGCAGCAGCTCCAGCTCGTAGAGCGTACTGCATCGCGCGATCCGCTCCCCCTCCCGGACCATAACGGCATCGACCTTGTCCGGGTCCAGCGGGAACGGCGTTACGAAGCCTCGAATCTTGGCGGCTGCCGTCTCCGCGAAGCGCGCGAGCGAAGCGGCCGTCGGCGGCTTGCGGTGCCACTTGGCGAACTGCTGCTCGATCAAGGCGGCCACTTGAGCCCCATTGCCTGCCTTCAGGTTCGCTTCCAGCTCCTTCTCCTGATCCGGCGAGAAGCCGATCGCGACCGGCACGCCGGACCGCTCCGAGATGATCTGCGTCTCGTCGGTCAGCAGCCGCTCTCCCGCCAGCTCCTGCGCCTCTTCGTAGGCGGAAGTCAGCTGATTCGAAGCGGAATACGCGGACGTGACGGCCATCGTCATGATGCCGTGCTCCCGGTCCTGATCGAACACTTTTTTCATTTCGCCGAGCTGCGAGCGCACCTTGTCCAGATTTTCCGTGAACACCAGGCTTAGGATCTGGTCCCGTTCGATCTGGAACGTAAGCGAGCCCGGAAAATCCGGCTTCAGCTGGCTGTCGATGAAGATCCTCAAATAGTACACCCAGTTCTGGATGATCGCCGGCGTATTCGCCTCGTTTTTGCCCGGCTGGATCTGGAAGAGGACGAAGACGAACGGCTTGTCGGCAAAATCGAGCGACGATGCGTCCGTATCTTGGCCGCGGATCGCTTTGAGATGATTCATGAACGACAGCTGCCTGGTCAGCATCCGGTTGCCGTGGATCTGGCCGCTGATAATATCGAATTCCTTGATGCTAGACCGCAGCGGCGCCGTCTCGCCGTTCAAGCCCCGGATCGACTCGATGACCCGCTTGAGCGGATTGTTGATTCGGGCCGCGAACAGAAACGAGAACAGAATGCTGAGCGTGATGGCGGCCAGAATGCTGGCCAGCAGCGTAATATTGATCCGGGTCTGGGCGGCGATCCGATCGACGGGCACGCGGCTGACATAGGTGAAGCCGGTTCCCTTGCCTTTGAACGTAAAATAATATTTGCCGTCCCTGACGAACGGTTCGGCATCCTTGGTTTTCTGCAGCTCTTCGAAGGAAAGAAACGGCTCGCCTTCCGTTCTGCCGAACATGGGATCGCCCTGCGCGTCGTAAATCATCAGCTCTTCGTTCACGCTTTGATGATAGGCTTCGTACATTTTGGCGGCATTGAGAAAGACGATCATGACGAAACCCGGATTGTACTGCCCCTTGATCACGATCGGGATCATCTCTCCGAGCGGCAGGCGGTTGCCTTCAATGACCTCCGAATAGAAGGGAGAAGCGGGCCATATCCGGTACGTATACTTTTCCTCGAACTGCTTCGTCCAATATTCAAGCGGATAATCCAAGCTGGTATAGAAGACATCGAACATCGCTTTGGCGTTCGTGCTCGTCCCCTTTTCCAGCACGAGATCGTTCGGTTTGGAATAAAACACGATATTGTTGATGTAATAGTACGGCACGGTCGTCCACTGTTGGATTTCGCGCACGATTTCCGGATAGAGCGTATTCTTGGGATTGTTCTGGAGCAGCAAAATCTTCTCGTCCGAAAAAAACAGCAGCATCTGCTTCTTGATGAGATCCAGGTGGTTCTCGTAGCTGTCGCGGGTATTGGCGAGCATGGAGGTGTTGTACTTCACGACCTCGTGCTTGACGCTCTTCTTGGATTCGGAGACGGAGTAGAAGGTCAGGGAGGCGAGCAGCAGGACGATGCATAGAAAGCCCGCGATCAGCCTCAGGAATAGGGAGTTCGTTCGATTTCTGATGAAAAGGATCGGTCGAATCTTTTTCAAGCCGTTCCCGCCTTTAGAGTGATCGCATTCGCCCGTTTGTCCTCCCTATCTTATCAAAGCCGATGATTCCTGTATACCGGAAGCGCGTTCAATCTCTGGGGTTATCGACTCGCATAATGTCCAGGAACGGCAGCTTGGCCAGCTTCTCGAGCGTCTGGACGTGGACCAATCTCGTGCGTGCATCCAACTTCACGATCCGGCCGCGCACGGGCTCCGGCTCGTCCCATATCGTCAGAACGACGGTGCTGTCCTCCTGCTTGGCCTCCACCAGGCGCTCTCCCAATTCCTCGAGCTCGAACTCGTCGCGCGTCGGACGTTTGGCTTTATATTTCTTTCCCGGTTTTTTTACCTCTGGCAATTCGGTCTACCTCCTTAAGTCAACTCTCCTATTCTACCAAATAACGACGTCGTTATGGGAAAAAGGTGCTTGTGATATAATAAACCCAGTTTATCAGAGAAACCTGGTGAGATTATGGAACGTGCGGATCGCAAATATTGGGTGCCGGCCTTGGAAAGAGCCCATGAAGTTCTCCATTGCATCGCGGCCCGCCCTTCCCGATTGCGGATGATGGACCTGGTGTCCGAGACGGGAATCAACAAAAGCACGATGTTTTCGCTTCTGCAGACGATGGAGGCGCTGCAGTGGGTGAATCGGGAAAAAGGCGAAACCTACGCCTTAGGCCCCGTATTCGCCACGCTGGGCCGCGCTTATTTTTCCGGCATCGATCTCGTCGCGCAGTTTCAGCGCTTGGCGGCGAATGCGGCCGAACGGATCGGCGAGACGGCGCAGCTTGCCCGATTGGAAGGCACCCATATTTTGTACCTGGCGAAAAAAGAAGCGCCGGCGCCCGTGCGGCTCGTCTCCGAGCCGGGCATGCGGATTCCCGCCTATGCGACTGCGATGGGGAAAGCGCTCTTGGCGCATATGCCGGACGAACAGGTTCGCGCGTTGTTCGCGAACGCCTCGTTCGAACGGTTTACCGAAAAAACCGCATCGAACGTGGATAACTTGATCAGGCAGCTGGAACATGTCCGGCAGCTCGGATATGCCGTGGACGAGGAAGAGGTCGTGAACGGGATCGCGTGCATCGCGGCCGCCGTCAAAGACCCGGGCGGCGTTCCGGTCGCGGCCGTCAGCTTCACGATGCCGCTGCCCCGATGGGAAGCCAAAAAGCCGGACGCCCGGACGGAAGTGCTGCGATTGGCCGAGCAGCTGTCTTCCTTGCAATGAATTAAGATCAGGTTCGGTTAAGAACTCGTTTTCGGCGCCTCGAGCGCGTGAAAGCGGGTTCTTTTTCATTGACCGCCGACAAGGCCGAATGCTATATTAGTTTTATATACTAAATCAAGTTTATTATTATAAACAAAAAGGTGTGATACCGAATATGCGGCTGAACGGAAAAGTATGCTTGATCACGGGTTCGGGTTCCGGCATCGGTAAAGCCTCCGCCTTGCGCTTCGCGCAGGAAGGCGCGTCCGTCATCATTAACGACCTGGATCGGGCAAAAGGTCAAGAGACGGTTGACGAGATCCGGAAAAGCGGCGGCAGCGCCACGTTCATCCCTGGCGACGTCACGTCCCCTGCCGAGATGGAGGCCATGGCGCAAGATGCGCTTCAGGCGTTCGGGCGAGTCGACGTGCTTTTCAACAATGCCGGCATCAGCGGCGTCGGGGCGCTGCACGAGCTGGAGCTCGAGCAATGGGACAAAGTGATGCGCGTCAATATCGCCGGCGTGTTTTTGCCGAGCAAATACCTGCTGCCGAGCATGATGGCGCGCAAATCCGGCTGCATCATCAACATGTCGTCTTGCATCGCCGAGATCGGGCTTGCGCGCCGCGCCTCCTACGCCGCTTCCAAGGGCGCCGTCCTTGCCTTGACCAAGTCGATGCAGGTGGACTATGCGCCTTACGGCATCCGGGTGAACGCCTTGCTGCCGGGCACCATCTTCACGCCGTTCGTCGAAAACTATTTGAAGACCTCGTACGACGATCCCGAGAAAGCGATCGAAGCCATCAAGAGCCGCCAGCTTAGCGGCGAGCTCGGCAGGCCCGAGGACGTGGCGAACGCCGCCTTGTTCCTCGCCTCGGACGAAGCCTGCTTCATGATGGGATCGCCCCTTTATATCGACGGTGGCGTCACGTTCGGCAAAAACGCATAATAACATTAGACTGCGATAAGGAGACTGAGAGATGAGATTCGTAACGATCAGGGAAGACCGCGAGCTCGCGTTAGGCATTCTCAGAGGAGAAGAAATCGTACACTTGCGCCAAGCGCTCGAAGCCGTGCCGGCGCAAGGCGTGCCGGCCGACGTCATGGACTTGATCCGCGGCGGAAAAGAAGCGGTCGCCGCGGTCGAACGTTATATCGAACGTCTTCCGGCAGGGCCGCAAGCTTACCTGCGGCAAGAGAACGACGTCCGCTTCGGCCCGTGCGTGACGAATCCGGGCAAGATCATCTGCATCGGCTTGAACTATCGCAAGCATGCCGAGGAATCGAACGCGCCGATCCCCGAATATCCGATCTTGTTCAATAAGTTCGGCAACACGCTGGCCGCGCATGGCGACGATATCCCGCTCGCCAACCGGGTGACGAGCGAGGTCGATTACGAAGCGGAGCTCGCCATCGTCATCGGCCGGAACGCCAAATACGTCGGCCAAGACGAAGCGCTGGACTACGTGTTCGGCTACTGCTGCGTCAACGATCTGTCGGCGAGAGACTTGCAGATGCGCACGCAGCAATGGCTGCTCGGCAAATCGCTCGACAAATTCAGCCCGCTCGGCCCGTACCTGGTCACGGCCGATGAAGTCGGCGATCCGAACGCGCTTGCCATGCGCTCCATCGTGAACGGAGAAGTGCGGCAAAACTCCAACACCTCCGACATGATCTTCCCTTGCGACGAGATCGTCAGCTACGTTTCGCAGCATATGACCTTGTATCCCGGGGACGTGATTCTGACGGGAACCCCGGAAGGCGTCGTCCTCGGCCTCCCCAAAGAAGAGCGCGTGTACTTGAAGCATGGCGATATCGTCACGATCGAGATCGAAAAGCTGGGCTCGCTCACGAACCGGTTGGTGGACGAATAAGCAGCGGGGCTGCGTAAAAGAAGACGGGATGAAGCAGAAGTATTTCCTGCTTCATCCCGTTTTGCTTGTTGTTTTTCGTCGTGAGACCCGCGGCACCAACAGCGGCGTTCTCGCAGTACGGCCCGCGCCCGCTCCCCCGCCTCTCACGCGATACTCAGGAATAGCGCTAAATTGCGCTATTCTCGTACGACCGTTCCCGTCCACTTACACGCCGATCACGTGATACTCAAAAATAGCGCAAAATTGCGCTATTCTCATACCTACAGCCCCCGCCGCTCTACCACCGCAAACATGATACCCACGAATAGCGCAAAATTGCGCTATTCTCGTACCCACCGTTCCCATCCACTCACACGCCGATCACGTGATACTCAATAATAGCGCAAAATTGTGCTATTCTCGTACCCGCAGCGTCAGTCCTCTCCCACACTTTAATACAACCTTCTCTCACAAGTCCTTTTTGTTCACGACGTTCGGGATCGCCCTTTCCTCCAGGAAATCGACGATCCGAGTCGAAGTCAGGTTCCGCAGCCGCGCTTCGGATTGCTCGGAGTACCAGGCGATATGGTTGGTGACGATCGCCTTCGGATGATGCAGCAGCGGATGATCGTCGGCCGGCGGTTCTTCCGTCAGGACGTCCAGGCCCGCGAAGGAAATATCCCCTCGGTTCAGCGCATCCAGCAAGTCGCCTTCATGAACGAGCGGTCCGCGCGAGACATTGATCAGCGCGGGCTTCTTGTTCATTTTTGCGATGCTGTGCCGGTTGATGATGTGCTTCGTTTCTTCCACATACGGGCAATGCAGCGAGATCAGATCGGATTGCCCCAGCAATTCGTCCAGCGACACAAGCTCGACGCCATCGGGGACGTTGGCCTTGCTTAAGTATGGATCGCTCACGATAATCCGGCAGCCGAAGCCTTGCATGCGGGCGATGACCTGCGCCCCGATCCGCCCCATCCCGATCAATCCGAGCGTCAATTCGGATAAGGCGTAAATCGGCTTAAGCTCGGGCATGCGCGTCCATTGCCCCCCGCGTACGAGCGTCGAAGCGGGAAACAGCTTGCGGTGCGCCGCGAGCAGCAGGCTGACGGCGTGCACGGCCACTTCCTCCAGGCAATAGTCCGGCACGTTCATGACCGTAATCCCGCGCTTACTCGCGGCCTGCACCGGGATGCTGTCCAGGCCGATGCCTTCCCGGGCGATCAGCTTCAGGCTGGGCATCCGCTCGAGCAGCGCTTCCGTCACTTGCTGCAGCTGGACGACCAGCACCTCGGCGTCCTTGACCGCATCCGGCAAATCCGCCGTCGCTACGCCGTCGTAAACGTCCACTTCATAGCCGGCCTGACGCAAAATATGTTCCTCGACCGTATAATCGACGGTCGCAAAATTAACCAAAGCAATCCGATTCATCGTGTAGTCGCAGTCCTTTCCTTAGATCTGTGACAATGCCTGCTCCACGTCCTCCAGCAAATCCTCCGCGTCCTCCAGGCCGATGGATAACCGCACGAGCTTATCCACCCTGCTCTCGTATTCGGTCCCGACGACCGCGTCCTGCTGCCAGCCGATCGCCGTCGCATAGACGAGGCTCTCGAAGCCGCCCCAGCTGACGCCGATCTTGAACCATTGCAGGCTATCTACGAACTTGCGTACCGCCGGTTCTCCCCCGCGCAGCTCGAAGCTGAGCAGCCCCGTCGGTCCGCTCATCTGGGAGACGGCCAGCTCATGCTGGGGATGGCCCGGCAGCAGGGGGTAGTTCACTCGCTCCACCTGAGGATGACCGTCCAGCAACGCGGCGACGCGCATGGCCGATTCGCCGTGCTGCTTCATCCGCAGTCCGAACGTGCGAAGCCCCCGAGTGACGAGCCAGGCGTCAAAAGGGGGAAGCGCGCCCCCGATAACGCCGATCTCGATGGCGGTCAGCTTCCGAATCGTATCCTGGCTGGAGACGACGACGCCGCCTGTCAAGTCGCTGTGACCCGACAAATACTTGGACAACGAATGGACGACGACGTCGAACCCCCAATCCAAGGGTTTGAGCGTCGCCGGCGTCGCGCAGGTATTGTCGATGACGGACACCAAGCCATGCGCTTTGGCGATGGCGATCGCGCCGCGAAGATCGAAGACGTCCATGAACATCGTGGAGTAACCTTCCGTATACAGCATGCGGGTGTTCGGCTTCACGGCGCCGCGAATGTTGTCTGGATCGCGGAAGTCCACGAAATCGCAGGTCACGCCATAACGCGCCATCCACCCGGACAACATGGCGTAGGTGCCGCCGTAGATCGGGAGGCTGCAGATCACATGGTCGCCCTGCTTCAAAAAATGAAGCAACGTGGTAGAGACCGCCGCCATGCCGGACGCGAACACTTTCGCGGCTTCCCCGTTATCGAGCGCCGCCAGCTTTTTTTCCAGCATGTCCGTCGTCGGATTGCCCATGCGCGAATAACGGTACGGCGCTTCCGACTTCATCTCGTCATACGAATTCGCCGTAAACAAAGAATTCAAGAATAAAGGAGGCACGACCGCCCCATGAAAGGTTTCTTCGCCGAAATGGGCAAGCATCGTCTGCATGCGCATGGGACTTCACTCCGATTGATGTAATGGTAAGCCGTCAGATCTCCGGGCCGATACGGTCCGAACCTCTCTACCCGCCGAATGGCTCCGTTGCATATCCTTGCGTAGCGGTCTTATAACGAAATACGCCGCCGGCGTTCGGCTCGTCGATCAGTTGCCGCTCGCTAAGGCCTTGCCTGGCCGTCGTGATGTACAATTCGTCCAGCCGCTCGCCGCCGAACGCGCAGGAGGTGACGTGCGATGCGGCGACGAAGACGGTCTGGAGGCGCTCGCCGGTCGCGGGATTGCAGCGAACGACCTTGCCTCCGCCCCAGATCGCGATCCAGAGCATGCCTTCCCGATCGATGGTCATGCCGTCCGGGAGCCCCTCGTCGTCGCCGATGCGGACAGCCGTCCTTGGCGCCGACAAGCTGCCCGTCCCGAGATCGTAGTCGAACGCGACGACTTCACGGGTCGTCGAATCGATGTAGTACATCGTCCGGTTATCCGCGCTCCAGGCGAGGCCGTTGGAGATGGTGACGTCCGTCAGCACCTGGCGGCAGCCGAGGTCCGCTTCCAAGCAATAGAGGGCGCCTGACGGGCCCTCCTCCTTCTCGTCCATCGTCCCCGCCCAGAACCGCCCCGCGGCGTCGCACTTGCCGTCGTTGAACCGATTGCCGGGCAGATGCGTCTCTAACTCGACGATCGGCACGGCCGCTTGCGAGATCGGGTCGTACCGGTAGAAGCCTTCCCGCATCGCGCAAATAAAGCCGCCCGTCCGCGCGGGAACGAATGCGCCGACCTCCTGCATCATGCTGACGCTCCGGTGCTCCCCCGCGTTCGGTTCCAGCCGATGGATCTTCTTATCCGTAATGTCGGTCCAATGAAGCCAACCGTTATTCGAATCCCACCAAGGCCCTTCTCCTAGCGTATTTCGCGCATCGTACAGAAGCTCCGCCCGATCCGTCATCGTTCCGCCTCCCGTTTCTCCCTTAATTAAGGTTGTATGGCTTTGCAGGCATGGCTTTGCAGAATCTCTCGAAGCAGCGGCGTCAAGCCGTCCGCGATCCGCATATGGCCCAGGTCGGTCGGATGAACGCCGTCGACGGTGCATTCGTTCCAGCTATCGCCGAGCAGGTCGGCCCCATCATGAAAATCAATGAAGCGATCGCCCTCATGCTGCAAGGACGCCACCAGATTCTTTTGAAAATCCCTTCTAACGATCCGGTCCTCGCAGGAGGCCGTATTCGTGTGCTCATAGCCGTAAGGAATCCGCGATAAAACGAGAATCGGCACCTCTGCATGATGGCTGCGAAGGATCCGGAGGAACTCGGGCATCGTACGGATCAAGTCGTCCGCATGCACGTTGTTGGCATCGTAATCCACGACGATACAGGCCGGATCTTCAATATCGCCGATCATCCGCGCGATCTCCGGATCGCCCTTGCCGTTGCCCGAAAAGCCCAAATTAATAAATTCGACGTCGAAGCGGCGGCTTAATATATTCGTAAAAGACATGCCTGGCCTGGAAGCGCAGCCGCCCTGCGTGATCGACGTTCCGTAAAGAACGACCTTGCTCCCCGTCGAATAAGCCGGAAATTCGAAAACCCGGGCATCCGCGTTCATCCCGATCTGCACGTCGCGCACGCCTTGGAACAACGGGAAATCGAGCGTCACGTACCGCATTTCCGGCTGCAAATTTTCATAAAATACGTATTCGTATTCGGCAGAGTCATGAGCGAACCGGGTCGTCCCGTAGTAGAGCTGCGAGCCCGGCTCGCCTAGATAACAGTCAAAGCCGTTGACCGCGGTGGCGGCGACATGCTCCGCTACGTTCGGCGCGAACAGCTTCGCCTTGATGACCAGCTTGGTGGCATCGGTCGCAAACCGAATCTGTCCGCCCGACGTATGGTCCGCCAATTCGTCCAGAATCTCGCGTATGGCGCCGGGCTCGACGGTAGGCAGGCGACGATACTTGCGCTCCGTCTGCCACCATGCGAATCCGGCGATTTGAAAGGGGGCGCGACCTGGCGAATGCCATCGCAGCGCCTCCGCATCGCTAGTCGATCCGTTCATATCCCGCAGCCTCCTTATCCTCCGGCAACGGTGCCGGTTGGAATCGCCTTGTCTGCCAGCTTTTTGTTGGATAAGGCAACGCCGATGACGATCAGCGCGCCGCCCGCGATCTGCGTCAGCATAATCGGATCGCCGAGCGCGACATAGGCGACCAGAATCGCCACGAACGGCGGGATGTTCATGAACATCGCGCTCGTCGAAGCGCCGGTCACGGAAATGCCCTGGTTCCACCACAAGCCGGCCAAACCCTGCGCGATTAACGCGACGACGATCAGAAGCGTCCAGGTTAAGGGGTTTCCGCTGGCATGCAGCTGGCCTTGCGCCCATTCGACCCCCGCGGCCGGGAACAACAGCGCCGTGCCGACAAGCGTCGAATAGATCGTGACGTCGATCGACTTCATCGTTTCCGTCGCCTTCCGGATCAACAGTACGCTCACGGCCAGCGTCAGCATCGCGAGCAAAATGAAGAAGTCTCCGCGCGAAACGCCAGTTACCTTGCCGCCGTTAAGCACGATGACCGCGACGCCGACGAGCGCCGTCAGCGCTCCGGCTATTTTGAAGCCCGTAACCTTTTCCTTGAGAAAAACCCATGCCAGAGACGTCGTCGCGATCGGCGACAAGGCGATGATCAAGGCTGCATTTCCCGCGCTGGTGTGCGTCAGTCCGACAAAGTAAAAGATCTGATACATCAGGGAGCTGGTCAATCCGACCGACGCGAGCCACATCCATTCGCGCCTGGTCGGCTTCCTCACCGCCCGACTCATCCATCCGACGCTTAATAAAAACAGCGAGGTGACCACGAGCCTCGACAAAGCGAGCAGGATCGGCGAAAACTCCCGCAGCAGGTAGGCGCTCACGACATAGTTGCAGCCCCACAAGATAGAGACGACCAGCAATTTAAAAACGACCGGTCGGATCACTTACAGAAGCTGCCCGATGCGCGGCTGGAACTGCGGATCCTGCGGATCGTAAAACACCATTTCCCGTTCGAAGTTCTCGCCGAAACGATCGAGCTTCGTGATGTCCAGGTCGATGCCGAAGCCCGGACGGTCGGGCACGGCGATGCTGCCGTTGTTGAAAACGAGCTCTTCGCGCAGCAGATCGCCCTTCATGAACTTCAGGTGCGTGTCGTTCGCGAACGGGAAGTTTCGCGAAGAGGCGACCATGTGTACGTTGCCGAGGGTGCCGATGCCGGTCTCGGCCCAACTGCCCGTCACGCACCAAATGCCCGCGTGGTTGGCCAGATCGACGATCTGCTTGGCCTTGAGGATGCCGCCGGCTTCGGACGGGTACACCAGAAAGCATGCGCAAGCGCGCTTGTCGATCAGCCGCAGGGCATCTTCGTAGGTGGCGCAGCCTTCGTCGGCGATGATCGGCACGTCGACGGCGCGGGCGACGGCCGCCATGCCGTCCACGTCGTCATACCGCGTCGGCTGCTCGACCATCTGCAGATCGTACTTCTCCATCTTGCGGATCGCCTTGATCGCGGTCGGCACGCTCCAGTTCTGGTTCGCGTCGATGCGGATTTTCATCTTCGGTCCGACCGCTTCGCGCACGGCTTTCACGCGCTGCGTATCCAGGTCGATGTCGCGTCCGACCTTAAGCTTCAATTCGGAATAACCTGCAGCTGCGAACTTGCGCGCTTCTTCGGCGTTGTTCTCCGGCTTGTCGATAAAAATATAGCCGGAGAAGGCGACCTCCTGCCTCACCTTGCCGCCCAGCAGGTTGTATACCGGCGTGTTCAGGATTTTACCCCGCAAGTCCAGCAGCGCCATCTCCACGCCGGCCATGCCGTAATAGCCGATCTGCTTCCAGTTGACGCAGTACTCCTCCAGGCGATGAAGTATCGACTCCAGCTCCATCGGATCGCGGCCGATGAGGAACGGGGCGAACTCCTTGTCCACGACGGTCTGGATGACCGGGATGGTCGGTCCGACCGATTCGCCGATGCCGATCAGGCCCTCGTCCGTCTCGATCTGAACGATGAGCGAAGGCGCGCTGTACCGGGTGCCGCCCGACCATTTCTCGCCTTTGTGGAACGGAATTTTGATCATTTTGGTATGGATCGCCTTAATTTTCATGGCCGTTTCTCCTCCATCTTATGAATGGCTGACGATGATCTTAACCGCCTCATCCGGTTCGCTTCGGGCGAACGCGATCGCCCGGTCCAATTCCGCGAACGGATAATGCTGCGTAATGAGCGGCTTCACCTGTACGCTGCCGGAAGCCATCAGCTCGAGCACCCGCGGCCATACCTGAGGCGCATTGGTCGAGCCCGCCAGCGTCAATTCCTTCAGCACGACCGCTTGAATGTCCGCCAGGATCGGATGGCCGGGCAGCCCGAAAAGCAGCAGCTGGCCGCCCCGCTTCAGCAGCTCGATGCCGAGCTTGAGCGACGCTTCGTTGCCCGCCGCATCGATCGCGATATCCTGCGTCTCCGGCGCAATCGAATCCGTTTCCGTACCCGTATCCGTATCTGTATCTGTATCAGCAACCGAATCCGCAGCCTCTGCCGCTACCGTACCGGACGACCGCAAATTGACCGTGACGTCCGCGCCGAGCCGCCGCCCCAGTTCGAGCCGGCCGTCCCGCATGCCGAACAGCGTAACCTTGCTCGCGCCGGCCGCTTTTAACAGCTGCACGTAATATAAGCCTGTCGGACCGTCTCCGATCACGACGGCATGGGATCCCAGGCGAATATCGAGTTTATCGATGCCGCCCAGGCAGCAGTGCAGCGTCTCGGCTTGCGTCGCCTCCTCGAAGCCGACGGCATCCGGCAGCCGGTACAGATTCGCCGCCGGCACGACCAAATATTCCTGCCAGCCCCCGGGGTAGTGCAGCCCGATCTCGCCGGCCTGCGCGCAGCGGTGCTTGTTGCCGGCCAGGCATTCGCGGCAAACGCCGCAGCCGATCAGCGGATCGATGCATACGCGGTCTCCAGGCTGCCAACCGTCGACACCCGGGCCGATCCGCTCCACGACCCCGGCCAACTCATGGCCGAGCGGGAGCGGCGGCGCGCCGAAGCCGGCATGGCCGCTCATGATATGCAGGTCGGTCCCGCATATGCCGATCGACGCGATGCGGATCTCCGCTTCGCCCGAACCCGGCTGCTCGCGTTCGGCCGTACTTGACGTCACCTCGTTCATGCCCGTCCACTGCCATACCTTTTTTCGCATCGTCAACCCCCGAGTTCGACCTGGGTATCGTATTCGGTCCAAGCGCCCTCGCCGTCGATCGTCGCGAAGGACAATGGCTTCAGAGAGACAGGGTACTGCGTGCCGGCGATCATTGCCGCACCTTGATTTTCAGTCTCGAGCAGGTTATACAAAATGGCTTTTCCGGTCTCCTTGAGCCAGATCAAGCCGATATGGCTCCCCTCGACGATTCGCGGGAACTGCCGATCGCCTTTACCTACATGCTGTTGAAGCATGGAGATCTCTTCATTGGTGGGCCTCGTCGTCGTTTTGTGATCCCAGATCGTCAGATGCGCCGCTTCCGGCATCAAGCGCTCCAGCGCCTCTTTGTTTTTTTCCGCAGCCATCCGGTCGAATATGACCTGTTCATACGAAGAAAGCTTCTTCTGCCATTCCGCCGTCAGTTCATAATCGCCGAAAAATAACAGCAGCTGCCCCTCTTCGCTGCGCTGATCCGCCCGGACCGGCTTAACCGGCAATCCGGCCAGCACCGGCAGGCTGGTCGGCACGATCGGCTCCGCATAAGCGCCGTGCGTTCCATAGGCCAGGTGCACGGGATAGCTTCTTCCCGCGCCCGCAGTCGCAAGGTCCAGCTCCCGCAGCACCGGTAGCGCATCCGCGATCGCTTTCCAATAGCTTTCTTCCAGCACCCAAGTCCCGCTCATAAAGAGGACGTTCTCGAGTCCGGATGCAATGGCCATTTTCGCTTTGTACACCAAGTTGTGTTCCTTGAGGGAGCGAGGCGGGAAAATGGTCGATTCGCTGTAGGCGAGCTTTTGATCCAAGAAGTTCAGGTGATAAGCGATCCCCAGCATTTCCTCCGCTTTGGCGTACGGCTTCGAAAAGCTCGGATCGTTGAATTGCAGCTCGCCGACCCGGAAAAGCGCATCCGGGATTCGCTCGCGGATCGCGGGAATGTCGATCCCATGCCGCTCGTCGCCGAAGTGCATGACCATGATGCCGGCTTGAACGCCTTGTCGGTCCGTCGCTTCCATGACCGCCGTGATCTTGTCGCATTGGAAGGCCACCCAATCCTTCGCCAATTCCGGGTTGACCTTCTTCGTCAGCTGCGCCATCAACGACTCTCTCGTTTCCGAGCGATGATACTTCCCGTTGAATTCCGACAGGCACGCATCGCAATAGCAGCCTTCGATGAACGCGTTGAAATTGCCGACGCGCAGGTCGTCGTCCAGGAAAACTTCGCGGAAGCCCGACTCGCGCAGCAGCCTGGCGGCCTTGGCGTTGTCCTCGATCAGGCAGCTATCGATCGCTCCGCAGAAATACACCGTCTCTCCCAGATTGTTCACCCGGTAATGCCAGGTTTTCGGAATCTCCAGGTCGAGGTCGGGATCGTCCGGATTAAGCGCGTTGCCCGGATGACCGATCGGGATCGTGACCGCGCCCACCTCGAAGCCGCGCGATTCGGCGAATGCCTTCGCTTCCTTCAGCTCCTCGAGATCGACCATTTTGCCAGAGAAAAATCCGGCGATCCAAATTTTCTGAATGCCGGCTTCTTTCATTTGTTCGACTAACGCGTCCCTCGTCGCCCGATCGATCAGCGGTTCATGAGCCATGCTGTATTGCAGCTTCATCTCCTGCAGCCCTCCATCATTACGGAAGTAATTTGAAGTTCGGCATATAGCCGTGGATCCGGAAGGCTCTAAAGCCTTCGGCGTACGCGAAGCCCGCTTGAAGCCCCCTGAATTTGTCGGTGATCTCCAAAATGTCGAGCAAGCCGTGCGTCTGATACACGTCCATCCAGGCGTATTGGCTCTTGTGCAGGGCCAAGGCTTCCTTTTTCGATTCGAATACGTCGGTAATGTCTACGTAGACTTCCGGCTCGAAGCCGATGCCGACCGGCGTCCCGTAATAGAAGAGAGACGGATTTTTGGCGATCGGAGGTTCGTCCGCAGGAATCAGCTTGCCGGGAATCGACAGGATGACCTCGCTCACGATTTTCCCGGTGACGGCATGATCCGTGCTCGGATCCCCGGGATAGTTCGCCAGGATCACGTCCGGATTCGCCCAACGGATCGCGTTGATGACGGCGCGTCTCGTCTCCGGCGTGTCCTGCAGGCCCTGATCGTCGAACCGCAGGAACTTCACCTCCGCGCCCAAGAGCGTCGCCGCTTCCAGCTGCTCCTGCTCTCTCACCTGCGCGATTTCTTCCCGGGTGTCGTACTCGTTGGAGCCGATGTTCCCGCTTGTCGTGAGCGCGATGAAAATGCTGTGCCCCTGCTCCTTGTATTTCAGCAGCGTGCCCGCGCAAAACACCTCGATATCGTCCGGATGCGCGCCGATCGCCAAAATGTTCATGCCGAATCCTCTCCTCTTCGCATTTGGAATGGTCGTTGCTCTTTAACCTTTGACGGCGCCGGCGGTAATGCCGGACACCATGTACTTCTGCGCGAACATGAACAGGATCAAGCAGGGAACGATGCCTACCAGAATGTCCGCGAACACCAGGTTCCAGCTCTGGCTGTACTTCCCGAAGAAGGAGTAGATGCTGAGCGGCAGCGGGTATTGCGTCGATTTGGAGAAGTACAGGTAATAGGCGACGTTGTTCCAAACGGCAATAAAGACGAATATCGATACCGTAATGGTGACGGGCTTTAAGAGAGGAAAAACGATCCGGAAATACAGCTGATAGGGATTGCTGCCGTCGATAATCGCGGCTTCGTCGATCTCGCGCGGAATCGTCTTGATGAACCCGGTGAAGAGAAAAATGCCGAAGGGGAGCGTGGCGGTCACGAAGAGCATGACCAAACCGATATAGGTGTTGTTCAAGTGAAGAATACGCATTTCCAGATAGATCGGGATGATCGAACCCGGAACGATCAAGCCCGCGATAAAGTAGTTGTAAAAGAAGGTCGAAATCTTCCGCTTGATTCTTGCCAGATAGAAGGAACACATCGAGGCGACGACGACATTGGTTATGACCGTGATCAAGCCCAGCAGCAGGCCGTTATACAAGCCTCTTAGAATGTTGGACTCTCTGAATACGACCGCGTAATTGTCCCACACCGGTTTGGACGGCAGCGTTAATCCCATGAGTCCCGCCCCCGTGGAGTCCTTAAGCGAGTTGGAAAACACCATCCAGATCGGGATCAAATAACAAAGGGCGACGACGATCATCAAAATCTCCAGGATCGCCCGGGTCGGCGTAAGCCTCCATCTCTTAAGCAGCTGCATTAGTATTCGACCTCCATTTTCCTGAACAAGCCAAGCAGCGTGAAGCTGGAGATACTAACCACAACCGTGAAGACAAGGCCCGCTGCCGCCGCGTATCCGTATAAGCCCTGCGAGAAGTTGGCGAAAATGAAGGTGCCGAACACCTCGGTCGCCCCGTTCGGTCCGCCGTTGGTCAGGCCGTATACTTCGCCGAACACGTTCAGGCCGGATATGAGCACGAGCAAGGTGTTGATGGTGAGCGCATGCATCGTTAAAGGCAGCGTGATATAACGGAATTTTTTGAGCCCGCCCGCGCCGTCGATCGTCGCCGATTCGTAGAAGTCCGCGGACACGGATTGCAGGCCTGCGAGGAAGATCACGACGGTCGACCCCAAGCCGACCCATACGCCCATGATGATGACGGAGTACAGCGCGATTTTCGGTTCCGTCAGCCAGTTTTGAGCGAGCGATCCGAGGCCGATTTTTCTGAGGAACGCGTTGATAGGGCCGTAGGTCGGATTATAGAGAGCACTGAACACCAGGGAGATGACGAGCGGGTTGATCACGACCGGCGAGAAGATGATGACCCGGTACGCGTTTTTGAACTTCACCTGATTGTTCAGAATGATGGCGAGACCGTAACCGAGCGCGATAACGAATACCGTGTGCAAAACGGTGTAGAGCAGCGTGTGCCTGATCGCTGCGAGGAACCCGGTGGATTCGAACAAATCCTTGAAGTTTTGCAGTCCGACATACGTCGGCTTCAAGAGGTAAAACGTCGACCAATCCGTAAATGCGGCCGCCAGACCCACAAAACTCGGTACGACCGAAAATACGGTGTAGAGGATGACCGCGGGAACGATAAAAAGGATCGGATAATTTCGCAAGATCATTTTGGGAACCATGGCAACCACCTTTCTTAAAAGGGATAATCCCCTGAATGGCTCATAGGATTATCCCTTTTACGGCTAATTAGAAACCTTCTGTTTTGGCGGCTTTGTTCACCTTGGCGTAATCCTTGTACCAATCGTCAAGCGCTTGCGCAGGCGCCTTGCCCGCCATCATGTCGTTCACGTGCTTGTTGAAGTCGCCCAGCTGGAAGTTCGGATCGAGGTAACCGAGCAGGAACGGCGCGGCCGGAATGTCGTTCGCGGCGATCATGTCCGCCATCGATTGCTGGAAGTGATTCAGGCCGACCGTGAAGTCCTTGTACGGGGAGATGCCCGAACCCGGCGTGCCGTCTTTGGTGTTCAGCAAAATGAAGTTATCCTTTTGCGTCGCGAAGTTGATGAAGTCGTTCGCTTCGGCCTTGTGCTTCGCGTTGACGGGAATCGACATCGCGGCCTCGTCCGTCGGCGGGAACGTAGCGGCGATATAATCGTCGCCGAGCGTGAACGGCATGTAGCCGAGCTTTTCCGCTTTTGCGGCGTCTTCCTTTTCAAAATCGCCGTAAGTGACGTCCGGATAAAATTCCATGGCGATCGTGCCGTCGAGCAGTCCTTTTTGGATGATCGGCTGATCGGAAGACAGGTAATCCTTCGCGATATACTTTTTCAAGCTCACATACCGTTTGATCATCTCGAGGTATTCAGGCGAATCGGCCGGCTTGATCTTGTTCGTCGAAATTTGCTTCGCGAGCTCCGGATTTTTCGCGAATACGTAGGCGCCGCCGACCAAATATGGCTGGTTCGCCGTCCAGGTCGACTTGCCTGCGAGGCCGAGCGGGGTGACGCCCATCGCGAGCAGTTTATCGGCAGCCGCGATGAATTCTTGATACGTCTTCAGCGGCACCTTGATGCCGGCCTTGTCGAATACTTCCGTGTTATAAATGACGCCGTAGAAGCTATGCGGAGCGACCGGCGCTTGATAGAATTTGCCGTCGATCGTCGTGACCGCCGCGACCGTCGGGTCGATGCGATCCAAGATCGGGCCGGTGATCGGCTCCAGGAAGTTGGCGGGTATATAGTTGAAGCCTTTATTGTGGAACAGCAGGTCCGGCGCGTCGTTCGTAGACATCTTGGTCTTCATGACGTTAAGGTATTGATCGTCCGGCACGACTTCTTGCTTGATCTTGTTGCCCGTAGCGGCCTCGTAGGCTTTGAGCATATCCTGAACGCCGGAACCGGCCATCCAGGAGGTCGGGCCCATGAACGTCAACTCTACGGGATCCTTGGCAGGCGCCGCCGATCCCGATGCCGCAGCCGAACTGGCCGGAGCCGAACCGCTCGGAGAAGCGCTTCCCGCCGCATTATTGTTGTTGTTTCCTCCGCATGCCGCCAGAGTGGTGGATAACGCTAGAATGAGACCAAGCGAGACCGATAACTTTCGTTTGTTTGCCATCGACTTTTAACCCCCATTTTTTTGTAGTGAACGCGTTAGTACCGTGCTCCTTCAGTCTTCGGCTTAACGTCCGGCGAGGCGCTCCTTCCCGGCTCAGTTCATCCGGATCTCCGATCGCTCCTTCATTCTACTGTCTCGACATTCCCTTGATATATAGAAAAACGTACGGGCCCTTCTTGAATATTGAACGCAAGTTTGAACGCCGAGCGCGGTCAACCGCACGCAAAACGGTAACTGCCCGATCCGACTTCCAGCTTCCAGTAGCGCCCGTCTTCTCCGACGATCCGGACGCCTTCCGCCGCATCCGCTGCGCGGCCGCCCTCGGTCAGCTTCCCGTTTCCCGCCTTGGGTACGTAGACGAAGGCCGTCGTGTTGACCGGCACCGTCACCTCGTGGACGATGCCCTCGGCCGTCGATTGCCACGCCGATCCGATCCGCCCCCGGACCGTCTCGATCGCGCCGCCGGCGAACGTCATGTCGCCCAAGAGATACGGCTTGATGACGCTGGTCTTATAGCCGTCGGACGTCGTCTTGATGCCGGCCAGATGCTTGAAGAACCAATCGTCGATCGTGCCGAGAAAATAGTGGTCGTAGGAGCGCGTCTTCGACTCCCAAGCTTCCCAGAAGGAGGTCCCGCCTTCCGCCAGGCAATAGCCCCAGCTCGGGAACGTCTCCTTCGTCGCGAGCGTATACGCGACATCGCCCCGTCCATGCTCGGTCAGCACCGGCGCCAAATACTTCGTGCCGAAGCAGCCCGTGTCCAGATGCCCGTCCTTGCTCTCCATGATGTCGCGCGCCAGGCGATCGACGACGCGGCCGATCTCGCCTTCCGGCGCGATGCCGAACGCCACCGGGAGCACGTTGGACGTCTGCCGATAGCCGGCCTCGATCTCCGTGTGGTATTCGGCGCCTTCGCGCGCATAGAACTTTTCGTTCACGACGTTCGCCAGCCGCGCTTGCGCATCCGCATAATAAGCGGCGTCCTCCGCCTTGCCCAGCACGCCGGCGATTTGCGACATCAGCGAGCAGCTGTAGCAGACGTATGCCGTCGCCAGCAGCGTGCCGCCCTCCGGCCCGATGAACGGTCCGGGCACGGCCCAATCCGCGTAGCTCTCGTCCGAGCTCACGCCGTCCTTCAGCCGGTGCAGCTCGTACTGCATGTAATGCTTCATGCCGTCGTAATGCTTGCGAAGCGTCTCCTTGTCGCCGTAATATTCGTACAACGTCCACGGCACGATGACGAACGCGCTCATCCAGGCGGGCGTCGGCGTCAGGTACAGGAACGGCCCCGGGCACGTATGGGCCACTTCGCCTGCCGGCTGCTGCGAGTCGGCGATGTCCTGCGTCCACTTGGCGAAAAACGCGGACATATCGAAGTTCATCGAAGCGCACTCCGCGATCACTTGCCCGTCGCCCGTCCAGCCCCGTTTCTCATGGAACGGCGTATCCGTCGGGATGCTGTGGAAATTGTTGAGCATCGTATTTTTCATGGCCTCATGAATCCGGTTGAACAAATCGTTAGAGCTGTCGAAGGCGCCGATCGTCTCCAGGTCGTTATGGAAAACGCGGGCTTCGACGGATGCCGGCTTCGCGGCGCTCTCGATCTGAATGAAGCGGAAGCCTTTGTAGCTGAACTTCGGCTCCCAGGTCTCGATGCCGTCGCCCTTGGCGATGTACACGTCCTCCTGCGGATTTTCCCAGAACTGATGGTCGTAGCCTTCCTTCCATATATCGAGCGAACCGTTCTCGCGGAGAATCTCCCCGTAGACGAGCTTCACGCTCGTGCCTCTCGGCGCCTGCACCGTCAGCTTCGCCCAGCCTGTGGTGATGAGACCGGCATCGTAGACGTAGACGTTCGGCGCAGGACTCGATAAATATGCGCACGGGATCGTCTCTACGACGCGAATCGGGGGGACGAAGGCGGATTCGACGCTGCCATCGTACGGCGCCATCGTATGGACCGCCCTCCAGTCGTCGTCCGCGTAGCCGGCGAGCTGCCAGCCGTCGCGTTCGAGCCGGGCATCGTATTTATCGCCGTACCAGATGTTGTCGTCGACCGTCGGACCGTCCGTCGTTCGCCACGAGCCGTCGGTGGCGATCGTCTCGCTCGTGCCGTCCGCGTATTCGATCCGCAGCTGCGCCAGCACCTTCGGCTCGATCGTGCCCGTGGCTGGATCCGGCCGGCTGAAGTTATCGCCGATCCAGTCTTTGCCGTACGCATAGTGGCCGCGTCCGAGCTCGAACGCGATGCAATTCAACCCTTCGCTTAGCAGCTCCGTGCCGTCGAACGTAATCGCGTACGTACGCTTGGGGAATTGCGTATAATCCGGCTGCAGCAGCCCGTCTCCGAGCCGCTGCCCGTTCAGATGCGCTTCGAAATAGCCCAGGCAGGCGACATGCAGCCTTGCGGACCTCACCGCCTGCTTCGCCCGGAATTCCTTGCGGAGCAACGGCGCGGAGCCGCGGCGGCGAATGTCGCCCCATGGCGCGTCGCCGTAAGACGCGATCGTCCGCGACATGGCCCAGGCGGCATCGTCGTGATCGGCAAGCTTCCACGCCGGCGCCGTCACGTCCGTCGCATCCGACTCGGCGGATACGCGCCACGTCTCGTCCGTCAAGATCGTCTCGACCGAGCCGTCGTCATAGCCGAGCTCGAACTTTCCGATGATCCCCGCCTCGGCCGACTCGGTATGCTCCACGACCCAGGATAAGCAATTCTCTCCGTCTCTAAGCTTGGCGGTAAAATCGATATAGACGAACGGGGAAGTCCAATCCTGCTTCCAGCGCGTATTTAGCTTGGCGATCGTGCTTCCGTTCGCGAAGACGGCGAACTTCGATCCGCCCGTGCCATGGAACAACGCGTAGCGAACCGTCTTGCCCCCCGGCACCTGGAAGGACTTGCGGAAATGAACGAGGCGCGGCGAATCGCCGGCAGCGCTATCAACAGCACCGTTTGCAGCACTATCGGCAGCGCCGTCGGCAGCTTTGCCGGCGGAAGCGCCGCTCTCCGGCAGATCGAGGGAATGCCACGCCCACTTGGCTCCCGTCAGCGGATTGCGTCCCGTATCGCCGCCGATCCATTCGGCTGCCCACTCTTCGGGTCGGAGCAAGCCCGTCTCGAACCATGCGACAGCGCTCCATTCGGAAGCTTTGCCGTCTTTATCCCACGCCATCGCCTTCCAGTAATAGCGGGTTTCCGAATCCAACGGCTCGCCCGCGTAACGAATCTGCAGCGTCTCGTCGGATTCGACCTTGCCGCTGTCCCAGCATTCGCCTGCTTCGCGGCCAAGCCGCTCTTCGTCGCGGTCGACGACGATCCGGTACGCGGTTTGCCGCTCGGCGCGCCGATCCGATGCCAGCTTCCAGCCGAACAAAGGCTGCTTGCTGCCGATACCAAGCGGATTGACGGTATTTTCCGTCTTCAATTCGTAAAGCGCCAGCTTGTCGCTCATTCGGTTCACCCCGCAAATCGTATTATTGCGTATAGAAAATCCGGCTCTGCCAAACGCCGACATTGTCTACGGACACCGTCGGCTGACGCCCTTCGCCGGTCGGCGCGCCGCCTTGCCGGTGCTTGACGCTCGTGCCGTCGGGCAGCAGCTCGTAGATGTCCTTGCCGGCAGCCAACGGATAACCCAGCTTAACCTCGAACGGCCCGGTCTCGTCGTACGAAGCGTTCAGCAGCAGGATCAGCCAGCCGCTCTCGTCCGCCGAATATTTGACGAACGGAACGACCCGCAGCGTTTTGTCGATGAAGGCGGGAAGATGGCCGCCGCACAGCCATTCGCCGATGCGGAGCAGCTGCTTCCGCTTGAAGCCGGAGTGAATCATCTGCCACGGCGCATACCCTTGAACGGCGACCCTGCCGCCCCATTCATTCTCGAATACGGTCGACACGGGACCCAGCTCGTCTTTCGTATAGCTCGCGAGCCTGCTGAGCACCCTCGTCTTGTCGCTTGTCGGCTTCAGCTCGTAAGCAATGCCTTTTTTCATCGAGAACCGGACGTCGCGCTGTTCGCCGGCGTCGTCTCCGTTCAGCGGGTCGCCCGTCAGAACCTCGGTGACGCCGTTATCGTACGTCCGCACGATCTCTGCGCCGCAATATTCGCCAAGTCCCCTGGCTGTCAGGATCTCCAGCGATTTGCCGTCCATCAATACGCCGCCGCGGAGCATTTCCCGCAGTTCCTCGGTCGTATAGCCTTCCGCCGCGTTTTCGCTCAGAATCGTGCCGCGGGCCTCCGCCTCGTTCATGGACAGAGGAAAGCCTATCTCGCTGAGCGTATAGAAGTTCAGGCTGTTATCGACCGACAAGCTGTCGAACCAATTGCCGTTGCCCACCGTTCTTTTCGCTTCGTGGAGGGGGGACAGCGCCGGATACATGCCCCCCGTCCCGTATGCGCCCGCGATCCGTTCGATCTCGGCCCAGCGGGGCCGGATCGCCTCGATCGCGTCCATCAGCTCGTGGTATTCTTCCAGCGAGCCCAGCTCTCCCCTCAGCGCGTCGAAGGCGACGCCGTTGCACCCCGATACGATGGCGGCCGTGCATTCCTCGAGCGTGATGCGAACCGACTTGGACAAGCGATGGAACGGGAAATTTTCCAGCTCGTACTGGATGTCCCGCACGAATTCGGGATAATGCGCGATCTGCCGGTTGACCTCATGCGCCTTGCGCACGAGTCCGAACGGCTTGGCGTCGTCGAAGAAACCGCCGCCGGGCCTGGCTCTGCCCGCCTTCAGCGCCGAGAACCAGCCCGGATAGTCCACGCCCGTATACGTCGAGATGCCGAGACTGACCGTCATGAGTCCGAGCTCGATCTTGTCGTCCACGCGATGCACCGCTTCTTCGATATGCGCGAGCAGCCGTTCGATCGATTCGGCGTTTTGCCGTATCCACCGTTCCCGCGTCTCGCCCCCGTCCGGGGCGTTCAATACGTCGACCAATTGCTCGCGCGCGTACGCCGTTCCATGCTTCCGGTTATAGATGTCGATGCATATCGGACAAAAGCAGGCATAATCGCTCGAACCGAGACCGAACATGCGAATGTCGTCATCGACCCAGACGAACGACGGCCCCGCTTCCGCGACGAGCGTGTACTTGCGGGCGATATATTCGCGGAACGGTTCCGAATTCGGGCAAAACGTGCTTTTGGAGGTCAAACCGTCCCGCCCGACGGTTCCCTGAAACGGGACCGCGGGCAGCCAGTCCCACGCTTCGTCGAAATGGCCGAGCGTCGCCAGCATGTTGATGCCCACGTTATTGAAGCCGCTCTCGCGCAGCCGCGTCAGCCGATCCTTCATGATGCGGCACAGCTCGCCGAACCAGTCGAGCGGATTGTAGCCTTGATGCCAATACTCGGTGAATAACATGATTTCGTCGACGGCGTTGCGATGCTTCATTAAAAAGTCGAGCAATTCCCTGAATTTTTCCTCCGATTCGTATCGGGGAACGAGAATGCGGAAGCTGAGCTTCATCGGGGATACCGCCTTTTTTAAAATGGTTTGGATTCATTGTAGAACCGCTTCCATCCGCGAGGAATAGAAAATCGTCCTGCCGCGTATTCAAATATGAACGGTTTTAAAGCATGCGAAAACGGCCCCGGACGATAGCAATCGATCATTCAGAGCCGTTCTTAAAACGATTGGATTCGGCTATTCGCCGGGCCGGTTCAAGCTTTCGCGATACTTCGTCGGACTCATCTCGGTTACCGTCTTGAACACGTGGCTGAAATAGTTCTGATCCGTATAGCCGACGATCTCGGCGATTTCCTTGTTCAGCATTTTCGGATAATCGCGCATTAGGTCCTGGGCGATCTTCATCCGAAGCGAGGTTAAATATTCGACGTAGGATTTATGGCTGTAATCGCGAAAAAGGTTGCAGATGACCGTCCGGGAAACGTGGAAATGGTCCGTTAGCGTCTGCAGCGAGAGCGGTTGGCCGATATTGGAGGAGATATACATTTCGATCTTGTCGAACAATTGCCTGGCGTCTCCGTCCCCGGAGCCCTCGCCCGCGAACTGGAACGCGCTGTCCAGCATCGTGAAGAACGCTTCCTTCAGCTCGCCGAACGTGCGGCACGTATCGACGAGCTCCTCGATTCGCGTCTCCAGCGTTTTGTATTGCGACACCGACGAGGTGCGGTATTGCTGCTCGAACAAGTGAACGATCCGCTTGAGATTGATCTCCGCGATCATGCTCGTGCAGTCTTGCTGTTCCCAGTTGTCGAACAAGTCCGAGATCGAGCGCTTCAAGCCGGGCACGTCCCGTTTCTGCAGCAGCAGGACGAAGCGCTTCTCGTCCGTCGCGGAGAACTGCGCGGCAGGCTCCGCGAACTCGGCCTCCAGGGCGACCGCGCGAGGCTTGCCGATGCCGATCCGTTCGGACAGCGCCATGAAGAGCCGCTTGTGCAAGGCGCGGATCTCTTCGAGCCGTTCGAACGGGCCGCTATAGACGATGGTAGGGAGGACGCCTTCGCGCGCGCAGCACTGCTGGGTCGCCTGAAGCAGCGGCGGGAACCTGCCCGGATTCAGGTCGAACAATCCGAAGATCAACAGGATCGACTTGCGGTCGTCCGACGGCAGGAACCAGCATTGCTCCCGCTTTTCCATATGCTCGCTTAGCTCGCGGCGCATCGGCTCAAAGTCGACATCGCTCTTCGGCATCAGCAGTCTGACGTCGTACAGCGCTTCGACGTTCTGGATGAGCAGCATCCGATAGCCCTTGAAAGGAAAGATCGCCTGGACGGCGCCGTTCTCGAGCACGCCTTCAAGGGCCCCGCTCAGGATCCCGTGCAGGATCTCCTTCGACCTGTTGTAGCTGTGGTTCCGGTTCATGTCCAGCAGCTTGAGCAGCACTTCCCGCAGCGCCGCCGTATCGACCGGCTTGAGCAAATATTCAACCACGTTCGCCTTCATCGCTTCGCGCGCGTATTCGAACATCGGGTAGGCGCTGATGACGACGACGTGAACGGAAGGAGAGCGGACCTGAATCGCCTTGGCCAGCTCGATGCCGTTCACGGCGGACATCTGGATATCGGTGAACACCGTGTCCGGATTCGTCAGCGGCATTTGCTCCAACGCGGATTGTCCGCTGTAGCATTCGGAGACGATCTCGAAGACGGTGCCGAGCTGTTCGCTAAGCTGCAGGATGCGCGCTCTGAGCTTTTCGATGGAGAACGGATCGTCGTCTACCAGCATGATGCGCACAGGCATCCCTCCTAAAGTCGAGTACTTGGCTGCAGCAGGCTTACCGTCTTAAAGGCCCCCGCAACCGGATGCGAACGCCAGAGACGTCCTCCCGATTTTCGATCTCGTACGCGAAGTTGTCCTTGAACATGAACTTCAGCCGGCCCATCGAATTGGCGACGCCCATGCCGCCTTGGGACATCCCTTCTCCTTCCGCGCTGGAGAGCATTTGCTTGAGATAGTCTTCGACCTTCGCGATGACCGCGGCCAGTCGTTGCTCCGTGATGCCGACGCCGTTGTCCTCGATCTGGATGATCCAATGGGCGGACTCGATATATGCGCTGACGACGACTTCCAAGCTGTTCGTAGATTCGTTGAAGCCATGCTGAATGCTGTTCTCGACGAGCGGCTGCAGGATCAGCTTGGGCACGACGAGATTGGTCAGCATCGGGTCCACCTCGATTCGGTACCGGAGTTTATCCACGAAGCGGATTTTCATCAGCTCCAGATACTGAATCGTAAACGCGAGTTCCTTCTCCAGCGTGATGATCGGGGATTGCGTGGAGATCGAGTAGCGGAAAAAGCCGAGCAGATTTTGACTTAACGCGCTCACCTGGTTCAGATTGCGATCCTCCGCGCTGGACTGGATGAACCCGAGCATATTAAAAAGGAAGTGCGGGTTGATCTGCGCTTGCAGCATATCGAAATGCGCCTGCAGCTGCAGCGTTCGGAACCGGACGGTATCTTCCAGCGAATTTTTGAGCCGCTCGCTCATGTTGCGGAAGGAACGGTTGATCAGATGAATCTCGTCCATCTCGTATTTATTGTCCATATTGAGTTGCTCGCCGCTCTCGTCCAGGCTGATCCGGTCGATCGTTCTTTTCAGCTGCTTGAGCGGACGCGTTAGTATTCGGGATAAAATGTAGAACAGCGCGACCGAGATCAGAATGAGAAGGAGCATGGCCGCGATCGCGACGTTGCGGAAATTGACCAGGGAAGCGAAAACGACCTTTTTGGGAACGGTCAGCATGACGGAAAAATCGGATGGATCGTTTAATTTGTAAAAAACATACTGCTTATCTCCGAACGACTTCGCCATGAACGGATATTTTTCGCCGGAGGACAGCTGCTTCAAACGGCCGTATTCCTGCCGCTGGGCCTGCGTGAGTCCCTTTTGGCCGCTATCGGTCGAATAAATGATCGCGTCCCCGAAAAAAAGGTTCAGCTGCGCGCCTTTGATCTGGCGCAGCGTCTCCAGGTCCACAAGTTCGTCCGCCTTGACCATGACCTCGAGCATGCCGGCTCTCGTCTCCCACGGCAGCAGCATGCGGCTGAAAACGAATACGGGGTAGGCATTCGCCGTATTCCAGGGATCGCGCGACTCGTAGCTCAAGAGCGTCTCTCCGTTGGTGGCCGCGATCCGCTTCAGCTCCTCGTATTGCCCGTACGGGCCGACGGAGGTGGGATCGTCTTCGCTATCGGATATGAGATCGCCCTCCATCGTGAACAAACGGATATTGACGGCGTCCGGATACACGGTCGACAGCATCGTGACGAAGCTTTTGAGCGCGCCCCTCAGCTGGTAACGCTCGTAGAAATCCTGGGAGCTCGCAAGCCCGTTCAGGTAATTGACAGCCGGACTGTCGTTCGAGATCGACGACCAATAAAGCAGCTGGCTGAGGACATCGAACTGGTTGACGCGCTCGTCCAGCCGATCCTTGATTTTCGAGGCCGTCTCGTCGAATCTGGAGATCGTGTTCTTCTCGATATTGTTCTTCAAGTAGACGTACATCGGCATGCAGACCAATAGAATGATCGCGACCACGATGAGGGAATACGTCAGGAAAAACTTCGTGTGCAGACTGTTCCAAAACCGCATGTCGCCGCATCTCCTCCCAAGCTCGCTTCACCGGGCGGTTCGTATGGAATTGCGCCCATTCTATCACGTCGGAGCCGGGTTGCGTACCTGCGGCGCTCATTGGGTTCGGGGCTTCAAAAAGATTTTGGAAAATCGGCTAATGCCTTCCGCCAGCTCTTGAAAAGCAGCGGGACCTTCGTCCAAAGAACGCGTCTCCGTCCACCCTTCGATGGCGATGTCGCCCCGCGTCAAAAGCGCGACGGCTTGCCGAAAATCTTCGCGGGAATACGTATAGGCGCCGATCAGCGAGATCTCTTGCCTCACCAGATGATTCATGGGCAGCTCCGATTTTCCTTGGCCCAACCCCACCATAATGACCGCGCCGCCGGGATCCACCAGGTTCATCGCTTGCTCTCTCGTCGCCTGCACGCCGACGCAATCGATCGCGACCGGGATCCCTTGCGGGAAGAGCGCTTCGCGCCGATCCTCGATCTCCCGCGGTGAGAGACCGATCGCGCCTAACTTTTCAGCGTGCGCCAGCCTGGCCGGCTGAAGGTCGAGTACGACGATGTTGCCGGCTCCCATCTGCCGGGCGGCTGCCACGCATAGCAGTCCGATGGGTCCGGCGCCGTAAACGAGCAGATCGTCCAGCGGCTTAAAACCCAGCTTGATCGCATGAATGGCTACGGCTAACGGTTCGGCCAGCGAAGCCAGGGAAGCATCCGTGTCCTGCGGTACCCGAATCGCGTTCTCGTAAGGCACCGCGACGTACGCCGCAAAAGCGCCGGGCCGATGGATACCGATAATCTTGCGGTTGCGGCAGATGTTGTACGCGCCCCGGCGGCAGCTCGCGCAAGTACCGCAAGCGATCAGCGGATTGACGACGACTTTGTCCTCCGGCGCTAGCCCGCGGACCTGATCGCCCAGGGCGACGACTCGCCCGCAAAACTCATGCCCCATGACCAGCGGCGGCACGCGAACGCTGCTGTGGCCCAGATAGCCCTCCAATTCGCTGCCGCAGATGCCGACGCTTTCTACCCTGACGAGCACTTCATCGGGTCCGATGCTTGGCATGTCGACTTCTTCAAGCGTCAGCTTTTCCGGTCCCTGATAGATTAATGCCTGCATGCTTCCACTTCTCCCGTCTGTCATGGCTACTTAGCCAGATACCCGCCGTCGACCATCAAGTCTTCGCCGGTGATGAAGGAAGCGTCGTCCGACGCGACAAAAGCGACGACGCCCGACACCTCTTCCGCCGTTCCTTGCCGGCCCAGAATATGAAGCTGCGAAATGCGCGCATTTTCCTCTTCCGGATCGATCCCGAGCTGGACGCAGCTGTTTTCGAACGCCTCGGTTCGGATATAGCCCGGGCAGACGCTGTTGACGCGAATATGGAAGGGGCTCAAGTCGATCGCCCAGCATTTCGTTAATCCGCGAATCGCGAATTTGGTCGCATTGTACGTCGCAAAGCTGCTTTGCCCGACAAAGCCGCTGACGGAAGATAAATTAACGATGGAGCCCGCGCCCGTCTTCTTCATGAGCGGCAAGCAATGCTGGGTAACGAGCGAGGTCCCGATGACGTTGACGTCCAAAATGGCTCTCCATTCCTGCGACGTCGCATCGATGCCTTTCAATATGAAGCGGGCCGCATTGTTGACCAGAATGTCGACGCCGTCCGACACTTCGGCCACGCGACGGAAGGCAGCCTCGATCTGCTGCTCGACCGCGATATCCGCCTGGACAAAGTAGACGGGGTTTCCCGTCGCTTGCTGGATGCTTGTCGCCGTTTCTTCGCCGTCCCGCTTCAGATCGAAGATCCATACTTTGCAGCCTTCCTCGCTCAGGCGCCGGGCGATCGCTTTTCCCAGCCCCTGCGCGCCGCCGGTCACGACGGCCGTCTTCCCCTTTAGTCCTCGCACGGCGCTTCCCCCTCCCCGAGGTTGGTTCGCTCCGGCGTTACGATTTGCAGCGTCGCTTTCCCGGAAAGGCCGGCGGGCAGCGGCGATTGAACCTGCTGTCTTTCTTTATGGCCGTACAGGCGTCTGTCGCGGATTTGCTTGATCTTTTCGGTAAAATAAGGCCAGTTTTCCGACAGCGGACTGCTTGGCTTCGGCTCCTGCAGCGCCGGATCGAGCATACGGTTGATCCATACGTTCGTGACCTTGATGCTCAGCGCATTTTCGCCTTCAGCGAGCCAATCCGTAACGTCCAGGCGTCTTGGCGCTTTCCAGAGCACGCCGGCGCTGCGGCCGTTCACGAACACCTCCGCCACCTCGCGGACGTCCTCCAGCTGCAGCCAAACGCGCTGATCCGGCCGGATCGCGGGGATCGTTACCTTTTTCTCGTAAAAAGCGCTGCCGCAGTAATATCGCACGTCCGCGAACCGCTCCCAGGTTTGCAGCTGCTCCAGCGCTTGCTCGAAGTCGGCTTCGGGAATCCGCAGCGTCCAGCGATCCGAGATGTCCATGGGCCGGGTGTGCTGCCGCGCTTCCGGCAGTTCCCCGTTGTCCGCGGCGCCGGTCTCATCCGCGAGCGCTTCGCCGAACACGACCAGCAGGGACTGGAACGGCTCGAACGCGAGCGCAAGGCTCGCTGTCTCGCTCTCCGGCGGAAGCTGGATGCGCCGCAGCGTCCGGCGCGTCATCGGATCCAGCACGGTCGCGGATCGGCCTCCGTATTTGAAGCGAACGCACGCCTGCTGCGCTTCGCCGCTTACGTTCGCCACAAAGTACACATGGCCGTCCCGATGAATCCGGTGCACATAACCGATCGTCTCCGCAGCCAGGTTCGAGCCGCTCGCATCCCCTAACGATTCGATCTCGACGTCGGGGGTCTCGGATTCTCTAAGCCGCGTTACCAGCTGGTCCTCGTTCTCGATGACGATCGTCTTTCCCTTCCCGACCGTCTTCCAGATCCCGTCCTTACGATCGAACAGGTCTGTCGTGAGCGTGTCGAGACGCCTGTTGTTCGCCTCTCTATCCTTATAGCCCGGCGCCGTGCGGGGACGCTCCGTGACGGCGATCAACGTGCCGCCTTCGGATACGTACGCCAAGAGCTTGTCGGCCGTATCGATCGGCAGACGGGTGACGTAGGGCAGGATCAATACCTTGTAGCGGCTTGCGCCCAGCTGCAGTCCCGAGGCAGTCATGCGAGACAGCTGCGTAATGGCTTCGTCGTTGAGAAAATCGAAATAATAGCCCGATTTTTGCACGCGATTGACCAGGCTTTTACCGATATGCGCCTCCAGCTTCATCGCCATATGCAGCTCGGCCAGCGGCATGGCGGACCAAATGTCGGCCTGCGGCAAATAGATCCCGACCTCCGCATAGCTCTCCCCGGCTTGCAGGTACGCGGACACCGTATGGATGTACGAGGATAGAATCGGGTAATATTCCCACCACGTATTGTTATGAGAAATAAAGGAGGAAGCATAAAAGGCCCAGCCCGGCTTCCCTGCCGATTCCGGCGAATAGGAATAGCCGTGATTGACGATTTGATTGATGCCGTCGAGAAAAACCGCATCGACCGCCGCTTTCATCATCTCCAGCGTCTCCATGAAACGCGGCGAACGGAGCCAGGTGAACGTTTCGTTCGTGATTACGGACCGACCATATACATGTCCGGCGGACGATGCCAGCCTGCGATGCACCGTGTTCACCTCGTACTTGTCGTTCGCGCCGAACGTTTCGCCCTCCGGATAGTCGGCAGCCGCGTAGGCCTGCAGAATATCGCCCCAAGTGCCGTGCGCCTGGATTCTGGTTTTGACGCCCCTGGCATGGCTCCATTCGGTAAAGTTGCGGAAGAAGTTATCGATCGTTAATTCCGAAAACGTCTTGTAGTAGTCATAGCGGATATCCGCCGTGATCTCGCCGATGTTCCCCCAGAGTGCCGGCATAAACGGCGTCAGCTCGTAACCTCTGCGCGCCGCGAATTCCTGTGGTAATATCGACGTCCAGTTGTTGCCGCCGAGCTCGATCGAATCGCAGAAGAAGGCCCGAATGCGTCCTTTCCCCAGCCGTTCCAACAGGGGGTCGCCCAATTGCGCGAAATAGAAGTCGGATACGTCCTTGCGGCAATGGTCGATTGCGTAGCCTTCCATCCCCGGTGCGGGTATGCCCACCTGCTGTTTGTACATATTCGTAATAAAGACGTAGATCTTCCAATGCCCTTCCGGGATGCTCACCTTGTTCATGCAGTGGCCCCACTGCCAGCCGTGCAGCCAGGTCGTGCCCAGATGGTCCGTAATATCCTGAAGCGTATCCGGGAGCAGCGCGCCGTTCTCGAACTTGCCCATGACGGCTTTGATCGGCTCGCCGGGCAGGATCGTCGTGAAGTCCTGCTCGTATTCGGAAGGACCCATGACATCGATTTGGTAAGGAATCAAGATTTCCGGCGCCATGTCGTACGGGACGAACGGGCCGCCGAACGGCCAACCGGAGCAGAGCGTGATATCGACGAAAAGCCCCAGTTGTTCTGCAGTCGTTAGCGTATAATCGAGAATTTCCATAAATTCGGGCGAGTAATAAGCGCGGTTTTTAATGCCCTGCGCTTCGGAATCCTCCTGGAGGGGATACGTGATCTGGATCTCGACCCCGCCCAGCCCCGCCGCTTGCATAAAGCCAAGCTCGCGGCGGATCTCTTCCTTCGTTACGGCCGCGCCGTACCACCACCAACGCGTGAAGCCCTTCGCTTCAGCCGGCGGGTTATGCAGCAATTCGAGGCAATCGTCCATGTGTGAGATGATAGGCCACCTGCCAGTCGTTTAATGATAAGTCCAATCGGTTATTGGAACAGCTTTTCGTCCAACCGGTCCAAGTCCGAGCGAAGAATCTCGAAGTGCTTGCGCATGAAGCGCTTCGCGGATTTGACGTCGCCGTTCTTCATCGCCTCGAGAATCTGCCGATGCAGCGGCTCCGTCTCTCTGCCGAAGATCGGCGCGTCGACGGCGTCGATGACTTGCGCGGACCACAGATTTTCCAGATCCTCGATCGATTGGAACAGCTTCAGCAGAAGCCGATTGTTAGCGCATTCATATAAGGTTTTATGAAACAGGTAGTCCTCATGCCGGGGAATCTCTCCCTGCTCCCGTTTCCGGTCGTACTCCGCGATAATGGCTTCCAATTGTTCCAGGCAAGCGCTTTGACCTTGGCTCACGATCTGTTCGATGGCGTACTGCTCCATCATTTCCCGCAGATCCAATATTTCCAGCAGCGACCTTTTCTCGTTCGAGACGCGCAGCTTCAGATCGGCGATTTCCCCGAGAATCGTTTTCTCGGCTCGAAGATACATGCCGCTGCCGGGCTTGATCTCGATCATGCCGTAGCCCTCGAGCTTCTTCATGGCTTCCCGGAACGAGGCCCTGCTGATTTGAAGCTGCTCGCAAAAGAACCGCTCGGGCGGCAGGCGATCCCCTTGACTTAGGCCGTGGTCCGCGATGTACTTCAGGACTTCCTCCGAAATCGACTCGTGCAGCTTTTGCCGCTTTAAAGGTTTAAGCAAGAAACGGTATCTCCTATCTCGTTGAATTAGTAAGTTGTCTGACCAATTTATTGATAACATATTTGATTTTTAGGAAAGTGTCAATTGTTTTCTGCTTTTCGCTCGCGTTTGACCGATTGGATAAAAAAATACCGCCTTTGGAGGCGGCGTGATTGTTCGCCGGGGCTTTGCTTCGCTGGCCGAAAAGGCACGCGCTTGAAACGCATTTCGTGGCAATAAAAAAATCCCTTATCGCTAAGGGATCACGTCATTTAAGTTATGGTGCGGTCGAGAGGACTCGAACCTCCACGGTATTGCTACCGCCAGCCCCTCAAGCTGGTGCGTCTGCCATTCCGCCACGACCGCATATTAAAAGTGTTGCTGTTCTCCAAGCGGCAGTGCCGGGGAACTTCTTCAAGCTTCGTTCTTGCGTGAATCCGATCCTGCGAAGCGAAGGTGGTGAGCCATGATGGACTCGAACCTTCGACACCCTGATTAAAAGTCAGGTGCTCTACCAACTGAGCTAATGGCTCGTACTAAAGTTGGTGACCCGTGGGGGAATCGAACCCCCGTTACCTCCGTGAAAGGGAGGTGTCTTAACCGCTTGACCAACGGGCCGCAATAGCACCGATTCGCTTTGTTTATCGTGTTCCCTCTCAGGCGACAAAAATGATTATATAACACGATTAGCGGAATCGCAAGTACCTTTGCGCAATTTTTTAAAAGATTTTTTGTAGTGTATGCTAAGACCATGAAAGGAGCGCCAATCATGACTCAAATGCTTCTATATAATGAATCGACGCGGCGCGTCGAAGAGACCGAAGTCCGGGTGCCATGCGAAGGCGAAGTCGCCTGGGTGCCGCTGATCGCCGCCTCGCAGGAGGAGATCGAGCGCGTGCTGCGGGACGTGTTCTGCTGTCACCCGCTCATCGTCGAGGACTGCGTCAAGCTGAACCAGCGCCCCAAGCTCGACCGTTACGACAAGCATCTGCTCCTCACGTTCTTCGAGGTCGGGCAGGACTTGACGACAATCGAGACGGAGCATGTCATCGGTCCCAACTACGTCATCACGGTCGCGCCGCAATCCGCGAGCTCGGTCGACGCGGCAGAGCGAGACTTCCGCGCCGCGCCGGAGCGGTTCATGACCTTTTCGGGCGTCCTCCTCTACCGTCTCCTCGACCGCTGCGTCGACGACTACGCTGACCTGACGGACAAGGTGGAAAACGCGCTGGACAAGCACGAGCGGGCCATCTTCCGCAATCCGCACGTCAGGATCGCCGGCGACGTCTTTCGCCTCAAGCGGAAGCTGCATACGGTCAGGCGCATCATGGCCGACGAAAAAGCGGCGCTCGCGCAGCTGACGCATCAGCAGTTCCCTTATACCAGAGCCGAAGCGGACGTGTACTTCATCGACATCTACGATCACGTCTCGCGCGTGCTCGACTCGATCGACGGCTTCCGCGAATCGCTGTCCGGCCTTCTCGAGCTGCAGCTGGGCATGAAGTCGGATCGGATGAACGAGATCATGAAGACGCTCACGATCGTCAGCTCCATCTTCCTCCCCCTGACCTTCGTCGTCGGCTTGTACGGCATGAACTTCCAAGATATGCCCGAACTGCGTTGGAAATACGGCTATCCCGCCGTGCTGCTGATCATGGTGGCGATCGCAGGATCGCTCTGGTGGTTCTACAAGCGAAAAAAATGGCTGTAGCGCTCGCGGCGTCCTCGTTTCAACGAACGTCGTATCCGGTTAAGCACTAAGTAATATACGGATTCGACAAAGGGGCTATTCGCCATGACCGAACATAAGCTGCACGACGGTTCCCTATACTGGCCGAAAACGATGTCCTTCTTCCCTACATATCCTTCCCTTCGCGAACGCGCGATGACGCAAGTCGCGATCATCGGCGGCGGCTTGACCGGCGCGATCTGCGCAGCGACCCTTGCGGAAGCCGGCATTCCCGCCGTTCTGGTCGAGGAGAAACGCGTCGCTTCCGCCAGCACGGCAGCCAACACCGGTCTTATCCAATTTTCCAGCGATATCATGTTAAGCGAGCTGGCCGACCGGATCGGCGAGATGGACGCTGCCGCGTTCTACGCGCATTGCAGCAAAGCCGTGAACGATCTCGGCCTGCTGGCGGCGGCCATCCCCCAGGACGGCGGCTATCGCTCGCGCAGCAGCCTCTACTGCGCCGCTTCCGACGAAGACGCTTCCAAGCTTCGCCGGGAGTACGGGATGCTCCGCCGGCACGGCTTCGGGGCGGATTGGGGCTTCCCCGCGGGAGTCGGCCTCGACTTTAAGGCGCGTTATCCCGCCGCTCTCGTGACGCACGGCGACGCCGAGATCAATCCCGTGCGTCTCGCGCACGGCTTCATCGCGCAGGCGGCGCGGAGCGGCGTTCGCGTGTACGAGCATGCGGGCGTAACGGACGTACGCAGAAGAGGCGACTGGTTCGTACTCGCTTGCGATGGCGGCGAGATCCTCGCGCGGACGGTCGTGCGCGCGACGGGCTGCCTCCCCGGCATCGAGGGGGCTGACGGGAGCGAACCTATCCTTCGCCGGACGTTCGCGCTGGCGACGGCACCCAATTCGGTTCCCGACGAATGGAACCGGGACCTGATGATGCGGGAAACGGCGCGGCCCTACTTTTATTTCCGTACGACGCCGGACGGCCGGATCGTCGCCGGCGGGCTGGACGAGGATGCGTCGAATCCCGAGACTGGCGAGCGGGCGCTGCAGGAGCGCACTGACAAGCTGCTCGCCGAGCTTGGAGCGCTGTTCCCGGGCAGCCGCTTCGAAGCCGAGTACGCCTGGTGCGGCGCGATCGACGAATCGCCGAACGACCTTCCCTTCATCGGCGAGCATCCGGAGATGCCGGGCCTCTTCCATGCGCTCGGCTACGGCGGCAACGGCTCCGTGTACGGCATGCTGGCCGCGAGCATGCTCGTAGCGGGCTTGCGGGGGGAAACGCACCCGCTCGCCGGGCTGCTGCGGCCGACGCAGACTAGGCGGACCGTTAATGGAGAGCCTGCCGTCAAGCAGGCCTATGGGGTTTAACCGATTGCGCGGGACGAGGGAGTTGTCAATTCTATTCGGTACCAGCGACCTCGGCCAATCCCCTGAACGTCGCGTTTATTTCTAACGGAGACTTGTTATATCTCCACGTTACGTCGAGCGGGCATTTGTTTCTAAATGAGACCCATCCGATCGTCGCGACGTCCGGGGTCGTTCCTTTGTTTCTCAATGAGACTTGTTCGCTCTTCGTTTCGCCACGAACGGGATGTTGGTTTTCAACCAATACCTCCGAATACAAATAAAAAAGGATTGCCTATTCGGCAATCCTTTGTCATGTCGCTGTGGTGGCGGAGAGAGAGGGATTCGAACCCTCGCACCACTTGCGCAGTCTAACCCCTTAGCAGAGGGTCCCCTTGAGCCACTTGGGTATCTCTCCATGTTGGCTCCCCGAACAGGACTCGAACCTGTGACAACTCGATTAACAGTCGAGTGCTCTACCAACTGAGCTATCAGGGAACGTTTTCTTCAAAAGCGACATTGATTAATTTATCATATGTCCTCTAATGAGTCAAGCACTGTCCTAAACTTTTTTGAAATTAATTTTGCGCCGCCTGGGCCGCCCACGAAGCGGCCTGCTCCGGCGCGGCTTCTTCGAGCCGCAGCTTGCCTCTGCACCTGCCGCACACGTACTTGCGCGGGTCGGTCTTGCGCTTGCGCGGGTACGACATGCCGCAGGCGCGGCACACCAGATGGTAACGGACCGGCAAACTGCGACGCGCGCCCGGAAGCGCTTGACAGTAAAGCGTGGCGCCAACCTGGGCGAGCAGCGTCTTGAACTCAGCGTCGCGGTGCTTATAACCCCGCCCGAGCAGGTGCAAGTGGTAGTGACACAGTTCGTGCTTAATGATGCGCTCCGTCTCTTCCGCTCCGTTGATCTGGAGCTGATGCGGGCTGATCTCTATATTATGGCTCTTCGTAAAATAACGGCCTCCGGTCGTCCTCAGCCTGCCGTTGAACGCGGCCTTGTGCAGGAAGGGCCTGCCGAACCATTGAAGAGACAACGCCTCCACCCACTGCTGCAATTCCCGGTTGTCCATTTACGGAGCCTGCCTTCCTAACGATGCCTTGTTCTACTTGAATTGTAGCCACGGGTTGGGCTACACTGTCAAGTAGAATTTGCCGAGGGGAGACCATCTGACTCATGCCCGACATGACCCATGTATTGCTTCAGCGCGCCGACGGCAGCCTCCTGTTCGTCGAGATGCCCGCGTCTCACGCTTATCAGCTTAACGCGCTGAACCTTAGACTGCACAAGGAACTGTCCAAGCTGACGGCGGACAACGTCCCGGCGCTGCCAAGAGCCGTCGCTGAAGTCGGCAGCCTGGAGCTGATGGAAGGCGCGGCCGAACGGATCGGCGGCATGGACTACGTCAACGAGCTCGAAGCGACGTTCGCCGCCGTACGCGAAGGCGAGTACCCGATTGTCTCGCTGCTGACCGAGATTCGCGCGCTGCAGGCGCAGCTCGAACAGTGGTACGAGGAAGAAGGCCTCCTCTAGCCGCCAACGATCGACGCCAGGCCCAACTTTTGCACACGTTCCGCCAGTCGGACCTGCACGGTTCGCCTCTCCTCTCCATAAGGTATTAGTACAGCATGACAGTGGAGGAGGACGACGGCTATGCCGCAATGGCTGTGCAATCAGATGATGAGGGCTTACCAGAAGAAGGACCGCCGCCAGATCAAGATGCTGAACGACTGCTGGTTTTTTTATTACCGCCAGCCCGCCAAGGATGCGGCCGCAGGCCCTCGTTCCTAACCGACCGTCCCGGTGTGAATCATACGATCTATAATCATTGACAGCCGCCCCGAATGCGGACGCAGCATGCTGCGCCGCATTCGGGGCGGCTGTCTGTCAGGCGCGGGTCGACGGCTTTAAGTTTCCGCCGGCCCTTTCATCGTCAAGCTGACGCGACCCTTCTTCAGATCCGCGCTCATGACCCACACTTTGACCGTATCGCCCACGGCGACGACTTCCGTCGGATGTTTCACGAACCGGTTGCTAATCTGCGAGATATGCACGAGACCGTCGTTTTTAATCCCGATGTCGACGAAGGCGCCGAAGTCCACGACGTTGCGGACCGTGCCGGTGAGCTCCATCCCCGGCTTCAAGTCTTCGATATCAAGGACGTCGGTGTGGAAAATCGGCGCCGGCAGCTCGTCCCGCGGATCACGCCCCGGGCGCTGGAGGCTGTCGAGAATGTCGCGCAGCGTCGGCACGCCCACGCCGAGCCCGGCCGCCGTCTCCGCGACGTCCACGCCGCGCAGGCGCTCCTTGACTTCGTCGGTGCCGATCCGGTCCAGCTTCAGGCCGAGCGCCTTGAACAGCTTGTCCACGACGCCGTACGACTCGGGATGGATCGGCGTGCGGTCGAGCGGATGCGCGCCGTCCGAGATGCGCAGGAAGCCCGCGCATTGCTCGAACGCCTTCGCGCCGAGCCGCGGCACCTTTTGCAGCTGCTTGCGGTCGGTAAACTTCCCGTTCTCTTCTCTCGCCTTGACGATGTTCTTCGCCAGCGTGGCGTTGATGCCCGACACGTACGAGAGCAGCGACGGCGACGCCGTGTTGACGTCTACGCCGACATGGTTGACCGCGGACTCCACGACGCCGCCGAGGCTCTCGTCGAGCCGCTTCTGGGACACGTCGTGCTGGTACTGCCCGACGCCGATCGCCTTGGGCTCGATTTTCACGAGCTCCGCAAGCGGGTCCTGGAGCCGGCGCGCGATCGACACCGCGCTGCGCTCGGCGACGTCGAGATCGGGGAACTCCTCCTGCGCGAGCTTGGACGCCGAATACACGCTGGCTCCCGCCTCGTTCACGATGAGGTATTGCAGCCCGCGCTCCGGCATGCCCTTGATCACCGACACGACGAACTGCTCCGTCTCGCGCGATGCCGTGCCGTTGCCGACGACGATAAGAGTGACGCCGTACTGCCCGATCAGCCTGCGGAACAGCGCCTCGGCCTCCGCTTTTTTGTTATGCGGAGGCGTCGGATAGGACACTGCGACTTCGAGCAGCTTGCCCGTATCGTCGACGACGGCGAGCTTGCAGCCGGTGCGGTAGGCAGGATCGACGCCGAGCACGACCTGTCCCTTGACCGGCGGCTGTAGCAGCAGGTTTCGCAGGTTTTCGGAGAAGATGGAGATCGCGTGCTCCTCCGCCTTCTCCGTCAGCTCGCCGCGCAGCTCGCGCTCGATCGACGGGGCGATCAGCCGTTTGTAGGCGTCCTCCGCCGCCGCGGCGAGCGCATCGCGAGCCGGAGACGGACCGCGGAGCGTCCGCCTGTGAAGTTCGGATACGACGCGGTCGGACGGCACCTCGAGGCCGACGCCGAGCACGTCCTCCCGCTCGCCGCGGTTGATCGCGAGCACCCGGTGCGGAGGCAGCCGCTTAACCGGCTCGCTATATTTGTAGTACATCTCGTATACCGATTCGGCATCGGCATTTTTAGCCTTGCACTGCAACACGCCTTGGTCCCACGTGAATCGGCGCACCCACTTGCGAATGTCCGCGTCGTCCGCGATGCCTTCGGCCACGATGTCCATCGCGCCCTGGATCGCTTCTTCCGCGCTGGCGACGCCTTTAGCGGCGTCGATATAACGTGCGGCTTCGCGCAGCAGATCGCCCTGCCGCGGCTGCGACAGCAGCCAGTTCGCGAGCGGCTCGAGCCCGCGCTCCTTGGCCACGCTCGCCCTCGTCTTGCGCTTTTGCCGATAAGGCCTGTACAGATCTTCGAGCTCTTGCAGCTTCACCGCGGCGCCGATCGCCTTCGACAGCTCGGGGGTCAGCTTGCCCTGCTCGTCGATCAGACGAAGCACCTCGCCCTTGCGGTCCTCGAGCTGCTTCAGGTAGCCGCGCCGTTCCTCGATAGCCCGAAGGACGTTCTCGTCAAGCTCGCCGGTCATCTCCTTGCGATAGCGGGCGATGAACGGTATCGTGTTGCCCTCGTCGAGCAGTCCCGCCACCGTGCGCACCTGCGCAGGCTTCAGGCTAAGCTCGGATGCGATCTGCGCGATCATGCGCTCCGCCGCAAGCTTCGCGTCCGGCAATGTCGCTTCATTCATGGTACGTCGGCTCCCTCTGGTCAAGTCTTTTCCCATCATAACAAAAGACGCTTCCTGCCGGAAGCGTCCATAAGACTCGCGTCATAGCGCGATCGAAGGCTCGTTCATGTCGGGACAGCGCAGCGCCGCAAGGACAAAAGCCGTCATATCCTCGCAGAGACGCTCCGAGTCGGGCACGGGCTCCGACAGCACCGGATCGAAAAAGCTGAACTCGCGTCTATACGTAATTCCTCCCCACAGGTAGAGGAACGCGCTATCGAGCGAACGGTAATGAAACACGCCTCGACGCTTGCCCTCGGCGAGCAGCGAACGAATCTTCTCCCAGATCGGCATCAGATACTCCCGAATGAAGTCGCGTCTGCAAGTCTCGTTGCCGATCTCGTTTTGAATAACGCGAATGAGGTCGGGGTCCTCGGATTGAAACTTCACGATCTCCCGGATCACGACCTTGAGACCCGCGATCGGCTCCATCGGCGCGGCGATCGTCTCCCGAACGAGCTCGATGGGAAAAAACTCGTCCAGCAGCGCTTCGAAAAGCTTGTCCTTGCCTTGAAAATAATAGGACACGAGCGCGGGATTCGTATCAGCCTCGACGCCAAGCGCCCGAACCGTCGTCCCGTCAAAGCCCTGCCGCGCGAACAGCCGCTTGGCGGCCAGCAGAATGCGCATCCTTGCATCTAGCTCGTAGGTACTCATGGTTCCTCCCACGCGAAAATACTTTAGTGCTTCACCGCATTATCTCTATTATGCAGCAAAGAACCTGCGCGAAGCAAGCATGCGTTTGTCGAATTAGTGGTATTTTTTATGCAAAAAAAAGAACGGTCCCTTCTTCGAGAAGGAACCGCTCTTAAAAATCGATCAGACCGACGCTGATGAGCAGCGCCTCGTCTACCTTTCGCATCATTTCCTCGTCCAAATGCGTAATCTTGTCCGTGAGCCGCTGCTTGTCGATCGTGCGGATCTGCTCGAGCAGCACGACCGAGTCGCGCTCCATTCCGTGCTCCTTGGCCTCGATCTCCACATGCGTCGGAAGCTTCGCCTTTTGGATCTGCGCCGTGATCGCCGCAACGATGACCGTCGGACTGAACCGGTTGCCGATATCGTTCTGTATGACGAGCACAGGGCGTACGCCGCCCTGCTCGGACCCGACGACAGGCGACAGGTCCGCGTAGAACACATCCCCGCGTTTGACGATCAATCGCTACACCCCGCTCACGAGCCGTCCGAGCGTGCTCTCGGCGTCTTCCTCGGCATGGAACGCTTCGGATGCCATGTTCAGGTTAATCTTGGCCATCTCCAGGTATCCCCGCTGCATCGCGTCGCGGATCAGGCGTTTTTTTCTGTCGACCAGATACTGCTTCATCGCCTGGCGGACGACTTCGCTGCGATTGGAATTCTCGTTCGCCGCGACATAATCCACCTCGCGCAGCAGATGATCGGGCAGACTGATCATAATCCGCTTCGTATTGTGCAAATTGGCCACCGAACACGCACCCCCAAAAAATGTCCATGCTGCAATAATTCCCAGTATCTCGTTAGCTGAAAGGAAATATACGAATATCATACCATTCGCGCCGTCCGCGCGTCATTCCTGCTTGACGGCATAAAAATGTCGAAGCTCGCCCGCCGCTAATGCTGCAGCAGCGGGTTGGCCACGCCGACGATCTCGCCGTCCCTGACATACACTCTAGGCACGCGGGCCGCGATCATGCAAGTCACTTCGTAATTAATCGTGCCGAGCTTAGCGGCGAGCTCCTCGACCGGCAGTACCGCCTCGCCCTGGCGGCCGAAAAGCACGACCTCCTCGTCGGGCGCCCAAGGGGACTCGGCGCCGGATGGCCCTTCGTCCAGACGCACCATGCACTGATCCATGCAGATCGAGCCGACGACGGGATGCCGTCGGCCTCTCGCGAGCACCTCGGCCTTGCCGGACAGCATCCGGCTGAAGCCGTCGGCGTAGCCGATCGGCAGCGTCCCGATCGACTCGCGTTTTTCCGTGAAGTATCTGGTGCCGTAGCTGATGCCTTCGCCGGCCGCCAGCGTCTTGACGTGGGCGAGCCGCGTGCGCAGCGACATGACCGGCGCAAGCGGGATCTCGTCGTGCCGGACTTCGTCGCTCGGATACAGGCCGTACATGCCGATGCCCAGGCGCAGCATGCCGCCTACCTGCGGGGGCAGATCGATGCCGGCGGCGGTATTGCCCGCATGCACGATCTCGACGGGCAGTCCCGCCCGCCGGACATAATCGACGACCGAGGCGAAGCGCTCGGCCTGCATCGTCGTGTAGCTCTTGTCGCTCTCGTCCGCTCGCGCGTAGTGCGTGTACATGCCTTCGACCGCCAGTTGAGGCAGCTTGAAGGCTCTCTCTAAAAAACGCTCGGCAGCCGGGCCCGGCAAAATCCCGAGCCTGCCCATGCCGGAATCGATTTTCACGTGCGCTTTGAGCTTCGCCCCTTTTACGGGCATTCGTTCGATCGCATCGAGTTGATCCTCGCGGTACAACGTCACGGCGATGCCGCGTTCGCGAGCGATCGGAAAAGCATCGGACGGCGTCAGCCCGAGCACGAGCGCGGGCGTATCGATGCCCGCATCGCGCAGCTGCAGCGCTTCGTCCAGGAAGGCGACGCCGAGATAGTCCGCGCCGGCCTCTGCCGCCGTTCGCGCGGTCCAAACCGCGCCATGGCCGTATGCATTGGCCTTCACCGAGGCGAGCAGCCTCGTGCCCGGCGCGAGGCGCGACTTGAACGCGGTCACGTTGGCGCGCAGCGCGTCAAGCGAGATCACGGCAACCGTCGGCCTGTAATATCCTTCCACGTACGTCACCTACTTTTGCCAGAAAACAGTTTGCTTCCTAATAAGGTAATGTTACCGGGCGCGGACCTTACTGTCAACGCAAGAGAGGCAACCAATGGTTGGCTATCCGTCTCTCGGATGCCAAAAAGCCGGTCTTAGGACCGGCTTTTGGCTGTAAATGAGAAATTAATGAGAGAAGGCTTTACTTGCCGGATTGATCCACGAGCGCCTGGGCGACCCGGACCATCTCTTCATGCGGCAGATCGACCGTCGTCAGGCGGTAGTCCACGCCGTCGTACGTCCAAGACAGCGACTGCGTATCGTCTTCGGTCAGGAAGCCAACGGTGAAGCCGAGATCGAGCGCCTTGGTCTGCGCCAGCGTCGAGACGGCGCGGTCCTTGGACTGCGACTCGATGATCGAGAAATCGTAGGTTCCGCTGTAGCGCAGCATGACGCCTTGCTCTCCGTCGCCGAGCTGCACGTCGAACGGCGCTTCCACTTGCGTCACGCCTTGCGGAAGCATGAGCGGATCGGGCTCGATCGCGGCCATTTCGACGACCGGCTCGGCGGTTTTGCCGTCCGTGCCGTCTGCCGGATCGGCGGTCGCCGGGTCTGCGGACGTGCCGTCCTTGCCGCTCGCATCCGGCGAAGCGCCGTCCGGCAGCGCGCCGGTCGTGCTGGCGCCATCCTTCGGCGTCGCGAGGTTCTGCTGCATGTCGAACGCGGACTTGTCGAACTTTTTGCCGAATTCGAAGCTGTCGAACTTCACGTCCACGAGCACGTTCGAATTCGTGTCCGTCACCTCGACCAGCTGCGGCGAATAATCGCTCTTGTCCAGCCAGATCTTCTGGCGGGCGAACGAGCCGTTCTGATAATTGCCGGCCATCACGTTAAAGACGTAAGAGTCCTTCTCTGCCGCGAACTGGCGCGAGTTGTCGACGGCGATGCTGTGCAGGAGCGTCTGCAGCAGGTACACTTGGCCCTGGTTGTCCGGCCAGTCGCTCTGGAAGCGGTAGCTCTTATTCAGGCTCGGCGTCAGGACGAACACGCCGTCGTCGTTGCGAAGCACGATCTGCGTCACGTCGCGGCTTGCGCTAGTGAGCGCGACGCGGTAATAGTTAGGTTTTTGGTACCACACCTCAACCTTGTAAGCCTGCGGCTGCTGCCCGGTATGCAGCGTCATGACGCCGCTTCCTTGGTAGCTGTCCATCTTGTCCGACAACTTGGTCAGATCCTTCACGACCGAATCGGCGTTCTTGCCCGCGCCGCATCCCGACAGCAACGTCGCGACGAGCACCAGGGCAGCCGCGATCCACGGCAGCTTGCGAAGCATCACATCAACCCCTCTTCGATTGGTTAGTCCATGCTTCATTCCTATGAGGGGACTTGACCAAATATGCGGACGAGATTGACGAGCCGGCATACGGGACGATCGATAGGGCATTTCTACTATATAAAGGACAAACTATTCGGACGAACGACGGCTGACCTCGCCGCGCATGCGATCGATCAGCTCCGCCACCGTCATCTCCCCCGCTTCCCCGTCGCCCCGCCGTCTCACGGACACCGTGCCGCGCTCGCGCTCCTTTTCGCCGACGACGAGCATGTACGGCACCTTTTGCAGCTGCGCCTCGCGGATCTTGTAGCCGAGCTTCTCGCTTCGCAGGTCGGCCTCGATTCGGATGCCCGCTTCGGCCAGCTCGCGCTTGACCTGCAGCGCATAGTCGGCGAACGAATCCGATACCGGCAGCAGTTTCGCCTGTACCGGCGCCAGCCACAGCGGAAATGCGCCGCCGTAATGTTCCGTGAGCATCCCGATGAAGCGGTCGATCGAGCCGTAGATCGCCCTGTGGATGACGATCGGCCGATGCTTCAGGCCATCCTCGCCGACGTACGTCAGATCGAATTTGTCCGGCATCTGGTAGTCGAGCTGAATCGTGCCGCACTGCCAGCTGCGCTTCAGCGCGTCGAGGATGTGGAAGTCGATCTTCGGTCCGTAGAAGGCGCCGTCGCCTTCGTTCAGTTGGTACGGCAGACCCAGCTTCTCTAGCGCGTTCTGCAGTCCCCGCTCAGCCTCGTCCCACGTCTCCGCCGTCCCCAGATAGTCGTCCGGCCGCGTAGACAGCTCGATCTTGTACGCGAAGCCGAACACGCGATAGATCTCGTCGATCAGGGAGATCGTCCGCTTGATCTCCTCCTCGATCTGGTCCTGGCGCAGGAAGATATGGGCGTCGTCCTGGCAGAACGTGCGCACCCGCATCATGCCGTTCAGCGCGCCGGAAAATTCGTGCCGGTGCACCTGGCCGAACTCGGACAGCCGGATCGGCAGCTCGCGGTAAGAGTGCAGTTCGTTTTTGTAGATCAACATATGTCCCGGGCAGTTCATCGGCTTCAGCGCGAACTTCGTGTCGTCCACCTGCGTGAAGTACATGTTGTCTTTATAATGATCCCAATGGCCCGATTGCTCCCAGATGCGGTTGTTCATCATGAACGGCGTGCGCACTTCGTCGTAGTCCCGCTTGCCTTGAATCTCTCGCGAGAAGTTCTCGAGCGCCGTACGGATCGTCATTCCCTTGGGCAGGTAGAACGGCATGCCCGGCGCTTCCTCGGAGAACATGAACAGCTCGAGCTCCTTGCCGAGCTTGCGATGATCCCGCTTCTTGGCTTCCTCCAGCAAGCGCAGATGCTCCAGCAAATCGGCTTCCTTGGGAAACGAAGTGCCGTAAATGCGCTGCAGCATTTTGTTTTTCGCGTCGCCCCGCCAGTACGCCCCAGCCACGCTCATCAGCTTGAACGCCTTGATGCGCCCGGTCGACGGCAGATGGGGGCCGCGGCATAAGTCCGCGAATTCGCCCTGCTCATAGACCGTGATGACGGCATCCGCCGGCAGATCCCGGATCAGCTCCAGCTTGAGCGGATCCGCTGCGAATCGGCGCTCGGCATCTTCCCGGCCTACCTCATGCCGGACGATCGGGAGATCTTCGCCGGCGATCCGCGCCATCTCGCGTTCGATGTCAGCCAGATCGCTCTCCGTCAGCGCTCGCTCCATATCGATATCATAATAAAAGCCGTCCTGTATGACCGGCCCGATGCCCAGCTTGACGATATCCGCGCCGCCGTAAACGCGCCGGATCGCCTGCGCCATCAAGTGCGCCGTGCTATGGCGGTATACCTCAATTCCTTCCGGGTCATCGAGCGTCAGGATCTCGACCTGCGCGTCGCGCTCGATCGAAGTTCCCAGATCGACGGGCCGGCCGTCGACTTTTCCCGCGATCGCCCGCTTGCGGAGGCTCGGCCCGACGATCCCGGCCATCTCGCCGACGGTAGTTCCGCCGACCACCTCTCGCATTTTTCCGTCAGCCAACGTTACCTTTACCATTGCACAAGCCTCCTTGGGGTGTATTTGAACGCAAAAAAACGCACTTCTCCTCAAAGGGACGAGTGCGTTCAAGCTCGTGGTTCCACCCTAATTCGACCTGCGCGAACACGCATCGGCAGCAAGCCGACCCATGACGGGCGAAGTCCTCATCGGTATCCGGTAACGGGGATAAGACGGTATCGCCTACTGACGCGGCGCCGCGAACGGCTCACGGGTTCGACGCTACGGCTGCAAAGGGGTAATCCGCTTCCGGTCTCCGCAGAGGCTCGCACCTTGCACCTCTTTCTCTGTCCGGTCCTCGAAGGGGATCATGTCTTCGGTCGTCGCCTGAATAGATGGATTGCTTGGGACTTATTATAGTGCGGAGGATGTCTCGGGTCAACCGACGCCGTCCCGCCCCTCCCCCAGCGCCGCTGCGTGCAGCCCGATCCGCTTGAGCAGCTCGGAGAGCGCGCGTTTCTCTTCCGGCGAGGCGACGGACAAATTGCGCGAGATCATCGCCGCATGCTTGGGGAAAATATCGTCGAACAAGGCGCGGCCTTCGTCCGTCAGTACGGCGTTGGATGTTCTGCGATCCTCCTGGCTCTGCCTGCGCTCGACGAAGCCCTTTTTCTCAAGCTTGTCGATGACATACGTGATGCTGCCGCTCGGGATCGACAGCCGTTCGCTGATCTTCTGGATCGGCTGCGGCCCTTTGTTATACAGCAGCTCCAGAATCATGAAGTTGTCGGGACTGAGCCCATGGCTCTCGATATCCCGTCCGACGTTGCTGAAGATCGCGCGCGAGGCGCGGGACCATATGCGGAACAACCGAAGATCGTCTGCCGTCCCGTCGTCCATCGGCTCTAATGGTTCCATCGTTCGCCCTCCTTCCGTTCGTTGAACGTCATAGGGAAATCCTATTCTTAGGATAATTGAAAGTCAAGCGGCAGATCGGCAAGCGAACGCAAAAAGAGCAGTGACGATAAATCGTCGCTGCTCTTGAACTTTAGAGGTGGTAGGCCCTGTGGGGATCGAACCCACGACCCGTTGATTAAGAGTCAACTGCTCTGCCAGCTGAGCTAAGGACCTGTAAAGAACTCTTATAATATAACACAGCCCGGACAAGGATGCCAAGCTTTTTTTAAATTACTTTTTTGCGCCCGCTCCACTTGCTTAGTCCTTTGCCTAACGTGCGGGCGACCTTCCGCTAGCTGCTTTGTATAATCGCTTCTTTTTCTAATACGGTTAATAAACTGTGAAGAACTAGCTTATCCGGTCGAAGGAAGTTTTTATAATAGTAATAGTTATTCTCTTTCATGGCATACATTAAATCTTTATCGCTTGCTAATTTCACCGTTTGTTCCACGCATTCATCGGCATTAGCGAACGCCAAATAATTTTGTTGAGGTTTAAAATCTCCCGGAACCGCGTATCTCAACCGTTCGGAAACAATGGCCTTGCTCGCCGCAACATACTCGCCTAATTTCCAGCCGTTCGATTCCCACAAGCCCATCGTAGAAATGCAAATATCCGAACTTTTAACCAAACTCATAAAGTTAATCCGGCTTGTTACAGACGCGTCTAAGAGACAGTCGGCATAATTCCTCTTCGCATATTCCCGAGTGGAAAATCCGCCGACAAAGCGGTCGCCAAACTCCCTCCGTAATTTTCGTATGCATTCCGCTCGCATGTCATCCATATCCTTCGTTTCTTCGGGGTTAAGCCGTTCGCCTTCGCCGCTCCAGGTGCGAGTGGTAAACAAGATTTTAGGGGAAGAGCTGCCGGGTTTAGGAGTGTCTTCGAATTTATCAACATAAAAATGTCGAGAATCATTAATGCCCAGCAATTCCTTTATGTACCACTTTAAGCGATGGGCTATATTAGCCTCAACAGGCTTATCAAGAATATTATTTTTCATCGTTACATGATAATTTAATCCTAACGGATAAATGCGCGAACCGAAATCATATCGATTATTATATTCTTTATTGTAACTTCTTTTGAAATAGAAGGCTGTTCTCCTCGCAAACGCCTGAACTTCGCCCACGTCAAAAATATATCCATCCGCCATATCGTACAACACGTTGATTTTATCATTAACAACGACTTCAACGATTCCGGTGAAGGGATGATTATGGGAACGATTTATCTCCAGGTCAATAATTTCCTGTTCTTTTAGCATTAAAAACCCTGTTATAATTTGGCTTATGTGGCCTTCGCCTTTGATTGTAGATATGTTTATCCTGCACTTCAGTTTGTCCACAACATTCTCAACTCCCCGAGAATCCCGGCCCTGACAAAAAAAAAGAGAACGGTGCGAAAAATCGCCGCCGTTCTCGTCGTTTACGGGATGGTAGGCCCTGTGGGGATCGAACCCACGACCCGTTGATTAAGAGTCAACTGCTCTGCCAGCTGAGCTAAGGACCTGTAAAGAACTTTTATAATATAGCACGTTCCCCGCACCCAAGGCAAGTCCAAAATCAAAAAAATTTCGGAGCCGAACGGATCACGATTCAACCCGACACGGACGGCCGGAAAGCGGCCGTCGCCGGTAATATGTTATGATACGTTTAATTCCTGTCATCTCCTATATAAAGCGAGTGGTAACGTTCATGGCGACGATCCTTACGGTCGAACATTTGACGAAAAGCTACGGGGACAAAGTCCTCTTTGAAGACATCTCCTTCGGCATCGAGGAAGGCGACAAAGTCGGCATCATCGGCGTAAACGGAACCGGCAAATCCAGCCTGCTGAAGGCGGTCGCGGGCATCGAGCCTGCGGACGCCGGTCGAATCAGCGCGGCCGGACGCACGCGCATCCGCATGCTCGCGCAGGATCCGGCCTTCGCGCCCGGCGAGACCGCGCTCTCGCACGTGCTGGGCGGCGATTCGCCGCAGCTCGCCGCGCTGCGCGCATACGGCGCTGCGCTCGAAGCGCTGGAACGCGAGCCCGAGCGGGCCGGATTGCAAGAGAAGCTGATCGCGGCCAGCCAGAAGATGGACGAGCTGGACGCCTGGACGATGGAGACCGACGCCAAGACCGCGCTGGCGCGCCTCGGCATTACCAGCTTCGAGATGCCCGTCGACGCGATGTCCGGCGGTCAACGCAAGCGCGTCGCGATGGCGGCGGCGCTCCTTCAACCTTCCGACCTGCTCATCCTGGACGAGCCGACCAACCATATCGACAACGAGTCGGTCGCCTGGCTGGAGAGCATGCTGCAGAAGCGCCGCGGCGCCCTGCTCATGGTCACGCACGACCGCTACTTCCTGGATCGGGTGAGCAATCGCATCCTGGAGCTCGACCGCGGGCGCGCCTTCTTCTATGAAGCGAACTACAGTCGCTTCCTGGAGCTGAAGCTCGAGCGCGAAGAACGCGAGGCCGCTTCCGAAGCGAAGCGCAAAAACCTGCTGCGCAACGAGCTGGCCTGGATCCGCCGCGGCGCCCAAGCCCGCTCCACGAAGCAGAAGGCGCGCATCGACCGGTTCGAGGCGCTGAAGGCCAGCGCGCCTAAAGCGGCGGGCGGCAAGCTCGACATCTCCGTCGCCTCCTCCCGGCTCGGCCGCAAGATCGTGGAGCTTGAGGAAGTAACCAAGCGCTACGGCGACAGCACGCTGATCGACGGCTTCAGCTATACGGCCGTGCCGGAGGACCGGGTCGGCATCGTCGGCCGCAACGGCAGCGGCAAATCGACGCTGCTCAAGCTGATCGCAGGCCGGCTGCAGCCCGATCGCGGCGCGGTGGAGCTCGGCGACACCGTACGGATCGGCTGGTTTTCCCAGGAGCACGAGGAAATGGACGAAAACCTGCGGGTGATCGAATATATCCGCGAAGGCGCGGAGCAGATCACGACGGCGGAGGGCGAGCAAATCTCGGCCGCGCAGATGCTGGAACGGTTCCTGTTCCCGCCCTCTGCCCAGTGGACGCAAATCTCCAGGCTGTCCGGCGGGGAAAAGCGGCGGCTTCAACTGCTGCGCGTGCTGACCGAGGCGCCGAACGTGCTGCTGCTCGACGAGCCGACCAACGACCTGGATATCGCGACGCTGTCGGTGCTGGAGGACTATCTGGACGACTTCCCCGGCGTCGTGTTCGTCGTCTCGCACGATCGCTACTTCCTCGACCGGACGGTCGACCGGATATTCGGATTCGAGGGCGGCGGCGTCATCCGGCAGCATACCGGCAACTATTCGGATTATCAAGCTTATGCGGAAAAGCAGCAGGCGCTCGAAGCCGCGGCGCAGTCTCCCTCGGCGACGAAGAAGCCGGCGGCGCCCGATTCGGCGGCTTCGGCTTCAGGCGGCGCTGCCGACGCGCGCGCGAGCGGCAAGGCGCTGAAAATGTCGTACAAGGACCAAAAGGACTACGAGCAAATCGACGGCTGGATCGCCGAGGCCGAGGCGCGCATGGCTGATCTGGGCAATCAAATGGAGGCCGCTGCGAGCGACTCTTACCGGCTGCAGCAGCTCACGACGGAACTGGCCGAGCAAGAGGCGAAGCTGGACGGCCTGCTCGAGCGCTGGACGGAGCTGAACGAGCTCGCCGAGGCGATCGCCGCGCAGAAGAAAAACTGAGGGGGTCCAATACGAAGGACCGGATCGATCGGAAGATCGCCGGTCCTTTTATATGGAACGAGCACTATTCGGCAATGTTAGTCCAACTCGACTTTAACTGCCGTTTCGGACAGTAACCTTATGCCCGCCACCCATGCTTTAACGCTTTTCCCGACCATCTCTTCGGTGAACACGGCCTCTGCCGCCGCGCCGTCCACGAGCAGCTTCGCGTCCTTCAAAAGGGAGACGAAAATCGGATTCTCCATCTCTCTGCCGCGCAACTCCCCCGACACCTGGATCACCTTGCGGACCGTATCGACTTTTTCGACGACGCCTTGAATGTCCGGGTCGCGCGTGCAGCACTCTACGACTTCTAATTCCAATGGAAATTCCTCGCCCGCGATCCGGTACATCGCAGCCCTGACGGCGGCGAGCTCCGCATCGCCAAGCTTCTTTTCCACGTCCCGATAGCTCCGGATTTGTATCGCCACTCGCCCGTTGACCATGTCTCCGCTCATCGGCATCACGCCAAGACCATCCATAAGTTCGTCATGGCGCTCGAAGACAGCCGCCATTAATCGCGCCAGACGCTCGTCGGGCGATTCCTCCTTCTCTTCTGCTCTTTCGTAATGCACGCGTACGGTTAGCGGGGAGCCGCTTACCGTAATGCTGACGCCGAGCGGCAGACTCACCGACCTGAGCGGGACATATAGCGTGCCCGCGCTCATCGAAGAGGGCTGGCTTAATAAATATTCCTCTCCGTTAAAAACAAATTTGGAGGCGCCCGCCGTGATGGCAGCGGTAGAGCCGTCTATCGTCGCGGTCGCGATGCTCGTACCGTCCTCCCACTTCACTTGCCCGCCAAGCGCGGCGAAAAAAGCGCGGAAGGCCACGACGGTCTGCCCTTGCCGGATCTTCGCGGGGATCTCGGCGTTTGCCTCTTCGCCTACGTTTACGATCAGTTTGACCGGCGTCTGGGCTTTTGCCCCGGCGGTTGCGAAGCCTGCGGCATGCGCGGGAACGACCGCTGCCCAAGCGAATCCGGGCAACGACAATAGCAGCGCCGCCAGGATCACTAAATGCGCCCTTTTTCTTGTCATCTTCATCCTCCAGCCGTCTGGTTTATAAGATTAGCATAAATGGAATTTTTAAGTAAAACAACCTTTCGTTCATTCGATAAAAATCATCATTAACTAGATAAATCGACTCAGCTTTGCGTGCTCCTCATGCGCCCCACGGTTCACAAAACCGCGCGCAGACGGTAAAATAAAAGCGATATTTGGAAGGAGCGGAGAACTCGGATGACGATTCGAACGATACTGCCGTTCGGCGAAGAGCTGCTGCGGAAAAAAGCGAAGCCTGCCGAAGGCATCACGCCGCGCATCGAAAAGCTGTTGGAAGACATGGCAGAGACGCTATACGCGACGGACGGACGGGCGGGACTCGCCGCGCCGCAGATCGGCATTTTGCGACGGGTGATCGTCATGGACTGCGGCGACGGGCTGATCGAGCTGGTGAACCCGGAGATCTTGGAAATGAAAGGCGAACAAGTAGGGGCCGAAGCGTGCCTGTCCTTTCCGGGCTACGCAGGCATCGTGAAGCGGGCGAACGAGATCACGATCACGACGCTGAACCGGCAGGGAGAGACCGAGACGATTCATGCCGAGGGCTTTCTGGCCCGCTGCATCCAGCATGAGATCGACCACCTCGACGGCATTCTCTTCATTGACCACGTCCACGGCGCCACCTTGTATCACGAGGAAAACGGGGACAAAATCTCGATTCATCAAGTGAGGAAGATCGCCGGTCCGGCGCCCGTGAATCGCTAGTCGTTTTAACGCATTCCATTCCAAGCCTTCAAAGGGGAATACCCGTCTGATTGCCAACAAGTTCGGAAATATGCTCGGCCGGTTCGCCGGCCATGGAGCGGGGAACGGCGGCGAATACGCGAAGGTCGCGCTGCTGTTCCTCTATTTTTTCTGCACGGTAGCCGCGGCCATCCTGGGCAGGACGGCCGCCGACGCGCTGTTCTTAAGCCGTTTCGACAATGCCGCGTTGTCGGGCATGTATTTGCCGCAGGCGGCGACCATGATCCTGACCAGCCTCGTCTTTCAACGATACGCCCACCGCGTCCGGATCGAGCGCCTGCTCTTCGGCCTGCTCCCGACCGTCGCCGCCCTCATCCTCGTCTCCCGCATCGGCGTCGGCCTCGAGCTGGACTGGGTTTTTCGAACGATTTACGTGGGATACGACGTGTTTAACTTTCTGATGATCGTCTGCTTCTGGCAGTTCGCCACCTCGGTGCTCGACCAGCGCAAGGCCAAGAAAATGATCGGTCTCGTCGCCAGCGGCGGCACGCTCGGCACGGTGGCGAGCGGCTTCGGCATCCGGGGCATCGTCCCGGTCATCGGAACCTCCAACCTGCTGTACGTTTTCGCCGCCCTCGTCGCGGCCGGCCTGGCGTTCGCGATCGCGATCAACGCGCTTTGCACCCGCGGCGTCGACAAGTCGGTCAAAGCGCCAGCCTCTTCTCCCGCTCCTTCCAAGCCCTCCGGGGCTGCCGCGGGGAAGGCCGACGGTCTTTTCAAAAACGTTCCCCATTTGAAATACATGGTCCTGCTGGCGGCATCGGTCACGCTGTCGCTGACGCTGATCGACTATCAATTCAAGGTTTTGCTTAGAGAGTCGCTGCAAAACGAAGCGTTGGCCGGATTCATGGGCAGCTTCCAAGGGATATCAGGCATCGTCGGCTTGCTCGTTCAGGTCACCTTGTCCGGCTGGGTGCTCACGCGCTTCGGCGTCACGACGGCGCTGCTCGTATTCCCCGTCACGCTCGCTGTCGCCAGCCTCGGCCTCATTTTCTTGCCGGTGCTCGCGATGTCGGTCGTCGCCAAAGGCAGCGACAAGGTGCTCGGCGATACGCTTAACGCTTCCGCCAACCAGCTCATCATGTTCCCGGTGCCTCCCGCTTGGCGCTCCAAGGCCAAAAACTTCATGGACGGCATCGTTCGCAACGGCTCCAAGGGCCTCGCCGCGCTGCTGCTGCTCGTGCTCAGCCATTGGCTGGCGCCGTCGCAGTTCAGCTACATCGTCGCGATTCTGCTCGGGATCGGGATCGTCTCCGGGCTCAAGATCAAGAAGGCTTACCTGCAGACGCTGATGTCGACCTTGAAGACCGGTCAAGACGATCCGCAGCGGACCGAGCTGGACTTCATGGATCCCGCGAGCCGCGCGCTGCTCGCCGAAGCGCTCCGTCAGCCGGACAAGCAGCAGGCGCTGTACGCGCTCCGTCTCCTGAAGGACATCGATGCGTTCGATCTGAAGCCTTATCTCTCGGGGCTGCTGGCCCATCCCCATCCGCAGGTCATCGTGGAGACGCTGGAATACGTCGAACAGTTCAAGCCCGCCGGCCTGGAACCGCGGCTCCTCGAGCTGCTCGGCGCTGACAGCGAGCCCGTCCGGGCCAAGGCGATTCTGGCGCTGGCGTCCTATATGGACGAAGCGCATTTGGATGAGATCTCCCGTCAGCTCGAAGACGACTCAGCCGACGTACAGGCGGCCGCGATCGCCGCGCTTGTGAAGTACTTCGGCATCGAGGGCATGTATCGTTCGGTCGGCGTGCTCAAGCGGCTGACCGAGAGCGAAGTCGAGGCCGAACGGATGGCCGTCGCGTCCTTGTTCGGACAGATCGGCGTGCCCAGCTTCTACAAGCCGCTGCTCGGCCTGCTGCGGGATCCGTCGAGCCAGGTCGCCGTTCGCGCGCTCGATTCCGCGGCGAAGCTGCGCGTGCCCGCCTGCATCCCGCCGATCGCGGACCGCTTGGCGGACGGCGGTGCGAGGCGGCATGCCATTCAGGCGCTCGCCGCCTACGACGAGCCGATCATCGTCCCCGCGCTGCGAGCTTATCTGGAACGAGAGGATATCGCCGTCCATCTGCCGGCCGTTTTCGAGCGCATCGGCTCTCGGTTAGCAAGGGATACGCTGCTCGAAGCCTACGAATCGTCAGGCTACGCCCTACGCGACCGTATACTCGAATCGCTGCTGCGCATGCAAAAGAACCTGCCCGCCGTGCCCGTCGCGCAAGCCGAGCGGTACGCGCGGCTCGAGCTCGCGCTCGACGAGCAGTACGGCGAGCATGGCGACGCCGTCGCCGGCAACGTCGCCGGCAACGCTGCCGGCTCCGAGCTGTCGGGCAGTATCGCCGAGATTCGCGCGGGCATCGTCCGCCGGATCTTCCAACTGCTCTCTCTTCTCTACGACGAGCGCGCGATGCAGGCCGTCTACGCCAATTGGACCGAGGGCGATGGCCAACGGCAGGCCAATGCCATCGAGGTCGTCGACCAGACGGTTCACGGCGCGCTGCGCGGGCCATTGATCAAGCTTATGTCGTCGTCTCGTGAATTGACCGCCTCGAGGGCGTCGAATGCGGCGCCGCATTGGGCGTGGCTCTCCGCGCAAGGCGACGCCTGGCTCTCTCGGTTGGCGGCGTACGCGCGCGCCAAGCAAGAAGGCGTCCCCTCAGATCCCGACGCGGCGCTTCAGGTCGAGCAGGTTCGGCTGCTCAAGAAAATCAGCCTGTTCCAAGGCGTGCCGCGCGCCGAACTGGCGGTGCTGGCGGATACGCTAAAGCCGGTGACGGCGGCCGCAGGCGACGTCATTATCCGGGAGGGCGAACCGGGCGACTGCCTGTACATGATCGAGAGCGGCAAGGTCGGCGTCTTCAAAGGCGATGCGCGCGTGCACGAGCTTCGGGGCGAGGAATACTTCGGCGAGATGGCCGTACTGACCCAAGGCGCGAGAACCGCCACGATCGCGGCCGAGGAGGACGTCCGGCTGTGGAAGCTCGACTCCGACGTCTTCTACGAGCGGATGATCGACCGTCCGAGCATGGCGGTCGAGATGATGAAGCTGCTGTCCCGCAGGATCAGGGACGCGCTTGGCGCAGCGGCAGCCGGAGCAGCAGTTGCAGGAGCAGCAGTTGCAGCCATAGCGGCGCCCGCCCTCCTTCACGCCGAAACGGCCGCCTCTTCGAGCGCCGACGAAGCGAAACGGGAAGCGGCGGCAGCCCGAGAACATCTGGATGCGGCTGCCGCCGCTGCCGCCGAAGCGCCGTCCGGCAACGCGACGCTAGTCAGACGCGTGCTGGTGCTTCAGCAGGTGCCGCTGTTTCAGCATTTGAGCACGGAGGGCTTTCTCGATCTCGCGCAGCTGGTGCAAGAGGAAGCGTACGGGCCGGGCAAGACGATCTGCAAGACAGGCGAGTACGGAGATACGCTGTACGCCGTCGTCGAAGGCGTCGTCGGCGTGCGCCGGGACGGCCGCGAGATCGCGAACCTCGGGAAAGGCGAATATTTCGGCGAGATGGCGATCATCGACAGCGGCCCCCGCTCCGCTGATTGTGTCGCCGTCAGCCAGGCCTCCCTGCTCGCGCTGCGCAAGGAACAGCTGCAAGCCTTCTGCTTCCGCGACGCGCAGGTGCTTCGCGGCATGATGCGGGTACTCTCAGAGCGTTTGCAAGGAATCTCCTAAAACAAGGGAAACGGGATGAAGCGGCGTCGTACGCCTGCCTCATCCCGTTTTCTTTTGCGGCCGATGGTATTCCTATCCAGGACAGGCCCGGCGCTACTGAGCGATCGGATTGCCCGCGCTCGGCGCTCCTTCGCCTAGCCATGCGCCCTAAGCGTTTCTCGCGATATCGCCGGGGAAGCTCCGCATTTCCAAAAAGTCCTCGGCTTCCAGCATGTAATCGCCGACGATTCGCCCCGTCTCGCGAATCCCCAACGGGCCGACTGAAATCGCCGTAATCGGCGGCGCTAACGCCTCAAAACGCATTGGCTTATACAAAGCAAATGCAAGCGCAAATGCAGACACCAATGCAAGCGCAAATGCAAATGCAAAAGGCCGTACCTCCGTCATTCGAATGACGAAGATACGGCCTTCCTTTTAAATAGATGCCTGCCCGGTTAGTTCGGCAGCTTGATCTCCACTTCGCGGCGCTGTTCCGCCGAGCGCAGCACGCCGTCGATGATCGCCTGCTGGATCAGGATCTCTTCCGCCGGGATCGGAGCCGGACGGCCGTCGCGCACCGCTTCGGCAAAGTCGCGGACCTTCTCGTCGAACAGGTTAAGCGAATGCCCGATCAGCGGCACGGCCGTCGAGGTGTGGCCGCCGAAGTCGTCGTGATACATCGTCATGCTTCCGATCGCGCCGTCCCAGACGCCGGACCATGGACCCGTGCCCGCCGGCGTCACCTTGAGGCCGGCATCGGTGCCGAGGAACATCGTGGCGCCCAGCGTATCCATGTGCATCGCCCAGGAGATCTTGAACTGAAGCACGAGGTCGTTGTCGAAGCGGACCATCGCCACGCCGAAGTCCTCGACCTCGAACTTCGAAGCTTCCTTGTGATAGAGCGGGTTCGTGCCGAAATGGTTCGACGTGAACGCGGATACCGATACCGGGCGCGGATAACCGAGCGTGTTCAGCGCCATGTCCAGCGAGTAGCAGCCGATGTCCGCCATCGCGCCGGCGCCCGCGAGCGCCTTGCTGATGAACGTGCCGCCCGGCATGCCGCGACGGCGTCCGCCGCCCGTTTCCGCATAATAGACGTTGCCGAGTCGTCCGGATTGGATGATCTCCTGCAGCAGCTTCATGTTCGGATCGTAGCGCGGCTGGAACCCGATCGACAGCATGCCGTCGTGGGACTTCACGGTCTGCACCATGTCCAGCGCTTCTTCAAGCGTGACCGACATCGGTTTTTCCAGCAGCACCTTCTTGCCTGCGCGCACCGCGTCGACGCTCGTGCGGTGATGGGAAGCGTTAGGGGTACAGATGCTGACGGCGTCGAGGTCGTGCGCGAGCAGCTCGGTATGGCTGTCGTATGCGCCCGCGCCGACGAGCCCTTCCCGCTCGGCGAACTCGCGCGCCCTGCCCGGCAGCACGTCGGCGACCGCCACGATGTCTACGTACGGCAGCTTGCGATAAGCCATGACGTGGTATCGCGCGATGCCCCCCGTTCCGATGATGCCGACTTTAACTCTCTTTTCGCTCATGATGATTCGTCTCCTCTTCCGGCGCGCCGGGCTGCCTTATGCCGTGCAAGCGGCGATAAGCCGAAGGCGTCATGCCGAATTTATGTTTGAATACCGGGTATAAATAGTTCGGATTGCCGTAGCCGTGACCGGCCGCGATCGACTCGACGGGACTCGACGAGCTAAGCAGCTCCTCCGCGATCCGCTGCAGCCGGACATGCTCCACCCAGTCGCGGAACGCGGTCCCGCCCTCGCTTCGGAAAATCCGCTGCAGCTGGCGCGGACTGACCTGCACCCGCTCGGCGACCTCGTCGAGCGAGATCGGCCGGGCCGCGTTGTCCTCGATGTACTGGACCGCGAGCCTGAACCGATGGTCGTTCATGTCGCGCGCGGGAATGCTGCCGGCGGCTTCCGGCGCGGCGTGCGCGCGGGCGGCGCGCAGCAGAATCTGCACGATGTGCTGCTTGAGCGTCGTATAGAAGCCGACCGGCTGGTCTTCCCAGGTCCGGTAGGCGTCGAGAAACGCGTTCATCCCATGATAGCGGTCGAGCGCGGGCACGACGGGCATTGTCTGCAAAATAGCCAGGCACTCGTCCGCCTCTCTCCGCTCGAGGACATCGCCCCACTCCGCATCCGCTTCGGCGTCGTCCACTCTCATGATTTCGCAGTGAAGGCACAGCTCGTACATACCCTCTTCTGGGCTCGAGATCTGCTCGTGCACGACGTCGGGACCGGTGAGATAGAACAAGCCTTCCTGGAGCGGGTAGGTCGCATCTCCGACGATCAACGTTCCCTTGCCCTTCGGAATAAAATGAAATTCATACTCCGAATGCTTGTGCGCCGCAATGACTTGACCCGGCGCGAAACTCGTCAGATGGCAGCGCAGCACCCGTATGCCGAGGCCGCCCCACCGGAACCGAAGGTCCAGCCGGTCCAGCGCGTCCCAGCGGCGCTTCATGCGGGCAAAGGCGAACGGCGGCTCGCCGTTCCGGCGATCGGCCTGCGGCGCTTCGGTCCGGTTCGGGGCTTGGCCGCTCATCGGCGATTAGCCCTGCAGGTCGGACAAGCGCACGGATTTGCCTTCGGCGGCCGAACGGTTCGCTGCTTCCATAAGCGTTGTCAGATCGAGCGCGAACGCGATATTTTCAGTCGCCTCGGTGCCCGATTCGATATGGCCGACCCATTGCTCGAACGCGAACGGCAGCCGATCGCCTACCGGGACCTCCGTCCAAACCTTTTCCGAATCTTGATTGCTGCGCACCAGAATCTTCTCCTCCGGGAATCCGTACAGCAGCGTGCCGTCGGTACCGTGGAGCTCGATGGAGAACGGCGAGTGGCTGTTCACGAAGCCGGCTTCGGCTATGCCGACCGCGCCGTTCGGATAAGCGAAGACGGCAACGGCGTTGTCCTCCACCTCGCGGCCGCTGACGAAGCCGAAGGTAGCGCTTACGGACTCGGGCAAGCCGAGGAATTTACGTACCAAATATACCGGGTGGCAGCCGAGATCGATGAGCGCGCCTCCGCCGCATTGTTCCTTGGAATAGAAATGCGGGGGCAGCCAATTCGCGGTCGATCCGTTGTGCGACAGCCTTACGCGCGCCAGCGTCAGTTGGCCCAGCTTGCCGGAGTCGATCACTTCCAGGATGGATTGCGTATAGCCGTCGTAGAGACGGGGCAGCGATACTGCCAATTTAACGCCGGCATCGCGGACGGCGGCAGCGATCTCGTTAGCTTCGGACACGGTTGTAGCCACGACTTTTTCGGTGAAAATATGCTTGCCCGCACGTGCCGCCTTTACCATGACGTCCCTGTGCATATTCGTCGGCGCGTCGACGACGACGGCGTCGATATCGTCGCGCGCGAGCAGTTCGTCCAGATTCGCGATAAAAGGAACGCCATACTTGGCGGCCTTCTCTGCGCCCCGATCAGGCAACTCGTCCCAGATCGCGGCGATCTCCGTATTCGGATGGCCCAGCACCTGCTTCGTGTAATCCTCTGCGTGCACGTGCCAGTAGCTTAACATGCCGATTCGAATCATTTTGACTGCTCTCTCCCTTCAAATATACGACACTACCACAAGATATCACGGACCAACACCCGATTTAAATGCAATTTCGTGTCATGACGACTATAATTATACGACATCGACCCTCTTCATTTTAACTGAAGTCGCGATTGTGTTACACTTCGCGGTAGATGCCTTTTATATGGAAAAGAGAGAAGGAACCCGAATGAACGAGCAGCTGAAACACGATAAATCGCGAATCCGCGACGCCATAGATGCCTATGCCCCGAAGCTCCGCGAGCTTGCCGCCTTTATCGCGGCGCACCCCGAGCTTGGCCACGAGGAAAAGCTGGCCTCCGCCCGCCTGACCGAAGCGCTGGAGGAAATGGGCTTCGCCGTTCAGCGGGGCACGCTCGGACTCGAGACGGCGTTCGTCGCGGAGTACCGTTCCGCCAAGCCCGGGCCGACGATCGCCTTGCTCGCCGAGTACGACGCGCTGCCGGAGATCGGCCACGCCTGCGGGCATCACTTGATCTGCACGATGGCGCTCGGCGCGGCTGCGGGACTGATGCCGCTGCTGGCGGAGACCGGCGGCACCCTCCGCGTATACGGAACGCCGGCCGAGGAGACCAAAGGCGCCAAGGTGGACATGGCCGCGGCCGGCTTGTTCGACGACGTGGACGCGGCGCTCATGGCGCACCCGTATCACAGCTTCGAGCGCTCCGGCTCTTCGCTTGCGATGGACGCGCTGCAATACGAATTTTTCGGCAAGGCGGCGCATGCCGCGGCTAACCCCGAGGACGGGATCAACGCGCTGGATGCGGTCATCCAGCTTTTTAACGGCGTCGGCGCGCTGCGGCAGCAGACGCGGAGCGACGCCCGCATTCACGGCATCGTGTCGGACGGCGGCCGGGCACCCAACGTCATCCCCGACTACGCCGCCGCCCGATTCTACGTCCGCGCCAAGAGCCGTGCCTATACGGACGAGCTCGTACGCAAGGTGAACGCCTGCGCGGAAGCAGCCGCGCTCGCGACAGGAAGCAGGCTCGCCGTCAGCAACTACGAATATTCGTACGACGAGCTGCGCACGAACGAGGCGCTGTCCGACGCGTTCACCGCCAACCTGATCGAGGGCGGCGTCCGAGCCGAGGAGATCGCGTCCGGCCACGACAACGGGTCGCTCGACCTGGGCAACGTCTCGCTTCGCTGTCCCGCGGTGCACGGCTACGTCAAGGTCGTCGACGCCCCTTACGCGCTGCACTCGCTTGAATTCAGGGACGCCGCGCAGCTCCCGCGGGCATACGACGGCATGGCGTTCGGCGCCAAGACGCTGGCGCTAACCGCTTATGACGTTCTGACCGACGGCGATTTGCTCTCCCGCATTCGCGCCGAATTCGCGGCAGCGGCGGGGAAGCGGTAGCGTCAAGCGATTTTGAAGCCCTCCCGTTTTTGAGAAAACGCACGCGTCCGAAGCATCCCGATCCTGGCTCGGGTGGCCTCGGACGTTTTTTGTTTGGCTATTTGTATTTAAAAATGTAAATTTATTATTAAAAATGATGATTATTTTGCTAATTTTTAGTTTGATTTTAATAATTATTTTGCAAACCCTCTTCTCATTCGAACGCCTGCTCCCGATAATTACAAGGCAGGGAATTGCGCTGCTCATCCACATCAGGGAAATAAGGGAGCGATCGATGATGTTTGTCTCAGTAAAGGTCCGGTTAATTTTGCTTTTCGCAGTGCCTTTGCTGCTGTTTGCCGGCACGGCCGTATATTTGCTTCAATTAATCGGCTCGAACACGAATCGATTGTCCGATACGCTATACGAGACCGCCTACCGCTCGACGGTGTCCGTGCTCGGCTCCGACCGGGATATGCAGCAGGCGCTGTCCGACTACTTGCAGATCCGCTACGCGAACCTGCCGGCCGAGGAAGAAAAGGCGACGCTCGCCGATTACCGGAGCAAAGTAAAAACGATAAACGCGGCGATTGCCGACGCGATGGATATCATGAAGCGGAACGGCCTGGAAAATTTGGCGCATCCGCAAACCGGGCAGACGATCAGCGAGATCATGGTGAACTTCCAGAACGGATTCCGCGTCTGGTCGCAGCAAGCGTCGGTCACGCTGCAGCAGGAAAAGATCAATCCAGAGCAAGAAAGCGCGCTGCTCGCGAAGTTCCGGCAGGGCCGGGACAGCGTAGGCGCTTTCGGCGAGATCATGACCAAGTATGCCGAGGACGAGACCGGCGTTATCCGCAAAGATACCCAATCGACGTCAACGACCGTCTATATCTCGCTAATCGCCATTTGGATCGTGTTCATCGGTTCCGGCGCCTTCCTCATTCTCACGCTCAACCGGACGATCGGCAACGTGCTGCGCAAGACCCGGTCGGTCGCGGCCGGCAATCTGGCCTTCGCTCCGCTCGATAAATACGGACGGGACGAGCTCGGCCAGATCGACCAATCGGTCGACGGCATGATCGCGCAGATTCGCGGGCTCGCGGAGAGCATCTCCTCGCACGCGCGCGTCGTCGAGTCCTCCTCGCAGACGCTGGCGGCCGGAGCGGCCGAATCCGCTAAGGCTACGCACGAGACAGTCGCCCATATCGGCGAGGTACGGACGCAGACAGAAGTCCAATCCGCCATCGCGGAGGAGACCAGCAGAGCGATCGAAGAGATGGCGCACGGCGTCGGACGCATCGCGGACAGCATGGGAACGATCTCCGGACACTCGTCCGAGGCGGAAGTCATCGCCGAGCGAAGCAACGTCAAGGTGCGCACGCTGAGGCTTCAATTGGAAGAGATCCTCGCCTCCGTCAGAGAGTTGTCCGAGATCGTCGAGCAGCTCCGGGACAAGTCGGGACGCATCGGCACGATCGCGGACAACATCACCGGCTTCGCGGCCCGGACGAACATCCTATCCTTAAATGCGTCGATCGAAGCCGCCAGGGCCGGCGAGCACGGTCGCGGCTTCGCCGTCGTCGCGGAAGAGATTCGCAAGCTCGCCGCCAGCTCCATGGAGTCCGCTCACGTCATCAACGAGCTGATCGAAGATACGCAGAACGGCATCGCGAGCGCAGCCGAGCATATGGACGCGACGCTCGCGCGCTCGGAGAACGGCGGCGCAACGATGGACGAGGTCGAACGGGACTTTTCGGAGATCGTCCGGTCCGTCAAACAGGTGGCCATGCAGGTTGCCGAAGCCTCGGCCGTCACCGAGCAGATGTCCGCCGGCTCCGAGGAGGTCGCGGCCAGCATGGAGCAAGCCTCCCGCTCGGCCCGGGACAACGCGGGCAAGACGAATCTCGTCGCCGCCGCCGCCGACCGGCAGCTCTCGCTCAGCGAAGAAATCGCCAGCGCCGCTGCCTCGCTGCAGCAAGTCGTCGGCAGCCTGACGGAGGCGGTCGGCAGGTTCAAGTGGTAATCGGTGTTTCAAGCGCCAAAGTGACGTAATTCGTTATTGGATTTAGGCAACCTCTCCAAGCCAGATTACCAACGTTACAGCGGCGAGAATCGGACTCATGGCTACTGCAAGCGAGAAAAGCAACGTTACTAGATTAGGCAGTCGCTCCAAGCGAGATTACCAACGCTACAGCGGGGCGGATCGGACTCATGACTACTGCAAGCGAGAAAAGTACCGTTACACATTAACCTCCAGAACATCGACCAAACAAAAGCGGGACCGACCGGAGCTGCCTCCGGTACGGTCCCGCTTTACTCGTCTATTCCAACTAACCCTTCGCAACCTCGTCCGCAAATGCCCGCGCGAGCTTCGCCAGCGCCTTGAAGTCGCCGTCCGCGACGAGCTTCTTGTCCACCAGATTGCCGCCCAGGCCGACGGCTACGGCGCCGGCGTCCAGCACGGACCGGATGTTCTGCAGGTTCACGCCGCCGGTCGCCACCATCGGGATGTGGTTCAGCGGCGCACGGATCTCCTTGAGGTAACCGACGCCGAGACTCCCGAGCGGGAATACTTTGACGGCGGATGCGCCGGCCTTGTACGCCGTCACGATCTCGGTCGGCGTCATCGTGCCCGGCCATACCTCGATGCCTTGTTCGACGCCGAATTGAACGACCTCAAGATCGAGGTTCGGCGAGATGATGTACTCCGCGCCCGCCGCGGCCGCTTCCTTGGCCTGACCCAGATCGAGCACCGTGCCGGCGCCGATCCGCATGCGGCCCTCGTAGCGCTCGCGGAACCGCGAGATCATGCCGAGCGCGCCGTCGGTGTTCAGCGTCACTTCGAGGAAGACGACGCCTCCCTCGGCCAGCGCTTCGGCGGTCGCGTCTCCCTTGTCCTCCGGTATGCCGCGGATAATGGCGACGATCTTGCTCGCCGCCAGCGACTTCATCAGCTCGCTCTGCTCTCTGCCCGTCGTCATCGCGCCAGCCAACCTCCGTCCACGCACAGCACATGGCCGTTCAGATAGTCGGACGCGGAAGAGGCGAGAAACACGACCGGCCCCTTCATGTCCTCAGGCTGCCCCCAGCGGCCTGCCGGGATACGGTCCGTAATCGACTGATAGCGTGCTTGGTCCGCGACGATCGGCGCCGTGTTGTTGGTCGTCATGTAGCCGGGCGCGATCGCGTTGACCTGGATGCCCTTGCTCGCCCATTCGTTGGCAAGCGCTTTGGTGATGCCTGCGACGCCATGCTTGCTCGCCGTGTAGCCGGGCACGTTGATGCCGCCCTGGAACGTCAGCATCGACGCGATATTGACGATCTTCCCGCTGCCGCGCGCGATCATATGACGGCCGGCCAGCTGGCTGAGGAAGAAGACCGAGTTCAAGTTCAGATCGATGACGTCGAACCAGTCCTTGGCCGCGTGATTCGCGGCCGGCGTGCGCCGGATCGTGCCCGCGTTGTTCACGAGAATATCGACGCCGCCGAAAAAGGCCAGCGCCTTCCCGAACACGCCTTCCAGCCCGTCAAGATCGCTCAGATTCGCGGAGATCTGCTCGATCGTCCCGCCCGCCTCGCGGACGGCCGCCACGGTCGCATCGCAATTGGAAGACGCGACCGCGACGATCTTGGCGCCCGCTTCCGCGAGCCCGATCGCCATCGCCTGGCCCAGTCCGCCGGAAGCGCCGGTGACGAGCGCCGTCTTGCCGGTTAAATCGAACAACATGGCTCTATCCTTCCTTCTCTTGGTTAATAAGTAATCTGACGCCGGCTTGCCTGTATTGGGAAGCCAACTCGGGCGAAAGTCCGGCATCGGTGACGATGGCTTCGACCTCGGTCAGCTGCGCGAACGTGAACAGCGCGCCCTGCCCGAACTTGTGATGGTCCGCCGTCACGTAGGACAGCTGGGCCGTCTCGATGAGGGCGCGCTTCATCTCGCTGAATTCCCCCGTATAGATCGTGAAGCCGGAGTCCGGCTGAACCCCCGTCGCCGCGAGAAACGCCTTGCGGATATTCAGCTTGCGCACGTAAGCGACCGCATCGGATCCGACCAGCATGTTGCGCACCCGGTAGCCGCCTGGCACGACGAGCCGTATGGCGTCCTTGCGCACGAGCTCGCTGATGATGACGATGTCGTTGGTCACGACGGTCATCGGCTGGTTCGGCAGCTGCCGCGCCATCTCCTGCATCGTCGTGCCGCCGTCTAGCGCGACGATATCGTTAGGTTCGATCAGGGACACCGCCAGCTTCGCGACCTCCGCCTTCTCGGCGGCGTGGCGCGCGACCGGATTTTTGAACGACAGGATCCCAAGCTGGTCGGCCTGCGCGAGCACCGCGCCGCCGTGCATCCGCTGCAGCAGCCCCTTTTCCTCGAGCTTGGCCAGATCCTCGCGGATCGTTTTTCCCGTCACCTCAAGCCGTTCGCTGAGCTCGGCCACCGTGACCTCGTTCGCGGCCAGCAGCATCTCCATGATCATCTCGTGTCTGCGAAGAGGGTTCATTGCGAATCTCCAATCCTAGCGATTTCCTACTATTTTATATCCTTCATGGCGACCGGATCCATATCCTCGAAAATTTGATTCTCGCCCGCCATGCCCCAGATGAACGTGTAGCTGGCCGTGCCGACGCCGCTGTGAATCGTCCAGCTCGGCGAGATGACGCTCTGCTCGTTGCGTACGGCCAGGTGGCGCGTCTCCTGCGGCTCGCCCATCATATGAAAGACGACGCCGTCTTCGGGCATGTCGAAGTAGAAGTAAACCTCGGAACGGCGATTGTGCGTGTGGCTAGGCATCGTGTTCCACATGCTGCCTTCCTTCAGCAGCGTCATGCCCATCACCAGCTGACAGCTCTGGATGCCGCCGGTGTGGATGTAACGGTAGATCGTCCGTTCGTTCGAATTGGTCAAGCTGCCAAGATGGTTCGGCGAAGCTTCGCTGATCGCGGCCTTCACCGTCGGGTAAGTCTTGTGCGCCGGCGTCGAGTTCATGTAGAACTTGGCAGGCTGCGCGCCGTCCTCGCTCGCGAATACCACTTCCTTCGCCCCGAGGCCGATATAGAGGCAGTCTTTGCTAGCCAGCGCGTATACCTCGCCGTCGACCGTCACGCTACCCGCGCCTCCGACGTTGATAATGCCGATCTCCCTGCGCTCCAGGAAGGTCGCCGCGCCGATCGCCTTGGCGTCCGCTTCCAGCTTGACGGTGCCGTTTACCGGCAGCGCCCCGCCGACGATGAAGCGGTCGACATGCGTGTAAGTCAACGTCAACCGGTCCGGCTTGAACATCTCTTCAATCAGGAATTCCTCGCGCAGGCGCGCCGTGTCGAATGCCTTAACTTCGCGTGGATGGGACGCATAACGGTTTTCCATAGGTTTAAACCTCCGATTGTTTATTTATGTTCATATAAGTTTGTATAGGTTTATATTATAGCAGTATCGGTTCATTTACAACCTAAAAAACAATACGGCAAACGACAACAATAAAAAAGCCGCGCCGTCTCATTGCCGCACGGCTCTACGAATATTGACAACGAATTACATGAAGTGTTACTCTGAGATCATGTTCGTTATTAAGAACGTGTATTTGGAACTATATTAACTCCATTTTAACGCTTTACGATTTCTCGACAACGCGATCCGTTCTCTCGAACGAACAGGCGGATCGATTCGAACTCCTTTTCTCTACATAATTGCATATCAGATGGAGGAAGCGAATGAGCGCGATAGCCGGCATTTATCAGTTGCTTGGAGAACCTCTCGGAGTCGAATCCGGCCGGCGTATCATGGAAGAACTGCAACGCTATCCTGCCGACGATGTGCATACTTGGCAATCGGAAAGAGTGTTCCTCGGCTGCCACGCTCAATGGATTACGCCCGAATCGGTTGACGAGGAGCTTCCATTTTACGACAGGGAACGAGCGCTCGCGATCACGGCGGACGCCATTATCGACAATCGCGCAGAACTTTTCGAAAAGCTCGGCGTGCCGAGAGAAGATCGCCTTTCGATGCCGGACAGTCTCCTGATTGTTCTTGCTTATGATCGATGGGGTCAGGATGCCCCCCGTCACCTAGTCGGCGACTTCGCCTTCATCCTATGGGACGAGAGGAATGGGATCCTGTTCGGAGCCAGGGACTTCTCGGGGAGCCGGACGCTGTATTATCACCGATCTGCCCAAGCGCTCTCTTTCTGTACTACGATCGGGCCGCTGCTTGCATTGCCGGGCACGGACAAGCAACCGAACGAACAATGGATCGCCGATTATCTGGCTATCCCGATTACGGTCGATTCAATCGACTGCGCGTCTACCGTTTATAAAAGCATCGAGCAGCTGCCGCCCGCCCACAGCTTCTCAGTCATCGACGGGCGAATCTCGCTTTCTCAATTTTGCGAGATTCGCCCGAATGCCGGCGCGATCCGCTTCAAATCGGATGAAGAATATGAGGAAGCTTTCCGCGAAGTGTTTACAACCGCCGTGAACGATTGCTCGCGAACCCGTCTTCAACTCGGATCGCAGCTAAGCGGAGGTCTCGATTCCAGTTCGGTCGTCAGCTTTGCCGTCCGTTCGCTCAAGCGGGAGAGCAAGCGGCTTCACACGTTTAGCTATTATCCCGTCGACGACTTCGAAGACTTTACGGCCTCGAGGAACCGCATGGCGGACGAACGCCCGTTTATCCGGACGATCGTCGATCATGTCGGAAATATTGAGCCTCATTACTTGAACTTTCCGGACAAGAGCCCCCTTTCTGAAGTGGACGACTGGCTGGAGTTGCTGGAAATGCCTTATAAGTATTACGAAAATACATATTGGCTCAAAGGGATTTTCGAAGAGGCGCGCAAGCATGGGGTAGGCGTCGTCCTTAACGGCCAACGCGGTAACTGGTCGATTTCTTGGGGACATACGATCGATTATCAAGCCCGGTTAATTCGGCAATTCCGATGGATGCAGTTCGCTAAAGAATTCGTACTGTTTTGCAGGAATCACGGCGCCCGAAAGAGCAGCTTGCTGGGCCAGGTCTCCCTAATGACGTTCCCCGGCATCGCTCGTATGATTTCGCCAAAGAAGACGTCCCCCTCCCTCATCGATCCGCAATTCGCCAAGCGCAGCGGCGTCTTCGAGCGGATGGAGCCTTACGGGCCGAGCCTATGGGGCTCTCAGCTTCAGAATGCATACGACGTACGGGACGATCTGTACAAGCGCTTGTTCTACTGGAACATCAACGGCGCAAGCGAGACGCGACTGTCGCTGAAGTACGGCGTATGGGGACGGGATCCGACGAACGACCTTCGCGTTCTGCGCTTTTGCCTCTCCCTGCCCGACGACCAATTCGTTCGCGACGGCGTGGATCGACGACTCATCAGGCGCGCGACCGAAGGATATTTGCCCAACAAAGTACGCTTTAACAGGCGATTGCGCGGCGTGCAAGGCGCCGATGGCGTACACCGAATGACGCCGGAATGGAACGGCTTCATTACCGAAGTGCAGCAGCTGATCAAGGAGCCTCACGCGAAGCAATACCTGAATACGGCACAGTTGAAGGCTTCATTAGACAAGCTTCGAGGGGCGCCTCGCGCCGACCACGTATTTGACGAAGACTTTAGGCTCTTGATGCGGGCGCTAATATTCAACCGCTTCATGAAGCGAACCTTTGAAGGGAGGTGACTCTAACATGGCTAAACAAGAATGGAAGCAACCGGCTCTTGAAGTGCTGGACGTAAACATGACTGCTGCAGGTCCCGGCAAAGGCGTACTGGACCGCTACCAACCGGATCGCGACGATCCCGTCAGCTTCGACCCGACCCTGCCGCGCGTACCTGGCGATAGCTAGGCCACTAGACACATGTTCGCCTCCCGCAAAGAGGCGAATATGTCCTATCTTAGCCTTATTTGGAGTGAAGATCCGTGACCGCAACGAATGGTCTCTTCTTATATACGGCGTTCGGCCTCCAGGTGCGGAGCGAGATCGCCCTGCCTGAGCTGTTCGCTAGCGACGGAATGTCGTACACGCCCGAGTCAGGGGTTATGGTGAAGCGAAGTTCGTTGGAGGAAGCTTGGCAGAAGCATGCTGGGCCGGAAGACTACTTCGCGGTGCTTGATTCCGAGGTTTTGTTCAGCGTTCCCGAAGTGGGCCTTTTCGCTGCCGAAAGCGGACATACGATTCACGTCTCACCCTTCCCTGGAGTCGCCGAGGAGCGTCTGCGCCTGTACATCCTCGGCACGGGAATGGGTCTTATTTTGCTTCAAAAGCGGATTCTCCCGCTTCACGGAAGTTGCATTGCCGTTGATGGCCGAGCCTATGCCATCGTCGGACAATCAGGCGCCGGCAAGTCGACGCTATCGTCCGTTTTATTGGATCGAGGCTACAAGCTGCTTAGCGACGACGTCATTCCCATCGTCCTCACTGATCAAGGTCCGTTCGCCTTTCCGTCTTATCCGCAACAGAAACTGTGGCAGGAGAGCTTGGACGCCCTTGAGATCTTCCGCGCGGAAGGCCGACCGATCTACAATCGAGAGACGAAGTTCGCCGTCCCGGCGCACGATCATTTCCATCGGGAGCCGCTTCCGCTTGCCGGCGTATTCGAGTTGGTCAAGACGGATGACCATCCATTCATTGCGCCAGTGCCCGTTATGGAAAGATACTACCTGCTCTTCGATCATACGTACCGCAATTTCTATGTAAATCGCGGAGGATTGATGACATGGCATTTCAGTACCCTTAGCAAATTCGTGAACCGAATCGACGTCTATCGGATCGGTCGATCGACAAAGGCTTTCTCCGCTCGCGAATCGGCGGATCGTATTTTGGATGTTATCTATCAGGAGGGACAGCGCGATGAATAATCAGCCGGTTCAATGGACGCCGACCGACCGAATCGAGCAATCAAAAGATCATATTGTTAGCGATATGGACGGGGAAAAGGTCATGCTTAGCGTACAGAAGGGAAAATACTATAACCTTGGCGAGGTTGGCGGACGCATCTGGGATCTGTTAGCCTCGCCTTGCACCGTACAACAATTAATCGATAATCTCCTCACGCAATATGAGGTAGAACCCGAGACTTGCCAAGCTCATGTCGCGTCTTTCTTGGATACCCTGTGGTCCGAAGGCTTGATTTGCCGCGCTTCGGCAACATGAACCGTTTTAAAAACGTCCTGCTGTTCTTCAAATTGAATAGACGGGATGCCTTGCTCTTTATTGAAGCCTACGCCTATCTCGGATGGGCCCGACTGCTGCTGTTATTTCCATTCGCGAAAATCTCTCCTAAGTTGGGCCAAAAGGCGTCGGAGACATCCGAGCTTCACCAACGAGAGGAAGCGGTTTTGGCTTTAAAGCATATCTCCAGCGCGGTAAACATTATGAGCCGCTACACCATTTGGGATAGCAAATGCCTCGTCAGAGCGATTGCCGGACTGAAGATGTTAGCTAGACGCCGTATCGACAGCACTTTATATCTCGGAGTGGCAAGAGATGAGACGGGACAGCTTATCGCGCATGCCTGGCTGAGGAGCGGCTCTTTTTATGTCACGGGCGCGGAAGAGATGTTCCGCTTCACCGTCGTCGAGAAATTCGCCAAGGTCACAAGGAGCCTCTAATGAGATCGTTCGCCTATTATATGAAACAGCTTCATCATCACAGCGGCATGCAGCTCTACGTTAATATTATCGGGATGGTCATCAATAGCTTCTTGGAGAGCGCAGGCCTTCTCTTGCTCGTGCCTATGTTGGGCGTAAGCGGCATCATCGCATTCGATCCGGAATCGCTCGGACGTCTCGGCTTCTTGAGCGAGCTTCAACGATTCCCGCAGTCGACTGCAATCCTCCTTATTCTAGGCGTCTACTTGCTTGTTGTCATTGGCCAAAACGTTCTCTATCGGACGATTAGCATCCGCAACATGATCATTCAACAGAATTACAGCCGCAAACTCAGGTACGAGACCTATCGCGTTCTCCTCGGCGTTCAATGGACCTACTACTTAAGCAGGCGCACCTCCGAGCTCGTACACTTGCTGACGACAGAATTGGCACGGGTTATGGGCGGTATCAATTTGTTCCTGACGTTTATAACTTCGCTCCTGTTCACGCTCATTCAGATCGGCGTAGCTTTCTGGATCTCTCCGGGCATGACCGTCGCCATTCTCTGCTGCGGTGCCCTGCTCGCGTTGTTGTCCCAGCGGTACATTCGCAAATCCAAAGCGTTAGGAAGCCGCGGCTCCCAGCTTGCGCAACAATATTTGACAGGAATCTCGGATCAACTAAATGGCTTTAAAGATATCAAAAGCAATACTTTAGAACGATCCTGGTTAAAATGGCTTCAAAATTTGACTTATGGCACGATGCAAGAACAGCTGGAATATATTCGTTTAAGGATGAATTCACAATTTCTCTACAAATTATCCTCCTCATTGCTTATTGCATGTTTCATTTTCGTTTCGTATCATTACTTTCATACTCAAGGTCAAAGTATACTAATTGTAATCTTGTTGTTTGCTCGTCTATGGCCTAGATTTACAAGCCTGCAATCTAATTTGGAACAGATGGCCACGGCCTTGCCGGCGTTCCTAGCCTTGCAGAAACTCAACGATGAATGTATGACGTGGTCCGAGAAGGGAATCCTAAATGCAGACGATAACGCGGAAGCGGTAAAACCTCTTCGCATCTCCGAAGGAATCGAATGCCGCAGCTTGTCCTTTAGATATCACTACGACCAACCGGTCTACGCCCTTAAGGAATTAAATCTATGGGTTCCCGCCAATCGAATGACGGCTATCGTAGGCAGTTCAGGAGCGGGCAAGAGCACCTTAATCGATGTCATAATGGGTTTAATGAGAGGCGAATCAGGCGAACTTCTTGTTGACGGGCAAGCGATAAACGAACATAACTTATTGGCTTACCGTCGTGCAATCGGCTATGTTGCCCAGGACCCCTTTTTATATCACGCTACGATCCGCGAGAACCTGCTGATGATCGATCCCGACGCCAGCGAGGATCGGTTATGGGAAGCGTTGACGTTTGCCTCCTCCGATGAATTCGTTCGCAAGCTGCCGCAAGGAATCGATACGGTTATCGGGGAACGCGGCATACGATTGTCGGGCGGAGAACGCCAGCGCATCGTATTGGCGAGAGCCATTATTAGCAGACCATCCATTCTCGTCCTTGACGAAGCAACAAGCGCGCTGGATACCGAGAATGAACGTAATATTCAATTGTCTCTGGAGCGTTTAAAAGGCTCGATGACTGTTCTTGTTGTCGCCCATCGCTTATCGACCGTTCGCAATGCCGACCAAATTGTCGTCATTCAAGACGGAACGGTAGCCGAGAAGGGCACATATGAAGAGTTGATAGCTAACGCAAACGGGGTCTTCAGACGACTGGCGAGCAATCAAGGCATAACGGAGGGAATCGCATGATCGGAGAAAGAATCCAGATGCTTCGCAAAACAAAGAATCTCTCGCTCACCGAACTTTCGGAGAAGGCTTCGGTTGCCAAATCTTACCTCAGCTCGATAGAGCGAGGCATCCAACAAAATCCTTCTATCCAGTTCCTCGAGAAAGTAGGCGCCGTTCTCGGGATTTCGGTAGAGGAGTTTCTTCAATCCGAAGAGAAGCAAGCTGCCGCCGAATCAATCAATTCCCTGGACGTCGAATGGGCAAGCCTTGTAAAAGAGGCCATGGCTTCAGGCGTGAGCATCGAGCAGTTCAGGGAATTTCTTGATTTCAACAAGTGGAAAAATCAGAAATGACGACAACGACCGCACGTTCCGTAAAATCTGGATCCGTTATGGCAGCATCATTACAGATAATGCTTCTTGGAAGTTAGACAAAGATCTGCGAATATCATCGATCGACATTCCCATATCCCGCGCATCAAGAATAAGCGCTACCCATTGCGGATCCAATTGTTGTTCGTTCAAATTCTGGATGAGTTCCATTATTTTCATGCCTCCGATATTAAAATCGGCCGGTTGCACCACTGACTCCATGCGTTTAAGGTGCCCAGATAAAAAACGCGCTTCATCGTCGCCATTTATTAGCAATTCTATTCTTATTATATATGAGTCTTGCGAATTAATGTCGTCGAATTTTGTCTCGATTTTAAAGATTTTTTTGTCTTCTTTTGTCGAATGGGTGTCGGAATCCGAAAAAAAGAGGCGGAATCTCTCTCCGCCACAGTCTTTAGAACTATTTCACCTCCGCTTTACCATCATGTTTCGCCAATCGCCCGCTCCACAACGCTAGCCGCCTCAAAGCTCCGCTTTATAATTGGCTCTTGTCTTCCCAAAGAACTTCCCCATGAGTGCGCGGACGATCCCCGCCAGGTAGGCATATTCCGTGGTCCGGAAGAACACCAACCAATAGATCGCCGATACAACCAAGACGGTTGTGCCTCCTTTCTCAATAAGAGGAACGAAACCTGTCGGGTGAATGAAGTCGGATAGTTTTTTTGCGGCGAAGAATGCGCACAAGCCGACAATCAGGTAGACAGCGTAAAGTCTGTAGTGAAGCCAGATGGAGCGGCGGAATACTTTCTTGTACACCAGGTAAGGCGTCGTCCAGAAAGGAAGCGCCACTGCGCTTATAAGCGATCCGAGGAAGATCCCCGTTATTCCCATATGCTTGACTAGAAGGAATGAAGTCAGCAAACTGATCGCCGCTTGGCCCAGCGGAACGAACCGATCCTCATGGAAAATGCCCGAAGTCGTTTTTACTGTCGCGATCGAGTTGCGCATCCCCCGTTCGAAGAACATGAAGAGAAGCAGGATCAGCACTGCATTGCTCATCAAATAGTCTGAACCGATCCAAATTTGAATAAAAGGCTGAATTAAGATGTACAACAGAATGGCGCATAGAGAGTATAGCCAGAAGCTAAGCATAAGCATGACCTTGTACACGCTATAGACCTTTTCTTCGCTTTCCTGCGACACAAGATTGCCTACGCTGTGATACATATTGTTAAACACTTGGTAGATAAACGTTCGTCCAATCTCGATCAGCATTTTGTAATTGGAATAGAGACCGACTGCCGCTACGCTGACGTAGGCGGAAATCAAAATGTTCTCTGTACCGAGCACGAGATAGCTCCCGATGTTCTGCAGGACGATCGCTTTAACGTTTTTGACAATGCCGCTTTTGGTCTCGGCGTCTAACGGGCCGGATGCCTTTTGACGAAGATACGGATACTTTCGGTTCGCGATTAACGTCAATGTAGCAGCGGTTAGTAAATTCAGAGCGCTGTCGACCAGGAGAAAGAGAATGTAATTTTTGCTGTAGTAAAGGATGGCAATCTTCAGGCAGGAGGAGACCACGGAAGAGATCGTAAATGCGATCGTGACGATGTATCCTTTTTGGGCTACGTTCAGAAAGGCATTTTTGTAAGAGAAGAAGTAAGGCGTTACGGTGTTAAGCAGAAAGATCAAGTATATTCCCGTAATGTTCGGCACTTCGGTATTCTTAACGAACAAATCCAAAAAGGGAAGCAACGATAGACCGAGCGCGGCCACGACTAGCGCTATGGCAAGATAGGCATACTTATATAAGCGCATGAGCCGTTTGATCTTTTCTTGATCATTGTCGGCGACAGGCTTATACAAGCTGTACATAATACTGGCCCCGATGCCGGCTTCAGCAAGGGAGAGCATGGCCAGAATGTTCGTAAATAGCCCGTTAACCCCTAAATACTCGGCACCAAGGCTATTTATAAATACGGTTCTAGAGATGAAGCTCAGCAGCGTAATGACGAGTTGATTGCCAATCCCCGCTGCGATATTGACAATTGTATGTTTTACTCTCATCGCCGGCTCCTATTTAAAAAAGCAAGATAGACGTGAGCCGTTCGGACGCTGAACCCTTGCGCGAACGGCAAAATGTCGAACAACATGGAGTACACTCCGATATCCTTCGTATCCCCTTGCGAGAAATCAATGGTGCCGTCGCGCCTCGTTACTGTCATCAGATAATGGATCGCCTTCTCTGCGGCTGCGGATGCGAGATTCGAAACTTCTTCAATCTCCGCCGCATTAATCAGAAACCATCCTAAAGTCGCGGTCGCAGAAGAGTCCGCCCGCGATTCCGGTCTGGTTACGGTCCAGTTCCATTGCCCCCGCTCCTGTTGACAGCTTACGGCTGCTCGAGCGAACCGGATCACCGTCCGCTCCAAAACCTTCTTCGCTTCATCTCCGGTCGGGAGCTCTCTCCAGGCATCGATAAGCCCTATGGCAAACCACCCTAGTCCCCGCCCCCAGCCATACAAACCAAGCGGCGCATGATTCGTGATGCGGTATGCGTGGCAAGGAATGAAGGCTTCTTCCAGCATTCCGCGCTTCTCATATTCCTGGATTTGCTTGACAGCTAACTGTATGCATTCCGGGCGATTGTATCGTAGCCCGTATACGACGAGAAAAGGACAAATAAACCCGATCGTATCGACATAACGATAATCCTTCATCGCCTTGCGATACATGACCGTGCCATCCTCTCCCAGATGCTGCTGGATCATATGCCAGGTCGCGTCCCAGGCCGGTCGATACTTGTCGTGATCGACGGATAGCCATGTCATTGCCGCGTATGCCAGAATGGCTCCGTCTACATGCTGCGGCGTCTCGCGCCATTCGCCTTTGTCATTGAACTTGGACGCCAGGAAAGAATCCACTTGTCTACGAGCATCCGCATCTTCACCCGTATGCCTGCACTGCTCCGTCATTCCCAACAACAGCGCGGCCTCCTGCCAATGCTGTATCGCGCTTCTGGCGTAATTCCCCTTCAACATATCCAATAAAATGAATCGGGTATTATCCGTCACTTTGATCGTGGGCGTCCGCTTCAGCCATTTCGTTCCGATTCGGGTGATCGATGACACCCATTGTTCGGTACTGGAATATCTCCCTATATGGATTCTGCCCGTCCAAGTTCTCGCGATCGGAACGAGATCTACGGCGAGGACGATTATAACGACGATAAGAAAGCAAGATGCAATAATCGAATAAATCATATACGCCCCCCTCTCTCTCTAAAATAATCGGTACAGCTTCTTGATCTCGGACTCCGTGCCTAGATGCTCTTCGGCAAGCCGGCTGGCGAACGCCGCTCTAAGTCCCGCGTCCTCCAACAGGCGCCGGACCCCTTCACTGATCGCCTGTGCATTCATTTTCACGATAATACCGTTGCATTCCGATGCGATCTGATCCCGAGCGGTCGAGAAGTCGGTTACGACGACCGGCTTGTGAAGGATTTTCGCTTCGTCTATCGCGATCGATTTGCCCTCGAATCTGGAAGGTTGCACATAAACATCGGCTTCTTTTACGTACGGGTAGGGGTTCTCCCGAAGACCGAGCAGGATGAAGTTGTTTTCAAGACCCTTCAGCTTGATTAACGCCTCCAGCTTGCCGCGCTCTTCTCCCTCCCCGATGACGTACCATTTCAGGTCGAAGCCGGCATCCCGAAGAAGCTTGCAGGCTTCCACCGCAAGATCGAAGCCCTTCTGCTCATTAAGCCGCCCGACAGAAACAATCCGAAAAGCGGCATCCCCGTTTCCATTCCATTCAGCTTTCTCTGCAGCCATTCTTTGGATCACTTCGGCAGAGACAATGTTTTGAATGACCCTTACCTTGTCCTCATACTGCGGGAAACGTACTTTTAACACACTGCCGCACTCTTCGGATACCGTAATTATAAAATCTAACTTAGCAAAATACTTTTTGTCTAATTCAGGATCCATCCCTAATTTATTATAATCATTATGGACGTAACCAAGTTTTCGATCAGCATTGACTTTATCTATAATGTAGTAAATTGGATTTTTCTCCAAGTAACCAATAGCTACATGGTAGTTCTTAGTTAACTTCGGAAGCGCGTGCGATACATACTTCCATGATCGCTGCTCGCGCACGGCCGGCCTCTTATCCGTACGGAATATGTATCCCACAAGCACTCGAAAAATAGCTAAAAGAGGTTTGCCTTTTTTCAAGGCACCCATTATGGCCTTCTTAATAGACATATCGAAATAGGAATATAAGGGAGGTTCCGGGAGCACATGAACCTGCGGAGGCAATTTGTTCATAAATAAGCCTTCATGTTTAAACAAGAATAAATCTACGTCGTATTTAGAATAATCGATGGTCTCGAGCAAGGAGATTAATGCTTTTTCAGCTCCGCCAACGGTTAATTTGTTCATAACGAACAATATACTTGTCTTCACGGACTGCCTCCTAGGCCAACAACCTATACAATTTATCAATCTCTGTTTCCGTTCCGAGTTGGAGAGTCGATAAATTGTCGCTCAACTGTTTCCTAAGACGTTCATCATTAATAAGTCTCTCAACGCCTCTCGCCACTGCTTCGGCGTTCATTTCGACGATCAGTCCTTCAACTTCGTTTTTTATCTGATCTTTGGCCGTGCTGAAGTCGGTAACTACGATCGGCTTGTTCATGATCTTGGCCTCATCGATGGCAATGGACTTCCCTTCGAATCTCGAGGTCTGCACATAAATATCAGCCTGAAGAAGATAGGGATAGGGATTTGACTTTAATCCTAAAAGATGAAAATGTGCGTCCAAGTTGTTTTTTGAAATGAGTTCCATTAATGGAGCTCGTTCTTCTCCCTCGCCAATGATATTCCATTGAACGTCGTAGCCCCAGTCGATTAATTTTTTGCAGGCTTCGACAGCCAATTCAAAAGATTTTTGATAATGCAATCGCCCAATCGACAATATCACGATCTCTCGTTTCCCTCTCGAAAAAACGTCCGTGCGATCGGCGTCAGCTAAACGGCGAATAACCGCCGGCGATACAATATTGTGAATAACGCTGACCTTTTTGCTTATTTCAGGAAAACGCTTATTAAGAACGGCAGCGCATTCTTCCGAAACCGTTACGATTTGATGCAGTTTCCGGAAGTATAAACCATCAAAAGACGCATCCATCCCCATTTGATCGTAGTCAATATGAACCCAACCGATTTTTTTTCGAGCGGATACTTTGTCTACGCACATGTAAGTGGAGGTCTTTTCCAAAAATCCAATGGCGGCGTCATATTGATCGTCAAACGGCGGGAAACATTCCGATAAGTACTTCCAGTTGTATTGCTCGCGAATTGACAGGTTATCCCGATATCGATGCCTAATGCTATATAAGATTCGATTAAACGCGATCGTATAGTAACCTTTTGCTAAAAGCATAAATACGGATTGGTGCGCAGGCTGCGAGAATAATCGGTATTGCTCCGGAAGCGGGAGCACTTTTACTTCGCCAGGCAAGTGTTCCATGAATAAACCTTGGTGGTTCAAAAGAAAAAGATCCACTTCATACTCGCTATAGTTGATCTGATTCAACAAATTGACTAAACTTCGCTCACCGCCACCCGAGGATAAACTCGGTATGATAAAGAGCAGTTTTTTTTTCATCGCCCTCACACCAACTCACTCAGATAGTTTACGGCTAAATAAGACATGCGTTGAACGCGGGGAATCGACTCCGACAGCTTGCGTCTTAGCTCGCTCTCTTCAGCGACCATCTCGTCGTACTTGCTCTTCAGCTTGCTCCCTTCGGCGATTTCCTGGATGCCGAGCACAAGCTTCTCTTCTCCGAATATGTCCTTGGCAATTCCCTTTGACTTCACGCTATAACCAAGAACCATGGTAGGAACGCAATTCGAATAGGCGGCAATGGTGGCGTGCGTACGAGCGCCGATGAAGAAGCGCATTCTCGCGATGTAGCCTTTGTACTGGATCGCCGTCAGATTGTCGGGCAGCAGGACGAGCCGTCCGGTATGCTTGAACTCTTCGTAATAATTTTTTAAAACCTCGTAATCGTTATTGCCGGCCTCCATGACATGAGGGGTCAATGCGATCGTCATATCCGAAGTTTGAATGATATGCTGGATCAGCTCGCGAACCGCTTCCCTCGATGCCTTATTGCGCGACCACACGAGAGGGCTGAAGTTAAGGCCCACGGTGTTCCCTTCCTGCCATCCGTCGGGAAGCGGCAGCTCCTCCTTCGCCATCGTAAAGGCCGGATCGGCGACCAACTTCACGTTGCGCAGCCCCTTCCCGGTCAGCATCTCGTATGTCAGCGTCTCCCGCGCCAGGATGAGGTCGAATTGCTTCAGGTCCTCCAGCTTGCGCTCGGACATGTCCTCTTCGCCGATCGAGCACCCCCAAAGGACAAGCTTTTTACCTTGCGCTTTCACGCGACGATCGACTTCGTACCAACCGGGCTGCTCGCCGTAGCAATAGTTATCTCCGCCAATGGAGAGGCAGACGTCAACGTCACGGATACGATCGATAATGTTGCGGTGAATCTTGCCTAAAGCGTAGGACTCGTCCTTCAGCAACTTAATTCGCAACGCCGACAGCAACCAACTTGGGGTATAGGGCTTGATCTTACGATCCGCCCCGTCATAAATATGATCCAATTGCGTAATGACGCGATCCGTATCCGGCCTTCCCGAAGCAAGGTACACCTTCGACTCCGTCAACTTCTCCTTAATAATGGCGGTGGAGGATCGAACGATCGCTTCGCACCCTCTATTCAAGCTGCCTCCATGTGCAAACATCAAAACCTTCATTTGCGACTCCCCTATCTACTGATTTCTCATTCTGCTATACCAAGCTAACGCATAAAGGCCGGATACGGATCTTCTGCTCAACAAGTTAACCATCAAGCGTTGATAGCCCCCCAGAGAGGCGTATTCGGCCTTGCAGTAACTGGGCAACGAATCCCGCACGGCCGTGTGGCGAATGGCATTCCGAACGTAGCGATAGCGCCTCAGAATACCCATATCTTTCGAAGGGGCGAAATAAATATGGATGAGCGACAGCATCGTATGGACGAGACGAATCGCTTTCAAGCTGCGCATGTCCGCTTCGTTCATCAGTTGCTTGTAAGCTTCAGGCGGATCCGACTCGAACACTTCGATCGCTCTCTTGAAATAATCCTTATCCCCGATGCTGCGCGTAGCGCTGCCCGCTCTCTCTTTGTATAAATATCCGGCGTAATCGAGATAGACCATTGAACGGGCACGGCAGAATACCTCCATGTTAAACAACCCGTCCTCGCCCAGCGCTACGCGCTTGGGAAATCGTATTGCGTCGGCTTCGATGATCTCCATCCGATATAATTTAGTGCACACCGTATTCAGGTCGTCGGACTTCAGGAAATAAGGCAGCACGGCGGCCGCCACGTATTCTCGTTCCAAAGCGATTCCCGCAGGAAAAGGATAGCGGGTCTCGACGCGATGCTCTCTCATCTCGCTGATAAAATTCGATACGACCACATCGCAATGATGCGCCGTCGCCGCTTGATACAGCCTCTCGAACAGATCGGGCGCCGCCGTATCGTCGGAGTCCACGAAGCCGATATATTCGCCCTCCGCCATGGACAGTCCGGCATTGCGAGCCATGCTCACGCCTTGATTCGATTGATGGATCACTTTAATTCTGGGATCCGAATGCTGTAGCCGATCCAGCAGCGTTCCGCTTCCATCGCTTGAGCCGTCATTAATAAAGATAAACTCGCACGCTGACAGCGTCTGGGTCAGTAACGAATCGACGCATGCGGTCAGGAATGGTTCCGAGTTGTACACAGGTACAATGATGCTCACTTTGACTCGCATGGCGCTAAGCTCCGCCTTTCTTGGAGGCTAAGGCTATGCTGGCGTACAGCTTTTCCAAACCTTCGCTCCCACTGTAGTCGGTTTTTAAGCAGTTAGCCGACAGCTCCGACCGCAGCGCCTCATCCCGGTACAGACGCTCGATCCCGTCCGCGATCCCCTCTACGGACAGTTCGGCAATCCATCCGTCGATGCCGTTGCGGACTTGGCTCGCCGCCGTCGTATAGTTCGTGATCAACACCGGTCTGCCGAGTACCTGCGCTTCCGTTACCGTGACCGCTTTGCCTTCGTACCGGGAGGGCTGCACGTAGAGATCGCCCGTCCGGATATAGGGATAGGGATTCGTCTGCTTTCCAAGCAGAATGAAGCGGTCCCCAAGACGATTGGCGGCTATCAGCTCCCGAATCGCGTCCTCGTCCCCTCCATAGCCGACAACGTACCAGACAATCCGGTCCAAGCCTCTGTCTTTCAACAGCTTCATCGCCCGGACGGCGTTGTCGATTCCTTTCGCATGCGATAATCGGGCCACCGTAATCAGTTTAAAGCGATCGTCCCGCTGCATCGGGTTATCCGTCCGCTCGTTCGACAGCTTGCGGATCGCATCGGCAGAAACGACATTTTCGATGACGACGACCTTCTCCCGCAGCTCGCCGTACTTGGCAAGAAACGACTCCTTACAAGCTTCGGATACGGCAACGATGGAATCGAATTTGCTCCACATCGCCAGGTCCATCTCCCGGTGGGTAGCGATCGTCGAATAATCGGTATGGATCCAGGCGATCTTCGTGTTCGCTTCTACCTTGTCAGCCACATAATAATGAGGCCATAAGTAGCTGATGGCCGCATCGTATCTTATTTTCGACTTGGGGAGAAAAGGAAGCGAATATTTCCACATCAGCTGCATCTGATAATAGCCCGGTTCGGAGATCCCGCTCCGCCTGCCAAGATACTTAACGTGAAGCTTGGACAATACTCTTCCGATTCCGATCGCGAAGTTCCTGTTTTTCATTACCTCTGCCACAGATTGACGGAAAGTCGCGTAAGCGCGTACCTCCGGAAGAAGGTTCGCCCGATCGGATAGCAACGCCATGAAGTCGCCCTGATGGCGATATAACATCAAGTCGACGGAATGACGACGGTAATCGAAACGGTCCAGCATACCGGCCAAGCTTCGCTCGACTCCGCCGACGTCCATATCGTAAGAAGCGATCAATACGCTTTTCATTGACGGACACCTGCCATCTTCCTCCATGCCCATAGGAACGGACGCAGCGGGAAATAGAGTGCGTGCAGCGCCTTCGGCAGGGGCAGCGTCTCCGCGTCTTCCGGATACGGGAACAGAAAGCTGATCACGAACGTAAATTTATGCCGAAATGCCATTAAAGCGTACAAATGCCGCTTATGGAAACGATCGACATCCTCCGGTACAGGGTTCGTATGCAAGTTCACGACACGCTCCATATAAAATACCGCGTCCTGAGCAAGCCGCTTCGCCCTTTGCAAATCGGCCATATGAGCCAAATCGCCCGGCACCGGATCTCCGAACACGTTAGAAACGAGCACTAGCGCCTGCCCTCCGACATGGTAATAACCATGCTTGCGAAGCAATGCGATCAAGCTATCGGCATCTCTCGGTTGTTGCAGCCATAGCCGAATGTCCAGCAGCCAGCGCAAACGCGACCAACCATGTCTCGCGCCGTGCGATACGAGAAATAGAAATAAATCCTCCCGGCCCAAATAATGAATCGGTTGGCTGCTGATCGTGCTTATTCTTCTGCGGTTCCACAAATCTTCGAAGTCGGGCTCCCCCGAAGGGGATGGGTGGAATCTCCAGTGCAATTCTACTTTTACGTTTTTAACCGGGTGATAGAACGCAGTATGGTGGTGTCTCCATTTCCAATCGTTCAAAACGGTATGTATGTATTCATCCTTCACGTAGCCAAGAGAAGTCAGCAGTTCCTCCGCTTGCGGCAGATTCTGCAAGGGGATCAGCAGGTCCAGGTCGCAGGAAGTTCGCAAGGACAAATCGTCGTACAAGTCTACCGCAAGCACCGGCCCCTTCAAAAAAAGGGCGCGAATCCCGCGTTCTGACAGATGATTGTCGATGACTTGCATCTCGCCGCTTAATTGAAGCATGAGGAACGTATTTCGGCGGTATTCCGCCTGAAGATATTTAACGACGCTCGCGGGAATGCGAGGGTCCGGCGAATTTTTGATTCGATGATAGAGATAGGGATCCACCCTGTGATGCTTGGCCAAATCGACAAACGTATTCCAGTCGGTCTCGTCGAAAAGTGCGTCCGGAATTTCCGTCGAATCGGATTTATTCTCAGCTCCAATCAAAGCAAGAAGAAGCCGCATCTCGATCGGCAGCCCTTGCAATTGAAGGGGGGACGTGCTGCTCATGGAATTGCTCCTTCGTAATGCTAATAGGCGAACAGCATGATTGACGCGCTCATGTTGTTCTTTTTAACGAACAATTATAGCGTACCATTGGAGCTGTAAAGTTGTCAATTATCGGTTAAAGAATGTCACTTTATGAATCTTTATACGTTTGAGTCCGCTATAAAGAACAGCAAGCGATACAATTGGATGCTGTTGCCAAGATGCACGTTGACCGAATAAAATGAAACAAGCTTCATCTTATAAACGTTGAAGGACATTATAAAGAATATCGAATTTTAGAAGCTTAGGGGGTTGGTTGTGGAGAATCTAGTTATCTTTGGTGCCGGCGGTCATGCAAAATCAATCATCGACATTGTAGAGCGGTCGGGAATCTGGCGTATCGCGGGGTTATTGGATGGAATTAAAGCAGCGGGAACTAAGGTATATGGATACGAGATTCTAGGGGATCAGAACTATCTTGCCCAAGATGCGAGCATAACCGGCGTCATCGTCGGAATCGGAGACAATTGGCTTCGCGCTCGCGCGGTGGAGGCCATACGTTCCGTTCGGATCGACTGCCGTTTTGTCAGCGCGGTTCACCCTCATGCTTCGATTGCAAAGGGAGCAACGATCGGTGACGGTTCCGTTATCATGGCCGGGGCGGTCGTTAGCAGCGATGCGGTCGTCGGCGAACATTGCGTCCTCTATACCCTTTCCTCGTTGGATCATGACAGCGTAATGGAAAACTTCGTTTCCCTGGCTCCTCACGCGGCCACCGGAGGCAACGTTCGCATCGGCAGCTTCGGCGCGATCGCTATAGGCGCCCGAATCGTTCATTCCACTTCAATCGGAGAACATACGGTGATCGGAGCGGGCGCGACGGTGCTGTCCGATATCGGCAGCTACAGCATCGCTTACGGAACGCCTGCCCGGGTTATTCGAAAGCGGACTGCAGGGGAACGATATCTTTAACACGTTCCCTTGCCGCTTCTTCTCTATTTAATAGAGGCTTTGCTTGAATCCATTTATACGTTTGCCGTTGCCGTCGAGAGCGCTTCATTCACGATGGAGATTACCCTATTCTGTTCGGAACGGTTCATGCCGGATCCGGAGGGCAAGCAGACGCCTTCTTCGAACAGACGGTCCGAAGTGCTTGTCCCGTCTTCATGCGGATAATAACGAACGCCTTGGAACAAAGGCTGAAGATGAAGCGGCTTCCAGACGGGACGAGCTTCGATGTTATGCGCGGACAGTTCCCCGATAAGATCCGGTATATTTAGCCCAGTCTCTTGCTTGTCGATCGTCAACGTCGTCAACCAGCGGTTGGAACGCGTGTCGGCAAGTTCCGGCATGAAGCGAACGCCTCGATGATTTCCAAAAGCATCGCGATAGGTTTCGAATATGGCTCTTCTTGCTTCCACTCTCTCGTCCAGCACTTCCAATTGCGCTCTGCCGACACCTGCCAAAAGATTGCTCATCCGGTAGTTGTAGCCCATTACGCTGTGCTGATAATGCAGCGCAGGATCCCGTGCTTGCGTAGCGAGGAAACGCGCCTTCGCCAGCGCTTGCACGTCGTTGGAGATCAGCATCCCCCCGCCGGAAGTCGTAATGATCTTATTTCCATTGAAGGAGTAAATGCCGAACTGCCCCATTGAACCGCTTTTTGTTCCCCGATAGGTCGATCCTAGCGATTCGGCGGCATCCTCAACGATCGGCACCTCATAACGGGCGCACAAATCGGAGATTCGGTCCATCTTGGCGCTTTGGCCGTAGAGATGCACGACTACGACCGCTTTAGGCAGTTTGCCGGCGCGAGCGGCTTCATCGAGCGCCAGCTCCAACGCTTCCGGCGACATGTTCCACGTATCCGGCTCCGAATCGATAAAGACGGGCTCCGCCCCTTGGTATAGAATCGGATTCGCGCTAGCGATAAAGGTTAGCGTCGAACAGAATACGCGATCTCCGCGTCCGACTTCTAGCAGCTCTAAAGCCAAATGGATGGCGGCCGTTCCCGAGCTTAGCGCGACAGCCCCGGCGACCCCCGCGTATGCGGCGATCTCCGTCTCGAAGGCATCGACGTTGGGGCCGAGCGGAGCCACCCAGTTCGTGTCGAACGCTTCTTGAATATACGTTTGCTCTTTACCGCTCATATGCGGCGCCGACAGATAAATCCGACCGTTGTGCTGCATCCCGTTTATCCTCCGATTTCTCGATGTTGGTCCGATGTCCCCCGGAAGACCGGCATGGTGACGTGCTGACCGTTTGCCACTCCCTCTGATCGTACCACTTTCTTAAAGGTAAGGAAAAGAATCTTCATGTCCAGACGGAAGTTGCGATGATCGACGTACCACGTGTCTAGTTTGAACTTCTGTTCCCAAGAGATCGCATTCCGGCCGTTGACTTGAGCCCAACCCGTAATACCCGGCTTCACAAGATGCCTTCTCGCCTGCTCCAGCGTGTAGAGAGGAAGGTAATCCATCAACAGCGGACGGGGACCGACGAGGCTGATATCGCCTCTGACGACGTTCCAAAGTTGCGGCAGCTCGTCCAAGCTCCATTTCCGCAACTTCTGTCCGAATGGGGTCAGTCGGATGCTATCGGGCAGCAAGACGCCTTGGTCGTCCCGTTGGTCCGTCATGGATCGGAACTTATACATGTTAAAGGGCTTGCCATGCAAGCCGGGGCGTTGCTGCTTAAATACGACCGGCGACCCTAGCTTCACTCGGACCAAAATGGCTGTGACGAGAAGGATCGGGAGTGTGAGGATGAGCAGCGGCACCGCAACAACCAGATCAAACATTCTCTTCATGCGAGCTTCCTCCGGATGTCAACGCCTTGCGGAGTCTGGAGATGTTTTTGGGACCTATAATACGGCTGGCTGCTCTTTTGGCCTGACTCCTCAGCCTTACGTGAAGCGGAAGCCAAGATTGAGCGAAGTGATGAATCGTATGGCTATCCGCCGTCCGAAAGCTTCCGCCATTAATATAATCATAGGGACTGAAGTAGCATCTCGGATAGAATACGACCCCGTTCGAGAGCGTTTGCTGCCTACCGTTCAATTTCAATCCGTGTTTTTCGCAAATTTGGCTAATGACGGCCGTATTCGTCGTCGTATCGAGGGTGCCGTCCGGACGGAGAAAGCTCCGACCATCGTAATAGTCCAACAGTTCCTTGATCCAGGAGTGCCCCTGAATAGCGCCCATCGTCCCCGACTGCAAAAACTTCTCGTCCTCGAATCCGGAGAACGCCTCGTGCGCGAGGAAGCGATCAAGCGATTTGATGACTTCGACATCCGTATCCAGGTAGATGCCGCCTTGGTGGTAGAGCGCGTGCAAACGGGCATAATCGCTGACGAAGGCATACTTCTTCGCTTCATAGGCCTCCTTCACGTACCGATTTGCGCCGATGTCGAAGTTATCTTCGTTCCATTCAATAATCTCATAGTCCCCCAAGTACTTGCTCCAACTTCGCATGCATTTCTGAATCTTTTTGGGCTTGGGTCCCCTGCCGAACCAACAATAATGGATCGTACGCGGAATCCGGATCGCGCTCATCTTGTCATCCCTCGCTTAGCTGAACCAGGTAATATAATCGCTTCGATATTGGATGTTCAACGTAATGACATTCTCGTAGAAAAAGTAAAGGAAATAGATCGCTACGAGCACGAAGTAAACCAACTTCTGATCTTTCCATCTAAATACTTTTATGATCCAAGAGACAAGAACGATTTGGTACAAAGAAAAGTAGATGGCCATTCTTGCGAATATCCAGTTCTGCGTAGCGATAATCATCAAAGCGGCGCCAATCAACGACATATTCACGAATATATCGATACGAGGGTTCAGCGCACGCAGCTTCTCCCGTCCTATATAAGCGATTACGAGGGGGACGATATAGAAAATGACCCGAATCAAATTCGCTCCGCCCTCTTGGAAGTTCTGGTATTCTCCATATGAGGTATCTTGTAATGCCGCAAATAACAGACCTTGAAATTGATTAAAGCCGAATACGATGAGAATGGCTAACGCTAGAAGGATGAACGTTGAACGCGTCCATGCCTTTCTTCTCACGAGGAAGTAGATCGGAACCATGATAAGCGCACTCTGATGAAAGATGGAAGCGAACAGAACAATAAGCATGTAACGTTTCCAGCTATTCGTCAGCAAGTATTTGGTCGCCCAGAAGAGTAAGGCCGCAGCCAAATATTGCCTCATTCCGTTCATCGATACGATGAATGCCCCGGATGTAATAAACACGTAAACGGCAACTTCGAACATCCTAGAATAGCGATATAAGGCAAGCACAATAAAAATGTCAGTGACTAACGCTATAATAAAGACCAGTGCTTGCGGGTCGTCGGTATAGCTCTTGAGCACTTTCTGAAAGATGCCGAATCCGATATCCTTCTCTTTTAAAATGGAGTACCAGCTAAAATCGTTTACCTCGAAGGCGTGCATATAAAAGAAAGTATCGCCGATATTGTTGCGCAAGCCCGCTACGGCGACCAACACGGCGGCAACTCCGATCGCCAGAAGTCTATTTGGCCGAACCAACGCCGGTCCCAAAGGATCGGGGACGGAGAAATACCGAGCGAAAAAGGCGAACGCGTACACGGTTAGGAGCGTAAGCCAGAGTATGGTCATGATCGAGTCCCTTTAGCCCTTCAAGATTGACGTCTTTCTAAGGATGAAGATGTAGAGCATCAATCCAGGCAAAAGCGCCATCAACGTCAAGAACTTGGCGGGTGTCTCCCGGAACCAACTGGCATTCCGCGATAGAAGACTGCTGGATACGTAATGAACCGCTTGTTTGAACTTGAAAGCCCGGCTTGCGAACGGAAGCAGCATAAGCTGTCGACGATAAAAAGCGAAGCCTTTAGGGTTTTTTCTGTATTGCTTCAGCATGTTGCGCGATGAACCATCCGGCAAGTATTCGACGACGCAAAGCACTTCGTTCATCAGCAGCAACTTATATTTGCGGTCCAGCATATGATATTTGTAGGCCAGACCAACGTACTTTTCCCCTTCGAAAATGGGATAAGGGTATTGCTTCGTCAATTCCGATCGGTAGACAAGCTTTTTGTCGCCGGTGACTCCATTGCGTTGATAAATATCGTACAAAGTCGAAGCGTGCAGCCCTTCGGGAAATCGAGTCCCCACAATCGTTCCGTCCTTGTAGCAATCCAGACCGGCAAACCCGCATACTTCATCGCTGCCGTGGCGCAGCCAGAAATCAACGATTTTCTCGACCGCGTCGTCAGGCATGTAATCGTCCGAATCGATGCAGACATTCAGCTTCGTCTCGATTCTTTCGTAAGCTGCGTTATGCGCACCGTGCATGCCCTGATTTTCCTGCCGGTGATAACGAATGGGTATCCGGTTTTCGGACATCCAAAGCGAGACCAATTCGCCGGTATGATCGGTAGATCCGTCATCGATAATAAGCCATTCGAAATCGCTGCTCGTTTGACGAACGAGGCTCTCATAAACAAGATGGAGACAGTAGGCCCGATTATAAGTCGGCGTAAACACCGTTAACGTTCTCATGCGTCACCTCGTTCAAGTCCTGTAAAATTGCTCCGCCCAACGAGCAGTCTGCGCGATATCGTAGCCTTTACGGATCAAAGCGTCTGGCGGAATCGATCTAGAACTCCTTTGCCTCGCGATATCCAGGAGTTTGCTTTGACATTTTTCCTTCGAATCCAGCGGGAAAGAATGAATCAGCCCAAGCCCCATGTCCACTTCGTTCGTTATCGAATCGGAGATCACGCAAGGCAAGCCCGCCCCCTGAGCTTCGACTAAAGTAACCGGGAGTCCTTCATGAAAGGATGGGAATACGAACACATCGAATCCCTGCATTAACCGGTCCACATCGCTTCGAACGCCGAGAAATCTTATTTTTGACTGAATTCCGTAATCCCGGACCTTTTGTTCGATCTGCGAGCGAAGCGGCCCGTCTCCCGCTAGCACAAGAACGGAATCTTCGTGTCTCGTTAAAAGTTCTGCGAAACGATCAATGAGATAGGCATGATTCTTCTGATGCAGAAAGCGGCCCACGTGGCCGACCGCGAACGTTTGGGCCGAGATTTCCAACTCCGCTCTTACTTGCTCCCGGACTTCCTCTTGGAAAGCAAAGCGGCCGCTCTCTATGCCGTTCTTCAAGATAAGCGTATCCCCGGCCTTATTCGGAAACAACCACGCTGCCGCCGCCGTGGAGCAGGCCATTCTCACCGTAGCCGACGAAGCGATTCGGTTTCCGACATACCACTTATAGAGCCGTGCAGCATACCCTCCCTCGCTCATCGTATTGTGACTATGCGCGATTCGTATCGGGATGCCGGCCTTTTTCGCCGCAAATAGTACGAGCCCGCTCATTTTGTCCATATGAGAATGAACAGTCCGATAATGTCGATGATTTTCGAAAAACCCGCGAAGCTCTCTCGAATAGGAGCGATGCCCATTGTCCGTAATATGCGAAATTCGATGAACGATGCCGCCCATATCCGCAATTTCCTCATCGAAGACCCCGGGTTTGCTGGTCAAAAAGTCGAACTGTACGCGATCGCGGTCGATATTGCGGTACAAGTTCATGATCAGCGTCTCCGCGCCGCCCCGATTCATATTGACGACTGCGTGCAGGACTCTTACTGGGCCTTCCATACTCGTTTATCCGCCTCGCTTGTCGATTGTTGCAGCATATAGGAAGAATAAATTTCGCTTAATTCGCTTTTAACCCTGCTAAGCGTGTACCGCTTGATTCGTTCCAAGCTCTTCGCGCCCATATCATGCCGAAGGTTATCCATAGTCGCTAATTGAGAGATTCGTGATACGAAGTCGTCAACGCTGCGCGGATCGATCAAATAACCGTTAATTTGGTCCGCCACCAGCTCCGAGTGCCCTCTGTTATGCGTAGCTACGATAGGAAGCCCGCAAGCCATCGCTTCCATGATATTAACGGGAAGCCCTTCTCTCAAGCTCCCGGACACGGCAAGATCGCACATGGGCAGCAATCTGGAGATGTCATCCCGGTACCCCAAAAAATCAATCATCGATTCTACACCCAATGCGGACGCCAACTGTCTGCATTCGGTCTCGAGCGCCCCTCTTCCGGCGAGCAGCAGTTTTATCGAAGGAACGCGCACCTTTATTCGCGCCAACGCTTCGATTAAGATGCGATGATTCTTGTTCGCATTGAACTCGGCAGCATAGAACATCATGAATTGTTCGGTCCGGTAGCCGAATTCCTGCCTTCTTAGCGCTCGATCGGAAGACGCGAGCGGATGGAACATGTCCGTGTCGATGCCGACCCCATGGACCTTGGCGATTCGTCCCGCTTTGAACTGCCGCTGATTCGCAAGTCGATAGTCCTCATCATTGATGGTTATGAGACAATCGGTAAATCGAGCCAAGCTTTTCTCGATTGGATAATAGACCAACCAATTCGGAAGAGGCGCACCTTTGCAGAAATGAAATCCGTGGGCTGTGTAGATCACCTTCGTTCCCTTGCCGCGAACGCTTCTTCCGGCCATTCTCGCAATTACGCCGCCCATAGGCGTATGGCAGTGGACGATATCATAGCGTTGTTCTTGCATGATCGATCGCAACTGTCGATAGGCCGTAAAGTTGGCTTTATGCAGTGGCGAACGCTCGATCGGAATATTGAACTTTCGATCGACGAAAGGCAGCTCCAACTTTCCCTGTGCCGCGACGTGAACTTCCCAACCTTGCTGTTTGAACCACTCCATGATCGGAAGATGAAAAGCGCGGAAATGATAGTCCACCGTCGCGCAAAAAAGCACCTTACCCGGCATGTTCGGCTTCCCTCTCCATGACCCCGGATAAGTACTTGAGCAGTTCGGAACGCAATTCTTCTCTTTGAAGAGCAAATTCGATCGTCGTCTGAATAAAGCCCATTTTCTCGCCTACGTCATAACGCGTGCCCTCGAAGTTATACGCATAAACCGCTTCGGTTTGGTTAAACGTCGCAATGGCGTCGGTCAATTGAATCTCGCCGCCGGCACCCGGATTTTGATTGCCGAGAATATCGAAGATGCCCGGATTTAAAATATAGCGTCCCATGATAGCCAAGTTAGACGGCGCTTCTCCCCGCTTGGGCTTTTCCACAAGGTGGTTGATCTGGTACAACGCGTCCTCTACCCATCTTCCGTCGACAATGCCGTAACGGGATACTTCTTCGTCCGTTACGTGCTGGACGCCGATAATCGAGGAATTGTAGCGTTCATACTTCTCGATCATCTGTCTAAGGCAAGGCTTTTCCGCCGAGATGATATCGTCGCCGAGCAGTACCGCGAACGGCTCTTGTCCGATGAACTTCCTTGCGCACCAGATGGCGTGGCCCAAACCGTTCGGCTCTTTCTGACGAATGTAGTGAATGTCCACCAACTTGGACGATTTTTGTACTTCGTCCAGCAAATCGTACTTCTTCTTCTCCAGCAAGATTTGCTCCAATTCAAAAGAATTGTCGAAGTGGTCCTCGATCGCGCGCTTCCCCTTGCCGGTAACGATGATAATGTCTTCGATCCCCGATTCGATCGCTTCTTCAACGATATACTGAATCGTCGGCTTATCTACCACTGGAAGCATTTCCTTCGGCATCGCCTTCGTAGCCGGGAGGAATCGGGTGCCTAGGCCGGCAGCCGGAATGATCGCCTTCTTCACTTTAGCCATACTTCGTACAACTCCTGTTCTATATGGTAACGGGCGATAATAACGATTCTTCCGGCTTGTTATTGGCCAGATCGAGCAACAACTGCCGCAGTTCAAGGATGGATAGCGTAGGATAGATTTGAAGCATCCGTTCAATTCGCTTAAAATCGACTTCAGTCGATTTGCCGATATAAATCTTCGGATAAACTTGAACGTCATGAACCTCGTTCTCTTTCAAAAGTTCTTCGTAGAGCTTCTCCCCAGGCCTCATGCCCGTATATACAATCCCGATCTCTTCGACGGAGTAGCCGGACATACGAATTACGTTTTTGGCGAGGTCTACGATTTTGACCGGTTCACCCATATCGAGGACGAATATTTCTCCTCCCCGCGCCAACGCGCCTGCCTGAATAACGAGTCGGGAGGCTTCCGGAATGGTCATGAAGTAACGAACCATATCCGGGTGAGTAACCGTCACCGGTCCGCCTTTCTCGATCTGCTTCCTGAATAACGGAATGACGCTTCCTCGGCTTCCCAGCACATTGCCGAACCGAACTGCGACGAACTTCGTCCGACTCGTCCGATCCATATATTGAATGATCATCTCGGCGATCCGCTTGGTCGAGCCCATGACGCTGGTCGGATTAACCGCCTTGTCCGTCGAGATCATGACGAATATGCCGACTCCGGCGCGATCCGCGGCTCTTGCCGCATTCAAAGTGCCGATTACATTATTTTTGACCGCTTCCTCAGGGTTGCGCTGCATAAGCGGAACGTGTTTGTGGGCTGCAGCGTGATAGACGACATCAGGGCGGTGCTCCTCCATGATGGCGTTAATCTTCTTCTCGTCCTGAAGATCCGCGATTTCCGTATAGAACAAAATGTCCGAATCTCTGAACAAGACCTTCAATTCAATCTCTATCGTATAAATACTGTTCTCGCCATGCCCAAGAAGAATCAGCTTGCGAGGATGGAACTTCGAAATCTGGCGGCATACTTCCGAGCCGATCGATCCGCCGGCTCCCGTGACGAGCACCACCTTGTCCGTCACGAATTCCGAGATGCTCTCCAGATTCAGTTCGACAGGTTCGCGACCCAACAGATCTTCGACTTGTACGTCCCTGAATTGACTGACCAAAACTTTCCCCGTCGCGATATGCTCAAGCATCGGCATGATCTGCGTTTTGGCCGAGGTTTTCGAACACTCCTCGAAGATTGTCTTTAGCTGCTGCTTGTTCAGGGAAGGAATCGCGATAACGATATAATCGATATCAAGCTCTTTCGAGACTTTCTCGATCGAGGAGGTACCGCCAACTACCGGAATCCCCATGATACTGAGGTTTTGCTTGCCCGGATTATCGTCGACGAATGCGATGGGCATCAATTCCTTTTCGGAATTGTCCATCAGAAGCTGCCTCGCGAGCATCGTACCGGCTGCGCCGGCGCCGATGATCAACGTACGCTTGTGCTGACCTTCCGGCGCTTGGAACAAGAAGTTTCTAGCGATTCTCCAACAAAAGCGGGAGCCGCCGATAAATAAAACATGCAGCATCCAAGTGACGATGAGAAGACGTATGTATACCTCTTGGAGGAAAATCAGTTGAACGACCGATGCCACCGCGATGGATAGCGTAACTGCTTTCGTTATGGCGATTAATTCGCCGACGCTGGCATACTCCCACGCCCTCTTGTAAAGCTTGTAAACCAGGGCAAATAAATGATGGCTAAGCAGTAACGCGATGGAAGTAATGATCAGCGGAGTCGAGAACAGATCCAAGGGAACGGAGACGAGGTAACGGCTAATAAAGATGGCCGATAAGACGATCAATGAATCGACTCCAATAAGAAAGGCAAGCCTCTGTTTATAATTCACAAGTCCCCACCACCTCAATAATTCGGGCATCCGGCCGCCAAACGCCTTTAAAGCCCGTTCTTCATAAAGAAAGATTCGAACTTTATAAGAACGAATCTTTTAAGACAAAAGAAGTATCGCCGTAATCAGAAGGCATATTTCTTGTTGCGATTCAGCACGACTCCCAGCAACTTCGCCTTCCCAAAATCCAATGCCTTTTTAGATTGCAAGGCCTTCTTCCGTTGCGTGCGGCCTCCGGATACCATTAAAACGACACCGTCGCACTTGCTTGCCAGCGAACAAGCATCCGACGATTCCAAGATCGAGGGGCAATCCATTACCAATACATCGAACGATTCCCCTGCTTGCTCTAACAGCCTATTCATCGCCTGCGAATCGGTCATATCCGTAGCGCCATGCAGCAGCGCCCCCCCTGGCAATAGGGACAGATTTTCGATACCCGTCGGTTGAATGGCATCGCTAGGAACGCTATGTCCGACAAGTACCTCCGTCATCCCCGGCGAGAGGGGAGCTTCAAATAAGTAGTGCAGCATAGGTTTACGGATATTGGCATCGATAATGAGAACGCGTTCCCCTCTTTGGGTCAAGCTGATCGCCAGATTCACGGCAGCGGTCGATTTGCCGTCTCCGTCGGAAGGAGAAGTGACGGCGATCGATCGACACGGTCCGCCAGCGGCAAAGCCGATATTGTTGCGAATCTCTCGATACTGTTCGGCGATATTCGAGAACGGGTTATGATAAGAGGCTAAGCATCCGTTGACAAACGCTTTGCGCGGTTCCTTCTCTTTATTTGCCAATCGTCGTCTCGCCTCGTTTCTGCACCGGCTTGCGAGTGCCGCGACCGGTTAATTCTTTGCGCTTGAATCGCGTTACTTGTCCAAGAAGCGCCGTATCCAAATGCCGTTCTATATCGCGCCTGGTTCGAACCGAGTCGTCAAGCGAATCGACCAAGAAGATGATTCCGATCCCGATGGCTATGCCGGCAAATATGCTTATGTAAAAGGCTCGATTGCTTGGAGGGTTGATGGGACTTGGATGCTCGTCCGGCTCCGCTTCGGTCAAGACGCGAACCGTCGCTCCCGGGAAAACATCCGTCAGTTGCTCGGAGTAAGCTTTCACAGTGGCATTGGCGATCTGTACAGCCAGATCGGGATCGGCATCCACGGCGGTGACTAATGTAATCAAGGAACCGTCAACGCTGCTAATGCTGATTTGGCTTCTAAGAAATCCAACCGAGCGAGTTAACTGCAACGAATTCCTTACTTGTCCCATGACGATCGGCTCGCGAGCGAACGCCTTAAGCGTTCCGAGCAGTTCGCTGCTTTCCGTCTTAATAACGATGCGAGAGGAAGCGGAATATAGGGGAGTCTCGGTGCGAGTGCTATATAACCCTCCTAATACGGCGAATATGAGGGTGCAAATAACGGCAATCCACCAACGCCTCTGAATAACGTCAAACCATTCTTTCACGTTAATCTCTCGTATAGGTGTCTCAACCGTGTTCCGACCATTTGAAATAAGATTCTCTTCCAACACTTCACCTGCTTGCCTAAATAATGGACGATATTGGAACACTAATTATTCTAGTTCTTTATAAAGAACATGTCAATGAAAATACGGCTTAAATGGCCTTCGTTTGTTCTTTATACCGCCCATGTTATAATACAAGCTAGCAAAGGGGGCCCTTCGTTTGGATACGAACCGACCGATCAGCCGTAGCGCGTTCTTGAAGTTAAGTACAAGGTGGCTTGCGGGATTGCTGGCCGCTCCAATAACCGGATTTAGTTATTCAAGATGGCTTGAGCCTAAATGGATCGAGACCAACTACCTTCAACTTCCTTATACAAGTCTCCCCCGAGCCTTTCACTTAAAGAAGATTGTTCTGTTTAGCGATATACATCTGGACTTTCACTTCGGCATCCATCGTCTCGGTCAACTTATAGAGCGCATCAGAAAGCTTAAACCGGATCTCATCTGTTTTACCGGAGACCTTTTTCATGAATCGGTCGAGTCCCATGCGTCGTCAACGATCCGCCTCTTGTCTCTTCTTGAGGCCCCTCTAGGAAAGTGGGCGGTTCTGGGCAACCATGATTATACGGCCGGGGCAAAAGACGTGGAGCGCGTCTTATCAAGCGGCGGCTTCACCTTGCTTCGCAATCGCTCCGTTACGCTCGAGCATGGCGGCAGTCAAATCCGAATAGCAGGCTTAGACGACGCGCTGGAGGGCAGTCCGAATCTAGACTTCGCCTTAGCGGATGAAGGAAGCCGCGAACATGACCCGGCGGCGTTTACGCTATTCCTGGCTCATGAACCCGATTTAGCCGAATATGCCGCCTCTTACCGGGTGAACCTTCAACTGTCCGGGCATAGCCATGGCGGCCAAGTTCGAATCCCCCTTGTCGGTCCCCTGATTTTGCCTGATCTTGCACGACGATACCCCGAAGGCTTATACCGAATTGCGGACGAGATGTACCTCTATACGAATAGAGGGATAGGAGTCTCCTCCTATCCCGTTCGTTTTTTATGCAGGCCTGAACTTACCGTCATCACCTTGGAATCGACGGAAGCCTAGGGACCGGCGCTACCGATTAATGAGTAACTATTTAATAAGTTGATTCAACCTTCTGAAGTCGTTGGGCTTCGTCTCCATCGTGGCTTTGATCAGCTTGTTTTTCTCAATGGAATACACGGGTGCGTCTTTGCCTGCGTATACCGTAGAAACGCCGATGGCAGCAATATTTGACTTGATTGTATTCCCGGTAATGACAACCTTTTTCACGTCGTATTTGTCGTTCCTCTTCCAGTAATCGTTTATTTTTATGAGTTCGACCTTCATGGACGACAGATGCTCCGCCGTTATCGCGTTGTTCTCCAGGACGACGCTCTTGGCTGCTTGGACACTGACTGCCTGCGTGTTGCCGAGCAGCTCGAAGGTCGAGTTTTTAATCGTCAGATCCAAGTCCGAATGTTCTGCGAGAAGGTTGGTAGCGGAAGCCTCGCCGGATTCAAACGAACACCCATCAAATACATAGCTCCCCTTGAGTTTCAATGAGATGGAACCGAATTGCCCGGTATCCCCCGACACGAATTGGCATCCCGTATACTTGCCGGGAGAAAGGGAGATGCCGTATTTTGCATTGTATCCGATGACTTTCAGATTCTCGAAAATACTTCCCGCTGCAGCGCCTCCCGTAATTGAACGAAGCGCCGGTTCGCCGGTAATCGTCATGTTGCGCACGCGAATGGGTTGTCCCCAGATTGTAAAGCCCGCATCCACTTGCTTGCTGACTGAAATGGTGACATTGGAGATATCGACCCCGAACGCTACCTTAGAGCTAACGGAAAGCGTCGAATCGATGAACGCCATTCCGTCTATTTTTACGTTGGGCCCGGAGATCGTCGTGTACGAGTTATTCATCGTATTTCCATGAAAGGTCGCATCATTCTCCGCAACAAGCCGCGTGCCGTCGAAGTGATTATCGGTTATCGCGGCGTCGGAGAATGGATCCGAAACGGCAAGTCCAATAACCCCTTTGGATCCAAGACGGTTCCCTTCTACTTTGGCTCCCTTGCCATCGAACAGAATCACGTCGTAGGCTGCATTATTGTAGAATTCATTATTTTGTATCGTGATATCGCTATTAAAAAAGCCGTTCACCTCAAAACCGCCTTCAACGTCAATCCCCGATTGAGGTGCGGTTCCTTTCATATCGTGAAAGGTGCTATTGGAAATCAAAACGTTGTCCGCTCCGCCAACGGTTATTCCTTGCCGCCGATTAAAGGCGAACTCGGAGTTCGTCACGACCACGTCTTTGCTGACGGTACGATTCCAATATTCGAAATAAGCGCCTTTGGCCGAAGACTGGTTAAACACCAGATAAAAGTGGTCCGCCCCCTCGGGAATCGGTATCTGATCTCTTCCCTGAGCGGTAACTTTTTTAAGGAATACGCCATTGGTTTTATAAAAATAGACTTCGAATCCTCGAGGTAGTCGCATCAAGTTGGATATTTCAAACAATTTAGCCGTTTTGAATATCGGATTGTTAAAATACAACGCTTTGGATGTACGGATCTTCTTCGCGTCTTTGACTTTTTTGCCTTGATCGTCGATTGCTCCTGAAACGAAGCTATTCTCGTAATAATCCGTTACCATCGTGCCTTTCCCTTGAAAAATGGCACCGTCCCCCGTAAAATTGATAGCCTTAACATCATCGATCGTTATGCCGGAGGCCCCCTCCAGCAGAATTCCGTACCCGCCCTCGTGCGTTCCGGCGCTGTACTTATTGTCCTTCATGGAATAATTATGCGTATCCTTGTCGCCTCTGTACGTGCCGCCCTTTATGGTGACATCATGAACGCCGTAGCCGATATATAGCAGCTCGTATCGTTCTTTGCCGTTCGTCTCCTTCTGCAGCACCGCGTCATCTGCAAGCTCGAAGGTCATATTGGATACCATGGCAATATGACCTTCTTTGGCGACGAGGTAGGTTCCCGACGGAAGAAAGACCGCCTTAACCCCGTTCTTGCTCGCCCACTCGAGCGCTTTGTTGATTCCGTTCGTCGTCTCGGTCGCATGCGTACCATCCGTATATAATCCCCATTTATCGGGCTGTATGACATAGGAATCAGGGCTCGACTCGCTCACTTGGCCGTAGGCTGGAATCGCACCCGGCATCAATACAGTCAGCAACAGCGACATCGATAGAACCGTTCGTCTCAAATACGTTTTTACATTCACTTTTAAGTCCTCGCTTTCTTCCTATATATCGGCATCCTGCAGCATGGACAGTCGTAAAAAAAGCCGCCGGCACCAGCCAGCGGCGAGCATCAAATCAATAACAATAGAAATTCTTCCAGCTACTGTAGGAGTCGTACTTCGGATCGTCCCATTTGTCGTCATCGCAGTCATTGCCGTTGAGCCAGTCCCAGAAACCGCCGTCGTGATTCCCATAATCGGAATCATGATCATGGTTATTGTTGTTGCCTTTATCGTTGCCTTTATCGTTGTTGTTGCCTTTATCGTTGCCTTTATCGTTGTTGTTGCCTTTATCGTTGCCTTTATCGTTGCCTTTATCGTTGCCTTTATCGTTCGCTTGATTCGATGTGCTGGACTTGCCTGTGAACAACCAAGCGATCGTACTCGTAAAGGAAGAGAAGTACGAAGAGGAATGAGAGTTTGATGAATTATTCGAAGACGCGAAGGCCGATGTCGGGAACAGCATGACGCTTATTACAACAACGAAAAGCGCCATTCGAGAAAACTTAGTCATCTATATAACACCTCTATCATTAGTTCTATAGAACCACAGCCTACTGAAGGTTATTTTAAAACAAATTTTGCCAAATGTAAATGATGAAATGGGATGCGTCACAACACTACGCTCTTTTTTTTCGCCGGTAGCCTTATCCATATCCACGTGATGGCCAAGCATTCCGCCAACGTCAGCAGCAGGTAAATAAGCCCTTCTAGCCCGCTCATTGAAGCACGATCCCAATCTAGCGCGAACAAATTCAACTCCATCAGCGGGATATGGCACACGAAAGCGATGATGCTGAATAGATTAATCGCCCTATGGTACTTTTGCACCTCCTTTAGCGGCACGCGAAGGATTCCGTAGAACAGGAGAATCGTATTCGGAATCAGGCTGAACGCCAGCTTGTATTTTTCGTTCCAGTCGGCGAAGCTGAGAAGGAGTCCGGTCTCGAAAAGAGTAAGGACGATAGCCGGCATCCATAATGATCTTGGCTTTAGCCTGAGGAAAGGCTGCTCTTTACGGGCCAGTACGGCTCCCAAAAGAACGAAGGTTAAGCCGAAACCGAAGTACCTAGTAAACAAGCTGATCAGGTCATCCTTATATCCCTCCAGCAGCGAAAATGGGCCCCACGGAAAATCGTGCGGAAACGCCCTCAACGATCCGGATGTCCATTGGCATATCGCATATCCAACTCCTGCCGCGATCATACCGATCAGCAGTCTATTCCGCGCCCATAGCCAATAACTGATCAGAACGCCGAACAACAGCGGCGGGATGAACCAAAGCTGCAGGAAAGGCCCATTCAAAAATACCGCATAGACGAGGATCTTCGTTTGCAGGAACAGATTGCTTAGCCCCAACCCGCCGGTCTGAAGCGCCGGAAACGTAAACCTTATCATAAAGAGAAAGCAGAAAAAGGCGTAAATGATCCCGATTCGCGTCACGTATTTACGCACGTAAGCGCCCGGAACCGCTGCATGCGTCCACCCTTGGTAGACAAGGAATCCGGAAACGACGTAAAAGCATGGCACGATAATCCGCAGCGCCAACAGCGCGAACTGGTACTGCTGTTCGGGCACCTCCTGCATGAGGGGGATAAGCAGCGCATGGGCCGTCACGACCAGCAATGCTCCCGTCAGCTTGAACAACGTAATGCCGGAATAATAGTTACGCATATTCCTTCAGTTCTCCGACGCTTTCTAGGGCCAGCCGCTCCAGTTTGGCAATTGCGACCTTTCCCGTCGGCGAGATAGGAAGCTCCGATACTTGTATGTAGTACTTGGGGAGTTTGAATGCGGACAGATGCGGTTTCAAAGATTCGTTCATTTGGCCGGAAGTCGGATGCCGCCCCGGTCTTGGAACGATAAAAGCGCATAATTGTTCACCGTACAAATCGTCCGGAACACCTACAACGCATGCGTCCTCCACATCCGCTTGCAGGAGAAGCATGCGCTCGATCTCGATGGGAGAGATCTTCTCGCCTCCTCTTGAGACCATCCGTTTCATTCTTCCCGTTATCGTGAGATGACGATTGCCGTTAAGGAAGCCGAGATCTCCCGAACGATACCAGCGATCGGCAGTCAAGCTTGCACGATTGCTATCCTCGTCGCAGTACTTCATCACCCTGTGGCTCCGAATTTGGATCTCTCCTTGCTCTAGCGCAGGCAACTCCTCTCCGGTCTCGGGATGGACGATCCTGACTTCCACGCCCCGGTCCACTTTTCCGGCCAAGCTGTGCGCGCTGTTCTCGAATTCCCGAGGAGAGATGGATCCGCTTAGAAACTTCGCCTGCTTCAACAGCCTGATCATCAGACGCAATAGCTTATTCCCTCTGCTTTCCAGCAAGCAGATACCGTTGGATACCGCTCCCGCTTCAGACGAACCGTAACTAACCATAAAAAAGATCAGGTTCAAATCTCGCGTGACGCGCTGCAAAATGTCGTTGTTAACCGCAGCGGAGGTGAATATAACCCCGAGCACCGACGAGAGATCGAATTTATCTCGCTCGCCGCAATTTAGCATCCGCTGGATCATGTAGGGGGTACCGACCAGAAACCGGTATTTGCCTTCACTAAGTACGGTAAGCGCGGTAATGGGATGGAACCGGCTCAACATGACGATGCGGATGTTGCATACTTTGAGATTGGTAATAATCGTGGCGAATCCGCCAAGATGATAAAGCGGCAGCAACGTCATAACGGAGAATCGGCTAGATACGCGGTCCGTCCATCGCCTGAAGATGTCGGCACCTCTCCGTTTGCCGGCGGCACGGTCATTGTCGGAAGAGACCAGGAAAGAGGCCGTCGTTCGGAGAACCCCCTTTGGCACGCCTAACGTCCCGGAGGTATATAGAAGAACGAGCGGGTCCTCCGAACGAATGGACCGACACCTGTCTATCAGTTGCTGTTCTTCCTCGGGGCCGGATATCGCGAGCAACTCCGAGTAGGGGCGGAAAGGAGCGAAAACGTTATTGGGCTCGTCCACGATAAAAATATGCTTCGGAATCCAAGCAGCGCCGCGTCCGAGCTTGCGGTGCTCCTCCATGAATTCGCTTAAAATAGTCGCGTATGGCTGCCGATGACCGGTCGCTGTCATAATGAGTACAGCCGGCATCGCGTCGGCAAGCAGAGCCCGAAGTTCATCCTTAGCCGAATAGCTGTTGAACGGCACGATCACCGCTCCCGCGCAGGCCGCCGCGAGCATAGAGATAATCCATTCCATCCGCCCCGGCATCAGAATCGCGACGCGGTCTCCCTTTTGAATCCCGACTTTAATCAACCCTTGCGCCGCGCGCCAAGTCTCCTGCCAAACCTTCAACCACGAGTATTCTTGTCGCTCCTCCGGAAAGCTGAATGCAATATCGTTCGGCGATTCTGTCGCGCGTCGCCGAAGCAAGTAGGGGAGCGTTTTCTCATCCATCTCCCCGACCGCCTCGCGCAAAAACGCCCATTCTTTATAACGACCGGACATCCTTGACCCTCCTATGAATTCCTCGCGTTACATTCATTATTCATGAATATAACACGCCCATTGTTCTTTATAAAGAACAAAAATGACTCAAGGATTGACGAAGTTCCCGCTCACGATATCATTGGCTTTTAAGGACAGGACGGCTTTGTTAAGCGTATTGTTCCGAATCGTATACGGCGGCGCCCCAATGCCGGCGTAAGCAGTCTGAATGCCGATCACCGCAATATTGGCATTGATGACGTTCCCCTCGATCCTTGACGCGAGGACGTCGAATGGTTTGCTTCGATCCCAGTAGTCGTTGATTCTAACCAGCTCCAACGATTTTCTTTGCATGTTCATCGCATTTACGACGTTATTTTCGAAAACGAAACGGTCCGCCGTCTGAACCGAAACCGGCTGGCTGTCGCCCAGTACTTCAAATTGCGAATTGCGGATCGTGACGTCCGCTCCCGCCCGCTGAACGACTATTCCGACAGATCCGGAAGTCGAATTCGTTTTGAACTTGGCGCGATCAAACACGTATTTAGCCGGAAGACTGATGCCGATTGCTCCCATTTGTCCGCCCTCTGACGCTTCAAACGAACAATCCGTATACGTACCGGCCGGAAGGGACAGACCGTAGGTCGAATTGTAGTTCACAACTTGCAATCGGTCGAACGTATTCGCCGCCGTGGATCCTCCGACGAACGAGCGCAGCTTGGACGGCCCCGATATTTTGACGTTGCGGAAGATCGTCGCTCCGGTGCCGTATACGGACAAACCGCCTTCCTTCGTATCGTCCGCAATCGTAATCGATATGTTGGACGCCGCGATATCCCCATTCGCCGCCGCAGAAGTATTCAGCGTTCCGTTGACGATGTCCAACCCGTCGATAATCATGTTCGGTCCCGTAACGTTTATATAGGAATCGTTCATCTTGTTGTTCAACAATTGAACATCGTGGTAAGCCAATATCCGCGTACCGTCGAAATGATTGTTCTTCGCCACCGTATCCCCCGCGAAGCTGGCAGAGACGGCGAGACCGATCGCGCCTTTCGAGGACAAATGGTTGTTATCGATGACAGCGCCGCGTCCGTCATATAGAATGACATCATAGCGGGCGTTATTCCAAAATTCGTTTCCGCGAATCGTAATGTTGCTATTCCAAAATCCGTTCTCGCCGAACCCGCCCTCGACGTCGATGCCGGACATCGGTGCCGTACCGTTGATATCGTGAATCCGATTATTCTCGATCAACGTACGGTCGCCGCCGCCGATCGTTATGCCTTGTCGACGGTTGAAAGCGAACTCGGAATCGCGCACGACCGTGTTCCCCGCCTGAAGACGTTGCCAATACTCGCCATAGACATTAGCGGCGCTTGGTTGATTAATGACGATCCGCATCTGCGCGGCACCTTTAGGGATGTCGATTCGGACTCTGACTTTTGCGGCGGTTTTGGAGATATAGACTTGATTTTTGTCATAAAAGAAAATTTCGAATGACGAGGCATTTCGCCAGTTGGATAATTCAAAGTACCCTTGATCGACAAATTGAGACTTCGTTAACGAATACATCTTGATCGTGCGAATTTTATTTATGTCAACGACGGGAGCGCCGGCCGCGTTTAACCCGCCCGACTCGAAGTTAGCGGCATAAAGATCCGAACCCATCTGTGCCGCGCCGCCGATGAATAGGCCGTCTCCCGTAAATTGCGTCGCCTTCACGCCCTGGATCGTGACGTTTTGCGCCCCTTCGATAACGATGCCGTACCCGCCCTCATGCGTGCCGGGGCTGCTCGGGCTATCCTTACCGGAGAAGTCGTGCGTATCGCGGTCGCCTTTGTACGCCCCCCCTTTAATCGTGACATTGTCCGCGCCGTACCCGATCAGCAGCGTCTTGTAAGATTCCTTGCCGTTCGTTTCCTTTTGAACGATCGCATTCTGCGCAAGCTCCCATAGTATATTCGCTGCGAGGATAATCTGTTTGTCCTTGGAGATCAGATACGTTCCGGCGGGAACGTATATCGCTTGAACACGCTCGCCGCTCGCCCAAGCGAGCATTCGGTTCAGGCCGTCCGTCGTTCCGGCCGCGTCCGTGCCGTCGTTATGAATATTCCATCGGGGGAGCTCGACGAGATAATGGCTAGGCGTTCCCGGCACTGTCCCGCTCGAGGCGATCGTCTTGCCCGTCCGATCGATGGCTTTGACCTCGAAGCTGTAGGCGATGCCATAATTTAATCCGGCCACATTGAATTCGGTGTTCTGAATCGGCTTTGTATTTGCCAACTGTCCGTTCACGTAGACGTTGTATCCTTGCAATTGAACGGAACTTACCGCTTCCCAATGGATCGCGACGGAGCTTGGACCTCCGACTGCTTGAACCCCTTTGATGACGACAGGGGCGATTGCCAGCGATACGTCGATTCCTTCTTCCTGTTGCGACTGATAGACGGCGGATACCTTCACCTTGTAGGTCTTTTCTCGCTCCAAGCCGGATAGGGCGTATTCGGTCGCCTTGACAGGCTCCGCGTTTTGTAACTCGCCATCGACGAAAATGTTATAACCGGTCAAGTATGCGCTTTGAATTTCCTCCCAGGAAATAACAACGGAATCCCCTTCGCTCCTAGCCGATAGGTTAGTGGGCTCCGGCAGATCAAGAGAATTCGTGCTTCCCGCCATCGTACGATCCCCCTCCCAATGGATAAAAATTTACATCTTAGGGTATATCGTATGTCATGCGTCAACCGTAAGGACCAGGCCTTATGATCATATCAAGAGCCGGCCCATACCCGATTGCCGGAGAACGATGCCTCCGAGCAAAAAAAAGACGATGCCTGTCGTCAGCAAGAAGCCGGCGACGACGATCGTCTTGCGAATGGCCTCCAAATCGGGGCCCCTATTCCCTGAGCGCTGTCGCCGCGTACTCGCGTCCGAATCTCCGAACGAGCACGATGAGCCAGATCCCCGCTGCAAATTGGCCCAATCCGGCAAGCAACGTCACGATCGACAAGAAACCGATACCGTTCAAACCGAACGGTAGAACGAACAGCATAATGACGCTCATCGCGAGACTAAGATGCCATACGGCGCGAAACGACCGAGCCGCTTCCATGCGGTCGATCGATGCGGCCGTCCGCGCGAACCCCTCGCATAAGCCGTATAGCAGCGCGAGCATGCATAACGTCGAAAGTCCGATCGCGGACAGCGCAGACAGCGAGTACGAGCGATCCGACTGCGAGATCGTCACGGTCGCCGGCATCGCGCCCGCCAACTCGGCGATCGACAACGCCAGCATAACCGCCGCAGCCGCCATGGCGATCCCGAATCCGCGCTGACGGTCCGGCAAGTTGGCGAGACCGATCAGAATTAAAATAAATCCAAGGACGTCCGGCAGCAGGTCGAAGCCGTTAATCCGAAAATCGAACAGCGTCAGCCCGATACCCCAGGCGATCTGCGAGCAAGCGGTCCTCATTTCGCCGCCCTCCTCTGCGCTTTGACGTATTCGCGAATGGCAGCCTGCGTCGGATAAGGATGCCGCTCCATCGGAATCATTTGAACCCGGCCGATGCCGGCCTCATCCGTATATTCAAGCCGGAGCCGCATTGTGACAGGCTGCAGGTAGAGCTGCGAATTCTCGGGTGCCGGAAAAGCCGCCGTCAGCGATATCGGCGTACCGGCATCGATCGCGCGCGGAAAGACGGCCGCGTCTGTGCCGAAGTACAGTTCATACGTAAAGGCCGAGCCGAGTTCGTTCAAAAAAGCGGAGCTAAATCCGGTTACTTTAACGGCTTTTTCCACCCGGAACGACGCCGTACTCGTACCGTCGCTTGAACTGGACGAGCTGACCCCACTGATCGAACCGCCGCCACCCCTCTCACCCTCCCGGTACACGATCATCTCGCCGATATCCGACTTTTCCAGCGTGCCGTCGCTATAATATACATCAACCGAATTAATCGTCAGCGGCCCTGCCGATGCGGACGACGCCTCATCCGAGCCGGAATTGAAATGCCCGATCAAGCGGTACAGCTTCTGGCTCCTGAACGTCATATATTCCGATATCGGATAAAACTGCAACGCCGGCAGCCCCTCGTTCGAGACCGATACGGGCAGCCGCTTGTCGTCGTTGTTCGCGATGTAATATAGCATGAACGAGTCCCCTGGCGAATCGGACACCTCGATGAGATGCGATAAAAAGCGGCCTTCCGGCAACCGGCTCGTTGGATGCGAATAAATGTTATAGGCCCAGCTTGCGACGATAAGAATGAAGATCGACCATCCGAAGAATGCTTTTCTCAAACGCTCTCCCCTTTCGTGCCCTATTCCCCGATATCCCTATTGCCTCAATCGTCCAACCGCGTCCATGTCGTCCTCACATATCCAAGCTTCATCCCAGCCCGGTCCATATTCCGCTGGCTTTGGGATAGATACGCACATTGGCTCACGGCGATCTTGCAGCCGCTCCGGTGCGCCGCGTCGATTCTCTTGTCCAAGAGCAGCCGATGGAGCCCTCTGTTCCGATAGGCCGGCAGCACGGCCGCGAAGGTGAACGAGGCTTTGTCGTTCTGGATAAAAAGAACGCCCGCCCCCGCGGCGACACCGTCCGCATATGCGAGATAAAACTGCCATCCCGGCCGGCCATAGAGCACGCGGTTGTTCGCGGCGACAGACGGGATCCCCGCGTCCGGCAGTCCGGTCCCTTTGCAATGAATGGACGCGTACAGCTCCAATTGATCCTCCCGAAGCGCCTCGATCGAGATCGAACCCGAACCCGATCCCGTGCCCGATTCCTGAATTGAACCGGGCCCCTCGTGCCTCGCTTCTCGACGTTCGGGCTCCATATACATAGACGTATGAATGCCGGAGGGATAAAATCCCGCTTCCGTCAGTTTCTTCAAAACGATCGGGCTCGCCAAAGCGGGTACCGCTTCGAATTGAACGGCCCGTCCTCTTTCTCGGTAGAACGCGACGATCGAATCGATCGCATCCGCATCCGCCTCGGTCAGCCCCTTTACCGTATTAAAAGCAGGCCAAGGCATCGTCTTGCTGTAAAAGCACGCGGCATTTCCGAACCGCGCGATCTCGATGCCTTCCGGGTTGCCCGGTCTGTCCCGGATCGCCAGCATGCGATCCGTCATGAATGCGATCTCCGAAGCCTCGATATCGCGGACGAGCGCGAGCGACGGCAATAAGCCGTTCATAAGGGGATCCCTCCAGCTTCAAGGTTTATCCCCTGATTTTACCACCGGTCCATCACGAATGGCCCGTTTTTTTGCCGGCTGCCGAAAAACGCGAGATGACGAATACGAGCGGGACGTACAAAAACACCAGATTTTTTTGGGTTAGCCCAACTCGCGCCTGCAGACCCCAGAAAAAATAAAGTAAATGCGAAAATATAGCGTTGAGAGTAGATACATCTTTTTTTAAATCGCATCCAATCGCTTCTTGTAAAAAAAGGACCCTTAAGAAAGACGAAAAGTGTCCTTCCTCAAGATCCATCTCATCAAAAAGCCTTTCATACAATGAATATGCGTCAGCGGATCAAACGCTGGCGCTGCGCCTCGAACAGCAGCACCGTGGCGGCCATCGCGACGTTCAGCGACTCGGCATAACCGGTCATCGGGATAATAATCGGCCGATCGATGAGCGCCGACGCGTCCGCCGACAGCCCCGCGCCCTCGTTGCCGAAGAGCAGCCAGACGTCGCCGCCGGTCAGATCGATCTCGTAGCAGGAAAGCTCCGCCTGCAGGCTTGTACCGTACAACACCGCGCCCTGCCGCTTCGCTTCGGGCAGGAGCTCGCTCAGCTCGGCCTCGATCGTCGGCACGCGGAAAAGCGAGCCCATCGTGGCGCGAATCGTCTTGGCGTTGTACAGATCGGCCGTGCCCTTGCCCAGCACGACGGCAGAGGCGCCGCTCGCCGCCGCGCATCGCACGATCGTGCCGACGTTGCCGGGGTCCTGCACGCCATCGAGCACGACGACGGGTCCTCTACGGTGTATGTCGATCGCGTCGTTCGCGCTGCTGACGAAGAGCGCGGCCGGGTCGACGTTTCGCTTCAGCGCCACCGCAAAAACAGGCTGAGGCGTCTCGGTCTCGCTGCACTTGGCGATAATGTCCGGCGACGCCGGGACCCAGGCCGTCGCAGCGGCCGCCCCTTCGCCCGATCCGGCGCGCTCCGCATACGGCATCAGCTCTTCGGGCAAGCCGTATCCCTCGTCGAAGACGACCGCCTCGAGCGGCCATCCCGCTTTCAGCGCTTCCTGGACCAGATGGACGCCCTCCAGCTTGAAGCGCCCGCTCTGCTGCCGGTATTTGCGCTCGGACAGCTTGGCCCATGCTTTTACGCGAGGATTGGCGAGCGAGGCGAGCGCAGGCTCAAAGGCTGGCATAGGCTTGCTCCAATTGGGTCAGCTGACCGTTATTGCCGACGATGACGAGCACGTCGTTGCGCTGCAGCGGCTTGTCCGCCCGCGGCGTCACGTCCATTTTTTCCCCGCCGTGCTTGATCGCCATGACGTTGCACCCGAATTTGACGCGAAAATCGAGTTCTCGCAGCGTCTTGCCGGCCATGTTCGATGGGACCTGCAGCTCGACGATGCTGTAGTCAGGAGAAAGCTCGATATGCTCGATAATGTTCGGAGAGATGAGATGGTGCGCGACTCGCAGCCCCATGTCCCGTTCGGGGAACACGACTTTGTCGGCGCCGATCTTGCTCAGCACCTTGCCGTGAAGCTCGTTCTGCGCCTTTACGATGATTCTCGGCACGCCTAGGTCCTTAAGAATCAGCGTCGTCAAGATGCTCGCCTGGATGTCCTGGCCGATCGCGACGACCACGACGTCCAGATTGCGGATGCCGAGCGCCTTAAGCGCTTCCTCGTCGGTCGAATCCGCGGAGACGGCGTGCGTGACCACGTTCGCCATATCCTGCACGCGCTCCTGGTTCTCGTCGACCGCGAGCACTTCGTATCCCATTTTCGCCAGATACTGGGCGACGCTCGCGCCGAAGCGACCGAGACCTATGACGGCGAATTGCTTTTTGCCCTTGGCCATGCCGAAGGTTCCTCCTCGTTGCTGCCTTGCCGGCTTCGCTTTTCGTGTTTTCCATTATAACACGGACCCGCGCGCCGGATAACCGCCATTCGGGACGGAGACGCTATATTGGCGGCAGGCCCGGTCACGCCCCGGTCTGCGGACGACCGCTTCGAGGAGGATCAGAGCCATGAACATCACCCTGCGAGAAGCCATCTTCAAACGCGTCGAAGGCAAAAGCAAGGCCGAGCTCAGGGCCACGATCGAGGATTCGATCGGCAATGCCGAAGTGACGCTGCCCGGCATCGGCGTGCTATTCGAGATGATCTGGACCCATAGCGCCGAGGAAACGCGCGAGCAGCTGGTCGACACCTTGCATGCCCAGCTCGCGGCGCGAACCCAGGGAACGGAAGACGTGCCCTCGCCCTCTTGATCTCCTTTAGATCCGGTAATCCCTCGTCTGCGACACGACCGTCCCTTCGACGATCGTATCGGTGACGACGGGCACGTCGCCGATCGTACGGACGACGAGCAGGTCCGCATGCTTGCCGAGCTCGATCGAGCCGAAGCTCGCTGCTTGCCCCAGCGCCGCAGCCGGTTCGAGCGATGCCATCCGCACGGCCTCATGGAGCGGAATGCCTTCGGCATGCATGGCGAACAACGATTGAAGCAGCGACGCCGGATGATAATCGGAGCAAACGATGTCGGCGGCGCCGGCCCTGACGGCCTCCATCGCCGTCAGGTTTTTGTCGTGCGAGCCGCCGCGCACGATGTTCGGAGCGCCTACGCATATTTTCATTCCTTTTCCCGATGCGTATGCGGCCGTCTCGAGATTGAGCGGAAATTCGCTGATAGAAGCGCCGTACGCCATCGACCGGTCCGCCTGCTCGGGCGTATCGTCGTCGTGCGACGCGACTGCGATGCCATGCTCCCGGGCCAAGGCGGTAAGCTGACGCAGCTTATCCCAATCGATCAGCGCCCTGCGCGCCTGCAGTTCCTCGACGATCCGCTCGCACTCCTCCGCGTCGACGCCCTGATTTTTCATGACATATCGTTGAAAAGCGCCCGGACGGCGATATTGACCTTGACCCGGCGCATGGTCCATCAGCGATAAATAATCGATCTGCCCTTCGCGAATCAGACGTTCGGCGAGCGGGAAGCCGGTCAGATGCGACACCTCGTAACGAAGGTGCACGCGATGGCGAATCATCGACCGCGCGCCGCTAAGCCGCCGGATTGTCCCGATCATCTCCGACACGAGATGCTCGCCCCTGAGACTAAGGCCCACGCCGAGCGACAACGAATGGTACATCGTCGTGATGCCATGTCCGGCGAGCTTGCGCTCGAATTGCAAAAACGCCATCTCCAGGGGAAACAGCGTATTCGGGCGCGGCTCGACTTCCTTTTCGATCGCGTCGCAGTGGATATCGACGAGGCCCGGCAGCACGAATGCGCCGTCCGCGTCGATCGTGGGCGCGTCTTCGCCGACTCCGCGCTCGCCGCTGCTCCCGATCCGGGCGATACGTCCGTTTTCGACGAAGATATCGGCTTGCTCTACGCCCCCGGGAAGCACGATTTTGCCATTGCGAATCCACAGCTTTTTTTCCATTGTCAGCTCTCCCCCGACCATTCCATCTACAATAAGAATAGTATTCCACAAACGCCCTCGCAGGAGCAACATCGGGCGTTCGATGGGGAGACTGTGCGGTTGCGTTCGACGCGAATTGGCCGTATTCGAGCCCATGCCGAGTCGTCAGTCCAATTCGGCCCGGGAGAACAGATCCCGGATCAGCCCGTCGTCCTCGCAGGCGGACTTAAAGGCGCGGGCGAAGCGGACGATCGCCTCCAGGTCGCCGGAGTAAGCGCTGAACATGCCCGCCTCGGGATCGAACCGAACGACGCCGGACAGCTCGGGCATCCGCTCCTCCAGGAACACGGCAGCCAGCGAAGCCCAATCGTAGCCGCTGCCTTCGAAGCCTTCGTCCTCCCGCATGCGGAACAAATCCTGCTTGTAAATGCCGGCGCTCAAAATGACGGATGCGCTATCGCCGTGCCGGGCGAGCTTAAATGGGGCCAGCTCCTCGTCCAGCTCGCGCTGCTCCCCGCCGCTTCGACCGCCCGCCCCGGCTTCGTTTCTCAACTGCGCGATCAATTGCGCCGACGCTTCGTCGGTGAACCGCAACCCGCCGTTTTCCGATACGATCAGCCCCTGCTGCATCCGTTGGTCCAACCAATCCGACACGAACCCCGGCGCATAGCCGTTCGTGGCGAATCCTTCGCCGAACGCGAGCATGTCCGGATAGCGTTTCAGATAAGCTTCCCGGTCGGTCTGCGGATACTTCTTGGTATACAGCCAAAACTGCACGTCGTACATCAGCGTCGACAGCTTGTCGGCGTGGAGGGAAAAGAAGCCTTTCTCCGCTACGATTTTTCTGCATACGGCGCGGATAAGCTCCTCGACCGCTTCGAATTCGGTCGCATGGCCGCACAGCTCCGCCAGCAACGGCGTAAACTGGCCGTCGGTCACCCGCAGCAAATCCTGCTCCGCATCCGCTTCCGAAGTGTCGAACGCTTCCTCGTTCACCAGCCCGCGGATAAAATCTTCGAAGTTCGAGGCCAGAAAGGTGATGCGGTAATCCCTCTCCTGATCGACATGTACGACCTGGGGCTCCCCTTGCGGTCCGCAGTCGCGGTAATCGAGCATGACAACGTCATGGCCGGCGGACGGGCAGTCGCAAAAAACGACTCCGATAGCGGGATAGCCCCACTCTTCGATCATGAACGGACTTCCGAACTCTCCGCTTAGCGAATAGCTTTTGTCCCGGCCGATGCCCATGATGCCCGTTATCGCGATATGGTCGTCCGCCCAGGAAGTCGCCTCTTTCGTCGGAAAACACGTGTTGCGCGGGATGCCTCCGTTTTGCAGCTTCATCAGGTGAATGTACGAGGCCGGCAGCTTGTAGCCCAGCTCCTCCTCCACCTCGGCGATCAGCTCGTCCGTGGGCGGATCCGACACGAAGGCTTCGCGCGCAAAATCGCTGTCTTCCCAAAAATCCGAAAAATCCAATTGCTCGAAGGGCACTTCGGAGTGGACGCGAGTCGACATCGGCTTGGCTGCGAGCTGCTCGGCTTCCGATCGGCTCAATCTCAGCAGCTTCCTCGCCAGCTCATCCGAAGGATCCAAGCGGATCGCTTGCTCGAATGCCGCAATCGCCTCCTCGTAACGATCCAGATAGTAGTAGGAATACCCGGCCCGAAAATGCCACAGCGCGTCCGAGACGCCCTGCTCGGCCACCGATCGCAACAATGTCAGCGCCTCCTCGTAACGATCGAGGTTGTTATAGGCTCTTGCCAGGTGGCTGGTAAGCGTGTAGTCCCGCTCATCCGGGGGAATCCGCTCGATCGCGTCGACGATTTTGCCGTAATTGCTCTTGCGATGCCAGACATTCAGTTGCTCGATCAAGTCTTTGGCCACGTTCGGCGCCCTCCGATTATGTATGAATTTGGATGTTTCAAAATAGAACCAATTGAATTTACCCAAATTTTACTTATTTCAACTGCATTTGACCAATTCGGAGGCATTATTCTTGTCGGTCATACGAAAAAGCCCGTACGGCCTTCATCCGTACGGGCTTCTGTTACTCAGGGCATGATTAGCCAGCCTTACTCGAATCCGCCTTCAGGCATGATCGCCGGACGCTCGGCGAGCGGCTCGAGCGCGATGTGCCGGTCTTCGGCAGATGCCTGCAGCAGGCCGTTCATCGTCTCGAGTACGTGCAGCGCCAGTCTGCCGGATGCGCGATGCGGGCGGTTCTCCGCGATGGCGCGCGCCATGTCGATGACGCCGATGCCGCGCATGTTGTCGTCATAACCGAACGCAAGGGATACATCCTCGTAGTCGCCGCCCGGCTTTTTGAGCTTGACGGGACCGCCGAACGTATTCGGATCCGGTACGCGCAGCGTGCCTTCGGTGCCGTGAATCTCGATCATGTTGGTCAAATTCGTGCCGGCCGCGACGTCGAAACTCGTGATCAGCGTACCTACCGCGCCGGACGCGAAGTCCAGAACGCCTGCGATATGCGTCGGCGTCTCGACGGGAATGCGCTCGCCCTTCTTGGACCCGCTGCCGACGACGCGCTCGGGCAACGAAATCGCCGCCGATGCGGTGACGCGACGGATGCCGCCGAGCAGGAAAATGAAGGCGGTCAGATAATACGGTCCCATGTCGAACAGCGGGCCGCCGCCCTTTTGGTAGAAGAACACCGGATCCGGATGCCAAGCTTCGGGGCCGCTGCCCATCATAAAGCCCGTCGCCGCGATCGGCCGGCCGATCGCGCCTTCGTCGATCAGCTTGCGGCAAGTCTGAATGCCGCCGCCCAGGAACGTCTCAGGCGCGCAGGCGATGCGCAGCCCCTTGGACTCGGCCAGCGCGACGACGTCGCGACCGTCCTGAAGCTCGACAGCAAGCGGCTTTTCCAGGTAGACATGCTTGCCCGCTTCGAGCGCGCGGCGGCTGATCTCGGCGTGGGACGCCGGGATGGTCAGGTTGACGACGATATCGATCTCGGGGTCCGCGAGCAGCTCCTCGACGGTATATGCTTTCGGCACGCCGAACTCCTGCGCGCGCGAGCGCGCACGTTCGACATCGATGTCCGCGCACGCCACGACCTGCACGTCGGACGAGGCCGTAAGGTTTTTCAAGTATATCGCGCTAATATTGCCGCAGCCGATCAAGCCGATCCGATTATTGCTCACGTTTATCATCATACTCCTTCGCGATTGGGTTAATCGCTTCCATTATAACGCTTGCAGCCCACGCATTGTTGTCCGTTTATTGTTCGATTTTGGGCCAGCGCGCAAAAAACCGATTGCAAAACGCGTCCATGATCCCTATAATCATGGATATAAAGAATCTATAATATCATTTAAGGAGAATGCATATGGAACAGCTACTGGATGCTGCGGTCATCGGAGGCGGGCCGGCGGGCTTGAATGCGGCGCTCGTGCTGGGGAGAGCCAGGAAAAACGTAATCGTGATCGACGAAGGTCTCCCGCGCAATCGAGTTACGCATGAGTCGCACGGATTTTTGACGCGTGACGGGATTAAGCCCGATGAATTCAGGCGGATTGCCGTCGAGCAGATTGGCGCTTACCCCTCGGTCCGTTTCGCCTCGGACATCGCCGTCGAGACGACAGGCACGGACGGCGACTTCAGAATCATGACCAAGCGAGGCGATGACTATCGGGCGAAAAAGCTGCTGTTCGCCGTCGGCAAGAAGGATCGCCTGCCCGAAATCGACGGTCTGACCGACGTATATGGGAAAAGCGCGTTCGTCTGCCCTTATTGCGACGGCTGGGAGCTGCGCGATCGACCGCTTGCCGTCATCGCCAAAGGCGAGCGCGCGTTTCATTTCGCCAAGACGATCCTCGGCTGGTCGGACCGCATCGCCTTGTGCACCGACGGACCCGACGAACTGACGGACGGGCAGCGCGAGGAACTGCGCGTAAGGGGCATCCCGTTATTCGATGCGCCGATCCGCCGGATCGTGTCAGAGCACGGCATGGTGAGCCGGGTTGAGCTTGAAGACGGCGCCAGCGTCTCTTGCACCGGCATCTTTTTCGCGCCGACGCTCTTGCCGGGCTCGGATCTGCCCAGGTCGCTCGGATGCGAGCTGACCCCGACCGGCAGCGTCGCGGTGACCGATGCCTTGGGCAAGTCGAGCGTACCGGGCGTATATGTCGCCGGCGATATCGCGACAGAGCTCAATCAGCTCATTCAGGCCGCCGCTATGGGCGCAATGGCCGGCGCCGGCATTAACGCCGAGCTGCTGGCGGAGGCCTGGGAAGCGCGGGGACGGGCGATGTCGTCCTGACCGTAGACATGAGAAAGCGCCGAAAACGGTCTATGACAAACAGTTCCGCCACGGGCCCATAGTCCGACCCTCCCTGCCATTTGCCTTGCCACAAGGAGCAACTTCCTCATCCGGCGGCTCGCGCCGACAGCAAAACCCCGACCGCAATCGGCCGGGGTTTTTGCCTGCTAAATCTTTTTCGCTTAAGGTGCCGTCTCCAGGAACTTCACGTCCGGCATGCGGTCCACAGCGGTACGCATCGCGTACTCGTTTTCGAACAGCGCAACGTTGTTGTCGTTCTTGTCCTTGACGAGCGTCGAGTTGATGCGGAACTTGGAGGCGTCAAGGTTGTCGGCGACGATCCAGCGAGCGAACTGGAACTGCGTGCGCGCGAGCTGGATGTCTACGCCGTACTCGTTTTTCATGCGGTATTCGAAGACGTCGAATTGGAGCTGTCCGACGACGCCGAGATACGTATCCTCGAACGGGCCGATCGAGCGGAACACCTGCACCATGCCCTCTTCGGTCAGCTGATCGAGCCCTTTAAGATATTGCTTCTGCTTCAGCGCGTTTTTGACCGACACCTTGGCGAAGATCTCGGGCGAGAACGTCGGCAGCTCGTCGAACGTCAGGTTCGCGCCCTGGGCGAGGCTGTCGCCGATGCGGAAAATGCCCGGATCGAACAAACCGATAATGTCGCCGGGATAAGCGGTGTCGACGATGTCGCGATCCTGCGCGAGAAATTGCTGCGGCTGGGACAGCTTGATGTCCTTGCCCGCGCGCACGTGCTTGACGGACATGCCGCGCTCGAACTTGCCGGAGCAGATGCGCAGGAAGGCGATGCGGTCGCGGTGAGCGGGGTTCATGTTCGCTTGGATCTTGAAAATGTAGCCGGAAAACTTCTCGTCGTCCGGCTCGACTTCGCCGTCCGTCGTACGGCGCGACGTCGGCGCGGGGGCCAGCTGCAGGAAGTTCTCGAGGAACGTCTGCACGCCGAAGTTGTTGACGGCGCTGCCGAAGAAGACCGGCGTCAACTCGCCCGCGCGCACCTTTTCATAGTCGAACGGATCGCCTGCGACGTCGAGCAGCTCGAGATCCTGCGCCAGCTGGTCGGCGAGATAGTCGCCCGCCATCTCGCGGATCGCCGGATCGTTGTAGTCGGCGGCCGGGCGAACCTCGATCGTCGAGTGGTCGTTGCCCTGGAACAGCTCGACCTGCTTCTTCATGCGGTCGTAGACGCCGCACAGCTCGCGGCCCATGCCGATCGGCCAGTTCATCGGTACCGACCGGATGCCGAGCACGCGCTCGATCTCCTCGAGCAGCTCGAACGGATTCTGTCCTTCGCGGTCGAGCTTGTTGATGAAGGTGAAGATCGGAATGCCTCGCTTGCGGCATACCTGAAACAGCTTGATCGTCTGCGCCTCGACGCCCTTGGCGACGTCGATGAGCATGACCGCGCTGTCGGCGGCGGTCAGCGTGCGGTACGTGTCTTCGCTGAAGTCCTGGTGACCGGGGGTGTCCAGGATGTTCACGTTTTTGCCGGCATACTGGAACTGCATGACCGACGAAGTGACGGAGATCCCCCGCTGCTTCTCGATTTCCATCCAGTCGCTGGTCGCGTGGCGGGCGGCTTTGCGCGCCTTGACCGAGCCGGCGATATGAATCGCGCCCCCGTACAGCAGCAGCTTTTCGGTCAGCGTCGTTTTGCCCGCATCGGGGTGGGAAATTATCGCGAAGGTGCGGCGCTTCGCCACTTCCTGCTTAAGTTCGTCGCGGATCGCTTTGCTCATGAATCACGGATTCCTCTCTTGGACAATATGGCAAATTACATTATAGCATATTGTGCCCGGCCAGGGAGGTGAACCCGCGCTGCGGCACGCGGGCACAGACGGTGGAATCGCGCATATTTGCGCGATGGCCTGCAGTTCCCGCGCCTAGGCTCAGTGCGCCAGCGGCGCATCCCCATCCTCGCGCTTCTGCAGCACTTCCTTCTTCAGGAACCAGCAGAGCACGAAGGCAATGCAGACGAATACGATCGAAATCACGTACAGATTGTGATAGGCGCCCGAGAACGCGGTCTTCACGTGTTCGAGCAGATCCGGCGCGAGTCCCTTCGGGATGCCGCCCGTCTGAATCTCGCTCGCGGTGCCCGCCGGCAATTGGTCCGCGATTCCCTCGATGCCTTTCTTGATGTCGCCCGCCAGCAGCGAGCCGAACACGCTGAGTCCGATGGACGCCCCGATCGACTGGAAGAGCTGCACGGTCGAGAGCGCGATCCCGCTCTCTTCCTTGCTCACCGACTCTTGAACGATCAGATTGTCTCCGCCGAACAGCGCCCCGAGCCCGACGCCCATGATAACGAAGGTAACGACGACGAAGATCACGCTAACGTCGATGCCGAACTGCAGCATCAGCACCAAGGCGATGATCGGCAGCGTAAACGAAATAATAAAAATCGTACGGTAAGCGACGCGCGTAATGAGGAAGCCTACCAGGATGCTGAACGGAATCGCCCCGCCCATGAACGCCAGGTTCATATACCCCGAAGCCCTAGGCGATAAGCCCATGACGTTTTGCGCGAAAAACGGGAAGTTGGCGAAGGTGCCCATGACGCCGAGCATCAGAATGAACACGAGGCTCGACAGCACGATGACGTTGCGGTTGCGGAACAGATGAAGCGGGATGATCGGCTCTTCCACGCGCCGTTCGATCCAGATGAGCAGCGCCGTCAGCACGACGAACAGCACGAGCATGCCGATAATAAGCGGCGAGCTCCACGACAGCCCCTGCGTCTCGATGAGCACCGGCGCGAGCAGCAGGGACAGCAGTGCGAGCATGAGCGTCGCGGCGCCGATCCAGTCGATCTTCTTCTTTTCCTCGCCTCTCTTTTCGACCATCCCGATCCACATGACGGCCGCGGTCAAAATGCCGAACGGCAGGTTGATCAGGAAAATCCAATGCCAGTTGACGTGCGAGATGAGCTCGCCGCTGATCGTCGGTCCGAGCAGCTGAGGAAGGATCATCAGCGGTCCGAACAACGCCTGCAGCTTGGCGCGCTGCTCGAGCTCGTACGTATCGCCTAAAATGACCATCGCGAGCGGCATCAGCCCGCCTGCCCCGATCCCTTGGATCCCCCGTCCGACGAGGAGCATCGGCATCGATTGGGCGAGCCCGCAGACGAACGAGCCCGCGATGAACAGCCCGATGCACGCGAGATAGACGCGCTTGCGGCCGTAGAGGTCGGCCAGCTTGCCGAGGATCGGCATGAACAGCGTCATGGACAGCATGTAGATGCCGGCCACCCAACCCATCAGCGGCAGTCCGTGCAAGTCCCGGATGATCGTCGGCATCGCCGTGGAGACGATCGTCTCGTCGAGCTCCGCGAAAATCAAGCCGAGCATGAGTCCCGTCAGTACGAGCGCTTTGTTGTTTTTGCGTCCGATCGCGGCTTGCGCGAGTGGAGCCATAGCCATTTGCGTTTACACCCCTTTAAATCGGCGGAGCCGCCGCCTATGCCGGCAACACCGCGCTTTGAACTGTCGCCATCTTACGATCGGTTTGTGAACTCAATATGAAATGCGCGGCTGGAATCCTGCCCAAAATGCCGAGCCTCCGAACTGCCTCTCAGTGCCCGCCCGCCGCCATTTCCGGCTTTTCCCCTTTCGCGGGAATCTCGAGCTTCGAACGCCCCATGAAAAAGACGACGGCAAGCGCGAGGCCCGCGGGCACGAGCGACCAAAGGAACATGTGCGAGATCGAGGACGACAGCGCCTCTACGATTTTGTGCAGCGTATCCTCGGGAATATGGGCGCGATTTTCCGGCGTCAACGATTGACGAATATCGCCGAGCGCCGCGCCGGCGCCCTGTCCGTTGTCCGTGCCGGCGAACGCTTCCTTCATCTTGTCCGCGAGCGTGTTGCGCTGCATGATGCCGAAGACGGTCAGGCCTACCGTCATGCCGAGCGAACGCACGAACGACATCGTCGAGCTCGCCGAGCCGCGCTGATTGGCCCCGAAGCCGTGCATGCTGGCCATGCCGAGCACGGAGAACGAGAAGCCGACGCCGACGCCCGTGACGATCATGTACCAGACCAGCGTCGCCCTCGACGTGTCCGGCGTAATCGTCGACAGCAGCGCGGCCCCGATCACGAGGATGACGGCGGACAAGATCATGACATTTCGATAAGACGTCTTCATGGCCAGAAATGCGCCGATCTGGGAAGAAACGACCGAGCCGAGCGTCAGCGGGAGCAGGATGAGGCCCGAATTCGTCGCGGAGCCGCCGTTCACGCCCTGCACGAAGATCGGGATATACATGGCGAAGGTGATGAACGCCGCGCCGTAGAACAATCCCGCTACCGTGCTCGAAGCGAACAGCCGCTGCCTGAACATGCCGTACGAGATGATCGGATCCGCAGCCTTCGTCTCCGCATACAAGAACACCGCGAACAGCACGAACGCCGCCGCGAACAGCGAGACGATCTGCGCCGAGTCCCACGCATACGTGCCTCCGCCCAGCTCCAGCGCGAACATGAGGCTGACGACCGCGCCGACGAGCGTGGAGGCGCCCCACCAGTCGATGCGTTGTTTCAGATGAACGCGGGATTCCTTGTAGCCGAAGACGATCAGCGCCAGCGCGACTAGCCCCAGCGGGAGATTGATGTAGAAAATCCAGCGCCAGTGGACATGGTCGGTAATATAGGCGCCTAGGAGCGGCCCGGCCAGGCTGGAGGTGCCGAATACGGCGCCGAAGATGCCCGACATGCCGCCGCGCTTTTCGACCGGAATGACGTCGAACAGGATCGTGAAGGCGATCGGTACGAGCGCACCGCCCCCGATGCCCTGGATGGCGCGATAGATCGACAGCTCGGTAATGCTGGTCGCCGTCCCGCACAGGATTGAACCGAGCAGGAACATGATCATGCCGAAAATGAAAAACCGCTTGCGGCCGTACATGTCGGACAGCTTGCCGAAGATCGGCATGCCGGCCATTTCCGTGACGAGGTACGCCGAGGTGACCCAGACGATCTTGTCGTAGTCTCCGAGCTCGGAGACGATCGTCGCCATGGCGGTACCGACGATCGTGTTGTCGATGGCCGCCACGAAGATGCCGAGCATCAGTCCGGCAAGAACGATGCCCAGCTTGTTGCTTTGCGAAGCGCTCATGATTAAACCTCCCGTAAACGATAAGTATCGATTTAAATGCGTACGCGCTGACCGACCTTGGCGCGCGAGTCTACGCGCAGCTCGCGCCGGTATTCGACGCGTCCGATCGTGCAGCCGGGACCGATGACGACATCCCCGCCCCTTACGACATCGGCTTCCGTGTATTGGAGCTCCACCTGGTCGCCTTCGATCGTGCCCGCCTTCAGCGAAGCGGCTCCCGCAGGCGACACCAGGTTTTTGAGAGCGCTCATCCGGCTTCGCCGTACGCGAAGCTTGCCGCCCCCTAGCTCGCCTACGGAGCTGGGACCGTACAGACCGAGCTCCAGCCGCTCGGCGCTGAGCAGTCCGCCGCAGACGATGGCGCCGCGCAGCGCAGCCTCGCCGAGCTCCGCGTCGCCATCCACGGCGAGCTGGCCGTAGAGCTTCACCTTTTCGCCGCGCAAATTGCCCTTCACCTTTAATTCGCCCGTGCCGCCGATTTCTCCGCTCGCAAGGTTTGACTCGACGCCGCAAGTGCCGGTGAGCTTCACCGCTGCCGCCGTCAATGCGCCGCGTATCACGACGCTGCCGGTGCAAGCCAGCTTGCTGCAGTCCACGTCTCCGCGGAACTCGCACTCGCCCGTGACCTTCACTTGGCCGAAGACGCCTCCGTTCGAGGAGCTCGTGCCGACCATTTTTAATGCGGGCCGCTTCGGATTAACCATTTGTTTTCGCCTCCTCGCCGATTCGGGCCGACGGATGCTTGCGAAGCTCGGTCCGGTACTCCACGCGATCGATGACGCAGCCTTCGCCGATCGCCACCCGATCTCCCCGCACGACTTTTACCGTCGCATGATCCAGTTCGATGACGTCGCCTTCGATAAGATCGACGATGAGCTCCTGCGCAAAGCTCGGCAGCATCCGCTGCCAAATCGATTGCCAAGCGCCGGTACGTCCTTTGCCGATGCGGATCGACTCGCCGCCGATCTCCTTCGCGGCGCCTCTGCCCTGCAGCTTCAAATCGATCCTGCCTGCGTTGAGCAGCCCGCCGATCTTGAAGGCGCCTTCCCCTTCGATCACGTCCACTTCGCAATCCTCTCCGACGGTCAGCATGCCGTTCAAACGCACCCGCTGCCCCGAATAAGCGCCCTTAACGGTGATCACGCCGTCGATCGCGGCCGTACCGGCCCTTATGCCGCCCGAGACGTCAAGCGTGCCGTCGAGGTCCAGATCGTTTGCCGTCAAGTGACCCTCTACGCGGATGCGGCCGTCCGCGTCGATCAGCTGCGCTTCGATATCGGTCGCCACCTTGCAGACGCCGTTTAGCGCCACGTTCTTGTAGACACCGCCCGCCGCCGTACCGATGCCGTCCATTTTCAAATCGCCGATAATCTCGCCTGCCATCGTTTCTCATCCTCTCCTTAGTTCAGCTTGCTCCTCAACTGCTCCGCGATCTCCGCCATCTGCAACCTGGCAACGATCTTGACGCCGGCATCGAAGTGCAGCGCAGATGGCGCCGCGGCGAGAGCGAACATCGACACGCCCATCTTCCGCATGAATAGCACCTCGCACGGCTTGCCTTCGTAACGTGGAAAGTGGTCGCGCAGCGTCTCCATCAGCAAGCCGCTCTCCTCAAGGCTGATCTCTCCATCGGACAGCAGCTGATCCGTTGCGTACAAAAACAGCAACTGCGCAAACGAGTACGCTTCCTCGCCGTTCAGCTGCGCCGGCGAGCTATGCCGGTTGATCGAAACTTCCGAAACAATGTTACGTTCTATTAACTCGCGTTTGGATAACGATAGATCGGTTTGAAAAGGAGACAGCTTGTCGGCCAATTCATCCAACGACAAATCTTCCTTCATATTCATGATTCGATCGATTCGCGCCAGTATCATATCCTTCGGGAAAAACGTCTCCTGCCCCGTGAACGTAGACTTGCGGATGAACCATTCCTCGGGAATCAGCTGCTTGCGCTTCCAGCGATACAACTGGCCGTAGGAGATGCCCATAAGCTCCAGCAGGTCTTTTTTGGAGATCAATTCGCGCTCCATGTTCCTCACCTCCGAGAACAGTGTAACATAACACTGTTACGTTGTAAACGAGCGTGAATGAGCGAGCTGCGAATTTAATTGTAATAGGCGCGTTGGAAATGCGCTTCCGTCTGAGGTAGCTTAACGGTCTCGGTCTCTGGACCGAGCGTAAGGCATTCGGAGGTTGCGCGAGAAAAGCGTGTACCGGGGCACGCCCAAAATAAAAAGCCGACTCATTTTGAAGTCGACTTAGATCCTTACCATCGATATTTACAATTACCGGCGAGGCTGGCGCACGGCCAGCGTTTGCTATTTTTTATTCATAACAACGTATCTCGAATAATCGGGCATGGTCCAGCCCATTCGTGCCGTCGATATCCACGCGCAGTTTTATCACATTCTCCCGATTCACTTTTCGGACCATTTGCCGCAGGTAGTTATTATGGACTGAAAACAACAGCTCGTCTTGAGATTCAGGGTCGGCGTAGCCCGCCGTCACACGAAAGTCCTTGATCGTCTCCGGCTGCGGCCCCCATTCCATCGTATTCAACACTTCATCGGAATGGGTCAGGGTCAGTCTGCGATGCATGCCTGTGTCGAAGACGAACACGATCTCGCTGATCGACACTGGCGCCGGCCACTCCAGTTCGATCCAAGGCGCCGGGTCGCCGGGCTGCGACATCCAGCGGTGCGTTCCGGGGACGGTCAGTTCCGGTCTGGCGCCACCGGGTCCATGCATCGATCGGGTATAGCCGTCGGTTAAGTTTGCGGCTCGGCCTTCCGGCTGTTCGGAAGAAGCGCGAATGACCGCACTTGACGCCAAGTTATCCTTAGCCGACGCGATACCCGGTAAATAGGCATCCTGTTTCAAAAGCTGCCGTTGAACGTTCTGAATGAACGCCATGTTGGAAAGCGCATCGTTAAGCGTTAACCCGGATTGAACGATTAAAGCAGCAGCCGTGCCCGCGCCTTGTCCCATGGCGGCGCAGGTCCCCATCACGCGCGTACTGGAGAAAGCGATATGCGATGCCGAGATGTTTCGTCCGGCGAACATGAGATTTTCAACGTTTGCGCTTATCAGCGCTCTAAGCGGGATGCCGTACACATACTGGCTGAACGGTTGATGAGCCGGATTCAGCTCGGTTGCATCGATGCCTTGGGGCGGATGCGTGTCCATCGGCCATCCGCCGTATGCAATGACATCGTCAAAGTGACGCGCTTGTTCCAGATCCGCCTGAGTAAGCAAGTATTTTCCGATAAAACGGCGCGACTCCCTTTTGCCCGGAACGAACCCGAACCAGTCCAGCGCCCAATTGTCCGATTCGGGATGATTGCCGCTGTTCTTGATATGATCCCAGACGCCCAGCATAATCGCCAGCAGTTCGTCCCGAATCGTCTCGTTATCGGCTATCGTGTCCATCATGCCGCCGAATTCGACCCACCAATAGCCGTATTCCCAGGTAGCGTGGTTACGAAACTTCAGATCGTCTTCCGAAAATTTACGCGCCCAAGCGGGCGGTATGAATCGCATAGGCCGCCCGGTATCCCGGGTGGTGAACAAAAGCGACGATCCCTGTCGATACGAATCCCCGTTCTCGCCGGCGAGTGTCTCCCCATACTCGCTGGCCGCCTCGCGCCCTGTCTTAAATAAGGCGCCCGCTTCCATACCTAGCCGTCCGTCCCCTGTGCAATCCATATACACTTTCGCATGGATCCGGAACCGGTGCTCCGTGCTCTCTCGAACCGCCAGAACGGATACAATCCTTTCCTCCTTCACCTCCGCTTCAATCACCGTCGTGTTCAGCAATAACGTCAGATTCGGCTCGGCCCTGCATTTCTCGTAAAGGATCAAGTCGAACATCGAAGCGCTCCGCTGGGGATTGCGAACAGCGTTTTCCAGTAGGATTTCCTCAATAATTCCGCCTTCGCGCGCTTCCGTTTCAAGCTCCTTTCTCCGTTTGGAGTTAGCCGCCCCGACGATATGCATCCGTATTTCGGAAGAAGCGTTTCCCCCTAGCACAGGCCGATCTTGGCAGAGCACGACCTTGGCACCGTTGCGGGCGGCTGCAACCGCTGCCGACACGCCCGAGATTCCTCCCCCGGCTACTAAAATGTCAGCCTCCAATGTCTGATTCGCCACCAAAAGAAGATACCTCCGTTATGATCGAGTTTCAGTACAGAACGGCTTTCATCGCCTATCTTCAGCCGTAACGTCCGTTGATCGTCTCTCCCAGCCAGGCTCCCTGACGGACAAGCCTGCGCTGCAAAGTCTCGATATCGATGGCGCGCGTCTCGCGCAAGCCCTGTTCGGCCAGAATCGCCGCTGCAGTGCCGGCGGCTTCGCCCATGGCGAAGCAATTCGGCATGACCCGGGTGGAGCCTTGGGTCGCCCGGTCGGTCGAGATCGCCCTGCCCGCTACGATGACATTGTCGATGCCGACCGGCAGCAGCGCACGATAGGGGATGCCGTGCGACTCTCCGGGCGGCAGATGGACCATCGTCATGCCGCTCGTCGGCTTCGCCATATGAATATCGATGAAATACGCGTTGCGCGCGATGTCGTCCGGGAACGAACGACATTTGAGAAAATCGTCTGCGGTGACGATGTAATCGCCGACGATCCGGCGAGTCTCCCGGATGCCGATCTGCTCTCCCGTCAGTGTGAGAAAGGCATTCTCGAAGCCCGGGATCGATTCCCGTAGCCATGCCGTGATGTGCTCTACGAGCGCGCGGCCTTCAATCGCGCCGCGCGTGAGGTCGTCCGCGTTCGAGCCGTCGATCCCGAAGACGTGCCCGAAGTTAAATCCCGCCGTATGGTCGTTCAGCCAAGAGATGCCGGCCCAATCTCTCGCCACGCGCAGCCTCCCTTTGCTTTTCGCCTTGTTGATCGCATGCTTCAGGTCGCTGCCGTGGATATCGGCGCCGGCGATAAATTTTTTCCGGTCCAGGTTGTTGAGGACAAAGCACATCGTGCCCGGCTGGAGCTCGCCGTCGTCCCCGCCTTTGACCAACCGCCCTCCCGCCAGATGCGTAAGGTCGGCATCGCTCGTCGCGTCAATAAAGAGCGAAGCCTTGACCGCTTGCGTCCCGGATTTGTTGTGAATGACGACTGCCTCGACCATGCCGTCTTGCTGAAGAACGTGTCCGACGAACGTATGGTACAGCACTTTGACGCCGGCCTCCGCCATTTTATGGTCCAACAAACGTTTTAACACTTCCGCGTCAATCGGCACCCAATCGAGCTCTTCCCGCCATTCCTCCTGGAACGAAGCCTCCATCTTCTGCTTCATATCGTCGAGGATCTCCAGGCCGATGCCTCGGATCACCGGTTTGACATGATCGGTATACGGACAAAAGGCGGGAACCTGCGACACCGTCGCCATGCCGCCCAGATATCCTCTTTGCTCGATGAGCAGCACGGATGCCCCGTTCCTGGCAGCGGCGAGCGCGGCGCCGACTCCGGCCGGACCGCCTCCGGCCACGACGACATCCACATTCGCGTAGACGGATAATTCGCGCGCCGGCAAGAGAAGCGTTTGTACGGGATCGGTCAATGGAAACACCTCCATGAATTTGTTTTCATTGTACCGCCATCAAAGCTTCATTTTTAGTTTCATTTTTGTTTCACTTTTCCCTATAATGTAAGCAGAAGAAGCGAATGCGAGGAATTTCATCATGCCGAATAAGAAGAAGATCACGCTGCAAACGATAGCCGATCAAATGGGGCTGACCGTCCATACGGTATCCAAGGCGCTTCGCGGCTTGCCGGGCATGTCCGAAGAGACGCGCAGCGAAGTGATCGGACTGGCTGCCCGACTGGGATACCGGACGAAGGAACAAGAGCGGGGCATGGCGGTGGAGCGAATTCCGATTTATTCCTCGAAGCCCCGGAGATTCGCGTTTATCGTCCCTCATGAGGGACTTGTCTTTATTCATCAGAAGTTATATGAAGGGGTCCAATCGAGGCTGGCGGCGTTCGGTCATAAGCTCGAGATGCTGTTTGCGCCGCCGGGCCAAGGATCCGAGGCGGCATTCGATGATTGGGCGGACACAAATGGCCTGCATTATACAGACGGTCTTTTTCTAACTCCGATGATCGCCGCAAAAATCGAAGAACAATTGTTACGCTTGCCTGTAACCAAAATATTGCTCAACTATCCGCCGCCCGCCGCCCAAGTGGACAGCTTGATCTGGGACGTCTCCTCCGCCGTTCATCAATCCGTGCGATACCTGCTGGATCGGGGACACCGGCGGATTCTGTATATCGGAGACATTCGTTTGCATCGAGGCTTTCGCCTGCGTTGGCAAGCATTCCAGGAAGCGATGAATTCGGCCGGATTGTCCGCGGAAGAAGACCGCCACCTGACCCGGGCCGGATCGAAGGAATGGTATACCGCCATGCTGTCGAATCTGCTCATACGGGAGAAGCCAACCGCGATTCTCTCCGGCCTTGAGCAGGATCTGGCCTGGGTGTATTACGGATGCAGCCTGCTGGGCCGCCACATTCCAAGCGACTATTCCCTGATCGGCCTGGAGCATGCGCCGAATGCGCACCTGCCGGATTTGACCAGACCTGAGCTGCCTGTCAAGGAAGTTGGCGTTCGCGGAGCGGATCGCATGCTGTGGAGACTATCCAATCCGAATCTTCCCTACGAGCATATCCGGCTCCAAGGCGGATTCCACAGAGGGTCGACGGTATTGGAGGCTCCTGCTGAATGAGATCGTATAAGCCGGCCTTCACAGCGCGATTTTCTCATACACCTGCCAGTCCAGCTCTATCGTTGCCTGCTTAAGCTGCTCGTCGATCCATCTCTCATAATTCGTTTCGCCCTTTTGCTCCAGCAGCCGCTGCTTGAGGGCGAGAACCGCGTTTGCGACGACATATTGGTAATAAGCCGATTCGCTTAATTCGCGAGGACCGAAGATGACCTGGCCGGCGGCAACCCGCCTGGCGCGTTCCCGGTTCTCAGTCTCCCACGCTTGGAGAAAGGCGTCATAACCGACTGCGGCATGAAGTCCCGCCTCAACGGCTGCTTGTTCGCGAATCCGATCTTCCTCCAGGAGACGCAGCGTCGCTTCCTTCAGCCTCTCAAGCGATGATTTTCCGCCGCAGGATGCGCTCCAAAATTTCGGTTCGTTGGGATCCAGGCCGTAAGTCTGCTGGCAGTACGTCATCATCTCCCCGCGCAGCCTCGGCATCCGGGCTTTAAACTCCTTCAGTGTCACAGCCTCGCCGTTCACCAGCGCCACCACTGCATGACCATTCGTTGGCTGAGCGTGCCCTGCAATCCTGTTTGGAGAGGAAGCGGGCAACGATCCGAACGATCCTGAAGCCAAGCACACAAGCGTGAGCGCTGCGATTAATCCCGCTATCTGAAATACATAAGGTCTTCTCCGATCGGTCCTGACCATCGCCGCTTCCCCTCCTTGGATTCGCATTACTGTACGACTTTTACGTCGTCGATCCGGGCTGTACTGGACACCATGCGAATGCCGATTTTGCCAGCCGCCAGCGCCGATGAATCCGTCCATTGGACAAGCTGAACGCCATCTACGAAGCCGGTTATGGAAGGACCGGCGACGTTCACCTTCATCGCCGCCCATTGACCGGGGTTGACCACGCAGCTGGCACTGCTAACGAGCGTCATGGTGCCTCCGCTTTTCTTATACAGCTCGGCCTTGTCCCCACTGTCGTTCAAGCGGAACAAATAGTAATTGGCATTGTCTGCGTACCGGAATAGCAGTCCTGCATTGCCGTAAGTCGTAAGCAGCTTGACTCGCGCCGAATACGTATAATTACTCCAGGTTCCGTTGCCCTTATAAGCCACCGCTTCACCGGCTGGCGTATTTTGCGATAGCGTCAGACTTCCATCCATCGCCGTCCCCCAGGAGCCGCCGGAGACCGTCCAATCGCTGATATCACTGTCTTCAAAGTCGTCGGACAGAAGCGTCACCGGCGGCGTAACCGAGCCAGGGTATTCGAAGGCCCCTATGTCCGGTGCTCCATTGTACAGTGCGTTTCCATAAAAGTCCTTGCCGCCGTTATTGGCAACCGCCGTTCCTGCATGGATCAGAGGAGACGTCGACAGAAGCTTGTACCCGTCCGCCGTGGCGCGGCCAGTAGCGGTATTCGGACTTACGAATTGCGGGTTGCCTACGATTTTGTTCGGATCGCTTGGCACGCTGGCGTTCAAGCCGTAGAAGCTGTTATGATCGTAAGTCATTCTAGGGCTATTGGTATATTGTCCGCTTGCTCCGTTGTAGAAAATATTGTTCGTATAATAAGCCATCCCGGTGTCGCTGGCATGCGTCAGCGCCCGGTTCTGCGTTCCGGAGCGGTAAATAACGTTGTTGTAAACGTAAAGATTGCCTCCGCCGTTAACCAGGTTAAATGCGCCGTTGCCGTCGAGGTCATTTTGACTGATATTGTAGCGGAACGTGTTGTCGTTCGTATTGTTCATCACGAGCAGCGTGCCGCCCTGATTGTTGTGGCTGTAATTGTATTGGTAAACGCTTCCCGTTACCTGAATGTCAAAATCCCACGGTTGACCGTCGCCTTCAAGCTTGCGGGTATCGAATGCCTCGTTGTATTGAAACACCGCTCCCGTCGTATAGTACGCCCACTGTGCCGCGACTACGGCAATGTGGTCTAAATAACTCACGATGCCGGTGTTCACGTTGCAAGCGTTACCTATCGCATTGGTTGTATTGTACTCAATGAGGGGCGCTGCGGCAGCCCGAACGAGGATACCGTCACGATGAATTTTCTCCACATAGTTGCCGCGGATGACGACATTCTTGAATGCGTCGTACTTATGCGCCCAACCGCTGTTCGAGAACGCATCCGTCATCGTCTGAATGCCCGTATCCGCAACGTTGACGACCGTGTTATTCTCGATCAGAATGTCGTCCCAGGTGCTCTCGACGGACGTATTCGATCCTCTGGCATGGAAATTGATGCCTCCCGTACGGCGATCGGTGCCGAACACGTCATGAATGTCGATGTTCTTGATATAAATATGTCTGAAATTCCCGGCACCGGTCCCCTCACCTACGACAAGAACGCCGCTTCGCCTCATGTCGGTCGGCTGCTCTCCGCTCGTGATTTCCAGATTATTGATCTCCCAGTAGGATACGTTGCGCAGACGAACGCCGAATCCTTCTCCGTTTACGCTCGTATTGCCGAAATGGATCATCGGTTTGGAACCGCTTCCATATCGATCCACGACAATAGGGCTTCCGCCTACTCCCGAGCCCTTCAGGTCTAAATATTGATTGCTCCACACGCCTCCGGCTTTAAGCAAAATGCGGTCTCCCGGTGCGAAAGTTACCGCGTTCACCTTGCCGAGCGTCTTCCATGCCGACGATTCACTCGTTCCCGAAGCGTTGTCGTCGCCCTGCGCGGCGTCCACGTAATACGTCGTGCCCGCTGCCATGGCAACCGGTGACACGCCCGGCATCAGACTCGCCAGCAGAAGGCAAGCAAAAACAAGCAAAGGCAGTACCGCTTTTCTTCGTTTCTCCATTCGCCATCGTTCCTCCTTTTTTACAGGGCGTTCGAACCTTTTCCCCGTAGCTTCATCATAAGTGGAAACGCGTGTCGAGCGCGTACAATCTCATTGCCTGTTGAAGTGCAAAGTTTTGACTTTATTCCTCCGTCTCTCTGGAGCTATTGTTCTGGAACTTATATTCGCTCGGGCTATTGCCGCTGTATTTTTTGAACACTTTGGAAAAATAGGCGCGATTGGAGAAGCCGAGCGTGTACGCCACGTTTTCCACCGTTTCATTCGGCTGGCTGAGCATCGTAATCGCCATATTCATCTTGTATTGGTTGACGTAATCGGTAAAATTGACGCCTGTCATCTTTTTGAAATATCTCGAGAAATAACTCGCATTCAGATGCAGGTGATTCGCCATTTCCAAGGAGGAGACCATGCGGTCGATATGTTCGTCGAGGAACCGGTCGATCTCCTGCAGCCGAATCTCTTTTTCCTGACCGGATACCGGCGCCAGCGTATGCTGTCTCCATAGATTCCGCAGCTCCCGCTTGGTTAATTGCGCGGCTTCCTCGACGTGTACGGCCTGTCCCAACAGAATGAAGAAGCGGCTCTCGGCGATGCCTTTCGATTCGAACACCATGTGACGGACGAGGTCGCCGCAAATTTCTTTGACCACCCGCGGCAGGAGTCTCTCGGCGACGACCTGCTGAATCCAAGGATTGATGGCCATATCGATCCATGCGGCATTGCCTTCCTCGAGTGCCAGCGACAGCAGGCTTCGTTCTTTTTCCCATCCCCGCTCCGGCATTTGCCGGAATCCTCCCGATTGTCCCACGACGGTAATTGCCGATGCCTCCGGATTGCTCTCGTAGAAGAGGTTGTCCCGGCGGTCGCTCAGCGTTTTATAGACGGTATCGAATTTCTGCAGCGGCACGGTCTGCTCCGCATAAAACCCTCTCACCTTGATTTTCAAATAGTGATCCGCCTTAGCGCGTACCGATTCCATGAAATCGATCAGCGGTTGATAAGAAGCATCAGGGCCGGTCACATTCCAAACGAGATAAATCCCCGATTCCTGCATTAAAATCGGCGTAATCGCCCCATGCGCCGCGGATAATTCCATGGCAATATTGTTCACTGCGAAATGAATCAGGCGTACATCCGCGTAGCCGTAGCGCTCGATCAAGGAAGCGGCGTCGACATGTAAGAAGCCTTGGCGGAAATAAGGAAGCTTCCAGGAGATGCCAAGGCGTTCGCCTAATACGAGCATCTGAGCGGCATCGATTCCAGGAGACAGCAATTGCGCCAGCAAGCTTTGCAGCAGCACCTCTTTGTTGCGTTCGACGGTCTGCCGGAGCGAATATCGTTCCAGCAGCTCCTCTCTGTTGCGAAATCGATTTTCCGCTTTCCGCAGACTTGTCCTGAGCTGATCGATCGATAACTCATCCTTGATGAGATAATCGTCGGCCTCGAGCTGGAACGCCCGTTTGGAATATCGGAAGTCTTCATAGCAGGTCAGGAATACAAGCCGGACCTCCGGCTTGGCCATCCGGAACGCTTCGGCGAGCTCGAATCCATCCATGCCCGGCAGACCGATGTCGACGATGACGACGTCCGGCAGCGTCTCATGAAAATCCTCAAGCGCCCGATCGCTGCTGGAAGCCGAAGCCACGAGCTTCAGCTCGATATCGAGAGATTCCAGCAAATACGCCACATACTCAAGCATCGGGACATCGTCATCGATCAGCATGACCTTCATCATGATTATCGGTCTCCTTTCCGATCGCGATCGGGATGTAAAAGGTAAAGATCGTACCGCCGCCTTCGCGAGCCGCTGCCTTCAGCCGCGCCTGATCCCCGTACAGCACTTGCAGTCGGCGTGCCGTGTTGACTAGGCCTACGCCTTTCTCTGGCTGCGACGGCAGCTCGTCCCCCAACCCGAGCATCCTCCGGTTCAAACGGGTGAGGTTCTCCTCGCTGACCCCCCGGCCGTTGTCTCCGATGGCGATCACCAGCATGCGATCATGAACCGCGGCGCTCAGATCGATGGTCGGATTTTCCGGCCGGGCGGACAATCCGTGTTGGATCGCGTTCTCGACGATGGGCTGCAGAAGCAGCCTCGGCAGCTCGATCGATTCCGTTCCTTCTCCTAACTCGTAATCGAACGCAATGCGCATCCGGTTGCGAATTTGCATGACCTGCACATAGCTTCCCAGCACCTTGCACTCTTCGGCCAGCTTAAGCGGTTCGTCGATATGAACGTAGGCTCGCAGCAGCTTCATCAATGCGTCGATCATCGTTCCGTGCGGCTCGTCTCCGCTGAGCAGCAAGCTGACTTTGATCGAATTGAGCGTGTTCAGCAGAAAATGCGGCCGAATCTGCGCGGCCAACGCTTTAAGCTCCAGCAGGCTTTTCTCCTCCTGCTCGCTTTCCACCTTTTGCAGCAGTCCGTTGATGTCGTCCAGCATCTGGTTGAACGCGGCGGACAGAACGGCCACCTCGTCTTTGCCTTTCACGGGAATACGAACATCGCGCTTGCCCCCGACGTACTGCTTGACACTGAGTCGCAGCATGCTGATGGGTCTGTTGATATGGCCCGCCCAGAACAGGGACAGGATGAGGAACGCGAAGAAAAACAAGCCCACCAACGATAGGGACACCAAAAACTCCCGGTTAATCTGGCTGTCGATAAACGTTCGAGGCATCTTGCTGGTGAGTTCCCAGCCCGTCTTCGGTATGGAAACCCTTGTCGTCAGCATGCCGCCGGAATCCGCGGGCACGCGCTTGCCTTTAACGGCAATGATCTCGCCCGACCGGTCGGCGAGCGTGAAACTCATGTCGGGATTGCCGGTGTCCAGCAAGCCGTGGAAATACGATTGAGGAATCCCGACGAACATGGTCGCCAGCTTCTCGCGATTGCGCGGATCGACGATATAGCGGGCTGCATAATAGTAGTCCGGAGCGACGTCAGCCTCGCCGGAAGCAAACCATTGCAGTGCAGTCGTTTCCTTCTCATCCAGTCGACTGCTTTCCCGCAAAAAGGACGGCGGCAGCGCAGAGAATACGGGAACGGATTTATCGCCCATGATCATTCGGTTTTTCTTATTTACGATCATCATCTTCAAGTTGGCATCCGCCGATTGCATCAACAACAGATCGGCCACGGAATCGAGCCGCATGTAAGATTGAAAAGTCGCGAAATCGGCAAAGCTTTCGGCATCCTTCAGATGCCGAAAGCTTTCCAAAATATCCGGATTGTACGTTTGGGAGAAATATACCGATGCGAAGGAGATGCTGTCGATCGTCTTATCCAGTTGATTCGCAATGACCGTCAGCGTTTCTTCGTTGGAACGGGCAAGCTTGTCGCTTACGTTCTGCTTAACCGAAGAATAAGCCCAAAAGGTTACGGCAATAAACGGCAAGAGGATAAGCATCAGGAACGAGAACTGCATTTTGCGGTGAAACGAAAATCGGCTTAACCATTCCATGGCATCGATCAACCACCCGAAATCCCATAATACGCTTTATTATAGCTTATCCCAGGCCGACTCCCCGTCCGTTAACCGCTTTATTTGTTCGCATCGACCACTTTTTTCACTTCATTTGTCATCGTCGTCTTCACTTCATCGAAATTGAGGTGATTCAACATATAACTGGAGAAGCCGTTCTCCACGATCGTTTTCAATTCGGATCCATAAGGCACGCTGAACGCGTTCGGCACTTTGATGCGCGGATCGAACAACGTCTTGGTCAACGATTCGGTGTCGATCAGATTCTGATTATCTTTGAAAAAGTCTTTGATCAGCGCGGCTCCATCGGCACCTTTGTAGGCGGGAACTTCGTTCGTGTACTTGGAAGATTCCTTCGACATCCATCTCACGAAGTCGTACGCCGCTTCCTTATGCTTCGATTTTGCGCCGATCGCAAGCGGAGCGCCGGAAATGTTGGTCATGCCGACTTCTTGCGAATCGACGGATCGCGGAATCGGCGCGTATACCATCTGGAAGTCGTGCGGGAACTTTTGCAGGTTCAAGCCGGCTCGCACGACATAGCTAGGCACCGCCAGCATGCTGGCATTGCCGGCAAAAAACTGCTGCAGGACATGGTAGTTGGATGCCAGCACATCCGCATAAGGCTCTACGCTCTTGTCCTTCTCCTCCATCTCGCGACGCAGTTCGAAGAAGTACTTGAAGGAAGGATCGTCGAAGTTCGGGTTCAAGTCGGCATCCAATTGCGGATTAGGGCGTTCGGTATAAGCGATGACGTTGGCATATTCGCCCCAAGTGTGGAAGTACGTCCCGTAATGTCCGTCCACCGTCAGCTTCTTGGCATAATCGCGGAAGTCATCCCAAGTCCATCCCATCTCGGGAAGCTTAAGACCCGCCTTCTCAAGATGCTCCCGATTGAATACGGTGAGCCATTGCGTCGAGCTCGTCAAGAGACCGTAAATTTGATTATCGAACTTAACTAACTTTGTATATTCGTCTTCCGGGTTTACCTTTTCTTTGTCAAAATACGCGTTCAGCGGCTCCACGACGCCCCTCGACGCCCGTTCAAGCACTTCGTCTTCATTGCCGGTCATGAACACGTCAACGACTTCGCCGCTTCCGATCATAATGTCCAATTTTTTCACAAAATCCGTACTGTTGCTGTTCTGTACGAGCGAGACGTATTCGACTTCCACTTTGTCCTGCGATTGATTGTACGCCTGAACGGCCTTATAAGTCGGCTCATCCGGATTGTTCGCTTTAAACGTATAGAATTTGATCTGTTCTTTGTCGGCCGCCTGCCCGCTTGCCGTGGATGCATTCGTCCCGGAAGCATTTGTCCCGGATGCGTTATTGCCGTTGTTGCTTCCGCATGCGGCCATGGAGAGAACCACGAGCAGACTCGTTGCCCACAATGCTGTTTTCTTCAAAATCATTTCCCCCTTTAGTGGATGCTGCAAGCTCATTATACAGCCCTTGATATGCCTATACCGTCTACAGAATTGAGTTGTTTGCGTATACATTTTTGACCTGCCAAGTGCCGATCATCCTTTGACCCCGCCGATCGCAATTCCGTTTATCACCTGTTTTTGCAGCAGGAGGAACAGCACGATCAACGGTACGATCGCCGCTACGGAAGCCATCATCATCACCGCGATTCGCGTGCCGAATTCTTCCTGGAAAAATTGCATGCCTAGCGGAATCGTGAATAGCTTCGTCGAATTCAGCATGATGAGCGGCCCTTGATAATCGTTCCAGGTCCAGATGAATTTGATGATGCCCACCGTCGCCAATATCGGCTTGCTCAAGGGGAGCATGACGTTCCAAAATACGCGGAAGAATCCCGCGCCGTCCAATTCCGCCGCTTCGAGCAAATCGTTATGGATGCCCGCCATGAATTGGCGCAGAAGGAATGAAAAATAGCTGGAGAATATCCCCATCAGAATCAGTGCGGTGTGCGTGTCGTACAGCCCTATTTCTTTAATCATAATATAACGAGGAACTAAAGTAGCCTGCTCCGGAATCATCATGAACGCGAGCATCAGGCTGAACACCAGTCCCCGGCCTTTGAATTCCAGTTTGGATAGCGCGTATCCGGCCATGGAAGAGATCAGGATCGTCGCCAGCGTGGAGATCGCCGCAATCTTGATCGAGTTCATATAGAATAAGCCGAAGGAGACGTCGCCCAGCCATACCGCTTTGAAGTTTTCAACCAAATTCCATTCCTTCGGAATCCATTGAATCGGGAACGTCCACACATCCCGTTCCGTCTTGGCGGCGGCGGACAGCATCCAGAACAGCGGCAGCAGGAAAAATACGGATAATGCCGCAAAGAAAAGGGTCAAAATCAGCCTGCTTGTCTTAAGCCTAGTCAATATCATCGCATGAGTTTCCTTTCATATGGCACTAGTAATGGACTTTCCGGTTTTGCGAGATCCAGGTAATCGAAGTCACGAGCAGAATCATCAGGAACAGCGCCCACGACATGGCCGAAGCATACCCCATGCGGAAGCGCTCGAACCCTTCCTCATAAATCTGGTACACAATGACCGTGCTCGCGTAATTCGGGCCTCCGTTCGTCAAAAACTTAATCAGATCGAACACTTTGAAGGAAGAAATGGTGCTTGTGATCGCCAGAAAGAAAATCGTCGGCCCCAGAAGCGGAACGGTAATGCGCCTGAACTGCTGAATGCCGGTCGCGCCGTCGATTCTGGCGGCTTCGTACAGTTCTTCCGGAATGTTGGACATCCCTGCCAGAAAAATAATGATCTGATAGCCGAGAACCTGCCAGATATAGATGACCATAATCGCGATCAGCGAGAAGCTCGTATCGACCAGCCAGCGCGGCGGGTTAGACATCCCCATATCCATCAGCATTTGATTCAGCGGTCCCTTGGACGGGTGATAAAGCGCCTGCCATACGGCGGCAATCGCGACGGTCGAGCAAATATACGGAATAAAGAAGGCCACTTTAAAATACGTCTTCGCATACAGCTTTTTATGAATGAGCGCAGCCAGCACGATGCCGATCAGCATCGTGAGCGGTACTGTGCCGACCGTAAACCATACATTGTTCTTCAAAGCAAGGATAAAATGATCGTCCTTGAACAAGTTAACGAAGTTGTCCAGTCCGATAAACCGGATCGCCGACAAGCCGCCTACCAGGTTCCACTCCGTAAAACTGAGCACGAGACTGGAGATCAGCGGAAACAGAGAAAGGACGATCAGGCCGACGACTTCCGGCGCGATAAAGATCCACCCGGCCCATTGTTCTCGCCGCTTGCGCGTCCAATAGGTTTTTGGACGGACAGCCGCGACCGAATCGCGGGCAATCACTTGATCATTCATTTGCGCTTACCTCCAACTAAATATGTGGATTCATTGTAGCAAGAGGCTTCGGACATTGCGGTACAGCCTTGCGACTCTTTGATGTGCATTATTTTGACCTTTCGGGCATTAAAAAAAATCGGGACGCATCGCGCCCCGATTTCTGCCTTGCCTATGTATTCAGTCGCCTTTATTCAGTCGCCGATCAACAGCGCTCTTGCCGGCGCCGCATCGATCCCGGTCATCTTCAACGGCGCTATGACGAGCCAATAAGAACCCGGCGCCACTTCCTTCAGGCGCACGCCTTCGACGATGACGACGCCTGCGCGCATCAGCGTGCGATGCGTCGGGTACTCCGCCTGCGACCGCTCGATGCCGAGCGCGTCCGTGGCGGCGACCGCAATGCCGATATCGGCCAGGTAGCGCGCCCCGTCTTCGCGCAGGAAGACGAAGTCCATCAGGAATTCCTCGCTGTACGAGCTGCTCGTCTTGAACAGCAGACGCTCGCCCTTCTGGATGTTAAAAGGAACGAGATCCTCCTTCGTAATCAAATCCTTGACATGCGTCAGGTCAAGCACGCGCGCCGGTCCGACCAGCTGCTCCAGCGGGATCGTCTCGATCGTAGCGCCGCCCGCCAGCATGTGAAGAGGCGCATCCACGTGCGTGCCCGTATGAACGTTCATCGTCAGCAAGCTTTCATGCGGTTTGCCCTGATCGTGATTCTGTACGTTTTGAATGCTCGGTTTTTTGGCTTCGTAGTTTTTCCAGACCTGCATGCCTTCTTCGATCGTCATGCTGATGTCGTAGATGCGCGGCATCCGTTTTCTCCTCCTCCGAATAAAGGCTGCCCGCGCAGGCGGGCAGCCTTTTACATTACTTGCCGGTGTTGCTGACCCAAATGACGTTGTCCTCGTCCTGTCCGTTCACCGGCCACCAATGGAAGCCGTCTTGATGCAGCAGCTTGTGCGCCTGCTGCGGTCCCCAAGCGCCGGCGGAGTAGTGGGCAAGATCGGCGGCATGCTCCTGCCAGGCGGCCGCGATCGGATCGACCAGCTGCCAGGCGGCCGCAAGCTCGTCCCAACGCGTGAAGTAGGTCGAATCCCCGCGCGCCGCGTCGAAGATCAAACGTTCGTAAGCTTCCGGCGTGTTGATGCCGACCTGGCAGCTCTGGCAGAATTCCATCGCCACGGGTTGTACGGTCATCTCGTTGCCCGGTTTTTTGGCGTTGATCCGGATGTAGATGCCCTCCATCGGATTGACGCGAATGACCAGCAGGTTCGGCTGGAGCTGTTGACGGCTCGCGAACAGCAGGTTGCCCGGCACGTTCTTGAACTCGACGACGATCTCGGTCGACTTGACCGGGAGCCGCTTGCCCGTGCGGACATAGAACGGTACGCCCGACCACCGGAAATTGTCCACGAACAGACGCGCCGCGAAAAACGTCTCGGTCGTCGAGTCCGCGGGCACCGAATCTTCCTCGCGGTAGCCCTTCAACGCCTGGCCTCTTAGCTCGCCCGACGTGTATTGGCCGCGGATGACGCGCTCGCGCACCTCGTCGCCGGACTTGAAGTTGCGCAGGGAGCGCAGTACCTTGACCTTCTCGTCGCGGATCGCTTCGGGATCGAGATGGCTCGGCGGCTCCATCGCGATCATCGTCAGCATCTGCAGCATATGGTTCTGCACCATGTCGCGAAGCGCGCCGGATTTGTTGTAGTAGGCGCCGCGTTCTTCGACGCCCACCGTCTCGGATAACGTGATCTGGACGTTCGCGATATGGTGCTTGTTCCAGAGCGGCTCGAAGAAGGCGTTCGCGAAGCGAATGACCTCGATGTTCTGCACCATTTCCTTGCCCAGGTAATGGTCGATGCGGAATACTTCATCCTCCCTGAAAACATGGCGGATCTCTTCGTTCAACTTGGACGCGGACGGGTAGTCGTAGCCGAACGGCTTTTCGATGACCAGCCTGTGCCAGCCGGCGCTCTCCAACATGCCGCCGTCGCGAAGGTTCCGGGAGACGGTGCCGAACAGTTCGGGCGCCAGCGCCAGGTAGAAAAGGCGATTGCCGGCGATCGAATAGCGCGCTTCGAGCGCCTCCGTCGACGCCTTCAGCTCGCGGAAGCCGTCCACGTTGCCGATGTCTAGCGAATGGTACGTGAAGCGCTCCGCGAAGTCCTGCCAATCCTGGCCCTCCCCGATCTTGTAGCGGCAAAACTCCTTGATCGATTCGAGGACGTCTTCGCGGAATTGCGCGTCCGTGCGCGGACGCCGAGCGAGGCCGACGATGGCGAACTTGTCGCCTAGTTTGCCTTCGCGGTAGAGGCTGTACAAAGCCGGGAACAGCTTGCGGCGAGCCAGATCGCCCGTCGCGCCGAAGATAAAGTAGACCGCGCCGTCCGCGGTTACGTTGTCGATCAATTGGTCCGTCATGTGTTCGTCAACTCTCTATGCGGTAGGATAGCGTTCGCCCGAGCTCCGGCCGGATCGCCGCAGCTTCTGTCGGACTGCATCGCTTTAAAGCCCAATTTTGACCCGTACTCATGCACAGTAGTTTATCATAATTGACTTCGCTAAGCTATTCTTTTGGCGTTTTTTGACAACTGTCCTGCCGGTGTTTCAAGCGCATGCGGATCGGGTAATTCAGCATAACTTTTAGAATAGGGAAAATCGGCCGAATGCCAAGGAGGTCAGCGATTATGGCCATACGTTTCAACAGCTTGTACGGTCCCGCGCGTCTTACGTCCCGGGTAACCCCCGTCAACAGAGTGACGCCGCTCTTGCCGTTCCAGGATGTACTCGACGAGGAATCGTACCGGTACGTTCGCGACGAAGACGATACGCGACGCGCGCCTGTACCTGCTCCGCTGCCTTCTCACGTCAAGCGCGCCGCCCAAGCCGCCTCGTCCGTCGTGAAGCAGGCGATCGAAGTGAACTACGCGGTAGACAAAGTGTACGCAAGTCCGTCCGACGCCGCGATGACCGAGCTTCAGGACAAGGCCGAGAGCCTGAGCCGAAGTCTCCAAGCCGAGCAAGAGCTTCAGCTCGATCCGGGTATCGGAGAGCGCCTCTCGGCCGCTTATTCGCCCATGGGCTGGCGCAGGGTCGCCGAACCTTTGGCCGAGCAAGCCCCTTGGCGGATGATTCCCATCCGCGAAGCGATCTATACCGATCAGATGCAGCTGCAGTCCCTGTATCCCGATACCGGCCTGCTGCTCAGCGCGGAAGCTTGAATATGATCTTGTAAAAGGGACGTTGCGGCGATATGCTGCGCGTCCCTTTTTGCGAAGACGAACAAATCGCTAGATCCCCTCGGCGTAGTCGGCCAAGCTGAGCGTAGCCTCATTCAACTTGCGCAGCGGCATCTCCTCCGCGGTCGCCGCCAGTTCGAGCCGGTCTCCGTCCAGCGTCTCATAGACGACGCCAAACGCATCGCCGAACGCCCCCTCGCCCTTCCAAGACGGCCCCCGACCCACCATCAGATCGGCATAGGCACGCAGCAAACCATTGGGACCGATGCTCTGAGCGACGATGCCCAACCGCTTCGCCGCCTGCCCCGCGTCGGCCGACTCGACGACGAAGCCGTGACGGCCGGGTGCGCCCTCGCAGTCAAAGCGGCTCGCCGACTCGACCGCCCTGCAGTCCCCGAACAGATAAACAGTCAGCAGCACGCCGGACGCGTACCCGAACCACGCTCTTTCCCGGAAGATCCACTCGCCCTTCGGCAGGATGCCTGCTATTCCTGCTTCCGCCTTCGGGTACAGCGCGATCGCCGTCGCGCGGTGAAAAAACGTTTCTCCGCCTTCCGACGCATGACGCGGATCGCCCGGCGAATACCCGTCTCCGCACGGGAAAAAGTAGAGCCTGTTCGCGCCCTCGACGGCGGAGAGCGGCAACGTCACTTCCCAGCGATGCTGCTCGTTGTCGAACTCGGCCGCCCGTTCGAGCAGGCCGCCGACCGCGAATCCGCTCGTGCGGAATAAATAGCTATGCAGCGGCGCCCGCGCTTCGCCCACAGGATGGATACGCCGCTTCGTCTCCGTTGTCGCGGACCGATCCAACGCCGCCTGCCTGGCGGTTGCCGGCGCCTCGTGCAACAGGAAGCCCGCATATTCGACCCGCGGCAGCGAATCCGGCAGCGCGAAGTCGCCGAATTGCACATAATCGAAGGCGACATTGCCATCTCGCGGCAGGTCGGCAGGCAGGCTGCGCATTCGCCCTCCCGCCCAGGCACCGCCCAGATAATGCCGCGCGCGATAAGTCCAGAGCGCATCCAGCAGTTCGGCGGCCTCCGAACGGACGGCCGGGTCCTTTACAACGTCTTTGACGCACACGAACGCTTGAACCCAGTGCCAGAACCACGGCAGGGCGCCGTATTCCGCCATGCCTTGCGCCCTCACGCGCGCCAGGGTCAAGCGCAGGTCGCGTAAACCCGCTTCCAATAGCTCCGAATCTTCATATCGATCGCCGAGCAGCAGCTTCGTGGCCGTATACTTGGCCTCGTGATGGCCGAAGGTCCGCTGCGCGACCCGGTAGTAGGCGCTGCCGTACAGTCTGTCGATCGCCTTCGCGACAGCCTGGGCGAGCGTCTGCTCCATCTCCGCGCCATAGCGGTCCGCGAACCAGATCAAGAGGCAGCCCATCAGCTCGGCGGGCAGCGGATTGATCGGCGCTAGCCGAGGCTCGGGGTGCAGGCCAAGCGGCCAATGGCCGTATGTGGCGCTGCCGGGATCTCCATCTTGAAGCGCCAGTACCTTCAGCAGTACGCCGGACGCCAGTTCTTTGCCCGCCTGCCGGTCGCAGGGAGCCTCGACTTCCGGATCGCCGCAGATCGCGAACAGGGCCGACGCCGCGTAAAAATTGTTCCTGATATCCCCATGCGTCCACAATCCGCTATCCAGCAGCGGCTCCGACCAGGCAGCAGTCGCCGCCTTCAGCCGCACTTCCGCCAATCGCGATTTCATCTCCGTCACGCTTCGCACGCTCCCCATTACTGGTTAATCTCCGCCGAGCGGATTCGGGACTCTGGGCTGCGCTGTTTGAACGGTATCCCTTTCGCTCAGGTAGAGCTGTTTTACTCGTTTGAACAGTTTCCCTTTCAATCAGGCAAAGCTTCTTTCCTCTTCTTTTAACGATATCCCTTTCGCACAGGAACCAACTTGATCGAAATCAGATAATAACCGATGCCTTCCCCCACGTTGGTCTCATGTCCCTGTTCGAAGGGGATATCGTTTAAACGCCGCGAACTGCGAATGAAGACCGCTTCCTGACGCAAGGGGATACGGTTCAAAGGCTCTGCCGCCTGCATAAACTTCCAAGTCGAGCACGATAGCCCGCCAGCCAGCCAGCCCTACCTTTCTCCAATCGCCTTCGCAACGTCTCACATTAATTCTTCTACGCCACGGTCGCCGTCTCCTTCGAAAGCGAATGCTACCCGTAGCTAAAGTAGCTGCAGCTAGTGACAGTTCGCACGAATGCCAGACGAGTCCCCGGCCCTGGTCTGATAATAAATATACCGTCACTCCCGGTGACGGTATTCGATCTTTGCACTTTAATATTGACTTGAGGATCCGCGCTTGTTAACGCCGATCGTCAGCCATCGGTCCCGGCCGGCCGAGCAGGTAACCTTGGGCATAAGGAACCCCCATCGAGACCAGCTTGTCCAGCTCCTGCTGCGTCTCCACCCCCTCGGCGATCAGTCCGATGCCCATTCGGTCGGCGGCTTCGACGAGCGTGCCGAGCATATGTTCTTTGAACGTATCCGCATGCAAGCCGCTGACGATCGATCGGTCCACCTTGATGAAGTCCGGTCTCAGCTCGACGATCGACAGCAAGGAGGAGTAACCAGCCCCGACATCGTCGATGGCGATCTTATAGCCTTGGCTCCGGTAATGCGCCAGCACGCGCTGCACCGAACCGAAGTCCCGGATGCTCGATCGCTCCGTGATCTCGAAGACGACCTGATCCGGCGTCAGCCCGTGCGACTCGAGCAGCGCCAGCGTCTTCCAGGGCGCGAACTGCGGCGCGTCGATGATGCGGGGAGACAGGTTCAAGAACAGCTTCTGCTCCTTCGCGAGGCCGGCGCTGCCCGAGATGGCCCGCTCCCTGGCAAGGCGGTCGAGCGCATAATCCTTGCCTGCGCGTTCCGCGAATTCGAACAACGGCAGCGGCCCGCTAAAGACGTCGGAGTCCATCGGCCTCGACAGCGCCTCGTAACCCAACGGCCGACGCTCGCGAATGTCCACGATCGGCTGATAGACGGAACGCAGCGCCTGATTTTCCAGCAGCCGCTCCAATTCGCCGAGCCGGAGCGCGTCGTCCAGCGCGTCCTCGTGCTGCCCGCTCTGCATCGCCTCACGCGCCATCTCATGCAGCTTGCGCCCGGTCGCCTCTCCTCGCTTGAATTCGCCGAACGCGCAGCCTGCGCGAAGCGACGGCATGCCGGGCAGCTCCTCCGTCAGCGCCGGCTCCAGCAGCCGCTGCTTGTACATCCTCGCGGACAGCATCAGCTCGCGTCTGAAGCGGCCCGGCTCCTCCTGCTTGGCCGCGCAGAAAAAGAGCATCAGGTCGTTATGCAGCCACTTCGCCGCGTACGGCATGGCCGACTCCGAGAAGCTTTCCTGGAGCAGCTCCTCCGCCCTCTTTTTCCACCTCGCCTCCACTAGCGAAGCTGCGCTCCCCGCAGCGCCGCTCCAATAGAAGTACAGCAGGGCCGCCTCTCTGTCCGCTACCCTGGAAATGCCCGGCCCCGGATACGTTCCCAACGCCATCGTGTCTCCTCCTTCAGCCGTCTTATGCCCGTTCTTCGTATGTTGCTGCGAACGCCTCGATGACGGCGTACGCGCTTCCCGGCAGTTCTTTGGCTTTTTTCTTGCATGCCGCGGCCAATCGCGACAGTTCCTCGTGACTGACGGTCCCCGAACCGTCCCAACGGATAACGGCAATCGACAGCGATACGCCAGGCTGCTGAACCGCGCCGCCATGCCTGTCCAGCACCGTCGTCGGGCGAGCCGTGCCGTACATCGGATCGACGCCGGCGTGGAACCGGTCGATGAAGGCGCGGCAGCGCGCTTCGGGATCGGGACGGTCGCTGATCGAGATAAAGTCGTCTCCCCCGATATGGCCCAGGAAATGATCGCTTCCGTCCTCCTGGTTCAGGCCCCCGTCGAGCACGGAAGCCGTATAACGGATCATATCGTCCCCGGCGCTATAGCCGTAGCTGTCGTTGAACCATTTAAAATAATCCAGATCCGCGTAATAAACACTGAACGGCTTGCGCATTTTGATGCGGGCTTCGATCTCCCGGCGGATGATATCCCCGCCAGGCAGTCCCGTAAGCGGGTTCACGCGCCGCGCCGCTTCGGCTTGCAGCGAAGCGAACGATTCGAGCAGCGCCTTGACGGTGACGCCGCCTACATACCTGCCCTGCTCGGTTACGATGACCGTATCGTAAAGCTGCGAGTCCGAACGATCCATGGCCAGACGGGCGACGGCTTCCACCTGCATGTCCGCATCCGCGACGAGCGGCGCGTTCTCCATGATCTTGTCGATCGTCCGGTTCCAATACAGCGGCATGCCAAACTTGGACGCTAACATCCGGTTCAGCCGGTCCCGCGTGATCAGTCCGCGCGGCTGTCCCGCGATCACGACGACGATGCTGTGGCTGTCCGGCTGTTCCTCGAACCACTCGGCGGCGGCCGAGACCGGCGTCTCGGGGGGCATGGCCGCCATCGCGGTCGCTAGCCGTCCGACCGTGAGTCCCGGCTCGCCCTCCGACCACGGTTCGGCCGCTTTGGCATCTGCCGTCTTTTTCGACGGCTTCACTGACGGCTCCGGAACTCTGGCTTTGGCTTCCGACAGCGATTTGTACGCGAGCGCGCCGGCCTCCAGCATGCCCTCCAGGAGCAGCTGCTCGGCGCTGTGTCCCTGGGCTCTCGGAGGCAGCAGGATATAGCCGAAGCCGATCGCGGCATCGTCACCCATATCCTCTGCGACGATGCCGCGAAGCTGCGCCTCGAGTTCGGGCCGGACGGCTTTCCGCCGGTTTTCGTCTTCCGGCAGCCGCACGGCCAGCAGCAGCAGACGCTCTCCTTGCCAGCCCCATAGGATCTGGGAACGGCCTTCCATCCAATGCTTCAGCTTTTTCTTCGGCCAGGTCGCTCTGTCGGGACCAAGCCGCCCTGCCAGCATGCCGACGTTTCCCTCGCGGGAGCCTCCGACGATCGTCCTGATGCATGCCGGATTCAGTAGACTTTTTACCCATTTGCTCATGGTAGCCGCCTCCGCTGACAACCTGCTTCTTACCTATTGTAGTCCTGAATCGTTAACGCAAGGTAATATTTACCGTCAGAAAATAAAAAAAATTGTCGATCACGGTCGAACTTCGAACTTGAGGCGCGCATTTGAGCATTAAAAAACCGCATGCAGCGCACGTGGCGCGGTTCATGCGGCTTCTTTGTTTTCGGATGGCAGGCTATTCGGCCAACCCGTTGCGGTGCGCGTAGATCGCCGCTTGGGTACGATCCTCGACGCCGAGTTTGCTGAACATATTGGTGAGATGGTACTTTACCGTCTTGATGCCGATGAACAGCTCGTCCGCGATCTCTTGATTGGACTTGCCCTGCGCGATCAGTTGAAGCACTTCCATCTCCCGGTCCGTCAGTTCCTCGTGAGGCTGGGCTTCGGTCTGCGCAGGCCGTCTGAACCGGTTCATCATCTTGGAGGCGACCTGCGACTCGAGCACGGATTGACCGCGGGCCGCAGCCCGGATCGCGTCCGCGATCTCGCTCGCCCTCGACGTCTTGAGCAGGTAGCTGAACGCGCCCGCCTCGATGACGGGATACATTTTCTCGTCGTCGAGAAAGCTCGTCAGTACGATGACGCGGCACTCCGGCTGCTGCTCGAGCAGACGGCGCGTGGTCTCGATGCCGTCCATGCCTTCCATGACCAGGTCCATCAGCACGACGTCCGGGTCATATGCTTTTGCGAGCCGCAGACCGTCTTGGCCGTTGCCGGCCTCTCCCACCACTTCGATACCTTCTTCGGTCCCCAGCACGGCGGCCAGTCCGATTCTCACCATCTCGTGATCATCGACCAGCAGCACTTTGATCGGCTGTTGCTCCGCCATCTTCCCACCCTCTCTCTTCCGTCATGATCGGCACCCGGATCTCGATGCGCGTGCCCTTGCCGGGCGCGCTGGCGATGTTCAGGGAACCGCCGAGCTCGTTCACCCGTTCTTCCATGCTGACGATCCCGTAAGAAGCATGCTTCTTCTCCTGGTTGAGATCGAAGCCGACGCCGTCGTCCCGGATCGCCAGTCTGACGGTGTCTCCTCTTCTATGTAAGGCGATGTCCATCTTGTTCGCGCGGGCGTGACGGAGCGTGTTGGACAGCGCTTCTTGCACCATGCGGAACAGATGGTTCTCGATGCCTTTGTTGAGCGGCAGGTCTTCGTCCATATCGAGCGAGATATCGATGTCGACTTTGGTCCGCATCTCCTTCACCAGCTCGGGCACCGCCTGGGACAGCCGCTTGCCCTCCAGATGGACGGGGCGCAGGTGCAGCAGCAGCGCCCTCATCTCGGACTGCGCGACCGACGACATCTCCTCGATGAGGGCGATCTGCCGCCTTGCCCGCTCGAAGTCCTGGTCCATCGTCCGCCCGACGGCGGTAGCCGTCATGGAGATGGCGAACAACTGCTGACTGACCGCGTCGTGCAGCTCGCGCGCGAGCCGTTGCCGCTCCTCGACGACCGCGCTCATGCGCGCCTTGGCCGCAAGCTCGGTATTGTTGGTCGACAGACGCTGCAGCGAGGCGACTTGCTCTTCCCACTTGCGGCTGAAGCGAACGAGCTGTTCGGCGAGCAGCCCGATCTCGTCCTTGCCCATGTTCGGCTGCGGCTGCACCGGGCTGCCCCGCTCCATCAGCAGCAGCGTATGCCGCATCTGCTCGATGCGGCTGCGCGTAGGCAGGCTTCTGAACAGACCGAAGCCGACGCCCGCTACGATGAGGACGCCGACTGCGGTGAGGCCGAAGGTGATGACGGTCGACCAGGACTCGAACGGAGCCGCGAGGCCCTGGCTTTCCAACAGGTAAATGACGACGAAGCCGATCCCGAGGGAGAACAGAACAGCTTCGCCGATATGACGCCAGACCATTGTTCGCTCCTCCTCAGATCGGCCTAATGCGAATGTTGCCGACGATATAGTTGAATTGCAGCTTGATCTGCTGATCCTGACGCGCGAGGCCCGGCGAGCTCCACGACATGCGCCGCATCATGCCGCCGTCGCCTTGACCGTCGATCGTCACCTGGCCGAGCAGCACGTTGGCCTCGACCTGCACCCCGTAGTCCTCGGGGACGACGATCTCGATATCGCCGACGATGCCTTGCAAGACGACGTTCGTCGCGTTTTCCTCGGGCACCGCGCCGGTCAGGTCCAGCCTGACCTCGCCGTACAGATGCCAGCAGCCCATCGAACGAAGTACCCAGCCGGGCCGGTCCTGCCTCATGTTGAGGATGAGCCTTGGCCTGCTGACGAAGCCGACGCGGTCGGACGGCCGCACGCGCAAAAAGTAGATCGCCGCGAGGATCAGTCCGATCGCGAGCACGAGTCCGATCTGGTTGACGACCAGCACGATGGCGCTGACGGCGATGACCGCGACCGACAACCGGCTTCGGTCCTGCCGATAGCGCTCGATGCCCAGCCACAGCAGGATGGCCGCGTTAACCGTCGCGAACCCCGCGATGGCGCCGACGGCCAGATAGAGTCCGGCGGCGATGAACACCAGCGACTTTTTGGACAAGTTCAGGTTTTTCATACCGGCCGCCTCCTCTCCGTAGGATCGTCTGTGCTGCGGCCTGTTGCCTCATTATCGCGGATAAAGCCATAACGGACGGGATCGTCCGTTATGGCCTTCGGCGAGCATCCTTGCTAGCATACCACATGTTTCCTGCGGCGTGAATGCCGCCAGTCGACGTTCCTTATTCGGCCGATGCGGACGGAGGCGCGATGCGGCTCTTCAGCGCGGCCAGCTCTTGGTCGACCTTCATGGCTTTGGCCGGATCGACGGAGGACGATGCGACGGACACGCCGCCGAACGGCGCGCCAGGCAGGCGGGCGACATCGGCTTCGGCTTCCAACTGCAGGATTTTCTCTTCCATCCGGTAGAAGCCGCGGGAAGCGTTGCCGCTCTCGATCGTGTGCGTCTGGCTCGTTTGCGCCAGCTGTTTGCGCGCCTTGGCCATTTGGGCGCGGGCGGCGAGCTCGTTGCGCTTGTTGCGCAGCTTATAGAATTCTTCCTTCATCTCGTGCAGCTGGCCGGTCAGCTCGGCGACTTGCGCGCTCGCTTGGGTATGCAGCTCTTGCAGGCTGTTTGCCTGGCCTTCGTAGTAGACCTTCTCTTCGAGCAGCTTGCGGGCGATGCCCTCGTTGCCGGAGAGCAGCGCTTGCTCGGCTTGGCCGATGCGCTCCGCGGAGATGCGAACCGCCTCGTCAAGACGCTGCTTCAGCCGGCGTTCTGCCGCCATCTGGCGCGCTACCGTCACTTCGGCGTCGCGAATCTCCACTTCCATGTCGCGAATATATTGGTTGAGCATCACGACCGGGTCTTCCAGTTTGTCCAGCAGCTCGTGCACCGATGCCTTCGTCATGTCCTTCATTCTTTGAAATACGCCCATTGTATTATTCTCCCTTCGATTGTTGTTCAAATTTGGTGATGCGGGCCTTCAGTTCTTCGATTTCCTTCTTCAGCGCCTTCTTCTCGATATCTTCCATCATCGCGTCGAGCGTCGATGCCGCTTGCGACGACGGAACGGCCGTCTGCGGAGCGGGCTTGGCTGCCGGTGCGGCAGGACCGGGACCGGGCCATGCGCCGCCGGCGTTCCAGGAGGAAGCGGGCGGAGCCGGCGGACGTTGTTGCGGAGGCGTCCAGCCGCCTTGCTGGGGAGGCGGCGCCCAGCCGCCATGGCCGGCATGCGGACCGCCGAAGGCGCTGCCGCCGCCGAAGTCCGAATCGCGGGGAATGATGAACCCGGCGATGATATAGACGAACAGCACGGTGCCGCCGGAGAAGACAGTCACGATGACGAGCAGGATTCGCAGCAGCGTCGCGTCAACGCCGAGGTAGTCGGCGAGTCCCGCGCACACCCCGAACAGCTTGCGGTCGCGGGTCGATCGGTACAGCTTGCGCATCGTTTACCCTCCTTGTTCCAGCTTGCGCTTCAGATTTTGCAGCTCGCGGTCCACGGCTTGGGAGACCACCGTGCCGGCCTGGTAGACGAGTTCCTGGCCCATGCGCCGCAAATCTCTGAGGCTCTTGGTCTCCAGCTCCATGTCCGTCAGCCGGTCGTCCACCTTGCGCAGCATTTGCGACGGATCGGCGCTCCCGGGTGCGAAGCGGGCGTTCAGCCTTTGTTGCAGCTTCAGCGACTCCATGCGGGCGATATAGAACTGCCTGCGGTCGTACACGCTGCGGTATTCGTCCCGCAGCTCCTGCAGCAGCTGCTCCAGCTCCAGCAGCTCGCCGCGGCTTTGCTCGTACAAGCCTTGATAGCGCTCCGACCGTTCTTCATGGGCGACCTTGTCGGCGAGCGCCAGCTTCGCGGCGTTCTCCTCGCCTGCCTTCAGCGCGGTCAGAGCTTGTTCCTCGCGGCGCTGCGCCCATAGCTGCGCGTCCTTCAGCTGCTTGTGCATCTGGTCGGTGTGGGCGGCGTATTGCCGCTGCAGCACCTCGCACTGGCAGATTTCTTGATGCGTCGACCAGAGGAACTGATCGATGAGTTTAACGGGGTCCTCCGCGTTGTCCAGCCTTTCGTTCAGCGTTGCGACCGTTATATCCCGCACTCGTTTGACTACGCTCATTGTTATGGATAACCTCCTTTGCTTACCATCTGCGGGTACGACCCGTTTTGCCGTTCAGCATCGATATGCCCAGCACGATCAGCCCGATCGCCGCGACCCAGAAGATCACGACCGACAGCTTGCCCAGGAGCATGAAGCCGCCGATGATGCCGATGACGATGCCGATCAGCCTGTAACCGTTGCGCCAAGCCATCACGCCGAGACCGATGATCGCGATCGGAATGAGCAGTCCGATGATCCATCCGACCAAGTGACCCAGCTTTCCGAAGAGTAAAAGCACGCCCAACGCGATCAGCACCACTGCCCAACCACTGTTCTTTTTCAACTCGTCTCACCCCTTTGCGTCGTTTCCTGTTTGCTTTACCTCACAAACTCATTGTAAACGTTAGGACGCCGCCGGATAACGGACCCGCGCACGGAATTGGCCCTGGACTGCAGTCGGGGGCCATCACGGTCTCAAGGTGCCAAGTTTTGCGGGGTACCTTTGGCCTTCTGTCTATGTTAGCGTTGTCTATACCATGTACGGGAGGTGTTTGGATGTTACGCAAACGCTTGATGATCGGGGCTGCCGGCCTGCTCGCGGCTTCGGCTGTATGGACGGCTCTGCCGGCTGCTTACGCTTCTGCCGCCGATGCGCCTGACATCGGCTCCGCTTGGACTTCAGAAGGCACGGCGCCCGCGACCGATGCTTCAGCCGGCAGTCCGACCGCTTCGGCATCCGACATTGAACGGATTATTCCAGAAGGCATGCATTATATAGGAACGCCTTACGAATACGGTTCCGACAGGAGCACCGACGCGACGTTCGACTGCTCGGACTTCGTCAAATGGATTTTCTCCCATGCTGCGGGAATCGAGCTGCCTTCGGATTCGCGCGGCCAAGGCGTTTATGTCAAGAATAAAGGTGCCTTCTCGAGCGATTGGCGGGCGCTTAAACGAGGAGATCTGATGTTCTTCATGTCCTATCGCGGCACGTCGGTTTCGGCTTACGGCGATTCGGTCAAGTCGAATGCGGAAATTACCCATGTTGCATTGTACCTGGGGGACGGCAAGATGCTGCAAACTTATTCGAAGGACAGCGGCGGCGTACGTATCGACACGATCGACGGCACGACCTGGGAAAAGCGATTTTTGTTCGGCGGCAGCGCCCTCTGATTCCTATTGATAAAGGCTCGGTCCCGTCATCCAGGGCCGAGCCTTTCTTATAGCCAAGTCCAGCTTGGAAACATCGCCGCCTGGCCTCGGTACACGCCTTTTTCGTCTATCAGGTTCCAGACCACGGCTTGCTCGATGCGGAACCTCTTGCCGCTGCCCGAGATTCTGACGCCTTCGTATCCGTCGGAATATCCTTTTTGCCTGACATTCTCCATAAAGGCTTCCCGGACGCTCTGCTCCAGAGGCTCCGCCGTCAGCCTGGAAGGCATCTCGGTAAACGTCTTCCAGCTCATTTCCCATAGCGACAGCGCGGTTCGGTTGCCGTAGTTCAGCACCGGATCCGACTCCGTCCCGTGAGACAACAATGCGAACGGCGCTTCGTACAGCAGCTCAGCCGCGCGCGGCTCCGACTCCGCAACAATCAACGATTTCCCTGTTAAATTGAGGTAACTGTCCATGAGCAACCGGCTGTGCCGCTCCAGCCATTCGCCATCCACTACGCGCATCCGTTCCTCGCCCCTTCCCATTTCCTCATTGTACTTCGGTTTCATCGGCGGTCAAGTTGGACAATAGGAAGTAGCCCGGGCAGGCTTCCTACCCGCGACCTAGCGTCGGTACGGATAGAATATCCGACGGATAGCGCACAATGACATTAACTTTCAAAGGAGGCATTCAAAATGAGCGAGTCCCCGCATATCATCGATAAGGAAGAGCAAGTCGATACGTCCAAGGTGGGCGATACCATCTCCAGGATCGACGCACCGAAAAAGGACGAGATCCTCCGCAACTTCGATTCGTTCAAAAGCTATCTGAACAGGCGAATCGCCCTTGGCGAATCGCTGGGTCTCTCCGAGGAGCAGCTCGCGCAGGTCGCGGAGAAGGTCGCGGACTATCTGGCCGAGCATGAGGATCCCCGCAACGCCGAGGAAAATCTGCTGCAGGAATTGTGGAAAGTCGGCGATCAGGACGAACGGCACAAGCTTGCGCATATGCTCGTGAAGCTGGCGCAGCAATCCTGATTTTCCCGCGTCTGCGAATCGCGTTCGACCGTCGTCGCGCTAGCGTTACGGCGGTCGATTCCTTACCCAGGCAAGGAGGAAAGGACGATGGACAAAAAAACGAAAAAGAAGACGCTGCGCTTTGCCGAAAATTTGTACTGCCGCTTTCAGGATGACGAAGTGCCCGCGATGGGCGCCCAGTTGACCTATTACTTAATCCTGGCGATATTTCCTTTCATGATCTTCCTTATCGCCTTGATCGGCTTCACGCCGTTTACGACCTGGGACCTGCTGGATGCCTTGAACAAGGTGCTGCCGCAATCGAACAGCCAGGTGCTTGTAGATTGGATCAAAAACATACAAGAAAATCGCAGCGGCGCACTGCTGTCTTTCGGGATCATCGGTTCGCTGTGGTCGGCCTCGAGCGGCATCAACGCCATCATCCGGGCGCTGAACAAAGCCTACGACGAGCCGGAGACCCGCCCGTTCTGGAAGGTTAAGGGCTTGTCGGTCATCGTGACGCTCGTCCTCACGCTCGTTATCTTCAGCAGCCTGGCCTTGCTCGTATTCGGCCGCTGGCTCGGAGAATGGATTTTCAAGACGTTCGCGCTTCCCGACTTTTTCGATGAAGTATGGTCCGTGGCGCAGTTCGTCATTCCGATCGCCATCATCGCGCTCGTGTTCACCGCCATGTACAAGTACGTGCCCAACCGGCATTTGAAATTCAAAGAAGTTCTTCCGGGCGCGCTCGTAGCAACGATCGGCTGGATTGTCGCATCGGGACTGTTCGCTTTTTACGTCAGCAACTTCGCCAACTATACGAAAACGTACGGCAGTCTGGGCGGCATTATCGTACTGCTCACCTGGCTCTACATCAGCAGTATCATCGTCGTGCTGGGCGGCGAGGTCAACGCGACGCTCGCATTCGACCGTGAAGGCAAGAACAAGCCGGAATGCAAAAAGTATACGCACTCCATCACGAATGCCTGGAAAAAAGTCAAAAACTGGCGCTCGCCTAAACGAGGCGACAAGGGTAAAAAAGTGCCGCCCCATGTGCACACTTAAAGCACTGGCTTGCTGCATCGGTTCCTACGGGATTCGGAAATGCCGCCTTGCTATCGGACTCGTCCTTTGCTGGCCGCTTTATGCAGTACAGGCTTCGAAGTCTGGATACGGGTTGAATATAAACGGGCCGGAATGTGGATTCCGGCCCTCTTCCTGTTCGCTATGCGGTGTCGCGGATTTCCGTGCCCGTTATCGCGGCAAACCATCTATGCTGCCGGCTTCCGCAGTTCTCTCCCGATGGGCCAGGTAGAACAGCAATCCCGTACATATCGTTCCGCCCGCAAAGTTGCCCAACAATACCGGAATCCAGTTCCACACGAGTATGTCAGCAAACGAGTAGTTAGCGCCAAGCATGAGGCCCGCAGGCAAGAGAAACATATTGACGATCAAGTGCTCGAAGCCTTGTCCGAAAAACAGCAGGATCGGCATCCACATCGCCGCGATCTTTCCGATCGTCGACGTGGAGGACAAGCTCATGATAACGCCGAGCGCGACCATCCAGTTGCAGAGCATCGCCTTGACGAAAGCCAGCATCCAGCCGTCGGCGCCCAGATGGCTATAGGCATTCGTCTTGCCTTCCGCCGCCGAGATGACCGCTTGCACGAGCGGGTTGCTCATATCGTGGCCCATCTTCGTGACAGCCATCGTGTACAACGCCGCGTATAGTCCCGCGCCGATTACGTGCCCGATGAGCGCCCATGCGAAGCTCGAGGCCATTTTGCCCGCGCTCGTCCGTCCTTTAAGCACGGCCAGCGGAAGCGCCGCGAAGCTCCCGGTTACGAGCTCCAAGCCCATCAGCAGGATAAGGACGAAGCCGACGGGAAACAGGACGGCGCCGGCGATCGGCAGGTTCGTCTGTACGGAAGCGGTGAAGGCCAGGGTCGTCGCGCATCCGAGTATCGCGCCGGCCAATCCGCTCCGAACGAGCTTTTGCGTCACAGGCAACTTGGATTTTGCTTCCCCCAATGCAATCAAGCTCTCCAACATCTGACTCGGCTTCACATAATCCATGCCAACGCCCCCTAAGCTGCTGCCGCACGAGGCCTATCCAGCTTCGGCCGGCTTCTTTGCTTCATTATAGGCAAGGGGGCGCAGCTGCGCTGTGACTAACTTAACAAGGGTAAAACTTATTTGCTTACTTCAGTCGCTACTTTACCTTCAAGCGTCAATTCCTTCGACCGAAGAAATTGTACTCGCTGGTATAAGAGATTCGTAACGCGTGTGCGTCGATTCGGCATATTGCTTCGCCTGGCTTGGATCCCTGCCTAGAACATTCGCATTAATTAAAAAAGACAGCCGTGGGCTGTCTCTGAACGATTGCATTATGTAGCGGTGAACGCGGCGCAGCCTACCGATCTTGACAGATGAGCAGCTCATAACACGCCTCGTTCCCTTCCTGAATTGCGATTGCAGCGACGACAATCTTTACGGTCTCGGCCCTGCCCGATTTTAATGTAAATCGGCCCTCTTCGACCTTGCCGTTAAGACGTAGACTCGGGCTGAAATGAAGCTGGTACAGGATCTGACTTGCTCTCGTTAAGATCGATTCGAATCGGATGCCTGTCAGCGCATGCGGCGTAAAGCCGAACAATCTGCAAAACGCCTCATCGGCTTCCTGAATGAGATCATCCTGCATGAGTAGGAGCCGACCTACCGTCGAGACGCCCCCATACCCATCGTTCGTAACCGGTGCGCTCAAGCTCCTGCGACCTTATCTATCCCGGCATATACTTCACGGAGATATTCGGATATAAGAGCGATGGTCTCATCCGGATGACTGACATGAGGGCAATGACCGGTCGCCTCCATCATTCGAAATGAACTGCCGCGGATCTTCTGATGCATATAGGCGCCTACTTCCAACGGTGCAATCACATCCTCCGTGCACTGCATGATAAGAGTAGGGGTCTCCACCTTCGGCAGTACGTACCGGTAGTCCGATAGAAAGGTCGCTCTAGCGAAAATGCCCGCAATCTCCGGGTCCACTTTACAGAAGCTTTCTTCCAACTCCATTGCGAGAGCCGGACGGTCCGAATTCCCCATGATGACCGGTGCCAGGTAACCCGACCATTGCTTGTAGTTGGAAGCCATGAGTCCCAGCAATCCTTCGATATCCTCGCGCTCAAATCCGCCGATATAATCCGGCAAATCGTTTATATATCGAGGAGACGGTCCGATCAGTACAAGCTGCTCGAACATCGCCGGAGACTGTATCGAAGCAAGAATGCCGATTAATGCTGCGACCGAATGTCCGACATAGACCACATTTTCAAGCTCCAACGCTTCGCATATTTCCAGCACGTCCGCTGCGTATCCTGACAAATCGCTGTAACGAACGGGATCATAAGCGTTCTTGTCCGAGTCTCCAGAACCCACGAAGTCAAACAATACGATCTTCCATTGGTCCTCAAAGGAAGGGGCGACAAATCTCCACATGCTCTGATCGCAACCGAATCCGTGCGCGAAGACAATCACCTTGTCGCCATTTCCTTTTACGGTCACATTGTTCCTGTTGAGAACATCACGCTTGTCCGGCATGCCAAACCTCCCGAGTATGAATTCCGATGATGTCGAGCGGTTGTTTCAAGTATAACTTATTATACTACTTTGCATCCAAATGCGACAATTCGCCGCAAATCCGCTTCTATTAAAAAACAGACGATCGCTCCTCCGATCGCCTGTCTCAACCTGCATTTTCTATTAAAAATAAAAAACAAGAAATCATAGATTTCTTGAATTCGTTGTTATGGTGCCGGTGAAGGGACTCGAACCCCCACTCCCTCTCGAGAAGCGGATTTTGAGTCCGCCGCGTCTGCCATTCCGCCACACCGGCATATTAAAATTTGGTTTAAAATAAAAAAATGGCGCGCCCTAAGAGATTCGAACTCCTGGCCTTTAGATTCGTAGTCTAACGCTCTATCCAGCTGAGCTAAGGGCGCGAATATGAAGTTGGAGGCGCCACCCAGACTCGAACTGGGGGTAGAGCTTTTGCAGAGCTCTGCCTTACCACTTGGCTATGGCGCCAAGAACTTAGATGGAGCGGAAAACGGGATTCGAACCCGCGACCTTCTCGTTGGCAACGAGATGCTCTACCACTGAGCTATTTCCGCAAAATGGCTGGGGATCTAGGGATCGAACCTAGGAATGACGGAGTCAAAGTCCGTTGCCTTACCGCTTGGCTAATCCCCAGTAAGGTAAAGATGGGGCGACCGAGGGGAATTGAACCCCCGAGTGTCGGATCCACAAACCGATGCGTTAACCACTTCGCCACGGTCGCCATATTACCAAGTTTCATTGGCAGGGGCAGCAGGAATTGAACCCACACTAACGGTTTTGGAGACCGCTGTTCTACCTTTAAACTATGCCCCTATAATGTTAAGGTAAAACTGGTGGAGGATGATGGATTTGAACCACCGAACCCGAAGGAACAGATTTACAGTCTGCCGCGTTTGGCCACTTCGCTAATCCTCCATGACTGTAAAACAAATGGTGCCGTCGAGAGGACTTGAACCCCCAACCTACTGATTACAAGTCAGTTGCTCTACCAATTGAGCTACAACGGCGTATACATAAGGCATTACTCAGATGGTGGCTCGGGACGGAATCGAACCGCCGACACGAGGATTTTCAGTCCTCTGCTCTACCAACTGAGCTACCGAGCCATTTTACAATCTTTCGAAGAAAGAAAATGGCGGAGCTGACGGGATTCGAACCCGCGGTCTCCTGCGTGACAGGCAGGCATGTTAGGCCTCTACACCACAGCTCCATGTGGGATCTCGGATAACTCCGGGATAAAGTTGGTTGCGGGGGCAGGATTTGAACCTGCGGCCTTCGGGTTATGAGCCCGACGAGCTACCGGGCTGCTCCACCCCGCGTCGTAAGCAAGTCTTACTATTTTGGCGACGTTTCATATCATAACCGATATCGCCTTATTCATGCAAGCCCTTTACCAAAATATTTTTGATTCAGGCTTGGTAAAGATGGTGACCCGTGGGGGAATCGAACCCCCGTTACCTCCGTGAAAGGGAGGTGTCTTAACCGCTTGACCAACGGGCCGCATGCAAGTAAGTAACTGGCGGAGAGAGAGGGATTCGAACCCTCGAGACGCTTGTGACGCCTACACGATTTCCAATCGTGCTCCTTCGACCAAACTCGGACATCTCTCCATGATGGCTCCCCGAACAGGACTCGAACCTGTGACAACTCGATTAACAGTCGAGTGCTCTACCAACTGAGCTATCAGGGAATATATGAAATTGTGCTGCTCGGCCTGGCGACGTCCTACTCTCCCAGGACCCTGCGGTCCAAGTACCATTGGCGCTGGAGGGCTTAACGGTCGTGTTCGAGATGGGTACGCGTGGGACCCCTCCGCCATTACC
>NZ_FOKE01000011.1:0-27013 GCF_900112065.1 Cohnella sp. OV330
AGCGCTGTATGTCGCTGTGCAGTGCGGGCTTAGAAAGGGTGTAAACGAACGGCTAAAAGCCTATTACGACAAGAAAAGGAAAGAGGGCAAGCCCTACAAGGTAGTCGTGATCGCTTGCGCCAACAAGCTTTTGCATCACGTCCATGCCATCCTCGTAAAAGGCGAGCCCTACAAAGCCTAAATTCCATATTCACCCAGAAGCATCCGCGCCAACGGAGGCTTCTTTGTGTTAGTTCAAAAACAGTATAGCAATAACGATGCCGCAATCCAACCACATAGGGTTGACAAACATTAGCTGGTTTTTGCGTACCGCATAATCCCCCAAGGGCCGGAGAAGCTATTTCCGTTAATGCCAACCCGAAGGAGACGATCGCGCGATGAATAAGCAAAGCACCTTGGCGCCGCACGAATCGATGGAGCTTCACGAAGCGCTCAACTTCAAGACGCTCTGCCTGGCGAAGTCCAAACTCATGCAAGGCCTCGTATTCGACCAGGAGCTCAAAGACTTGATGCAAAAAGATGTCGTCCAATCCACGCAGGCCATCGCCGAGATTCAAGCGCTCTACGCGAAGGCCCCTTTCCAAACGCAGGTCCCTCAGAATCGTCCCACGCCCATCTTGAATTAAAGGGGAACCGAAATGAACCAAGATTATTTGGATCCGATCAATGCGCTCAACATGCCTGAAATGGCGGATACCACGTTTGCCATGGACTTTCTGCTCCGCGCCAAGGAAGGCGTCCGCAACGCCGCGATCGCCTTGACGGAAACGACTTCTCCGGAAGCCAGAACGCTGCTGCGCAACCAGCTCCGCCAGGGGATTGCCATGCACCAGGAAATAACTGACCTCATGATGCGCAAAAAGTGGTTCCATCCCTACGAGCTGAGCGAGCAATATCAGCTGGACCAGCTGTCGGCCAATAATACGGTCATGATCGGGCAGATGAACCTGTTCCCCGGCGACACGAGCCGTAAAGGAATGTTCGATAGGACGCCGGACGAGCACATGAAGGGTGATCAAGCATGAAGGCCGTTACTTACCAGGGCATCAAAAACGTCGTCGTCAAAGAGGTACCCGATCCAAAGATCGAGAAACCGGACGATATGATCGTCAAAATGACGAGCACGGCCATCTGCGGGTCGGACCTCCATCTCATTCACGGCATGATCCCCAACCTGCAGGAGAACTACGTCATCGGTCACGAGCCGATGGGCATCGTTGAAGAAGTCGGCCCCGGCGTCACGAAGCTCAAGAAGGGCGATCGGGTCATCATCCCGTTCAACATCGCCTGCGGCGAGTGCTTCTACTGCAAAAACCAGCTCGAAAGCCAATGCGACAATTCGAACGATAATGGGGATATGGGCGCCTACTTCGGCTATTCCGGCACGACCGGCGGATATCCCGGCGGGCAGGCGGAGTATTTGCGTGTGCCGTACGCGAATTTCACCCACTTCAAAATTCCCGAGAGTTGCGAGGAGCCGGACGAAAAGCTGTGCCTGATCGCCGACGCGATGACGACGGCGTATTGGAGCGTAGACAACGCCGGCGTGAAGAACGGGGACACGGTGATCGTACTGGGCTGCGGCCCGGTCGGACTGCTCGCGCAGAAATTCGCATGGCTGAAGGGAGCGAAGCGCGTCATCGCGGTCGACTACGTCAACTATCGCCTCGAGCATGCCAAGCGTACGAACAACGTGGAGATCGTGAACTTCGAGCAGCACCAGAATACCGGCAGCTATCTCAAAGAAATCACGAAGGGCGGCGCCGACGTCGTCATCGATGCGGTCGGCATGGACGGAAAGATGAACGATCTCGAATTCCTCGCAAGCGGCCTCAAGCTGCAGGGCGGTACGATGAGTCCCATCATCATCGCCTCCCAGGCGGTCCGCAAGGGCGGTATGATCCAGATCACCGGCGTATACGGCGGGCGTTACAACGGATTTCCGCTCGGCGATATCATGCAGCGCAACGTGAACATCCGTTCCGGACAGGCGCCTGTCATCCACTACATGCCGTATATGTACGAGCTGATCGCCTCGGGCAAGGTCAACCCGGGCGACGTCGTCACGCACGTGATCCCGCTTAGCGAGGCGAAGCGCGGCTACGAAGCGTTCGATACGAAGACGGACAACTGCATCAAAGTCATCTTGAAGTCGTGAGCCACGGCTTCGATCAAGGAGGAATCTCGACATGAACGGGAACTACGCCCTGCACGAAACGCTGGAGGTCCACGAGATCGCCGCGTTCAAGACGGTCTGCATGACGAAGTCCAAGACGATGCAAGCGCTCGTGTCCGACCCCGAGCTGAAGCAGATCATGCAGCGCGACGCAGAGGTATCCACGCGGCAGCTGCAAGAGCTGAGCGGCATCCTGTCCAAATCGCATGAGGGGAGCTGAAGCCGCATGAACCCGATCCTGGAGTATATGACGGGCATGAATCCCCTGTCGGACCAAGTCATCGCGATGGATATGCTGACGAGCGCCAAGAGCGGCGTCCGGAACTACGCGATGGCCGTCACGGAATGCGCGACGCCGGAAGTCAAAGCGGTATTGGCCAAGCAGCTCGAGGAGGCCATCGACCTTCATCACTCGATCGCCGACTATATGGCCGAACGCGGTTTCTACCACCCGCACGACCTGAATCAGCAGATTCGGCTGGACCTGCAGAACATCGATACCGCTTTGAACATTCCCTACTGAACATAACGCGAAAAAGCAAAACGGCCCCCGACGCTTGGCGCCTGGGGGCCTTTTATTTGCGCGGCTTGGACTCGCCAGATATGATGTGCGCAAGGATACGGGCTTTCGATAAAGGCTGACATCGCGATCCCGCCGAACTCTATCGCGGCTCGGCGGCATGCATAAACCGCACCGCGGCCGTCCATGCTAACGTGCAGCGCCTTCAGAGGGGCGTAATGAGCAGGAGGGATTCGCCATGGCCAAGCCGGACAATCGCGCGGACAACGTCGAACATCTGCAGCAAAAGGTCGAGGATACGCTTGAAAACCTCGGCGAAGCCGAAGACTACCTGAACGAGTTCTCCTCCGAGATCGGCAGCGAGGAGCGCGAGCGCATCGAGAAGAAAAACGAACGCCGCCGCCACAGCATCGAAGGCTTCCGCGAAGAGATCAAGGACGAAGCGGCCTATTCCCAAGAATAGCTGCGACGGCACGATTCCAGCATGAAACGAGTAGACCGTTCAGGCCGCCAGGCCCGAACGGTCTATTCGTTATTGAGCGGCGAAGGCGGCCGCAGGACGGCATAAAAAAGCAATCGGGCCGATACGGCTGCAGCCGTTCGGCCCGATTGCTCGGGAGCGATGCGAAGATTTATTGCTGGGTACCCAGGTATTGGGCGAGTTGATCGAACGTGCCTCCGAAGCCCTGCGACACCATCGGCCGCATGCGCTCGAAAGCCGCGCGTTCGGCTTCGGTCGCGTTGAGCGGACCGCCCTGCAGCGTCAGCGTCGTCTTGCCGTTTTCCTCGGCGAGCGTCAAGATGTTGATAATCTCCAGCGGCCAGTTCGGGTCGAACGGCGCGCGCACGGTATTGCCTTCTTCGTCCGAGAACGATTGGACGAAGACGAGCTTCTCCGGAGGCGTTACTTCGCGATACACGAACTTGCCCCACATTTCATGGCCTTCCGGGGACTTCTGGCTTCCCAGGAACAGGCCGCCAGGACGCACGTCCATTTTCGCGACGGTCAGGGAGAACCCTTTGGGTCCCCACCAATTGCCGAAGTGCCGGGGGTCCGTCCACACCTTGAATACAAGCTCCCTGGGGGAGTCGAATACGCGGGTCAACATCAGATCGTAACGTTCGGTTTGATTGTCAGTCACTTCACGTTCCTCCTTTTTTCGCCTCAAGCGACGGCGGATTCGCTTCTTCCCGTTGGATTTCCTTCAAATAATCGTCCAGTCGATCGAGCCGCATCTCCCACATCTCGCGAAACGTTTGGAGCCAGGCGTCGATCTCCTGAAGAGGCTCCGTCCTCAGCATGTAGAAACGGCGGTTCGCCGCCGGACGCACGTCGACGATCTGGGCCTCGTTTAATATTTTCAGATGCTTGGACGCTTGTGGCTGCCGAATATGAAGCCGATCGGCGATCTCGTTTACCGTAAGCGGACCTTTCCGCAACAGCTCGACCATATGCAATCGGTTGGGTTCCGCCAGCGCGCTCAAAGTTGCTACATTCATTCTGTTCCCCGTCCGATCCGTATGGTTAGAGTGTACTGGATGCCTGAGTCAGAAGCCGGGCCAGCAGGTCATAGTCGGGCTCGTCCCCTTGGCGGATCTTCAGCCACTTCCGCTCCTCGGGACCCTCGAACCCCTTCGGGACGTCCAGGCCGGAGGCATTCATGATCATAAAGGCGATCGCGTCCTTGGAAGGCGAGATCACCGCCGCATAATGCCCGTTCTTTAGAAAATGGGGCTTCTTGTATTGGATGCGTTCCTCAGCTTCCGGTATGGAATCATGGACCAAGCGCCGAAGACGATTGCCGATATTGACCTGCCAAGGCTGGGCAAGGCTGTTGATAAACGCGGTGACCTCTTCATTCATTCCGACGATTTCTCCTTTCTGATTCGAAGTGAATATACCACATATGGAATATTCCATCAAGGGAACTTTTGAAACCCTCCCCTCTTCGCATCCGGCAGATGATACAATGGAGAAAATTCCCCCCTTTTCCGCCCGGAGGCTCCCATGTACGCTTTTATCCGTCGGCTCCTCTCTTCTTTCCTTAAATACAAGCTGCAATCCGCTTTTTTGCTGGCTGCGGTCATGGTCGAGCTGGCCTTCGAGACCTTCATGCCGCTGAGCTTCAAGTTCATCATCGACTATGCCATCGTGCCGAAGCGGTACGCGACGCTGCTGACCCTGCTGATTCTGATGGCAGGCGCCGCGGTCGCGTCCGTCGCCATCGGATTTTATCGCGACCGGATATTCGCCGGGCTGAGCGCGCGTATCCTATCGGATGACTACAAGCGGCTTTTCAATAAGCTGCAGACGCTGGGCACCGATTTTTTTCACCGGATGCCGGGCGGCGACATCGTGTCCCGGTTCAACGGCGACCTCGTTTCGATCGATGCCTTCGTCAAGTTGATCCCCTACACGCTGTTGTCCGTGCTGGGATTGGCGGCTAACGTGACCGTGCTGTTTTTCCTGCAGTGGAAGCTGGCGCTGCTGGCCGTCATCGGGATGCCGCTGTGCCTCATCGGTCCAAAGCTGTTCGGCAAGAAGGCGTACGAGGCGAGCTACGAACTCAAAGAAGCCCAGGCGCAGCTCGCCTCGGCGGTTCAAGAAAACATCGGCGCGCAGCCTGTCATTAAGGCATTCGGGCTCCAGCGGACGTTCGTCCGGCGATTCGCCGACCGGATGGACGACTACCGTTCGGCGTCTTCACGGTCGAGCTTCCTCGGCTTCGCGATCGATCGCGCCACCAATCTCGGCACGATGCTGCTGAACCTGGCGACGATCGCCGTGGGTTCCATGCTGGCTTATTACGGCATGCTATCGATCGGCTCCTTACTGGCGTTCAGCACGATTCTGATCAGCCTCGGCTACCTGGTCGCCGCCGTAACCTGGGTCGCGCCGATGTTCATCGAAGCCGTGTCGGGCATGCAGCGCATTCAGGAAATATTGGACGAGGCGCCTTCCGTCGCGGACGACGAATCCGCCCCCCGGATGCCGCCCCTCGAGCGCGGCATCGCGCTGCGCGACGTCACGTTCGGATACGACGCCAGGCAGCGCAGCCTGAGCGACGTCAGCTTATTCATTCCCAAGGGCAGCTACGCCGCCTTCGTCGGCGCCAGCGGCTCTGGGAAGAGCACGATCGTCAATCTCCTGATGCGCCTGTACGATCCGCTTCGAGGCGCGGTCCTCTTCGACGATTACGACATCAAGCGGATGAATATCCAATCGATCCGCTCGCACATCGGCATCGTGTTCCAGGAAAGCTTCCTGTTCCATACGTCGATCATGGAGAACATTCGTCTAGGCGCGCCTGAAGCGACCGACGATGAAGTGGTCGAGGCCGCGCGCGCCGCCGAGATTCACGACTTTATCATGGGGCTGCCCGATGGATACGCGACGAACGTCGGCGAGCGGGGAGGCCGGCTGTCGGGCGGGCAGCGGCAGCGCGTCGCGATCGCGCGGGCTATCGTGCGCGACCCGGATATCCTCATCCTGGACGAGGCGACCTCGGCGCTCGATCCCGCGACGGAAGCAGCGATCAATCTGACCCTCCGGCGCATCTCCGCGAACCGGACGGTCATCTCCGTCACGCACCGCCTGGCTTCGGCCGAGCATGCAGACTGCATCTACGTGCTCCACCAGGGCCGGATCGCGGAGCAGGGCACGCACCGGGAGCTGCTGCAGCTGCCCGACGGACGTTACAAGCAATCCTGGCAGAAGCAATCCGGGTTCGAGCTCAGCGACAACGGGCATCATGTCGGCGTCCACGTAGATCGCCTCAAGCTGTTCCCTCTTTTTTCTGAGCTCGACGACGGGCTGCTGAAAGAAATCTCCCATTTCTTCGTAACCGAGTCGTACGCTTCGGGAAGAACGCTCATTCATGAGGGCGACATCGGAGATAAGTTCTACGTCATCGTGCACGGCAAAGTCGAGGTACTCAAAAAGGACGACGACGGCGAAAATCAGCCCGTCGCCGTCCTATCGGACGGGGATTTCTTCGGAGAGGTGGCGCTGCTGCGCAGCGTGCCGCGGACGGCGACCGTCAACACGTTGACGCCGGTCGTCTGCGTGACGCTGCAGCGCGAGTTTTTCCAGAGCTTCGTGGGGCGGTCGCCTCACGTGGCCGCCTTCATGAACCTCCGGTCCAGGTAAATGGCGCGGATCGAATCCAGCAGCACGCCCTCGCGCGCGGCATGCGCGATCTTGCCGGCGAATTCGGGCCTGACGAGATGGGCGAGCGGCTGTTCCACCTTCTCGTATAGCCCAAAGGCGTCCAGCGCCTGCGCGTCCCAAATATCGGCGTATAAGAGCAAGTCGTCGGGCATCACCCGCTTCCGGTCCGTGCCCGGTTCCGGCAGGCAATCGAACGGCACGTCCACGTTCAGCGAGCCGTAGTCGTCGGTCAGCTGTTCGCCGGGGTAGATATCGCGTACGGCGATCTCCACTTCGTACGCCGTGCCGATGCAGTTCGCGTGGAAGCTGTGGTTGACGTAGCGGCCGATGTCCCAGCAAAGGATGAATTGCCCCAGCTGATTGCGGTACGAATACTTCAGCACCTGCTTTTTGCGGTCCGCGTCCAGCGCGCGCACGGCCTCCGGCTCCAGGACCTGGTCCAGATCGTCAAGCGCCCAAGTGAGCGTTCCCTTCGGGATCAGCCGCGTCGCGAATACGCCGTAACCCATTTTCTCGTCGATATAACGCAGTTCCGTGTGCGGATGCATCATCCCGGATAGACCCCTGTCCATTGGATATTAGTACCTAACTAATTATTATCCAAGGATTTGTCGAATCCTGCTCTGCCCCGCCTATAAATCTAACGGTCGAATGCCCGGGACGGCCTTCTAAGCGGACACTCGGCGAAGGAAGGCGCTCCGGGCACGAAGACGGCGAGCTTGCGCATGAAGTAGCACGACTCCGGAAAGTGATGCTCGAGGAACCGCAGCGTAGCTTTGGACAGCAGCTCGGTGCCGATGTATTCGGCCACGATCCGCTGCACGAAGGCGTAGAATTCTCTCACCGACGCCAGCACCTCGGCCGCGAATCGCGTCTCGGCCGGGAAGCCGGGCGCCGTAAAACGCTCGTAGCTCTGCATGGCGCGGTTTTTGACCATATACGAGGAAAAGACCGTGGCGAACCTGTCCGCCTGCGCGCCCAGTCCCTGCTCGACGGGATCCAACAGCCCGTGCAGCAGCACGGCATGCCCCAGCTGATCTTCGATCCATAGATCGAGCAATTGGGTCAAGGCTAGCGGCGGCGCCGGTATCCCCTGCGCCCAGTAGGAGAGCTGGCGCAAATACTCCCGGTTCTCGCCGATCGTACCGTTGAAGTAGGACGGCGTCAGGTTCAGATTCACTTGATTGAACAGCCGCAGGTGCTGCATATGCCCTTCCAGCCGGCAGTAGGCGTCCGCGAGCGGATAGACGCTCTCCGCGAACGCCCGCATCGCCGGCGCCTCGGCCGGTTCGAAGGGCGGCAGCGCCTCCGCCCGCGCGATCGCCTCGCGGAACGGCACGAAGAAGCGCTCGGCCTCCTGCCACCATCTCGTCTCGGACGGCGACAGATAGTCCCTCAGAAAATGCGCGTGATCCTCCAGCACCTCGAGCCAGAATAAATGCTCCTCCTTGATCGACATGCCCCCGTTTTGCGTCATCGATGAGCGCCCTCCCCGCAATAGGATTTGCTCTCACCATTGTATGAGGGGCGGCATGCGGGTAGTCGCTATTTACTCGGTGCGGCGCTGGCCGCCCCTGAGCCGGGAGACGATCGGATAAACGAAGACGAGACACTCGATGAATAAAGCGAAGGTCGCCCAACTCCTGTCGAAGGAACGGGCCAGCTCGGCCGGATAGCGGGCCAGGACGACCGACAGCGCCACGACGAATGCCGCGAGCGGAAAAGTGATCGGCTTATAATGGCTGAGCCCGAGCGCTTGGGAGACCAGCAGCGTCCCGACGGCGAAGACGATGCTGAGCTTGATGAATAGACCTGCAAACCAGATGGAGACGATGATCGCGTCCATATTATGCACGAAGTCGCCCAGATGCAGGAAGCCGCTCAGCTCCAGCGCGGGATACATGAGCGCGCCCGAGAGCCGAGGACCGAGGAAGACGATCATGAGCAGAAATTCCGAAACGAGAATATAGGTTCCCGCCATCGATCCGATCCACACCGCCTTGCGCACCTTCTGACGGCCGTCGAATAGCGGCACGATGTATGCGAGCAGCACCAATTCCCCGTACCAGGGGATCAGCGAATACGTCTGGCTCCACAGCGCCTTCCAATCGTGAATACGCGTAAATTCATGCCACATCGGCGTGCTCATTTCGGGAATAAAAAACAGCGGCTTGATGAAAAAGAGAAATCCGATGAGGAAAAAGCAGCCCTGCGCGAACCGAAACGCGACCGGAACGCCGGATTGGGCCATGGATGCCGCGGCCGACATGACCAGCACGGCGACCGCGACCGACGGCGTCTCCTTCAGATAGGTCGGCACGAAAAAATCGGTAAATTCGCGGAGAATATGCGCGGACAAGTGGAGGAAGAAAAAGGCCGAGAGCAGCAAAATCGCGGCGTTTCCGGCCTTGCCGACGACTTTTGCGCCTTCGATGCCTATATAAGCGGAAGGACGGCGCAGCGCGTAGCGCAAGCTGAGAACCGTAAGCGCCGTTCCGGCTACCGCGGCAAGCCCAATGCTGTATACGCCGTCGAAGGGAGCGTTCTTGGCCATCGGGGCGAGCAGGAAGGCGATCGTCGTCGAAAACACGTATACGAAAATGAGCGATCCAATCTGGAGCCCCGTTATCGTCCCCTGGTTTTTCAAGGCGGCCCCTCCTCTCTTATCCGATCACTTGCGGGCGATCCAGCTCTGCACCGGCCCGAAGACGAAGTCGATCGCCCGGTTGGGATTCACCCATTCGGGCATATAGTGCGCGAGCGCCGCGAAGACGAACGCGAATCCGGTCACGCCGAAGGCCACGACCCGGTCGCGCTTGCATGCCGATCCGCGCCGCAGCAGAAAGATCTGGTACAAGATGACGGCCCCCATGCCCAGCGTCAGCATAATCATGAGATACCGCCGCCTTCCGAGGACATTCTGGGCGAATGGCTGATGCCGGAGGTTCGCAGGATGATACGAGCGTGGATGACCGGTTTCATGTTCAAGAACAGATTCTCCCGCGGCTGGTCCGCCCAACTCCGCCATAGCGACGGATATTTGTACTTCACGTATTCGCTCCATTGGAAAGCGTCTACCTGCTCCTCCTGCGCCTTGTCGGCTGCGGATTGCGCCAGATCCCGCACCCGCACGTTCAGAGCCCGCTCGATCTTCCTCATGCTCGCCGGATCGTAAAGATCCATATTCGATTGGATGGAGACGAGATCCGCCTTGCCGTCGATGGACACGTGGATGAACACCTTGCCGCCGCGCCGTTCGGCTCTCGTCACCTGCTTGACGTCGACCAGCCTGACGCTGAATAACCCTTCCGGATCCGGGATTTTCGCCGTGAGCATCATTTCCGGCGTGCGGCTTTTCATGAATGAGATCCCTATCGTCTCGTCCTCCGTAAACGTGCCGACGACGGCGTTGTTTTTCATGAGCGCCGCGCCTCCGATGCCGGACCAATGCACGGTTTTGTCCTCCGTCTGCAGCTTAAGCTCCCGCATGCTCAGCTCGGGGATATAAGCATCTCCCAAGTTGTTCCATTGCGAATACAGCAAATTCCGGATATTGACCGGCGGCAGTCGCCTGGAATGCGCGGATTCGCGCCAGATCTCCGCGGGGAAACGCTCGAAGAGGGGCGTCAGCTTCGCGATATTCCGGGCTTCGCCGTTAAAGTAAAACACGTAAACGCGAAGCCGAAAATCCGTCGCCCGGATCAGGAAATCGAACAGAGGCGCCATTCCTGCCCGCGCGTAACGGTCTCCGACGATGATCGTGCGCATTTGCCCCCATGCGACGTTGCGCGGCAGGTCCTTCTGGATCTGCTGGAAGGCTTCCGTGATATCCCGTCCTTTGCCCGTCATCAACACGAACGGCTTCTCGGTACCCGGAGAAGCATTCAAGCCGATAGAGATGCGATTCGGGAGAAGGAACATGGTCGAGATCTCCGTCCGGCCCTGCTCGTCCCGATCGACGATCATCGTCGACACGAAGGTGCGGTCGTTGAGCTCCTGCTTGGACCAGCACCCGGTTAACCCCGTCAGCGCGACGACGACCATCGTCAGTCTTAAGGCAAAGGAACGGGCTCCTAGACGCTTGGGCATCGTTTCCCCTCGTTTCGTTCGCTTTTTTTAGGAACGCTTGGCGCCCATACGCTTGCTCCATGGGAACCGCCCTGCGGCATCCTTCATCCGCTCGGCCTTATACGGAATAAACGGAGACAGGTAAGGCGTACCGAACGAATCCAACGACAGCAGGTGAATGTAGACGAAAAAGACGCCGACGATCAAGCCCAGCAGGCCGAAGATCGCCGAGGTGAACAGCAGCATGAACCGGAGGAAACGAACCGTCAGCGTCAGCGAGAAATGCGGCACGATAAACGAAGAGATGCCCGTCAGGGCGACGATGATGACCATCGGGGCGCTTACGATGCCGGCCGTCACCGCGGCGTCCCCGATCACGATCGCGCCGACGATCGAGATCGTCTGTCCGATGGCCGACGGGATACGCTGTCCCGCTTCGCGCATCACCTCGAACGTCACCTCCATGATGAGCGCCTCCACAATGGCCGGGAACGGCACGATATCCCGGCTCGAAGCGACGGAGATCAGCAGGTTGTACGGCATCATCTCGGGATGGAACGTCGTGATCGCGACATAAGCCGAAGGCAACACAAGGCTCAAGCCGAAGAAGGCGTACCGCAGGATGCGGACCCAACTGCTGTAGAAATATCGCTGGTAGTAGTCTTCCGCGGACTGCATGAAGGACAGCAAGGTCGCGGGCGCGATCAGGTTGCTCGGGCTTCCGTCGGTCAGCAGCGCGATACGCCCTTCGAACAGAGAGGAAGCCAACACGTCGGGCCTTTCCGTATTCAGCATTTTCGGGAACGGGGAAGCCAGCCGGTCGTCCAGCGCCTCCTCGAGAAAGCTGCTGCCCGGTAGCCGGTTCGTGCGGATTTCTTTCAGCTTTTTCTGGACCTCCCGTACCAACTCTTCGTCACAGCTTCCCTTCATATAGAGCAGCAAGACGGTCGTGCGCGATTCGCTGCCGATGACGAATTCCTCCACGACCAGCTTGTCACTCTTGACGCGCTGGCGGACGAGCGAGAGATTCGTCCAGATGTCCTCGACGAACGACTCCTTCGGTCCGCGGATCGTCTTCTCGTTTTCCCCGGCCGACACCGAACGCATCGCCTTCTGCTGAAACGGAAACAGTACGCCCGTTGCCTGGCCGTCGATGCATAACACGGCCTGTCCGTTCAGAAGCCCGTCCAATGCCGCCTCGGGCGAACGCGTCAGCGAATAGGTCGTAGGGAAATACGACCTGCGCTCCAGAATGTCCCCGAGCCGCTCCTCGTCGCTGCCCTTGTACGGCGCGAGCAGCGTGCGAAGCACATGCGTCTGCAGCATTTCCAGATCGATCGCATCCATCATGTAGTAGACCGTGCAGGAAAAGCTGCCCTGTTCGATCTTCTGGGAGACGACGTCCGGACGGGTTTTCAGACGATCGTTCAACCACTGAGCCAATTCCATACGGAGCCTTCCTTTTTTGGTAATAGCATCCGCCAGGCGGCTCTTTTTATGCATAAAATAGGAAAAAGGCACCCGTTTGGGGTGCCTGGAAACGTGCTTGAAAGGGGGCTTGATCAGGGAAATCGTTCATGGCGGGCGCTCGCGCCTCTATCAGAGCGGCCTGAGTTCGATCCAGCCGAGCTCAAGGCCCGGCTTGACGACTTCCAGCCGCAGCTCGTGCAGGCCGGCCGCAAGCTCGACCTTCGCCAGCTTGTGCAGCGTCCACGCGCCGCCGGTCCCGTTGGTTTGGACGGTCGCGAGCGGCTTGCCGTTCAGCGTCAGATTGCTCGCGCTCTGCGCGAGCTCGGATTCGGCGGACATGGCGTTCGCGAACAGCCGGTAGACGCCCGCATGCTCCACGCGAAGGAAAGTCGCGCCTGCGGCGTGCGGCACGATCCGCGCGCCGTCCGCCACCGGCTGGGCGCTTTGCGCTTGCTCCGCGGCAGGGGCGGTCAGCGCCTGGAACGCTTCGACCGTCTCCTGGGTCGCCTTGTCCCTGGCGCCGACCGGCGCGCGCAGGATGAAGCCGAGGATGTTCGACGCGGACCGCTGGAGCTCGCCCCTCGTGAGCGTGCCGTCTTCCAGCGACGCAATCGTGTTGTCCCCGTAGGCGTTGGTCTCCGCCCCGTAGTTGCTGACGACCATATACAGATCGTTCTGCGCGCGCACCATCCAGTTCGTATATTTGCGATCCGGGGCTCCGCCGTTCGCGGCGTCGTTCATGACGGCCCACCAGTCGGTCATGACGATGCCCTTGAAGCCCCACTCGCCGCGCAGGATCGTCGTGTTCAGGTCGTAGTTCGAAGCCGCCCAATGCCCGTTGATCGGATTGTACGACGTCATGACCGATTTGGCGCCGCCCTCCCGAACCGCGATCTCGAAGCCCTTCAGGTAGATCTCGCGAAGCGCGCGCTCCGATACGACAGCGTCCACCTTGCTCCGGTGCTTCTCCTGGTTATTGCAGGCGAAGTGCTTGAGCGTGGCGTTCGAGCCGCCCTTCATGATGCCCCTCACGCAGGCCGCGGCGAAGGCGCCCGAGACGAGCGGATCCTCGGAAAAGTACTCGAAGTTGCGTCCGTTGAGCGGGCTTCGCCGGATGTTGAGTCCCGGTCCGAGCAGCGTGTCGATCTCGTTGCGAACGAGCTCTTGGCCCTCCAGGACGTACAGTTCCTCGACGAGCGCCGCGTTCCAGGTCGCCGCGAGCAGCGTCCCGATCGACACCTGCGTCGCCTTGTGGCCGCTGTCCATGCGGATGCCGGACGGCCCGTCCGACGTGCAGGCGACCGGGATGCCGTAGCCGAGCAGGCTGTCGGTCACTCCGCCGAAGGCCGAAGCCGTCCCCGGCGTGACGAGCGGGCTGCTCATGCCTTCGCCCCTGACTAGCGCGGCCAGATCTTCGTCTCCGAGCTGCGCGACGAAGGCTTCCAAGCCGACCTTGCCGTCGCGGACGTCTCTCAGCTTGTAACCGCGGTCCCCGGTCTGCGCGAGCGCTTGAGGCAGGCGGCTCTCGATGCGGTCCGCGAGCGAGATCTTGCGCTGCGGCGCGTCCTCGTACACAAGCTCGTACGCGCCGTCCGCCCGGCGGGCGCCCGGCTTCATCCGCGAAAGGCTCGCCGTCAGCGCCATCGCTTCCTCGAGCTGCTGCACGACGCGCAGCGCTTCGATGTTATAGCCGTCTTGCCCCTCGAAGCGGATGGCCGCGGCCTTCTTCACGCTTGTCCCTGCGTAGAAGCGATAGGTTCCCGCCTCCAGCACGTAGGCGGATGCATGCCCCGTCGCGCCGGCGTCGTCGTAGGCGGCCATCGCGCGAACGGGGAAGCGGACGGTCAGGCGCTGCGATTCGCCGGGTTGCAGCAGATCGGTCTTGGCGAAGGCGGCGAGCGCTCTGGCCGGGCGTCCCAGCACGCCTTGCGGCGCTTCGAAGTACAGCTGGACGACTTCTTTGCCGGCGTAGAGCGCGCCCGCGTTCGTCACGACGACATCGACGGCGATGACGGCTTCGCCTTCGGCCTCGATCAGACGGGCGTCTTCCGCCGCGAGGCCGAACGTCGTGTACGACAGTCCGTAGCCGAACTCGAACTGCACGCGATCCGGACAGAAGGTCTCGAAGTACCGGTAGCCGACGTAGATATCCTCCTGGTACAGGTTGGCGAGCTCGTTGCCGTAGTTGAGGGTGGACGGATAATCCGCCAGCGCGTACGCGATCGTGTCGGTCAGCTTGCCGCTCGGCGTCGCGTCGCCGGCCAGCACGTCGGCGATCGCGTTGCCTCCCTCCATGCCGCCGTGCCAAGCATAGACGACGCCTGCGATCGGATGGACGTACGCTTCGTCGTCCAGCCAGCTCATGTCGACGATATTGGATACGTTGAGCACGACGATCGTCTGCTCGAAGCGCGCCGTCACCTGCCTGAGCATCGCCCGCTCCTCGTCCGTGAGCAGGTAGCTGCCCGGCTTGTCCGCATTGTCCTGATCCTCGCCCGCCGTGCGGCCGATGACGATGATCGCCTTGTTCGAGACGCGTCTCGCTTCGGCCACCAGCTCGTCCGTTAGCGGCATCTCGCGCTGATGCCAAGGCTCCGCCGCCCAGCCGCCCCCGCCGTTGTCGAACGGGTTCTGCTCGATCCAGCGCTCGTAGACGGCCGCGAGCGCCTCGTTGACCGAGACGTTCTCTTTGCCGCGAAGGCCATCCAGCAGGTTCGTCGTATATGCCACATGGACGCTGCCTCCGGAGCCCGTGCCGCTGCGGTAGTAGTTCACTTGGATTCTCCCGAATACGGAGACGTGATCCCCTTGACGAAGGGGCAGCGCCTCGCCCTCGTTTTTCAGCAGCACCGCGCCTTCGGCCGCTACCGTGCGGCTGAACGCCGCGAAACCCTCCAATGGAACGCCGATCATCGATGTTGTCACTTTCGTATCCTCCTTTAGGTAGCGGTCCGGATGTCCGTCCGCCGCTCTCTATTTAAGCCGTGTTAAACCGTGTCTTAAGCCGTGCCGTTCATAAACTCGCCTGTCCGACCGATTCGCCCTCAACCAACCGCACGTAGATCCGCTCCTGCTCCACGGGCCGGCCCTCGATCATTTTCAGCAGCTGTTCGGCGGCGAGCGCGCCCCACTTCCGCTTAGAGTAGTCGATCGTGGCCAGCCTGGGCTGCATGTACTGCGCGAGCTCGATGTTGTCGTAGCCGATCACGTGGACGTCCCGTCCGATCTGAAGCGAGGTCTGCGTCCTTACGTAATCGCACAGACCGATTGCCATCTCGTCGTTCAGGCAGAAGACGCCGACCGGCCCCTCCCGCGCGGCCTCCGCGATCCGCGGACCCGCGGCGTAGCCGGACGCCTTGTCGAAGGCGCCCGGGAGCTCCTCGAGGCTCGCCTCCGGCATGCGCTCGACCGACTGCCTGACCGCGCGCATCCGCTGCCGCGCGTCGTAGGCCGACTCCGGCCCGCCCACCGCGCAGATTCGGCTGAGTCCCTGGCCCAGCAGATGCTCCACGGCCAGCGTCGCGCCGGCTTTGTTGTCGAGCAGCACCTGGTTGACGTTGGCATGCTCGAGCTCGCGGTCGAGGACGACCAGCTTGTGCCCGCGATCCGCATAGCCGAGCAGCTCCTCGTCGGCGAACGTCGCGTCGAGGATGATCGCCCCGTCGAACGCCCGCTCCGGGATCATCCGGTGAGACCGGCGTCCGCTGCAGACGATGAGATCGTAGTCTCTGCGATTCAGCTCCTCCTTGAGCCCGAATAGCAGATCGCCGTAAAAGTGTCCGCTGAAATCCGTGAGGAAGACGCCGACGAGCATCGTCTCCCGCTTTTTCAGCATGCGGGCCGCCCGGTTGGGCACGTAGCCCAGCTCGTCCGCGATGGACTGGATCCGGTCCGCGGTCTCCTTCGTGATCCGGTCGCTGCCGTTCAGCGCGTACGATACCGTGGAGATCGAGACCTTCGCCGCGCTGGCGATATCCTTGATGCTGACCAAGCTATTCCTCTCCTTTCCTCGAAGCCCCGATTAGCGATATTAGTAAGTTAGCGAACGATGATAGGCGTAGTTGCGAAACGTTTCGATTTATACAAAACGGGGCCAAAACATCAAAAGGATGCGCCCTCTGTTAGATGCCATTCTTTAAATTTATCTGAAAAGCGCACCGTAATCAACAGAAAATATAGGTTTGACGCCTGCCGAAAGCAGAATTATACTATCCGTAGAAACGTTTCGATAAACCGTTATCATCGTAGAAAGAGGGTTATATAAGTCATGTCCGATCCTAAAGCCCCTTCGTCTTCTTCGTCTCAAGAAAAGCTGCCCCTGCACGTCTACCTCGAACGGATGACCTTGGACGAAAAGATCGCCCAGCTGATCCAGCTGGCCGTCCCCTTCTTCGAGGGCGCGTCGGATGCCGGCCTGATCACCGGTCCGATGGCCTCGCTCGGCATCGGCGAAGACACCGTGCGCGGCGCGGGCTCCGTGCTCGGCATGGCGGGCGCGCAGGAGACGATCAACGTCCAGCGCAAGCATCTCGAGCACAATCGCCTGGGCATTCCCCTCCTCATGATGGCCGACATCGTGCATGGCTTCAAGACGATCTTCCCCGTGCCGCTGGCCATCGGCTGCTCGTGGGATCTCGCGCTCGCGGAGCGCAGCGCGGAGATCGCCGCCAAGGAAGCGTCCGTATCCGGCGTCCACGTCACCTACGCCCCGATGGTCGACCTTGTGCGCGATCCGCGCTGGGGCCGGGTCATGGAGTCGACGGGCGAGGATCCGTACTTGAACGCGGAGTTCGCGAGAGCGTTCGTCCGCGGCTTCCAGGGAGACGACTTGAGCGGCGATCCGGACCGGGTCGCGGCCTGCGTCAAGCACTTCGCCGCCTACGGCGCGGCCGAAGCCGGACGCGACTACAACACCGTCGATATGTCGGCGCGCCAGCTGCGCGAATTCTACCTGCCGGCGTACAAGGCTGCGCTCGACGAAGGCTGCGAGATGGTGATGACGTCGTTCAACACGGTCGACGGCGTCCCGGCCACGGGCAACGCACCTCTCATGCGCAAGCTGCTGCGGGAGGAGTGGGGCTTCGACGGCGTGCTCATCTCCGACTGGGGCGCGGTCAAGGAGCTGATCGCCCACGGCATCGCGGAGGACGAGCGCGAGGCCGCGCTGAAGGCGATGAAGGCCGGCGTCGACATCGAGATGATGACGTCGTGCTACGCGAAGCATATGGCCGAGCTGATCGAGGCCGGCGAAGTGGACGTTGCGCTCATCGACGAAGCGGTCATGCGCATCCTGCAGCTCAAGGACAAGCTCGGCTTGTTCGAAAATCCGTTCCGCGCAGCCGATCCCGAACGAGAGAAAGAAATCGTGTTCAGCGACGCGCACCGCGCGGCCGCGCTGGAGCTGGCACGCAAGTCGTGCGTGCTGCTGAAAAACGACGGCGTCCTGCCGCTGTCGCCCGCGCTTAAGGTGGCGGTCGTCGGTCCGTTCGCCCGCAGCGGCGACCTGCTCGGGCCGTGGTCTTGGACCGGATCGCAGGACGCGGTCGTCCGCGTGTCCGAGGCGATCCGCGCCAAGGCGGCGACGCCGGGCGCGGTGACCGTGGCCGATGGCTGCGGCATCGAGACCGAAGCGACCGAGGCGCAGCTGCTCGAGATCGAGGCCGCCGCGCAGGGCGCCGACGTCATCGTGCTCGCGCTCGGCGAGCACTCCGACATGAGCGGCGAAGCCGGCTGCCGGGCGGACATCCGGCTGCCGGAGGCGCAGCTCGCGCTGATCCGCCGCATCAAGACGTTCGGCAAGCCGGTCGTGGCCGTGCTGTTCAACGGCCGGCCGCTCGACCTGCACGGCGTCATCGACAAAGCCGATGCCGTGCTGGAAGCTTGGTTCCCCGGCTCCGAAGGCGGCACGGCGGTTGCCGACCTGCTCTACGGCGACGCCAATCCGTCGGGCCGCCTGACGATGTCGTTCCCGTACAGCGTCGGCCAGGTACCGGTGTACTATAACGCCTTCAACACCGGGCGCCCTCAAGGCGCGCCGGATGCGCAGGTACGCTACGTGTCCCAATACTTGGACATCCCGAACGAGCCGCTGCTGCCGTTCGGCTACGGCCTGGGCTACGCCGCGTTCGAATACGGCGAAGCTTCGCTGTCCGCGGACGCGATGACGCCGGATGCGCCGATCACGGTCACCGTGCACGTCGCCAACGTCGGCCAGGTGGCCGGCGTCGAGACCGTTCAACTGTACGTCCGCGACATCGCGGGCGAGGTCGTCCGGCCGGTCAAGGAGCTCAAGGCGTTCCGCCAGATCGAGCTGCAGCCGGGCGAGAGCGCCGAGGTCGCGTTCGAGCTGAGCGAGAGCCAGCTCCGGTATTACCACGCGGACCTGACGCACGCGAGCGACGCCGGCGCGTTCCTCGCGATGGTCGGCCCGAACAGCCGGGACGTCGCGTCGCTGCCGTTCAAGCTCGTCAAGTAAATAAAGGAAAGCCCTCGGAGCGCGCTCCTGAGGGCTTTCCTTTGCGGGGGTTATGGGCTACGCTGGAGTTTCGGGCCGGCCACGCCAAGCGGCGTCGACACCTATCCTGCAAAAGTACAGGATTACCTTGGGCATCCCCATGTGTGCGCATGTCTATCGCGCAAAAGTACAGGATAGCTACTCAAAATCGGCGGTTTGGCGGGAATGCGGCGCTGGATGCTGCACTTTTGCAGGATAGGGTGACGGAGTGGACTCGTTGCCGAGGCTATCCTGCACTTTTGCACGATAGAGGCTCCGTGGGGTAAGACGGCAGCAGCGCATGACATCGACTGTGAGGCGCTATCCTGCAAAAGTACGCGATACTCCGAACCAGCACCGCCGCGTCGATACCTATCGCGCAAAAGTACAGCATAGTTACTCAAAATCGGGCGGTTTGGCGGGAATGTGGCGCTGGATACTGCACTTTTGCAGGATAGGCAACCAAGCGGGTTGGATCGCCGAAGCTATCCTGCACTTTTGCACGATAGAGGCTCCGTGGGGTAAGACGGCAGCAGCGCATGACATCGACTGTGAGGCGCTATCCTGCAAAAGTACGCGATACTCCGAACCAGCACCGCCACCACGGGCAGCGATCGCCCGGCGTAGCCGTGCACGCGCTCGAACTGCCCCGCCATCGGCTACGCGACCAAGCCGCAACAAAGCGCGCCCGGCTCCGCCGGACGCGCCTCTCTTGCGCTTATCGCTTACTCTTTCACCGCGCCGATGACGATGCCTTTGACGAAGAAGCGCTGCAGGAACGGGTACACGATCAGGATCGGCAGCGCGCCGATGAAGATCTGGGACGCCCGCAGCGTGCGCTGGGACAGGCCCGCGATCGCGGCCGGGTCGAACTTGGTCATGTCCGCTTGCACGATGATCGTCTGCATGAAGCTGGCGAGCGGCAGCTTGGCGGCGTCCTTCATATAGATGAGGCCGTCGAAGTACGCGTTCCAGTGGCCGACCATCGTGAACAGCGACACCGTCGCCAGCGACGGCAAGGAGATCGGCAGGTAGACGGACCAGAAGGTCCGCACGTGGCCTGCGCCGTCGATGAATGCCGCCTCCTCGAGCTCCTTCGGCACGGAACGGAAGAAGTTGAGGAGCAGGATGATGTTGTAGACGGCGACCAGGCCCGGCAGGATGAGCGCGAACAAGTTGTTGATCAGATGCAGCTTCAGGATCAAAATATAGCTTGGAATAAGCCCGCCCGGGAACAGCATCGTGACGACGAAAAACCACAGATACACGTTGCGCGCGCGGAACACCCGCGTGTCCTTGGACAGCGCGTACGCAGCGATCGCGTTCACGAGCATGCCGAGCGCCGTGCCGAGCACCGTTCGCTCGATGGAGATCCAGAGCGACTTGAGGAAGTTGGCGTTGCGGAACGTCTTCTCGTACGCCTCGAACGTCAGTCCCTTGGGCCAGAGCGTGACCAGCCCCGCGTTGGCCGCGGCGCTGGAGCTCAGGGATACCATCAGCAGGTGGAACATCGGCAGGAGGCAGAGGACCGCGATCGCGAGCAGCACCGTATTGTTGAATGCGCTGAACACGCGGTAAGATAGCGTTTTATGATACACGAGGCTACACCCCTTTCTAGAAAATCCGGTATCCTGCGAACTTGTAGGCGAGCCGGTATGAGATTACGATCAAGATGAGGCTGATCACCGACTTGAAAAAGCCGACGGCCGTCGCGAAGCTGAATTGTCCGCCCAGAAGGCCTTCGCGGTAGACGAACGTGTCGATGATGTCGCCTTGCTGGTAGATCATCGGGCTGTACAGGTTGAACACCTGGTCGAAGTTGGCGTTCAGGACGTTGCCCATCGCGAGCGTCGCGACGACGATGAGGATCGGCAGCAGCGACGGCACGGTGATGTTGAGCGTCTGCTTCCAGCGGGAAGCGCCGTCGACCTCGGCTGCCTCGTACAGCGCCGGGCTGATGCTGGACAGCGCCGCGAGGAAGATGATCGTGTTGAAGCCGAACTCTTTCCACACGTCGCTCACGATGATCGTGATGCGGAACCACGTGCCGTCGCCGAGGAAGAAGATCGGCTTGATGCCGAAAGCGTTCGTCAGCAGCTGGTTGACGATGCCCGTCTGGCCGAGCACGTCGATCAGAATGCCCGACAGCGTGACCCAGGACAGGAAGTGAGGCAGATAAACGAACGTCTGGATCGAACGCTTGAGCCCCATTTTGCGCACCTCGTTCAGCAGCAGCGCGAACAGGAACGGCACGATCAGGTTCAGGACGACCTTCGAGCAGGCGAACAGCAGCGTGTTGCCGATGATCTTGACGAAGTAATCGTTGGTGAACATATAGTGGAAATGCTTGAACCCGACCCATGGCGAGTGGGCGAACCCGAGCCTGGCCTTGTAGTCCTGGAATGCCATGACGTTCCCCAACATCGGGACGTAGGAAAAGATAAGCACGAGCAGGGCGGCCGGCAGCACCATGAGGTGAAGCGTCCACGGTTGCTTGTAGCCGCGTTTTCTGTCCTTAAGCTCGCGCGCCGCGGACTTGGATGTATTTGCTTCCATAGCTCTCCCCCGTTTGCGGATCGATTGATGGGCACAGAGCGAACCCTTGTTAAGCCATAGTAGCAACCGGAAAGGCCTTACAACTATAAGACATTGTTAGGATCGATAGGGTTTTGTTAAGCAATTGGAGCGGAGGAGGAACGCGCGTATGCGCTGGAATATGGATGTCGGGCCTGCGATGAAGGGCGGGCCGCTGAAAATGAGCATGTTCGCCAAATACACGGGACTGATCGTCGCCCTGTTTATTCCGATCGGCATCGTGTTCGCCTACGCCAACAACGTCGCGAACCGCGTCATCGGCACGGAGATGCGGGCCTCGAACATCAGTCAGCTGTCGTTCCTCTCGAGCCAGATCGATTCGCGGATCAACCAGACGATGGACTTCGTCTTCACGTTTTCCAAGGATCCGAACGTCCAGAAGTTCAACGGGCTCGGCGTTTGGGACGACCAGTACGACCGGATGCAGACGAAGTACATGCTGCAGGAGAAAATGGAGCTGCAGTCCGGCATCGTGACGATCTGGCCGGTCGAGTTCACGGTGTATTCGCAGGTGCACAAGGAGGCCGTGACCAACTCGAGCACGGATGCCCCTTACGACGAGGACTATCTGGCGCGCAACCTGTCGGGCAATTGGATCTACGACGACCAAGCGACGGCCACGGGAGAAGCGAAGGCGTTCCGCTGGCTCTACACCGATTCGTTCGGGCACCAGAACAAGTTGACGGGGAGCAATCTGGTCGTGCAGGCCAGCTTCGGCCGGGAGAACATTCAGAACATGCTGGACACGTACAAGGAAGGCGGCCAAGGAGACCCGCTGTTCTACTACAAGGGTCGCGCCCCGATCCCCAACCGCACGGCGTCCGCCAAGCTCGTCACGGAGGTCCGGTCGTACCTGGACGGGCTCGACCTGGGCGACACGATGCAGCGGACGATCCGCCTGAACGGGGACAGCTATCTGGTCAGCCTCGTGAAGTCGCCGCTGCTCGGCGGCTACCTCGTGGACATCGCGCCGCTCGACCAGATCTTGGGGCCGATCTCGTCTAGCCGCAACCTCTTTTACCTGTCGATGCTGCTGCTGTTCTTGTTCGGCACCTTCATCTCCGTCCTGCTCTACCGGGACGTGCAGCGTCCGATCGCGAAGCTCATCGGCGGCCTCAAGAAGGTGCAGCGGGGCGACTTCTCGGCGCGCATCGACGCCAAGGCGAACGGCGAGTTCACGTTCCTGTTCTACCGGTTCAACGACATGTCGCGGCAGATCGAGAGTCTGATCGAGAACGTGCTGAACGAGCGGATGCGCGCCCAGGAGGCGACGATGAAGCAGCTGCAGGCGCAGATCAATCCGCATTTTCTGTACAACTGTCTCGGCTACATGATCAACATGGCGCAGATGAAGGAGAACGACGCCGTCGTCGCGATGGGGTACAATCTTAGCGCCTATTATCGGTACATCACGCGAATGGAAAAAGAGACGGCGAGCCTGACGGAGGAAATGAAGCTGATCGTGAACTATCTGGACATCCAGAAGCTGCGCAACGGCAGGATCCATTACACGATCGACATGCCCGAGGAGATGCTGGCCCAGCAGGTGCCGCGCCTGATGCTGCAGCCCCTCGTCGAGAACGCCGTCATCCACGGCGTCGGCAAGTCGTTCGCCGCGGGCGAGATCCGCATCCGCGGCGAGATGGCGGACGGCCTCTGCCGGATCTTCGTGGACGACGACGGCCCGGGCATGGATCCCGAGCGGCAGTCCCTGCTTAATCAACGGCTGACCGGACCGCTCGAAGAAGACATGGGCGCCGGCCTGTGGAACACGAACCAGCGCATCATCCACTGCTTCGGCAAGCGTTCGAGCCTCCATTTCTCCCGATCCGAACTCGGCGGCGTCCGCTCGGAGATTGTCTGGGAGATGCCGAAGCCAGCGCCATGACTCATATCCTACGGAACCGGACAAGGAGTGCTTTCATTTGCAATTGCTCATCGTAGACGACGAAGCGCACTGGGTCGATAATCTGTCCATGCATAAGCCCTGGCACACGCTCGGCATCGAGCAGGTACACAAGGCGTATTCCGCCCGCGAGGCGCTGCAAATTATCGATACGCATCCGATCGACATCGTCATCTCGGACATCATCATGCCCGAGATGACCGGCGTCGAGCTCATCGGCAAGATCAGGGAGTACGACAAGCGGATCAAGTGCATCATTCTGTCCGGCCACGCGGACTTCGACTACGCCAAGGAAGCCGTCCGCAACCATGCGGTCGACTACCTGCTCAAGCCGCCGACCGACGAGGAGCTGTTCGGAGCCGTCCGTACGGCGATCGAGCAACTGAACGCGGAGTGGGAACGCGTCAGTTCGCTGGAGCGCACGCAGTTCGCCCTGCGCGAGAACTTGCCGATGCTGCGCGGGCAGCTGCTGCTGGGCGCCATCCGGGGCGAGCGCATGTCTGCCGAGGAGTGGACGCGCAAGCTGGACACCTACGGACTGCCGTTCCGCGACGGGAACTGCGCGCTCGCGCTCGTACGCCTGGAGGACGAGTTCGACCCGTACCGGAACAACGGCCAGCATCTGCTCGAGTATGCGATCGCCAATATCGCGGAGGAAATTTTCGGCGAGTTCATGGAGGTTTGGAGCGTCAAGGAGGAGCACGGCTATTTGGCGTTTCTGCTGCAGTTGAAGCAGGGCGCGGCCGTGGACCGGCCCGACCTGCTGCTCGAGAACCTGGCCATGCAGGTTCAAGCCAAGGTGAAGCAGTACTTGAAAGGCTCGCTGTCCGTCGTCATCACGGAGCCTTTCCGCTTCCCCCGGGAGTTGGCGGAACAGTACCGACAGGCTGCCTCGTACTTCCGGCGGATCGTCGGCGACGAGCGCGAATTCGTCATGAAGGTCGACCCGGCGGAGCGGCCGGCCTCGCTCGGGGCGCTCGAAGTGCTGCATCGGCCGCCGGTCCTCCTCCATCTCCTCGAAGCCGGGAGATGGGACGCCGCGGAGGAGAAGCTAGCCGCCGTATTCTCAGAGCTGGAGGACAAAGGCTCCGAGTCCTGGGAACACTGCATGGAGGTCGGCTTCGCGATCTCGTCCGCGTTCATGCACCTTGCGCACCGCGGCGGCAAGACGCTGGCCGGCCTGCTTGGCGGAGAAGACGAGTTGACGCAGCTAGGGGAGACGTTCGCCTCCATCGGCAAGCTGCGCAAGTGGTCGCTCGCGGCGCTTGCCCGGCTGCGCGAAGGCGCGGTCGACGACGCCCAGGACGCGCGCTCGCACTACGTGCAGAAGATTCAAGCTTACGTGGACGCCAACCTACACCTCGACGTCTCGCTGCGCGCGCTCGCGGATCACGTCAATTTGCATCCGACGCATCTGTCCAAGATCTACAAGCTCGAGACCGGCGAGGGCATCAGCGACTATGTCGCCGCCCTGCGCATGAGCCGCGCCTGCCACCTGCTCAAGTCGACGGACAAGAAGATCTACGAGATCAGCACGGAGATCGGATATCTGGACCCCGCGTACTTCATCAAGGTGTTCAAGCGACAATTTGACGTTACGCCGCAGGAATTCCGGGAGAGTCATTGAAACGTTTCGACCAACAAACTAACAGAGTCCTACGAAAACTAATATCGCCATATGGAAGCCCTCCCCGTACGGTTGGTACAGTTAACACATGCAGTCATCATGCGACAGTGGGGGATTAAAATATGGGTAAATTCAAGAAGTCATGGCTCGTGCCCGCGGCCATGTCGGTCGCGATGCTGGCCGGCTGCGCGGACAACGGCAACGGCAACAACGCGGCAAGTTCGTCCGGCGCGGCACCGAGCGCCAGCGCATCCGCATCCGCTTCATCGGAGCAGTCCGTAGCCGACAAGGCGTTCGCTGCTGGCAAGTACGATCCGCCGATCGAGATCAGCACGATCCTCATGCCGACGACCTACTCGAACGGCGACACCAAGGAGAACAACGTCCACGACCGTTGGATGCTCGACACGCTCGGCCTCAAGCTGAGTAAGGATACGTGGTATCCGGCCGGAAGCGATCAATACAAGCAGCAGCTGCAGCTCGCCCTGACCTCCGGGGAGAAGCTGCCCGACTTCATCATGGTGCCGACCGACTCGGTGCTGACCAACCAGCTGATCGACTCCGGCGAGTTCATGCCGATCGACGAGCTTTTCGACAAGTACGCCACTAAGGTTTGGAAAGACCACGCCGCTCAGCATCCGGAGCTGTGGTATCCGTTCACCAAGGACGGCAAGCACTGGAACCTGCCGATCATGGAGTACACCGACAACGACGACACGCTGCTCTGGCTGCGCGAGGACTGGATGGAGAAGCTCAACCTTCAGGCGCCGAAGACGATCGCGGACCTCGAGAACATCATGGACAAGTTCAAGAACCAGAATCCCGACGGCCTGGCGGCGAAGGACGTCTACCCGCTGGCCATCTCGCTCAAGAACAACACGAACACGTGGATGGGCGGTCTCGACTGGCTGTTCGGCGCGTACGGCACGATCGAAGAGCAGTGGAACAAGGACGCGGACGGCAATCTCGAGTACGGCTCCGTGAATCCGGGCGCGAAGCAAGCGCTGGCGAAGCTGCAAGAGTGGATGAAGAAGGGCTATATTCACCCGGATACCGCGTTGTGGGATGAAGGCAAGTCCGCCGAGATCTGGACCAAGGGCAACGCCGGCGTGCTGCCAGGCGCAAACTGGGTGCCGGACTGGCCGGCACCGGACCTGTTGAAGAACGTCGCAGGCGCGAAATACAAGGCTTATCCGGTACCTGCGGGTCCGGACGGCAAGATCGGCACCAAGTGGCAGAACTCCGGCGTCAACAGCAGCTTCATGGTCAACAAGAACGCCGCGCATCCTGAAGCGATCCTGCTGTACTACAACTACATGCTGGACAATCTGGCCAACCCGCCTGCAGGCAGCCCGTACGAACACGGCTTCGCCAAAGGCTACGACTGGGATATCGTCGACGGCCAGCCGACGAGCGACTCGGCCAAGATCAAGAACTACAACGACAAGTTCCCGTTCATCACCGGCCCGGCCCGCATTCCGGACCTGTACATGAAGACGCTCGTCAAGCTCGCCGACGGCGGCAAGCCGGAGACGCCTTACGAGAAGCAGCAAGCCGAGTCCCGCAAGCCGGAAAACTGGTACGCGGCCAAGGTCGTCATGTCGCAGATCGACGTCCGCAAGCAAAACTACTTCACCGGCGCCGCAACGCCGACTATGATCTCTAAGTGGAACCTCCTGCGTCAATCCGAGCTCGAGACGTTCAACAAGATCATCTATGGCAAGCTGCCGGTCGACGCGTTCGATACGTTCGTAACCAGCTGGAAGGCCAACGGCGGCGATCAAGTCACCAAGGAAGTCAACGATTGGTTCAAGTCGGTACAGCAATAAGGCCGATCGGCGAAAAAGGGGCGGCCGCGAGAGCAATCTCGCGGCCGTCTTTTTTGCGTTCGGCGGGGCGGCGTCTGCGGGGCGAGTGTGCGGACTAGCGGCGAAGCGCTGCCGTTGGGAAGTACTTCGGCGCGACCGCGCAGCTTCGGCGTTCAAGT
>NZ_FOKE01000011.1:27218-302916 GCF_900112065.1 Cohnella sp. OV330
CGGCGTTCAAGTACTGTCGTAGAGCAGTACTTCGGCGCGACCGCGCGGCTCCGGCGTTTAAGTGGACGCCCCTCTCCCCAACAGGCTAAGATCCCGCGCAACATGTGCAGCATTGCGACTGTTCGGCCGCCGGCGTATCCCTTAGGCTTGAGGGATGAATGCCATGCCCCGCCGCAAAAGGAGCGATGCCTGCCATGAACGCCATCCAAGCGCGAATCGAAGCGCTGCGGCAATACGCGCCTACGCTGACGGCGCCGAACGATCTTGATCCCTTCTGGGCGCGCGCATGCCGGGAGGCCGAAGCATCGGCCCCCTATACCGACATCGAGCCCGCCGACTCCCCTTTTCAGCGAGCCAAAGTGTTCAAAGTAATCTATTCCGGAGCGGCCGACACGCCTGTCCACGCCTGGCTCCTGCTGCCGCCGGAACCGCTGCGACGGCCTGCGCCCTGCGTCGTCGTCTTTCACGGTTACTCCCTCTCCAAGGGCTTGCCCGAGGAACATGCGGCTTGGCTGCTCATGGGCTATGCCGTGCTCGCCCACGACGTGCGCGGCCAAGGCGGCGATACGGGCAACGGGCTGCCCCAGTCGCACGGCATGGCCAAAGGATGGATTACGCAGGGCATCCTCGATCCGGAGCGCTCTTACTTCCGGGCGATCGCGATCGACGCCTTGCGAGCCGTTCGGTGCGCGATGGCCCTCCCCGACATCGACCCCGCGCTGGTATTCGCCTTCGGCGGCAGCCAGGGCGGCGGACTGGCGCTGCTCGCGGCCGCCTTCGCTCCCGGGCTGCGGGCGGCGATCGCGCACGTACCGAACCTATGCCATATGGATCTCGGCATGATGCAGTCGATCGGCTCGATCTCGGAGGCGGCGGACTTCGCGGCACGATTCCCGGACCGCCTGGATGACGTGCTCCGAACGCTCGGCTACTTCGACATCTTGAATCTGGCGCATCGCATCACGCTGCCCGTACACGTCACGGTCGGGCTGAAAGACACGACCTGCCTGCCCGAGACGATCTTTGCCGCCTACAACCGGATCGCCTCCGCGAACAAATCGATCGAGGTCCATCCGTTTATGGGACATGCGATGCCGCATGGGTATTACGCGGCCGCTCACGCCTTTTACTCGCGGTTGATGCGTTAGCTCGCCGTTCTTCGGGAGTTTGCAGACGATCGGGCCTCCCTGCGGAGCAGTCCCTCCAGCGCGAATTTGACCAGCGCGGATTTGACGACATAGATCGGGAACGAGTAGACGTGGCGCCAATTGAGCATCTCGTACAGATCGATCCATACGCTAAGGGGCTCCAGAACGAACGCAAACACCGCTCCCATGATCGTTTCCGCGATCAAAAACGAACGCCATTTGGTGAAGTATTGGTAGACCAGCATATGCAGGACGGGCAACATCGCGAAGTCGACCGCCGACAGCTCGGGAATGAATCGAAATAGCTTATGCGGATATATCCATAAATTCAGCTCGTAGCCGATATGATCCAACAAGAAAACGAGGTACCCGATCGAGACGCCGAATAACAAAATATCCTTCAGTCTCGCTTTATCGACGAGCTTCCACCAGACGATCCATGGCAGGATGAGAGCCGCCAGCATCAACCACCATTGAGGTGAAAAAAGATCGTAGTTCAGCCAATATTCTTGTCTGAGCTCAGTCAGCTTCCGATGGACATCCTCCATTTCGCCGAGCAGGGACTCCTCCGACATGCTTGTTCGACCTCCGATCCGATTCGCCGACTGCGGGACCGCGCATACTCGCCGCCGACGACAATCGCAGCCGCGGCTACAAACGCCAGCGCCCAGGCTCGCTCTGGTTATTGTTGCCTGCAAAGGCATAACTATGCGAGCGGCGGGGTAGTCGCGTGTTTAACCGTGCAGGATACCGCCGAAAACGATAGCTTTCCGCCGTCGTCCTTGCCGCTTAGCCGGTGCTATAATGCCGATTAACGCGAACGGAAACGACGGAAAGAGGGGAATCACGATGACGAATCGAATGCCGCCGACGGATGCGGAGGATTGGCGGACCTGGACGCCGCACGAAGCGCTGGCGCCGGAATTCGGCAAAGCCGGGCGGGACGGCGAGCCCGTCTTGATCATTCGGGCGACGGGCTCGCCGAACGCCTACGGAAAATGGACATGCAAGGCGGCGGACATCGCAGGGGGAAAGACCTACGACGTCGGCGCCGATTATCTCCCGATCGGCATAGATGCGACTCGCGCGGACGTGTACGCGCTGCTCACCTGGTCCGACGCGGAGGGTAAGCTGCTTACTCGCGACTACGTGGATCAAACCCGCGAGCCGCTCGAGGGCGGCTGGATCGGCCTCCGAAGAACGATGACGGCGCCCGCAGGCGCCGCGTCCGTCGAATTGGAGCTCGCGTTCAGATGGTCGGCCGGCGGCGAAGTCGCCTGGCGAAGGCCATCGGTCGCGGAGGCCGCAGAGACCGCGCAGCCGCCTATCAGAACGGTTCGCGTCGCCACGACGCTGATCAACAAGTTCGCCGGCAGCCGCGCGGACAATTTGAAGGATATGAGCGACGTGCTGGACCAAGCCGGCGCGCAGCAGGCGGATATCGTATGTCTGAGCGAGGGCGTCTACGAACAAGGCGTCGGCGGGCGGGGCTACGGCCGATTCGGCGAGCCGATTCCCGGGGCCTTCACGAATTTCCTGGCAAGCCATGCGCGGAAGCACAGGTATTACGTCATCGCGAGCCTCTTTGAGACCGACGGAGACATGCTCTACAACGCCGCCGTCCTGATCGACCGGGACGGCAGCATCGCGGGAAAATACCGCAAAACGCATCTGCCGCTCTTCGAAGCCGAGATGGGCGTGACGCCGGGCAGCGAATACCCGGTGTTCGACGCCGACTTCGGCCGGATCGGCATCCTGATCTGCTGGGACAGCTACTTTCCCGAGCCCGCGCGACTGCTCTCGCTCAAGGGCGCGGAGGTGCTCTTCGTGCCGACGCAGGGCAACGCGCGCATCCAGTCGCTCGCGAGAGCGGTCGACAACGGCGTTCATGTCGTGGTCGCCGGCATGTGGGAGGAGATGCCCAGCCGGATCGTCGACCCCCGGGGCCACGTGATCGCGGAGCTATCCGAGGAGGCACACGGCGTCGCGATCGCAGAGATCGACCTGGGCAAGCCTTACTACAAGAACTGGCTATCGGTCGGCGACGCCGACGGCGAAGCCCGCTCGCTGTTCCGCCGGGAGCGGCGCCCGGGCACGTACGGCGACTTAACGATCTAGCCCGAAGCCCGACGTCCGAACCCCGAAGTCCGAAGTCCGCAGCCTGTAGCCCGAAGCGGCCCAACAGTAGAAAATATCGCTCATCAGTGCAGGATTGCGCGCTTACGGCAAAATGAAAGCGCTGATATAGTTAGCCTAAAGCCAAACGCAAACCTAAAGCCTGAACATTTCAACAGCAAACGGGGTAAGCGCATGCACAAATCGCAAGGCTTCATCGCGGAGCTCAAAAAAAACAAAATGCTGTTTCTCATGTTGTCCCCCGCGGTCGTCTACTTTATCTTGTTCAACTACGTGCCGATGGGCGGCGTCATCGTCGCCTTCAAGTACTTCGAGTTCGACAAGGGCATCTTCCACAGCCCCTGGGTCGGTCTAAGAAACTTCTCCTTCTTCTTCCGGTCCGGCCAGGCGTGGCTTCTGACCAGTAACACGATCCTTTACAACCTGGCCTTCATCCTGGTCGGCATGGCGTTCCAGGTCGGCGTCGCGATCATCTTCTCCGAGCTCAAGGGCAAATGGCTCAAAAAAGTCATGCAGTCCTCGATGCTCCTGCCGTACTTCATCTCATGGGTCGTCGTCGGCTCGTTCGTGTACGGCATTTTCAACTACGAGTTCGGCAGCCTCAATACGCTGCTCAAGTCGCTCGGGATGGATCCGGTCGACGTCTACGGCAATCCCTCCGCCTGGTTTTTCATCATCGTCGGCTTTTACCTGTGGAAGCTCATCGGCTACGGCAGCATCGTCTACCTGGCCGCGATCATGGGCATCAACCCCGAGCTGTACGAGTCGGCAGAGCTGGACGGGGCGAATATTTTCCAGCGCATCCGCTATATCACGCTTCCGCTGCTTAAGATCACGATCGTCATCATGGTCCTGCTCCAGGTCGGCGGCATCCTGCGAGGCAATCTGGACATGTTCTACCAGCTCGTCGGGAACAACGGGCTCCTGTTCAACAAGACCGACGTCATCGACACGTTCGTGTTCCGCGCGCTGTACCAACAGGGGCTCGATCTGGGGCTGCCGGCCGCGGCTGGCTTGTACCAATCGGCGGTGGGCTTCGTCATCATCATCTCGCTGAACTACATCATCAAGAAGGTCAATCCCGATTATGCGCTATTCTAGGAGTGGTCTCATGGCGGAAAACCGAATCAGAAAGGCCGATACGCTCGCCTTCAACATCATCGGCTATATCTTCGTGGGGCTCATCTCCATCCTGTGCCTGGTCCCGTTCCTGCTCACCGTGTCGGGATCGGTCACGAAGGATTCGTCGCTCTTCGAGTACGGGTACCGGCTGATCCCGAAGATGTACTCGCTTGAAGCCTACAAGCTGATCTTCCGTACGCCGGAGGTCATCACGGGCGCCTATACAGTGACGGTCCTGCTCGTCGTATCGGGCACCGCGCTTGGCCTGTTCCTCACCGCGATGACGTCCTACGTGCTGCACCGCAAGGATTTCAAATACCGCAACAAGTTTTCCTTCTTCTTTTTCTTCACGACGCTGTTCAGCGGGGGACTCGTGCCATGGTATCTCGTGATGATCAATCTGGGGATGAAAAACAGTTTCCTGGCGCTGCTGCTCCCCCACCTGTTCGCCGTGTTCCATATCATCATCATGCGGACGTTTTTTACGACCATACCCGAGAGTCTCGGCGAATCCGCCAAGATCGACGGCGCCGGCGACTTCACCATCTTCCTGAGGCTCTATCTGCCCATCTCGCTGCCCGCGCTGTCCACGATCGGCCTGTTCATCGCCTTAACCTATTGGAATGACTGGTATCAGGCGATGCTGTTCATCACCAAGCCGAACCTGATGCCGCTCCAATACCATCTCTACAAGGTGTTCAATTCGATGCAAGCTGCCCAGATCGTCGCGCAGAAGACCGGAATGCCGGTCGCCCAGCTGCCGACGGAGACGTTCAAGCTCGCCATGACCGTCGTCGTCACGGGGCCGATCATTCTGGTGTATCCGTTCGTTCAGAAATACTTCGTCAAGGGCATGACCGTAGGCGCGGTTAAAGGGTAAAGCTGGAACTTTCCAGTTCACCATATATTCGAGGGGGACACGACATGCAAAGAAAACGATTCAAATCAGGCTTCATCTTATCCTCGCTGCTCGCCGCCATGATGATCTTCACCGGCTGCTCGAACGACGCGGGGAGCGGCTCGAACGCGAGCCCCAGCGCTTCTGCTTCGGCGAGCCCGTCCGCCGAGGCTTCGGGGACGCAAAGCGCTTCGCCGTCGGCCGCGGCGCCATCCGGACCGGACATCTCCAAGAAGGTCGAGCTCAGCATGTACCTGCCGTCGGACGGCGCGCCCGACGCCAAGCTGATCCACGAGGAACTGAACAAGATGACCGAGCGCGACATCAACGCCACGGTCAAGATCACGTTCCTGTCCAACGACGCTTACAACCTGATGCTGTCCTCCGGCGAGAAATTCGATCTGATCTTCGCCGCCAACTACATGAACTATGCGGACAACGCCAGAAGAGGCGCCTTCAAGGAGATCACGCCGGAGATGCTGAGCGCGTACGCCCCGATGACCGCGAAGGAGGACAAGGATAAGCTGGCCGGCGGCTACGTCGGCGGCAAGATGTTCGCGATCCCGACCTTGTCGGCAAGCTTCAACTACAGCACCTACGTCGTCCGCGGCGACCTGATGAAAAAGTACAACGTGCCGGACATCAAGACGATCGACGACTTCGGCGTCTATCTGGACGCGGTCGCCAAGAACGAGAAAAGCATGATCCCTTACAACATGGGCAAGAACGACGCCTGGACGCTCTGCGCCCTGTACTTCGGCAACAACAACCTGATGGCGCCGGGCACGCCGAACTGCACGAGCCCGATCGCCCTCAAGAAGGACGATCCTTCTCTCCAGCTGGTGTACACGTTCGATCTGCCCGAGACGACGGCATTCATCAAGAAGATGAAGCAATGGAAGGACGCCGGCTACTGGTCCAAAAACGCGCTGTCGAACACGGTCACCCTGAACGACTCCTTTAAAAACGGCAAAAACGCGGCGCTGATCACCAGCATACCTGGCGCGAACAATATCTATAACGAATTGAACAAATCGCACCCGGAGTGGGATCTGCGGATCTATCCCGCCTTCCAAGGCTCGATCGACCGTTACTCCTACATGGCCGGCGGCATGGCGATCGGCGCGAAGTCCGAGAACGCCGAGCGCGCGCTCATGCTGCTTGATCTGCTGCGGTATAACGAAGATTACAACATGCTGACGCAGTATGGTTTCAAAGGCACGCACTACACGATTAACGATAAAGGCGACATCGTCTTCCCCGCGGACAGCAAGTACCCGCCGAACGCGGCCGGCACGTGGGGCTGGACGAACGAGACGTACACGAAGGTATTCGACGGCTCCTTCCCGAACTATGCCGAGCTGCTCGCGGATGCTAAATCGCGGTATGAGCCGAACCCGCTGGTCGATTTCTCGATCGACGCCAAGGAGATCAGCGACGTCACCACCAACTTGAGCAACCTGTTCACCCAATATGCCGGACCGCTGTACATGGGCTTCACGAACGACGTGGACGCCGGCATCCAGGAGTACAAGGATCAAATGAAGAAGGCCGGTATCGAACGCTACAAAGAGGCCGCGCAGGCGCAAATCGACGCGTATATGAAGGCCAAATAAATTTGGATTTCCCGTCTGCCCGGAGGGCTTTAGCGGTCAATTTGCTGCTGGAGCCCTTTTAGGCACCTATGCTATGATTTTCCAAAAGGCGCATCATCGCAGGAACGGTTCACAGTCTGGCCCCGGGAGAATCGAGAATATGGCGAAGCTGATTATCGTAGACGACGAAAAATCGACGAGAGAGGGCCTGGTCCAATACATTCCGTGGAACAGCCTCGGCATCGACGAGGTGGAGAGCGCGGGATCGGGACCGGAGGCGCTCGCGGCGGCCGCGCGGATGCGGCCCGACATCTTGCTGTCCGATATTCGGATGCCCGGCATGAACGGCATCGAGTTCGCCACCCGGCTCCGGCTCGTACTGCCGGACTGCAAGATCATCTTCTTGAGCGGCTACGCGGACAAGGAGTACCTGAAGTCGGCGATCCGGCTGCGCGCCGTCCACTATCTGGAGAAGCCGATCAATCGCCCGGAGTTGATACGCGCCGTTCGCGAGACCGTGGACGCCCTCGCCCTCGAGCGGATCACGGCGGCGGAGAGCGACGCGATCATCCGGGAGAAGCTTGCGCTGGATTTGATCCGGGAGCATACCGATCCGGCCGGCCTCGCGCAGCAGATCAAGTATGCGTTCGGGGAGCCGCAGCCCGGTGGCCGCTACGTCGCGAGCATCCTTCGAATCGACATCCAGACGGACGGGGCGGCGGACATCGACCGCCATGGTATCGACCGCAATTACAGAGAGCCGATCCGCCGCGCGATCGATGAGGCGTTCGGCAGTCCGCTCTACCGTCACATCGTCGGGTTCATCGACAACCGGCACGTCGTCATTCACTTCTGCGGCATCGGCATCACGAGCCGCAGCCTCCCGCCCGCGGCGCTGGGCAGGCTAAAGGCCATGATCGAAGCAGCGATCGGCGCGGAAGTCGACTTGTTCATGGGCGTCGGCGGATCGACGGACCGCATTTCGGAGGTTCGAGCCTCCTACGAACATGCCGAATCGGCGCTTCAGCGGCGGTTTTTCACCGGCCCGAACCAGGTCGCGATCTACGAGGAGCCGGCCGCGGACACGCCGCCCTATCCGCTGGACGACTCGCGCCTCCTGCCCTTTATATCCAGCCTGCATGCGTTCGATACGGATCAAGCGCTGCGCCATCTCGTCCGCCTTCACGACGAGATCCGGCTGCGTCCCGATCTGCCTGTCGGCCGGGTCAGGACGTTCTTCTACGGCATGCTCCTGGAACTGGACGCCTTTGCCGCGAAGCACAGCGTCCCCTTAGCCGAGCCGAATGAACTTGCTTACGCGCGAGATGCCTTTTTCCGGCTGCCCGACCTGGCCGCCATCCGATCCGAGCTGCTGCGCAGGATCGAGGCCGCGTTGAGCCGCGTTCAAGCGAAAAACAACAACGGACAGCACGTGTACGCCATCATGCAGTATATCCGGGAGCATTATCACGAGGACGGTCTGTCGATTAACCGGATGGCCGAGCATCTGTACCTTACGCCGACCTATCTGTGCCGGATTTTCAAAGAAAAAACGGGCAAAACGATCAATCGGCATATCACGGAGGTTCGGATCGAGAAGGCCAAGGAATACCTGAAGGACGGCCGGGTGAAGCTGTCCGACGTCTCGAGCCGGGTCGGCTATCAGAGCGCCAACCACTTCACCAAGCTGTTCAAGAAGATGACGGGACTGAATCCCTCCGAATTCAAGGAAAGGCAATGACGATGCTCGGCGCGCCGGTGCGCAAGCTGTGGTCGTACGTGCAGGATCTCAAGATCCAGCACAAGCTCATCTTGATTTTCTTTTTTCTGATGATCTTGCCGTTGGGCGCCTTCACGCTGCTCTCCTATAGGCAGGCCGCCCAGACGATTCAGAAAAACACGGTTTATTCGGCCAGCCAGTCGTTCGAGCAGGCGGCTTCCTCCCTCGAGTCCAGGATCCGCAGCGCGTCGCTGATCTCCGACTATATCATTCTCGACGAAGAAGCGAGCCGGATCTTCGGCCGGATGGACGCCGCCTCCTACGCCATTCCGGCGCAGGTCAAAGACGGCGCGTATCTGCTGCGGATGTTCCGATACCTGCTGCGCAACCAGGATATTTTCCTCATTCGCCTGTTCGTGCCGGACGAGCTCGTATTCGCAGGCGACGGCCAGTCGATTTACGGCCTGAGCGGCGTCCGCGACGCGTCCTGGTACGGGCGGCTGCTGAGCAGCAACGGCAAATTGCTGCTGACGCCGACGAAGACGCAATATACCGAGACGACGGGCGCGATCTCGCAGCACCCGGTCTTGTCCACCCTGCGCCTGGTCAAAAATCCGAACGACTACGCGAGAAACATGGGCGTGCTCAGCGTGGACATCCTGCAAAGCGACGTTCGGTCGATGCTAGAACAGGCCGCCCGTATCACGAATTCCGGCGTCGTCTATCTCGCGGACGCCGACGGCGAGATCGTTCAGTCGTCCGCGGACGCGGCGCAGACGGCGCGCTGGCGCATCGCGGACGATCCGGCGGAGCCATGGCAGCGCGCGAAGGTGAACGGCAAGGAGGCAATCGTCGGATACCGGACGATCGCAGGCTCCGACTGGCGGATGGTGAGCGTCATCCCGCTCGAGGACATCCTGGCCGCCAGCGCGCATCAGCGGAACGTGCTCATTCTCGTCATGATCGCCATGACCGTCGCGGCCTACGGGCTTGCCTATATCAGCTCGATCTCCAGCACGCGGCGGATCTACCGCCTCATCTTCAAGATGCGGCAGGTGCAAAGCGGCCATCTGTCCGTCATCCACCAGAATTTCGGCAGGGACGAGATCGGCGAGCTGGCGGATTCCTATAATTTCATGATCAAAAAAATCGAAGTGCTGATCGAGGACCAGTTCAAGACCGGGCAAGCGATGAAAAATACGGAACTGAAGCTGGTCCAAGCGGAGCTCAAGGCGCTGCAGTCGCAGATCAATCCCCACTTTTTGTACAACACGCTCGATCTGATCAATTGGATGGCCATCAAGCACGATTGCCCGGATATCGAATCGCTCATCGGCTCCCTCTCGAGCTTCTACAAGCTGAGTCTCAGGAAGGGCCGCGACATCGTCTCGATCGAAGACGAGCTGCAGCATCTGCGAACGTACGTCGATATTCAGAATCACCGGTTCGAGGACAGCATCCGATTGGTCGTGGACGTCGATCCCGGCATCCTGGCCTGCGAGATCCCGAAGATCACCCTGCAGCCGCTGGTCGAAAACAGCATCATGCACGGCATTCAGATGAAGCCGGACAAGCGCGGGACGGTGACCGTGAGCGGGAAGCTCGAAGACGGCGACATCGTGCTCCTGGTGCGGGACGACGGCGTCGGCATGAGCGAGGCGGCATTGTCCGGCATGCTTGAGCGGCCCTCGCGGGACGAGTACCATGGCTTCGGCGTCTACAATATTCATGAGCGGTTGAAATTGTCCTTCGGCTCGCCGTACGGCCTGCGCTACGAGAGCCGGCCGGGCGAAGGCACCACCGCGGAGATACGGATTCCCCCGGCGAAAGGGTTCGGAAACGCCTCGTAAATCATGAACGCGATGGAACGGGCATAGGCCGTCATGGCCGCATGCCCCTTCCTGCAGTCGCGCCCATGTATGTAAACGTTTTCATAAAAAGAGCTCGGCCAGTTCCAGCTTGAAGGGAGTGATGCCCGCCAACCGATTCCCGCTGTATGATGCCCCGCCAAGCACGAGCAGCTATCCCATTTAAAAAAGGAGATGAAGTTGCAGTGAAAAAGAAAAGCATCCTCGCGTTCTTGACCGCATTCAGCATGATCGCCTCGTTGTTGGGACTCTGGCCGGCACTCCCCGCAGGCATCGCCCAGGCCACGGGTACGACCTACTACGTCAGTCCGACCGGCAGCGCGACCAACACCGGCCTCACGACCGGCTCGCCATGGACGTTGACCAAGGCGGCCGCCACGGTGACGGCAGGCGACACCGTACTGTTCATGAACGGCGTCTATACCGAACAGCTCGTCCCGCTGAACAGCGGCACGGCGGGCAATCCGATCACCTACAAGGCGCTGAATCCGGGTCAAGCGACGCTGACCTACACGGTGACGACGAATCCGATGGACAATCACATGGTCATTAAGATCAAAGGAAAATCGTACCTGACGATCAGCGGCTTCAAGGTGAAGGGCAATCTGAATTACGGGAAATGGCTGCTCCTCGACAGCAGCAACGGCACCGCGACCGGGACGAAGAACACCAACATCACGATCTCGGACAACGTGTTCAGCTATGCCACGGGCGGCTGGGGGCCGCGCGCGCCCTTCTCCGTCAACTATACCGAGCAGTTGAAGCTGCTGAACAATACGATGACCGAGGCGTACGACGGAGACGATCTGATCTCCTTCGCCAATAGCTCCAAGCTGCTCATCCAGGGCAACGACTTCAGCAAAGCCAGGCATACTGTCGTCGTGTTCGGTTATGCCGGCGCCTATAACAGCGTGAACGACGTCGTCGTGCGGAGCAACGTGTTCAACAGCCAGTGGAGCCGCAACTTCGAAGTGTTCCCGAACAGCCGGATCCTGTTCGAAGGCAATGTGTTCTCCGAGCAGCGCTACGGCTCGGGCAACGCATCGTCGCGGGATTCCATCCACGCCGACCGGCTCATTTTCCGCAACAACCGCTTCATCCGCAACTACAGCGGGGGCACGTTGAGCAGCGCCCCTTATAATGACGGATCGACCGATCTGTACTTCGCGAACTCCGTTTTTTACAACAACGTATTCGCCGAGAACGAAGTATTCGCGTACCTGTTCGGCGGCAACGGCGTGTACAAGATCAAAAACAACTTCTTCAAAAACAACATTTTCTATAACAACGATCAGAACGCATCGAACCGCAATTTGAGATACTTCGAGCGGAAGAACAATCCCGACGGCACCCAGACGTTCGCGTTTATCGACAACAACTTCTGGAACGGTACGGGCGTGACGCCTTACATCCTCGGCACCAACAACAACTTTGTATTCAGCGACAACGATTATAAGCTGTGGACGCTGGCGGAGGTCGAGGCGATGTCGGACGCCTCAGGCTCCCAGGTGCCGCAGTTCGACGACAACACGAACGTGAATCCGATGTTCAAGGACCCGGGCGATTACGACTTCACCCTCCAGCTCGGCAGTCCGATGGTCGACGCCGGCACGAATCTGACGACGGCCTCGGCCGCCGGTACCGCGAGCACGACGCTGAACGTCGTCAACCCGAACTACTTCTACGACGGCTGGGGCATTGCAGGCGAGACGGGCGATGTCATCTCCGTCGGTTCCGCTTCCAATCGCGCCCGCATCGCGAACATCGCGTACACGGCCGATCCGGCCACCGGCGTCGTGACCGGCGGCACGCTCACGCTGGATACGCCGCTCACCTGGTCGAACGGCGCTTCGGTCAACATCGCCTATGCCGGCAGCGCGCCGGATCTGGGCCTCGCGGAGACGGGTTCGACGGCGCCCGCGTCCCTGCAAGTCACGACCGCCACGTTCAAGTCCACCGTCGGCACCTCGGTTCCGTTCGATGCCGACGTATTCGGCAGCTTCACGCCCGTCTCCTACGCCTGGCGCTTCGGGGACGGCTCGACGGGCACGGGCGCGGCGCCGAGCCACGCCTATTCGCAGCCGGGGCAATATACGGTGTACGCCACGGCGACCGATGCGACCGGCAAGACGGTCTCCGGCGTGACGTACGTGATCGTCAATGCCGCGAATTATCTGAGCCAGCCGATGGTGTACCACTCGTTCGACGCGGACGATCGCCTGTATGCGCAAGTGTTCCGCTATAGCAAGCGCGGCAACGAAGTACCGAGCGCCACGCGCCAGTTCGAAGGGACGAACGGCGTCATCCACGTGCCGTACAACAGCGGTAACGACGAGACCAAGCAGCTTCGGTACGCCTATTATCCGACGGACTGGAACATCGACCAATTCCCGATCGTCAGCGCCAAGTACAAGGTGAACCCGGGTACGCCGCTGCTGCTCGCGCTCGAAGCTTACCCGCTCGGCCGGGACGAGCAGGACAATCAGATGTATCCGATCGCGGCGACCGCTTCCGCGAATCAGCCGACTGCCGCTTACACCCTCATCGACGACGGAGAGTGGCATACGATCGAGGTCGACGCCCGGGACATTCGAGATCTCGGGGGAACTTACGCGGGCTTGAACTACCTGCGCTCCGCAGGCTTCCGCATCAAAAACTTCGGCTCCGCGGGCATGGAGTACTGGATCGACGACTTCAGCATCAAGCCTGAAACGACGTCGCCCCTGACCATCGCCGAAGCGCCGGTCGACTGGACCAATCAAGACACGACGGTCACGCTGAACGCGAGCGATGACGGATCGGGCGTCAGCGCGACGTACTACAAGGTGAACGGGGGCGACGTTCGGACCGGCTCCGCGGTCACCCTGACCGAAGAGGGCGTGCATTCGATCGTTTATTGGAGCGCGGACCGAGCGGGCAACGTCGAGTCCGAGCGTACCGCGATCGTGAAGATCGACAAGACGCCGCCTACGCTCGACGTGCAGCTCGACAAGACGACGCTGTGGCCGGCGAATCACAAGATGGTGACCGTGAACGCCGCGCTGCAGGCGAACGATAGCGGCTCGGGCATCGCATTCACTGAGCTGACGTCCATCGCGAGCAGCGAGCAGGACGGCGGCGATGACGACATTCAAGCCGCTATCGGCACGGAAGCGCACACGTTCGACTTACGCGCCGAGCGATCGGGCAGCGGGCAGGGACGTACGTACACCGTCACCTATACCGCGACCGACGCAGCGGGCAACCAGACGGCCGTCTCCGTCCCCATCACCGTTCCGCATGACCGTTCGAATCACGCGGACGCTCCCGGAGACAAGGAGATTTAAGCGGCCTGGGTACCGCTAAAATAGAACGCGGCAAGAGCGCCGCTGCACTGCCTGGCCTACGCGTTGGTGCACATATTTTGTGCACCAACGCGGCAAGTTCGTCGGCGCTCTGCCCAATCTACGCCATGGTGCACATATTTTGTGCACCAACGCGGCAAGTTCGTCGGCGCTCTGCCCAATCTACGCCATGGTGCACATAAAATGTGCACCAGCCATCTTTAGCGGCATGCGAACCGGCATTGACCAATACGCCAAACGGGATGAGGCAGGAACCCACCTGCTTCATCCCGTTTTTGCGCGATCGGGCTTCGTAGTCAGTACCGCGCACACGGGATAGTGGTCCGAAGGATACCGCCCCTCGTACTTGCCCCGGTCCACCTCGATTCGTTGCACGGCGACGCCGGGCGAGGCGAAGATATAGTCAATCGGCTCCCCGGCCTCACCGCCCCTGAAGTCATGGAACGTCGCGCCCGCCTTCGCGGCCCCTCCAGGCAGTGCCGAATAACCGTTCACGTAACCCGCCTGCTCCAGCCCGCGCACGGCCGCATGCGCCGGACCGACATTGAAGTCGCCCGTCAGTACGACGGACGCCCCCGTCCGCGCCCGCAGCTCTCCGATCCGACCCATGATCAGCCGCATCCCGTTCACCTGCGCCGGCTCGCTGACATGGTCGAGATGCGTGTTGAACACCGTCAACCCGCCTCCGTCCCCGCCTCCATCCGCAGTGCCGTTCAGCCTGACCCACGTGCACATCCGCGGATAGTCCGCGCCCCAGCCCAGCTCTCCGAGCCGTTCGGGCGTCTCCGACAGTCCGAAACTGCCGTATTCCGCGACGCTCGCCTTGCTGTTCTTGTACCAGACCGCGCAGAACTCGTCCGCTTGCCCGCCGCGCCGGCCTTCTCCTACCCATGCATAGTCCGGCAGCAACGGCGCCAGGTCCAGCAGCATCGCATAGAGCGCCTCCTGCACGCACACGACGTCCGGATCGTGGCGCAATATCGCCTTAGCGACGGCTTTCGGGCGCCGCGGCCAGGCATTGTCCCCGTCCGACGGGACGTTCGTTCGCAGATTAAACGTCATCACTTTCCATTCCAAACGTATCACCTCGGGTTCGAATTGGCGCACAAGCCATGCAACTTGAGAACAGTTTACCTCTCGGGTCCCGTTCGGTCTATATCCGCTTTTCGCGACCGTAAGCTCCGCTGCGGGCCGGATTCGGCCATGACCGAATCATTTTCTAGCCAACGCTGTCACCTTTTGCGCCCAACGCGATACTCTATATAGACAAATGACTACTTTCAACGGAGGGTTTTTAATGAATCGTGGATTTTTCCCCGGCGGCGGTGTTGGTGGCGGTGTTGGCGGAGGTTTCGGCGGCGTTGGTGGAGGTTTTGGCGGCGGGTTCGGTCGTCGTCCTTTCTTTCGCCCCTTCCCCCACCCTTTCTTCCCCGGCCGCGCCTTGTTTCCGTTTTTCTTCTTTTCTCCGTTTTTCTTTCCCTTCTTCAGGGACGGACAATCGGACGACATGCTGTTCGCGCAGCATCAAGCCCAGCATGGCGATACGTTAGCTTCGGTAGGCCACAAGTACAATATCCCTCATGCGATTTTGGAAGAAGCCAACCCGCAACTGTCCAATCCTAGCCAGCTTCAAGCCGGAGAGATGGTTTACATCCCCCGCATTTCCAATATGATGTGTCAAAAATCTTACACGGAAATGCCGGCATCGGAGCAGCAGGCACAGCCGGCGATGCAGGGCCAGTATAAATAACGAAAACAGACATAAGCCGCCAATCCTGGAGATTGGCGGCTTATTAATTGAAGAAGCGATTGGCAGCTCGTTGCGTCAGGCGCAGGTCACTTCATCCCGCTAAGCGCGATGCCCTGAATGATGCGCTTCTGGAAAATCAAGAACAGCACGATGAGCGGCAGTACGGACACGGTCGCGCCAGTCATGATCAGAATCCAGCCGCTGTTGTCCTTCAATTCGCTGGAGAAGTAGACCATGCCGACAGGCAGCGTATAATTGCCTTCCGTCTGCAGCACGATGAACGGCCAGATAAATTGGTTCCAGCTCGAGATGAAGCTGAGAATCGCGAGCGTGACCATCGCCGGCTTCACGAGCGGCACTGCGATCGAGGCGAACACGCGCCATTCGTTCAACCCGTCGATGCGCGCGGCGTCCAGCAGCTCCGAAGGCAGCGAAGACATGAACTGGCGCATGAGGAAAATGCCGAACGCCGAGATCAGGCCCGGCAGCAGTAGCCCGACGTACGTATCGGTCAGATGCAGATCGGACGCCAGCAAATACCATGGAATGATCAGCATCTCCGTCGGAACCATCAGCGTGCTGATAATGAACAGAAAAATGATTTTTTGCCCGGCGAACTGGAACTTGGCCAGCACGTACCCGACCGCGGTATCGAAGATCAGCACCGACACCGTCGTGACGACGGCGACGACGGCCGTATTCGCGATCCAGCGGCCGAACGGCGCCTTGTCGAACAGATCGGCATAATTGCCCCAGGTCGCCGGCGACGGAATAAGCCCCATGTCGAACAAATGCTGCGGCTGCTTGAGCGAGGACGCCGCCATCCACAGAAACGGGAACATCGTGACGGCGACGCCCGCGAACAGCAGCGCATACCGGATGACCGCCAGCGCGTCTCGCGCGATCGGCCGGGTCCGCCCCCTATCGACTCTCGTCTGCAATGGATTTGCCCCCCTCAATAGTCGACCTTCCGGTCCAGCACCTTCAGCTGCAGCAGCGTAAACGCCAGCAGAATGACGAACAGCACGACCGTCGCCGCCGACGCGCTGCCCATGTCGAAGCTCTTGAACGCCAGCTTGTATATATGATAGACGAGCGTACGCGTCGAATTGAGCGGACCGCCGTCCTGCGTCATGCTGACGATATGGCCGAACGCCTGCAAATAGGAGATGCCCGCGATGACGGCCGAGAACAGGATGACCGGATTCAACAGCGGGATCGTGATATGGCGGAACCGCCGCCACGCGTTCGCGCCGTCGATCTGCGCGGCTTCATAATACGTACGGGGAATGCCCTCCAGCCCGGTGACGAAAACGAGCATTTGGAAGCCGACGCTTTGCCAGATCATCGCCAGGGCTACGACGAACGGAGCTTGGCGCGGCGACTGCAGGAACAGCTGAGCCGGAATGCCGAGGTTCAGCAGCTGCGCGTTGACCCATCCGTTCGGCATGAGCATCCAGCGGAACACCCAGCTGATCGCGACGATGCTGGTCACGTAAGGGATAAAATACACGGTACGGAAAAATCCCCGCAGCCGCGTCGCGCTCTGCAGCAGCAGCGCGACGGCAAGCCCCGCCGCGAGCTGTCCCGGAATGCCCACCGCGACGAACAGGAACGTATTCGCCAGCGAACGGCGGAACGTCTCGTCCGCGAACAGCGCGGCAAAGTTCGCAAAGCCGACGTACGGCTTCTCCGGGGACAGGACGTCCCACTCCCGGACGCTGATGTTGAAGGAATAAACGATCGGAACGAGCCTCGTTCCCAGGAAATAAAGCAGCGGTATGCCGAGCATCAAATAAATAAAAAGAATGCGCTGGGTCCGATAGGTGAACCGGATCGCAAGCAGCCTGCGTCCCGCCTTGGCGCTGCGCTGGATCGCGCTCGATATCATCGGGGCTTCCCTCCTTCCTCGCACGATCGGGGCCCTGGCCGATCCGCCGGCGCCCCGATCCGTCCGATGCCGCGGGCGAACTTACTTCTTGTCCGCCTTGGCCCAATAGTCGTCGTACAGCTTCTGCGTCTTGGCGACGAGCTCCTTGAACGCCTGCTCGACCGGCACGTGGTTCAGCAGCACCTCGTTCGTCGCGTCGACGAAGAGCGTGCGCTCTCCGGTCTCGTCGATGAAGAAGTGGGCCTTGCTGTTGTCCAGCTGGCTAATGAACGGCCCGAGCTTCTCGTCGTTCAAGTATTTATCCTGCGTGGCTACCGCACGCTGCGCCGGGAGCTCGCCGACCTGTTCTACCCACTTCTCCTGAACCTCCTTGCTCGTCAGGAATTGCAGGAACTTGGTCGCGGCTTCGAGCTTCGCGCCGGATACGTTTTTCGGGATCGCGTTCGCCCAGAACGAGGACGGCGCCGACTTGCTCTTGTAGGCAGGCAGCGGCGCGATGCCGTACTGAAGGTCCGGCGCGTCCGTCTTCAAGGAGCCGAGGCGGAACGAGCCGTCGATGTTGATCGCGGCGTGCCCGGTCTTGAAGGCGGTGGCGTCGTCGGTGAATACGCCCGTCGTGCCGACCTTGTGCTTGACCGCGAAGTCGATCAGGTACTGGAAGGCTTCCAGCCCGGCCGGCGTATCCGCCCACAGAATGCGGCGCCGGTCGTCGCTGAGATCCTGGCCGCCCGCCTGCGGCAGCAGGCCGTCGCGGTACCAGTGGTGCAGCTGCGCGCCCGGCTCCCAGGCGAAGCCCTCGACGACGAATTGCCCTTTGCCGTCCTTCTCCGTCAGCTTCTTCGCGTCCTGGACGAGTTCCTCCCACGTGGCCGGCGGCTGCGCGATGTTCGCCTTCGCGAACAGGTCCTTGTTATAGAACAAGGCGAGCGTGCGGACCGCCGTGGGGATCGCCCAGTACGAGCCGTCAATCTTGGCCGCGCTCACGAGCGGGTAGTAGTCGCTCTCGATCCGGGCGGCCGGGAAGGCCGACTCGGGCAGCGGCTGGAGGAAGCCGGAGGATACGTATTTAGGCAGCCAGCCGTAATAGAGGTTGATGACGTCCGGTCCTTTGCCGGCCGGCACGAGCGTCGCGACCTTCTCATTGTACTGGTCGTACGGGAAATTGGTCTGCTTGACCGTGATATTCGGATTTTGCTCCTGGAACTGCTTGATCAGTTCGTCGATGAGCGTCACCTTGGCCGGATACTCGTACTGCCAGTATTCGATCGTCACTTTCTCCTGGCTGCTGTCGCCGGCGACTGCAGGCGATGCGGAGCCCGACGCCGGCGCGGAAGCGGATGCGGATTCCGTCACGCTCGCAGGCGAAGCCGCGGCCCCTTCGGCAGTGTTCCCGTTGTTGCCGCCGCAGGCCGTCAACAGCAGGGTCAGGATCGCCAGTGCGGATAAAGGTTTCTTATAAGTCGTCTTTGTCGTCATCGGTTAATCTCCTTTAGTTCGGATCGTGGAACGGAAGGCGCCAGGTTCAGCAGCTTCCTCGCGTTGTTGCCGAAGATCGCCTCGATCTCGTCGTCCGAGAAGCGTAGGTCGCGCGTCACGCGGGTCTGGTCCTGCAAATACCGGTAGTTGTAGCCTCTGGGAAATCCGAGCGAGTCGGTTCCGAAGATGATGCGCTCCGGTCCGATCAGCTCGTATGTCTTGCGGAACAGCGTCTCCAGCGTGAGCTCGTAGGGCATCCAGCGCACCCACTGATTAGAGCCCGACGTGTCGACGTATACGTTCGGACAGCTCCAGCACAGATGCAGCAGCTCCTGGAAGTAGCCGCACCCGAAGTGCGGGATGATGAAAGGAATGTCCGGATAGCGGCGGGCGACGTTAAATATGGCCAGCGGATTAATGTTCGGATGATGGACGATGCCTCCCGCGTGGCCGAGCAGCCCGAAGTGAATGAGCACCGGCAGGCCGCGTTCCGCCGCGAAATTCCACACAGGCTCAAGCGATGCGTCGTCGAACGGAATCGGCGTGAGCGGCCCGAACAGCTTGTAGCCTTTGAGGCCGAGCTCGTCTACCGCGCGTTTCAGCTCCCGCGCGGCGTCCGGCCGCTCGATCGGATGTGACGCGAAACCGGTGAACCGGTCCGGGGCGGTGGCGATTTGCGCGGCAAGCTCGTCGTTCGTCCAGCCGGTCAGGAAGTTGAGTCCGCCGATTCCGTAGCGGTCCAGTTCGTCCTTCCAGCGCGCGATCAGCGGACGCTGCGCCTGATCGGGATCGGGCTCGGAAGCCGGCAGATCCCAAGTGAGACGCATTCGCTCGGCCCGCTCGCTGCCGTAACGTACGATCTTTTCGTGCCGACTCTGCGAGATCGGATAGTTGTAGGGCAGATGCCCGTGAATATCGAATACTTGAAAGCCGGCTCTAAACACTGGCTGTTCCTCCTTCATTCGTTCGATCGGCGGCCGCCGGTCGAATGCGGATGTCCAGCAGCGCGTCGAGCTCGCCCAGCCTGGCCTCGATCGCCGCGCGCGTCCGCTGCGCCCAATCGAGCGAGGCCTGCCGTACCGTCTCCTGCGCGGCGAGCGCCCGCTCCACCTCCCGCGGATTCGTGCCGCCCCGCAGCCGGCGGACCGCCACGAAGTGCGCCGGATCCAGCGCCTGCACGAGCTCGGCTTCGGAGATCGACAGCGCCCGCCCGACGACTTCCTGCGCCGCTTCGTTCAGCATGTCGACCGTCAACGCCTTGACGGTCAACCCGGCGCCGGTCGCCGTCCGCACTAGCGAGGCCACGACGGCATGCGCGGTGCGGAAGGCAAGACCTTCCTTGCGCACGAGCGTGTCCGCCAGCTCGGTCACCGTCGCAAAGCTCGCCTCGGCTCGCTGCCGCAAGACGTCCGCTTGGATCTCCAGCGTCTCCACGATGCGCGCCAGCAGCCGATACGCCGAAGACAGCGTCTTCAGGCTTCGCCAGGCGTAGGGCTGCAGATCGTCCTCGGTGTCGACGATATCCCCGAACGGCGTGTTGTGCATCATCGCGAGCACCGTATGGGCGTCCCCGGCGCAAGCGGACAGCAGCGAGCGCAGATGCTCGACCGACACCGGATTGCGCTTCTGCGGCATGATCGAGCTGATCTGAACATAGGGATCGGACACGCGGGCGGCCGAAAACTCCTGGGTGCCCCACAGCAGCAGCTCCTGCGTGAACCTGCCGAGATCGACGGCGGCGAGCGCGGCGGCAGTCGCGATCTCGCCGACGTAATCCGCGCCGCTGACCGCGTCGTAGGCATTTTCCACGATCCCTTCGAAGCCCAGCAGCTCGGCTGTCCGCTCCCTGCTGATCGCATAGCCGGACGTCGTGAGCGCGGCCGCCCCCAGGCTGCTGCGGTTGCAGTTGTCGTACGCGGCCCGCAGCCGACGGATATCGCGGGTCAGCGAGTCGGACACCGCCGCGATATAGTGCGCCACCGTCGTCGGCTGCGCCTGCTGCGTATGCGTATAGCCGATCATGAGCGTCTCCGTATGGCCGCGGGCGAAGGCGATCAGCCGGTCCTGCAGCGCGAGAGCGGCCTGAATCGCGCCGAGGAGCTTGCCTCGGAGCACGATCCGATAGATGGCGATGCCCATATCGTTGCGGCTGCGGGCCAGATGCAGATTGCCCGTCGCCTCGCCGCCGGCCAGCAGCAGCTCGTGCTCCAGCTCGAAGAACAAATCCTCGAACTCGCCGGTGTAGCGTCGTTCCCGCAGCTCGCCCGGATCCAGCTTCCGCAGCGCCCGGGCGATGAGATCCGCCTCGTGCTTCGGTAAAAGACGCTGCTCGCACAGCATAATAAAATGGGCCTTGTTGACGGCAATCATTCGGGTCCAAGAGCTCGCGCTTGGCCTGCTCGTAAGCGGGCTCCAGCACGACTTCGGCATAGGTTTTTCCGGGAAACCGCCCCCCTTCCTCCCCACTCCGCTCCCACGGCTCAGACATATTCCATCGCTCCCGTCCTGCTGATCTCGCCCTGTCCCAAAAGAAAAGGAGACCGCAGTCCTTAGGCAGGACTTGGTCTCCAGTGATCTGGTAGAACGATCGTCGTTATTCCTATAAAACCTACTTGTTTGGTTTTATTTATTTATACTAGCATCCGTTTTCTGGAAACGTCAATCCGTCCGGTTATAGATTCTGCCGATGCTGCGATCGGCATTTTTTATAAGACGCCTGTCAAGACCTATCTAGTCGTGCGACAATATCCGACAAACCGCCCATTTATTTTTGTTTTGCGCATGTGTTATCATAGCCCGCAAGGCGGGGTTTGCAATTCACTTCTTGTTATAGCCCGCGTCGATCAACCAAGTACATACTTCAAGGAGGCTTAACGGAAATGATGAAATTGAAATGGACGGCGATCCTCTCCTGCGTCCTAGCCGCAAGCTTGATGTCCGGAACGGCGGCATTCGCCAAGTCGGCCGAGCAGCACGGCAACAAAGGCGGCAACGCGGACGTCGTCAAGACGCAGTTCGAAGAGAAGAAGAACGGATCCAATGGCAACGATAAAAAGGAAAGCGCTTCATCCGCTACATACGGCCATTCGGAAAGCGTCACGTCCGCTACATACGGAGGACCGAACGGCTACAAAGGCCTGCTCCATGCCATCGAGAACGTCAAGGACAAGCCCGCCGGCGCCGTTCTGGCCAACCTCCTGCTCACGAAGTACGAGATGAAGCTAACGGATCAGCAGAAGGCGGATCTGGAGGCCATTCAAGAACAAGACAAGGCCCTGTCCGCGATCGCCGACTTGCTCGATCAAAAGGGCAGCGTCGTCGACGCCGTGTACGTGCAAAAGGAAGCCATCAAAGCCAATGCCAAAAACCTGGCCGGCTACCAGAAGCTCGGCAAGCTGTACAAAAAGTCGGGTAAAACCGGCGTGAACCTGTTCGTCAACGGGGACGAGACGATTCCCGCGGTAGCGCCGATCATCCGCGACGGCAGTACGCTAGTACCTTTCCGGGCCATTGCCGAGGCGCTGCAGGCAGAAGTCGTGTATAACCCCGCCGACCGCACGGTCACCGTGACCCGCGACGGCATATCCGTCAAGCTCGTCTTGAACAGCAAGACGGCGTACGTAAACGGAAAAACCGTTAAACTGGACGTAACCGCGACCGTCGTGAAAGGCAGCACCGTCGTTCCCGTGCGTTTCGTCAGCGAAGCGCTGGACTCGACCGTCAAGTGGGAGCCGGTATCCCAATCCGTCGTGATCTACGACAATCCGTAAAGACCGGATAACGAAACGGCGCTGCGGGTCCGAGAGGACCTGCAGCGCCGTTTTTTGTTTTCCGTTACCAAGGAAGCTCGCTGTCCATGTAGTAGAAGCCGCCGGTCGGCCCGTCCGCGGGCAGCGTCGCCAGGCGAACGGCCGTGATCGCGCCCTCTTCCGCCGACAGCTCCGCCTTTTCGCCGCCCATGCGCGTCTTGACCAGGCCCGGGTGGACCGAGTTGACCTTCAGGTTCGTACCCTTCGACCGCTGCGCCCAGTAGGCAGTCAGCATGTTGAGCGCCGCCTTGGAGGCCGCGTAGGCCGGGGTGGCGATCCGCTGCGCGAGCTCGTTGTTCAGGATAAAATGAATCGAGCCGAGCGCGCTGCTCTGATTCACGATGCGGCCCGCGTCGCTCTTCAGCAGCAGCGGCATGAGCGTCTCCGTGATGAGGAACGGCGCGAACGTGTTCACCTCGAACGTATCCCTGAACGCGTCGCCCGCATATTCCCCGTTTTCCGCCCAGATGCCCGCATTGTTGACCAGAATGTCCAATCGGCCGTATGCATCCGCGATGTACGAGGCCAGCTCCGAGATATGCGCGGCATTGGTCACCTCGAGCTCGACGCCCTCCGCCTGAATGCCTTCTTGCCGGAGCTCGGACGCAGCCTTCTCCGCGGCGCCGATCGTGCGCGCCGACACCAGCACGGTGATGCCCTGGCGGCCCAACTGCCGGGCCACCTCCAGTCCGATTCCGCCGCTTGCACCGGTTATTAATGCGATTTTGTCGTTGATTGTCATGATCGAATGCCTCCTCGTTTAGGTTTGATTTCTCTTTTATTCGGGTGCCTCGTTAAAGGTCGTTGCCTCGTTCGTTCCGTTGCTTCGTTGTTCGTTCCGTTGCTTCGTTGTTCGTTCCGTTGCTTCGTTATCCGTTGCTTGCGACGAGATCCGCTGCGTGAACATGACGTACCGTCGCCAGGTGATTGACGTAAGCGGACAGGCTCTCCGCCAGCTGTCCGTCGGTCACATGCCTTGCGTTATGAATCGCAAAGGGCGGCAAGTAATGCGCGCCGACGTAGTTCGCGAGCACCTCGACCGGTTTGTCGGGATAAGTCCGATACAGTTCGTGCACGGTCGTATCGGGCAGCCGCTTCAAGCGTTCGGTCCAGGCTCGGTTGATTCTGGACTGCGACAGATCCGGGTGCGCGACGACACTCAACGTTTTCATAGTCATGCTCCTTGTAATCAAAGCATTGGGAATGATCATTCTCAAATGCTGAAAAAAAGGCGATGCGCTCAAGGCTCCAAAATACGCATCGTCAGTTCGGCGGTTCGTTCGAGCTTCTCCTTCGCGACCGTCGTCCGCGTCATGACGCGAAGTCCGGTCAACGCGTTTTGCAAATATTCGGCCAACTCCGCGGCGCCGTATTGCTTGGCGAATTCCCCGCTTTCCTGCCCCCATGCGACGATCTCCGCCAGCAGCCGCTCCGTGTTCGCGAACGCTTCGCGGGCCTTGGCGTCCACCTCCGCGTCCCGCAGCGCCAGTTCGGCGGCCGAATTCACCAGCATGCAGCCGGCTGGCGCGTCCTCCTCGCCGTGGATGATATAGGCGAAGACGAACCGCAGCGCTTCTCCGGCCGACCGGGACTGCTTGACGCCGGCCGTCAGTCTCCCGCTGATCCGGTCCTCGAACCGCTCCAACGCCTTGAGGAATAAGGTGTGCTTGTCGGTAAACGTATCGTAAAGGCTTCTGCGGTGGATGCCCATATGCTCGACGAGATCGTTCAGCGACGTCTTCTCGTAGCCTTGCTCCCAGAATAGCTTCATCGCTTTTTCCAGGACGGCGGCTTCTTCGAACTCTTTGCTTCTGGCCATGGTTACTCCCTCCCGCCCCCATCATATCATTATGAGAACGACCGGTATAGAATGAACGCGCCGAAATGTCGGTTCAGGCGTCCGATAGTCAGCCGATCGCCCGCAAATCCCGCCCCTGCGCGGACAGCCATGCCACGGCTTCGCCCCGATCCTCGAAGCTCTCTTGGCGGTAAGGCAGCGTGCCCAGGCCGTCCACCGTGCGGTTGACGCTCATCTTGGCGATCAGGTTGCGGGGTTCGAGCATCGCCAGATGGCGAAGGCCGCTCTCGTACGCGCGCCGGATAAAAAACTCGGCGATCCACGCCTTGTCCTCGGCCTTGATCGCCGAGCCTTCGCGCGTATCCATCAACACCTTGCTGCCATACCGCAGCTTCAGCAGGTCGGCGCCCTTGAGCAGAATCGTCTGGAATTCCTCGCCGTAAGCGAATCCCTTCCACTCGATGATGACGCTCCGCAGTTCGTCGTCCCAAGAGACCTTGCCATGCTTCGATTCAAAATAACGCATACCGTCCAGCTCCTTCGCCGATTTCATTTTACGGGAACGATCGTTCTCAAAAGACGATGCCTTGTCGTTCCTCGTTCTTGCCGCTGAATACAGATTATCATATTGAGAACGATCAGTAAAGAATTATTTTTACCGACCGTTCTCAATCGAGCGATGAGGCATACAAGGGCTATCGCGCAAAAGTACACGATCGAGAGCCGCACCCGTTCGTCGTTCCGCCTATCATGCAAAAGTGCAGGATTTTTACCCGAAACACCCCGGTTCTCGCTTAAAGAGATGAGCTACCGTGCACTTTTGCGCGATAGATCGCAAAATAACGCCAGACCAGCCTTGGATGATGCACTTTTGCAAGATAGCACTAGACGCCTAGACGACCTACATGACCTACATGACCTACACGACCTACACGACCTACATGACCTACATGACCTACACGACCTACACGACCTAGACGACTTAAACGTCCCATACGACCTAAACACGCGAGCCGGGAATCCAGCCGCGCAGCTCCGCTCCGCCCTCCGGCCGGTTGGCCGCGGTCAGGTCGCCGCCATGCGCCCGGAAGACGCGCCGCGCGATGGCCAGGCCGAGACCGGCTCCGCCCGTGTCCCGGCTGCGCGACGACTCGCCCCGATACAGGGGCTCGAAGATCCGGGGAAGGTCCTCGGGGTCGAATCCCGGACCCGAGTCCCGGACGATCACGATGACGCGGTCGCCCTCCGGCCTGCATCGCACGACGATGCTGCCTCTTGGCGGAGTATGCCTCACCGCGTTTTCTAATATGTTGCCGAAGGCGCGCGAGAGCTGGTGGGCATCGCCGCTTATGAGGTTCGGCTCATCGCCCGGAGGCGCCGCCACGATCGATATTTCCTTGGCCTGCGCGGCTCCGCGCGCGCCTTCGACGGCGCGACGGACCTCTTCCGCCAGATCCAGCGTCTCTCCCGCCCGGGCCGTCCGGGGATACTCCGTCTTCACGAACGCGAACAAGTCCGATACCAGGCGATCCAGCTGGCCGGCCTTGTCCTGACATACGGCAACGTATTTCTTCGCCTGCTCCGGCGAGGCGGCGATCCCTTGCTCGAGCCCTTCTAGATACCCTCGCAGCGCGAACAAGGGCGTCCGCAAGTCGTGGGCGATCGCCCCGATGAAAAACCGCCGTTCCTCCTCCAGCGCTTCCCGTTCCGCCAGGGATTGCCGGAGTCCGGCGAGCATCGCCTCGAACCCGTCCCGCACCTCCGCGATCTCGCGGATGCGGGAGTCGGGCAGGGCGACGTCTAGATCGCCGCCGGCAATCTCCCGGGCGCTCCGCCCCATCGCTTCGAGCGGCCTCGCGATCCACCGGCGCAGGCCGTATCCCAGGAATACGGCGGCCAGCAGCGCTCCGGCCAGCGCGGCGATCCAGACGCCGGCTCGGCTCGGCCGCCCCTCTCCGAGATGAAGCGCTCCGGCATCGCCGATCGCGGCGATCACGTAAATCGTCCAGGAGAGGGTCAGGACCGCCAACAGCGAGAGCGCCAGAAAGCTTCGAATACGCACGCGCCTCATCGTGGCTTGCCCTCGAATCGATAGCCGACGCCCCATACGTTCGCCACATAGCCGGGCTGGTCCGGATCGAGCTCGATCTTTTCCCGCAGACGGGCAATATGGACGCGGACGGTATGCTTGTCGCCGATGCCCTCCCAAAACCGCTGGAGCAGCTGCTCGTAGGTGATGACTTGGCCGGGATGCTCGCACAACAGCCGGAGCAGGTCGTACTCCCTCGGCGTCAGCTGCACGCTGGCGCCGTCGACCTTCACGTCGCGGCTTGCCGGATCCATCCGCAGACGGCCGAAGTCGAGCATCCGCGGCGCGGCGTGCATCGGAGGGGCTTCCGCCCGCCGAAGGGCTGCCTTCACTCGCGCCACGATCTCGCTAGGGGATGCCGTCTTGACGATATAGTCGTCGCCGCCGATACCGAGCCCCCGGATCTTGTGCATGTCGTCGTCCCGCGCGCTGAGGAACAGGATCGGCACGCCGCTGACCGCGCGAATTCTGCGGCAAAATTCGAAGCCGTCCTGTCCCGGCATCATGATGTCCAGCAGGATGAGATGCACGTCGGACGCCTGGAATCGCGCCATCGCCTCCTCGGCGTGGCGCGCCGTGAGCACGCGGAATCCATCGTTCTCCAGAAAGTCCCGCATCAGCTCCACGATGCTCTCGTCGTCGTCCACGGCCAGAATCGTCCGTTGCCGCATGATCGATACCCCCGTTTTTCGCTTGCCGAAGCCTATGGCCTTCTCTTCATTATTGTAAGTATAGCACTTTAGATCCGCTTTACGTCCCGCGTGCAGACGGTTTGTGATGGTTCGTTGACGGTTCCGTGACGGTTGGATCCACCCCTTCGAGACAAGATCCGTTTATGCTTAAAAGCAAGGTTCGCTAATATCCATTAAAGGAGCGGTTCGGCATGTCATTCCACAGTCAACTTCTGCTCTCGGCCAATCTTTGGCTCGGAGCCTCCCTGCTCGTCTTCGTCGCTTTCAGATTCGCGCGGCTGCGCGAAGGACGCGGCTTCCGCAGACGCAACGATGAACGCTAAGGCCTCGCTGCGCGCCGTCATCATCGCGGCGATCGGCTTTGTCGTCTGGACGATACTGAACCGGTTCGTCTTGGATCCGCAGGCCGCCGCCTTCCTCGGCCATAAGACCGATCTCGCGCGTCCGCTTCGGCTGGCGGCATGGCTGCGCGTATTGGATGTCCATATCGCGTTCGCTTGCCTGGCGCTGCTGACGGGCGCGCTGAACTTCGCGAGCCGACCGACCGGCGAGCGCAGGCGCCGGCATCGGGTCGTCGGGTACGTCTATCTCGTCAGCGTGCTGGCCGTCGTCGTGACCTCGGGCTACATGGCGCCCTATGCGACAGGCGGCCGCGCGGTGTCGATGGCGTTCAACCTGCTGAACATGGTCTGGTTCGCCGCGACGCTCACCGCGCTGGTCATGATCCGACGCCGGCAGATCGACCGGCATCGCCGGTGGATGGTTCGCAGTTACGCGTTCTGCTTTACGAATCTGTCCATCCAACTGATCGAGACGGCGCTGACTCGTACGCTCGGCGTGCCCTATGAGACGGCGTATGCCGTCAGCGTCTATGCCACGATCCTGATCCTCGCGGCGATCGCGGAAATCGTCGTCCGGCGGGCCTTCCCGAATCCGCAGCGGACCGGAACGATCACGCTCCGGTAGCGGCGGCCGAGCGTCAAAGAACGGCTTCCGCGAGGAAGCCGTTCTTTTCAACCGAGCCCTTATTTAAAAATAACGAACTTTAGTTCCTTCTCTTTTAGATACTTGATGATGGCAGGCAAGGCTTCAACCGTGTGTTGGTCCTCGTGCATCACGTACACGCCGCCGGCCGCCTCGACCTCTCGGAAGTACCGGATGATATCCTCGGCGCTTTTGGCGTTCCAGTCCTCCGGGTCCCGGTTCCACAGAAGCGTCTTCATCCGCTGCTTCGCGGCGGCGGAGACGAGCGCGTCGTTGACGGCGCCGTACGGCGGCCTGAATAGGGTCACCTTGTCGTGGGTCAAGGAATCCAGCAGGCTGCTCGTCATGGACAGATTTTTGCCCTGATCCTTCGCCGAGGATTTGGTCAGCACGCTGTGATCCCAAGAGTGATTCCCGATCGACATGCCGTGCTCGTACGCGTAGACCACGCCTTCCGGATGACGCTCCGCGTTTTTCCCGACGAACAGGAACGTCGCCGCGATCTTGTGTTCGGTTAAAATATCCACGATCTTCTTCGTGAGCGGGGAAGGTCCGTCATCGAAGGTCAAGGCGACCTCGTCTTTGGGCAGTCCGAAAAATTTCTTTTTCGCTTCGATGTCGACGACGACGTAGCCTGTCGCCCTGGCGTCCTGCTGAAGCGAGGCTTGCGCCCGCGCCGTCTGCACGACGGGATCCGCGGCGGCTTCCTCATGTAAGCCCGCATGAACGTCCGCATGGACAGCCGCTTCCTTGACGTTGTCCCGCACGGCGGCCGGCTCGATCGGGGCGCTCGGCTCCGCAACGCCGACCGTCTTCGCCTCCGCGTCGTGCACCTCTCCGCCGGGCAGCGCATCCGCCCTGCCGCCGGCCGAGACGTAGAGAACGGCCGCCGCCACGCACAGCAGCAGGACGAGCAGCGCCGACAGCCTCGGACCGTATGGCGCAAGCATGCGCAGCAGCGGCCCCCGGCTCCGGGCAGGCCGCTCTCGCCTGCTCTCCGGCCCTGCCCCGCCGGGCGCGAGGAGCGGAAGCTCGCCCTGCCGGATTCGGCGGATCTGCTCCAGGTACGCTTCGCTGCACGCGAAATACAGCGTCTCCCGAAACACGCTCGTCATCCGGGTCAAAGCGCTATAATAAGTCTGCCGGTACGGATCCCACTTGGGGTAAGGCGAGAGCCTCGCCCTGCCGCCGTCGAGCGGCCGCAAGGCTTCCAGCTCCGAATAAGTAAGCTCGTCGATATCGATCGCGTATGTATACTGCCTGTCCTCCCGGGACACGGCAACTTCGATCCGGTTCCTGCCGTCCTCGGTCTGCCCGAGCGACAGCAGCTCCATCACCTGAATGCTGTAGGTTTCCATGCCGTCTTCGCCCTTCTGTTCCCGATCCCGATTCTGCAGCCTTAGTCGGCGGAGACGCCGTCCGGCTGCCCCGCGTTCGAGGCGAACGGAGAGGAGAGCCGGCTGGTGAAGTCATTCACGATCGTCAGCAGATGCGTTTTCTCCTGACGCAGGGCGTCGAACTTCTGCTTCATCTGAGCGAGCTCCGACTCGAGCCGCTCGTTTTTTTCCTCAAGCTCGCCGATCTTTTTGTTTTTCTCCGCGGAGGTGCCGTTGTACTTCTGGAGCAAGCCCGCATAGTTCTGGCGTTCGAGCTCGATCATGCCCTTGAGCTCCTCGATCTCGCCGGTAAGCGCGGCCTGAAGCTCCCGGTAATCCTCCATCATCTGATCGACCTTCAGGTTCTTGTCGACCAATCGCTGCTCGAGCTCCTGGATGCTTTTCTCGCGCTCCTCGATGACCTTGCCCAGATTTCTAAGATCCCGGTTCAGCCGGTCGGTCTGACCGTTGGCATGGCCGAGCCGATCCTGCAAGTCCCGGTGGCTCATCTCGACATGCTGCTTTTCCTTGATCATCTGTTCGACGGCGAAAATCAGATCGAGCGACTTCTTGTCCATATGGCTCTTAGGGACTAGAACGGCGTCCGGCGCCACTTCGCTCTCCTCGGTTCCCGCCGCAGAGGCCGTTCCCTCGGCCTGCGTCTCCTGCGCATCCTTCCTCAAGCCTATCTCTTCGCGCGAAGACTGCTGCTCCGCGCCGTTCTTCTTTTTAAGGAAGGGAGAAAACATCGATGAATTCACCTTTTCTAAATAAATGTTGATTCGTGTCGAAATATGTTTCTTTCATTATAGTGGAATTTTCCAATTTGTTGGCGGGGCCGAAGTACCTATTTGTATACCGATAGCTAGGCTAAAAGGAGGGGGATTCGGGATGATAGCGCCATCATCGCCCCGGGACCATCAGCTGCGAAGCGTTCAGCAAAAAGCCCGCCCCAAGACCGGGACGGGCCGGGAAGCGCTCGCGAATCGGCATCAGCCGTCCGTCTCGCGGATTTCTTTCTCCATGACAAAGTCGTCCATCACGTAGCCGTGCCCGATATCCGCTACCTGCTCGCGTATTTTTCTGAAGCCTTTCTTTTCGTACACCGCGATCGAGGCGTCGTTGTGCCGGTTGACGGTCAGCCAGATGGCGCCAAGGCCGCGCTCACGGCACAGACGCGTCAGAAAAGCCATAGCGCGGCTCGCGTAGCCGTGTCCTCGCTGCGCCTTCAGGACGTACAGCTTGCTCAGGAACAGCTTCCCGCCCTCTGCCTTGACGGCCAAGTAACCGACGTTGTCCCCGCCAGCCTGCATCAGATAATATTCGTAGCCCTGCTTCGCGATCTGATCCGCGATGGCGCTTGGCGACTGGAACTTCTCCACCATATAGACAATCTGTTCATCGGACAGCAGAGCCCCGTAATATTCGTGCCAGATCTCCGAGGCGAGTCCGGCTACGCCAGCCGAATCTTCCGCCTGCACCGGGCGACATGCCCATGCCTCTTGCGTCATTCCATACCAACCTCCCGCTTGCCTGCCGCACGCCGTTCTAGGCCGTTATTCTCCGCGATCCGAAAAATGGTGCTTTTATAGCGATCAGTTTGTCCATTCCAAGACCGACAGCCTGTCATATCTTATTGTATCTCTAACACAGGGGGTGAACAACAATGTCAGTCGTCAGTTACAACGCTACGTCGGTCACGCCTATCGCGGACGGCGTGCAAATCCCCGTCCCGCAGACGCCTCAAGGGGTCGGCCTCGCAACCGTCATCGCTACGGTCCCCTCCATCCCGAACACGGTTCAACTGGTGGCTTCTGTCGGCCTTCGCGGCGATAGCGGTACCGGTAGCGTATTGTTCCGTCTCTTCCGCGACGGGCAGGAGATCTACTACTCGCGCCAAGGCATCGAGTCCGGATTTGAGAAGTATGCCGTCGTCACGCTCCAAGCCTTCGACAATGCGACGCCCGGACACCACGCTTACACGCTGTCCATCGAGAAGTTGACCGCCGGCTTAACCGCCACGGTCATTGGACCGATCAACCTCAGCGCCGCGGTTTACACCGTCTAATCGTGAAGAAGGCAGTCCTCGCGGACTGCCTTCTTCATGCGCTTGTCCCGGCTTTTAATCCGCCGACCCGTCTGAAGGCTCTCAGTGCGATGGCGCAGGCTGCGCAACCGGCTGCGGCTTCGGTTTGGTCAGGGCGAGACGAGAGACCGTGATGCCCCAGGCCACGACGGCAATGAGCATCAAATGGATCGCCATCGGACCCACGGAGGCTCCGCTATAGATCAAGCGGAAGAAGCCCTGCACGCCATTGGACGCCGGCAGAAATCCGCCCAAATGGCGGTACGCCGGCGCCAGCATGGCTGCGGGAACGATATTGCCCGCGGTCATGAGCTGGAACGGGATCAGCCCGGTATTTACGAGCGCCGCCAAACCGCCGAACAGCGCGAAGGTCATCTGCGTCAGGCAGATCGCCGCGGCATAGACAAGCGCATGGAAGCCCCACATTTGCCCGAACGAAGCGACCGGATCCACGAACAGCATGGCGACGCCGGACGTCAGCAGCGAAGCGAGCGCGGCCACCAGTACATAGATGAGCTGCCTAGCCCAGAAGATTTGCCATTTCCCATGACAGCGCCCCAGCATCATCGAAGCGATGTTGAACTGGATGTTCATCGTCATGACGGCGACGTAGGTGATGAATCCCAGGATCATAGGCAGCATGCTCGTCGCAAAATTAGATTTGTCGTTCAAAGTGACTACGTTGGCCGCGATACGTTCGCGAGGCGAGTCGCCGTACTGGCTTTGGCCCAAACTCGACGAGATTCGCTCAGCCGATGCGGACAGAATCGCATTCGCGGTCTCCGCGCTCGTCTTGTTCAGATAAAACGTCAACTCGCCCTGGCCCGATTGCGCGTCCGCGGAGAAGGTTGCGGGGATCGACACGATCATGTCCGCGTCCCCGTCGTTCAGCTGCCGCTGCGCCTCTTGAAGCGAGCCGTAGCTTGCGATTTCGAAAGGCATCGCATTCCGGACCGCTTGCTCGATCGCCGCCCCGGCCTCGCCCTCCTCGTTGACGATCCCCACTTTAAGCTGGCCGAGCCGCTCCGTCGCGCCATTATATCCCGTCATCCACACGACCGAGAACAACAGCGGCAGGACAAAAGCAAAGGTCAGTCCGACCTTGGTCGGCAATAATTTAAAAAAGCCTCTAAATGCGGCGATAACGGCGTTCATTCGGGTACTCCTCCAGTTTAGTAGCCTGGCCGATAATAGGCCATGCATGTATTTGCGAAAAAAAATGCAGCTGGCGGTGTCAGCTGTTTAAAGCTTGATTGAGCTTGCGGAGCAGCGCGGTGAGTTGGTCGTTCCCCTCCGGCGTGATGCGATCCACCAGATCGCCGTTCAAGCCTTGCATGACGGGAAACGTTTCTTCGTACAGCGCTTTGCCTTCGGACGACAGGTACAGCAAGATCGCTCTTCGGTCCACCTGATCGGTTTTCCGGATGACGAGCTTTTTGTTCTCTAGTCGTTCGAGCGTCTTGCCGATGCTCGTCTGGTCTTTGCCATGAAGCTCGGCTAGCGCCTTCTGCGTGATCCCCTCCTGCTTGTTCAGCTGGTGCAGGATGCCGTATTGCTCCGGGGTGATGCCGAACGCTTCGAGCAGTTGCGTCGCTTTCTTTTTATGAAGAAAATAGGCTCTCGACAACAAGTAGCCTATGGCGCCATCGTTGAGATCCATCCCTTGGCGGCCTCCTTAAATACTAGCATAGCCTATTATCTCTGAAAATCACAATAAAAGTCAATGGCCCGCGTATTGCGAGCGCATGTATGCATGCATGCCAAAAAGCTTCCGCCTTGCGGCGGAAGCCTTTTTGGTTCGCGTGGGATTAAGCCGCGTCGCCTGATCGTTCAGTCCATTTTTACTGTTGCGGCGCCATGTTGTTGTAAATGCGCGTCGCGTTCACTTTGCCCGTGCCGACGTCCTCGCTCGTGTAGCCCGACACGATGTTGCCGACCTTGAATTCCTTCTGCAGCAGCTCGTCGGACGGTTCTGCGGCCGTCGGGCCGTCGATGCCCATGGCGGTGTCCGGCGTGACGGTCACCCAGAGATCGCCGACCTTGAAGCTCTTGCCGTCCGCGCTCACTTCGGAGATGACGCCGTCGATGTTGACCATCGCTTTGCCTTTGATCGGCGCTTCCTCCTTTGCCGGTGCCATGTTGTTGTAGATGACGTCCGCGGTCACGCGACCGGAAGCGACATCCTGGGAGGTGAAGCCGGACACGATATTGCCGACCTTGAACTCCTTCTGCAGCAGCTCTTCGGAAGGCGCGGTCGCCGTCGGTTCATTGCTGCCCAGCTTCGTCTGGTCCGTGATTTCTACCCACAGGTCGCCGACCTTGAAGCTCTTGCCGTCCGCGCTCACCTCGGTGATGACGCCGTCGATGTTGACCCGTACCTTGCCCATAATCGGAGGCTTCTCGGATACGACCTGCGAAGGCTGAGCCGTCGCCGACGGAGAGACTGTCGGGGAAGCGACCGAATCCTTCGTCGCACCGTTCTGGTTAATCGCGAAGATACCTACCGCGAGTACCGCGCACGCCGCTACCCCGACCGTCCAACCCGTCAACGTCTTCTTCTTTGCCTTTTCCATTTTAGCCATCTCCTTATATTGTGTTTGATCGACCGGGCCGTTCTGCTCCGATTTTTCCATTTCGCGCATTAACTTTTGATACGTGGCCTCGTTAAAGTCCTCTCTCGTTTTCAAATGAGACATCGCGGATTTATATACTGAACGCTTCATCCTCTGCGCCTCCGATCTTCTCTTTTAACAGCATCCGTCCTCTGGCGAGCCACGTCCCGACCGTAGCGGGCTTGGCCTGCAAAATGTCCGCGATCTCCTGGATCGAGTAGCCTTCGTAATAGTGCAGGTGAATCGGGATCCGGTACTTCTTGTCCAGCGCGAGCACGGCCTGCAGAACCTCGTTCTCTTCCCGCGGGAGGTAGCTCAGGTTTTCGGGAACCGGATTGCGGCTTCTGAACCAGCCGGCTTTGAGCATGTTTTTGCTTTTATTGATCGTCGTGCGGATGAGCCACGCTTTTTCGTGTTCGTTATTTTCGAATACCGGGCGCTTCTGCAGATAGGCGAGGAATACGTCTTGCGCCACCTCTTCCGCATCGGCCATATTTTTCAAGTAGGCGAAGGCGATTTTGATCAGACTTTGCGAATAGCGATCCAATGCCCGTCGCACAGATTCATTGAGCTCAAATGAATTGTACACCTCAGCACCTCCTTTCCCTTTGAATACAACCGAGCGGGCGGATTTTTTTCATGACGGGCGGATTTTTTTAAAATTATTTTGCGCTGACTCGTTCGCTTATACGCTATTGACGCATCGGGAAGGGGAAATGCATGCAGCCGATCGGCATTCGCGCGCAAAAAAAAAGACGGCCCGGGAGTTGTCCCGGCACCGTCATTTGGTTGGATGCGGCTGCCTGGCGATCAGGAGATCGCGAGGTGGTAGCCGTACAGCGCTGCCGAGCCCGTCGGCTTGATGAGCACGACGTGATACGTATGGCCCGCCGTCTTGCTGAAGGAGATCGTCCGCGTCGGGCTCGCCGGCGTGATGCTGCCGGTGGCGAGCGTCGTGCTAGTCGTCGCGTCGATGATCGAGATGAACTGGCTGACGGCCTCGCTCGTCCCTCCGTCGGACGAGAACGTCACGGTCCCGGTGCCGCCGGACGAAGCCGAGAACGCGAAGTAATCGGTGTCTGCCCCGCCGCCCGGTCCGTTCAATTGTCCGACCGCAGTGTCGCCGATGCTGATCGCATCCGCCGTGGCCGCCGTGTTGTTGCTCTCGCTCTCGCTCACGGTAGCCGCCGACGCGGCGCTCGCGCCGGCGAGCAGCATGCCCAGAACGGCCAGGGTCGTGAGCGCCTTGCGCGGCTGCCATCCTGCTTGCTTCATATCAATTCGCTCCTTTGGGTTAGAGCGGGCGCGCCCGCTCGGATAGGTGGTGCATCTTTACGGTAGCACCACGTCCGGCGGGCGAATACGGTAGGAATTGTACATCGCTGTATATTTCGAACAATTCCTTCCTGAAACAGAACGGCAAGCGATCTTTCGCGCCAGGCGCGCGACCTGCATCCTGCAAAAATACAGGATAGAGAACGGGCATGCGCATAGAGAGAGGCTATCGCGCAAAACTGCACGATACATACCGGAAAATGTTCATATCCACAGAAATGGGCCGTGTATGCTGCATTTTTGCAGGATAGTCTTACGCGAACGCGTCCTCCGCCGCTGTATCGTGCACATTTGCAGGATACACGTGTAACCGCGGCGATCGTTCTCCCTTCTGCTCGCTCCCGAATCGCAAGAAGGGGCGGTTAGATGCCGCCCCCCCGCTAGTCTTGATTTATGCTTCTTCCGACGCCGTATCAAACAGCGAGGCATCCAGCGCCTGCACAAACGGCGTCCACTCCCCAGCCGCGTAGAGCAGCAGCCGATGCATGGCGCGCGTGCATGCCGTGTAGAACAGCTTGCGCTCGCTCTCTCGGCCGTAGGTTCCCGCGGACGCGTCGTAGATCAACACGGCGTCGAATTCGACGCCCTTCGCGAGGTACGCGGGCAGGATCAGCGTCCCCTTCTCGAAGGTCGGCGTCTCCTTGGTGACGAGCCGCAGCGAAGGGCAGCCCAGCGCGCGCAGCGCCTCGCAGGCTTCTGCGCTCTCGGCCGCCGTCTTCGCGATGACGGCGATGGAGCCGAAGCCCTCGGCCTGCAGCGCCGCGACGTCCGCCGCCATCCGCGCCGCGGATTGCTCGCGGCTTGCAGTTTGAACGAGCAGCGGCTTCGGCCCGCTTCGCTCGAAGGGCACGATCTCCCGGCCGTCCGGCAGCAGCTCCCGCGCGAACGCCACGATCTCGCGCGTCGACCGGTAGCTGCGGACCAGCCGGATGAGGCTGGTGTCCGACTCGCCGTATAACTTGATCAGCGGAGAATCCGCGCCATGCAGCTCGGTCGCCTGCGTGAAGATCGCCTGCCCGAAGTCGCCGAGCACCGTCATCCGGGCCCGCGGAAACAACCGTTTCAAAAATTCATATTGAAACACCGAGTAGTCCTGCCCCTCGTCGACGAAAACATGCCGGATCTCCGTGTTCGTCCGAACGCCCTCGACGAGCTCCTTCAAATACAAGTACGGCGTCGCATCCTCGTAGAAAAGCTCGAGCTTGCCCAGCTTCTCCTGAGTCTGCTCGCAGATGTCGTCCCACAACGCCGGCGCCTCCGTCTGGCCCGTCATGGCGAGATAAGCCTCTCTGCCGCCGAACAGCTGGGCATACAGCCCTGTCGTATCGATGAACCGCATCCGTTTGACGATTCGCCGCAGCGGTTTGAACTGCTCTTTTAGGAAGCGAATACGCAGCAGTTCTTCCTCTCTCTCCGCATAGTCGAAGTCGCTCTCGTCCCGCCGGCGCTTCCCCTGCAGAAACTCGCGGGCCTCCTCGTACTGCTCGGCGAAGTCGAATACCCCCCGCTCCTTGTGCAGCTCGCCGTGCACGGCGGCATAGTCTTCCTTGTCGAGGTATCCGAGCTCCTCCTCCACCCACGGCGCCTCCCGCTCCTCGCGCTCGAGCACGGCGAGCTCTTTCAGCAGCCACTCCTGCAGCAAGGCGATGCGGTTCGCCACGCCAATGACGGGATCGTAGCCGTAGAACTGCGCCTCCATGCGTTCCGCGGCGATCAGATCGCGATCGCGGAACCGGATGCCGACAAACCGCATGCCTTCCCGCCCCAGCCAGTTCGCATAACCCCGAAGCGCATGAAGAAACGCAGCGGACGCCTTGTAGGCGATCCCCTCCAGCCGGGCTTCGTACGCGCGGGTAGACGAATCGGACAGCACGTATTCGATCTGGTCGAACGGATCCTCCGGACGCAGCCCTGCGCCGAGCCCGATCTCCAGGTATTCCTGGAACGTCGTCTGCTGCATGTTCTCTTCGCCAAGCTCGGGAAGCACGGTGGACACGTAGCTGTTGAACATCGGATTGGGCGAGAAAAGAACGATCTGGTCGGCCTTGAGCCGCTCGCGATGACTGTAGAGCAGGTACGCGACCCGCTGCAGCGCCGCCGACGTCTTGCCGCTGCCCGCCGCGCCCTGCACGATGAGCATCCGGCTCTTGTCGTCGCGAATGATGGCGTTCTGCTCCTTCTGGATCGTCGCCACGATCGTCTTCATCTGCGCGTCCGCGCCATGGCCCAGCACCTGCTGCAGCAATTCGTCGCCGATCGTCAAGCTCGTATCGAACACGTTCAGCAACTTGCCGTCCCGGATCTGGTATTGCCGCTTCAGATCCATCGTTCCCGTCACGCGTCCGCCCGGCGTATCATAGAAAGCAGGTCCCGGGGAATGGTCGTAATACATGCTGGCGATCGGCGTGCGCCAATCGTAAATTAGAAAATTCATGCCGTTCGATTCGACGAAGGACGATACGCCGATGTACACTTGCTCGCTAAAGCCCAGCCCGTCCTCGCTGAAGTCGATACGGCCGAAATAAGGCGAAGGCAGCAGCCGGTTCAACCCTTTCCACTGCTGCAAGCGCAGACGATAACTGCGCTCCCGCTCCGACAACAGCGCTTCCTGCTGCTTGATGCTGTAGAAGGTTTCCTCGAAGTCCTCGTTGGTGGCCGTGTTCACCGTCACTTCTTCCCAGAACCGTTTGCGAAGGTCTCCCGCCTGGTTCCGCAAGCCGTCCGCTTCGGGCTCCAGCTCGGCGATCCTCGCCCGCAGCTTTTCCGTCACCTCGTCCAGACGCTCCTGCTCTTGCTTCCAATCCTGTTCGTTGATCATATAGCCGATCTCGCTCCCTTCCGTCGATGGGTAGAAAAAGAACGTTTGACAATCCATAAACCCACGTGGTATGATTATTATGAAGGTAACATGCAATATCTGTGAGTTTACTTCAAAAAAGTCAGTGGTTTCTTATCATACCACGGCTCCGCTTGCGATGCAATCGAATATGTACATATACCGGCGGATGCCGGTTTTTTTTGTTTTAATGCTTGCACTAGGGAACGAACTACGGAGGGGGATATGAGAATGGAGACCTCGTTCACGCGCAAACTCGGCATCGCCTATCCGATCGTGCAAGCGCCGATGGCGGGCGGACCCGCCACGTCCGAATTGGCCGCCGCGGTGTCCAATGCCGGCGGACTGGGCAGCTTGGGCGCGGGCTACTGGTCGCCGGCGCAGATTACGGACGCGATCCGGGAGGTCAGGCGGCGGACGGATCGCCCTTTCGCCGTGAATCTGTTCGTTCCCGAGCGGACGGGGGTAAAGGCGACGGATGACGAGATCGCCGGCATGAACGCGCATTTGAATGCCTACCGGGCCAAGCTGCGCATCGCGTCGGATCCCGCTTTTTCATCGTTTGCCCCGTCGTTCGAGGATCAGGTGCAGGTCCTGCTGGAGGAGGAAGTGCCGGTATTCAGCTTCACCTTTGGCATCCCATCGCCGGAAGCGATGCAAGCGATGAGGCAGCGAGGGATCGCCATCGTCGGCACGGCGACGACCGTCGAAGAAGGCATTCGCCTTGAAGCGGCCGGGGCGGACGCGATCGTGGCCCAAGGCAGCGAGGCCGGCGGGCATCGCGGCACCTTCCTTAGCGAAGCAGCGGACGCGCTGATCGGGACCCTGGCGCTCGTGCCTCAGCTCGCAGATCGGGTATCGGTGCCGGTCATCGCATCGGGCGGCATCATGGACGGACGCGGGCTTGCGGCCTGCCTCGCGCTCGGGGCGTCGGCCGTGCAGATGGGCACCGCGTTTCTGGCGAGCCCGGAAAGCGGCGCCCACGCAGCGCACAAGCGGCTGGTCCTGTCGTCCGCCGAAGATGCCACGGCGGTTACGGTCGCGTATTCGGGCAAAGCGGCGCGCGGCATTCGCACGGATTTTATGCGCGATATGCGTGCCTATCCGGGGACCATCCCCGACTATCCGATTCAAAACGCGTTGACGAAAGACATTCGCCAGGCGGCCGCTCAAGCGGACGATCCGTCTCTTATGTCCCTTTGGGCGGGCCAAGGCCTTCGGCTGGCAACGGAACAAGCGGCTGCCGACATCGTCAAACGAACGGTCGCGGAAGCGCAGGCCGCCATCGGAAAGTTGAGCGGCTTCGCCGGAACGGGCGGGGCTTGAGCGAGACGCAGTACCTACGCACAGCAAAAGCTGGGCCAGCTCCTCTACAGAGAGCGCTGCTGCCCGGCTTTTTTTCATACGATCAACTTACTTGCGTGCTCGCGAACTGATTGTCGTACATGTCCGCGTAGAACCCTTTCTGCTGCAGCAGCTCCTCATGCGTGCCCCGCTCGGCGATCTCGCCGCCCTGGATGACCAGGATCGCATCCGCCTCCTGAATCGTGCTGAGCCGGTGGGCGATCACGAAGCTCGTTCTCCCCTGCATCAGCAGCTTCATCGCTTCTTGGATGTGGAGTTCCGTCCGCGTGTCTACGTTGCTCGTCGCCTCGTCCAGGATCAGGATCGCGGGATTGGCCAGCACGGCGCGGGCGATCGTCAGCAGCTGACGCTGCCCTTGGCTCAGATTGCCGCCTTCGGCGTTCAGATAGGTGTCGTAGCCGGCGGGCAGCTTGCGGATGAACGCGTCCGCATTGGCATGCCGGGCTGCCGCCTCCACTTCTTGATCGGTAGCCTCCAGGCGGCCGTAGCGGATATTTTCACGGATCGTCCCGGAAAAGACGTACGCATCCTGGAGCACGAGCCCGATCTGCGATCGAAGCGCCTCTTTGTCGAGCTCCCGGATCTCCTGCCCGTCGATCAGGATGCGGCCGGACTGGATATCGTAGAACCGCGTGAGCAGGTTGATGATCGTCGTCTTGCCCGCCCCTGTCGGACCGACGAGCGCGATCGTCTGGCCGGGCGCGGCGTGCAGGGACAGGTTTTTAAGCACCGGCGCTTCCGGCTTGTAGCCGAAGTTCACATGATCGAACACGACGTCGCCCCGGATCGGGCGATTCGTGCCGGCTGTCGCCGCTTGCGCGGTTTCCGGATCGAGATCCAGCACCTCGAACACCCGCTCGGCGCCCGCAACGGCCGACTGGAACAGATTGTACTGATTGGCGAGCTGGTTGATCGGCTGGCTGAACTGGTTGGAATAATTCAGGAAGCTGACGATGACGCCGATCGTGATGAGATCGTGGTAGGCGAACATGCCGCCGAAAACCGCGATGATGAGAAACGTCAGGTTGCGCATCGTGTTCATCATCGGCCCCATCGAGCCGGACAGGCTCTGCGCCTTCACGCCGACCGCCCGCAGCCGCTCGTTGATCTCGCGGAACCTTTCGATCGACCGGGCTTCGTTTCCGAACGTCTTCACCACCTTCAAGCCCGAGATGCTCTCCTGAACGAAGCCGTTCACTTCCCCGAGCTGCTTTTGCTGCTCCGTGAAAAAGCGGCGCGTGTACTTCGTCACCTTCTTCGTGATGAAAACGATGAGCGGCACCGTAAGCACCGTGATGAGCGTCATCCACACGCTAAGGCTGAGCATCATGACGACGCTGCCCGCGAGCATGAGGACGCTGGCGATAAGCTGGACGACGGTCTGGTTGAGCGTGTTCGACACATTGGCGATATCGTTAACGGCCCGGCTCATCAGCTCGCCGTGCGACTTGCGGTCGAAGAACGGAACCGGCAGGCGCTGGTATTGCCCGAACAGATCGTGGCGCATATCGCGTACGGTATTTTGCGAGAGGCTCGACGCCATGTACTGCTGGATCCAGGTAAAAATCGCGCCCAGCGCGTACACGCCGAACAGGATCATGCCCATGCGGAACATGCCGTCGTATTGGCGCTTCACGATATAATCGTCGAACATTTTGCCGATCAGATAAGGGGCGAGCAGGGAAAATACCGTCGTCAACACGGTACACGCGACGACCCAGATCAGCGTCGCGCCCTGAAGCTTCAGATAGCCCCAGATTCTCCGTAGCGTCCCCGCGGTATCCTTCGACCTTACCTTCGGTACTTCGCCGTGCCGCGGACCCGGTCCCGAACGGAAGCCCATCTGATCGATATTCGCCGGCGCCTTGTTTGCGCTAGACGTATTGGGATTGCTGCCCGACATCAAGACACCTCCCGTTTGCCGAATTGAGATCTGTAAATATCCCGATAGACCTCGCACTCGGCCATCAGCTGCGCATGCGTGCCGCTGCCGACGATCGCGCCATCGTCCAGTACGATGATGCGCCGGGCCTCGATCACGGACGAGATCCGCTGGGCGATGAAAAACGTGATCGTGTCCTTCATCACATCCTGCAGGGCCGTGCGGAGCCGGCGCTCCGTGCCGAGATCGAGCGCGCTCGTGCTGTCGTCCATGATCAGGATCGGCGGCTTCACCAGCAGCGTCCTCGCGATGGAGAGCCGCTGCTTCTGCCCGCCCGACAGATTGACGCCCTTCTGGCCCAGCTGCGTGTCATAGCCTTCCGGCAGCTTGGCGATAAAGTCGTGCGCCTGCGCGATCTTCGCGGCCGCCTCGATTTCCGCTTGCGTCGCGTCGGGCTTGCCGAAGGCGATATTGTCGCGAATCGTCCCGGTGAACAGGAAGGACTCCTGAAGGATGATCCCGATCCGGCGGCGAAGCCCGATCAGCGGCAGCTCGCGGATGTCCTTGCCGTCGATCCGGATGGCGCCCGACGTGACGTCGTACAGCCGGGGAATCAGCTGGACGAGCGTCGACTTGCCCGCGCCGGTGGCCCCGATGATGGCGATCGTGTCCCCGCGGCTCGCCTCGATATCGATATCGCGCAGAACCAGATCCTTGGGGTCGTTCGATCCGTTGTAGGAAAAAGAAACTTCTGCAAATTCTACGTGCGTGGCGGGGATGGAGGCGTCCTCTTCCCGCGCCTTGCCTTCGATATGCGGCTGCGTCGTCAGCACCTCGCCGATGCGCCGCGCGGATACGTTCGCCTGCGATACGTTCATCAGCAGCCCGCTCACCATGAGCAGGGAAGACAGCACCTGCACGACATAATTGACGAAGGCCACCAGATCTCCCGCTTGAACGGACCCGATCGACACCAGGTCGCCGCCGTACAGCAGAACGGTCACCATGCAGGCGTTCATGATGAGCGTCACGATCGGCGCGTTCAGCGCGATAAAGCGGGCGGCTCGAATGGAGATCGCCGTATACTCCTCGTTGACGTCCCGGAACCGCCGCAGCTCGTAATCGGTCCGAACGAACGCCTTGACCACCCGGATCCCGGCCAGATTTTCTTGAATGCGCGTATTCACGGCATCCAATCTCGCCTGAACGCCGGCGAACAGCGGATTGGAAAAGCGGATCAGCACGACGAGCGCCGCAACCAGGACGATCAGCGTGCCTAACAGGATAAGTCCGAGCTTTAGATTCATGAGCAAGGCCATCACGACGCTCCCGACGAGCAGGCTCGGCGCGCGAACCATGCCTTGCAGCGCTAATTGCAGCAGGTTTTGGACCTGCACGACGTCGCTTGTCATGCGCGTGATGAGCGTGCCCGACTTGAACGCATCCATATTATCGAACGAAAACGCCTGCACCTTGGTAAACAGCGCTTCACGCACGTCGGCGCCGAAGTTCTGCGAGGCGCGGCTCGCGAAAAGGTTGCACCCGACGCCCGTAATGAGCGACAGAAGCGCCACCCCGACCATCAGCCATCCCGTCCGTTCGATCACGCCGAGATCGCGGTCTACAATGCCGAAGTTCACGATATGCGCAGCCAGCCTGGGCTGGAGCAAATCGAAAAACACTTCGAAAATCATGAACAGCGGGCCAAGGATGAGGAATTTCCAATAGGGTTTAAAATAGGCTCTTAATCCCCACACGCCCTTATGCGCCCCCTTCTTCGCTCTCCGCCGGACCGGCCGCCGAATCCGTCTCCTCTTCGGCGAGATGCAGCTCGAAGTGCCGAACGTACTCGTCGGTAATCTGCTCGATCGCCTTGAGCTCGCCGAGTAGGATCGTTCTGATCTCTTGATATTCCGGCGCCTCGAGCTGCTGCCTCAGCGTCTTGCGCTTGACGTCGAGCATCTGCCAGAACTCGAGCGCCCGCCCGCGGCGGAACGTCTTCGCGCCGTGATGGTGCCGGCCCTTATGGCCGCCTTCCCGATCTCCGTCGCCTCTTCCTCTGTGGTCACGCATATACACACGCTCCTTTATGTATACAATTGTATACAAATGAAGGTCATACGTCAAAGTAAAATAGGGCTGTCTCTGCGGGTCGGGATATGACCTTTGGAGACAACCCTTGGTTGATGGGGGTAGCGCAGTGTGCCGAGCGCTGCTCCTCGGCAGTACTTGGCCGGGGAGCGGTGCCATGGCGCTTCTAGTGCTGCTCTACGGCAGTACTTTGCCGGGGCATGGATCCGTAGCGCATTAAGTACTGCTCTGCGGCAGTGCTTTGCAGGTATGGTGCCAGATCACATCAAGCACCACTCTACGTCAGTACTTCACCGAGACACGGAGCCCTAAGCAGAATGTGTTGACTTCGATCAATACTTGGCCGGTCGCTGAACGGCATCCTGCCGATGACGGTAGTAAAAGATCGCGATGGCGAGCGTGGCGGACAAGAACACGATCTGCATCAGGGTGCGAGGGACGAGGGCGTCTTCAGGGGCCGTCGCGAGACCCGAGAGCGCGTAGTGAACATTCGCCGGGAACATAGCGATCAGCAGCAGCGATAGTCCAACGGCCGCCCAGGGTGCCGTACGCCGCCACAGCATGCCGATCGCTCCCATCAGCTCCAATACGCCGGTGATCGAGACGATCAAGCCGGGTTGGGACATGCCGGAAGGAACCATGCTGACCATCTCTTCTCTCATCCATACAAAATGTACCGTGCCCGTCAAGATGAACATGGCGAAAACGCCTGCGCGAAGCGCGACAGGCCAGGTACGCAGACGCCTCGGCCAGCCGCTCCCGCCAGGAGAACGGCAAGCGTAACGACTATCAATGCGATCAGGGGTTCCATCGCTATCCCTCCATCATGATCATCTTCGCGATACGAACGCGTTAGAATCCTTTCATGACCATCAAGTACAGGATGACGATCGGCAGAAAGGTCGCGGCGATGCCGTAAATCGCCCACTGACGCGAAGCGCGGCGGTAGTCCTCGCCGGTCGTGCCGGTCCCAGCGCTCCTCGCGCTGGATCGAATCATCTTGCGCTGCAGCGGAATGAGTAGTCCCAGCCAGATTAGGCCCGTGACCGCGAGCAGAATCAGCGACAGCGTCAGCCAGTTCAGACCCGACAGCGAAGCGCCGGACCGCACCGCCATGACGATGCCTGAGATCAGAATGAACGCAAGCCCCGGGACGGTAAAAAAGTAATCGGCGGCCATGACGTTTCTGGCGGCATGGTGGATGATCGCGGGATTGCCGGTCAGGTCCGCCCGGACTTTCCAGAAGGCGGCCGTGGCGATATTCCCGACCATCAATACGACGCCGATCAAGTGCAGCGCTAGCCATACGTGCATGAGTACCTCACCCTTTCGTCAGAATATCGCGTATAAATGTCGTCAGATCCTCCGCTTTGTAGACCGCCTGCGCCTGCGGAATGCCGGAGCGGATTCGCAGTCCGAGCGTCATCAGCGTGAACAGGTCTCCCGTCTTGCCCGCGTCCACGGCCGCATGAATGACGCCGTACCGCTGACCCGTCTCGATCCACGTTTTGGATAGCAGGACGGACCGTTCGTAATACTGCCGCAGCGCCGCCGCGACCGCAGGATCGTCTTCTTTGCCGAGCAGGTATAGCAGCACCTTGTTCGTGATGTCCCGCGGATTTTCATAAGCGACGATGCTTTCCTTGATCCGCTGCATCGGCTCGTCGAATGTGCGGCGTCCCTTCTCGACTTCATTCATGAAGCTCGCGTTGGTCTCCTCCAGACGCTCCTGCAGCACCCATGCGAAAATTTCGTTTTTGCTCTTCACGTAGTGGAAGATGGCGCCCTTGGACATGCCCGACCTGCTCATGATGTCCTGCATCGTGATCGCATGGCACCCCTTCTCCGCAATCAAGGCCTTGGTCGCCTCCATCAGCCGCTGTATGGTTTGCAACCTGCGTTCCTCTTGCTTCATCGCCGTATAACCCCCCTCAGGCATCCATTCTTGCTTTTATTATATAAACCGACTGACGGTTTGTAAATAATCAATTTGGCGCTTGACCATCGACTCCGCTCATCCATATAATGGGGGCCAAGGAGCGTGATCATTTGCCAACGATTCGCAAGGAGATCCTCATTGATGCTTCGCCCGAACAAGTATGGGACGCCGTCCGTGACGTCGGAGCCGTCCATCGCCGCCTTGTTCCCAGGTATACCGAGGATACGCGAATGAACGGTCATGAACGGACATTGACGATGCTGGGCGGCAACGTGGTGCGCGAGTACATCGTGTCTATCGACGATCAGGCGCGTCGCATGGCTTATGCCGTCGTCGAGAGCCAAACCCCGCTGCTGCATCACCATGCTTCGTTCCAAGTGTTCCCGCATGAGGACGGCATTGCCCGGCTCGTATGGACGACGGACTTTCTGCCGGACGACCTGGCTGCCGAGATTCAGGCGCGCGTCGACCGCGGGTCGCAGGTCATGAAGCAGACGATCGAAGCCGAAGCGAAAGGGACCGTTCGCTGAACGTCCCGATAAAAAACCAACCAGCGCAGTTTTGCGCTGGTTGGCGGGATGACAAGGTCACCCGATCGAATCATGATTTCTGGTCGATATCGGACGTCCCCCGATTATGCGTGACTTCAATATTCAGCAGCCTCGTTTTCGTGACCATGCCCCCGCTCTCCAGCGTTCGCTTGGATTCCTCGTTATAGTACCAACACCCGGCCACAGGTACGATACCGCGATCCTTGCACCATTTTCGCAAATGTAGAATGATAGCTTTCCCCACGCCTTGCATGCGATAGGCCGGGTTGACGAACATCCCTACGCTGGCCAGTCCCTCGAACATTTTGGACGCCTCGATCAGCCCGATGCCGAGCAGCTCGGCGCCTCCGCGATAGACGAAGATCTCTTCCCGCTCGATCAATCGGTCATACGCTTCGAGGAAATCCCCGCATACACGCTCGATCTCGCTTAGGTCGGTTAGGACAGCAAGACGAATTACTTCCCCATTTCCACCGTTACCCGTAAACTCCGCTTGGCCGTCTTGAAAAAAGTACGCTTGCTTGCGAATCGCGAAATCTTGGTCGAGGGCCAGGCTCATTAAGAGTTCATCCGAGGTCGCGACGAAAATAGACTTCACCGAATAACGCTCAAGCGCCTCAAGGAACAGCTTCTGCGCATGCCTCAGATAAGAAGGACGAATATAAAACTGCGTCAGCCGTTCGCTGTCGTGTACGGCTAAATAACCGACATCTTCCGAGCCGTCTTGGATCAAATAAAAGGACGAAGAAAGAATGTAGCCCTCTAAAAACGAATCGAAAGGCGAAGACAATCCGCGAAGGTACTCCTGGAGGAGGTGCCGAATGTCCGCGATCGTGCATGCAGTTAATCTCAAGTTGGTCCCACCCCCGTTTCTTCCGATTGTATATCGGAATGAGGGGTCACGTCTGCCCGGAGCGTGCCGCCGTAGTCCACCTTGGACCAGTCGCCTGTGGATGCGCCGAGTCCGCTCAGGCGTTTCTAGGTAGAAACAAACGCAACCGGAGATACGCCAAGCATGCTCAGGCGTTTCTAGACAGAAACAAACACGACCCGAGATGCGCCGAGCATGCTCAGGCGTTTCTATTCAGAAACAAACACGACCCGAGATGCACCGAGCATGCTCAGGCGTTTCTATTCAGAAACAAACACGACCCGAGATGCGCCGAGCATGCTCAGGCGTTTCTATTCAGAAACAAACACGACCCGAGATGCGCCGAGTCCGCCGAAGCGTTTCTAGGTAGAAACAAATCCGACTCAAAGGCCCGCCACATGCGGTCCGGTGTTTCTGAAACACAATCTGCCTTCGAGCACCACGCATGCGCACATCCACCAAACGCAAACAGGATGAAGCAGACAACATCTCTGCTTCATCCCGTTTTGCTTTCGCCTCGGCCGCCTTTAATTCTTCGCCAAAAACGCGTCGATCTGCGATTGCAGCTCGGTCTGGATCTTGGCGATGCCCGCCGCCTCCAGCTGCTTGTTCAGATCCGCCAGGCCTTTGTCGATGTCCTTGACTAGGCCGTACTCGAGCGGAATGCCGTAGCGCAGCATGACGTTGCCGACGTTGGCGATCTCCGTCTTGACCTTGCTGTTGTCGAACACGAACGTCTCGAGCGGGTAGTGGTACACGTTCGCTTCCCAGCTCTTGACCAGGTCGGACGCTTCCTGCGGGAACGCTTCGTTGTCGCGGTTGAGCGGCGAGTTGAAGCTCCAGTTGGAGAAGCCCGTGTAGTTCGGATTTTTATCGAGCGCCTTGTACTTGTCGTCGCCGACCGGCTCGTAGTGGACGCCGTTGATGCCGTACATGATCAGGTCGTGCAGCTCTTTATCATTCTGCAGCAGGTCGATCGCCATCAGCGCGCGCTCCGGGTTTTTGGAGGTTGCGTGCACCGACGTGCCGTTCTGCGTCGAGATCGCCACCGACTTTTTCTTGCCCTGGTTGATGTCCGCCAGCGCGACTTCATACGGCGAGTTTTCTTGGCGCATGAGCGCCATCAGCGCGCCGAGCGTGCCGTTGTTATGCGTGATCGAAGCCGTCTTGCCCGCCTTGAAGTCCGCCTGATGGTCGTTTTTGCTGTTCAGCACGTTTTTCGACCAGGCGTTGTGGTCCGCGAGATCCTTGTAATACGTCGCCAATGCCTTGAATTCCGGCGTGTTGTATACGTTGAATACTTGCCCCTTCTCGTCCGTCAGCTTGAAGGCGAACGGCATATCCAGGTCGAACATGTTCCACTCGTTCTGCTGCTTGAGCAGGACGCGGTCGAGGTTGTGGAACTTCCAGTCGCCCGTCTCCGGCGTGAATGGCACGATGCCCTTTTCTTTTTCGGCGATCGTCTTCAGATAAGTGGCGTACGCTTCCGGACTGTTAATTTCCGGCAGGTTGTACTTTTTGCGCAGGTCTTCGCGGTACAGGATCAGCTTCTCGACGGATTCCCCGCGGTTCTGCGGCACCATGTACAGCTTGCCGTTGACCTTCGCCTGGTCCCAGCTGACCTTGGACATGTTCGCCCACGTTTGCGGCATATATTTGGCGAGCATCTCGTCTGTGAGCTCGAGGAAGCCGCCCTTCAGCGCCTGGTCGTTGTAGCCCGCCCAGTTGGCCGAGTAGATCAGGTCGAAGTTCTCGTCCGCGGCCAGCTTCAGTGGATACTTCTGCGCCCAGTCGGACCAGTCGAGGAACTCGCCTTCGATCGTGGCGTTAATCTTCTCTTTAAGCTTCTTGTTGATCTCGGCGAATACCGAATCGTAGTCCACCGGCTTCGGCCCGACGAAGATCATCTTCAGCTTCGCTTCTTTGGACGTGTCGACGGCGCCTTCGGACGGCGCGGCGGCGCTGCTGCTCGAGGCCGAGGCCGTAGCCGACGCGCTCTTCGAAGGCTCCGCGCTTGAACTTGCGGACGACCCGGAATCCTTATTGTTGTTGCCGCATGCACTCATGATCATTACAAAAGCGAACAAGAGCGTGAACATCGTCCATCTGCTTTTTCTCAACATGCCCATCTTCCCCCTAATGGTAGTCGTATCAAGCTCTATCGATAAACCGGGTCGCCCCGTATTCATCCCTTTACCGCGCCGATCGTGAGGCCCTGGACGAAGTACCGCTGCACGAACGGATACGCCAGCAAGATCGGGCCGGTCGCGACGACCGTCATCGCCATCTTCAAACTTTCTGTCGGAATGGCCGTCGTAACGACCGCCCCCGCGCCCATCATCGCCTTGCGCATGCCGTCCATGTTGCCCAGCATTTTGTACAAATAGTACTGCAGCGGCATGAGCTTCTCGTCCGACACGAAGAGCAGGGCGTTGTACCAATCGTTCCAATAGGCCAATGCCATGAACAGCCCGATCGTCGCGAGCGCCGGCTTGGAGAGCGGCAGGATCAGCTGCGCGTAGATGCGGAAGTCGCCTGCGCCGTCGATCTTGGCCGACTCGACGATCGCTTCCGGGATGCCGCCCAGGAACGATTTCATCACGATGATGTAAAAAACGTTGAGCACGAGCGGTACGATCAGCGCGAGTACCGTATCCTTCATGTGCAGGTAGTTTACGATGAGCAGGTACCACGGGACGAGCCCGCCGCTGAACAAGGTGGTGAAGAAAAAGAAGAAGGAAAAGCCGTTGCGCCACTTGAAGTCCCTGCGGGACAGCGCGTAGGACGTCATCGAGGTCAGGAACAAGCCCAGCAGCGTGCCGCCGACCGTCACCCCGATCGTCACCAGGTAGGCCTGGATCATCTCGGTCGGGTATTTGAACAAAATGCTGTACGCCTCTACCGAGAAATCCGTTGGGATAAATTGATAACCCGCCGTAATGATCCGGTTCTCGCTCGTCAGCGACGACGACACGACCAGCAGGAACGGCAGCAGGCAGAGCAGCGCCATGATCGTCAGCGATACGTACCCGATGGTGGCGAATATTTTCTGATCCGTCTTTTTGACGCCCGAGGTTTTGGCGAACGACTTGTCCGCATTCAGCTCCGTTGCGCTCATGTCATCAGCCTCCTCTCAGAATAGCGCGCGTTCTTTGTCGTACCGCCGTACCGCATAGTTGACCGCCATGATCGTGGCGAAGCCGAGCACCGATTGGAAGACGCCGGCCGCGGCCGACATGCCGATGTCGTTGGACGTGATCAGCGACCGGAAGACGAAGGTGTCGATGACGTCCGTCGCGGAGAACAGCATCCCGTTGTTGCCGACCATGTTGTAGAACATCCCGAAGTCCCCGCGGAAAATGTTGCCGACCGCCAGCAGCACCAAGATGATGATCGTCGGATACAGGTTCGGAATCGTCACCTTCAGAATGCGCTGGAAAATGTTCGCCCCGTCGATCTCCGCCGCCTCGTACATCTCGGTGTCGATGCTCGTGATGGCGGCCAGATACATGACCGTGCCGTACCCGAGCCCCTTCCACGCGGACACCAGCACCAGCAGAAACGGCCAGTAGGCGGGCGTGTTGTAAATGTCGACCGGCTCAAGCCCGAGTCCTCGGAGCATGGCGTTCACGGTACCGATGTCGTAGTTCAGCAGGTTGTAGGCGATGGCGCCGACGACGACCCAAGAAATGAAGTACGGGAGGAACAACGACGACTGAATAATCTTGCGGAACCACTTGCCCCCGACTTCAAACAGCAGAATCGCGGCGAAAATCTGCAAGGCGTTGTTCACGACGATGAACGCGACGTTGTACAGCGCCGTGTTGCGCGTCACCTGCCAGGCGTTGCCGGAATCGAAGAAAAAGCGGAAGTTGTCCAATCCGTTCCACGCGCTGCCGAAAATGCCGCCGGCGTAATCGTAGCGCTTGAACGCGATGACGATGCCCGCCATCGGGATATAAGCGAACAAAAGGTAGAAGACGACCGCAGGGGTCAGCATCAACAAGAACATTTTGTATTTTTTCACATCGTGCCAGAAGCTGCGCAGCCGCATATCCGCTCCCCCTCTCTCCTCTGTAGCTCTCATTATAGAAGGCGGGGCGAAGCGGCATAATTCAGCGGAACAACTAAACCTAATACAAATTCAACGATCCAGGCAAAAAAGTTTAGGATCCGATTCGTCCGAAAAAAAGGAGGCCCCTGTTCCCGCGGGAACCGGAGTCTCGTGAAGGGGGCGTCGATTCAGATGTTGTGCTTCTTGCGATATTCGCCGGGGGACATGCCCATGTGCTGCTTGAACTGACGGTTGAAGTAGATGATGTTTTTATAGCCGACCTGCTCCGCGATCTCGTACACCTTCTTGGTCGGCTCCTGCAGCAGCTCGCATACCCGCTTCATGCGCAGGTCGTTCAGGAAGTCGCTGAACAGGCTGTTGGTCTCGGCCTTGAACAGCTGGCCCAAGTAGTTCGGCGTAAAGTTAAAATACGCGGCCACTTCGTTGAGCGTGATTTTCTGCTCCAGCCTGTCCTTCACGTAAGCCGTGATGTCGTCGATCAGCTTGCGCTTCTGCCTCTGCCGCTTCAGGTAGAGCAGCTCGGACAGCTCGAAAAACCGCCGTCTGAGCCACGATAAAATGTCGTGCACCGTCTCGAATTGAAACAGGATGAGCGGCTGATGGGCATCCCAATTCAAAATCTCGTACAGATGCTCGTTGAGCTGCCGCAGATCCGCGTGAAGCTTGGACGTGATCCGGATGATGAGATCGTAAATCTCGTTTTTCTGCGAGAGCGGATGGTCGCCGTCGAACAACTGCAGCAGGCAATCGTCGATCGTAGTCAGGTCGTACTCGAGCATCGCCTTCAGCATCCGGTCGACGATCTCCTCGAGGTTCGGGGCGATCCGCTCCTTCGGGCGCCACTGCGAGGCGTCCTTGATGAGCCGGTTTTTGCCGACGATCCACTTGATGCTGAGCGCGGCCTGGGCCTGCCGGTAGGAATCGTGCAGCTGGTCGAACGCGGTCGTGTGCATCCCTGTCCCGATCGTGACGGAGAAGGCGAACTCGGCGTAAAAAGCGCGGATCAGCTCTTCGAGCAGCGCGGAGAAAGAAGGCTCGGGCACGGCGGCCAGCAGGACGAAGCGGCTGTCGTAGGCGTCGATGACGAGACCCATGTTGCGCTCCTGCGTGAACCGGCGGATGAACCCGGCGGCGCCGGCAAGCCATGCCCGACGCTCCTCGGCCGTCGAGTGACTCGTCTTCCACGCGATGTCGTCGATCTCGACGATGGCGACCGCGGTGCCGCCGAGGAGCATCGGCGCGAGGAAGCTGCGGACGTGCGCCTCGACATCGCCCGGCGTGGACTCGTTGAACCAGCGCAGCAGCAGCTCCTGGTTGACGAGCGACAGCGTCTCGGTCAGCGACGTATGCTGCCTCCTCTCCCGCTCGATCTTGCCGCACAGCTCCGTCAAGGTCGCGTTCAGCTCGCCGTCCTCGACCGGCTTGAGCAGATAGCCGTGCGCGTTCAGCTGGATCGCCTGCTTCGCGTAGTTAAAGTCCTCGTGTCCGCTGATGAACACGATGGACACCTGCGGGTTGATCTCCTTGGCCTGCCGCGCGAATTCGGTGCCCGACATGATCGGCATGCGGATGTCGGACAGGATGATGTCGATCCGCTGCTGCTTCATCAGGCTAAGCGCGGCGAACCCGCTCGAGGCCGTACGCACGCTGGTGCCCGCCAGCTGCTCATGTCCGGCCACCCGGCGTCTCAGCCATTCCAGGTCGACCGCTTCGTCGTCCACCAGCAGGACGTTAATGTCGTTGTCCGTCATTGTTCACCGCGCTCCTTGTCTTCCCGAATCTCTGCGTTGTCCATGGGTAAAGTGAGCTCGACCGTCGTGCCCGCGCCGTAGTAGCTCCCGATGCGGATGCCGAAGTCGCTGCCGTACCTCATCTTGATTCGTTCCTCCACGTTTTTAAGGCCATAGCCGCCGCTGCGGGTGTCGCTCATCCGCATCCGGTTCAGCGTATCCGGCCGCATGCCGATGCCGTTGTCGATGACCTTCAGCTCGATCCGATCGCCGCCGAGCCGCCTGCCCGTGATCCGGATCGCGATCGATTCCCCGAACCAGGCGTGCTTGAATATATTTTCCACGAAAGGCTGCAGGATAAGCTTGATGATCGGCACATGCAAAATGTCAGGGTCGATATCGAGGTAGACCTGGAAGGCGTCCGCATACTTGACCCGCTGGATGTCCAGGTACGCCTTGACCTGCTCCACTTCTTCTTCAAGAGAAATATAGACTTGCCCTTCGTTCAGCGTCAGCCTGTAAAATTTGGAAAGCTCCTGCACCATCTTCGTCACCTTGTCGGCCTCGCCCAAATTCGCCAGGCTGCCGATCGTAGAGAGCGTGTTGTACAGGAAATGCGGACTGATCTGCGCCTGCAGCACGTCCAGCTCCGCCTGCTTTTTCTGCATGCCCTGCTCGTAGACGTCGCGGATCAGCTCCTGAATGCTCTGGGCCATCTGATTAAAAGCGTCGGCGATGTAGACGAACTCGTCGTTGCCGGCGAATCCGATCCGCTTGTAGAAGTTGCCCTCCTGGAACGACCGCACGAGCGACACGATCCGCTTCATCTTCTTGCCGGACAGCCGGGCGACGAGAAAGCCGATCAACGCCATGACGGCAAAGCTGAACGCGCAGACGGCGCCGATCACCCTTCGCATCTTGCTCGCGTCTTTGTTCAAGTACCGGTGAGGCACCCAGGTCTCGATCGCATAGTCGGTATCAGGGATATCTTCGCTGATGATCAGGTAGGAGCTCGCGTCGGCATTCGCCGCCATCGTTCCGCGCTCGTACAGATTCGCGGCCGTTGCCTTATCCTTCAGCCGGAGGACGATGCCCTGCTCGATCGGAAACGTATCGAAGTTGCCGAGCAGCTCGTCGAACCTCGCCGTTACGCGAATGTAGCCAATGAGCGACTGCGCGCCGTTTGCGGCGAACAGCTTGCGAAAATAGGAGATGTTCCCGAGCTCGCTATCCGTGTCGATCTGCAGCCACAGCTTGTCCCTGCTCGACGGGGCGACGGACTTGAACCAATCCGCCTGCGCGACGTTCTGCGCGGACAGCACGTAATAATCGCTGCGGCCGATCGGCTGGGTCATGTCGTCGCCCGCGATCTCCAGCATCGTCTCGTTCACTGCGTAGAGGACGAGTCGCAGCTTGTTCCCGTACAGCTGGAGCGGCGCCTTCATGTACGGCACGATGTCGTCTTTCATCTTCAGCATGTTTTCCCGGAGATCGCCCTTGAACTGCAGCGCGTTCTGGAACGTCGTATTGAGAAAAAGCGAGTTCGTCATGCGCGTGATCTCGTCCATCTGGTATTCGATATTGTTGCTCGTCTGCCGCATCGCGGTCCGGATGTTCGTCTCCGCCATCTCGGTCCGGGACTCCACGAGCATCGTGTACGAGATATAGCCCACCAGAATATCCGTCAGTAAAACCAGCACCAAATAAGGCAGCATTGTCTTATAAGTAAACGGAATGTACTTTCGGCTGAACCGAAATTTCCCCATGCGCGCGCTCCCTTTCCGTGCGAGTCCACCCGCCGAGAAGCGGGTTGCCCCATTTTACAATGAAATGAGAGCGGTTACTAGATGGATTATAGAGGGGGACTGCCTCCCTGAAATCAGCAAGAGCCCGCGCACGGGGCGCGAGCTCTTGAAGGTTGATTAAGCTTCAGGTGCGTAGGTGACGGTATAAAGGACATCCGTCGTCTTGCCGTACTTATTCGTAGCCGTGATCTTGAATTTGTTCTCCCCAGGCTGCAATGTAGCGGTGTAGTCCGTATAGTAGGTCTGCTTGTCGTTCACGTACATTTTAAGCGAGGAATCGTTTTTGTCGGTCGCGGACCAGCTGATGGAGATCGAGCTGGAAGCGGTCGTCTCCGGCGCGTGAAGCAGCGTGACCGTCGGCGCAGGCGGTTCGAACGCGATCGTCTTCGTCATGGTTGTTTCTTTGCCGAGCTTGTTGACGGCGCGTACCGTGATGGTATTCGGACCCGGCTCGAGATTGACGCTGGCGTTCGAATAGTACTGTTCTTTGCCGTTCAGATAGACGCGCGGGCTCGAATCGTTCGTGTCCTTCACGGACCATGTCACGTTAACCGAGTCTTTGTCCGTCGTAGCCGGCAGCTCGCCGACGGTCAACGTCGACGTGCCCACGCTGAAGGTGATCGTCTTCGTCACGGTCGTACTCTTGCCGAGACTGTTCGTAGCCTTCACCACAATCGTGTTTACGCCTTCTTTTAACGTTACGGTCGTCGAACCGTAATACTGCTCGCGGTCGTTGACGTAGACCCGAGGGGATGTATCGTTTTTGTCCTTTGCCGTCCAACTGACGGAGATCGTCTCTTTGTCGGTCGTCTCCGGAAGGTCCGCGACCGTCAGGACCGGGCCGCCGCTTGTAAACGCCACATGCTTGGTGACCTCGGCCGTTTTGCCGGCTGCGTTCTCGGCTCTTACCGTAATGACGTTATCGCCTTCCTCCAGCGTGACGGTCGCGGAGTTCCCGTACTGCAGGCGTCCGTTCAGATAAACGTCAGGGCTGCTGTCGTTCGCGTCTTTGACCGTCCAGGACACGGTGATGGATTGCTTGTCCGACGACTCCGGCACGCCTTTGACCTCGAGGGTAGGAGCACCCTTCTCGAAGGTCACCTTTTTCGTGACGGATTCCGTCTTGCCGCCGGCCAGTCTTGCAGAGATCGTGTAAGTGTAGGTTCCTTCTTGCTCGAGACGGATGCCGACGCGGAAAGCGCCTTGGACGACCTCGACCTTTTCGTTGTTAATGGTAACATCGGCTCCCTTGGTGACATCTCCCGTGATATAGAAGGTCGGGGAGGCGACCGTTTCGGGCGCGTCGACATTCAAGGTCAGCGCACTTCCGCTGTCTGCCGCCGAATTTTTAATGACCCGATAGAGCAGAGATGCGGCTTCCGCGCGCGTAACGCTGTTGCCAGGCTTGAGCGTGTAATCGTTGTAGCCGGTCAGCAGCTTCTTTTCTACCGCGATGGCGACATAAGTTTCCAGATTCGGCGAGACGTCTTCCGAGTCGTAGAAGCGATCCAGAATATCCGCGTCCTGCAAGTCGTCCGGTTGATAGCCCAGCGTCTTCACGAGTGCGACCGCTACGTCCTCACGCGTGGCTTTGCCGGTCGGATCGAAGAATGCTTTGCCGCTTGGCGGGTAATAACCCGTCAGGAAGTCCTTGGCCGCTTCGACCGAAGCGAAGGACCAGCGCGATCTGCCTACGTCGACGAAGGTCTGCGGCGCGTCCGACGCGGGAAGGTCCAGATAGAACGCCGACGTGATGATCTTCGCGAACTCCTCGCGCGTCACGGGCGCTTGCGGCTTGAACGTATTATCCTGATAGCCCTTTAAGACACCCAGTTGAACGAGGCTATTAATCTCATCTTTGGCCCAGAATGTCCCCCCCACGTCCTTAAACGAAATATCGTCCGCGGCGGCGGCGAATCCTGGAATGACAAGTGCGGCGGCCAGTAGGGCTGAAGCAGCATAGGCGAACCATTTCTTGAACAAGTCAGTTTCTCTCCTTAGGCATATAAGTTAGGAAAATAGTGCCACGAGAAATAATAGCATGACTTGTTTTGACTGTACATATTTTCCTAGGGTTATCTTCCCACTTCTTCCACGACTGTCCGACAACACCGCGGCCAACGTCCATGCGATCGCGGGATCCACGAGTTGGGACAAATACACGTTGTCCGCGCGGGTGAAGGCCGAGTCCGTAACGCTGTCGGACGCCTCCTTCGGCACATCGGCTCGCTAACCGCCCAATGTAACGCTGTCGGACGCCTATTTCAGCACATAGGCTAGCTAACCGCCCAATGTAACGCTGTCGGACGCCTCCTTCGGCACACCAGCTCGCTAACCGCCAATGTAACGCTGTCGGACGCCTCTTTCAGCACATGGGCTAGCTAATCGCCCAATGTAACGCTGACAGACGCCTCTTTCGGCACCCATCTAACACGAAAAAGGGATGCTACGAAGTAGGCGAAGCATTAGAATCGGCGGCCAGATCCCGGATGCGCACCTCAAGCGCTTGCGCCGCGATCTTTGCCTCAGCCAGGGGCAGCGCCCCCTCCGCTTTGTTCGGGTTCGTGTGCCCGACGTGCTCTTTCCAGGCTGCGCTGACCAGCCGATGCCGCTGCAGGATCAGATCGAAGTACGCAGAGCCGTCCATCGCGGCCACGAACGCCCGAGCGCGCTCCGGCGCTACGCCGAACAGCGTGCGCAGCAGCGACTGCGCCATCACCCCGTGACCCGGCGCGAATGGATGGATGCCGTCTCCGGACAAGTAAGCAGGATCGGCCGCCCGCTCCGCAGCGATGTGCGCCAGCAGCTCGTCATGGATGCTCACTTTCGCGTCCGCGGCCTCTTCGCCAAGCGACAGCACCCAATCCGCGTAACGCTTCAGCACGGACTCGTAATCGGCGAAGGGCGTCTCGTAGCTGTATGCCGACTCCGGCCGGCCTTCGGGCAGCAGACGCTTGGCGCCGTCCGGCAGCGAGGCCGGGTCGAACGGCGGCGGCGTCATGGCGATCGCCTTGGCGCCCGCCTGCCGGATCTGGCCGAGCAGCCGAAGAAGGCCGTCCTTATATGCGCCAAAGCGCGCCTCGGACAGCGGATGGTAGATGCCGTCGTTCATGCCGTAGCAGACGACGACCCAGTCGGGCCGCGTCTCGGCGAGCGCCCGCGCGAGCCTATCGTGCACGCACGGCCGCGGGAACGGATGGATCGGCTCGCTCAGGCCCGACGCCGTCTCGCTGCTGACGCCCAGGTTGATCAGCTCGATTCGGGAGGCCGGGACATGCAGGCGAAAATAGGCATCCAGAAAGGCGATGTACGTGCCGTCGTCGGTAATGCTGTCTCCCAGAAAAACGATTCTAAGCGCCTCCGGAAGCGGCTTGTCTTTTCCGTAAAATGGCTCCATGGCAAAATCCCAACTCTCGCAAGGAATGATATCGTCAACGCCATTATACACGCGAACGAGCGTTCAAACGAGAATGGCCGCGCGGAACAAACCCCTCTAGAGACACTTGCCTTCGGTGTCCTTCTAAATAGGGGTCTGTTTTTTCTATACCGGCATCGCATTCACAGCCCGTCTAACTGGCGGCTCAAAAACTGCCGGACGGCCCCCTCTGCACTGAGACCGATCGCCCGGCTGTACGCGGATTTCGCTTCATCATGCCGATGCATTCGCTTGTACAAATGACCGGCCAGCGCCCAATAGGGCTGATAATTCGCAACCTCGGCAGAAGGGATAGACGCGAGCAGCGCCATGCCGCGGTCTGCACCGTAGGCCTCCGCGACCGCCGCGGCACGGCTGACAAAGGCGCCTAGCGTGGGCTGCACGCGGATAAGCCCCTCATACAATTGCGCGATCGCTTCCCACTCGGTACGTCCCGTCCGCAGACGCTGGGCATGCACCGATTGAATCGCGGCCATGAGTTGAAACCGGCCGATGCGGCCGGCTTGCGAAGCCGCATGCAAGCAGCGCTCCGCCTCCGCAATCAGGCCTGGATCCCATCTGGCGCAATCCTGCTCGGAGAGCGGGACATAATTCCCCTCCCTATCGCGGCGAGCCGCGCGGCGGGCCTCGCAGTGCAGCATCAGCGCGAGCACGCCGTGCACCTCCGGCTCGGCAGGGACGAATCGGAGCAGCAGTCTGGCGAGCTCGATCGCTTCCTCGGCCAATCCGCCCCCAGCCCAACTCCCGCCAGGCGATCCTACGGCGGCAACTTCGTCCCACCCGCTCCCGTAGGCGGCATAGACGGCCTCCAGTACGGAATCGAGACGCCCCGGAATCTCTTCTGCATCCGCCGGTTCAAACGTGAGGCGCTCGGCGCGAATCTTGGCTTTCACCCGCGTCAGACGCTGGCCCATGGTCGAGGGCTTGACGATAAATGCGGACGCGATACGGGCCGCATCCATCCCCAGCACCGTCTGCAGCATGAGCGGCGTACGCATCGCAGGTTCGATCGCCGGATGCGCGCACAGCAGCATCATGGCGAGCCGCTCGTCCGGCAGCTCGGCGCCGGACGGCGCACTCGGATGCCCGGCCTCCCCCGACATGGCCAGGAGCGTCGGCAGCGCTTCGGCGGAGACGCGGCTGCGGCGGGCGCGGTCGATGAGCCGCCTGCGGGCAATCGTAAGCAGCCAAGCCTCGGTTTTTTCCGGAATGCCTGTCTTAGACCAAGTTTGCAGCGCCGACAGAAAGGCATCTCCGAGCGCATCCTCCACGTCCTGCGGATTGCGCCAATGGACCGTCAGATAGGAGAGCAGCCGGCCGTATGCCTCGCGCGCCGTCTGTTCGACGATTCGATGCGATTCCATCCGAGGTTACTTCAGCGCAGGAATGTTCTGCCTGACCTCCACCGTATCGACGGGCCCCCGGGCTGCCCATTCCAACGCGGCGTCCATATCCGGCACGTCGATCACGAAGATCCCGCCGAGCTGCTCCTTCGTCTCGGGAAAAGGTCCGTCCTGAACGTGCATATCCCCGCCGCGGCGCTTCAAAGTCGCGGCAGTCTCAGGCGCATACAGTCCAGAGCCGAACACGACGATTCCCGATTCCCGCAGCGCATGAACATAATGCGTCCAGCCTGCCAAATAGGCCTCCTGGCGTTCCGGGTCCTTTCTGGCAGCAAAGTCCGCTTGCGATTCATAAAACATTAACGTGTAATTCATACGATATGCCTCCTATAGACCGTTGAATTTTAGTTACGTCATCTTGTCGTTTCGGCTTGCGCGATTTCTACATTTACGAAAAAATATCAGAAAAATATGTTGAACGAGTCGCTCTTCGCCGCCGCCTTTGCCCTAAGTATAGCAAATCGCCGTTAAAGTACGTGCCCGATCCATGCCGGTCCGCTGCGGCGCTTTGCTATAGGCGGTCAGTGGGGCGGTAGTGTAACGATCCTGCAAAAGTACATCATTTAAGGCCGGAATGATGAACTTTTGCGCTCTATCGCGCAAAAATGCATGGTAGCTCGCCTTTTGAGGCGAGATTCGTGTGTTTCGGGAGAAAATCCTGCACTTTTGCGCGATAGACAAAAAGATGGCAGAGTGGCGACTGCGATCGTGTACTTTTGCGCGATGGCGGGACGCGTGTTGGGCGGGAGCCGCCGCCAAGGCCTCGGGGGCCACACGCAGCATCGGCGCTCGCCGCTCGAGGCAGGCCGGCAGATGCCGTCCGTCCGTCCCCCCCCTGTTGACTTAAACCATGGTTCAAGTCGTATCCTATTGTTGTCGACCTATCGAATCCCATTTGGAGGCCTCCGAATGAAGTACCGTTCCATCAGCGAAGTATCGGCCGAGCTCGATATCCCGGACTCCACGATCCGTTATTACGAAAAAAAAGGACTGCTGCCGTTAATCGAGCGCGACAACGCCGGAAGACGAATCTTTTCGGAAGATCAGATGACGCTCCTCGGCACCGTGATGTGCTTGAAGAACACGCATATGCCCATCAGCGACATCAAGCAATACGTGGATTGGATCGTAGAGGGGGACAGCACGCTCGAACGCCGGCTCGAAATGATGAACAACCACAAGCAAGCCGTGCTGGACGAGATCGCGTTAATGACAGAAAGCTTAAAAGGAATCGACTATAAAATCGAGCGGTATACCAGGCAGCTTCAAGAAAAAAAATAAAAAGAGAAGAGGCGCGCACATGAAACTCTCGGGAAATACGATCCTTATTACTGGCGGCAGCGCCGGCATCGGCCTCGCTTTTGCGGAGCGATTCATGAAGGCGGGCAACCGCGTCATCGTCTGCGGCAGACGCGAACAAACCCTGCAACAAGCCAAGGAGAAATACCCGGACCTCATCACTCGCGCGTGCGACTTGGCGGCCGAGTCCGAACGCACGTCTTTGTTCGAATGGGTCGCCGCGAACCACCCGGAAGTCAACGTGTTAGTGAACAATGCAGGGATCCAGCAGCGATTCAGCGTGCTGAAGGCGGATGCGAAAAACGACTGGGCAGCGCTTAGCCAGGAGATCGCCACCAATATCGAGGCGCCGTTTCATCTCTCTATGCTGTTCGCTCCGTTTTTTGCGGCCAAAGAAGCCGCGGCGATCATCAACGTGACGTCCGGCTTGGCCTTCACGCCGTTTGCGATCGCTCCGATCTACTCGGCGTCCAAGGCGGCGCTCCATTCCTTCACCATGAGTCTAAGGCTCCAGCTGTCCGACACCTCCGTCGAAGTGATCGAGGTGGCGCCGCCGGCCGTCAATACGGACCTGGGCGGCTCGGGGCTGCATGTTCAAGGCGAACCGCTCGATGCCTTCGCGGACGGCATTTTCCAGGGGCTTGAAGCGGGAATGTCGGAGATCGGCTACGGCACCTCGGTCGGCCGCCTGCGCATGTCGCGGGACGAGATCGACCAATACGCGGAAAAGATGTACGAAGCGACGAAAAGCGCGATTGAATAAGACCAATCGGCAGCAGTTAAAAATCCCGACCCTCCGGCATGCGCCGCAGCGGTCGGGATTTTTATTTTCAACAAAAACATGCCCTTATTCGTGAATAATTTATTGTAAATCGATAAATACCATGCTAAAATCACATCACTATACTTAAGCGGGGTGCTGGAAATGAAACGGAAAACGCTCATGCTGAGAGCGGTCGTATTCCTGATCGGTATCGCGATTCTTGCCTTGTGCGTCATCGGGCTGCCTTCGACCTTTGACGAAACGGCCGCTCATTATTCGAAATTGGATTATTTGCCTATTTACATCTTCATGTATGCGTCGGCGATTCCCTTTTTTGCGGCGCTGGTTCAGTCCCTGCGGCTGTTAAGCTACATCGACAAGAACACGGCGTTCTCGGAATTGTCTGTCAAAGCGCTCAAGATCATCAAATACTGCGGAGTCGCGATCGGCATCCTGTACGCCGCATGCCTGCCCTTCCTCTTCCAAATCGCCGACAAGGACGACGCGCCGGGCGTTCTGGCCATCGGCCTGGTCGTCGCGTTCGCTTCGTTCGTGATCGCCGTCTTTGCCGCCGTGCTCCAGAAGCTGCTCCAGAATGCCATCGATATAAAATCGGAAAACGACTTAACGATCTGAGGTGAATCACGTGGCGATTGTCATCAATATCGATGTCATGCTGGCGAAGCGGAAAATGAGCGTGACCGAGCTATCGGAGCGGGTCGGGATCACGATGGCGAACCTCTCCATCCTCAAAAACGGGAAGGCGAAGGCGATCCGCGTCTCGACGCTGGAGGCGATCTGCAAGGCGTTGAAGTGTCAGCCCGGCGACCTTCTCGAATACAAGGACGAAGCGGAGGACGGGCGATGATTCTTCTAAGCCTGAGGAGAGCGGCCGATTCGGCGGGCATTCCCCGCGCGCTGCGGCAGCTCGTGCGATTCGGTTGGGTGCAGTCCATGTCCTGCGTATTTCCCGTCGTCATCTTCGTCTCCCTGGCCGTGACCCAGCGTCTCCCCCTGCCGTGGCTGCCCCGCTATGACTGGCTGCTGGTCATTTGCCTGGCCATGCAGGCATGGATGCTGCTTGCCGGACTCGAGACGCGCGACGAGCTGAAGGTGATCACGGTCTTCCATCTGATCGGCCTGGCGCTGGAGCTGTATAAGGTGCATATGGGGTCCTGGTCGTACCCGGAGGAGGGCTGGGCGAAGGTTGGCGGCGTTCCGCTCTACAGCGGATTCATGTACGCCAGCGTGGCCAGCTATCTCTGCCAAGCGTGGCGGCGCATGAAAGTCGAGCTAACAGGCTGGCCGCCGCTCCGGCTGGCCGTCCCGCTGGCCGCTTCCATTTACCTGAACTTTTTTACGCACCATTATTGGATAGATCTTCGCTGGTGGCTGTCGGCCCTCGTGCTGATCGTATTCCGGCGAGCCTGGGTGACCTACCAGGTCGGACGCCGCCGCTACCGGATGCCGATCGTCCTCTCCTTCGCGCTGATCGGCTTCTTTATCTGGGTCGCCGAGAATGTCGCCACCTTCTTCAACGCCTGGCAATATCCGAATCAATCCGGCGCTTGGCACCTCGTCTCGCTCGGCAAGATAAGCTCCTGGCTGCTGCTCGTCATCATCAGCTTTCTCATCGTCGCCTCGTTGAAGCAGTACAAGAATCGGCGGCTTCCCGAAGTCCCCGATTCCCGCGATTCCTCTTCCTGATTTATGCGCTAATCGACGTTGCCGCTAGCAGGATTCAACACGCTTTGTGTCGAATTTTGGCTATAGGCGAAGGAAGTTAGCTTAAATTGGAAAGGTTGGAACGATCATGCCACGTTCACCTCGCGTTTTGATCGGCATCTTGTCTATAACGTCTGTCGTTCTTCTCCTGGCGTATGCATACCTAGCCTCGTTCCCTGGCCACGATACCATGTATGACCTGCCTCGTTTCCACTTTTATGTCATCTCCCCGACGCTTCTGGCATTGGCCATCAGCGCGGTCATCCTGGGCTGGACGGGGATTCGGCTGCGGGATATGAGCGTCCTCATGCTGGCGCTGGCCATCTTCTCGCTGAACGGTTTTTTTCTGATCCATGCGCTGTCGACGCCAGGATTCATCGTGAATGACCAATACCATCTGGCCGGCGTCGCCTCGCAAATCGCGTTGACGACCTGCGCGGCCTGGATCTTTCTCTCCACCCTATCCTCGGATCACCCCTTTATTCGCCTCTTATCCAGGCATCGGAAGCGCATCGTCGTCGGTTGGGTGACGCTGATCGTTCTGTTGAATATCGCGGCGCTGGTGAACCCCGACCTTTCCGATTTCATTCCGATCGATATCGAGCCGCTGAATTACCTCATGGCGGCGCTTACCGTCCTCCTTTTTATTTTCGCAGCCATCCGGTATTACCAGCAGTTCCGCATCGTCCAATTTCCTTTGCATGCGGCCATCGTATTCGGCTCCGTGCTGCTCGCGATCACCGAATGCTTCATGATCAGCACCATGATGTGGACCTTGGCCTGGTGGCTGTACCATGTCGTCCTCGCAGCTTCGGCCTTGCTGCTTTTATACGGCATTATCGCCCAGTATCGGTCGAACGTCGCGGTGACGCAGACCGTTCAACAGGGCGATCGGCAGTCTTCCCAAGGCCAGCTGCGCATCAGCATCTCCGGCAGCATGCAGGATTTGATCGTCGCCACGGAAACGAAGGATGCATATACCGCGGGCCACAACTACCGCGTCGCCATGTACGGCGTGCAGCTGGCCCAGGCCATGAAGCTCGATCCCGAGCTGCTGCTGGCGCTCGCCCGCGGCGGACTCATTCACGACGTCGGGAAAATCCGGACCCCGGGCGAGATTCTGAACAAGCCAGGCAAACTGGACGCGAACGAGCGGCTCGTCATCGAGCAGCACCCGGTGGTCGGCTACGAGATGTGCAAATATATCGGCTTCATGACCGAGGAGCTGTCCGTCATCCGGCACCATCACGAAAAGTGGGACGGGACGGGGTATCCCGACAAGCTGAAAGGCACGGAAATCTCGCTGCCCGCGCGAATCCTTGCCATTGCGGACGTGTACGACGCGTTGACTTCGCGAAGATCTTATCGCGAGCCATGGCCGCAGGAACGCGCGCTGCAGGTCATCGTCGAGGGCAGCGGCACGCACTTCGATCCCGATTGCGTCTCGGCCTTCGTCAAGCTTTGCGAGAGCGGCGAATTGTTTGTTCCTGAGGGAAGTGTTACGAAGCATGGATGACTTTAAGAGCGTGTACTGCAAAGGATGCTGGCAGCAGATGAAGATGCCCATCTTTATTCGCAGTCCGATTTCCTTGCCGTTTCGTCTCATGGGGATCAAGCCCAGCCGCATGCACCCGAATCTGTGCACGGTATGCGAGCTCATGTTTACGAAGGTGAAGAAGAAAAAGCAGATCGAGATCGAAGCTACGGTCATGTTCGCCGACTTGAGAGGGTATACCCGTCTATCTGAACATGCCGACCCGGCGGGCATCGCGCGGCTGCTGGACAAATTCTACGACGAGTGCGCGCCGGCGATCTGGAAGCGGGACGGCATCGTGAACAAAATGATCGGCGATTCGGTGCTGTCCATCTTCAACTTCCCGATGGAGCGGCAGGATCATGTCCATCAGGCGGTCATGGCCGCCGTCGAGATTCAAAGGAAGTGCAAAGACATGCAGTCCGAGCTGGCTGGCTTGCCCGGCGTAGCCGGTCCCGTCAAGATCGGGATCGGCATCCACACGGGCACGGCCTCGATCGGCGAGTTCGGCACCGCCTACAAGGACTTTACGATCATCGGATCCGTCGTCAACAAGGCTTCCCGCATTCAAGGCGCAGCGGGGAACGGGGAGATCCTCATATCCGACGACGCCTACCGGAGCGTCCAGGACGCGTATCCGCGCTTGGAGTCCCGCTCTTACGACTTGAAAGGCATCGACCAGCCCGTGGTCGCCTACTCGGTACCGTCGTAAAGTCGGGCTCGGCGATGACCGCCTTAAAGTCAGGGGGGAATAAATTGAACCACGCCATAGAAGCCCTTTTGCATGACGTATGGGAGGAAATTGCCGCCATATACGCGAGAGAGCGCCCGAGGATCGACGGCATCAAGAACTTCAGCGCCTTGCAGGCGGGGATCAAAGATTATATTCGAGTGGCTTGGAGAAAACGGGCCGAGCGCGCGGAATACGGGACCCTCTATATCGATGTCGAAAGGCCGTTCTCCTGGAGCGACAGCTCCTACAAGATCGAAGCGGGGCCTTACATGGCGGAACTGACCGGCGAGCTGCTGGCCGAAGCGTTCTTCCCCGCGCTGTGCGAGCGCGTCGATCGATTGTTCCGCTCGGACGAACTCGGGCCCCGTTTCTTCGATTACCGGATGGAAGTGGCGTTCGAATTCGAACAAGACCGCGACGAAGCGAGGCTGAAGCGCCTTCTGGTCAACCAACCGAAGCTCGACGCGCTTCGAACGTCCCTGGAACGTTTTATTGAAACGAAAATTATGCCCGATCCGCCCGTGCTGCCCAAACCAAGCGACTTGTTCTTCTTCGCTTATCACCTCGTCAATCCCGATCTGACGGCGCAGCGGGCGTCCGCGATCGACCCTTTGATCCGGCGTCTGTCCGATAAGCTGCAGCCCCATCCGCAGCGCCTGCGAGAATGGATCGGTCAGTATGCTTCGGCTTTTAAGGCCTGGGCGCAGGATGATTTTCTGCCGCGGCACTTTATCGGCTCCGACGATTACGGGCACGATTGGCGGCTGAAAGAGGCGTCGGATCGCCAAGCCGCAGAGGATGACGAGATGGACTTCTTCCTTTATGCCGCGCTAAAGATCGGCGCGATCGAGCCGGACACCCGGCAGCGCTATCTGGTTCTGGCGGAACGGCTGGGCGCCAAGCAAGCTACGCAGTATCTTAAAGCCGGAAGCGGCAAATTCGCGAGCGCATACGACGGGGAGCTGGCCGCCTGCAGCTGCAACGACATCTCGCAGACGATCGAGATCCGTATCCGCTCCGAAGAAGAGAAAGCTTACGGGGAGGCGTTGGACTACATCATCGGCCTCCTGCGGCAGGGATTTCCGAAGGGCTACCAGTTGAAATTAAATTCGGTTCAAAAGCATTTTCTCCCGCTGCCGACGCTGGCAAAGTCCAAGCTGCATCAGTTTTTCGCCAATGCGCTCGTCTACCCGGCTCTCTTCCCCAAGCTGGCGGAATATGCAGAAGCGGCCATGGAGGAATTCGCATGGTATGGGGACGTGGAGCCGAGCGAGAAGTCGGTCATGCCGGGCACCTACGCCGTATTCGGACTGGGCTTATACAGCGAAGCCTACTTCCCGCTGGTCTGCCGCTACATGGAGCTGGTGGACACGGAGCATCAGATGGCGCAGGACGGCTATGCAAAAGCATTTATCGATGCGCATGGCGTCAAACCCGAGCATATGCCGGCGATCGTGTCTATTTTGCTGGGCGGCAATGAGGAAGCGACGCCGGTCAAAAATATGAGCATCGACAGTTCCGAGCTGGCCGAAGCGCTTCTGCAAGCGTTGAAGAGCAAAAAGAAGCATGAACGCGAGCTGGCGCTGTGCCGCATCTTCGGTAGCGCGGACAAGTTGGCCAAGGCGGCCCGGCAAGCGCCGCCTCCCCTGAAGGAAGGGCTCGCGCAACTGTCGGCGCTTATCGGATAAGTCTGCGTAAACGAACAACGGCGCTTCGGGCGCACGCTTTGCGCGTGTCCGTCCGAAGCGCCGTTTTTTATTTGTCGCGATTCGCTATCGCTCCCTTGACCGTCCGCAGATCTCCGACGATGCGATAAGAACCTCGCAGCGGCACATAACCCAGGCTTTGATTCACTCTGAGGATGGGGCCGTTCAAAGAATCGTTGTCCGTCTTCAAGTAGGCTGCGCCCTGCCGCTTGGCCAGTTGAACGGCCCGGATCTTGAGCGCTTGCGCAATCTTGCGTCCCCGGTATTCCCGGCAGACGCCGGTATATTCGTGATACACGCCGCCGGTCGCTTTCTTGTACGGAATATTCGATACCGCGACGTACCGCCCGTCCTTGGCGTCCACGGCCAGCAGTACCCGCTCCGGCGCGTAACCCTCGACCCGCAAGTGCCACTTCGACCACTCTTCCCGATCGGGCGCCTCGCCCATGAATCCCGGTATGTCGGCGAGCGTCTCCAGATAGACCCGATAGATTTTTGCTTCGTTTTCTTCCGTCTCGCCTTCTTCCGCGAAGGTTCGGATTCGAGTGCCTTCCGCTTCGAGCCGTTCGAACAACTTGGTTTCATTTAATATTCGATCGTTCGCCGTCTCCAGTTCAAGCATGGATTGGAACGCATGACGGTCCACGGAGAAGCCTCTATGCTCGGCGAACAGCCGCGCTGCAGGATCGTCGTCCCAGATCTCGGCTACGAGCTTGGTTGCCCCCAGTCCTTCGCCCCACTGCACGAGGTGCTGCAGAAGCTGCCCCCCGATGCCTTGTCCGCGATATTCTTTTTTCACGACGACGGTATTATTGAGATAGCCCGGTTCGGTCCAAGGCGCCCGCCACGACCAGACATAGCCGACGATCAGCTTGTCATCGGCGACGACGACATAACGCGTGCGGTCATAGGCGGCCAGCATCCCGTTGTCATCCATGTACGTATGGCCGACCTCGAAGAGGCGCGCATCGTCCTCCCGCAGACGCTCTACGGATATCGGTTCCGAAAAAAAGGTATTCAACAAAGCCGCCAGTCCCTCGTAATCTTCTGGTACCTTCAAAGGACGCAGCTCGTAACGCTCTGCCATGCGCTCTCCGCCTTTTTATCCATTGTTCTCTTCGCTAACGAGGGACGTAAATATCGATTTGGTTATCCTCGTTTTCCAGCGTATGAATGTCGCTCCAATATTCGATATCGATCGGCCTTACGCCGTAAGTTTGATTGATAAAGTCATAGGTATCGCCAATCTGCGATTCCGCGCCCTTATGCACGACTTTGATGAAACGCCCGGCGGGCAGCGTGTAGCTGACCATGTCCGCGGGGATTTGAGCGAACGCTCCGACTTCGTAGGCGAAGATGTGCCGGTACGGTACATCGGGCGTCCATTGGCCGTCTTGCGGATAAATCTGAATGAGATACATGCCAGAACCTGCTCTGTTCGCTACTTCGGATTGGCGGCGTTCTAATTCCTTCCGCAATTTCCCGCCGACCTTCGTCTCCATCATCTTGTTCAGGCTCTCCACGATGGAGAACCCTACCAAGCGAACCTCTTTTCTGTCCAGAACGTCGACCAGGTATGAACTCACGATAACGCCTCCCGATTTGGAAAATTCATACATTAATGATAACCGAATGTATGAACCTGCGTAAAGACCTATCCTATTTTACCTTTTCAATGGAGATGCTCAGTTTATAATTGCCGAACTTCAGCACGTCCTCCAGCAGCTTGTTGAGCGCCGCGACCGTGCTTATTCGTACGCGGAGCCAGTAGCAGCCTTCGCCGCCTACGCGATGCACCTCCGTCACGGCTTCGGTCGACCTGACAAATTCCAGGAAGGCTTGATGCGTATGATTGGCGTTCATGAATACGATGAGGAAAGCATGCACATGCAGGCCGATGAGCTCGGGGTTCCAACGAAGCGTATAGCCTTCGATCACGCCGAGGTCCTGCAGCTTGCGCACGCGCGCGCCGACCGCCTGTCCGGTCAGATGGACCGTCTCCCCGATCTCCTTGTTGGAGAGGAGCGCGTTATTCAACAACGCATTTAGGATGCGCAGATCGATATCGTCGATCGCTTGGTTAACCACTGGCGGGCCACACCTTTCAGCGTGAAAGTAAATCCTTCCGAATGCGTTCATCCGGCTATATATGAAGCCTGGGCGATAATGATATCATCATAACAGATGAATCTCCGAGGAGGTATTCCGATGAAAATTCAACTCATTCGCCATGCGAGCCTATGGTTGGCATATGCGGGGTCCAACTTCCTGGTCGACCCGATGTTCGGCGACCGGGCGACTATGCCGCCCATCGCCAATTCCGGCGATGATCGGCCCAATCCGCTCGTCCCGCTGCCTGGCCCATTGGGCGCGTGGCTCGAGCCGGATGCCGTTCTTGTGACGCACTTGCATCCCGACCACTGGGATGCGGCGGCCATTCAGGCGCTGCCGAAGACAGCTCAGATCTTTTGCCAGCATGGGGATGGAGAGGCGATCGCGTCATCGGGCTTCGCCCGAACGACGGAAATCCAAGACGAGACGAGCTTCCGGGGCATACGTATCCATCGTACGGACGGACGGCACGGGACAGGCGAGATCGGCGAAAAAATGGGGGCGGTGTCCGGCTTCGTGCTCCAGGCGGAAGGGGAGCCCACGCTATATATCGCCGGCGACACGATCTGGTGCGACAAGGTGAAAGAGGCGCTCGATCTTTATAAGCCCGATATGACCATCGTTAATGCAGGCGGGGCGAGGTTCCTTGTAGGCGACGCCATCACGATGGACGAAGACGACGTGAGCAAGGTAATCGCGTATGCGCCCTATACCCGGGTCGCGGCCGTTCATATGGATGCCATCAACCACTGCCATGTCACGCGCGACAGGCTGCGGACCCGTCTCGCCGGAAACCGGTTGCTGGAGAAAGCGATCATTCCGGAGGACGGTGATTGGTTATGAGCCAGCGTGAAGAGAATAAGGAGCGCATCGTGTTGTCGACGGACCGGACGCTGATCGACTTGGACTTCGCGTACCGCTACCTGCACGACAACATGTATTGGGCGAAAAAGCTGACGTTCGACGTTTTCCAAAGGGCCGTGGCCCATTCCGCGATCGTGGTCGGCGCGCACGATTCGTCGAAGGACGGACAGCTGGCCGGATTCGCCCGAGTCATCTCCGATCGGGCGACTTTCGCTTATTTGTCCGACGTCTTCGTGGTGGCCGAGTATCGCGGCCAGGGACTGTCCAAACGCATGATGGAGCTGATCGTCCATCATCCCGAGCTTCAGGGACTAAGGCGTTTCGCGCTCGTGACGGAGGACGCCCAAGGACTCTATGCCAAGTTCGGCTTTGAACCGCTGCGGGACGGGGCGAATTGGATGCAAATCTATAACGGATAACATAAAAAACTCTCCGGACACGGAGAGTTTTCTATGTCGTTGCTTGCTTGCCTTACTGGTTGATCTGACCGCCATCCACCGTGTAGATCGATTGCGTCACGTACGAAGCGTCGTCGGACAGCAGGAAGACCGCCACGCTCGCCACTTCCTCCGCTTCCCCGTATCGGCCTAGCGGCACCGCCGCGCCGAACGCTTTTCTTGCGCCCTCGGCATCCTCGGGCACCGTATTTTTCTCGATCTGGCGCATCATTCGGGTGTTGATGACGCCAGGGGCCACTGCGTTCACTCTGACGCCATGCGGAGCGGCTTCTAGGGCAACCACTTTGGTCATGCCCATCACCGCATGCTTGGAGCTGTTGTAGCCGACGAAGCCTGGGGAACCGATCAAGCCCGCGCCCGAGGACGTATTGACGATGCTGCCGTAGCCTTGCTTCTTCATAACGGGGACGACGTATTTCAGCCCCAGGAACGCGCCCTTCACGTTAACGTTGAACACCAGCTCGAAGGTTTCGGTCGGATAATCTTCAACGTTGGCGGTAATGCCTTCGATCCCGGCGTTATTGAAGAAGCCGTCGATCTTGCCGAACTTCGCGACCGTGGCGTCGACATACGCCTTGACCTCTTCTTCCTTCGCCACGTTGGCTTGCAGCGCGATCGCGCGCGACTCGTCGAGTCCCAATTCGGAGATGACTTGGCTCACGGCCTCCAGGTTCAAATCGACTAAGGCGAGCTTCGCGCCTTGGTCCGCCAGCTTCTTCGCGGTCGCTCTGCCGATTCCGCCTGCCGCGCCAGTAATGAGGATGACTTTATCGTTAAATTTACTCATGATGAGCACTCTCCTTATTGAGCTGTATAGCCGCCGTCGACGGTCAAGCTGTTGCCGGTCATGAACGACGAATCGTCGCACGCCATGAACAGGACGGCTTTCGCCATTTCCTCCGCTTGGCCGAGCCGCTTCATCGGCGTGAGTCCGGCTAACGCTTGCTTGCTTTCTTCCGGAATAATCGGGGTGTCGATGAAACCTGGGCATAATGCGTTAATGCGAATGTTTTGTTCGGCATATTCGAGCGCGAGCGAGCGCGTCAAATTGATGACGCCGCCCTTGGCCGCATTGTAGGCAGCCGAACCGGGCGAACCGACCCATCCGTACATCGATGCCGTGTTGACGATCGTGCCTCCGCCGGCCTTCAACATCTCGCGGATCGCTTCGCGCGCGACCAGGAAGACGCCGTCCAGGTCGACGTTCACGGTGTTGCGCCATTCCGAGTATGCGAGGTCGTGCGAGGAATGAACGCGCCCGATGCCGGCATTGTTGAAGACGACATCGACCTTGCCGAAAGCTTCGATCGTTTGTTTGAAAATATGAGCGACTTCTTCTTCATTTGTGATATTGGCTTTAACGAACAACGCCTCGGCGTTAAGCGACTTGAGCTCGCTTTCGAACGCCTTGCCTTTTTCTTCGTTCAAATCGACGAGGACCACCTTGGCTCCCTCGGAAACGAACAATTTTGCCGTAGCCGCGCCGATTCCGGACGCTCCCCCGGTAATGACGGCTACCTTGTTTTGCAGTTTGCCCATCGCTGACGCCTCCAGTAAAATATGTCGTAATAGTCTCAGGCAAAGGGCCAAATGTGACTATCTTGTTCACAATTTAATTGTACTATTCTGTCCGCAGGTAACAATCATCAACAAATCCCGGAGTGTCTATCCCGTAGACATATTGCGCGTAAATGTCTTTTTTGAAGGAGGCCCATTGTTGAATATCGACAAAGCCGCGACGTCTCCAAGGCGGGATCGGACGAACGAGCATTTAAAATCGGCCCTGACGAAGCTCATCAAAGAAAAGGGCTTCCATGCCGTAACCGTCAAAGACATCGTCGACTATGCCGCCTATAACCGTAGTACGTTTTACGCGCACTATCAGGACAAATTCGAGCTGGCCGAGCATTTGCTGGTCTCCATGCTTCATGGACTGGAGGCCGCCGTAGGCCAGCCCTACGTTCCCGGACAAAAAGTGTATACGGAGAAGCTGAACGCACCGTCCTTTAACATCGTTGCCTACATTTACGAGCACCGGGATTTTTTCGAGCTGATTAAATACGGCGATACGCTGCCTGGATTGCTCACGGAATTCCCGCAGACGATCCTGAAGATCTACCAGGAGCAGTTTGTTTTCGAGACGATCAACAACATCCCCGTCAACATGGATTACTTTAAACGCTATACCGCCTACGGCTTCTACGGCCTCATGCTCAATTGGATCCGGCACGAATTCAAGGAGTCGAAGGAGGCGTTCATTCAGGAGGTCATCGACCTCACCAAGACGCATATGTATTCGTTCAAGTATGTGGGCAAGTAAAAAAGGCACCTCATCGGGTGCCCTTGTCGTTGGCGGATGCCTGCCGCTCCACCAGATAAAACATATAATCGGTCGGTACGCCCGCATGCCCTTGCTGCCTCAGCATCGCGGTCACGTTGCCCCGGTGATACGTCCCGTGATTGACCACATGCCCCAGGATCTCGGAGAAATGCGTATCGAGCCGGCCGTATAGCGGATGCTCGATCGTCATCGCCTTGTCCGGGTCGGGCGTACGCCGCAGCAAATCGCGGAACTCGCCGGAGACGTCGGCGAACAGCCGCCGCATCTCTTCTACGGATCTGCCCTGCGCCTCCTCCGTCCAGCCCTGAAGCTTCGGGAAAATGTCGTCGTTCGGCACTTCCGCGAGCACGGACATAAAGAGCCGTTCGAACAAGTACATATGCCCGAGCGTATGCGAGACGGACGGGAACACGCTCGTCACCTCCGCATGGAATACCTCCTTCGGAAGCTGCGCCAGATGGTCGAACAGCCGCTCGTTCGCCCAAACGTGATACGCGTACAGTTGATGGGATTGTTGTAGCATGGCTCATTCCCCTTTCTTCCTTCGTCGCTGCTGCTGCAGCAGTCTTAAACTTATCTTACACCCGATCGGCTGACAAACGTTGTCAGCGAAGTTTAGCGGTTCCTCTCCGCCGCAGCGATTCGCGCCGTCTCTTGACAATCGATTTTGCGAAGCCTATTATAGAATGAACATTCGATCTAAAGTGCTTCGTAGATTAGATCGAACGTTCTATCGATAAAGGTGGAGGGATTCCGATGACAACAAAAACAGTCTTTATCACAGGCACGAGCTCCGGGCTTGGCAAGCTGACCGCCATTCGTTTTGCGCAAATGGGCTGGAACGTCGCCGCCACCATGCGGACGCCCGAGAAGGAAACCGAGCTTACGGCCTACGACAACATCCAGCTTTTCAAATTGGACGTCACCGACGTCGAGCAGGTCCGATCGGCCGTGAAACAAGCGATCGCCGCATTCGGACGAATCGACGTCGTCGTGAACAATGCCGGCATGGGCACCTACGGTCCGCTGGAATTGGCTCGGGAGAGCGACATCGATTGGCAATTCGCCGTCAATACGCGAGGACCGATCAACGTCATTCGCAAATTCCTGCCTCACTTCCGAGCGAACAAAGGCGGCATGTTTATCAATATCAGTTCCTTCATGGGGATCACGACGGCCGTGCCGCTCGGCTCGCTCTACAACATGTCCAAGTTCGCTTTGGAAGGATTGACGGAGGGTCTTTATTACGAATTGAAGCCGTTCAATATCGAACTCAGGCTGATCGAGCAAGGCGGCTCCGCGGGCAACAAGTTTAAAGAGAGTATCGTTTGGAATCGCGACGAGCATGTTAGAGACTACGACGACATGATCGGGCAACTGGAGAAGGTCATGAACGCGGCCGGCGATAGCGGCCAGTTGGACGATCCTCAGACGATCGTGGATGCCATCGTCGCTCAAGCGACAGGCGAGAGCAAGAAATTCCGTACCGTCGTCGGCGCGGCGGGCAACGGGCTGATGGCGCTTCGGAATGCGCTGCCGATCGAAGAATATCTGGAGAAAATGGCTGCAGGCTATAGGTAATGTTTACTTGGACCCCATTCTCCGATGCTGCAATCGAACGGGTTGCGCGTACATCGTCCCCTATATTGACTGATGAAAGCATTACGTTTATTCTGATTAGAATGAACGTTCGTTTGGTATCGGGAATGGGGGATTTCCAATGTTCGAGACGTACAACAAGGTGCAGCGCGCCGTCCTCGAGACGACGCTGGACATCATCATCCGCAAAGAATTGCAGGCCACCTCGATGGCGCTTATCGCGAAGGAGTCTCGCGTATCGACGGGCAATATTTATCATTATTTTCAGAGCAAAGAGGATATCGTCAACGAGCTGTACAAAGCGATCGTCACCTTCAACGGCGAGTATGTCCGCGCAGGCCTGTCGCAAGGGGGGACGATTCGCGAAAAGTTTGAATTAGGCTGGCAGCGGGTCGTCGACCTGGGCAAGCAGTATCCGCAAGGCTTTCAATTCATCGAGCAGTATTCCTTCTCGCCCTATATTTACGACGACGTAAAAAAAGAAGTCTACGTTGGCGGCTGGTGCGGACCCATGAACCAATTGTACGAGGAAGCGATTCAGCAAAAGCTGTTCATCGCGCTGGATCCGGGCATGATGGTGCAGATGCATTACGGGTCGTTCGTGTACATCCTGAAAGCGCATCTGCAAGGGGTCATCGAATTGACACCCGAGCACGTGAACGAGGTCATCCAAACTTGCTGGAAAGGCGTGCAGCTCGCGGATACACCCGTGATGGGCTGACGGACGGGACCTACGCTTCAGTCGGCGTCGTTTTCGTAATGCGCGGCGATCCGCGATGCCAGCTCTCGAACCCTGCGCCTCAGCTCTATCGGCTCCTTGATGCGGATGTCCGTCCCGAACGTCAACAGATACATCGGCAGATGCTTGTTCATCGTCGGCAAATCGAGCAAAAAACGGGCATCCCGGTCGGTCCGGTCGGTCAAGTAGTGGCGCAGATGCCAGTGGCCGCAAACCGCGTTCAGCGCGTCGGGACCGCCCTCGATGCGGATGACCGCCAGCGGTCCGTCCGCATCCCGCGCTTGCTCGGACTGGTCGCGGAAGTAGCCGGAAGCGGAAAAGCGCTCCGGCTTTTCGAATCGCGCGTCGGTCGGCTCCAGCTTCTCGATGCGGTCTACGCGGAACGTCCGCGTCTCCTGCGACCGGCGGCAATACGCGACGGCGTACCATTCGCCCCGGTCGTAAGCCAGCCCGTACGGATCGACCTCCCGTTCGTCGACGTGCTCCGCATTCGCCTTGCGATAGGCGATTCGGACCGTACGCCCGGCCTCCGCCGCCTGCTCCAAATCCCTCAATGACACGACGACCGAAGGCGGCCGCGCCGGAGCGATCACGTCCAAGCCGCCTGTTCGGCTCGACAGCTCATGGAGCTGATCCTCCTGCAGCCCGATCTCCACCTTCTTCAGCGCGCTCTCCAGCTCCTCCGCGTACGGATAGCCGGCGCCCTGCGCGAATTTATACGCATCCACTAGCGCCTTCAGCTCCAGGGCATTGAAGAACAAAGGCGTCTCCTTGAAGCTGTCCAAAATGCGGATGCCGCCGTCATGGCCCGACTCCGCCACGACCGGAACGCCGCTAGCGCCTAATGCGTCGATATACCGGTACACGGTGCGAATGCTGATCTCCAACTGATCCGCGATCTGCGCGGCGGTGAGCTTCCTGCCGTCCCGCAGCATCCAGAGCATGGACAGCATGTTATCCCATTTTGCCACGGGGGAGCATCCTCTTTCCTCGGTTAGCGATTATTGCTTCCTAACGTTCCTTCCATTTTATCACGGCCCTTCTGCAAAAAGCCCCCGCTGCCCGGACACTTTTCAGTGCCCCGACTGCGAGGGTCCATTTATTTACCGCCGATTATTGCGACAGCGCCCGGCGTATAACCGCGGCTGCCTCCGCTCGCGTTCCGTGCATGCCCGGCTTAACCGAGCCGTCCGCATAGCCGTTGATCAACCCACGGGCCGTTGCCGTTGCCAGCGCCGCACGCGCCCAGACGGAGATGTCTGCGTTGTCCGTGAAACTGACGCCGCTGTCCGTCTCCTCTGCCAGCTTGGCGGCACGAACGACGATCAATGCCATCTGCTCGCGGGTAATCAGGTCGTCCGGACTGAATCTGCCGTCGCTGTATCCGTCCACGATACCTGCCCCAACCGCAGTCGCGATGGCATCCTTCGCCCAGTGGCTGTCCGTATCGTCAAAGGATACGCCTGCTTGCGCATCCAGCTTGAACGCCTTGACGACGGCCGTCACGAATTCGGCTCTCGTCATATTCGCATTCGGTCTAAACGTGTTGTCCGGATAGCCGTTGATCGCGCCCAGCTTCACGAGCGCCCGTACGTTTGCTTCGGACCAATGACCCTTCAGGTCGGTCAAGCTTGCTTCGTCCGTCGATGGCTCTTCTTCCTGCACCCGATCCGATGCGAGAACGGCGAACGTCGTTAACTTCGTGACCGTACCGGATACAGTTCCGTTCTGCTCATTGATGCTCGGGTTATCCAGCTGCACCCATGTATGCGTACTCGCATCGAGCCCATAGACGGCCACCGTAGACTTGACGGGATCTACCTTCGACTTGTCGAAAGGAAGCGTGATAACGACAGGCTTGGCGAAGTCGCCGGCTGAGTCCTTCTTCACTTCGTAGACATTACCCACAAGCTGCAAGCGGCTGTCTTGAGGCAGAACCGAAATGTCGCCGACCAGTTCTACCATAATTCGAATGTCGGCGGCGGAAGCCCCGGCCGGAACGTTGATATGAACGCCCTTCAGCGTCGCGGTACCGCCGCTGGCTGCCTGGATAGTGACGGAGTCGACCGCTGCTCCGCTGCCGCTCCCCACCGGGCTGCCAGGATCCGAGGTGATCGGGGTATAAGCGGCAAATTGCGTAAAGTGTTTGGTCCAGATGACCAGATCGCGGCCAACCGTCAATGCGGCCTCCCCGCCGGCTGCAATCTCTCGATCCGCTGCCTCTTGGGTATCCGCAGAAATCGTGTCCGCGATCGCTTTAAACAAGCCGCCTTGCACGAAACCCACCGATTTGCCGCCTTGGCCCGGAATCAGCAGCCGAACGGCACGGTCGAACGATAACGTTACATCGTCGGAACCAACCTTGATGACGGCGTTCACGCCGGCACTCGGTATGGATACGCTGTCCGTGCGCTGCACCTCAGGCAGCTTGATCGTGCCATCCCAGCCGGACGGAGCCGTGATCTTCGTGCCTTCCGGAATCGTAACGCTCACGTTGCCCAATGAAGTCGCCGCCTGCACTTCAACTAACGGAAGCGTCGCTTCTTTGCTGTCGCCTACCTTGATCGGCGTAACCGATACATGAGCGTTCGTTACGCCCAGGGGCACTGTGACGGTCACCGCTTTGTCCGGCGTAACCGGAATCGGCGTATCGGATTCCGCTTCGATCGCTGCGGCTCTTACGATCGTCAGGCTATACGTACGGACCGTCTTGCCGTCTTGCGCCAATACCTCGATCTGAATCAAGTTGCCGCCCGCCTTCAGATTCAGACTGCCCGACTCGCTCCCGCTTGTTACAACGGTTCCGTTTACCTTGATCGTCGCATGGCTCTCGGCTGCCCTCGGCGTCACTTTCACGCTGCTCAAGCCATTGGCCACGCTAGCCTGGTAAGCGAAGACTTCGGGCTCGAACGACAAGGACACGCCGGTTATCGTTAACCGCTCGAGCAGCGCATTGTCGCTTGCCGATCCCGAATTCGCAATCCACTTCGCAAATAAATAGGTATTCTCGGTGACCTTGTCCGTGCCGAAGTTCCACGGGGTCGTGTAGCCTTCTCCGTCATACCAGCCCCCAAAGAGGTAGCCTTCCCTCGTCGGCGCCTCCGGCTCGCTGATCAAGGATCCCTTTGTTACGCCGGTTATTTTGGGCACCGCGCTGCCTCCCGACGTGAGGAAGAAGACCGTGTACGTCGCCGGGACCGGCGCCCACTTCGCATAGATCGTGGTGTCCGCCGTCACCCTGTCCGTCCTGAAGATCCAATAAGTCACGTAGGTCGGTTCCTTGTACCAGCCGGCAAACAAAAACCCGTCCTTCGTCGGCGGTACCGGCTCGCTGATCGTCGATCCCGAGAAGAGCTCGGTCTCGCTAGGAATCTCGCTGCCTCCCTGCGTGTCGAAGGTGATTGTATACGTCGCCGGAATCTCCGTCCACTTCGCGTACAGCGTGGCGTTCGCCGTCACCGTATCCGTGTCGAAGCTCCACGGCGTTGCGTAGGTCTCTTCCTTGTACCAACCCGCAAAGTTGTAGCCGCTCTTCGTCGGAGCTTCGGGCTCGCCGATCGTCGTCTCCTCGTCGACGTCCGTAAGACTCTCTACCGCGCTGCCTCCTTGCGAATCAAAGGCAATCGTGTACGTCGTCCCGGAAGCGGCACGCGTCACTGTCAATGTAAAGTCGGCTTTGGTCGTCCCGTTCTCCGCCGTCACGACCATCGGAATCGTATTAAGCCCCACCTTCAGAGCAATCTCCTGCGACTCGCTGCCGCTCGCGACAGCGACGCCATTGACGGTAACCGTAGCGTTAGGATGCGCTGTCTTCGGCCTAACCTTGATGCTTCTCACGTCGTTCGGGACATTCGCGGCGTATTCCCAGCCTGTTCTCACCGGCACCGTGCCATCCGACAGCGTCAGCTCCTGCATCCTGTTGTCATCGCTGAGCGTGCCCGTATAACCGAATGCATATGTTTTCGTCGTTCCGTTAATAGCCGTTACCGTTATCGTAATTTCGTGATAACCCGGTTCTATATTTACTTCTGTCTTGCTGCCGCTTTCCACCACGACCCTGTTTACCGTGATGATCTTGCGTTCGTCGAATACGATCGGATTTACCTTGATTGTCTTATCCCCATTGCTTTCGTAATGATAGCTGGTTGTGCCGGAATTAAAAATAAGGGTTCCTAGGCTGCCATCCGGTCTATAAATAAAGAAGTTGTCCAAATTGTTGTCGTCGTTCGCCGTCCAATACGCATGCAGCGCAATGTCCGAAGTCACCGTATTGGAATTGAAATCCCACGCATCGAATATATTCGAAGGATTCAAGTACCAGTGCGAGAAGCTGTACCCGCTTCTAGTCGGCTCTGCCGGGGCATTGATCTTGTTTCCCTGGATAGCGTCCGGGATGCTCGCAACCGGGCTGCCTCCCTCGGAGTTGAAGGTGACCGTATACGTTTTCGTCCACTGCGCAGATAACGTGATGTCCCTCATTACTCGATCCGCGGCAAAGTTCCAAGGGGCGACGTAACCCTCATCGTTGTACCACACCCAGCCCGCAAATTTGTAGCCGCTTTTGGCGGGCGCTTCCGGCGCGCTGATCGGCGAACCCCATGTGACGCCAGTCAAGCTGGAAACCGCACTGCCGCCATTCGTATCAAAGGTGACGGTATGCATCGTTATCTCGGCTCGCGTTACCGTTAAGGTGTAGGTGATGTTACTCTTATCCTCGGCTGTCACCTGGATCTGGATCTCGTTTGGACCCACGCCTAGTTCGATCGCGGCCGACGGACTGCCGCTATCCACGGCTGTGCCGTTGACCGTTACAGTCGCAAGACCGGAACGCGCCGTCGGCGTAACCGTAATGCGATTGACGCTGTAATGCACGTCGGCCGAATACATCGAAAGGTCGGACGGGTCCTGCACGGGTACCGCACCGTCGGAAAGCGTCAAACTCCGCAGTGTAGCGACTGTATCGATGACTCGCGGTATTTTCAAGTTGTACAGCTTGGTCGTCGTCCCGTCCGCAGCGGTCACTTTTATCGTAAATTCATTATCGCCCACTGCCAAATCGATCTTGATCCAGCCCTCGTCGTTCACCTCGACGCCGTCCACTTCCGCCTTCGCTCTGGGGTCGGACAAGTTCGGCGTGAGCTTAACCTGGGCCAGGCCAGCCAAGTTGCCTGCGAGATAGTGGGTGTCATCCATTTTTTCAACAGAGATCGGCTTTCCAACATCATCATATAATATGACGTTCACTATACCCGTGTCGCTGTCGTCTGCCGCGAGGGCGGAGGCCGCCCAGGATGGCAGAATTCCAGATAGAAGGAACAGAACCGTTAATAGAGAAATGCTGCGCCTGATTTTCATCTTTTCTCTCCTTTTTATGCTGATCCGGGCTTCATGCTAAAACTATAAAACATTGGGCAAACGAAATAACCTACCCGCCGGGTAGGTCCAGTCCCATAAATCGGGTAGGCACCTCCCCTGTATGCGCTGCAAAGCACAAAAAAACAGTACCGGGGGTACTGTTTCATTGGAGCCTGCTCAATCCCGTTGCCGATGCCGCTTGACGCGTTCAATGGCCTGCGTGCGATTGTTCACTTCTAGTTTTCGATAAACGTTCTTCATATGGAACTTGACCGTATCCAGCGCGATATTCAGCCGAGCGGCGATCTCCTTATAAAGAAAACCTTCCGCCAGCAAATCTAGCACCTTCTCTTCCTGCTCGGTCAGCGCCTCGTTCGCCAGGAACGGCTTGGACGCGTCGCTGCCGCTTCCTGCAGCTTCAAGAAGCAACTGGACATATTTTAAGGGCAACGACGACTGTACCGCCGCTTGCTGTTCTATCAGAAGCTCGCTCAACATCTCGATCATGATCGGTCCTTCGTCGAGATAGCTGCGAATATAGCCTGCCGGTTCCGAGATCCGCAAGGCGATCCCCAGAGGAGCGAACGCTTCATGGGGGCGAGCGGATTGCCGAAGCACCATGCTCTGCACGATCTTCAGCTTGATCCGGCCTCGCAGTCGCCACTCCTTTTCCGCCAGACGTTCCAACTGCCCGAGCAGCAGCTGCGCGTCTTCGATCCGGTCGTTCGCCGCGAGTACTCTCGCCATGATCAGATACTCCTCGAGGTAGCGGGTTGTCACCTCGTCCAGATACGACATCCCGCTTTGCGCCAGCCGCTCGTAAGCTTGTTGAGGCTGCCCTTGGCTTAGGAGCAGCCGGGCTTGCTCCGATCTGATTCGTTTCCAGATGACCTTCCGATCGGGCGAATCGATGCTGAAGCCGAGATCGTCAAGCGCTTCGATCGCCGCCTGGCCGCTTCTCCCCTGCGCACGTTGAACCCAGGACGATATCAGGCCAATCTGAATCCAGATCCATACATTGGTCCGCAGATCCTCCCGACTCACAGCCTGTCCGACATACAACTCAGCTTCATCAAGCCGATTCCATTCGTACAGAAGCAAGCAATAAGTGATATAGAAGTATCCGACGAAGGGGAAATTCTTTTTCTTCTCCCAAGTCTTTATCCACTTGAGCTGAAATCGCTCCGACTCGCGCAGATCACGGGTCAGCGATAGCATATCCATGAATCCTTCATGCCCCAGGTACCGTTTGCTCGAAGACATTTGGAAGCTGCTGCTCTCCGGCAAATATTGCTCCACCAGCTCGAAGTATGCCGAAGATAGCGTCAAGTTCTGCTGAAGGTACGCGAGTATCCCGGATAAGTAATAGAGATTGCCCATCAATTGCTGCCAATCGGACTCGGGGAGGAACGCCTTCATGGCCTCGAACCGCTTCTCCGCTTGCTCGGCCCTATGCAGCCCCTGATCCCATTCCCCATCCATCAGCGACTTGGAGATGTAGTATAGCTGGAACGCCGGCTTGTGCGCATAGCTGCTCTCCGGCAGAGAAGCGATCCATCTCAGGAGCACATTCCCCTTCAACGGCATGAAGTCCAGCATGATTCGGTCGATGAGCCGTACGGCATCGTCTGCCTGCTGCGCCTTGATGTAGTGCTCCACCGCCTCTTCGTAGAGCGCTTGCGTCTCATACCAAACCGCAGCCCGGCGATGCGACTGTCTCCACATCTCCGTATGCTCTCTCGCGCATAGCTGCTGCAAAAAGTCGGACAACAGATGATGGTACCGAAACCACTGGCGCTGATCGTCCAGCGGAACAATAAACAAATTGAGCTGCTCCAACTGTTCCAATTGGTCCTGACTGTCGGCCTTCTCCGTTACCGCTAGGCACATTTCCCAGTTCATGCGGCGAAGAACGGAGGTCGCCAGCAGAAATTCCCGCAAGGAAGCCGCTAAATGCCCGAATACCTCTTCCATCAAATAATCCGAGATGTGACGTTGGCGGCCGTTGAACTGGCTGATGGTGTCGGCGATGTTGCCGCTTCGCTTCAGCGAGATGGCCGCAAGCTGCAGTCCGCTCACCCAGCCTTCCGTCTGGCGGAACAGCTCGGCCACTTGCTTCTCCGACAAAGACAGGTCCGTCGTCTCCCGAAAAAAAACGACGCCCTCTTCTAGCTCGAATCGCATATCCTCGACCCGGATGACATTGACCTCCCCCTTGGCCAACAGCCGGGCGGTGGGGAAGGGCAATTCGGTTCGGCTTGCGATATAGAGATGGACATGCGGAGGCAGATAGGCCAGCAAATATCGAACCGCTTCGTTGACTGGCGCACTCTCAATGACGTGGTAGTCATCCAGAATAAGAACAAAATCGCCTTCAATCGTGTTTAGCTCATTCAACAACGCAGACACGGCGGTATCAATCGATGCCGCTGACTCCGGTTCGATCAGAAATCCGATCGATTCGCCGAAGCGCGGGAATCTCTCCCTGATGGAAGCCAAGACGCCGCCCCAGAACGCGCTCCAATCGTTGTCGTACTTGTCCAGCGAGATCCAAGCAGCCGGGCGGCCGCACTGGCGTGCCCATTCGCTCAGCGCAGTCGTCTTGCCGTAGCCGGCCTGGGCGGACACCAATGTCAGTTTTGTCTCCATGCCTTCCTCCAGCTTGCGCGCCAACCGCGGTCGGGAAACCAATGATTTTCGCACAGGCGGAATAAGAAGGTTGGTATTTCTAATCATCATCGAGGCCTCCGCATGGTGAATTAACCGATTACTGTATATATCGATCTTTTTCTGCGTACACGACAGCGGATCCCTCCCCGTTATGAATCTTGAGCCGTTAACTGCCTCCGACCGGCGTCCCAGCGCCAACTTGGATCGCCTTGCAGATGCAGGCCGCCATACCATTCGTCCAGTCCCTTTAATTGCCCGTCTTTTATGCCAGCCGCGACAGCCCACCCCGTCTCCGTCAACGATACGACGTTTTCGGGACCTCCAGGCATTGCACTAGGGCTTCGTATATCCAATAAAGCATGGGGCTGTTCCGCCATCCTCCTGAGCCGATACCAGAATTCCAGATCGCCCATCCCTAACAAAATTAATCGGTCTCCCACTTCCTTAAACAGCTCGAGCGGCGTATCCGTCCCATCCCGGACAAGCGCCAAGACAGTCTGCTCTACGATGCCGAGCCCGTTGAACGCGGAGGGCAGGCGGGATAAATGCATTTCAAGCGCTGCGTGGGCGAAGGGTAGCGCCGACGTGTCTTCTTGTAAAATTCCAACATGCTGTCCGATATCCGACGAAGCGTACGCCTCCCAGATCCTCCTGCCCGTCTCGAGCTCCCGCTCTCCGATCCTGCTCCATGTGCCTGCCAAGGTCTCCAGTTGCTCCACGGTCAGCTGTCCCAAGCCATGGAACCGTTCAATGCCAGGATACGCCCCGATGCACAGCAGATTCAGAACCGTATCTCCAAGCTCTTGCTGCGAAAACCAATGCAGCAAATAACCGAGCATCAGCTGATCGAACAAATCGTGCTCGAACCAAAGCACGATCTCGTCGTACTGGCGGAAGTTCTGCAGGATCTGCTCCTGAGATGCGCAGGCTGCCGCATATTCGTCTGCCGGAATGCCCATGGTCCTCTCCAGATAGGCCGCTCTGGCCGTTCTGGCTTGCGGCGCGTCCATTTTTACAAACGTCGGACCTACGGGATACACTTCTCTCCAGACCAGGACATCTCCGCGGATATTCCCTTTCCGCAGCTTGTCGCCGACGCTGTCGCCGTTTACGATGTGGAGCATCGCGATTCCTCCTCTATGTGCCAGCTCCTTCCATTTTACCGTAAATCCGCTTTGCCAGGGACGCTTTCCTTATTTCTTGCCCTGCGTCAGCATGAACGCCGGGATGACCGCCAGCACGGTGAAGCCGAAGGACCACCAGAAGGCCGACTGATAAGCGTGGGCGGCCGCGTTCATGCCGGAAACCGCCGCGCTTCTGAGCTGGCGATCGATGACGGTCGCTAGAATCGCCGAGCCGAAGGCGCCCCCGATCGTCTGGAAGATCCGCGTCGAGATGCTGGCGTGCGGAATCTGCTGCTTGCTCAGTCCAGCGTAGGCGGACACCATGATCGGGATGAAGATGCCGTTCAATGCCGCTCCGCGTACGAACTGCGCGATACCGAGCAGGACATGATTCGTATCCGCTCCGGAGTGCGCGAACGGGATCGTGCCGATCGCCGTCGCCGCCAGGCTGAGCAGCACGATATTGCGCGAGCCCATTCGGTCCGCCAGCCCGCCGATCCAGCTCCGCGTCGCCAGCATGCCGAGCCCTTGCGGAATGAGCAGCAGCCCCGTTTCCAGCACGCCCTCGCCGCGTACTTGCTGATAATACAGCGGCAGCAGCAGCATCGCCCCGTTCATCACCATCCCCGTCAGGAACAGCGTCACGTTCGAAGCGAGAAAATGACGGGACCGGAACAGCCGAAGATCGAGGAGCGGCGATTGTCTCCTGCGCAGCGCGTAGACGACGTAAGCCGCCGTCAGGACGATCCCTCCAGCCAGCGGAAGCGAAACCTTCAAATTGCTCAAACCGCCCTGCATACTGGCCTCGGATATGCCGTAGATAAGGCCGGCAAAGGCTGGGGACAATAGCATGAGCCCGATGACATCGAGCTTCGGCTTGTCGCGCGCCGGCTCGTCGATCGGAATATGGCGCCAGCTCAGCCAGATCGCGACGAGCATAATCGGGATGTTCACGTAAAAGATCCAGCGCCAATCGAGGTTTTGGATGAGCAAACCGCCGATGACGGGACCGAGGATCGGGCCGATCAACGCCGGAATGCTGATGATCGCGATGAGCCTGCCGAGATTGCGGCCGCCTGCGGATTGTACGAGCACGTTTTGCATCGTCGGAATGAGCAGCCCCGCGCCGACGCCCTGCAGCAGCCGGAAGCCGATCAGGCTGCCGGTATTCCATGCCAGCGAACACAAGACGGATGAGACCAGGAAAATGAAGAGCGAGAATAAATACACCTTTTTCCCGCCGAAGCGCTGGATCGCCCATCCAGAGATCGGCACCGCCAACCCCATCGTGAGCAAAGACGAGGATCAGCGCGATCCTCAATACGCCGGCGTCTATTTTTTCTTTGGGCGGCTTGACCGTTCTCGCCTCTGCTTGCGCGCTTGCCATTTGACGTCACCTCTTGTTTTCATTTAGAGTACGGTACGTACCGTACCCTATATGAACAAGATATGCTTTTTCAGCGAGAAATGCAATATAATAATGAAAAGAACGCTTATTTTCACACCTATAAGATCGTTGAGAGGATCGAGCGATGGCTGAATCGAAAAAGGAGCAGGCTCCGAACAATGGCGCCGGGACGCGCCGGCGGGGCGACGTGCTTGAAAACGCGATTCTGCAGGCGGCCTGGGACGAGCTGGAGACGACCGGCTATAACCGCCTGACGATGGAAGCCGTGGCCGTGCGGGCCCAGACGAACAAGACGGCGGTCTACCGAAGATGGCCGAACAAAGCGCAGCTGATCATCGCCGCCCTTATTAAGTTCGCGCCGAAGCCTTCCCTGGAAGCTGCGGACATGGGCGATCTGCGGACGGACGTGGTGACCTTCCTGCAAGGGATCTTCAAGCCGCTGCAAGCGATCGGCCCCGAGACCATTCATGGCATCATGAGCGAATATCCCGGCAAGGAGCACCCGATGTCCAAGCCCCTGCCGCCAAGATCCGAGGACGCGCTCTTCGCCGCCATGAAGGCGATCGTCGGCAACGCGGAGAAGCGCGGCGAGCTGCAGCCGGATCGGCTGCCGGAGCGCGTCATCTCGCTCCCGATCGATCTGCTGCGGTACGAGATGCTGACCACCCACGGCTCGGTATCCGAAGATATTGTCGTTCAGATCGTGGACGAGCTGTTCCTGCCGCTGGTCCGGGCGAGCGTTCAAGGCGAATAAAAGAGACGAAGCCCGGCTGCATCGATTGCAGACGGGCTTTTTTGATCGAATGCATACAGCTTGCTCCCTCGGGGCTTGCAAATTAGCCCGAACTGCTGTAGTATAAGAAATCTGTTCAACGTTCATGATTTACATGCTACGTTATACTATCGCGGGGTGGAGCAGCCCGGTAGCTCGTCGGGCTCATAACCCGAAGGCCGCAGGTTCAAATCCTGCCCCCGCAACCAACTTACAATCTCAACTCGGCACATACATAAGAATGCCCCTCGACCACGGAAGTGGATGAGGGGCATTTTTCTTTACTTGAACAACACTTTATCCACGTTGTACTTGGCCTTAAATTCGTTGATAATGTACGTCTCGTAAATTTCTCTATGGACGGGATCCTCGACCAAACAAACCTCGATTTTGGTCACTTCATTCCGCTTGTCCTTGATGACCGACGCCGTATCCTCGAAATGCTTTTTAATCCGGGGTCTTAGCTTCCGCGCCTTGCCGACGAACAGGAGCTCGTCCTTATCGTTATAGAACATAAAGATTCCCGCTTTATCTCTTGGAATCAGGATGAAATCCGTAAATCCGTAAATATGGCTGAGCTCGGGGGCCTCCTGCTTGTGAATCGTGACATCCGGCGTAGGTACCGTGATTTGTATCATGAACATCCACTCTCTCTTATGTGCTGATTTATTTACGGTTTCGAATCTGGGTTACATTCTATCCATTCTATCCATTATGATCAAACCCGTCCACCAATATGATACAATTTGACAAATGTAGAAAACGAGGTCTGCGTCGCGTATCCGGACGGCCGGCTGGCGCTGAGCGCGCGGATGCATGCGCACGGCCAATTTGAAGGGCCATCCTCTATTGCGGATGGCCCTTTTTAAATCGACTATTTAATATTCGCCTTTAATGACGAAAAACGAGCCGCGAATGGTGCCGGCCAGCTTGGACTTCTGCCTCGCAAACTTGAACTTCTCCTCCAGCTCCTTCGGCACTTCCATCCCCTCGGAGAGCTTGAAGCCGACGGCCCGCTTCTTAGGATCGTCTACCGTATACATGACGTTGAGCGACAAGCCGTCTTCATAAAAGACATATGTGAACAGGATATTCTCCACCTGAAAACGCGACGTTTCCAGCGGCTTGGCGGCAAACGCAATGTCCCGTTCTTCCTTCAGGATACGATTCACGTAATCAAGGCTCTCCTGGCTCTCGCTAGCCGGCACGACCGTGAAGGCATGCTCGTATTTGTTCATGAAGTAGCGGGCTTCGTTGGCACGCAAACCAGCCAGAGCTTCCGCTACAGGCGAAGACTCCAAACCTACCGTGGACACATCTTTAAAATCGACGACGTAAGACATTGAATTACCTCCAATTTTATCCTTTTATTTTGAACAAGAAAGATCGACTTTATGCTGCCGTTTCCGAATCTTCATTTCCTATCGGACACCTTTTAGTGTCATTTTCATTATAGGATACTTTGTTGGCATGTCAACTCTAAGTTCGCGCGAAAGGATATCGCGAACCGATTACAAAAAAAGAGGCAGCCCTTTTCGGACCACCCTTTGTTCCTTCTGCTGCGTGCTTCTTACTTTTCAAGCAAACAACCATTCTCTAAATAAAGCACGCGGTCGCACAACGGAAGTACGCGTTCGTCGTGCGTCACCAGGACCGCGCTTTTGCCACGCTCCTTCGCTTCCTCGGCGAGCATGCGCACGACATCCATGCCCCTGGACGCATCCAGGCTCGCCGTCGGCTCGTCCGCCAGCAGCACGGCCGGATCGTTCATCAAGGCTCTTGCGATCGCGACACGTTGACGCTCGCCTCCCGACAGCTTGTCGGGGTAGGCATTTCTGCGGTGATCCAATCCCAACTCGCGCAGCAGCTCCCGCGCGCGTTCGGTCGCATTCGTCTTGTCCATCCCGCCGAGCTTCGCGACGAGCATCAGTTGCTCCCGCACCTTCAGATAAGGGATCAAATTCGCGCTCTGAAAAATAAACCCCAGCTTGCGAAGCCGCATGTCGGACAACGCCTGCTTGTATTGGCCCGCGATCGCTTCCCCGTCCAGCAAGACTTCGCCGCTCGTCGGCTCGAGCAGGGCGCCCGCGATCGACAGGAACGTGCTCTTCCCCGAGCCTGATGGCCCCATGACCGCGACGAGCTCTCCTTCCGCCACCTGCAGGTTCAGCGCATCCAGTATCATACGGCGTTGGCCGCCGTCCTCGAAGGCATGCGTAACATTTCTCAAGATGAGTCTGTGTCTCATGCCGCCGCCCTCCCGATCGCATCCAGCGCGTCGATTCGGGTCACCTTCCACACCGACAGCAACGACCCGGCCAGAGACATCAAGATAAAAGCTGCGCATGTAAGCGCCAGCGTAGACAGCTGCAGCTGGAACGGCATGCCGTCAGGCAGGACCGCCTCCATCGCCCGGACAAGGAGCACGCTGACGATCAGGCTGGCCGTCGACAACAGCAGCACCTGCAGCGCGACGCTCCGCGCAAGGTAGGCGGTGCGCGTGCCGATGGCTTTCAGAATGCCGAATTGGCTAGTCTTCTGAATGGTGACGACATAGAAGAACACCGCCAGGACAAACGAAGCGATGACGAATAAAAATACGATCATCATCCACAGCGAGCCCTGCTCCTCTTTGTAGCCCGGTATCGCCGACACCGCATCGGATTTAGTGACGATCTCGGCGGCCGGCAGCGCTGCGGCAAGCTTGTTCGCGAGCGTCTTGTTCGCTTTGACGGCAATCGCGCTGTAGGTCGTGCCGCCCGCCGCTTCCGCCTTCGGCCCCGCTGCAGACTTGCGCTGAAGCTGCGCCCACTGATCCTCGCCAAGGAATACCGCCGGCGAATGGCTGAAGGACTCCTGGCTTACGAATCCGGCGACCGTCCATTTCAAGCCTGAAGCTTGATCGACGATCACCGTCCCGAGTCCGATCCCCGTGTCTTTCAGTTTGCGATCCACGAGTACCTCGCCTGGCGCTTGCGGCGAGATCGCCTTTCCTTCGGTAACCGCAGGCATCAACCAGCTGTTCGCCCGCATGCCGAGCAGCGTCACGTCCAGCTTTTGAGCGGTTCCGTCGGCCGTCACGGTCGTCATCTTGACCCCTAGCGGCTCGACGTTTTCCTCTCCCGCGCTCGCGCTTGCACGGTACAACAAGGATTCCCCGACTTCCGAACGGGTGAAGCGATGATTCGAGCCTTTTTCCATTATAAAATGCGTGGCATCCATATTCTGAATCGACGCCGCGTTGTCATAGGCAAGCCCCCGCGCAAGCCCGGTGACGAACAGGACCAGAAAGGCGACCAACAGGATGATCGCGGCGATGAGCGAATAACGGACTTTGGCAAATCTCATTTCCCGAATCGCCAGATACATTGCGCTTCCCTCCCTCTTGATGACCCTAGTTTAGGAAGCGAATATAAACGGCGCATAAATAACAAATTACAATTGCGGCAGCGTGACCGTGAAGCGGGTACCGCCGCCTGAAGAACTGCTAACCTCGATCGTTCCTCCATGCAGCTGCACGATTTTTTTCACGATGGCCAGCCCCAATCCCGTCCGGCCCGAAGCGCGTTCCCGCGCGCGGTCGACCCGATAGAACCGGTCGAACAGAAAGGGCAGATGCTCCGCCGCGATCCCTTCTCCGTTATCCGCGATCACGATGCGCGTGAACGACTGCGTCTGCTCCGCGCGGACTTCGATCGCCCGCCCCGAGGGGATGTGGTTCGCCGCATTGCCCAGCAGATTGGTCCATACCTGCATGAGCAGCACCTCATCGCCGTCCAACACAATCGAATCCGGGACGGACAGCTTGAGCAGCAGCTCCTTCTCCTCCAGCTGCCACTGCAGCATCTCCGCGGCTTGGCGGACGTGGCTGCTCAAGGAGAAACGCTTTTTGTTCAGCGCCTCCTCCCCTTGGTCGAGCGTGGACAGCAGGAGCAGCTGCTTGCTAAGCATGGACAGGTGACGGCTCTCGGCTTCGACGATGGAGGCATACTGCTCGCGCTCTTCCTTCGGCAGATCGTGCCGCGCCAATACTTTGGCGAATCCCTGTATGGCGGCGAGCGGCGATTGGATCTCATGCGACACGTTCGATACGAACTGCTGGCGCGCCTGGTCGACCCGCTCCAGCTCCCCGGTCATCGTCATAAAATGCTCGGCCAGCTGACCGATCTCATCGCGTCTGCCGGTAGCCAATCGAAGATTGTACTGGCCTTGCGCGAGACGCTTGGTCGCCTCGGTCAGCCTCGTGATGGGCTTGACGATATAGCGGGTGCTGATCAAAAAGAAAATAATGCTGATGAGAATCGTCAGCAATCCGACCAGGGCGAAGAAGGTGCGCAGCTCGCCGAACTGCAGCAGCACATCCGGCCGCATGAACAGCGCGTACCGCTTCTCGGACGATTGAACGGGCACGCCCACCGTGTTGCTCAGACGATTGTCGAAGAAGCCCGAGATGAATAGCTTGTTCGGGAACTGCGCTACGCCATGATAGACGCCCCCGCCAAGGACCCGGTCCATATCCTGCCTGTCCAGGTCCTGGACACGGAAGCTTCTCCCGTAGAAATGCGACTCCCCTTGCCCGTCCGTCACGTAGATCTCGTACCCCAGGTCCGCCGCATGACGAAGATAACGCTCCATTTCGGCCGGCTCCGCCTCGATGAACCCTTTCATTTGTTCGGCGATGGACACGAGCTTCTTATCGTTAAAGGGCTTGAGCTTGACATGGTAATAAAGGTTGGACGCAAGAAAGCCGAGTACGCTGCTGGCCAGAATGACCGCTAACGCGATCAGGAAAACGCGATAGTAGAGGGTTTTCATTTTTCCGTCACCATAAGCTTGTAGCCGATTCCGCGGATCGTCTGGATGGCGAAGTCGTCGGCGTAATCGGCGAACCGTTGGCGCAGCCGGTTGACGTGCACGTCGACCGTTCTCTCTTCCCCTTCATAATCCGGTCCCCATACGAGCCGGATCAATTCGTCCCGCGCGAACAGGCGTCCAGGGTACTGGGCCAGCTGGGCGAGAAGCTCGAACTCCTTCATCGGCAGCAAAAAAACCGATTGACCGTCGGAAACTTCGACGTTCTTGCGATCAATGGTTATGCGATGCATACGAATGATATCGTTCGATACGCGGCTGTAGCGGCGGAACAGCGCCTTGACCCGGAAGAGCAGCTCTTCCGGCTCGAAGGGCTTGGTCACGTAATCGTCCGTGCCTTTCAGATAGCCCTGCGCCTTGTCCGACAGCTGGTCCTTGGCCGTCAGCATAATGATCGGGATGTCGTAATGCTGCCGGATATGCTCGCACAGCTCCAGCCCGTCCATATGAGGCATCATGACATCGATGATCGCGATATCGATCGGCGTTCGCTCCAGCACCTTGGCCGCCTCTACCCCGTCCTGCGCTTCATGCACGCTGAAGCCTTCGCGGGTCATGACATAGCGTACCAGCGCGCGAATGCTCGGATCGTCGTCTGCCAGCAGCAAATGGTTCAATGCCGTTACCCCCGTTTCTTGTGCCTGCTTTCTTGTTAGCATAGCAGAAATCGGGGCAGGCGCATGCATGAGCAATCGTCCAGATGGATTCGTTCGCACCATCCTGCAAAAGTACATCATCCAAGGCCAGTATCGCGATTTTTTGCGATCTATCGCGCAAAAGTGCATGGTAGCTCGCCTCTTTGAGCGAGATGTCGTGTGTCTCGGGTGAAAATCCTGCACTTTTGCGCGATAGGCGAAGCGACGGGAAGATACGGATCCTGATCGTGTACTTTTGCACGATAGACGGTCCGGAATCAAAAAAAAACGGCAATAGCCTCAGCTATTGCCGAATTCAAGTTAGTCTAACACGGCTGTCATGTGCGCTTTTGTCACGGCCCAATGCGTAGCGCTCCAATACTTCGCCTTATCTTTGATGTATATAATCTGAGGCGATTCGTGCTTGACGCTCAAGTCCTCCGCGATTTGATTCGACACGGGACGGGATTCGATAACTTTGACCAGCGTAAAGTCCACATCGGGATTCGGCGAACCTTTTAGATACTCTTCATATTCGCGAAGCGCATTGGCGCTTACAGGACAAGTCGTGCTGTGCTTTAAAATAACCTGACCGCGTTCAGCGGATTGGGCCAACAGCGCATTCCACTCGTCGATCGTCGCAATCTCTCTCCAGGTCATCGTCGTACCTTCTTTCGTTTATTGAAGATCCAATATTGGATTGAATTGTATCATATTGCAGGACGGGACGAAAGCAAGCCTCGGCAGCGCCTTGGCATGACTCGTTTTGTTATTCATGCAGTTTCGGCTCTCCCGCGTTCGCCTGGATGAAGTATAATAATGCCAAGTAACTCGAAGGCTACACGCAGTTATCGTCCCACGAACGCTGCATGAAAAAGGAGACGGTCAGAGCCGCCATGGAATTATTTTTTACGATCTTGATTCTACTCGCGCTGGTTGGCGTATCCAACATCCTGAGCGGCAAATTCCCGCTCGTGCCCGTGCCGCTCATGCAGATCGCGCTCGGCATCATCATCGCCGCCATCCCGTCCGGCTTGCATATGCATCTCGAGCCCGAGCTGTTCTTCGTGCTGTTCATCGCGCCGCTGCTGTATAACGACGGCAAGCACGTGTCGAGGGCCGAACTATGGAAGCTGCGCGTCCCCATACTCCTGCTCGCCGTCGGCTTGGTGTTCGCGACCGTGTTCCTGATCGGCTATGCCATCCATTGGATGATCCCGTCGATCCCGCTGCCCGTCGCGTTCGGTCTTGCGGCCATCCTGTCGCCGACGGATGCCGTCGCAGTCGGCAGCTTGGCGGGCCGCATCCGGCTGCCGAACAGCCTCATGCACCTGCTCGAAGGCGAAGCGCTTATGAACGACGCGTCGGGTCTCGTCGCCTTCAAGTTCGCGATCGCCGCCGCGCTCACCGGCAGCTTCTCGTTGGCGAACGCGAGCGTCAGCTTCCTCTTCATCGCGATCGGCGGCCTCGCGGTCGGCGCGGTGACGGCGCTGCTCGTCTCCGGCATCCGGGTATGGCTTCGCCGGTCGGGTCTCGAGGACGAGACGATGCATATGCTCATCCACCTCTTGACGCCCTTCGCGCTGTATATGATCGCCGAGCAGCTTGGCGTATCCGGCATCCTGGCCGCCGTCGCCGGCGGCGTCGTGCACGCGATCGAACGCGACCGGATGTCCAGCATCAAGCCTTTGTCCAACGAGCTGTCCGATAACACATGGTCCGTCATCGTTTTCATTCTTAACGGACTTGTGTTCGTCATTCTCGGCCTGCAGCTGCCGAGCGTGTTCAACGAGGTATTTCAAGAGCCGACGCTGAACAACGGCGAGGTGATCGCTTACGCGGTCATCATCTTCCTCATGCTGCTCGTCCTTCGCTTTCTATGGGCGCTGGCCTTTTCTCGGGGCGGTCGATGGATCGGCAAGAAGACGGCAACCAACGTCAAAGTCTCGTTCCGAAAGCTCGCGATGACCGCCCTGTCCGGCGTGCGCGGCGCGGTGACGCTCGCCGGCGCCTTCTCGATCCCGCTGCTGCTGGACAACGGGGCGCCGTTCCCCGAACGAAGCCTCGTCATCTTCCTGTCGGCGGTCGTCATCCTGCTGTCGCTAATCGCCGCGAGCGCCCTCCTGCCACTGTTCGCGCAGCAGCCTGCGCAGAATAGAGCAGCGGAGCTCGCGGCTGCGGAACGCAAGGGAGAACGGCTGATCATGGGCGCCGCCATCCGCGCCGTCCACTCCGCGACGACCGAAGACAATGAAGTCGAGTCGGCGTCCGTCATCTCCGATTATGAGCGCTGGCGCAGAAATCCGGAATTGGACTTGCGTCGCATGCAGCACGGAAAATACGACCTGGAAGAGCGGGAGCTGCGGCTTAAAGCGATCGACGAGGAGCGGCGCACGGTGAACAAGCTGCTGCGGGAAGACCGGATCACCGAGACGCAAGCCGTGCTGTTCCAAAGCAACCTGGAGCAGATGTCGATGGTATTGTCGGTACGCACGAATCTGTTCAAGCTGCTGGTGAAATTCTGGCTGCGGGAGCTGAAGGCGATGCTGACCAAGCAAGAATCCCGGTTCAAGGCGATACGGGACTTGTCGCCGGCGGATCGGGAAGCGATCCGCGGCGTGAAGGTGCAAACGTGCGAAGCGGCGCTCTCCTCTCTCCGCACGGAACGTACGTGCGATGCCAGGGCGGCCGTCATGAGCCAATACGAGCATATGCTGGCAAAATTGACGTCTCCGTACTCGTTCGGGAAGCCCCCTGCAGGCGACGAAGAAGTGCGGCGCGACCTGCAGTGGATCGCCATTCAAGCCGAACGGGACGAGGTGCAATCGCTGTTCGAGCGAAACGAAATCACGCGCGACGTCGCCAACAAGCTGCGCCGCACGATTCGGACGCGCGAAGCGACGCTCTTGAGCGAGGCGCTCGACTAGTCTTCGTACGGTACGACGTATTTGTTGAAGATCGCGCGGTATTTATTTTCGAAAATGGCCCAGCGGACGAGGCCGTCCGCGCTTTTACTGAAATTCAGACTCTTTTTAGCGAAGCCGCGCTCGGCAAGAAACGGCTTTACATCGTGCTTGATCAGGTCGTTAAAGCGCTGCTGCAACACAATCCCTCCCGGTTTAACGCTTCTTACTAAATTATACCGGTTCCTGTACAACAAGAAAGACGCCTTGGGAAAAGGCGTCTTTCTTGTTCTACAGTCGGCGTGGTTCGGTTATGTCTTCGTCCATTCACCCGGCATATCCGCCCAAGTAACGCTCTACAGCGCCTCTTCGCCCCAGCCACCGCCATATCCACTCAAGTAACGCTCCACAGCGCCTCTTCGCCCCAGCCGCCCGGCATATCCGACCAAGTAACGCTCTACAGCGCCTCTTCGCCCCAGCCGCCCGGCATATCCGACCAAGTAACGCTCTACAGCGCCTCTTTGGCGGCGTGCTCCAGCTACTCTTGTCGTTCACAGGACACGCTCATCCGACGCTAGATTTGCCTCGAGCCGTCGGCTTTTTCGAAAAACGCCCCGTCCCGAAGATCGTTCACGAACCGCTGGAGCCATTCGTAGTAGCCGACGGCGTGCTTCAGCTTGTGCAGGTCCTGGAGGCAGAGCTTGCGTTCTTCGTCCGGCGTCGCCGCGTCCAGAATGACCTCGGACAGCTCCGGGATGGCCGTCTCGATGGCGCCGCGCATCACGTCGACCTCGCGCTGCAGCTTGGCGGCGAAGAAGTTGCGGAACGCCTGGAAGAAGTCCGTCTCGGCCGCGTACAGGTCCTTCCGTTCGTCCTTTTCCTTCAGCTTGGTCACCATCTTGGAATCCAGAAGCGACCGGACGGCGTAGCTCATGTTGCTCTTGCTCATGCTCATGTAGCCCTGCATGTCCTCGAGCGTCATCGGCTTATCCTCGAAGTACATGATCCCGTATAGCTGCCCGAACGTATAGTTCGCGCCGTACAAGTCCATCGTCTCCGCGATCGCGTCGATCACCTGATGACGAATCGCCTCCCGGGGCATCGACGGCTCTTTTAAGCTGCTGCTGGCTTTTTTCACGAACGAACCTCCTCCTCCGCACGCCGCCCGGCTCGCGCCTTTCGCGTTTGACCCGCCGTATTTTACGAAAATTTAATGCTCGCATGATCGAGCTTTAACCATCGAAATCCCAAATGAACGTACAATAATTTTTGAACAGACAGGCAATCCGGCTTCATTCAACGCTTATTATATCGAAGATCAAGAGATTTTTGAATCCTATTAAAGGAGGGGCTCCGACCACGCCATGAGACGGACAAGGCTCGCCTCGGAGGGGAAAGCGCTGCTGTTCACGCTGCCGGCGATGATTCCGCTCAGTCTATTCTGGTTTTACCCGCTCGGCTATGTCATCTACCTTAGCTTCACCGAATGGGACTTCATGAGTCCGGTCAAAACGTTCGTCGGGCTCGACAACTACCGGTACTTGTTCGAAAATCCCGAGTTCTACCAGACGCTTCGCGTCACGCTCCTCTTCTGCGTCGGCAGCGTGCTGCCGGTCATGGCAGCGGGGCTAGGGCTTGCCCTGCTTCTAAGCGGCAAGCGAAAAGGCGGCGCGATCTATCGCACGCTGATTTTCTCGCCTTGGGTAACGCCGACCGTGGCCGTCTCCATCGTCTGGTCCTGGATCTACGAGCCGGACGTCGGACTCGCGAATAACGCGCTGCACGCCTTCGGCCTGTCCGGGATTCGCTGGCTGGAGGATCCGAATTGGGCGCTCGTCAGCGTCCTCCTCGTCACCGTCTGGAAATCCGCCGGCTGGAGCATGATCTTCTATCTGGTGGCGATCGGCAACGTCCCGCCGGATTACCTGGAAGCGGCCGAGCTCGACGGCGCGAGCAGCTGGGACAAGTTCCGCCATGTCACGCTGCCGCTCATCTCGCCGACGACCTTTTTCCTGTTCGTCGTCCTGACGATCTCGTCGCTGCAGGCTTACGACCAGATCAACGTACTGACGCAGGGCGGACCGGCCGGCTCGACGCGAACGATGCTCTACTTCTACTACTTGTCGGCCTTTGACGCTTTCCAGATCGGGGAGGCTTCCGCCGTCGCCATTCTGCTCATCGTCGGATGCGTCGCGCTCTCCCTGCTATCGTTCGGGATCGGCCGCCGCACCGTTCATTACTCCTGATTCGCGAATCCGAAAGGCAGGGATATCGATGCACCAACGCAGCGGCGTCCGCCGCCTGCTCTCGCACCTTTTTCTCGCTGCAGCCGCGCTCCTCATGGCCTTTCCGTTTTACTGGATGGCGATGAGCGCGCTAAAGACGAACGATGAAATCTGGCAGTTTCCCCCGACGCTGTGGCCGCACGATCCGCTCTGGCGCAACTTCGCCGATGCGTGGGACGCCGCCCCGTTTGCCCGCTATCTGGGGAACAGCATTTTGGTCGCCTCGGTGATCGTCGTCATTCAGATTATTAATTCCGGGATGATGGCTTATGCCATGACGCACATGTCATTCCGGCTGAAGAACGCGTTTACGGCGCTGATCCTCATCGGCTACATGGTGCCGGTCACCGCCGTCTATCTGCCCGGCTATGTCGTGCTGAGCAACCTGGGCCTGCTGGACTCGTATGCCGGCATTATTCTCTCGAACTGCGTCAGCATCTTCTCGATCTTCCTCGTCCGCCAGGCGTTCCTCCAAGTCTCGCATGAGCTGGTGGAAGCGGGGCAGATCGACGGCGCCTCTCATTTGCGCATTTTGTGGACCATCGTATTCCCGCTCGCCCGCTCTTCCTTTGCGGTGCTGGCGCTCATCACTTTTATCGAGCAGTACAACAACTACTTCTGGCCGATGCTCATCACCAAAAATCCGGACCTGCAGCTCGTGTCGGCCGGCCTGCGAAGCTTCTTCGTGCAAGGAGGTGCATACGGGCTCAAGTGGCCGCTCATCATGGCCGCCAGCGCATTCACGATCCTGCCGCTGCTTGTTCTGTTCCTGCTGACGCAAAAGACGATCATGCAGAGCGTGAACCTGTCGGCCGGTGCCAGCAAGGGATAACGCAATCCATCTGTCGAGAGATTCATAGAGAACGGATAGGAACCTATATCAAAGAAAAGGCGGAGAGAACGACTTATGAAAACGATGAAAAAGACGACGGCGGGATTGGCAATTGCGACGATCATGGCTTTGACGGCTTGCGGCTCGAGCAATTCAGGCAATGCAGGATCGGCGGCATCGCCTTCCGTAGCGCCATCCTCCGAGGCACCCGCTTCGGCATCCGCGTCCGAGACGAGCCCGGCATCGGCAGAGACGCCGAAGGAGCCGGTCACGATCGAGTTCTGGTACGGCCTGGGCGGCAAGCTCGGCGAGAATATGCAGACGCTTATCGACAAGTTCAATGCCTCGCAGCAAGAAGTCATCGTGAAGCCGGTCGTTCAAGGCGACTATTCGGAGACGGAGAAGAAGCTCCAAGCGGCGATCGCTTCCGGCACCGTGCCGGCCGCAGTGCTGTCGTCGAACGTGGATTGGGCGCGCAAGGGCTACTACGCTTCCCTGGACGAGCTGATCGCGGCGTCCGCCGATTTTAACAAGGACGACGTCATCCCCACCTTCCTCGAGCAAGGCAAGGTGGACGGCAAGCAATACTTCCTGCCGATGTACGGCACCACGCAAGTGATGTATTACCGCAAGGACGCGCTGGAGAAGGCCGGCCTGAAGCCTGAGGATCTGAAGACTTGGGAAGTCCTGGCCAAGGCAGCCGAGAAGATGACCGTCAAGGAAGGCGGCAAAACGACGTTCTACGGCTGGGAGCCGATGTGGGGCTACGACAACATGATGGACGCCGTGCTTAGCAAGGGCGGCAAGATCCTGAGCGACGACGGCAAGACGGTGCTCATCGACTCTCCGGAGTGGGTGGATACGTGGGAGCTGTTCCGCAAGTGGATTCATGACGACAAGATCATGCGCATTCACTCCGGCGGCCAAGGCTGGGAGTACTGGTACAAGACGATCGACGACGTCATGAAGGGTCAAGCGGCAGGCTACACGGGCTCCAGCGGCGACCAAGGCGATCTCGACTTCAAGGTTGTCGGCGCGATGGAACAGCCCGGCTGGGAAGGCGTCGGCTCCGGCAAGCCGGTCGCCCAGGCGATCATGGCGGGTATCCCGGCGAAGGCGAGCGCGGAGCAGCAAGCGGCGGCGTTCAAGTGGTTCCAGTACTTCATGAGCGCGGAAAATACGGCGTTCTGGTCGATGAACACCGGCTATATCGCGGTGCGCCAGTCCGCCCAGGAGGATCCGGCCTTCGTGGAGTTCGGCAAGACGAATCCGCAGATCACGATTCCGCTGAAACAGGCGGCTCACGGCTCCTCGCCGTTCGCGGATCCGACCGGCGGCAAGATCTCCGATGCGCTGAAGGTGGCCGCGGACAACGTCCAGATCAAGAATATGCCGGCTGCGCAAGCGCTCAAGGCGGCTAAGGAAACCGCGCAGCGCGAGCTGGACCGCATCAACAAGTAGGAGGAACATGCATGGCGGTTCTGCACGCGGCGGGCGCGTCCTATCGGGTAGACGGTATTCTATTCGATAAGGACGGGACGCTGCTGGACTTCATCTATACGTGGGGGAACTGGAGCGAGCGGCTGCTCGCCCGGTTCTCCGCTTCGCTTAAGGAGAGGTCGCTGCCCCCGATCCGCGCCGATCTGGACGAGTTGTGGGGGGCGAACCGCTCGGAAGACGGCGGCCCCGTCGTCGATTACGATCGCAACGGACCGCTGGCCATGGGGACCGTAGACGAGATGCTGGCGATTCTGGCTTGGCACGGCTACCGATCCGGCCTGTCCTGGGCGGAGGCGAAGACGCTCGCGGCGGAGGCCAAGCTTGCGGCGGACGAGCGGCTCGAAGCGACGCGCGCGGCCCGCTTGCTGCCAGGCGTGCTGGACTTCCTCGAGGATTGCCGCCAAGCGGGCGTGCCGCTCGCCGTCGTGACGGCGGACGAGACGGAAGCCGCCCTCAAGCACCTGACGTGGCTCGGGATCCGGGAGCGATTCGACGCGATTGTGGGAACGGACCTGGTCGAGCGAGGCAAGCCTTATCCCGATATGGCGCTGCTCGCTTGCGAGCGGCTGGGACTTGGCAGCGGGCGCTTCGCGGTCGTCGGGGATACCACCGGCGATATGCGCATGGCCAAGGAAGCCGGAGCGGCCGCGGCGATTCTGATCGCCGAGCCCGGCTCATCGGCCGATCGCTCGGATGGGAACGGCGCGGATGCGGTCGTCGCCACCCTGCAGGAGCTATCCATCACGAAGGAAGACAGCCGGACATGAAAGGTGCGACGAGCATGGGATGGCTCCTGCTAAGCTTGGCAATTGCGTTCGAGCTCTCCGGCACGATCTCGATGAAGCTGTCGGAGAGCTTCACGCGTCTCGTTCCTTCGCTGCTGATGTTTCTGTTCTATGGCATCAGCTTTACTTGTCTGAACTTTGCGCTCGGGTACATGCAGGTCGCGGTCGTATACGCCATCTGGTCCGGCATCGGCATCGTCTTGATATCGATTGCGGGCTACATGATTTTCCAAGAGAAACTGCCGCTCAGCTCGATGCTATGGATCGGCATCATCATCGTCGGCGTCATCGGGTTGAACATCAGCAAAAACGGACACTAAGCGTTTATTCGGCAAGGGGGACCATCATGAGGCAAGACGGCAACAAACCGCTAATCGAGTTTCAAGTCATTACCGATACGCATGTGACGGCGGATCCGGACCATCTCTACAACCGGAATTTCGAGCAGGCCTTGAAAGACATCGCGGCCGGCGCGCCGGACAGCGTCGGCATCATGCATGCCGGGGACGTGACCGACCATGGGTTTCCAGGAGAATACGAAGAGCTGCGGCGGATCGTCGGACTTTATAAGGATAAGCTGCCTCCCATTTATATGGCGACAGGCAATCACGACGTAGGGCTGGGCATCTGGGAATCGCGCCTGGGCAGCTTCCTGGCCGCGACGGGCATGTCGGCCGCCTACCACGATCACTGGATCGAAGGCTATGCTTTCTTTTTCCTCGGAACCGAGCAGGGCCTGGAGCTGTTTTGCGATCTGTCGGAGGCGCAACTTGAGTGGCTGGACGCCAAGCTAGAAGAAGCAGCAAAGTCAGGCAAGCCGGCGTTCGTTTTTCTCCACCAACCGCTGATGAACACGACGGCCGGATCGATGGAAGAGCAGAAGTGGTATGGCGTGACGCAAGACGATGAGCTGAAGGCGATCCTGGCGAAGTATCCGCGCACCTTCCTTTTCACCGGTCACGGTCATTGGGAGATGGAAGCCCCGCGCAATCATGCGGGCGGAGAAGGCGGACTCCCGGCCATGTTCAATGCGGCATCCGTCGCCTACTTGTGGACGGACGAGGATGTACGAAGAGAAGGCAGCCAGGGCTACTACGTGGAAGTCTACGAAGATTGGGTGCTCGTGAAAGGCAGGGATTTCACCACGGGGACGTGGGTGGGGTCGGCGCAGTACGAGGTGTCTCTGGGACCGGTTATCTCCGTTCGTGAAAGTTAGAGTTTACGATACGGTTTAACATAACAACAAATCGAAAGGCACCCGATAGGGTGCCTTTAAATAATCCGTCATAAGCCTTCACTCTCGTTATCGGGTTGAAGTGACGTTATCAAACTAAACAGTTTATGAAAAAAATAACAAAAAAGGTTTTGACGAACAACCTAAAATGTGGGAAAATGTCGAATGATGCTTATATATGGAGGGGTTATGAAATGAAAAAGAGAATGACAAGACACATCGCAAAGCTGGCACCCTTGCCGCTGACTTTGGCTCTGGTGCTTAGCGCATGCGGCGGATCCAATGAAAAAGAGAATGCGACTTCGTCCGCAACAGTTTCCCAAAGTGCAAGCCCAAGTGCAAGCCCTTCCGCTTCCCCAATCGCGAGCCCGAGTTCAAGTCCCTCGGCAAGCCCCAGCGCGAGTCCATCCGATGCCGGTACGGGTGCCGCATCGACGTCGGGCTACAAACTGTACAAAGACGATACTAACCAAATCAGCGTTGAATACCCCGAGGATTGGACGCCAGTCGATAATATCGCCGGCGTCGCCGTTGCCTTCCTCTCTCCTGCAGAGGGCGCTGACGACACGTTCCAAGAGAACGTAAACCTCGTTGTACAAGATCTGGGAGGACAAGCCATCGACTTGGATCAGTACATGACGCTATCAAAGGAACAACTTGGTCAGGTCATCACCAATTATGAATTCATTGACGACGAGCGGGTCAAAGCCGATAATGGGCTCGACGTTGCTTTGCTCGACTATACAGGCCAGCAAGGCCAACACGATCTCTATTGGCGCCAAGCCGTTATGATTAATGGCGGTAAGGCCTATGTATTTACCTATAGCGCAACCGAAGATAAGTTCGATAAGTTTGGCGAGCAAGCCGCAAACATTTTGAGCTCTTTAACTTTCTATTAATCTGTTCCTATTTTACTTTTATAAGCGAATGTCATAAAACGACCCGCTAAGCGAGCACTCGATCTTCGTGCGCGCTCCTTGCGGGTCGTTCGTGTTCCTACTCCTCTTCGCCTTCGCAAACGACTTCGGTAAACTGATTTAACGGAAACAGCGTAGGCACCCGCCGCCCCGGCATCTTGATAAACTCGACGAAATCTTTGCCGACCCGGATGAGTCTCCCGTGAAGCTCGCCGATATCCTCCGCGATGGCCGTCACATCGAATGGCTTTGTTCTTTTAACTGGCTCGTTGAGAACTACAAAAAAGAGGTTTGGGTATCCACGACCGTCGACCCCACCTTAAAAGAGGCTGATGTCACTTTGGAGAGCTTGCCCGTCGTCCTCGTCAGCTGCGGAAAACCGGGTTGGAACACCGTGACCGTCCGGCCGGCGAGGGGCTTTAGACGTTGAGCCAACGTGATGTTCTGAGGCGCAGGACAGCCTTGAATGTCCTTCTTACCCAAGCAAACACCCCTGAAAGGTTGTTGGCTCTTATTTTATTCTAAGCCCCGGACAAGGTACGGGCACGCCGCAAAATCGTGACACGCGATCACTTCCCTATTCGCGCCTTTCGCTTCTCGTTTAAGGCTTTCAAATCTTCGATGAAGAACTTCATCAAATTGGGCCTCCTTCTGACCGCAAGCGGATGATAGGTGAAGCCGATGGGCGTATCCTGGTACGCGAGCCAGCTGCCCCGGAGCGACTTGACACTGGCATCCTCGAGATCCGGCAACAACGCTTCGGAGACGACATTGCCGAATCCAAACAAGACAAGCGGGCGCTTCTGCATGATCTGCATCTGCAGATGGGGAAGGCAAGCCACTCTAGCCTCCGGCTTATTGTAGGCGCGCAGCGGCCGGCATTTCAGCAGATAGCTCACAAATACGTCGCTCGTATCGATACCCGCTTCCCGCATGCCCAGTTGGAGCGTCTCCCGAGTGCCGCAAAGAAACGCATGGCCTTCCCGGTCCTCCCTCGCGCCGGGATTGTCCAGAATCATCATGATCGGCGCGCCCGGGCTGCCTTCTCCCCATACGACGCGGGTCCGCTGCTTGGACAGCTCGCAAAGCTGGCAGTTCTCGATGCCTTCGGGCACCCGTTCTTCAGGCAGGATCACATAGGGGCGATTCGTTTCCATACGGCGCAGCTCCGTCCTCGCACAGTCGATGCATCCATTATGCCCATCCATGGACTCCCAAACCTGGCCCGCTTCGCTCTAAGTTCGGTATGGATCTCCTTCTAGCTAGCGTGGAGCGATGGCTGCCTCAATACGATCCAATAAGCGATGACGGCATTGGTTGACGACAAAAAAGGCGGCCGGATGGCCGCCATGCGTGGGCGCTTTGTTTATTTCATTTTTAACGCCTCGGCCGCGTTCTTCTGATCGCTGGCCAGAAGCAGCTTCAGATCGTAAGCAGGGTAAAGGCCTTTGCTTTGCATAAAGGCGAACACCTTGTAGTGCAGCTGGATCGCCTGATTCAGCTGCTTCACGAGCGTATCGCGCAGCGAGGGCGTTGCCGTCTCCGTGATAGCGATCGCGTAGTTGCGAACGGCGGTCTTGGCGAAAAGCAGCAGATGCGCCGCGAAGAAAGCCGTTTTGTCGTCCGTCCCGGTACGCAGCTCGCTTGTCGGAGCCGCCTGGTAATAGGGAAGCAGCTCCTTCAGGTTTTGCTCCAGCGAGCGAATCGTCTCATGATACAGCTGCCGGAGTCCGGCGTCCTTCACTTCCGCGATATGCATTTTGAACGCCATCAGATGATTCGATTGGAAAGCGACCGTCTCGTGCAGCTCCATCGTCTCGTGCCACGCCAGGTGCTGGGCTTGGGGTTGTGTCTGCCTTTGGTTTTCGTACAATCGGGTTACCTCCATCGCATTGAATGGGATACTGTATGCCCGATTGCCTAGATAAGTATGTTGTCCGCCCAGAAAGCCCTAATAACTCGCGAATTCTTCGATGACTAGCAGCTCGTCTTCCGTAAGCGCCCTCTGAACGGAATTCCGATATGCCTCGACGACGTCGGAATCCCGCACACGGTATCCGCGAGCGCCGATAAACCGAAAAAAATGCTTGCCGATTTTGCGCGATTAAAAATATGCGAAATATTCACTTCGAGAAATAATGCCCCTGCTCCAGATCCGGGATGAGCGCGGCGTATACCGGACGCCATCCTAGAAGCGCCTGCGTCTGCGCGCTCGACCTCGGGATGTCGAGCGATGCCAGCATCCCCAGGAAGCCGAAGTGGGCGTTCGCTTCTTCGCGCGAGATGCTGACTACTGGCACGTTCAGGCGCTTGCCGATGATGCTTGCGATGTCGCGGAACGGCACGCCCTCGTCGTGTACGCCGTCCAGCCGCGCGCCTGCCGGAGCGGACTCCACGGCCAAGCGGAATAGAGACGCCGCATCCAAACGGTGTACGGCCGGCCAACGGTTGGTGCCGTCGCCGATAAAGGCAGATACGCCTTTTTCGCGGGCGATGTCGATCAGTCTCGGTACGAAGCCCTTGTCGCTCTCGCCGTGTACGGTCGGCGCAAGCGACACGATCGATGCCCGTACGTCTTGCTCCACCAGCGCCAACGCGGCATTTTCCGACGCTTCCCCGTTCGCGTGCGCCGTAATGACGAACGGCTTGCCGGAGCCCTTGAGCGCCGCGCCCATCGCTTCGACGGCACGGAGATCCATGCCGAGCGAACCGGCGAAGTCGGAGAAGTCGTGCCTGAACGCCAGGTGAATGACGCCGTCCGCAGCTGCGGCTCCGCTCCGAAGGCTGTCCAGATCTTCAAGCGTTCCCGTATGCGCCTCGGCTCCCGCTGCCACCAGCGCTGCGGCGCCGCGCTCCGAACGCGTCAAGCCGACGACCTGATGACCCGCCCCAATCAACTCGCTGACGACGGCCGAACCGATATACCCCGTTGCTCCCGTGACGAAAATTCGCATCCTGATCTCTCCTTAGGCTTTTGATACTCACGGCTCTACTGTAAACTATAGAGTAAACTCTAAGGCAAGCCGTCGATAAGGAGCGTCGCGCATGAAAATCCAGGAACTCGCCGACAGGATGGGATTATCGGTTCACACCATTCGTTATTACGAAAAGGAAGGGCTGCTGGACGAACGTCACGTCGAAAGGGATCAAAACAACTATCGCCATTATTCCGACGAAGCGATCGAACGTCTGACGCTGGTCAAAAGATTTCAAAGCGTCGGTTGTTCGCTAACGGAACTGAAACAAATCCTGCTGGGTCTGGATACGAACACGACGACCACGCAGCAGGGGATCGAGTGGGTCTTATCCAAAATCAAAGAAATCGAGCGCAAGAAGGAAGAATACGATCAAGTGCTGGCCACGCTTAACCGGATGCTGGAATACAAAGTCGCCTTGCAGAACGGTCCCGGAAAGGAGCATCGTTGACTCCGGCGGCGCTGGCCGTCGACGATCAGTCCCGTCCCGCCTCGTACAGCTTTTGCGCCACCATAGCCGGCCTTGTGCGCGAATCCGTCATGTGGTCCCCATCGCCGACGATCAGCCGGAACATACCGAGCCGCGTGGACATATGCGGATTCCAGCCGAAGCCCTCTCCTTGCGGCAATACGTTGTCTTGATAGAAATACACATAGCTTTTGGGTGTTGGCAGCGCATAGAACGCTTTAAGATCCAGCTTCTCGAAGAGCGGCATGGCCGGCTCCGGAGCGACGCTTGCGTAGATCCATTGGGCTACGTCCAAGGTAGCCGTATTCACGAACGAATCCCGGAACAGCGGGAACGGAAGCATAATCGTATCGTCCTTCGAGCTTGCCCTGAGCTGCTCGAAGCCTTGCCTCGTTTGGGGCGGCACCTCGTCCGCCAGCGATTCGCCGTCCTTCAATACGAAGGCGTCCCAAAAGACGAGACGCTTGATGCGCGCAGGTACCTGTTCGGCCGCCTTCTGAATGACCGTTCCGCCGAAGCTGTGCCCGACGAGAACGATATCCCGCAAGTTCAGCTTCGTTATAAAGTCGACGACAGACTTCGTGATCATCGCATGCGTGACCTTTTTGTTCGGATCTCCCCCGTGCCCGGCATATTCCGGCGTATAGACGACATGCCCGTTCCTGCGCAGCGCCGCCGCTATATCGTCCCAGAAGCGAGCGTCGGCCCAAGAGCCATGCACGAGCACGAAGGTAAGCCGCTGCTGTGCGGGAGGCCCGTTCCGATAGTCAAGACAGGGAAAGCGGACGGTTTCCGGGTAATAAGGATACATGCACAAACACCCTCTCGGATTAGCATTTATCAGCTTATGCCCAGTGCGAGAGAGAGGTACCGCTGCCCCAGCCGTAAACGGAGGTTGTCCGCTACTTTAATTCGAAGGCCATCAAGTCCCGGCCGACCGTAATCGGACCGGCGTAAATATCGCTCATTCCCTCGACGTACGCTTGCTCCGCCGCGGAATTCGCCTCCGGCGCCGGGATATGATGCGTCAGCACGAGATGCTTGACCCCCGCCCGCTGCGCGATCCGCGCCGCCTCAAGCGTCGTCGTATGATACTTGGCCGGGTTCGACAACGCCTTCTCGTGCTGCGGATATCGCGCGATCAAATCGTCCAGCCAAGGCTTGTTGTAAGCTTCGTGGACCAGCAGATCCGCTCCGGCCGCCTGCTTCTCCATGCTCGCCACGGGTATCGTATCGCCGGAGATTACGACCGTCTTGCCGTTATACTCGAACTTATAGGCGATGGCCGGATAGACCGGGCGATGGTCCACTTCGAAGGCGGTAATCCGGATGCCGTCTTTGTCGTAGACGACGCCTTCGTTGCACTCCGTATACTCGATTCGCGAGCCAGCTTCGTCCGACAGGTTATAGCTGATTCGGAGCTTGACGTCGAACTCGAAGGACTCCCGCATTTTGCCGATGATCGCCTTCGTCGTCTCCGGCCCGTACACCTGCATGGGCACCGAGCGGCCTTCAAAGACCCGTTCGGCGGTAATATGAGTGCGCCAGCTCGTGATGAACACGTCGAAAAATCCGCCGTTGTGATCGTAATGATGATGGGTGAACAAGACGTCGGATATCCGCTGAGGCATGACGCCCGCTTTGACCAGCTGGTCCACCGCGGCGCCCCCGCAATCGACGAGGAACGCCTTGTCTCCCGCAAGCACCGCGACGCCGGGCTTCGCTCGCCCGTAGAAGGCGCGGGGGGAACCCGTTCCGAGCAGAACGACGGTCAGGTTCGGGTGGTAGTCCGGGCGCAGATTCTCCTGCGGCTGAATATACGTCTCTGTCATCGCTGTCATCCTCTCTTCGTTCGTCTATTTGCCTTCCTGCGTCTCCTTCAGCAGCGACAGGTCGTACAGACCGGTCAGATCCAGGCCGTCCGCGCCGACGTCCTTGATGTAGCCCGCATCGACCGCGACCTGAGCCATGGCCTGCAAGGCGTCCTGGTCGATGTTCGTCGTGAGGCTGAGGTGCGATAGCGCAGCTTTGATGAGTTCGGCGTCCAAGCCCTTGCCGGTCAGTTCTTTCAGCTCGTCGCTGACCAGCGCATACGTGTCGTCCGGATGGCCCTGGATGAATTGGATGGCGTCCTCGTTGGCGAGGAGCACGGACTTCGCCAGATCCCGATGCGCCTTCAGGAAGCCGTCGCTTGCGACGATGATCGTGAGCGGATAGTTCCCCTTGTTGGGCGGAACCTGATCCCAGTCCACGGCGATCTCGCCGATGCCTTCGTTCGCGATCTGCGTGCCCCAAGGCTCAGGCAATAGCGCCGCGTCGACCTGGCCCTGCTTCATGGCCGTCAGCGTGTCCGCCGGCGCCATCGCGATGATCTGCACCCCGCTCTTGTCCGTCGTCACCTTCATGCCCTGCTCCTGAAGCAGCAGGCGGAGCGAGATCTCGTTCGTGCTCCCCTTGGTCGGGACGGCGACCAGCTTGCCCGCCAAGTCCTTGACGCTCGTCACGCCGGCGCCCTTCCTCGCCACGAGCACGGCCCCGCCGTTGTTCGCGCCGGACACGATCTTGATGTTCTTGCTCCTGACGTATTGGTTGATGACCGGGCTTGGGCCCACATAACCGATATCGATCTCGCCTGTGGCCATCGCGGTCGAGAAGTCCGAGCCGTTGTTGAAGCCCTGTACTTCGATCTTCACGTTCGCGCCGAGACGGTCTTGCAGATAGCCCTTCTTAATCGAGACGAAAGCCGGCGCATGGGTCACGTTCTTAAGCAAGCCGATCTTCACCGTGACCGGATCGGCCGACTTGGCGTTTCCGTCGCTCCCCGTATCGGAAGCGCCGCAGGCGGACAGCAGCGTCAACGTCAGCATCAGCATGAGGACGATCAAAAAACGCGAATGAATTGCCTTTTTGAACATGGATGACTCCCCTTTTCTTAAATAAGTTTACGTCTTGGCCGTGTTCAGACCGTATTGAAGCAGGATCCGGTCCTCGATCCGCTTGAATACGAGGTGGTCGGAGATCGTGCCGAGGATCGCGATGACGAGCACGATGCAGAGCATGAGGGAAGTGTCGCCGAGACTGCGTCCTTCCTCCAGCAGTTGGCCCAGCCCGACGCCGCGCGCGATGAGCTCGCCGGAGACGAGCGCCCGCCAGGCGAACGCCCAAGCCATTCGCATGCCCGTGATGAGCTGCGGGATCGCGGCGGGGACCATCACCTGGTAGAAGAGCCGGAATCCGCGGCCCGTCCCGAACATCTGCGCCGACTTCAGATAGATCGGCGGGATGTTCTTGATCCCGCTCCGGCTCGCGATCGTCATCGTCCAAGTCGCCCCGATCGTCGTGATGAACACGACGGCGAAGTCGTTCAGCCCGAACCAGATGATCGCAAAAGGCAGCCAGGCAATGCTCGGTACCGTCTGCAGCGCGACGACGACAAAGCCGAACGTCTCGTCCAGCAGCCGGCTCCGGGCGAACAGGACGCCGAGCATGATGCCGATGACGCACGACAGGGCGAACGCAACGAGGATCCGCCTCAAGCTGCCAAGCGTCGCCGTGAGCAGCTGGCCGTCCGCCATCCCGTCGTAGAACGTCCGCATCGTCTGCAGCGCCGACGGGAAGCGCCAGCCCCAGTGCATCGTTCTATATGCCGTCTCCCAGATTATGAGCAGCAGAAGGAGAAAGAGGGCTTTTCTCCAAAGCGTAGTCATCGCCGTATTCCTCCTTCGCCACCTTTTCCAGTTCGGCGGCCAACGTATCCATGATCTGACTCTCGATATGGTGCAGCACGGAATCGCCGGGCTCCCGCGGCCGCGCCGCCTGTACGCGAAACTCCTTTTTGATCCGTCCCGGCCGGGTGGACATGACGAGCACCCGCTCCGACAGCGTGACCGCCTCCCGGATGTTATGCGTGATAAACAAAATCGTCTTGCGCGTGTTCAGCCAGATCTGCTCCAGCTCCTTGTGCAGCAGCAGCCTCGTCTGCTCGTCCAGCGCGGCGAACGGCTCGTCCATGAGCAGAATCTCCGGGTCCATGACGAGCGCCCGCGCGATCGCCACCCGCTGCTTCATCCCGCCCGACAGCTCATGGGGGTAGCGGTCCGCGAACTTGCCCAGATGCACGGTCCGGATCTGCTCCATGGCCCGCTCGCGGCGCTCCTTCTTCTTGATCCCCTTCTGCTTGAGACCGAATGCGACGTTCTCCAGCACGGTGAGCCAAGGGTACAGGGCGTGGTCCTGGAACACGACGATCCGGTCGGGCCCGGGAGCCGTGACGATCTTGCCGTTCGCTTCGACGCGGCCGCGATCCGCCCGCTCCAATCCCGCCACCAGATTCAGCAGCGTGGACTTGCCGCAGCCCGAAGGGCCGAGGATCGAGACGAACTCTCCCTTCCCGACCTCGAAGGCGATGTCATCCAATGCGGTGTAGCCTGCTCCGCCCCGCTGCGCGAACGTCTTGCCGACTCCTTCTAACCGGATCATGCTCCGCCACCCCCATGGCTTTTCGTATCGTTATAAACGCTGCCCGAAAGCATCCGTATCGAAAATAACGACCTGCTTTTTCTCATAGCGAATGATGCCTTCGTCCCGCCACCGGCCAAGCGTCTCGGTCACCGTCTGCCTGCTGCAGCCGATGACATAGGAGATTTCCTCATGGCTCAGCGGAAGCGTGACGACCGTCTCCCTCCCCGCGCGAACGCCGAGCTGCAGGAGCAGCTGCGCCAGCCGCCAGGCAACCGGCCGCGAGATGAGCGTCTCCACGTAGCGCTGCGTCTGCAGCAGCCGTCGGGCGTTGGCCACCGTTAACGCGTAGAGGGCATCCGGATGCTGCTTGAGAAGTTCGGTAAAGGAGGAGGACGGGATCGAGAGAATGCGGCTGTCCGTGATGCACCGGGCATATCGCTGCCTCTTCTGCCCCGTCAGCACCTCGGCCGCGCCGAATACCTCGCCCTTATGCCGCAGGAACAAGGTGATGCTCTGGCCCTCCTGCGCGAACTGCGAGATTTTCACCAACCCGTCCCGGACGAAGTAGATCTCCTGGCTGTCCTCCTCGCTCCTGAAGATAAAGGCGTTCTTCTTCACGTCCCGGGAAGCGCCGAATTCCTCGAAGAGCTTCGCTAGCGCGAGCTGCTCGGCTTCGCCGTTATCCGCCGCGGTTCCTTCCGAATAGGAAGAAGTCCCCTCTTGGTTCACCGTCATTGCGCCCCTCTCCGGCTGCTTCGCGAATTCATAGTTAGCTTATCGGTATTTATGATTATATTTATAGTTTAAAACAAAAACTGTCGGCTGGCCGACAAAATTGGAGATGGGTTGTGGTTTTTTTCTCGCAGAGGACACCGGAGACAAAAAAAGGTTGTCCCCAAGGCCTGTAAGGCCTTTGAGACAACCGTTATTCCATCAGCGTATGTGTTTTTACTCTATCAATCCGGTTAACTTCTCCCTAGTACGATCCCCGTTGCCCAGGCAACATCTAGGTTCAGAACATCGGCTTAACGACCATCAGCACGGTTACGGCCAGGGTCAGCAGTTGGACAGTCGTCTCCAAGGGCACGAGCTTCCGCATCGCTAGCCCGATATCGGCGGGTAATTCCTGACCTTGGCTTTTGGACGCGATTTGAGCGATCCGTTTGATGCGCGGCTCGATCAGTCCGCCAATCGTGACGGCTAAGACCAGCGATAATAAGATGGAGAGGTTCAGCCACATTTGAGTGAACCCCGCTTCGGCCATGACCATTAGCCAGATACCGGTCAACACGAGAACCGCGGCGCCGATTTTAGAAAACCAAGCAACCGTGGTCGTTGCATCGAAAACAAAGCGAAGCTGGGCGGCGGTTTTGGCCGATCTGCGGATAATAGGCATGAAAAAGGCCGAACCGATCACCGCGATCGCGGCGAATATATGCAAAACAAGCAGCGTGGCGAACATGCGATCAACTCCTTCCCCGATTAACGAACCGGCTCCTCGTTTCGATAAGCGAGACCCACCCTTTTTCCTTTATACGGCCCGGCGAGCTCCAGATGGTTCAGCATGCAGTTCGCGACATCCTCATAGGCGACGTCCAGTTCCTGAAGCCGGCTGAATAAGTGGCCCGCCAACTCGACCTCGGATAGCTCCCGTATCGTCTCGGAAAACGGTAAAGGCAAAACTTCCGTAGCGACATGCAGACGAACCTGCGCCGAATCGGCCATTGAATCGACCATCGTTCCCGGGCACATCACGGACCAATCCAGTCCGGTCCGCCGCAGCCGGTCCAAGTTGCGGTTGTGATATTGGAACGCCGGCGGAAAACCCGGCAGATCGTTGCCAATGCGATCGGTATGCGGAATACCGAGCAGCCCGGCCCCTCCCATCATCCATACGCGTCCCGAAAACTGAGGCTGACGCTCGCATTGGCTGACGATGCTGTCGACGATACGGACAAAATCCTCTCCCTGGCCCGCATGCCCGGCGGCGAGCACGGCAACGTCTTGATGCGCCAGCGCCGCAAAGACGCTCCCCGGATCCATCATATCCTGTACGATCACGTTTACTTGCTGGGCGATCCGTCCGTCTTGCTGCTCATGCAGCTTTTCAGGGTTGCGCACGAAGGCGGTCATTCGATGCCCCATTCGAACGCCTTGCGCAAGCACTCTTTTCCCCGTATTTCCCGTCGCTCCGAAAACAATGATCCTCATTGTCCGTCTCCCTCTTTCCTTAACTGATTTTCCCATCGAATTGACTCCAGCCTATCATGAGACATAAAATCTTGGTAAGAACCCACTTTTTTGTAGGGCACTTACTCGAAAGTAAGCATGGCTGAGGAGGGTTGGCATGGAAACGAACGCAGAGACAGCGGCGGAGAGGAAATGCCCCATCGAAACGGTGATTCATTTGTTGGGCGGGAAGTGGAAGCCATTGATCCTGTGGCACCTGCTGGATTCCACCAGACGATTCAGCGAGTTGGAGAAGCTGATTCCCGAAGTGACCCAGAAGATGCTCGCGCAGCACTTGAGGGAGCTGGAAGCCGACAAGCTGGTGACGCGGACGATTTATCCTTCGGTTCCTCCAAAAGTGGAGTACATGCTAAGCGATTATGGGAAAACGATGGTTCCGGTACTAGAAACGATGTGCGCGTGGGGGGAAAACCATAATCGGTTGAGCTCGAGGCCGACTGCCCAGGCCATAGCGAATGTTTAGCGTCACTCATAACGGCAAACTGAAGGACCCTCCTGTCGCAGGAGAGTCCTTTTTTAATGCCCCTTGATCCGTGCTTGGATTCAATCAGTATTGGCGCGCCGAATCGAACCAGCGCCGGGCCATCTCCTCGGCGATCGGCCGGCCGATCAGATGATCCGACTGGCTAAGCTGCCACACGGCTTCGCCCAGATCCTCCCGTTCGGTGGTTTCGATCCCTTTTAGCGTATTGAACCGCGCGGCGAAGGCGGTAATAATCGATTCGGCCTCGGCTAAGCTGCGGGCCTGCGTTAGATTGGCCTGCGCAAGGTCATAAGCTTCGTTAGCCAGCTTGGCTAGGCGCTTGGACCATGACGAGAACGGTCGTCCGAACTCGGTCGTCCACCACTCGGGCTTGCGCAATTGGCTCACGGAAGCATGTCCGGTCCACGGACGGGTTTTGGCGCGTATTTTGATCTCCTGCCTCAGACGCTTGCCCGCGGCTTCCTCCACATTGTAGGCGATAAAGCTGTCCAGCGACGCCCACGCTTGCAAGGACGGCAAATCCTCCAGTTCCGGCATGAAGCGCAGCTCCAGGCTCGTCAATCGGTTATGCCGAGCCAACAAGTTCATGTCGCAGAAATTCCCCCATAGTCGGAGCGAGACGAGGTTCGGGAATCGGCTCAGACACGCAAGCGAGATGGGCTGTCCCAGCGGCGCGTTCTGCAGCGCCAAGCTAGGTACTTGATGCAGCTCGCCTAGGTCGGGGAATAAGAAGGGTGGATCGCTCCTGCGCCTGCCGGTGTGCGGCGCTATCGTCAGAGAAGCCGGCATGTCGCCGGTGGCCGAGAAGCGCGACAGATCGCCGGACACGCTCAGATGGTTAAGCCCCTTCGGAAGCTTCAGGGTTAGCCGCCCGCCGTAAGGCTCTATTTGGATATGCAGGCCGTTCAGTTTGGACCGGCTCGCATCCACCTCCATGTCTGCAGGCAGTAGGGGCGTCCACGTCATCTCTTCGATGGGACGTCTTTGCGCCCAGTCGAAGAAGCCCGCGTCGCTTCCTGCATAGTGCAGATATCGCGGCCAGGGAGAGCCCGCCGGCGTCGAGAAGGTATCGAATACGGTCCAATCGATGCGCGCGTCGGGCGCGACGTGGAGATCCGCCTTCTTCCCCAAGTGCGACGGTCCGATCGATAGACTGCCTACGCCTCTCTCTAAGACAAGCGTGTGACTGCCCGGACCCGTCAAGTCGATGGAGTAACGGCCCTCTCCTCGGATCGAACCGGCAGGCGGTCGAGCATCGAGGCACATCCGCGGCACGGGTCCGCCTTCGGTCCCGGCAACCCCGACGACGACGAAGCCCGCCGATTCGTAAAAACCTAAAGCTAGCGGGTTGGCGGACACCTCGATGCGTAAGCCGCGACGCGCAATGTCGGCGACCAGCGCGCTCGCGACGCCTTGGCGCATCCAGTCGGGATCGGTGAACAGATCCTCGAGCTCGAGAAAGCCGTCGTCCGGACGCGCCGAGGCGAAGCCGACGACCCGCTCGCCGACGACGGCGACTCGCGCGAAGGGCAGCATCGCGTCGTCCCATACGAACCATTCGGGATGAGCGGCCATGAGATCGCTCCCGTCCTCATTGACGAGCGACGCGCGGAGAAATACGTCGCGCAGCGCATGGATATCCTCCGCGACCGCATTGCGAATGATCAAGTCAGCAGGCATCATATCGTTCCCCTAACATTTAAGTCTCTTTATACATCGGATCTCGGTGTCCTGCTCGACCGTGCTTTCGCTGTTTCAAATACCTTCCTTCCTTTTTACCATATAACGCGATACCATGCCGATTCATGAAATAAATCGAAGCTTATGTTGTCGGCAACATAATTTATGTTGACGGCAACATATCTGCATGCTATCTTAAGTACAGGAATATGTTGACGACCACATAAATGGAGGAAAAACAAATTTGAAGAACAGCGGCAACCATGACGATGCTATCGAGAATGAGATAAGCGCGGTCACCCGATTTCCCGTCAGCTTCTCGATCTTCAGCCTTGCGCGCTCCCATCATCGCGTAGCGGGGCAGCTGCTTCGGGAAGCAGGCTTATATCCGGGACAGGAACTCGTACTGATGCAGCTGTGGCACCGAGACGGCCAATCTCAGAACAGCCTCTCCAGATCGCTGCGCCTCGACCATTCGACCATCGCCAAGTCCGTTCGTCGACTGGAAGACGCGGGACTCGTCGCCTGCAGCCGCTCCGATGAGGATAAACGCGTCACCGTCGTATCGCTCACCCAGGCGGGGCGGGGCTACGAATCGAAAGTCAATCAAGCGTGGAGCAAGATCGACGAGATGACGATCGTGAATCTAAGCGATGAGGAACAAGCGCAATTCGTGGCGTTGGCCAAAAAAATCACGGCTGCGCTCGAGGATTAAACTACAAAATCAAGAGGAGAGATGAACATGTCTAACCAAACGATGCAAGCCATTCGGGTCCAGGAATACGGCGGTCCGGACGTTTTAAAGGTAGAAACGGTCGAGCGGCCGGAAGCGCAAGCGGACGAAGCGCTCGTTCGCATCGCGTACGCCGCGGTCATTCCGCTTGACTTCAAGATTCGCAACGGCTGGCTTCAAAGCGTTTTTCCCGTCACAATGCCCTACATTCCTGGATTCTACGCTTCAGGCGTGATCGAGGAGGTCGGAGCAGGCACGACGGACTTCAAGCCCGGCGACCGCGTATTCGGTATGATCAGAGGCGCTTATGCCGAATACGGCGTGGCAAAAGTCCAAGATCTGATGAAATTGCCCGAAGGCCTCGACTTCGAGGAGGCGGCGACGATTAAAGCAGGAGCGGAAGCCGCCTGGAAGGCGCTGTTCACGGAAGGCGAGCTCCAGCCCGGGCAAACGGTTCTCATTCATGCGGCGGCAGGCGGCGTCGGACAGTTTGCCGTTCAGCTGGCCAAGTGGAAGGGCGCGACCGTGGTCGCCACGGCTTCGACCGCTAACCTGGACTTCGTGAAGTCGCTCGGCGCGGATCAAGTCATCGATTATACGACGACCCGCTTCGAGGACGTCGTCAAGGAAGCGGACTTGGTCGTCGACTCGGTCGGCGGAGAGACGGAGACCAGGTCCTGGTCCGTGCTGAAAAAAGGCGGCATCTTCGTCTCCCTGACGCAGGATCCATCCGAGGAAAACGCCCGGAAGCATGGCGTCTCCACAAAATTCAACACCAAGTTCCCTACCCGCGAGGACTTGCAGCGCTTAATGGACCTGATGGCCGAAGACACGATTAAGGCGGAGATCGATTCCGTCTTCCCGTTAAGCCAGGCGAATCAGGCGCTGGAGAAAAGCGAAGCCAGACATGGACGGGGAAGAATTTTGCTGAAAGCCGGCGCCGTCTAACCGAGAAGCAACACGCAAGCGAATCTCGCTGCTGCGTGTTGTTTTTTATTCTTATACGGCCGGCTCCGGCACGAGCACGTCGATATGACGCGGCAAAATGTCGAGCGCAAGCGGCAGCGGCGGCCCTGCCTCGCCGTCCACGTTCGTGCCGACGGGGTTCGGAGAGCTCACGGACACGCTTTTGGCCGTGAAGTAGACCACGTCCTTATGATCCTGCAGATGGCCCCGCAGCAGCGACAGGCCCGCCGTAACCGTTCGGATGAAGCCCATATCCTTGACGATGAAGCCGTGGATGAGGCCGTCGTCGACGGCGGCGTCCGGCGCCAGCCGCTCGAAGCCGCCCACCGAGTTCGTCAGCGCGGCGATGAAGAGCGGCGACTCTCCCTCCCAGACCGCTCCGTCGTATCGGATGACGAGCGGATGCCCGGCGCGGCCCAGCAGATCCTTCGCGCCTTCCTTGAAGTAGGCCAGCGCGCCGAAGCGGGATTTGTCCTCCGACGTGACGGCCGACAGCGTCTCGGCGAGCGGGCCGGCGGCCACGACATTGGCGAACAGCCGCCCGTTCAACCGGCCGACGTCGACCCGGCGCGTCCTGGACGACGCGAGCGCGGCGATCGCGGCCTCCGGATCTAGCGGGATATGCAGCGCGCGGGCGAAGTCGTTCACCGTGCCGAGCGGGACGATGCCGAGCCGCGGCCGGTGCGCCTGCTTCTCGAATCCGTTGATCGTCTCGTGCAGCGTGCCGTCCCCGCCGATGGACACGACCAGCTCGCACCCTGTCTCGCATGCCTCCGCACAGAAGCGGGTCGCGTCGCGCTCCGCCTCCGTCTCCTTCACCAGCACCTCGTAGCCCTGGGCGCGCAGCAGCCCGGCGGCGTTCTCCACGAAGGAAGGCGCTTCTTCCTTCCCCGACGAAGGATTCATGATAATGGTCGCCTGCTTCATAAGCTCGTTCTCCCCTTTTCGATGACGCATGCCATACTTCTTCCGTATTTACCCGATCTCGAAGGGTCCATAAGCGATCGGTCGCCGCCCGCCAGGGGGAGACGCTCTCCGCTTTTCCTACTTCATCCAGAATCTAACAAGAAATAAATTGACAAAAAACTTTAAGCGTCGTCATAATGAAAATAGAATCGATAAATATCGGGGATTCTCTTCATTTAAGCAAATTTTATTGCAATTTTCTTGGTAGAGTAGGGGGATTGCTTTGACGAAAGTATCCTTGATCTCGGAATCTAAAAAGAGATGTGAAAAACTAGGTATTGATCCACGGGGAATGCCCACCTTTACTAACTTTTTATCGGAAGTCGATTTGAATCTAAAACGGGCCGAGTACGAAGAAATACTGTCCGTTATCGACTTTTTTGTCCATAGAATGTTAGAGCTCATGAAAGGGCTTCCACTTCTGATCCTTATTTCCGACGAGAACGGCTGCATTCTGGAAATGGCCGGGGATGAAGCGATCAAGAACGTGGTTCAGCAATCGGGCATTAAAGTCGGCCTCGTCTTCAACGAACACGAAGCGGGAACCAACAGCATTAATCTCGTTTTGGATCATCTTCAGCCCATCCAGCTTGTCGGCGACGAACATTATTATGAATTTTTAGGGTCCTCCGCCTGCTATTCCGTACCCTTCCAATATACAGACATCTCTAATTTGCTCGGCACCATCACGATCATGACGACGATCGATCAGCATAACCCCTTTTTACTGGCGATGCTATGCACGGTCGTAGATTCGATTGAAAGAGAACTGCTGCTGAAAAAGCAAAATAGGCGTTTGCATATATTGAACCAGGTGGTCATCGAGACCACAAGAAACGGCATCATCATCACGGACCGGGACGGGAACATCACCGAGTTCAACGAGTTTGCCGAGATTTTAACCGGTTCCAAGAAGCAGGACGTCATCAACGGGCCTATTCCGGATGCCAAAATAAACGACTTCATTAAAGAGGTCCTTCTAACCGGAAAAGACTACGAAGATATGGAATTCATGCTGTGTCCGCAGACGGGACAAGGCAATCTGGTCTGCCTGTTCGACGCCTTCCCTATTCTCGACGAGAATATGCAGGTCATGGGTGCATTTGCCCAGTTTAGAGACATTACGGAGCGCTATCATACGGAAAAGCAAATCAATTATTTAGCCTACCATGACGATTTGACCGGTTTGCCGAACCGGAGATTTTTCACCGGGCATATCGACGAATTGCTGAAAAACGGCGTGAACGAAGACAGCGTCTTTGCCGTCATGTTTCTCGATCTGGACAGCTTCAAGAAGATTAATGACACGTTGGGCCATAACAACGGGGACGCGTTGTTAAAGCTCGTTGCCGAGCGTCTGAAAACTTGCTGCCACGCATCGGATCAACTGGTGTCCAGGATGGGCGGGGACGAGTTCACGATCCTCTTGCAGGATATTACCGACCATACGGAAGCCATTCGCGTTGCGGAGCAAATCATCAAAGCATTCGAGAGACCCTTTGCGGTGGACGGCTACGAGTTCTACATCACGGCCAGCATCGGCATTGCCTTCTATCCGCAGGACGGGACGAATGTCGAGATGCTGATGAAAAACGCCGACATCGCCCTTTACCGGATGAAGGACGACGGAAAAAACAACTATAACGTGTTCAAGCCTAACCCGAACAGCGGCGGCATCGAGCGGCTGACCTTGGAGAATTCGATCCGCAAAGCGTTGCAACTGAATGAATTCGTGTTATATTACCAGCCCCAAATCGACATTCTGACAGGGGATATCATCGGTACCGAAGCGCTCGTTCGCTGGAATCACCCGACGCTCGGCTTGATCCCGCCGGCTAAGTTCATCCCGATCGCCGAAGAAACGGGACTCATCGTCCCGCTTGGGGAATGGGTGCTGAAAACCGCCTGTCTTCAAAATCAAGTATGGAGAGACAAAGGATTTGCGCCTATGAGCGTATCGGTCAATCTCTCTACTCGCCAATTTTCAAAGCATGATTTGGTCGAGACCATCGAAGAGATCTTGCTCGAGACCCGCATGGATCCCCAATACCTGGAGCTCGAGATTACCGAATCGATGACGATGAACGTGGATGTCGCGATCGAGGTGCTCGGAAAGCTGAAGGAGCTCGGCATCCATCTTTGCATCGACGACTTCGGGACGGGCTATAGCAACCTTTACTATTTAAAATTGTTTTCGATCGACCGGCTGAAGATCGACCGATCCTTTGTCAGGGACATCATGACGGATTCGAATGACGCGGACATCGTAGCTACGATCATCGCGATGGCCTATAAGCTGGGGATCGACGCGATCGCAGAAGGCGTAGAAACCAAGGATCAGCTCGATTTCCTGCGCAGCCAGAATTGTCATGAAGTACAAGGTTTCTATTATCACCAACCTTTACCTGCCGAACAACTCGAGCAACTGTTGATGAAAACGGCGGAAATCAAAACCAACTCGCAAAGGTGATTCGATGAAAAAGAGAGTGTATACCCTGTTGGTCGAGCATTTTAAAAATTGGGGAATTACTCACGTATTCGGCATCCCTGGAAAGTCCATTTCCCCGCTGATGCTGGAGCTCGAGAGCTATGGCATTGAATACGTGCTGGGGCGTCACGAGGCCGGCAGCGGATTTGAAGCGTCGGGCTATGCGCTGGCGAAAAAAACGATGGGGATCGCGATCGGCACTTCCGGACCGGGAGGCACGAATCTGATCACGGCAGCGGGGCAGGCCAAAGAGTTCCAGTTGCCTGTATTGTTCATCACCGGACAGCCGTCGATGCAGGAGACCGGACGCGCTTTGAGTCAAGACTCAAGCCAATTCGGGGCGGATTTGGTTAAGATGTTCGAGCCCGTCACCTTGTTCAGCGCCCGTATCGAGCGGGGGGATCTTCTTTACCTGTACTTGAAGCATGCTTTGGAAAAAGCCTACACGGGCGAAAAGGGTCCCGTTCATCTTTGCATCCCGTTCGATGTGCTGATGGAAGAAGTGGAGTCCTTCTACCTGCCTTTGCCGGACCACATTTCCCCTGTCGTATCGCGCGATATCGATAAAGCCGTAGCGCTGATCAACGATGCCAAAAGACCGGTCCTCTTCTTGGGCAAAGGCGCCGTCATGTCGGATACCTATCCCCAATTGCGGACGATTGCCGAGCACTGGGGCATTCCCGTCATGACCACGCCTGGCGGAAAAGGGGCATTTCCCACCAATCATCCCTTATACTTGGGCGGGTATGGTCTCGGCGGTTCCAAATACGCAACGGAATACATGAAGTCCGGCATTGACCTGATGATCGTCGTCGGCAGCAAATTGTGCGACATGTCGTTATCCGGATTTACGGCCGACATGGAGCCTGAAAAGGTTTTGCAGTTTGAGTATGACCTTAAATTCGCCGGCAAAACCATTCAAGTGCCGACGCAATTGATCCTTGGCGATATTCACTCCAACCTCACGCAACTCATTTTGCAAAGCGGAGCGGCGACCAAGGAGCACGAAGCGTTTGCATTCCGGGCAGAAGCGGCAGCCGCGGCGACCTCCGGCACGGAATCCGCGTTATCGGCGGGAACGGCGTTCAGGAGCTTGCGGTCCGTGCTTCCGAAGGACGCGGTCCTATTCGGGGATGCAGGGAGCCACTCCTTCCATGCCGTGCAAAATTTCGAAATTATCGAGCCCGGGACCTTCTTCTTCGATGAAGTGTTCATCGCCATGGGCGCGGCCATCGGCTATTCGATCGGGGCCAAGATCGCCATGCCCGACCGGCCTGTCGTCTGCGTGACCGGCGACGGCTGCATCATGATGCACGGCACCGAGATCTCGACGGCCGTTAACCATGGGATTCCGGTCATTTTCTTCGTACTGAATAACGGCCGTCTGGATATGGTGGAGAAGGGAATGTCCTATAACACGGGGCGCTCCGTCGGCGCCGTCTATGAGCGGCCGCTGGATGTCAGCTTGTTCGCCCAATCCATGGGCGCATTGGCATACCGCTGCGAAACAGGGACGGAAGTCGAGCGCGCGGTTCAGTCCGCCTTGCAGTCCAATACGGCAACGGTCATCGAGGTCATGGTGGATCCGCAAGAAATCCCGCCGATTCTGACCAGGCTGCTTAGCTTAGATTAAAGCTTACGGAGGACGCATATGGACACGAACCGTTACGATAAAGGAATCGAAGTTTTAAAAAAGATGGTCAGCGAAGAGACGTTGAACGCCACGGTTAAAAGAATGGAACAATTCAGTCCGGATATGGCCAAGCTGATCGTCGAGTTCCCTTACGGCTCGCTATATTCCCGGCCAGGTCTGGATTTAAAGCAAAGAAGCCTGCTTACCATTGCGGCTATGCTTGCTTCAGGCGCGGCGGCTCAACTCGATTTCCATATTCAAGGGGCCCTGAATGTCGGCCTTACGCCCGACGAGATTGTAGAGGCCGTCATGCACTGCGTCTCTTATGCGGGCTTCCCCAAGACGCTGGATGCCATGTTCGTGGTCATGAAGGTGTTTAACGAGCAGGGAATTACATACGGAGAAGGATGACGCTTAGGCGTCATTCTTTTTTTGTTGCCACGCGAGCGCTAACGATTTATACTAGATTCCATTCGTATAACCTCGCAGGCAGATGCAAGACACAGGGCGAGGGTTTCTACAGGAGCCTTAACTTCCTAACTACGAAGCCAGGAGACAAGCTTACCGCTTGTTTCAGGCGACGGGGTTAGGATTTTTTGCGTTCACTCGTTAGGACTCGAGGCAAGGACGATATACATTTTGAAAGGGAGTTATGGAAGCAATGAAGCATTACTTGGCCGTTCTCGCGGGTGCGATGAGCTACGGCATCTTATCGACGATCGTGGTTTTGGCATACGGGCGGGGCTATCGATTGGGCGAAGTCGTTGGCAGCCAGCTTGTAGCGGGCGTCATCCTATCGTGGTTGCTCGTCATCTATATCAGATTCACAAAGGGCCGCAAGGCACGCAAAACAGGACAAGAGCAAGGCGCGGCTGGCCTGAATCCGGTATCCCGGCGGCTCAGGTGGAAGCAGCGGCTGATTCTGATGATTGCGGGCACGCCCACAGTCATCACGGGGCTCGTGTATTATCAATCGCTGCGGTATATTCCGGCATCGCTCGCGATTATCCTCTTGTTCCAATTTACTTGGATAAGCGTACTGATTCAGGCTCTGATCAAGCGCCAGCGACCCAATAGAGTGACGCTTCTTACGCTCTTCGTCCTGTTTGGCGGCACGCTGATCGCCGCGGGGTTCCTGGAGCAGGGGCTTAGCCGGATCAACGTCCGGGGCATTGCATTGGGCCTGATGTCGGCGGTCAGCTACTCGCTGTTCGTCCTGTTCAGCGGCAAGGTCGTACCGACGGCTCACCCCGCTTACCGAAGCGCTTGGATGGTGACCGGCGGCTTCATTCTGCTCTGTATCTTGTTCCCGCCGGCGTTCCTTTTTAACGGAATGATCTGGAGCCCGCTGCTTCTGATCGGTTTGCTGCTCGGCTTCTTCGGCGCATTCATCCCGCCCGTATTGTTCGTGTTCGGCGTCCCTCATATCGGCGGAGGGATGGCAGGAATCTTGGGGGCGGTCGAGCTTCCGGTGGCGGTGCTTATGTCCGCGACCGTGCTTCGCGAGCAAGTCAGCGGATGGCAGTGGTTGGGCGTGGCCGTCGTGCTTGTCGGCATCGCGCTGCCCGAATTGTACCGTTTTACGCAGGCGCGAAAGGCTCATAAATATGGGCGAATCGCCGCTTATGCCGACCGCTGATTTGGCTTTCTTGCTATCCCGCGCCATGCTTAATATAATTTCCATATCATACAAAGTTCCGATCGGAGGAATCATCGTGCCTAGAAAAAAAGTGCCTCGCTAAGCCCGTGCTCCACCTCTTTTCTTCTTCAGTCTTGCAACCTATGACTAAAAAAGAAGAGAGGAAGAAACAAGATGAGACCTATAGCGGCGGATTGGAAGGAACTTCGGTTTGGCGTCGAAATCGAGTTTGTTGGCGGTAACCCGGAGCATGTCGAGCTGTTGCCGGGCTGGATCATGTCGTTGGATGAACGACAGATCGACGATACCGGAGCTGAATCGGGCAGCGAGCTTAAGCCGCCTCCGATCCAGTGGGAGGATCGCGAACAAATTCGCGAGATGTTGGCGAGGCTCCAAGCGACGGGCGCGGATGCGAATTGGAGCTGCGGGCTCCATGTCCACGTCGGCTTAGATCCTTGGGGAGAAGAAGCGATTCCCCGGTTTATCGAGGCGGCCCTGCTGTATCAAGAAGCTGCGAGGAATTTACTGAATACGAGCGAAGCTCGACTGCAATTCTGTCCGCCCGTCACGCGGGAGATGTACGATCGGTTTAGATCCGATCCCGGGAGCGACGCATTATACCGCAAGGGACGCCCCCAATCCCATCGATGCGGCATGAATCTGGCGGCTTGGTACGATATCGGCACGGTGGAGATTCGTTATGCCAATGGCTCCTTAGACTACAATGAAGTGATCAACACCGTTGAATTCTGCCTTCGTTTCGTGGAGGCCATTGGGGCGGGACGTACGCTTTCTGCCGATCCCCGCCAACTGGCGATTGAACTCGGCGCGCCTGCCGGCGGCTATCCTCAACCAAAGCCCGCCCCGCAATGGTATCGCGAGCGAATGTGGCTGGAAGATGCGCTGGTGCCCGTCTTAGTTCCGCTTGCAAGACGCCTTGTCCAGGACGGGGAGATTCTTTCTATTTTGCCCAGGCCGGAAGGCATCTTAGTTGCAATAGAAGACGCTAATGGGGATTTATTCAAACACCTTTTGCATCTGCCTTCTACGGGTTGGGAAGCCGTGCGGCTGCTTCAAGAATGACTTGAACGAAGAAGACCCCTTTGACGAGGGGTCTTCTAACTTGGAAGGAGAGACCGACATGAACGAGCTCTATCGGGAAACATACGCCAAGCTGCCGGAACGCGAGCGGCAAGCGCTGCTGGTTTCGCTGGCCGAGAGGCATCCGGGCCTTGAGCTGAAGCGGTTTGCCCGCTTTGATCGGTTCGGCAGAGGCACGGATACGGCGATTTATTCGCTGGACGGGAGCGAATTCGTATTCGTGCCGGGCGATACGGTGAAGCTGGGCTGGGATTCGTTCGCCGACGGCTTCGACGAGGCGACGAAGCAGGATGTGGACGAGACGCTGGGGGAGTTCGATATCGAAGACGGCGAGGCGTGGATCGGAAGCCTCATGTCGCCGGTTCGCACCGTCACGGTGCCGCCGATGCTGGCGGAACGCAAGCTCCGGGAAGTTGGCTGGACGAAGGCGCCGCCCGGCGATGCAGCGACTGCCGAGAGGTGGAAAGCGCAAATCGACATATTCGAGAACTCTTCCACGAGTAGGCTTACGATCGATAAGCGGTTGCGGCTTGACCGGTCGGAAGGCGCTACGGTCTTGTCCACGTACGCGCCGGTGAGCTATGCGGAATGGCTTCAAAGCCTTCAAACGCAGGGTTTTTCCGCGCCGACGGAAGACGAATGGGAATACCTATGCGGCGGAGGTTCCCGGACATTGTGGCGCTTCGGGGACAGCTTCGATTACGACATGCACCTTAAGCATTTCCAAGCGCCGGAGCGGAAGGGCGAACCGTATGACTTAGAGCTGCCTAACGAGTTCGGTCTACACATCGCCTACGATCCGTACCAATACGAAGTGGTGGACGGCGCTTGCTTTTTGAAGGGCGGCGACGGCGGAAGCCTGATCTGCGGAGGCACGGGAATGGCGATCGGCTATTTGCCGACCGCGACTTATTACCGGCAGTCCTATATGGGTGAAGCGGCGGAGGCGGACTATAAGGCCGATATCGGCGGCGATTATACCTTTTACCGCAGAATCGTTCGTATTAGAGATTAACCCCTAACGATCGCACGCAGCGCTGCCTCTTTTGCGCCGCCTCACGCATACGCTTGCCTCCAAGCGTCGACCAACCGCTTCTTCTGCAGCAGATGGTGGCGATAATGCATCTCGATCAGTTGGAACCACTCGAGCGCATTCAAGCCGCCAAGGCGGGGATGGGCAACCGTATTTTGCGCAAGCTCGAATGCCGTGTCCTTGCCCGGCTCCGATAGGGCTCGGGCCGCCGGATCAAACGCCGCCGCCACCATCGGCTCGATCTCGGTCATCCGACGCACCGTATCGCGCAGCCCGTCCACGATTTGTTGCTTGCTGTCGGGTTGCGGCGGCGTGTACTGCGGCGATGGGGGAACTTGAACGCGCTCCGGCGGGAAGCTTCCCGCTTTGAACAACGCCTCCCCCAGCTTGGTTTTCCCAGTAGGAGAACCCGTTAGATCGCCATTCGGAGCGAGGCACAGCGCCGCATTCCGCAATTGCATAAATTGTGCGGAAAGAATCAAATGCATATGCATCTGACCAAGCGACCATTCATCTTCTGCAGGCTTCCACAGCAGCTGCTCGAGGCTGAAGCTCTCCAATTCCTGAATATAGCCGTTCACTGTCTCTTCGAATTTGCGCAACGTTTCCTTCGTATTCATTGCCGAAACCACTCCTTTGAACTGAATGGCTTTAGCATACAATAAGGCTCCTGACACAAGTCTGTCAGTACCTTTTTCGCATGTTTTCGATTTCCGCGCGCATGCGATCCCGCAGCGATTCCGGCTCCAGCACGCGCACCGCCGCGCCCCAGCCGAGCGTCCACTGAATCAGCTCCTCGACCTGCCGCACGCGGAACGTGGCCAGCCAGCCCTCCTCCCCCGGCTCGAACGATTCCATATAGAAGTTGTCCGATCCCTGAACCAGGTCCGCGACAGCCGGATCGACCAGCATCCGCACGATGACGTTCCGTTCGTCTATGTACCGCCGGTTGTGAAGGTTAAAGCCGGAAAGGACTTCGAACGATTCTTCAAGCACGACGAGCTCTTTCATACGGGACAGCCGAAAGTGGCGAACGTCTCCTCTTAGACCGCAGAACGCGACAAGCACCCATGCGCCTTGGGAAAAAACGAGCCCGTATGGATCGGCCGTACGCTCGCTGTGGCGACTGCCATCCGGTCCTGGCAGGTTCTTGGAATAGCGGAAGCGAACCTTGCGCTTTTTCACAATCGCCCGGCGCAGCTGCTCGAACGTTTCCTTCTCCTCCCCGCGCGTTCTCGCCGTTCTATCGTTCAACAGCCTGATCGCCGATCGCAACCGGTCTGTCTCCTTGCGCACGCTCTCCGGCAAAATAGCCTCGATCTTCTCCTGCGAGCTGCGGGCGCTCGCGCCGTACTCGGCGTCCAGCCTCAGTTCGACGAAGTCCGCCCCGACGAGCAGCGCCATCGCTTCCTCCGCCGTGAAGCTTACCGGGGGGAGGAAGTAGCCCTCCATTAAAGCGTATCCTACGCCCGGCTCGCCTGCCACAGGAACGCCCATTTCGCTGAGCGCTTGCATGTCGCGGTAAATCGTGCGGACGCTCGTCTCGAACCGACCGGCCAAATCCTCGGCCCGCAGAACTCCTTTGCGCTGCAGCTCGATGACGATGGCCAACATGCGCTCGGTTTTATTCATCGTCGTCCACTTCCTTTGTCATGCCGCTGTTTTGTTTAATATATCGCTATCTATAGAGGTTTGTCTCCATTTTGCCCTAAATCTCCATGGTTGCCGCCTGTCGCTCTCTCGACCAATAGGATTAAGGATGAGAATCGTTATAGCGGAATGGCTTTAAAGGCTTTTCACCGCATCACCTGCAAAACGAAAGCCACAGGCACCCTACAGGGTGCCTGTGGCTTTCTTAATTCAATTCCATTAGAAAGTCATTCGCCGCCTGAAAGTATCCGTTCAAATCGTCGGCGTGGACGCCGTGGCCGCATTGTTCGAATACGATCAGCCTGGTATTCGGCCTTCTGGCTTCCATCCGTCTCGCCTGTTCGGTAGCCAGAATGAAGCTTTTCCCGCCGTGAATCAGCAGGATCGGGCAGCTTGACCCTAACCAGTCGTCCCACCACGTCCCATTGGATTGAGGTACGGACACTTGCAGCCCCTTCAGATCCGTTCGAAATCCCCAACCGCGTTCATCCTCAAATACGCTTTCGGCGAAGTAATCGATCGCCCGAAGTCCCGCGCTCGCAAGCGATTCTCTCAGTTCCTTCAATGAAGCGGATCGATAGGGAAGCCTGTCTGCAAAAGAGAAATCGGCTTGAATCTCCGCGCCGATATCCTCGACAATAAGGGCTGTCACCCATTCGGGATAACGGGCCGCAAATTGATAAGCGTTCAAGCCGCCCAAGGAATGTCCTAGAATCGTGACCGGCCGTCCCCCAAGCTCCGATTGAACGAGAGTTAGAATATCCTCCACGTAATCCTCTCTTGCGTATTCCTGCCCTGGAGAAGGGTCGCTCCAACCATGTCCACGCTGGTCCAGGGAGATGACCCGCCAATCCTTGAAACGAACGGCCAGCTCCGAGAACGATCTCGCATTCGCCATATACCCATGCAGCATAACGAGCACGCGCTCGCTATCCCCGCCATAATCAAGGTAAGAAAGCTTAAGATTTCCTGATTGAAAGAACTTCCTAACAGCCGTGCCTTGAGCTCTTAAATTCGACATCTGACATCGCTCCTCTTTGGTCGTCATTCCGCTCTTTTGACTCATTTTAACCGTTAATGGTGACAGCCTTTGTCATTGAATTTCCTTTTATCAGCCGCTGAGAGGTAGACCCTTATGCTCATTCCTTCGTTGTCGTTGTCCATACATGCCGGCCAGCACGGCGGCTATCGCCATGAAGATCGCGCTGGACGCGACGCCGAATTGCAGCCCGAACCGTTCGACCTCCACGCCTCCAACGATAGGGCCGATAATCTGCCCCGAAGCAAAAAAGGCCGTGGCTAAGCTGAGGCATGCCGCATAAGCGTGATGAGGAACGTGACGTCGCAGAAGCGCGGTGGTCATCAGCGGAGGGGTAATAAAGGAGACCAGTCCGACCGTAACAGCGCCTAATGCCGTAAAAATGATATTGTTGGTGGTTACGCCAATCACCCCGATTGTCCCCAAGGTTAACCCGGTCGCAAGCGTATATCCGCTCGGCCAGCGGTCGATGGCCTTTCCTCCGATCCATCCGTTAAATAACCCCGCAAATCCTATACCTGACCAGATCAATCCGGCATAGAGAGACGGAATGCCATGGCTCACCAGATAAGGAATCAAGTACGTGAAATAAATGATGTAACCCCAGCCGAAGAAGAAATAAGAACCGATTAAGAACAAAAGCTTCTTCGGATGCAGCAGGAGAAGGTACACGTTCATGCGCGCTTGTTCTCGAGAATCCGCTCCCGTCCGTGCGGGTATCGGCGCGGATTTCCGCTTTCCCGTGACGGTCTCGAAACCGAACGCGGCGATGACGCCAAACACGCCCATGGCCACCCAGGCATACCGCCAACCATCCACATGCGAAGGGTCTATCGTGATGGGCGCGAACAAGCCCGTCACTAGAATGCCTGCAGAACCGCCCAGCCATATGAGACCCGACGCCACGCCTCTTTCCGCCGGCCGTACGGCATCCATGGCAATGGACAGAACCAACACCGTGGCAAGAGCCGATAACAAGCCAACGACGAACCGCCATAGCCCGAGCTGAACGGAATGATGGCTGAATGCCGAGCCGATCATGGCCAATCCGAGCAAGAAACACGTGATTCGGTTGATGACCGGCTTGCGATCCGGGAAACGCGAGATCAAAGGCGAGAGACCTAAGGTTCCGATTAAATAACCGATAAAGTTGACCGTTCCCAGCATGCCCAGCTGACTGTAGCTCCCCCCGATCTCCCTCTGTATTCCCGGCAGGAACATGCCATAGGAGAGTCGAGAAAAACCGAGAATGACGACAAATAAAAGCGATGCCCACAGCGTAATCCAGTTGAATGCGGATTTTGTGCCCATTGCCCATCTTCCCCTAAAATAATTTGTTGACCCTAGTGTAATTTTATGGAGAAGTTTTGTAAAATTAAATTATATGAACAAATGATTCATTAATCTTAAATCAAAGGTGATGACCATGGATCTTCGAGCTTTAAAAACCTTCGAGGCGTGCGTGCGGCTTGGCCATTTTCAGAAGGCTGCCGAGGAACTCCAATATGCGCCTTCTACGGTAACCCTTCAGATTCAGCGCCTCGAAGCCGATCTGGGCGTTTCTTTATTCGTGCGCGACGGCAAACGCGTAATGGTGACGGAGGCCGGTCGATGGCTTAGCCATGAGGCCTCGACTTTGTTGAAGTCGGTCGGATCCATCAGGCAGACGGTCTCCGATATCGCGGCGGGCGATGACGGCAGCGTTCGTTTCGCCGCTATTGAGCCTATCGCGAGCCAGAAGCTGGCGACCGTTATCGCCGACTTCTACAAGACTCGTCCGAAAGTGGAGCTAACCATGGAAGTGGGCGGCAGCAAGACGATCGCGGGGAGGGTTCGATCCGGAGAATTGGATTTTGGCATATGCTCGGCCCCGCCGCCGAATCTCATGCTGGCGTTTGAACCGTTAATCGAGGAACGATTAGGGGTGATGTTGAACGTGAATCATCCATTAGCCAATCGGGATCGCATCGCGGCGAGCGACCTTGCAGGGCTAACCGTTCTGGTCAAAGAACCGACCTGTATCTATCGAGAGCTCTGGGAGACGACGTTCTGCCCCACCGCCCAGAACCCTTTCACTAGCGTTGAGGTCGGAAGCTTCTTCGTGATCCAACAAATGGTTAAAGCAGCGTTCGGCATTGCGATCGTTCCGATCTATAGCAGTCTCGAGAGCGAGGGATCCTTGGTCATCAAGCCCTTCATGGACCTGAACCCCACCCTCGGCATCGGCTTCGTTTATAAAGATAAAAATGTCTTGGGGAAGGCGTCGTTATTGTTAATGGACGCGATAAGAGATTCAACGGCAGGTTCTTGAAATAAAACAAGAGCACTCATTTGAGTGCCCGAGATCGATTGCGTCGCGATTTTCATGGCGTAATATCGTCGAAATTCTGCAAAAGGCGCTGCTTCAGCCCCTCTTCGTTTGTTAAAGGAATGCTTACCGTTTAGCTCGTCGCCGTTGGATGGACGATTTTCTTTAACAAATGCATCGTACCGTCCCCATTCTCAGGATCAAACGCCATGAACCGTTCATAGCCTCTTCTTTCATACATGGGCAGCAGCCATGGATGTTTCTCGGCAGTCGCTAATGTAACGGCCGGGGCGCCCAGCTTATCGCGAATAATTTGCTGCTCCACCCAATTGAGCAACTTGTTGCCGACCCCTTTTCCCTGAGCGTCGGGATCCACGGCAAACCATCTCAAGAAAGGCAGATCCGTTATTCCTTTAAGCTCATTGCCTTTAGATAGGGTAACCGTAGCTTGAACTTCACCATCGATCTCCAAAACATAGCATTCATTTTCGGCTATATTCGTTTGAATCATAGCCAAGTCCGCATTAGCGGCAGGCCAATGAAGCTTAAGCTCGCGAATGGTGACATAGGCCTTATAAATAACGTCTTGCAGTCTTTCTGCATCCTCTTGCGTTGCCAAACGATAAATTTCACTCATCCCGAAAAGACTCCTTGCAAGATATATTTGAAAGTCCAAGCGTTTAAGTCGGAATAAACGCAAGTACACTCTAACATACACTTGTTACGGAGCGCTAATCGAGTTTTTCTATTCACTCATCGATGTTACAGTACGGCCGGCTGAACCGACTGTTAATTCATGGTATGATTGGATCAAAGTCGTCCGCCAAAGGAGATCTCGAGACGTGCCGGATTGGTCTTATCAAACCTTGTTTCGCCCGCTGCTGTTCCGCCTTCCGGCGCGCACCGCGCGGGGAATCACGCTCAATGCCTTCGGAGCCGTCGGCCGCATGCCGGGCGGCGCATTCCTCATTAAAACGCTAGGCCATCAGGAGCCTTCCGCTTTGCTCGAGACGGGGTGGTCGGCGACGCCTGTAGGCTTATCCGGCACAATCGATCCGCTAGGAACCGCCCAACGCGGGCTTGCCAGGCTTGGCTTCGGCTTCGTAGAGATCGGCCCGGTCACCGTACAACCGATTGAATCTCGCGAACCGATCGAACTCGATACGAAGCAAGAGCTGATTCGTTTCCCCGAGCCTTTCGAAAATGAAGGCTTGCCTGCCGTCATACAAAAACTCGCGAATGCGGGACACAGTCTGCCCAAGTACATACGGATCGCTCCAATGCCTGGCGCGTCCGACGATGAGATGGTTTCCCAGCTTATTCACCTGGTCGATCGTCTGACGGCGGTTGGCGTCGCGGGGATTTATGTAGATACAACGTCGTTCAATTGGGACTCCCCCGTATGTTTTCGCCTACTGAACCGAATGACCGATTGTGTGAAAATAGAAGGCTCGCTTTTCCTATACCTCCCGCCCGACTTATCGGAGGATCGACTTCGCCTTCTGCTTCAACATCTGGATTGTTCGGCTTGGGACGGTGTCGTGGTTGGAGGAGAGCAGCTTGCGGAAGGCGGAGCGGCGGTTCAAGGCCTCTGCGTAAAATCATCTGGCCTCGAGACGCTTCGGCTCGTACGGCGGTTAGGGCCTTCAACGTGGATCGTCAAAGTGGCCGCCGGCGTCCACGAGCCGCAGGATGCGACGCTTTTTCTTCAAAACGGCGCAGATGCCGTGCTTCTTGGCAGCGGATTTGTTTTCGCCGGGCCAGGCCTGCCTAAGAGAGTGAACGACGCGATTATTAACGATAAAGTAAGAAGCATCGCCGAACCTGAAACGCCCTCCTTTTGGAGGCATTGGGGCTGGATGTGCTTGCTTGGGATCGGCATGATCGTCGGCGGATTTATGGCTGGGTTGATCGCGATATCGAGCGTGCTTCTTCCTTACGACCTCAGCTTCCTCCATATGAAAAGAGAAGAACTGATCGCATTCAACGGGCACCTGATCCACTTTATGTCCCACGACCGCATCACCTTAAGCGGCACGATGATCTCGATCGGCATTCTCTACTACCAGCTAGCCAAGCATGGATTGCGCGACGGACTGCATTGGGCCAAAACGGCTGTCACGGCTTCTTGTATGGTCGGCTTTCCGAGCTTCTTTCTGTATCTGGGCTATGGCTTCTTCGATCCCGTGCATGCCGCGGCGGCCATTATTCTGCTGCCCCTGTTCCTTCTGTCGCTGAGAAGGAATCCCGATCAGCCATTTCGAGGATCCGTCAGTAGGGTTAACGATCGAATATGGAAACGGGCGATGTGGGGGCAGCTATGTTTCGTCGTGTTGGGCGTGTCATTAGCGGTTGGCGGTCTGACGATTGCGGCAATCGGCGTGACGCATGTATTCGTGCCGACGGACCTAACGTTTATGGGGGTGACGCCCGAAGAGCTGGATGCCTTCAATCCCCGGCTCATTCCGCTCATCGCCCACGACCGCGCGGGCTTCGGCGGCGCGTTGTTCTCCGATGCCGTCGTGCTGTTAATTACGGCTTTGTGGGGGATCCAAAGCGGCGAGCGCTGGTTGTGGAGAACCCTCCTCTTCGGCGGCATGCCCGCCTTTTTCGCTGCCCTAAGCGTCCATTATGGGATCGGCTACATCGATTTTATCCATTTGCTGCCTGCATGGTTTGCATTCGCGCTTTATGTCGTTGGATTGATTTTGTTGTATCCGTACATGCATGGCATGGATCGCGGAGCTTCCGCTAGCAGAGAGGCGCAAGCTTCAACATAAGGGAAAGTGTCCTCTGCTAACCCCTCACCTCATCAGGATTTATGATCTGGTTGATGAAGCAATCATACGGTTAGTCCGCCCGCATTCAGAATGGTTAAAACGATGAGTAACAGAAGAAACACAACCGGTTGCATCGTTTTGCCAAACGCATCTTTGACCCTTAAGTGCACGAGGAGTGCCCCTATCATCGTAATTCCAAGCCAAATGGCGCCCCAAGCGATCACGTCCGCATCCCAATAGCCCCTTACAAGCACTACAGCTCCGACCAGCTGAACGGTTCCCGTGATCACGCGAAACCATTGGGGAATCCTCAGGTTGTTGAATATATCAACCCAGTACTTGACCCCGGCAATCTTCGCAGAACCCGAAAAGACGTAGTACGCAATCAACAAGCTCTGAAGCACGATCGAAAATACAGTCATTCGGATTTCCTCCCTTTATTGTTTGCTGACCAAATGGTAAGTTATAATTTGCCTATTGTCAAGTTATAATTTAATTAGTGTAAAGTTATAACTTGACGCCTTTTCAGTAATGGACTACGATGACTTTATTAGATTGGACATGGAGGTTCAACCGTATGGGAGAAGTCCGCAATGCGGAACGCACGAAAAAGAATATTCTCGATGCTGCACAAAAAGAGTTTTTCGACAGGGGGTTTAAGGGGGCAAGGATCGAGTCGATCGCAGAAAAAGCCGGGGTAAAGAAGCAGTTGATCTATCATTACTTCAAGGGAAAAGCAGAATTGCTTGAAGCCGTCTTGGCTAACGCTGCCACTACCGAACCAGAGTGGGTCTCGCAAATCCCCGATAACCCGGTTCATATTGCCGAGCATCGATATAGGGTCAATAGCCAGGCAAGAGCAGACTTTATTAGATTCGCCGCTTGGGAAGCGCTTGAATCTTGGGCGGAGCCAACGTCTTGGAATAAAGGAGGGGAACTTGCCCTTCAATCCTATGCTGAGTACTGGAAGGTCCAAAAGGAAAAAGGGGTTGTACCGCCGGTAATCGAGCCTGAACTTTTGACGCTGGCAATAACCGCTTTAACTGTTTATCCCATTATTTTCGGCAATATCACCAAGTTCATTACCGGATGCGATTCGACCGATCCGGATTTTCAAGCTAGGTGGTCAACCTTTCTAACACAATTAAGCGGGCGCCTCTTAGAAAAGCAGTAAGACCGTAAGCGTTAACGCTTAACCTGTCTATCGGCGAAAACAAATGGCGGCCATGCGGCCGCCAAACGTTATGATTAACTTGTGCTTGCTGCGATGCAATTCTTTGTCACGACGGCTTAATTGCCTCCATACGCGCCTTTAATGACGAAGAACGAACCCCGGATCGTACCCGCCAGCTTGGACTTCTGTCTTGCGAATTTAAACTTCTTCTCTTCCAGCTCCCGGGGCACTTCCATCCCCTCGGACAGCTTAAAGCCGACGGCCCGCTTCTTAGGATCATCTACCGTATACAGGACGTTGATTGCTAGACCATCCTCATAAAAAACGAAGGCCCAATCGATATTTTCGACTTGAAAACGCGACGTTTCCAGCGGTTTGGCCGCAAACGCAATCCCCCGCTCTTCCTTCAACACGCGATTCACGTAATCAAGCGTCTCTTGGCTTTCGCCCGCAGGTACGACCGTAAATTCATGCTTGTATTTGTTCATGAAATAACGGGCTTCGTTCGCGCGCAAACCGGCTAGCGCTTCTGCTGCCGGCGAAGATTCAAGACCGGCGGTAGACACGTTTTTAAAATCAACGATAGCGGACATCCTTATCCCTCCTGACGATCTCGATTACTTCTCTACGACCGGAACCCACATTTCGCCATAGACGAGGCCGTCCCGCTGCCCCATCTCAACCGTTGCATTGGGCCCGCCGACATAGGCGTAATGATCGGCTGCCGGCAACGCTTGACCGAAGGCAACGCCTGTAAGCATGCTGCTGAGCTCATCGGCCGACTTCCCTTCGCCTTTAACGACGAGGTATTGTCCCTTGGGGAATTGGATCACTCGGTGCTCTTCCGCTACCGATGCATCCGTCATGACGCCGGCATAATACATCATTTTGTGATTGACCGCTTCGTTGACGGCAAAAATATAGTCGTTCGCGGCGATCGACTTTAGCGTGTCGAGTCTTCCGTCCTGTTCTACGGACCGCCAGAAGTTTTCCTTTTCCTTGTTCATGCCGGCATAATCCGTGTAGTCGCTCTTCAGTTCCGTTCCGATCCCAAGCACGATAAAGCTGTCTTTTTCCTCAAAGGTATACGTTGCCATGATTCCAGCTCCCTTTTTTAAATGAATGAATGGATGGGTTGAATCGCTTGATAGGTCTATCATAACCATAAATCGTGTTAAAATCTGTTACTGTTTAGCGTTATGACCCTTTAAAGTTTGCGGCTCTTCGGACGCAGCGCCCAGGAGGCGATGGCAAGCGCGGCATAGAAAAGGGGGAGAATCACATGGAATCCGCCATCGCCGTAATCATGAGCGAACATATGAGACAAGGACGCGCCCGTCATGAGGAAGAAGATGCCGCTGTAGGCCCATTCCTTCAGCCGGGGGAAGCCCGGGAGAAGGATCGCGATGATGCCAAGCAATTTCCACGTCCCGAGGATGTTCGTGATATATAACGGGAAACCGATAGCGGTGACCAAATCGACGTTGCCGCCGTACCGCATCAATTGCCCGATCCCGCTTAGTGCAATGGAGAATGCGAGAATTGCGGTGACGATCCAATAAGCGGCCGTCCTTCCGATCGTACGGGATTCCACCTTTGCGAGCTTCTCATTTCCGGTAATCGTACTCATTTTAATTCCTCCTTGATCTTGTTTACTTCTTGTTTTTTCTCTTGATGAGCTTATAATAACGATTAATCATGTCAAAATATGATACTGTTTAGAGGGCCCCATGAAAAAAGTAGAACGGATTAACGTCATCATGCGGTACATCAACAACCGCGCCCATTTTACGATTTCGGAAATCATGAATGAGTTCAACATTTCCCGTTCGACGGCGATCCGAGACATCAGGGAAATTGAAGCGATGGGCATGCCGCTGGTCGCCGAAGTCGGGAGGGACGGCGGCTACTTTGTGATGAACAACTCCGTCCTGCCCACGGTCCGCTTTACCGATAATGAGATTAAAGCGCTCTTTATCGCCTTCATGGCCACGCGCAATCTGCAGCTCCCTTATCTCAAAAGCCGTCACTCTTTAGCGGAAAAATTGCTCGGCCTCATCTCGCAAAATCAGCAGGACGATCTTGTTCTGTTGAATCAGATCTTGCTCTTCGAGGGAACCAACCCTCACAATCCTGACCTGCTCGATCTATCGGACCTGCCCCATCCGATGTTGGAGCAACTGATCCAGATCCTTCTTAAAGACCGCTACTTAGCGGTTTCCGTCGAAGAAGGAAGGGAGATCAAGTCTTATCCCATCTATCTCATGCGCCTGTATCGCGAAAAAAGCGCTTGGCAAATCGAAGGCTTCGACCTCGCGGAGGAGAAGCGGCGGATTATCCCAGTCGACTATCTCGCCGATGTCAAACCCTATCCCGAGAAAAAAAGAATAAGCGGGAAGAAGATCGCAGAACAACTGAGCAAGCAGGAGGAAGCCATCAACCTCGTCGTCGAGCTTGGTCCCAAGGCGATCGCCCAGTTCAAAAAGTATCATCCGCTAAAAATGACGATTTCCTATACGAACCCTTATCAGACCACGGCGATCTTAAAGGCGTTCCTCAATGTACATCATCCGGATGAATTGACCGAGATCACGAATTGGCTGCTTTTCTTGGGTGCGGATATCAAGGTCAGGGAGATACCGAAGGAAGTTGTAGAGAGATTGCAGGAGAGAATGGATGCATTTGGGGGCAAGTAACTGACCGCTACAATTAGGCCTCAATCTGATATCCGTGTAGAACTTGCTAAGAAGGAACTGAAGAACCGCTTAACGGATACATGCAGCGTTGAGGCATTGGGGTACCTCAATAAATATTTTCGACTTGATTTCTAAACCGATCGGTTTATACTGTACTAAACAGTATAGAAGGAGAGGAAATTTTAATGAGCGTCATCGTTCCCCCTTTCACTCGCGAGTCCGCCATGCAAAAAGTCCGGTTAGCAGAGGATAGCTGGAACAGCCGCGACCCGCTTCGGGTCTCGCTTGTTTATACGGAGGACAGCCGTTGGCGGAACCGCACCGAATTTCCGGTAGGTCGAACGGAGATTGTCTCGTTGCTCACAAGAAAATGGGCTAAAGAGTTGGAATACCGTCTCATAAAGGAGCTTTGGTCATTCACCGATGACCGGATAGCCGTACGCTTTGCGTACGAGTGGCATGACGATAGCGGAAATTGGTTCCGATCATACGGGAACGAGAATTGGGAGTTTGCTGCCGATGGTTTGATGAAGCGCAGATTTGCGTCGATCAATGATATGCCGATCAGCGAATCCGAACGAAAATTTCATTGGCCGCTCGGTAGGCGCCCCGATGAGCATCCCGGCTTAACCGACCTAGGCCTATGACCCGTACCGTATTCGAAAAGGCCGATGTCATTCCGTTGGTTGCCGAGGTTTTTCGCGAGCTCGGTTACGAAGGTGCATCCATGAGCAAAATCACGGCCCGCACACGACTTTCCAAAGGAAGTCTTTATCACTTCTTCCCCGGAGGAAAAGAGGAAATGGCGTCGGAGATTCTCGCGCACATCGAGAATTGGTTCATAAGGAACATATACGAGCCGCTCGAACGAGATGACCCTCTTAAGGCTATACACAACATGTGGCGCGAAGTCGATGCTTATTTCCGATCGGGCCAGCGGATATGCCTGGTCGGCGCTTTTGCTCTTGACGAGACGCGCGATCGGTTCGCTTCCGGGATTCGGCAGTATTTCAGAAGGTGGATTGATGCGTTGTGTGCCGCACTTGTTAGAGCAGGAGCGTCCACTGATGCAGCTGCTGTAATTTCGGAGGAGACCGTTGGCGGGATTCAGGGAGGATTGATTCTCAGTAGGGCGCTCCATGATGAGACCCTGTTCGAACGTACCCTCGCAGGTCTCGCTGAGCGAGTAACAAAATGTGTCCGTGAGGATGCAGGCCGATGATATAATGGTGAAAAAGGATGTGATCCTATGGAATCTTTTGATACTTTATTGAACGAACTGCTGCTGCAGGAGCAGGATCTGCAATTCGCGGCGTTCACGAACAATACGGCTTATGAGGTAGGCACGCGCATCATAGAGAAGGCGCTGCAGGAGGGCAAATCGATCGTGGTCGACATCCGACGGGGCGCCGAGCGGCTGTACTATGCGAGAATGAACGGCACGGGCGACGGCAACGATCAATGGGTCGCTTGGAAGAACAATACGGCGCTTCACTTTAAGCACAGCTCGTACTATATGCACGTCTATCTCAAGTCGATCGGCTCCAGCATCGAAGCCCAGTCGCTCGACGCTGACGAATACAAGGCCGAAGGCGGCGCATTCCCGCTGATCGTGAAGGGCGAGGGAATCGTAGGCACGATCACGGTATCCGGCCTGCCCGGCGATCAGGATCATGCGACGATCGTGGAAGCGCTGCGCGAGTATCTGGCCGAGCAACGATAACGAATTGCGCAGCATGTACTGTTTCGTTGCCCCAAGTTGCTATACCTTCAAATTTTCTTTGCCCCTTTACCGGTGCCAGGCGTACTTCATTTCCCTAAATCCGACATCCCATATTTTCATATTTCCCTCAAGGGTGATCGTGAGCGCTTTGGCACCTTGAAAGTAAATGGACGATGTCCCCGGCTCAAGGCTTGGTTCTTCTTGGGACGTGGACAGATACTCTTGTCCATCGGCTGAGATGCGTAGACTCCCATGGGCATCCTCTTGATCGGAAATTCCAAAGTTCAGGTAGAGATAAAGCTCTTTTTTGCCTAGGGTATACGTGTACGTCATCGTATTTTCCCCTTCGGTACTATACGAATTGTACTGGGGCTCTACGTTCAGACCCCCGATTCGGAGGCTGTCTCGCTTTGTTCCAGTCGATGAATTTACGCTGCCGTTCCTCAGATCGTTTATCGCCACAAAGGGGCCTTGTTCTTTCGTGAACGCTTTGTCAACGATTCCGAAGCTCCCCCAAATCCCGATCATCAGGACAACTACGGAGATGCCCGTAGCGGCGATGCTCCTCCAGACCTTTTTTGTACGAGATCCGATTCGCAATGCTCCAAATCCGACTGCTGCGCCTAATGCGTTCTGAATAACGTCGTTCATATCGAAGCTGCCGAGCAACGTGAGGGCCTGAACGGTCTCAAGCACGAGGATAGACAGGATGAATAAGAACATGAATTGAATGAAGCTGGTCCGATATAACAACGGAATCAAGATGCCAAATGGGATGAAGGCTGCGATATTACCAAAACCCACAGCATCCATCAGCGTAGGATGCAGCAGATCCGATAGATCCGGCAGCCTAAAAAAATCCTCCGGCAAAAGCAAAAAGGTGAAACCTGTCTCGGCATCGATGGAATCCGCCCTATCGAAAGCGAAAAACATAAAATAAAGAATAAAAACGGTATAGGTTAGCGTTATGACTAAAATAATTTTACGTTGCCCGGTATTCATCCTCTTCTCCTTAATATAGATTACGATTACTTTCCTTTCTATTTAAAGCAGCTTAATCAGCTCTTCCAGTTCGTCGACCAATCCTTTTGCGGATTCAAAATCAGAATCTTTTAAAGCCAATTCGATTTTCATTTCAACGGATTTTTTCTTTTGTTCCGTTTCTAGATAGTCTCGATCAAAATGGCTCGCATAAATCATCTGCCTAAATTTTCGCATGCTCATTTTTCTGATCGTCTTATCTTCAATGATTAAAACATAATCCATCCCATTTACAACCGAATAGAAATCGTGAGAAATCATGAGGATCGCGCCTTTGTAGTCTTCAATGGCTTTCTCCAGTGCGATTTGCGTATAGGTGTCTAAATGGCTGGTCGGTTCATCCAGAAGCAATACGTTTGCTTTACTGGCGGCAACCTTAGCGATTTGAAGCAAATTTTTCTCTCCGCCGGATAAAGACGCTATCTTTTGATTAACGATTTCTCCTTCAAAGCCATAGCCTGCAAGATACGATCTAATCTCATCGTAGGTCTTAAACCCGGCATCGATGAATTCCTCTAATATCGTATTCGAATCCTTTAGCACTTCGCCTTGATTCTGCGATAAATACGCCACTTTAACATCAGCGTTGATTTCAATTGCATCATGACTGTTTTTGAAGATATCTCGGAGTAAAGTCGTTTTCCCCGTACCGTTCGAACCGATAATGGCTACTTTATCCGTAGATTTGATCTCGAAGTTAACTTGGTCTAACAGCAACTCATCAAAGGCAACCCTATAATTGCTAACTTTTATAACCGTGCCGTCTTCCAGTTCATGATCCATATCGAAACGGATCGTCGGCTGCTTCAATTCAACGAACGGCGCTTTAATTCTACGCGCTTCCAATCTCTCCTGAAACCTGACTCTAGCTTTTAATGCTCTACCTCTAGAGGCTTCTGAATTATAAGTGGCAATCGCTCTTAGATTAAGGATGACTTTCTCGTTTCTCTCGCTTTCTTCTTGCTCGGCGAATGCGATTTCTTGTAATTCGATTTTAGTCTGAAGCAAGGAGAAGTTATAATCCATATACCGCCCGTCAAACTCTTGGATCTCCGCGTTTTCAAGGTGCAGGATTTTATTGAAGCAATGATTCAATAGATATCGATTGTGCGTAACGACCAGCAGCGTTCCTTTGTGAGAATTAATCAGGTTTTTAAGCGCGTTGAGGTTTTCAAAGTCTAAAAATACATCCGGTTCGTCCATAATCAGGACGTCTGGACGACGAAGCATTTCCTTCATCACTTGAATAAGTTTGAATTCCCCGCCGCTCAGGTCGGATACCCTATGATCTCTTAGCTTCGTGAGGTTTGCTAGATTTAGTTTCTTATTGATGTTGCTTTCAAAATCATCCCCGCCGATTGCTTCTAATGCATCCAAAGCGAGTTGATACTTTTCCAATAGTGAATCCATATCCGAGGATGATTCCATTTCCGTACAAATCGATGCGATTTCATTTTGTATCTTAATGAATTCTTCTCCTATATACTCAAAAACGGTTGTTTCTTTCGTTTTATCGAGCTGCGAGAATTGACTTACATGCCCGATTTTGCACGTCGGGTCTATTTCTAAGATGCCCTCGAACATATATCTGTCTGGATCCATCAATATGTCTATCAATGTACTCTTCCCATTGCCGCTTGTTCCGATAAAAGCGCAATGTTGCCCCTCTTGAAGCGTAAATGAAATGTTTTTATAGAGTTCCTTTTGCGGAAACGAGAAGGATAGTTTATCGACTTTTATCATCGTATGACCTTTCTTTGCGAACATAGATTTGGTGTTTACCGTTGTTAGCGTAACACTGTTTACGACCGACTACAATCGCATTTGCATCCCATCTCTTCGGGGTCAAAAAATCTCCGAGCATCTTTGCCCGGAGATTTTAGCGCTTTGCCCTTGCACGCTGCCCGTGGCCGGCATTGTTCACCAAATGATTGAAAGTGGCGCTACTCCAGGCTGACTGCAGCGTCGAACGGACGGTATCGACAAACGCAGCAAAACCGGAAATATCTCCGACATCCAGTTTCAGCGCGACTGCTTTACGCCCCATAGCTTCGATCTCAGCAACGACAGACTTTGCTTCCTCTGCTTGGCTGCGATAGGTCAGGATGACGTCGCCGCCCAGTGTGCTTTAAGAGGTTCACTTGCAATTGATCATGCCCACCGGATTAGACATATCCCTTAAAGCGGCGCACGCTTCAGGCCAGGCGGGGTCTTCAGGGTAGAGCGCGGTGCGGAGATAGGACCAGACAAGCGCTCGCAGTGCAGCCACGCGTTCGGGGTTTTCGTCGGTCGTTTCCTTCGCGTCGTAGGCGGCAATCCCACCTAGTCCATGCTCCGCTCCTAGCAGCGTCAACAAGCATTTGGGGCCGGGACTCTGGAAGTACGCATCAGCGCGCCAATCCTTTCGGTCGGAGAAAGCAGGGTTCCAGTCGTTCTCACCCACGATGACGAGGGCTGGCGTTGTCATTGTGGCGAAGCTAGTTGTCCCCAGCACCGGGTAGTGTTCGGTTGCAAACGCGGCGAGGTCCTCTCCGCTGCCTGGCGCAGCCATCAGTACCCCCGCCTTGACCCGAGGGTCGGCCAGGTTCACCTCCGTACCGTCGATCGGATCCTTAACCCGCTGGCCACACAACAGGCCTACCGTATGTCCGCCTAAGGAATGCCCAACTGCCGCGATCCGGCTCCGGTCAAGGCGCCCGCCGAGCCCTGGAACAGCATCCTCGATCTGATCGAGGCGATCGAGGATGCAGCGCATGTCCTCGGCCCGGGACCGCCAATACAACGGCGCCTCTGGGTTGTCCGATTCGCGCAGGCCCAGCATCTTCGAGTCCAAGTGAGTGGGCTGGATCACGACGAAACCGTGAGCTGCCCAGAAGTTGGCAAGGGGCCCGTAGCCATGTAGGGAGGAGACGAAGTTCGAAGGCCCGTGACCATGCGATAGAAGAATGATGGGCAGGTCGCTCCCTGTCGAGGGCACGGAAACCTTGATTTGCAGATCTGCCATACGGTTCGGAGCCGACAGCACGACAGGACTGAAGGTCATGACAGGGGTGAGATCGCTGACGGGAATATCAGCAGCTTCAGTGAACGGCTTGCTCATTGGACGATCTCGCTTTGGTTTCTCTTGCATCGGAACACTCTCCTTCTCGCTTCTCGCATCGATGTGCAGACTTAGCGATATCACTCATGGTTGACATATCAACCACAATAAAGGTAGCACATTGTGGTTGACACGTCAACCATGCTATTATCTTTTTATGGACAAATACGAGTTAACCGAAGCGGAAATGCGAATATGGCACCTATGGAAAGGCTCATTTCAGAGCATCTTTGGTCGCGTGATAAAAGAGTTGTCCGAGCACACAGGACTATCAGAGGGCGATTACGGGGTTTTAGATCGGTTAGTCCTTTCGGGGAACGGGAATCTTCGTCAACAGGAGTTAGCCGACTCGATGGACTGGGATAAAAGTCGATTGTCGCATCATCTGACGCGAATGGAAAAGCGCGGGCTCGTGACGAGAAAACCAATCGATACGGATCGCGGTGTCCAAGTCCTCATCACTCCTGCCGGGAAATTGGCATTGGATGAAGCCCGTCCCATCGTCTCTAAGGCGATACAAAAATATTTCCTTGATCTATTAACCGATCGAGACATTGAGTCAATTACGAAGCTGGCGGAAAGAACAAAAACAGAACCATAAACGTATTGTAAAGCGCCTTTTAACACAATCAACTTTGTTAATGTGAAATCGATTCTTTGAGTATCTCTCTAATACTCACCGGAGGTCGGCCGATCAAATGAGCCAGCGTGGGATCGACTTGCGCGAAATCGCCCCGACGGCTCGCTAGAAACATCCCCATCCGCATGTTTACACTCGCTTCCGGTACGCCTTGAGACAGCATGCGGTTCCGGAACTCTTCGTCCGATACAACGATTCGACGGATGGTCCTTCCCAAGATCTCGGAAGCGATTGTCGCAATCCCTTCCATATCGATGGCTTCGGATCCCGTAAGATTGGGGGTCATGCCATCTAACTCCTGCTTGCTTATGACCGCCGCCGCAGCTTCAGCCAGGTCAGAATGAGCTGTCCAGGCGACAGGGCCGTCTTCAGGAGCGATCAGCTCCCCTGTTTTTAGCCGATCAACATGAGTACCGATGCGGCGTAATAGCCATTGCGGAGCGACGTGAAAGCCATGCCTGAAGCTTGCAACAGCTCTTCGGTAGCGGCGTGGTGAATCATGGGAGCGAAGGGCGATGTCGGCGAAGAGCCCATGTGACTCGTGTATAGCACCTGGCTAGCCCCTGCCTGCTTGGCCGCGTCGATCGCTGCTTGATGCTGCCGGATACCATGCGGGATACCGGCCTCGCCCATAATGCCGGCCGAAACAATGAGAACCTGCGATGCCCCCTCAAAGGCGCGATGCAGACTCTCGGCATCGTCGAAGTCGCCCCGACGAACACGAACTCCGCGACCCTGTAGCTCTTGTGCCTGATTCGGATCGCGGACGCTGACACCGATCTGCTCGGCAGGTACGCGATCAAGCAGCTGCTCAACCACGGCCCGGCCCAATTTCCCGTTAGCTCCGGTAACGATGATCATGACCATAACATCCTTTCATTTTGCATGATTGTGTCGCCCGTACGTTTTATCCTTCCCTTCGAAAAATAACGGGATGTAGCCGCCTTTATTTTTTTGGATCCGCTCCTCTGTCCAGTTGCCGGCTAGAAGTCCATGAGCCACCGCCCCAAAAGCAACAACGCCGATACCCAATTCCCTTGCAGCCGGCAAATCTCTTTTTCAACGCTCCGTTTTGTTCGTTCTTCATCATGTCTGCCTCCTGGATTCTATTTTCAAAAACATGTAGCCGTCTACATATTTGTTTAAAAAATAATGCGTCGCTTCGAAAATCATTATTTTAAGCGTTGCTTCTCAACATTTTCAAAAGCGCGGGTCAGCAGTGAGACAAACATGGCTTTTTCGGCATCCGACATCCCTTCCGTGATCCATTCCTCCGATTTTGTGAAGGCATCGCTTCTCTCGCTAAGAAATAGTTTGGCTTTAGCCGTGACATCAATACGGAGATTGCGCCCGTCGGAAGGACTGCTGCTTCGCGTAATAAATCCGGATTTCTCCAAACCGTTCAAAAGGTTTGTCACGGACGGACCGCTTAGAGCCATGGTTTTCTCAAGAAACTTGCGGTTAATCTCTATATGCTCCTCTATGGATTGATGAATATGCGACAAAAGGATCGCTTGCGAGCTATTCAAGCCATGCTCCTTCAGGAGCTGGTCAATGATTTCTCGAACCTTTTGCGCGATAACTTTAATGTATAGGCTAAAGGGGTACTTGTCGAAAACGCTTGGCATAAGTTTCTCCTTCAATTGTGTAGATGTCTACACTATAGGTTCGGTTATTCGTTTTGTCAAGCATCCTCCCAAAGCCCCCAGATCATATATGCAGTTTCAGGCCATCCTATTGGAATGGCCCTATCTTTGTAGATTCATCTGCTAATTATAGAGCTACTGAACAAGAGACAAAATCCCATCTTCCATATGGTACACCTTGTCGCAATGTTTAAGCATACGTTCGTCATGGGTAACCATGATCGCGGCTTTTTGGCGTGATTTTACTTCATGCGCAATTAGGTTTACCACCTCATAGGCACGTTTGGTATCCAGGCTTGCCGTCGGTTCATCGGCCAATATTACGCTCGGATTATTCACGAAAGCCCGAGCGATCGCTACCCGTTGTTTTTCACCGCCGGACAGACTTTCCGGAAAGCTTTTCAGCTTTGAGTGAAGTCCCAAGCCGTCCAACAACTGCCTGGCAAGCGCTTTGTCCGCAGTCGAAACTTTTCCGCCCATTCTCTTCACTACAAGTAATTGATCCAGTACGTTCAGATAGGGAACAAGATTCGATGTCTGCATAATAAACCCGATCTCATTTAACCGGACTGAAGACAATTCCCGCGCCGATAGTCGGGAGATCGAATTCCCGTTCACCTTGACCTCCCCTTCCGATGCTTGAAGAAGTGCCCCTGCTATAGACAGGAAAGTGCTCTTGCCAGAACCGGACGGGCCGACTACAGCTACAAATTCGCCGGGTCCAACTTCAATAGATACGCGATCTAGCGCCGTCAATCGATTCATGCCCTCTCCGTAATATTTAGAGATATTTTGAATTTGTAAGCCCTTCGTCATTATTCGACCCTCCCTAGCGCTTGCAGCGGATCTATTTTGGTCATTTTACGGACGGAGATCAACGAACTGAGTAACGCGATAACGAGAAGGATCATCGAATAGACGACGAGAAGCGTTGGGTCCAGCTGAAACGGCATTTCTTCAGGCATGATCGCAGCCGTACCGTAAGTGAGCAATATGCCGACAACAATACTGCACAACGACAAAACGAATACTTGAGATACGATCGCTTTGCCCAGAAATCCGTTCGTTGCTCCGATTGCTTTCATGATTCCGAAAGCATTCGATTTTTGCATCGTAATCACGTAGAAGAACACGCCGAGCACAAATGCGGATATCGTCAGCAAAAAGGCGAGCATCATCAGAATAGAGCCATTCTCTTCTTTATATCCCGGGAGGCCCTGGATGGCGGCTGCGCGGGTTACGGTATCCGTACCCGACAGACGGGCGTCATTGTCTCCAGGACGAATATTTTTGCCTTGCAGCATAACGGCGTTGACCGGATTGGAGATTCCTTTGTCCGACCCAGGAGCCGCGAAGGCGATTTTCCTCCATTCCGACAAAGAAGCGAATACAGAGGCTACGTGATTGTAGGTCTGATTCTGGACAAAACCTATGATGGTCAAAGACTCCGTCGAACCGTCCAATCGAAAGCTGTCGCCCAGGCGGAACCCCTTATCCTTCAAAGTTGCATTGACGATAACGCCAACGGGATTATCGGGCGACAAGCCTTGGCCCTCAACGACTCGCGGCTCCAAAAAACTTCCCGGGTTAATGCCGACAATCGCGATGTCTACCTTATCCTCATTCCTGTTGCTCTTGCCAATCAGGGCGGTTGCCATCGAAGTCCCCATCGGTGACGCCGCTTGTACGTTCGGCAACTGTCCGGCCTGCCCAACCAACTGCTCGGGCAATAAGGACTTGCTCATGGAAGATTGCGACCCTTGTTCGAAGATGACATAATCGGCTTTCATGTTCTTGAACGTCGACGCCGCAAGCGTTGACAGTCCATTGCCCAACCCGGATAAAATGAAGACCAACCATGCCGTCAACACACAAAAATGATTGTAATCATCAAAAACCGCATTTTGCTGTGAGTGAACTCTCTGATCGCTAAAAACATGTTATCTTCCCCTCTCTCATTTTTATGACACATGTGTCAAATTTGTCGTTTCGGAGCGTCTTCTCGAATATTAAACACCATAATTGACACCAGTGTCAAATACTTATCAACCCTTTGCTCCTCCGACCCACATATCAAACAGCAGCCGGCTCCATTTTAACGCGGGAGCATCGAGCATATTCGGCGTGTTAAACAGATTAAAGTACGTGCCGACCAGTACGGGAAGAGGGACTTCTTTTCTAAGCGTTCCTTCCTGCTGCGCCCGTTCGATCAGACGCATAAGCTGCGCTTTGAGATCCAAATGAACGCTCTCAACGAACGCGAGATCGCGGGCTGCAGCTTCCGAATTGTTCGTGTTAATTTTATTGGAGTCCCCCAAAAGTTGGTGAAGTTTGGACTCTTCCACGTATATCGTTAGAACTTCTTGAAGAGCATTCATCGCATCCGTCTCATCGACTTTGGACACCTTTTCGTAAACATTCGATATAACCCGCTTCATGCAAGCGGCAACGATTTCCTCTTTATTGGAAAAGTACTGATAAATCGTACTTCGGGCGCCGGGAAGGTGCTGAGACAACATTTTGAGATGAAAACCATCGTAACCGTGATTCAGTACCAATCTCTTGGTTACGTCCAGTAACTCCGATTCGGCATACAACTGTTTTCTTCCCATGGCTCATCCTCCCCCTTTTATCATGATCAACAGTGTATCAAATAAGGGAGTAAAACACGAGCAAGCGCAATCGTACTGGATATCTCGTTCTGCTCACGGCACTGGGGCTTTCCTGCTGCCAATATCGTCGTTCGCTGCCAGCAAGACCGTTGCGGTCAATCCGGGCAAACCTGCGACCATCGACCAAAACAATGCGGACTACCAATAAGAAAAAGAAGCCTTACCGTAGTAGGCTTCTTTTCTTCTGTTCGCAGGGCGCGGTCAGATCAATCCGGATTTTTGAAGCAGTTTTTGGATAATAACCGCTACTTCCGCTCTTGAAATATTAGCTTTTGGCGCCAAGGTTGTACGACTTCTACCTGTAACGATTCCCGCCTGAATCACATCGGCAACATTGGTCTTAGCCCACTCTGCAACTGTATTTCCATCTGTGAATGGTTTAAGTTCTGTTGCCGATTCTTTAGCGATGAGCTTGGATTTCAGATCGGTTAATACCATCGCTTGAGCAATGATCTTCATAGCCTGTTCGCGAGTAATGGTATCCGTCGGTCTAAAGGTTCCATCTTCAAATCCATCAATAAGCTTGTGCTGGTATAAGGTTTGAATAGCCCCGCTGAACCAATCCGTCGTTTTCACATCGCTAAATGAAGTATCGCCGCTTGTTGATTTCAGGCCTAATCCGCGAACCATAATGGCTGCAAACTCTGCCCGCGTAATCGCTTGGTCTGGATTGAATACATCATTGCCAATTCCGTTAATGACCATTCTTGAACCCATGTCGTTTACCGCTGTCTTTGCCCAATGCCGATCTACGTCGACGAACGTTACCGGGTGATAAACAAGGGAATAGGTGCTATTCGTTAAGCTATTCACCTTTGCAAAGTATTGATTCCCAATCACAACGACTTGGGTAGGTACATGGCGAACCGAACCATCCGGCTCCACGACAATACCCGTTGTAATTTTATTTGGATCTACGCCATCCGGGATCGCGATGGTTCTTTCTACATAGGCTTCAAAGTTGGTAATCTCAATCTTTTTATCTCCAGAGGCAGCTCTGATAATGAAGTCTATGGATGGGACAATAATGGAAAAATCGCCTTTCTGCGCTGCGCTCTCCGCTAATTTTACGGTATTTTCATTTGGAGCTGCTATTTCGATTTGAACGTTAATATCCTGCAGTGCTGTTGTCTTTCCAAGTTGTTCGGATATGGAGCTCATATTTATTTGTTGTGCCGGAATCGTATAGGTTGCTTTATCGGTCTTGATTTCAATGACGGCTTGCTTCTGTTCCATACTTTGGATCATTCGACCGCTAAGCTCTCCGATTACGACGTCAAACTTCGTATTAACCGGGATTGTCACAACAGACTTTTGACCTTCTGCCGCAAGCTTTTGTTCCAGCTTATGCTCGTCTACGATTACGGTTGTAACTGTCTGATCCAATCTCGTTGATGTGGTGGCAGCGCCTATACTTTCCACCTTGCCGTTGACGAGTACATCGACTCCACGATCCTGGGACGCTGATGGCGTGGACGTTGAAGGATCAGGCGTTGATGGCGGCGTAAAGCTCAGCGTCGTGTCCGCTCCGGCAGGTGTTCCAGTAGCCGGGTCTGCCGCTACCCTGACCTTGACCGTATGCGCGCTGGTAAGATCTGGCGCGTTCGTTCCGTCGTATCTCACATAAGCGCCGCTATCGATTTGGTATTCCATCGCGGTCGTGATGCCTATGATCGTGTTGGACGCATCGTCGGCGCTCACGTTTGGCGCTGCAGGCGCAGGCGGGTTCGATGTAAAGCTCAGCGTCGCGGCCGCTCCGGCGGGTGTTCCCGTTGCCGGATCTGCCGCTACTCTGACTTTGACCGTATGCGCGCCGGTGAGATCAGGCGCACTCGTTCCGTCGTATCTCACATAAGCGCCGCCGTCGATTTGGTACTCCATCGCTGTCGTGAGGCCTATGATTGTGTTGGACGCGTCATCGGCGCTCACGTTTGGCGCTGTAGGCGGCGCTCCTGCCACAACGGGGTCGACATCCGACCAGTAGGCGATTTTCTTATCGATCCCATCTTCGCCTTCCTCTTCGTACTCCGCCACGACATAAATATGCTGCCCCGGAGAGACGGCCAGCTCGTCTCCTGACTGAAGCTCCGTGTCGAAGCCGTAATCGGCTGGATCCTCGCCGGCATAAGGCTGTCTGACGCTGCCTGCAGCGCCGATCCGATATCTGAGAGTCAGATCGCCATAATGTTCGTCGTGCAGATTCTCGTCCGCGATCGTCGCCTTCGTCGTGCCGATCTCGCTGCCGGGCAACCACGACAATCCTCCGACAGGCGGTGCCGGGTTGACCGTTTCGCCGTGTTGATTTTTCCCCCAGCCGACCAAGGTGCCGTCCGATTTCAGCGCGACAATGTGGTCCCTTCCCGCTGCGATGTCTATGACGTCGCGAAGCCCTGCCGGCGGTTGCAGTAGTCCGTAGTCGCCCCATACGACGACTTCCCCGCTATCCTTCAGCACCGCTACGGAGTAATTGTTGTTCGCATAGATCGCTCCGACATTCGACAAGCCTTCCGGTGGCCGCTCAGCGCGATAGTAACCCCACAGTCTGACTGTCCCGTCCTTCAGCAGCGCCAGCGAGTGATTTAGTCCCGAAGCGATAGCCGTCGTTTCCGGCAGATCTTCAGGCACATCTGTTGCCCCCATCGATACGGAGCCCCAGCTGACGACGTCGTCATCCCACGTCAGCGCCGCCGCATGGTTATACCCGCCCGAGACGGATTTGAAGGGCGCATGAATGTTCTCCCATTCCACCGGTATCTTGAACTGTCCGGATCCCCAACTGATAATCGTCCCGTCATTCTTCAGGACCGCCGGAGCGTTCCCGTCGAGCACGAGCCCGACGACATTGCCGTTCGGAACTTCGGCTGGAACTGTACAGCCGTCGCCTAATGCTTTAACGATACCGCCTGCCCTAATCGCGTAGCCGCAGTCGTTGGATGCGTAAACCGCTTGTACGTCGGTCAAGTTGTCAGGCACTTCGATCTTGCTGCCGTTAATCCAACCATAGGCTTTGACCGTACCGTCATCCTGAAGAGACAGCGTAAATCCGTTCCCTGCCGCAATGCGCGTTTGCGGACTGGGCAGTTGGATAGGCGATGTTGTGTAGGCAATATTCAGCTTGGGCACGAGCGTGTTAAATGAAAGATAGTGGAAGAATCGCATCCCTTCCTCCGCCCAGGAACCCGCCAATGCGAGAACGAGTTCGTTTTCTCCTTTGGCGATACTGTCGCGCACCAGCGGGGCAATATTGAATTTTACCCATTCGCCGTCCTTGCCCGTTATATTAAATGTCCGGGAGTGCATTCCGCCGTAAAATGCAGGCAATGCATCCGTCACCGGGGTCGTGTCGGGTGCTGCCCAACTTCCATTGTACTTATAGATGGTCAACTCGGGACTGCCTTCATCGTTGGCGTAATTATTGGTCACGAACAGTTCCAGATCGGCCTCAAGCACCGTTCCGCTAAAACCGCTCAGATCAAACTTGAGCACGCCTGTAAACGATTGTCCAGCATTTGAGCCAATGGATACCGTATCCGGACAATAAACCGTTGAGTTTGAACTGTCCCCGGAATATCTGTACTCACAGTTTGCCAGCAGCTTGCCGGCAAAAGTGCCCGTGGCGTCCGGCTCGGCGTTCGCCGTACCGGCCATCGCGATGGACGGAACCGCCAGAACGATAGCCAGCAGCATTTGAAGCTTAATTCTAGACAACAAACGGAACATCGATCGCGCTCTCAAAGTATTCTCTCCCTCTGCAATGGAATCATAGGCTGCATGAGAAAGAATAGCATCGACCTCTAAACATTTACCAAACAATTGGACATTTCTCGACGATTATCGTTGCCTCTCTCGTCACCGTCGCAGGCATTCTGTTCACCTAGTGGGAATATCGCCAAAGCCGCCGTGCATGATCTCGATGCATAAGTTGCCCGATATCTTCCATAATAGAGGAGACACTCGCTCGACGATGGGGGGGATTCGGAATTCACATGCTCGACAATCTCGAAAGCAACTACGACTGCTCGCGCGCGGGGGAAGATCTGCACCAACTGAAGCAGGAGCTCGCTGAACGCCGGGGACGCGGCGCCGAGGATCCGGAGTCGCAGGCCGTCATCAACCGGCTCGAGAACCAGATCAACTTCATCCTGAACAAATGCGATTTCAACCCTTCGTCCCTCACGTAAGCTTCCTGCTTCTCGTTAACGTGAACGGCCTCTTCTCCCGATCCTGGGGAAGAGGCCGTTTTTCGTTTACATGTATTTTGCTAACGTATCGGCACTTCCCTTTAACCGCTCTTCCATAATCACGCGCAGCTCATCGGGAATCCGTTCAAACTCGACCCCTTTCCCCAAGAACAAAAGCCAATCCGCATAATACGCCAGCGCCTCGGCGTCGGTCGCGTCGAGTTGAACGTTAAAAATCCCGCTCGACTGGAACATTCCTGTAAAGGATAAAATAATCCCCGGCGGGTGCATGCGCTTAAAGCGCTGAATCCCAGTCCAATCAAGCTTTACGACCAGATTGGACTCACGCGCGCCATGCCGTTTTTTGCTTAAAATCTCCTGCTCGGACCGCTTCATCTTCTGCACGGAAATGGCCGAATCCCGCAGCATCTCGACAGGTAAATACCGAAACTCATCCGTATCGAAATCATAAACCTCGACCAGCCAACGCGCGTTTGAGTTAAAAATATGAATCAAAAAAACGTCCATCAACTGAGGCCAGCCAACACTTGGCTCATAAGTCAAACGCAAGTGCTTATCCCGCACGGCAAGCGAGATCAACTGGTTCAACTCCGCAGGCGCCGCATCATCGAGCTCCAGCAGATTCGGATTAGCAGGATTCGTATTTTCAAAAAGCAAGAGATGATTCAGCTCGATCAGCTCGTCGTGCTGGGCTTGCGACGCGATGCCGATGAGTTTTTCAGTGATAGAGCGGCGATTTTGCAAATAAGGCAGCTGCGAATTTTTCGAAGCGATAAAGCTGATGAATATCGCTTTGAGCTCCTCCGGCGTGAAACGGACGGCGGACAGATACTGATTTTGCAGGACATTGTAGCCACCCCCGCGCCCAAGCTCGGACGTCAGCGGGAAACCCATCGCCTGAATCTCGTTAATGTCGCGGATCGCCGTCGCGCGGGATATCTTGAACTCTCGCTGAATCTCCGCAATCGTAAAATGCGCGCGGTTATTGATGAAGCGCATGATCAGGTTCACTCGTTCGGTCTTTTTCATGATTTTATTGTATCAGAAATGTAGCAAGCTTTTTGGCCTCTAACAAAATAGGTATCGTTTTTTGATACATTTAGCGAATAGGATCAATCTTGTAAGAATCATCCCAAAAGGAGAGAATAAAAATGTCTAACTACTCCATCCAAACCATCTCGGAAAACTACAAAATGACTGCTTTCGGCGTTATACTTGAAGACTACAACGACTGGGCAGGCAATGCGGCAAAAACGGCAGCGAAAAAAGCTGAAATTACTGAAAACGGCAAGCTTGCCGAGCTTCTCGCGCTCGCTGACGGGCAGGAATATCAAATCAATTACGTCATCGGCGGGAAGGCTTGGCGCGGCTTCGGCGTGATGGGCGCATACGACGTGGAAGACGCGGTCGTCCTCGACTTCCTCGCCGGGGAATACCTCGTGGTGCCTGGCACAGGCGCTGACAAGGACCGCCTTCCCGACGAAATAACGGGCAAAGTTTTCGGCGGCCTGCTGCAAGAAATCACGGACTACAAATACGTGGGTCCCGGCAACTCCACATTCGTCAAAGCAGCAGAAGACGGCAATTTCTACGGTGAAATGTGGCTTCGTGCTAAAAAAGTAGCAGGCTAATCTCAGGCTAAGGAGCGCTCTCATGGAAAGTTACTCCGTCGAATACAAAAAGTCGTTTACATTGACCGCTTATGGTTTTTCGATGCAATCCAATTTCCAAGACGCGCCGGCTATGCAAAAAGAAAAAGCAGCGTTCTGGGGAGGGCTGAAAGCCGACGGGCGATTTGACAAGCTTAAGGCGGCCTCAAAAGATGATCGCGAATGGTCAGTCAACGAGGTTTATCAAGGCAGACCGTGGAATTATTTCGCGGTAGAAGCTAGTAAATCGGTGGGCGACGCAACGCGCATCATCGAGTTTCCGGAAAGCGAGTACATCGTGGTCGCGGGAATCGGCGATAAGGAAGCTTTGTTCGATCAGTTGACTTATCGCGCCTTTGCCGAAGTCTTGTCGCAAGTCACGGACTATGCTTACATCGGCGGTCCAAATGCCACTTATCGCAAAGAAAATGGCGACGGCACGTTCTACGGCGAATTTTGGGTTCCTGTAGTTAAAAAATAATAGGGTCATCGTACCGACTTTAGCCGCACGGGTGAACCCCCGTACGGCTATAGCCGGTTCTGATCATATCATGTCATTGGGCCACCAGCCCCATTCTGAATATCGCTTCGCCAGCGCTTTGAGAATCTCCTTGAATCGTCGGACTTTAGAAGCTCCCTCGCTTGTCAGGCAGCCAGTGGCCATTGGTTATTTTCTCTTTTGTAAGACTTTTATCGTCGAGGCGATCCCTTCTTGGAACGGCGTTGCCACGACCGGGCCGATGAAACGTTCGTACTTGTCTCGGCTAAGCGTCAGAGGCTCTTCGGTTAAATAGAGCATCTCCACCACTTCCTTCATAACAGGCATGCCGATTCCGAGCAGGGACAACCCCAGCTTCTTCAACGGAATAACCGATTTGACGCTGCCGCTTGCCGATTGCGCAATTTTCACGATGTCTCGCCCTGCGATTAACCCGGCACCCGGGATGTGCCAATTCTGGCCGTAGGCGAAGTCTTTGCCGGCCATCTCGATGATCATGGCCGCCGCGTCCGGCAAGTAGACGAATTCGCGGGGAATATGCATATTCCCGATATAAAATGCCATCTTGCCGGCCGCGATCGCTTCCAGCGTCGAGCCCAGATAAGAGGCTTCGTTGGCGGTAGGTCCGTAATAATCCGGCAATCGGGCGATCGCAACCTTGGCCTTTTTCCACTGCTTGCCAAGCAACATCCGTTCATAGTCCAAGCGGACTTTTCCTTTTCGCGTATGCGGCGCTTTCGGATGCTCCTCGGTCACGGGGTTGGATTGCCTCCTGCCGTAAGGGTATATTCCGTCAATCGCGACGACTCGGACAGCCATGCGGTCCGCCGCCTTCATCACCGACTCGCCCAGCGGAATCAGCTTGCTCGTCATCTCGTGGTACGGCACGTTCGCGCAATGGAACCATACGTCCGCCCCGCCTGCTTGAGAAGCGATATCGTCCGGTCGCATGGCGTCCCCGACGACAAGCGTCAGATGTACGGGGTTGCCTAGCCGACTCGCGAATTGCTCTAATTTGTACCGTGAACGCCCGAAAGCAATCGTATCGATCCCGCGTCTTACCAGCTCTTCCGTGATTGCGGCACCCGTTCCGCCGGTTGCTCCAATGACCATCGCCTTCGTTATCGTCATCCCATTCGACCTCTTTCATTTTGTGATTGATTGATTACTAACAGAACGATGCTTCGCAAAATTGTTGCATCTGCACGGCTTTAAAGATCGGGAAGATTGCCTGATCGGGTTCCTACCCGGTATGGCGTCGTAATGCCTTCGTAATTCAACATCATGCTCATGCCCATCGAGGCATGCTTGAGATTGTGGCAATGCACCATCCAGAGGCCCGGATTATCAGCTTCAAGGTACAGCTCATAGGTCTCGCCCTTCTTCGTTAGGAGCGTATCCAGATGCACCGGGCTGCCGTGTAAGGCAACCCCGTTCTTGCTCAAGACGCGGAACACGTGCCCGTGAACGTGGAACGGATGATCGCCCCCGCCTACGTTGGAGACGGTTATTCTTACATGGTCCCCCTCCTTCACGATCATGGGAGGAATCTCGCCGAAGGCTTTGCCGTTAATCGATTTGACGAAAAGGTTCTGGCCCAGCACGAGTTCGAAATGCCGATCCGGTTGAACTTGCAGGATGGGATCGTTAGGCGACGGGGTGCCGTAATCGATGAACGAGAACGGCTGCCCGCCTTCCGAAAGCTGCGGCTCGCTACCGCTGCCGATCGTAATCGGCAAGCTTTTGGCCGAAGGGCTGCCGACGACGACTTTGCCCATCGCCGGAACTTGAATGAGCAGATCGTAACGCTGGCCCGCTCCGATCGGGACAATCGTATGCTCCAGTTGCCCGGGTTCATGAAGATCGTGGCCGTCCATGGCGACGACCCGGAAAGGCGCCCCGTCGACATGGAATTCCATCGTTTCATTGCCCGAATTGATCAGCCTCAGCCTGACGTTATCGCCCGGTCGACCCGGGACTGCCAACCCTTGCGTGCTTCCGTTCAACAGCATGGACGAACCCAGCTGCTGATAAAGGGCGGTCGTCTCCGAAGTCGGCGTATCGGATTCGGATCCTTCTTTGGGTTCGACGATCATCGCGCCCAGAAGACCCTTGCCGACTTGGATCGAGCTCATCTGGTGAGAGTGGTACCAATAAGTTCCCGGCGTCGTCGCCATAAACGTGTAGGTAAACTGGCCCCCCGGCGGTACGGTATCCTGCGTCACTCCCGCGATACCGTCCTGCGAACACGGGACTTCGATCCCGTGCCAATGGATTGTAACGCCGTCCTCGATGTCCTTGTTATGGAGCGTGACGACCACTCGGTCGCCCTCCTTCACACGAAGCTCCGGACCCGGGGAAGATCCGTTGAAGGTCCAGGCATCAACCGACTTGCCGTTATCCAGCTTCAATGTCGTCCGTGCCGCCGTCAGATCGAACTTCCGAACCGGAGCCGACGATTCCGGGGCCGTCAGCGAGACGCAAGATACCCCGCCTTCTACAAAAGAGGAATCTGCCATGCCCGCCATGTGCTCCATACCCGCCATATCGGTCATGCCGGCCGCCATCAGATGGTGAGCCATGTTCATCTCTACCGGCTTCTGAAGCCGCATTTGCCAGAAATAAGTGGTTAACGCCGCGCCGATCAGGAGCACCACCATCGCAGGAATAGCGATATAAACCAGGCGTTTTACGTTTTTTCGTCTAGTCAAGTTGAGTTCCTCCATGGCGTTTCCTCATCATGTGCTTTATCGTTGACGCGATGCTCTCTGGATAAGGCGTGGGCGACGGGGCGCAAAAATCAGTGCCATCCCTCCCGCTATCTTCGCCGAGTCGCTCTAAGCGATTCAGCATCTTCTTCGCCCTCGGCTCATACCATTGCAGCAAGCGCAGCTGCCACCCGCCGATCGGCTCGAACCGCGGGGTCGCTTGAACTACCGAGCCTGCCAGGTCAAGGAGCTCCGCTTGCGAGATCGGACCATTTCCGCGAAGATTCCAAACCCCTCCGTATGCGGATTCCGTCGAAGCCAGCTCCAGCGCATATCTGGCAGCATCCTCAATATATAAATAGTCTCTTGCTACGGAAGGATCGATGAGCCGCTTGACGGTCTTCCCTTGAATGACTTTGCGAAGCGCGTAATGCGTAATCGTGTTGGATACGCCCTCGCCGTACAACTCCGGACTATTGATTCGCATAGAAGATTTAACAGGTGGGTTTGCAGGGTCCGATATGCTCTCGTCGGCAGGGAGATAAACACCTTCGAGCATCACCGTTCTGGCACCAGTCGCTGCAGACACGCTCCCCACCGCTTCGAGCATCCGCCGCACCTTCTCCGGCTCATCATCATAGGTTAAGTAGGCTCCGCAGAAAATCACGTCGACGCCTTCCGCTGCCGCAAGAAGCTCGCTTCGGTTCCGGGCATTTCCGCGTACTGTCCGCAAAAGCGATGTGGAGGCGTATGTCTCCTCCAACCCTTCCAGCTTGCGCAGCGAGCCGGAATAGGCAACGACTTCGACGTTCGCCCCGATTAAGCGCTTGGTCAATGCCCTTCCCCAGCCGCTGCCTGCTCTCACTACCATTGCTTTGATCATTGGATCGCTCCTTTGTGATTGATTAGTCACTTACTTTGGAAGATGACGATGATCGTCCAATCGCGAGCACGACAATCGCTCCGATGACAGCGAACGCGGCGGCTCCAAGGAACACCCAGGAGAATCCCCCGGTCATCGCTTGCGCTTCGGCAGCGCCGCGACCCAGCAGGCGATCGATTCGAGACGACGCCGCCGTGGTCAACACCGCGAGTCCGATGGCGCCGCCGATCTGTTGGCTCGTATTGACCAAGCCGCTGGCAAGCCCCGCTTCTCCTTCGGCCACGCCATTCACGGCCAATTCCGTACCGGAGACAAAGGCGCCGCCCAATCCGATTCCGATCAAGATGGAAGGCCCTAGCAGATTGGCTGCGAATGTAGCGTCGCTTGGCGAGAAAGACAGCCAGATGAGCCCTGCGGCCAGAAGGGTGAGCGATGCGGCCAACGTCTTGCGCGTACCGATCGCCTTGACCGCTGCGGGAACGACCCCGGCGATGGCGACCAGCGCGCCAGCCAATGGCAGCTGGGTGAGTCCTGCCTTTAACGCGTCATAATGAAGGACTTGCTGCATGTAGACCGAGAGCGCGAAGAACAGTCCCGTCGTCGCTCCTCCGATGAGGAACATGGCCAGATTTCCCCCCGTAACCGACTTGTTGCGGAAGATACCTAGCGGCATAAGCGGATTCGAAGCGCGCTTCTCGAGGAAAATGAACGATCCGAGCAGCACAACCGCCAAGCCAGCGAGTACCAGCGTCTGCGGAGCCGTCCAGCCGACCTGCTCCGCACCGGAGAGTGCGGCGACGAGCGCTACGATGCCGGCCGTCACCGAAGCCGAGCCCGGCACATCCAGACTTACGCGTTCGCCGAGCGAGTCCTTGACGATGAGGAAGGGAACCGCCGCCAGAACCAGAGCGGCTACAGGGACATTTACGTAGAACACCGAGGACCAGCCGAGCGAAGCCGTCAGCAGCCCTCCCAGCAGAACGCCCGCAGCGCTGCCGACGCCGGCAACCGCGCCCCAGATGCCGAGCGCCTTGGCCCGATCCTGCGGATCCGGGAACAGCTTGGTGACCAGAGCAAGCGCGGCCGGGGCGAGGAGAGCGGCCGATGCGCCTTGAATCGCTCTGGCCGCGAGCAGCCAAGCTCCCGAGGTTGCCAGTCCGGCCGCGGCCGATGCTAGCGCGAATCCGGCGACTCCAATCATAAACAACTTTCGATGACCGAATCTGTCTGACAACCTTCCGCCCAGAAGCAGCAAACCTCCGAAAGGAAGCACATAAGCCGTAATGACCCAACTTAGCGTATTCGTGCTTAGGTGGAGCTCCGAGCCAAGCGAGGGAAGCGCGATGTTCACGATCGATGCATCCAGCACCACTAAAAATTGCGCGAGCGCCAACGCAATCAGCGCCCACCACCGATACGGTATCGTGCGAGAATTTGCAATTGCCGGTTGTACCATGGAATTCATTCCAATCCCCTCCTGTAAGTGATTGATCAATTACTAACTTTGTGGTTTCACTATAACAAACGGTGAGTGATTGGTCAATCACTAATTTTGAATGAAAGGATCTACGCCTCATCCCTTCATTAATTCGGGCATATTTAGCGCAACTGCGACGTTACAAAGCACGCCTCGCGCAAGAAACAGCATCGTCCGCTCTTCGGCCTTCTCGATACCGGCTTCTTGGAATGCGGCCAGCACCATTTCGCGGACTTCCTTAAAGCCGTTCCTCATCGACTGCTGGATCGCTTCCTCTTGAATTGTCTGCGCCTGCATTTGCAATAACATCTCGTTATGGTGCGTAGACTGAATGTTCTCATATTCTTGAATGAGCGTGGCCTCCAACAATTCCGGCGACGTCTTCTCTACCACCTGACGGAAAGATTGGATTACTCTGGACCATGAAGCTTCCACCGCGCTGAGCAACAGAAGTTCTTTCGTCGAGAAAAACTTGAAAACGTAGGGCTGTGAAATGTTCGCCCGCTGTGCTACCTGTGCCGTCGTAGCCCGATAATAGCCGACTTCGGCGAATACCTCTATCGCCGCGGAAATAATCTCCGCTTTGCGATTAACTGAAGTGAAATCGGATTTAGCCAACGCTGGACCCTCCAGAAGATAGTGATTGATCAATAACGAATTCAGTATACCGCTACCGTCAGCTGAATGCAACAAAAGGCGGGCTGCGCTCGGCTCTGCGCAGCGACGTCCGTCTCCAGCCAACGATCGGATAACCGCGCAGATTCAAGCAGCTGCCTTGACTGCCTCGTCTTCACCAGCTATATCCAATGGTGCGAACAACTATTAAATGCGATTGAACCAAAAGTATTGCAAATTATCGAACACAAAACTGAAACACCTTCAAAGAAATAACGAGTCAAGGTGTAGAACGAATTCAAGGGCACCCTGACCGGGTGCCCTTTCTATGTCTTACTTGCTATGCGACTCGATCAGCGTCATCGCGGCTTGCACGATGTCAGCCCGCGGAGCGTCGGGACCGATCGGCCGCCGCGATCAAGCTGCATCCTTCCATCAGCACGAAGAGCTGTTGAAGTAGTATCCGTTTTCGAGGTCCGGGATCAAGGCGGGGTGCTCGGGCCGCCACCCCAAGCGATCCTGGGTCAGTTTACTCGACATAGGGTTGTCGGACGATGTGAAGGCCCCGAGAAAGCCGAAGTGGGCTTCTGCTTCTTCACGGGTAATGCTGACCGTTGGCAGGTTAAGACGGTGACCGATGACGTATGCGATGTCAATGAATGGAATACCTTCTTCGCCGACCCCGTGCAGCCGTGAGCCAGCCGGTGCGGATTCAAGGGCGAGACGGTATAGGCGCGCTGCATCAAGGCGATGAACTGCCGGCCAACGGTTGGATCCGTCGCCGATATAAGCGGAGAAGCCTTTGTCGCGAGCGATGTCGATCAACATCGGGATAAAGCCATGATCGCCTTGGCCGTGCACGGATGGCGCGAGACGGACGACCGAGGATCGCACTCCACGCTCTGCGAGCGCAATCACCGCGTTTTCCGCTGCACCCCGGGGCACTGCAGAGTCGACCGCGATCTCTTCCGTTCCGAGCTGCCCTAACGGGGTCGACCATGCGACTAATAATGTTCCGGAAGTGAATACAAACGGCTTGCCGGTGCCCTCAAGCGCTGCTCCTAATGTCTCAACGGCGCGGAGGTCGGCTGCAACTGCGCCTGCGAAATCCGAAAAGTCGGTCTTGAAGCCCAGATGAATGACTCCATCCATTTCGGAAGCGCCTTTATATAAACTGTCGAGGTCTTCGAGTGCACCACGGTGCACCTCTGCCCCGACAGTCGCTAGCGCCGTTGCAGCCTTATCCGAGCGGGCAAGTCCAACGACCTGATGCCCGGCACCTATGAGTTCACGGACAACGGCGGAACCGATGAAGCCCGTAGCTCCTGTAACAAAAACACGCATCATGCAGTCCTCCTAGAATGGTTGATCTACTTGAACGCCAGCGGTGCGCAATAAAACCATCCGCACTGCCGGCCTCAAGGCTAAACTCATTCTAGTCTGCTTCTCGCCCTGATATTTGCCTGTTCCTCGTCCCTATTTGCCTGATACTCCGAATCGTACCGTGCAGCTAGGGGCTGTTTCCGTTGCCCTTATCATTAGAAGATGGGTTCAGTATTTGTTGCCGCAAGCCTGAGACATCTCTACTTGGCGGACTTCCAAAAAAGCGACTGTAATCGCGGCTAAATTGAGAAGCGCTTACATATCCCACTAGCCGGCAGGCGGTGGTCGCATCCATGGATTTGGAAACCATCAAACGCCTCGCTTCATGAAGGCGTAGCGCTTTCTGATATTGCAGCGGACTCATTGAAGTGACTGCCTTAAAACGCTCGTGAAAGGAGGACTCGCTCATAAATGCCATCTCAGCCAATTCTGCAATCTTCATCTGTTCGGTGAAGTGATTGCGCAGCCAAGCAATAGTCCCCGCAACCCGCTGCATATCCGAATCCACAAAACAAATCTCTGCGACGTGAACGCCGATGGGGCTGCGCAAAACGCGTATCAAAATCTCATCCATCACTAGCGGAGCAAGCAATTCAGCCTCGCTAGGGTTGGATAGATAGTCCAATAGCTTTGTCACAGCCTGTAGCATGCCCAAGTCGGCGCCGATGACGTAACCCGCGCTCCAATTGCGACCGGCAGGCAGTCCCTGAGGATACACGATACGTACCAATTCAGCAACTCTGTGAGGGTCGATGCTCAGCTTAACGCTTAAGAATGGTTCAGATGGGCTGGCCTGCGTGGTTTTCACAGCGATGGGTAGGGCTATAGGGAACATGAGCATATGCGATCGGCCGAACTGATAGACATCCTGCCCCACCGTGACGGTCTTTCTCCCCTGTGCAACGACTAGTAGAGAGGGAGAGTCGAAAGTTTTAACATCGTCAACGTTGACTCGCGAGTAGCGATTGAGGTGCAGCCCGGGGATGCGCTGGCCGAAGGTACCATCGTGCGGCGTATAGGTGTCGATCAGGCGTGCCAAGCGGGTCGTTTCTACATTAAGGGATCGCTCCTCTGCGTTGCCTGACGCCGTTGGATACGAAGTTTTATCCTGCATCATCATCTTTTTGACACAGCCCCCTTTTCTGAGGTTAAATCGAAAGGCGTCCATTCCGATTCCGTGCAGCTCCAATGAGCATAGGAACGGAAATCAGAAGACTGATCGAAACCGGAACAATGGAGCCTTCGAGTCCAAAATGGCCCCCCGTTAGAAGCGCGGCACCCTTCATCTTCACCGTAAACAGACCGGCGGCAGCATGTCCCGAAACCAAAATGCCAAGCAAGCTTTCCAGTGCATTCCAAGCGAAATGCAGTCCTATGGTGAACCACAAGTTCCGTCTCCACATATAAGCGGCTCCGAGCAGAACGCCCGCTTCCACAGCGATGGCGAACCCGCTCCATAACGTTGCTCCCGGGTTTCCGAGATGGGCAACCCCGAAGAACAGAGAGGTCACGGCAAGCGCGAGCCAGTCTCCCCCCCATTTATACAGCGCTTGAAATAGAAGCCCGCGAAAGATAAGCTCCTCGACAATGGCTCCTCCCAAAGCGGTTCCAATGGAAGTGATCAGGGCAGCACTCATATCTGCATGGCCTGCCCATTGGAGGGAGTAACCCCCCAACGCCACGATAATAAAGGTAGACACCAGGATAAAAATTGTCCCAATGAGCACGCCCATGACCGTTTCAATGCCTGCGCGCCGTTTGGCCAGCTCTGGAGCGGACCGCCGGGCCAAGTATCTCATCGTCAGCTTATAGATCAGGACGACAACGAGCCCATCGATTAGCGTCCATATCAGGGAAACCATTCCTCCTGCTCGCTCTGCTAGCGGCCGGAATACCGCATCCGCGAGAACGATGCCTAGAGCCCCTACAATCAACCAGACGATTGGAAAACGCCAAAATGAATGCCAAACCCTTATTGCCCCGCTATTCTTCATGCCTTGCATCAGCTCCTCCATGACTTGGTGCTTTGAGTATAAGCCGAGAAAGTCATAAAGAAGCAGTGCGGTTTGGTCATGATTCTCCTATGAATGGTCCATGATTCCGGAATCGCGGGCTTTACGGGCGGCCTCCCGCCTTCCTTTCACGTTCAGCTTCGAATAAATGGCGGAGATATAATTTTTGACCGTTCCTTCGCTCAGATACAGCGCCTCGGCAATGTCTTGATTCCGCATGCCGGAAGCCAGCTTATGCAGCACCTCGATTTCACGCGCACTGAGCCCGTATTCATTGCTCTTCGCGGCGGGGGCATTGTTCATGCTTTTGATCATCTTACTCGCCATCTCCTGCGAGATTAACGTCCCTCCCGCGTGAACGACCCGTATGCCTGCGGCCAGATCCCGGGGATGAATGGCTTTGAGCAGATAACCTTCCGCTCCATGGCTTAACGCGGCTAACACGTACTCTACTTCCTTATAGGAAGTTAGCATGATGATTTTGATTAAGGGCATTCGCTCTTTAATCACGGTCGTTGCGGCAACGCCATCCATGACGGGCATGTTAATATCCATCAGCACGATATCCGGCATCCATCGTTCGCAGCCCCTGATTGCTTCTTCCCCATTTTTGGCAAGCCCTACAATCTCCAAATCTTCTTCCATGGACAGCACGATATGCAAGCTCTCCAAAATCAATTCCTGATCGTCGACAAGCAGCACTTTAATTTTCGCCATGCAGCATCACTCCTTTCAGCGGGATCTCGCATCTAACCTCGGTTATCGCCGGAGTTCCCTCCTCGGATAGCACGGATAGGCTGCCTCCCAGCCGCTCGACCCGATCTTTCATTGTCGTTAAGCCGAAGCCATAATTCAGCTTGTCGATCGGTTTGCCGTTATTTCGAACGCACAAGTGCAGCTTACGCTCGGAATATCGAAGTTCCAGGTGCAATTGAGACGCTTTTCCATGTTTTAATGCATTCGTAAAGGACTCTTGGATGACCCGAAGGATCGCCTGCCGCGCTTCAAATCGGATTGGCCGCTCTTCCCCCAATAGATCCAGAGTCAAGGCCGTCCCCGTGTGCTCCCGGAAACGAACCACAAGGGATTCAACCTGCCCAATGAGACTCGACTCCTCTTCTTCTCCCATCTCGTGAACGATGTTCCTCATTTCGTCCAGATCCTTCTCAGCCAATGTCCGTAAGCGAATTAACCGATCTTTGACCTCGGCAGGTTTGCGATCCAAGAGGGCAATAGAAGCATCAAGGCTCATAATGAACGAGATAAAGGAGTGCCCTAGCGTATCATGAAGCTCCCGGGACATACGGTTGCGCTCTTCCAGCAAAGTCATCTTCTCGATCTCGGCAGTGTAGTGCGTTAACAGCTTATTTTGCTGCTCCACTTCGGCCACCAGTTCATTCTTCTGATAATACGCATTGGCTACGAAGCTTGTCCAAATGCCGATGAAGCAGAACAGCAGATTGTCCGTTCCGACACTCAGGGTTCGCTCCCAAGTTACGCCTAAGGAAGACTGAAAGGAAAAAGGAATAAAAGTCACTGCGGGAATGATCCAGAGCGTTTCCCTCGTCAAAAAGTATCCCATTGTAAGACTCGGCAACAAGTAGTCCGCTTTGGAAGTCAGATCCGGGTGGATGACAGAATTCACATAATAAGAACCGCCTAGCACTAGCTCAAGTACGCAAAACCAGACTTTGTTCTTCCGCCGCCCTGGAAACCAGAACATCATAGGAGCGACAAGCGCTATGATCAGCCAGATCAAGTATAGTAACGACCGGTTCGTAGGCTCGCTGACGATAAGAAGCCGGGACGACAGCAAAATATAATGGTACAAACGAAGAGAGAATATGCCCCAATCCATGAGGGGTAATATTTTTTTCATATCATCCTCCTGCAGGGAATCCGGAACCTTGGGAAATGAATAACAAAACTTTATAGATACAGTTTATACCAAAGATGCCGCCGCACAAATAGGCTCGAAAGAGCCTGTTTAGCCGGATGCTAAATGAACAAGCCGTTTGAGCTTTTCAGCAAAGTATTTTTGTCGGTTTCCAATTATACTGAAAGTATATGCGTTGGAACGTTTGTTAAAGGTAACCGCAGACTGGCATAACCGAAAGGGTGATAATGACCATGACGATGAGATCAAGCAAAATGGTCAAGGCGCCTCATGAACTGGTAAAATCTCCGCATAAAAAAGGGAGCCTGAAGCTGGACGGGATGTCCGTTATCGAATTCTGTTTTTACACGCAAGGCATAAAAGGAACCTTTTTTTTGCAGGATCATCTTCTGCTCATCGTCAAGTCGGGTGTCTATACCGTTCGCTTCGGCGATCAAGAACATACGATGCGGAGCAACGAAATGATGTTTATTCATAAATCAATGGGAGTCCAGTACGAGAAAACGGGCGAACCCGATTCCGATTACATCCTCGACTATATGATGTTTTTCTTGAACGAGAAGATCGTAGATGAATTCCTCGCTTTCGCCGGTCTCAAACCGATTTATCTCGTGAATGAAGTTGTTCCGATAACCGTCTTTCCGATCAATGACCGCATTGGAAGCTATATCGAGTCGTTAAAACCCTATGTCGAGAACCCTGACGAAGTCAAAGAAGGACTAGTTCGCGTGAAGCTGATGGAATTGCTATTCCACATCGCAGATTCGAATGAGCGTTTTTTGCATCAAATGATTCAACCCATCAGCAAGGACAGAGACAGCATCCCAAAGATTATGGAGGAGAACTTCTTGAATCCCGTTTCCCTTAACGACCTGGCCTATTTGTCCGGCAGAAGCCTGGCGACGTTCAAAAGGGATTTTCAAGCCATATACAACACCCCCCCGCTCAGATGGGTTCGCAACCGGAGGCTGGATAAAGCCAAGGAACTGTTAGCGAATACGGCCTTTTCTGTGACGGATGTCTGTTTTTCGACCGGATTCGAAAATATCGCCCACTTTTCCAAAGTATTCAAGAAAAAATTCGGACGCCCACCGTCGGCGTTCAGAAACAAAATGAGCTAAATAAACAAATGGAATGAGCTTGCAGGCAAAGAAGTTCGTTCGACTCCTTGCTATTCTTAACTCATGCGGTGAACGCAGCAGTAATGAATATAGAAAGGTGTTGGAACAAATGAAAAAGGTAAAATTGCAAAATGAAATGATTCCTTCGATCGCGCTTGGCACCTGGTCATGGGGGACCGGTCAAGGCGGCGGGGATGCTGTTTTCGGAAATCATCTTACCGCAGAAGACTTAAAACCGGTTTTTGACTCGGCGATGAAAGCCGGGCTCCATTTATGGGATACTGCGACTGTGTACGGAATGGGAGCCTCCGAAAGCATTCTGGGCGAGTTTGCAAAAGGCCGCGACGATGTGCTGCTCTCGACGAAATTCAATCCGCGTGTCGGCGGGCCTGTTGAAGACAGCTTGAACAGCAGCCTGAGCCGGCTCGGCGCAGACCATATCGATATCTATTGGATCCATAATCCGCTTGATGTAAAAAGATGGACGCCAGAGCTGATTCCGTTGATGAAAAGCGGAAAAGTAAAATATGCAGGCGTCTCCAACCACAATCTGGAGGAGATCAAACTAGCGCAAAGCATTCTGGCTGTAGAAGGGCTGAACCTCTCTGCTGTACAAAATCATTACAGCTTACTGTACCGTTCATCCGAAGAAGCCGGAATTATTGATTACTGCAGGGAAAACAACATTGTGTTTTTCTCCTATATGGTGTTGGAGCAAGGCGCATTAACCGACAAATACAATGCGAAAAATCCTCTCCCAAGCGGCACCAGAAGAGGAGAGGCATTTAATGAAGACGTGCTCGCGAAACTCGAAGGCTTGATCCATGTTATGAAGGAAATCGGCAATAAGCACAATGCGACTTCCGCACAAGTTGCAATTGCTTGGGCCATCGCGAAAGGAACCGTTCCGATCATCGGCGTTACGAGAAGTGCCCACATTGCTGATGCGGTAAAAGCCGCTGAAATCACGCTGACAGCGCAGGAAATCCATGATCTTGAAGCAGCGGCGAAAGAGACAGGAATCGTAATCAAAGGCGAATGGGAAAAGTCGATGCAATAATCTTAACGGCGAAAATTACGAAAGGAGCTGTTGCGGCCAGCTCCTTCGTTTCTGACAGCCACTCTTTTATTTCAATAATACATCTGAATAATCTTTATGACGGTCAAATTGACTTTTAGCAAAAGGACATAGCGGTATAATCTTAATCCCTTTCTCGCGAGCAAATTCGACTAATCGCTTCACTAACGCCTTTCCTACACCTTGACCACGCAGACTATCGGAAACAATCGTGTGGTCTACAATAATCGTATGATTCCCCCTCGGAACATAATGGATCTCTGCTTCTTTATGATCTTGTTCCCCTACATAAAAACCGTTCGTATCTTCTTTAATTTTAAACATCCTATTCCTCCATCTCGTTAGGTTTCGTTTCAATATATTCCAAAGCGCCACTAGGACATTTATTGATTTGAGCTGCAATTTTTTCAGCCGTTTCTCCATCAGCGTGAACCCATGGCTTCTTCTTAACATTGAACACTCCCGGTAACCCTTTAACACAATTTGCCGAATGAATGCATCTTGCCGGGTGAAATATAACTTCGATATTTTTCCCTACGTACCGCTTGAATTCATCATTCATGAATGACCACACTCCAATTTAAACGATCTTATTTTCGGTACAAAGGATATTTGACCTGTGCCGGTACCTCGATCAGAATAAGACGGAGTTCGGCGTCACCGGTTGCTGTAAAGTTCGCTGCGGTCGCTTGCTCCGGCTCGATGACGGCAAAATCTTTGTGTCTTAGTGCCATAACGTCTGTGCTAGACGCCGCATCGGCAACTGTGCCGTCGCCGCGGATGGCGAGCGCCGTCAGGCTGTAGTCTTCGCGCACAGGCTGAACGAACGTACGGCCCGGCTTCACGGTAACGTCCCACATCCGGACTTCCGTAACAATCTTGACCGGCGCTTCACCGCCGATGACCGTTTTCACCGTGGCATCTTCCGTCTCGGTGAGCGGGAATTCCTCATGATCGTAATGGTTGTAGGTCGGCGTCGTCTTGAGCGCTTCGGTTAAATACGGCTCGAACCAAATTTGAAACCCTTCGTATGGCTCAAGGATAGATTCAGCATGGGAGACACCTGAGCCAGCCTGCATCACCTGAACACCGCCAGCTCCGACTACGTTGTCTGTACCAAGCGTATCCTCGTGACGGCCTCTTCCCTTTATGACATAGGTTAATATCTCAAAACCCCGATGAGGATGAAGGCCAATACCGCCTTCGCCGGTCGATTGTGCCCATGCCCAGTAAAATAAGGGGCCGACGCGCTTAATGAGGGCTCCCTCGCCAGAAAATCCAATCGGCTTTTGTTCTACTATTTTGCCGCCGTCAAACTCGCCTTTTGCTTGGTTCTGCGGTTTAAAGATTTTAATCTCCATTCGTACCCCCTCCTTTTCCATTGCTTGATCATATTTATTCTAGTATTAGGATATTTTTATCCTAATGCTAGGATATAATTGTGTCAACCGGTCCCCGAGCTTGCCCCAAGCATCATCTGATGCTCAGGTTTTCACCATGTCGGCGTTTCATGTTCCTTCTTACATTTCGCCGATAGACCCGTTAAGCTGAACCTTATCGCAAGTTTGCTGGGGACATGGCTTTGGTCTGGCCCGGATTCCACTGGCTAAGCCGTTGCTGGCGATAAAGGGCATGCTAATAAGTGTGAAGCCGTTTCGGGATGGGACATTGTTGAAGCAGCTCCTTTGTTTGAGATTCGATGGATAACCCAAGTGTATCATTCCCCCCGAATCGCTCATTGTAATAATGCGCCAACCTTTTTCGACAACAAAAAAGCCCGCTCGCTGTCTGCGGAAGGCTTGTGCGCATGTCGTTATTCAATAATACAAATGTTCTCCGGAGCGGGAGGAGGTTTCATTCCCATGGAAGGATCTCTTCAATTCCAGTTGCACATGTTCTTAAATAAGATCCTTCCATTACTTTGTTGGGAATACGAGTACTACTCTTCTGGCATTTTCCAACCCGTTTCCTCATCCCAGATGGCATCCGTATCATCTAGATGCACATGCCAATCCCCATTAGAAATACTTCTTCTAATATCCGTCAAACAGGTCAACCAATAAAACAGCGCATGCAATGTATCTTCAAAATCATCTGAAAAGGGTAGCTTTGTTGAACCTGCAAAGATCACTATTGGTTTATCCTGATCATAGTCATAAACACAAAATGTTTCTCCAATATCCTTCATTTCAAAGCCCGCATTGTATTTATCAATGATGGCCGTTATCTCTTGCTCCTCACTGTTGGTAAGGTTATGGTTTCTCATACAAGTGTAATAAACAGAAACTCCCATGCTAGATTTCTCCTTTTTTCTCAGTATATCAGAACTCATGTTCTCGTGAACAATTTTTTTGCATCGCGTTGATTGACCGCTTATACTGCTTTAATCGAATTCCAGGTGGCTGAAGATCAATTTATTTCTTAAATAGATCATAAGGTAAGAACGTGTAAGGATCACCTAAAATCAGAGGGGAGTATCGGCCGACCCGACAACCAGCGTTCCCGCGCCATGTTTCTTCGTGAGGAAGTCGGCTGTGAAAAACGCTTCTCCCTTATTCACGCTAACGGCTTTACTCAGCATGATCTCGTTTCCATTCGCGGTCTCCGTATTCCGCCCGACCGTTAAGCGTATAGAGGTTAGACCCCATTCGATATTATAACTTTTGTTTGCCGCCGCATACATAACTGTGCCGCCCAATGACTAAAATAGGCAGCATAACGATTCCGTTAGCATTCACCGCTCCGGTCAGATTAGCGCCCCTATTCGTAAGGTCTCTTCCAGTCCGACACTCCGCCAGCGATTGGATGCGGCCTCCCGCAGAAGGCAGCTTGGACTGGAGAATTTTGCTCAAAAAACAGTGTGCTATAATGTATTTATACGCACTTATAAGGGGTCTCACTTTTATGACAACCGATCAAATTTCGCAATTCGAAAAGAAAATCATCATCCGCAACATTGTAAGGGAAGATTTCGATAAAATCATCGCGTTGCAAAATATTTGTTTTCCGAACATGGGTCCCTGGAAGCTGGATCAATTGGAAAGTCACATCCGCACGTTTCCCGAGGGTCAAATATGCGTCGAGCTCGACGGTGATATTATCGGCTCCTGTTCTAGTCTGATCGTGAACTTCGAAGATTATTTGGAGCAGCATACGTATTCTGAAATTACGGACAAGGGCTATATCCGCAATCATAACCCCCGGGGCGGGAACCTCTATGGGATGGAAGTCATGGTGCATCCGGATTTCCGTCGCATGAAAATCGGCAGAAGGTTATACGAGGCAAGGAAACGGCTGGCCGAGCAGCTTAACCTCAAGAGTATTATCGTAGGGGGACGCATCCCGGGGTATCACAACTATTCCGATAAGTTGTCGCCAAGAGCTTACGCGGAGGAAGTGTTGCAGCAGAACATCTACGATCCGGTGCTGACTTTTCAGATGATGAACGGATTTACGCTGAAGCGGATCATTACCAATTATTTGTCCGATGACTCCGATTCCGAGAATTTCGCTGCCCTGTTAGAATGGAATAATATTGAATACAAGCCGAGCATCAACAAGACGCTTTATAAAATGTCTTTCCCCGTCCGCATTTGCGTGGTCCAGTATATGATGAAGAAGATTGATTCTTTCGAAGAATTCGCCACCCAGTGCGAGCATTACGTGGACGTGGCATCGGATTACAAATCCGATTTCGCCGTTTTCCCGGAGAACTTCACCATGCAGTTGCTTTCCTTTTTAGATGAACGGTCTCCGAGCTTGGCCGTCCGGAAGCTCACGACATTTACGACCAACTATGTGGAGTTATTCTCCGAACTCGCAGTCAAATACAACGTAAATATCGTTGGCGGCTCCCACTTCGTCGAGAATAATAACCGGATCTACAACGTGGCTCACTTGTTTCGCCGGGACGGCTCGATTGAGCAGCAATACAAGCTGCATATCTCTCCGAACGAGCGGAAGTGGTGGGGCATCAACGGGGGTAGCTCACTCGGGGTGTTCGACACGGATTGCGGTAAAATTTCGATTCAACTCAGCAGCGATATCGAATACCCGGAGTTGTCGCGGATCGTCGCGGAGGAGGGAGCGCAAATCATATTCGTTCCTTTCTGCGCGGAAGATAGGCAGACGTTCCTGAGGATGAAGTACTGCGCACAGGCCAGAGCGATCGAGAACCAAATGTTCATAGTGACCGCCGGAACGGTAGGAAATCTAACCCATGTAGACAACGTAGATGTTCAGTACGCCCAGTCTGGTATCTATACGCCGGCCGATTTCTCTTTCTCTCGCGACGGCATCGCGGGGGAGTGCAGCGAGAATACGGAGACAGTCATCATGGCCGAGGTAGACATGGAAACGCTGGAAAGGTACCGTAAGTCCAACGATGCATTGTCATTCAAGGATCGCCGGACAGACATCTATTCCTTACAAATTCGTACTTAAAACATACCAGAGGTGTCTATGAAGAAGTTAACGATAGCAACAACGCAATACGGTCTCACCGATATCCGTTCCGAAGAAGAGTTCTGGACGGGAATCGATACGAAGGTTCGGCATGCTGCCGAGCAGGACGCTTCCATGATCGTGTTCCCGGAATACATGACGGCCCACTTGCTAAGCTTAGAGCCGTCGATGCTGCACGATGAAGCTTGTTATTTTCTGAACGGGCTGACGGATAAATATATCGAGTTCTTCGGAGAGCTCAGCCGAGAATGCGATATTGCCATATTAGCGGGGACGCATATTTGCTTAGAGGAAGAGGGCAAGTACTCGAACAAGGCATTCCTCTTCTTTCCCGATGGACGGGTGGAGACGCAGAGTAAATTGCATCTTACGCCAGAGGAGCAGATTCGCTGGCCTCTGGCCGCGGGTGACGAGCTTAACGTATTCGACACGGAGTGGGGCAAGATGGCGATCTTGACCTGTTACGACATCGAATTCCCGGAGCTGGCGAGGGCAGCCGCGCTTCGCGGCGCGGAACTGCTTCTATGCCCTTCCTATACCGATAGTTCCTTTGGGTACCATCGCGTGCGTCATTGCGCCCAAGCGAGGGCGATCGAGAATCAACTGTTCGTCGTATTGAGCGGCCTCGTCGGAGCCTTGTCCGAGGATCGTCCGCAGGTGGACATTGGTTTCTGCCAAGCGGGCGTATTCACCCCATGCGATCTTCCGTTTGCCGCGGATGGTATCCTGCAGGTCGGTGAAACGAACGAAAACATGATGGTGCTGGCCGAACTCGCCTTCCAAAAGCTCCGAGAGAATCGCGAACGCGGCGCGGTAGCACCCTTCTACGACCGCCGCCCCGACCTATACGAACACGAACACCAGAAGACGCTGCCGTAACCGAAAAGCCGTTTGGCAATTGTCACGCACGATGATGCCGAGTAACTCAGCACTGTCACGCGCAACGGCGATACTGTCAGCTATAAGTACAACGGTGTCGGTCTGATGACCGAACGAGACTTCTGGGGCAATCCGCTCGCCGCAAACGAGACCATCGACAACCCGTTCGGCTACTCCGGGGAGTACTGGGACGAACTACTTGTGATACGGTTCCCCTTAACGGGTCTATCGGCGAAAACAAATGGCGGCCCTGTGGCCGCCAGACTTCGTTATGCTTATACCAGCCGCTTGTTTACTAGCCCTCAATCCCCGCCTCGACCAGCTTCCAGACCGCTTCGAACTCTGCTTTGAAATCCATACGCAGCCAATTGTCAGCATGGGCTGGCGTGGAAAAATAAGAAAATGCCATTAAAATGGCATACAGTCGCCCAACTTCCTCAATGCCGCTCGCGGCCTTTAAGCTGTCCACCAAATCGCCGATGTGCCGAGCAACGACAGTCGGATTTTGATCGATATAGGCAGTATACAGCTTAAACATCTCAGGCTCACGCACATAAGCCTTATATTTCGATTCACTTAATACCCATAACCATTCGTGCACAATGTCCTTCTTGGACGAGTACTTATCCGTGTTAAATGGAAAAAGCCGCGCCAGTTCATGATCCAGCCACGACAACGCAAGCTCGGTCCATAACTCTTCCTTGCCCGAAAAATACTTATAGATCGCCGCATGAGTCGTCCCCAACTCAGAGCCGACTTTTGACAGATTGACTTTCTCCATCCCTTGTTCGACAACCATTCGATGTGCGGTTTCCATTATGAGTTCTCTGCTTAAATTTTTCATGATTTTATTATACCGATTGACACCAACGGTTACAACTGTTGACTTTTGTAACTTGCCGCGGTATGCTTAGGTCGTACTCAGGTTACAAATTTTAAAAAACGTAACTAAAAGGAGAATCCTTCATGAAGCTTTCAAATCGTACAATCGTCGTTACAGGCGGCACTTCGGGCATCGGTCTTGCATTCGCCTTGGATTTGTTGAATCGCGGCAATAAAGTCATCGTGATCGGCCGGAATCAAGCAACCCTCGATCAAGTGACGAACAAACATAAAGGACTCATCGGACTGCAAGGCGATGTCTCCAATGTGAACTCCGTTCGCGAGATGGCCGCATTCCTTCGTGACCGCTACCCTGAAGTCTCAATCCTATTCAACTCGGCGGGTATTATGCGCGCCTTCGAAGTGATGGACAGTGCCCTCGATTTGGAGCGGACTACCGCAGAGGTCGAAACGAACTTAAACGGGACCATCTGGATGACGGAGGCGCTGCTCCCGCAATTGGCCAGACAAAACGAAGCGATGATCGTGACCGTAAGCTCCGGTCTTTCCTACGTATCGTCACCCCTTCATCCCGTTTATTCGGCTACTAAGGCGGGAGTGCATATGTTTACCGACGCACTGCGAATCCAACTCAAGAAATCGAAACCTAACATACACGTGATAGAGCTTGTCCCACCCCTAGTAGCGGAAACTAATCTTCTGCCAGACATGCAGAGCGGCGGCGGCATTCCCAGCATGAGCCTGGAGACGCTCGTAAAGCGTGGAATCCAAGGGATGGAGCATAACAAAAAACGGGTCGTTCCTGGCTTCTCCAAAATTTTGCGCTTTGCGGGGAAATACTTTCCGGATGCACTTTCGAATGCGATGGCGCGGGGCTGAGGGATTAACCCACACGGGAGGAAAAGCCAAGGAGGAAGGGTATGAATCCGTTCTGCACCCGGCAAGTGGTTAAGGCCAAAAACTTCGCCCTACTTATGATACGGTTCGGCGTATCATCTATAAAGCGAAATATCTTGAGAAGAAGCTACCTCCTTTATAAAAAATTAAACCCGATATTTTGAATAGTGCAAAGGCACACCCACTATATACAGGATGTGCCTTTTTATTACTACTACATGTCTTGTAACATTGTATGTATGGAATAATGAAATATAGGGATAATTTCCTTAACACTTTGATAGTGTGTTATGTCTAAGCGATTAAACCAACTTTCGCTTTCCCTACGATGAGCAATGGCGTTTCGACATGAATACAGTAATGCACCAAGTGCTTCTTTACCATTGTATGCGTTTTTGTTCCAAAATGCCATCTGGCCAATCTGTCCACCTAAAATTGTAACAGCATTAGTAATGTGTGTTTGCAGACCGTTCCTGTTAACAAATTGTATAAGAGAGTTAAATGAAACATCATCAATATTTCTAATAAATATCTCTCTTGCACATTTTGTCTCTGATGCAATATCCTGAATCGATTTGCCGAATTTCAGTTGCCTAGGTGTAACAGCAAGGAGACTAGAAATGCTATCATAGATAAGGTCATCATACATATGTTCAACTATGTGCCAATACCTAATGATAGCATCGAAAGGATCATGTGCAGAACAAGCAAATCTGAACATCCTTGCTCTTTCAAGATTAAACCTTGGTGTACAATTTACTTCAACAAGCCCAGGTGTGATCTCAAGTAAATGACAACCTACCTCTAGACTATGACACCAATTGCCTAGCTTTTCAAATGCATGAAGTCCTACGGAGGCAAGGGCTAGTAAAACACTTTCAATTTCTGATTGATCTTCAGTATAGAACGTTGCATATCCTGTTATTTCAACGAGACTTGCAGTTAAATCGTTAGAGAAGTCAATATTTTTAATCCATAGTTCTGGGAATGTAAATAGTAACTCTGCAACAATTGGGTCATTATAATTGACAGTCTGATTAACTTCGGCTATCCTTATCCCCCCACTATTTTGAAAATTCCAAAATCCTGAAGGAGTTACGCTACCACTATAATTCCAAAGTGGGATTACGATATTACCTTTATACTTAATGCCCTTATGTTGCCAATAATTTGATTCAATTGATAAAGCACCCAAATTATCGAGTAGTTGTTTTGGGATAGAGCAGACTTGGGTTCCACTTACATAAACATCAATGGAACCGTTAAGCCCACTTCTCTGGAAGTACCTGTAGTCATGCATAAAATCGCGAATAGTTTCATTTAATGAAAATCGCCCGCGAAAGACTGACATTTCTGGTAAAGACAATAAAGTTTTAAAAAGGTTCTGTACCTTGAGGTAATTAATCATTCAAACTTACTCACCTTCTCGCCTTAATGCCTTGCCCCAGTAATTATCAAATTGAGTAGGATCCTGTTCTTCTATATATTCAAGAAATGCACGATAAACTAATCTTCTTTCAAATTCCCCGATTCTTTTAGTTTGTGAACCTTGTTTTATCTCGCTAAACATCCGTAAGAAAAGTGGGTCCTCTAAATCCCCATTTTTAATTTCCTCTAATAGTCCATCGGAAACTAACCGCATATATTCGGATCCATACTTCAAATACCCTTTTCCCCAAGCTGCACAAATGCCGGTCAGAGTAGGTACCGAAGCAAGAATTGAGTAAGAACCACTATACTCAGGTAACCATTCCCTTATCTTCTCGTATTTTTCACATACTGCAAGATCTAGATCGCCTATAATAAATGCAAAGGTTTCAAGTTGATTATTAGTATCATCCAACCTATTAGAATGGCTCTCTAAAAACTCAATTCTTTCTAGTCTCTGAGCCACCTCATTTTGCTTATCAATCTCGGGATCACCTTGAATAAATGACATGAACCCCTCGATAACATCAGCAAACTGATATTGTAGTGACTTAACTCTTTTTCTGACTTCTTTACCCTCTTCAAATAACTCCAATTCTGGAATCAGTTCAGAAAGCTTACCCTTTAGTGGGGTGTGCAGTATCTCCAACTGATGTCTAAGTGTCATAGCTGTTTGTCCAGCATTTAGCGCTACCATTCGATAAAGTAAGGACATCATTGAGATATTGACCCAGAGCTCTAGTCTTAACTTATTACTTAAAAAAGTATTTAGCTGTTCTTCCTTTAGTTCTGAACGAACCTGTAATAAGCAATTCGTACGCTGAATTCCATCCAGTATAGACACTTCCTCTGAATGGATTGGTTTCAGCTTTGTCTCGATCTCCGCTAACGTGTCTTCATAATTTATTTTTTTATCAGAAAGAATCGCTAAGGAGATCGTTGGAATCGTACACCCTTCTTTTAAATCTTGAATTAATCTTTTGAAGACCTTATTCCTAGAGGGTGGCAATACCCTTCGCTGATAATGACTATTTTTTATCCGATCACCGCATAACATTAGATAATCTCTGATACTCATCGTAATTGAAATGCTTATAGCGCCTAGCTTTGTATCAAATTGCTTATCGACAACTCTAAGAGTTTCCAATGCTATTTCCTCCTAATCGCCTTAGGACTTCCTAATAAAACTAATTATATCACCATAGTAGTCAGACTATAACATCTGTCTTTCCAAATATTAATAGTAACTTTCATCCATCAACATTATTAAACCTTAAATTTCGCCCTACTTGTGATACGGTTCCCCCCGATTAATCTTAAACGCCCGGTACACCTGCTCCAGCAGCAGCACTCGCATGAGCTGGTGCGGGTAGGTCATACGCCCAAAGCTCAGCTTCTTGTCGGCGCGGGCCAAGACAGCGGGCGAGAGACCGAGCGAGCCTCCGATGACGAAGGCGACGGCGCCGCCGCCGTAGACGGCTTGGCGGTCCAGGTGCGCGGCGAGCTGCTCGCTGGACCAGGCGTCGCCGTCGATCGCGAGCGCGACGACGTGCGCGTCGGGCTTGAGCGCGGCGAGGATACGCTCGCCTTCGCGGACGCGGACCTGCTCTTCCTCGGCCGGGCTCATAGCGTCCGGCGTCTTCTCGTCCGGCAGCTCGCGGATGTCGAGCCTGGCGTAGGCGCCCAGTCTTTTCGAATATTCGGCCACGCCGTCCGACCAATACTTCTCCTTCAGCTTGCCCACGCATACGATCTGAATTTGCATCATGATGATCTAACCGTCCTTCCGACCCTCATTCTGTTACCTATAGCTTATCCAATCGGCCGCATGGCCGTACAAACGCACTGCGTCAGCCTACGGGCGCCAATACTGCCGTAGCCACGGCCAGCACATCCCGCGTCATCGCCTCGGACGTACGTTGACCGGGGTGGCGGCTCCACTGCATGGCCGATCCGAATATCCCCCAGCTGATCACTTCCGCTGTCGTCTTGATCTTCCCCTCCGCGACGGGTGCCTGCGGCCCCTCTCTTTTGCGCAGCCATCGGAGCAGCAGATTCTCGATCTCCTTCTGAATCGCGATCTCGAACATCGGCTCGAACTGGACGTCGCCCGGCGATGAATACTGACGCAGTCGCGCCAGGAATTCAAACGTGACATGAATCAACGTCTGCAGGTCGTCCATTCCCGTCAGCGCATAAGCAGGCAGGCGCATCTCCGCCACCTTGCGGAACTTGTCGCTCATCCAGCATGCCAGAAATGCGTATTTATCCTCGAAGTGGGCATAAAAAGTGGCGCGATTGACCGTCGCGTGGGCCGCAATGTCTCGTACCGATATGGAGTAAATATTTTTCTTCTGCTCGAGCAGATCCATAAAGGATTGCAGCATCAACTGACGCGTCCGCTTCACGCGGGGATCCTCCAGGTTCACTGGCATATTCGACTTCTTCCCTTCCGGCGTTCCAAACCGACATTTCGACCTCCGTGTCGGCTTCGCAACGTAATCGCCCGAATGCTGGTTGTTCGGGTTCCGCTTTCCGTTTACCTTTACACTGTACAGTCTAGCATAACGATAAAGAAAGGTGATTCAACATGATTATCGTAACAGGAGCAAGCGGTCAACTCGGAAGAATGACGGTGGAAAGGCTGCTTGAACGTATTCCGGCCGAACGGCTCGGCGTCAGCGTACGCGATCCGCAGAAGGCGCAGCATCTTCAAGCAAAGGGCGTACGCGTTCGAAAAGGGGATTTCAGCGACGCCGACAGTCTCGCCTATGCCTTTGAAGGCGCGACCCAAGTGCTGATCGTCTCCTCGGATCGCTTCGGCGAAGCTAGCGTTCAGCTTCACCGTACGGCGATCGACGCGGCCAAGAAGGCCGGAGCGAGCCGAATTCTGTATACGAGCCACATGGGCTCGTCCCCGTCCTCGCATTTTGCGCCGATGATCGATCACGCGGCTACCGAAGAGGCGCTTCAGGCATCCGGTGTCGCCTTCGCCTCGCTGCGCAATGGCTTCTACGCCGCATCGGCGCTGATGCTGCTCGGCAATGCCCTCACGACCGGCGAGTTGGCCGCCCCCGAGGATGGCCCGGTCTCCTGGACCGCGCACCCGGATCTCGCCGAGGCGGCCGCCATCGCCTTGACCGAGCAGCGTCTCGACGGCCTGTCGCCAGGCCTCACCGCGACCGATGCGATCGACCTCGCCGGCATTGCCGCCATCGCTTCGGAATTGACCGGCCGCCGCATTAAGCGCGTGATCGTTTCCGACGATCAGTATCGGGACACGCTCATCTCGCACGGCGTCCCCGAAGCGCAAGCGAATATGCTGCTCGGCATCTTCCATGCCAGCAGGGAAGGGGAATTCGCGGACATCGATCCGACGCTGGGCCAACTGCTCGGCCGCTCGCCGCTTTCCATGCGCGACGTCCTGAAGGCGTCGATCGACGCCGCGAAGTGACCCCGAGCGATTGATCGGGTCTATCCGTCAATACAAATGGCGGCCTTGCGGCCGCCATTCTTCGTTATACGCTCAAGCTTGTCGTATCTTCCACCGCAACAAGAGCCGGCAGCGTCCGGATCTCATAGCACTGAAATGCCGAACTGCCGATGCTCCCTCACGCGGCTTCGTGCTTATTCGTCCGATCCCGCACGTACCCGCTCGATCAATTCCTTATACGCTTCGTATTCCTTCTCCCACGCCGCCTTGCGCGACTCGACCGTCCTACCGTCCAGCAGCGCGGCGATGACATCTAGACACACATGCCAGCCGGCAAGATCGCGCGGCGTATGATCGGTGATCTGCGCGATGCGCTCGATCAGCGCGAGCCGGCAGCCTTCGGGCGTCTCGGCGAGCTCGAAGCGGACGCGGTCCTCCGCCCACGTATACGCGAGCACGGCGAGCGGCTCGAGCGCGAGAATCTCCATCCGCTCCGCGTTGCCGCCGCCCATGTCGAACTTGAATGCGCCCCCGACGCGCAGGTCGTCCACGCTCAGCTCGGGAAACCATTTCGCAAGCTGCCCATTATCGGTCAGCATCGCCCAGACGGACGCGACCGAGTGGCCCAATACACGCTCAAATCGAGCCTCGTAAGCGCCGCCGTTCTCGATCGATTGGATGACTGCCAACATGATCGTATGCCCCTCTCCCTTTTTAATTAAGCAAAGGCCGGATCGCTTCTACCAAAGCAGCGGCAGCATGCGCATGCGCCCGCTTGCCAGGATGATTGCGCGCGCCGACGGCATCGGCCGTCATCTCCGGGAGCCGAACGACCGACACGCGCTCGTCGCCCGACTGCGCCCGATACGCGCCCACCGCCCGCTCGATCGCGGGCAGCATCGCCGTGCCGAGCATGCCGTATGCCCATACGATGTGCGCGTCCCGATTGCATCGCCGCATCTTGCCCACGAATTGCGCCACTGCCCGCTCGAAGACCGCCACGTCGTCCGCGTTTAACGTGCCGTCTTCATTTAACCGCTGCTCGTACGTCTCGCCCGTTTGCGGGTCCCTCCATGCCTGATAGTGGAACGCCCCGTCGTCGTTGGTTCCCAGGTTGACGACCACCACATCCGGCTGCCAGGCGGCGAAGTCGTTCGCCTCCAAAGCGCCCAGCTCCCGATTCCGGTCGCCCGAAAGCAGTCCGCATACCTGCTCGTAATAAGCCGGAAGGCTCGCATGCGGATTGTTGTCCCAACCCGTCACCACGCCCCAGCCGCTCTGCGACACGATCCGGTACTCGGCGTCCAGCGCTTCGGCCGTCATCGCGGCGTAGTTGTCGATGGCGCTGAACCACATCGGGATCCAGTCCTGCTCGACGGTCGCGCCGATCGCGCCTTCCCCCGACGTGATGCTGTCGCCGACGAACTCGATTTTCCGCGGCTTATCCGCCACAGGCAAGAATTCGCCGTCGCAGCGGACCGACCGGATCTGCAGCAGACACGCCGGGTCGCCGCTCATCGCCTGCGTGTCCTTGACGACCCGCACGTTTTTGACCGCATTTTCATTCATACTTCTGAACACGCACAGCCATTGCCTGCCCGCCGCGATCATCTGTCTGCTCACCCAGGCGCCGTTAACGACGACGCTGATCCACGGCTCGCAATAATCGTAGTCCGCCTCGACTTCGATCCACAGCTCGCTCGCCTTCACGTTCCATTCGACGCCGCTCCCCGTCCAGAACAACGTCAACGGATCGAGGCGCCCCGTCGTGCGCCCATGCACCTTCGTGTGCGCAATCTCCGACAGCGCGTACGTCCGCAGCTTTTCGTTCGTCTTCATCAACCGTTCCCCCGTTTCGCCCATTTTCTCCGATTCTATCCTGTCCGGCGTCTCCCAGCAACCCAAGGCCAGCTTTGAAAACTAAACCGGATCAGGCGGCGCAAAACGGTACCTGGTCGCTTGTTCGTAGGCATAGGCGAGACGGAGCAGCACGGGCTCGCTGTATGCGGTTCCTACGAAGGTAATGCCCTGCGGTCCCTTGGTCGTATAGCCGCCTTCCGCAATAACCCCCGTCTCCGCGTACCCGCCCGGCACCGTTATCGCCGGATATCCCGCGCGCGCGGACAAGTCGAGCCCCTCCTCATTGCCGAGAAACAGCAGCGCATCAAGCCGATGCTCTCGAATTGCGTGGTCGATACCCTGATCCCGGGCCAGCTCGCGATTCAGGCGCAAGCTCTCCACGTATTCAGGCTCGGTCAGCGTGCCGCTTGTCCGGTTCGACCAGATGAGCGTGTCCTGCCCGTATTTTAACGCGGCGTCGCGATTCGCTTCGTTGTAGGCAATGAGATCATCTAGCGTGCGGACATACGTACCGGAACCGGCTTTGGCGAGATAATCGTTCAGTCCCTTCTTAAATTCGTACGGCATCACGCTCCAATCCCACTTCGCTTCCTCGCAAGGCAAGGATACCGGATCGACGATGATCGCGCCGCGCGCTTTGCACAGCTCGATCGCCCGTTCGATAATCTCCGCCCGCGCCTCGTCCAATCCCTGATAATAGTGCCGGGCAACGCCGATCCTCGCGCCCTGCAAGCCGTCCGCATCCAAGAATGGCGTGTAATCCGGGTATGCGATTCGCCCGTTCTCTCCCATAGCCGCATCCGCCGGATCCACCGCCGTCATCGCGCCGAGCAAGATCGCAGCGTCCCTGACCGTGCGGGTCATCGGACCGGCCGAATCCTGGCTATGCGTAATTGGGATAATGCCCGTACGGCTGACGAGTCCGATCGTCGGTTTCAGACCCACGAGGCTATTCTGCGAGGCCGGGCTGATGATCGAACCCGACGTTTCCGTGCCGATGGCGGCGGCGCACAGGTTCGCGGCCGTCGCTGCGCCTGAGCCCGAGCTCGATCCGCCTACGAAAAACTCGCCTGGGCTGTATGGATTAAGCGTGAGTCCCCCTCTGGAGCTGTAGCCCGCCCACATCGTACCGGACATGAAGTTTGCCCATTCCGTCATGTTGGCCTTGCCGAGAAAGACCGCGCCCGCAGCCCTCAGCTGCGATGCCACGGCCGAATCCGCAGGCGAAAAGTGCGCCGCAAGCGCGATAGACCCCGCGCTCGTGTGCATGCGGTCGCCCGTATCGATATTGTCCTTGAGCAGAATCGGGATGCCGTGCAGCGGCCCGCGCGATCCGCTCTCCCGCCGTTCCGCGTCGAGCGCCGCGGCGACCGCGAGCGCGTCCGGATTGACCTCGAGCACCGCTCTCAGCTTCGGATTGAACTGCTCGATCCGTTCAAGGTACCACCGCACGCAAGCCTCCGACGTTAATGTCCCTGCCTCCATCGCAGCCTGTAATGAAGCGATATCCGCTTCAATTAAACTCTCATTTATATAGGCGTCCATTGAAGTGTCTCCCGTCTCCGTATCTATCGTTCTGGATTGAATACTCTCTCGCGTACGCTCTCCCCGTTCCTTCCAGTATACAAGTTTTTTCCTGCGGCAAGACTAATTCCGTTTCCAAAAAAAGCATACAAGACAGGAGTCCCGCCATGCTAACCGTATTCTGGCAGTCCCTCGTATTGGCTGTCGCCGGCATTCTCATGCTTCGACTAAGCGGCCGAAAATCGATCTCTCAAATGACGATCCCTCAGATCGGCGTACTCTTGACGATCGGCGCGATACTGGGCTCCGAGGTCGCCGGTAAAGGACTGGCGGAGACCTTGTTTGCCGTGTTTACGTTTCTGGCCGTCCTTTACCTGCTGGAATGGATATCGCTCAAGTGGAATCTGGCGGAAAGGGTATTAAAAGGCGCGGCGGTGCCGGTGATCGAAAACGGCAATCTGTTGACCGCCAATATGAAAAAACTGCGGCTGTCCGTGGACGATCTGGAAAAACGGCTGCGGCTGGATAGCATCGCGCGCGTTCAGGATGTGCGGTACGGAACGATCGAGACGAACGGCGAACTCGGCTACGAGCTCATGCCGCATGCGCGCCCGTTAACGAGGGGCGATCTGGAGGAGATTTTAAAAGCGAACTTTCCGCAGATCGCCATCCCCGCCCCTCCGCCGCAAGCCGACATTTTCGCGGAAACCGTCAACCCGCAAGATCAACCCCCCGCCCCGAACAAACTTCACTAACAAAGCCGTGCGACAGCAGCTAAACATAAAAAACGGGCCCTGCGCCGCTCCCGGCGCAAAGCCCGCTTTGCTTGCCCTATCGTTATGCTGGCCTACCGCTTAGATCACCTGAACCTCGATCCCCAGCATACCCGCGGTACGCTTGATCTCCGCCGCCTTGCTGCCGACGCCCAGCGCGAAGTGATGGGTCGGGCCCGCGCTGCACCACTGCTCGACGAACGTCGCGACCGGGCGGCCGAAGCTGCAGCGGGTGTTGGTGTTCCCGGTCTGCGGGATCGGCCCCTTGATCGATTCGCCCTCGGCGACGATCATCTTGTAGCGGCCCTGCGCCGTCTGCCCGATACTGAGCAGCGTGACCGGCCCGGCCTGGATACTGAACTCGACGCCGATGCCGGAGCCGCGCTTGCCGTGGAACAGCTCCAGCCCCCGAATGACCGGCCGGCCGTCCGCAATCTTGATGTTGTGCGGACCGTCGTGACCGACGAGCACGATGTCGTCCTTAAAGTCGCACGGATGCAGCTCGGCAAAGGAGCCGCCCGCTTCGAGCCGGTCCATGATGAGCATGGCCGCGCAAGTCTTAAGGTCGGCTTCGCCCGCGAGCGGGATGCCCTTGCCGGTCAGGAGGGAGTTGCCGAGCACCATGTTGGAGCCGATGCGCTCGTACTCGTTGTCGTCGAGCCCCTTATAATAGTAGGCAAGGCCTGTCAGGCCGAATTCGTCCACGAGCTTGTCGAGGCCGACCGCGACCTTCGCGGACCAGGCGAGATCCTCGGGCTTGATCGGCCGCGTGACCGGATCGATGAACGGATCGGAGACGGTGAACACGCTATGAATCTCTTCGAGCTTGGCGTCGATCTCCCGCTGGGTGGCACCATTCACGGCCTTGGCCAGGTCGCACATCTCGAGCATCTGCACGTGCGCGCCGAACGACGCCGTGAAAGCGGTCGGATCGGAGTTCATGTCGTACATGCCTTCATACGTATGGCCGAGATAGCCGATCCGCGCGTACTTGAACGCGCGCCGCGCATTCGCCGCGCGGCACCAAGACCGCAGCTCGGCCGTGGCCGCAGGGTCGTCGTACAACGTGCCGACGATCATACCGGCCGCCGGCCGCCCCGCCCGAACGAGCACGCCCGCGATCTCGGGCAGCGAGCAGATGTTGTCGTTGGCCAGCTGCATGTAGGTGGTCGTGTTCGTGTAGTCCAGACGCTGCCTCGGCTGCAAGGCGACGAGCACGGTCGGTACAGACAAGCCGAGAATCGGCGTCGCTGCCGTGGAGGACGTGACGTACGTGCTGAGGAAGCTGAACAGCATATCGACGTCCTGCTTTTTCAAATACTCGGTCGCCGCGAACGCCTTGTCCACCGTATCGACGAATCCCGCGCTGACGACCTCGACGTCCATCTCGCGCAGCCGGTTTTCGAATTCCTGCCCGTAACCCGCGAGCTCCTCTCGCAGTCCAGAAAACTGCTCCCAGTAAGGTTCGTGCCCCACCGTCATGACGCCGACACGCGCGCGTGCACGTTGGAAATTTTTAGACATGTTCAAAGTCCTCCTCTTCGTCTTGTAAAACCCTCTTCTTCATCGTAGGCAAACAGGCGAATCGTAACAATGAGATCTCCAACTCCTTTTGGAATAATTCTACGATTACTTTTATAAAGGGCAGAGGTAGGACGAACCGGATGAACGGCGCGATTGGATCCCTTCGACTTGACACTAATCGTAGTCGCGGCATACAGCAATTAACATCCCGACTATCGGTAAGCGCTTTCCTGATGCAATCCTCTCACGAAATATAAGCTCAGTTCTCCCCTCAACGTCTGTCGCAACGCAAATGCGGTTAAATCCTTTAAGATCACGCCCCGCCAAAACTTCGGACCTGCCCTCCGATCGCATTCCGAATTTTTCATGTCAATCATTTACATCTAATTTTTTACATAAATTATGAATTCATCCTTCTATATCGCATGAGAGAACGATCTATATTTTAGAAAAATATTACGATCTCTGCTATACTACATGCAGGTGTCGAGAGAGGGAGGAAGCAGGAATGCGCGCGAAAAATGGGGAAAAAGGGCGATGATCGAGCCGGTAGCGATTTATTACGAGCATTGCGAGGCGGGGTGGCAGGTGCCGCGATCGCGGACGAATAACCATATCGCGGTGCTGGTGACGGAGGGGCAGGCGGTATTCGAGACGGAGCAGGGGAGCTTCAGGCTGAGCCGGGGAGATATGCTGTTCATGCCGAGGGGCCTCGAACGGAGCGCATCCAATTCGCCCGAGGAGCCGCATGAGATGTTCGTCGCGCATTTTCAATATGAGGGAGAGGGTGAAGGCCTGCCGCTGTTGACTGTGCCGCAGGCGCGCGTCGCGAGGCCCCATAACTACGACTACGTGCGCAACCGCTTCGCCGCACTCGTCCAATACTGGCTTCGGCAGTCGCCTTGCCGGCCGGCGCTTTGCCATGCCGCGCTGCTGGAGCTGCTCGCGCTGTTCGCGGAGGCGTCCGAATCCGCGGCCTCCCAAGGCGCCGCCGCGGGTCTCGTCTATCGGCTGGAGGCGTACATGCTGCTCCATTACCGCAGGACGATCGCTGTCGGCGAGCTCGCCGCCCATGTTGGGAAGACGCCGAACTACGTCAGCGCGCTGTACCGCCAATCGACGGGCCGTACGCTGACTGACTACATGCAGCAGATCCGGATCGCGTCCGCCTGCGACCTGCTCCTGACCTCGCAGATGAACGTCAGAGAGATCTCGGATTACCTGGGCTTTTGCGAGCAGTCGTATTTTAACAAGGTGTTCAAAAAAATAACCGGCACCCTGCCCTCCGCATACGTGCGGCACAAGGTGAACCGGTCGGAGACGGAAGGCGCCGGCGATTAGGCCTTGGTCAGCGCTTTGATCGTCTCATTCTGGGATTGCTGCATTTGCTGCAGCATTTGCTGAATTTGCTGGATCATCTGCTGCATCTGCTGCTGCATCTGTTCTTGTTGTTGCTGCTGCGCCGATGCTGCCTCTTCATTCTTTTTCGCGGCTTCATCCGCTTTCTTCTGCGCTGCTTGATCCGATTGCTTTTTCAGCGTTTCTGCGTCCTGAACGAGCTTTCCGACCTGCGCCTGCTGCTGTTGCACTTGCTTCAGCGCGCCTTGCCCCGCCAGATTCTGCTGCCAGATCGTATTGCTCGTCGAATTTCCTAGCGCGTCGTTGATCGCCTTATAGGCGTCGCTGCTCATCATAAGACCGATCCCGCCCGCCAAACCCGCTACGAAGATCCCCGCTGCCTTCAATACCGTCTTCTTGTTCATTTTAATAACCCCTCCCGGTTGAATTCCTGTGACTTCATCATACTCGATATGCGGGAAGGGTTCTGTAACGCAGACTACATTCTGGAAATTTTTTTTTGTCCGCTTGTACCGCCTGCAGTCGACGTGCGGCGCCATGCGGTTCGATATTCGCCTCGCAATCCGATAAAATAAAACAGAAGTACATCATTCGGAAACGAGGTCTCGATATTGGGAAGCGGAAAAAAACAGTCTGTCGTCTTAAGAAAAGCGCTGCGAGGATTAGCCGTCATCATCGGCGCATTCATAACGGCTTATGGTCTTGAAGCGGTGCTGATTCCGAACAACGTATCCGACGGCGGCGTGACCGGTCTCAGCATCGTAGGATCGGAGCTGATCGAACTGCCGCTGGGTCTGTTGATCGCGGTTCTGAACATTCCGTTTATTTTTCTCGGCTACAAGCAGATCGGAAAAAGCTTCGCCATCAACTCGGTGCTGGGCATTGCGTCGCTGGCCATCGGCACGATTACGATGCATCATATCAAACCCATTCTGGAAGGGGATACGCTGCTGGTCACCGTCGTCGGCGGCATCATTATCGGCTTTGGCATGGGTCTGGCCTTGCGCAACGGCGGCGCGCTGGACGGGATCGACATGCTGGCGGTGCTGCTGTCCCGCAAGCTGCCTTTCGGCACAAGCGACCTGATCCTGTTCCTGAATGCGTTCGTGTTTATCGTCGTCTCGACCGTCTTCGGTCTGCAGGGCGCGATCATGTCGGGCATCGCCTACTACATCGCCTCCAAAGTAATCCATATCGTCGAAGAAGGCTTAAGCGGCGCCAAGACGTTCAAGATCATCTCCAAGCACCCCGAAACCATGGTCGAGACGATCCGCGATCGCTTGGGGCGCGGCGCCACCTACAATGTCGTAGAAGGCGGTTACTCGAACGAACAGTTTAAAGAAATCACCTGCGTCATCAACCGATTGGAAGAAAGCAAAATGAAAGAAATCATCTACGAAATCGACCCGAGCGCATTCGTCATGGTCTACGACGTGGCCGAGGTCAAGGGCGGCAACTTCAAGAAGCACGATATCCACTAAATGACTTTAAAAAGAAACCGTCAGAGCGGATCGCGGATCGCCTTGACGGTTTTTCGTTTCGCATACAGCATGGTCCTGCTCCTGTAACCGCGCTTTTCTCGCTTGCAGCACGCTCCGGCGCCGTCGTCGCTTCTGTAACGTTGCTTTTCTCTCATGCAGCGGCGGTCTTCTCCTGTAACCGCGCTATTCTCGCTAACAGCACGCTCCCGCGCCATCGTCGCTTCTGTAACGTTGCTTTTCTCGCTTGCTGCAGCGGTCATGCCAAATCCAACCTGCGAGGCGAACTTTCTAAAGCTAGTGTAGTTTAATTTGCGTTCTGCTAAAAAAGGGATGAAGCAGACAACGCCGCTTCATCCCTTTTTTTTGTACCGTATATAAGGCCTTTTAAGTGCTGGCGCCGGTTGTGCTGGCGGAGCTGCCGCTCGAACCGCTTGTACCGTTCGTGCCGGTCGTGTCAGTGCCGGTCGTGTCAGTGCCGGTCGTGCCGTCGGTCGTGCCCGGACGACCCATGCCCCGGCCGCCTCCGAAGCCGCCGCGACCGCCGCCCATGCCGCCCATCTCGCCGCCGGTCGTGATGCCCGACTCGTTCACGTACGTCGTCTTGTCGCCGAGCTCGAACGTGACGACCTTGGTCGTGCCGGCCGTGCCGCCGCCGGTATAGAGGCCGTCCTTCGGCGTGCCGCCGGACGTGCCGCCCGTCGAGATCGTGTAGCTCTCGCCGGATTTCAGATCAGGAGAGGAGTAGACGAGCGTCTGGAACGGCTTGATCGGGGCGAAGGTCGCGACCGCATTGCCCGCGCTGTCCGTCAGCGTGACCAGGGTGCCCGCATCAAGCGTGCTCGGGAACGTCATGAGCAGCGATACCTGCTTCGAGTCCTCGGACGGCGCTTGCGCCATGCCCGCTGCGCCGGCCGCGATCAGCGTGCCGCCCGATTGCTCGAACGTGCCGTCGTAATCCAGCGGACCGTTGCCTGCGTTGGTCGGGCCGTTGACGATCGCCGTGCCGCCGGTCATAACGGCCGAGCCGTTGGAATCGAGGCCGTCACCGCCCGCATCCACGTAGATGTAGCCGCCGGATATCGTTAGCAGCGCCTGCTCGGTGCCCGCGGATGCATTGACGCCGTCGTCGCTGGACGTGACGTGCGTCTCGCCGCCCGCGATCGCGATGCTCGCGCTCTCGATGCCTTCGTAGCTCTTGGCGATATCGATCGTGCCGTCCGAGATGGTGAGCGTCGCGTCGCCGTGAATGCCGTCGTCTCCGCTCTGCAGGCTGAACGTGCCGCCCAAGATGCCGACGTTGGCATTGCCGTGGATCGCGTCGTCCGCCGCATCCACGGCGAACGTGCCGCCTGCGACGGCGATGTCGCCCCCAGCCTTCAGTCCCTTGGCGCTCGTCGATTCGGTCTCTTCAGACGACGCCGCAGTCGTCTCATCCGCGTCGTTCCCGCTCTTATCGATTGAACCCGAAGCCGTATCGCTCGAAGCCGCCGCGCCGGAAGCCGTCGAGTCCGAAGCCGTCGCGCTATCCGAAGGCGCCGCTTGCGCCGAATCCGTCACGCCGCTCGAGCCTGGTCCTTGGCCGTCCGTCGGCGGCTGTCCGTCGGCCGGCATTTGCCCGTCCACAGGCATCTGCGGCATTTCGACGTCCGTGCCCTGCCAATCGGGACGCCCGCCGCCGAAACCGCCGCCCATGCCGCCCGGCCCATTCTCCGTATGCACGATGGTCGAAGCCGCCGCGCCGCCGCCCGTCACGATGTCGAACGTGCCGTCCGCCACTAGGAGTGCCGTCTCCGCTTGAATTCCGTCGTTCACGGACGTGATCTTGAACGTGCCGTTCGCGATCGCGACGAAGCCCTTGTCCGCGTCCTTGTCGTTGGTCGACTTGATGCCGTCGCCGCCCGCGTCGATCGTGATGTCGCCGTCCTGGATCGCGACGAGATCCTTGCCGATCAATCCGTCGTCCGCCGACTTGACCGCGATCGTGCCGCTCACGATTTTCAGATCGTCCTTGGCGGCGATGCCGTCGTTCGCGTTGCCGGCGACGGTCAGCTTGCCGGTGCCGTTAATCGTCAGATCGTCCTTGCTGAACAGCGCGGCCGTCGGCGCTTCTTCGGAGGTATCCGCGTAGGTCGCGCCGTCCGTCACCGCGTTCTCCGTGCCGTCGGCGAGCGTCACGACCGTCTTGTCGGCCGATTTGACGTAGATGGCGGAGCCGTTCTTGTTCGTGATGTCGGCGCCGTTCAGCACGAGGCGCACGACGTCGCCGTCTCCGGCCTCGACGACGATCTGCCCGTCGTCCAGCGTGCCGCTCAGCACGTACGTGCCCGCCGCCGCGATCTTGACCGCGCCGCCCTGAGCCGTCGCGCCCGATCCGGTCACGGTCGCCGCGCCGCCGTCCAGCGCGATCGTCGTCGCTCCGTCCGCCGACCACGTCGCAGTCGTGTCTGACTCATCAAACGTCACTTTGTCGTCCAGATTCACGCTGGCCAGCGTGATCGGCGTACCCGATGACGCGGCGGACGCCGTCTGGACCGTGCTCGCGGACGCGGCGCCGGCCGCATCCGACGACTTTGCGCTACAGCCTGCGGCCAGCATGGCGGCGAGGAGCGCGACGGCGATTGCTTTTGCTTGATGCGAATGTTTCATAGGATTCCCTCTTCTCGGTTAGGATGATGCTGCGTATCGTCTTGCGCTTTAATCGAACCAATCGATCAATACTCCTGCACGACCGGGTTCATCGTGAGCGTGATATCCAGATTGCCGTTGCGCGTCCTTACCGCGTCGAGCAACTCCTTCTGACTGGTCTGCGGCCCGATCTGGACCGCATACACGAGCTCGTACAGACTGCCAAGCTCCGTCGTACGCACCTTCTTCAGCTCGTAGCCGACGCCGAATTTCCGGAAGATTTCGTCGAACGCTTCTTCATAGCCCAAATTCTCGGGAATCGTGACCTTCAGCAGCTTGGTCTGCGCTCTGTTCGCGCCGAAGCCCACCGCCTTGAGCACGAACATCAGGATGCACAGGCACACCGTGAACAGCGCCGCGTAGCCATAAGCGCCGACGCCGCAGGCCAGGCCCGCCGCCATCGAGAACAGCACGTAGGAGATGTCCTTCGAGTCGCCCGGCGCGCTTCGGAACCGGATGATCGAGAAGGCGCCCGCCAGGCTGAACGCCCGGGCGATGTTGCTGCCGATCAGGAGGATGATGATGGCGACGATCGTCGGCAGGACCATCATCGTGAGCGTGAAGCTCGGGGAGTAAGCGACTTGCGTTTTCATATAAGTAAGGCTGATGATGCCTCCCAGCAGGATGGCGATGCCGAAGGTGAGCAGCGCATGCGTCAAAGTCAGCTCCGCATCCGCGGCCACCGTGCTGAATATCGAGTCGATCATAGCAAAAATCTCTCCCTTTCCATTTGCGTCCGTTCCATCGCGTTGACGTCAACCCCGCCGGCGCCAGCCGCGTACAGCTCCGGCACTTTGCCTGCGTAGCGGATCGACTTCTTGTACTCGTTGCCGTACTTGCTGAAGCCCGTCCGGTACATCGACAGCTCCGACAGCAGCCTCGACAGCCATACCGGCACCGTCTTCTCCGCCTTCACTTCCATGAGCCACTGGCCCTTCTCCATCAGCTGCTCGCCGTGGTCTCCAGCCTCCAGAGCCAGGTCATGCCGCCGCGACCGGATGTTCGTATCGAACGTGATCCGCAGATCCCGGCCGTCCTTCGCGAACATAGCGATCCGGTCGTACGCCAGATACGTCATCGGCACCAGCTCGTACCGCGACAGGAAGTACTCGATCTCCGCGATGACCTGCTTGTTCATCCCCTCGCGGAAGGCCGGCGGCCGGCCCGTCCGGACGAATTCGTACGCTTCGCCAAGCCTCAGCGACGTCCGGCGCTTGTTCACGAGGCCGAACACCTTCTTTTTCAGCTCCAGGTACACCTTCGCGTCCGGCTCCGGCACGCCGTAAGCCCGGATCCGCAGCTTTTCCCGATACTTCGGTTTCGAGAGGCTCGCGCGGATCAGCGTGTGCTGCGGGGTATCGTAATAAAGGTTGCTGATCGAGTAAAACTTGTCGTCCTTGTTGTACGCGTCGAGGTTCATGTATGCCGTCAGGCGGTTGTAGATGCCGTAGAAGGCTTTCGTGTCCATCAGGTATTTGTTCTCGTAGCGGTTGAAAACTTCGATCGCCATGCGCCCGCGCTCCCTTCCTTGTCGGCGACTGCCTCGCCCTTCCATGACTCAAGCTTAGCGGGGGAACCTTTAACGAATCTTAAATTGTAAACGCAGTGTAAAAACTTATTGTCCGGCGCGCCGCAGTGGTACGATTAAGGTTGATTAAAGGTTTTCTCCCTACAATTAAGGGCAAGACGATAGACGAAGGGGTTCGGACGACCATGAGGATACTCATCGTAGAAGACGAGGTGCATCTGGCGGAGGCGCTCTCGCAGATTCTTCGCAAAAACCACTATTCCGTAGACACCGTGCACGACGGACAGTCGGGGCTGGACAACGCGATGAGCGGCATCTACGACCTGCTGCTGCTCGATATCATGCTTCCTGAAATGGACGGGATCGAGGTGCTGCGGACGCTCCGCGAGCAAGGCGTGCAGACGCCCGTCATCATGCTCACCGCCAAAGGCGAGACCGACGACAAGATCGCGGGGCTCGACTACGGGGCGGACGACTATATCGCGAAACCGTTCGTCACGGGCGAGCTGCTGGCGCGGATCCGGGCAGCGCTGCGGCGCAAGGGCGAGGCCGTCATCCCGGACGACGGGCTGCGGTTCGGCGATCTCGAGCTCAACGCGTCGACGCTCAAGCTGTCGTGCAAGGGCAAGGAGCTGAAGCTGATCTTGAAGGAAAGCGAGCTGCTGGAGCTGCTGATCTCGCGCCGGCAGGCGGTGACGAGCAAGGAGCAGATCATCGAGAAGCTGTGGGGCTTCGACTCGGACGCGGAGCACAACAACGTGGAGGTCTACATCTCCTTTTTGCGAAAAAAACTGACCTTCCTGAACGCGTCGGCGCGCATAAGCACGATACGGGGCGTCGGGTACGTACTGGAGGCGGCGGACTGATGTTCAACCGGCTGCGCAATCGGTTTCTCCTTATGAACATGGTCATCATCACGATCATCATGCTCGTGGCCTTCGCTTCTATCTATATCATCACGTACCAGAACACCAAGCGGGACATCGACATGGAGCTGCACCGCGTCGCGGACTTCTACCATAAAGGCGACGCCATGAACGGGGGCAAGCAGCGGCAGGGACAGGACGGCAGCCGGCCTCCGCAGCAGATGGCCGACGGCGGCATGGGTCCATTCGCGGAGCGCTCCGTATCCTTCGCCTTGCGGACGGACGCGTCGTGGAACCTGGTCTCCACGGACTCCCGCTACGACATGGACGACGAATTTTATGCCGCGGTGCTGAAAAAGGCGAAGGGGGATCCCGTGGACAGCGGACGCTTCACGCTGAGCGACACGCGTTGGGCGTACAGCGTGGAGCCCGGTCCGTCAGGATATACGGTCTCCTATATGGACATGACCGCCCAACAGAAGATCCTCACGAATCTCGTGTATACCTTCTCGGCGGTCGCGCTCGTCATGCTGGCGGTTATCTACGGCACGAGCCGTTACTTCGCGGGACGCTCGATCGCGCCGGTACGGGACGCCTTCGACAAGCAGAAGCGGTTCATCGCCGACGCCTCCCACGAGCTCAAGACGCCGCTCGCCGTCATCAACACCAACGCCGACGTGCTGCTCGCCAACGAGGGCGATACGATCGCCTCTCAAGCGAAGTGGCTGCATCATATCAAGTCGGAGACCGAGCGCATGAAGACGCTGACCAACGATCTGTTGTATCTGACCGAGATGGAGGATGCCCGCGCGCGGACGATCTTCGTGCCGTTCGACGTCAGCGACGCCGTGGAAGGCGTCCTCCTGACGATGGAGGCCGTCATCTTCGAGCAGGATCTCGCGCTCGCGTACGACGTCGAGCCCGGCCTGACCGCCGTCGGCAGCGCCGAGCAGCTCAAGCAGGTCGTCATGATCCTGCTGGACAACGCGGTCAAGTACAACGAGCCCAAGGGCGAGATCTCGCTGACGCTCAAGAAGCAGCATCACCAGATCCAGCTCGCGGTCTCGAACACCGGCGCGGGCATTCCCGCGGAGCACGTGGACCGCATTTTCGACCGCTTCTACCGTGCCGACGCCTCGCGTTCGCGCAAGCAGGGCGGCTACGGCCTCGGCCTCGCCATCGCCAAGTCGATCGTCGAGCAGCATCGCGGCCGGATCTCCGCCAAGAGCGCGCCCGGCGAGCGGACGACGTTCACGGTGACGCTCCCGCTCGAAGCAAAAAAATAAGCCTGCCGCTAGGAGATTCGCGGGGCTTTGTCGAATCTTGCACGTTATGACACTTATGACACGTAAACCGTTATCCACTCGTCAATATATCGCCGTCGCCGCGCTGTTCTTCGCCCTCCTCTTTGGACTTAGATGGTCCTGGACGCATCTCTTCTTCCCGATCGAGCATCCCGTCATCGAAGACGGCGTGCTCGATCTGCGCGGCGTCGATCTGGAAGCCTCGCCGCCGTTCGCGCTGGACGGCGAGTGGCTTTTTTACCCTTCCCGCCTCCTCTCCGAGGAAGAAGCCAGGGCGGAGACGTACGAGTCCCGTCCTATTCGGGTGCCTGGAGACTGGCGACGCGCACTGGACGCCCATGAGGGAGCGCCCTCCTACGGCTACGGCACCTACAGGCTGCGCATTCTGACCGATCCGCTGAAGAAGCCGGTCACGGCGTGGCTCAGCCGCGTCCAGTCCGTATCCCGCGTGTCGATGAACGGATTTACGGAGGGAACGATCGGCCGGGTCGGTACGACCAAAGACGCCTATTTGCCGAAGAGCATCTCCTTTACCTCGACCTACGATGCAACCGGCGCGACGGAGATCGACTTGCTCGTGCAGGTGTCCAACTTCGAACAGCCCTTTGAGGGAGGCTTCACCCGCTCCGTCATATTCGGCGCGCAGTCTTCGATCGACTATATCAGGTGGTATTCGATCGGCTTTCAGATGATCACCTTCGTCGTCCTGCTGCTCCACGGCTTATACGCCTTCACGCTGTATATGCTCAACCGTCGCAATCCCACGTTCCTGCTCTTCAGCCTGCTCACGTTCGCCGCCGGCCTGACCGTGACTTCGGATCACGACAACTTGCTTCTGCTCTGGCTGAATTTCGACTTCGCCTGGGGACTCAAGATTCGGCTGCTCTCCTACATGTGGCTGTCTTATCTGATCCTCCAGCTTTACAAACGGTTCCTTCCGGAGCCCCCATGGAAGACCGGCTCCCGTGTCTTTACCGCCGCGCTGTGCGCCTACACGGCGTTCATCGCGATCGCTCCGTCCCCTTGGGTATACGCTTCTCGGCATTATCACGTATTCGGCGCCTTCTATCTCGTGCCGTTCGCGAGGATGGCCTGGCTCATCGGCCGGATGTACGCTCGCAAGCGCAACGACGAAGGCTCCGTGTTCCTTATGGCCGCGGGCTTGGCCGTGCTGTCGAGCGTCGTCTGGGGCATCATCGGCTTCACGCCCATGTACTATCCGATCGACGTCATCGTGGCGATCATCGGCTTCTCGTCCTACTGGTTCCAGGTCTACTTCCGCAACGCGAGGGAGAACGCGCAGCTTAACGAACGCCTGCGGGCCGCCGACAAGCTCAAGGACGAGTTCCTCGCCAATACGTCGCACGAGCTGCGCACGCCGCTGCACGGCATCATGAACATCGCGGAAACCGTGATGGCCAAGGAGCGCGGCCGGCTCAGCGAGGGCGCGTTGAAGGATATGGACCTGCTCGTCGGCGTCAGCCGCCGCATGTCGCATCTGCTGAACGACCTGCTGGACGTCGCCAGGCTGCAGGACGGCGGGGTCAAGCTGCGGATCGCGCCGATGCGCATCCAGTCGATCGTGCCGGGCGTGCTGGACATGCTGAGCTTTCTCGCGGAGAGCAAGACCGTACGGCTGCGGTCGGACATTCCGGACACGCTGCCGGCAGTCCTCGCGGACGAGCAGCGCATCGTGCAAATTCTATATAATTTGCTGCACAACGCGGTCAAGTTCACCGACGAAGGCGTCGTCTCCGTGACCGCTGAACTGCGGGACGGACGCGTCTTCGTCTCGGTGTCCGACACCGGCAGCGGCATGGACCAGGAGACGCAGGACCGCGTCTTCCGGCGTTACGAGCAGGGTGCCGGCGACCATGGCGACGGCATCGGGCTCGGCCTCAGCATCTCCAGGCAGCTCGCGGAGCTGCACGGGGGCACGCTGTCGGTGCGGTCGGCGCCGGGCAGCGGATCGGTGTTTTCGATTGATCTGCCGCTAGGCTCGGCAGCTTCCCTCTCCGAGACGGCCGCGGCGCTGCCCGCCTCCGTGCCATTCGCGACGGCCTCCTTCTCGGAGGCGGGCGCAGAGACGTCGGCTGCGCGAGCGGACGACGAAGCGGCGGCGACGGTCTCTTCGGAGATCGCTGCTTCGGAGAGCCTCGCTTCGGAGATCCTCGCTTCGGAGACCGCCGCCTCGGAGGTTGCTGCCTCAGACATTGCCGCGGCGCTGTACCTGCCTCCGGAAGGCCGCGCGCGGATTCTCGCAGTCGACGACGATCCGGTGAACCTGAATGTCCTTGCCGGCATCCTCTCGAGCGAGCCCTACGACGTCTCGTTCGCCCACGCCGCGCCGGAAGCCCTCGCCATGCTGGGCGAACGGCGGTGGGATCTGCTCATCGCGGACGTGATGATGCCGCGCATGTCCGGTTACGAACTGACCCGACAGGCGAGAGAGCGCTACGATATGTCGGAGCTCCCCATTCTTCTCCTGACCGCGCGCAGCCAGCCTTCGGACATCTATGCGGGCTTCAAGGCGGGGGCGAGCGACTACGTCGCCAAGCCGGTGGATGCGACGGAGCTGCGGTACCGCATCCGCGCCCTTGTCGCGCTTAAGCGCTCCGCCAGCGAGCGGCTGCGAATGGAGGCCGCGTATCTGCAAGCCCAGATCCGGCCGCACTTCGTCGTTAATACGCTCAATTCCATGATCTCTCTGGGGGAGACCGATCCCGACCGCATGCGCGAGCTGGGACATGCCTTTGCCTCGTTCCTCCGCATGAGCTTCGACTCGATCAATACCGGGGAGATGGTCGTGCTGTCCCATGAGATCGGGCTGACCGAAGCCTATCTGTTCATCGAGCGCGAACGCTTCGGGGACAGGCTGAAGGTCAGCTGGGAGACGGAGCCCGGCCTCGAGCCGCTCGTCCCGCCGCTGTCGATTCAGCCGCTCGTGGAGAATGCCGTCAAGCATGGCGTATTGAAGCAGAGCGGGGGCGGCGCCGTGCGCATCCGCATCCTGCGGGCCGACGGCCGGGTCCGCATCGAAGTCGGAGACGACGGCGTCGGCATGACCGACGAACAGGCGAAGCGCGCCCTGACGCAGCCTGCCTCCGCCGGACGCGGCGTCGGGTTGTACAACACGAACCGCCGGCTAAAGCGCCTGTACGGCGAAGGTCTTCGCATCGTCAGCCAGCCGGGCCAAGGCACGACGGTTTCGTTCGACCTCCCCGACCGAAAGGCGCATGGAAATCGATAGCGGGAGACGCTCGGGCGTCGGTTTGTCGCGGAGAGATGCGGTTTTATCGCATTCCGCGGCGCTCGAGAGGGTACCGATAAGCGCCATTAGACACTATCGCCGCCTCCGCGGCCCGCGAGAGGGTACCGATAAGCGCCATCAGACACTATCGCCGCCTCCGTGGCCCTCAAGAGGATACCGATAAGCGCCATCAGACACTATCGCCTGTTCCGCGGCCCTCAAGGAGGTACCGAGAAGCGCCGTTAGCACACTATCGCCGCCTCCGAGGCGCGCACGAAAGTGCCGATAAGCGCAAACGGGCATTGCCGCCGGCCGGTTTTTGTCAATTTTTTTGCAGGGCGATTGCCCCAGTTAAAGTTTGCCACGGAGATACACGTTTTTACCGCACAACACGGCTCCGAACGATAGTTGTTCACGACGTTGTGCGGCACTGCCGCACAACTCCGCCTTTTATGACAGTTTGCCATGGAGTTATGCGGTATCATCGCACAACGGCGCCCTGAGCGACGGATTACCTCGGAGTTATGCGATACTTTCGCACAACGGCGAACCACCGCCCCCAACCCGCTCAACGAAAAAAGCCCGTGCCCCTGGCACGAGCTTTCTGCTTGCTTTCCCATCCTGCGTCCGAGCTTCTAATCCCGGCTCCGAATCTTCGCCAGCAGCCTGACGATCTCCAGGTACAGCCACACCAGCGTCACCAGCAGTCCGAACGCGCCGTACCACTCCATGTACTTCGGCGCGCCTTGACGGGCGCCGTTCTCGATGAAGTCGAAGTCCAGCACGAGGTTCAGCGCCGCGATGACGACGATGAAGGCGGAGATGCCGATGCCGAGCGGGGTGCTGTCGTGCAGGTACGGCACCGTCACGCCGAACATGCCGAGCACCCAGCTCAGCAGGTACACGATCGCGATGCCGGCCGTCGCCGCGAACACGCCGAGCTTGAAGTTCTCGGTCGCCTTGATCAGCCGCGTCTTGTAAGCAAGCAGCAGCGCGACGAAGATCCCCATCGTCAGCAGCGCAGCCTGGAGCGTGATGCCGTCGTAGTAAGATTCGTAATTCGCCGATATCGCGCCCAGGAAGACACCCTCCGCCACCGCGTAGACCGGCGCGAGATACGGCGCAGTCTTCGGCGCGAAGCTGATGACGAGCGCCAGCACGAATCCGAGGATCGCTCCGCCGACCGCGAACGGAATGACGTTGCCGCCGTCGAAGTAGTTGTTCCAGGCGACGAAGGCGCCTGCCATCAGCAGGACGAGCATGATGAACGCTTTGTTCACCGTGCCGTCGATCGTCATCGTATCCCGGCCGTAAGCCTGGCCCTGCCTTTCAAATGACTTGTCGTTCAATGTTGGATTGCCGCTGCGCATCAAGTGCGATCCCTCCGCTTCGATTTGCGAAGATTATATCATGGCTTGCCCCACGCCTACCATTAAATTCCACGGTTATTCCACGTGGAACATCAAGCGCTCGCGCCGCCGACCTCGGCCAGTCGCACCGCGTCCCTCCCGCCTTGCTTGGCGGCGTACAGCGCCAGGTCCGCCTGCTTCAGCAGCCGCTTGAGCTTGGTCCCTGCATCCGCGCCGGCCCCTTCGACCGCATCCGTCCGCGCGCCGTCCGCCAGTCTCTCCATCGACGCGATGCCGAAGCTCGCCGTCATCCGCAGCTCGCCGCCCGGCACGTCCAAGGCCTGCGCCGCGAGCTCGCGCCGGATGCGATGCGCCGCGGACTCCGCTCGCGCCGCGGTCAAGCCGGGCAGCGCGATGACGAACTCTTCGCCGCCGTACCGCGCGAGCAGATCCTCCGTCCGCAGCGCGCGCCGGCAGAGATCCGCGATATGGAGCAGCGCCTGGTCGCCGACATCGTGCCCGTACGTATCGTTGATGCGCTTGAAGTGGTCGATGTCGAAAAGAATGACGGCCATCGGCTCGCCGGCGCTCTCGGCCTCGCTTAGCATCGACGTGCCCAGACTCATGAAGCGCGCCCGGTTGTAGACGCCCGTCAGGCCGTCGTAATAAGCCATCTGGCGCAGCTGCTCCTGCAGCTGCACCCGCTGCGTGATATCGATCAGGACGATAAGCTTGCCCGCCTCCAGCCCGCCACGGTTGCGCACGATCGACGTACGTACCTGGTAATGGTACGACCGGTCCTCCACCGTCCACGGGATCTCCTGGATATCCGCGCCGTCCGAAGCCTTGGCCATCGCTTCGCCCCCCGCATCCCGGGACAGGAGCGCGGCGTCCGTATGCTGCCGCCAGAGCCGGTCCAGCCGATGCCCGATGTCAGGCGCCGCCAGCTCGGGGATGATCGTCGCGGCTGCCGCGTTGTAGTCCACCAGCCGGTCCTCCATGTCGAGCACGAGGACGCCGTCGCGCATGCTCTCGAACAAATTGTCCCGGGCGATCGGCACGACGTGGAACAGGCCTCGGGACGCGAGCGCCCACATATAAGCCGCGGAAGTCACCGTCATGATGACGGGAATCGGGTCCACGCCGTCCGGCGTCACGCCCCCGAGGTAGAAGAAGTCGCCGACGAGGGGGAGGAGCAGTCCGATCAGCAGCGTGACGAGCTGGAAGCGGTACGTCTTCTTGCGCCGCCACTGGACGAGCAGCAGCACGACGCCGCCGATCATGCAGCCGAAGGTATAGGCGCCCGCGATGAGATACCAGGGTCCCGCGACCAGATCCGCCTTGGGGGTGAGCGTGTCCGGGCGCAGCACGATATCCCGGTAATAAAGGTGATGCGCCTCGTTCGTCATGACGAGGATCAGGGTGATCGCGGGCACGATGAAGAGGCTGATGCGCAGCGAGCGCTTCAAATACTTTTCCATGCCGAGGAAGTACATGATCAGGAGCAGGTTAAGCGGCGGCAGGAACGGCATGCCCAGGTACTGAATCTTGATCCAGAGGATAATCTCCTCGAGGGAGCCCGCGGCCAGCTCCAGCGCGGATCCGAATGTATAGATGGCCGACATCAGGCTGAAGGCGACGAACGTCCTTACCATGGACACCTTCGAGCGGCCCGACAGCGCGTAAATGCCCATGAGCACGTTGATGACGCCGGCCGTGATGATTAGCGTTAGTATGGCGGAATAGGGGGTTCCCATAGATGATCGACTCCGTTAGCTCTTTGTTCGCCCGCCCTGCCCGGTTCCCGGCGACGCGCATGGTCTGTCCAATTGATCGTATCATAAATACGTCGAATCTTGCGACGAGGTTCGATACATTGTGGGCATTGCCCCTCTTTTTTGATACAATAGACCAAACATTCACACGGATAAGGGGATCGAGATGGAATATATCAGCACCCGGGGCCAGGTGGCTCCCCTTGGCTTTATCGACGCGATTCTGATGGGACTGGCGGACGACGGCGGCCTGCTCGTGCCTATGGCTGTGCCGCAAGTGGACGCCGCGACGCTGCAGGCATGGGGCAAGCTCACCTACGCGGAGCTGGCGCTCGAGATCTTCACCTTATATATCGGAGACGAGATCCCGAAGGACGAGCTGCAGCGGCTGGTCGAGGACAGCTACGGCACGTTCCGCGACGCCGACGTGACGCCGGTGCGCCGGATCAACAACGGGCTGTACGTGCTCGAGCTGTTCCACGGCCCTACCTTCGCCTTCAAGGATATCGCGCTGCAGTTCCTCGGCAATCTGTACGCGTACGTGTCGAAGCAGACGAATTCGATCATCCACATCCTCGGCGCGACCTCGGGCGATACGGGCGCATCGGCGATCGAAGGTGTGCGCGGCAAAGAAGGCATCCGCATCTGCATCCTTCATCCGTCGGGCAAAGTGAGCAAGGTGCAGGAGCTGCAGATGACGACCGTGGACGACGCCAACGTGCTGAACCTGGCCGTGGACGGCACGTTCGACGACTGCCAGCGCATCATCAAGGAGCTGTTCGCCGACGTCGCGTTCAAGCACAAGTATCATCTGCGCGCCATCAACTCGATCAATATCGCGCGCATCCTGGCGCAGACCGTCTATTATTTCTACGCATACCTTCAGCTCGCCCAGCAAGGGCAGTCCGAGCGCATGAACTTCAGCGTCCCGACGGGCAACTTCGGCGACATCTTCGCGGGCTATCTGGCCAAGCGCATGGGACTGCCGATCGGCAAGCTCATCCTCGCGACCAACGAGAACAACATCCTCGAGCGCTTCGTGAACGAAGGCGTGTATCAGCCCGGCGAGTTCCGCGGCACGCACAGCCCGTCGATGGACATCCAGGTGGCGAGCAACTTCGAGCGCTACCTGTATTACCTGTACGGAGAGGATCCCGTCGAAGTCTCCCGCCTCATGGGGCAGTTCACGACCGAAGGCAGCATCGTCATCCCTTCCGACCGGATCGGCCAAGTGCAAGCCGACTTCGCCGCCTACGGCGTCAAGAACGACGAGTGCCTCGATACGATCGGCGACTACTTCGCCAAGTACGACTATCTCCTCGATCCGCATACGGCCTGCGGCGTCGCGGCGAGCGATCGCCTGACCGAAGAAGGCGAGGTCACGGTGGCGCTCTCCACGGCCCACCCGGCCAAGTTCGACGAGTCGATCCGCCTGCGCGGCATCGAGCAGACGTATCCGGAGCAGATCGGCGCGCTGTTCGGCAAGCCGCAGCACCAAAAGCAGGTCGGCGGCTCGAACGCGGCGATCAAGGCCGAGCTGGAGCGGTTTTTCTAACATAAGGATCGGGATCTCGATATGAAATGAACGACGGATGGACCCTGCTGCGCTTCGGCGAAGCGTCGGGGTCCGTCTTTTTTATTCTCAGGAAGCGTTCAGCGAGGGTTCACGGGAGATTCAGGCAAGCGGGCTATGATGGATTCAAGAACGATAACAACATCTACCTTAGGAGGATCTACCATGATGAATCCGAAGAAGCATAAGAAGCTCGCCGTCACCTCCCTTGCCCTCGCCGTCGCCGTATTCGGCAGCGCCGTCTCCGTAGGCAGCGCGTTCGCCGCCACGACGAAGACGACCGCTAAGACCGCGCAGACTCAATCGGCGACCTCGACCGCGCAGTCCACGCAGGTTAAAGGCGACGGACATCACAGAGGCGGCGGCTTCAGAGCCGGCTGGAACAGCGCGGAGCTCGCCGCGCTGCTGAACCTGACCGAGGACGAGCTCAAGACGCAGCTTGCGGCCGGCAAGACGCTGTCCGATATCGCCTCTGCGCAGGGCGTCGACGCGCAGAAGGTGCAGGACCTGATCCTCTCGGCGATGACCGCGCAGCTGGACAGCCGTCTGGCGGACGGCAAGATCACGCAGACGCAGTATGACGAGCAGAAGGCGACCCTCGCCGACCGGGCGGCGGATGCGCTGACCGGCGCCTTCTCCGGCAAGGGCGGCGGCAAAGGCGGGCAAGGCGGGTTTGGGGGCGGACGCGGTGGCTTCGGCGGTCTCGACCTGAAGGACAACGCCGATATCGCCTCCCTGCTTGGGCTGACGACGGACGAGCTGTCCACGCAGCTTGAAGCCGGCAAGTCGCTCTCGGACTTGGCCGGAGAAAAGGGCGTCGCCGTCGATACGGTCACGGCCAAAGTCGTCACGCTTCTCGCGGCGGCGCTCGACCAGCGTCTCGCGGACGGCAAAATCACGCAGACGGCGTACGACGCTCAGAAGGCCAAACTCGCCGACCAGGCGACCCGGATCGTGAGCCGTACGTTCACCGGCCACGACGGCGCCCATGGCAAGGGCGGCAAGGCTCGGTCGGACGCTGCCGCTTCCGACGCTGCTTCCGGCACCTCGGCTTCCGCAACGGCTACGACCGAAGGCTAACAAACTTCGTGCCATCCTGCAAAAATACATCATTCAAAGCCAGGATGGCGGGTTTTTACGATCTATCGCGCAAATGTGCGTGGTAGCACGCCTCTTTGAGCGAGATCCAGCGTGTTTTAGGAGGAAATCCTGCACATTTGCGCGATAGGCGGAACGACGAGAGGTTATTGATCTCTGTCGTGTAGTTTTGCTCGATAGATGGTCAGGATTTGAAGCATGCGGATGCTCGCGGCCGTTCCCGAACTTGAGGCGGACCTCGGCGAAAATTCGGAAGCCGGCGTCCTGCCACTTTAATAGACTAGTTTCGTTCACACCACCCCCTGCACATAGAGGAAACCGCCCTGTCCGACGTCGCGTCGGGAGGGCGGTTTTGACTTATTAAGCGCCGAATCTAATGCCCGATCTATTGCCGAGTCTCATTTAACGGAGCCTTCGTCGGCAAAACCGACGCTGACGCGGACCTTCACTTCCGACTGCCCGAACGCTTCGCCCCAATTCTCCTTGACCTGTTTGAACCGCTTGTAGTGATGCGCCCTCGCATAGATGCCGAACCCGACCGGGTCGACCTTTTTGCGCTGCAGCTTGGCGATCAACGCCTCGAACTTGTCGCGAAGCTCCTCCGCGCATGCGGCCTCCGCTCCCCCCTGGTGGTCGTCAAGATCCAACCCGGACAGCTTCTCCACGACGCTAGCCGAAAAGCGAAGGTTTACGAAGAATCGAAAGCGCCCTCCCGCATACGCGGAATCGATCTTCACCTTCACCCGCTCCGTCGCGATGCTAACCCAATCCTCATTCGCCGTGGATCCGGTCAGACTGGACGGCATGCGCAAAGAAAAACCGACGGACTGCCTCGCGTTTTTCTGCAAGATCCGCAGCAGAACCGTCTCCGGCATGCTCAGCATGTCGACATACCGGCCCTTGTGATCTAGCAGCGACGTCCCGTCGATCATCGCATCCTGCTTAATCGACATTTCGGTCAGGAAGGGCGTCTGACCCTCCTCGTTCATCTGTCTGTGCAACTCCTGCAGCGTCGTGTCGACCGTCTCCGAACGCTCGGACGCTGACTTGATCATGCCCATCAGCATGAGAGGGAGAATCGGCTGGTTCGGCGAATGGTAGTAGAACAGCTGGTCGAGCGTACCGTCGAATACGACTACCCTTGGCGTGATCGGATTTCTTCCATCCCTGAAATAAATGTCCATGTAACGGAACCAGTCGGGGGTCTCCTGCACGAAGCGTTTCGACAATGCGATTACCTTGATCTTCCTGCCATTGAAGGTGCCGACCGTAAAGGCGTCCAGCTTGCCCCGCCCCTCGCGCTGCGTATTCGCGACGACCTTGAGCTCCTGACTCTTCTTCTCGGCCTTGCTGAACACCGGGATGGACGTATAGCTCATCGTCCGATGATCTTCCGTGATGTCGACGCCCGCGACGAGGGACAGCGAAGCATCCTCCAAGTCGACCCGGTCGAAGCAGCCTGTCAGCGGCCCGAGCGATAGCAGAGATATACCCAGCGCATGCACAATCCGCTTCACGACAGCCTCCGCCGTCCGCGAATCGCGTCGTACAGCAGTAGATAGCCCAGGAGCAGCACTGGAGCCGCATATTCGATGGCCATGCCGAATTTTGCGAGCCAATCCCCCATCTCATAAGTGACGTTGAAGCTTGGAACGTAAAAGTAGGAAAACACGGCCGTTCCGGCCAATAGGATTCTCAAAAAGATCCGATGATCCGCCCGCCCGGCCAGCCAGCTCATGCAAAAAGAGGAGAGCAGGAAGAGCGGAATCCAGGACATCGAAAAAATAAACAGATAGAGCACGATAAACAAGCCCTCCACCTGTTCGAGAAAAGGGAGCTCGACGGCTTTCAGCATATAAATCGACAGCTGATTGATCTTCGTAATCTCGCCCGGGCTGAAAAAAGCGAAGCTCAGCAGCGTGATGAATAGGTAGGCAAGCAGCGTGATCAGCTGCGAGCAGCATACGCCGAGCGCCGCCTTTTCTTTGTTTTTGAGAAAAGGGTAGAGAAAGGCGGTCGCGCCGAAGCCGAGAAAGTAGAAAAACGTGCTCGGCACGGCGGTCAGAACCGGCCGCCATCCTTCAGGCAGCACGGGCAGCAAATAAAGCCAATGCGTATGCCCCCACACGACCATGAAGACAAGCGGGATCCACAGCGACAGCCCCATCGAGACCTCCGCATAACGTCCGACGATGCGAATGCCGCCGCGCGCGACGACATACGCGGGGATAAGAAGCATAATCAGCGTCATGTAGGCCGGCGTTTCCTGCAAGATGCGGGCTTTGATGACGCGCGTCGAATAGACGATGCCGCCATAGGCGAAGTAGAGAAAGTACGCGGACAAGACGATCGCCGCCGCCCGGCCGACCCACTTGCCCGCATACTTGGCGAGCAGCTCGAGAATCGTCCCGTCGGGCATCTTCTTCATGACCTGCACGATGACCAGATTCGCAGCCGTCGTCGTCAACGAACCGAAAATCAGGGTGATCCACCCGCTGTTCCCCGCGCCATTGTACAGAACTTGGGGAATCTCGATGAACCCGTAGCTAATGGCTATGCCGCTAATAATAAAAATAAACTGCATCGTCGTGATCTCATTGAAGGCGTACTTCTTCATCATCCGTCTCCTTTCGGACGATTGTCTCCTTGCCTGCGGGTCTGGATCGGATGCGCGCCTACCGGGCGGCGCGTCAGCTTCCAGAGCGGGCTGCGCACGACGGTATCCCGCCAATCGGAAAATCGCATCGGCGCGAACGGCGTGCTGAACGGCGTGCCGAGCGTCTCTAGGGAAATCATGTGGCCGACGAGAATCATCAAGCCGACCAGCAGCCCGAATATACCGAACAAGGAGGCGGCCACCATGAAAGAAAAGCGGATGATACGAACGGCGGCCACCATATCCAGGTTAGGCAGAATAAACGAGGAGATGGCGGTGAATGCGACGACGACGACCATGATATTGCTGATTAGGCCGGCCTGCACGATCGCCTGCCCGATGACGATGCCGCCGACGATGCCGACGGTCTGGCCGATCGGCGACGGCAGCCTGACGCCCGCTTCGCGGATCATCTCGAGCGTCAGCTCCATGAAGGCCGCTTCGATGAACGGGGCGAACGGCACGGTCCCCCGGTACGTGCCGATCGTGATCAGGAGCTTGATCGGGACGAGCTCGAAGTTGAACGACGTGACCGCGATATAGAAGGCAGGCAGGGAAATCGATATAAAAAACGCAAGGAAGCGGAGCATGCGGATAAAGGTCGCGATGGACCAGCGCGTGCTGTAGTCGTCGATATTTTGAAAGAACGTGACGAAAGAAGACGGGCCGATCAGCACGGTCGGAGAACGGTCCACGAGTACGACGAATCGTCCCTGAGCGATCTGCGAGACTGCCGCATCGGGTCGCTCGGTGATCATCAGTTGGGGAAAAGGCGAGTACGGATTGTCCTCGATCAGCTCGGCCAGCTCGCCCGTGTTGATGATAAGATCGATGTCCAGCCGCCCGATCCGGTCCTCCAGCTCCCGGAGAATATCCGGATTGGCGACGTCCTCCAGATAAGCGATCGACACTTGCGTATTTCCCCGACGCCCGACATTGAAATTTTTAAACTTCAGCTCCCGGTTCGGCAGATAGCGGCGGATCATCGCGATATTCTGTTCGATCGTCTCGACGAAGCCTTGCTGCGCGCCCCGCAGCGACGTCTCCATCTTGGGATCGGTCGGATTCCGCTGGGGCCAGCCGCCCGTGCGCATGACGATCGCCTCGTCCGAGCCCTCGACCAGGAGTACGCTGCTTCCCTTCAGGACGGCGACGGTCAGATCGTTCCAGCCGTAGATTCGAATCATGCGACCGATCTCGATCGGTATTTCTCCGCTTATTCCCGTCTGCATGAGAAGCGGCCTTATGATACTGGTATTGATATCGATCTTGTCGGTCAGTCCGTCGATGTAGACCAATGCGGCATCTTGGCCCGTTGCCCGGATATGGAGACGCCGCACGGTCAGATCCAGCGTGTCGGGGAAAAGCTCGCTCAGCTTGTCCAGATTCGAACGCAGATCGGTCGCGAACGGCTCGTCGGGAAGCGCTTGGCTCCCTGGATTTCCGCTTGGCCGTTGGGACTTTCGCTTGTGTTTGCCGCCGAACAGAGACAGGATTCCCACCGCGATCACCCCTCGCCCAAGATTCGATTCGCCGCCGCGCTTTTGCCCGCGGTCTTCTAAAAGGGTAGGATATCCAGAAACAAGGAAAGTAGTCGGCGGAGCCAAGCAAGGAATGAGCGGAAAAAGACCGCGGACAAACGAAAAAACCGCCGGACGCGCAAGACGCGCGCTCCGGCGGCAACAGGCCGCAAGCGGAAACGAGAAGCGGGTATACCGCTCGCTATTCGCTGGCCGTCAAGAGATCGGGATGAGAATCGTGAAGGCAGGGTTCGGATCGTGCGAATCCTGCGCCATCGGGTACAGCTCGATATGCGTGAATTCGCCGCCCGCCGCCTTGTAGCCTTGCTTCTCGATCCAGGCGTACATATTGCTATAGGACAGGCCGATGGACTGCCCTTTCTTATGCTCGTATTTGGCGCAGGTCAGCGCGGGCACCTCGATGCGGATCATGTCTCCCGGCACCGCGGCGCCTTCCGGCACCTCCACGGCGGCGTAATGCAAGAAGCCTTCCTTAACCACATGGGACGAGAGGCCAAGCAAAATATCGGGCTGCGTCAACTTTGGAATCTTGTCCAGCTGCCTCTTTAACTCGTCCTGAAGATCCCGGATTTCGCCCGCCTCCGCGCCTGCGAACGTTCCTTCCCACTTCAACCCGACGGCCTCGAAGCCCGGCATCTCGTAGAGGACGATGTCTCCTGCGGATGCCTCCGTGTCCGCGGCGCGACCGGCTTCATCCAATTTTAGATTCAGGTTCATCTGCTCGTGCTGCGACATGGAACTCAGCTCCTTTGCTTTTATGATGAGCATGCGCGCCCCTCTTCCTCGGCTCGGGTGCCCGATGGCCGGCTGCGGAGACGCGCGATCGCAATCGTTCGTCTAATCCCTTACCTGCAAATCGCGGGTTTGAACCCTTATAGTCTATCGAAGAATGCTCCCTCTCTACTTCGCTTCTACGAAAAAATCCGCCCAACGGGTAGCCGAAAGCCCGCTCTCCGGGAAGGGAATATACGCAGGGCTATTGATCGCGATCCAGTAGGAGCCCGCTTCCTTAAGCGTGATCGAGCCGCTGAACGCGCCGTCCTTGATCGCGATGTCCTGCTTGCCCACCGTCTCGTACACCTGGTGAGCAAATCCAGAGCCTTGCGGCGCGTACTTCTGAATGACGACCGTCACCTCGTCGAAGCCGAGGTTATGCGGGTCGTTGACCTTGCCGGCTACGGCGATCGGCGTCCCCGCCTTCGTCTCGACGAAGCCCGACGTCGGCGCCTCGACGGTCAGGTAGCTCTGCGCTTCCTCCGTGAGGTTGACCGGCACGGTGCTCGGATCGTCGACGTGGCGGACGACCTTGAACTCCGGGCCGCTCGAGCCGACAGGGGCAGCCTGCAAAAGGTTGATGCCCGGATGGAGCTGCGCAGTGAATCGGATCCGATTGTACAGGTTGCCGTCGATCTCGATATCCTTGGCGACGACCTGGCTGCCGTCCGAGCCGCCCGCCCAGGAGCCTGCTCTGGTCGAGGCCATCAGCTGCGGCGCGTACAGCTCCTTGCGGTACAGCACGGTGAACGTCGTCTCCGCTTCGTTCGTATCCCAGGAAGCCCGCATGACCTGCGCCGGCTTTTCGCTCCACTTCCAGACGACCTGGCCGTCGGCCGTCGCCGCCGACAGACCGAGCCAAGTCAGCGCTTTCACCGGCACATAGGCGACGCCGTCCTGGAGGAACGGCTTGGGCGCTGTATAGTATTCGGCCGGCAGCATGTTCCCTTCGCCGTCGTAGACGCGGTCCGAGCCGATGCGGAAGTTCAGCTCCGTCAGGCCCGGATTGATCTTGGCATTCGCCGTGACGCGCAACTGCTTCAACTTCGGGTCCCAGGCGATCGCCGATACTGCGCCGGATTGGCTGAGCGTGCGCAGCGCCACGTAGACGCGGCCGTCCTTGAGGACCGGCTTCGCAGTCGCCACCGCCTTGCCGTCGAGCGTGGCGCCCGAGCCGTTCAGCTTGATCTTCATCTCGTGCCGGACCAGGTCGAGCCTGGCGACATCCGGCGCGGGATCAACGACCAAAACCGGCGTAACTTCATTCGCAGCTTGCGTATCCGCGTCCGCTGCCGCTGCCGGCGAGATCGCGCTGGCAGTGAATACGGCGAATGCCGCCGTTACCATGAGCAAGCTTCTTTTTACGATAGTAGACATAAACATTCCTCCTCTTCTTGATCTGCCTGCCTACGTGCGCATTCAAGTCTATGACTCATTCGGCGACGGACCGATCGGCGCTAGCAGGATGTATTCGCGTCTCATAACCCGCTCCCCAAATTTCCGCATCCCTACTCCGCCGGTCGATGAATGCGCATGCTTTCGACTATAAGGACGCGACACGTTGGTTAAAGTTGCAAAATGGTATGCGTAGTTAGGCGTGCATCGCTTGCCTTTCAGGTCTGCGTACCAAAGATCGATTGCTTGATATCCCATGCCAGGACAGCTGGGACAGCCTGAAACGGCAAAGGACCGTGCGGCATCACTCGCCGACGCGGTCCTTTACTATTTTGCTTGAAGCTGCGAAGCCGTCTCCAGCACGTTTTAACGGTATCCCCTTCGATCAGGAATCAACCTCCTGAGCGAAGGGGATATCCTTCAAACGCGCTGCAGCTCCCTCGACGCTTACTCCCCTTCGGTCAGAATCGCCTGAACTCTGCCGACCTGACCATCCTGGAGCCTCACTTTGATGCCGTGCGGATGCGTGGCCGAATTGGTCAACAGATCCTTCACGATGCCTCGTGTCAGCTTCCCCGTACGCTGATCCTGCTTCAATACGATATCCACCGTCAGTCCGGGCTTGACGTCGCTGCGGTTCCGCCCGCTGCCTGCCATATACGCTCATTCCTTCCTGTACCAAGCACATCTGTGGCTGCCTGTTCTCGCTTTGTCCGACCCTTTCATCATATCAAGACGGCGAGCCCGGTGCATCTTCGTGGACATGGACTAGCTGAAGTGTCTCCGCAATGATACAATATGTATCTAAAGGAGGCACTCTGTTATGTTACTGACTGCCCGCGGCAGCGCACGGAACCCGTATCTGCTCCTGGTACTTTCCGTATTCGATGCGCTGGCGACGGATTCCGGCATTCGACTGCAGTTGGTCCAAGAAGCGAATCCGATCGCGAAGGCGTTGTACGAATCCCACGTCCTCCTTTTCTACGGCTACAAGACCCTCCTGCCGCTTCTCCTGCTGCTCTTGCTCCGTCATACGCCCGAGCGTCCGATCGTTCGTGTCGGGACCTCGCTCGCTACCGCTTTGTACGCAGTCGTCGCTATCTATCACGTCATCTGGATCGGGGTCGCCGCGGCAACCCCCTAAACTTGGTCGTTACGATACACGCCTTCTCTTGCGGCTGCAGCGTTCAAGCGATACGATACGTGTAAGGCCAGGGAGGCGATATCGCGATGCAAGAGCAGCCTGTAAAAGTTTATAACACCGCCGTCGAGGCGACGCTCGAAGTCATCGGCGGCAAGTGGAAGCCGGTCATCCTCTTCTACCTCACCTTCGGCAAGCGGCGCAACGGCGAATTGATGCGGCTTATCCCTTCGATTACGCAAAAGGTTCTATCGCAGCAGTTGTCCGAATTAGTGGCAGACGGCGTAGTCTCGCGCATCGTTTACAACGAGGTGCCGCCCAAGGTCGAATATGAGTTGACGCCTTACGGCCGGAGCTTGAGAGATTTGCTTCATCTCATGTGCAAATGGGGCGACGCGCATATCGAGCGTTCCTACGGCGACCGTGGACGCGTGCTGTTCGAGCCGCCGCAGGACGCCGATTGAACGAACGAAGCCGGCCCCGCCAGTAACGGCGAAGCCGGCCTCGTCATGCGCCTGGATCAAGGAATGACCTTGCGCAGGCGCAGGTCCTCGAAGATCCCCATGAACATCTCTTCGGTGTCTATGAATTCATGGAATCCGAAGCGGCGCGCTTTCGTGCCGTCGGCAAAGAAATCGTAATCCCACGAAAAAACGAAATCCCCGAACCGCCAGGATGAGACATCGTCGTAACTGTTCGGCATGAGGTCGTATTTCTCGACCATCGCATCCCACAGCGGCGCCTTGTCCGCCATCACGGTCTCTAAAGACATCTGAAGCGGAGGCGCGGTCTCGAGCCCGAAGTTCGCCGCAATCTTCGGCCATAGCTCGTTCCAGCGAAAGAGGTCGCCGTTCGCGATGTTAAAAGCCTGGTTCGCGCAGCGCGGATCGGTCGCCGCCCATACTGTCGCCCTGGCCAGCAGGCCGGCGTCGGTCATTTCCAGCAGGCTGCCGTATGCGCCAGGCTTGCCCGGGAAGCGCAGCGGCAGCCCCAGCTCCTTGGATATCGCGGCATAGATCGCGATGACCATCGCGAGGTTCATCGGGTTGCCGGTCGCATAGCCGGCTACGACGGAGGGCCGCAGCGCGGACCAAGTCCACGTAGAGCCAGGCTGCCTCCGCTCGAGGAACTGCTGCTGGTCGACGTTGAACTCCGGCGGCATATGACCGGCATCCGTCTCGCGCGCGGGCGTCTTGAACGGACCGAGGTGCGCGCCGTAGACCTTGTAGCCTTGCATCAAGCTGATATGCCGGAGGCCCGGCGCGATCGGCTCGACAGCGTCCACCGTATGGACGAGCATCGCCAGATTCGGCTGGACGAGCTCGGCCCAGCTCGGACGATCCTGATAGGCCGCATAGAAAATATGCGTGATATCGGTCAGCCCGCCCAGCTTGTCGCGCGTATCCGCCTCGTCTAGCAGATCGGCCGCCACGTAGCGGATGCGACCGGTATTTTCGCCACCGCGCCGCGATATGCCGACGATGTCCCATTCAGGCAGCGTCGCCAGATAATCGATCAGGTTCCGCCCGATCACGCCGTTCGCGCCGATCACCAATGCCGTTTTGCGGACTTCCGTATTCGTATCATTCATGCTCATCTTCCTCCTCGCTTCGGTTGAACCCATTGTGCGGCAAAGGAGGAGAAGTGAACAGTACGCACCTTCAAGTCATCTAGTTACTTCCAAGTAATAAAAGCGTCGCGACGCTGTCCAAGCGCTACTCCGCCGCCCCTACGTCATGCTGTCCGATGATCAGCGTAATCGGTTCCAAGTATGCGCGAAGCGCGCTCTTCTCTCCCGTCGTATCCACTTCGATATCGACAACCTTGCTGCTCACCGTGCGTTCTTCCCGGCGGTCGTATACGACTTCGAACTCTCTCAAGCCGAGCGGGTACGTGACGACCGACCAGCCGATCGCCAGCGAGCCGGGCACGTCCACCGCATGGGAGAAGTCGACGCGCGTCAACAACTCCTCGTTCATGTCTACGATCGTCACCTGCTGCAAAATTTCCGTCTTCATTTCGTTATCCCCTTTTGCGAATAATGGAAAAAAATATATTCTTAGCGCCGTCGGCACGGACAAAAGCGTCCTACGGCTTTTATCGGCGATTCCATGCTACATTTGTGAGTCATTCAATCGTTTGATAAGAACGGCAAGATTCAGCTGAAGAAAAAACAAAAAAACGCCTCGCGCACGTTTTCGTACGCGAAGCGTTTCGCTGCTTGTCAGGCTTTATTTGCGGCCTTTCGGCGAACGCGAAGGCGCTTTGCCGCGGCCCGCTCCGCCGCCCGGAGCGCCGCCGAAGCCGCCCCGCCCGCCGGTAGACGGCTTGCGTCCGCCGTCCCGCGAGCCTCCGGCCTGGGGCCTGCCGCCGCTGCGTCCGCCGGACGGCCGCTCGCTGCCGCGGGCGAAGCTGCCCGCGCCGCCGCTGCTTGAGCCGGCGCCGAAGCTGCGCTCGCCGCGGCCCGACGATGCGCGGTCGCCGCCGCGCTTAGGCCGCTCTGCCGGCGCGCCTGGCTTGCCGGCGCGCTCGGCCCTGCCGCCCAGCGCGGATGCGCCGGCGTAGCGGCCCTCGCCCGCGCTGCTGCCGCCGCTGCGCGGCCCGCGGCCCGGCGCCGCCTGCGGCCTGCCGGCGCCGGCTTCGCGGCGGCCATTGCCCGGGCCGCCCGCGCCCGGCCTGCGGCGCTGAGCCTGCGGCTCCGCCGCGCGCTCTTCGGGAGCCGGGGCGAAGTACTCGCCCTGCTCCCACCACTTGGCGGCGCGCTCCTCGCCTGCGCCGCCACCGGCACCTGCGTCGCGTCCGCCGCGCGCAGGTACGCCCTTGCCGCGGCCGGCGCCTGCGTTCGCGGCGCCGCCGCGCAGACCCCGCTCCGCGGTACCGCGACCGCCGAGCGCCGCTGCGCTATCGCCGCGCGCCCCGCGCACGACGCCGCCGCGTACCGCGCCGCGGCCTTCGCCCCGCGCGCCGCGATCGTCTCCGCGGCTCTCGCCGCGGCGCCCGCCTCCGGCGCCTCGCGTCGCGCCGCTGCGCGATCCAGCGCCCGCTGCGCCCGCGCGCTTGCCGAATGCGCCAGGCGTCCGCGTCTTCACCGTCGCCGAGCCTTCGGCAGCCACGCTGCCGCCGGCCTCGCCGATCTTGCGCCGCTCGATGAACATGCCGATGCCGTCTTCGATCACGCCCAGGTCCCCGCGGTCCTTGGGCGAGACGAACGTGATCGCCATGCCCGACTCGCCCGCACGGCCCGTCCGGCCGATGCGGTGGATATAGCTCTCCGCGTCCTGCGGCACGTCGTAGTTATATACGTGCGTCACGCCTTCGACGTCAAGCCCGCGCGCCGCGATGTCCGTCGCCACCAGAATCTGCAGCTTCGCCTCGCGGAACTTCCGCATGACCTGCTCCCGCTTCGCCTGCGACAAATCCCCGTGCAGCTCGTCGCTGCTGTAGCCCATCGCCTGCAGCGCTTCGTTCAGCGTGCTCGCGCGCCGCTTCGTCCGGCAGAAGACCATGCCGAGGTAAGGCTGGGTCTCCTCGATCATCGCCACCAGCGCTGCCTGCTTGGCCCGGTCCGTCGTCTCGATGACGAGCTGCGCCGTATCCTTGACCGTCACCTGCTTCGCCTTGACCGTCACTTCCTGCGGGTCCCGCAGATAGCGGCCGGCCAGATTCCGGATCTTGTCCGGTATCGTCGCCGAGAAGAGCATCGTCTGCCTGTCCTTCGGCGTCTTGGACATGATCTCCTCGACCTCGCCGAGAAAGCCCATGTGCAGCATCTGGTCGGCTTCGTCGAGCACCATCATGCGCACGTTGGACAGCCTGACCGTCTCGCGCCGCATATGATCGAGCAGCCGGCCCGGCGTCGCCACGATCATGTGCATGTTGCCTTCCAGCTTGTGCAGCTGCGCCTCGACGTCCTGGCCGCCGTAGACTGCCAGCACGCGCACGCCCTCATAGACTGGCAGCAGCTTCTTGATCTCCGCCGTAATCTGGATCGCGAGCTCGCGCGTCGGCGTCACGATCAACCCTTGCAGATACGGCACCTCCGGCTTGATCCGCTCCAGCATCGGCAGCACGAACGCGAGCGTTTTGCCCGTACCGGTCTGCGCCTGGCTGATGACGTCCTTGCCCGTCAGGGCGACCGGGATCGTCTGCGCCTGCACCGGCGTCGGCTGCTTGATGCCCAAGCTATGCAATAATTCGGATGCGCGCGCCGCCACACCCAATGGTCCAAACTCTGCCACAATAGCACCTCATTTATATTCGCGGACCGCTGTCCGCGCATTCGTACTCCTATCCTACCACATTAATTGTCGATTTCCGCATTTCGGCCCGCCCTTTATTTCCATGGCGCCGTCTCCTTATTTTACCCATTTGAACGGTATCCCCTTCGATCAGGATGCATCTTTCTTCCTGACGGAAGGGGATATCGTTCAAATGCGTTCGAATGCCGTCTAATCTGCTTAAACCCTCTTGTAACGGGCTTCCTCTCCTGACGGAAGGGGATACCGTTAAAACGGTCTACGCATTAAAAACGGCTGCGCCGGACAATGCCCGGCCAGCCGTATTTATTAGTTACAGCCAGATTACCAGCGCCAGCACGACGGCCAGCACGATCCGGTAGATGGCGAACGGTACGAGCTTGATCCGGTTGATCAGGTTCAGGAAGAACCGGATCGCCACCAGCGCGACCAAGAACGCTGCGACGAAGCCTGCGATGTAAAACGGTAGCATGTCGGCCGTAATGTACTGGTAGTTCTTGAGCAGCGTGATGAGGCTCGCGCCTGCCATGATCGGTACGGCCATGATAAAGGTGAAGTCGGCCGCAGCACGGTGGCTGAGTCCGAGCAAAACGCCGCCCGAGATCGTCGAGCCGGACCGCGAGAAGCCCGGCCACAGCGAGAAGCACTGAATAAGGCCGATTAGAAGCGCCTGTCTATAGGTAATCTGGTCAACCGTATTCGCCGTCGGACGCTTCGGCGCCAGCCGATCCGCGCCGATCATGAGGATCGCGCCCAGGACGAGGCCGACGAGCACCGTCTCGGTGGAAAAGAGGTGTTCCTCGATCGTATCGTCGAACAGGAAGCCCAGGATGCCCGCCGGGATGAGTCCGACGATGACCTGCATCAGCTTCAGCCGGCCGGTGCCTGTACCGCTCCATTCTCCCGTCCCCTCATGCTCCGCTTCGATGCGCGCGTCTTTGCCCTTGAGTTTCCGAAGTCCGAGCAAGTCCATGAACCGCCGCCAGAACAGCACGACGACCGCCAGAATCGAGCCGAGCTGGATGACGACCTTGAATGCGACCGCCGCGTCCGAGCCGAGGAAGTCCTCCGTCTTGAGCCACAGATCGTCGACGATGATCATGTGACCGGTAGAAGAGACGGGCGCGAATTCCGTGACGCCTTCGACGATGCCGATGATGATGCCTTTTAGAATTTCCAGGAATGACATATGTACGCTCTACTCCCTTTCCCGATTCCGATTTCCTATGGTCTAGTTTATAGGGAATGAAGGGTCCTTGTCTAATGGACTGGGGCCCAGGCTTCCGCTACTATAGTACCCTTCGGGGAAGGATTCGAGCGCGACCATGCGATCTTTTGCTTCGCAGGTCAGGCAAAAAACGTCTGGGGATACTTCAGCTCCCCGTACTTCTCCTTGCGCGTCGCCGCGAGACGGGCCAGCTCGCCTTCTGCCAGCTCCAGCACCATGAACACGTCGTCCGGCACGTCGAACTGCATCAGGACAAAACCGCTATCTACCGCAGGCTTGAAGCCGAACCGCGGGTAGTAGGACGGATGGCCGATGAGGAAAATAAGCTTGTGGCCAAGCCGCTCCGCCCGGCGGATGCCTTCCCGGATCAGCTCGCCCCCGATGCCGCGTCCCTGCGCGTCAGGCAGCACGCCGATCGGCGCCAGCACGAGCGTGTCCGTCGCGTCTTGGCCGTCCACAAGCTCCGCTTTGCTGATCAGCATATGGCCGACGATCCGGCCGTCCGACTCCGCCACGAGCGACAGCTCGGGCACGAAACCGGCGGACTCGCGTATGCGGTCCGCGAGCCGGCTCTCGTCCTCCCGCCCGCCGAAGGCGGCCAAGTGGACCTCCCTGACCGCTTCGATATCCTCATTCGTTTCCGTGCGAATATTCGTCATTCCGTTTCTCTCCCCGCTTTATTTAGCCGCCGCTTCCGTCGCTTCGACGTCGGCATGCTCGACTGCAGCGCCGCCTTGCAGCTGGTACATCGCATAGTATTTACCCTGCAGCCGCATTAGACGCTCATGATCGCCGCGCTCGACGATGACGCCGTGGTCCAGCACGAGGATCTGATCGGCCTGACGGATCGTGGACAGCCGGTGGGCAATGACGAACGTCGTCCGGCCTTTCTTGAGTACGTCAAGCGCCGCCTGGATGATGGCTTCGGTCTCGGTGTCGATGCTGGCCGTCGCCTCGTCTAGGATCAGAATCGCCGGATCGTAAGCCAGCGCCCTGGCGAAGGAAATCAGCTGCCGCTGGCCCGCGGACAGCGTCGCGCCCTTCTCGATGACGGGCTCGTCGAGCCCGCCGGGCAAGCTCATGAACATGTCGTAAGCGCCGACGTCGCGCAGCGCCTGCTCGACCCGCTCCCGCGTGATCGCGGGGTTGCCAAGGCTCACATTCGACGCGATCGTTCCCGTGAACAAGAACGGATCCTGCAGTACGATGCCCATATGCGTACGCAGTTGCTGCTTCGGGATATCGCGGACGTCTACGCCGTCCACCTTAATGCTGCCCTCTTCGATATCGTAGAAACGAAATAGCAGGTTCAGGATCGAGCTCTTGCCGGAGCCTGTATGTCCGACGAGCGCGACCGTCTCGCCCTGGCGGGCGTGGAAGTTCACGTCCTTGAGCACGTTCTCGCCCTTCTTGTAGGCGAACGTCACATGCTCGAAGCGGACGTCGCCGCCGCTGCGAGGCGCGGTGCCTTGCTCGACTGGGATGCCCGGTTCGTCCAGCAGCTCGAATACGCGGGACGCGGATACTCTTGCCGTCTCCAGGTTGGAGAGCTGGTTGACGATGCCGACGATCGGCTGGAACATCCGGTTCATGTAGTCGATGAACGCGTACAGCACGCCGACCGTGACCGCGCTGCTGAGCGATCCGCCCCAGAACATCCAGAGGACGGCCAGGAAGATCAGATTGCGCACGACGTTCACGAGATTGTGGGAGGTAATCGAGTTCAGACTGACCAGCTTCGTCTGGTGATTGAAGTAGTCCTCGTTGAGCTCGTCGAACTCTTTGGCCATCTTCTTCTGTCTGCCGAACGCCTGGATGATCGTCATCCCTTGGATGGACTCGTTGATCATGCCGTTGATATCGCTTAGTTTGGCGCGGATCACGTTGTTCAGCTTGCCCGCATACTTGCGGTAAAGGACGATCCAGATCGCCAACATCGGTATGAGCGGCAGGGCGATGAGCGCGAGGCTCGTGTCGAGCAGGAACAGCGCCCCCAGGATCGCGGTCATGTAGACGATGCCCGAGAAAAAGTTCGCCAGCACCGCCACGAACAATTCGCGCACGGCTTCGGTGTCGTTGGTTATACGCGAGACGACCTTGCCCGCAGGCAGGTTGTCGAAGTACTGCACCGGCAAGCGATGCGTATGCGCGAATACGTCCTCGCGCATGCGCTGCACGATGCGGTTCGCCGACGTCTGCAGCAGCAGCTTCTGCCCGTAGGTGAACGCCGCGGCGAGCAGCAGCAGCCCGAAGTACGCGGCAGCCAGCTGCAGCAGCATCGGCACCTCCGGCTTGTAGAACTGGTACAATTCGGCTTTCGTCAGTTTGGTGGCCGCATATTGCGCGCTGCGGCCGTCCTTGGCGGTCACGGTCATCGTGCCGTCCGTGACCGAACGCGCGCCGTCGAACGCCAAGTCGCTGTCGACCCAGTAGTAGCTGCGCTTCTCCTGGAGCACGCGCTTGGCCAGAGCCGGGCTGCGGTCCGCGTCTGCCGGCAGATGGTCGTTTCTCACGTACCAGTTACCTCGGTAGGAGACCGCGTCGCTTTGCTTGGCCTGAACCTGGTACCAGGTTTTCTCGATGCCCAGAATGTTCTGGTCGATCATCCGCTTGGCCAGCATCGGTCCGAGCAGCTCGGCGCACACCGCCAACGCCAGCATCACCAGCGCCCAGATGATCGTTTTTTTATACAGCAGTGCGTAGCGGTATAAACGCTTGCCTGTCATGATTGGTCACCTTCATTTCTTTCTCTTCTCTTCGCTTCGTTAAGGACGACTAGGATGGCTTGCGCGAATATCGGCGCTTAACCCTCGACGATCGCTTCGAGCTGCTGCCGATCGTACTGTTCCTTGTACCAGCCGCCGTGCGCCAGCAGCTCTTCATGCGTGCCTCGCTCGACGACATAGCCTTCGTCCAGGACGAGGATGAGGTCCGCATGCTGAACCGCGGACAGCCGGTGCGTCGCGATGAGCGTCGTCTTGCCGGCCCGCTCCGTGCGGATGCCTTCGATGATCTCGGCCTCGGTCCGCGCATCGACGGCGGACAGCGCGTCGTCCAGCATGAGGATCTCCGGATCGGCGATCATCGCCCGGGCGATGCTCACGCGCTGCTTCTGCCCGCCGGACAGCGCCACGCCTTTCTCGCCGACCAGCGTCTCAAGCCCGTCTGGCAGGAAGGCGATGTCCTTGGCGAAAGAGGCCCGGACGAGCGCATGCTGCAGCTGTTCCGGCGTGGCCTCTTCTTGACCGAACAAGATATTTTCGCGTATCGTCCGGGAAAACAGGATCGGGTTCTGCGGCACGTAGCCAACCCAGGCGAGCAGACGGTCGATGCCGATGTCTTGGATCGGCACGCCGGAGATCGACACTTCCCCGCTGCCCGCGGGATACTCCCGAAGCAGTTGCTTGAGCAGCGTCGTCTTGCCGCTGCCCGTGCGCCCGACGATGCCGAGCGTCTGGCCGCGCTTCAGCTCGAAGCCGACGTCGATCAGATTGTCTACCGCCGAAGACGGATAGCGGAAGGTCACTGCCTTGAACGCGAGCGTCTCCGGCGCCTTCACCTCGGCGAGCCGCTGCGGGTCCTGGACGTCCGGCACATAACCGAGCGTCTCGTTGACCCGGTCGAGCGAAGCGTTGCCGCGCTGCATAATGTTGATCAGTTCGCCGATGGCGAACATCGGCCAGATCAGCATCCCGAGGAAGATGTTAAAGGACACGAGCTCTCCGAGCGTGATCTCGCTCCGAAAAACCAGATATCCGCCGTAGCACACGCCGATAATATAGCTGAGTCCGATCAGAATCTTATTCGTCGGCTCGAACAGCGCGTCGATGCGGGCGACGGCGATATTGCGATCAAGCACTTCGTTCGTCTTCTCGTGAAACCGCGCCTCGTCCGCCTTTTCCTGAACGTAGGCGCGAATGACGCGAACGCCCGTCACCGATTCGAGCACCTGGTCGTTCAGCTCGCCGAACGAATCCTGCGCCTTCATGAAGCGGTCGTGAATCTTGCCGCCGAAGTGCTTCATCGCCAGCGCGATGAGCGGCAGCGGCAGCATCGCCGCGAGCGTCAGCTTCCAGTTGATCATTCCCGCCATCATGAACAGGATCGTGACCATGAAGATGGATGAATCGATCAGCGTCAGGATACCGAAGCCGGCCGTGTTCGAGATGGCCCACAAATCGTTCGTCGCGCGCGCCATCAGGTCGCCCGTCCGATTGCGCTCGTAAAACGTCGGCGTCATTCGCAGCAGATGACGGATCAGCTTCGTACGAAGCAGCCGTTCAAGCACCATCGAGCCTCCGAAAAGCTGATACATCCACACGTAGTTGATGCAGTAGCCGACGATCGTCAGCCCGAGCCATAGCATGACGATGTGGTAGAAATCGCCCTGCGACATCGTCCCCTGCTGGATCCCGTCGATCGTGTTGCCGAGCAGCTTGGGAGGCACGATGTCGACGATGCCCGCGATGGCGAGCAGCACGACCGCGATCGTATACCTTTTCCAATGCGCTCTGAAAAACCATTTTAACTTGATAAGTACGCTAAGCATTTTTTCCCTCTCTTCTGTTCCCGATCGCATCCAAGCATGCAAAAAGGCGCACCGCCCGTAAGCGATACGCCTATTCTATGCATTCGGTCCCGGTTTTCGAACATTCGTTCGTTCCGGGGCGAATAAGAAAGGGCGCACGATTACGGATACGTAATCGCGCGCCCTTGATATCCATCGTTGGATTAAACGGGCTTTAACGGATTACGTTCGCTTCCAAAGGCAGCAACGACGGCAGCTGGAACAATCATGAATGTACGCATCGAACGCAATCCTCCCTTCCAATTGTGAAATGTATTTGACACTTTGCCACTTTACCATCGGCCCACTGAAGCTGTCAATGGGGTATTCGGAAAATTATGGGTCGTCTCCGCCCGTCCTCACGCTTGAAGCGTCCGGTTCAAAGGGTATAACTGAAGTATATACACCGCGGGCTTGCTCGCGGATTTGAACGAAAGGCGGCGCCCTTATGGGGTTTATACTCGTCTACATACTGATCGTGTTTCTTGTCATCGAGATTTCCGCCATCCTTATGCGCGCGACGGGGCTCGAGCATCCCATCGCGCGTTTTCAGGTCGTCTCGCTCCTGACCGGCACCGGCTTCACGACCAGGGAGTCCGAGCTGATCCTGGGACACCCGGTGCGCAGAAGGATCGGCATCTTCTTGATTCTGTTCGGGGCTTTCTCGCTCGCCGTCATGATCTCCTGCGTCAGCGCCATCATCGCCCCCGCTTTTCATTTGTACCCGCTGTCGCTGGCGTCCGGCGCGCTCGTTCTCGTTTACCTCGCTCTCCGCATACCCGCTGTGACCAAGCAGCTGGAGAAGCGAATGAGCGGCGCCTTCCGTCAATCCTTCGCGATTCACGAGCTCGCGATTCAGGAGGTGCTATACTTAGAGAAGGAAGATGCCTTCATCGACATTCCGATCGGCGAGGCGTCGCCCGCCATCGGCCGTACGATCAAGGATTTGTGCGACAGGTTGCCGGACGTGAATATCCTCTTGATCAAGCGCGGCACCATCGCGATCCGCGATCGCCGCATGGAAACGCCGCTTGAGGCGGGAGACGTGCTGTACGTATACGGGAGCATGAGACAGATCAAGCGCTCGTTCGGCGCCGAACTTGAAGCGAAGAAGGTCATGGAACGCGACGAAAGGCAGGCGGTCTCACCTTTATGAAGAAAGAGAACCATAGCGTGGTACAGCCGTTTCATCGCGGGGACGAATCGGATCGGCCGATTCGGGAAGCGCACTTTCAATTTCTGTTTCCCTTCTCCCTGACGACCGATTGCCACAAAGACGTGAAAAACACGCTGGAACGGGAAGGCTTCACGCCCTTTCGGCTGAGCGCGCTGGAGCTGGAACAGGCATTTTACGGACCGAAGCATCGCGTGTCGCACCGCGATATGGAGCGTTATTACCTGCCGTTCACGAACCATGTCCTATTTCCTTCGGAAGACAACGAGGAAAGCTTTCAGCGCATGAGCAAAGCATTGGGCACGACGGCCGTGCTCCGAACGCGCTATTTCGATGCGCCGTTCGTCCTGCATGCCGTAGACGTCGTGCTTTGCCCGTTCGACACCGGCTTCATTACGCTTCGCGTCCAGCTGCTCAAGGAGAATATAACCTTGACGGAGGCGATCGAATTCGCCGACCGTCTCCGCGCGCTCCAGGACGCCCACAGCGAGGACCGCGCCGCGAGTGTCGAGTACGAAGGCGAGTGCTATAAAGAGGTCCAGGATTTCATCTTCCAAGCCATCGTGCCTCATATGGTCGAACATCTCGACCGCACGCCGATGGATGGCGCGTACTTCGAAGAATTGCCTTACCTGATCGACGAGCGTATGTACGTCATGGCGAGCTATTCCTTTCCCGAAAATACGGAGATAACGCTCCTCGATCGCTATCGCGCTTCCAGGCTAGACGGACTAGACGACAACGGCAATCCCTATATTAGCGCCTATTATATGCCCTACATCGAGGAATACTGCCGAAGCACCGGCCTCGAGCGGTGGGCGCCGTATGCCTACTACCAGACCGACGAGAGCTGCTTCTGCTGCCTGAACAACCTGCCTGAGCGCAAATCGGACGCCATCGTCAACAAAATGTACGGCGAATATTATTACGGCCTGCTGCTGAATCTTTTTCACCGCATCGTCCTGTTGAAGCTGTCGAACGCCTATTCCCGCGTCCAGATGGAACGAGATTCGGAGAAGACTGAGCTGCTCATCCGCGACATCACCACATTCTCGGCCAAGTACAACTTCCTCGAGGTGGTCTCGCAATCCCAGGGGCGGGAGATCTTCCTCCAACTGCGCAGGATGTATGGCAACGACGAGCTGTTCGAGGATGTGAAGCAGACCCTTACCGATCTGTTCAAATATCAAGAAAACGCCAACTCGCGCCGCTCCAGCTACTTGCTGACCGTCCTCACCATTTACACCGTCATCAGCGGGATCTACGGCATGAACCAGGTGATCGAGGATCTGAAAAATCCGATCAAATGGAGCAAAATGTCCGGCTATTCGCCATTCGAATGGATCGCGCTCGCCGTCACCTGCAGCGGCCTGCTCGTCGCGTTCCTCCTCACCGGCAACATCTTGTGGAAGTGGGGCCGGGAGCTGCTCAAGCGGTTCAAAAGCTGATGTCGCGCTGTCGTCGGGCACGCACGTGTATGCCCGACGACTTCACATATCGCCATAGATAGGTGAGGGCACGAGCCGGGGCCCTAACCCTCTTCGCCGGTTTGCGCAAGTGAGGCCGCGGGTCGGGAAGACCACCCCTCTTCACCCGTTTTAACGATATCCCCTTCGCTCAGGAAGCGAACGAAAGTACGTAACTTAAGCATAGGCGGTTGAGCGGAGCTTCGTGCATACGGTTATTCGTGCGCTATCCTCCGCATATACCGCCGTTTCTTGAACGATTGACACGGTTGCATATATCGCGAGGCGCTTATGAAGCGATTTTTTGACGCGATTTTGCATGCTTGCGACCCCATTTGATCGGTTGGATGCCGCCTCTCTTTCCAACCAAATCTCGGTATATAATCGTATTCGTCATGCCGCACAAACCGATCAATTCGATCATCGTATCGCTTCGGAACATACGGCGGAAACAAAACTCGTCAAGATACGCCTGCAAATGCTTCGGGCCGATCCCTCCGAACGTCCGGGCCAGCCACCTGACGGCTTCGTTCCATATCGCATGCAGCGCCGAACGTTCTCTCCGATTGCGGCGATCAAAGACCTTGATCTCGTGAGATTCGTCCCCCGCAAGGATTGCATGATTCTGCAAAAAACGTTCCAATTCGCACGAATCATTGGGACTGCCGGCGGCGGATTCCATCCGCTTGATCTTCAAACGCGTCATGGTGCCGGACGACTCGACTACAGAAGCGCCGACGATCACGGGATGCGCCCTATGCTCGGCCTCCGCGCCCATGCTGCTAAAACGACGGCTGTATTCGTATGCGTAAAACTCCCCAAGCACCTGTAGCTGTCCTTGCAGCGGGAGCTCCCGGTCCCATTGTTCGATGGCATAACGAAGCTTGTGATTCATCAGCCACGCGGTCTTGTAAGTGACCTGAATAAGCTCGGACAACAGCGTGGCGCTGATGCCGATCTGCATGAGATACATCGCCTGAAACCACTTGAAGAGCGGCGTGCGCGTGCCTTCAAGTACCGTGCCTGCCGTGAGCGAAGTCTGGTGCCTGCAGGACATGCACTCGAACAACCGGCGTCCCCTTGATGAAACGTTGTAATGGTGCGGATGCAAACAACGGGGACATTTGTACCCGTTCGGCCATTTCGCCATAAAGAGGGCGCCCTCGCAGTCTTCCTCGCTATAAACCGGCATCCCGTCTCCAATCGAATATCGGCTTCCGCCCATGGCCTACACCTCGCTATAAGGGAACATTTGTTCTTATTATAGCAAAAAATGGTTAACTTAGCTACTGTTTTTTTGCTTTTCGGTGCGGGTACCGATCCTTGCGAAGCGAGCGTCGTCTCCTGATCGAAGGGGATATCTTTAAAACGTGTCGGGCAAGCCATCGTTCCTGAGTAAAGGGGATATCGTTAAAATGTATGCACAAGCCATCGTTCCTGACTGAAGGGGATATCGTTAAAACGTGTCGGAGAGTAGACTCAGGCCGATGGAGATCCAGCGGACATTGGAGCGGAAAGCAGCAGGGACATAAAAAAGAGAACGCCGAAACGCCCCCTGAGGAGCGTCTTGCGTTCTCTAAACGGCGGAGCTTCGGCAGCCTCGTTCAGACGACGAGAAAGTGTACCGGCTCCTTGCAATATTCGCAGTGCTGCGGCGGATCCCAGGCGGAGAACTTGGTCTCCTGCAAATTGACGAGATCGGGCGCATCCTCGTATTCGTCGACGAAGGTGTCGATCGCGAGCTCTACGTGTTCTTTACATACGCAATACATGATGAGATGTCCTTCCTCTTGCCGAAGATCGGCTCATGTGGTTAGCCGTCGTTCTCGGTCTTCTCGACGAGCTTCACGCTGAGCTCGCCCTTCTTCCCGTCACGATAGTAGGTGATATCTAGCGTATCCCCGATCTTGGTCTTCGTATACAAGAACTTGCGCAAATCGAGGGTGCTGCTGATCGGCTGGCCGTCGAGCGCTACGATGATATCGTTAAAGGCAAGACCCGCCGCCTTAGCCGGGCCGACGGCTTCGAGGACGACTACGCCGTCCGTCACGCCGTCCGGTACGACGAGCTCTTCGCCCGTCGGAACATCGTCGTCGTCGCCGTTCGAGTCGGGCGTAGCTTCGGCGTCGTCGGATGGCGCCTCATCCTCCGAGTTGGCGCTATTGTCCAGATAGATGGACAGATCCATCGAGTAGACGCCCAGATAAGGACGCATGATTTTGCCGTGCTCCATCAATTGGTCGACGATCGGCATGGCATCGTCGATCGGGATCGAAAATCCGATGCCCTCTACGCTCGTGTCCGCAACCTTCATGCTGTTGATGCCGACCACTTGACCGTTCAGGTTGACCAGCGCGCCGCCGCTATTGCCCGGATTGATCGGCGCCGAGATCTGGATGACCTCTTCCTCCCAATCGTAGACGCCGTCCTGGTTAAGGGAGATAGGCACCGTCGTCTTCAGATTGGAGACGATGCCGTTAGAGAGCGAGTCGCTGAACCCCAGCGGATTGCCGACCGCGATGACGGTCTCGCCCTTGCGCAGCTTGCCCGAATCCCCGATATCGGCGACTTGATTGATCCCCTTGTCGTCCGTCTCAAGGACGGCCAGATCGGTGATGGTATCCTTGCCTACGACGGTCGCCGTCTTTTTGGTGCCGTTCGACAGTACGATCTGAAGCTTCACGCTGTCTGCGATGACGTGGGCGTTCGTGATCATATAGGCCTTCCCTTTTTGCTTCAGGAAGATCACGCCGGAGCCCAAGCTGGTGCCTTCTTGGATCGCTGCCTCGTTGTTCGCGGACCCGCCTTGCGTCTGATTGATGACGCTCACGACGACGGGACCGACCTTGGCGGCGGCGGAGATGATCCGCTCATTCGTGTCGTAACCGCCGGTGACGCTGGAAGATATAGCCGGCGCCGCGGCGCCGCTTTTCGGACGGTCGACGGTCAGATAAAAAAGGGATGCAACCAGCACGGAGCTGGCCAGCGAAGAGACGAGCGCTATTTTCAAAGCGGAGTTCTGGCGGCCCCAACGGCTCGGCCGGTTCCAGGAGCCGGACGGCTCCCGGCTGCTCCGCTTTACTTTGGTAGAGTAAAAATCGTCTTTGAAAAAGCCCATGAGACGCCTCCCTCGCTGACCGAATAAAAGCCAAGAAAAATGGAATGTACGGCGAGCGATTTGACTAAAATAGTAATAGATTCACAGATCCATAGCAAGCAAACCGACGACAAATCCCATTGGTAATGCAAGGAGGACAAGCGCGTGAAACCCACGTCTCCCCATTGGTCGTTCGTAGACTTCGCGGCGCAGCTCGCCGATCTGAAGGACGACCGTTATCGCCAGCTGCTGGCGCTTACCACGCTGATCGAAGTGCTGGTCGATAAAGGCATCGTCACCGCAGAGGAACTGCGCCTGAAGTCGGAAGAGATGGAAGAAGAGCTGGAACGCCATCTGCTCTGACGGACTTAGGCCTTCACCAGATCCCAAGCCGTAGGCCGGTCCGCATACGTATCGCACAAGGCGAACTCGTGCTTCTGGTAGAAAACGCCGTTATCTTCTAATACGGTATTCACCGTAAGCTTCGCTAAATCCATCAAATTGTGCTCCTGGCTCAAATGAGCGAGGTACACGCGTTTGGTGCGGCCTTCGGATACGAGCCGGCATAGCGTATCGCCGGCCGCTTCGTTCGACAGATGGCCCATGTCGCCGAGGATGCGGCGTTTGATATTCCAAGGATATCGGCCCATCCGGAGCATGTTGATATCGTGGTTGGCCTCCAGCACGAGTACGTCCGACTCCAGCAGTTGACTCATGACCTTGTCGCTGACATAGCCCAGATCGGTGGCCAGCGTCAGCTTTGCGCCGTCGGACCGGAAGCAATAGCCCACCGGCTCTTCCGCATCGTGCGAGATGGCGTACGATTCGATTCGCAGATCGAACAGCTCCATCACGCCGCCTGTGGGCAGCACCTTGCGTTGTTCGTCCGGCAGCTCGCCCACGTGCTTGTTCATAGCGCCCCACGTCTTCTCGTTCGCATAGACGGGGAGGCCGTATTTGCGGGCAAATGCGCCCAGTCCTTTAATATGGTCAGAATGCTCGTGCGTCACGAAGATGGCGTCCAGCTCGCTGCCCGACACCTCGCGCTCCTGCATGAGCGATTCGATTTTTTTGCCGCTTAGACCGGCATCGATGAGCACCGTCGCCGCGCTTGAGGACACGACGGTCGCGTTGCCCGTCGATCCGCTGGACAGCACCGTGAAGCGAAGTCCCATAAGCTTTGTTTCCCTTCTCTCTTCTCTCCGGCAAGGCTATATGTCTCTCTAAGGATCTTTATAGTCGCGCACTCTATTTTATTCTATCAGATTAGAGCCCTTCAGCGTTAATTACTTCATGTCGCGCTCGCGAATTTTACGGTACAGAGAGCGGTTCGAGCGAAGTTTCTTTGTCCGTGGAAACTTCGCCGCTGGCCGCGTTGACGTAAAATACGCCTCCGTCTTCAAGCAGGATACGCCAGGAAGGCGCGGCGACCTGCGTATCGGAGTTGAAGATGCCTTGCCCGTGATAACCGAGCTGCACTTCCTTGACGGCGGCGCCTGCCGGCAAGTACTTTTTGAGGATCAGGCTCGTGAGCGCCTGAGTCGCCGGCAGCACCTTCTGGTCCGGCCCGCCCTCGGACGGCAGCGTCTCGATCAGGTCCTGGCTGTATCCCTGAATTTTCTGCTCGCTGTAGTAGAGGATCAGCTTGGCGTCGAAGAGAGGCAGGCCCTCCACCGTGCGATTGAATGCGTACTCGCCTTCCCCGGCGCTGCCGTAATAATCGAATTGATATCTCGTTAGATCGGGAATGACTTCCCCCAGCGCCTGCTGCAGCTCCTTGTTGTTGAACACGATGCGCGTCTCCCGGGGCGGCTCGATCGCGATCCGCTGATCGCCTGCGGTACCGGCGGGCACCTGCTGCTTGTACGTGATATCGCGCAGGCTCGGCGTATCCGTCGGAATCTTGGCCTCGATGCGGATGTTCTTCTCCTGCATGATCTGCCTGGCCTCGGCGGGCAGGGAGGTCCAGTCGACCGTCGAGTCGATTCTCTCCCGCCACTCAAGCCAAAGCTGATAACCGAGCACGATGTTCAGCGCAAAAAAAGCGACGATGAGAACGGTCTTCGCTCTTCCCCAGTCCACCTTCGCTCCCCCCTCCTCGAAAATTTGCTTTGTCGTTCGGATCAGACGGCGAAGCGAACTTCGCCGTCTGACGTGCGTATCGCCCATACCGGCTCCAACACCAGTCTATCCTGCGCTAATGTCGTACGGTAAGCCGGGAATAGCGACTCGACCTGCTGCCCGCCTGCCGCTTGGCGGACCTTAACCAACAGCTGGTTGCCCGAAATCAGGCTGTACGGCTGCGCAGCTCCGACCTTGTCCCCCAGTACGAGCAGGGACCGCTCATAAGAGCTGACGAAGCCTTGCTGCACGGCGAGCTGCATATAACCGAATCTAAACTCTCCTTCGGAGAGGAGCGGCACGTCGCCGTAATATTGCTGGAAGCGGATCGAAGGATCCGCGTCGTTCGACTCGTTCGAGCCGGGCGCCTGCGTCAGACGAAATGAGCCGTTCCAGCCGCCGTGCTGGTTGACGAACTGAACGGCCGAAGTGATGTTCTCGGCGGGATCGTCCCGCCCCTCGGCCCGCGCGACGGGGTCTTTGAAGGACAGCCAGCCGCCTCCTTGCTCCACCTTGAGTCCTCGCTTCGTGTCCGCATAGATCTGCGCGCCGTCCTGACTGTCCTGGATCATGCGCGTCGTCGTCGGGTCGTTGAACAGATTGCGCTGCATCTGATCGGCCGTGTATTTGGTGAAGCTCACCTCAAAGCGGCTCAGCGCGAGTGATCGGTCCGGCACGTACACGCCGTTGGCCCAGTAACTGAAAGGCTTCCAATACTGACCGAATCCGACGCTCTGTTCGACGTCCTGGGCGGTCAGGTCGACTTGGGCGGCTTCGTACACCTGGGTGCCTTCGGCGTTCAGGAAGAAGCTGCGCACCTCACCGCTGTCCGGACGGGCGAAGATCCAGATCCGGTCGACCGCTCCTTCGGCGAGGAGCGCTTCGCCGTCGATGCCTTTGAACGCACGCTGGAGCATCGAGAAGGGAATATCGCGCCCGAAGCGGATCTCGATGCCCTCGTCCTGCTTGCGCACCTGCTCCCAGTCGATCGCGCTCGCCTCGGCTCGCTGGAAGCCTTTGAACTCGCGGCTTGACAGCTTATCCAGCACCATCCCGTAGAAGGTGTCGTGCGGATAGAAAACCGTATGCTTGTCCTGTCCCATATGAATGACGAGCGATTCGGGGAAGAGCAGGTTCTCGACCTTCTCTTCGGGTCCCAGCTCTTCGGTCTTGACATAGTCCTGTTCGGTCTTCACCTGCGTCTCCAGGTTCGGCATGCTGTAGGCGAGAAAATAGCTCTGTACGAGACTGAGGACGACGAGCAGCGCGAGCGCGACGGATTTGACTTTATCGATCAAGCGTACTCACTTCCTTCCTGCACCATCGGAAGCGTGACCGTCACGGTCGTGCCGACCCCCGGCTCGGAATCGAGGAGAATGCTGCCGCCGTTGGCGCGGACGATTTCCCGGGCAATCGAGAGGCCGAGCCCCGTACCGCCCATATTGCGCGAGCGCGCCTTGTCCACGCGGTAGAAACGGTCGAAAATATGCGCCAGATCCTTCTTCGGAATCCCGATGCCCGTGTCGCGCACGGAAACCGAGAGCTGACCCGACTCGGTCGGTCCCGCGGTCAAACGCACCGAACCGCCATCAAGGGTGTACTTGATCGCGTTGGACACGATGTTGTCGAGTACTTGGTCGATGCCGTCGCGATCGATCCATACTTTGGCCAGGTTCGGATCGACCTCGACCTTGACCGTGATCGCCTTCTGCCGCAGCTGCAGCGAAAAGCGGTCGACGACGTCTTCCATCATCTCGCCGACGTCGGTCATCTGGCGACGAAGCTGCGCCTGCTTGGAGTCGAAGCGCGACAGATGGAGCAGGTCGTTGACGAGGCGGATCATGCGCTCCGTCTCGCTTCGGATGACGCCGACGAAGCGCTCCGCGAGCGGCGGCTCGGCGAGCGCGCCGTCGTCGAGCGCCTCGGTGTAGCTTTTAATCGTCGTGAGCGGCGTGCGCAGCTCGTGCGAGACGTTCGCGACGAACTCGCGCCGCGAGTTGTCGAGCTTCTCGGCCTCGGTGACGTCGTGAAGCACGGCGATGACGCCGACCACGCCCTTATCTCTTCGGCGGATCGGCGTGAGCGACGCGCGGAATACAAGCTCTTCCTCGCTGACGGCCTGCATCCGGGAGATGAGGCGAGTCGACTCCTTGCCCTCGAGCGTGCCGGCGATAGCGGCCTTGTCGATGGCCAGGCATTCGGACAGCGTCATCCCTTCGATCGTCTCCTGCTCGAGCATCGCCCGGGCGCGTCGATTGGCGACGATGACCCGCCCGATCTCGTCCGTGGCGAGCACGCCGTCGTTCATGTTCGAGAGAATCGAGGAGAGCTTCTCGTTTTCCTCTTCGTTGATGGACAGCGCTTCGCTGAGCCGCTCGGTCATCTCGTTGAACGCCGCGCTGAGCTGTCCGATCTCGTCATTGCCCAAGATCGGCACCCGCTCGTCGAAGCGGCCTTCGGCTACGGCGGCGACCTGCAGCGTGAGCGCCTTGATCGGAGACGTAATCGTGCCCGACAACAAGATGCCGAGCACCGCCGTCAAGCCTAGCGCGAGCAGCATTCCCGAGACGAAGATACGGTTGATCCGCTCCACTGTATTGTACAGATCGGACATGGCGGCGACGACGTAGACGGCGCCGATCACCCTGTCGCCGCTTAGAATCGGCTTGGCGATGACCTTTTTGCGGATATGATCCTCGTCGATCAGCTCGCCGGTATTGTCGCTGATGCCCTGAAGCGAGCGGCTCACGAGGAGCGACGTGTTTTTGCGTCCGATGTAGCTCTGGTGCGACTCTAGCGATGTCGAGAGCACGCGTCCGCTGGCGTCTAGCACCTGCGTCTCCGTGCCGTTCTGGCTGAAGAGGCTGCCCACCAGCTGATTGAGCGACTCGATGGCTTCGTCTGAGCGGTTGCCCTCGCTGTCCTGCTTGGCGAATTCGCCCGAGCCGAGCAGGACAGCGAGCAGCTGCGCCTGCCTATTGATATCCGAAGTGAAGCTATCGATGAGCGACTTCTTCATCGTGCTGATAAAGTAAACGCCGATCAGCTGCACCGCGATGAGAATGAGCAGAAGCACCATCATGATCAGCTTCGCCTGAATCGTGCGCAGCGGCGCGAACAGCTTCATCCCCCGTACCCGCCCGCCATCTTGGGACTGCGCATCAGATAGCCGAGACCTCTGCGAGTCATGATCAGCTCAGGCTTGCTTGGATCGTCCTCGAGCTTCTCTCTGAGCCGCCGGATCGTCACGTCCACCGTCCGCACGTCGCCGAAGTACTCGAAGCCCCAGACGGCCTGGAGCAGATGCTCCCGCGTCATGACCTTGCCGCTGTTGCGCGCTAGATAATGCACGAGCTCGAACTCGCGATGCGTCAGGTCCAGCGGCTGGCCGTTCTTGTAAACGACGTACATATCCGTATCGATAAAAAGATTGAACAGCTTGAGGCCCTGCCGCTCCGGCTCCGCCTCCTGCTCGGCGCCCCCGCGGGGCTCGTCCAGCTTGCGCTGGCGGCGCAGATGCGCCTTGACGCGCGCGAGCAGTTCTCGCGTGCCGAACGGCTTGGTGACGTAGTCGTCCGCGCCCAGCTCGAGACCCAGCACCTTGTCCAGCTCGGTATCCTTGGCCGTCAGCATGATGATCGGCGTCGACAGCCGGCTGCGAACCTCGCGGCAGACATCCATCCCGTCCTTGACCGGCAGCATCAGATCGAGGAGGATCAGGTCCGGATCGTGCTCGAACGCGAGCTGCACGGCCTCCCCGCCGTCGAAGGCGCAGATGACCTCGTAGCCCTCTTTTTCCAGGTTGAACTTCAATATATCGGCGATCGGCCGCTCGTCGTCCACGACCAGAATTTTGCCCGGCATGCGCTGGCCTCCGTATCCCTATCCCGCTTCCTCGGAACTTTATCGTCCGGCGGCTATGATTAGCCTTATTTTAACATACCCTAGGTTTCTGCCCAACAGAGAACGCCCTCCGAAAGCGCGTTTCGAAGGGCGTTTGCATGGGTAAATGTTTACAAATAATCCGCAGGGTTCTTCAGCTTGCCGTTCAAGTAGACTTCGAAGTGCAGATGCGTACCGAAGGAATGACCTGTATTGCCCATCACGCCGATGGCTTCGCCCTGTTCGACGACTTGGCCGACCTTGACGTTAATCTTGCTCAGATGACCGTACAGCGTCTTGTAGCCGTTGTTATGATTGATAATGATGGCGTTGCCGTAGCCGCTCATGCTGTCGTCCGCGAGCTCGACGACGCCGTTGTCCGCAGCCTTCACGCTGCTTGAACCGACCATGTCGAAGCCTTTGTGCAGCCTTCCCCATCGCTTGCCGTAGTAGCTCGTGATTCTGTGGCCCGCTACCGGCCAGATGAAGTTGCCCGAACCTTCGCTCGGCGTCACCTTCGTGCCCTTCAGCATGACGGTCGAGAGGGCAGGCGTCACCACCTTGGTCGACACCTGCTCTTCTTCGATGACGAGCCCATTGCGCCGAAGCAGCTTATAGGTGACGATTCGCTTGCCGTCGGACCCGGGTCTGACGATCTTCGATATGCCTGCCTTGAGCTCGTCCGTCTGACGAATCTCGAGCGGCGCGTCGACCGCTTCCGTCTGCGTCACCGTTTCTTCCGAACGGACGTTCAGGAGCGGCTCTTGGACCGTCAGATTCAGCTGATCGCCGATCTTGATCTTGTCTTCTTCGATCCAAGGATTGTTCTGATAAATGAGATCCTCTGACACCTGCTGCTCGTCCGCGATGCAACCGATGCAATCGCCGGCCTTCACCGTATAGACGCGCTGCACGGTATGTCCCGCGATCAGCCGCTTGACGAGCGCTTCGTCGTCCTCGATCTGGCTGGCGTCGATCTCCGTCAGCTCCGCGATCGCGACCTTCTCCTCGAAAGTCGCGCTGTCGTCGGCCGCAGGCGCTTGCTCCTTCGCCTTGCCCGACGCGGCGGCTTGTCCGCTGCCTGCTGCCGGGAGCTCGTCGCCGGTCGCCGACGCCTGAGCGCTGAAGGAGAGCGACTGCACTTCCTTGGCGACCGGCTTCTTCGCGTTTTTCGCGGCCGCTGCTGCAGGCGCCGGCGCATAGTGCGCCTTGATCTGCTCCAGCACGCGCTCCGCCGTCTCTTTGTCCCGCACGACCGCGATCGCCTTGCCGTCGACCATCAGCTTGACGCCGGTCGGATGCGTCTTCAGCGCATCGCCGACCTGGGCGGCCACGGCCGCGTCGTCCAGCTTTTTGCCGTAGGCCTCGGCATCCTTGTAGGTGACCTGCCCTTCATCGAGCTCGTACAAAATATCGCCGCCCGCCTGGGCCAGCTGGGCTGCCTTCGCGGCGACGCTGCGCTCGATGGCGCTTCGGTCGCCGACGTCCCCGACATACTCGCCGCCGATCCATACTTCCGAATAAGACAACGTATGGGCCTCGATATGCTGCTTGACGAGTACCGTGCCTCCGCCTGCCGCGACGACCGCCGCGCATACGGCGATCGCGGTCTTGCGTCCCGCCCGGCGCTTGATCCAGACGGCCGCTCCCTTGACGGCTCCCGCAATTCGCTTGCTTCTGCTGCCGTTATTCATAGATAACTCCTTGATCGCTATGTAAGATGGATTGCCGCTTTACAAAAAGCGACATCTTCAACACTGTAGCATAGCGTCTATCGGGCTATCAATGAAACGGCGCTTAGAATTCTCTCATCTAAAACTACTGCGCCTGCGGTACCTTCAGCGCCTCCATCATCGTCGCATACTCTTCGTCGCTCAATATGGGCTTCAGCAGCGCCTCCATCTGGGGCACCTCTTCGTCGGTCAAGCCATTGCGAATCAGCCCGGTCAGTTGGGCCAGCTGATCGCCTGTCAGCTTGCTGACGACGACGGAATAGATCTGCTGCTTCTCCTCGTCCGTGAGCCCGGATACCGCCGAGGCGCCTTCATCGCCGTTCCACACGGGGACTGCCCCGTCGCCCTGCAAGCCGCCCTCGCCCGTCTCGCCCGGCGAACCTGCCGCTTGCCCGTTCGTCACCGATCCGCTCGGCTCCGGTCCCGGCTCGGGCGACGGCACGCTCTCCGCATCGCTGCCTGGCGTAGGCGTAGCCGCTCCGCTCCCGGCCGCCGCATCCGTATCCGGTGAGGGTGAGGCTGAGGCTGACGCGCTCTTCTCATCCTTTCCCGCTTCCGCATCGGCATCAGGTGACTCCGTCGCCTCCGGCGTGCCGACCGCCTGCTCGTCGGCGTCGCTTCCTGTTGAATCCTTCGTTTCCCCTTGCGCCGCGTTCTTCTCGCCGTCCGCTCCCCACAGCTTGCCCCACACGCCGCTCATCGCGAACGGCTGCTCATCCAGCGTAATGCCGTAATCCGCCAGCGCCGTCTGCACGTAGCTCGTCACGATATATCCCGTCGTCCAGATGCTCAAGAAGCTGACGAGCAGCGCCGCTCCGATTAATTGACCCGCCCAGCCGATCCATTTCCACATGATGCGCCCTCCTACTCTATGAAGTTCCATAGCATCAGTATGGGCAATCAGCAGGAATGACATTCCGTCCGGGATAAATAATGATAGCGTGGTGACGCGTTTGAACAGTATCCCTTTCGGTCAGGAATCGTCCTTTCGCAGCGTTTGAACGGTATCCCCTTCGGTCAGGAATATCGCCTTCTGCACGTTTTAACGATATCCCCTTCGATCAGAAACTCAGGCAACTAGATCCGGCTTACGTCGGATTCGATGGATATCCGGATTTACAAAAAAAACCCCTCTGTCAGCAACGGAAGCCCGTATCCTGACCGAAGGGGATATCCTTCAAACGGCGTAAAATGGCGATATAGCCCGTAATCGCAACCTAGTCTTAGTACTTGAACCGCATACGCAGTAGATTGCGGATGCCAAGCGCGCTCAGCGCGCAGCCCAGCACGAAGCCGATATCGTAACCGAACTGATCGCCGGCGCTGAGTCTGAACAGCTCCGTACCGAGCATGCCCGCCACCATGGACGCGCAGATGACGAAGCCGTACCGCAGGACCGTCTCTCCTCTTTTGAAAACCATGAGCTTGCCGTTGTTCTCCGTCGGATTGCGACTGTACGCGAGCAGGCCCAACCCGGCGCTCACGATCGTAAGCCCAATCAGGAAAATCGCTTTGACCCACGTAATCGCCAGGTACTGTGCCGAGGCATAACCAAAAAAGTTGAGCCATATACGGATACGGTCCCCCCACAGCATCGGCGAGTAAGAGTCGTAGCCGCCCTGTCGCGACATATAAATCCCGTGCGCCTGCAGGGAGGCGTCCAGCAGCTCGACGAACACGATCGGGAGCGCGGCCAGCACCCAGGTGAGGATCGTCTGGGAGGCGACGCTGCCTGTCACCGTGCCGATGAAGAGCGCGCAGGAATAACCGGCCAGCACGACGAGCAGCGAATAGCCGAATTGAACGGCGAAGTAGTCCGCGCGAAAATAATGCGAAGCTGGCGAGGCCGCCATTACGACGGCGTCGATGAGCGTATTCAGCAGCAGCGATCCTCCAAACAGCGAAGCGCCGAGCAGCCATTTGGCGGCAAAGATGCGTCCGCGCGAGTAAGGTAGCGAGAACAACAGCTCTTGCGAGCCATTGCGCCGCTCGACGCCGATCTGTACGAGCGCCAGTACGAACGCCGCCAGTAAAAGCCACAACCGGCCGGCGACTTCATGATTGCCGTTATCGTATACGTATCGGTACAGATCGCCGTGAGCGGAGGCGTTCCTCTGAAAACGACCAATCATACCCGCGCTCTGTTCGCTCCACAGCCACTCGTTCATGCGCGGCAGCCCCAGCGTCAGAAAGTGCACGATCGGCACCGCGAAAATGAACAGACGCGCTTGCGCGTATTCTCTGCCGAGCAGCGGTCGCATGCCGTACCACAAAGACTTAGTTCGCATACGTCTCGCCTCCCAGCTTCCAAACGTACAGATCCTCCAGCCGGACGGGCAGGGGTTCGACCAGCAGCGGATTCATCGACTCGAGCTCCGCCGCCGCCGTGCTCCCGGAGGCGACGTTCAGCAGCAGCGTGTAGACGCGTCCGATATGATCGAGCACCCGGACGTCGGCGGAATTCAGCCATGCTGCCGGCGCATCTCCTTGGAAAACGACTTGAAGCTTCGATACAATGCCTTCGGCAGCGCTCTCGGATGCATGCGTCTCGACGGTGCCCGATCGCAGGATCCATATCGCATCCGTCATCCGTTCAAGCTCCTCCAGCAGATGCGAGGAAACGACGAGGGACATGCCGTCCGCGGCAGCTTCCATCAGCAGGGTCAGCACCTGCTTTTTGGCGATCGGATCGATCCCGTTGGTCGGTTCATCCAGAAGCACGAGCCTCGCGCGCGTCGACAGGCCGAGTGCCGTGCTGAACATCATCCGCATCCCTTTCGAGAAATGACGAATGTTGCGGTCGAGCGGCAGGCCAAACCGGTTCATCGTATCCTTGAAATAGACGGGATCGAAGCGCGGATAGATCTGACCGAACATATAGGCGGCTCCCCAGCCCGTATAGCCGTACCATGCCTCCGGGGTGTCCGGGATGAACACCAGCTCGCGCTTCGCTTCCGGCTCCCGATGGATTGACCGGTCCTCGAACAACACTTCGCCGCCATCCGGGTCGAGGATGCCCGACATGATTTTAAGAAGCGTCGTCTTGCCTGCGCCGTTCCGTCCGATCAAGCCGGCCACCTTGCCCGCCTCCAGCTCGAAGCCCACCTCCGTCAACACGGGCTTGCCGTCAATCCTTTTGCTTAGATGGCGCGCCTTCAGCATCGGATTCCCTCCCCTTGCCGTATTCCTTGATTTCTTCCTGCAGCCAAGCGAGCAGCTTGTCGCTATCGACGCCCAAGTGGTGAGCCTCGACCGCGATCCGGCGCAGTTCGTCCCTTAGACGCAGCAGCCGCTCCCGCTCCATGCCAGGCTCCTCCGCGGCCTTCGTCACGAATGCGCCTTTTCCCCGCAGCGACACGATGACCCCTTGTCGCTCGAGCTCTTGGTACGACTTGGCCACCGTATTGTGGTTGACGAGCAGCGTCGCCGACAGCTCCCGTACCGAGGGGATCCGATCGCCTTCCGCCAGCCCTCCCTTCGCGATCAGCGCTTTGAAGTTCTGCACGATCTGCTCGTAGATCGGCGTCGGACTCCTCTCATCGATTCGTATCATAAGGCAAGCGGGTCAGCTCCTTTTATGTGTACCACTTTAACTAGTACACATTATACAATTTAAGGGATTCCCATGTAAACCATTTTTCGGAAATAAAAAAGCTCCCCCGCCGATCCGCGAGGGAGGGCAAGAGAGCTTGAGATAATCTAAGGTCTATGGGTAGCTATGCTTTCGATTAAGCGTAGATCTCCGTAACTTGGTTCGTCTGCTCGCGGTTGCGGCCGACGGAGAAGATCGCGATCGGGATGCCGGTCAGCTCGGAGACGCGCTGCACGTAGCGGCGGGTGTTCTCCGGCAGATCGTCCAGCGTCTTGGCGCCGGTGATGTCTTCGCTCCAACCCGGAAGTTCCTCGTAGACGGCTTCGCACTCGGCGAGCATCTTGAGGTTGGCCGGATAGTGCTCGATGAGCTCGCCGCGATAGTTGTAGGCGGTGCAGATCTTCACCGTCTCAAGCCCGCTCAGGACGTCGAGCGAGTTGAGCGACAGGCCCGTGATGCCGCTCACGCGGCGGGCATGACGGACGACGACGCTGTCGAACCAGCCGACGCGGCGCGGACGGCCCGTGACGGTGCCGTATTCGTGGCCTTTGTCGCGAATCCAGTTGCCGAGATCGTCATGCAGCTCGGTCGGGAACGGACCGTCGCCGACGCGCGTCGTATAGGCCTTGGCCACGCCGATGACTTGCTGGATCTTGGACGGGCCGACGCCCGAGCCGATGCAGACGCCGCCCGCGGATGGATTCGAGCTCGTCACGAACGGATACGTGCCTTGGTCGATGTCGAGCATGACGCCCTGAGCGCCCTCGAACAGCACCTTTTGGCCGGCGTCGATCGCGTCGTTCAAGACGACGGACGTGTCGGTCACGAGCGGGCGCAGCTCTTCGGCGAGCTTCAGATACGTAGAGATGATCTCGTCGGCGTCCAGCTTGTCGCCGCCGTACATTTGCTCGATGACTTGGTTCTTCTCCGCTACGAGACGGCGCGTCTTGAGCGTGAACTCTTCGGCATCCATCAGGTCGGCGATGCGAATGCCGTTGCGGGCGGCCTTGTCCATGTAGCAAGGTCCGATGCCCTTGCGCGTCGTGCCGATCTTGTTGTCGGCCTTGCGGTCCTCTTCGAGCGCATCGAGCACGAGGTGGTACGGCATGATGACGTGCGCGCGGTCGCTGATGCGCAGGTTGTCCGTGCTGAAGCCATTGTCGCGGATATATTGGAGTTCTTCCACCAACGCGGCCGGATTGATAACCATGCCGTTGCCGATGACGCATACTTTGTTTTCGTTAAAAATGCCGGAAGGAATCATAGTCAGCTTATACTTTTTGTTTTGAATGAGGATCGTATGTCCGGCATTGTTGCCCCCCTGATAGCGGGCGACGACGTCTGCCTTTTCCGCCAGGAAGTCCGTGATCTTGCCTTTGCCTTCGTCTCCCCACTGCGTTCCTACAACAACTACTGTAGACAATGCAATCCCTCCATCCGGCGTATCGGCGCTTGGCCAGCCGGCATGATTAGTGCCGCCCGCACGGATGCGAGGATGCCGAGGGCGCCGACTTCGAGCGCACGCGACAACGCACCGGGAAGAGTCCTCTCCCCCGATGGACGGCAAATGGCCGCTATCGCGGCATTGTCTAGTTTAGCAAGCTAAAGCGTTCAAGTCAAATAAAAAAACCGAACGATCCGGATGGGGTACCCGTGATCGTTCGGAAATGTTCGGATTTTCGTCATCAGGAAGCGCTGCCGACCATCGCTTCCCCGTGCGCCCGGTCCAGGCTGACGAACTTGTTGAAGTTCTTCAGGAAGACGAGCTCTACGGTACCGACGGGCCCGTTACGCTGCTTGGCGATGATGATCTCGATGATGTTCTTTTTCTCGGTATCGTGGTTGTAGTAGTCGTCCCGGTACAGGAACGCGACGATGTCGGCATCCTGCTCGATCGATCCCGATTCCCGAAGGTCGGACATCATCGGACGCTTGTCTTGCCGCTGCTCGACGCCCCGCGACAACTGCGACAGCGCGATGACCGGCACTTCGAGTTCCCGGGCGATCTGCTTGAGCGTACGCGAGATCTCGGAGACTTCCTGCTGCCGGTTCTCCCCGGCTTTGCCGCGGCCCTGGATGAGCTGCAGGTAGTCGATCAGGATCATGCCGAGCCCCTTTTCCTTCTTGAGACGGCGGCATTTGGCCCGAAGCTCCGCTACCGTAATGCCCGGCGTATCGTCGATATATACTTGCGCCTCGGACAGCGAGCCGATCGCCATCGAGAGTTTTTCCCAGTCGTCGCCTTCGAGGAAGCCGGTCCGCATTCGTCCCGCGTCCACGTTGGATTCCGCGCAGATCATACGCTGGACGAGCTGCGCGGCCGACATCTCGAGACTGAAGATCGCGACCGTCTCCTGCGCGCGCACCGCCACGTTCTGGGCGATGTTGAGCGCGAAGGCGGTCTTGCCGACCGAAGGACGGGCGGCGACGATGATCAAGTCGTTGCGTTGGAAGCCGGACGTCATCTTGTCCAGGTCGATGAATCCGCTCGGGATGCCCGTGGTGCCGCCCTTGTGGTTGAACAGGAATTCGACCCGTTCGAACACGTCCATGAGCACGTCGCGGATGCTGATGAAGCCGTGCGCCGCGCGGCGGTTGGACAGCTCCATGATGCGCGCCTCGGCGTCGTTCAGCAGCGCCCCGACGTCGTCCTCTGAGGCGTAGCCGCTGGAGACGATCTGCGTCGCCGTGCGGATGAGCCGGCGAAGCATCGCCTTCTCCTCGACGATCTGCGCGTAGTAGTCCACGTTGGCTGCCGTCGGAACGGCGCTCGCCAGCTTGGCGAGATACGAGACGCTGCCGACTTCTTCCAGCTGGCCGCGGTCGCGCAATGTCGCGGTGATCGTGATGAGGTCCATCGGCTGATTGTCCTCGTTCAGGTCGACCATCGCCTCGAAGATCCGCTGATGCGCGACGCTATAGAAGTCCTCGGTGTTCAGCCGCTCCATCGCCGTGATGAGCGCTTCGGACTCGAGCAGGATCGCGCCGAGTACCGCCTGCTCCGCTTCGAGGTTCTGAGGCGGTACGCGATCGAACGTCAGTTGATCGCCCCGTTCGCTCATGCCGTCACTCCTCCGAGACCTGCACGTTCAGCGTACCCTTGACGTCCGGGTACAGCTTGAGCGGCACCTGGGTGACGCCGAGCGTGCGGATCGGGTCGTCGAGCTCGATCTTGCGCTTGTCGATCGTGATCTTCTGCTTCTCGAGCGCTTCGGCGATCTGCTTGCTCGTGATGGCGCCGAACAGGCGTCCGCCTTCGCCGGCCTTCGCCTTGATGACGACGGTCATCTCGCCGAGCTTGGCCGCGAGCGCCTTCGCGTCTTCCTTCTCCTGCATCTTTTTCTTGTCGACGGATGCCTGGATCTGATCGAGCGTCTTCTTGGCGCCGTCGGTCGCGATCTGCACGTAGCCCTTCGGCAGCAGGAAGTTGCGCGCATAGCCCTCCGATACTTCCTTGACCTGGCCCTTCTTGCCTTGACCCTTCACGTCCTGCAGGAATATTACCTTCATTCGAAAAGACCCTCTTCCCCGTTAATATCATTGAGCACTTTTTTAAGCTTCGACTCGACCTCCTGGACGGTGCCCTGCACCTGGCAGGCTGCGTTCGTCAGATGGCCGCCTCCGCCGAGACGCTCCATGACGACCTGCACGTTCATCTGCCCGAGCGACCGTGCGCTGACGCCTACCGTGCCGTCCGGACGCTGGGCGATGACGAACGATGCTTTGATGCCCGTCATATTGAGCAGCGTATCCGCCGACTGTGCGATCAGCAGCTGCGGCACCGGCTTCGCCGGATCGGCGACCGCGATCGCGATATATTCCATATACGTCTCTGCGTTGCGGATGATCTCCGCTTTCTTGATGTATTCTTCCAGGTCTTCCTTGAGCATCTTCTGGATCAGCGCCGGATCGGCGCCGTTGCGGCGGAGGAACGAAGCCGCCTCGAACGTCCGCGAGCCGGTTCGCATCGCGAAGCTCTTGGTATCGACCGTGATGCCGGCTAGCAGCGCCGTCGCTTCGCGCACGTCCAGCACGACCCGTTCGTGGATGTACTGGAGGAGCTCGGTCACCAGCTCGCAGGTGGAGGAAGCGTACGGCTCCATGTAGACGAGCACCGCATCCTCGATGAATTCCTCGCTGCGCCTGTGGTGGTCGACGATGACGATCCGATCCGTCTGCTGGAGCAGCTTGGGCTCGGCGACCATCGACGCCCGGTGGGTGTCGACGACGACCGCCAGCGAACGCTTGCCGGTGAGCTGCGAAGCCTGCTCGGGCGTGATGAAGCGGCGGATCAGCTTCTCGTCTTCCTTGAGCATATGCATCATCCGCTGAATCGCGGGATTCACGCCTTCGAGCACGATGAAGGCTTCCTTGCCGACGTGCTGCGCCGCCTTGAGCACTCCGATGGCCGCGCCGATCGAGTCCATATCGGGCATTCGGTGGCCCATAATGATGATATGGTCGCTCTCCTTCATGAGATCGCGCAGCGCATGCGAGATGACGCGCGCGCGCACGCGGGTGCGCTTCTCCACGGCGTTGCTCTTGCCGCCGTAGAAGCTCTGCCGCTGGCCGAACTTGACCACTGCCTGGTCGCCGCCGCGGCCTAGCGCGATATCGAGGCTGCCCTGCGCCAGCTGGCCGAGCTCCGCGATGTTTTCCGCGCCCGAGGCGAAGCCGATTGACAGCGTCATCGGCAGCTTCAGGTTCATCGTGATCTCGCGCACTTCGTCGAGTAGCTCGAACCTGGATTGCTCCAGCAGCTTGAGCGCAGCTTGGTTCGCGATGACCATATATTTGTCCGACGACAGCCGTCGCAGGAACAAGCCGTACTTTTGCGCCCACTCGTTGATCTCGCCCGTCACTTTGGACAGCATGAGCGCCCGCTGCTGTTCGTCCATGCCCTGGGCGACTTCTTCGAGATTGTCCATCATCACGATGCCGATGGCGAGCTTCTCGTCCTCGTACCGCTTCGAGAGCGTCCAGTGATCGGTCACGTCCGTGACGAACAGCATGCGCTCCGTCGGGCGGAACAAGAGCTCAAACACCCGGCCGTTCAGCGTCGTCTCCCAGCGGCCCAGCGTCTTATCCTTTTCCTTCGCTTGCTGGATGCCGGGGAACAGCTCCGACAGCGGCGCGCCGACGGCGGACGTTCGCTCCATGATGCTAGATATAAATCCGTTGTGCCATTCGACCTCGCGGTCTTCGTTATAGAGAATGATACCGAAAGGCAAGCCGCCGACGACTTCGGTGCCGACGCCTCGGATGCGGGAGGACAGCGTCAGCACGTAGTCGTTCCATTCCTTGCGAAAGGCCCGCTCGGCAAACAGCGAGAAGACGCCGACGGCGCCCCCCGCCACCAAGGCGACGATCCCTAGCGGCCAATAGAACCAAGTAAGCGCGGCCGTGAGCAAGAAGATGAGAGCGAGCGCCCAGACATTGTGCATGCCGTGCCACCGCTGAACGAGAAATTTGGGCATTGTGGCTTCGCTCCCCTACTTCTTGTCAAAATAACGGCGCAGCGGAAACGCCGTATCCAGCAGACCGATCAAATACAACGGTTGAACGAGAAACAGCGGGATCGCGATCAGAACGGGCACGACGTTCGACCACTTCTTCTGATGCGCCAGGTAAAAGAAGAATGCGAGCGCTTGGATGCGGAACAAGAAGTCCAGCACGGGCACGGCATTGTCCGACGCCACCGCCCAGAAGTTGGAGCTGTTCGCGGGCATGGTAAACTGGATGATCCAGACAATCACGTACAGCAGCACCGTACTCTTGGGCAGCATCCAGCTGCGCATCGGCGTCAGCGCGGGCACGACGATGCCTGACCAAGCGAGCACCTTGCGGGAGATACCGTGCGTAATGATTGCCAGCAAAAACGAGCAAAGCATGAGCAGCATCGGCAGCAGACGTACGACGGCCTCGCCGAACGCCTGCGCGGTACCTGTCCAGTCTCCCGTCAGCATTTCGCTGGCCTGGAGCTCTTGAATGCGCTCGTCCAGGAAGGAGGCGAGCTGCGCGGTGAAGTCGATGTCGTACTGGATCGAAAACAGCGTAAGCTCCGTCACCAGCTGCGCGAGCAGGATGATGAAGCCGACCGTGACGACGGTTTTAGCGGCGGTCCGCTTTTTGTATAAATGCCCCATGACGATCGAAGGCACGAGAAAGAAAAATCCGAACGTTAGCGCCAGCGCCCCGGAGCTGCCGAGGATAAGGAAAGCCAGCACGGCGATGCAAGCGATATGGACGGCAAACGAAACGGGCCGCAGCATCGTATAGAGCACGACCATCGGCGTCATCAACAGAAATATCGTAATACCGCTTAACGGGGTAGCGACGCTGAGCAGCATCAGCAGCGCCACGGCACTCCAGGCCAGTGACTTCAAGGCCGTGTTCAACGAGTTTTCACCTCTTGCGAATGTGTTCTTCCAGCGCCGAGAGGTCGCGGTACTGATCCTCCAGCTGATGTCCCTCCTGCTTCAGGCGGCTAAGCTTGTCTTCGACCGCCTTGTCGAGGTCGCGGTAGGAGATGCCCAGCCGGCGGCCAAGGATATACGCGCTCGCGATGAGCCCGGACAGACTGTCCGTGATGCGCGCGGTGCTGCCTTCCCACATGGCCTTGAACAGACGGGATACCTGGTCCAGCACCTCGCTCTTAAGCCATTCGATAGACCGGGCTCTCCCGGCGACATCCAGATTCTGATCGATTGAAGACAAGTCGTGTCCCTCCTCCGAAAAAATCCCTGTCTGACGGCTGCCGCGTGCGAATATCGCGCTAAAGCTGTATCCATCATTATAGCACATAAACTCGCCGCTCCCACAATGGCATTTGCTAGTCTAAGACGGCGCACATGCGGTCCCGGACCGCCGAATATTCCTTTCTTGCCAGGCTCTTGCCCTTCGCGAAAATCAAAAAGCCGCACCGGTTCAACCGCCGGTGCAGCTATATTTGGATACCGCTCTGCAGGAGCGAAGTCGGACTCGCCGTGCGAGGCCTTCGCTATCCCGGCCTGACGGCGGTCCAAGCATGCTGTCCGGTCTCGCGGACGTCCATGCCCAGCCGCTTCAGCACCGACAGCGGCACGTAGTCCCGGATGCCGATCGACAGCAGCTCGGCCTCGCCCTCGGGCCATGTCAGCCGGTGCCCGCGCTCCAGCATCAATTCGCCCGCTTCCGGCGCCTTTTTTGCTGCTGCGGCAGCCTCGGACCTTCCCGCCGGCACGGCTTGATCGGCTACCGCCGTATCGCTGGCGCGAGATCCGTCTCCAACACCCGCCTCCGCCACGAACGTATGCGACCGCCCGTCCCAGCTCAGCGTATAGCCTAGCGCCTCCAGCACGCGAACGTCAGCGTAGGCCTCGCCGCGATAGGATACCGCCGGCACAGAAGTCCGCGACGGCGACGAGGCCAGTTCGAGCAAGCCCGCTCCCCTTGCCGGCACGCGGACAAATTCGCTGCGGATCGGCTTGCCGGCGCGCACGTTCTTGTGCAGCCCCTGACCGTCGAGCGCGATCCGGCCTCCGATCAGCACGTAGCGGATGCCCGCCGAAGGCAGCTCCGGCCGCTCGACCGTGGAACGGTCCCCGATTTTCCCGTAGTCGAAGATCACGATGTCCGCGTCCATCCCGCGCGCGATCCGTCCCTTTTTCCGCAGGGCCGGCGCTTGCCGCTCGAGACGCTTGGCCGGCATTAACGACATCTTCGCCACGGCGTCCATGAGCGAGATAACGCGATGCTCTCGCGCGTATAAGCCGACGGTGCGAGCGAACGTGCCTGACGCGCGTGGATGGTTGTTGTTGCCCGGCTCCAGGATGGCGTCGCTGCCGATCATGACGAAGGGCGCGGCCAGCGAGTCCTCGATATCCTGCTCCGGGATGGCGTAGGCGACGGCGAGCTTCCCTTCCTTCTTGAACGTGCCGAACGTCGTCTCCGTCAGCCGCTCCGCCGTACCCGCGATCTGCAGGTCCTTATACGTGATCCTGAAGCGCTCCTGCCAGCCCTCGTCGAACCGCGCCGAGTTGAGATACGTTCCCCAATAGTCGTACGGGTACGTGCATGCGGTGATGTCGAGCCCCTCCGCGCGCGCCTTCGCCAGCATATCGAGCGACCGCTTCATGGAGAACGTGCCGCCCGTGCTGTTGATGTGATCGACGTGCACGGAGGCGCCGGTTTCCCGGGCGTAACCGATGATCTCGTTCATCGCGTCGATGTTCGTGCCCGGCTCGGTCATGTCGGAGTATCTCGCGTGAAAATAGACCGGCACGTTGTACTTGTATGCGAGCCGCATGAGCGGCAGCACCTCTTCGGCGCCGATGCCCGGCACGTACTCCAGGCTGAACGAAATGCCGAGCACGCCGTCTTGCAGGGCCTGCTCCGCCTCGGAAGCAAGGCGCCGGGTCTGCGCGGCGGTCGCGGGCTGGTACAGGCCGATTCCCAGCTTGTTGCGCGCCTTCGTGTAGAAGAACGAAGCGCCATAGTGGAGCGGCGTCTCCGCGCGTTCGTAGTAGGGGTACCATTTGCGCGGCGCATCCGTGCCGCCGTGCATGGCGATGTTGGCCGTTACGCCGTCGGCGATCTTGTTCCAGACGCCCAGCGGGTTCGGGTCGTAGGACAGATTGTCGATGAAGCCTGGCGCGACCACGAGCCCGCGCGCGTCGATCGTCCGCCGCCCTTTGACCGGTCGGTCCGTAACCAGCGCGATACGGCCCTCTTCGATGGCGACGTTGATGCCTCTGCGGTCGAGCCCCGTCTCCGGATTAATCACTCTGCCGCCGACGATGACGGTGTCGTACACGCGAGCTAGCTCTGCTTCTGAGGGCTCGACAAGTACGGGTGCCGGCATCGCCCCGCTTGCTACGCTGGTCCCTCCGCGCTGGGCCGTCGCCGCTTTTTCCGGACGACTCAAAGAAGCGGCTTCCCGTGCCGGATACCCGAACGGACTGCCGCTTCCTTTTACAGCCGCGACAGCGATCGATGCTGCCGTCAGGGCCGCGATCGAATAGCCGATCGCTTTCCATGTTTTCTTTTTATTCATGCGGGATGCCTCCAAGGTAGCTTCGAATGGCGCCCGCTGCTTGCGATGCCATCCTTTTCCACCTTTAAGCTTCCCGTTTTACCTTTTTATCATCCGTGCCGTGTCCGATCAACGATCCGGCGCAATAATCGATGATATCGCTGCGACGAACGATGCCGATGAACGCGCTGGTATCGTCCACGACCGGGACGAAGTTCTGTCCTTTGGCGAGCGATATGAGATCTTCCATATTCGCATCGATTCGTACCGGCTTGTTCGTGGTCTGCAGAGGCACTTCCGATAATGGAATGCGAGCGGTTTGCTCGAATGATAGCCCTTCGCGATTTTTGAGATACCACAACAAATCGCCTTCCGTTACGGTCCCGACGTACTTCCCGTCCTCGCCGAGCACGGGCACGGCCGTATACCGATGGCGCTCCATCCGCTCGAGCGTCTGACGCAGCGTGGCGTTCGAAGGCAGGCATACGACCTCCTGCTTCGGCAGGAGGAAAAACGCGATATTCATTTGTTCCTCTCCTCTAGCGCGTTGCGATTCGAATCCAACCCATTATAACATGCGCCGCAGGCGGCCTCCAAGGCGATTAGAGAGAGCGCTTCCTCTTGCTTCCACGTGATTCGCGCGAACGCAAAAAGGACCCCCGAGCCTCCGGGATACGGAGAAAAGGGGGTTCCTTCGTGAAGCCGACTCAGTCGGTCGTGTAAGGCAGCAGCGCCATTTGGCGGGAGCGCTTGATCGCAACCGTCAGCATGCGTTGGTACTTCGCCTTCGTGCCCGTCACGCGGCGCGGCAGAATCTTGCCACGCTCGGAGATGAACTTGCGAAGCAGGTCCAGATCCTTGTAGTCGACGTGCGTGATCTTGTTAACCGTGAAGTAGCAAACTTTGCGGCGCTTGTTGCGTCCGCGACGGAACTTGCGGGGCTCGCGTTGTTCGCGGTCGCCGCCTCCGCCGCCGGGTCCGCGGTTCTCGCGGGGCGTATAAGTGCGCTCTTCACGAGCGGCTGGTGCTTGTTGTTCGCTCATTTATAGTACCGTCCTTCCCTGTCTTAGAATGGCAGATCATCGTCCGATATGTCGATCGGCTTGCCGTCGTCGGCGAATGGATCCGATTGATTGTTCCCGCCCTTTGATCCGGAACTGCGACTGCCGCCGGAGTTGCCTCCGCCGTAGCTGCCGCCGCCGCCATATCCTCCGCCGCTATTGCCGCCGCCATTGCCTCCGCCGTACTCGTCCCGTCCTTGCGATCCGCCTTCGCGGTTCGGCGATTCGAGGAAGCGTACGTTGTCTGCGATGACTTCGGTGACATAGACGCGGCGACCTTCGTTGTTCTCGTAGTTGCGCACTTGAATGCGCCCCTCGACGGCGGCCAGACGGCCTTTCCGAAGGTAGTTCGCGCACGTCTCGGCCAGTTGGCGCCAAGTGACGACCGGGATGAAGTCCGCCTCGCGTTCGCGTTCGCCCCCGCCGGAATCGCGGGAGAACGGGCGGTCTACAGCCAGCGTAAATTGGGCTACGGCCACGCCTGCAGGCGTGTAGCGAAGCTCGGGATCTTTGGTTAAGCGTCCGATCAGAATAACACGGTTCAACATCTTCGGTCCCCTCCTGCGAGTGACGACTTGAACGGCGTTAACCGCCGGGTATTGCGTGCTGTGCTGACTTAAGCGACTTCCTTAAGCGACATCGCGTACGACGATGTGACGAATGACTTCGTCGGTGATCTTGAGTACGCGTTCCAGTTCGGTGACCACAGCCGGCTCGGCCGTGAAGTGAACCAGCACATACGTCCCGTCGCGGTGCTTGTTGATCTCGTAAGCGAGGCGCTTCTTGCCTTGTACCTCATGCTTCGTGAGCTCGCCGCCGTTCGCGATGATGCCCTGGAATTTCTCCGTGACAGCTTGAACGGACTCTTGGTCCGCGTCCGGACGAATGATGTACATCAACTCGTAGTTGCGCATCTTCGTTACCTCCTTTTGGTCTTTGGCCCCTCATTATTTATACCATGGAACCTGTCCACGGCTGAGGAGCAAGGAGTATGCCTTTTTATCGCATACCTGAATACTTTATCACATTGGCCCGCATACCGCAAGGTTTTTCCCGCAACACTAAAGCCGGGAGGTGATCATCAAAATGGGCGAACAAACGCAATTCGAGCCGGGCGATCGCGCGCCGAACAACGGTCATTACATGGAAGTGAGCGAGGATGCTTTTCACATGAACATCGAGGATCCGAAACATGTCACGCTGGAGAAAGGCGAGCGGTTCCCGGAGACGACGAATCACAATCGCAAGTGGAAAAAGGTGAAACAATTTTAAACGGCGCGTATATTGCCCCCCGTAGGCGGACATTCTAATTACCGGCGACGAACAGAGAGGTGTTGGTTCCGTTGAACCTTTGCAGGCAACAACCCGCAGGAGGAACGTCGAAGACGGAGTAGGAAGCGAGGGGTTGTGTCGCAGACATGGTCTTGCAATACACGTTATCGCGTTAGCGAGCCTTCAAGTAGCCGAAGCGCCGGGATGAACCGGCAACGTCACGTACGACATGGAAGTCCAGCTTCAACTAACGTCGCCCGGAGGACCCCGCAAGGGGTCTTTCGTCATTTTAGGCGCTTGTCGCCGTCCCTCTGGCGGTTCGTAGCGCCGGTCTATCCAACAACCTTCGCCAGCTCGGTCTGTTCCTCCGCCCTGTCACTTGCGTGACCAGCCGCCGGGCGGCTGATATTCACGAGGCGGTCTCGGCGCAGCTCAACCTGAAGCGCGTGTGGGTGCAAGGCGACACTCGGCTATCCCGTGTTCTGTATCGAAGCCGTCGCCCTGACCCGAATCGCACGCGAGATCGATCCGATTTGCTCGATCGAGGTCATCCCGCCAAGGCGGAGATGAATGGCGCTGCACGAAGAAGAAGAGACCCGAATTTTGCATTCGGGTCTCTTCGCTTAGCTGCAAAAAAGCGGCTCCCGATTGGGAACCGCTTGATGTCTTATGTATGGCGGAGAGGGTGGGATTCGAACCCACGCACGCCTTGCGACGCCTAGATGATTTCGAGTCAACCCCCTTGGACCACTTGGGTACCTCTCCGCAGCAAGGAATATCGTATCACAATCCAGGACAACTTGCAACCCTGTTTTGCGATCAAAATGTACAAGCTTATTCTGCCTCTTATTCGGCCGGATCGACCTCTTCGCGCGGCGCAGCTTGCAGCATTTTCTTCATGCTTTTCTCGAACTTCGCCCGGGGCAGCAGGATGCTGTGCTTGCACTTGACGCACTTGATCCGGATGTCCATCCCCATCCGGATGATCTCCATCTCATTGGCGCCGCAGGGATGCGGCTTCTTCATCTGCACGATGTCGCCGAGTCCGAATTCCTTCCTTTCCATCCGTCAGCTCCCCGCCCTCTCCATGGCCTCGATCGAATAATATCGCGGATTGCCCGCGGCTTCGAACGCCTTTTTAACCTCCGCATTCAGATGCCTGGATACGGTCGACTGCGTATTGGGCCGGCACAGCACCGTTAGCCGCAGGATCACGTCGCTCGCGGTTACCGACTGAATGCCGAGAAACTCCGCCCTGCCTACGATATTCGTATCTTCGAACTTCGCCGCAGCGCTTTTGACGATCTCCGCCATATGGTCGAGATTTTCCGTCGCCGCTACGGATACGTCCACCACGGCCAGCGCATTATTGACCGAATAGTTCGTGACGTCGGAGATGTTGCCGTTCGGCAGGATGAATACCTCGCCTGTCCAGCTGCGGATCCGCGTCGCGCGAAGGCCGATCATCTCGACCGTTCCTTTAAACTTGCCCCCGACCTCGATGACGTCCCCGACCGAGAAGTGATCTTCGAGAATGACGAAGAATCCCGTGATGACGTCCTTTACCAGGCTCTGGGCGCCGAAGCCTATCGCGAGCCCGATCACGCCCGCTCCCGCGAGCAGCGGCGCGAGATTGATATTGAACTCGTTCAGCACGAGCAGGAGAACGATGAAGTTGATAATATAGGTCGCCGTATTTTTAAGCAGCTTGCCTACCGTCTGAACGCGTCTTGTCCTGAGCTTAAGCCTCTTCGACGCTTTGGGATTCATGAAATTATCCACAACCCGGTTGATCACGATGCGAATGATCCGACTGACGATGAGGATAACGAGAATCCGCAGCACGACCTTCAATACGCTCATCCACATGTGGGTATTGCTTAAAGAGTCCCATATGTCGTCCAAAAATTGCTGCCACAGCGTTAGTTTTTTTTCAATTGCCTCCCCGGCATCTGCCAATAAAAAGGGCTGTGGATATCCGGACATCCTCTCTTCACCTCTCTAGTCGATTCGTTCGTAGCCGACGCTCGATCGCTTGAACAAGCCGCGAATTTCCACTTTCTCTTCGGCTATGATCCCTCTGACTTGGTCCAGAGCCTCTTGGGGAAATTCGATGGACAGCGCGCAACCAGCCGTGATCTCCTTCGGCGTCGGCCGGATATCGATCTCTACCTCCGCGTATTCAAGCAGCATTTCGGCCCGCAGCGCCTGCTGCGTCGAGTCGAACGCGATCAATAATGGATCCATGGCCTCTCCCTCTTCTTGCATCGATTGCTAGCATGCGGTCCGAACAAGTATAAATTGCCCCTCTCGTCCATATACTACTACTATTCCACGGAGGAGGCGAAGCGGACGAATGAATGGCGCTTGGGATAAAAGGGCCGGCTATGCGGCGGAAGCCACCGCGCTCTCTTTGAAAATACCCTACAACGAACCTGCCGTCATGCAGCGGCTGTCCGAGCGGCTCACGCGCGAGCTGCTTCACCTTCCCTCCGACCGGCAGATCGTCGTCGTCTGCGTAGGTACCGACAGGTCCACGGGCGACGCGCTCGGACCGCTCGTAGGGACTACGCTGGCCAGGCATGCGCAAGGCATGTTCGATCTTTACGGCACGTTGGACGAACCTGTACATGCGATGAATTTGAGCGAGACGCTCTACACCATCATGCGAAACTCCAAGCAGCCCTATGTCATCGCGATCGACGCTTGTCTCGGACAAGTTGCCAGCGTCGGCTGCATCCATCTCGCATCGGGTCCCGTACGTCCGGGCGCCGGCGTGAACAAGGATCTGCCCCCGGTCGGCGATATACATATGACGGGCATCGTGAACGTCGGCGGTTTTATGGAATACTTCGTTCTTCAAAATACGAGACTCAATCTGGTCGTGAAGATGGCCGACATCATCGCCGGCTGCATCTCCACCGCCATTCGCAATATTCGCGGCGCACCTATTCCTTACGCGCTGCCTGACTGATCGCTGTCTTCTCCTCCGGCGTCAAGGGATAACTCGACTCTCCTTTGGACACCGGCTTCGCATACAAGAAGGTCTGCTCCCGGCTATGAATGCCTGTCAGGACGACGCCGTCCTCTTCATCGTTGACGATAGCGACCGCGAAGCTGATCTCGCCGCCTTGATCGGAAAAAGCGTTGAACCGATGAACGCCTACGCGCCCTTTGAGAGCTACGAGGCGTTTTTCTTGATTCGCCATCGTCGCCTCTTGCACGGCCTGCTTGGCCTGCACGTCCCCCATTCGATCGTGAACCTTCATCAGTACATCTTCTAGCTTCGGAACGCCGGTCTCGCCGATCATTCGCCGGTGCGCCCTTGCGAGCTTGGATAGTTTGACGCTTAAGATAATGACCCAGATCAACAATATGAAAATCAGTATGCCGGCGCCTCCGAGCGCCGCCAAGCTTGCATCCTCGTCCATCCCGTTCACGCTCGATTGCTCCCCCGCTCTCCGGATCGGACGGCCCCGCGGATGCCGGACCGCCTTCCGTCATTCTGCCGGCCTTATGCCCGCAACGTTTCTCCGATATCCTTCACGGCGCTTATCAACGATACAATATCCGATTGCTGCGTAAAATATCCTGGACTGGCTCTTACTGCCCCCGTCTCCGTCGTCCCTGCGCTCTCATGTCCAAGCGGCGTGCAATGAAACCCGGACCGCACGGCGATGCCGAACTGGCGGTCCAATAGAAATGCAGTCTCCGAAGGATCGACGCCGTCCACCGTAAAGGCGACGATGGCCGTACGCTCGATCTCCGGACTCGGCCCTAATAGGTGAACGCCAGGCATCTCTGCGAGGCCCGCCATCAGCTGCCGGGTCAAGCTTAGTTCTGTGGCGTGAATACGCTGCACGGTCTCGCCTAAGACGAACCGCACGCCTTCCGTAAGGCCGGCTATGCCGATCGTATTCGGCGTGCCTGCCTCGTATCTGTCGGGTCTCATAGAAGGCTGCTCAGGCGATTCTGAGCGGCTTCCGGTGCCTCCATGCATAAGAGGCTCGAGCTCCAGCTCCGGTCGGATGTACAGGCCTCCCGTCCCTTGCGGTCCCATTAATCCCTTATGTCCCGGAAATGCCAGCAGATCGATATTCATCCCTTCCACGTCGATCTCCAGCACGCCCGCGCTTTGCGCCGCATCGACGAGCAGCGGCACGCCGGCCGCTCGCGTGACGGTGCCTATGTCGCCGATCGGTGCTATCGTCCCCAGCAGGTTGGAACTATGCGTGACGGCCACGAGCTTCGTAGCCGGGGTAATCGCTAGCCTGACATCTTCCGGTTTTAATATGCCGTCCGCGCCGACAGGCACATAGGTCACTTGAATACCCAGTTTGCGCTTCAGCGCTTCAAGTGGACGCCGTACGGAGTTGTGCTCCATCGCTGTCGTTACGACATGATCGCCCGGCTTTAGCAGTCCTTGAATCGCTTGATTTAGCGCGTGCGTCGTATTGAGCATGAAGGCAATGTCGTTCGGGTTTGCGATCTTGAACAGACGTGCCAGCATCTTGCGTCCTTCGAACAGCACCCTGCTCGCTTTGACCGCCATCTCATGGCTGCCGCGGCCGGGATTGGCAGCAGCCTCACGCATCGACTTCTCCATGGCTTCCATCACGCCCGGAGGCTTCGGCCAGGAGGTCGCCGCATTGTCCAGATAGATCAATGGCCTTTCCTGCATTTAAAGCGCCTCCTCGTTTCACCTACTGCTGCTTGATTCATTTGCTAAGGTTTCTCGTCTTATGCCCAACGGCGAACGCAAGCGCCGCGAACGAAAACGGCCTCGCTCTTGGCATTCCAAGCGCGAAGCCGTTTTATTCTCCGCTTCCGCCACGAGCCTTCGATCGTGGATGGCAGATCTTATGCTTTGATCGCTTGCAGGATCTCTAGCAATCGCTCCAGATCGCCTTTGCTGAAGTAGGCAAGCTCGATGCGTCCCTTGTCCTTGTTCGGTTTGATCCGCACCGTTGTCTGGAACCTTTCGCGAAGCGTCTCCTCAATTTCTTCAATATAAGGATCGCGCTTTTTAGACTTTGCCTTAACGGTTTTCCCTTTAACGACTGCGTCCATTTGTTGCACGGCATTCTCGAGCTCGCGGACGCTCCAATTGTTAGCCAGCGTCTGCTTCGCTAGATCTTTGCGTTTGGCGTCTTCTTTGATTCCCGCCAATGCCCTTGCGTGTCCCATCGACAATGTTCCACGTGAAACATGCTCTTTGATCTCGTCCGGCAGCGCAAGCAACCGTAGAAAGTTGGCAATATGGGATCGGGACTTGCCTACTTTAAGCGATAGCTCCTCTTGCGTCAAAGCGAATTGGTTCATGATCGATTGATAAGCGATTGCCACTTCGATTGCATTCAAATCTTCGCGCTGTACGTTTTCGATGAGCGCGATTTCCATGACTTGCTGATCGCTATATGCACGCACGACAGCTGGAATCGTCGGATTGCCAAGCAATTGCGATGCTCTGAATCGACGTTCGCCCGCAATGATCTCAAAGCCGCGGAGTGCCGTGCGAACGATGATCGGTTGAATGACGCCATGCTCGCGAATCGATTCAGCCAATTCCTTGATTGCTTCTTCTTCAAATGTCTTGCGCGGTTGATACGGATTCGCGCGGAGCTGCGCTAATGGAATCTCTACGATCTTGTCGTCTTCCTTGATGGATAGCGACGTGATCAGCGCGTCGAGCCCTTTACCTAGCCGCTTGCTCATACGTAATCACTTCCTTCGCCAGCTCGAGATAAACCTCGGCCCCTTTGGATCTAGGATCGTATGTGATGATCGATTGCCCGTGCGATGGCGCCTCGCTAAGACGAACATTGCGCGGGATAACCGTCTGATAAACCTTTTGTTGGAAATACTTTTTAACTTCTTCGATGACCTGAATGCCCAGGTTCGTGCGCGCATCGAACATCGTGAGAAGAACGCCTTCGATTTGAAGCGAGGTGTTCAGATGCTTTTGAACAAGTCGAATCGTATTGAGCAGTTGGCTCAAACCTTCAAGCGCATAATACTCGCATTGAATCGGGATAATGACCGAGTCGGAGGCCGTCAGCGAATTGATCGTCAAAATGCCCAAAGAAGGCGGGCAATCGATCAAAATATAATCGAATTCATTGCGAACCATCGCTAGCGCCTTTTTCAGGCGAACCTCGCGGGAGATGGTCGGCACCAGCTCGATCTCGGCACCTGCGAGCTGAATCGTCGCAGGAATGAGCTTCAGATTCGGCAGAGCCGTATCCACAATCGCCTGTTTGGGGTGGATCTCGTTGATTAAGATATCATAGATGCAATATTCCACATCGGCTTTATTGATGCCGACACCGCTTGTCGTATTGCCCTGTGCGTCGATGTCCACGATGAGCACTTTACGTCCCAACGTAGACAGACAGGCGCCTAGGTTGACAGCCGTTGTCGTCTTGCCGACACCGCCCTTTTGATTGGCAATGGCAATAATTTTGGACAACCCGTTCACCTCATCGTCAGCCGCCTAAACTTGCTGGAGTATCATGACTCCCAACTAGCTTGGATTGCTGTTGTTTTTCTTCGGTATCGTAATGACGATCTCGATATGATCGTCCAGTTCGCGTTCGCTGGACTTGATCGGGATGCCCGATCCCGTAACCATATCTACCGACTGCCGTATCGTATTGATTGCGAGCCGAATATCCTTGGAAAAAGATACGCGGCGCGACTTGGCGGGCTTACTCGCTTCAAGGAGAAAGGCGACGCGAGTTTCCGTTTGTTTCACGTTGAGTTCTTTATCGATAATCTCTTGAAGAAGCTTGTTCTGCGCTTCTTCGTTCGGCAGCGCCAGCATGGCACGGGCATGACGCTCCGTAATCTTGCGTTCCATGAGCGCCAACTTAACGTTCTCGCCCAGTTGAAGCAGGCGAATTTTATTGGCGATCGTAGACTGGCTTTTACCCAGTCGCTGTGCCAGACTTTCCTGCGTCAACTGATGCAGATCGATCAGTTTTTGATAAGCGACGGCTTCCTCGATCGAAGTCAGGCCTTCGCGTTGAAGATTTTCGATCAAAGCCATCGAGGCAGCCTGCGAATCGTTAATTTCTCTGACGATCGCCGGGATGTGTTCCATGCCCAGTTTGGTGACCGCACGCCAGCGGCGTTCTCCCGCTATGAGCTCGTATTTGCCGTCTCGGACACGGACTACGATCGGCTGGATGATGCCAAGCGTCTTGATCGTCTGACATAGCTCGTCGATCCGGTCGTCATCAAAGACAGACCTGGGTTGATATGGGCTCGGGACGATATCCACTACGGCAATCTGCCGAACTTCTTCCTGGCCGCTCCGTTCGGACAATCCGAACAAACGAGATAACGGTTCTCTCATGTCTTCCATCCCACCACGTTCATCTGTAATGAGGTTCCGGTTAAAACAAATCTGCTCTAGTTCTAGCACGTTAAACAGCAGACTAATAGAGTCTGGTGCAGCCTTCAAACTACCCGTATCTACACAATATTCGACAGGAACCGTCGACAGACAGGACATTCGCATGCAGGAACTTACCATTCGAAGGTGCTCTTTGCATGGAGAAAAGGCAAGGATTAAACCATGCCGGAGGTGCAGAGTGACGAAAAAAGCGCCGCCATTTCACGCCTTCGAGGCGCATATGCGGCACGACGATTTTGCAGTACTATATATATTCTCTATTGTACGCCTGAATCCTTCTCTTGAAAAGAGTTTCCTCGTTTTGAAGGCTGATTTGTTCCACGTGAAACACGAAAATATGGCAATTTTGTTTCACGTGGAACATTAATTTAGACTAGAGGCTGCTTCAGCGGAATTCCGGCTTTGCGAGGGTAATCTTTTGGCGTCTTTCCAAGCTTGCCGATGACGATCAGTTGGCGCTCGGATTGTTCTAGCGGCAGCTTGAGCTCTCGCGTATATCTAAGCTTCGCATTCAATAAACGTATACTTCTGGCGCACTCTTCCAACTCAACTGCGATGTCCGATCCCTTCATCGCAACGAAGTGTCCTTCGATTTTAACAAAAGGAAGGCATAACTCATTTAGTCCCGCCAACCGAGCGACAGCGCGAGCCGTCACGAGATCGTATCGGTCTCGGTGCTCGCCCAATCGACCGATATCCTCCGCCCTTCCGTGGACGAGCGTAACGTTGCCCAGCTGCAACTCGTCGACTACCGTCTGCAGAAAGCGAATGCGCTTGGCTAGCGAATCGACGATGGTGACTTCCAGTTGGGGAAAGGCGATCTTAAAAGGAATGGACGGGAATCCAGCTCCCGCCCCGATATCCGCCATGCTGCGAGCTGATACAGCTTCGGGCAGCGCACCTAATGTCAAAGAGTCGTAGAAGTGCTTCTCGTAGACGGCTCCTCGCTCCGTGATGCCCGTCAGATTCATCTTTTCGTTCCACTCGACAAGCAAGCGATAGTAAGACTCGTACTGATCGAGCTGAATATCATTCAGCTCGATTCCTAAGTCCGTACGAACCCGCTCGCTGAACCAACGCTGCAGTTCATCAGCCATTAGCTGCTCCTAGCCGCCGTCACGCGATTGTAATGCTCCAAGTGCACGAGCAAAATGGACAAGTCGGCTGGCGTCACGCCGGAGATCCGCGAAGCCTGCCCGATATTAAGCGGACGAATCTGATGAAGCTTTTGCTTCGCTTCGGTCGCCAACCCGTGCACGGCGCTATAGTCGATATCGTCCGGAATACGCTTCTTCTCCATCTTGGCCAGCTTCTCCACTTGGGCCAGCTGCTTCTCGATATATCCCGTGTATTTCACCTGAATCTCGACTTGTTCCTTCATATCTTCAGATAGGGCCACAGGGGAGGGCGAGAAGCTCTCGATATGCGCATACGTCACTTCCGGACGTCGAAGCAAGGTAATGCCGTCTACCGTATTCTGAAGCGGCGCCGATTCGATGGAAGCCAGGAGCGCTTGCGTGGGCTCGTCGGGTCTGATCCGTACTTCCTTCAGCCTGGACAACTCCGCTTCTACCTTCTCCTTCTTGTCCTCGAACAAAGCAAAGCGCGCGTCGGAGATTAGACCGATCTCCTTGCCCAGCGGCGTGAGGCGCAGATCCGCATTGTCATGACGGAGAAGCAGACGATATTCGGCGCGAGACGTGAGCAGACGATAAGGCTCGTTCGTGCCCTTGGTGACCAGATCGTCGATCATAACGCCGATATATCCTTGGGAACGGTCGATGATGACCGGTTCCTTGTCCTGCGCCTTGCGCGCTGCGTTGATACCGGCCATAATGCCTTGTCCTGCAGCCTCTTCATAACCGGACGTGCCGTTTATCTGTCCAGCAGTAAACAATCCGGAAATGACCTTCGTCTCCAGAGACGGCCACAGCTGCGTCGGCACGACCGCATCGTACTCGATCGCATAGCCAGTACGCATCATCTCCACTTTCTCCAGACCGGGGATTGAACGAAGGATCTGCAGCTGAACATCCTCTGGCATGCTCGTCGACAGTCCCTGTACATAATACTCCTTCGTGTTCGCACCTTCGGGTTCCAGGAAAATCTGATGCTTCGGCTTATCGGCAAAGCGGACGATCTTATCCTCGATCGAAGGACAATATCGCGGACCTGTCCCCTCGATGGCACCCGAGAACATTGGCGCGCGATGCAAGTTGTCGTTAATGATCTTGTGCGTATTTTCAGATGTGTAAGTCAGCCAGCAAGGCAGTTGTTCTCCTGCCCGCTCCGAATACTCCGTTTCATAAGAGAAATACTTCGGCTTGTCGTCGCCAGGCTGAATCTCCGTTTTCGAGAAGTCGATCGTATCCTTGTGAACGCGCGGCGGGGTACCTGTCTTGAAACGTACGAGCTTTAAACCGTTCTCGCGCAACGATTCGGACAGCTTCACCGACGGCTGCTGATTGTTCGGACCGCTCTCATACATCAGTTCTCCCATGATGACCTTGCCCCGCAAGTAGGTGCCTGTCGTGATAACGACGGTCTTCGCACGGTATTCCGCGCCCGTCTTCGTGACGACGCCCCGGCATACGCCGTCTTCGACGATCAACTCTTCGGCCATGCCTTGGCGAAGCGTCAGCTTCTCCTCCCGCTCGATCGTCTCCTTCATCGCATGCTGGTACAGAAACTTGTCGGCTTGTGCACGCAGAGCGTGAACCGCCGGTCCTTTACCCGTATTCAGCATTCGCATCTGAATAAAGGTCTTGTCGATATTGCGCCCCATCTCTCCGCCAAGCGCATCGATCTCGCGAACGACATGTCCCTTCGCCGGTCCGCCTACCGACGGATTGCACGGCATAAATGCGATCATGTCGAGATTAATGGTAAGCAGCAGCGTCTCGCAGCCCATCCGCGCAGCCGCAAGCGCAGCTTCAACGCCTGCATGCCCGGCGCCGACAACAATAACGTCGTACTCGCCTGCTAGATATCCCACTGTGGAAACACTCCTTTTTTAGTTGTAAATATTTATTTTCCAAGACAAAATTTTGAAAATATCTGGTCCAGCAGCGATTCGGATGCCGTGTCGCCTACGATCTCGCCGAGCGACTCCCATGCCGCCGCGATGTCGATCTGGATCAGATCGACAGGCAGCCCTTGCTCCGCGCCGTCGATGGCATCCTGCAGCGAACGCGCCGATGCATGCAGCAGCGATATATGCCGAACATTGCTAACATACGTGGCATCCGCCGACTCGATTCCGCCGCTCATAAACAGCTTGGAGACGGCCCGTTCCAGATCCTCCATCCCTAAGCCTTCCTTGGCCGATAAAGAGACGATCCGCTCGCTCGGATACATAGAGCGTACCTCTTCCTCTTCGAGGCAAGGTGCCAGATCCGACTTGTTCAAGATGACGATCGTCGGCCGGTCCTTCAGCTCCTCTAGCAGACGCCGCTCCTCCTCGTGAAGCGCTTCGCTTCTGCTTAATACGAGCAGGATCAGATCCGCATCGCCGAGCGCACCGCGCGAGCGCTCCACGCCGATCCGTTCGACGACATCCTCCGTCTCCCGGATGCCAGCCGTATCGAGCAGCCGCAGCGGAATGCCCGACAGCGTGACCGACTCCTCGACGATGTCTCGCGTCGTCCCGGGAATATCGGTCACGATCGCCCGATTCTCCTTCACCAGCGCGTTCAGTAGTGACGACTTGCCTGCATTCGGGCGGCCCACGATCGCCGTTACGATGCCTTCCCGCAGAATCTTTCCCTCCGCTGCCGTCTTAAGCAGCGTCTCCACTTGCCGTAGCACGGCGCCGCAGTGGTCCCTAATAACGCCGGCAGTGACCTCCGCGACATCATGCTCCGGATAATCGATGTTGACTTCAACATGCGCGAGCAATTCGATCAACTGCTCCTTAAGCGGCACAAGGCGCTTCGACAACGCTCCCTCCGCCTGCTTGCGCGCCACTTGGAACGCCTTCGAGGACTTCGACCGGATCAGGTCGATGACCGCTTCCGCTTGCGCAAGATCGATCCGTCCGTTTAAAAAGGCGCGCTTGGTAAATTCGCCTGGCTCGGCCATGCGGATTCCGCTCCGCAGCAGCAGCTCCAACACCGATTGGACGGCGACGATGCCACCGTGGGTGCTGATCTCTACGACGTCCTCCGCGGTGAACGAACGCGGACCCTTCATGACGGTCACGAGCACTTCGTCCAGCACGTCTCCGCTATCCGGATCCTTGATCCACCCGTAATGCACGGTATGCGACCGTACCTCCCGCAAGTCCTCTCGCGACTTGAAGAGCGGCGCCACCTTGCCGATCGCCTCCGCCCCGCTCACGCGGACGACGGCGATGCTGCCTTCTCCGAGCGCCGTAGCTACCGCCGCTATCGTATCTTCATTCATATCGTTCCCTCATTTAGCGCTAAGCTGATATAAACCCCAATACCTGCCATAAACAAAAAACGCAATGGTCCGCTTGCATCTGCAAGCCATTGCGTTGGACATTCATTCACTTGATAGCAATGACGACGCAGCGGTTCGGTTCATCGCCTTGACTGTAGGTGCGCACGTTCGGATGGCCTTGAAGTTTCGCATGGATGATCTTCCGTTCGGAGGCGCTCATCGGCTCGAGCACGATGTCCTTCCTCGTCTTCGCGGCGCGAAGCGCCATACGGTCGGACAGGGCTTCGAGCGTCTCTCTACGTCTTTGCCGGAACTGCTCCGCATCGAGGACGATTCGCAGATGACGGTCGGAATGACGATTCGCGACGATGTTCGCCAGATACTGAAGCGCGTCCAATGTCTGGCCTCTGCGTCCGATCAGCATGCCCAGGTTGGCACCCGACAGGTTGATCAAGACTTCGTCTGCACTGTCGTCCCGAGCGATCTCCACGGTCGAATGCATGGCGTCGGTTACTTCCTGAAGAAAAGCGACCGCGTGATCGACGCCGTCCGGCAGCAGCTCCAGCTGCACGCGGGCTTCCTTGGCGCCGATCAGGCCGAACAGCCCCTTGCTGGGCTGCTCGAGCACGGTTACTTTAACGCGGTCCTCACTTACCCCGAGAGTGACGAGGCTTTTTCTTACCGCTTCCTCCACCGACTTTCCTGTTGCTTCGACCTTTTTCATCTGCGATGGCCTCCTTGCCGTTGCCTTGCGGCTCGGCTTTGCGTCCATACATGAAATAGTTCTGCGTGATGGTGTAGATATTACTGTAAATCCAGTAAAGCGGAAGCGCGGCCGGGAACGAAAGCGCCATGACGAAGATCAACACGGGGAAGATCAGCATCAGGCCCTTCATCGCGCCCATCTGCTGCGGCTGCTGGGACTGCATCATCTTCGATTGAACGAACGTGGTCAATGCGGCGATCACCGGAAGAATATAGAACTTGTCCGGCTTGCCGAGCTGAAGCCACAGGAATGTATGCTCATAAACGTTGGCGTTGACGGTAATGGCGCGATAAAGCGCGATAAAAATCGGCATCTGGATGACAAGCGGGAAACAACCTGCGAGCGGATTGACCTGATGCTCCTGGTAGAGCTTCATCATCTCTTCCTGCTGCTTGCGGGTGTCGTCCTTGTACTTCTCGCGGATCTCCTTCATCTGCGGCTGCAGCTTCTGCATCGCCTTCGTGCTCTTGTACTGTTTGATCATGAGCGGCAGAATAATCGTCCGCACGATGATCACGAGCAGGAGAATTGCGAGGCCGTATTCGCCGTTAAACCATTCGGCGAACTTGTCCAGCATAAGCGAGAACCAGTATACGACATTGCTGTCCCACCAGTTCCCATTAGCCAGGTCCGCAGTGGATTTTCTTGTAGTGGGCGGCGTACATCCGGACAGGAATACCATCAAGGAAACCAGAAGACCGGAGACCATCCAGAATTTGCGATTGCGCAACAACAAACCTCAAAACTCCCCTCTAAAATAACCCCACCAAGGTGGAGCCGTGACTTTGAAGCCGAATGGGACTTTGCGGGGATCCCGGAAATAGGCGAAACGGCAGAAAAAACGGATCGCCGTTCATGCATCCGTACGAATTCGCCGTCCCGGAACCGAGGGGCAGATCCGTCTCTTTCAAAGCCCAAAACACAAGTCAACTATACCATAAGATTATTGGCAATGGAAAGCGCGCGGAGCGCCTCCAGGCGTCTTCGGTTTGCCTCCGCCAGGCCCCGGCCGGTAGGGCCTTCTGTCCTGCGCCGGAGGCGGCGTGGACCCTTTGGTCAGACCCGCTTTGCGAAGCACGTGAAGCACGCTTCGCTCCATCTCTATATATGGAAGAGAGATGGCGGGCTTGCGTACGATCAGGATCATGTCGGTGCCTTCGACGATGCGCGAACCGTTAAGCCGCACGATCTCCTTGATCATCCGCCTCATGCGGTTGCGGACCACGGCGCCTCCCAGCTTGCTGCTCACCGAGATCCCGAGCCGGTACAGCCCGGGATCCGGCTTGCGCCGCCAGTAGACGACGAACTGCGAGTTCGCGAACGATTTTCCGCTTCTATAGATACGGCTGAAGTCTTCCTTGCTTCGCAGCCGCAGTTTTCTTTCCATCCTCATCCCTCATCGCCGGATTATGGACTGAAGTCCGTACATCAGTTATTCCCATATACATGAAAAAAGACCACCTCACGTGGTCTTTATCCTTAAGCGGACAATACTTTGCGGCCCTTTTGACGGCGAGCGGCGAGAACCTTGCGTCCGTTCTTCGAGCTCATCCGGCTGCGGAATCCGTGTACCTTCTTCCGCTTGTTCACGTTCGGCTTAAATGTCGGTCCCACTTCTTGATACCTCCTTACGAAAAGAACTCATATGTCCATTTATTAAACCATAAGGGGGCCCAGAAGTCAATGAACTCAAAGGCAGGCGGTTTCGGAAGATATTCACATGTGCATAAAAAGGGAGAGAAAAAAGACTCGTCGCTCATTTTGTCGAATCTTCGCACAGAATATCAACAATATCTTGTGTTGTGCACAGATTTCATCCACAAGTTATTGAAAATGTGGATAACAGGGCGAATTCCGTTGAATTCAGCGGGTTCATCTGCTATGATAAGTTCACCCATTCGACGTGGATAACGGCTGTTAAACCTCTTTTTATTAACACCCTGTGTATAAATCTGTGAACAAAATCCCTTCTTATGGACATCTCGATAAAGAATAAAGAGGAATTGTGTGGATAACTTGTTGCAAAGGACATCCTTCGACATCGCCGCCCTCCCTCTTGTCCGCCTGTCGGGTTAAAGGAGTGACTCCATGTGGACAGCCGTACGAACGAGATCTGGCAGCAGGTCTTGTCGGTCATCCAGACAAAATTAAGCAAACCGAGTTACGATACGTGGTTCAAAGCCACCAAAGCGAATTTCCTTAATGACGAGACAGTGGTTGTAACCGCTCCCACCACCTTTGCGGCGGAATGGCTGGAGAATAGGTACAAGAAACTCGTCTCTTCGACGTTGGCAGATTACTTGGACCATTCGGTTGAGGTCAGGTTCGCGATCGAAGAGTTCCGGTCGCCCGAGCCGCCCGCGCCGTTCCCCGCGGTGCCCGTCGTCAAGAATGCGGGACCCGAAGAACCCGTCGGACATATGCTTAATCCTAAGTACACCTTCGATACGTTCGTCATCGGGGCCGGCAACCGCTTCGCCCATGCCGCTTCCCTCGCGGTCGCGGAAGCGCCGGCCAAGGCGTACAATCCGCTCTTCCTTTATGGAGGCGTAGGACTGGGCAAGACCCACTTGATGCACGCGATCGGACATTATATTTTGGAGCACAACCCATCTTCGAAGGTACTCTACATATCGTCGGAGAAGTTCACGAACGAATTCATCAACGCGATCCGGGACAACCGCGGCGAGAGCTTCCGCAACAAGTATCGCAACATCGACGTGCTTCTGATCGACGATATCCAGTTCCTCGCCGGCAAAGACGGCACGCAAGAGGAGTTCTTCCATACCTTTAACGCGCTGCACGAAGAGAGCAAGCAGATCATCATCTCCAGCGACCGCACGCCCAAGGAGATCCCGACGCTGGAGGAGCGCCTGCGCTCGCGCTTCGAGTGGGGCCTGATCACGGACATCCAGCCGCCGGACCTTGAGACGCGCATCGCGATCCTTCGCAAGAAAGCGAAGGCGGAGAATCTGGACATTCCGAACGAGGCGATGGTATACATCGCGAACATGATCGATTCGAACATCCGGGAGCTCGAAGGCGCCCTGATTCGAATTGTGGCTTATTCGTCGTTGACGAACCAGGATGTGTCTACGCATCTGGCCGCCGAGGCGCTTAAGGACATTTTGCCGAACGGACGCAACCGTCTCATCACCATTCAGGATATCCAGCAGCGCGTCGGCGAATTCTACGGACTGAAACTCGAGGATTTCAAAGCGCGCAAGCGTACGAAGGCCGTCGCTTTCCCGCGGCAGATCGCGATGTATCTATCCCGGGAACTGACGGACTATTCGCTGCCTAAGATCGGGGACAACTTCGGCGGGAGAGACCACACGACGGTCATCCACGCCCACGAGAAAATCACGCAGCAGCTGAAAGTCGACGCCGAGCTATACAAGATCGTCGGCAACCTGACGGAGAAGATCAAAAACCTGACGTAAACGCGAACCTCGATATCCACCTGTGGACAAAAACGCCGCATTTAAAACGTGAATAACGAAAAAACCTATGCACAACTCGTACACATGTGGATAGGTTGTCGTTTTCGGCTTTTTTGGGCTTATCCACATATTCAGGGCCCCTACTACTACGACTATCTTTTAAGACCATACCATTAAGGCGAATAGACGAGGTGATCCCGTTGAAATTGACGATATTGCGCACGGAGTTAAACGAAGCGGTTCAAAACGTATCCAAGGCGGTATCCGCACGCAGCACGATACCGATCCTAAGCGGCATTAAAATAGACGTGAGCGATCGCGGCGTCACGTTGACCGCCAGCGATACCGACATTTCCATTCAACACTTTATTCCGCTCGAATCCGCGAGCAAGACGGTCGTGAAGGTCGAACGTCCGGGGAGCGTCGTGCTGCCAGCCAAGTTTTTCGTCGAGATCGTCAAAAAGCTGCCGCACGAGGAAGTCAATCTTGAAGTCGGCGAACGCTTCCAGACGCTCATCCATTCCGGCGCGACCGAGATCCAACTCGTCGGACTCGATCCGGAGGAATTCCCCGTGCTCCCCATATTGGAAGAAGACCGCGTCTTCTCTATTCCGGGAGACCTGCTTCGTTCGATGATCCGTCAGACGGTGTTCGCCGTCACGACCAACGAATCGACGCCGATCCTGACCGGCGTGCTCTGGAGCCTGCAAGAGGGCGTCCTTAAGTTCGTCGCGACCGACAGGCACAGGTTGGCCACTTGCAAGACCAACATCGACACCGATCCGGCGTTGAAGTTCGCCGGCGTGGTCATCTCAGGCAAGACGCTGAACGAGCTGTCGAAGATCATTCCCGACCAGAACACCCTCGTCGACATCGTCGTCGCCGATAATCAGGTGCTGTTCAAGCTCGGCGAAGTGTTGTTCTTTTCACGGATGCTCGACGGCGCTTATCCCGACACTTCCAAGATTATTCCGAGCCAGTTCAAAACAGAACTCGTCCTGAACACAAAATCGCTCAGCGACGCGATCGACCGCGCTTACCTGCTCTCGCGCGAAGAAAAGACGAACATCGTCCGCCTGCTGACGACGGATGACGGCAACATCGAGATCAACTCCAGCTCCTCCGAGCTCGGACGCGTACAAGAGCATCTGGACGCCACGGATCTGACCGGCGAGCCTCTGCGAATCGCCTTCAACTCCAAGTATATGCTCGACGTGCTGAAGGTCGTGGACAGCGAGCAGCTGTACATCGGCTTCAACGGCGCGATGAGCCCGATCATCTTCAAACCGCGCGATCACGACAACAGCCTGCATCTCATTCTTCCTTACCGGACGACGAATTGAGGAGCGACTCATGAAGGAAATCGAGATCTCGACCGAATATATCCAGTTGCAGCAGCTGCTCAAGCTCGGCGATTGCATCGGGTCCGGCGGCGAAGTGAAGCATTTCCTGCAGGAGACCGAAGTGCTCGTGAACGGAGAAAAAGAAAACCGCCGCGGTCGCAAGCTGCGCCCCGGCGACGTCATCGAAGTGGCTGGCTGCGGCAGCTTCGCCGTTCGCGCTAAGCCATAGTCTGCGCCGGCGCAGCCGTATTTCGTACGAGCTGCCGTCGGGCAGTCCAGAGAGGAAGTCCCGCATGCAGCTGAACAAGATCGCACTGCATGGCTACCGCAACTACGGCGAACTGTCGCTAGCGACGGCCGCAGGCGTCAATATCATCATCGGTCCCAACGCGCAGGGCAAGACGAACCTGCTGGAAGCCATTCATGTACTCGCGCTGACCAAGTCGCACCGTACTTCCAAAGACCGCGAGCTGATCGGCTGGAACGAGACGTCGGCCCGCATCGAAGCCGAGATCGAGCGCAAGCTCGGCAAGGTCACGTTGGAGCTCCAGCTCTCCGCGCAAGGCAAAAAAGCGAAGATCAACGGACTCGAGCAGCGCAAGCTCAGCGCCTTCGTCGGCACGGTCAACGTCGTGCTGTTCGCACCCGAGGATCTAGACATCGTAAAGGGCGCACCAGGCATCAGACGACGGTTCATGGACATGGAGATCGGCCAAGTGCATCCGGCCTACCTGCACGACTCCCTGCAGTATCAACGAATCCTCCAGCAGCGCAACAATTACCTGAAGTCTACCGACGCCTCCAGGGCATCCGCCGAGATGCTCGACGTTTGGAATGAACAATTAGCCGCCTCCGGTGTTAAAATGATGCAGAGAAGGCAAAACTTTATTCATAAGCTGCAAGGGTGGGCCGAGAAGATCCACGCCGGCATCACCGGAGACAAGGAATCGCTGACCGTCGTCTACAAACCTTCTCTCGCCGCGGAGGAAGGGACCCCGCCCCAAGATCAATCTTCTTTATTGCAACAATTTATGTTAAAGTTAACACAAGGCAAGGAACAGGAATTCCGCCGCGGCACGACGCTCATCGGTCCGCATCGGGACGATTTGGCGTTTGCCATTAACGGCAGGGACGTGCAGACCTTCGGCTCGCAGGGTCAGCAGCGGACGGCGGCGCTGTCGCTCAAGCTGGCGGAGCTGGAGCTTATGCGCGAAGAGATCGGGGAGTATCCGCTGCTCCTCCTCGACGACGTCTTGTCCGAACTTGATCAGGAGCGGCAGACGCAGCTCATCGAGACTTTCCAGAACCGCGTGCAGACGTTCATCACGACGACGGGCTTGGAGAGCGTTAACATGAGCAGGCTCAAGGATGCCGCTATCTATCACGTACGCGGCGGTACCGTGCTGCCCTAAGGCAGGGAATGTGGAGGGGCTCAATATGTACATTCATCTGGGCGGGGAGAAAATCGTCCGGACTTCGCAGCTGGTCGCGATCTTCGATATCTCGATCGAGCAGTCCTCGAAGCTGTCCAGGCAGTTCGTGGCGCAGGCCCGGAAAAACCGTATCGTGGAGACGATCGGCGAGGAAGATCCCAAGTCTATCGTCGTCACCGAGGAGAGAGTGTATTATTCGCCCATATCGTCTTCTACCCTCAAGAAGCGGGCGCATCATCTGGTCGATTTGTAGGAGCAGCGCGTCAACGTTAAGAAGGCGGTGGAAGAGTTGTCCGTGAATTCGCAGCACAACACATACGATGAGAGTCAGATACAGGTACTAGAAGGGTTGGAGGCCGTCCGCAAGCGTCCCGGCATGTACATCGGGTCGACCAGCGGCAAGGGTCTCCATCACCTTGTCTGGGAGGTCGTCGACAACAGTATCGACGAGGCGCTCGCAGGCTATTGTACCCGCGTCGACGTCATAATACATGAAGACAACAGCGTGACCGTCATCGACAACGGCCGGGGCATCCCGGTCGGCGAGAACGCCAAGCTGAAGAAATCGACCCTCGAGGTCGTCATGACCGTCCTTCACGCCGGCGGCAAGTTCGGCGGCGAAGGCTACAAAGTGTCCGGCGGTCTGCACGGCGTCGGCATCTCCGTCGTGAATGCCCTTTCTGAGTGGGTCAGCGTCACCGTCAAGCGGGACGGCAAGATCCATCAACAGGAATATCGCCGAGGCGCGCCCCAATACGATCTCAAGGTCATCGGCGAGACAGAGGATACCGGCACGCAGACGCGCTTCAAGCCGGACCCGGAGATCTTCACCGAGACGACGGTGTTCGAATACGACGTGCTGGTCGGACGGATTCGCGAGCTGGCGTTCCTGAACAAGGGCATCCAGCTGACGCTCACCGACGAACGGACCAGCATGCACGATTCGTTCAAGTACGACGGCGGCATCAAGGAATTCGTTCAGTATCTGAACCGTACGCGCGAGGCGCTGCACGAGCAGCCGATCTACGTCGAGGGCACCAAGGACAGCATCGCGGTCGAGATCGCCATGCAGTACAACGACGGCTACACCGAGAACATTTATTCGTTCGCCAACAACATCAACACGCACGAAGGCGGCACGCACGAGTCGGGCTTTAAGAGCGCGCTCACCCGTATCGTCAACGACTACGCGCGCAAGATGGGCTTCGTCAAGGAGAACGAGTCGAACCTCACCGGCGACGATTGCCGCGAAGGCTTGACGGCGATCATCTCGGTCAAGATTCCGGAGCCGCAGTTCGAAGGACAGACCAAGACCAAGCTCGGCAACAGCGAGGCGCGAGGCATCGTCGAGTCGCTCTTCGCCGACAAGCTGCTGGAGTTCATGGGCGAAAATCCGGCCGTCGCGCGCAAGGTCGTGGACAAGTCCCTTCAAGCGTCCCGGGCACGTGAAGCCGCGCGGAAGGCGCGCGAGCTGACCCGCCGCAAGGGCGCGCTCGAAGTGAGCTCGCTCCCGGGCAAGCTGGCGGACTGCTCGTCCAAGGACGCTTCGATCAGCGAGCTGTACATCGTCGAAGGCGACTCCGCAGGCGGATCGGCCAAGCAAGGCCGCGATCGTCACTTCCAAGCGATCCTGCCGCTGCGGGGCAAGATTCTGAACGTTGAAAAGGCGCGCCTGGACAAGATTCTGTCCAACGCGGAGATCCGGGCGATCATTACGGCGCTGGGCACCGGCATCGGCGACGACTTCGATATCGCCAAGGCGCGCTATCACAAGATCATCATCATGACCGATGCCGACGTCGACGGCGCGCACATTCGCACGCTGCTCCTCACCTTCTTCTACCGGTATATGCGGAACCTGATCGAGGAGGGCTTCGTCTACATCGCGCAGCCGCCGCTCTTCAAGATCGAGCGCAACAAGGTCGTCCGCTACGCGCAGTCCGAGGCTGAGCGCAACGCGATCATCGCCGAGTTCGGCGAGGGCGCCAAGGTCAACGTGCAGCGGTACAAAGGTCTGGGCGAGATGAATGCCGACCAGCTATGGGATACGACCATGGATCCGGACAGCCGTACGATGCTACAAGTGCGGATCGAGGATGCGATCCGGGCCGACTTGATCTTCGATACGCTTATGGGAGACAGCGTCGAGCCGCGGCGGGATTTCATCCATCAGTACGCCAGGTATGTCAAGAATCTGGACGTGTGAGGCTTCGGCACCCGCCGGGCGCAGCGATGCGTTCAGCGGGTGCTTTTTTATGGCCGTTATCGCTTGCCGGCGCGACGTCGCCTGAAATTTGCCGAAGCGCGGGTTCCGCGGCGAAAACGTCCGTAGGCTGTAGCGTACTTACGGATCCGGCGATATACGCTGCGGTCGGGCAGCCGCAGGAAGATATATGGGTCGGGCAGCGTGTTGACCTCGAGGATCCAAGGCTTAAGCTCCGTGTCGACCGCGACGTCGATGCCGATCTCTTTGAGTCCTGGAAAACGCTTGCCGAGCACTGAAGCGACGTCCACGCCGAGCCTCGAGAGTTCCAGACGGTAGCCGCGGCTCGTTCGCCCCGCCTTTTCCAGGTGCGCTTTCATCAGCGTCTCCATGGGCAGCGGCGTACCGCCGGCATGGTAGTTGGTCACGATTTTGCGCGGGTGGGCGAGTCTCCCGATGATGCCGGTCGTCTCCCATTGTCCGGTCGGACTGACCTGAACCATCACGCGAAAATCGAATCGGCGACCGTCCTGCTTGAGCAATTCGATACCCTGCTGGGACAGATAGGGACGAGGACGCTTTAACTTCAGAAGCGCGTCGTACATGTCGTCAAAGCTTGGAAAGGAAATCTGCTTTTCGCCGGCTTGGAGCGTGTAACCATCATCGGACCCGATCGTTTTGGCCAGACGGATGACGCCATTGCCGAAAGTACCGTTCACCGGCTTCACGTAGATCATGCCGTATTCGTCCAGCATATCGCGGACCGTATCAGGTTCGAACGGCCGGGTGTCCGGCACGAGGCCGCGCAGCTCCGTAGAAGCCAGCAGCGCTTCGGTTTTCGCCCATTTGCTGCTGATCCGCCTGATCGGCATAGGCGTTCACGCCACCTTTCGCGCCATCAATATGGTATAATGTTTTCATTCATCCTTTTTTAGAGTATGACGCTTCTGCCCTGGGTGACCATGGCGATTTGACAATAGTGCAGGGTATTGAAGGAGGATCAGCATGGCCGAGGAACAGCGTTCCCCCCTCCGCGACCGGGATATCGGCGTGGAGATGCGGGAATCGTTCATGGATTACGCAATGAGCATCATCGTCAGCCGCGCGCTGCCCGACGTTAGAGACGGGTTGAAGCCGGTACTTCGCCGCATCCTGTACGGGATGTCCGAGCTCGGCATGTCCCCGGACAAGCCGTTCAAGAAGTCCGCGCGTATCGTCGGCGACGTCATGGGTAAGTACCACCCGCACGGCGACTCCTCCATCTATCAAACGATGGTTCGGATGGCGCAGGATTTCTCGCTTCGCTATATGCTGGTCGAAGGTCACGGCAATTTCGGATCCATCGACGGCGACATGGCGGCAGCGATGCGTTATACGGAATCGCGCCTGTCGAAGATCGCGATGGAGATGCTGCGCGACATCAACAAAGAGACCGTAGACTTCGTCCCGAACTACGACGGCGAAGAGCAAGAGCCGGACGTGCTCCCTTCCCGGTTCCCGAACCTGTTGGTCAACGGCACGACGGGCATCGCGGTCGGCATGGCGACCAATATTCCACCGCACAATTTGACCGAGGTCATTAACGGCACGCAGGCCCTCATCAAGAACCCTGACCTGACGGCCCTTGATCTTATGGAGTACATCACGGGTCCTGACTTCCCAACCGCCGGATTCATCCTTGGACGCCAAGGCATTCGGCAGGCTTACAGCACGGGACGCGGATCGGTCACGATGCGCGCTCGCGCCGAGATCGAGGAGAACGGCGGCAAAGCCCGGATCATTGTCCATGAGCTGCCTTACCAGGTCGTCAAGGCGCGTCTCGTAGAGAAGATCGCCGAGCTCGTGAGGGACAAGCGGATCGAGGGCATCACCGATCTGCGCGACGAGTCCGACCGCAACGGCATGCGGATCGTCATCGAGCTGCGCCGCGACGTCAATCCGAGCGTCGTCCTGAACAATCTGTACAAGCAGACGGCGATGCAGTCGACGTTCGGCATCAACATGCTCGCGATCGTGAACAAGGAGCCGAAGGTATTGAACCTTCGCGACGTGCTCCATTACTATATTCAGCACCAGATCGAAGTCATCCGCCGCAGAACCGAGTACGATCTGAAGAAGGCGCAGGCGCGCGCCCACATCCTCGAAGGCTTGCGCATCGCGCTCGACCATCTCGACGAAGTCATCGCACTGATCCGCGCTTCGCAGACGACGGAGCAGGCCCGTGAGGGTTTGATGACGCGGTTCGGCTTGTCCCACGATCAAGCCCAGGCGATCCTCGAGATGCGCCTGCAGCGTCTGACCGGACTCGAGCGCGAGAAGATCGAGCAGGAGTATCAGGAGCTCATGGTCAAAATCGCCGAGTATCAAGAGATTCTGGCCAACGAAGGACTTGTGCTGGAAATCATCCACGACGAGCTCGAAGAGATCAAGCAGAGGTTCGGCGACGACCGCCGCACGGAGATCACGACGAGCGACGAGGAGATTCTCGACGAGGATCTGATCCCGCGCGAGGACGTCATTATCTCGATGACGCATTCCGGCTACATTAAGCGCCTGCCCGTCTCCACGTACCGCAGTCAGCGGCGCGGCGGCCGCGGCGTCGTAGGCATGGATACGAAGGACGACGACTTTATCGAGCGGCTCTTCGTGTCCAATACGCACCAGTTCCTTCTGTTCTTCACGAACAAGGGACGCGTATTCCGCCTCAAGGCGTACGAGATACCGGATTTGAGCCGGACCGCGCGGGGCACGCCGATCATCAACCTGATTCAGATCGAACAGGGCGAGACGATCAACGCGGTCATCCCGGTCGAATCGTTCGAGCCGAATCAATATCTGTTCTTCGCGACCAAGTGCGGTATCGTGAAAAAGACGCCGCTCGACGACTATGCGAACATCCGCAAGGTCGGTCTGATCGCGATCCTGCTGCGCGAAGACGACGATCTGATCGGCGTTAAGCTGACGGACGGCAGCCGCGAGGTCGTCATGGGCACGGCACAGGGCATGTCGATTCGCTTCTCCGAGGACGATGTCCGCTCGATGGGACGCTCCTCCACCGGCGTGAAGGGGATTCAGCTGGACGAAGGCGACGAGGTCATCGACATGGATATCGTCGATCCGGAGCAGACCGTGCTCATCGTCACCTCCAAGGGTTACGGCAAGCGTACGCCGCTGAGCGAGTATCGCACGCAGACCCGTGGCGGCAAGGGCATCAAGACGCTGAACGTCACCGACAAGAACGGTGCGATCGTCAGCCTCAAAGTCGTCCAGGACGAAGAAGACTTGATGATCATGACCTCGGGCGGCACGTTGATCCGGATGAGCATGTCCACGATCAACACGATGGGCCGGATCACCCAAGGCGTCAAGCTGATCAACATCAAGGACGAAGACGCCGTAGCGACGGTAGCGAGAGCGCCGCGCAACGAAGACGATGAAGAAGATGCGGAAGAATCCGAAGGCGCAGGCACCGAAGGCGTAGACGCCGAAGGCGCGGAAGATTCTGAATAAGGAACGGATCTAAGGGGAGGTAGACGTCGTGGCTGTGCTGCCGGTATCGCAAGTACAGACGGGAGATCTATTGCTGCGCGAAGTGCAGACGTCTTTCGGTAATATGCTGTTCCCGGAGGGCCGTACGCTCAGCGCGCGCGATCTAGAGATCCTGCAGGCGTACCTCATCCCGGATGCGGACATCAAGAGAGCGGGCCTCGAGGAGTCGGACCTGCTCGAGATCGAGGAAGACAAGTCGGTGCCGCTCTCCTCGCTCCATCAGAACTTTTTGAAAATGGAGCGGCTGCTAAAACATACGTTTCAGATGATGGGTCCGGGGCAGAAACTCCCGATTTTCGAGATTCGAGGCGGGCTTAAGGATCTGCTCGATCATATCGACGAATATCACGTGCTGACGTTCGTGCCGCCATACGATCCTGCTGCGGAGCCTTGGATCCGCGGCAGCGTATTGACGGCGCTGACGGGTTACCAGCTCGCCAAGTGGATGAAGCTGCCGGAGAAGGACTGGGTAGCGGTAGCGCTGTCCGGGCTGCTGCACGATATCGGCAATACGCGAATCGACTCAACGATCCTGCGCAAGCCGGGACGGCTCACGACCGACGAGTTGACCGAGATGCGGCAGCACACCGTCTACGGTTACAAGCTGCTAGAGGGCGTCACGTCGCTTAACCAGGGGATCATTCTGACCGCGCTGCAGCATCACGAGCGGATCGACGGCAGCGGCTACCCCATGAAGGCGATCGGAGACAAGATTCATCCGTACGCCAAGATCGTGGCGATCGCGGACATGTACCATGCGATGACGTCCGCTCGTTCGTACCGAACGGCTCAATCGCCGTATATCGTATTGGAGCAGTTGCAGAAGGAAGCGTTCGGCAAGCTGGATCCTTTGATGATCCAATGCTTTATTGAACGCAACACCCAGTTCTACAACGGTATGCTCGTCCAGTTGAACGACAACCGGGTCGGGGAGATCGTATTCACCGACAGGGCGAATCCGACGAGACCCATGGTGTCGATCTTCGGCGAGATCGTGAACCTCGCCAAGGATCGGAACCTCTTTATTACCGCGGTATATTCATCCTGAGGGACGGAGCAAAGAAAGGGACCGGACAGGTCAGACGTTCGGTCTCTTTCTATTTATAAATAAGCCATTCATGGTGCGTAAATCGGGCAAATTAAAGGTCAATGTATGTCATAAAATTCCTAGTGAGATTTATTGAAATTAAGCTTGCAATCGTCTGGGCGCCTGTGATATATTATTCAAGTCGCCGCTGAGAGGCCGCCGAGCAAGAGGCCGAGAGCGAAGACAAGATTGCTCCTTGAAAACTGAACATCGAGCGTTAAAACAAACGGACGCTGAAGCCTTTCGGGGCGGAAGCAAAAGTTATACCAGCAATGAAATGAGCAAGTCGAACTACCCTTTATGGAGAGTTTGATCCTGGCTCAGGACGAACGCTGGCGGCGTGCCTAATACATGCAAGTCGAGCGGATTTAGTTTGTAGCTTGCTACAAACTGAGTTAGCGGCGGACGGGTGAGTAACACGTAGGCAACCTGCCCTGAAGAC
>NZ_FOKE01000004.1 GCF_900112065.1 Cohnella sp. OV330
TAACGAATCAAGGATTTGAACATAAGCGCAGTATCGTCATCTTCATAAAACTTGTTCATAAATGGCGATGTCGTGAATTGTTCCAAGAAGAGAAACCAGTCTTTATTTTGAATCATGAACGCTAATGAATTTTTCATAAACGTATAACAGAGCTCTTTGGCATCCAGCCCTTCATGAATATTCAAGACCATGCTTCTACTCAGCTTTTCCTTCACATTAAGATACAGCTTTAGTAATAAATCCTCCTTATTCTGATAATAAACATAAATGGTCGCTGAAGAAATCCCAGCTCGCTTTGCTATTTTTGACATCGAAATATCCACGAATCCAACTTCGTTAATGAGTTGGATCGTAGAATCAAATATGGCTTGATTTTTATTCTCGTCCTTATGTCTCATGACTGTATATTAAACGATCATTCGATTAAAGTCAAAGTTGTTGGTCGAGGAGCAATCCAGTTCGCCGGATTAGCTGGTATATACGCTAACCCGAACGCATCGTCAACCCGAATTGGTGCCGATCCTCAGTACATAATAATTTTTGTTTACAATTCTGACATCTTCAGTTCTTAGAATCGATCACATAAAGAAAAAATCTGACCATTCGGCGAATCTGCTTTGATTCATTAAATGCCTGGGATATCCTGTTGATTGTTTGCTACTTTAAATTTCGCGGATAAGCGAGGTTTGTTTTTAATAATACATACATGCATGCCAGTACCACAACCTTAACGCCAGCTTGCGCTTCTTTTACAATCTTGAGTCGCACTTCCACTTTCCACTTCTTACCTCTCCTCCCGATCATCTCCTTATCCCCAGTTAAAATGATTGGTCGGTGGCCTCCAATTTGATTAGGTGGCTTAGATCAAAAGTCGAAAGCTCATTTCAGTTGTTTGTTGGTTAATGTTTCCTCCAAGGATCGTGAACAGCAACCGGGGACGGCTAAATCCCAGCGATAAGGAAATAATGATACATGGCGATAACGACATGCAGAGTCGCCGTTCAAAACATCCGCTAAATGACTGAGGTGCCTACTATCCAAAATATAAGTTCTAATGGTGACCTGCCTGATGAATCACTCCATGATCAGATAAGCAAATCCTTAGAAGAGAATGAACTGATTCTCAGAAATACGTTTAAAAATTGTTATGATATCGTCTTTCGGCGTATCCAAATCTTCGGACAAATCAATGCTCTATTGGTTTATTTGGATGGTATGGTAGATACCAAGACATTGGATAACATATTGCTAAAACCTTGGATGTTAGAAACTCCACGTCCGGGATTGGGGGAGTTAAACGCTCTTGATTTGATGTTGGAACAACAGCTGGTCAGCATCGCAAAAACAAAAACTGTGGAGACGATAGGCGATATTGAACAAAGTATTTTATCTGCCAATGTCGTTATCCTATCGGATGGATTAAGTCATGCCGTTATTGCCGAATTAAAAGGCTTTGAACAGCGAGCCATTGAAGAGCCCGCCAATGAGACGACGATTCGGGGACCAAGAGAAGGCTTTACGGAAAACATTAATGTGAATACAAGCCTGGTTCGCAGAAAAATTCAGAGTACGAAACTTAAAATGGAGTCCATGACCGTCGGCAATCTTTCCAAAACGACTATTGTCATCGCCTACATTGAAGGACTCGCAATAGATTCGATCGTTGAAGAAGTTCGAAAACGAATTAATCGAATTCAAATCGATACCGTGCTTGGCGGGAATTTTATTGAGGAGTTCATAGAAGATCACCCGTTCACACTATTCCCGCAAGTGCAGAATACTGAACGCCCGGATATTGTCGCCTCAAGCCTTGCGGAAAGAAAAGTAGCGATTTTCATCGATGGCACTCCTTTTACATTGATCGTCCCCTGTTCCTTATGGAACGCGTTTCAGTCGGCTGACGATTATTACGAGCGGTTTTTATACGCTACCCTCATCCGTTGGCTGCGAATGCTATTGATTATCACTTCGCTATTCTTGCCTTCTATTTATGTTGCAATTACGACGTTTCATCCGCAATTGATGCCCACTAATTTTTTGCTCAGCCTCACATCTGCTCGCGAAGGGGTTCCCTTTCCGGCGGTCATTGAAGCATTTATTATGGAATTTTTATTCGAGGGTTTACGCGAGGCTGGCATTCGATTGCCGAGGCCAACCGGTTCGGCGGTCAGTATTGTCGGGGCTCTGGTTATTGGCCAAGCGGCCGTTCAGGCAGGGATCGTATCGGCTCCGATGGTCATCGTAGTTTCCCTTACAGGAATTGCATCTCTCATCTCCCCCAGATACAGCATGGGAGTGGCATTTCGAATGCTCCGTTTTCCGATGCTCCTTTTTTCAGGGATGTTCGGGTTATACGGAGTGACGATGGGATCTTTATTCCTTCTCATTCACCTGACAAATCTGGAGTCATTCGGAGTCCCTTATTTAAGTCCGATAACCCCATTATCAAGAACGGAAATTAAAGGACGTATTCATTCGTGCACCAAGATGGAGAATGCATACAATCCCCTTATCCGGTTCTACCCCTCATCAATTGCGATTCCCCAAAGGACAAAAGCCAGGCGGCAACCAAGGAGACGAAGCCTAATGAACCACCGCCCGACAGCTTTCCTATTTCTGATACTCTGTTTCGCTTTAACCACAGGCTGTTGGGATCGTGAAGAGCTAACGGACAGAGTCTTTGATCTTGCCGCATCGACTGATCTTAACAAGGATGGGACGTATTTAACTGCCGCTCAATTCCTTATTCCCTCCAGAATTGAGCAAAGCTCAAAAGGAGGGATCGGCGGTGAAAAACCTTATTTTATCGAGACGGGCAGCGGTAAAAGTATTCTGGAAGCCATTCAAAAAGCACGACAAAAACTTTCTCGCACGATCACACGCAGTCATCGACGCAACTATTACATTGGAGAAGACCTGGCTAAACATGGAATCAAAGAAATGTTAGATGCATTTTCTCGAGATCCGGGCAATCGAATCCGAATGGACATTTGGGTGGTCAAGGGAAATACTGGCTTGGAAGCTTTGCAAGTGCCCTACCCTCTGGAGAAAATTCCTGCCGTCGCTTCACTCAAAATACATAAAGCGGTTGGAGGTACCTCAGGCACATCCTATCTCGATTTTATGATGGCCTCCAGTTCCGAAGGAAGCTGCCCGACTTTGCCTGTCGTAGACATCGTACAGGGCGACTCGTCGCAAAAAACGATCCGATTTTATGGTCGCGCTATTTTTAACCACGATTACAAATTAGCTGGTTATTTAAATTTTGTAGAAGGCGCTTATCGTCAGTGGATTCTCAATGGGATATCTTTCTTGGACATAGAGGAAAATATCCCTGAAGCAGACGGGAGCGTCGGCGTCATCGTTACCAATTTTAGTAGCAAGCTAAAAAGCAGAATAACCTCGGAAAATAAGGTGAAGATGGAGATTGAACTAAGCGGAGTAGGACATGTTTCAGAAAACAATACGAATTTGGATCTTAGACGGCAGAAAAATTTGAAGCTTGTGCAGAACACAATCAATGAGAAAACGAGCGAGCATGTTCTTGAAATGGTCATTAAAGTTCAAAAGCAATATGGTACTGATGTATTTGGTTTCAATGAAGCCTTGAATCGTCAGCATCCAAGAGAATGGAACAAAATAAAAGGACAGTGGGATACGATATTTCAGGACATAAAAGTGACGGTCAATGTAAAGGTAAATATAAAAAGTATCGGCCTGGTCGGGCCGCCGCTTCAATTTAAGGAAGGTGATATTAAACAATGAAAATTTCCGGATATCAGCTTTTTTGGATGATTTTCTCGATGGAATTTGGGATGACGGCCATCTACAGCCTCTCGTCTGCCGCATTTTTCGCCAAACAAGACGCATGGATTTCAATCATCGTTGCAACCCTGATCTGTTTATTCACTACCTTTGTCGCAGTCAGATTAAGCCTCCTTTACCCGGAGCAAACATTTATTCAATACAGTCAGTCGATTCTCGGAAAATGGCTGGGAAAAATCATACTCGTTCCTTACCTTTTGATGTGGGTCTCCGTGACCGGAATCATTTTAAGGGAATATGCGGATTTTGTTTTCGCAGCATTATTTAGTTCGACGCCGATATGGATTGTCATTCTCATTATGTTAGGCGCTATCGTATATGTCACTTATTCCGGAGGTCTTAGAAGTATCAGTCGTTGCAGTGAAATCATCGGTCCTATTATCGTTTTAAGCGGTATTATCGTCATTTTATTAAGCTTGAAGGATTTGAACTGGCTTAGAATACTGCCGGTTTACTCCAACTCAGGATTGTTGCCCATTGTTAAAGGAGGTTTATCCCCTGCTTCCTTCCTAGCCGAATCCTTTATGGTGGTAATGTTAATCGCTTTTATGACCAAACCCGAGCGAGCTCTAGTCTCTTCCTTAGCCGGTGTTGCAGCCGCTTCATTCGCCGTTTTGGCCATGACATTGAACATCATTATGGTCTTAGGGCCGAATTTGCCGGCTAAATTTATTTATCCTATGTACTCTACAGTAACGTATATCTCTGTAATGGAATTTATCCAAAACGTTGATGTTTTAACAGTCTTGATTTGGATCATCAGCATTTTTATTAAAGCATCCCTTTATTTCTTTATTACCAGTTACGGTACTGCGCAATTATTTCACATCAAAAAATGGAAGCATACCGTTTGGTGGATAGCTCCTATTGTCTTTGTCATATCACTGCTGCCACAAAACACAAACGAAACCATGAATTTTGCGAAGTTTTGGCGTGATGTGATTTTTCCTGTAAATCTCGTCGGCATCCCGTTACTATTGTGGATTATTGGTTCTATTCGAAAAAAATACATATCAAGGTAGCACTCTCAGAGGCTTACAAGGCGCAACGGATCAGTGCTCAAGCACCGGCGCGGGCCGACCGCCAAACAGGGATCCTGTAGATAATCAGGTGTTTGCGTTACGAATCATAGATCCTGTAGATAATCAGGGGCTCTAAAGTTCAGAAATGGATAACACTAACCTCTAACCTCAAATCTCTATTTTTGTCTCCAAAAACGCAAGATACTTTGGGTCGTCTTCCATAAAAATCTCCATACCCGCGCCCATATAAGCCCGAGTTAACTCGTCAGCTGCCTTTTCAAAGTTTTCCTGTTCGTAATATAACTGCCCCAGCCGAAGATGAATAAACGGATTACCCAACCCGTTCGGACACTGTACGGCATTCAAAAAGCACTTGAGGGCCTTATCATAATTCTTCATACGATAGTGGACATCCCCGATAGCTACATATATCCAGGTGGCGGCCTCCCAATCTTGATGATTTTCAGGCAATAAACGGAGGGCGGCAATATAAGTTTGCTTGGCTGCCTCAAGATCGCCTGTCTTCACTAAATCATCCCCTTGTTTACAAAGTGCCCTAATTGCGGAATAAGTGGAGTCTGAGAGCTGCAACGCGATCTCTCCTGTTCTGTTCGAGTGGATGAATGATTTTTAGCCAATGATCGTTTGTTGGTTTTCATTATAGCGTCACCCAGATTAATAAATAAAGTTAACATAATACCTATTATGATTTCATTCCTAATACATAACAATCAACCGTCTGATTCTGAATTCAATTCACCCAAAGTATATTTGATTGCCCCCTGGCGAATACTTGGAACATATTTACCAGGAAATGGAGAGTTGCAATGCAGGCCAAGGAAAAGATCACGGGCACCCAATTGGGCTTTTTAATCTTTACTTTTATCATCTCGACGAACTTGTTGACCGTCCCTTCATTTTCGGTCATGTTTGCCATGCAGGATGCTTGGATATCGGAGTTGATCGCGCCCGCGACCGGTTTTGTGAGCATCTGGGTCATGTGCGAACTATCAAGGCGGTATCCCGGTCAGACGGTTGAACAATACAGCTCCCGTATTCTTGGGAAATGGCTTGGGAAATTAGTAGCGGCGAACTACGCCTATTATTGGTTTGTATCGATATCGACCATTACGATGCAGCACACGGGATTTGTCAGTACGCTTTTGCTCCCTGAGAGCCCTTTTATCGTGATTAGCCTGACTTTATTAGCCTTAACCGGCGCTGCGGCTTATCTAGGCATTGAAGTCATCGCCAGATCCAACGAGTTTCTGACCTTGCTCCTGCTCGTCTTGTTTATTCCGCTCCTGATCCTGACCATCATGGAAGCTAATGCCCATATGCTTAAGCCCGTTGTTGAGCATGGATTCGGAAGGGTACTCCAGGGCGCGATCAATCCCGCGGGAGGATTCATGAATCAGGTGTTTATTTTGGGGTGGCTCCTCCCTTATTTCCAATCGTCCGGCAAGGCGCGCAAGGTGTCCAATATTGCATTAGCGGGCGTTACCTTGATGTCCGTCAGCCTGATCATGCTTACGATTATGATCCTCGGTCCATTGACTGGGAAATTGACTTACTCGTTCTTGAGCGTGGTCCAATATATCGGAATCGAGGGGTCTTTCGAGCGTCTCGAAGCGATCGCGGTTTCGACCTGGGTAATCGGCTGCTTCATCAAAATATCGGTTTCCATGTTCATATTCAGCGTATGCGTAAGCCAGTTTTTCGGAATCCGGAATTACCGGGACCTCGTCTTTCCGCTCGCGCTGTTTTCCCTGATCGGCTCGGTCTGGATTTTCCCGAACGCGGCCGCGCTGCTGAACTATCTCGTTTTCACGTTCCCGATTCTGGCCTTTTGGAATCAAACGCTGATCCCTCTCTTGCTTCTGGTCGTGGACGCAGCAAAAAGAAAGACCGCTCCTTCAATGTCGTAACAAAAATTGTCCGATAGGCTCGAGCAATCGCTGAACCGGTAAAACGAAGCTCGGCAGCGTCATTCGGACAAGCAGCAAGGAACCGATGACGAGGGATATGCCCATCGTCGCGCCATATACGGCCGCTTCCCTGCCTTTTTGCTTGCCGAGCAACGTTCTCATACGCGCGATCGTCCATATCGCGCCCAATACGACATATACGACGAGGTAAGCGCTCATTCTCGGATCTCCTTTTTGCTCCATTGTAAGGGAGGACCGGCCATCCCGGCGCCGGCGATGGACAGCTTTACGACGACCTCGATGTCCGCCTCGGCGAATTTCCGTTCCCACTGTTTTTGGATCGTTTTCCATTGTTTCGGCTTATTTCGACGGAGTATTTGTCCGAAGCCGACGGCGTCCGCGTCGAATTGCTTTTGAAGCTTAAGCATGGCTTCCGACACCTGTTTTTCGGCGGATTTCTCCAGCGCCTGCTCCGCGAGCGCGATATTTTTCGGCCGCGAAATATTCAGATCGGTATTATTTTCGATCAGCGTGCCTTTCCCTTGCAGCAAGACCTTGAACCGGATGCGTTCCCCGCGGGTATCGGCCGTGATTTTCCTCCGGGCATGGGTGACGAGCATCCCGACGTTGCCCTGACCGTCCGGCAGCGCCGCGTTGATTCTCCCGTCCTCCATATGATCGGTCGCCCAATTGAGGGCGTCCGTCTCTTCTCCGTTCAATAACCCGACCATTCTCATCTCCTTGAACACGGCCGATCCCGCCAGCTTGAACAGCCGGGCTTTCACCTGTTCGTTTCCCTCCGGCTCGACCTCGATGGCGCCCATGATCGGATCGATTCCTGGGCTTGAGGCCGATATGAAAAACTCCCGCAGGTTGACCGCAATTTCGCTTTGCTGGCCCTCCATCTCTTTGACCGCTTCCATCGGCACCTGATCGAAGGGATATTTCGTCTGCAGCACTTTTTCCGCTTCGCCCCCCTTTACGACCATAATATAAGTACGCAGACGTTGCCGCGGGTCGTGTACGAATATGTCCAAAATGCCGTTGATTCCTTTCTTGCCCAATGCTTCGCCGATGAAGATCACGCTGCGATGGGCGGTGAACAGCTTTCGGGAGCTCTTCTTCTGCAGCTTTTCGAATGCCTCGTTCGCGTTTTTCCCGGTGGCCGATAGGACGAAAAACTTTTGCTGGGCTCCGCCGCCCGCAGCGCCGCCCTGATTCGAAGAAGGAATGGCGATCTGCAGCGACAGCTTGTAATCTCCGGTATCCGTCAGATCGAACGCGCTGCCTGTGATAAATGCGAGATCGTTGATTTCCGTTCGGTCCCAACAGCCGCTTAGGAGGCACGCGCATAAGAGGAGGCAAGCTTTGAAGCCTCGTTTCATGATCGTTTCCCCCGATACGGGCTTGGCTGCTGCCCGGCCGGCTCGCGAACCCGGTCGGCCGATCCCGACGCCTGCGGACGATGCCGCTTCGCCCAAATCGGCAACCGCATGAGCGTGTCCTTCAAGCTCGACGGCTGAATCGGTGCGAGCGGCGTCAAGTACGGAACGCCGAATGAACGCAAGGAAGCCACGTGCAGTACGATGCCTAAAAATCCGAGCACGATCCCGTACAATCCGAGCGTACCGGCCAGGAACAGGATCGGAAATCGCAGCAGCCGTACGCCGCTAGCGAAGCTGTAGCGCGGAATCGTAAACGTGGCGATGCCCGTGATCGACACGATGATGACGACCGGCGCGGAGATGATGCCCGCCTGCACGGCCGCCTGGCCGATGACGAGCGCGCCGACGATGCTGATCGCTTGCCCGATCTGCTTCGGCAACCGAATCCCGGCTTCCCGCAGCGCCTCGAATACGATTTCCATCAACAACGCCTCGAACAAAGCCGGGAAAGGAACGGACTCTCTGGCGGACGCGATGCTCAGCACCAGATTCGTCGGGATCATTTCCTGATGGAAGGTCGTAACCGCCACGTACAAGGAAGGCGCGAAAATGGCGATGAAAATGAACAAAAATCGGATCCAGCGTACGAAGGTGGCAACGGGCCAGCGAATATAATAGTCCTCGCTCGCTTGAAGGCCGGTCCAAAACGTCATAGGGACGATGAGCACGAACGGCGAATTGTCGACGAGAATGGCGATTTTACCTTCCAAGAGTTCGGCTGCGACGACGTCGGGCCGTTCGGTACTGTGCGTCTGCGGGAACGGGGAGTATGGGAGGTCTTCGATAAACTCCTCGATGTAACCGGAATCCAGAATGCCGTCGATCTGAATCCGTCCCACTCGCTCGCGCACCTCGCCGATCAGCGATTCCGTCGCGATCCCCGCGATATAAGCCAGTACGACCTGCGTCCGGGACAGTTCTCCGACCGTGACCGACTCCATTTTGAGCCGCGACGTCTTCAGCCGGCTGCGAAGCAATCCCATGTTCGTGGAAATGTTTTCGATGAATCCGTCTCTCGGTCCGCGAATGACCGGCTCGGAGGAAGGCTCTTCAAGGCTTCGCTGCTTGATGCCGTCAGCCTTAACCAATATTGCGACGCTGTCGCCGTCTTGAAGCACGGCCGCTTGACCGTTCAATAACTGACGCACGATCTCATTGACGTCGGACGACAGCCGCGCGGACGCCGACGTGATCAGCCGGTCTTTCAGCGCTTCCGCGCCGGACTGCTCCGAGTCGGCTTGCCCCGTCCCGCGCGACATCAGCGGTTTTAGAATATGATCGTCGATGACTTGTTCGTCCGTCAAACTGGCGATATAGATGACCAGCAGCGATTCCTGTCGTTCAAAGCGAACGCGCCGGAAGACGATATCGGAGCAATCCTCGAAAACGTGCCGGAACGTCGCTTCGTTCAGCTCAAGCGAAGCGGTTAGCCTCGCTTCCTCATCGCCCGCCGTATCGAGCGACTCCTGCATGGCGGGGTACTTCGGATTCTGTCGCATCCATTTCCTCAGTCGTCTCAAATGAGATGCCCTCCCTAAAAGAACCCGCGATGGCTATATTTTCCCAATCGGAGCCTGAAAATATGCGACGCACGCCTGCGAGGCGCGCAATATGCAAAATCCCCTTTCCGCCTACGAAAAAAAGCACGCCTTAAAGGCGTGCCTTCTATGCCAGAATCGGCAGCTATCTCGCGATGGCGCCGACGACCGGGTGCGGTACATACGGTTGTTCGAGCGATGCGATCTCTTCCGGCGTCAGCTTGACGGACAGCGCCGGTATCGCTTCATCGAGCTGGGACATGCTCGTCACGCCGATGATCGGCGACGTGACGGTCTCCTTTTGCAGCATCCAGGCGAGCGCGATCTGTACGCGAGGAACCCCGCGCCGTGAAGCGATCGCCGCGACCCGGTCCGCGATCGGCCGGTCGGCCGCTTGCATCGCGTCGTACTTCGTCCGCTGGGCTTCGTCGGTTTCGAAGCGAGCCGTCGTATCGCCCGAATCGCGCAGCAGTCTGCCTGATGCGAGCGGGCTGTACGGGATCACTGCGATTTTTTCTTCCTTGCAAAGCGGGAGCATCTCCCGTTCCTCTTCCCGGTACTGCAGGTTGTAATGGTTTTGCATAGAAACGAATCGCGTCCATCCGTTCTTCTCCGCCGCATGCAGCGCCTTGAGGAACTGCCAGGCGAACATCGCGGAGGCGCCTATATATCTTGCTTTGCCTGCCTTAACTACGTCATGCAAGGCCTCCATCGTTTCTTCGATCGGCGTGTCGTAGTCCCAGCGGTGAATCTGATATAGATCCACATAGTCGGTTCCGAGCCGCTTCAGGCTGTTGTCGATCTCGCTTAAGATCGCCTTCCGGGACAGCCCGGCGCCGTTAGGTCCAGGACGCATGCGAAAGTGCACCTTCGTCGCGATGACCACTTCATCCCGGTTCGCATAATCCTTCAATGCCCGACCGACGACCTCCTCGCTCGCGCCCGTCGAATAAATATTGGCCGTATCGAAAAAGTTGATGCCCAGATCAAGCGCCTTTTTGATGATCGGACGGCTGTTCTCCTCGTCGAGAATCCACGGATGCGTCCAACGGCTCGCGTCTCCGAAGCTCATGCAGCCCAGGCAAAGCCTGGATACGTCCAGCCCGGTATTCCCCAGTTTCACGTACTCCAATTCGATCATCCTTCCTCCATCGGGTTGTCCCTGCCACAATCTATAATAGCTCAGATGGAGGATTCATCCTAATGGCAATGCGCTTAGCGCTTGGCTCGTCGCTCTTCGCACGGCGGGCGCGATCTCTGTCGCGAGAAGTTCGATGCTCTCCGCCACTTGATGGAAGGGTTGTCCGCCGATATCGAGTTGAGCCAAAAATCGCCTGTGACCGAACAGCTCGTATTGACGCAGGATTTTCTCCACGATCTGCGCCGGGCTGCCTACGAACAATGCCGTCTCGGGACCGGCCATCCGTTCAAAATCGGACCGGTCCATCCGGAATGTCATCCCGCGCTGACGGTTCACGTACGACCAGTAGTTCGAATAATAAGGAAAAAACGCTTCTTTGGCCTGCTGCGTGGTTTTTGCGAAAAAGCCGTGTCCCGTGATGCCGATCTTTAACCGCTCCGCATCGTGTCCCGCCAGCTTGCCGGCTTCCCGGTACGCTTCCGCCAGCGGCAGAAATCTCGCAGGATCGCCGCCAAGCATCGCGATCGCCATGCCGACGCCGTGTCTGCCGGCTCTGGCCGCGCTTTCTACCGTTCCGCCTACGCCTACCCAGATCGGCAGCTTCTGCTTAAGAGGACGGGGTGCGATCTCCGCATTGGTAAAAGAAGCGCGAAACCGTCCTTCCCACGTAGCCTTTTCCGATTCGTTCAGCTTCAGGAAAAGCTGCAGATGCTCTTCGAACAACGCATCATAGTCCTTGGTGTCGTAGCCAAAAAGAGGAAATGACTCTACGAAAGCGCCTCGGCCGGCGATAATCTCCGCGCGCCCGTCCGAGATTAAATCCAATGTCGCGAAATCCTCGAATAGACGTACGGGATCCATGGTACTCAGGACGGTTGTCGTGCTCGTTAATTTGATCCGACTCGTGCGCTGGGCGATAGCGGCCAGCACGACTGCCGGCGATGACGCGGCGTAATCCAAACGATGATGCTCCCCGACCCCGAACAGGTCTAAACCCGCTTCGTCGGCGAGCTTCGCGGCTTCGATAATCTCTTTGATTCTTTGCCTGGCGCTAATGGTTTGATTCGTGTAGGGATCCGGAACGATATCCCCAAGCGTATAAAGTCCGATCTCGATTCCCGCGTCCGCGAGCAGTTCCTCTCCCATCTCTATGTCCCCCTGGCTTACCTATTTCTATATACGGGATAACCGGTAAACTTAAAATCTCTCCCCACCGTCTCAATGCTCAGATCGCTTACGTCTACGGCGTCGTTCATTTTTTCCATGCCCGTCCCTTCTAAAAAAGAAGGCGCATCGCGGCCGCCGATCAATTTGGGAGCCATATAAATCACGAGCTTGTCGACGAGCCGGCGTTCGAAGAAGGAAGCGTTAATCTCGCTGCCGCCTTCGATCAACAGCGAAGAAATCATCTGTTCGCCTAAGACGCGAACAACCTCAGCCGGATCGACCCTGCCGCTCCGCCCGGTTACAAAGACAGTGACGCCTGCCGATTCCAATGCCTCTTTCTTGTCGCGATCGTAGGACGGCGTCGTAAAAACCCAGGTCGGCGCTTCCCCGTCCGTTACGACCTTCGCATCCAAGGGCAGGCGCAAGGTGGAATCCAGGACGATCCGAACCGGATTTCTCCCGTTCGGCAATCTCGTCGTCAACTGAGCGTCGTCCTTGACGATCGTGGTGACGCCGACGAGTATCGCGACGTTCTGGTTGCGGAGCAGATGAACGTCCTCGCGCGCGGCATCCGAGGTGATCCATTTGCTGTCGGAGGCGTAGCTCGCGGTCTTCCCGTCCATCGTCACCGCAGACTTCAGGGTTACGAATGGAATCCGGTGGACGATGAATTTATTGAACACTTCATTCATTTTCCGGGATTCATCCTCTAAGACGCCGACGATGACCTCGATACCCGCTTCTCGCAAAATGGAGACGCCTCTTCCCGACACCAACGGGTTCGGATCCAGCGCAGCGATGACCACGCGCCGAATGCCCGCTTCTACGATCGCCACCGCGCAAGGCCCCGTCCTGCCGTGATGCGAACAGGGCTCAAGCGTGACATAGATGGTGGCGCCCCGCGTATGCTCGCCAGCCATGCGTATCGCATGAATCTCCGCATGGGGCTCGCCGGCCTTCATATGGACCCCGACGCCGACGATTCGGTTGTCGTTCACGATAACCGATCCGACCAGCGGATTCGGGTCCGTCTGGCCCTTCATGGCCATCGCGTTGTGCAAAGCGAGCCTCATGTAAAATTCGTGGTTAGTCATTGTTGCAGCAGCCTTCGCCATCGTTCAGATGTCCTGCGCGCTCGATTTTCGTTTTCAAATATTTCTCGTTATACTCGGACACGTCGCCCCACAGCTGAACGCGGTCCTCCACGTCCAGGCCGGCTTGACGCAGCGCTTCTAACTTCTTCGGATTGTTCGTAATGAGCGTGACGGGCTTCGAACGAAGCGCCTTGAGCACCTTGATCGCATCCCCGTAATCGCGCGAATCGTCCACGAAGCCGAGCTGGAGATTCGCATCGACCGTGTCGTACCCGTTTTCCTGCAAAATATAGGCCAGCGCTTTGCTGAACAATCCGATCCCGCGGCCTTCATGGTTCGCCAGGTAAAAGATCGCGCCGCTGCCGTGCTCGGCGACATGCTTCATCGATTGCTTAAGCTGATAGCCGCAATCGCAGCGCTTGCTGCCGAAAATATCGCCGGTATGGCAAATCGAGTGGAACCGGATGAGCGCATGCTCCGCGTGTTCGAAGTCGCCATGGACGAGCACGCTCGACTGCTGCATCTCGGCCAGGTTGGCGGACGACAGCTTCGCGATGATCCGCTCGAAGTCTTCGGTCACTTCGTCGCAGTTCAGCCAGCAGTACCATTTGAACTCGACGGTTTCCCCGAGTAGGTTGACCGGGAGTTTAATGGGGCCGACCAAATAAATGGCGCCTTTTTCGGCGTCGATTAATTTCACTTTGCCTTGAAGATGGGCGAGGACTTGAGGATCGAAATGCTGTGCGACCTGCATGCGAATGACTCCTTTATTTGGTTTTCCGGTTAATCCTGCCTTATCTTGCGCAAAAGACCCGTCTTTTAATTGAATGACCGGCAGCGGACATCTATTTTCTTATTAAAACTGAAAGCTGAGATTGCTCCTAGGCATTGAATAATGCGATCGACTGGGTTTAGAATAATACATATAAACCATTGTTTAAACTAGGCACTTTTTTTAGGCATAGTCTAAAAAAGTAAACCATTTGATTTGACGGGGGTTAAGGCATATGCCAGCTGAAAATCACGAAGAATTCGATGAATTTGTCGGATGCAACTTTACGACTTCCCTTGACATTCTAGTCGGAAAGTGGAAATTCATGATCATATTCCAACTCATGACCAACGAAACCATGAGATACAATGAGCTTCTACGAGCGATACCGGGCATTAACAAAAGAATGCTCACCCTGCAGTTAAAGGAATTGGAGTACCATAAAATCATACACCGCAAGGTTTTTAACCAGATTCCTCCAAAAGTAGAGTACTCGTTTACGCAACACGGAAAAAGTCTGCTTCCCGTCATTCGAGTGATGAGCGATTGGGGAGAAACGCATGCGCAGTATTTAGTAAAGGAATATGGCGAAGAAAACGTGGGGACGCTCATGAATCGACTTAAAAACACGCCGGACAACGAAGTGTTCAATAAAGCAACCTCAAATTAAACGAACTCAAATAAAGGCATCTCTCTATTAGAGAGATGCCTTTTGCAAAGCGATATGATGCGTTACGATAAATACTCGCAAAACACCAGACGGTTGCCGAACGGATCCGCGACGGTGCATTCTTCGGAGTTCCAAGGCGTTTTTTGCAAGCCAGGTCTGGCGTAGGCGTACTTTTTGCCGATCAGTTCCTTTTGTAATTCCCGCACGCCGTTCATGTTGATTCGGATCGCCGCACCGGGGCAGCAATCTCCGTGATGCTCGCTCAGATGAATCTGAACGCCGTCTTTGGAGATCTGCATATAGAGCGGCATATCCGGTTCGAACCGATGCTCCCAATCCAGCGAAAATCCCAGAAAGTCCATATAAAACGTCTTTGCTTTGGCTTCGTCGAAAATGCGCAGAATCGGTACGATTTGCGAAAGTTGCGCCATGGGCCGGCCTCCATTCGATCGATTGGGCTTGCTCTCCTTCGAATGATTCGCTGCCGGCCCCGGTTTATCCTCTACGCTTCGTTCGATCCGCCTCGCAAAACGATGCGCGGCGCTTCGGAGAGACCGAATCGCACGAAAGCGTAGCGGTCCAAATAAATATTCGTGCCAGGCTCGATGTCCCTGTCCGTCCACCCCGGTTTGTCCTTGAAGCTGTCCGGACCGACCTTATACACTTCGCCCTTAAGATGATGATGCGGGCCGAGCGTATTCCGGCAGCTGCTCGTCAGCTCGAGCTCGATCCGATTGTCCCCCATGCGCAGATAATCGGTAATATCCGCTTCATAGGGCTCCCAGACAAAGGCGCGGACTTCGCGTCCATTGATCCAAAGTCTGCTGACGATTGCATCGGGCGCGGACGGGAACTGCCAGCTTGCGCTTGACCAGCCCGCTTGATCGATCCGTACCGTCTGCTCGAGCCTTGCGTTTCCGGCAAAGAACGGAAACCCCTGACGGACCAAATCGTCCGCCATAACGAGATCCGGCAGCGCAGCAATCTTAAACGGCCCTTCGTTAAAGACAGCCCGCCGCTCGCCGTCCGTAAACGGCGCTTCGGAGCTTACCGCGAACGCGCCGAGCAAGTACACGCTCTCGAGCTCGGTATCAAGCGTCAGCTTGTTGCCCTCCGACTCGAACCGTTCGGCGCGTTCGAGCGCTTCAAGCGTGCTCGGCGACAGGCGGAACTCCGTCTCCAGCAGGATCGTATTGCGCCCTTGGCAGATCTGCCCGCGAATATCTACCTTTTTGAAAGAAGTATCCATCCACCAGCCGCATTCGGTCGATTCGACCGGCTGCCCGTTTACGCGGATGACGCTGCTAGCGGGATCCTCCATGGCCAGATAAAATTCGCGATCGCCGGCGACGTCCGGCGTCGCATAAAATTCGAACTCCAAAGCGATGGGAACCGTTCGCCGCATGCGCAGCAGCTGATCTTGGATGAGAATGATGGGCCGACGCTCGGACCAGTCGCCGTCCGCGATCCGGATCCGGCATGTATCGAGCGTCAGGCTGTTTAAGTCGGAAGCAACCAGGCGCCAAGCGCGATCCAGCGGCAAAGCGACGGACCGGACATCCGCAACGTCCGGAAATTTTAATGGCGGCTCCGAAGCGCCGGGCACAAGCTGTAGAACATACGATTGCGCGGGGTACAGCTTCAGCCGAATGCGAGCGCCGTCTTCCGTCTCGGTCCAAATTAAAGGTACGATCTCGCCGCTTTCCAAATCGATCCGCGATACCGAGCCTTTTCTATTAAAATAGAAATCGATCTCGCCGAAGTCGCGGTCGCCCGAATTGACGACGTAATAGATCATCGCCCCGTCTAGCTCCAGCGTCTGGACGTTGATCTCGTCGGAGGCGATCGGCGATCCCGAGCCGTCCGCCAAGGCGACGAACGGCGGAGCGGCCTCGGCGACGCGCGCAGCCAATGCTTCCCGGCTCCAGCCGGGCTGAACGGCAGCTGCGAACAATCGTTCGGATGCCGCATCGTAGACACCGCCGACCCAGAGCGGGTACGGCGAAAAGGCAATCAAGCAGCCCCCCTGCGATACGAAGCGTTGCAGCAGCTCGAAGGTCATCTCGCCAATAGCGACGCCTGGCGGCACGATCACGACGCGATAAGCCGCTTGCCCGACGATAAACCGACCGTCCCGGACGTCGCCATGGCGCTCGATCAGACTTTCGCTTCCGTAGTCGTGCTCGATCAACGATTGGCACAGCCAGCGGGTCAGCTGGGCGAACGCGTCGTGATACGGCCGGATGCCCGAAGCGTCGCGGCCGGTTTGTTCGACCCAGGCCGTTCGAATCGGATGGAGCAGCAGCACTTCGGCCTGCCGGACGCCTTCGGACAGCAGCATCGTCAGCCTGGCGAAGTAGTCGTTGAATAGACGGTAATCCTCCCACCAAGGCTGTTGATAAAACAAGGAAGGCGGGTAATCGCGCTTGCGCAGCCCTTTAAGCGAATAACTCTGCAAATGCTGGCACATCAGGTTAATGCCGTGGACGAACTGCCATTCTCCGATCCGCTTCAGATCCCTCAGGCTGACGTTCCAGCCCGAACAGCCGAAGCTTTCCGTGATCGCCAGCTTTTTGCCGAGCTGACGCGCGGCCGAGCCGACCTGCTTCGGCACGATCGGATCTTCGCCGACGAACCGCCCCAGCCAGTCGCAGCCGGGAATTTGCAGATACTCGTAAAAGGCGAGCGGATCGCCCACGGAACTTACCTGGTTCATGAGCGTCTGCTCGTCGACGACATGGCCGGTGGCGGACCATCCCCTCCGCCCGCACCATTCCCCGATCTGCTTCGCATAAGCTTCCGTGAACATCGCGGTCACGCAGCGCCAATAGTCGTACCGCGCCTTGCGGCTGCCGTCCGTCTGAAAAAACAAGGCGGGCAGCGCCGCGCGCAAGCGATAGCCGCATCTCTCTTCGAACGCCGCTTCGAGCTCGAACGACCAAGGCAGCTCCCTGCGCGCGAATTGCGGCTCGTCCGTGAACACGCCCTTGATCGCCGAACCGAACGATTCGCCGAACCGCGTCCAGTACGCCTCATAGACCTCGTCGATGAACGCGCCGACCGCCATCTTGCTTAACGTATCGATATAAAAAGGATTTACTTCGTAATACACGCGCAAATCCGACCGCTGGTCCGCATCGTCCCCGGAAGACAGCTTATAGCCTTGTTCCGTGATCTCGTAGTACGCGATCGTCTGCGCGGTACCGTTTCGAAACGGCGCAAACTCGTACGCGAGGCGTTTTTGCTGATAGGCCGGACCGAGCGCGGGAACCTTTCCGTCCCCGAAGCCGCTCGGCCAGCCGTTCTCGTCGTACAGCCAAGGCTCCATGCCGAGCTCTCGCGCTTTCTCGATGCACAGGCCGATCGCTTCCATCCAGGCATCGGACATATAGAGCGTCTTGAGCCCGCCGCGCGCATGCATGAAGAAGCCGCCGATGCCGGCAGCATGCATCTCCTCGATCTGCCTGGTCAGCTCGGCCGCCTCCAGCTTATCGTTCCAGGACCATAGCGGCACCGTGCGGTAACGCGCCGGCGGGCGATTCAACCGTTCCCATACCGTCTCTTCCATCTGGCATACACGCTCCCTTTCCTACGGCTTACTACCTTCTTGTCCTATCCCTTCAAGGAGCCGGCCGTCATTTGCATAAACGATTTGTTCGCAAAAAGATAAACGGCCAGCATCGGCACGATCGACAGGCAAGCGCCCGCCATCATGAGATGCGTCTGCGAGGCCGCGGAGATGCCGTACTTGAGGCTCGCGAGCCCTACGGTGAGCGTCTGCAGCTCCGGCTTGCTGAGCGTGAACACGAACGGCAGCAGATACTCGTTCCACGCCCCGCGGAAAGCGAACAGGGCGCATACGCCAAGCCCCGGCGTCAGCAGCGGAACGACGATCCGCATAAAGGTTCTGCCGCGGGAGCAGCCGTCGATCAGCGCCGCTTCGTCCAGCTCCTTCGGGATGCCGCTCATAAAGCTGTACAAGATGAAAAAGGCCGATGCGTGCGCGCTGATCAGGATCAGGACGACGCCCCACAACGAATCGTGCAGATGCAGCCGGATCATCAGCTCGAACTGCGGACGGAGCACGACTGCGCCGATCGCCACGAACATCGTAAAAGCCTGCATGCCGACATACAGCCTCTTGCCGGGAAAAGCCATCCGGTCGACGACGTATGCGGCCATCGAAGACACGAGCAAGATGCCTACCGTCGAAGCGGCCGAGACGAACAGGCTGTTCAAGGTGTACGTCGAAAATTTCGCCTGCCGCCAGGCCTCCGCGTAGTTGCGAAGCTGCCAGCTTGACGGAAGGATCGTAGCGCCCGCCGTCAGCTCGGCGTTGGTCTTGAACGAACCCAGGATCGTCACCAGGATCGGGAACAGCGTCAAAAACGCGGCGATGAGCAGAAACGCCCACAGCGCGGCCTTCCAAACGAGTCGCATGCGCGCATCCCTCCCTTAGGCGTATCGATTCATCCGCTTGGAGCCGAAGTAATAGAGCAAAGTGATCAATCCGACGATGATGGCCGTAACGAACGCGACGGCGCTTCCATATCCGATCTCCTGGATTTGCGAAGCCGCGCCGGTGCCCGCAGTCGGGAAAAACAGCTTGTAGACGTAGAGAAACATGACGTTCGTCTTCCCGATCGGTCCGCCGTCCGTCAGCACCATGATGCTCTCGTAGCCCTTGAGCGCATTGATGATCGCCAGCATGACGATCATTTGCATGACGGGACCGAGCATCGGGACCGTCACGTAACGAAATTGCTGCAGCTTGTTCGCGCCGTCGAGCGAGGCGCTCTCATAGACGTCTGCCGGTATGTTTTGAAGGCCGGCGATAAACAGCAGCATATAATTGCCGACGGCGCCCCAGACGGAGACGAGCACGACCGTCATCATCGCATGATCCGCGCCCAGCCAATCGACGGCGCCGCCGATCAGCTTGTACTTCAGCAGAAACTGATTCAATACGCCGTTGTAGGCGTTAAAAATCGCGAAAAAGACGACGGCCATGACGGCGGTGCTGACGATCGTGGGCAAAAAAAAGACGGCCCTCAAAATCTGCCGTCCTCGAAGTCCCCGGTTCAGCACGACCGCCAGCAGCAGCGCAAACGGAATCGACAGCGCCAGCTTGCCGCCCGCGTACACGAACGTATTGGATACGGCATGCCAGAATTCGCCGTCGCGCATGACGCGCGCGAAGTTGTCCAGGCCGATAAACGTTTGCTTCCCGTAACCTTTGTAGTCGTAAAACATGTAACGCATCGCCCACGCGATCGGATAAATGCCGAGAACCAACGTGAGCGCCAGGCTCGGCATCAAAAATCCGTACGAAAACGCAAGCTCCTTCGTTTTCCTCATCGTTCATCCGCTCCTTGCCGTCGTTGCTGTCAATCGAATGCGGGGACCGGTCCGCCCCGGCCCTTTGCGCATCGGTCGCTGCCGCGGACCGGTCCCCGCGCGGTTCAGCTTGCGTATTGCCCGGCGAGCTTCGCCGGATCGAAGTCCGCGTCAGGCTCGGCGACGACGTCGCCGCTCGCGATCGCGGCGTCGAGCGCCGTAGTGTAACGCTTGTTCAGGTCCGCGATCAACGCATCCAGATCCCCGCCGTCAAGGATATACTTGAAGAAAACGTCGTCCGATTTGGCGCCCTGCACCGGCACCGCCGGGTAGACCGGCCAAACCCCGTCATGCGCGTTCGGGAGGAAGCCGTCGATGCCGTACACCTCTGGCTTGGCCGCGACTTCGCTGACCGATGGCACCATCGAGATGCCGAAGCCCTTCTCCTGGTACTGCTGAAGGATCGGATCGCCGTACATGTACGACATGAACGTCCATGCCGCATCCTTGTGCGCGGACTGCGAGCTGATCGCGAGCCACTGGCCGCCCAAAAAGCCGGAGGCGCCCTTGACGTTGCCGTCGATGGAAGGCGCGGGCGCTGCAGCCCATTCGATTTTCGCCGGGAACTGGGATTGGTACACGCCCGCCTCCGCCGAGAACGAAAGATACATCCCGATCTTCCCTTCGGCGAACTGCGCGCGCAGCGGATCGATGTCGAGCGATTCGACGCCGGGCAGCATGCTGCCGTCGTCCCTCATCTGCTTGAAAGCTTCGATGATCGGCTTAAACGGCGTAAAGTCGTAACGCGCAGCCTTGAAGTCGTAGCCGAAGCCGCCGAAGCCGCTGATCTCGGCGATGACGCGGGCGGAGCGGCCAAGCGCGCTGCCGGGGCTTTTGAAGTTTTGCGCGAAGCCGTATTCCCCGTTCGCCTTGCCGACGGCCGTAATTTTTTTGGCGTCCGACACGAGCTCCGCCAGCGTCGTCGGCGGATTGGCGATGCCCGCTTTTTGGAACAGCTCTTTGTTGTAGATGAGCCGCATCGTCGTCCCGTAGTTAGGCAGGCTGTACCGTTTTCCGTCGAAGCTGTTCAGCGCGTCCATCTGAGGGAACTTGGCCCGCAGCTCGTCCGACAAGTAATCGTCGATCGGCGCCAGATAGCCTTTTTTATAAAACGTCTGGATCGTATTTTCCTTGACGCGGATGACGTCGGGCGCTTCGGAGGTCTGGAACGACATGTCGAGCGCCTGGTCGAAGTCGTCGCCTTTGACGACGAGTTCCACCTCGATCCCGTCCGTATTGGTGCGGTTGAAGTCGTCCACCTTTTCCTTGATGAACTCCGAATCGTGCCGGTCTCCGGTCCAATAGACGATCTTCGTTTTGTCCCCGGCCGCGCCGCCGTCCCGGCCGTCCGCCGAATCTTTGCCGCTGCAGGCGGCCAGGCTGCCGGCTAGCGTCGCGCTTAACGCGGCGAGCATCAGCTGCTTTTTGTTCATAGAATCGTTGACCTCCCCTTCATCGATCGATATATGCCGTGCCTTTATTATAGAAGGGGACATGCCCGCGCATAATGCGGGTAACCTCACATTTAGGGCAGGTTTTCCGCTATTCGGCAAAAAACAGCCCTCCCGCCGGCGATCGGCGAAATCAGGCTGTCTTGGCGCGTCGGCGCCTCCATCGGACGTCTGGCTAGGATTCGTGCGTGCCGTCGATCGGCGAATCCAGCTTCCCCGTGCTGTACCATTTGTACTCCGACGGCGTCATATGGGTATGCTTCTTGAAGCTCTCGCTGAAATACCGGCGATGCTCGTAGCCGAGCGCCGAAGCGATCTCCTGCACCTGGCGGCCTTCGACGAGCATCTCCTTGGCCTTTTCCATGCGCTGATGGATAACGAACTGCTGGTAGGAGATGCCCATGACTTTTTTGAACAGGTTGGAAAAGTAGCCGGGACTGATGTTGAACCGCTTCGCGCAATGCTCCACCGACAGGTCGGCTTGAAGATTGTCGCAGATGTACGCCTTCGCCCGGTAGATCAGCTTCGTCGGCTCGTCCGCGCGCTCCCCTTCGATCCATGAGCAAGCTTCGCGGCCGATCGACACGACCGATGCCTTCATCGACTGGAAGGAAGCGCCGCGGACGCCGTACGCTGCAAGCCATCGATCCTCCAGCGCCAGGACACGCTCCGTAGCGAAAAATTCGCGCATCGTCCGGCATATTTTCGCCGCAAGCTCGTAGCACAGATGCTCGACATGGCGCGGCGCCGGCAGCGGCTCGCTTTGCAGCAGCTCGTTAAAGATGCGCTCCAGCACCAGCTGGCATTGATCGGCGCGGCCCGACCGAAGCGCCAGCAGCAGCTCGTGCTCGGTCGCCGCCGAGTACATCGGAAGCGCGCGGGCCGGCTCGTCGCCGGCGCGATCGAAGAGGCGGACGCCGTTGCCTTCGGTGTAAAAGCGATATTCCAACGCGCTCAGCGCCTGCTCGTACGCGACGGGCAGCGCCTCGACCGTCGCAGCATACCGGCCGACCCCGACGGATACGGTCGAGCGGGTATAGCGACGGATGTTCGACCGGCAGGCTTCCGAGATTCGCTCCGCGGCCTCGTTGTCCGCGCAATTGACGAGGCAGACGAACCGGTTCGCCGCCTCGCTTAGGACGATGCCTTGCGTGTGACCCGCGATCGTTTCTTCTAAAATATTGCGAATGCTGAACCTGAGGAGGGCCACCTCGCGCGCGGGCATCTCTTCGATATGGTCTATAGGACGATCAAGCTCGATGACGAACAGGCCGAATTGCTCCGGCGCCAAGCGAATCCCGAGACGCTCCCACTGCGCGGCGGCCGTATCGGCGCTCGCGGCGCGATGAACGAGCAGGGAGACGTACTCCTGCTGCAGCGCCGGCACGCCGTCGCGCATCGTACGCTCCTCCGATAGACGCTGCGCCAACGCCTCCCGCTCCGACTGGCAAGCGGCCTTCGCCTTCAGCACGACGCTCACGATCTCGTCGATCGAGAAAGGCTTTTTGACGAAGTCGAACGCCCCCAGACGAATCGCTTGCCGCGTATAGGCAAAGTCCGTATAGGCGCTCAGGATCACGATCTTCGTCGAAGGCGCGATTTCCAGGATCGCCTGCGTCATCGCCAGCCCGTCCATTTTGGGCATGCGGATGTCGGTCAGCACGATGTCCGGCTTCGTCTCGCGCACGAGCGCGATGCCCGCTTCGCCGTCGAGCGCCGTGCCGGCGATCTCGATCCCGTGCTCGCTCCACGGAGGCTTGCGCGAGATCATGTCGACGACGCTGCGGATATCGTCGATGATGCACAGCTTGATCGTTTTCTCACGCATCGCCTTCACCTTCCGTTCGTCCGATCGGAATCCACAGATCCGTCCTCGCGCCGCCTTCGCCCGTGTTGGAAAGCGCCATGCGGGCGTCGTCGCCGTAGAACAGCCGCAGCCGCTCCCTGATATTGACGAGCGCGTAGCCCTTCTTGGCGTCCCTGTTCAGCTGCATGCGCTGCTTGACCTGCTCCGCGTCGAAGCCCGAGCCGTTGTCCTCGATCGTCAGATGCAGCAGGCCATTCTCCCTGTCCGCCTTGATCCGAATCCGGCCGTCGACCGAGCGGTCCTTGAACCCGTGCTGAATGCTGTTCTCCACGATCGGCTGGAGCAGAATCTTGGGCAGCGTGCAGCCAAGCAGCGCATCATCGGAGACGGACGCCTCGTAGTCGAACAATCCCTCGTAGCATTTTTGCTGGATCGCGCAATATTGCCGGACATGGGAGAGCTCGTCTTCCAGCGTGTTCCAGTCCTTCCCCCCGCTTAAGCCCAGCTGGAACATCTGCGACAAGGCCATGATCATTTCGTTCACGTCGTCATTCTCGCCGAGGACCGATTTGCAGTAGATCGTGTTCAGCGTATTGTACAGAAAATGGGGCTCCATCTGCGCCGTCAGCGCCCGCATCTCCGCCTTGCGCTTGCCAGCCTCGCTGTCCCTCGCGTCGCGGATGAGTCGATTGATCTCGTCAAGCATCCGGTTGAACTGAAAGCCGACCTGGGCGACCTCGTCCCCCGAACGGCTGGAGAAGCGGACGTCCAGACGGTTGTCCTCCACCTCCCGCATGAGCCGCTGCAGCTTGAACAGCGGGAGGAGCAGCAGCCCCGTCAGCCGGTTCGACAGCAGCCAGGACAGAAGCAGGAATACGCCCATGAGGACGAGCGTCGTGCGCTGAACGCCCTTCATTTGGGCGAGCAGCTTGCTTTTCTCCTGAACGCCGTAGAGCAGCCAGTCGGGTTCGACGCTCGATCTCGTATAGTTGACCAAGTATTCGGCCTTGTCGAAATCGTAAAAAAACGAACCTTGGCCGCCCGTCGCCCGGCGCAGGAACGGCTCGTCCCGGTGCAGGCCGTGCGCCGCCGACCAGTCGGTGCGCACGACTTCTTCCCCGTCCCCGTCCGCGATAAAATACGGATCGCCGCCGCTCGCGGCTTGGCGGTTCAAAGTGGCGATCAACCCGCTCTCGTTCACGTTGACGACGATGAACACGTTCGTGTCGGAGTCGTCGCCGGCCATGCCCTTGGTGACGAAGGAAAGCGCGCGGCTGTTCCCCGTAAAAAACTTGTCCGTGTGGCCTTCGATCCACTTGCCCCCGGTCAAATTTTTGATATCGTAATACAAATTGGATTCGTAGAAGGACTGCGTCTGGGATCTTCGCCGCGAGATCGGATAAAAATCGCCGATCGGCGTCGCGATCAGGATGCCGTCGATGAGCGGCTCGTTGTAGCCGACCTGGGAGAAGACGTACTGAAGCTCGGAGAGATGAACGTAATAATCGGCGATGCGGTTGCTCTGCACGTCGGTCATCATCTGCTTGTAGGCGTCGCTGAACATGATCGAGCGCACCGCGTTCGAGATTTGGTACAGCTTATCGTCGAGGATCTGCGCCGTCTTGTTCACGGCCTCCTGCCTCGTCGCGAACGCGTTTTTTTGCAGCTCCCGCGCGGCGATCTTATAGGAGGACACGCCGACGGCGCAGATCGCGAGCGCGATCATGACCATGAACGCGAGGCGGACGCGCTTCTTGATAGAGATGTTGTAAAGGCGGCCGTACTCTTTTTGGGCGAACCTCGCCCACTTGGAAGAAGCCATATCGGCGTCCGACCTCGATTCTTGAATCTCGTCTATCAAGAATCTTATCAAATGCGCGTGTCGAATGGTGGATCGATTTCAAAAAAACCTCTGAGCGCTTCTCCGGCTTCGCGGCCCGCAGGCGCGATTCGGACTGCCGGCGACGCCAATTCCGAAGACCGGCGTGCGGTTCTTCCCGCTCCGCCGCCGCGCAGCACCTCGGCCACGATGACGCGCGAAGCGTCCGTTTGCCCGATCCGGCATGCAGGCGCGTCTTCGCGGCTTCGGATCGCGAGCTCTACGGCCGCGCGGACGGACGCCGCGTCCTTGGCCATGCGCAGCGCTTGCTTCCGGTCCCAGTATTCCGCATTGCCTAGCTCTTGGCCCGGCATCGGTTTGTACACGACGACGGGCACGCCCATCGCGATCGCCTCGGTGAGCGTGACCGCCCCGGCCTTCGTGACGATGCAAGACGCGACGGACATGTACGCTTCGATGTGATCCGCATAGCCGATCACCTGCACCTCGGTTCGGCTTTCGTAGCGCTTCGCGAGCCTGCGGCAGAGCTTGGCGTTGCGGCCGGCGACGAGCAGCAGCGTGGCGGACAGCTCAAGCTTCAGCAGCGAATCGACCAGCCGTTCGGGATCCGACAGCGCGCCGATCATGACGAGGACGTACGCCCGGTCGGGATCGAGTCCCTTTTCGCCGCATATCTCAAGCCTTGAACGGCGCTCGCCGCGGAACTGCCCGCGAATCGGAATGCCCGTGACATGGATGCGATCCTCGCGGATGCCCATGCCGGCGATCTGCGCCTTCATCTCCTCCGTCGCCACGAAGTAGCCATCCGTGAGCGGATGGATCCAGCGGGTATGCAGCTCATAATCGGTTATGACGGTGTAGGTCGGGATCGAGATGCCCGACGACGCCATGGCCGGGTACGTCGCGAGGAACGGAAACGTATGGATGACCGCGTCGGGCTTGATCGTCTGCAGAAGCGAAGCCATCTTGCTTTGGCCGAAGGCATGCAGCCATCTGCCGAGCGGGCGGTCGTACTTCATGCCGTTGGTGACCCGATAGCTCCAGCCGTAAGTCTTGGGGAACCAGGTCATGCTCTTGGCGTACGCGCAGCGGACGATCGCGTCCATCGCGGGATGCGCCTCCGCGAACAGATCGACGAGATGCACCTCGAACCGCGCCCCCGGATGCGAAGCGAATTGCTGCTCGAGCGCCTTGGACACCTGGTAATGGCCGTCCCCGAACCTCGCGTATACGATCAGGATCTTCCATGCCCGTTCCTCCATCGCCGTTCCCCCTCGATACGCTTTGCGCGGCAGGCGCGAAGCGCAGGATCTTACCTTCAATATAAGGCTCGATCCTAATCGGCGAATGAAGCGTTCTTTAACGGGGTGTAAACATAAACATAATAATCCCCTATAAAATGCAAGGTAGACCCGGCCCTTTATAAGCCTGTTTCGACTATGCTCAATATGGCGCTAACTGACGATTCCCAAAAATTTTACGCGATGGAGACAAGGAGAGGATCAAGACGTGACCGAACGACATCCCTTCTACCAAGCCGCTCTGGACTTGCAGCCCCGGTTGTCCGCTTGGCGGCGCGACTTTCACCGGAACCCCGAGCTCGGTTATGAAGAAAATAGAACGGCAGGCATCGTGGCGGATCATTTGACCCGGTTGGGCCTCGAGGTACGTACGGGCGTCGGCAAAACCGGCGTCGTCGGCCTGTTGCGGGGGACGGAACCCGGCCCGACGGTTCTGCTCAGAGCCGATATGGACGCCCTGCCGATTCCGGACGGCAAGACGGCGGATTATGCTTCTACCGTAAAAGGAATAGCCCACTTGTGCGGCCATGACGGCCATACGGCCATGCTCATGACCGCGGCGCAGCTTCTCGCCGCGCACGGCGGGCCGCGCAAGGGCCATATCAAATTCATGTTTCAGCCTGCGGAGGAAGGCTTGGCCGGCGCCAAAGCCATGATCGACGACGGCGTCCTCGATCATCCGCGCGTAGACGCCGCCTTTGCCCTGCATGTGAAGCCAACGATAGACTCCGGCAGGATCGGCGTCGGCTCGGGCACGTTTTACGCTGCGGCGGATCGCATCCGCATCCGGATCGTCGGTCGCGGCGGGCATGCCGCGGCGCCGCACCAGACGATCGACGCCATCCCGATCGCCGCGCAGGTGATCACCGCGCTGCAGACGATCGCGAGCCGCCAGACGGACCCGCTGGATTCGGTGGTCGTGACGATCGGACAGATCCAAGGGGGATTCGCCTCCAACGTCATTGCTCCCGAGGTCGAATTGAACGGAACGGTCCGCACCTTGAACCCTGCCCTGCAAGAGCTGATGCCAGCCAGAATCGAACGGATCATTCGGGGCGTCGCCGAATCGTTCGGCGCCTCTTACGAATTCGATTACAAGTTCAGCTACCCGATGGTCATCAACGACGAAGGCATGACGGATCTCGTCAGACATACGGCCGATCGGACGCTCGGAACCGGCAGATGGTTCAACGAACGGCCGACGATGGGCGGAGAAGACTTCGCCTTCGTCGCGCGGGAGGTGCCGTCCGCCCTGTTCTGGCTTGGCGTCGGCGACGGTACGGAGCGGACGTCTTATCCGCTGCATCACCCGATGTTCGACTTGGACGAGAGCGCCCTTCCGGTCGGGGCCGCGATGCTCGCGTCCGCCGCTCTGCATTATCTAGAACAGGCCTAATTCCAGCCGGTCGCCGACGCTTCTCGCAAAAGACCTGTCTTGCGGAGCTAGGGCATCGCCTTTTTGTTTTTCACTTCGGCGGGCGTTACGCCCCAGGTTTTGCGGAACACCTTGGCAAAATAACTGAAGTCCCGATAGCCCAGCATGTTGGCCGTATCCGATACTTTCATGCCGTCCGACAGCCACTGCATGGCCAGCTTCATTTTGCGCTCCACGACGTAGGCGGTGAACGACTGTCCCATTTGCTGCTTGAACAAGCGGGACAAGTAAGAGGCGTTGATATACAGCTTGCCGGCGACCTCGTGCAGTCCGATGTCCTGGCCGATATCGGCTTCGACCATGCCGATCATCTTCTCGATCAGCTCGTGGCGGCTTTTGCTTTTCCGGTCATTGACGTATGCGCATATATGATCGACCGTGCCGTAGAGCCATTGACGGGTCTGCTCCTTGGTCGTCAAGGCGCGCAGCTGTTGGAAAAACGCCAGATGACGCCCCATCGCCTCCTGCAGCGGCCAGCCTTGAAAATGGACGACGCGCACGATGAGCGAGGCGAGCAGCAGCACGTTCTCGTACACTTCCTCGCTCGTATGGGCGCGGTCGACGTGCGCCTCGAGCCATTCGTCGATCAAGGCGGTCGCCGTCTCCCGCTGGCCGGACTCGAGCGCGTGCGCGAGCACCTTCTCCAGCTGGACGTCCGCTGCGCCCGCAGGTGACGCCGCGGGCTCGTCCCGGTACGGCACGACGATGTCGTGTCCGTGCACGACCCGTTCCTTCAGCGCTTGGCCGGCCTCCAGGTAGGAGCGGCTGACGTTCGTCCTTTTGTCCGCGACGCGGCCGATGCCTGCGCTGGCGGACGTTTTCATATATTCCTTGAAAACGGACAGCAGTCTGGTCGTATGCAGGTGTACGTGCGCCGTGAAGTCGCCTACGGATCGCCGCCTCTCCCGTTCGTCCGACGCATCGCGGAATACGATGACGGTCGCGCCTTCGTCGTCGGAAAAAATATGGCAGGGCACGTTCGCCAGAAATTCCTTGGCGATGCCGAGCATCGATATTTGGAGCAGCGTCATATCCTCGGGCGAAAAACGGGGATTCGGCGCGGTGAGCGGATCCGGATCCGCGACGGACACGGCCCAGCCCGCGCCGCCGGGCAGGTCGATCATCAGCTCGCGGCTGCGTTGCTCGATCTCCCATTCTGCGTATTTCCCCGACAGCCAATTCTGAAAAAACAGATCCTGCAGCCTGGGCAGATGCTCCGCCCATCTTTTGCGCACGAGCTCGTGATTATATTTGGCGTCCAGGTCCTCGCGAATCTTCTCGCGCGCCTCCAGCACCGCCTGCAGCACCTCGTCGTTGCCGGCGGGCTTGAGCAGGTACTTGGCGACTTGAAGCTCGATCGCGGTCTGGGCGTACTTGAAGTCGTCATGTCCGCTGAGGAAGATGATCTTCGCCAGCGGATCCGCCTCCGCGATATGCCGCGCGACGGACAGACCGTCCAGGTCGGGCATCTGGATATCCAGCAGCACGATGTTCGGCTTCGCCTGATCGAACAGCTTGATCGCGTCGACGCCGTTGTCCGCCGTCGCCACCACTTCGATCTCATGCTCTTCCCAGGGAATGTTGCGGGCAATGTTGTTAAGAAGCCGAAGCTCGTCTTCCACGATCATCAGATTCATGGGCGCCTCCGATCGGGATCCACAGCGCGACGGTGGTTCCCTCGTTTTCGATGCTGTCGACGGTCAATTCGGCCGAATCGCCGTAGTACAGCTTGAGTCTCGCTTTTACGTTCCATAGGCCGTACAGGTCGTTCCGTTTCAGCTCCTGATCCCAGGCCTGCCCCGCATGCGCGTACAGGCGATCCAGCTCGTCTCTGATATAGCGCAGCCTGTCCGGGGGAATCCCTTTTCCATTGTCCGACACCGCAAGACGGAGCCTTCCCGCCTCCAGCCGGCCGTCGATCCGCACGACGCCGTCCTTCTTTTTCTGCTCCAGCCCGTGCAGAATCGCGTTCTCCACGATCGGCTGCAGCAGCAGCTTCAGGACGGGATGCGGCTTGCATGCCTCGTCGATCCGGATGTCGACGGACAGCTTGTCGATGAACCGCAGCTCCTGTACGCGCAAGTAATAGCGCAGATGCTCGATCGTCTCCTCGACCGTGAACTCGTCTTGTCCCTTGCCCAGGCTCAGCCGGAAAAACTTCGACAAATTAAGCGCCATCTCCGATATTTCCTCGGCCTCGTAATTTTCGGCCATGCTGTAGATCGAGTCCAGCGTGTTATACAGGAAATGCGGATTGATCTGCGACTGCAGGACGCGCAGCTCGGCCTTGAGCCGGAGCAGCTGCTGCTCATAGATGTTTTCGATCAGGTTTTTCTGCTCGAGCGCCATGTCGTTGAAGGCGCTCATCAGATAGCCGAATTCGTCCTCCCGCTTGTTCGGCAGATTCGTATCGAGGCGCCCCATCCGCACCTGCTTCATCCCGTAGGCCAGCGCGCCGAGGGGCGAAGCGATGCCGCGATAGACGATCCAGGAGATGACGATCGTGAGCAGCACGCTGATGCCGATGATCGCGTACATGAACGTCCGCAGCTGGTCGCTCTCGGCGTACATGGCCGCGGCCGGCTTGACGAGGACGACGGTCCAGCCGGAGGACGGAGACCGGTATCTGACGAGCATTTCGCTTTTTCCGCTCTTGGCCGACGGCTTGACCGTCACGATGTCGCCGTCGGCTTCCCAGACCGGCATCGTCTCGGCGACCGAGCCCGCCCCCACGATCAGCCGGTCGTCGGCCGTCGTCAGATAGACGCTTTCGTCCGTCCCGTCGACGAGCGTATCGAGATGTTTGCGCAGATGCGCGGCGTCCAGGGTGATCATCAGCACGCTTTTGCGATCCCCCGGTTTGAACGGATCCATCGTGCGAAGCAAGCTGACGTAGCCCGGCTGAAAGGTCTGGTCCAGCTGCTGATACGAGTTGAACTCGTCCTTCTTAGGCACGAGGAGACGGCTTTTGCCGCGTGACTGCATCAATTCGGCATACCAATCCTGCCCCGGAATCTCGTCCACTCTTCTGCCTCCGAATTTCGAGGACAGAATCGTATGCGAATAGGCATGATAGATCGATAATTGCGTGAGATAGCTGTTGGCGGATTTCATATTGGTGAGCTGTACGAGCACTTTCTGAAAATCCAGGGTCATCTCGCCGGTCAGCTGCGGGTCCGTCAGGTTCAGCAGCTCGATCAGGTTCGTATCCGTCGCCAGCGCCATGGACATATTTTCGAGATTATCCATCGTCAAGTCGATGGCTTCCATCGCGGACGACAGCGAGACGACCGTCTGCTCGTTGACCTTGCGCTCAAGGATCCGCTCGGAGCGAAGGCTGGCGAATATGCTGACCGCGACCAGCGGCAGGAGAATGATTAGAAAATAGCTGGTGAGCCGCAGCTGCACGGAGCTGCGGAAAGCGTTCGCAAGTCTAGGTAAGATGGGGATCATTTTCGGCTGGCGCACCTCCGGCCTGAAGGGAACAAATGGATGAAATCATATTACCATATAATAGCCCAGGGGCTTCGGCGATCCGGAAAAATCCCGGATGCCGAGCCCCTTATTCGACCTATCCTTTAATCGCGCCGATCATGACCCCTTTGGTGAAGTACTTCTGCAAGAAAGGATACACGAGCACGATCGGCATGATCGCAACCGTCACCGTGGCCATCTTGATCGTCTCCGGCGGCAACTGCGCCACCTTGGATGCATTCAGCGACAGCTCCTGGCTTACGCTCGGCGTCTGAATCATATTGCGCAGAACCACCTGGATCGGCGCCAGATCCTTGTCCGAGACGTACATGATGCCTTTAAAGTATTCGTTCCAGTGACCGACGCCGTAGAAGAGTCCGATGGTGGCCAGGATCGGCGCCGACAGCGGCAGCACGATCCGCCAGAGCGTCGCGATCTCGCCGCAGCCGTCGATCCGAGCCGCCTCCTCGATCTCCTGCGGCAGCCCTTCGAAGTATGTTTTCATGATCAGGAAGTTAAACGTCGACACCGTGCCGGGGATGATCATGGCCCAGATGGTGTTGTAGAGTCCCAGCTCGCGTATAACCATGTAGGTCGGGATCAGTCCCCCGTTGAACAACATGGTGAATATGATGGCGAGCAAAATCCCGTTGCGCCCCGGCGTCGATTTCTTTGACAACGGGTAGGCAAGCAGTGTCGTCACGATCAAATTGATCGTGGTGGCGACGATCGTAACGATCAAGGTAATCCGCAGCGCATCGGGAATCCGGGCGCTCGCCAGAATCTGTTCGTAGGCCTCCAACGTCACGGAGCTCGGCCAGATGACGAAGCCGCCGTTGCGAAGCACCTCGGTATACGGCGTGATGGACATGACGACCACGAAGTACAGCGGGAACAGCGTCGACAACGCGAACAATCCGAGGAAGACGTAGAGCGCGCCGTCGACGATACGGTCCGTTTTCGTTACCATATGCCCGAACCTCCGACTTTTTTGGCTATTTTATTCGCGCCCAGAATAAAGATCAGGCCGATCAAGGATTTGAACACGCCGGTGGCGGCGGCGATGCTGAAGTTCAGCTGCTCGAGCCCCTGACGGAATACCCAGGTATCGATGATATCTCCGACGCCGAATACCCTGGCATTGAGGAAGATATAGACCTGATCGAAGCCGGCGTCGAGAATGCTGCCCATCCGCAAGATCAGCAGCAGAACGAATACCGATCGGATGCCGGGCAGCGTGATATTCCACATTTTCCGCCATCTGCCCGCGCCGTCCACCGCCGCCGCCTCGTACAGCTCCGGATTGATCGACCCGAGCGCGGCCAAATAAATAATCGCCCCGAAGCCTACGTTTTTCCACAGATCGGAGACGACGAGCAACGAACGAAAATAATCCGGATCGGTCAGCAGGTTCAGTTCGCCCCATCCCCATTCGCGAAACAACGTCGTTATCAGGCCGGCGCCCGGCGCGAAAAAGGAAAAGACGATGCCGTAAACGATAATCCAGGACAGGAAGTGCGGTCCGTACGTGATCGACTGTACGACCTTTTTGAACCACTTGGAGCGAATCTCGTTCAACAGCAGCGCCAGCAGCATATCGGGGATCATATTGAAGATCATGCGATAGATGCTGATGAGCAGCGTATTTTTCATGATTTGGGGAAAATCGGGAGATTGGAACATGGTCCTAAAGTGTTCGAATCCGACCCAAGGGCTCTTCCATATGCCTTTCATCAGGTTGTAATCCTGAAAGGCGATCAGAATGCCCGCCATGGGCAAATAGTGAAACAATAAATAATAGAGCAAACCGGGAATCATCATGAGAATCATCCATCTGCCGCGATACAAGCTTGCGAACGACTTGCGCCTTGCGGCGCTTTTCAAGGGGGCCGCCGGTTGCTTCGTTTGAGCTAGGGTTTGGTTCATTGCCATTGCCCCTTTGTGCTGGAGTTGCGGGAAAGGAAGAAGGCAGCCCCGACCCCTTCAGGGGCTGCCTTCAGTTTCTTCGCCTTGCCGGATATCGCGCTTCTAACGGGCTATCTTTTGTCTTATTTAAAGGCGTTCAGCTTTTTGTCCTTCAACACGGCATTAATCTGGTCCGTATAGCCCTGGAAGATCGTTCTGCCGGTATACTTCGTCATCAGCTCTTCGCGATATTCAGGCCACTTGGCCGCGCTCTTGTCCTCGAAGATCATCTTGACGTGCAGACGATGCATTTCTTTGCGGAAATCGCCGATGTTGGTGCCTTCCGGCGGCAGCAGCGAGACCGGCGGGAGCGCGTCGTGCTTCGGATACGAAGCGACCGTCTTCAAGATCGCCTGGTCGCGCGGCGAGATGCGCGGATCGTTGATCTCCAGGCCGAGTACGGAAGGTTCCTCCGGCGTGAAGAAGCGGTAAATGCCGAGCCAGTTGCCTGCGTTCGCGATGTCCGCGTTGTACGCTTCGGGATTGAGCGTAATTTTATTGCCTTCTTTCGTATAATGCTTGCCTTCCTGACCGTAGTGAGTCAGCAGGAATCCTTCTTCGCCGGCCAGCCAGTTCAGCACTTCGAAAGCTCGCGCGACTTTCTCCGGATTTTTATCGGCGACCGCTTTGCCGACCATGACCGAGGTTTCAGGCACGCCGTTTTTCCAGATCGCCGGCAGGTCCGGGAACGGATTGAACGGCTGCCAGTCCGCGTTCGGATCGATCGCTTTCGTGCGGGACTGCAAACTGTTCGCATCGCCTTCGAGCGCCGCGTTCTTTTCGCCGCTAAAGATGATGCCGATCTTATTTTGCGCGGCTTTGTCCAGATGACCCGGGTATTTGCTGAGGAACCAGTCCGGATCCACGATGCCTTCGTTCGTCATATCGATGATGCCTTGAATAACCTTCTGCACGCCCAGGTCCGTCCGGTTGTCCACGAATACGTCGTTCGCGATTTGGAAGTCGGCCACGAAGCCGTTCGCCAGCCATTGCGGGAACTCGAGCGGCACGCTTACGCCGTTGCCCGACGTGGAGAAGCCGTACGTATCCTTTTTGCCGTTGCCGTCCGGATCCTCGTTGGTGAACTTGCGCATAACCTCGAGCATCCCGTCGTACGACTTCGGCATTTCGAGCTTCAGCTTGTCGAGCCAATCCTTGCGCACGTACCAAGCAGGATACTGGTTGCGCATGAAAGGCAGGATGCCGCGGTTGAAGCCGCCTCCTACCAGCTGGTACGAATCGAGCTCCTCCTGTTTGACCCAGTTGTAGTAATTCGGCATCTTTTCCTTGTTCAGGTACGGCGTCAGGTCGGCCAGCAGGCCGTCGGTCGCGTACTTCTGGGACGCGGCGCCGTCCGCGATGAACACGTCGGGAATATCGCCTCCGGCCAGTTGGACGTTCATCTTGCTCTTGTAATCTTCGCCGCCGACCATGTAGTCCAGCTTCAGATCCACGTTGAACTTTTCTTCGATCGCCTGCTTGACGAAGTCTTTGTCCGCCGAAGGAAGCGTAGCGTTGGCGAATTCCGTGCCGACCGGGACCATGAAGCGCAAGCTGATTTTCTCCGGCTTGGCCGCTTCGGACGCGGTCGCCGATGCCGACGCCGTGCTTGCGCCGGTCGCGGGCTGGCTCGAAGCCGCCCCGTTTGTCTCTTTTCCATTGTTCGAGCAGGCCGTAGCCAGCAAGGTCGCCCCCGATAATACGACGAGCAATGACTTTTTCAAATGCATCACCTTCCGACGGTTTAATCTTGCGCTTGCCTACGTTCATTATCCGACATGGCTTCTTGCATTCATAGACGAGCGCTTTGACATTTCGTCGGTACTTTTTTGACTTCGACGGCCGTTACGGCAGTTTAATCCGTATCGCATGAACGGCGAGCCGATTCCGAGATTCTCGAAATCGACCCGCCGTTTCCCGTTAGCGAACGGTTACTTTCATGACTTCGCTTTCCGAAGTGCCTGCATCATTGCCGAGTTCGACGCGATATTCGTACGTCCCCTTCGCGCGTCCCGTTAGGCTTGTCGCTGCCGATTGCGCGTTTGGCGTGTGGGCCGAAAGGGTCTGGGAATCGATAAGAACGCCATTCTCGTAAAGCTTGTAAGTCGCGGCGTTCGTCCCCCACCACAGGTTCATCGTCACCTTATAGTCGCCATTCCCGTCCCAGTTGTCGTTAGACAGCGCCGGCTTGCCCGGCGCGGCATCTTTAACCAAGACGGTCAGCGGCGAACATGGGGTCGTACCGTAGCTATTGATTAGCTCGCAAGTATACGTATACGAACCGTTCGCTTTGCCGCCGATTGCCGTTTCGGCCAGTTGAGCCGACGGGGAAAGGGCGGTAAGCGTCCTAGTCTCGATTAACTTACCGTTCTCGTACAATTTGTAGATCGAGCCGTTGAATCCGTACCACATATTCATCGTAATCTTATAGCTGCCGTCCAGAAGTCCCGTGTCATAGCCGTTATCGCTCGACAGGACCGGCTTGCCCGGTACGCCCGTTGTGCCCGGGTCCGAGATCGGCTCGTTGCCTACTGGCGTCAGCGTGTACGTGCCGGCAGGCGCCGAGAATGCCAGCACCCCGCCCTCTTCGCTCACGACGCCCGTACGGTCGGTTTGGCCGGGCATCGAAATTTTCCATTTGCCCGCATGCATATCGGCTATGGTTACCGACATGTCCGCCTGGGAACCGTAGACGGACAGCGTCACCGATTCGTTCAGGCGATGGCCGCTCTTGCTGAACCAGACCGCGCGGTCCGCGATCTGCACGCCCGTCATCAGATCGGCGTCAAGCCGCTGGCTCGGCAGAACCGTCGTTTCCCCGTCGTCCATCACCTGCATGACGTTCAGGAAGTAGTCGGTCTCCGCGCTTGCTGCAGGCGATACTTCCACGCGCCATGCGCCGGCTTCGATCGTGTTTAAGTGGGCTGGCGTAGAAGGAATGCGCGGATAATTCGTTCCGTTCGTTTCGAATTCGTGTCCCGGCCCGCCTACCTTTTCAATGCTCACATTGTCCGCGAGCGGCAGCAGCGTTTCATTCACGAGCTTGCCGGAGTACCCGTTCCCGCTTCTCGTCACGGTCGTGACCGTGCCGTCCACGGTCGGCTCCTCCTCGGTATGCAGCAGCCAGGTCTTCTTGAAGTTCGGGTTGGACGAGACGACCTTGTCGAAGACGACCATCGCTGCGGGATGATCGGCGTCCTTCAGGTTCAGGAACATCATCGAACGATCGAACTGACTGACCTTATCCGAATAGGCCTGCGTCAGATCGCCCTTAATGTAGCTGTATTCAGGGGCGAGCGGGTCCGAGCCTCCGCCGTACGCTTGCCCAGTCACCTTGGCGCGGGCGTAATCCTTGCCCGCCAAATCCTCGAGCGACCAGGCTTCCGCGTAAGCGCCCGAGTCGTTCGCCCATCGTTGACCGCCGTCGTTCGCCAGCGATTGGCCGCGATAGACGGGAGTTTCCGCCGGATCGTAGACGAGCATCGAATTGTGCGCGATCGTACGCTTATAGTAGTTGCGGTCGTAGGCGCTCAAATAAGATTCGGACTTCGCGCCTGCCGCAGGCAAACCTTCGTACATGCCGCTGTCCAGCGCGAGCGAGCCTTGATAATACAGCTGGAAGCTGCCCATATCCAGATGCTGATGGTTGCCGAACCAGTAGCCGCCGATTTTCATCTCCGCGACGACGGAGGAGGAATTTTTGTCGATGGCCGTCGGATCGTCCCAGCCGGTGCGCGCGACCATCGATCCCATCGGAGACCCGAAGTACTTGGTCAACGGCAGCTCGCTCGCCGGGCTGGTCGCTTGGTCCGGCTTGACGAACAGCATTTCCGCCACCGGATCGATCGTCCCCGGCACGTATTCGCCCTCGAACATATCGTGCACGTAAGGGTTGTCGTACAAGTAAGAAGCGAGCATGGCCTCCTTTTCATACTTCCAGGTCTTGTTATCGGGCGTGTAAATATCCTGATAGGAATCGCCGTCGCGGATGAGCTGGCCGTCCGGTCTGCGGGTATAGATCGCGCGCATCAGGACGTCGCCTTGCTTTTCCGAGAAAATATCGGCGGCGCCCATCTTCCGCATGATGAGCTGCGCCCAAAGCTCGGGCTCGTAGCGCCCTTGCATCCCGTAGGAATCGCCCTGGTGATGCATGCCCGACTCATACCAGAAGTTGCGTACGGGCACGTATTGATTCATGAGCAGAACGGCAGCATTGTTGTAAATCTCGTGGCCCGGATCCTCGTCGTAGACGGCGACGCCGGCCGCGAGCAGGTTTTTGAGCAGCTGGTCCTCGCTGTAGTGGCTCTCGACGGCGGGCACGCTCGACGGCGGCGGATAGCCCATTTCCAGATCGGTAGCCAGCGCCTTCATCTTGGCGATGACAAACGACCGTTCTACATCGTCCATTAGATCGTAGCACCAATCGTAGACGATGGCTGCCGCGTTGAGCGTATCGCCGACTTGGTGGTACTGCTCGGCCGGCGTAAAGTCGACGGTGCCGAGGAAGTTTTTGATCATCGACACGGCCCGTTCGCCCTGCGCCTCGTCGCCTTGCACGAGATATCGCAGCGCCGCGGCTTCGATCGCCTGGCGTACGCCCAGAATATAATTCGTCTTCGAATCGCCTTTGATCGGCGGCAGCCAGCCTTCGGGACGGTCTCCCGTCTCCAGATCGAGACGCGTCCAGGTTTGACCGTCCGTCGATACGTCTACGTCGAAGAATGAATTGCGGACGTTGCCTTTGTAGAAAGCCAGCGCGACCGCGTGCACCTCCTGTACGGCGCCCAGATCGTACTTAACCCATTGCCCCGCGCCTTCGGCCGTCCAATACGTATTGAAGTCCCCGTCCAGCGTTTTCGTTCCTCCGTGATCGCTGTCCTGCGCGGCGCTCCAGGTCGTCGACTGTACGGGCAGATTGGCGTATCCGCCGCCCTGCGGGGCGCCGTATAATCTCGCTTCGGTAATGGAGTTCCATGGCGCCGAGGAGCCGCCGTTGTTTCCTTTTCCTACGATCCGGACATATCTCGCCTGCTTCGCCTCGGGCAGCGGATACGTTTCGAGATCCAGCGTCGTGCCGCTGCTAATCGTAAAGGAGGCGTTTCCGCTATTGGCGAGCACGGCATTCCATACCGTTTGCATCGTCGGATCCGTCAGCTTAGCCTGCAGTTGGGGAATATCGGCTTCCCTGACGTACAAACGCGGATGCACGCCTTCCGGCGGCTTGACGACCGTCTCGGCGGTAACCGCGGTCGCCTTCGCCGGCATCGCGATCGTTTCGTCCGTCATGTCGGCTTCGAATACCGCGACAGGCCAGGTCGTCGTCACGTAGCCGGCTTGTTCGGCTTTTAGCCGGTAACGGCCGTCGTATAATTGCGCATCGATCGTAAACGTACCGTCGGCCGCCGTCGTGGCGGTGCCGTATAGCGTGACGAATGCCTCATCGTACAGCCGAACCGTCGCGCCTGCAACCGGTTGACCGGTGCCTGTCTCGACCGCCTTGCCGCCAACTGCGTGCATCGCCGTTTCAGCTTCGACCATTACCAGGTCCGTGCCGGCCATCCCGGCTTCCGATGCGGTCAGCGTCTGAGAGACGGTCGCATATCCCGGCAGCGAAGCTCGGAGTATATAAGTGCCGTCATTGACCGCCTTGGCGAAGGTATAGACGCCGTCCGCACCCGTCGCAGCGCTGTCGAGCGCGTAAATAAAGCCGGTATCGCCCGCGGCGTACACTTTGACGGTTGCGCCCGCCAGCCCTTCGCCGTCCGCATTCCGCACCGTGCCGCTCACGCCGTGCTGCCGCACGAGATTCAATCGGTCGAAGTGAACCGATCCCGTTTTATCCAGCGTTTCCAGCTGGATTTGATTCAAGCTGAGGAGCCCGCTCGTAACGAACGGACGGTCCTTCAAAACGGCGGTATGGTCGTCGACGCGAACGGCCGGCGGCTTGATATAAGTGCTGGGTTCGATCGCATTGCTGGTCATATAGACGTCGTACTTCTTGTCGTCCATATTGATCGCGATCCGAATCGTATACCATTGGTTCGTCGCCAGCGAGCCGTTGCCGTTCGGCAGGTCGGCGTTGCCTGCGCCGCTAATGATCTTGGCGCCGCCATTGTTCAAGATTTTGATTTGCGCGCCGGGCAGCATCGCCCCGCTCGCGTTTTTCCCGAGCAGATTCAAATTAAAGGCAAGCTGATTGCCCGCTCCAGTCGCGTCGGGCGCGTAAAGAAACCGCGTCTCCAGCTCATACCGGCCGCTCGTAAGCGGCTGAATCGGCCGAATCGCGGAGACGCCGGCGGTCGACGCTTGCTGGTCTCGCAGCGTCAAGCTCTTGTTGCCGCTCCCGGGCGTATCTGTAACGGCAGCAAGTCCAAGGCCGCCGACAGCGTAGGCGTCAGGCGTCGATCCGGTCGGATCGCCGTCGAAGGTGTCTTCGATCGGCAGCGGAGAGAATACGCTTTCAGAAACCAGAAGATCGTCGTAATAGCTAGTGCCGGTGTTCGAGTTCCCCGTGGTTAAGTATAAGCTCCAGTTGGCGGCATTTGCCGGCGCTTCGGCGGATACGTTGAAGCTCGTCCAGGCATTCAGCGGCGTGAATACATAGGCGGACGACGGCGTCCCGACGAGCGCGTTCGCATCGTCGTAAAAGCGAAGCTGGACGTTCGTCGCGCCCGAAGCCAAATAGACGGCGCCCGTCACCGAGTAGTAGTGTCCCGCGGCCGCAACTTGCTTGTCGCTCTCCACGGCGATCGTCGTTCCCGCGCTGGCGTCCACGACCTTCAGACTGCCGCTTCCGGATAGCTTCTGCTCCGTACTTGCAGAGACGCCGGTCGTGCCGACGGCCTGCGTCCACCCGGACAGGCCGCTTTCGAAGCCGCCGTTGGCCAGTCCTGCATTCGCAGCCGATGCCGGCTGCGCAGAAGCGGGCAAATACCCCAGACTAAGCGCAACGGCCATGACCAGACTTATGAATCTTTTCATTCTTTCACACCTTTCATCTCCATTTATATTGGTCTGTCCTTAGACCCTTCGTAGTTGTACTCATTATTGAAGCATGCCGCTAAAAATCATAGAGGACTGATTTGACTTTCGAGCGGTATTTTTTTGACCTGGAACGTAAAAAAGCCGACCGCATAAGGTCGGCTTTTTCCTTCAGTTATGAACGATTGGCCCGGCGCTTGTCGTATTTGCGGTACACCCGGATGGATGAGGCGAGCCAGAATCCGCTGGCCAGATAGCCGCCGATCACGTCGCTCGGGTAGTGGACGCCCAAGTAAATCCGGCTGACGCCGATAGCCGACACGAGCGCCGCGCCGGCCGCGATCAGGATCGCTCTTCCCCATCGTGCCGGGATATGCTTCCACAGCAAATACGCCGATACGCCATACAGACTGAACGCCCCCATCGAGTGACCGCTCGGGAAGCTGTAGCCGGCCACCTGAATGATGCGGTGAATATCCGGGCGTTCGCGGTGGAACGCGAGCTTCAGAACCACGTTGAGCAGCTGGGATCCGCCTAGCACGAAAACAAACAGAATCAGCTCCCGCCGGTGCTTCAGCACGAAAAACAAGAACAAAACGATGACGACAGCGATCGCCGTTACAGGAAAGCCAACCCCGATGGCCGTGAAAAACTTCATGACATGCGAAAGCGCCGGAGACTCGAACCCTTGCACGAAGCGAATGATCGACCGGTCGAATACGTTCAAACGATGGAAGCCGACCAACAACGCAACGAGGCCGAACCCCGCGGCGAACAGAATGCTGAGCAGCAAAGCCGCGCTCAGCTTAAGCGTAAACTTCATCGATAAGATCTCCCTCGTCTTTTAACGACTGCTGCGAAGAAAGCTGCGGCGACCGCGGACGACGGCACGGCGACAGCCTGCCAGCCAATGATTAGCATTTCCGATTTCGGCACTACGGCGACGGCCTCCGAAATATAACCGATCGCCGCCGCATTGTCGAACTCCTCTTCGCCTGCGCCTTACGCTAATCTCGACATCTAAACAAGCGGTGAAGCCAAGATTAACATTTATTAAGCGCTCCAGTTAAGACCATTTTAACAACTGGACGCTATGCTGTTCGGGACCAGGACAGGAGTAGGTAAAGGAGATGGAGCAGAATGGGCAAATCGATCTCGGCAATGTTAGAAACGGTTCGTTCGGCAAGCGCCAAAGTCCCGGAAATTACGATTTATTTCTGGATCATCAAGCTGCTGACGACCGGAATGGGCGAGGTGGCTTCCGATTTTTTATTCGAGCGATTAAATCCGCTCGTATCCGCGCCGGTCAGCGTCGCGATCTTTATCGCGGCGATGGTGCTTCAATTCAAAGCGCGCCGGTTCGTGCCTTGGGTGTATTGGCTGGTCGTCGTCATGGTCAGCATCTTCGGAACGATGGCCGCTGACGTCGTGCGCGTCGGACTCGGCATTCCTTACGTCGCATCGACCGTATTTTTTGTAGCGGCCCTCGCGGCGGTCCTCTCGACCTGGTATGCCAAGGAGAAAACCTTGTCCGTGCATCGTATCGTTACGCGCCGCAGAGAAATTTTTTATTGGCTCATGGTGCTGACGACTTTCGCGTTGGGCACGGCGGCCGGCGATATGACGGCATCCTCCTTGCACCTGGGATATTTGACTTCGGGCCTGATGTTCGCTGCCATTCTGGCCATTCCGATTATCGCCTACAAGTGGTTCGGACTAAACGAAATTGCGGCGTTTTGGTTCGCTTACATCATGACCCGTCCGGTCGGCGCCTCCTTTGCGGACTGGCTCTCCGCGGCGCGAGATAGCGGCGGGTTAGGATACGGCAAAGGGGAAGTGAGCCTCGTGTTGACGATTCTGATCGTCATACTCGTGGCGTTTCGAGGAGGGAAGGCGCCTAGCGTCGAGGAATCGGATTCGCGCAGCAGGGTCGCATCATGAAAAAGCGAGACGGCGAACCGTGAATACGGCTCTCCGTCTCGCTTTTTCGTTATTTGGCATAGGGATCGCGCAGCAGGAACCTATTCCGTGTACATGGCCTTCAGCTTGGCGCGTTCCTGCTGCGTAACGCCGAGTCCTTCTTCGATGAACTTGTCGATCGAGCCGTACTTCGCCTTCATTTCGTCGAGCGACGCTTGCAGGAACTCCTTTTGCACGCCCATTAGCGCGGTGACGGCTTCGATGACATTCGTATCCTGTACCTGCGTCTTCAAAGCTTCGATCGACTTTTGATTGTTCGCCGCATTGTAAACGTTAGACAGCAGGTAGTCTTCCATGACCGTCTTCTCGTCGACGCCCAGCGTGAGCAGGATAATCGCGGAGCCCAGACCGGTGCGATCTTTGCCGGCGGTGCAATGCTGCACGAGCGCCAAGTTCTTGGGATCGTTCAGCAGCTCCATCAGCTGGACGTAAAACTTCGGATTGTCGACCATCGACTTGTTGCCTTGAACCATCATCTGAACGGCGCTTTCCTTGTCCTTCATCAAGCCGGAAGCGAGAATCGTGCCGAAATCGGTGTTGCTTCCCGGATTGCCTTCGTCGGTGCGCACATAGTTAACGCCCTTAATGACCGGATCGGGCAGCGACTTCACTTCGGCGTCCGTGCGATAATCGACGTCCGTCGTCAGGCCCATGCTTTGCAGCTTTTTCTGATCGGCGTCCGTCAGGCGGCCGATCGCGTCCGCGCGGAACAGCTTGCCCCATTTGACCGTACGTCCGTCCGTCGTCGAATAGCCGCCCAAGTCGCGGAAGTTGGCCGCCCCCTCCAGGTCGACATGGCGCTCGGATGCCGCGATCGTAGCGCCGTTGCCGGCTTTGATCAAAGAAGTAAATCCGGGCGCCCGGCTTCGGATCCACGGCGACGTGTCCGCCGTAGCGCGTATAAGTAGCGGCAAGCAGCTTGCCGTTTTTCTCGATGTTATCCGGCGAAGCGCTCCAATAAACTTTGGCCGGTCCGAGATCCGCGTTCGTTTTCCAATGAATGACGAGCTGTCCTTTGCCGTTCCGTTCGACGATGGCTTGCGTAAAGTCGCCGCTTTTCTTGGCCTGCGAAGCCGTTGCTTGCGCAGTCGCAGCGAAGCCTGTCGTCGGCGCGGCGATCGCGCCGAGCAAGATCGACAAGGATAAAATAGCGGTCGAAAGCTTGGTTGCTTGCCTCATGATTGAAACCCCTCCAAAGACTGTTGTATACATCATTTCCGGATTAGTATACAAGCGGGTCGTTAACGTTTTGTCAACGACAGTCGAGGGGTGTGTAAATTTAACGACGCTAATCGATCCTTGTGTAAAAACGAACTGCGGGCGATCTGCTTTTCTTGCTTACAGCGGCGAATTACATTCTTGTTATTATCTCCGCTTGCCGGCTTCCTGCGTCCGTTTGCCGTAAGGCCCGGGACTGACCTCCGGCGGCTCGATCAGCACCGGCTCGTCGACAACCCGCGTCTCATGTTGATCGACGATGCCGGCTTGCTCTGTTTTCAAATCGTGCAATTCCTTATCGTTTGGCATATGTTCGCCTCCTTCGGCGTTCGAATAGGACGGTGCTAGGAAAAAGCCGCTTCTACCGCGAGCGGCGATAGCGCGGTCGTCCGATCCAAGAAAATAAACGCGTCGTAACGTTCCGCCAACGCCGTAGGCACGTAGTTGCCCCGTTCGTATTCGGGATGATAAACGACGCCGATCGCACGGTGACCAAGCGGCGACTCGCGCAGTACTTGCTCCGCATCGCCGAGCAGGAGCAACTTGTCGGCAGGCTCGAGCCGGTGAAGCAGCGCTTCGAGGCTTCCGGGCTGTGCCGGAGGAACCTTCATCGCCTCGAGCGGCCGTCCCCATCCGCGGCCCGCGATCACGCGGCCTTCGTACGTACCGAAGCCGATGGCATAAACCTCGGCGCCATGCGTCTCGCGCAGCAGCTGGCCGACGTTCACCATGCCCTCTTCGGCCATATCCGTCGCGCGCGCGTCGCCGACGTGCGTATTGTGCGCCCAGACGATGGACCGCGCCGCCGGCCCGTGATACGCCATGAGCCGCTCAAGCGCCGCGATCATGTGCCGGTCGCGCACGTTCCATGATTCCGCGTCGTGACGGATCATCGTCCGGTAGTAATCCTCAGCGCCTTTCACCGCGAGCGCATTCAGCTCCGCGGCAAGCGCGTCCTCGCGGTCGCCAGAACGCGCGGTCTTCCATTTATCCTGCAGCTTGCGCAGCAGCGCTACCACTTCCGCCTCGCAGCCTTCCCCGTAGAAGTTGGCCGCGATCCCGTACTGCTGCTCCTCCCGCCCGTGCGGCTCGAAGCATTCGAAGGCGCGTTTGGCCGCTTCCAGGTCCGCGCCGTCTTTTTCCCCGAGGTACTTCAGAATCTCGTCCATCGACTCCCACAAGCTGTACAGATCGACGCCGTAAAAACCGACCTTGTCTTCTTCGGCTCTGCCGTCGTTGTATACGCGGAGCCAGTCGGCGAACGCGGCGATCTCGCGATTCGCCCACATCCAGGTCGGCCAGCGAGCAAATTCCCGCAGCGCGTCCGCCGCGATCGAGCCGGCAGAGGCATCGCCTTTTACATAACGGTTGAGGACAAAACAAGAAGGCCAATCGCCCTCGACCGCGATAAACTTAAAACCCTTTTCCATTATGAGCCGCTTAGACAGCTCAGCCCGCTCGACGTAAAACTCCGACGTCCCGTGCGAGGCTTCGCCGATTAACACGAATGTGGCTTCGCCCGCCCGATCGACGAGCGCATCCGCTTGAACCGCCCCTTGATAAGGGACCGCAAGCCGCTCCAGCGCTTCAAGCGCCTCGATTTCCTTTTTGCGCATTTCGGTCCCCCGTCGCTTTTAAACGAATGGCATCGCCTATGTTATAATGCTCCTTGTCTTTAAGCCCGATACCCGCGCAAGGAGTGAGACCCGATGCATTCAAATTCGACGGCGCGCACCGACAACGATAACGACAACGAAGCCCGCCTGCTCCGCCGCCGGACCCTCGCGATCCTGCTCGTTTTCGCGGTCGTGACCGCAGCAGGACTGGCCTACGTCAAATGGTGGCCCTATTTTATAAAAGCGACGAACGCGATTCATCATCATACGCTAGGCTCGTCGATCCTCGGCTCCGGCGCCGACGAAGGAGGGGCGTCCGTCTGGCAGGAGGCTTGGCGCTACAGCCTAACCTATTTTAATGCCGTCTGGAAAGCCGCCCTGCTCGGCATGATCGTGTCCTCGATGGTCCAGGCGATGCTGCCTGCGGATTGGCTGAAGCGGGCGCTCGGCGGCATGAACGTCAAGAGCACGCTCATCGGCGGCGCCGCTTCGCTGCCCGGCATGATGTGCTCCTGCTGCGCCGCGCCGATCGCGGCGGGCATGCGCAGGCAGCGCGTGTCCGTCGGCGCCGCGCTGGCGTTCTGGATCGGCAATCCGATGCTGAATCCCGCTACGCTCGTATTCATGGCGGCGGTGCTGCCGTGGAAATTCACCGTGCTTCGGCTCGTTTTCGGCTTGCTCCTGACCTTCGGCGTCAGCTACGCGGCGGGCCGCTTCGCCGATCCGGCCAAGCTCGATGCGCTCGTGCGCGCCCAAACGGAAGCGGCCGGCGAGCTGCGGCCGGCCGATGCCGCCCCGCTATGGCTGCGATGGCCGCGCAGCTTCGCCATCCTGTTCGCGCGCATGGCGCCGATCTACGTAGCCGCCGTCTTTCTGACCGGACTGCTCCAGCAGCTGCTGTTTCCGTCCTGGGCGACCGAAGGCGCGTTCGCCATCGCGCTGTTCGCGATCGTCGGCACGCTTTTCGTCATCCCGACGGCCGCCGAGATTCCGATCGCCCAGTCATTCTTGGCCATCGACAAAGGCATTGCATCGACGTTGCTGATCGCCTTGCCGGCCGTTAGCTTGCCTTCTTTGCTGCTCGTGTCGAGGTCGTTTCCGCGCAAGGCGCTGCTGTTCGTGGCCGTATCGGTCGTCTTGCTCGCCATGGCGAGCGGCTACGTCGGCCGGCTATGGCTATGACCTCGGCGTTTCCTTAAGCGGAATAGGATCGCAGCTTATCCCGCAGCAGCGCGAACGCTTCGCGCAACCGGTCCTCCGGTACGGCCGCGTAGCGGTCGCCGATGCTCACTTCATAGGCGCTGCCGCCATCGTCCAGCGCCTTGACCCAGGCGGTAAAGCCGACGCCTGTCTCCTCGCTTACGCCGGCTAAGATCGACTCCATCGCTTCCTTCGGAATGCCCGCATGGACGTGGAACATATTGGACGCCGGCACGGCCGGGACGGTACGGATCGTATCCGCACACTCGTTGTACATTTTCGCCAGCGCCTTCGCTTCCTCGTAATATTGCGCCATTTTGCCGATCCGCCTGTCGAAGTAATAATCCGAGCTGATCACGTACGGATACAGGCTGATCAGATCCCCGCCGTGCCGCCGCTTCCATATCTTCGAACGCTCGGTCAGCGCCGCATTTCCCGCCAATATCGCGCCGGCGACGCCGCCTAGCCCTTTATAAAACGATACGTAGACGCTGTCGAACAGCGCGCAGATCTCCGCCGCGGACTTCCCATAGTAAGGCAAAATCTCGAACAAGCGCGCGCCGTCCAGATGCAGGCGGACGCCGCGCCCGCGGCAATAGGCCGAAATTTCTTCAAGCTCCGCATAAGGGGGCAGCTGTCCGCCGATCTCTCGCTGAGGCAGCTCGAGCAGCAGACAGGCGACGTCTTCGCCGAGCAGCCGAACGTCATCAAGCCGGATGAGCCGATCGCGATCGGCCAAGAGCACCGTCTCGAGCCGGTGCAGCTCCTTCAAGCCGTCCTCCTCGTGATTCTCGAGATGGCTTAGCGGATGATAAGCGACCTTCCGCTTCCCCGTCTCGTCGCAATGAATCCGCAGCGCGATCTGCTGCGCCATCGTTCCGCTCGGGAAAAAGACGGCTTCCGGCTTGCCCAAATAAGCGGCCATCTTTGCCTGGAATCGCTCGATCGTCTCCCCTTTTCCGTACATGTCGCTGTCTTCGTTTCCGTCCTTGCCCTCGAACGCGTCCAGCAGCACCCGGACGTTCCGCTTGCCGTGGCCGACGACCGGATGCTTGCTGTTTTTGAACGCATCCGCCAGCGTTATGCTGCTTTTCATGTCGATGCCCTCCCCTTTTTCGGTTTTCCCAGTATACCATGCAATTTATCGTTGACACTTCCTCCCAGACTCATGTATGAATAGACTGTAACCAACAATAGCATAGGTGCGGATGATGGCAACGGGAGAGATCGCCCATGAAGGACTTGGAGGCGGCGCCGAAGGAGTAACCCTCTTAGGAGGAGAATCTCTCAGGCAAAAGGACCTTTGCCGGACGCGACTCTGGAGAGCATTCCGCGGCAAGACGCGGGATCACCCACGGGGAAACTTAGCTCCGGTTCCGGATCTAAGGTAACTCTCAGGTACAAAGGACAGAGCGAAAAGAAGACGCAGGCAGCTTCGGCTGGGGGCGCGCTTTCTTTTTGCGGCTGTCCTTTTTTGCGTCCAAGCGAGACCGTTCGAGAACGAGAATTGAATCCAGGAGGCGAAACGAAAACGATGACCGATTTGAAAAGGACCCCGCTTTACCCGGTATATGCCGATCTTCCCGGCGTCCGCTGCATCGACTTCGGGGGCTGGGAGCTTCCCGTGCAATTTTCGGGGATCCAGAAGGAGCATGACGCGGTTCGTCAGCAAGCCGGCCTGTTCGATGTTTCCCACATGGGAGAGTTCCTCATATCGGGCGAACATGCGGAACGCTTCTTGCAGCGAGTGACGACCAACGACGTCTCGAAGCTGGCGGACGGCCAGGCGCAGTACACGCTCATGTGCTACCCGGACGGCGGCGTCGTGGACGACCTGCTCGTCTACCGGATCGCGGCGGATCGATATATGGCCGTCGTGAACGCCTCCAACATCGACAAGGACTTCGAATGGATGCGTTCGCATCTGATTGATGACGTATCGCTCGAGAACGCTTCGGACCGATACGCCCTGCTCGCCCTTCAAGGGCCTCGCGCCGCGGAGATCCTTCAGGCTGCCGGCGCGTCGCCGGACGTACTGGCGCTTTCCGCCTTCCATTTCAAAAAGGATATGCCGCTGGCGGGCGTCGACGCGCTGATCTCCCGGACCGGTTATACGGGCGAGGACGGCTTCGAGATCTATGTCTCCGCCGACCGTGCCGGCGACGTCTGGCAGGCGCTCATGTCAGCCGGAGAACCGCTTGGACTCGTACCCGCCGGACTTGGCGCCCGCGATACGCTTCGCTTCGAAGCGCGCCTGCCGCTGTACGGGCAAGAGCTGTCGGATACGATCACCCCGCTGGAAGCCGGCGTAGGCTTTTTCGTCAAGCTTGACAAGGACGACTTTATTGGCAAGGACGCGTTGGTCGCGCAAAAGGAAGCAGGTTTGCCGCGCAAGCTGGTCGGCATCGAGATGATCGACAGAGGCATCCCCCGCTCTCACTATCCGGTCTTCGCGGGAGATACGCAGATCGGCGAAGTGACGACGGGGACCCAATCCCCGACGCTGAAGCGCAGCCTGGGCCTCGCCCTGGTCGATTCCGCGCACGCCGCCCTCGGCACCGGGCTCGAACTCGAGATTCGCGGCAAGCGGCTGAAGGCCGAAGTGATCAAGACCCCTTTCTATAAGAGACTGCCCAAGGAGTGATACCGTGCCATGCCTAATCTCCATCGATACATCCCGATGACCGAGCAAGACCAGGCCGACATGCTGGCGACGATCGGCGTCTCGTCCGTCGAAGCGCTCTTCCGCGACATACCGGAGGCGATCCGTTACCGCGGCACGCTGCCGATATCCGGCGCGCTCGACGAGTTCTCTTTGCTGGAGCACATGAAGGCGCTCGCGGGCCGCAATGCGGATACCGATCGCTACAAGAGCTTTCTCGGCGCCGGCATTTACGACCATCACCTTCCCGTCGTCATTAACCACATGATCTCCCGTTCCGAGTTCTATACCGCATACACCCCCTATCAGCCGGAAATCAGTCAAGGCGAGCTGCAAGCTATATTCGAGTTTCAATCGTACATCTGCGAGCTGACCGGCATGAAGGTGGCCAACGCCAGCATGTACGACGGCGTCACCGCGCTGTCCGAAGCCGGCGCGCTCGCCGCAGGCGCCACCAAGCGCAAGCAGCTGATCGTCTCCCGCGCCGTCCATCCGGAAGCGCGCGAAGCGCTCCGCACGATGGCCCGCGGGCTTAATCTGGACATCGCCGAGGTCGGCTTCGCGAACGGCGTCACCGATCTCGCCGCGCTCCGCGAAGCCGTCACGGCCGACACGGCCGCCGTGCTCGTCCAGTCGCCGAACTTCTTCGGCGCGGTCGAGGATCTGGCCGCGATCGAGCCGATCGTCCACGGCGTCAAGGGGCTGTTCGTCGTCAGCGCCAATCCGATGGCGCTCGGCCTGCTCGAGACGCCGGGCAAGCTCGGCGCGGACATCTGCGTCGGCGATGCGCAGCCGCTCGGCATCTCGCAATCGCTCGGCGGTCCGACCTGCGGCTTTTTCGCGGTCGCGGAGCCGCTTATGCGCCGGATGCCGGGCCGTATCGTCGGCCAGACGACCGACATCGACGGCAAGCGCGGTTTCGTGCTGACGCTGCAAGCCCGGGAGCAGCATATCCGCCGCGAGAAGGCGACGTCCAATATATGCTCCAACCAGGCGCTGCTCGCCTTGTGCGCTTCCATCTATCTCTCGACGATGGGCAAGCAAGGACTGCTGGACGCGGCGCATCTGAACCTGCAAAAGGCTCATTATGCGGCCGGCGAGCTGGCGAAGCGCGGCTTTGCGCTGCCGTTCGGCGCGCCGTTCTTCAACGAATTCGTCGTGAAGCTGCCGGACGGCGTATCCGTCCATGAGACGAATCTGAAGCTGCTGGACGCCGGCTTCCTCGGCGGCTACGACCTGGGCATCGCGTATCCGGAGCTGAAGGGTCACATGCTGGTCGCCGTCACCGAGAAACGCACGCGTCAAGAAATCGACAGCTTCGCAGGCAAATTGGAGGAGGTGGCCGTATGACCGCATCGGCAAATGCAGGATCGACGGAACAAGCATTGATTTTTGAACTGAGCAAGCCGGGCCGCGTCGCTTATTCGCTGCCGCCTTGCGACGTGCCGGAAGTTCCGGCTTCCGAGCTGATACCGGCCGCCATGCTGCGCGAGACGCCGGCCGCGCTGCCCGAAGTGTACGAGGTCGACGTCGTCCGTCACTACACTGCGCTGTCCCGCCGGAACTTCGGCGTCGACAACGGCTTCTACCCGCTCGGCTCCTGCACGATGAAGTACAACCCGAAAATCAACGAAGACACGGCCCGCTTCGCCGGCTTCGCGAAGATCCATCCTTACCAGCCGGAAGAGAGCATCCAAGGCGCGCTTCAACTGCTCTACACGCTGCAGAACGATCTCGCTGCCCTCACCGGCATGGATCAGGTGACGCTGCAGCCTGCAGCCGGCGCCCACGGCGAATGGACCGGCCTCATGATGATCCGCGCCTACCACGAGAGCCGCGGCGAGCATCGCACGAAGGTCATCGTGCCCGACTCCTCGCATGGCACGAACCCGGCCAGCGCGACGGTGGCCGGGTTCGAGACGGTCACGATCAAGTCCGACGAACGCGGCATGGTCGACTTGAACGCGCTGCGCGCCGCGGTCGGCAGCGACACCGCTGCCCTCATGCTGACCAATCCGAGCACCCTCGGCTTGTTCGAAGAGCAGATCGTCGAGATCGCCGCGATCATCCACGAAGCGGGCGGCTTGCTGTACTACGACGGCGCGAACTCCAACGCCATCATGGGCATCGCCAGGCCGGGCGACATGGGCTTCGACGTCGTGCATCTAAACCTGCACAAGACGATGAGCACGCCGCACGGCGGCGGCGGGCCGGGCGCAGGCCCTGTCGGCGTCAAGCGCAGGCTGATTCCCTTCCTGCCGAAGCCGATCGTCGCACGCCGCGAAGACGGCACGTACTTCTTCGACTACGATCTCCCTCAATCGATCGGACGCGTGAAGGCCTACTATGGCAACTTCGGCATCCTCGTCCGCGCATACACGTACATTCGGACGTATGGGCCGGAAGGCTTGCGCCACGTGTCCGAATGCGCCGTATTGAACGCCAACTACATGATGGCCCGCCTGGCGCCGCACTACGAGATTCCGTATCCGGGCGTTTGCAAGCACGAATTCGTCATGTCGGGCCGCGGCTTGAAGCCCTACGGCGTCCGAACGCTCGACGTCGCCAAGAGACTGCTCGACTTCGGCTATCACCCGCCGACGATCTACTTCCCGCTTAACGTCGAGGAATGCATCATGATCGAGCCGACCGAGACCGAGAGCAAGGAAACGCTGGACGGCTTCATCGATACGATGATCCGGATCGCCGAGGAGGCTCGCACGAATCCCGAGCTCGTCCTGAACGCGCCTTACGACACCGTCGTCCGCCGTCTCGACGAGACGACCGCCGCCCGCAAGCCGGTGCTCAACTGCGCTTGCAGCTGAAGCTGCTAATTGCCGACGCGCAGCCCCTCCTATCGCGGACGGGCTGCGCGTTTGATTTATTTGGCATTGGACCGGGAGATCCCGGCGTTTTATGATGGGGGTTACCACGACTATTTTTAAAATGAACGTACTTTCGAGGAGGCGCATCGCAGTCATGTCGTCGTTAATCGGCTCGCACGTCTCGATGTCCGGTCCCCGCATGCTGCTGCAAGCCAGCGAGGAAGCGGCGTCGTATGGCGCCAATACGTTTTTGATCTACACCGGCGCGCCCCACAATTCCCGCCGCAAGCCGATCGAAGCGCTCAATATCGAACTCGGTACCGCCCATATGCGCGAGCACGGCATCTCGAACATTGTCGTTCACGCGCCGTTTATCATCAACCTGGCCAATACGCTCGCCCTGCGGACGTTCGAATTCGGCATCGAGATGCTCCGCGAAGAACTGGCGCGCACGGAAGCGCTCGGCAGCCGGCAGCTCGTCCTGCATCCCGGATCCCATGTCGGCGCAGGCGCCGAAGCGGGCATCGCTCGCATCGTGGAAGGGCTTAACGAAGTGCTCTCGGAACGACGCGACGTTCAAGTATCGCTCGAGACGATGGCGGGCAAAGGCACGGAATGCGGCAGAAGCTTCGAGGAGCTGGCGCGTATCATCGCAGGCGTCACCCACAACGAGCGCTTGTCCGTCTGCCTCGACACATGCCACGTCCATGACGCGGGCTATGACGTCGCTGCCGACTTCGACGGCGTCCTGGACGCATTCGACCGCATCGTCGGGCTGGATCGGCTCAAGGTGCTGCACATCAACGATTCCAAGCACGAGCGGGGCTCGCGCAAGGACAGGCACGAAAATATCGGGCATGGCTGCATCGGGTTAAAGGCGCTTCGTTATGTCGTCCGGCATCCACAGCTTCAAGGCCTCCCCATGCTGCTCGAGACGCCGTCGATCGGAGCGAAGAAATACGTCAACCCGCCTTACAAGCACGAGATCGCGCTGCTGCGCGGCGAAGTCGACGAACCGGTCTTTAAACCGGCCGCCGTTTCCTAAACGATAAAAAACGGTGAAGCCGCATGCGCTTCACCGTTTTTGCTATGCCTTTACTTCACGACGCTGCTCAAAAATCGCTCGAGCGGCGCCGGATCCGTGATGTTATGATTGCAGACCTCGCTGTCCGCGCACATATAATTGCCGATCGCTTTGTAATAGTCCGGCGATGCGTTCGCAGGCCTGGACTTCGTAAGCGCCGTGAACAGGCCGACCTCCGTCTGCCGGTTGCAGACGAAGCACGTCCCCTTCTTGTTCGTCGGCGTGAACCGTCCTTCGATGCCGACGAGCCGGCCGCCCAGCGGGTACACGATAAACAGCTTGTTCGCAGCGATGTCGGACCAGCCCAGGTAGCTGATCGCCTTCATTTCGATCGCGGCCAGATCCGGAAGCTTCAGCTTCTTGATCTTCGGGAACAGTTTCTTCAGCTGCTGCTCCGTCCCCGGCTCGAACGCGATCCGGTGGCTCTCCAGAGCGGCCAGATACAGCTGGAATTCCGGCGCCGTCCCCAGCTCGGATCCGCGGAGTACGATCTCTAGCGCCGATTCGTTCGCGTCCGGGAAGGCCTCCGTGAGCTTGAACTGCATATTCGAGCGGACCGACTCCACGATCTTCGGATCCGCGACGGTCGCGCAGGCGTGCTGCAGAAGACCGATTTGTTTTTTGATCAGGTTATATTGATGGTTTCTAATGAATGGTTGCATGCTTTCAGCCCCTTAATTAGTATGGTTCGCTAATTAGGTGCAAAGCCCATGAATTAGAAACGATAACGCTGGTACGGGCGATCGGTTAAAGCTGAAAGACCGGCCCCATGCAAAGTATCGCCCTATTCGCAGGCTTTGCATGAGTTAAGCGCATTCCGGCAAAGTGATTTGCCATCAACTAACGCCCCCCTCTCAACTTGCATTATACCGAACGTCGTAGTCCGGGACAAATATTTCTCTGAACTTCCCCGCCCAAGGCTCTTGCATCGGCGGCAGCAGATCGTACAGTTCGTTCGCTTTGTCTTTGTAGAGCGCCTGCACGACCTTGCAGTATTCGATGCAGCCCGAATCCCGCGCATACTGCACGAATTCTTGCTGTCTTTCGATGAACTGCTCGCGCGACAGCGTTCCCGCGTAATATTCGTCCAACGCCGGGAATTCTGCATGGCTGTCTTCGAGCATGAACAAGACGGGCAGCGTACGCTTTTTATGCAAAAGATCGTTTTTATAGTCGAGCCTCAGCACGTCTCTCGCGTCATTTTCGATCTGGGACACGATGCCCCCGCATACGGCCAGCTGGTCCAGCGTCGCCTGTACATCGGGATCAATCCCTTCTATGAGCGAATATCCCATATAGACTGCCAGCTGCATCAAGGCACCGGACTTGTCCGAGACCATGTGAAAATAATCCTCTTCCGTATGTACCATGTCGGTGATGTCCGCCTGCTGCCCTTGAATCGATCGCGCCAGCAGACCGCCGATAGCGCTGCCGATACCGGATCTGCCGCAATGGCCGAGGATCGCGGCGAACATCGCCAGCACAGCATTGAGCGTAATTGCCGGATCGCATGTCATCCAGGGCCTGCCGGGACTATCCCGGTCCTGCAGATCGTCCACGATGTCGAGCAGCAGAATGATCAGCTCCGTCAGCGCCGCATGCCGCTCTAGGTCCGGTGAACGTCCGCCGAGCATCCGGTGCGTACAGCGGGTCATTTCAGCCCAGGACGTCTTTTCCGCGGCTTTCTCGGCGATAAACGTCCGCAGCGTCTCGTTCAGCGTCGCCCCCCGCGCGTACTCGTCCACCATCTGATAGAGTTCTTTCAATATTGTCTCGTCCATGCCCGACTCCCTCTCAGCTCTGGTATTGCGAACTCTGAACGAACTTCTCGATCGCCTGTGCCCGAGTCTGCACGCCGAGCTTCTCGTAGATCCTGCGCAAATAATTGTCAACCGACCGCTTGCTGATATACATTTGCTCGGCAATCTTCTCGTACGTATCACCTTTAATGATCAGCGTCATGAGCAGTACCTCTTCCTCCGACAATAGCTGATCGACGGCGTCTTTCCCGGATACGCTCGTGAGCTGCGGCAGCATGCTCTGCGGCAGGACGATATGATTGTCGAGCACGCACGCGACGATATGCTTCATCGTCGACTCGGTGACCCCTTTGGAGATGATGCCGCTAATCAGATTGGATAGTAGAAAAGGAAGCAAGTCCGAAACGTCGACGCCTGTGAATATAATGATTTTGAGATTCGGATGCGTCGCCTTAAGCTGCTCTGCGACCTGCGTACCGCTTAGATCGGGCAATTGATAATCCAGCAGCACCAGATCGGGACTAACCGCCGCAGATAGCTGAATCGCTTCCTCTCCGCTCTTGGCGACGCCGGCCGTCTCGATCCGTTCCATTTGGCCGAGCAATTGAAGCGTCGCTTGCGCCATCAGTGGATGGTCGTCCACGACGATCGTTTTGTATTTTCGCTTCATGCAGTCCTTCCTTCTTTGAGCGGGATTGCGGCGTTGAACGACATGCCGCTGCCTTGACCGGACTTGATCTCGAAGACGCCACGCATCGATAATATTCTGCTCTTCAACTGCTCCAGGCCGATATGAGAGCCCCCGATCTCGCGAACGAGATCTTGCCCGGACCTAAAGCCTAAGCCATCGTCGCGGTACTGAACCGTCAGTTTGCCACTTGCAGCGCTCACATTAAAATACACTTTCGATGCGTTCGAATGCTTCTTAGCATTGTTGATGAGCTCCTGGAACACGCGGAAGAGATGTCGCTTCATCTCGATATCGCAGGATTCGATCGCGTCGATTCCCCCGTACCTAAACTCAATTTCAAACGGCAGGGTTGTCTGCTCGAGTTCGATCAGCTTGTCGATCGTTCGAACCAATCCTAGCTCCTGCAGCAAATACGGATGCAGCTCGAAGCAGCTCTGGCGCAAATTCATATTGATAATATCGATATAATCGAGCAAGCTCTTCGCTTGCTCTGAATCCTGCCAATCGTCCGAGTATTTATCGAGCAATGCAGCCAGCTTTCTTTTCAAAAAGAACAGATCCTGCATGGTCGTATCGTGCAGATCGGTAGCAATGCGGTATCTTTCCTTTTCTTGAAGTTCGAACATGAGCTTTCTGAACCAAGTAATGTCGTTTGCGGTATCTTCACTTGGCACTTGAGACGCCAAGTGTTCAAGGCGTGCAGACATTTTACGAATTAAATATAAGTTTTCCAAACTAACCGATAAATAAGAAATGATTAAATTGAGCCATTGCAGTTCTTCGTTACCGAGTTGGGTATTCGTTTTCTTTTGGGTGAGAATAAGGTAGCTCGCATATTCTTGATTTCGAGTCAATTCAAATAATAAAAGGTCTGAGTCTTGAGTAGAAGGTAATGTTAATCTTTCTTCAATTAGTCGATGATCAATCTCCCCTACACTAATGATTTCTGTAGAATTATTATGTTTAAACATAACTGCTCCACCGGATACGTTGAGACTCTCAATAATATCGGCAAGTATCATTTCTTTCAGTTCTTTGAAACTTGAAATAAAGATCAATTTTTTTGCGATTTTTTTTAAAGAATTCTGCAAGAAATGTCTTCTCGGAAATATTACGCGCTCCCAACGAGAAGTTAGGTACTCCAATGAGAAAAGAGTTCCAGATAAAATCGCTAATGTAAAAATAAAAGTCAATACTAAGATATCAAGTTTGAGATTAGTCGGAAACAGTATAACGATTACACTAACCATTAAAAGACTGGGGATGATGGATACGGTGGTCGTAAGAATGAATCGCCGGACTACAAGATCAATATCATATATTTGTTTTGCCAATAAAAGATAGGTAAATGAAATCGGGAATAAAAGTATAAACCACGTTGTGAAAACAGTATGAACCCAGACTTCGCCTACGAGTAATTGCGGAATAAAAGAAAGAAACACGATAGGAAATATGGATACCGTAAAAAATATGCCTATTGACTTCAATAAGGTAGATACATAAGGATTAACATCTTTATTTTTATTGTAAATGAGGACTAAAAAAACGATATCAAACAATACTCCCAAAGAGAAAAAGGTTAATTCGAAGGCAGCTTGAAATTTGTGTAACTGATAACTAAATTCTAAATCAAAAAAATACAAAGCTTCAAGAAAGGAGTTAACCGCAATAAACCAATAAATCCAATTAAAAAATCTAGTTTTTAATTGAATATTACTCTTTTCATGCAGAAAGACGATAATAAAATGCAATAAAACAACCGGTATCAACTTCATGCATAATCCTATTGTAAATTTACCAAGGATATCCCCTCTAATTGATGCACCTAAACTAAAAAATGTTAAAGATATATTGATAAACACGTAAGACAAATAACGAGCAGATAAAGAATTTCGTACATTCGAAATTAGAATAAAAGCTAAGAAAAAACTGAAAAGTCCTTCAATTAATGAAGAGGTGTCAGACTTTGTTAATTTGGGCAACTTAGTAAAATCAATTTCTGAAACTTGATGTTGCTGCAATACAAGGACCGAATTTGCTTTATTTATTGTTCTCCACTTTTTTGCTGAAGAATTAGATAAGACTTCCTTCCCATCTACTTTCAAAATCTGTGCTCCAACCTTTAAAGAAGTCTTATTTGACTGGCTTTTTGGATCGATGCCTATAACATACCATTTACCATTGTTGTCCTGTATCTCTATGTCTAAGTATGGGTACTTTTCAATTACACTTATAAACCAAATTAAAGCCACTATTGAAACCAGAAATAGCACTGGATATTTTTTTTTGTTCGACATAATTCTCCCCAATCGAGATTTTTATGGTATATTTTTACTTAGATTTTATAATACTTTAGGAGGTAATGGATATGCTCTTGGCCTATTCAGCAGCAGTAGTAAAAAAAGAAATTAAGTCTTTGAAATCTCTTAAAAGTAATATTGAAAAACAAAATTTGCTAGGTAGCTACTCCTATTCCTCAGAATTAAACGACAAAGAAATCTCAGCATTAAACAAGACTGTAAATCGTTCCGACGGAGTTAGCACTGCAGGTTATTGGTCCTAATTCTAAAATTAAGCACTTATTTAGACAGTTTAAGCCCTTTAACTCTAAAAGAGAGAAAAAAGGGCTTTTTGCATTTCTGCTTCTTGCTAGTCATTTCTAATCCAACCAACCCAATAGAAAGCGTCATAACGCATATCAATTTGCATCTTCACGCACACAAAATGCACTGACAACACCAATAAATTACAGGTAAACTTTAACATATAAGCGCAAAGCATTCAAAAGAATTCTATTCATTTCATACTAAAGTAAACGAGGTTTGCAGGTGATTACGATGAAGGTGCTCAAGGAAAGCGACGATGCTTGGTACGTCTCCCTCGCGGTTCAGACCGTACTGCAGGAACAGTTGGTCAGAGTAAAGCTTAATCGCCATGAAATATTGAATATCGCTGAAGAAGTTCAGTTGGAAACGCTCCGCTTCAAGGAAGCGGCTGAACTCGTGAAGACACCTTCCGGAAAGGTGATTCCTCAAATGAGGTTCATTTTGGCGCATCTTCAGGACGATCATCTGGCCAGCAGCTACTTCGAGGCTAGATCGCTTGGATTGGATGCGGAATTTGTTCAAATGCTGCGCTGCGAGATCATTCGGAGAGGCATTAAGGATCTCGTATGCGAGGATTTAGAGCGTTAATTTGTCGAATTCAATATTTTATTGTCGTTAAATGTTGAATGAACTACCTCTCCCTTTTAACTGCTTTTGTTGCAGTTAATCTTATATTGTTTACATAATATTATTTACGACGTCTTTAATAAAAACCTCGACGCGCAATATGATCCGGTCGTCTGGTATAATAACCCTAAATAAACCGGCATGGAGCGCGAACCTGATGAACCTGCAAAAAATAAAAGACCGCGAGCAATTGGACCGACGCGTGCCGAGCATGCCCTGGTACGTCGAGAAGTTTATCAACTATAAACTGCCGGACCTGTCTCCCTCCTCCCTGCTCGAATACGTTAGAGATTACGAAACGTTTTTTAGCTGGCTGATGCGCGAAGGACTGACCACGGCGGAGAAGATGTCCGACATACCGATCGAAGCGCTGGAAAAGCTGAAGATGGACGAGATCGACAGCTTCCGGATGGAGCTATCGACCCGGCGCGAACACGCCAACACGCGGACGACGATCTCCCGCAAGCTCTCCTCCCTTCGCTCGCTGTTCCACTATCTCAGCCAAATCGCGGAGGACGACGACTTCTACCCGCTGCTGAAGCGCAACGTGATGGCCAAGGTATCGATCAAACGAACGCACAAGCCGAAGGATACGGCGGCCAAGCTGGAGGGCAAGCTGCTTCAGGAGGAGGAAATTGCCGAATTTATCGCTTATATCAACGAACATTATGCAACGGATGTGGCTGACAACAAGCAGGCCCTATACGCACACGAGTTGAACCATACGCGCGATGCCTGCATCGTGAGCCTTGTCTTGAATTCAGGCCTTCGCGTATCTGAGCTGGTGAACTTGAACCTGGACGATCTCGATGTTAAAAAGAAACTTTTATACGTCTACCGCAAAGGCAGCAACGACGACACCTTCAAGACGCCCGTTTTCTTCCGTCAAGATGCGCTGACTAATTTGGAGTCCTACCTTCAGCAGCGAGAGATTCGCTATCACGCGCCCAAACGGGAAAAAGCCCTCTTTCTCGCCTTGGCGAACGGCAAGAAGGAAGGCTCGCGCATGACCAAGCGCGCGGTTCAGGAGATGGTCATCAAGTACGCGAAACGATTCGGCAAACCTTATTTGTCCGTCCATAAGCTTCGGCATTCGTTTGCGACCGACTACTATCTGTCGAACGATCTGTACAAGACGCAGGAGCAGCTCGGTCACGCCTCGCCGGAGACGACGCAGATCTACGCCCATTTAACGGACAAAACGATGGAAGAAGCGATCGACAAGCGCCGCAGCCAGGAATCCTGATAGCACGCTCAGCCACAAGGGGACGATCTCGTATCGTCCCCTTTTATGATTCCGGCTTCTGCCGTAGCTTGTCGGCCACGGCCTCCATTTTTTGCGCCATCGTCCCCTGCTTGTCCCTGCGGTCGTCGATCGTGATCGATGTCGACACGCGCTGGGCGCCATGGTTAAAAGGCGTCTCATGCATGCGCCTAACGACCGCTAGCACGTCCTCGAGCTCGCCTTCGATAATCGTGCTCATCGGCGTCATCTCGTGTTTGATCCGCTCAGGCGCCATGCGAAGCACGCGTTCGACCTCGGCGACATATGCGCTCACGCTCGTCGATCCCGTGCCGATCGGCACGATCGTCACTTGTGCGATTGCCATCTTATCCGCTCGCTTTCTTTAACATCGTCTCCCTGCACATCGACCGAATCTCATCTTCCTGCCGATCCAACAGCGCTAACCCTGCGGCCGTCTCCAACGTCTGCTGACGGAGAACGGCCGCCTCGTCCACCCCGCTTAGATAACGCCCTAGGAAGTGAACGAACACGTCCAGGCGGCGCAAACGCATAAGCACCGGGAGGGCGTCGATCTCAGCTTCAATTAAAGGTGCTATTTGTCCAAAGCCATTTAAAAAAGCGGAAGCTGCGCCGAGATCCCCCGACTCGCCGATTAACCCGGCCAACGCGACCGCCGGCTCCATCGCCCGCAGCTCTATCGTGCAAAACTCGAAGTCCAGTATTGCCGCGATGCGTGTAGAATCATTCAGATCGGCGAGCAAGTTGGAATCGTTGATATCCCCGTGCACGAGCTGATGAGGCAGGCTGCGGACGGTCTGCAGCGCCGATTGAAAAACGCGCATCGCATCGCCTATCCGCAGAAGGGATTCCTGCAAATCGTGAAACGCAGCCGGCGGCGCCTCGCAAAAAGAAGCGATGACGCTGCCCGGACAAGACGGATGCGTCTGTTCGAGTTCGTAGCAGGGCAGATAGGCGGGAGCGGCCGTCGTGCGAAGCTCCCGCAGCGCGAGCGACAGGCGCCCGACGGCTTCGCCGATCGACTCGGCGACGGCAGGCTCGGATCCGTTCGGACGCTTGCCGGCCGTATAAGTAAACAATGCCGCGAATCGGCCCGTGCCGTCTGCCAGCGTCGCGAAGCTCGTACCGTCCTGCAGCGCGATCGGCCGCGGTACGGCGAACGGCAAAGTCGCCTCGCTAAGCTTCAGAAGCACGTCGTGCTCGAAAGCGATCTTTTCCGCATCCTTGTGCGTCTCGTAGATGCGCAGCACGCGCTTGTCGCCGAGATCGTTCTCCGCGATTCGCGTCGTGTTGTTCCAGCCGCTCTCCCCCTCGGACACGGTCCAACGTCTCCCAGGATCATAGCGGCTTAAAAAGGCTTCAAAAGGCATGCCTATCCTCCGATCTTCGTCGCCGTGCGGCCGATCGCGGCGCGTTCGGCGTCCGTGAATATCCCCAATCTCCAGAACGCGGCGCCGCCTAACCCATGCCGCTTGGCGAGACCGAGCTTGTCGTCGACCGAAGTTTCGTTTTCCGCGTCCAGATTAATCGCCAGCAGGAGCTTGGACTGGGGCGCGCCCGTTGCGATCGCTTTGTCGATCGCTTCGTCGACCTTCGCGTTCGGCTGAGGCTTTTTATTGTCGCCGTAATCGTATGCCATGATGACGAGCTCGTCGGCCATCTTGGCCAGCGCCGCATAATCGTATCCTTTGTATTCGCCGTTCAGCGGCGGCACCGCGAGCGATACCTTGATGCCGTCCGGCTTGACGGCCGCGACGAGCTGCTTCACATAGGCGTTCAGCGCCGATTGGGCCATGACCGGATCGTCATGCCAACCAAGCCCTTCGAAGTCGAGCATGATGCCGCCGAACGCGTTGTCCTTCGCGAGCGCATGCAGCCGTTCGATCGAAGCGTCCCGCAGCGTTTGGTCCGTTAGCATTTTCATGAGCTGCCCTTTGCCGTCCTTGCCCAATACGGCCAGGTAGCTGCCGGAGCCGTTCGCATTCACCTGCGCGACGATCGACTCCGGCGTATCGTCTCCGGCGGGTTGCGGCCAATACCATCTGTCGCCGGTCGTATCTTTTAAGGCGATTTCTCCATTGTAATCGACCTGGGTCCAACCGAATGCAACGTCGTTCATATCGTTCGTCAGTGCCAGCTGACTGTATGCCCCTACCGCGTAAAAGCCGAGCAGCCGCATCTCGCGCTGCGGCGAGACGACGCGCACCGTTTTCGCCGGCCCGTCCCACGATACGTTCGCGCCGAAGGCTTGACTAAAAAAAGCGAGCGGCACGAGAACCGAATCGTTAGACATGACAGGCGCGGCATTCAATGCATATTTAACCTCATTAATCGTCGCTGTTTTCTGGCCGAGCGTGAGATGAACCTCAACCGCTTGTCCCCCCGCTCCTTTACCCTTGGCGACGACCGATTTGGTCGCGGGTACCCATACCGCGTTGACGCCCAACGCTTCCGCAATCTTGCGGAAAGGCAGCAGAATCGTCCCATTGCGATTGATCGGCGACACGGGTACGGGCAGCTTCACGTCGTCGAGCACGATCGTGACCGCAGGGGCTGCTGAAGCCGCCGATACGTCTTGCGCGCCCAAAGGCAGCAAAATAGCCGAGGCAAGAACGGCCGGCAGCCATTTTTGAACAGGTTTGAGCAGTTTCATCGGTTAAGCTCCTTTTCTACCAAGCCGTCTATGAATCTCTTCATTAGACGCTTTAGATGAAGAGGAGTTGCACGCCTCCGCTAAAAAATCCCTAAAGAGGGGAATGATAGCGATGGCCCTGAATGAATATGCTCTGTTATTTAACGTCATTAACATAAATGCCTTTATACGCTCTTATGCACGCATGATGCGATTCGAGCAATCTTTGCACATTTAGTTTACATAATATATTTTATGATTCGAGTATTATTCGGTCCATTCCGACCTCAATAATCCCATTTGGATCACGTCCGCATAGCGACCGTTGCGGTACAGCTTTTCTCGCAGTCTCCCCTCTTCGACGAAGCCGCACTTCAAGTAACTGCGGCAAGCCCGTTCGTTGAAATCGTACACTTCCAGCTCCAGCCGGTTCAGATTAAGCTCCTTGAACGCATAACCGATCAGCAGCCGCATCGCTTCCGTTCCCAATCCCTGCCCGCAGCGATCGAGCGAGCCGATGACGATGCCGATTTTCGCGCAACGATTTTTCCAGTCGATCGTGTCCAGACCGATCTGCCCGATGTATAGCTCCGTATTCGTCTCCGCGATGACGAAGCCGCGGCTGTCCGGCCGCGGATCCATCATGTCGGCGAGAAATCCCTCGGTCGACTCCAAACCGTGAGGAAACAGAAAAATATCCGACAGAAAACCCGTGATCGCTTCATTGTTCACCCACTGGCGAATCGGCACCAGATCCTCGTGGCGGTATTCGCGCAGTCGAACGCGCTTGCCGATAATGTGCGGCATTTTTGGCACATCTCCTTCTACTAAAAGTTTAGTCCTTTATCCTTGCCGGTCAGCAAATCGATCCACGCGTCCGGAAGCGTCGCCGATGGACTCCGCACAGCTGCGAGATCGAAGGAAGCGACCAGATCGGCAGGCTTCAGCTCTTCGATTCGATCGCGCAATCCGGCGAGCCAGGCGAGAAAACCGACGATTCGCTCGGACCGAACGCCGAACCGTTCGCGGAGCTCCGACAACGACACCGCCCCGTGACGCTTGGACAGCCGGCTGCCGTCCGCGCCGAGCAGCAGCGGAGAATGCGCGAATCGCGGCGGCGGACTGCCGAGCGCTTCGTACAGCGCCAGCTGCCGCGGCGTCGAATCGAGCAGATCCCAGCCGCGCAGCACGTCGGTAATCTCCATCTCGATATCGTCCGCGACGACGGCGAGCTGGTACGCCACGATGCCGTCCGCGCGCCGCACGACGAAGTCGCCGCCGCCGGCGCCGGAGAATGCCGTCTCGCCCGCGATGCCGTCCGCGAACCGGTACGTTGCGCGTTCATCCATCGCAAAGCGGAGCGATGGCGTCTTGCGCAGCGCCCGCTCCGCCCGCTCTGCTGCGGTCAGCGTCCGGCAGGTGCCCGGATACGCCGGTCCTTCGGCGTCAAGCCCATGCGGCGCGCTGGCCGCCGCCATCAGATCGGCGCGGCTGCAATAGCAAGGATACAATCGCCCCTGCCGCAGCAGCTCGTCCAGGATGCGTTCATATTGCGCCGTACGCTTGCTCTGCTCGTAGGGCGCGTGAGGCCCCCCGACGTCCGGTCCTTCGTCCCAATCCAGGCCAAGCCACTTGAGCTCTTCCGGCAGCAGCGCCGCGAGCTCGGGCTTGCATCGCTGCCGGTCCAGGTCCTCCAGCCGAAGGACGATCTCCCCGCCCGCCGAACGAATCTGCAGCCAGGCGAGCAGCGCCGTCAACGCGTTGCCCAGGTGCAGCCTGCCGGACGGCGTAGGCGCGAACCTGCCGCGCACTCTCTTTCCGTTCGAAGCCATCTCCCTTCCCCTTTCTCCGAAGATCGGTCTTGTAGCATAATAGGATTCATATTCAGTTCACAAACGAGCGTCAAAATAACATGAAAACGAAGGCGGCGCATCTTGGCGCCAGCCTCCGATCCGAACTTGAAAAGGTGGCCCATACGATGGCGCGCATTCTTATTGTAGACGATGATCCGCATATCCGCGAGCTGCTCGGTCACTTCCTCGCGGCCGAAGGATTCGAGATCCAGGAAGCGACGGACGGCGCAGAAGCGCTGGCTTCGCTGGCCGAGTCTCCGTTCGATCTGGTCGTGCTGGATATTATGATGCCGAACATGGACGGTTGGGAGCTGTGCCGCGAGCTGCGGACGCACTACGAGCTGCCGGTCCTCATGCTGACCGCGATGGGCGAGACCGCCCAGAAGGTCAAGGGCTTCCAGCTCGGCACGGACGACTACATGGTGAAGCCGTTCGAGCCTGCGGAGCTGGTCGTCCGCGTTAAGGCGCTTATGCGCAGATATAAGATCGCGGTGTCCCATCAGACGCAGATCGGCCGCGTGCTCATGAACCGGCAGACGTTCGAGCTCCAGCTGGACGGACAGCCGCTCACGCTGCCGCTCAAAGAGTTCGAGCTGTTGTTCAAGCTGGCGAGCCATCCCGGCCAGACCTTCTCCCGCGATCAGCTCATCGAGCAGATCTGGGGCTTCGATTATGAAGGCGACGAGCGTACGGTCGACGTGCATATCAAGCGGCTGCGGGAGCGGTTTCCCGACGATTGCGGCTTCCGGATCACCACGATTCGGGGGCTTGGCTACCGGCTGGAGGTGCTCCCTTGAACATCGGCGGATCGCGGCTATCCCGGTTATGGAAAAACTTCGCGCAAAGTCACAAGGATTATCGTCAGCTGCAAAAGGAATTCGAGGCTCGCATGCGCGACCAACGCAGAAGCGAAGCGCTTGCGGCCGGCGGGATGCGGGCATGGTTCGAGCGGCTGCCGCCCCCCTTGCACTTTCTGACCGGCGTCTCCGTATTCCTGTTCTGTTACTCCATCCTCTGGACGGCAGCGCACTTTTTGCTTCGTGCCGTCGGCCGACTCTTGCCGATGCCGGGTACGCTGCGCGAGTATTTGACGCTGATCCTGACTTTTTTCCTATTCGGGCTGTCGATCGTGATCATCCGTTATTTGTTCAGGCCGGAAGCGAGGGCGATGCAGCTCGTGAACGCGCTGACCGACGCGATGTCCAGAATGGGAAAAGGCGACTTCAACGTAAATGTGGAGGTCAATCCGAGGTACGCGGGACAATATTACGAGGTCGTCAAAAACTTCAAGCAGATGGCCGCCGATCTGGGGCAGATCGAAGATATGCGGCAGCAGTTCGTCGCCAACGTTTCCCATGAGATTCAATCGCCGCTCACGTCGATCAAAGGCTTCGCGCAGGCGCTCAAGTCGGATCGGCTCTCGGAGACGCAGCGCAAGCATTACCTGGACATCATCGAAGCCGAGAGCGAGCGCCTGTCCCGTCTCAGCGACAACCTCCTCAAGCTCACGACGCTCGAGTCCAAGCGGCCGCCCTACCAGCCCCGTACGTACAAGCTCGACAAGCAGCTTCGGCAGGTCGTGCTCGCCGCCGAGCCTCAATGGCAGGCTAAACGGCTGGAGCTCGACATCCGCCTCTCCGAGTGCGAGCTGGAGGCCGATGAAGAATTGCTGCGCCAAGTATGGGTGAACCTGCTGCACAACGCGATCAAGTTTACGCCCGAAGGCGGCGTGCTGGGCCTCTCGCTCGCCGTAACCGGCGGCAGCGCGGTCGTTCACGTCGAGGATACGGGACCGGGCGTGCCGCCCGAGCATCTCCCCCGTTTGTTCGAGCGGTTTTACAAAGCGGATAAATCGCGCAACCGGGCGGCCGGCGGCAGCGGCCTCGGCCTCTCGATCGTTCAGCGGATCGTACAGATGCATCACGGCGAGGTGTCGATCGCGAACCGGCTCGTCGCCGGCACGCGCGTCACGGTCGAGCTTCCGCTCTCCCAAAGCGGATCGCAACCTTAAGGCTTAAGACATTAAAAAAGCTGCCGTCGCACTTTTGTGCGACGGCAGCTTCCGCTTATGAATAAACTTATAGCTTGAACGCGCTCACGGCTTGCTTGAGCTCCGCCGCGATGCCGGACAGCGTCCGGGACGAGGAGGACAGCTCCTCGCTGAACGCGAGCTGTTCCTCCGCCGATGCGGCCGCTTCCTGCGTCATCGAGGCGGTCATGGACGCCATATGTCCGATGTTGGACACCGACGCGGATACCTCCTCCGAGCTCGCGGCCAGCTGTTCGGCGGCCGCTGCCGCCTCCTGCACGCGGGAGGATACCTCGTACGACGCGCTCGCGATCTGCTTGAAGGCGACGGCCGCCTCGTTCACGGCCGTGCTGCCGGCTTGAACTTCCTCGATGCTCGTGCTCATGAGCGCGGACATCGATTCGACCTGTTCGCGTACCTCGGTGATGAGCGTGTAAACGTTGCCGACCGACTCGTTGGTCTGGGTGGCGAGCTTGCGCACTTCGCCCGCGACGACCGCGAAGCCGGCGCCATGCTCGCCGGCGCGCGCCGCTTCGATGGCGGCGTTAAGCGCGAGCAGGTTGGTACGCGAAGCGATCTCGCCGATGATGCCGGTGACCTCGCCGATCTGATGGGACTTCGCGACGAGGCTCGTGATTTGCTTGCCGGCAAGACCGACGGTCTGCTCGAGCGAAGCCATGCGCTCCGTCACGTGGACGATCCGGTCCGTCCCCGTCGTAGCCGCGGTAGCGGCGCCTGCGGACAATTCAGCGACCTCGGAGGTCGTCTCGGCGATTCTGCCTACGCCTTCGGCCATTTCCTCCATGACGCGGTCGCACTCCGCAGCCGACTTCGCCTGGCTTTCCGAATTGGAGGCGATCAGGGAGACGGACTCCGCGATCTGGACGGAAGCGCCCTTGTTCTGCTCGGAGCCGCCGGACAGCTGGATCGACGAAGTCGCGAGCACCGAAGCGCTGTCCTGCATCTGACGGACCGAGTCTCGCAGCTTGGCGACCGTATCGTTCAACCTCGTGAGCAGCGTGCCGAACTCGTCGCTTCGTTTCGTCTCGAAAAACGAGATTTGAAGGTCGCCCGCGGCCACTCGGCTCAGCGCATCGGTCGTTTGCTTCAGCGGCACCGTAATGTTGCGGATCAACAGCCAGGAGAGCGCAATCGCGAGCAAAACGATCGCAATGCCGATGTAGAAGACGAGCGATGCGCTGCTGTGGAACAATTCTTCATTGTCCTTTACGCTGCTCGCCGCGCCCTCGTGATTAAAAGCGATCAGCTTATCGACGGTTTGGTCGAGCTCCGTGAAAGCTTCGGAAGCCGATTTCCCCTTGTCCGCGTTTCCGGAACTTTGCGTCGATGCCGAATAACTGGTCTTGAACTCCCCCCAATCCTGCTGAAGCGCATCGTACAGCTTTTTGTCCTCTTCGTTCGTAACCGAGCCTTTATAGCCGTTCACGCTGCTCTCGATCTCCGGGAACAACGAAGCCATTTGTTCGATCGCCTTCTTTTTGGCCGCTTCGTCGGTGGCGACGAGCGATTGGTAATATAGGTTCGTAATCTCTTGTAAGTCGATTTTAATGTTGCTCATCGTTTCCACGCCGCTTAGCCAATCGTTGCCGATCTCCTGCGATTGCTCGTTCATTTTGCTCATGTTGACCAGGCTGATGAAGCCCAGCGCCACGAGCGCGACGAGTATGGCGCTAAACGCCCCCACCATTTTTTTGCCGACCGTCCATCTCATAGGTTGACTGCCTCCCGCCGCACGTCCGGCTCATCATAATGTTCTTTTCCACTTATCATATCGGTGCGCAGTTAAAAAAAACTTAACATTTCTCCATAAATTTGTAGAAAAAGATGATGATTCATTAACGATTACGTCGATTTTTGTCGTATTTGGCTCTATTTATTAACAAATAACCCCGCTCTCCCATTCGGGAAAAGCGGGGTTACTGGTCGATTAACCAAGCTTAATTCCGTTTTACATTATGTTTCGGAAGCCGGCGACGCGTTTGATCCAGGGCTGGGTTGCAGCGCCAAAAACCGGCTATACGCAGACTCCCATGCCCCGCTGTCGCCCGGCTCGTACGTATCGACCGGGAAAGAGCGGGACACGAGACGCCTGGCTTCCGCAAGATCGGCAATCTCGCCTTGCGCGACGAATTGCAGCAGCAAGTTGCCGATCGCGCTGGCCTCCGCAGGCCCGGCGAAGACCGGCCGGCCGATCGCGCCGGCCGATAGCCGGCAGAGCAGCCTGTTCTGGATGCCGCCGCCCACCATATGGAGTCCGGCGAACTTGCGGCCGGTGAGCGACTCCGCCTGCTCGAGCGCCTGCCTGTAGCGAAGCGCCAGGCTCTCGAGGACGCAGCGGGCAAATTCGCCCTGGTCCCGCGGCTCCGGCTGGCCGGTCTCCCGGCAATAAGCGCGAATTTTGGACGTCATGTCGGACGGCCCGTAGAAGCGGGCGTCGTCCGGGTCGATCAGGCTCCGCAGCGGCTCGGCCGCTTCAGCGAGTTCCACGAGCTCCGGATAGCCGATCGGCGCTTCGCTCTCGTCCCACTCCCGTTTGCACTCTTGCAGGATCCACAAGCCCATGATGTTTTTGAGGAGCTGATACGTGCCGCCGACGCCGCCTTCATTGGAAAAGGACAGCGAGAGCGTCTCCGGCTTTAGCACCGGCTCCGCCAGCTCCGTGCCGAGCAGCGACCAGGTACCGCAGACCAGATAAGCGAACGGTTCGTCTCCCGCCGGCACGGCCGCGATCGCGGATGCCGTATCGTGCGAGCCGACCGCCACCGCTGCGACCGGGGGAATCCGAAGCTCATCCAGAACCTCGTCCGACAGCGCGCCGATCCGGGTGCCGGGCGCGACGGGCTCCAGGAACATCGTCTCTGGAATGCCGAGCTCGCGCATCAGCTCCGCGTTCCAGCGCCGCGTGCGCGGATCGAACAGCTGCGTCGTCGTCGCCATCGTAAACTCGCAGGCCGGCACGCCCGTCAGCAGGTAAGTCAGCAGATCCGGCGTCAACAGCAGCGTCTTGGCCGCGTCGAGCTTCGCCGAACCGGCCTTGCTCATCGCATAAAGCTGATAGAGCGTATTGAAGGGCATGAACTGAAGCCCGCTCGACGCGAACAGCGCGTCGGCGCCGAACCGCTCGCTCAGCTCCTCGATCAGCCTTTCCGTCTGCGGATCGCGGTAATGATACGGATTGCCAAGGAGTTCGCCGCCTTCGTCGATCAGGCCGAAGTCGACGCCCCACGTATCGATGCCGAGCGTCCGCGGCGAATAACCCGCTTGGAACGTCTTGCGGATCCCACGCTTGATCTCCTGCAGCAGGCGCAGGATGTCCCAATGCAAATGCTTGCCTACGCGTACGGCTTCATTTTCGAAGCGATGCATCTCCGCCACTTTAAGCGTACGGACGCCGTCCGCTTCCGCGCTAAGCTCGCCTACGTAGGCGCGGCCCGAGCTCGCGCCCATATCGAACGCCAGCGCGGTCGCGCGCTGCGGTACGCCGCTTGCAGCCGTTGTCTCGCTCATGACCCGTTCCTCCGCTTATTTCATTTTTTGCAGCAGCTCGATCCGGTACGCTTCGCTCTCCAGCGACGCGATCTCTTTGTACTCGGCGTCCGTCAATGCCTTAGGCTTCTTGATCGCGCTCGCGATAAGCCAGATCTTCGCGCTCTCCTCGACGACCTCGGTGCGGTAGTACGCTTCGCGAAGATTGCGTCCCGTCGTGACGAGACCGTGATTGCCGAGCAGGATCGTGCTGTAGTCGTTCACCTTGGCGACGACGGCGTCGGCGAGGCGGTCGGTCGTCGGCAGCACGTACGGGACGTACGTCGTCGTGCCGACGAGCGCGGCCTGGTCGGGGAACATAACGGGCAGCTCTTGTTCGACCAGCGTGAAGGCGATGCAGTACGGCGGGTGCGTATGGACGATCGCGCCGATGGACGGGTTGGCTCTGTAGGCATACAGATGCATCAGCACCTCGGACGACGGCCGCAGGCCGATGTCGGCGATGTCGCCGCTCTCGATGTCTACCTCCACCCACTGCTCTGGCGCGATCTCGTCCAGCGCGAACCCGCTCGGAGACAGGTACATCTTGCCCTCGTGCCTGGCGCTCAGATTGCCGCCGGGTCCGACGACCAGTTTGTTCGATACCGTCTTGCGCGCGTACTTGCACAGCTCATTGCGAATATCCGTGGCGCTCATGCGTGATTGACCTCCAATGGGTAAAATGAATGGGCAGGACGGGACGAAAGGATAAACCGGACGAAGGCCGCCCGGAGCGGACGGCTTCGTTTTAGTTGCCTTTTATTTGTACAGCGGACCGAAGTTCGCGCAAGCCCTGAAGTCGGCGCCTTCGATGCCGTCGGTGCCGAACAGGCCCCATGCGCGAGGACGGAAGACGCGTTCTTCGGCGACGTTGTGCATGCTGACCGGGATGCGGAGCATCGAGGCGAGCGTGATCAGGTCGGCGCCGATATGGCCGAAGCTGATCGAGCCGTGGTTCGCGCCCCAGTTGTCCATGACGTCGTAAACGGTACGGAACGCGCCCTTGCCCGTCACGATCGGCGCGAACCAGGTCGTCGGCCAGGTCGGATCCGTGCGCTTGTCGAGCGCGTCGTGCACTTCGGGCGGCAGGTCCACCGAATAGCCTTCGGCGATCTGCAGCGTCGGGCCGATGCCCTTGACGTAGTTCAGGCGCGACATCGTCATCGGCATGCCGCCTTTCGTCAGGAAGTCCGACGAATAGCCGCCCCCCCGGAAATATTCCGCGGACGCCGGGCGCCAGCTCGTCGCGTCGAGACATTTTTGAGCTTCTTCGGCGGAGATATCCCAGAACGGCTTCATCGCCGGCTTGCCGTCAATCGATTGCTCGCCGGTGCCATCCATCGTCGCGGAGCCGGAGTTGATGAGGTGCAGCAAGCCGCCGGCGGCCGCGCCCGTCAATTTGTGACCGGTAACTCTCTCGACCGAATCGGGGCCCCAGTACGTCCGAACGTCGGCGAAAATTTGCGCTGTATTGGTGAGCAGGTAGCCCATCAGCATCGGAATGCCGTTCAAGCTGTCGTTTTCCGTGGCGACGATATAAGGCGCGCGGATGCCGTTCCAGTCGAACGAGGAGTTGAGAATCGTCTCCAGGAAGTCTCCGTTCGGGAAATGGTCGGTCCAGGCGCGCTGTCCCTGGAAGCCGGAGACGATCGCGTTGTGGCCCATCGCTTCTTCGCCGAAGCCGAGCTCGGCCAGGCGCGGGTTGCCGATCATCAGGTCGCGGGCGATCTGCGTCATCTTGACGACCGTCTCCCAATCCTTGTCCTTGTCCGCGCGGCTCTTCTGCAGGCGCTCCGGATTGTTGTCCGGCCCCTCCTTGCAGTTTTCCTTCACCCACGCGAGCGCCTTCTCGAATTCGGCCGGATCATAGATCTCTTCTTCGATGCGGCGCACGAACTCGGACATGTCCACGTACTCCGTACGCATGCCGAGGTATTCCTGGAACAGGCCGTCGTTCACGATCGAGCCCGCGATGCCCATGGACACCGAGCCCATCGACAAATACGATTTGCCGCGCATGATGGCGACCGCAAGGCCCGCGCGGGCGAAGCCGATCAGCTTCTCGCGGACGTCCTCGGGAACGGTCGTGTCGCCCGAATCCTGCACCTGCTCGCCGTAGATGCCGAACGCCGGCAGCCCCTTTTGCGCGTAGCCGGACAGCACGGCGGCCAGATAAACGGCGCCCGGACGCTCCGTGCCGTTGAAGCCCCACACCGCCTTCGGCAGCGTCGGATCCATGTCCATCGTCTCGGTGCCATAGCACCAGCAAGGCGTGACGGTGAGCGAGACGCCGACGCCGGCTTTGGCGAATTTGTCCGCAGAAGCCGCTGCTTCGGCGACGCCGCCGATGCACGAATCGGAGATCACGCACTCGACCGGCTCGCCGTTCGGATACCGGAGCGAGCTGCTCAGCAGCTCCGCCACGGCCTTGGCCATGTTCATCGTCTGGTCTTCGAGCGATTCGCGCACGCCCTTGCGACGGCCGTCGATCGTCGGACGAATGCCGATCTTAGGAAACCCGCTTTGGTACCTATAAGCGTTGTCAGTCATCAATGACGCCTCCTTGAAAGCGATTAATATGTTACCGATAACTCTAAATTAACAACGAAACGTCTTGCTGTCAATCCATCACTTTTGTAAGATAGATATTAAGCATACGGCGGGTTTTTGAAAGGAATGGACGCGCATGGTCACCATCTACGATATCGCGGAAAAGGCCGGCGTCTCGGCTATGACGGTATCTAGAGTTATCAATAACACGGGACGAATCAGCGAGAAAACGCGGGCGAAGGTCAAACGCGTCATGGACGAGCTCGGCTATGTGCCGAACCAGATGGCGCGGAGCCTCGTGCTGCAGGAGACGAGGCTGCTGTTTCTCATGATCACCGACATTACGAACCCTTTTTATACGACGCTCGCTCGCGGCGCGGAGGATGCGGCGAAAAAGCATGGCTACCGGCTCCTGTTCGGCAATACGGACGAGGATCTGGAAAAGGAGAACGACTACATCGACGCCGTTCTGAAAACGCGGGCGGACGGCGTGTTGCTGGCTCCCGCGGGCGATGCGTCTCTGCCCCATCTGGAGATGCTGCGACGCCACCGCGTGCCGTTCGTGCTGCTCGACCGCGAGGTGCCGGGCATGGACAGCGACGTCGTGCTAGGCGACAGCAAGGAAGGCGCGCGCCAGCTGGTCAAGCAGCTCGTCGGAGGCGGCCACCGCCGCATCGCGCTGATCAACGGCTCGCGCACGATCTCGAGCGCCCGGGAGCGGCTCGAGGGCTACAGGGAAGCGCTCAAGCTGAACGATCTCGAATACGACGAAGCGCTCGTGCTGGAGACGAGCTTCGGTCCGCGCAGCGACCTGACGGGCATCGAAGCGTGGCTCGACCGCATGCGTCCCCTCCCCACCGCCTTCGTCGCCGGGAACAATGTCCTGGCGGTCGAGCTTATGCGATCGCTTCGCTCGCGCGGTCTTCGCGTACCCGAAGACGTGTCGCTCGTCTGCTTCGACGAGCTGGCCTCCTACGCCGAGATGGACCCTTTTCTCACCGTCATCTCCCAGCAGGCCTATCAATTCGGACATCTCGGCATGCAAATGCTGCTCGACCGGATCCGATCGCGCGACGAACCGTCGCCCGCCTGGCGCAAGGTCGTGCTGCCCGCGGAGCTGATCGTGAGGCGTTCGGTGCGGCAGCTGTAACGAGGAGGAGCGAAGGGCGAATCGGCGCCTTTTGCTCCGATTGTGCTATGGGGCAAATCTGTCGGACTCGGAGCATTTACTCTCTCGGTTACCGCTAATTGATCTTTTCTCTACCTTGGCTTCACTTATCGCCAACGGACCGTAGATCCGCTAAATGTCGAGCTAAGGGTTGATTGGCGAAGGTGACGGACACAGCGGGCGCTATTTCGACTGAAACGTTACTACGAGACATGCGTTGCCACGAATAACGGATCTATAGTCCACAAACCCGGCTTTTCTCCATCTTTTATACAAAATAGCGGATCCACTGTCCGAAACCTGACCTCGCGAATACGATTGGCGAAAAGACGGAGCGAGTTATTCATTCGCGTTTGTTTGGAATGTTCGTGGTCTCCGGCAATTTTATATACAAGCACATCCCATAACGAAGAGGCGCCGCGGAAAATTTCTCCGCGGCGCCTCTTGCCTAAGCTCATTGCTAGCGTCCCAGCCGAATATGCCCGGCCTTCGTCCGCAATCGATCCCATCCTCGCTTGATCGTACCTCGAGGATCCGGCGCGAGCGCGAGCCCGGACGATTCGGCGATGCGGGCGACGACTTGTCCCGCATTCAATCCGTCGGTCTGAATGCGCACGTCGAACGCTTCCTTCGACAAGCCGGCCAGACAACGGTCGATCTGCCGGGCCGCCCAGGAACGCTCGCTCTCCCACCGGCTTCGAAGACGCCGCAGCAGCGTCTCCCGCGATGCCGTCAGCGCGTAGTGGTCGACCCGGACGCCCGAGGTTCGCAGCGCGCCGACCAGCTCATCCATGTAGCGTTCGTTCACGACCGTCATCGGCACGATGATCGGACCTGCATGGTTCGCGTCGAGATAAGCCAGCATTTCGCGGTTGATCGACCGCCACATCGGATAGTCCTGGAAGTCGTCGCCGCGAAGATGCTTCGGCAGCCTCGCCCGAATGAAAAAGCCGGCCTCCTCGGGGTCGAAGACGAACGAGCCGGGAAGCCTCCGGTGCAGCTCGAAGGCGGCCGTCGTCTTGCCTGCGCCGAAGGCGCCGTTGATCCATACGATCAACGGCTTTGCCCGGCGGTACGCTTCGATCTGCGCCGCCAGATGACGAAGGCGGCGATCGCGGCCGCGGCGATGAGGAGCGACCACAGCCAGTCCAGCCGCGCCAGCGCTTCTCTCGTGCCGTTCAGCTTGCTGTCCGCGTAGGACTCTTGATAGACGGCTTTGACGTACGCGCCGCCTCCCGAGTCGATGGCGATCGCATCCTGCACGTCGATGCCTAAGATCCCCTTGAACTCGGTGCCCTTCGGCAGCGCGTTGGAAAAGTTGCCCTTGTAAGCGCCTTCGGTCTCGGCATAGGCGGAGGTCTTGCCCAGCTTCATGCCCAGCCGGTCGGCTGGCACGGATTCATCCGTAATCTTGTACAAATTGTCGTAATATACGACAAACGGCGTGCTCCAGTCGGCCGCTGAACCAACGGACGGAACGAGCATCATCAGCGCCGCGAACAACAGCAGAAGCTTACGTGACATGGTCAGGCTCCTTCGGATCGATTGGATCGATTGGATCGATGAGGAAGAAAGATGCTTGGTTCACATTTTAAAGCAAAAACCGCCCTTCGAACAGCCCTTAGTTCGCGCCCGCGATCAACGGCCGAAAAGCGTATCGAGCACGGTGCCAAGACTGCCCGGCTTGCGGCCGAGCAGCATCTCCGGGTCGAAAATCTCGACGGCGCCGCAGTCCTCGCAGGACACGAAAAGATAGTGATGATGCTGAATGTCCAGCAGCTTGCTAAGTCCCGGGCCGGTCATCGCGACTTCTTTGGCGGATCCGCCGCGATGGCCGCATTTGCCGCAGACGAAACGATCTTCGAGCATCGCCGCGACATCGCGCATACCGGCCGGGTCCTCGTCGTCCGCAGCGATCGACGTCGCTTCATCGGCCATCAAGCCGTCCGGACTTAAAGCGATTTCCTCGAAGTCCTCCTCGGTCACCTCGTACAGCTTGCGCCTGCAGCTCGGGCATCTCCCGGCGGCACGCTCGAGCGCGGCCTGGCAATAAGGACATTCCATCCTTCTTCACGCTCCTCCGCTGAAGGTAACGGACAAATGCACGATCTCGCTTCGGCTCGCCAGACGGACCGGCGGTCCCCATGTGCCGTATCCGGACGAGACGACGGCGTGCAGCTTCCCTTTGCGCAAATAACCCCAGTCCAACTCGAACAGGCGTCGCGTGATCCAGTGGTTCGGCGCGAACTGGCCCCGATGCGTATGACCGGACACGAGAATGTCGACGCCGGCCTCCGCGGCGGCCGCATAGCCGTATGGCTGATGGTCCATCAGCACGATCGGCAGCGTGGGATCGAGGCCCTGGAGCAGCTCCGCCACCGGCTTGCGGCCGTCCGGATCCATCGATTCCGCCGTCTTGTCCTTGCGCCCGACGACGTTCACGATGCCGCCCGCCGTGGCGCGCTCGTCGCGCAGCACGGGAATGCCCAGCGCCGCCATGCGTCCGACGTACTCCTCGATATGCCCGCCATAATATTCATGATTGCCGAGCACGGCGTAGACGCCGAGCGGCGCCGAGAGACGGCCGAGTCGCTCGGCCATGCGATTGCGCACGAACGGCTCGATCACGTCGTCTAGGACGTCGCCCGCCAGCAGGATGAGATCGGGCTTGATCGCCTCCACCCGCGGGAGCAGACGGTCCAAGTGGCGGTTGCCTACGATGTTGCCCAGATGCAGGTCGCTTACGAGCACGATGTCCATTCGACGCCGGCCTCCCGCATCCTTCGCGACGTCGAGCTCGTACTTGCGCACGATCGGCGTCCAGGCATTCCACGTCCCCCAGGCGAAGAACGACAGCAAAAGAACGGCGACGATGAAGCCGGTCGTTTCTACCGTATGGATATAATCCGATCCCGCCTCGTAGAACAGCCAAACCGCCAGATCCGCGAGCGGCAGCAGCAGCACGGCGTACTCGAACAGTCCGATATAGTACGCGCCGAACACTTTAAGTCCGCGTCCCGCCGGCTTCGGCAGGAATCGAAAACGACCGATCAGATAGCCGAGCGCGGCCACGGCGAGCACGGTCCACAGCAAGCCGTCCGGAAATCCGGGCAGCCAGCTGTCCAACCAAGCCTGCGCGTTCCAGCCGATGAAAAAGTTCAGTCCGAAGTACGCGGCGACAATGAGCGTAAACGTAACGACTGCCCGCAGGCCCCCTCTTCTCATCGGCCCGCCTCCTCAGATTCATGGTCCGACTCGGCTATGAGCGGCGTCGGAGCACCCGCATACAGCAGCTTCAGCCTGTGCAGCGCGCGCGTGCATCCGACGTAGAGCAGCTTGGCGTCCTCCGCCTTGTAGTCCGCCGCGCCCGCGTCGGGGATCAGGACGGCATCGAATTCAAGGCCCTTGGACAGATACGCCGGCGCCACCGTGATCCCGCCTTCGTAATTCTGGTGCTTCGCCTCGAGCAGCGAAGCCCGAATGCCCCGGGCGCTCAGCTCGGCATGGATGCGCGCGCAAGCCGTTGCCGTTCGGCCAAGCACCGCGATGCTCTGAAGCTCCGGCTCCCGCTGCCATTCCTCGACGATCGCGGCGATCGCGCCGACGTCCGGAGACTGCGCGGTACGCTGGACCTCCACCGGCTGTCCGCTGCGAAAGACGGGCCGCGCCGGCTTGACGCCGCCGCCCATCCCCTTCAGGATCCGGTTGGCGAATTCGATGATCTCGAGCGTCGAACGATAACTCCGGTCCAGCTCGTAATACGAGGTCTCGGCCCGAGGGAACAAGCTTTTGAGCTCTTCCCAGTCGGTAATGCCCGCATAGTCGTGGATCCCCTGCTGCAGGTCGCCGAGCACCGTCATCGAGGTGATCCGCTGGTGCTGCCTGAGCACATGCAGCTGCGCGGGCGAATAATCCTGCGCTTCGTCGATCACGATATGGTCGTAAGCAGGTGCGGTCGCTCCGAGCAGCTTCAGATGGATGTGCACGAGCGCTGCCAGGTCTTCTCTTGCGAAAACGGCGGACGCTTTGCTTTTGCCCTTGCCCTTCGCTTTTGATGAAGCGCCCGCGCCTCTCGCGCCCCCGGCCGCCCCTTCCGCGACGTCCGCATGCCAGCCGCCGGCCTTGTAAAAGGAGGAAGCCGTATGCTGCGGCAGCTTCCCCGCGTACGCCTTCCAGCGGGCGTTCGCCTTTTTGCGCACCTCGGCGTCGCTCCACCTGGCTTTGCCGATTTCGATTTCCATCCAGCGCTTGATCCGGTTAAGCACCCGTTCCCGCTTCTTCATGAGCGGATCGAGCGGATTTTCCTCCGCGAACCAGGCACGAACCTGCTCTGCCGTCAGCATTCGCCGGTCGTCCGGCGAAAACGGCTCGTCCGGGACAAGCGTTTGCGCGAGCTCCGCGATCGCTTCGTCGATTTCGGCCAGAAAGCCGAGGCTGCCTTTGCGCTTCGCCGGCGCATCCGCGCGGCCGCCGGCCGCGGCGTCGCCCTCGAACCAGCGGGCCAGCTCCTCCGCCGGATCCCGCAGCTGCAGGTTCTCGCCGATCTGCTCGAGCGCCCAGTCCTCGAACGTCTGCTGGCCGATGTCCCCGACGCCGAGCTCCGGCAGTACGCCGGAGATGTAATTCAGGAACATCTTGCTGGGCGCGAGGATCATCATGCGGTCGGCGCGAACGCGGTCCTGGTAGCGATACAGCAGGTAGGCGAGGCGATGCAGCGCGACGGTCGTCTTGCCGCTTCCCGCCACGCCCTGGATGAACACGGCTTTGTTTTTCTCGGTGCGGATGATCGCGTCCTGCTCCTGCTGGATCGTCGATACGATATCCCGGAGCTTATTGTCCTTGCTCTCGCCTAGCTTGTGGAGCAGAAACTCGTCGCCTGCCGAGCCGCCCTGCTCGCCGCCCTCGGCATAGCTGTCGACGACGCGCTGCAGGTCGCCTTCCCGCACGAGAAGATTGCGCTTCAGGTGGACGGTGCCGGACACCGGCCCTTCGGGCGAGTCGTAGGCGACCTCCGGATGGCCGCCCGAGAATGCGTAGAACAGGCTCGATACCGGCGCCCGCCAATCCACGACGAGCAGGCGGTGCCCGTTTTCTTCGCCGACGCCCGACTTGCCGATATACAGCGGCAGCGGCTCGCTTTTGCCTTCCTCGCGGAAGTCGAGCCTGCCGAAGTACGGCTCCTTTTCGGACGCCAAGAGCCGGATTTTGCGCTCCTGCCGGATGGCGTCCAGCGTCTGCTCGGTATAATCGTTGCCGGTGTAACGCGGCCCGATGCCCGCGATCTGGCTTCTGATCGCTTCCTTCGTATGCTCCAGCTTCACCGTTTCTTCACGGAATCGTTGGTCTTCCGACACGGATCGCATCCCCCTTCAAATTGATTACGGCAGATTAAGTATGGTTAAATAAAGGAAGATACATGGTTGATGCAAGTTACATAATTCGGCGAGGAGGCATTTCAATGAGCTACAACAACATTTTGGTCGCGTACGACGGATCGAATCTGTCGCGCAAGGCGATCTCCCATGCCTCCGCGCTGGCGGAGAGCTATGGCGCAGCGCTGACGGTCCTGCATGTCTATCAGGTGCCGCTCGTCAACAACGGCGACTTCATGGTCACCCTGCCGGCGGATTGGTCTCAGCAGTACATGGACCACTCGTTCAAGGTGCTCGAGGAAGCAAAGGCGCTCGTACCCGGTACGGTCAATGCGACATTCAAGCTGATTGACGGCGATCCAGCGAACACGATCCTCGATTATGCCCGCGACGAAGGCGCCGACCTTATCGTGCTCGGCAGCCGCGGGCTCGGCGGCATCCGCGAGTTCGTGCTCGGCAGCGTGAGCCACAATGTCATGCAGCACGCCAAAGCGCCTGTATTGATCGTCAAGTAGTTCGGATCGGGCGGCAGACAGTTGTCCTCAACGCCAACGACAAAAATCGGTCTCTTCCCGCACGGGAAGGGACCGATGTCTTTATTAGGGGCATATGCAAGCTGACTGTACAGGTCTGCCCTATAATATATCGCATATCGTTAGCCAAGTAAAATAATAGGAGACCGTCTAGATCCGCGTCGCGGCGATCAGCAGATCGGCATTCGACTCGGGCAACTTTACGCGCGCGCCCTCCGGCACGCCCGCACGACCGGCTCGATCGGCAGCCGGCGGACGAGGTCGAACGCCTCCCGCCGGTACGAAGCCGGCCGAAGCGCCGGACAGCATGCTCCACCAGAACGCCCTGCGAACGTCGAACGCCTGGAATCACCTCTTTGCTTCTATATAAAAAGGAATAGCGTCACTAAGCCATCGCGTCGACGGCGGCATCGACCAAACGTTCGTAAAGCTCGTCGTTCGACTCGATCTCCGCGTCTACCGCGTCTATCTGTTCTTCGCTGCCCGACTTGCCCGCGAAAAACAGCGAGTAGCTCCACTCCCTGCCTTTGTCGCTCTGCAGCACCATCTCGTAAGCCGCATCGTGTCCCTCGACCTCGAACACCACTTTTCCTACATATCCTTCGACTTCATCCTTCGTCATTGCCGCTTCGCGAATGGTTACGTTCATGCCGATTCTCCTTTGTGTCGAGCCTGCGCGCGGTCCTGCCGCGGCTACTTACCCCATTTTAACGGTTTCAAAACCATTTTTGCAAAAAATCGCACACTTTCGGCGTTTGTCCAGTTGTCTAGAATTAATATTTTCTTAGTTGTTTTTCATATAAACGCGCAAACCGCCATGCATCAAGCTTTCCGCCGCTTAGAGGGAAATAGAGGGAAGTTTCAATCTGATATATTGATTCTAGCAGCAAGAGCATCACGACTACAACATCATTGGGGGAATCGCATCCATGGCAACAATCAATAGCTTTAAGAAATTGATGGCGTCGGTCGTCGCAGCAACCGTTCTTTTCGGAGGCGCGGCAGCGACTCTGCCGGCGAAGCCGGCCAGCGCGGCGGAAGCGACCGTCACCGCCAGCTCCAAAGCATCCAGCATTATCGCCAAAGGCAAAAAATACTTAGGCGTTCGATATAAGTTCGGCGCGAAAACCGGCAACACGAGCTCTTTCGACTGCTCTTCGTTTACGCAATTTTTGTACCGCAAGTACGGCGTATCCCTGCCGCGCGAGTCCAAGGCGCAGTCCAAGTCCGGCAGGTACGTATCCAAGGCTAACCTGAAGCCAGGCGATCTCGTGTTCTTTTACTCCCCGATCCACCATGTCGGCATCTACATCGGCAATGGCAAGGTGCTTCACACGTATGGCAAACCGGGCGTCACGATCTCGAGCATTAACTCGGGCTGGTGGAAAAATCACTACACGACCGCTCGCCGCGTTCTTTAACCGCGCTTTATTCAGACAAGCCGTCCCTCTCGGGGACGGCTTTTTCTTCTTCTCGCCCGATCGCTTATTTAAGCTTAAGCTTTCCCGAATTCGTGACTTTCACGTCGACGACGACCTCGCAAGGCAGGTCCGTGACCTCCCTTCCGTCTCTCTTCAGCCTTTTCCATGCGGCCGGGTGATGTCGGTACAGCTTATCCTCCAATCCGATCAGGTCGACGCGACTCTCACGGCCCGACGCAAGGGACTGCTCCAGCTTTTCCCGAATGCCATTTTGCGCCCATGTTTCCAGTTGGCGTTCGCCGGCCATGTCGTGCAGCTCGTAAATATATGCCTGAACGCGAATGACGGCCTTGAAGGCGCCCCCTTTTGCGTTTTCGCTATAGGAAATGCGGCCTTTGCCTTTCGTCACGATCAAGATGGCCACAAACTTGCCGGCATCGTCTCTGACCTCCAGGAACGTGCCTGTCGGATTCGAATGGTACCACTTTACGCCCTGTAAGATTTTTTCGTTCAGCGCAGCGCGCGCCTTCCGACCGGCGATCGCGTGCGCGCCGTCATAGAAAATGTAAGTTTTCGTTTTATTTCCTTGCTTCCAGCTGGCGCGATCAAGCTTGAGCAAGGGCAGAAAAGTCGTATGGCTTTCTTCGTAAAATTGGCGTACGAATGCCTGCAGGCTGATCATCTGTACCGGCGGCGCGGCCGGACTGTGAACGCGATGCGCGTAAAGAAACGTATACATCGGCGAATTAAAAAAAGTGTCCGATGCAAGCAGCTCATCCAGCGGCTCCGTCGTCGCTGCGATAAAAACGTTATAGCGAACGGTTCGGGCTCTGTTGATGCTGTCCAAAATATCGGGCATTCGCGACAAGGCGCGTTGTTTGACGACGATCGTCATCAGATGGTCGAGAGACGGTCTAAGTTGGGTGCTTCGATACAACGCCTCAAGCGCCAGCTGCGGCGACTCGCCTTCGCCATGTCCCAAGTAGGCAGGGGCTGCCTTGCCGCTCGGTCCTTCCGTCTTTGCGACGTCGGCCATCGTGATGAGCGTCCCGTATACGGAAAATAACTTCTGCTTTTCGTCGAAATCGATCCCGAGGCTCGTAAAGTAACTGGTTTCCTGAATCGAGCGTTGGTCCCAGCACGACGTCAGAATGACGGCCATGAAGGCCAGCGCCAGCAATCGCGTCGCCGCGCGCATCCGGCTCATCCTCCGGGCCTGCCGCGCTTCGGACCGCCCTTGCTTCTCCCGTCCGCGTACGGCAGCTTGATGAAGGCGCCTAGTGCGCGTCTCGCCTCGTACGGTGCCGCCGGCTTCAAATAGGGCACGCCGAACGAGCGAAGCGACACCATGTACAGCAAGATCGCGAACACGCCGATGAAAAACCCGAACATGCCGAGCGCGGTCGAAAAGACGAGCACGACGAACCGCAGCAGGTTAACGGATCCGAGCAGCGTCTGATTGACCAGCGTAAACGAGGTGACGTTCGTCACGGCGCTGACGACCAGCATCGTCGGAGACGTTAGTCCCGCGCGGATCGCCGCGTCCCCGACGATGATGCCGCCGACGACCGCGACCGTCTGGCCGACGGCCCGGGGCAGCCGCACGCCCGCCTCGCGAAACAGCTCGAACATGAAGAGCATGAGGAACATCTCGATCGCGGTGGACATCGGCAGGCCGATTCGCGAGACGACGATCGTCGCCATGAGCGGGAACGGAATCTGGTCGACGTTAAACGTCGATACCGCGACCCAGAACCCTGGCAGCGTGAGCGTGATGAATAGCCCGAGCAAACGTAGCAGCCGCTCCATCGTCACGAAATAATAGGAGTTGTGGATGTCCTCCGGCGATTTGAGCAGCTCGAACATGTTGGTCGGCGCCGTGTACACGAGCGGCAAGCCGTCCACGATGATGGCGACGCGGCCGGCGGACAGGCACTCGACGATATAGTCCGGACGGCCGGTATAGCCGACGAGCGGAAATAAGGAGCGGGATCTGTCGGACAGCATTTCTTCGAATTGCGAGGAGCCGATCACGATATCCGGCGACAATCTGCCGATCCGCTTGCGCGCCTCCTCGACGAGCGAACGGCTCGCCGCCGATTGCAGGTACAGCAGGTTGACCTCCGTCCGGCTGTCCGCTCCCACGCTGAACGATTCGACTTTCAGATCCGGCGATTTAATTCGCTTGCGCACCAACGTCCGATTGATGTACAAGCTCTCGACGAAGCCGTCGCGCGGACCTTTGACCGAGATCTCCGAAGCGGATTCCTCTGGCGCGCGTTCGGGCTGACGGGGGATCGGATAAGCGAGCACATGCCCGCCCATCACGATCAGCACGCTGCCGGAGAACAGTTCGGACAGCACGCGCCCTCGCTCTTCATCGCTTGAGACGGCACGCGGGTTCGCGCCCGGCAGACCTTCGGTAGGCGTCGTTCCCGCCAGCCATTCTCCTAGCGAAGGTAGCAGCCGGTCTTTGTACACGGCATTGTCGATCATGCCCGGCGCCAACACGAGCGAGGCATGCCGGCCGCCCGCCTTCAGCGTCTCGACGGCAACGTCCGCGCAGCCGGCGAGATCTGCATCCAGCCAATCAAGCCCCGTTCGCATGGAGTCGTCCCCCCTCCCGGCGCTTGCGAAGCGCTAACGCCCATACATATAAGAGCAAGCCAAGCTGCGTCACAAAGGCAAACGGCCGAATCGCCTTGTAAAACAAATATTGATTGCTGTCTCCGAAAGGATACACGGTCAAGGCGACGAGGAGGATCCCGATGACGATCAACGCGATCAGCTTGCCCTTTCGCTTCTGAATGCCGGACAGCTCAAGCAGGATGCAGAGCGCGAGCGAGGTCCGGATAAGCGCCCCGCTGACCCATTGGTATATGGCGAAAAAATCGAGGTGCTCGATATAGCGTCCGACTCTCAAAATCCGCCACTGCGAAAAGGCCGGAAACCGCATGATGCCGGATTCAAAAACGCCGAATTCGCAAATGGCGGCAACGGTCGGACCGAGGGACAGCATAATGATAAACAATCCCGACCCATACAGATGAACCGGACGAAACGGCTTGTTGGCGTAGGTTTGGAGCAGCATGAAGAGGATGATCTCGGTCAATCCGCTGCCGGATACGACCACGCCCCGAAGCACCGGTCCCCAGCCGTGTTCCACCAGGGGGAGCAGCTGGGCATAGTCCTTGCGGTTCGCGTTGCCGGACGCGACGAAGACGCCCAGGCCCGAGACGACGGGTAGGACGATGCAGGACATATAGACGATCGCTTGCATGCCGACCAGAACCACGGCGATGCACAGAAGCATGAATACCGTGGAGGTGACGAGCGGGGGCGTATCCGGCAAATACGTACTGTTGGTCCAGGTCAGCACATCGACGGTCGTTACGGCCGATTCCAATAGCAAGTATCCGCCGACGATGACGAGAATGAGCAGCTTGGAAAAGGAGCCCCCCTTCTCCTTGAGCCATGCGGAAAAAGGCTGCAGTCCCAGATCGCGCAGCACCGTCGCCAACGGCAGAAGCAAGAACAGCATTAGGGCGCCGGCGAGGAGCACCGAGATCCAGGCGTCCCTGCCGGCCGTTCCCAGCACGACAGGAAGGATAATGACGTGATTGACCAGTCCGACCGATAAGATCAAGCTCGTGATGACCGAAAATCGTCCTGCTTCGAAACCCCTCATTTTCCGGAACCTCCCTTCCCGGCTTAAGTTTCCCTAGGCAGGTCCCGTTTATGTGCGAATCCGAGTCCGCTTATTCCCGTCCTTCCTCCAATCGGGCCAGCCGATCCCGCATATCCGATTCGCCGAATTCTTCGCCGATCAATACGATGACGTCGGGTACCGGCTTCTGCGGCGCGATCGGCATAAAGTCCGATTCCCGGTAAGCGAATTGGAATAAATAACGGGCTGCCGTGTCCGTGAACGTAACGATCCCTTTGGCGCGATATACCGACGGGGGCAGGTCGCGCAGGAATCGCTCGAAGTCCTCGCTGCGGAACGGCGCCGCGGGATAATGCGTGAGCACGTGCACATGATCGTGCATGCGAGACGTCGCGTGATCGTGGTCGTGAGCGTGGTCGTTATGGTTGTAAGAATCCCTCGACGCGGCAGCGTCGGGAAGGAGCGACAACAGATCCGTCTCCGTCTCTCCCTTGACCGCTTCCTCGAGCGCGGCCGACGGATTCCATTCGCGCAGCTGGGCGCGCACCTCCTCGGCCTCTTCGGGACCGACGAGATCCGTCTTGCTCAGCAGCAGAAGCGAAGCCCCGCGGATCTGTTCCCGCATGAGCCGAAGCGTCTTGCCGGCGCCGAGCCGCAGCCGGTCGAGCAGATGCCTGGCATCCACGACGGTGATTAACCCGCGAAGCTCTAGCTTCGCGTACATGGACACCTCCGTCACGGCATCCATCATCTCGAGCGGCTGCGCCACGCCGGTCGACTCGATCCAGATGACGTCCGGACGGTGATCCTGAGCGAGCTGCAGCAGCGAGACGCCGAGATCGTTTTTGACCGAGCAGCAGATGCATCCGCCGAGCAGCTCCGCCATCGGCACGTCCTTCGTCAGCAGCTCGCCGTCCAGGTTGACGTCGCCCGCTTCGTTCATGAGAACCGCCGTTCGCCAGCCTCTTGCCTTGGAGCCCTCGAGCAGTTTCTGCAGCACGGTCGTCTTGCCGCTCCCCAAATATCCCGACAAAACGTACACCCGTATCGACCGATCGCCGTTATCTTTTATTTTTGCGCACATGGCGGTTCCTCCCCCGGCAAAATGAATCGGCCCTCCGTCGCGGCTGCGCGGAGGGCCTCTTTGACGTTCGTTATGCTACTCCCGGATCGCGGAGTAAAAGTTGCGGATCGGCTCGACGCATTCCGGCGTCTCGCGCTCCCGCTCGTTCACGTAAGCGCCGACCGGGTACATCATCATCTCGTCCGCCGAGATCCCGCGGATCCTGCCCAGAACGCCCCGATACTCCGTATTCGTCTCGTTCAGCCATTCGTCGATGCCTTCATCGTCCAAAATGGCGGGCATCCGGTCCGAATACGGACCGACCATCTCGTTGGACAGCGTCGTCAGCATCGTATACGCGCGAATGTCGCCGCCTTCGACGCGCGGCCACACTTCGTAAAACCCGGGGACCGCGAACGTCCCGCGCCCCTTAAGCACGAAGTGGATCGGCTGACGGGCTTTGCCCTTCGTCTCCCAGCCGTAAAAGCCGCTGACGGGGATGACGCAGCGCTGCTTGTTCGTCATGCGCTTGAAGATCGGCCGGTCGCCGATGCCCGGACCGTCCGCATTGACGGCATCGCGAGACCAGTAAGGCATGAGGCCCCAGCGCAGCGACTCGAGCTTGCGTTCGCGCCGCTCCTCGACGATGACGGCGGCATTTTGGGTCGGGGCGACATTGTATCTGGGCCTGTATGGTCCGACGACTTGATCGATCCGGTAACGTTCGGTGAGCTCGGACAAATCCGCGGCAAGCGAAAATCTTTGGCACATGGGGGGCACCGCCTTCTTGGGTTTCCCCCCAGTATTTGCTTGAAGGCGCCGCTTCTATTCGCGGGATCCCGAACGCGTCCGAGCAGTCGCGCGATCAGGCGTCCTGCGGATGCCCAGCCGGTACCAGCGCGACGGCCGCCGCGTTGGCCTCGACCTGGGCGACGTCCTTGCAGCCGGGAATGACGGCGGTGACGGCCGGATGGCGCAGGCACCACGCCAGCGCCCAGGACGCCATATCGACGCCTTCAGGCACCTCCGTGCGCTTGATCTCCTCCGCTTCGCGAAGCAGCGCGTCGGCTTCCTCCCGGTCGCGCCGCGAACGAACGTCGTCGCTTGGAAACGTCGCGCCCGGCTTGTACTTGCCGCTCAGGAAGCCGCTTGCGAGCGGCACGCGCGCGAGCACGCCGAGTCCCTGCGCCTCGCAGGACGGAAATACTTCCTCTTCCGGCGCGCGGTCGAGCCGGTTGTAGACGACCTGGATCGCCTGCGCGCCGACCGCCGTCGCCTTGGACGTCTGATAGACGTTGCGGTTCGATCCGATCGAGATGCCGAGGTGCCTGATCTTGCCCGCTTCGACCTGCCGGCCTAGCGCATCCCAGAGTCCGTCCGTATCGAACGCGGCATCGGGTCCCGAATGAAATTGATAGAGATCGATATAATCGGTCTGAAGCGCCTTCAGGGAGGCGTCCAGCTGTCGCACGACGTCCTGCGGATCGTAGTCGTCCGTCCGGCTGAACGGCCCGTGGAAATGATGCCCGAACTTCGTCGCGAGTACCCAATCGGAGCGGCGGCCGCGGATGGCCGGTCCGATCAGCGACTCGGACAGATGGTCGCCGTAGCATTCGGCGGTGTCGATCAGGTTGATGCCGAGCTCGGCGGCCCTGCCCAGAATGGCGTCCGCCTCGCGCTGTTCGTAGTTCCTGCCCCACTCTCCTCCGAACTGCCAAGTACCGACGCCTACCGCGGATATTTTCAGATCGGTCGATCCCAACTTGCGATACAGCATGCTTAAGCCTCCCTTTCATAGAAGAAGATTCGCCCGGGATTCAGTCAACGACGATTAAGCTTCGACGGTCACGGCGGTGCCGCTTACCGCTACCATGAGCATCCCTTCCCGCACGACCTCGTAGTCGACATCGACGCCTACGATCGCGTTGGCGCCCATCCGCCTCGCTTGCTCGACCATCTCGGAGACCGCGATGTCGCGGGCCTGCTTCAGCTTGTTTTCATAGGAGCCGGACCTGCCGCCGACGACGTCGGTGATCGAAGCCATGAAGTCGCGGAAGATGTTCGCGCCCATGATCGTCTCTCCGTTCACCAGTCCGAAATAGGACGTGATTCTGTATCCTTCCACATTGGGCGTAGTCGTCACGAGCATCATAATAGCCTCCTTGAAGATGTTGGGAACGCCCTCATTCTATCATACCGTTCCCCCGAACAACAACGAGAGCCGCCGGCGTCCGCCGGCAGCTCTCAAGGGTTGAATTCGGTCGGAGCCGGGCTTTCCTCCACCGCGAATTCGTAATCGTCGATATCGAACACCTGGACCGGAATCGCGTTCTGGACGACTTTGTCCTGGAATTCGATATGGTCGGTCAAGATCGGACTTTGCGCGCGAAGCGACGTCAGCACGATCTCCGTCTCGATCGGGTCGAGCAGCTCGCCGTACTGCATGTTCTCGGCCGCGTTGACGACGACGAGGGTCACCTTGTCGTTGATCGGCAGCGGCGGGCTCTCCCGCCACGGCGCGAGCAGCGAGCGCTCGAGCTTCTTTTTATTGAAAGGATCTTCGAAGTACGCGATCATCTCCCCGATCTTGCCCTTGACGTGACGGTCGTCGTCCGGGTCGGGCATGACGGGCTCGTCGCTATCCTTCATATCGTACAATTCCATCACTGTCGAATACGGAATCCGGTATTCCACAGGCCGTTTCGGCAGAAGCAGCTGACCATATATGGCGATCATGACCGCCTCGATGACAAAACGCCTTTCCATTGTAGCCAGTCCCCCCTAGTAGCGGCAGAAAAACCTTGAGCGCATTGCTGTACATTATATCATAAATTCGCTTCAGACATGCCGGCGGCGGGTATAATAGGCCGACATAAGGAGGCGATCGGGATGACGCTGACGACGACGAGGAGCAGGACGATCGATCTTGAAGGGCTGCAGCGCGCGGCCGAAGCGTGCAAAATCGATACGTGCCGCGTACAGATCGGCAGCGGGCGAGCCGCGCGGACGCTCGATTACGCGCGCAACGCGCGTTCGGCCGAACGGCTGCACAAGGTCAATTCGGTGACGAAAAGCGTGCTCTCGCTGCTCGTCGGCATCGCGCTCGCACGGGGCGAGTTCCCGTCGCTCGGCACGCCGCTCGCCGGCTGTCTGCCCCGGATATCGGCTTCGCTCGGACGAATTCGCCTGCATCATCTATTGTCGATGACGGCGGGCATGGACTGGCCGGAGTGGGGCGCCTGGGGCGGACGTCCCAATCCGATGTGCGAATCGGACGACTGGGTCGCCTTTATCCTGGATAGACGGATAACATCCCGCCCGGGAGACGCGATGTCTTACAACTCCGGCTGCTCGCATCTGCTCAGTCTCGTCCTGCAGCGGGAGACCGGCATGACCGCCGAAGCCTATGCCGCGCGCCATCTGTTCGGTCCGCTCGGCATCGACGCCTGGCAGTGGCATTCGGATCCGCAGGGCGTGTCGATCGGCGGCTTCGGACTGGCGCTGCGCGGCGGCGACCTGTTCAAGCTGGGCCAGCTCATGCTGTCCCGCGGCCGTTGGGGCGGTCGGCGAATCGTGCCCGAGGATTGGATCGACGAATCGACCGCCCCCAGGCACCATACTTACGATTGGCTCGGCTCGTACGGCTATCACTGGTGGACGTTCACCGGCGGCGGCCGCGAGCCGCTGAAGCCGCATATTTATTATGCGATGGGCTACGGCGGCCAATTTCTGTTCGTCATTCCGGAGGCCGAGACCGTCGTCTCGTTTACGAGCGATTTATATCGCGAACCATTAAGGCCATTAAAGATTTTTTCGACGTTCGTCGCGGGCGTTCCTTACGGTTCGTAGATCATCTTGCGCGTCATGCCGCCGTCCACGACGAGATTCGTCCCCGTGACGAAGCCGCCTTCGGGGTCGGTCAAATAGAAGCAGGCTTTGACCACGTCCGACGGCATGCCGACCCGACCGGCGGGATGCTGCTCGTGATCTGCGGTCCGCAGGGCGTCATAGTCGCCGGTCTCGATCCATCCCGGGCTAATCGCGTTCACCGCGATGCCGTCGGGCCCCAGAGAAAGCGCGAGCGCGTGCGTGAGCGCCAGGATGCCGCCCTTGGACGCCGCATACGCTTCCGAGTTCGGCTCGGATTGAAGCGCGCGCGTCGATGCGACGTTGACGATGGCGCCGCCGCCAACCCGCTTCATCGCTTTGGCCGCTTCGCGGCCGCACAGGAACGCGCCGCGAAGGTTAATATTCATGACGCGGTCCCATTCCTCGAGCGACAGCTCGAGCGGCGACTTCCAGACGCCGATGCCCGCGTTGTGCACGAGCACGTCGACGCGGCCCGTCCAAGCCGATGCGCGCGCTACGATCTGAGCGGCCGCTTCGGCCTCGGTCAGGTCGGCCGCGATGAACATCGCGGAGAGGCCTTCGCCCGACAACTGCGCGGCCAACGCCTCCCCGCCCGTGCCGGGCGCGTCGCTAAGCGCGACCGATGCGCCAGCTTCGGCGTACGCCCGCGACAGATGTCGCCCGATGCCGCCGGCGGCGCCCGTCACGATCACGGTGCGGCCCGCGTACCTGCCCGGCATCAGGGCTGCGCGAGACGCGACAGTCTCGCCGTCAACGTCTCCCTCCAGCTGTCCGCCAGCGCATCGACCGCGAGCAGGCGAAGCATGCCCTCCCGGTTTTCTTTTCCCCGATGCATGACCGCATTAGCCTCCTCGACCGTGACGCCTGCGGGATCGCGCGAGACGAGGACGAGCTCGCCCGGTTCGACCGCGCCCGGCGACAGCACGCGGAAATAAAAGCCGGTTTTCCCCGTATCCCGGACCCTCGCCGGGAGATCGTCCGCTCCCCATTTCATCGCGAGCTTCCAGCAAGGCACCCGGGGCTGGCTGATCTGAAGCTTGACTTCTCCGATCCTGAATATATCGCCGACGCAAACTTCGGATTCTTCGATTTCGTCGATCGTGAAGTTTTCGCCGAACGCCCCGAATTCGAGCGACCTGCCGAGCGACTCTTCCCAAAAGGCATAATGACGGTACGGATAGGCGCACACCGCCTTGTCCGGCCCGCCGTGATTCACGTTATCCGCTTGCTCGTCTCCCGACAGCCCCTCGCGATGAACGGTAACGGCGCTTAGCGCTCTTTCCTTATAAATGCCGGACTTTGCGGGCTTGCCTTTGAACTGCGCCTCGCGCGCCGCGCCTACGTTCACCGACAAAAGCGGGTAGGACCGATCAAGCGCCGCGGGCAAAGCTGTTGAATTCGACATTGCGCGAACCTCCTTGAGCGTAGAGTTGTCAGGACGCCCTAACCGAAAGCCCGGCGTGCCTTGGATGGATAAGGAGCAACCGTCCTTGCCATGCTAAATTCGGCGGGCCAAAGGCGCCCGGGATGGGAGCTGATGAAAATGACCACGTCGAAACGCAGAAAAGAAAGCGCATGGAAAAGTCGCAAAGAGCGCTCCCAAATTCGCCCGGCGAAGGCGCCGGAGGGCGAACCGGAAGCGCCGCCTCAACCGTAATCGCCGCTCCGCATGACTGATGGTCCCCGCGACGGGAGGACGGCTTAGGAGATTTGGTGCTTTTCGGCTGCCGTGAGCCGTCTTCCCCGAACGGTCAGCACCGCCCTGCCGTCGTGCAGGCCCCATATCTCGTCCGCGAATTTCTCGGCGAGCTCCAAACGATGCAGCGCTACGACGATAATCATATTCTTATCCTTCGCCTGCTGCTTCAGCATGCCCATGATGCTCTCTTGCGAATGAGGATCGAGTCCGGTCACGGGCTCGTCCGCGAGCAGCACCTCGGCGCCGTGGGCGATCGCGCGGGCGATCGCCACGCGCTGACGTTCGCCGCCGCTGAGCTTCTCCGCCGGCTGGTGCGCGCGGTCGATCAAGCCGACGTTCTCCAGCGTCTCCATGGCGTCCATGTAGTCGTCGCTTCTGACCATGCCGGTCATCCGGCGGAACCAGGACACCTGGCCGACCGCGCCGATGATGACGTTTTTGAGCGCCGTCTTTTTTTCGTACATCAGCGCCTTCTGTTCCAGATAAGCGATTTTGCGCTTTAAACGCAGCCTAGACAGCGCGCCACCGGCAATCGCGTCCTTGCCGTCGATGCGCAGCTCCCCGCTCGTCCATGGCTCCTTGAGTCCGAGACAGCGAAGCAGCATCGACTTGCCGCTGCCGCTCGCCCCTACTACCGCATACAGCTTGCCCGGCTCCAGATGTCCGTGGATGCCGTCGAGTACCTTTTTGCCTGTCGGCAGCTTGCGCGTAAGACCGATGATATGTATCATTCCCGTCCGAATGCCCCCTGACTTTCGTTCCTGCCGTTTTTTCTAGTGTAATTCTTTACGGAACGGCTTTCCATACGAACAAACGTTTGGTATACTATAAACAAGAACATGCGTTCTATCTATTCCAGTCAAAGGTGGGATGATGGATGGAGAACTGCGAGCACCTCCGCTATTTGGAGCCTTCAAGGGGATCCCGGCCGTCACGAGATCTGACTTTCAAATTTTACGACAGCGGCCGTCTCGTGATCGTGGACAATGACAGCGGCAATACGATGAACCCCCGCGAGTTAAGCGGGGGCAGCTACGACTTCTATGTGCGTCAACGGCTCGCCTTCATCAAGCGCGAGCTGAAGTCCAAGATCGAGAAGTACGCGTGACCATGCCGCGTGGCCGTGCCGGGACGCCAAGTCCCGGCAAGCAGTCTCACGCTTGCGATCAAGGCAGGTTTTTGTCGATACCGTTCAAGCTAGGCGGCAGGCGGGACATTTTGTCCAGCTTCGTTGCCTGGCTTTTTCCGCGTCCTCCGGCCGTGATGCTCTTCGCTCCCGCTTTAGGTCCTTGATAGGGCGGCATATCCGACTCACCTCCATGGATGCTTCGTATTTGGGTTAAGGCCGAACGCACGATTAGGTTGCCCGCCCCGCTCATTTACAAACACCTTCCGGTTAGACATAATAAATTCATGTCCGCCGTCCGATTGGCGAGCGGCTGGAGCGGCAAGCAGACGAAGGAGCCACGGATATGAAACAAAACATCCTGTTCGACCTGGACGATACGCTGATCTATTGCAACAAATATTTTCATTTCGTGCAAGAGCAGTTCGCGGACTTGATGACGACCTGGTTCGCGCCGTTCGGCTTGACCAAGCAGACCGTGCTGGCCAAGCACAGCGAGATCGACATCGCCGGCGTGCAGATCGTCGGCTTCAGCAGCGAGCATTTTCCCCAATCGTTTGTCGATACGTACCGATACTATAGCGCCTTGCACGGACGTTCCGAATCCGCCGACGAGGAGGCGCTTCTATGGAAGCTCGGCCTTAGCGTGTTCGAGCAAGAGACCGAGCCTTATCCGTTCATGAACGAGACGCTCGAATCGCTCGCGGCCGCCGGCCATCAGCTTCATTTATATACGGGCGGAGATCCGGCCATCCAGAAGCGCAAGATCGAAGCAGCCGGCCTAGAGCGTTACTTCCGAGATCGCATTTATATCCGGCTGCACAAAAACGTCGAAGCGCTGAAGGAGATTTTGCGCGCAGGCAAGCTGCGGATCGATCGCACCTGGATGGTGGGCAATTCGGTGCGCACGGACGTCCTGCCCGCACTGTCCTGCGGCCTGCATGCCATCTATTTGAAACAGGAGCGCGAATGGGACTACAACGTGCTGCCGATCGCGGATGCCAAGCCGAGCGGCGCGTTCCTCACGCTATCCTCGCTTCGCCAGGTGCCGTCCGCGATCGATGCATATTTGACGCAAGGCTGACGTCCGCCCGCGGTCACGTCCCGACGATGCGCCTGAATCGATCGTAGGCCGCGGCGTCGGCGCCGCCGGCGCGGGCTGCATGATGATAAAAGCTGTAAGGGAACTTGAACGCATGTCCAAAATCCCACTCGTCCCCGCTTCGTTCCTTGTCCCAAAAAGCGGATTCGGTCGGCAGCGAAGTTGACGGCCGTGCAAGCGCGAGCGGCTCGCGGTCGACCGGCGAGAAAAGGCGGATCGGTTCGCCGGGCTGCAGATACCGGCTTGCGCGCAATACCCGAACGAGCTTGAACAGCGGCAATAGCCCTCTTTTGAACAATGCCGGGTAACCCAGCTCCTCGAGCGTTACGAGCGCATGCGAAAAGGTCAGCATATGGCCGATCAGGTCGTGATGGGCTTCCGCCCGATAGATGGTCCCGAAGGCGGCCAGCTCTTGCAGCACGGCGCGCGATAGCGCCGCTCCGTCTTCGATGCCCGCGGGTCCGCCTTCTTCCGGCGGCGTCAGCGCCTTGACCTCTGACGTCTTGTAGCCGATCCAAGAGCGCCCCGGAATCTTCCCTTTGAACGAGCGAATCAGCTGCGAGATCGCTTCGACGTCCGCCGCCGCGCCCCAACCGTCCAATTCGCGAATCGCCTTCAAGCTCGCCGCCGCATAGATCGCATTGTGACCGACCCAGTGCAAGCCGTCGATCGTTTCTTCCAGCGCCTCCACGACGACGCGCTCGTCATCGTTTGCGCTGCGCTTCGCCTCTCGATCCGCCATGTCGGGATCCGCTCGAACGAGATTTACCGGCTCGCCCAGACGCCGGGTCACCATCCGGTCGGCTTGCTCCGCGATCTTCCTCGCGACATCGTCGTCGAGCCTATTTTCGGCGATAAAAAAATAAGCGGCGATCGCCGCCGCGCCGAAGTGCGCCTCCCAAATATCGCCTGTCCGCTCGCGGCATGATGCGATGACGGTCAGTCCTTTTTTTAAAAGCGTGCGATCCGTCATGAAATCACTCTCCTTGCTCTCTTCCTATCGATTGAAGCTTGGCGTATATGGCGCGGACGCCGTCCGACCACAGCGGGTCCTCCGCATAGGTCCGATTCATCCAGGCGAACGGTTCTTCGCCTTCGGGAATGCCGGCCGCCAGCTTTGCGAGGAGCTTCGCCGCGATGCCCGACGAATCGCCGATGTCCGTATTGTACGTCTCCCAGCTATGAAAGACGTTAAACGGATTGTTCGCGATTTGCTTCGCTTTTTTGGCGGACTTCGGGACGAAGCCTTGCTCTTGACCCGCTACCGCAAAAAGCAGCAGCGGATCGATGCCATGCCGGCGGGCGCTCTCGACGATCGCCTCGAAGTAAGGGCGCTCGGCCAGCATCGAGTCCCGGCCTTTCAGGTAAGCCTTCACCGCCTCCGCATCGAACGGCAAATAAGCAAACGGAGCCGTATCGGCGGCTTGGCGGACGGTTTGCTGCGCTGCCAGGTTTGCGGCGGATTCGGGTCTAGGCAAATCCGCTTCGCTGTCGCTGCGCTGAATCGACGTCAAAAGCACGCACGCAGCAGCAAGCATCAGCACGGCCGCGAGAACAAGCGGGCGCAGGGCGGATGGCGCCAGCCAGCCGGATCTTGGCACCCTGACGGCATCGGCGGCCGAATCAGCGTCCGCGGCGGCGAGGCGTGTGCCGTCTATGCCAAGTGTCGTTGAAGCATGGTTATGGCCGACGGCGCCGTCATGCGCTGCTTCAAGCAGAGATGAAGCGCTATCATTTGCGAATGCTTGAGAATCGAGCTTGGCCGCGAGATCATGGTTCAGCACGAGCCCCTTTTCGGTTCGCTGCGCGATCCGATCAAGCGACCATGCCGCGGCCGTCCTTTCGTTCAACCATCGAAGAAGGCTAGCCGCATGCGCCTCATCCGCAAGCGTCAAATCCCCGCATACGCGCAGCACGTCCTGCGGGTACACCTCGCGCTTCTCGCCAACGACGCAAGACGCCACGAGCCTGTCGGCCACGTCGGCTCTGAGCGCTTCCGGCCATTCGGGCAGCCGCCGGCGAATCGTACGCACGATCGCGTCGGCGACGATTTCCGCCTGATTCGTCGCGGGCATCGGCGCATATTTAGTTCGAACGTATCGGCGGATGACCGATACGTCTCCCGGCGTCAACAATGCTTCGCCTGCCATATTCGCCGCGCCCCCCTCCGCCCGAAGCTTTCCAGATCGACTGCTTTTCCATAGTTTAGCATAGGAGCGCCGCCTGAAAAAGCGATCTTGCCAGCGATTCAGCCTCGTTTCCGGCCTCATCGCCTGCTCTACATCAAGCGACCCGCCACGTAGATCCGCCACGCGGACCCGCCGTTCACCGTTTAGCCCCGTGCTCCGCGCGCGGCTTCCGCAATACGCGCCTGTACCTCGTCGCTCCTGATGTAACGTTCGATCTGCTCCTTCTCGAACATCGTGAACTGGTATTCGCAGTCGATGCCCTCGTCGAGCGCCTCGATCTGGATCGGGTGCCCGGCATGCGTGCATACGACGAGCGCCGTCAGATCGATGACGTCGCCCGGCAGCGGCGTTGACGCGTCCACGCGAATCACAAGCTCCGCATCGATCCACTGCGCGTCGCGCTTGTCGACGCTAACTTCGAACCCCGTAAACTTGAGCTCCTTCGGTAGATCTTCGCCGTATCGGAACATCGCATTTTCCTCCGTTCGCAATAAAGGGTCGTCACCCGCCGGCTTCGCTTCGAAGACGGCTCGGGTGCGACCCTGATATGATTAAATCGCTAGCTGGTCAATCGTCAATCCTTAAGGCAGCATCGTCGAACCCATCAGATAACGGTCGACCTCGCGGGCAGCCTCGCGGCCTTCGTTGATCGCCCATACGATGAGGCTTTGGCCGCGGCGCATATCGCCGGCCGCGAACACTTTGTCGACGCTCGTCTTATACTTGCCGTAGGCCGCCTTCACGTTCGTTCTGCGGTCCGTCTCCAGGCCAAGCTGCTCGATAAGGGTCGATTCCGGACCTTCGAAGCCGACGGCTACGAGGACGAGATCGGCCGGCCATACTTTCTCCGTGCCGGGAATCTCTTCGTATACCTTGCGGCCCGACTCGTCGACGTAGCGCCGGATTTGAACGGTGTGCAGCTCCTTGACGTTGCCGTCTTCGTCGCCGACGAACTTTTTCGTCAACACCGAGAACGCGCGCGGGTCTTCGCCGTACAAGACCTTCGCCTCTTCATGCGCGTAATCGAGCGTGTAGACGTTCGGGTATTCCGGCCACGGGTTGTTGATCTGGTCGCGCGTCAGCGGCGCCTTGGCATGCGTGCCGAACTGAGAGACGCTCGTGCAGCCGTGACGCAGCGCAGTCGCGACGCAGTCCGTACCCGTGTCGCCGCCGCCGATGACGATGACATGCTTGTCCTTGCCCGAAATATAATTGCCGTCTTCGAGATTCGAGTCGAGATAGCTCTTGATCGTGCCGTTCAAGTAATCCATCGCCTGATGGATGCCCTTCAGGTTCGCGCCTTCGACGGGGCCAAGCCCGCGCGCCTTGGTCGCGCCGCCGCACAGGACGATCGCATCGTACTCTTCGGCCAGCTGCTTAGCGGAAATGTCCTTGCCGATCTCGGTGTTCGTAACGAACTGAATGCCCTCTTCGGCCATCAGATCGACGCGGCGCTTGACGATATGCTTCTCGAGCTTCATCGTCGGGATGCCGTACGTGAGCAGGCCGCCCGGACGGTCGGCGCGCTCGAATACGGTCACGCTGTGGCCCGCTTTGTTCAACTGAGCGGCCGTAGCCAGGCCTGCAGGTCCGGATCCGACGACGGCGACGCGCTTGCCCGTGCGCTGCTTCGGAGGCTGGGGCACCACCCAGCCCTCTTCGAAGGCGCGGTCGATAATCGCTTGCTCGATCGTCTTGATCGTGACCGGATCGCCGATAAGGCCGACGGTGCAAGATCCTTCGCACGGCGCGGGACAGACGCGGCCCGTGAACTCGGGGAAGTTGTTCGTCTTGGCCAGACGCTCGTAAGCCTCTCTCCACAGTCCGCGGTAGATGAGGTTGTTCCATTCGGGTATTAGGTTGTTGACCGGGCAACCCGAAGCGCCGCCGGACAATTCCATGCCGGTGTGGCAATATGGCGTGCCGCAGTCCATGCAGCGCGCCCCTTGGGTGCGCAGCTGTTCTTCGGAGAACATGCGGTGGAACTCGTTCCAGTCCTTGATCCGTTCAAGGGGGTCGCGATCGCTTGGCAGCTCGCGTTGATATTCCATAAATCCCGTAGGCGTCGACATCCCATTTCCTCCATCTGTCGGTAATTCGCGTGTCTGACCGGATATAGCCGCCGGGTCAGGGCACCGTTATATGATAGACCATCTTACCTGACGACCCGTGTCATCAGAATGGATTATCCCCTCTATTGTTTGCACTTTCCGCTGCGCGGCGCTCGTATACGCACTTATCGAAGGCGATCGGATTGCGTTCGTCCGCCGCCTGGGACTTTTTGGACGCAAGAACCCAGTCCGACCGGTCAAAGCTCGGGAATACGGCGTCGCCTTCTACGTCCTCAGAAAGCTCCGAGAGCAGCATCCGGTCGGCGTGCGGCAGCAGCTGCGCGTACACGTCGGCGCCTCCGGCCACCATCAGCTCTTCCCCGCCGTAGCGCGCGAGCGCCTCCTCTACGGAGCGAACGATGACGCAGCCCTCCGGGGCTTCGGTCATCGTCCTGGACAAAATGACGTTCGTCCGTCCGGCCAGCGGCTTCGGCAGCGAGCGGAACGTCTTGCTCCCCATCAACACGGACTTGCCCATTGTCTGGGCTTTGAAGTAGGCCATCTCGTCCTTCAGACGCCAAGGCAGGGCGTTATCCGCCCCGATGACGCCGTTCTTCGCGACGGCGGCGATCAACGTGACGGACATGCGCCACCGCCTCCCTGCTATCGTGAATTTGTGTAACTATCATAACATACGATGTCTCCCGGCGACTATCAGCCAAAAAACGACTGTTTTTTGACGACACCACGGAAGCGGCGCCTGCTTAAATCGCTACGGGCGCCTTGATCGCGGGATGATATTCGTAGCCTTCGAATACAAAATCTTCGAATTTGTAATCGAATATCGAATCCGGCTTGCGACGAATAACGAGCTTCGGCAATGGCAGCGGCTCGCGGGTGAGCTGCAGCTTCACCTGTTCGAGGTGATTGGCGTAGATATGCACGTCCCCGCCGGACCAGACGAACTCCCCGGCTTCGAGACCGCATTGCTGCGCCACCATGTGGGTGAGCAGCGCATAGGAGGCGATATTGAACGGCAAACCGAGGAACGTATCGACGGAGCGCATCGTGAGCATGCACGAGAGCTTGCCCTCGGCTACGTAAAACTGAAAAACGAAGTGGCACGGCGGCAGCTTCATCCGTTCGATCTCCGCGACGTTCCAGGCGCTGACGAGATGGCGGCGGGATTCGGGATTGCGCTTGATGGACTCGACGACCTGCGCGATCTGATCGACCGTACGCCCGTCGGGCGTCTCCCAGGCGCGCCACTGCGAGCCGTAGACGGGTCCGAGATCGCCGTTTTCGTCGGCCCATTCGTCCCAGATCGAGACGCCGTTTTCCTTCAAATAACGAATGTTGGTATCTCCGCTCAGGAACCAGAGCAGCTCGTGCACGACGCTTTTCAAATGGATCCGCTTCGTCGTGACGAGAGGGAAGCCTTCCTGCAGATCGAACCGGAGCTGCCTGCCGAATACGCTGATCGTGCCGGTGCCCGTTCGGTCTCCCTTCTCCGTGCCATGGTCCAAAATATCCTGTAAAAGGTCCAAATAATTACGCAAGAGACGTCTCACCTTTTCATTGTAACGTTATTTCCGATTGTATCATTTGTCCCGTCCATCTGTCGACGAGTACCGCCGGCCCCGCCGCAGCTGTCGCTGCTCGTAGCGATCGCGCGCGCTCTCGTGCAGCAGCCGCTCCTCCTCGGTCTCCGGGTAGACGCCGGGCACCGGAGCGGTTTTGCCGTCCGCGCCGAGCCCGACGAACGTGCTGAACGCGGTGACGGTCAGCCGCCGTTCGCCCGTGAACAAATCCTCCGCGCGAACGACGCAGTAAATCTCCATGGAGCTGCGATGCGTCCAGGTAACGCAGGCTTCGAGCTCGAACGCCTCGCCTACGCGAATCGGCGAGAGGAAGTCGAGGCTATCCTGCGAGACCGTCACGACGGGCATATGGCAATGGCGCATCGCGGCGATCGTCGCGATCTTGTCGATATACTGCATGAGCGTGCCGCCGAACATCGTGCCATGGTAATTCGTATCGCCTGGAAACAGCATCTCGGTCAGCACGGACCTGGACGCCGAGATCGGTTTGGATGAATCGGTCATCGTATGCATTTCCTCTTTTCTTCTGCTGCGCGCCGGCTCGAAGCGTCGCGTCTCGCGATGTCTTAAGTCCCTACATTATAACGCAAGATAACTACGCAAGATAACTACGCAAGATAACTACGCAAGTTAACGCGAGACGCTTCCGGCGTCAGGTACAAAAAAAGAAGGCAGCCGCGCGGGCTGCCTTATCTTCCGATTAGCGCAGCGAGCAACGCGAGAATCGAAGAGCGAACTCGCTTGAATCTGCCGCCGCTTAACGTTGAATCTCCGTAGCGTCCCGCGTCGTCGCGATGTCCGAGCTCCCGGTATTCGGCCAGCTTTTCGAGCGTGTATTGAATGTCCAACATGGGGGTTCCTCCTCCGCGTATCGCCAGGCCGCACGTTGCGGCCGGCACGCTTGTTCGTTGTCTCCATTATGCGTTGTCCAAAAGAGGATAAAAAGCGTATAATGCATATACTGGATTTCCTCTTTTACAGGAGATAAGCGGCAAAACCGCGGAGGGGTGAACGGGGATGCTGACGGCGGAACGATATTTGACCCTATTCGATCGTTTTGATGGCGGCCGCGCCTTGGGAGAGCCGGTTGAGGCTACGCTCGAGGAACTGGCCGAGACGCTGTATTGTACGACGCGCAACGCCAAGCTGGTGCTTAAGAAGCTCGAGGAGGACGGCCTCATCGACTGGCTGCCCGGCCGGGGCCGCGGCAATCGCTCCCATATCGCCTTCAAGGCGGAAAAGGAGCCGTTTTTGTTCGGCCTGGTTACGGCCAAAGCGGAGCACGGCGACTATCGCTTGTCGTTCGAGCTGATCTCGAGCTTCGGCAACGGCACCGACGTCAAGGCGAGATTTATCGATTGGCTGAATGTCAGGTTCGGCTATCAAAAGGAAACGGTTCGCGGGCGCACGGACTGCGACACGCTCCGGATCCCCGTCTACCGGCAAGTGCAGACGCTCGATCCCGGCTGCGCCAACTTCGCGTTCGACGGCCACCTGATGTACCATATTTACGATCGGCTCGTTACCTTCGACGAATCGCTAGGCCGGATCGTGCCGGGCATCGCGCATGCATGGAGCTCCGATCCGTCAGGCATGGAATGGACCTTTTACCTGCGAAAAGGCGTGCTCTTCCACGATGGGCGCGAGCTGACGAGCGAGGACGTCGTCTTCACGTTCGAGCGGCTTCGCCAGCCAGGGGTGCCGAACAGCTGGATGATGCGCAGCCTTTCGCGCGTCGAAGCGCTTGGGCCGCGCACCGTACGTTTCTCGCTCTCGCGGCCTAACCGCATTTTCGACCGATTCCTGTGCGCCGCCGCGGCCTCCATCCTGCCGCTCGACTTGTGCGGCCTAGGCGAAGCCTACTGGCGGCTGCCGGTCGGCACCGGCGCCTTTAGGCTCGTCACGCTGTCTCCCCACCGGATCGAGCTCAGCGCCAATACGGCTTATTATTCGGGACGCCCGTTTCTCGACGTCGTGGATATTGTCATTATGCCGGAGGATTGCCGGGAGCGGTCCACGATCGGGATGCCTTCGGTCATGCGCGCGCCGAACGGCGAGGACGAGGACGACGGCCTCGATCCGCCCATGGATTGGCAGGCGCTGGCCAGGCTTTGCAACGGATGCACGATGCTGACCTGGAACACGAACAAAGAGGGCTGGCAGCAAAACGACGCGTTCCGCACAGCCGTGCGCCATATGCTCGACCCGGTGGCGATGCAGGCCGACCTTGGCGGAGAACGCGCGCTGCCCGCCTATTGCATTCGCCCCGAAGACAGCTTGAAGTATATCGCCAAATCCGCCGGCGAACCGCAAATCCGGGAGGCTCTTCGCGCTTCGGGCTACGACGGCGAGACGCTGCGGCTGGTCGTGCACGAGAAATACGAGCCGGACGGAAAATGGATCGCCGCACGGCTCGAACGGTACGGGGTTCGCATCGACCTTTTCGTAGCCGATTGGAAGCAATCGGTCGATCCGGCCGTCGTCGCGAGCGGCGACTTCACCGTATCCGGCATCGTCCTGGCCGAGGACGAGGTATGCGAGATCGACCTCTACGAACACGAGGCCTGCATGACCAGCGCCTATCTGAACGCGACGCTGAAGGCTTGGATCGTCGAGCGGATCGATCGTGCGCTGGCCGCCTTCAGCGCCGAGGAGCGCCGCAGTCATATGCGCGAAATCGAAAACCGGCTCCGCGATGACTGCTACCTCGTATTTTTGCACCATCGCCGTCTGAGCACGCAAATGCATCCCTCCGTCAGAGGCGCCAGCTTCAGTCCGCAGGGGTGGATCGATTTTAAGCAGATTTGGCTGGAAAAGGTCGTATGATCGCGCGTCAACGCAAAAAGAGGAAAGCGTCCGAGAATTTCTCGGCGCTTTCCTCTTATATGTGGCAAAGCTTATTTTTTAGGCGCGATCGTGTGGATCGGGTGACCCATCGCGAGTTCGGCCGCGTCCATCGTGATCTCGCCCAGCGTCGGGTGAGCGTGGATGGTCAGGGCGATGTCTTCGATCGTGGCGCCCATCTCGATCGCGAGACCCAGCTCGGCGATCATGTTCGACGCTTCGACGCCGGCGATTTGCGCGCCGACGACAAGGCCCGTGTCGACCTCGGAGATCAGCTTCAGGAAGCCGTCGGCACCGCCCAGCGTGACCGCGCGGCCGTTGCCGCCGAACGGGAACTTGCTGGACTTGACGTTCAGGCCTTTATCCTTCGCTTCCTTCTCGGTGTAGCCGACGCTTGCGCATTCCGGATCGGAGAACGCAACTGCAGGGATGCACTTGTAGTCGACCTTGGAAGGCAGACCCGCGATCGCCTCGGCCGCGACCTTCGCTTCGTAAGAAGCTTTGTGCGCCAACGCCGCGCCGGGCACGATATCGCCGATCGCGAAGATATGCTTGATGTTCGTGCGGCATTGGTCGTCGACTTCGATCAGGCCGCGATCGGTCGTCTTGATGCCGATCAGGTCGAGGCCCAGCTCGCCGTCGGTGTTCGGACGGCGTCCGACGGTGACGAGCAGGTAGTCCGCGGTCACGGTCTTCTGTTCGCCGCCGACTTCGTACGTCACGGTGACGTCCTTGTCGGACTGCTCCGCGCCCTTGGCGAGCGCGCCGTTGACGATGTCGACCTTGTTCTTCTTCAGCTTCTTGACGACGAGGTTGCTCATGTCCTTGTCGAAGCCCGGCATGATCGTGTCGGCGCCCTCGAGGATCGTGATCTCGGTGCCGAACTTGGCGTACATCTGGCCGAGCTCGATGCCGATGTAGCCGCCGCCGATGATGACCATGCTCTTCGGCACTTCGGGCAGCGACAGCGCTTCGGTCGACGACAGGATGCGTCCGCCGAACGGGAAAGGCTTCAGCTCGATCGGGCGCGAGCCCGTCGCGATGATGCAGTTTTTAAAGCGATAACGAGGCGCCTCTTGGTCGTTGAACAGACGCGCTTCGTTTTCGTTGATGAACATGACTTCGCCTTGGAACATTTGAACCTTGTTTGCCTTAAGCAGCATCTCGACGCCGCTCGTCATCTTGTTGACGACGGAATCCTTGTATACTTGCACCTTGCCGAAGTCGACCTTGACGTTCTCGGCGGAAAGGCCGTACTCGTCGGCATGCAGCATCGATTCGTAGTGATGCGCGGAGTTGATCAGCGCCTTGGAAGGGATACAGCCGACGTTCAGACAGACTCCGCCGAACTTGCCCTTATCCGCGATGATGACCTTTTGGCCGAGCTGTGCCGCGCGGATGGCCGCGACGTATCCGCCGGGACCCGCGCCGATTACTAATGTGTCGATGTCCAGAGAAGCGTCTCCTACTACCATCGATTACACCTCCATGACAAGCAGCTCAGGATCGCTAAGCAGCTGTTTAATGTAGTTAACGAATTGTTGCGCGGTAGCGCCGTCGACGATGCGGTGGTCGAAGCTCAGGCTAAGCGCCATGACCGAAGCGGGTACGATCTCTCCGTTCTTAATGACCGGCTTCTGATCGATACGCCCGACGCCCAGGATCGCGGACTCGGGGAAGTTGATGACCGGCGTGAAGAACAGGCCGCCCGCCGAGCCGATATTGGTGATCGAGATCGTGCTGCCTCTCAGCTCGCCTGCGCCCAGCTTGCCGTCGCGGCCGCGGGTCGCCAGATCCTTGATTTCCTTGGCGATATTCCAAATGTTCTTGCGGTCGGCGTCGAAGACGACCGGCACGAGCAGACCGTTGTCCGTGTCGGTGGCGATGCCGATGTTGTAGTACTTTTTGAAGACGATCTCGTTCGCGGCTTCGTCGATCATCGCGTTCATGACCGGGAACTCGCGTACGGCGGCGACCAGCGCCTTGACGATGAACGGCAGGTACGTCAGCTTGACGCCCTTCTTCTCGGCGAACGCCTTGGAACGGTTGCGCAGCGCGACGAGCGCGGTGACGTCCACTTCGTCCATCAGCGTAACGTGCGGCGCCGTGTATACGGACTTGACCATCGCGTTCGCGATCGCCTTGCGGATGCCCTTGAACGGCACGCGCTCTTCGACGCCGGGGCCCGATTGCGCGGCGCGCGCTGCAGGCGCTGCGGCTTGTGCAGCAGCAGGCGCGGCGTCTGCGGACGGGGCTTCGCTCTTCGCAGGCGCTCCGCCTTCGGCGAAGCCGGCGACGTCCTCGCGGGTGATGCGGCCGTTCTTGCCGGTGCCGGATACGTCCGCGATGGCGACGCCCTTCTCGCGGGCGAACTTGCGCACGCTAGGCGTTGCCAGCACGAGCGCGGCGTCCTTGGCGGCAGGCGCAGGCGCAGCGGTTTCGGCAGGCTTGGCGGCCTCGCCGACGGTCTCTTGGGCCGGCGCTTGGGCAGGCTGACCCTTCAGGTCCGCGCCGCCTTGAGCGGATGCGACTTCGCCGCTATGGCCGGAAGGCTCGGCGCCGTGGCCGCCGTCCGCTTGCTCCGGCAACTCGCCTTCGGCATCGATAATGGCGACGACTTCGCCGACGCGCATCGTCTGACCGTCTTTGCCGAACACTTCAAGCACCTTGCCGTTGACCGGGCAAGGCACTTCCATGATGGCCTTGTCGTTTTGTACTTCCATCAAGATGTCTTCGTCGGTAACGGCTTGTCCGGCAGCGATGTGCATTTTGACGATCTCGCCCTCATGCAGACCTTCGCCGAGCTCCGGGAACCGGTATTCAAATCTAGCCATGCGCTATCCCTCCTTCACTTTAGAACTGAAGCGTTTGGTTGGCGGCCTTCACGATGCGTGCAGGCGTCGGCAGCCAGGCGTCCTCGATCAGCGCGAACGGATACACCGTATCCGGACCCGCGACGCGGAGAACCGGCGCCTCCAGGTGGAGAATCGCTTTTTCGTTGATCTGCGCGATGATCTCGGCGGCGGCGCCGGAAGTCTTCTGCGCTTCTTGAACGACGATCGCGCGGTTCGTCTTCTGGATCGACGCGACGATCGTATCGATGTCGAGCGGCACGAGCGTGCGCAAGTCGATGACCTCTGCGGATACGCCGTTTTTGGCCAGCTCGTCGGCTGCCTTGATCGCGGTGTGTACCATCAGGCCGTACGCGATGATCGTAATATCCTTACCCTCGCGAACGACGTTCGCCTTGCCGAGCGGAACCGTGTACTCGCCTTCGGGCACTTCGTCCTTGAACGCGCGGTACAGGTTCAAGTGCTCCATGAAAAAGACCGGATCGTTGTCCCGGATCGCGGAGATCATCAGGCCCTTGGCGTCCGCGGGATTCGAAGGCACGACGACCTTGATGCCCGGCGTCTGGATAGCCAGACCTTCGAGCGAGTCGGTGTGCAGCTCGGCCGCCTTGACGCCGCCGCCGAATGGCGTGCGGAAGACGATCGGCGCGTTGTAGCGGCCGCCGGAACGGTAGCGCAGGCGCGCGGCCTGCACGAACATCTGGTCGAGCGCCTCATAAATAAAGCCTACGAATTGAATCTCGGCGATCGGGCGGAAGCCTTGGGTCGCGAGACCGACAGCCAGGCCCCCGATCGCGGACTCGGCCAGCGGCGTATCGAATACGCGCTGCTCGCCGAATTCGGCTTGGAGACCCTCCGTCGCGCGGAAGACGCCGCCGACCTTGCCGACGTCTTCGCCGAAGAGCAGGACGCCGGGGTCGCGCTTCAGTTCGACGCGCAACGCGTCCTTGATCGCTTCAATCATGTTCATTTGCGCCATTGGATTTTGTTCTCTCCCATCTAGAGGATGACGGCCGCGATCATAGCGGCTGTACCATATATATTGAACGGACCGGCTTCAAGCTGGCCCGTACCGGGGGCGCCGGACGAAGAACCGTCCGCGCGCTGCCGCGGGTATCTGTTTAGAAATCGGCTTTTTGCTCTTCGAGATGCGGAGGCGTCGTCTCGAACATCGAGTCGATCAGCCCCGCGACCGTCATCTTCTCGGTCTGCTCGGCCTTCTTAATATGCTCGTTAACCGCAGCCTTGGCCTCTTCCTTAACGCGAGCCGTGTCCTCTTCCGACCACAGGCCCTTCGATTCAAGGTACTTGCCGAAGCGCACGAGCGGATCGCGAAGCGCCCACTCCTGCTCTTCTTCTTTCGTGCGGTACTTGGTCGCGTCGTCGGACATCGAGTGCGGGCGGAAGCGGTACGTGACGGCTTCGATCAGCGTCGCGCCGCCGCCTTCGCGGGCGATCTCGGCAGCTTCCTGCACGGCGGAGATGACCGCCAGCACGTCCATGCCGTCGATCTTCACGCCGCGGATGCCCGCCGCGAGCGCCTTGTGTGCGATCGACTGGGCGGCCGTCTGCTTGGCGAACGGCGTCGTGATCGCATAGCCGTTGTTTTGAACGAAGTAAATGACCGGCAGCTTGAACGAGCCGGCAAAGTTCATGCCTTCGTAGAAGTCGCCTTCGGAGGAGCCGCCGTCGCCGGTGTAGGTAATGGCGACGCGCTTTTCATTCTTCAGCTTGAAGCCCATGGCGACGCCGGTCGCGTGAAGAATCTGCGCGCCGATGATGATCTGCGGCATCAGCACGTTCACGCCTTCGGGAATCTGGCCGCCGTGCTGGTGACCGCGGGAATACAGGAACGCCTGATACAGCGGCAGGCCGTGCCAGACGAGCTGCGGCATATCGCGGTAGCCCGGGCAGACGAAGTCTTCCTTGGTCAAGGCGTATTCGCTGCCGACCATCGTGCCTTCCTGGCCGGAGACCGGCGCGTAGAAGCCCAGGCGGCCTTGACGGCCCAGGTTGACGGCGCGGTCGTCCCACGTGCGGGTAAATACCATGCGGTACATAATTTCCTTTAATTGCTCGTCGGTCAGGTTCGGCATCGCTGCCGCATTGACCACTTCGCCTTCGGGGGACAATACTTGAAGCGGCGTGACGTCTTCCGAATGCACAATATGCGCTGCTTGCTGCCCCGGCTTGGCCGGTGCGTCCAAAGATCCTTTGCTCATCGTTACATCTCCTCGTCATGAATTGTGGAAGAGGGGTTTCTGTTATAGAATTATTATATAGCTGCCCTAGTGGTTTGGTCAAAGCAAAAAAGGCATATTTATTGATTTCTTCGCCGTTGAAAGCGCAATATGTTTCTAGTACAGTTTCAAATTTGTTGTATAACACATTAATACAAATCCCGATCGGCCGTCCTTAAAATGGCAAGCGCGGCAACGAACATTCCTATGTTTTGCCCATGCCGGGGCGCTGTCATACCCGAATCGGGCCCGAGAAAGGAACGATGATCTATGTCCGATACGCCTGTCCGCAGAACCGTCGTCAAGCACACGGTTCCCAGCAATTACCTGCAAGCCGGCGAACGCGCGGTCCGCTTCTATTTACCCCCCGGGTACCAGGAGTGGCTCAGCTATCCGGTCGTTTATTGCCAGGACGGAGAAGATTTTTTCAATTTCGGCAGAATCGCCACGATCTCCCATGGCCTCATACTTGAAGAGAGCTGGGAGCCTTTCATCATCGCGGCCGTCGACGTCGACAAATCGGTCCGAACCGAGGAGTATTTGCCGGGCAGCGAGCGGCACGAAGCGTATTTGAATTTCTGGGTCGACGAGCTCGTTCCCTTTGTCGAGAAAACGTTCGCCGCCCGCCCTTCCGCGGACGCCCGCCTGCTCGCCGGCGACTCGCTAGGAGCTACCGTGTCTTTGTCGATCGCCCTTCGGCGTCCGGACCTGTTCAATCGGCTCCTCTCGCTGTCCGGCGCGTACTACGGCGCTTCGATCGCGCAGATGAAGGAAGCCGGCGACCTGTCCTGGCTCTCCGCCTGGATGACCGTAGGTCTGCAGGAGACCGCCTATGAGACCGAGCGCGGCGTTCATAACTTCGTCGAGCTGAACCGGGCGGCCAAGCGGATCCTCGAGAACAAGGGCGCATTCGTCGATTACCGGGAAAAGGACGGCGAGCACAAGTGGGGCTTTTGGCAGAAGGAGCTGCCGGAAGCGCTCGGCGCGTTTCTCGGGCCGAAGGCGCATATGTAACGAAAAAAGCAGTCGGACAAGTCATGGATAACTTGACTTCGCCGGCTGCTTTTTTAATACCCTTTTAATAACCCTGCCTTAATACCGAAAGGAGTGACCGTGTTGAAGTCTTATCGTTACCGCAGTTTGAGTCTGACTGCAATCGTTGCGCTCATTCTCGCTACAGTATTATTTTATGGCCAGTCTTTTATAAGCAACAGAACGAATTCCGGTCGTGATGAGGCTATAGCGACCAATATTGATGTCGCTATACTAAATGCGCCTATCGTTATTACAGGAAGAGTCGTTGATGGAGTTGCAGTCTCAGGAACAAATTATCGTATCCTTGTATCAAAAGCGTTAAAAGGAGATTTAGCGGTTGGCAGCGAAATTAGCGTCGCGGTAAGCGGCGGTAGTCTCGGAAAAGTAAAAGCCCCTTTGCTGGCAACGTTGGTTGTCGGCGAGGAATATATTTTTACCCTTGCGCAAAGCGGCGAGGCGGTCCGAATTACTATGGAATTATCGAACCCTTTATTTTTCAGTTAAAAGCGGGTCGCATTGTTGCCGTGAGCAACGTTGAGAAATACAAAAACGCATTTCAAGAAACTGAGATGAGCGAAGAAGCGTTTTATCGTAAATTTAAGTAAATAAACGATGCCGAGACAAGATGTCTCGGCATCGTTCATTTACGCCTCACCCAAGATTCGTTTTAACCTTGCCGCTTTCCAGCAAATGCGCGAGCAATCTGTCGCTCGCTTCGCTAATTAACGCGTACGTTTCTTCGAAGTCGCCGGTGTAGTAGGGATCCGGCACATCCGCCAAACGCGCGCCGGGCACGAACGAAAGGAAGCGCACGATCTCTGCCTTCGCTTCTATACCGAGCGCCTCGCGAATGGCCTTCACGTTGCTCTCGTCCATCGCGACGAGCAGATCGAATCGCTCTCCGTCATCGGCCCGAATGCCGCGCGCCAGCATGCCTTCATAAGAGATGCCTTGACCGTCCAAGATGCGGCGGGTGCCTTCGTGCGGCGGTTTGCCTAGGTGCCAATCCCCGGTGCCGCAGGAGTCGATCTCGATCGATCCCGTAAGTCCCGCTTTCTCTACCCGGTCCCGGAATACTGCTTCGGCCATCGGCGAGCGGCAAATGTTGCCCAGGCAAACGAACAATACGCGATACATGCTTACAATCCCTTCCCTTCTTCTGCAGCCGACCCGTCATATCTGCCGTATGCATGCAGCTTCCTGCGCGGCAGCCGCCATTTATAATGAACCGACAGCATCCGCATCGTTACGGTCGCCGCGAAAAGCGCAAGCAGCGTCCAAGCGACCCGCATCGGCCCGATCCCGACGGCCAGTCCCGCGAGCAGCGCCCACACCGCATAGATCTCGTCGCGGAGCACGAGCGGCTTGCGGCCGGCCATAATATCGCGAATCATCCCGCCGCCGATGCCGGTCATCATCGCGGCGACCATGACGGCGCTGACGGGCAGACCGGCCTCCACGGCGTACAGCGCCCCTTGAATCGCGAACGCTGCCAATCCGATGGCGTCGAAAAACGCCTCGCTTCTTTTCCAATGATAAATCCATGCGGTCGGGAGCACGAACACGATCACGATCGAAAATACCGCCGTCTTCAAAAGCAGACCTTGGCTCCAGAGCGTCGTGACGGGCACGCCGATGAGCAGATTGCGCACGACCCCGCCGCCGAACGCGGTCACGAGTCCTAGCACGAACACCCCCAGCATGTCGTAATGCTCCTCCATCGCGACGATCGCGCCGCTCACGGCGAAGGCGATGGTGCCTATAATGCTGAACCATTCAAATACGTCCAAAGTCAAAACGATAACCCCCGGCCGTTTCTCTAGTCGAGGCGGCGCCCTGCATGCGAAGTCCGCGAACCGCCTCATATATTGTATCGGCAACCGCGTGCGGGCCGCAACGGAGAATTTGAACCAAAAACAAGGGGCCGTCCATCGCATCTCGTCGCTTCTGCCATTATACTGAATAAAGACGCGGCCCCAGCCGCAAATGACCAGCAGGAGGAAACAGCCTTGCCACAGCAACCTTCGACCCGGCGCGCCGTCATCTATACGGGAGGCAGCCTTGGACCTTGGAGCCTCGCGCTCGCGCAGCCGGGCGACTATCTCATCGGCGCGGACAAAGGCGCCTTTTATCTCATACAGAACGGAATCGCGCCTCACCTGGCGCTCGGCGACTTCGATTCGGTGGATGCGGATGCGCTTGCGCGGATTCGCGCCGAAGCGAAGGAGACGGCCGAGTACGACGCGGTGGACAAGGATTGGTCCGACACCGAGCTCGCGCTCCGGGAAGCGCTGGCGCGAGGTTACCGGGACATCGTCATCGCCGGCGGACTCGGCACCCGGTTCGACCACAGCCTGGCCAACGTCCAGCTGCTCGCCGTCGCGAACGAAGCCGGCGCCGAGGCTTTGCTCGTGGACGCGCACAACGAGATTCGCCTGCTGACCGCAGGCAGCCGTCTGCAGGCAGACCACCGCTATCCCTACGTGTCCCTGCTCCCGCTGACTTCGGAGGTGACGGGCGTTACACTTACCGGCTTTGCCTATCCGCTGCAGGACGCCACGCTGCGCCAAGGCATGTCGCTCGGCGTCAGCAACTTGCTGTCTGCAGAAGAAGGCTTCATCTCGCTGCGCAGCGGCTCGCTGCTCGTCATTCGCAGCAGAGACTGAATCCTGCGCAAACGGGCCGACCGGGCGCATTGCCTCATGCAGTATTCGCGAAGGGGCTAGATTACGAGTCGATCCGCATCAGCATTTCTTCAAGCAGCCGCACGCGGGCCAGCGACGCCCTTAGAAGACCAAGGCCGATGTCCGGGTAAAGCCGGACGAGCCGGGTTAGCGCCTCCCGCTGCAAGCCGAGCGCACGCACGTCGCCGAGCAGCGCGTGAGCCGATACCGTCGACGCCGATTCGTCCAGCGCCGACGTGGCGCCGCACACTTCGCCCGCCCCCAGCACGCCAAGCGTCGCTTCGAGTCCCGCCGCAGTGACGCTCGTCAATTCCACGTTGCCGTCCACGATGACATAGAGCGCGTCGCTGGTCGAACCCCGAAGCAGCAGCGCCTCGCCGTCCTCGAATACGCGCTCCGATGCGATGCCGGCGATGAGGCCGAGCTCCTCTAGCGTCAAATCCGCGAAAAACGGCACGTTTTTCAAATATATGACTTTGCCGAGCCTGCCGAGCGCCCCTTGCGCTTCCACTTGACCGCCACGCTCCCTTCCCGCTTCCGCCGCCATCTCCGGCCACCAATCGTCCGCCGAACGCGACGCATGTTCAAGCGCTGTCCGCGCCTCCTCTATCGTCGCGGACAGCCGTCCCCGATCGTCATAGTCCGTTTGAAGCACGACTGAGAGCCGCTGCGCCAGCCGCCGGTCTCCGGCGCCTTCGGCGAGCACCTCCAGCCCGCTGCTCTTCGTCTCGTCGTCGGCGTCCGCCAGCGCTCGCCTGATCGAAGCGACGACCTGCTCGTCGGTCAGTCGCACGAGCAAAGACCAGACGCCTTCGAGGATCCGCTGGCGCTGTCCGTTGAAACGAAGCGCCGCAAGCTCGGCAAGCTCTTCCCTGCCGACCGCGCGAAAGGCGGACGCATAGCCCGCTACCTTGTCCAGTCCGCCCATCCGCCGCAGCGCCTCGTCCGTCAGCCTCCCTCGGATGTCGTCCTCGGGCAGCAGCACGGCTAGCGCGCCGATCGCGACGCGCCAAATCTGCGCATGCGCGCCAGGCAAGGCTGAGAGCAGCGGCTCAATCGACAGGTGGCCCATATCGATCAACGCTTGCTCCGTGACTCGCATCAGCTCTTGGTCCCCCGCCGGCAGGCGCTCCAGCAGCTGCGGGACGACATGCGCCGCGCCGAGCTTGCCGAGGCATGACGTCGCCGCGAGCCGAACGGATGGATGCGTGTCCTGCAGCAGCCGCTCGACCGATTCCCCGAATCGCTCCAGCCGAAGCTCCGCCACGACGCCGCACACATGGGCGGCGGGTTCGCCGCCCTGCCCGAGCAGCCGCTCGATCGCCTCGAAGCAAGCTTCGTAGCTCGATTCGCTTTCCAGCGCATACATCGCCTTGACCGCCTCTGCGACGACCGCGGGATGCGGATCCAGCAGCTTCATCCGCAAAAAGAAAAACGCCTGCGAAGACAAGTGCTTCATCTGCGCCATCTGCCTGACGCCCTCCGCCCGCACGGCCGGATCCTCGTCCTCCAGCACGGCGCCAATCCGCACGAGCGCCTGAAGATCGGCGCCCGTCAGCTTCATCGCCCGCAGCGCCGCCGTCCGCACGCCGGGACTCTCGTCGCCCAGCAGCTCGAGCAGCTCCGGCACATATCGTTCGTCCTGCGTACGCCCGACGATGTCCGCGGCGATCTGCCGCACGCCTTCCTGCTCGTCCCGAAGCAGCGTCAGCACGGCGCCCATCGCCTTCGTATTGCTGAAAAACTCGCGGTACGAGTCCATCAGTTCCCGGTCGTCCAGCCCGAGCGTCTGGACGCCTCTCACCAGCTCTCGCATATAAAGACGCCGCACCGTCCAGGCGAGCGCCGTCAACAGCAGCGCGGCGCCGGCCCCGACCGCCGCCAATATCGGAAAACTGAAACCCGCCGCCTTATGCAGCGACTGCAGCCCCGCGCCGAGCAAAATGCCGAAAAAGGATGCCAGCCCCTGCGCCGCATACCGGTAGCCGTCCCGGTGCTGCATCGGCAGCGTCTTGTAAAACAGCTGGTAAGACGGCTCCGCCGAGTAAAAGATTAAGACGTTCGTAAGCATATACGCGCCGGCAGCGGCCGTCACGGCCGCCGTCTCGCTCCCGAGCAGCACGGCCGACAAGCCGAAAGCCGCCGCGTAAGCCGCCGCGATCGCCACGAGCATCCCGCTCGCGCCGAACCAGGCGACGAGCTTGCCCGACACGAGCTGGACGGCAAACGCCAGCAAAAAGAGCAGCGTCGACACGATGCCGAACATGCGCGCGAACTGCTGCTCGTCCGGATAAGACGCGTGCGCCGTATTCAAAAACAGAAACTCCGCCAAGTAGTAAAGCGCGGGCATCAACGTCATGAGCCCCATGACGCCGAGCAAGAAAGGGGAACGGAACGTGCGTTTCATATAAATGAACGAAGACGCGCCCTCGTCCTCCGCGGCGGCCTGTGCCTTCAGGGCGAGCGGCACCAAATATTGCACGATCGCCTTGCGGTAGTTGAACGAAGCCGCAATCAGAAGCAGGGGACCCAAGCCGTATACCCATTCAGCGCCGAGCGGGCTGAGCATCTGCGTGGCGAGACCGCCGGCCGCGCCGCCAAGCGTCGCGCCGGAGACAAAAAGCGGCATAAGCCGCTTCGCCTGCTGCGTCGGGCACACATCGACGGCCAGGCTCCACAGCAGCACCGTCTGCTGGCGCACGACAAAGCTCGAAGTGAGGAACAAAACCGGATAAAACCAGCGCGCGTCCAGATCCGCCAGCTTCAGCGCTGCCAGAACGCCCGTATCCGCAAGCAAAATCGCCGTCATGACGGCGTACATCGTTTTCATCAAAGCCGGCTTGGACAGCTTCATGGCCAGCCAGCTCATGAACCACGCCTCAAGCGGCAATATGAAGGCTTCAGCCGTGTACAAGTAGGGCAAATATTCGCTGCCGAACCGTTGGCTGAACAAGGTAATGAAGCCGTTGTAAGTAAGCGCTTCGGCGATGCCGCAAATTAGAAATATGGGGGTCATCAACCGCAGCTTGCGCCGGTCCTCCGCACGAACGCCCAATCTGCCGAGGGCTTGCGCCATATTCATGACTGTCACTTCTTTCTACTGTTGCATCTCCGAACGGCCGGGCTTGCGCAGATCCAGATAATAGATCAACCGGTCCTCGCCGTCAAAGTAATAATCCGGCAAGCGGCCGTTCATCGTGAAGCCCAAACGTTCGAACAAGCGCCTCACGCCCGCGTATACAGGCAAATCGCAAGTATAGGTTACCAAATATCGGGCCCCTTGCTCGCGCAAATATTCTAGCATGGCTCCCGCGAGGCGCAAGGCCGCGCCGCCGCGACGGTAATCTCTTCGCACGACGAGATAATCCCACGTATAACCGCCCGTGCGCTGCTCGTTCGGCGCGGCGCCCGTGACGGCGACGACCTCGCCGGCGCTGTCCGTCATGTACCAGTAGATCGTCTTGCCCTCCAGCGCCAAATAAGGCAGCGTTCGGAAATGCTCCTCTTCGCCGGGCGTAGGGCGCTCGTCATCGAACGCCTGCGGCGAAATAAGAAAAGCGACGACCGCGTCCGCAGCCTCGCGCGAATCGATGCGGCGCACGACCGACTCCACTATAGCCAATTTTGAAACCTCCGCTTCTCGGCTCCGTCGATGCTTGACCTGACGATCCGCCAGGCGTCAAGCGCCAACGTCGCGTCAGACCGCCAGCGTGCCGTTCCAGCCGGCGCCCGCGCCCTTCTGATAATATTCGTCGCACAAGTAGAAGTAGAGCTTGGCGGCTCTGTCCATCCGGTTTTGCTTGATCACTTCGACAAACGTCTCGCGGGCGTCGTAGAAACGTCCCGCCTGGCACAAAGCCAAACCGCGCTCGAACAGCGCCTTCGTGCGCTCCTTGGCCGCCCGCTGCTGCTCGGGGTCGCCTTCGTACACGTCGATCAGCTCCATCGCCTCGTCGCTGCTCTCGAGCCTGATCCGGCCGAGCGAGCGATGCATGAACCGCTCCGGCGACCGCAGCTGCTCGTAATAGTCGCGCGTGACGACGATGCAGCAGCCCACGATCTCCGAGATCTGCTCGAGCATCGTCGTGCGCTGGACGTCGTCGGAGATGACATTGCCTTCCCAGCGCCGCTCCTCGCCGATGATGCCGAGCATGAGCGGCCCCTTGTGAATCGCGATGCCGATGTCGACCGTCGCGTAGCCGGAGCTGCGCCGGTGCTGATTGTACTCCGACAGCTCGCGGCGGATCGCCACGGCCGCCTGGATCGCCTCCTCCGCATAGCCAGGGAACAGCGCCATAAAGCCTGCGCCCAAATATTTGCTGATGAGCCCGTCCTCCTGCCGCACGATCGGTCCGAAGCGCCGGAGGAATGAGTTCATGAAATCGAAGTTTTCCTTCGGGCTCAGCGTCTTCGACAGCTGCCGGAACTCTCGCAGGTTGGCGACCATGACCGCCATGTTTTTCTGAATCTGGTCTCCGAGCCGGATGTCGAGAATGCCCTTTTTGCCGAGCGAGTGGAAAAATTGCTGCGGCACGAACCGGTACGACGCCTCGCTGAACGACGTAATGTCGGCAATATGCTGCCTTATGTAACGCGCCATCCGGTTGAACTGCACGCCGAGATCTCCGACTTCGTCGCGGTTGCGCAGCTTGACCTCGACGTCCCAGTCGCCGTTCGCCATCGCCATGACGCTGCGTCTCAGCTTGCGGATCGGCGACAGCAGCACGAACGTGACGATCACGATGAGCACCACGAGGCCAGCCGTTATCATCAATATATTTTCGATAATATTGTAATAAATCTTCCGGTTCTCGCGGTGAAGCACGCTAAGGTCGCGCCCGGTCTCGTAAACGCCGACGATTTTTCCGGCGCTGTCGTAGACCGGGCCGATGGCGTACAGCCACTTGCCCTCCGCGTCCTCCCACTGGCCTGTTCGGACGACGCCTTGATTTAGCACGGCTTCGTTTTCCTCGCTCTTTTCGAACGGCTTGAACATATTGACGCCGTCGTCGTCGTCCATGACGATATAAATCTGGCCCTCTTCATATTTGTACAACGTGCTGTACAAGCCTTGCCGCTGCTCGCTGTCCTCGCCTTCGAACAGGAAGTTCATTTTGGCGCGGATGGCCATGTAATCTTCATTGCGGTAATCGGAGGGCGACTGCAGCCGCGCGAGCCGGTCGCCGTCGATCAAATTCTGCCCGTTGCGCGCGAGCAGCGCGAGCTCGCGCTGCATCTGCGTCTCCATCCGCGCGGAAAAGCTGTTATAAATGAAGTTCGAGAGGAGAATCATCGCGATCAAGATGGCGGGCACGGTGGCAAGCACCTGCTTGATAAAAAGAGACGTGCGCCGTTCGAGTACGTGAATATGGAAAAAACGGACGGAAAACACGAGCAGCAGCAAGCCCAGCCAAAAGACGGCCCAAAGCAGGCGCTGGTTCCAAAGCGTCTTGCTGTCGAAGACGACCTTGGAGACTTGGCCTGCCGGCGAGAAGTCGGCGGACAGCAGCAAAATCCGATCGTTCAGCACGACCGCAAAGCCGGTCGGCGTCTGTTTGACATCCATAATCTCGTAGCTGTCCAGCCCCGGCGCGATGCGCTGCAGCGCGGCATCGTCCAGTACCGTCTTGGTCTGATCGGGGGCGAGCGGGTCCAGCGTCGTGACCGCATTCACGAGCCGGTCTACGAACATAAGGGATCCGTCGGTCCGGAGCGTCGGCAGCTCGGGGAAATTTTTCGAGGTGTTTGCGTTTGTCGTGCTCGGATACAGCTTGGCGCTGACGCCTTCAGGGGATACCTGATAAATGCTCCCCCTGCGCGTCGTATAGTAGATTTGTCCGGGCTCCGTGCCCGTAATCTCGGACAAATAGCGATCCTTGGGAAGCGTGAACGCGAATACGTTCTCCGGCGATCCTTCAGGCAAGCCGATCCGCTTCAACTGCAGCTTGTCGGCATCCGCCTCGTAAAAATACAGGGAGCCGCCCGACAGCTGCAAGCCTTTGATCTGTCCGATCCGCTTGCTCGTGCCGTCCCCTTTTCGCTCGTAAAGCACCTGGCCGCCGCTGCCGCTGCGGTCGTAACGGACGATGCGCTCGCTCTGCACGTAGAGGCCGTACGAATCGAGCACCGTCGCAAGCGCATAAATGCGGCCGTCGGCGTCCGCGACCGCTTCGTTGAAGTCGACCCGCGCCCCGCGTTCGGCCGCCGCAAAGGACATCTGCCCGATGAGCGTCCCGTCCGCGCCCAGCCGTTTGATCTTTTGCTTGGAATCGCTCACCACGGCAAGCGAGCCGTCCCCGCCGGCAGAGGCCTGCGATAAATTAAGCAGGTTCTCGGACGTTTTCCAAGGCGCTTCGCTCCGGTCCCCGCGCTCTGCGAGCACGAAGCCTGACCAACCGGACATCGCCAGCGAAACCAACAACAGCAGTACAGCAAGTTTTTTCATCGAAAATCGGCGCCCGCCTTTGTGTGCGACTGTTCTTATTTAATAGGAATTCACGAATGATTCTTTCTATTTTTATCGTACTACAAGTTCTTCCTTAATTCACCCCCTTGCAACTCAAAATGACAGATTTCGAGAATTGAGTTACTATGAATATAGCTTTTACAGCTTCCACCATTTTCGTGAAGAGAGCGTGAACCGGGCGTGGGACAACTAGTGTGCGGCGGAGCGACGATGCAATGTTCGTTCGGTGCTGCCCCCTCCGTATTAAATGTGCTGCCGGCCAACCGGACGATGACCGCCATGCCGATCGCCAACATTATGGACAACAAGCCGTTCGTGAACATCATGCCGTTCGGCATGTGCAATTCGATGGCCAACCCCCTCGTCGCCTCGGCGACCGCCGCGGCGTTCGGCGCCTTGACGCCTATGCCTTGCGCGCCGGTGACGGCAGCGCCTTGGGCGCCGGGATCGCCGACCGTGATGGTCGCCAACATGCCCGCGCTGAATAATTCCTCCAAGTGCATGTGCAGCTACGGCGGCGTCATCCAGTTAAGTTCGCCAGGCCAATTTACGATACAGGTGCCCTAATTATGATCGAATCGATTCTTAAGCCGTTTATCAAGCCGATCCAACGGAAAATCATGCGGCCGCTCAAGCAATCCGCGAAGCTGCCGAAGATGTTGCTCAAATGGCTCATTCAATGGGCCCGCACCGTGCTCGGGAGCGGTCTGCGGTCGCTGGACAACTATTGGAAGATCGGCAGTTACTATATCGCCAAAAAGCTCGTCGTGCTAATCGTGCTCATAGGCCTCGCGATCGCCTACTTCGGGTTCATCAATCCGCCCGCTTTCGTCGACCGGTGGTTTTCGCGCACGCCTTCGATGGAAGCGTCCGCGGCGCTCGAGAAGGGCTACACCGGCAACGCCAAAATCGTGGACGGCGCGGGCAACCTCGTCTATGCCGGACCGCTCGCCAGCGGTCAGTTCAGCGGCGTCGGCAAGCTGTACGGCGACGGCGGCAAGCTGATCTATTTCGGGGACTTCGACAAAGGCGTGCGAGCCGGCTCTGGCGAAGCGTACGCGGCCGACGGGACGCTGCTGTACCGCGGCGGGTTCGCCGCCGACGCGTACGACGGCGCGGGCACGCTTTACGCGCCGGACGGCAGCGTGCTGTACGAAGGCGGCTTCGCCGCGGGCAAGTACGAAGGCGACGGCACGCTCTACGCCGCCAAGGACAAGCCGCTTTATGCCGGCGCTTTCGTCAAAGGACTTTATGAAGGCGCGGGCAAGCTGTACGGCGACGACGGCAAGCTCGTTTACGAAGGCGATTTTGCGGGCGGTCTCTACGCTGGCGCCGGCAAGCAATATAAAGGCGGCGCGCTGCTATATGAAGGCGTATTTGCGAGCGGGCTGCTGTCCGGAGAAGGAACCGAATACGCCGCCTCGGGCGCGCCGGTATACAAAGGAACGTTCGAACGCGGGCGCTATCAGGGAACGGGCTCGCTGCTCAACGAGCAAGGCGTCGCACTGTATACCGGCTCTTTCGTGGCCGGCCAGCGCGACGGCGAAGGCGAAGCGTTTAACGCGGACGGCACGCCGCTCTACAAGGGAACGTTTCGCGCCGACCAATATCAAGGCTTCGGCGCGCTGCTCGACGCAAACGGCACGGTCGTCTACAAAGGATTGTTCAGCGCCGGGCAAGCGGATCCTGCCGGCTTCCTCTCGATGGCTGCGGCGACGCTGCAGGAGAAGCTTGGAGCGCCGGATGCGCCTGCGGCGGGGACGGATGCGGAGACGGATGCAGAGCCAGATGCAGGGGCTGACGACGGGGCCGCTGCGCCTGATTCGACGGGCGGAGCCGAGTCCGGCGCAGGCGCGGGAACCGGCGGTGAAGCGGCCGGAGGCGCGAACGGCGGCGCTGCGGCCGGCGCAGGCGTTGGGAGCGGCGACGGCAGTGAGGCAACAGGCGCAAGCGGCGGCACGGCCGCGGGTACGAACGGCAGCGCTAGCGGGGGAGCGACTTCCGGCAACGGGGCCGGCGGCAATGGGGCCGCTTCAGGTGCAACCGCGGGAGGCGGCGACGGCAGTGCGGCTGCCGGTGCGAGCGGCGGCGACGCTTCCGGCGCAGGCAATGACGAGAGCGGCGCGGCCGCCGGCGCGAGCGCTGGTGCCGGTACAGGCGCGGATACCGGGGCCGGCAAAGATAGCGGCGCGGGTGCGGGCTCCGGCACGGGAACGGAAGCCGGAACCGATGCAGGCAGCACGTCGGATTCTGCCGCGAACGGCGGCACGGGGAGCGGCGCAAGCGGCGCAAGCGGCGGGCAGCAGAGCGCAGCTGCGAATACAGGAACAAATGCCGCAACGAACGGAAAATCCGGCTCAACGGCGAATAAAGTCGTCGCGCTTTCCAAATCGGTCCCGGGAACTGCCGCCAACAGTTCGACTACAGGCAGCGGCACCGCAACCAACGGAAGTTCGAGTAATGCGACCGCTACGAACATTGTCCTCCCTTCGATCGACGGCTTGAACGAAGTTCCCGAAGCCGATTCAGTGCTGGCGGCGCCGATCGAACTCGTATACAGCGGCGTCCAATTCAGCTTCAAGCTGGAGTCCGACCCCGACAATCCGGAAGCGTATGCCGTCACGCTTGTCCGGACCTGGAACAAATACGTCATGACATCGCTTCTCGATCGTCTGCAGAAGGCGGCCGTCAAAGGCGTAAAAACCGATAGCCTCGGAAAGCTCTATACGATGTCCTTTGAATGGAACGGTTTCCTTTACAGCTTTAATTACAACAACGGCAAGCCCGTTCGCCTGACGATTGGCCCTTTCCAGATTTAAGCTCGCTCTACCCGTTCACCCTTATCCCCTTGTCTCAGGAACGATCGTCGATCCTGAAGTAAGGGGATATTTACATGGGCGTAAGCATTATAAGCTTTCACGCGAGAAGGATGCCAAAAAAATAGGCTGGCTCAAAGGGATCGTACACCCCTGTGAGACAGCCTAGCCTGCAAAAGTACATCATCCAAGCCCTGCATATTGAGTTTGGCGATCTCTCGTGCAAAAATGCACGATAGATCGCCTCTCCGAGCAGGATCTCGACTGTTTGGGGTGAAAATCCTGCACTTTTGCCCGATAAGCGAGGAAACGAGCGGGATCGGACCGTCTATCGTGTACATTTGCATGATAGACGGTCCTGGATTTGATCTGAATAAGGACCTTCCTTCAACCATCTTTCAGGGCGAAACGACGGAAAGACGAATCAGTTAATTGAAAACGTCAAGTCTATTCCTTGCCCGGCGCCGCCTCGCGATAGAGAGCCGTCTCGGCAGGCGAATCTCCTGCGCCCTCCGCGCCTTCTTGCAGCTTTTTAAACGCCCACCAGCGAATGTTCAATTTGTCAGACTCGGCCGAGCCGTTGAGGCGCATGCCGATGCGGAAGCTGCCCTGCTCGGGATAGACGATCGTGCCGAAGTCGACGTTCGGCACGTCGGATTCGTACTCGGTGCCTTTGAACACGTCCTGAACGCCGTAATAGATCGAAGCCTTCAGCGTTTCTTGAGGCGCCAGGCCCACGAGGATCGTCACCTGTCCGGCGCCGAGCCCGTGCTTGATCTCGTCCGTCACGTAATTGCGCCTGCCGCGCGAGAAAAACTTCAAGCCCGTCTTGGCGTTCAATTCGAGCGGCACTTCGATCGTGCCCGTGGCAATCTCGTCCTGAATCGCCTGCGGACGCGGAATGCCAAGCTTGAAGTCGAACGCATTCCGTTCCGGATGATAATGGACGTCCAGCTTGGGCTTCGCGTCGTATTCGAGATCGTAAGCCTGCGACTCGGCAAAAAAACGGTGTAGCGAGCCTGCCCGGTCCGTATGGGACAACCGCTGCAGCAAGGAAGCGTTCGGTACGTATTCGCCGAAAGGCACGCGCTCGACCTGCTCGATCATATAAGTAGATCCGAGCTGAAGCAATCCGATTTTCGCGAGACACAGGTCCTGGTCTGCCGAGCCTTCTGCCGCCTGGTCCAGCGAGCGTTCGTACCAGGATTTTAGAATACGCTCCATGACCGGCTGTGAAATAATGTCCACGTGATGGACGGCGGCATGATCGATGGGCACGCGCTGGTCGCCGATCGTCAGCGTCACCGACTGCGGAGGCAATGCCAGCTTGGCGACGGTGTCCGGCCGGTCCTTCGCCTTGACGCTATACGTCAGCCGATACTCCGTATCCTGTCCGTCGCCCGGCTCCATGAAGTCGACATGCCTGCCGTCTCCGCCGACCGGATCGAAGCCGTCGGATTCGTAGTCGAAGCTGACCGCCACTCTGGCCGTCTGCAGCGTTTTTTCTACGACCAGCGTCACGTCGACGACGTCGCCGGGATTGACGTATTTGGGCATGCGCTGCGAGATTCGGACATGCGCATCCTGATACAGCACGGCGACATCCTCCAACAGGCGCACATGCTCGAAGCTGGCCAGGGCGGGCGCTTCCTCCTTGACGAACAGCCGGTAAGACTCCAGCACGCGGTTGTATTCGCTGACTTCCTCGCCCCGGATCGACGAGTTGCCGACGGAGTGAACGGGTTCGCGTCCCTTTTCGTCATAGGCGACGTACAAATAGACGTTTTTCTTATATTCGTTGTTCGTAAAGCCCTCGATCATGGACAGCTTCAGCGTGACAGGCGAAGGAATGACGACCTCCCGGCCCGAATAGTCGATGGCCAGCCCCATTTCCACCGTTACGGTTTTATCGTCGACGGCGACGACTTGCATGCCTGCGACGACGCCGCTCCCGAACAGCAGCCGGTTAAGCAGCCTGCGTTTATCGTTCAAATACTTTTGCTCCGACTCGAAGTCCCGAACCGTCAGCAGCTTGCCGTAAAAATACCGATTGCGCTCGAACGGGTACATTCTCGCTTTTCTCATCCGTCAAGACCCCTCCTCATCATCGGACCGCGCGGCGGCTCCGCTGTCGTCATTCCATCTCCGAATCCATCCCGAGACGCATATGCGCGTCGAGCCGGCGATTCATGTTCGCGTCCACGATCAACGTGTCGTTAGGCATCGAGCGATCGTCGCCCAGCGTGAAGATCGAAGGCTCGGCCAACACCGTGTTGACGCCTAGATACGTATGCAGGTCCAAATACATCCACGGCTGCAGCCACTCGAGCTTCGCCTCCGTATGCGCGGGCTTGATGTCGTCCACCAGCTGCCTGAGCAGCACCTTCTCCATGTCGCTGCGCGCCTGGTCCGGATGCAGCAGCACAGAGAAGGTGAATGGATCGTTTCCGTACAGCCGGTCGACGACCGCGCGCCAATCTCCGCGTTCGCGAAGCGCCTTGTACTGCGACGGCTCGACGATGATCGGCTTCATGCCCGTCAGCGTCTCGATCGCCCGCTCGATGCCGCGGCGCGTGCCGCGATACCGGTACATATCGGGCGCGGCGCGAATGAGCCGCCGGATCGCTTCGTCGCTCCAATACTCGTTCGTATCGAGCCCGAGCCAGGAAGCCAGCCATCGCAGCTGCCCGCCGCCGACCGTCTCCCGGTCGAACTGCCTGGCCATGCCGTCGATGCGTTCCTCCATCTCGTCGAACAACGTGCCGAACAACGCCAGATAGCGCTCCAGGAACCCCCGTCCGCCGGACTCCTGCTGATAGACCGCGGGCAAGTACGAGAGCAGCGTCTGCCTTGGAAAATAGACGCGCATTCGGCTGAGCGCCGGGGTACTGCGTTCGCTGCCGATCCATTCGACCAGCATCCACAAGTACCGTCCCTTGGCCCCGAAGAACAAGGCGTCGCCCGGATTGACGACCGGCTCCGACCAAAATTCGCGAAGTCCGCGGAGCTTTTCGACGGCGTTCAGATCGGTTCGCGCGATCCAATCGTCGATCCGCCAAATGCTGCCCTCGATCGTCCTGACCCCCGTGTCGTCCGCGAAATAACGCACGCGAAGCTGGGTCCCGTCCGGAATGTCGGCTTCTAACGTAAACTTATGCCACACCGTCTCCCGGTCCGCGCTGTCGAACGCCGAAGAGAGCCAAAAGCCTTCGAGCGCGCCGCCCCCCGGCATCGCCAGCGTCTGGGGCTGCAGGTCGAGCACGGCCAGCGTCTGCTGTTCGCCGTTCAGGATGTACATCCGGTCTTTGCCGTCGATGAGAATCGCGTCCGCTTTCCCGCGAAACCCGCCCACCTTGCCGATAAGCTCGCCCGACTCCTCGAACTGCAAAATAAACCGGTCGTCCTCGCCCTCGGACTCCATGCTGCGCGAGTCGCCCACGTAAATCTGTCGGCTCGAATCGACGGCCAAACCCGCGAACGAAAGCGGAGGCAGCATCATACGGGTCAACAGCTCGCCGGCTGCCGAAAAAGCGAACAGCGTGCGGCCCAGGCTGTCGTAGACGTACATGTCGCCGAGCGGCGATACGGTCAAGAAGGGCTGACCGTGCTTGCCGCCGTCAGCGGGCAGCTTTAGCGCAAACCGATCGTCCTCGATTGCGGCGATCAAACCGCCCGACAAGCCAAGTCTCAAAATACGCAGCGGCGCCTTGCCGGATAGCGGCGCAGCTGCCGCCTCTTCTTCCGAAGGCTGTTCGGCGAACGTGAGCACGTAGACGCCGCGGACGTCGGCATAAAGGGCCAGCGGCCGGCAATAGACGCCGTCCATCCACGCCCCCGTGCGACTCCATCGCGTCTGTCCGCTATTCACGTCGTAAGCGGCCAGCATCCGCTCGCCGTCCGGATCGGCGACGATGAGCGTGTCCCCGGTCGCCGCGAGCATCGCGGAGGCGGAAAACAAGCCGTGCCTTGAAACGAACAGCCGTTCATGATGCCGGCTATGCCTGTCATAGGTCCAAAGGTCGCCGGCGTCGTCGAGCAGAATGAGACGCCCGAACAGGCCGACGGCAAACGCGCTTACCATGCCCACGCCCTCGAGCTCCCCGAAAGCCGCCGTATCCAATACGCCGTATCTCGCGTCGCTGCGCAGCCGCACCGCGTCGCCGACGTCCAGGTTTTCCGCCTGTCCCCGGCGGCTCCAGTGCTCGGGCCTGTTCACCGAAAAATATAATGCTTCATCGTCCATCTACTCGCCTCCTCTCCGGTTCCTGTCGACCTGTTACAATTGGGTACGGCTCAGCAGCTCGATTCGATGCTCGCCGGAATAGACGAGTCCGTTCGGCGGCAGCAGCACGTCGCCTCCCTGACTTTTGCTTGCGTACCGCCCTTCGCCGTCCAGCCATAGATCCTGCACGTACGCCACGCCGCCGATCCGGCTGAGCGCGGCGAAGACGTCGCCGCGGTAGACCGGCCTTCCGAAAGGCCAGCCGGCCGCGGACTTGAGACTCCCCGAAGGACTAAGCAATTCGTTCAAAACGGCGGCGATTCGCTTCGTCTCGTGCGCGAACTGCGGTTCGACGACGATGACGGCATGAACGGTCACCTTGATATATTCGGGGGCGATCACGTGAACCTCGGTCCCGATCAGCCGTCGTTCGTCCAAATGGCGGGCGACGGTCTGCAAAAATCCGCGGCTCGGCTTCGGCGTCGGCCGGCGGCTGTAAGGCATGGCGACGACCGTTACCGCATGCGGCACCGGATCGGAGCGTCCTGGCGCATAAGCCGGGATGACGTGCACCCTGGCGACCCGAAGTCCCGGCGTCGACTTCGCGAGCGCTGCGAAGTCGTCGTCCGTGACGGCGCGATAAGGCTCGTGCCATCGCTGCTGCAAGCGCGCGATGCAATCGCTCACGCTCTCGCTCTCGGCCCCGCCATAGCCGTAGCCTGCATTGGCCACGGTCACGCCGTAGGCCCGCTGCTCCTCCGACACCCAGCCGGTCATCAAGTTCGGCTTGATGTTGCCCCGTTCGCCGCCGCCAAGCACGCAGACGACCAGGCACAGATTGAGCTCGTCGCAAGCCGCCGGAATCGCGCCGCGCTCGTCGTTGCCGAAGCGGATCTCGCAGGTATCCGGATCGAACGTGTAGTGACGGTCGAGCGGTCCTGAACGGTCAAAGTTCTCGACCGGCAGCCAATCCTCCCATAGCCATTCGCCCGCACGCTCGCCCGGCGTGCCGACCTGCAGCAGGAAGTGCTCCCGGCGGCGGCAAGCCAGATCGTAGACGGTAAAGCGCTGCATCGGCAAGCCGTTGCTTCGCCCGATGAAGCGTTTGTCCGCAAAGGTCTTGTCCGCATGGATGCGGCGAACCGCGCCGGGTCCGCCTGGCGGACGCATGCCGCGCTCTCCGTCGCCGAACAGGATGACGGCGCCGCCCGCGCTCGGCATGTTAACCGAGTAAACGCAGTCGTCCGGCCCGGCATCGCCGATGTCCGGCACCTCCCGCCATTCCCGCCATCTGCCGTCCCGCTCCCGCACCTGCACGCGCAACAGACCGTACCTCGACAAATAAGTGTCCGCGGGAAGCGTAACCGCTCCCTCTTCCGGAACGTCGTAATCGATCGTCTCGCTCAAGGTATCTCGCTGAACGACGAGCGCCGTGTGAAGCAAAATCCGGTCGATGCGAGGAGGCTCCTCGTAACCTTCCTCCTCGAGCACGCAGCAGATCCACCAGCGCGGCCTGTCATTCGCGGGGTGGACGAGAACCGGGCGAAGCGGCGCAGTCAATCGGATCGTGACGCGGCCGCTGAAGCTTAAATGCAGCGTCTCGTCGCCGACCGTCTCCAGCGGCAGCCATCCGGAGGCGCCGGTTTGCTCGTCGAACGCGTAGCCTCTCCAGGAAACTTTTGCGGACGGCACGATGACGGGAGGCGCGTACGCCTCCTCCGATGCTGCCGGCAAAGCCGCCGCGGCAGCGTCGAACGGAATCGGATGCCAAGCGTCGGGGCCGCCGTGCGCCCCTTCCTCCGCGAGCAAAACCGTCAGCTCGATCGGTTCCCCGACCGGAGGCTCCCGGTCGAACGACACGTAGAGCCTGCTCCCGGTCCTTGCATCCGCGCCGAACGCATAAAAAGCGACATCCCCCTGCGTATTGGACGCCGTGCGGTCGCTGGCTTCTCGTTCGGTGCGCGTGACGATACGGTCGACGGCGAGCGGTCTAAGCGTCGTGGATGAGGCGGTCTCGAAGGTTTGGTCCTCGGCGAGCAGCTTCGTTCCTCGCGGCAGCCGGACCGTCTCCCGGATGCCGTCGAACGAAGCGAGCGCCGCCGACGACGTCGCCTGACGCGGAGACTCGCCTAGCAGCTCGAGAAACTTGCGGCGGTTGCGATCGGGCACCCGGCTCAAATAAAACTGCTGCATCTCGCTGATCCATGCGAACAGCTCCAGCATGGTCATGCCGGGGTCGTGCGCGTTTTCGTCGGTCCACTCCGGCAGGCGCCGCTGAATGCCTTGGCGTGCTTCCTGCAGAATGCTCTCGTATGTGCGATCGTCAAGCGGCAGCTTGGGCAGCATCGGCGCCTTGCCTCCTTTTTAAGTTTATGGTGTTTCGCTTCGGATTTGCGTCGCGCGTTCGCCGATTATCCGAGCCGGGCCGTAACCTGATGGCTCCCGGATACGACGATGCCGTGCGGCAGGTCGCGAAGCGCGGATTCGGGCACCTCACGCGCCTCGCCGTGCTCGATGACGACGACGCTCATATGAAGCAGCTCGACCTCGAGCACCGTCCGTTCCGATTGAAGCAGGCCGTACAGCGCGGAGGCATGGACCGTCTCGCCGATTTGCCAGCCGCGTCCGTCGATCTGTCCGCCGCGCGTATCGAGGTACCGGTCCAACGCCTTGAGACAGGCCGCTTCGGTCGGTACGACATCGTCCGCGCTACCGGTCCGCACGATGGCTTTGACGGATATTTCTAGCAATGCCGGCGGCATGATCGTCAGCCGGCCGCCCTGCAGCAGCAGATTGGAAGCCTTGTCCCGAAGCGCGGCCTCGATCTTCTTTTTGATCTCCGGGAAAAAAGCGACGCCTTCGCGGCCGCCGAGCGGCAGCGCCACGACGACGACCTTGCCCGGCGCGCGCCGGAGACGCGCATCCCGTCCCGGCAGGCAGCGCACCTGCGCGATCGAGGGATCCGACTCCCGCACGATCCACTCCATGTCGGAGGCGGATACCGCGCGCCCGCGGTGACGGGCATGCTGCGGACCGCGCTCCATCGCGCGCGCTAGCGATTCCGCGTCGCCGCCGCCGACGGCCGCCGACGGATTGCCGACGCTGTCGACGAAGGCGAGCGGCTGCAGCAGTCCCCGGATCGCCCGCGCAGGCACGTTGCCGCGCGCGCCTTCGGTGACCTGGTACGTCACGCGCACTTTGTCGGTGCCCGCGAGCGGAAGCCCCATGCCTGATTTGCCGTCACCAAAACGCAGCCGTCCGGAAGCTTCGTCGATCGTATAATGCCGATCGTGCGGCAGCGATCCGGCGAGCGTCTCGACCGCCTGCCAACGAATCCAAACGCGCGTCTGGCGTCCTTCGCTGTCCCGATGCGCCTCGTACCGGTCCTCGTCCATTTCGGCCAGCGTCTGCTCGCCCACGAACCCCGTCTCCTCGACCCATACCTCTTGAGAGACGACCGGCGCGGCGGATAGCTGCCAGCCGTCGCTCGTCCGCTCGGGATATTCATCCCGCAGCGTCCGCCGCTGGACGACGGAGACCGCATTGCGATCGACGCGCAGCACCGTTGGAACCAACGCCCCCTTGTTTCCGAACCGACCGTCGCGGTTCAGCGCGCGCAGCCATACTCGCTCGACGCCGAACAGGCGTACCGGCTCCAGCCCCGGAGGTCCGGCGAATTGAAAGGCCCCGGATTCGGTAAACCCGTTTGTCGTATCCATCCCCTTGAGCGGTACCCAGGCGAAGCGCAGCCCGTCGCGGACGAGCGCTTCCCATTCGATCCATGGCGCGCCCTCGTTCGCGGGCACCTGCCTGCCGAGCTGAAACGACAGACGGATCGGCCCCTTCAAGGGCGCTTGATCAAAGCCTAAGTATACGGCCGGAGAAGGACAATCGATCGGCAAGAAAGGCCGGAACGGCTCTCCGCCTTGGCGCAGCTGCGCGGTCTTGTCCGTCCATTCCGCATTGTTGAGCGTATAGGCATGCGCCGGCGCGAGCCGGTCGTCGGAGGAGTAGGCGTACGTCAGCGACATGCGCGACAGATGCGGCGTCATGTATTCGACGACCGGCTGATTGACCGTATCCATGGCGGCGACGCGAACGCGAAGCCACCAGTCCCAAGTGCCGTTGACGAACGTCCGCTCCCAGTCGGCCGGGCAGTCAAGCTCAAGCGCGAAACTGCCGGCATGCTCCTCGGGCAAATTCGCGAACAGTTCCTCGTAGCGGCCGCTGCCCGGGAGGCGCATCCAGCTCTCGCCGTTCCAATACTCCCATAGCACGCGGCGGACATACAAACGCTGAGGCGGCTTGCGCGCGAAATCGGCCGTACGCATGACCATGCGCCAGCGCACCTCGGGATCGGGCGCCATGCGCAGCTCCCAAGGGTCCCACCGGGCGTCGAACCGCAGCGTCAGCCGGCTGCCGTGCTTGCTGAATGCCTCGGGACAAGCCAGATGGAACAGAGAGTATTGGAAAAACTGCTGTCCGAACGGGAAAAAGCCCGTGGCGTCCAGCTCCAGATCGCCCGAATATAGCAGCGCCGGCGGTATGCCCCCGGGATCTGCCGCCAGATCGTGCTCGCCCCGGAGCGACAGCTGCTCGACCTCTGGCAGCCGGGCAAGCGCCGGGGACACGGCAAGACCGTCTCGGTCGGGCTTGACCCGCGCGCGGATCCAGCGACCTTCCGCTTCGCCTACCGCGGAATTACCGATGCGTCCCTGGGTCGTCTTCCATAGCGTTACTTCGTTGCGAACGCTCGTCACCCGGTCGAACAGCCGCCAACCGCCCGAAGACTCGTCATACCAGGACCACTCGAGCCAATCCGTGTCGGCCATGCCGCGCGCAAGCTCCGGCTCCGCGTAGCGTTTGGCGGAATTAAACCAGGATAACGTCAGACGCGCCGGGTGGTTCAGCTCGAAAAGTCCGTCGTGCCTGATATACAGCTCGTGCCGCTGAAGATCGTCTCCCTCCGCGCCGAACACCGCGATCTCCGGCGCTGCGCCGGCCGCCGCCTCGTCCTCGTAAGCGCCGGAAGCGCGCACGATCATATCGCGCTGCGGATGGACGTTGATCCATTCGACGAGCCTGGCAGGCGTCACGAGGAGCGCGTGCTCGGTCTCGAACGAAATGTCTTCGCCGCCGTCCTGCGCCTCGGCCGTAAGCTGCGTCCCTTGGGGCACGTAAACAGGCTCATAGGCGCCGTCCGCCAGACGGAAAACGGCCGTCGCGCGTGCCGCGCGAGCAGGCTGGAGCTTGACCCCGAGCAGCTCGAGGAAGGATATGAAGTTGTTCAGCGGCGCGCGGTTCAAGCGCTTGACGTTTTCCTCCAGCATCTCCGCCGCCAGGAAAAACAAAGCGGTGCCTGCGTCGGGGTCGTCCGGCGAGAACCGCCATTCCGGCGTATAATGAGGCGCCATCGTTCTGAAGCGCTCCGCGAACGCCGCGACGTCGCTGCCGTCGATCGGGGGAGGCAGGCGCATGCCCGTCGTCTCCGTTGCATCTGGCTTCATGCCCTACAGTCCTCCCGCTGCGCTTTCACGTTATTTGGTGCCTTCGTCCAGATAAAACGGGTACACCTGATTGAACAGGTTGTTCGTCGATCGGACGACGTAGTCCACGGACAGCTTGATGCGGCCGGGCTGAGACGGATCCGTCTCGGCGCGCACCTCCACGTCTTTGACGCGCGGCTCCCAGACGACGATCGCCTCGCGCGCATCGCTCTCGAGCAAGCGCAGCGTCGTCTCGTCAAGTCCGGAGAAGGCGTACCCGGACAACCCGCTGCCGAAGCCCGGACGCATGACGCGTTCCCCGCGCGACGTCATGAGCACGATGCGGATCGCTTCCGCGATATCGTCCTCGCCCTCCGACATCAGCATGCGGCCGGTCGTTGCGTCGACCCCGACGGGGAAACGCCAGCCTTTGCCTAAAAACGAAGCGGACATGTCCTTTCCTCCCTGCCGCGAACGCCGGCAATCGCCGGTCGGCCGCGCTAGTTGATCTTGACCAGCGAGCCCTTGATATTGATAATGCCGTCGCTCTTCATATCGATGCTCGCCGACGCCTGCAGGCTAAGCTGCGCGGACGCCTCGATTTTCAGCTGGGTGCCTTTGATCTCGACGGCGTTCGGCGCTTCGATCGTGATCTTGCCGGTCTTGTCGAGCGTGATCTTGGCGCCCGCCGACTTGACGACGACCGTCCCCGTCCCGCCTCCGGTCAGCACGACCGATTGAACGCCGTCGTTCGTCGCCACCTCGACCTTGTTTTCTTTTTCCGAGATGTCGACTTTAAAGCCTTTGGCCGTCTTGAGCGTGATCTTGCCGTCTCCGTCGGTATCCTGAAAAAGCATCTCGTGCCCGCCGCGCGAGCGAATTTTGCGGATATCGTTTTTTTCGTGCTTGGCCGGCGGCAATGCGTTTTTGGTCCACAGGCTGCCGATGACGTACGGGAGCTTGAGGCTGCCCATCTCGAAAGCGACCAGCACCTCGTCCCCGACCTCGGGCACGAACAGCGTCCCCCGGTCGACGCCGCCCATGAGCGATGCGATCGGCACCCAGTCGGTCTCGTTGTCGTTTTCCCGCACCTTAAACTTGAGCTTCACGCGGTTGCGCTTCTCCGGGTCGCTGTTGTTCGTGACGGTGGCGACCATGACGCCGTTCACGCTGCCCGCGTTCGGCCGCGAAGCCGAGTAGTCTTGCCCCATCATATGGCGTTCCCCTCCACGTTGAAGCTGGTGACGTAGCCGTTCGTATCGATGGCATGAACGACATTGTTCAGCAGCATCGGCTGGTTGAACAGGCGGCCGACGTTCTGCAACTTGATGAACCGGCCCGCGCGAATCTCGGGGAGTCCGATGCATGTGCCCGAGCCGGTCACCAGCTCCATCGCCTTGTCGTGCATGATCGAGTCCGCGAGCTTCTGCGCGGCGGCGACCGTCGTGTCTTCCATGAATTCCGTCTCGATCAAATAAGACGAGAGCGCGCCCATGATATTGGGGCCGGATCGGCCGTTCGAGCCGATGATGTCGACCGCCTTCGACTTCGCCTCGATCGGCTCGTGCGTGTCGGGATCGATGCCTCTCACGACGACCTGCGTCACCTGGTTCGAGATGTCCACCTCCGCGGAGTAGCTCAGCAAGCTCTTGCCGTACGTGAGCGTGAGCACCTCTGCCGCGGAAGGATTGCGCTTTTTAAAATAGAGCTTCGACCCGACGACCATGAAGTCCCGTTCGTTGTCGAACGCAAGGGAATGCAAAAAGTGAAAATCGCTCACCCGGTGCTGCTCGATGCGCGGGATCGGCGACATCGTATCGTCGACGTCGGGCGTCAACCCGTACTTCGAAGCGATCTGCCGGGCGACGTCGCTCGCCTTCTTGTCCTTCCACTGGCTCGATTGCTTGCTTCGCATCATAAGCATCGACTTGTCCATGCCCTTGACGCTCACTACCGGCAGCCCGCCTGTCGGGTAATCGACGCCGACGCCGGTCACGAGGCCTTCGAAAACCGTTTCGAAGCGATCGGTATACCCCATCTTGATCGTGATCGATTTGCCGACGTCGACCAGGGAACCGAGCCAATTGAGCGAGCGGGCGACGGGATCGAAGGCGTTGGAGATGCGGAAGCTGAAGTGGTCCGAAAACATCCCGGTCCTCGACGTGACGCGCAGTCCTTGAACGGCCGCGCCGATCCGAACGAGATTTTGCCCGTCGATGAGAATCTCGAACGCCGGAGCGAAAAACGAACGGTATTTGCTCTCAAGCTGCGACAGCTCGTACGTCGTCGTATCGAACTTGACCGTCACCCGTCCTCACTCCAATCTCGGGATGATAAGCTTGCGCCCCGCCGGCAGGCGCCGCGGATTGTCGATGCCGTTGGCTTCGGCGATGGCCCGCCATTGGGACGGGTCCTCGTACTCCTCGGCGGCGATCATCCACAACTGCTCGTCCTGCTTCAGCGTCTTCTGCTTCGTGCGGTCGGCCGATTGGCGCGGCACCTGCTGGTACTGCTCCGTCATGCTCAGCACCGCGCGCAACGTTACGTTCAGCGTCGCCCGCACCGGAATGCCGGTGTCGAGAAACATCGTGAACCGCTGCGACACCTTTTCCGCGACGCCCTTGAAGTTGAGCGAGCCCCATACGAACCTGCACAAGGGCGGCGCGTGCAAATCGCTGTCGACCTGCAGCAGCCCGCTGATCTTCGCCGTATGCGCGCGGACGTCGGTTCCTTTTTCGTAAGTGTCGAAAAACAGATCCATCGTCAGCGTCGTCGCCTCTCCGCTCACGAACTGGGCGATCGGCGATTGCAGGCCGGGCACGGCATGCCACGAATAACTGTTGCCGGCCTGCAGCATATATTCGCCAGGATTGAACAGCACGTCGACCGTCTCTTGCGAATTGCTCTTGATGATGACGATTTTGGCTTTGGACAAGGCCATCGTGAATTCCTCCGTCAGTAGCCGCTAAGGCGCTGCTCGAACTTCATGCGGCGCATGAGCGCCGTGTACACCGTGTCGGCGAGCCGCTCGGGATCGAGCTCGGGCATCTCGCGCACCGCCTGCTGGAGCTGCTCGGTGCTCAGCCGCGGCGGCTCCTGCGCGGCTGGCTGCATCGGCTGCTGCTGCGCAGGCGCGCCTGCCTTAGGCGCGCGTCGCAGCTCCAGCTCCGCGGCTGGCGCGGGCTGAGGCTGCGCTTCCGCGGCGCCGGCTTGCTGCGCCCGGCGAAGCCGCAATTCGGCGGCCGGCGCCGGCCGGGGCTGCGCGCTTGGCGGGCTAGCCTGCTGCTCGCTGCGCAGTTGGAGCGCTGCGGCCGGCGTCAATGCCGGCTCGGCAGGCGATGCGTTCCGAGGCGCTGCCCGGTGCAGCCGAGCGGCCGCATTGTCGGCCTCGGCAGCGAGCGAAGGCGTGCCGGGCAAGCGAGCGGAAGCCGGCGTGCGTGCAACTACTCGCTGACGACCCGAGACCGATTGCGAACTCGGCGCGGGCAGCGCCGTCCGCAGGAGCGTTTGGCTCAGCGCCGGTCGGATGGAACGCACCGGCTGCGCGATCGAGAAACGCCCTGCGAGCGGGATCCGTGCGTCAGATGCGTTGGGCATTGACCGTTCTCTCGCAAGCATTCGCGCGGCCGGCGAGCTCGAAGCAGGCTTGGTATTTCTCGTTCGGTATGCGATCGACGCGGTCTGCATCTTGCCTGTCCGTGTCGTCTGTCGACCCGGTTGTTCCCGCTGAATCGGACGCGTCTTGGTCTCGTCATGCACGATCCGCGGGTTCGCCGCTCCCCGCGTCGAACGTAAGTCCGTCACAGGCCCTGCAGCCGAATCATTTCCGCTAATTTGCGTAAATCTATCGCTCTGTCTAGCCACGACGCCGTCCACTGGAGCATTCGCTACGCTGACTTCGCTGAAGCCGCTGCTCCTTGTGAACGAAGTCGCATTACCGGCTGCTTCAATCGCAGGGTTCGCTGCAAGGCGGTGCGTAGGCAGCGTGCCTTGCGCCCCGCTTGCACGCAACCGCCCATCGACCTGTTTCAACCGTTCTCGCATCGTTAGCCGTGCTATATAGGCCGGTGCCACGGATTCTCCTGGCTGCTGACTGCGTTTCAACTCCGGTAAACGCGCGGCGGCTGCGAAGCCGTTGGCATCATAAAGCTTCTGCTGCTGAACCGAAGATTGCGTTCGATCCGCCGTCTTTCGGGCTGCACTGGATTTCCTGACGGTCATAGAGCCAGAAATCCTCAGCGAATCGCTTATCCCAGCGCTATGGCCGTCCGCGATCGTCATACGCTGCCGATCGTCGATCCCCGATCTCATTAGACGCGCACCGGCCTGAAAGGCGTTGCCTCGATGCTGTGTCAACAGATCCGGACTCCGCAGCCTGGACAATCCAATCGCGCCTGCACTGCGACCGATCTTTCCGGCAGCATCGCTCGTAGAATCGACCAATCCGACAGGCGTACCTACCGCTGCGAAGCGACCCGACCTCGTCTTTGCTTGGCCGGCGCGATCGGACGACAGGCTGCGGACGGCGCCGAGCTTGAAAACGAGCCGCGGCGCTTCGAATGCCTTCACCCCGCGAACCTGTCCCCCCGTTCCGCGGTTGGAGGAACTTGGTCCTTCAGGTTGAAGCACCTTTTCGCCGATCGGATCTCCTGCGGTTGCGGCATGGCGGTTTGCAGTTTGCTGTGCGTTAGCCCCGTTAATACGGTCTTTTCTATCGATGCGCCTGACATCCACGGCCCGGCCTTCGATAGGAAGGCCAAGCCGCGCATTGCGTTTAAGCACCAACGCCGGTACCGAACCTGCGTGCATGCCTTCCTTGGAAATGGTGCGGCCCAAGCTGCGAAGGCGCGCGGTCTGCAGGCGCACTTGTCCGACGTTTGGCAGCGTCGCAGTCGCATCGTTTTTTAATCGCTCCGTTGCTTCGGCTGGCAGCCGTCTCGAAGCACGGTGAGGCTGCTGCGCGCTGCGAGACAATGGCTCCACCTGCTCGCGAGTCTCGTTCTCATGGTTTGCCCGATGCCGCCGAGCGTGGATACCGCCCCATTGACGATTGCTCGCCTGTTGACCTCCAGCATTCTCATGAACGAAACGCGTCGAAGGATCCGACGAATCAGACAAAGCGTCGTGGCGTATCAGCTTGTGCCCGTTTTCTCTATTGGAATTCGCTGTATCTGCCGTCGACTCTATCGTTTGAAAGGCCGGCGTTCCCTCCTCGACGGACTGCCAACGGGAAGCGTAGACACGATTCAATCGGGTTGGCATCGCCCCCGGCACGAACGCCCGACGCGCGGCGCTGTGTACCAATACGCTTAGCCGCGGCTCCGCTTCCCTTTCAATCGCTCGCGCGGACAGCGATATGCGAAAGGGCCATGATGAAAAAGGCTCTTGAAGTCGCGCTCCGTTAAGGAAAGGATCGTTAGACACAGGCTCCATACTTAAGCCTGGCATGTGTTTGTCGATCGTCAAATCGGCTGCTTGCAATCGCTCCGCGTCTAGCGGCGGTGCCAGGGAAGATGAAACTTTGCTAGACTCGCCCCCGTCAATCGACGTTTCGCCGCTCTCGCGGCTGCCCGGAAACAGCTCGTGGCGACGAACGCTCTCATACGTGCCTATGGTGCCAGCGGATCGTCCATCGCGAACGCGATTATCGTTCGTCCACTCAGGGCGATTACCCTGCATAACTGCCGGCGTTTCCTGCGATTCCGGTTGTTTTTGTGCAGCGTAGTCGTTGTGCAGGTGACGCCCGGTCGACCGCTCACCGGCATCTTTTACCCGTTTACCGCCGGATGCACCGGAATCAGAATTCGAGTCACGCAAAGTATCGTCGCGATTCCCGACGCCCTCGGCGTTCGACGCCAAGCGCGCGTCATCATTGCTGGATCCGTTTTTTTTCGCAAGTGAGCTCGGCAGTTCGCTTTGATAGCCGTATGGCGCTCCTGCCGTCTCCTGGCGTTCGGGCTCATGCGGATGAACAGGCACCGATTCGTTCCTCCGGCTTTGACCGTGAGACTGTATTAAGCCAGTCGGCTGCCGGGCATCCGAGGGATTAGGCTGCACGTCGCGTCGCTGTCCCGATTCAATGGCAGCCGGATGACCCGATTGCCCCGTGCCCGGACGGAAGGAGACTCCCGAAGTTCGATCCTGAGAAGGATTAGCCCCCCTTAGCTGTCGACGGACCTGCGCATGTACAAATCCCGGCGTGGACAACGTCATCTGTCTGACAGCGGAAAAATCCGATCCCGCTGGACCGGCTGCCAGACGGGCCAGCAGCTGGCGCACGGCAGGCGCCGACAATGCGATGCTTCTCTTGATCGGCGCCGGCTCGCGGCGATCGGCACCAGGCAAACCTAAGTTTTTCGCAGAAGGCCGCTGTAAAAATCGCGCACGCATCCGCCCTGCGCGGCTAGCGGCTTTTACTGCGCCACGAATCCCGGGATACGGCGCACTCGGATGAGCCGAATCGCGTTTCGATACTTTCGAATTCGAAGCGGTATCTCCCGTGCGACGGAGCGGCGACCCGGACATTGGCGGCCTCAAGTCGGCTTGGCGCTCGTCGATGCGACTGCCGCCATTTTCAGCCGCTATAAGCGGATCGGCTTGAAGCGATTGCTCCGATTGCAAAAGCAATGCCTCATCTAACTCGGCATTTAACTCGGCATTTAACTCGGCATTTAACTCGGCATTTTCCTTCAGATCCTTTACGCGCTCCGTCCGCTCCCGATCGCGGCTGTCGGACGCCGTCAGTCGGTTCTGCTGCCGGGGCTCATCGCCGCCGGCGTTAGGCCGCTTGCGTTGCGAGGGGACACCTGCTTCCATCCCGCGTGCTTGCCGTCCACGCTCGCGCAAGTCCGTTTCCGGCGCCTTTCGCTCCTGCTCTCTACGGTCGCCCGCCTCCGGCTGCCGCTTTTGCTGCCCACGTTCGCGTCCGCCGATTACCGGCTGAGACAAAACACTGCGCGCCTCGGCACGCGCCGAAACCGCGCTCTCTCCGCCATGCTCGCGCCGACCGGCATCCGGTCTCGGCTGCGCAGGCGTATACGGTACTTGGACCGCCTGCTCCCTCACGATCCGCTGCTCTCTTACGATGCGTTCGACTTCGCGTACGACGACGGTATGCCGTTCGACGACGCGTTCCTTGACGATCGTGCGGACCTCGCCGCGCATCGGCGAGCCGTACGGCTTTATGGAAGCAGGAGCCGAATGCGGACGCTTCTGTTCGAGCGGCGAATAGCCCGACCGCGCACGCTTGGTCGAAGTCGGTACCGCGCGGAAAACAAGAGCGGGCCGGGCGGACTGCGCCTGACCGCGAAGCGAAACGTATTTGCGCTTGATCGCATCGGCGAAAGCGCCGTTCTCCGGCTTGGCGCCGGCCGCCGAAATGCGGAGAAGCCCGCCTTTGATTCGCTTCATGCTCCTCCTCCTTCCGCGCGGAACGCCAGCGAACGGCGCGGCCGCATGACGCGAACGCCTTTTTTTATTTCTTGGAGAAAATCGCCTTGATGCCGTTATGCACCAGCTCTACCGATTCGATCGCGACATCGCTCGACCTTGCATCGAGCGCCGGTCCCGTCCATTTAACCGGGTAGGCCTCGAAAAAATTCCAGCGGCACAGTTCTTCGCCGTCCTGACGGTACAAGATGATTGAGCCGCTCTTGCGCGTCACCGAGCCGCGAACGGTCTGGTCGTACCAGTCCCACAGCGCCGAAGATGAGGAAAAACCGCGACGCAGCACGATCTGGGCGAATCGCGTCCCTTTTGGAAAACGATGCGTATAACCGTTCACGCCGCCTTCCCGATATTCCTCGTATTCCGTCTGCGATTCGAGCCCTTGTACGTCGGAGAAGCCGGCCACCAGCATCCCGTCCAGCTCCACGTCGAAGCGAAAGCTGCCGAGCACGTCGCGGGTATTGCCGTTCGCCCCCATAACGTCGGTCACCTCCTGCCGAATACGTCGAACGGATTGTTTTTATCGGGCTCGTCATTCAGCTTCTTGTTGATCTTAGATATCTCGTCGCACCACCGTCTGCGCTCGCGATGCTCCATATTCATGATGTCGTCGTGCGGCCAATGGAAGTAGTAAGCGATAAAGCCGACCTCTTCGTACAACCGGTCTGCGGCGTACGTTACGAGAGGCCCTCCGCTACGGACAAAAAATCCACTTCCACCTCGAACTCGTGATCGCATTTCGGACATGCCGTATGCAATTTAGGTGTTTCAAGATCGTTAATCTGGCGGTATATATTCTGAAGATAGGACAAGTCTGCCGTAAACAGCTTTTCGATTACCTTCGTATCGATGTGCTTCAGTTCGCCGAGACGCGTCACCACGCGCGCGAGCAGAATGACGGTCAAATAGCTGGCATTTTGCTGGACGCGAGGATCTCTCATGGGCAAAATCTCGTCGGCGGCCGTCGCCAGCCTCATGACGCCGCGCTTGTGCAAATTGCCGGCATCGTCGACGTAGCCGCGAGGAAGCTCGAATTCATATTCGGTTTGAAAGGCCATGATGTTCCTCCAGTCATAAAATCAAATTCGCGATCAGCCACGCGGACGGCATCCTCTTCGGATACGCGCATCCACCTGGCGGTAACGGCGGACTGCAAGAAAAGCGGGTCGAAGCACGCGACCTGCGCTTCTGGCAACCGGCTACATAAGCGATGCGCTTCACCGGCCTACATAAGATAGACGCGGATTGCGCAAAGCCTATATCGCTCGGCTTAAATGCGGGAAAGCTGCCGACAGATCGCATCGTACCTGCCGGTCAGCTCTCCAGCCGCCCCGAAGGGGCATAGGAATTGTGTTATTGCGTGCGGGTCATGCCTTCATGCGCAAGCTCAAGCAGCTCGATCGCCGCTTCGGAGCCTTGGCCGTTGAAGTTCGGCGCGGTATAGCGTACCGGCCATGCTTCGATGACCTGCCAGGTCGCCACGTCCGTGCCTTCCTCGTCGATGGCGATGATCGTGACCGTCTTGCGCTCGACCGTGCCGTTGACGCAGTCCTGAATCCATTCCCACAGCTCCAGGGAGTCGGTCGCGCCCCATTTGAGGCTGATGTTGCCGTAACGCGCCAGCCCCGGGAGCTTGCGCGGCGTAATGACTTCGTTGCCTTCGCGGTATTGGATGACGTCGAACGAAGCGTCGAAGCCCGACACTTCGCTGAAGCCGGCTTGCTGCAAGCCTTCTAGCTCAACGCGGAATCTAAAATTGCGGTACGGATCTGTACGTTCTCCTGTCATGGGTATCCCCTTCCGTGAATATCATGCGCGCCTCCGGGCGGCGGACGGCGCTATGCTGCCTTGCCGTCCTTTATTCGGAGCCGGTCTTCTGCGTGATGCGGAAGATGACGAACTCCGCCGGTTTGACCGGAGCGACGCCGATGACGCAGATGAGGCGGCCGTTGTCGATGTCGTCCTGGGTCATCGTCGAGCGGCCGATATCGATGAAAAACGCTTCGGACGGGCTGGAGCCGACGAGCGCTCCGTCGCGCCATACGCGCGTCAGGAAAGCGTCGATCGTACGCTGCACCCGAGCCCACAGCTGATCGTTGTTCGGCTCGAATACGACCCAGTTCGTGCCGGCCTTGATGGAGCCTTCCAGGAAAATGAACAGACGGCGAACGTTGATGTACTTCCAAAGCGAGTTGGAAGACGCGGTACGGGCGCCCCACACGCGGATGCCCTGGCCTGTGAACGAACGGATCAGGTTGACGCCGGCCGGGTTCAGGATGTCCTGCTCGCCGGTGTTGTACTGAACGTCGAGTCCCACGACGCCGCGCAGCACTTCGTTGGCAGGCGCCTTCTGTACGCCGCGCGTCGTATCGGAGCGCGAGTAAATGCCCGCCATCGTACCCGACGGAGGCACGAAAATATTCCGCTTGTCGAGCGGATCGAACACCGACAGCCACGGATTGTACAGCGCGGCATAGCTGGAGTCGAACAGATCGCGGTGCGTCAGTACGTCGGCTACCTTCGTCTTTTCGCGCGGAATGTCGAGAATGGCGAAGCGGCTGCCGAGATTCTCGCAGTGCGCGACAAGCGACAGCTGGACGTTCGGATCGGTCACGCCGGGAATGGCCATGATGCTGACGACGTCGTTGTCGATGAACGACTGGATGCCCGTGCGACGGCCCGGTCCGCGGTCTTCGCCGATGAAATCGGCGGCGGAGAGGTTGCCGACGGTGCCGTCGCTGCCGCCCGTCAGTACGAACTGGACTACGCCTTCGGCGTCGCCGGTCAGCTGTTCGAACGGAGCCGTCGCCGCCGTCGAGGTGACGAGCGCGGATACGTCGACCAGGTTGGAACGGCTCGCTACCTTGTCCACGTACGAAGGCGCTTCGGGATTGAGAGATACCTTCTCGAAAATCTCGACTTCGTCGCCGAATACGACGTTCAGCGTAAATTCGCTCGTCGACAGCACCTTCGTCGGCAGCAGCGCCGTATCGACGACGTCGCCGTCAAGCGGCTCGGCCAGCTCGATGATGTTGTCCTGAACGCTGACGATACGAGCCAGCTGGACTTCGCCGCCGGCGGCGAAGGAGACGACGTCGCCCGCGTAAAAGCCGTTCGCGTTTTTAACGCGGTAGCGCTTGTCGGTCACTTCGTAAATTTGCGTCTTGGCCTTGCTGGCCGGCGCCAGCGATACGCTGACGAGATTCCCCCATGCGCCCGGATTCTTGGCGGAGATGGAGAGCACGTCCGCCAGCCGATCGCCGTTGGAAGCAGGCTTGGCGTCCGAAGGCGCTACCCGCATGACGTAGCAGCGCGAGCCGCCGTTCATGAAAAACTGTTCAACCGCGTAAGCCAAATAGCGATAACTGCCGAAGACGCTCTCGGACAAGTACGAACCGAACGCGCGCTGGAAATCGGCGGGGCCGGTCACAAGCAAAGGCAGCCCCTCTACCGCGCCGCGCTGGGCAAGGCCGATAAAACCGGCCGTGCTGGTGCTGACGCCCTCAAGCGGTCTGGACCCGCTCTCGAATTCCTCTACATATACCCCAGGCGACAAATAATCTGCCATACTCCCCGGCTCCCTCACGGATGCATCCTGATGTCTGTCTTGATGCGGCATCCGTCAGCGGCCAGTTCCTCCTCTCTGCTGGTGGGTTAATCGCTGCGGGACAAAAGGGCAACTCCGTCAGCCGGCCCGAATCTATCGAACGTCGACTCGATGCCGGCGTCCGAAGCATGCCCGCTTGACCGCAGCCTTTCGAAATATCTATAACAATCGCCGCCGCGCACGCGGCCGTAGCCGCGTGCGCGGCATCGTCATGCCCATTGTCTGCGCGGCCTCCGCCTCTCCCGCAGGAGGCCGCCAAGGCTCCGCCTTCATTCGGCGGGCCATGCGATTCGATCTTGCCGGGTCACCGTCCCGCCGGTCGCGGCCCACTCGGCGCGCGTTCGCTTGCCTCCGCGCGCGAGCTCCGCGCGAACGCGGAACCGCTGCGGATAAGCGCCGCGAAGCGCGAGCGTCGCGAAGCCGTCGCCGTCGGTGAGCGCCTCGGCCGCCGGCAGCAGCAGCGCGCCGCGCCGCCAATCCCGTACAGCGGGCGTCTCAAGCGACAGCAATCCCGGCTGCCCCGTGTCCGGACCGACTCGGCACCGTTCCGTCGCCCGTCCGCCGCGCTCCATAAGGATAAAGTGATCGCCAGGCAGCAGCCGCCCGCCCTCCGGCGCGCAGCGAAGCCTGTCCGAGCCGGCCGGCAGATCGTCCGCCAGCCGGCCCCGGCCGCAGCCCTCTTCATCGGCCCATGCGTAAATCGCGACGTCCGGAAGAGGTCTGCCGTCCGCGTCGACCACTTGCAGGCCGAGCCCCGTCGCTCCCGGCGGAGCCGGAAGCCTGGAGCCTGGCAGCAGTGACGCGACGACAACCGGGGATTGCTTCGGTAGCGCTGCCAAATCGACGGCCATCCGCGAAGTCAGCCGCAGCGGCGCGGTCACCGTCAAACTGCATTCGGACGCCTTCACGTCCATAAATGCATAGCCGCCGTCCGGCGTACGCAGCGGCTTGTGAGGCAATCCCTCGAGCCGCACCGACACGTCGGGTCCGGCAAGCGGCCGTCCCGTCCAGGCGTCGACCGGATACACGACCAGCGAGCAGCGCGAAACGAAGGTCGATTCGGCGCTCATCGCGGCTCTCCCTCGCCGATGTCGCGCAGCGTAATGCGCCGCTCGACGACGCGCGGTCCCGGCTTCACGCGGGTCGACTCTAGCAGAATCGGCCCGACCCGGTATACGAGAGATAGCTTGTAAGGCAGATCGCCGAACTGCCATAGCCGTACGAGTTGATCCGTGTCCATGTTCTCCGCCGTGATGCGCAGCTCCTCGCCGGACATCGCCAGCGAGCCTTCGAGATAAGGCGCCCGAAGTACGGCATTGTCGTACAGCGTCTGCATCACCTTGCCCAGCATGAGATGCTCGTCCAGCGTTCGGGCGAGCGGCTCCGCAGCCGAATGCGCGGTGACCAGATATGTAAGGTCGAGCGCCAGCGGAGGATACCGGAGCTGGCCGCCCTGCGCCTGCATCGCGTTTCTCCGGGCGTCCCCGCTCTCGCGTACGCCGACGAGATATAGAGACAAGCTAAGGTCTCCTTTGTCCGCCGGCGAAGCCAGGCCGATCAAGTCCGGACGGGCGATCGGATCGGGCGACAGCTGCTCGCGGAGCAGCTTCAAGAGACTTGCGCCGACCTCCGCGATCGCGGTATAGGAGCCGATGGATGACACCCCTCTCGAAGGCGTTAGAATGATAACCTTGGCCGAAAAGCAGATTGCTACATTTTTCGCCAATAAATTCATTATATCGGCATTTACGCGCAGTGGCTATCCAAAACTTGCATCGGAATCGCCGTCATAGGGAGCGAAATTATCCTTGACCCAAATTTTCCCCATCTTGCGCAATTCCTGGGCCGACGCGCGCACCAAATGGGGCATCCCGACGGGCTGATCTTCGCCTGCGGCCAGAAAGGCGGCGGTGAGCACGATATTTTTGATATGACCGCCCGCTACGTCCAATCTTGCGGCCAGAAAAGCCAAGTCCAGATCGTCCGCCGTCGGCACGGACGGCGGCAGATGCGTCCTGAATATGCGCTCGCGGTCCGCGGCGTCGGGCGCCGGAAACTTAATGACCGCGCTCATCCGCCGCAAAAGAGCATCGTCCATGTTCTGCAGCAGGTTCGTCGCCAAGATCGTCACCCCGTCGTACGCCTCGATCCGCTGCAGCAAGTAGGCCGCCTCCATGTTGGCATACTTGTCGTGGGCGTCTTTGACCTCGGTGCGCTTCCCGAACAAGGCGTCGCCTTCGTCGAAAAACAAGATGGCCCCGCTCTGCTCGGCTTCGGCGAACAGCTCTCTTAGACGCTGCTCCGTCTCGCCGATATATTTGCTCACGATGCGAGACAGATCGATCCGGTACATGTCGAGCCCCAGCTCTCCCGCGACGATCTCGGCCGACATCGTCTTGCCCGTTCCCGGCGGCCCCGCGAGCAGCAGGTGAAGCCCGGTGCCGTAAGGCAGCTTGTCGCGGAATCCCCACTCTTCGAGCACGCGGCCGCGTTGCGCGAACCGCCCGCAAGCTTCCCGCAGCAGCGCGAGCGGCTCCGGCGGCAGCACCAGGTCGCTCCAGCTTCGCTTGGGCACGATCCGCTCCGCCATCTCCGACAGCCGGTGGCGGAACTGGCCGCGCGCGGCTTCCTCCAGTTCCTCGGCCGCGGGCCACGCATGTCCTGCGCCCGCGGCAAGCGTCCGCGCCTGGCGCCAAGCCTGCTCGGTTTGGCCCGGCGAGAGCCGATATTTGTCGGCGAGCGCCTGGAACAGGCCGTCCTCGTACCGGTGGGGCATCGGTCCCGATATGCCCTCGCGGCCGCCCGTCGCCGACGCCATCCACAGCATCTCGCGCCGCGCCGCATCCGGCAGTCCGACCTCGGCCTGCCAGAACATCCGCCCCTCTGCGGCGGGCAGGCTATGAGGCGTACGCCGTTCGCGGCTGCACCAGGCGACGAGCGGCTGCCTGGCGTACGCCGCGTAGCTTGCGAGCGCATCGCCGTACATGCCCAGCAGCGCCGGATCGGGCGCCTTCGCGCCCTCTCCTTCGGCGAAGCACAGCGCCGCGCCGGTGAGCAGCGCTTCCCTGACGAGCTGTGCGAGCGCGGCGGCGAGCTTGGCAGGCTCCGCCGGCAGCCGCTCGACCTGCGCGCAGAGCAGCGCCTGTCCGCGCGCGTTCGCCAATCGGCGAACGCGCAGCCGCTTGCCGGCGCCCGCCGGCCCCCACAGCTGCACCATCGGCCAATGCGCATGGGCCCGCGCTTCCCCCGCTTCGGACAGCGGCGCCAGGACGCGCCAAGCCTCGTCGCCATCGGGCAGCTCGGGCAGCCCGCCGTCGTCCGGCCCGTAGCGGCGCGCGATGCCGTCGAGCCGCGCGTCCATCGCCTCCGCCTCCAGCACGAAGCTGACAATGCGCGGATCGAGGCGCAGCGGATCGCGGAAGCCCGGCGGCCGCGCGTGCGGCTCCTCGCCGGCATCCAGCAGCAGACGCCGCAGCCGAGGACTCGCGAGCGAACGCCGCGCCCCGGCGCGCTCGGCCGCCGTGTCGCACAGCAGCCGCAGCGCCAGATCCGGCGTCGCCGCCTTCAGCGTCATGTCGTCGTTCAGGTAGCCGAACCACTTCTCATAGCGGCGGCTGCATTCGCCCGCGATCGCGAGCACGACGAGCCGCCGCTCCCAGCGCGACAGCCCGAGCCGCTCCGACAGCGCGGCCAGCGGCAGCGCGGCCCCTTCCTCCGCGCCCTGCCGCTCGCGGTCCGCCATATCCGCCTCCGCCTCGCGCCGCCTTGCGGCATATGCTCGCCATGCAGCCGAATCCGGCTCGTCCTCCGGCGTATTGCGAAGCAGCTCCTCCGGCGTCACGACGAGTCCCCGCAGCGCGGCCAGCGGATCTGCGAACGGGTCCTCCCCCGACGGGCCGAGCAGCGTTCGCATGCCCTCCTCCAGCAGCAGCAGCTCGTCCGCGAGCAGCTGCGCGCCGTCCCGATATGTTCCGTTGCCGCTCAAGACCGCTCCTCCTTACATTATCGTCTCATCAGGCTCAGCACGGCGATATCGTCCGATTGCGGCGCGCCGTCGGCGAACATAAATACGTCCATCAGCAGCGCGTCGATCACCTCGGCGCTCGACATGCCCGGCGTCATCCGCAAAAACTGCTGCAGCCGTCCGCCGCCGTACTGCTCCTGCGTGCCGTTTTCGGCCTCGGTAATGCCGTCCGTATACAGCACGAGCCGATCTCCTTCGGCCAGCGTCACGACCGTGTCATAGTAGCTCGACTCGGGCATCGCCGCGAGCGGGAGGCTTTTCCTCAGCTTGATCGGCTGGACCTCGCCCGTCGCGCGCACGAGGTACGGCGTGCAGTGTCCGCCCTCGCTCAGCGTCGTCTCCCCGGTATCGGCGTCGAACACGCCGCATACGATCGTCGCGAACAGCATCGGATCGTCCGCGGCCAGCTCGTCGTTGACCATGCGCAGCAGCTCGCCGGGAGACAGGTCGGGCTTCATCTTGCCCTTGAGAAGCGTGAGCGCGACCGCCATGAACAGCGCCGCGGGTATGCCTTTGTCCGACACGTCGCCAAGCGTAAAAAACAATCGACTCTGGTCGATCTTGTAAAAGTTGTAAAAATCGCCGCCGACCTCCTTGGCCGACTTGAGCAGCGCGCACACGTCGTACGGCTCCAGGGCCGAAGGCATCGTGCGCGGCAAAAAGCTCATCTGAATGCCGCCGGCGATCTGCAGCTCGCTCTCGAGCCGATCCTTGATTTTCGTCGTCGCGGCCAGCGCGTGCATCGAGCTCTCGAGCTGCTCGTACAGCCTGGCGTTCTCGAGCGCGACCGCCATCGGCTGGGCGACCGCTTCGAGCAGCTGCCGGTCCCGGTCGGTGAACGGCCTGCGGCCCCGCTTGTTGACGACTTGCAGCACGCCCTCCACCAGACCGCCCTTAACGATCGGCACGGTCAGCAGGTTGCGCGTCTCGAAGCCCGTCGCGTTCGCCACCCGGCTCGACCAGCGCGGATCCGCGCCCGGATCGTTGACGACGATGCTGTCGCCCGATTGCGCGACGAGACCCGCAATCCCTTCTCCGACCGGCAGTCGGATGCGCTTGACCTCGTCCCCTTTTCCGCCCGTGGCGACCTCGAAAAACAGCTCCTGCCTGTCCCGGTCCAACAGCAGCACGGAGGCCGCTTCGACCGGCAATATCGTCTTGGCCCGTTCGACGATCAGCTCGATCTGCTCGCCGCGCCTTAGCGTCGAATTCAGCTGCAAGCTGATATCGAGCAGCGTACGGGACTGCCGGACGCGGGAACGGCACGCCAAGTAAACGGCCGCGCCGCCGGCCAAACCTCCCGCCGCCAGCGCCGGGACGACCGCCGCCCACAGCATGTCCATCGTCTCCATCCCCTTTTCGCATCCGCGGCCGATAACGGCAGGCGGAAGCCTATTGCTACGCCGTCCGTCAGCGGGCAGCCAGCGTTGCCGTCGCCTGCTCGGCCGTATCCGCCGTCTCGAGGATGCCGAGCAAGCCCGACATCTCGAATACTTCGCGTACCGCTTCGCTCATGCCCGCGCAGATCAAACTTCCTTTGAGCGCCTTCGTTTTTTTGGCGGCCACGAGCACGACCCGCAGCCCCGCGCTGCTAATATACTGGAGCGAAGCGAAATCGAGCACGAACCGGGTATGACCCTCGCCGGCCAGACCGACGAAGGCCGCTTCGGCCTCCGATGCGTTTTGTCCGTCGAGACGACCTTCTATCGAAAGAACGGCGACGCCGTCCTTCACCGCTGACTTCAATTCCATCTGTCGCACCTCGTCTATTCGTATTTAATCATCGTCAGCCTGTTGCCCGAAGGGAGCCGCTCGTAACGGAGTTCGTCCATCAGACGCTTGACGAAATAAACGCCGAGTCCGCCGATCGGACGGCTGTCCAGGTCCTGCGTGAGGTCGGGGTCGGCCTTCGCTAGCGGATCGAACGCCGCGGCGTTGTCCTCCAGAACGAGCCTCGCGCCGCCCGCAACCGGCTTGACGGTCAGCCGAATCCGTGGATCGCCGCCGTCCGGATAACCGTAGGACACGATATTCGTCAGCAGTTCCTCGCAGGCAAGCGTCAACTGAAGCTTCGTGCGTTCGGACCAGCCCAGCCGGTCGCCGGCGGCCTCCATGAAGCGATGCAGCGAATCGATCGCGGACAAGCCTTCGTCGAGCGCGATCGCGCTGCTCCCGTCCGCGTCCGGCCCCTCGCGCACCATGTCGTTCCAAGCGGTCAATGGCTTCCCTCCGTTCGCCGCCAGGCGATGCCAAGACGTCATTATTCAGGCGTATCATACCATAATCCGACAAAAAAATAGCCGTTTCCGGCAAACGAATCGTATTTACGCGGGAAAATATAAGCTATAATAGAAAACAAATCTTAGAACGGAAAAGAGGTCGCGACCTTGAGCCGCCTTTATGCCCAAAACCGACAGCAAGCCGCCTCCCGTACCGGCCCTTCAGAGAAACCGCAGCAGGGCAAGCCCGTCCAGATGCTCGCGATGCAGCGCGCCGTCGGCAACCGCGCTATCCTGCAGATGATGCGCGCGGGAGAGCTGTCGCCGGAAGAGTCGGCCGCCCCCGCCCAGCGCAAGCAGGATCGTCCGGGCGCGCTGCCCCTCGACGTCCAGTCCAAGATGGAAAAAGTGATGGGCGCCGATTTTTCGAACGTCAACGTCCATGCCAACTCTTCGAATGCTTCGAGCATGGGCGCGCTCGCCTACGCGCAAGGCAACGACATCCATTTCGCCCCCGGACAGTACAGTCCCGACACGCAGAACGGCCAGAAGATCATCGGCCATGAGCTCGCCCACGTCGTTCAGCAGCGCCAAGGACGCGTGCTGCCGACCGCCCAGCTCAAAAGCGGGATGCGCCTTAACGACGATCCCGCGCTCGAGAAAGAAGCGGACGATCTTGGCGAGCGGGCCGCGGCGACGCCGGATCAAGCCGCCCCGACGATTCAGCGGATGGCCGATCGCCCGACGCCGGGGCTGCCCGAGCATGTCGCCCCCTTTATGCCGATACAGCATTCGTGACCGCCGTATATCCCTGCGGAGCTTCTCCGGTCCGGCCGATTTAATCATTCATCGCCACTCGTCCATCGCTAAGGAGTCGTGCCTTTATGAGCTCATTTCAAGCCACATCCCGCTCCGCGGGAGCCGCGCCCGTGCAGGCCAAGTCCGCCCCGGCGCGCTCGACCGCCGCTCCGGCGTCCGCAACGCTGCAGCGCATGCAGTCGCCCGCCGGCATCCTGCAGCTCCAGCGCGCCCTCGGCAACGCCGCTTTGATCCAGATGCTGACCGATCCGGCCAAGCTTCCCGCTTCGATGCCTTCGCCCAACGCTTCGAAGCAGACTTCGCTGGCAGGCGCGCATCTGCGCAGCTTCAAAAAGGAGCTTGACGCCGGCGGCGCCGAATCGTTCGAGGTCGAAGAGAGCGCGATGGTCGGCGGCAAGATCAAGTATCGCGGCGAGCTGGACGTTTTCGAGGTTTACGACAAGACGGGCGGCTGGAAGCTCGCGAAGTTCGGCTCCGATTACGGCTTCATCCGCAAGGAAAAAGTGAAAGCGCTCGGCGGCATCGCCGGCGCGCGGGACAAGCTGGCCGGCATTAAGGCGCAGCAGTCCGGCGGCGCGCTGTCGTCCGTCGGCGCCAACCCCGAGGCGGAAGAAGGAACGGAAGAACAAGTCGAGACGGCCGATAACCTCAAGGAGCTCGGCACCCTCGTCCCGGGCACCAAGTCCGAACAACTCGAGGACGCGATCGACAACCTGAAGGGCGTGGAGGGCGCCGAGGACCAAAAGGAAGCGCTCGAAAACCAAAAGAGCCACCTGGACGTCGGCACCAATCCGCTCGAGTTCGCCATGTCCGGCGTGAGCGGCCTCATCGCCATGAAAAAAACGATCGGCGCGATCAAAGATCCCGAGCAGTCCAAGATGGACGTCGCCGAGGGCGTCATCGACACCGCCGAAGCGGGTACGAAGATGGTGGAAAGCAGCTCGGGTCTTATAAATGATGCGGGCGTCGTCCATGGAACTGGCGAGGTCGGCGATGCGGGCGCGGTCAGCGACTGGGCCGGATCGGTCGGGGAAGCGATCGCCGCCATCAAGAGCGCGTTCAGCGTCGTCAAGGGCATCTATGATATGTTCAAAAAAGGCATGAGCGACGAAGGCCTGAGCAAGGACGAGGCGGTGACGGGCACGCTGGACGCGTTGGAAAACAGCCTTCAAGCCGCCCAAGGCGTCCTGAAGACCGTCAAGGCGATCAAGGACATACTGGATATGGGTACCGCAGGCCTCGCCGCCGCCATTCCGGGCGTGGGCATCGCCATCAGCGGCATCTCCATCACGATCAAGACGTACAACGCGGTCAAAGCGACGGTATCCGCCATGAAGATGACGACGGCGAAGCGGGATTTCAAAACCGCCTACGGCGCCGGCGGCAAAAACAAGGACTATGTCACGGCGGGGAAAAAGCGCACGCTCGGCGGCGTGCATCTGTGGACGTCGAACGCGGGCACCGATCCGGCCAAGCTCAAGCAGCGCAAGGACGAGCTGACCGCGCTCGGAACGACGGCGTCGCCGGAGGAAGTGCAGGAGCTGAAGGATATCCAGGATTACGAGCTTGCCAAGGAAATGAAATACATCAACCGCAAACGGCAGGTTCGCGGCACGATCGAGATCGGCTTGGAGATGACCAACATCGCCGGCGATATCGCGACGCTCTCCGGCGTGGGCGCGCAGGTCGGCATTCCGCTGAAGGCGGCTGCCGGCGGCGCCGGCGCGGCGATGAAGGTGGCGCGGACTGTCAAGCAGGCCGGCCGGGACCGTGCCTCCAAGGCAGGCGCGTGGGGCATCACGAAGGCCGTATTCAACGCGGACAAGTCTTCCTCCGCCAAGCTGGCCAAGCGTATCCAGCACAGCAATATGATCCTGGAGATGGTCGCCGCGCTGCCGGAATACCGCCCCGGCGACAATGATATTATCAAGCAATACAAACGCGTCGAAAACTTCATCTCGGCCAGCGGCGTGTCGACAGCCGAGCTGTATCGCCTGAACGGCAACGTCGAGAAGCAGCGCGAGCTGCTCGTCAACGGCATGAAGCAGCGCTGATCGTGCCGCAGTGGCAGCCACTGGCCATTTAATCTGCAATCAATACCAATCGAGAGGGTGAGCTTATGGACAATTATTCGAATGCGCGCGACTTGGCGGAGCTCGGCTTTTTGCAGCAAGCGCTGGAGGAAGCCGGCCTGCCCTGCCGCCTGCTCGAACCGACCGAGGACGTGCCGATTCCCGCCCTTCTCGCCGCGCCCGACGCCGACGACGAAAGCGGCGAACGCTATTTGACTTTTACTTTCGTGCCGCTCGATGACGAGGATATCGGCGAAATCCGCCTGCTGCAGATTTACACCGTGGTCGCGCCCGTCGTCGCTTCGCAAGCCCTGGCCGGTCTGTCCGAGCTGCTCATGGCGGTCAACAGCCGTCTCCCGCTCGGCCATTTCAGCCTGAATGACGCCGGAGAGCTTTATTATCGCTACGTATGGGCAGTCGGCGCCGGGAACAAGCTGCCCCAACCCGACGCGCTTCACGTCATCGACCTGTTCCTCATGACGCTCGGCATGTTCGGACAGACGGTCGGCGAAGTGGCGTCGGGCAGCCGCCCTTCCGCCGAAGCGATCTCAGCCTTGGATCCCTAAGAGGGGCGCGGGATTACCGATTTGACAGCGAACAAAAAAGAGGGGCTAGTTTTGAACTAGACCCCTCTTTTTGCTGCGGACACCCTCAGTTCCATGCCTTCGGCGGCAAAGCGCGCCCATGCGGGCAAGCCATAATCGCGCCTCGCGTCGATATCGTGCGACATATGCGTGAATACGACCGACGACGCGCCGACCTCCTCGGCCAGCTGCAGTCCTTCCTTGACGTCGTACAGGGAACGCGTCGCCATCGGATACGGCTCCTCGTAGAAGCTCGTGCCGAGAATCAGCAGCGACAATCCGCGCAGCGGCTCCTTCTGTTCGTCCGACAAGTCGATCGAATCCGGACAATAAGCGAACGATCCGCCGGCCGGGTGGTCGAAGCGGTAGGCGTACGAATAGCCGTTTTTGCCGTGGTTCACCTTCCATGCGCGGATCGCCCAGCCGCCGTAAGCCAGGTCGCCGGCCTGCTCGAGCGGCCGTTGAAGAAGCCGTCCGCCGATCCACGGATAGCGGTTGGCGACGTCGTGCAGCACCTCGGAAGGGCCGTAAAGCTCGGCCGTCATTTCCAGCCATCGGCACGCGTCTGCCCATTCGGCAAGGCCCCCGATATGGTCGACGTGCGCATGCGTCAGCAGCGCTCGCTCCACCCGCCTCGCCCCGAGCCGTTCCATCTGATGGCGCCAGTCCGGCCCGCAATCGACGAGAAGCGGCGCTTCTTCGCCCGTATTCAGCCAAACGGACGAACGCCGCCTGACGTTCAGACCGCCGCTGCGCGCTTCCTCGCAGACCGCGCATTCGCAGTATACGCGAGGCGTGCCCAAGGAATCTCCGTTCCCTAGCACCTTGATGATCAAGTCCTGTTGTTGAGAAGCAGACAACTTGCTTACCTTCCTTCTGTAAGTCAAAGACTATTTTGCAGCTCCGCTGTCCTGGAGGGCCCGCTTAGATCGGCAGCAGCTCGACGTTATCCAGCGCCTCGAGACGCGAGACCATCGTCTCCCATGCTTCCGGCTTGTTCGGCAGCGCGGCGTAATACCAGCGCAGAAAACCGGCTGCAAGCGATGCAGGCAGCGTAGTCAGCGCATCGTCCACCGGCCTGAAGCACAGGTCGAGGCCTTCTACCGCCTTGCCCTCGTGATCCCAGGACGGGTGCACGTACGCAATATCGAGACGCTTGAAGCCAAGATGCGACAGCACTTCGCGCCTGACTGCGGGATGCATCGGACCGACAGGACCGGCGGCTTCCCCCTCGCCCAGCTGCGCCGGATCGTAAATCTCGGCGAACATGCCCAGCATCGGCACGCCGCTCTCCGCCTCCAGCCGCTTCAGGTGCGCCTCGCGCTGCACGAGCAAAAATCGGCCGATGCCGAGCCCCGGGCGCCCGACGATCGTAAAGTCCGTCATCGCCACCGCGAATTCGGGCCGGTACCGGTATTCGGTCGCGCCGACCACCTCGCCGTCCAGCACGGCGACGAATACCTGGATCGTCGGATCCAGCAGCGGCTCACGCCAGAGTTCGAACGCCAGAACCTCTTCCGGCGGAAAAACGCGTCCCATCAAATCATGCATTTTGGAAAAATACGGATCTTCGATCGATTCGATCTTGCGATATGCCAACGCCAAATTGTTCCCTCCACTTCCGGCCATAAAAAGAGGAAGACGGGCCGCTTGCATCCCCGTCTTCCCGTGCGATAGCCAGCTCATGAAATCAAGCGTAAAGGAATCGAAACGTCTTGTAAAGTTTAATCTGTCGCTTCGGCGGCTGCCGGGACGACAAATGCATGCCGGCCCGGACCGACAAATCGCTCGCCGCGGACCGTAGCGGCGCCTCCTCGGCGCTCCGCTCGAGCCTGATCCTGAAAGAGCTTGGCTGGCTACAGGCTGGCAAGACCTTTCGGCGCCTTGAGATCGTTGTTCATGAATCGGTTACCTCCGCGTCCGCACGTAATCGGCATACGGCTCCGCTTCCGCGGCGCCTTCCCCTATATTAGAATTTTCCGCTGGGGGACGGCTTGAAGGATTTCCGGAATTTGTTGCTTTATAACGCAAGTCCCGCCCTGGCGCACGATAAAAAACGCCTTCCCGCAAGAAGGTGTCTCGACGAAGCTTATATACGAGCGGCGGAGTCTAAACGATAAACGGATTGCGCCACTCCATAAGCGCCGCGTTGCCGCGGGATTCCTCGTCGTCGAGGTAGCCGCGCGCGACGCCGACCGGGATGCGTCCGCACCGGATCAGGAAGGAGACGACCGGATCCCGAAGCCGCCCCGACTTCACTTCCTCCAGGTACTGCTCGGGCGTCAGACGGTCCGCGTGCTTGTGATAGCCGGGCATGCGTCCGCCGCTCAGCAGCCGGCGGCAGCCGAGATGGACGGCCGTCTCGTGCATCGACTGGATGAGCCATTTGCCGAGTCCGAGCGAACGATAGGCCGGCCTGACGCAAAGATCGACCACATAAAGGGTATCTCCGTCCGGCTCGTGGTTGCGAATGTAGCCGTTATCCGTCGCCTCGGCCCATGAGTGCCCGTCGCCGTTCGCAAGCGTCCGCCTGAGCGACGTCATCGAGCCCGCGAGGCGTCCGTCGACCTCAACGCAGAGCGCGCCTGCGGGGAATCGACTCACATGCTCCTCGAGCTGCGCTTCGTTCCACCACAATTCGGACGGGTAAGGCGGCGGGAAGCTCTCCGCTTGAACTTCGATCAACGCCTTGAAGTCAGCCCGCGTATACAGCCGGATCTCGGCCTCGGCCGTCCGGCTCCCGTCCGATACGATGATGCGTTTGCGCATGTCGATCCTCCCTTCTTACTGCCAATCGGTATACAGATCGACTCTGCGTTCCCGCCAGGTCGTGACGGAGCCGGCTTCGCGGACATCGTCCAGCAGCGATAGGTCGAGATCCGCCGTGATCAGCATATCCGCGTTCATATCCCCTTCGCTCAGGATGCCGCCCGGCGGAAACGGTATATCGTTCGGCGCGATGACGGCGGCCTGTCCGTAGTTCGCGCGCATGAAGTCGATGCGGGTCAGCGAGCCGATCGTTCCAGTCGTTACGACGTAAATTTGGTTTTCCACGGTTCTGGCATGACAGCAGTACCGGACCCGGTGGAACCCGTGCCGGTCGTCGGTGCAGGACGGGCAGAAAATGACGTTCGCGCCTTTGGCGCGCACCATGCGCACGATCTCCGGAAATTCGATGTCGTAGCACGTGAGCAGTCCGATCTTGCCGAACGGCGTGTCGATTACCTCGACGCCGTCTCCGGGCCGCACGTTCCACGCCTGCACCTCCGACGGCGTAATGTGAAGCTTGTCCTGAGTATGCCAGCTGCCGTCCGGCTTGAATATAAAGGCCGTGTTGCGAAGGGCATTCCCAAGCCTTGTCACATGCGTTCCCGCGAACAAATACATGCCGTACTGCTGCGCCAATCCGGAGAAAAGGCTCGTATACAGCTCCGTATAATCCGGGAGCGAGTCGATAGGACGGCCCGCGCCGCTCGCCTCCTCGCCGATACCGAGCAGCGGCATCGTGATAAACTCGGGGAACAGCACGAACTGCGAACCGTTCGGCCGCGTTGCGAACATAGTGCTTGACCTGCGCGCTCCATTCCTCGACGCTCTCGACGTCCTCCAGCGCGAACTGAACGGCGGAAACTCTCTTTTTCATCGGTTCCATCCCTGTCTTTCCTTCCCCTCATTATATCGGGTGCGCGGCGGCTCGCAAACCGCGTTTCGCGCATGAGAGAATTCTCATCTCGTTCTAAGAAATCGACAAGAGCCGCATAATTATGCGGCTCTTTCTCTTTTTGGAAAATTATAGGCCGTTTGGAATCTGTTATAGTTGGGTTAAACAAATAGGCCCTAGCGAGCCGCACCCATCGGACGGAGGATCGCCACACAACATGAGCATGAATATTCGCAGCCGAATGATCCGCAAAATCGCCAGCCTGGGACTTTGCGTTGCCATTGCCGTTTCCGGTACGCTTTTCGCATCCGCACCCAAAGCCGCCGCAGCCGCTTCGACGTCCGCCAAAGCCGACAAGATCATCACGTTAGGCAAAAAATACTTGGGCGTCAAATACCGCCTCGGCGCGCCATCCGGCTCGACCCAGATGTTCGACTGCTCCAGCTTCATGCAATATATTTTCGGCAAATACGGCGTCAAGCTCCCGCGCGTCTCCAGCGCGCAAGCGACCAAGGGCAAGACGGTTGCCAAGTCCGCTCTTAAAAAGGGCGATCTCGTCTTTTTCGAATCCAGCAACAGTTCCAAAATCGGACATGTCGCCGTCTACATCGGCAACAACAAAATTCTTCATACGTACGGCAAGCCGGGGGTCACCATCACGAGCCTGAGCGCTGCCTATTGGAAGAGCCATTACAAGACCGCCAAGCGCGTACTCTAGCAGTGAGTTTGCCGCTCGGCTAACTATAAAGCCTTCGTCCCCCCGCCCGGCGGCGGCGTGACGAAGGCTTTTTCGCGGTCTCGAACAGCTGTGACAAATAATGCCCTTATTTGTACGGGAGCGCGATGGCGATCGTCGTGCCGCTGCCGGGCTTGCTGAATACTTCGACCGTCCCGCCGTGCAGGTCGATGATCCGCTTGGCGATGGACAGCCCGAGGCCGCTGCCGCCCGTCGCGCGATGCCGCGCCTCGTCCACCCGGTAGAACCGTTCGAAAAGATACGGAATCTCGTTTTCCGAAATGCCGATACCGTAATCCGTAACTTCGATGCGAACCGTATTTTTCTCCGAACGGATGCGTACGTCGATCGGTTCCTTGCTGTACTTGATCGCGTTGTCCAGAAAGATCAGGATCATCTGCCGGATCTTGTCCTTGTCGCCGACCATTTGAACCGTTCCCGACCCGGAATGAACCCGGATGTGCCGAAGGAACGTGGCCCGCAGCACGCCGGACAGGTCATTGACTATGGAGACGATATCGAATCGGCTCTTGTTCAGCCAATCGTCCTGCTCCGCCTCCGCCAGCGTCAGCATCGAGAGCGTCAGCTTCTTGAGGCGCTCGGTCTCGCGCGCGATCGCCTCGATCGCCTCGTCCCGCACGGTGACGTCGTCCCGGCCCCAGCGCTTCAGCATGTCCGCGTAGCTGCCGATGACGGTGAGCGGCGTCTTCAGCTCGTGCGAGGCGTCCGCGACGAACTGCTTCTGCCGCTCGATCGTCCGGTCCAGCCGATCGATCATCTGATTGAACGCGCGGATGAGCTGCTGGAGCTCCACCGACTCCTCGCGGCCCATTTTCACCCGCTGAAGCTTGCCGCTCCGGTCGATCTCCCGCATCGTCTGGACCATCTGCCCGATCGGTCCGGTCAAGCGGGAAGTGAACCAGTACGTGCCGAGGATGGCGAATATGATCGCGCCGACGCTCGTCACGCTGAGCGCGCCGAGGAGGATCTGGAGATAGCCGTCGAGCGCGGTCAAATACCGCGCGCTGTCGATCTGCCCGACGAGGCGGTGATTGTCGTAAATCGGCACGGACCAAGTCAGCACCCGGTGCCCGTCCACCTTAATCGTGTCCGAGTGCGACACCGTACGGACTTCCTTGGGCAGGGCGAGCAGCTGCTTGTCTACGCCGACCGAGTTCACGACGCGCGAATCCGGCGTGACGATGCGCATCATCTCGTTGACGTTGTACATGTCCTTCAGCAGCGCGGCGTCGTCGATGCCAGCCATCTCGTTTTTGCGCAATGTCTCCATGACGAGATCGGCTTTGCTGGAGAGCAGCTGCAGCTCGCCGCGCGTCGTCACCTTGATGACGAAGTAATAAACGAACACATTGTATAAAATCAAAATAAAAATCAACCAAAAAACGGTAAAAAGCGTGAAGCGGAGCCTTAGCGTCATACTTCGGGCTCCTTGAGCATGTAGCCTACGCCGCGAACGGTGTGAAGCAGCTTATGCCGGTACCCCTTGTCCATCTTCTGTCGCAAATAGCGGATGTACACGTCGACGACGTTCGTATCCCCGATATATTCGTAGCCCCATACGTCGGACAAGATCTCGTCCCGCGTCTTCTCCGCGCCTTTGTGCCGGGCCAAATAAAGCAGCAGCTCGAACTCGCGAGGGGTCAAATCGATGCCGTGGTCTTTTCGGTACACCTTGCGCGTGATCAGCTCGATCGTGAGGTCCCCGATCTTGAGCGCGTCTTCGCTCTCGCCCTCGCGCGAAGCCTTGAAAATCCGAAGCAGGTTCCGCACGCGCGCAAGCAGTTCTTCCATCGCGAAGGGCTTGGTCACGTAGTCGTTGGCGCCATGTTCGAAGCCGCTGACCTTGTCCGGAACGGTGTCCCGGGCCGTCAGCAGGATGACGGGCACCGCGTTGTCGTTCTGCCTGAACCTGCGCAGCACCTCGACGCCGTTCAGCCCGGGGAGCATCACGTCCAGCAGCAGCAAGTCCCATTCGCCGCTGAGCGCCATCTCCAGTCCCGTTCGGCCGTCGGCCGCGCGGCCGACCTCGTAACCCTCGTGCTTCAGCTCGAGCTCCAAAATGCGCGCGATGCCGTCCTCGTCCTCTATGATCAATATACGTTCGCTCATGATCGTCCACCTCTGTCTCCACGTTCTTCGGAATCTCGCGAAAAAGCGCCTGAATCCGCTGACATCTATTGTACCATGCCCACCTTGCGAGATCGAATGGATGAAGCATACATTCCGGGAAGACGCTGGTTTCGGCTGAGGTGAGCAGCGCCTTTTACGGTGGTGTCGGCGGGCGATTCAACGGAGCAGATGCGCGCAAAAGGCATCCGCATCGGCCGCCGCGCGCTTCGGCAGCGAGATGTCGCCGCCTTGCCATAGCCAGGACGCAGCGTCAGCCGGCGGCAAATGCGGCACCGCGAGCATCGGCCGCTCCGGGAACAAGCTCAGCCACTCGCCGCGTCCGGAAAAGTCCATGTCGCGGTTCGCGATCCAGCCCGTGGACGCGCCGGCGCGAGTCGAGGAAGTCAACAGCTCCGTGCAGCCGCGCTGCCGGCGCTCCGTCCACTTGACCGGAAGCGGGTCGGCCACCGCATAGATCGCGTCGGCGTGCGCCGCGAGCCAGTCCGACACGCGGTCATCCTGCCAGGCGCCGGATACGTCGAGCAGGACGAGCGGCGCGCCTATCCCGTTCAGCCATGAGGCGAAGCCCGGCGCAGGCGCCCCGCCCGGCGGATCGTCGGGTCGGAGCGGATAATAATCGGCATGTCCCTCCCGCCATGCCGGGGACACGGACCCGGCGCCGGACGGATCCGCGAACACCGCGCGGCCCGGCATGCGCCGCCCGCCGTCCAGCCAGCGGTACAGCTCGGGCTCGATCCCCGGGCACTCCGTCAAGGCGTGCGCGACGCCGAGCCGGTTCAGCCGGGACGACAGCATCCGCGCCACGAAAGTCGCGCCCGCACCCGGATAGGCCGACAATATCGCCGCGATCCGGACCCCCTTGCCGCGGCGGTCGCTTGAAGCGCCGGGACCCGATTGAAACGGTCCGACGGCAGGCATCCCGACGGGAGCGCCCGGCTCGCAGGCTCCCGCCGATCCTGCATATTGCTGCCATTCGCGGACGACGTCGGCGGCGCTGTCCGGCCTGTCTCCGGGGCGTTCGGAGAGCAGCCGCTCCACGGACGCGACGAAACCCGGCGGAATTTCGCGCAGCCAGGTCGGCCTGCTGCCGGAGCTCGCGCTGCTGAAAAAGCCGCCGCCCGTCAGCAGGTAATAGGCCAGGCCGCCGAGCCCGTACAGATCCGTCCTGGCATCGCTTTGCTCGCCGCGCAGCTGCTCCGGCGCCGCGAACGCCGGCGTGCCGAGCATCAGCGTATCCCGCGCCGCGCCAGGCTTGAACTCCCGCGCGATGCCGAAGTCGATCAGAATCGCGTCGTCCCTGCCGTCGATCATGACATTGGCCGGCTTCAGGTCGCGGAAGACGACGAGCGGCCGCTGAGCATGCAAATACTGCAGCGTTCGCGCCAGCTGGAGCAAGTACCGCAGCGCCTTCGCGAACGGCAGCGACATCCCGTGCCTTCGCATCCGCTCGGCGAGCGTCTCGCCCTCGACGTAGGTCATGACGATCAGCGCAAGCCCTTGATCGTCCGGCGGCTCGTAATCGACGATCTCCGGCAGGCCGGGATGGCGCAAGGCGCTTAGCAATCTTGCCTCGTCGATAAACCGTTCGGCGCCGTCGTACGTACGCGTCAACTTGAGCGCGAGCAGCCGCCCGCCCAGCTTCATGTCCTCCGCCAAGTACACGCGGGCCATTCCGCCGCGGCCCAGTCCGCCCACGATTCTGTACCGGTTCGATACGAGCTGACCCAGCTCGAACGCGGGGAGCGGACGCCGCGCATTTTCTCCCTTCACGCCCCGTTCCTCCCTTCGCAACAAACGCAATAAATACAAAAACCGCGCCAAAGCCGCTCCCCCAAAGGGATTCGGTTCGGCGCGGGATGCTTTCCCGTGCGTATGTCTTTCTTATTGCTCCGATTATAGCATGCCGCGATCTACGAGGAAAGGCCGATCCCGATCCTCGATCGGCGAAGCATCGCGAAAAGGCGGTTACTTGCGCATCCAGACCGTCGCTTCGTCCCGGTTGTGGAACAGCTGCTTGACCCTTCGAATATCGAACGTTTCCTCGTAAGACCCGAGCAGGTCGGCGATCGTCTGCATCGGCTTTTTGTACATCAGCTTCAGCGTGACGATGACGGAGGCGCCCGCCGACAACGCCGGCGCCAACTGCTTCACGATCCTGGCCGTATGGTGCGGATCCCAGCTCATGTCGCAGACGAGCAGGTCGAACGTCCCCGGCGCGAAGGACAGGTCGGCCGCGTTCTGCCGCAGATGCCGAAGTCTGGGATGCCCCGCCAGCGATTCGTCCATCTCCGCGGGATCGACCGCCGTCACGCGAAGACCGCGCTCCAGAAGCACGGACGTCCAGCCGCCCGGCGCCGCGCCGAGATCGAGCGCGTTCGTGAACCGCTCGAACGGCAGGTCGAACGTCTGCTCCGCTTCGAGCAGCTTGAAGGCCGCGCGGGAGATGAGTCCTTCCTCCCGGCGGAACCGCACGGCCCCGCCAGGCCAGTCGGACAGATTGTCCGCGGGGGCGGACAAGCCGAGATAGAGACTCCGTTTCGACGCGTACACCGACACGATCCACTTAGAGCCGCGGGACACGGTCTCCGCGCCCGACTCCAGCAGCGCGGGCACCATCAAGTCGCGGGCTTCGGCGGACGAAAAAGGAAACGGGCTATCCTGGGACTTGCGCACCTGAACCGCGACCTTGGCGCCTTTGACTTCGTCGGCCAGCGAGCCCGCAAAACGGACGAGCGCCGAAGCGACCTCCTCCGCTTGCGGCGGAATGTCGAGCTCCTCCCGCACCGGGAACAGATGTCGCAAAAAGATGGGCTCGTCCATGCGAAGCGCGCGGACCAACTCTCGATCGTCCGCGCCGGCGACGACAAACTTAAACGTCTCGCCGGGCGCGAGGCCCGACAGCGATACGTCCGGCCAGCGTCTGCGCAGCTCCTCCATCGCAAAAGGCGCGAACCCGGGGTTGGTCGTTCCGATGAATGCCGTCACTTTACCCCTCCTTTTCAACCGTAATCCAAGGTCTCTCTTGGGCCCACCGCACGTTGACCGGTACGTCGTAGGCGTCGCGCAGCAGCTCGGCCGTCAGCACCTCGCGCTTGGGACCGGCCGCGATGATCCGGCCCTCGGCCATAAGCGCCACATGCGTAAACAAAGGCACGATCTCTTCGATATGGTGCGTCACGTACAAGATGCCCTCGACGCGTCTGGAGAGCGATTCGAGCGAATCCAAAAACTTTTCCCGCTCGAACAGGTCGAGACCGGCGCACGGCTCGTCCATGATCAGCAGCTGCGGATCGGCCATCATCGTCCGGGCCAGCAGCGCCTTTTTGCGTTCGCCTTGGGACAGCGTGCCGAACGGCTGCTCGGCGCGGGAGCCGAGACCGACGCGGTCAAGCTCCGCCAGCGCTCTCGCTTTGATTTCGTCTGAAATTTCTTCGTAAATACGCAAGTAAGCGTTCATCCCGCCGACGACGATCTCCCAGACCGGATCGCGAGGAATGAGCTTTTCGATCAGCGACGGCCCGATGTTGCCGATTTTTTTGCGCACTTCGCGCACGTCTACGCGCCCGTAACGGTTGCCGAGAATGTCGACCGTACCGCTCGTCGGGAACAAATAGCCCGTGATCATCTCGAGCAGCGTGGATTTGCCGCAGCCGTTGCGGCCGAGGAGCACCCAGCGCTCCCCCGCCTTGACCGTCAGGTCGACGCCGCGCAATATCTCCCGTTCTTCGCGGCGCCATACGATATTCTTAAGTTCGATCATGATCGTTTTCCTCTCCCCCGAACGATTCGGCGAGCCGCGCCCTTACCTCCACGACCGATCCGAATCGGTATACCTTATTCCATGCGCCGTCCTGACGCCTTAACAGCAGGCAGGGAACGCTCTCGATCTGAAAAGCTTCCGCCATTCCGGGCATGAGGTTGATGTTCGCCGAAGCGATCCGAACGTTCGTCAGCGACGCTTCGGCCACCTCGAGCATTCGTCTCGCGAGCGCGCATGTCCCGCATAGCGGCGTGTAGACGAAAAGCGCAAGCGCGCCTTCCGACGCTTCGACCTCCCGTTTCCAGGTCCTGGCTTCCCATTCGGTCACGGCGATTCGTCCTTCCCCTCGCGCTGGCCTTTCGAGGCCGCCGCATCCAGCACCGCAGCGGGCATCGGGCCGTCATGCACGACCAGGCCGGCAATGCCGGCATCGCGCAGTCCCTTGACCATCTGGGCGCGGCCCATCATGCTGGAGGAGTGAACGTACACCTCTCGCGGAAACGTGCCGGCGGCGATTAGCCCGCCGACGACGGCGAAGCCGTTCGGCTGCCCGTATCCGAGCTCGTAATCGAGCGACAGGATGTCCACCTCGCATTCGCGAAGCAGCAACAGGCACTCCTCGGCCGTGCGCGCCGGCACGAAGCCTGCCGGACAAGGCCGAACGTCGTCCAAATAAACGTTAATCACGTTAATCGTCCTCCTCGCTCATCAGCTTGCGAACGCGGGCGATCTGCTTTTCATGCGTGCCGTCCGCTTCTGGCGGCGTCTCCATGACGACGGGCACCCGGCGTATCTCGGGTGAAGCGAGCAGCTCCCTGAAGCTATCGTCGCCGATATAGCCCTCTCCGATCGGCGCGTGACGGTCCCTGCGGGAGCCCGAGGGATAGCGCGAATCGTTCAGATGCACGGCGGCGAGATGCTCCCAGTAGCCGAGCTTCGAGGCGCGCTTGCGAAAGTCGGCCCAATCCGCGCCGTTCCACTCGCCGCTGGCGTACAAATGGCAAGTATCGAGGCAGAAGCCGATCTTGTCCGGATAAGCGGACAGCGAGCGAATCTGAACCATTTCCTCCGGCGTCTTGCCGGCGTCTCCATGGTTGCCCGCCTGGTTCTCGAGCAGCAGCTTCGCCTTGCCGTCCCAACGGGCCAGCGTCCGGTCGATCCAGGCGATCATGTCGCGATAGCCCTGCAGCGGATCGTCGCCGCGAATGACGCCGAAGTGAATGACCGTGCCGATCGATCCGCACGCTTCCGCGATCGCCAGATCGCCCAGCACGCACCGCTCCATCTGGGAGGCGGAGTCGCCGGTCGAGGCGGGATTGATCGCGTAGGCGGAGTGGCCGAGCGAGACGATATTCTCTTCCTTGCAATATGCCGCGCAGCGGGATGCGTCCGCCTCGTCGACCGGCTTGGAGAAAAGCGTGCGCGGATTCGACGGGAAGTACTGGAAGGCGTCGCCGCCCATGCGCGCCGCGGCGCGGGCGGCTTCGAACAGTCCGCGCCGCGTGCTGACATGGCTGCCTACGGCCGGCATGCTAAGCTTCTTTCTGGCACGCCGGGCAGTAAAACATTTTTCGCCCCGCCAGCGTTTCCAGCACGATCTCGTCTCCCGAACGGGGGCATGGCTCTCCGCCGCGATCGTAAATCCGCAGCTTGTCCAGAAATCCGCCGGTCGTCTCGTCCGTCTCCGTCAACGGGTGCTCCATGTATCCGCCGCCGGAGGCCGCTTCCGCGAGCACTTTGCGCATGGACGCGTACAGCGCGGAGATCTGCTCTTCATTTAGCGCCGAAATCTGCGAGGCCGGGTGGATCATGGCATCGAAGCAGATCTCGTCCGAATAGCAATTGCCGATGCCGGCGAGAAACTTTTGATCGGTCAGAACGGGCTTCAGCCGTCCCCGCCGCTTCTTCAGCCGCGTCGCGAACGCGGCCTCGGTCAGGCGAGGGTCCATCGGATCCGGTCCCAGGTCGTGCAGTCGCTCCAGCACCGCCTTGGCGCTGAGCCTGTGAAGGAATCCGAGCCGCAGTCCCGCGAAAAACAGCCGGTTGCCGTCGTCCAGCGTCAGGATCACTTGATAGTGATCGTCGCTCTTCGGACCGTCTTGTCCGTAGAACATCCAGCCGCCGAGCATCAAATGCAGAAGCAGCCGATTGCCGTCGTCCAGATGGAAGAGCAGGTGCTTGCCTTTCCGCTCCACGAACAAAATTCGCTTGCCCTTCAACGCGTCTATGAACAATTCAGGGGGTTCGTTAATCGTCTTCTCGCGGTTCACGACGACCTCCCTGATCATCTGCCCGCATACGAGCGGCGACAGCAATCTTCGGTAGGTGTCCATTTCCGGCCATTCCGGCATGATCGTTCATCCCTTCTCCAGCCATCGCGCGGATGGCCTGCTTTCGTCAAACCTTTTTCGAATTCGTATCCATATTATGTATCTGACGGTCCGCTGGCCGTCCCCAACCCGGAAATCAAAGCGCGCACTTCATCCGGCCCCTCGCATACCGCATCCGGCATCGCGCCTGCGCGCTCGCAGCGCTGACGCCAGTCGTCCCGACCGCATATGCCTGTTAAGACGAGCACCGTCGGACAACCGGCCGCGAGGCCGGCTGCAAGATCGGTGTGCGGGTTGTCCCCGACGACCCAGGCCTCCGAAGCTTCGATGCCCGCCAAGTCCAACGCATACCGCATCATGATGCCGGACGGCTTGCCGATAACGACCGGCGCGACATCGCTGGCCGTCTCCAACAGGGCGGCCAAGCTCCCCGCGCCGGGCAGAAAGCCGTCGCCGACGGGCAGCCTGCGATCCGGATTGGTCAGCAAGTAGTCGGCTCCCGACAATAAATAGCCTAGCGCCGCGGTCAACTGTCCATAGTTCAAATTCCGGTCCAGTCCTTGCACGACAAGGTTCACGCTAGCGCCTGCGGCCAGCTCGGCTTCGTCCGGCATCGCGATGCCCGCTTCCGCAAGCGCGCTGCGAAGTCCGTGCTCGCCGATAACGAACGCGGTCGCGTCGGGATGGCGCTGCTTGGCATAATGCGCGGCGGCTGCCGCTGACGTGATAACGCGCGTGGCGTCAGCAGGGATGCCGAAGCCGCGCAGATGCGCCGCGACCTGCTCGGGCGTGCGCGTCGAATTGTTCGTTAAATACCAGCAGGCAATGCCTGCTTCTTCAAGCTCCTCGACCAATCTCGAAGCGCCTTCGATCGGCGTCTCTCCTCTGTACAGCGTGCCGTCGAGGTCGAGCAGCACCGCCTTCGGCCGCCCCGCGAACCGGTCTTCGCGGAGCAGCTCGGTTTGTTGCGACATTAAAGTTCGGCTCCTTTGACGCTGTCTTGCGTTTCATGATGCTGCCAGCATTTATATGAATCACAATACCCTTTTGTCGAGTACTCTGCAACCATCCGCATATCGAAAGAAGCGACAGACCGCCCCGGAAAACTCATCCGAGCCGGCCTGTCGTTTCGAGCTTGCGGCGAAGCCGCGCCATTCTGTGCCGGATCGCGTCGAGCTCCGCCCGCGTCCTGTCGCTCTGTCTAAGCGAAGTTCGCCGCTGCAGCAGTTCAAGCGCGCGCGATGCGTAATCCAGCGCGATGCCCGGCTCCCTGCGACGATGCTCGTAATGCATCGACAGCTCGATATGCGCTTCTGCGGTAGGCAGCAGCCGCGATTCGGCGAGGCTCGCGGCCCGCTCCCAAAGCCCGGCCGCCTCGTCGTGCCGGCCAAGCCGCTTGAGGCGCGCGGCGGCGGGCAGCAGCCACCGGCCGCCCGGCGTGCCTTCCGCGATCAGCGCCGCGAACAGCCGCTCCGCGTGCTGCTCTCCGCCGTGATCGGCCAGCCAGGCTGCCGTGCGGAACAGCTCCTCAGGCTCCTCGGGCAGCGCCCATTCGGCGCCGAGCCGGCCCTCGAGCACGCCGCCGAAGTGGACGGTCAGGCTGGCCAGCGTCAAAATATCCCGCTCGTTGTGAATATAAACGCCGCGCAGATGAGAGGCATCCCCGTCGCTCAGATACTTCATATACAGCTCGGGCGCGAGCGAGCCCGGCACGTCTTCGCCGCGAACGATTCCGAGCCGGTCTTCCTCGATCCGGCTCAGCCGGCAGGACGGCAGCGTGTTTTTCCATAAGGCGCGGGAAGGATGCAGGAAATCGAGATGTCCCGGCTCGACGCCGCTCGGCCGCCACCCGTTCAGCACGAAGCGGCTCGTCAGCACCGGCCAATCGAACGACCTGCCGTTATAGGTAACCAGATGCGTGACGCCCGCGAACTTGCCGAGCAGGTAAGACAGCATCGCCCGCTCTTCCCCGGGATGCCGGATGAGCAGCTGCTCCACCGTAAATGTCCCTGCCCCTCCGTCGGCGTATCCGAATCCGATCATAAAAGGCAAATTGCCCGTGCCTACGCCGAGTCCGGTCGTCTCGGTGTCGAGGAACAAAAGCCGCTTCGCATCGATTTCCTCCGGCTCGGGTTCGGCGACCGCCGCAAGCGATCCTCGTTTCCGGTTTTGCCGCACCGCAATGGGCTTCAGCCTGCCGGCGCAGGTCATGAGCTCGGTCAGCACGTAATGGCCGTGCCGGTGCTCGAGCGGGTAGATCGCGCGCCGACGCAGGAAACTGCCGTATTCGCCGGCGACCTCCTCCACGTCAAGCGCGGCGAGGGCGGGATGGAGTCCGCTGCCGTTATTGGCTTCGTCTTCGGTATCGGGCTGGGCGCTCGCCCTTCCGGATATCGGTCCGACGTTGTCCTGATCGGCCACTTCCGCAAGCTGGGAAAGGCCGTCAATGCCCGCCGCCGCCCCATCCGCCTTCGCCTCCGCCGCGACGCCGAACGCCGCATCCGCCGCCTTGGCCGATGCCGACTGGGCCCGCAGCCGGTCCAGCCGGTCGCGCAGGCTGCTCATCCCGCCGCACCTGCCGTTCGCTGCAGAAGCCCGAGCGCCAGGTCTTTGCCTAGCAGGCCGACCTCCTCGATCGGCCCGACGCACGCCGGACAGCCGCTGAGGCACCCGCATCCCTCGATGAGGCGCCCAGCCTCCGCCAGCAGCTCGTCATGCTTTTCGTACAAGCGCTGGCTGAGGCCGATGCCGCCCGGATACCGGTCGTAAAAGTAAATCGTCGGCTGCTTCGTATGGACGGCCTTCACCTGGGGCACGACGCAGATATCCATCGGATCGCACATCAGATGCAGCGGCGCCAGATGGACGAGCACGTTGGCTAGACCGAGCAGGGCGGATTGCATGTCGTTCGCGCTGCGGGCGGCGGCGGCCTCCTCCGAGAACGAAAACCAATACCCGCTCGTATGAAGCTCCTCCTCGGGCAAGTGAATCGGGCCGGATCCGATGTTTTCGTGCGTGCGCAAGCGCATCTTTTTGAAAATCGTCGGCTTGGCCGTCACCATCAGCTCTCCGTATTGCCGCACGATGGCGCCTCCCGGCGATTCGCGCTCCTTGTCCACGTGCAGCACTTTAAGCTCTACGGCAAGGCTCGCATCGGTGAAGTAATCCACGTTGACCTCGCGCACGTACGCTTTCTTTTCCGGATAATCCAGCTTCTCGACCTGATATTGCACGCCCTCGTGCAAATAGATCGCTTCCTCGTGGATGAGCGTAGGCGCGCCGAACCGGTCGACCTCGCCGAGCACGCGATGTCCCTCCGTCATGTCGATAATGACGAAGTTCTCCTGCGCCGCGGAGCGAAGCGAGATGCCGTGGGCCGGAAACGCCTGCTCCATCCAGTACCAGCGTCCGGCGTTCTCGTGCAGCACCTTTTCCTCCGCCAGAAACTCGAGCAGGTCGACGAGCTTCTCCCCGCCGAAAGTGTCGCCCGCTTCGAATGGCAGCTCGTAGGCGGCGCACTTGATGTGATCGAGTAAAATGAGCAGGTTGTCCGGGTGAATGCGCGCTTCCTCGGGCGGCCTGCCGAGAAAATAGTCCGGGTGCTGGATCAGGTACTGATCGAGCGGATTGCTGCTGGCCACGAGAAACGTGACGGAGCTGCCGTGACGGCGTCCCGCCCGCCCGGACTGCTGCCACGTGCTCGCGATGGAGCCGGGATAGCCGTTCAGCACGCAGGCTTGCAACTGGCCGATGTCGATGCCGAGCTCGAGCGCGTTCGTGCTGACGACGCCCCGAATCTCGCCGCTTCGCAGCCCCTTTTCGATCTCCCGCCGCAGCTTGGGCAAGTAGCCGCCGCGATAGCCGCGAATCGACTTGGGCCCGAACTCCCGCTTGGTCAGCTCCTGCAAATAGGTGAGCAAGATCTCCACGCGGACCCGGCTGCGCGCGAACACGATCGTCTGAATGCCGCTTCTAAGCAGCAGCGCCGCCAGCTTTTGCGACTCCAGCACGCTCGAACGCCGGATGCCGAGCTGCCGGTTGACGACGGGCGGATTGTAAAAAACGAGATGTTTTTCCCCGGCCGGCGCGCCGTTGTCGTCGACGAGCGCGAACTGCTCCTCGATGAGCCGTTCTGCGTGCTCGCGCGGATTGGCGATCGTCGCGGACGCGCATAAAAACTGCGGCGCGCTGCCGTAAAATCGGCAAATTCGCTTCAGTCTGCGTATTACGTTGGCCACATGGCTGCCGAAGACGCCGCGATAGGCGTGCAGCTCGTCGATGACGATGTATTTCAGGTTTTCGAACAGCTTGACCCACTTCGTATGGTGCGGCAGAATCGCCGAGTGGAGCATATCCGGGTTCGTCACGACGATATGGCCGGCGTTGCGAATGACCTGGCGGACCGTGGGCGGCGTATCGCCGTCGTACGTGTGCGTCTTGATATCGACCTCCATCGCGTCGGCCAGCTCCTGGAGTTCGGCCACCTGGTCCTGGGCGAGCGCCTTCGTCGGGAACAGGTACAGCGCCCGCGCGCTCGGGTCGGTCAAGAGCCGCTGTAGCACCGGCAGGTTGTAGCATAGCGTCTTGCCGGATGCCGTCGGGGTGACGGTCACGACGTGGCGGCCGGCGCGGACCGCCTCGAACGCCATCGCCTGGTGCGTGTAGAGCGAAGCGACGTTCCTCGTGCCGAGCGCGGCGGACAGCCTCGGATCGAGCTCCGGCGGAAAGGGCGCGGTCCGCGCGGGGCGGGCAGGCTGCGTATGCCAGTAGGTCACGTTTTCCATGATCTCCCGGTTCAGCTTCAGATGCTCCAGCCATTCCTCCATCGTCGCCGCCTTTCCCGTCAAAGGATTCATGCCGCATCGCTCCGTTTCTTTTACGTATCGTTCGCTTGTTAGCTGTAATCTTCATTGTACAGAATGTACGTTCGCACGGCAACGGGCTTAATTGACTATGCGCGAGGAACTTGTCCTGTCTTATTCGATCGGGAAATAGCGGTGGAATGAAGATGCTCTTCATTTGTGTGAATTGTCGCGCAATTGCAATAATAGTGTCGAACGAAAGCGCTAACAGAAGAGTCCGGTCGAAAAACCGGATTACGGACGGGCGATTGGCGTTACTCAGTGTCGCATCCTGCGCTTTCCGGGGAAATGATCGTTCATTTCCTGTCGTTCGCGTCAACGGCAAAAGCCGTCCCGATCGCACGCGCGAATGGGACGGCCTTCATAGCAGCCTCGATTTTGAAATGCCTCAAGCCTTGTCGACGTTAAAGTATCTCGCGTCCGGATGCGCGAATACCATCGCGGACACCGACGCTTCCGGCTCCATCATGAAGCCCTCGGTCAGCTGGACGCCGATATCCTCCGGCTTCATGAGCTCGAACAGCGGTCCTTGGTCTTCCAGGTCCGGACAAGCCGGATAGCCGAACGACACGCGGATGCCCTGATACCTGGCGCCGAATCGCTGCTTCATCGTCATGTCGGCCGGGTCCGGGAAGCCCCAATTGTCGCGCATGATCTGATGCACGCGTTCCGCCATGCCTTCGGCCACCTCGAGCGCGGTCGCGAGCAGCGCATGCGAACGCAGGTAGTCGCCATTTTCCTTCCACTTCTCCGCCTGCTCGCGCGTGCCGTTGCCCGCCGTCACGACGAGGAAGCCGACGGTGTCCATCACGCCGCTGTCCACGGGCTTCAGGAAGTCCGCCAGGCACAGGAACGGCTCCACCGCCTGCCGCGGAAACGTAAATTTCTTGATCACCGTCTTGCGGTCGGCCGGATCGTAGATCAAAATGTCGTTGCCGTCTCCCTGCGCCGGGAAAAAGCGGTACATCGCTTGCGGCTTCAGCCAGCCGTTCGTCTGCGCGTCGGCCACAATCCCGTCGATCGTGTCCTTAAGCTGCGCCGTACGCTCGTCCCCCGCCTTGAGCAGCTCCTCGACGTTGCCCTTGAGACCGAGATGGTGACCCATCAGCATCTGCAGGTTCACGTACGGCAGCACGTGCGCGAGCGGGTAATCGCGCAGGACGTGGCGATCGTAATCCGGCGGCGCGAATACGGGCGCGTCCGGCGAAACGCTGGCGCTGCGCGCGCGCGTCGGCGCGGGCATCGCCGGCTTCTCCTCCTCGCGCTCGAGCGTGGCGAGCGCGGTCCGATGCTCCTGCTCGATCGCGGCGCGCTGCGCGGGATCGCTCAGCTTGTTGGCGATGTCGAGCCCATCCATCGCGTCCTTGGCGTAGAGCACGACGCCGTCGTATTCGGGCGCGATCCGCGTCTTCGTGAACTTGCGCGTCAGCGCCGCGCCGCCGACGAGAATCGGGGCGTCGATGCCGGCGCTCTTCAAGTCTTGCGCGGTCAGCACCATTTGCTGCGCGCTTTTGACGAGCAGGCCCGACAGTCCGATCGCGTCCGGCTTCTCCTCGCGGTACGCGGCGATGAGCTGGTCCGGCGGCACCTTGATGCCGAGGTTGACGATCTTGTAGCCGTTGTTCGAGAGAATGATCTCGACGAGGTTTTTGCCGATATCGTGGACGTCGCCTTTGACCGTCGCCAGCATGATTTTGCCCTTTACGGCGGAGTCGGCCCTTTCCATGTGCGGCTCCAGATGCGCGACGGACGCCTTCATGACCTCCGCGCTCTGCAGCACCTCGGCCACGATCAGCTCATTGTTGTTGAAAAGGCGTCCGACTTCGGACATGCCCGCCATGAGCGGACCGTTGATGATGTCGAGCGGCGCGTACTTCTCCAGCGCCTCGTCGAGATCGGCGTGCAGTCCTTCCTTGCTTCCTTCGACGACATAGCCGGCCAGACGCTCTTCAAGCGGCAAGTTTTCGGCTTTGACTTTTTTCTCCACCTTCTTGTCCCGGAAAGCGGCGACGAATTCGGCAAGCGTCTCGTCGTTCGTATTGTATAGCAGCTCTTCGGCGAGTCTGCGTTCATGCTCGGGAATGGATGCGTAGCGCTCGAGCTTTTCCGTATTGACGATCGCGTAATCGAGTCCCGCCTTCGTGCATTCGTAGAGAAACACGGAGTTCAGCACCTCGCGGCCGGCCTCGGGAAGACCGAACGAGATGTTGCTGACGCCGAGTATCGTCTGGCACTTCGGCAGCCGCTCCTTGATGAGCCGGATGCCTTCGATCGTCTCCTTGGCGGAGCCGATGTACTGCTCGTCGCCGGTGCCGACGGGAAATACGAGGGCATCGAAAATGAGATCCTCCGCCTGCAAGCCGTACTTGTCCACCAACAGGTCGTGCGAGCGGATCGCGACTTCGAGCTTGTCCTCCCGGGTGATCGCCTGCCCGCGCTCGTCGATCGTGCCGACGACGACGGCCGCTCCGTATTTGTGAAGGATCGGCACGACCTTTTCGAATTTCTCCTCGCCGTCCTCAAGATTAATGGAGTTAATTAATGTTTTGCCCTGGATGTATTTCAGCGACATGTCGATGACGGCCGGATCTGTGGTGTCGACCATCAGCGGCGCCTTGACCTTTTTCGTGACGAAGTCCAGAAACTTCTTCATGTCCTCGGTCTCGTCGCGATCCGGATCCTGCAAGCAGACGTCGATGACGTGCGCGCCGCTCTTGACCTGGGCGCGCGCGATCTCGGACGCCTCCTCGTACTTGCCCTCGGCGATGAGCCGCTTGAACTTGCGGGAGCCGAGCACGTTCGTCCGCTCGCCTACCATGTAAGGACGATTTTCGCTCTCGATATAGACCGTCTCGATGCCGGATACGGCAGGCGGATGCTCGCCGGCCTGAACGCGCGGCGCGACATCGGCCATCGCGTCCGCGATCGCCTTGATGTGAGCCGGCGTCGTGCCGCAGCAGCCGCCAGCGATGTTAATCCAGCCTTGCTCGGCGAAAGCGCGCAGCTTGCGCGCGAGCGACTCGGGCGACTCGTGGTAATGTCCGTTTTCGTCGGGCAGACCGGCGTTCGGATAGCAGCTGACGCCGGACTTCGCGATCGCGGACAACGTACGGATATGATCTCGCATGAACTCGGGACCGGTCGCGCAGTTCAATCCGAACGACACCGGGTTCAAGTGCTCGAGCGACACGTAAAACGATTCGATATTCTGCCCGGCCAGCGTCGTGCCCATCGGCTCGATCGTGCCGCTGATCATGATCGGCAGCGTGCGGCCCATGAGATCGAACGCCGCCCGAACGCCGATGCTCGCCGCCTTGACGTTAAGCGTGTCCTGACATGTCTCGATCAGGATCGCGTCCACGCCGCCTTCCATAAGCGCGACGACCTGCTCGCGATAATCCTCGACGAGCTGATCGAACGTCACGCCGCCCGTTACCGACAGCGTCTTGGTCGTCGGACCGAGCGCGCCTGCTGCATATCTCGGCTTGTCCGGCGTCGAATACTTGTCGCAAGCTTCGCGGGCGAGCCTCGCCGCGGCCAGGTTGATCTCTCTCGCCTTTTCGGGAATATCGTATTCAGCCAGCACGACCGACGTCGAGCCGAACGTGTTGGTCTCGATAATGTCGGATCCCGCCGCGAGATACTGTTCATGTATGCCGCGGATGACGTCGGGACGGGTCAGCACGAGCATTTCGTTGCATCCCTCGAGCTCTTCGCCTCCGAAATCTTCCGCCGTCAGGTTCGCCTGCTGAATCATCGTGCCCATGGCGCCGTCGAGGATCAGAATCCGCTTCTTCAACTGCTCTTGCAATGGGGCTTTCTTATCGGTTAAAGTCATATTTAGACGTATCATCCTTTTCCGGGTAACTTCATGGGTAAAAGCATTAACTTCTATAGTAGCAGAATGTTTTATTCACGAAAAGATCCGGTTGGATGTGTCGACAAATGGCGTAGCAAGGATTATAATTTAATCAACAAATACTTAAATTCATAGTGGGAAAGAAGGAATTGTAAATGGCAAAAGTTCGCGTGCGCAATACGAACGTATTGATCGAAGGGGAAGCCAACGTCCGTTCCTTCCTCGACAAGCAGGGCGTGCTTTACGAACACTGGAATCCGGCCAAGCTGCCTGAGCGCCTGCAAGAAAACTTCGACCTGAGCGCCGAGGACAAGGCAGAGATCCTGTCGACCTTCGATACCGAGATCCGCGACCTAGCGGGACGCCGCGGCTACAAGACTTGGGACATCGTCGTGCTGTCCGAGTCCACGCCGAACATCGAAGAGCTGCTGAAGAAGTTCGAGCAGATCCACACCCACACCGAAGACGAAGTCCGGGCGATCACGGCCGGCGAAGGCATCTTCATCATCCGCGGCGACGAAGAGACCGGATACTTCGACGTCATCCTGAGCGCAGGCGACGTCATCTCCGTACCGGAGGGCAGCGTTCACTTCTTCACCCTGACCGAGTCCAAGAAGGTCGTCGCCGTTCGCCTGTTCATCGAGACCGAGGGCTGGATCGCGCATCCTTACGAGGATCCGGCGTTCGTTAAATAATTCGTTTTTTCGCAACAAAAAAGCGCCGGCCCCGTTCACATCGGGGATCCGGCGCTTTCTTTCATTCGGCGGACAATTTGTCCAGAAGCGGCTGCAATTCGTTCAAGCTCGCGATCTCATAACTCGGCACGATCTCGTCGTTGCGAACGGCACCGTGCCGGTTGATCCAGATCGAGATCATCCCGACGCCGTTGGCGCCCTTGATGTCGGTCGTCAGCTTGTCGCCGACCATGACGCAGTCGCCTGCTTGAAGTCCAAGCCGCTGCAGCGCGTGCGCGAACAATCTCGGAGACGGCTTGCCTTCTCCGAATTGCCCGGAGATGACGATCTCGTCAAAGTAGGGGATCAGCTCGGGCGTCATCGCGAGCTTCTCCTCCTGCAGATCGGGCGAACCGTTCGTCAGGAGAAGGAGCTTGTAACGGCTCTTGAGCGCGTCAAGCACCTCGAACGTCTCCTCGTAGGCGAGCGGCAGCTTCCGGCGATGAGCCGGAAATTCTTCCGCGAGCTTAGCGCCGAGCGCTGGATCGTCTACGCCGAGCGCCTTGAGCCCGCGCGTCCAAGCTTCGCGCCGATAGTCCGGCACGATGGCCTCCATCCGCCTGAACATTTCATGCTCGCCGGCCTTGAAGTTTCCCCATAAGCCCTCGAACGGGTTGATTCCGATCATCTGCGTGAAAAGAAACGTCTCGTACGTCTCGTAGAGCGCGCGCGCTTCGCGTCTTACCGCCTCTTCCAACGCTGCCGCATCGACGCCGGCTACCTGCGAAGCCAGCTCGCATGTCGCCTCGAAGGCTTGCTTAACGCTGCGGTCATCCCAAAGCAGCGTATCGTCCAAATCGAACATAACCGCTTGAATCTTCATTCCCGTCCATCTCTCCCGTGCGCGATTCTTGAAAAGCATGTTTATTGAAATTCTTGCTTCTGGCTCTTTTACTTGGCGCGTGTCTCCCACTCGATCTGATGCTGGCCTGCGAACTCCTTGAGACGAACGGACATCGCGTCCAGCGGGTACCGGTTCATCAGCTTGGAGAACACCCAGTTGCCGCCTTTGACCGGTTCGATGACGATGTAGCCAGGCATCTGAACGATCTTCCGCACTTCGAGCGGCTTAAGCGTCTTGTATCCCGCGAATTTGCGCGTCTCCAGCCTATCCTTCGAGACGGCTAAATAAGGCCTGCGAAGGAAGTAAAACACGGCGAGGAGCACGTAACAACCGACCGTCGCCCAAAACATGCCTGCGCTCTGCTTAAAGTCGGCGGACCACGGCTGGAACATTAGAATGTAAAACACGATCAGCAGCACAAGCGTAAACGGCATGATGAAGCTCCGCCCCTTGAAGCGGTCGACCTGAGCCGCAGGCGCGGACAAGCCTTGCTTGCCCTCTTTTTTGCGTCGCTTGTTTATTTCCTTCGTATTGCGCTGTACGGCGCGTTCCCATGAACGTGACACTGCATTCCCTCCTATGTATAGGCAAAGCCGGCGTTAAGCCGGCTTTGCCGCGTTGCCGCATGAATAAGGCCGCACATCTAAAATTAACGCCATTAATTTTTGCGCTTGCAGAGGGCCGTATTAATGCTTAATCGTATCTGCCGGAGGTTCGTCCGTCCATTCGATCTGATCGAGTTGTTGCTTGAAGTTACGCTTGAAGTTATCCAAGTAAACCTGACGCAGCTTTTGCCGCTCGACGGCCTCTTCCTCGGTCAATCCGGTCGTCTTGTGCTTATGTGCCAACTCGTTAATCCGAGCGATCAGCTTGTCGAATTCCATAGGGTCACCTCCCGTGTTGCCTCTTCTCATTTGACAATATCGCAAAGGGAATGTCAAGGCGAGGCTAAAGCAAAAAGACCGATATGCATCGGTCGATTAAGATAGATTATTCGAGAAATGATGTATGGCGATCAAAGCGGCGTTAAGAACATTTGTTCTCAATGAGATGAATCTGACAATTTGGCCGGAAGCACCAAGCGTTGGCCGGAAGAGATGGAAGATGAAGTCAGTCCGTTGCGCTTCATGATCAGGTGTACGGCGGCCACCGTCTTCATGCCGGCGGGCTTGGCGCCTTCGGCAATCGACCAAAGCGTGTCCCCGCTGTCGACCGTCACGGTCGATTCGGATCCCATCGCCGGACGAACGGATTCCGGTTCTGCGGAAGCGGACATCATGGACAGCCCGGCGTATATCAGCAGCGCGACGATCGGAATCAAAATCAACCGAAGCCCTTTAATGGTAACGAACGATTGAAAAACGCGCGCCGAAGCCCCGCTCTTGGCCCGTGAAGAATCGACGGAGGCTCGCCCTGTTCCCGTCTTCCTATTCCCATATGTATAATCATTGGACTTCAACGAATCCGAACCGATAAGCTGTACTTGTACCATCTCATCCACCCCAAACGTTTGTTCTGATATGAGAATATCACGAACATATGTTTGAGTCAACCATTTTGCGAACACAAGTTCTCTAAGAACGAATGTTTGTACGAACTCCGGTTCTGTGTTATAATTTGTCATATGAATTTTTAAGTCAGTAGGAGGGCTTCGAGGTGTCGAAGATGTCCAACCGTCAATCCGCCATATTGGAATTCATTAAGAACGAAGTCAAGGACAAGGGCTATCCCCCGTCCGTTCGCGAGATCGGCGAGGCCGTCGGACTCGCGTCGAGCTCCACCGTGCATGGCCATCTCGACCGTCTTGAAAAGAAAGGCCTGATTCGCCGCGACCCGACCAAGCCTCGCGCGATCGAGATTACGGACGGCGAGCAGGATCCGGTCATCCAGTTCGCGCAGTCCGTCCGTTCCGTCCCGCTCGTGGGCAAGGTCACGGCAGGCGTGCCGATCACCGCGACGGAGAATATCGAGGAGTACTTCCCGCTTCCCGCCCAGATGGTCGGCGAGCAGACGGTATTCATGCTCTCCGTCAGAGGCGACAGCATGATCGACGCCGGCATCCACAGCGGCGATTATGTCATCGTACGCCAGCAGCAGACCGCCACGAACGGCGACATCGTCGTCGCCATGACCGAAGAAGACGAAGCGACGGTCAAGACGTTTTACAAGGAGCGCGACCACATCCGCCTTCAACCGGAGAACAGCACGATGGAGCCGCTGCGCCTGAACAACGTCAGCATCTTGGGCAAAGTCATCGGTTTAATTCGCAGCATTCGTTAAGCGTTCGACCCAGCAGCTTAACGCAGAACAAAGAAGCCTCGGCATCGCTAAGCGATCGCCGAGGCTTCTTTGTTCCGTCCGAATATCAATAAGTCGTCAAATACTGATCCCGTTCCCATTGGTGAACTTGGGTGCGATAGATGTCGTACTCGATTTCCTTCATCTCATAGAAGTGCGTAAGCGCGTGATCGCCGAGCGCTTCGCAGACGACCTCGTCGCGCAGCATCTCGGAGAGCGCTTCGCGCAGGTTGAGCGGCAGGCTCGGAATGCCGGCGTCGATCCGCTCTTCGTCGCTCATGACGTAGATATTGCGGTCTACGGGCGCCGGAAGCGCCGTCTTGTTGCGAATGCCGTCGAGTCCCGACTTCAGCATGACCGCCAGCGCCAGATACGGATTCGCCGCCGGGTCCGGGTTGCGTACTTCGACGCGCGTGCTGAGACCGCGCGAAGCCGGAATACGGATCATCGGGCTGCGGTTGCTCGCCGACCAAGCGACGTAGCAAGGCGCTTCATATCCGGGAACAAGACGTTTGAACGAATTGACGGTCGGATTGGTGATGGCGGCCATGCCTCGCGCGTGCTGCAGAATGCCGGCCATATAATGACGTGCCACCGTGCTTAGTCCGAGACGGTCGTTCGCGTCGTAAAACGCATTTTCCGAACCCTTGAAAAGCGATTGATGGCAGTGCATGCCCGAGCCGTTCATGCCGTAAAGCGGCTTCGGCATGAATGTCGCGTGCAGCCCGTGCTTGCGCGCGATCGTCTTGACGACGAGCTTGAATGTCTGGATCTGATCGGCCGCTTTGATGGCGTCCGCGTATTTGAAGTCGATCTCATGCTGTCCCGGAGCGACCTCGTGGTGAGATGCTTCGATCTCGAAGCCCATCTCCTCTAGCATGAGCACGATGTCGCGGCGGCAGTTCTCGCCGAGATCGGTCGGCGCGAGGTCGAAATATCCGCCTTGGTCGTTGAGCTCGGTCGTGGGATTGCCCTTCTCGTCGGTCTGGAAAAGGAAAAACTCGGGCTCCGGTCCGACGTTGAACGACGTATAGCCGAGCTCTTCCGCCTCTTCGAGCGCACGCTTCAAAATGCCGCGCGGATCGCCCGCGAACGGCGTGCCGTCCGGCATATAGACGTCGCAGATCAGGCGCGCGACGCGATCTTCCGTAACCCAAGGGAAAACGACCCAGGTGTCGAGGTCCGGATATAGATACATGTCGGACTCCTCGATCCGGACATAGCCTTCGATGGAGGAGCCGTCGAACATCATTTTGTTGTCCAACGCCTTCTGGAGTTGGCTTACGGGAATTTCCACGTTTTTGATGATGCCCATCAGATCGGTAAATTGCAAGCGGATGAAGCGTACGTTTTCTTCCTTGGCGATCCGAATGATATCCTCGCGCGAGTAGCTCATGACAGCCTCCTAAATGGTCGTTGTGGGTACAGTTACTATGCTACTTGTTCTTGTAAAATCGAGACAGCTCGCCCTGAATAAGCGATACTTGGCCCGGGCGCTTATTGCCGGACATGATCTGCTGCTTGAGCATCCGGTGAAGCTGGGATTCGGTCATCTCGCGACGCTTGACCTCGGACAGCTCGTTGATGATCGTCGCGTCGTCCGCGCTCTCCCCGACCGGATTCATCACCTGCTTGATGCCGGCGATGTTGACGCCTTTTTCGATCAGCGCCTTGATCTCGAGCAGACGCTCGACGTCGTTGAACGAGAACAGACGCTGATTGCCGGCCGTCCGCGCGGGTTGAATCAATTCATGTTGTTCGTAATATCGTATTTGCCGGGCGGTCAGATCGGTCAGCTTCATGACAATGCCAATCGGGAACAGCGCCATATTTCTGCGTATTTCGTCGCCAGCCATTTCGTATCAACCTTCCATCTGGGCGCGGAATTTTGCAACCTCTTCCATTGTAACCCCGGGCCGCAAAACGTGTCAAGGAATGTAAGGTTTAATTCCAATGAGCATACGCGGCCGCCGGCTGGCCTGACTATGGATCCCTCCGAACTGACATCCCTTCGAGCATGCCGCGATCCCTCAGCGTCTCCCACGCTTCCCGCACCGCCAGTTTCACGTGCGCGTAGGTCAAGCCGCCCTGCATATAAGCGATATAAGGCTCCCGGATCGGGGCGTCCGCGGACAGCTCCAGACTGCCGCCTTGAATGAAGGTGCCCGCCGCCATAATGACCGGATGCTCGTAACCGGGCATGTCCCACGGCTCAGGGACGACATGAGCGTCTACCGCGGCCGCGCGCTGCACCGCTTGGACGAAAGCGATCAGCGGCGCCTCCGATCCGAAGGCGATCGCTTGGATGAGGTCGGTGCGGGGCTCGTCCCATCCGGGCTTCGTCTCGAAGCCGAGCTGCGCGAATACGGCGGCGGCGAAGATGCTGCCGCGGACCGCCTGCGAGACGAGCAGCGGCGCGAGGAATAAGCCCTGGTAAATCGAGCGCGTCGTGCCGAGCATGGCGCCGACTTCCGCGCCGATGCCCGGCGCCGTCATCCGGAAGGCGGCCTGCTCGACGAGCTCCTGCTTGCCCGCGATATATCCGCCGCTCGCGGCAAGCCCGCCCCCCGGATTTTTGATGAGCGATCCGGCGATCAGGTCGACGCCGACCTCGCACGGCTCGCGGTCTTCCGTAAACTCGCCGTAGCAATTGTCCGCGAAAATAACGGCGTCGGGCTTCAACTCCCGCAGACGGCGAACTATTTCCGCGATCCGGTCGATCGTGAACGAAGACCGCCATTCGTAGCCGCGGGAGCGCTGGATCGCGAACACGCGCGTGCGGGGCGTCACGGCCGCGGCGACTGCCGCAAAGTCCACGCCGCCGTCCGCCAGCAGCGGAATCGACTTCGCTTTAATGCCCCAGTCGGCAAGCGAGCCGATCCCGTCCCCCGGCTTGCCGACGACCTTGCGCAGCGTATCGTAGGGCTCGCCGGTCACGAACAGCATCTCGTCGCCCGGACGCAGCACGCCGAACAGCGCCGTCGAGATCGTGTGCGTGCCCGAAGCAAAATGAGGCCGCACCAGTGCGGCCTCCGATCCGAACACGTCCGCGTACACGAGATCCAGCACCTCGCGCCCTCTGTCGTTATAGCCGTAGCCCGTCGAAGAGGCGAAGTGGTAATCGCTCACTTTATGCTTGCGAAAGGCGCGGATGACCTTCCAGTTGTTCCGTTCCGCGATGCGGTCCGTCTCCGCGAACCGACCTGCGACGAGCGTCTCCGCCCGGTCCGCCAGCCGCTGCCATTCCTGCTCCGATTGTAGTTCGTTCTTGCCGTCGTTTGCCCTCATGTTTCCCTGCTCCCATTTCCGAACCGGCTCGCGCTTACGATTAGACCGAATTCATGTTTTCTACAAAATAATGTTCAAGCGGCCGTCCGTACTTCTCCAGGTCGGCCGGGTTGATGCGAAGCTTAAGCAGCAGACGATCCTCGTCCGTCCCCTGCTCGAGCACTTCGCCTACGCGGTAGGCGAGGGCGGCCAACTCGCCGCGTTCCGCGGGGAGCGACAGCAGCCGGACGTCGCCGAGAAGCTTGTCCTCGATGCGGCGCACGAGCGTGTCCATGTCCCGCGCGCTGAACGCGCTGACGCGCAGCGCGTCCGGGCCGCCGGCGAGCAGTCCGATCGCCGCGGGCGGACATTCGTCGATCTTGTTGTACACGAGCAGCGTCGGCTGGCCGCCGGCGCCCAGATCCGACAGCACCTCGTCCACGACCGCACGCTGCCGGTCCCGCATCGGAGACGAGGCGTCCACGACGTGCAGCAGCAAATCCGCTTCGTTGACCTCTTCGAGCGTCGCCCGGAAAGCCGCTACGAGATCGTGCGGCAGATTCTGGATGAAACCGACCGTATCGGTGAGCAGCACTTCCTTGCCGCTGGGCAGCGACAGCGCGCGGGAAGTCGGATCGAGCGTGGCGAACAGCTTGTTCTCCGCGAGCACGTCCGCGCTCGTAAGCTGCCGCAGCAGCGTGGACTTCCCGGCGTTCGTGTAGCCGACGAGCGCGACCTGGACGACGCCGTTTTTTTTGCGGCGTTCCCGGTGCAGCTTGCGGTGCGCCATCACGCCTTCGAGCTGACGCTTCAGCTCGGATACGCGATTGCGGATATGACGGCGGTCCGTCTCGAGCTTCGTCTCGCCCGGTCCCCGCGTCCCGATGCCGCCGCCGAGACGGGACAGATTTTTGCCTTGTCCGGACAATCTCGGCAGCAGATACGACAGCTGGGCCAGCTCGACTTGCAGGATGCCTTCTCTCGTCTTGGCTCTGCCCGCGAAAATATCGAGGATGAGCTGGGTGCGGTCGATGATCTTGACATCCAGCTCTTCTTCCAGATTTCGAACTTGCACGCCGGACAGCTCCTGATCGAAAATCGCCGTCGTCACCGCTTCTTCGGCAATCCTCGCCTTGATCTCTTGGGCTTTGCCCTTGCCGACGAACCATCTCGTATCCGGGACGTCCCGGTTTTGCATCATCCGTCCGACGACCTCGACGCCAGCGGTATCCGCCAAATTCGCGAGTTCGTCCATCGAATGCTCGGGATCCGCGCCCGATTGACGCACGGCGTCGGTAACCAGGCTGACGAGCAGCGCTCGCTCGCCACGATCGGCACCCGTATCGTAAGTATTAGGCTTCATCTCTATCGGCTGCCTCCAGTGCTTCGAATCGTCACCCTATACTATACCCGCATTGCGGCCGTCTAATTGAACCCCCAGCCGAACGCGGGTCCCGTTGGAGCCCCGGCCGCGGGCAGCGGCTTCAGATCTTCCGGGCGTATGCCGACCAGCTCCTGCCTCGACGGCGAAGCGGACGGAAATTGCTGGAGCAGCCGCACCGCCTGGTTGCGAATCGCGCGTTCCAGCATATTGCGCACGTACCGGGCGTTGCTAAACGGATGTCCCGCCGCTTCTTTTTCCTGCAGCACGTTCTGCTTCAGCTTGGCGACCGCTTGGGGCAGCAGCACGTAATCGCGTTCTCTTGCCATCCCTTCGGCGATCTGCAGCAGCTGGTCCACGGTGAAGTCCGGAAAATCCATCTGGATCGGGAACCGGGACGGAAGCCCCGGGTTCGTCATCATGAACATGTCGATCTCCATCGGATAACCCGCCAGGATCAGCACGAACTGATTGCGATGGTCCTCCATCGCCTTGACGAGCGTATCGATCGCTTCCTTGCCGAAGTCTTTTTCCCCGCCCCGGGCAAGCGAATAGGCCTCGTCGACGAACAGTACGCCGCCGAGCGCCTTTTTCACGAGATCCCGCGTCTTCTGCGCGGTATGGCCGATATACTCGCCGACCAAGTCGGCGCGTTCGACTTCGACCAAATGGCCTTTGGTCAGCAGTCCCATGCTCTGGAAGAGCTTGGCGAGCAGCCTGGCGACGGTCGTCTTGCCGGTACCCGGATTGCCTCTGAAAATCATATGGTATACGTGCGCCTGGCTATGCAGCCCCGCATCGCCCCGGTACTGCGCGATCTGCAGCAGCGCGTAAATCTCGTAGACGAGCTCCTTGACGTTGTCGAGTCCGACCATGCGCTCCAGCTCCTGCTGCCACATGGCCCAAGGACCGGAGGACGGCAGACCGCGTCCCGAGGCCAGCGCCTCCGGACTGGATGCGGCACCGGTCGGCGACGCGTCCTGGCTGCGAAGCACCACGTTGATCTGTCTGGCGGGTCTCGCCGCGGCGGCGCTATCCCGCTCGCCCTGCGCTCTAGCATTCATGACTGGCTCACACCCCGCGGACGAAAAGTCGGCGCGTACGCCGCACTATCAGTCTATTCGAGCCGGTCAGGCATCATGCAACGGCACGTTCAGAGCCACTTCTGAAGCAGCCACTTGGTGTAGGCCAGCACTTCGCGCGACCGATGATAAGCCATATTCATGACCTTCGAATCCGTGACGCTTACCTGCGGACGCTCGTAATCAAGCGCCTCGGCGATGTCGAGCGATCTGGACCCGTGGTATTGATGCGTAACGATGACCGCGGTGCGCCAACCGTGCGCGTCCATGATCGCTTTTGAAAATTTCAGGTTTTCGTACGTACTCGTCGCCTCGGGCTCGATCAAAATCGCCGAAGCGGGCACGCCCCGCTGCCGCAAATAATCGCGCATGCCTTCCGCTTCGGTCAGAACGGCGCCTCCCGCGTCCAGTCCGCCCGTCACGATAAAGCGGCTGAATACGTTCGCCTTGTAGAGCGTCATAGCCTGGTCGAGACGCTCCTGCAACCCGGGACTCGGCTTATTATTCCACAACGACGCGCCCAGCACGATTCCGACGTCCGAAGTTGCAGGCAACCCTTTAGCGGGTTCGCCGTCGAATCGCCCGATGACGACAAACAGGCTGCCGCACCAAAGAAAAAGCGCCAGCAAGCCGGCGCTAACTACATAGACGGCCGTCCGAAGACGCTTTCGGCGCGGACGGACGACAGGCTTGGACGCGCTAGGTCCGGGATGCGAGGCCCCGCTCACGGCGTACCGCTCTCCCAGCCGAGACGTTCGAGAAACAGCTTGCGGTGTTTAAGGCTCATATCGAAATAAGGAAACTTTTTCTGACGGATCAGCGACAGCAGCCGCTGCGCGGTCCGATGTGCCATAGCCGAGTCGCGGGGGGTAATATGGCCGTCGTCAAGCGCCTCCTCCAGCTCGTCCTCGTCCAGCAGCAGCGTCTCTCCGGTCGGCAGCACGACGATGTCGAGATACAGGTCGTCGAACCAAGGCACCTGCTGGTCGGTCAGACCTTGCGTTTTGCAAATATCGATATACCATTGAACGACCTGGCCGCGCTGATCGAACATCGTCGTCACGACGAAGTGCTCCCCCCGCGGATAATGCTGCGTCCACAGATATCCTTTGTCCGCAAGGCACATCCGCTTGCCGTTATACTCTTTCCAGAGCGGATCGCGCAGGTCTTGAATCCGGTACAGCGTCACAAACCCGCGGAAATAAGGTTCGTCCATGGGGATGCATGCATAATTTTTTTTCAAGATGCGGCGCCAATTGGCCCGGTCGGAAAATTTTCGTTTCATAAATCCTCTCTCGTTCACGATAATCAGGTTTACACAAAGCTTACCACAACTTGCCTTCTTGAACCAGTTAAGCCCACCCTGCGCGACGGCAAGCGTCTGCCGGATTTCCGATCGACGGCAAAATTACCGCAGCGCCTTGCTCATCCTGACATGCAAAATGCCGGCGTCATAGAACGGTTCTTCGGAGATCGTCGTGTACCCCAGCTTCGCGTAAAAAGGCTCTGCGCTGCATTGCGCGTCCAGGATGGCGCTCTCGTATCCCATCTCCGCCGCGTCCCTCTCCATCGCCGTCACGATAAAACGGCCGATCGAACGGCCTCGGTAGGGGAGCCTGACGGCGATGCGCTGCAGCTTGGCTACTCCGGGCTCAAACGTTTTCCAGCGGGCGGCAGCTACGGGCTTTTCGTCGTCCGTCGCCAGAAAATGCCTGCAGGCACAAGGGGACGCATCGTATTCGTCAACCTCTTCCTCGGGCGAAACGCCTTGTTCCTGCACGAATACTTCCATCCGAACGGCCAGGCTTTGTTCCAATTCGCTTTGCTCGGTTATCAATTTGCATTCCACGCGCGATTCCTCCCGCTTATTCTCTCTCTGCAATGAACCTATTTTGTACAATAAACGAAAAAAAGACAAGCGCGGACGCGCTTGTCTTAAGCAGAGCGGGTTCGATACGGATTTAAGGAGCGACCTGACCCGCAGCGTCGGTCGCGGCGTCGGTTGCTACTCCGGTATCGTCTTTGTACTTCTTCTCTTTTTTGCCCTTCTGGTCGGCGGTCGCCGTACTGGTCGGCAGCACCGTCGGCGAGGCCGTCGCTCGGGCCACTGGCCCCGTCGACGCCGTCGCCTGCGGAGATGGCGTCGGCGTCGCCGAAGGTGTCGGGGTCGGGGTCGCGGAAGGCGACGTCGTATCCGTCGGCGTCTGTTGTCCGCCGTCCGGCGTCGGGTCGCCTTGATCGCCTCCGTCTCCTTCATCCGGAACGTCCGTGCCGTCGCTCGGCGGTTCGGTCGACTCTTCCGGGGTTGGCGTCGGCGTCGGCTCCAGCTCGGTCGTCACATCTACGGTGACGCGATTCGATTCGGCCCCCTCCGTTCCGGTTTTCGGATCGTACGGCTTCACGTAGTACGTGTACGTCGTGTCCGGCAGAATCGACAGATCTTCGGCCGACGGCGTCACGGACTCGACCAGCAACTTGAACTGGGATTCGCCGCTCGCCTGACGGTAAATCTTGTACGTGATATCGTCGCCCGGCACCGCGGTCCAGTTCAATGCGACCGATACCTGCTGGGAGTCGTAAACGCCGGTCAGATCCGTGATCGCCTGATCCGCCGTCGGCGTCGGGGTCGGCTGCTCCTGCGCCTGATCCGGCACGGGGAACGATTGCTTCGCTTTGCCCTCGAGCGCCTTTTTCATGACTTTGGAGAACAAAGCCGCCGCCTGGCCGCTGCTCTTTTTGACGTAATGGTCCTTGTCGGTCTTGTCGTAGCCCATCCAGACGGCCGCCGTGTACTCCGGCGTATAGCCGACGAACCAGACGTCGCGGTTGCCGCTGGAGCTGACGCCTTTGAGCCCGAGCTGCGTCGTGCCGGTCTTGCCGGCGACGGTCCGGCCGCTGATCTGCGCTTTCGTGCCCGTACCGCCGCTTACGACGCCCTTCATGATCTCGGTCACGTAGTAGGCGGTCATCGGCTTGATCACTTGATTGTCGCCGGGCGCCTTGAACGTATAGACCGCCTTGCCGGAGGCGTCGGTGATCTTCAGCACGGCGTGCGCGTCCTGCAGCTGTCCGCCGTTAGCGAACGTGCCGTAGGCGCGGACCATCTGAACAGGGGTAACGCCTTTGGTCAGCCCCCCGAGCGCGATTGCGAGGTTGCGGTCGTCCTTGTCGAGATCGATGCCGAGCTTGGCGGCGAATTTGACGCCCGTGGACACGCCGATCTCGTTAAGCAGCCAGACGGCCGGCTGGTTGATCGAGCCTTTGATCGCATCCTTCATCGCGATGGCCCCGACATAAGGGTTCTTGTTCGAATCCTTCGGGCAGTATTTGCCGTTGTTGTAACAGATCTTGTCGTCACGCAGCGTCGAATCCGGCGTATAATTCCCGGTCTCGAGCGCCGGTCCGTAGGAGACGATCGGCTTGAACGAGGAACCGGGCTGCCGCTGGCTCTCCACCCGGTTGAGCCCGCTCTTCTGGTAGTCGCGGCCGCCGACCATCGCCTTGAGCGAGCCGTCGTGCTGGTCCATGATGACCATCGAGCCCTGGATCGGGATGTCGTCATTGCTTGTCTCGAAGTTGGCGTCCTTGGAAAACTCGCTCTCCATCGCGCTTTGGGCGGCCGTGTCGATCGTCGTATAGATCGTATAGCCTCCCGACAGCAGCTCTTCCTCCGTCAGATTCAGCTTCTCGAGCGCTTCGTCGATCGCATAATCCGTGTAGCTGGCGAACTTGCTCGTATTCGTCATCGCCATCGAAGGCTTGTAGACGATCGCCGCGGCCGCCGCCCGCTCTTCCTCCGTGATGAGGCCTTGATCCGTCATGAGACGCAGCACGACGCCGCGGCGTTCCATGGAGTTGTCAGGATGCTTGTAAGGATTGTAAATGCTCGGCCCCTTCGGGATCGCGGCCAGCGTGGCGATCTGCCATGTCTTCAGCTGATCGAGATCGCCGACGCCGAAGTAAAACTTCGCCGCCGTCTTGATGCCGTATTGCCCGTTGCCGAAGTAGATCCTGTTCAGGTACAGCTCGAGAATCTCTTCCTTCGTCTTGTGCCGCTCGAGCGCGAGCGCGATCGACGCCTCCGTGCCTTTGCGGAACCACGTTTTGTCCGCGTTCAGGAACAGATTGCGGGCGAGCTGCTGGGTGATCGTGCTGGCGCCTTCGACCATGCTGCGGGCGACGACGTCCTTCGCGAGCGCCCGGCCGATGCCGAACAGGTCGACGCCGCCGTGCTCGTAGAACCGTTTGTCCTCGACCGCGACGAAGGCATCGCGGACGGCTTGCGGAATATCTTTGTACTGCACGTATTCGCGGTTGCCGCCCGCGATCGATATTTTGGCGATTTGATTGCCGTTTGCGTCGGCTACGATCGTCGAGCGGTCGAGATCGAGTTTGTTGAGGTTGGCCGACAATACGCGTTCGCCGTTTAAAATGACGAGCAGGTACGCGACCGCCGCGGCAAGAACAGCCAGTACGGCGATGCAGATGATCCAAATGAGAGCGACTTTGCCCCGACCGCGCTTGCGCGGGGGCTTGCCGCTTTTCCCGCTGCGGGACGGTTTCGGTGCTGACTGAGCCAATGGCTTTTCTCCCCTTTTACAGTACGATTTTTCTCTGTCTATACCATACCCGCTCAAAAGAAGAACAACCCAAGTGTTGGGTTGCCCTGTGGCCTGGCTATTCAATTAGACGCTGAAGGGGGGTGAAAGGTTTCGTTAACGGAGCTGCGCGCGCGCACGCGTCAAGCGTTGGCCCCGGCGTCCTGCTGCTGAAGGGATACGTTGCGCTGCGGCATGAACGTGCTGATGGCATGCTTGTACACCATCTGCTGCCGGCCGTCGCTGTCGATGACGATCGTGAAGTTGTCGAAGGCGCGGACGACGCCGCGAATCTGAAAGCCGTTGGTCAAGTAAACGGTGACGGGCACGCTATCCTTGCGCAGTTGATTCAGAAACGTATCCTGGATGTTTATGGACTTGTTCATTACCGGTATCCCCCATCGCCATTAATTTCTTGTGTAAGATTATATTCAAAGCTCATTTTAACTTTCCTGCTATTATAGCATAGATCATTGGATAAAGATCGGAGATTTTTGCGGCGCCGTCGGCGTCGATCCAAACCAAGTCCTGCATGTGGCGGAACCAGGAGAGCTGGCGCTTGGCGAACCGCCGCGTATCCCGCTTGAGCATCGTTACCGCATCTTCGTACGCGATGCGGCCTTCGAGGTACGCGGTCATCTCCTTGTAACCGAGCGCCTGCATGGAAACGGACGACGAGGACAGTCCTGCCTCCAGCAGCCCCCGTACCTCCTCCTCGAGCCCTTGCGCCAGCATGTCGTCGACCCGTTGGTCGATGCGCGCGTACAGCTTGGCCCGATCCATATGGAGTCCGAGCAGCACGAGGTTATACGGCGATTCCTTGCGGTCCCCGCGCGCCTCGCCAAGCTGCTCCGACGCGGGACGTCCTGTCGTCGCATGGATTTCCAGCGCGCGGATGACGCGCCGGACGTCGTTCGGATGGAGTCTCGACGCGGTCGCCGGATCGACGGCCGACAGCTTCGCGTGGAGCGCTTCGGCGCCTTCCGTATCGGCGATCGCCTGCATCGACGCTCGGAATTCGGGATCGCTGCCCGACGGCTGAAATCCGAACCCGTAGCAGACCGACTCGACGTACAATCCCGTGCCGCCGACGATAAAAGGAATGCGCCCGCGACCCTGAATGTCCCGGATCGCCTCCCCGCAGGCCGCCTGGAAGTCTGCTGCCGAGAACGGCTCAGCCGGATTCTTGATGTCGATCAGATGGTGCGGGACGCCCTCGCGCTCGGCGAACGGCAGCTTGGCCGTGCCGATATCCATCCCCCTGTATACCTGCATCGAATCCCCGCTGATAATCTCGCAATCGAACGTCTTGGCGATCGCGAGGCTCGCCGCCGTCTTGCCGACGGCCGTCGGTCCGACCAGCGCGATCAGCGGAGGCTTGTTGTTCGTCATTGAATCCCGATCACTCCATAGTCCACGGCCGAATAGGAAGTCCGGACGCGCCGGAACCCGTGCCGTTCAAATTCGCCGCTCGTCTTGTGGTCCTTCAGCACGACGGCGCGGCGGGCAACCCGTCTCGCCTCCGCGATCGCCTCGGCGGCGAGGGACCGGTCCTCCGCGTGAACACGGAGCGGCCTTAAGGAAGCCGAACCGAGGACGGGCTTCGCGAACATCGGGTCGAAGTAGACGATATCCGCGCTGCGGTCTTGCATGCCGCGCAGCGCCTGCAGGTGCTCGCCATGCCTCACGTTCACCCTGCGCATCGCCTCGTCGAGCTCGGGCATTCCGCTTTCGTACGCCTTCAGCCCTTCTCTGACGATCATGTACAGAATGCGCGACGCTTCGATGGCAGTCACGCTGCCGCCGTCCCCCGCGGCGAAGGACAGGACGAGCGCGTCGGCTCCGAGGCCCGCCGTGCAATCGACGACGACGTCGCCGGACCGCACGCCCGACGCTTCGATGAGCGCGTCGCCGCCGCCCTCGAGCAGTCGCTTGACCCTGATCTGCGCCATGCTTGGATGGTAGAAAAGCGGCTCCGCGCCGTCCGCTCTGTACCGCAAGCCTTGCGGTCCCGCGACAAGGATGCCGCCGGCGGCATCCTTGTACTTGCGGGCGAGCCCTGCCAGCGTCTCGCGGCGCCGCTCGGCGAAGCGGCAGCCGAGTTCGACCGCCAGCCCGCGAGCGTAGGCCGCCAGCGCCGGGTCCGGCTTTTCCGCGGTCGTCACGATCAAGACATCACCCGCTTGAACATTTTCTCGAGCTCGTACGTCGTGAAGCTGACGACGATGGGCCGGCCGTGCGGACAGGTATAAGGCTGCTTGCAAGCGGCCAGCCTGCGGAGCAGCGTCTCGCCGGCTTCGCGCGTCAGCGCTTGGTTGGCCTTGATCGAAGCTTTGCAGGAGCACAGGATCGCCGCTTTCTCGCGGATCTTATGAAGATCGATGCCTCGCTCCTTCAGGATCCACTCCGCCATCTCCCGCACGATGTCCGCCTCGTCCCCTTCGGGGAGCCAGTGCGGCACGGCCCGTACGATAAAGGTATTGCCCCCGAAGTCTTCGAGATATACGCCCGCGAGCTCGAACCAGGGGAGCTTGCCTCGGATGGCCGCATACTCGTCCGGCGCGAAGGAGAGCGTGACCGGGAGCAGCAGCTCCTGGCTCGCGGCCGCCGGATCGCCGAACTTTTCGTAGTAGATCTCATAATGAATGCGCTCGTGCGCGGCATGCTGATCGATCAGGTACAAGCCGCCGTCGTTCTGGGCGACGATGTACGTGCCGTGCAGCTGGCCGATCCAGTAGAGCTCGGGAAACTCGGGCTTCGTATCCGCGGCCGCGGCGCCGAACGCCGCCCGCCACACTTGATCGGGCAGCTTGCCTTGCTCCTGTCCCCGACTTCTGTCGTTCCAGGGATCGCGCGCCGGCGCGGCATAGCCGCCGCCGGTCGGACGCGCTTCGCGAACCGCGTCCTGGCGCGGGCCGGGCGAAGGCGCAACCGAAGGCGGGACGTACGGCGGTCGGCTGGCGGCGCTGTCCCGTTTTCTTTCCCCGTTTCCGGATAAAGTTGAATCCGCATTTTTTGATAAAGCGGACGATTCGTACGGCTGCCGGCCCTCTGCAGGCAATATTGGCTCGGCTCTGGCTGCCTCGCCGCTTGGCGCAGCCTCCAGTCGGGCTGTCGACGGTTGTTCGGCGCCCGTCTGCGTATCGCCCCGATCCGCTGCCGGTTCCGACTCGACCGGGGGAAGCTGGAACCGAATTTGCTCCTGCTGCCAGGTCTCGGGCTTCGGCTTGCGAACGGCCGTGCCCGAAGGGATATAGGCATATGACTCGAGCGCCTGCTTGACGGCCGCCTCGACAAACGCGCGCAGCTCGGTTTCTTTGCTAAAGCGGACCTCGAGCTTGGCGGGGTGAACGTTCACGTCCAGCAGCGACGGATGCATCCGCAGGTGCAATACGGACAACGGATAACGATTGATCGGAAGCAGCGTGTGATAAGCCTGAAGCAGCGGCTGGACGACGGCCGGGCTGCGCACGAACCGCCCGTTGACGATGATCGTCACCGCTGTTCGGCTCGCGCGCGTCTCGATCGGCATGGCGGTAAGGCCGGACAGCGAAAAATCTGGGCCGTCAGCCTGCACCTCCAGCATCGCCTTGGCGGGTCCCGAGCCGTAGATGGCCGCGACGACCTGCCGCAGATCGCCGTTCCCCGGCGTCCGCAGAAGGACGGAGCCGTTGTGCGAGAACGTAAACGCGACGTCCGGACGCGCAAGCGCCTGCCTGTAAACGACGTCGGACAGATGCGACAGCTCCGTCTGGATCGTGCGCATATATTTGAGCCGTGCCGGCGTGTTGTAAAAAAGCTCTTTGACCGACATGTCCGTGCCTTGCGGCGACGCTGCGTCCTCGTGGCGCTTGACCGTGCCGCCCTCGATCTCGAGCAGCCGGCCGAGCCCGCCGGATTCGGAGGCGCTCAGACAGCGGACTTTGGCGACGGACGCGATACTCGGCAGGGCTTCGCCCCGGAAGCCGAGCGTCGAGATCTGGAACAGGTCGCGTCCGCTCGCGATCTTGCTCGTCGCGTGGCGCTGGAAGGCGACGAGCAGGTCGTCCGCTTGGATGCCCGCTCCGTCGTCCACGACCCGGATCAGCGAGAGGCCGCCCTCCTCCGCGGTAATGTCGACGTGCTTGGCGCCGGCGTCTACCGCGTTCTCGATCAGCTCCTTGAGCACGGAAGCCGGACGCTCGACGACCTCGCCGGCCGCGATCTGATTCGATAGATGCTCGTCCAGCTGGATGATGATCCCCATGTTCGTCCCCCCTTCCTAGCTTTCGGCAGCGGTCGTCAAGCCGCCGAATCGTAAAGCGTGACCGTGCCGTCGCCTACTGCCGCCCAGGTCAGATTGGCGAACCACTTGGACAGCAGCCGCACGTCGATGTAGCTGACGCCGTTTTTGACGATGACGTGGCTGTCCGAAGCGGCAAGCCGATGCGTCGTTCCGTCCTTGTCGAGCACGATCTGCCGGGCTTTGGCATCGTAGCTCAGCTTCGCTTCGGAGGCGAGGGCCCCCAGCTTCGAGCTAACGTACCAGACGCCGTTTTTCTTGATGACGGATCCGGCGTCGGCCGTGCGAATGCCGTTGACGACGAGCGCGCCTCTGCCGACGGTCAACCTGACGTCCCCGCCTCCGGCAAGCCGATAAGCCGCAAGCAGCTGCTGGAGGCCGCCCGTGACGGCGACGTCGGGCGTCAGCCCGACCTTGTCCACCTTTTTGCCGCCTGGCGTCTTGTATTCTTGCACGGTCACCTTGAGCGTGCCGCCCGAAGCGACGGGAATGAGCTGCTGAATGACGCCTTTGCCGTACGTCTTCGTGCCGACCAGCTTGGCGACGCCGTATTCCTGCAGCGCGCCGGACAGCAGCTCCGTCGCGCTCGCGCTGCCGCCGTCGACGAGAATGTAAACGGGATAGTCGCGTTTCTCGCCGTGCAGCTCGATCGGGGTGTCCTTGCCGTCGCGGTCGGCTACGTGCGCCAGGATGCCGTCGGCGACGAACAGCGCGCCGATCTGCTGGGCTTGGTCCACGTAGCCGCCTCCGTTGCCGCGAAGGTCGACGACGAGGGACGTCATTCCCTGTCCTTCAAGCGATTGCAGCTGCGCTTTGAACTTGGCAGCGGCATCCGCGGAGAAGGAATCCAAGCGAAGGTAGCCGACGCCGGCGCCCATCAGGCGCGACGTCGCGACCGGCAGCTGCATCGAGGTCCGCGCGACCAGAAACTGCAGCTTGACCAACCCCCGCTTGACGCCGACGTTGACTGTCGAGCCTTCCTTGCCTGCGGCCATGACCTGGATCGCGTCGATCGACTTGCCCGCGGTCGCCGCGCCGTCGATCGAGACGAGCGCGTCGCCCGGCATTAGGCCGGCCTTGAAGGCCGGGCTGTCCGGCACGACGTTCTCAAGGTACGTGATCCCGTCGTCCTGAGACATGACGATGCCGATGCCGACGAACGACTGGTTGATCGCGTTGGAGAAGCTTTGCAGCTCTTCAGGCGAGAAATACTGCGTATACGGATCGTCAAGCGAGCCGATCATCGCTTCGATCTCGGACTCGTTCAGTTTATCGTCCGTAGGCTTGCTGATATGGTACTCTTCCAGCAGCTGGCGCACTTCGTTGACTTGATCCTGGGTAGCGGCGCCGGCGACCGCCGGAAGCCATAGGACGGACAATGCCAGACACAAAGCCGTCTTGAGCAGCATGCCCGCCGTTCCTTTTTGTTTTTTCAAATTCAATCCCCTTTTCCGATCAGTTGATTGCGAGCGTCGTTCAGCCATTCCAGCGCCTGCAGCGGCGTCATGCGCATGACGTCGAGCTTGCGCATCTTGTCGAGCAGCTTGTCCGCTTCGGACGGTCTCGACTTCGCCGTTTTCGCTTCGGCTGCGGCGGCGGCTTCTTCAAACATCGACAGCTGTTGGATGCCGCCGGCCGCTACCGCTGCCGCGGCCGGTTCGCGCTCCGCGACCGAATCTGCCGCCGCTTGTTCCGTAGACGAAGCAGCCGCGGCATACGCCGGGAACGAAGCCGGCGAAGCAACGGCGCCGTCTGTCGCGTCCTCCGGCGGGCTTGGCGCCGCGCCGGCGGCTTCGAGCAATCCGTACGCTCTCTGGACGATCGAATCCGGCAAGCCGGCGAGCTGCGCGCAGTAAATGCCGAAGCTGGAATCCGCCGCGCCGGCCACGAGCTTGCGAAGGAACGTGACGCCGTCCGCGCTTTCCTTGACGGCCATGCAGCCGTTGCGAAGCCCCCCGAGCGTCTCCTCGAGGTGGGCCAGCTCATGGTAATGCGTGGAGACAAGCGCCTTGCAGCCGATCCGGTCGTGCACGTATTCGATGACGGATTGGGCGATCGCCATGCCCTCGTCCGTCGAAGTGCCGCGGCCGAGCTCGTCGATGATAACCAAGCTGCGCTCCGTTGCCTGTTCGGTCATGATCTGAATGTCCTTCATTTCCACCATGAACGTGCTCTGCCCGCCAACGAGATCGTCGGCCGCGCCGATCCGCGTGAAGATGCGGTCGACCATCGGCAGCTCGGCGCGGGCCGCAGGCACGAAGCAGCCGATCTGGGCCATGATGCAGATCATCGCGACCTGCCGCATATACGTGCTCTTGCCCGCCATGTTCGGACCCGTGATGAGCAGGATCGGACCGCCTTCGCGCGTAAGCGATGCGTCGTTCGAGATGTAGGCGCTCCCTTCGGTGACGGCTTCAACGACGGGATGCCGGCCTCCCGATACGTTCAGGTCGTAGCCGTCGCTCCAGGTCGGCCTGACGTACCGCCTCTCCGCGCTGACCTCGGCCAGCGACTGCAGGACGTCGAGGCTCGCCACGCGTTCGGCCAACTGCTGCAGCCTGGGGATATGAAGGGCGATCTCGTCGCGCAGGGCGGCGAACAGCTCGTACTCCAGGTCCACCATACGCTCCTCCGCCTCGAGGATGAGCGATTCCTTTTCCTTCAGCTCCGGCGTGACGTAGCGCTCGGCGTTGGCCAGCGTCTGCTTGCGCTCGTACCGGCCCTCGGGCAGCGTGCCGAGATTGGCCCGCGTCACCTCAAGGTAGTAGCCGAACACTTTGTTGAAGCCGATCTTCAGCGACTTGATGCCCGTCGCCTCGCGCTCCCGCCGCTCGAGCTCGGCGATCCAGGTCTTGCCGTTCTTGCTCGCCTCGCGAAGCTCGTCCAGCCGCTCGTGAAACCCGGGACGGATCAGTCCGCCCTCGCGCACCGACACCGGCGGCTCTCCCGCGATCGCGTCCGCGATCGAAAGCGCGAGATCCTCGCAGGCATCAAGCGACCGCGACAATGCGGACAGCGGCCCGGAACCGAGCTCCGCGCAAATGTCCTTGAGCGCCGGAATGCGCGAGAGCGACGCCCCGAGCGCGTTCAGGTCACGCGCGTTGGCCGTGCCGTAGGCGATCCGCCCGACCAGCCGCTCAAGGTCGTAAATCTCCGACAGCGCGGCGCGCAGATCCTCGCGCAACATCCAGTTGCCGTGCAGCGCCTCGACGGCGTCGAGCCGCTCGTCCGCGGCCGCCCGGTCGAGCAGCGGCTGGTCGATCCACCGCTTGAGCTGGCGCGCGCCCATCGCCGTGCGCGTGCGGTCGAGCAGCCACAGCAGCGAGCCCTTGCGGGCGCGGTCGCGCACCGTCTCGGTCAGCTCGAGGTTGCGCCGCGTGAAGGCGTCGAGCGCCATGAATTGCTGCGGATCGTAGCTCTTGACCGCCCGCACGTGGGCAAGCGACCGCTTTTGCGTCTCGCCGAGATATGCGGCGAGACGAGCGACGGCCAGCTTTCTTACCGGCTCGTGCCTTTCCCACCGCTCTTCGGGGAACTGCTCGGCTAATCGTTCGCCCGGTTCCTGCGCTTGCGATCTGACCGTCGTGACCAGCGCTCTGCCCGACGCCCGGGACGCCTCTTCCAAAATGGCGAGCGCCCGCTCGTCGCCGACGGCCTCGGAAGGCCGATAGACGTTCAGCTCGTTTTTAACCGGCTCCGCGGACGCGGCGAACGAAGTCACGTACATCTCGCCTGTCGTCAGATCGCACGCGGCGAGTCCGAATCGGCCTTCGAGCTCGGCGGCGCCGACGATAAAGTTGTTCGCGCCGCCCGTGAGCGACTTCGTCTCCATCACCGTGCCCGGCGTGACGATGCGCACGATCTCGCGCTTCACGACGCCCTTGGCCGCCTTCGGATCTTCCACTTGCTCGCAAATCGCGACTTTGTAGCCTTTGTCGACCAGCCTTGCTATGTAACCTTCTGCCGAGTGATGGGGGACGCCGCACATCGGAATGCGCTCTTCCTGCCCCGCTCCCCTGCCGGTCAGCGTAATCTCGAGCTCGCGGGACGCCGTAAGGGCGTCTTCGAAAAACATTTCATAGAAATCGCCCAGGCGGAAGAACAAAAGGGCATCCTTCGCCTCTTCCTTCACGGACAAATACTGCTGCATCATCGGGGTATAGCCGGCCATAGAATCCTCCAATTTGTCGCACTGAACTCATCTATCTATTATACCAAGCTTTGCGAGGTTCGTCGTGGTCGGCGCGGAAACTGGCAGAAACTAGGGGCGAAAGGCAATTCGCGCATCGAAAAAAGCGGCTGCGCGTCCCCCGCCAGCCGCATGCTCCGTTTTGTCGCTTGCAGTCGCTTGCAGTGGCTTGCAGTCGCTCTTCCTCGCTCTTCGCCTTAGCGCTTCGCCCTTCTTAGACGTCACTCCGGAATCCGCCACTTGCGCCGGATATCCTCGCTCTCGTCCCACACCTTCCCGGCCTCGATCGCGTCGAAAAGAAAGCTGATCGCTTCGCCGTGCCTCGCATAAGCCGGCAGCGATTCGAGCGCGCCGCGGACCGCTGCGGCCGCCCGCCGCAGCGGCGCCAGCCGCCCTTCGTAGAAGGCGTCGCGCAGCGCGTCGTCGTCGAGCGGGCGACCGTCCCGCATCTCGCGCGAATGCTCGACGGCCAGCTTCGCGAGCGACAATACGCCGAGCGCGAGCCGCGGCGACACGAGCCAGCTCGGCGGCGTCCGGTATTCGAAGCCGCCGTGCGACTTCGTCCTGACGTCGCCGAGCGCGCCGTAGCGCGGCCGCCGACGTCCGGCTCCATTCGGCTCGAGCAGCCGCAGCGGCAGCGCGAGCGCGTTGTCGAGCGCCCGCAGGCGCTCGGCCGTAAGGGCAATGCCGCTGAAGTGCAGGTGCCCGCCCAGCGGCAAGCCCTTGACCGGCGCGGCGCCCGCGCGCCAGCGCAGTCCAGCGCCGGCCGTTCGCGCGGACGCCTCCTGCAGCAGGCGCCGGATGCGCTGCGCGAGCGCGGCGGGTTCCCGCGACGGCCGAGGCCGCAGCTCGGCAAGCGGCCATCGCTGCACGCCCCGCACGAACACCGAATCGCTGCCGGTCCGCTCCCCCGGACCGAAGTAACGCGAAGCCGGCACGATCCTTCCCGCGTCCGTGAGCATGACGAATTCCGGATCCGCGCCGATGAGCGCTTCCGGCGTGCCGTCCGCTGCCTCCTCCGCCCACCGTGCCGCGAATGCGGACGCCGCCTCGGCCAGGCTGCGCGCCCCCGCCTCGTCGGGTTCGCCGATTTCAATGTCCAAGCCGACGATGACGCCTCGGCGCCCCGACCCGTCGATCTGCCAGGTCACCGTACCGAACTCGAGCCCGAGCGCATAGATCGCGCGCGCGGAAGCTCTGCCCAGCCGGCGGGCCAGCTCGCGGCCGGACGCATGCTCGCCGGGCTCCGGCCGGACAATGGGCGCGTCCAGGCCGAAGACGGTGACGACGTACGTTTGCGACGGAGCGCGAAGCGTCCCCGGCGCGCCGACGCGATGCCGCCAGCCTGCGTTCCCGCCGATCGCGCCGCCGCTTTGAAGCGCCGCGGCTAGTCCTTCGCGCGCGAGGCGCCGATCGAGTTCCGCGGCCGACAGGGAACCGACCGCGCCGGCCGCCGCGTTCCAGGTCCAAGTCCCGGCATGTCCAGCCGCTGCGCCTCCCTTTTTATCCACGCAGCCTGTCCTTTCGCCCGACAAGCGCACGATCACGTCCGAAGCCCCCGGCCGGCTGTCGGCGCCTAGACGCTTCAGTCCGGCCGCCGCGAGCAGCTCGCCGATCGCGCCCTTGCCGTCGACCCATACCGTCCCTTGCTCGGCCTGACGGCTTTTAACGGGCCCGGCCTCAGCCGTCCCTGCGCCGTTATCGCCAAATCTTGCCGCGTTCATGCCGTGCTTCGAGCCGGATTCCCTCATCGCCGTCCCCCCGAACAACACGGGAAGGGCCGTCCCGCCGACGGTTGTACGTCGAAGCCGGATGACCCTTCCCTGATTCTGTCCCTGCCCCTGAGACCGGAACGCCGCCGGAACCGCGTACGGGCAGTAGCCCGAGCGATCCGCGCGATTTTTCCGGCATCGGGACGATTTTACCGAACGAAGCAGGCATCCGCCCTCGACACTTCCATCGCTTCTGCATAGACATAAGTATCGGCCGCGGCGGGCCGCTTACAGATCGTCTTCAAGCAGGTCGGCATCGAGGTCTTCGTAATCGCCGTCGTCCAGTGCAAAGTCCGCGTCCTTGCCGTCTTCGAAGTAGTTCGGATCCACGACCACGCAAACTTTGGTTTCCGCGACCATTTCGACCGCGTATTCGCGCTCCACGCGAATAAGCACGGAAGTTCCGCCTCCGCCGATCAACGCTTCCACGCAATTCGGTTCCTGCGTCGCATCCGCAGAGACCTCTTCCGTGGAGCTCCGATGACGGGGGTCTACATACGAGAGCGGCACGAGCTCCGAATACGAGACCGTCTCCTTGGCGACGTCGGTCTGGGAGTTCTTGTCGTACGAATACCAGATGTTGATATCGTAAGACCCGACCACCTCGATGCCGTCACCCGAACGAACCGCTTCGTACTGGTGATTGATGATCCATGCCCCGAGAATGCTGGTGGGATGGTGCGGCGGCGTGACCGAATGGGTTATCGTCGAGAATTTGCGGCCCTTGCCGCAGACTGCCTTCGTGATGATTTCCCTTCGCTGCAGCCGTTTATCCGCGAGCGTCATGCAATGACCTCCTCCATACAATCAATTCAATTAAAGTCTATGCAGGACATTCGTCTAGAGTGACAAAAACGTATCCTTGCATTGACGCTTCGTCTCTATGATTGTATGCCGGTCCTTGTTCATGAAGACCTGCGCATTTTTCCTCTTCGGCCCACTGTCAAATATCGCCGGAGCTCCCTGCACAGATGCAGCAGCGCCGCCCTGATCTCGAACTCCTCCCGCGTCGCGGGGAGCGGCATCGCCTTAAACTCCCGCTCCAGGGCGTCCAACGCCCGTTCGGCCTTGCCCTCGTAAAATTCGGACCGCACGTCCTGGATCAGACGGTCGAGCAGCGACGCGATCGCTTCGGACTGCGGCACGCTCGACGATACGAAGGCGATGTTCTCCATCATGAGCTGAATCATGTCGAGCTGCTCGCGCCGCATGGCGAAGTACGACAACCACGGCTCGTCCTGCCGGTTCAGCCGGTTTTCCTGCGACCGCTTCGCCGCCTGCAAGCCTTCCTCGATCGCGGCCTCCGCCCGGAGCAGCTCGTCGCCGCCCCAGACGGTCCCGGGATCGCGCAAAAACTTGGCCAACTCGCCGAGCGTCGCGACGAACATATCCTCGGTCGTCTGCCGCAGCGACTCGAGCGACTTGCGCTGCTTCGGCATGTACGCGAGATTGAACGCCGTCGCCGAGCCGAGTCCGATCGCGAGCAACGCCAGCTCCGTGCCGATCGTATGCCAGGATACGACCTCGCTGTGGAACAGATGGAATACGATGACCGCCCCCGTCACGATGCCTTCCTTCATCTTAAAGCGCGTGAGCAGCGGGAACGCGATCAAAATATAGAGCGCCAGCGTCCACACGTAAAATCCGGCCAAGACGAACACCGCCGATGCGACGGCCAGTCCGATGACGGATGCCGCGAATCGCGCGTATACCGTCATGATGCCGCGCCAGCGGGTCGTATCGACGCCCAGGATGGCGAGGACGCCCGCCGCCTGCGGATTGTCCACGTGCAGCAGCATCGCGATGTAGATCGCCGCTACCGTGGCGAGCGCTGTCTTCATGACGCGCAAGCCGACAAGGCGGTAAAGCGCGCGCGCCCCTTTCGTCACGTCCATGCCATTTCCTCCGATGTCGCGCGAATGCTTGTTTCCTCCATCGTACCCGTTTTTTCCGCATAAAAACAGACCCTCCGCCCCCTCAAGGACTTCAGGTCCGATTATCCGCGTCGCATTCGTCGCGTCGGCAACGTACTATTTCAATTGATATTCGGGCTGATAAGCCTTATAAACCGGATTTTCACCGCAAACCATCAATCCCTGGCCCCAGTTCACGTGCACGTCTTCGGTCGGCAGATCCATCGGATCGCGGTACTGGAAGAGGACGTTGCGCCGATTGCGCGTACTGCGGTTCACGTCGGAGCCGTGGATCGTCAAATAGTTGAAGAACAGCACGTCGCCCGCCGATGCCGGACAAGGGGTCGCCGCGGACAACGGGTATTCCCGGTGATCGAGATAATAACGGCCGACATGCGGCAGCAGCCCTTGCTTATGGGAGCCCGGAATGACGCACAGACAGCCGTTTTCCATATCCGAATCGTCCAAATGGACGCTGGCCGCGAGCATCGTATGGTCGGCATGCGGAAAGTAGGGCGTGTCCTGATGCAGGGGGAATGCGGCGCCTTTTTCGGGCGGCTTTACCAGCATCTTGCTGTGATGAAGCTGAACGTTCGGGCCGATCAACTGCGACAAGACGGCCGTCATGTTCGGGTGGACGGCTGCGCGGGTGAACGAAGCGTCGTGGTAATGGACGTCGTGGAAGCCTTTGAGCACCAGCTTCTTCAGTTCCTCCGGCGGCAGATAGTCGCCCTGCCAGGTCGCGTTGCCGTCGTACTTCGATTTGGCGGCACGGTCGATAATGCCGGTCACGGCGTTACGCATTTCCTCCACTTCTGCGGGAGAGAAAACACCGCGGACGAGCAAATACCCGTTATCCTTGTAAAATTGTACGTCTTCTGCTTTAATCAGCATATCCATTTGAATGGCCTCCTTCAATGTAAACGCTTGGAATACGATCAGTTTAGGAAATTTTCGGCCTCTTGTATTTGCAGAAGCCGGACGTCCGTTTGCACAATCGCGCCAAGAGGTGACATCTTTGACCGAAGACAACTTCCTTTTCGCAACCCGGATCTTAAACGAGAACTACAGAAGGTGCACAGACGGCGACGGCGTCGCCTTTCAGATTTATAACTGGGGACTCGATTGGCAGCATTACGACAATCCCGTTCACCGGCATTCGTTTTACGAAATATGCTACGTACTCGACGGAGCAGGCGAATATGAGGACGACGACATCACCTACAAGCTCGAGAGCGGCTCGCTATTCGCTTCTCTGCCAGGGCATTGGCACCAGATTCGCAGCCGGACGGGCCTGAAGCTTTTTTTTGTCGCCTTTGAGGTCGTCTCGGCCGCGTCGTCGCCGCAGGCCAGACAGTATGACGAAGCGCTGCTCGGCAGCCCCTCGCCGGTCGTCTCGATCCCCGAAGGAGTGACAGCGCTGTTGTGGCGTGCGTTATTCCGGCATGTCCTGCAGGATCAGGCTGAGAGCGAGCCGCTGACGAACAGCATGTGCGCGCTGCTGCTCAGGTCCTTTCCGGTGACGTTCGGACGACAGGACGGCACGCCCGTAACCACAGCGAGGGCATCCACCCGCTCCCGCACGCATCTCGTCCAGCTCGCCAAGCGCTATATTCGGGATAATCTCTCGGGCTCGCTTGGCCTGACGGAAGTGTCAGCCTACCTGAACGTATCCGCGCGCCATCTGTCCCGTATTTTTAAGGAAGAGCTCGGCCAATCGCTCGTGGACTACGTCACCCGGGAACGAATGCTCACGGCGGAAGGCTTGCTCAAAACGACGCTCGGCAGCGTCAAGGAAATCGCCGACCGCACGGGGTATCAGTCGGTACACTATTTCACCCGCGTATTTTCCGATCGCTACGGCATTCCGCCCGCCGAGTACCGCAGAGCGAAGATGCTTTCCGATTCTTAATGATCTCCCGAGGCCAGCCAACTCAAAAAGGGTTGAACAGGTTCGCCCTGTTCAACCCTTGCCGTTTCTATCAGCTTTTAACCAAGCCGGTAGATCTCCTTGTACTTCTCTTCTAAGTAATCGCACAAATAATCCGATCGCAGCGGCTCCCCGGTGATCCGCTCGATAATCTCGCCCGGCTCGAGCATCTTGCCGTGGCGGTACACCTTCTCGGTGAGCCATTCCTTGAGCGGCAGCAGGCGTCCGGCTGCGATATCCTCGTGCAGCGTCGGCAGCTCGCGCTCCGCCGTCTTCAGCATTTGCGCCGCGTACATATTGCCTAGCGAATACGACGGGAAGTAGCCGAACATGCCGCCCGACCAGTGGACGTCCTGAAGGACGCCTTCGCCCGCGTTCGAAGGCTCGATGCCGAGCGCCTCCTTGTACTTGGCGTTCCATACTTCTTCGAGCCGTTCGGGGTCGAGGTCCTCATTGAACAACATCTTCTCGATCTCGTAACGGATCATAATATGGAGGTTGTAAGTCAGTTCGTCCGCCTCGATGCGGATAAGCGACGGCTCGACGACGTTGATGCCGCGGTAGAACGCCTCCGCTTCGACGCCTTCGAGCTGCGCAGGGAACTCCTTCTTGAGCTCCGGCAGATAACGTTCCCAAAATCCGCGGCTGCGTCCGATCATATTTTCCCACAAGCGCGACTGCGATTCATGTATGCCCATGGACGTGCCGCCGCACAGCGGCGTGCCGTTCAGCTTGGGATCGACGTTCTGCTCGTACAACGCATGCCCGCACTCGTGGATCGTGCCGAACAGCGCGCTCGTCAGATCGTCCTCCAGATATCGCGTCGTGATCCGAACGTCGCCGGTGCTCAGGCCCGTCGCGAACGGATGCACGCTCTCGTCGAGCCTGCCCGCTTCGAAGTCGTAGCCCATCTGTCCGAGCGTGTAGAGGCTGAAGCGCTTTTGCGCGGCCTTGTCGAACGTGCCTTGCAAAAATGCCGTATCCGGCTTGTCTCCGCGCTGCGCGATATCCGCCGCGAGCGGCACGAGCCGATGGCGCAGCTCGCCGAACAGACGGTCCAGGTCCGCCGTCGTCGTGCCCGGCTCGTACATGTCCAGCAGCGTGTCGTACGGCGTTCCCTTCACGCCCCAGAGCGCGATAAAGCGGCGGTTATAGTCGATGATTTGCTTCAAATAGGGAAGGAATCCTTTAAAGTCGCTTTTGGCCTTGGCTTCTTCCCATTCGGTCTCGGCCTGGGAAGTGAGCACGACGTATTCGCGGTAAAGCTCCGGCGGAATTTTCAGGTTCCGCTCATAATCCTTGCGCGTCTCTTTGATCAGCTTGCGGTCGACGTCGGACAGTTCGCCGTCCGCGTCTGCCCCGTCCAGCTCGTCCAGCAATTCGCCCATCTCCGCGGACGTGGACAACCTGAACATCTCCGAGGATAGCGTACCGACGGCCTCCGAGCGCTGGGCGATGCCCTTGCGCGGCGCCCCTGTCCGCATGTCCCAATAGACGACGCCGAGCAGCTCCTCGTAATGCTTGATCTGGGTCGTCAGCGCACGAAACCGGACGATCGCCGAATCCTTCGTTGCGGCATTTTCGCTCATTCCGATCTCATCCCTTCCATTTCCAATTGAATAGCAGACCCCTTGATCATACCTGCCGCGATCTCTATAATCAACATAACGGTCTTATAACGCTGGCCGAAAGGAGCGAAGAGCGATGAGAATCGAATGGACGATCGAGGCGGCCGCCGCGCTGCAAGCGAAGTTCGACCCGCCGGTCCGCGTCTGGAAGCTGGTATCGGACAACGAAGGCTGCGGCTGCGCCGTGAACGGCGTGCCGTTTTTATGGGCGGTCGACGAGCCGGCCCCCGGAGACCTTCGCGCGGACGGCGAGCCGATCGAGCTATGGTACGAGCCGCGCCACGCAGTTTATTTCGACGATGTTCTGCGCATCTCTTACGACGGCGCGAACCGCAGCTTCAAGCTGTCGAGCGACGGCCAGATCTATACGAATTCGCTGGGCATCGTCGACCTGAGAACTTCCGCAAGCACTCATACTCGCTGATAGGAGCCACTCAAGATGACCAAATTGGATGAAGTACTTAGCTACAACCAAGAGTTCGTCGCCAACAACGAATACGAAAAGTACACCAACAACAACGCGCCGGACCGCCGTCTCGTCGTCGTCACGTGCATGGATACGCGACTGACGGAGCTGCTCCCGAAGGCGCTCAACATTCGCAACGGCGACGCCAAGATCATTAAAAACGCGGGCGCCATCATCACCGCGCCGTTCGGCAACATCATGCGCAGCGTCATCGTCGCGCTCTACGAGCTTAAGGGCGACGAAGTCATGATTATCGGCCACAAGGACTGCGGCATGACGGGCATCGATCCGAAAGTCGTCGTCGGCCATATGATGAAGCGCGGCATCCGCCAGGACACGATTCGCATGCTCCACAACTCCGGCGTCGACTTCACCCGCTGGCTGACCGGCTTCGAAAACGTCAAAAGCAGCGTGGAAAACAGCGTCGAAATCGTCCGCAATCATCCGCTGCTGCCGCCGGGCACCCCGGTTCACGGCCTGATCATCGATCCGGTGACGGGCGAACTCGAGCTTGTCACGGACGGCTACGCTTACCTGTCGGCGCAGACCGACGCAAGCGCGCTGCTCGACTAATCGGCCATCCCGGCATTCCGCTCCTTTTGCCGGCTGAGGATCGAGGCTTCTCTCGCTACAACGACGTCCGTCCGGTCTCTAACGAGATGACGATGAACGACGTTCGCATCCGCCGACTCGCCCGGGGACAACCATATGGCGCCGAGCGCCTCGGTCCGGCGTACGGCCGCCTCCAGCAGCGCGGGGTCCGCGATCGGGAGATTGAAGTCGTCGTAGACGACGCGGTCCGCGTCGGTCCAGCGCTCCCTTCGCTCTCCCAGCATCCGCTTGAGCTGCCGGCCGTTCAGGCCAAGCTCGTCCATACGGTCCGGCTCGATCTCCGAATCGGCCTTCGCGAGCAGCTTCAGGGCTCCGCTGCCATTGCCCCTGCGCGCATGGTACTGCATGACCGCGATCCGGATCAACACCAGCCAGCTGCCTTCATAGGCGGCTTCTTTTTTTTCCTTCCAATATTCCTCCATGATCTCGTGACACTCGAAATAATCGCGCGTGCCATGATATTGTGCCAAATAATGTACGAACGGCTCGGGAATCGGGAATAATGACATCATATCGCGGTCGTGCTCCTTTTTGCGGTTCCGATAGGAACTAGCATACGAAAAAACGAGGTAAATTGAAACCGAACGCGATTTTTCCCGTATTACCGATCGTATCTCATTCACACAGGAGGAATCGCACCGTATGTGGAAAAAAATGTTGCTCGTGTTTACGCTGTTCGCCTTCACGGCGGCCATCGTCATTCCTGCCGACGCAGCGGACGCCGCGCGTAAAGGATTCAGCTCCAGCAAGCGTTCGTATACGAAGACGCCGGCAAAGGCGCAGGACAACGTGTCCAGCAGCACGAACAAAAGCTCCGGAACGACGGCGGGGGCCGGCACGACGCCTAAACGCGGATTTACGAGCGGAGGCAGCTTCATGAAAGGCCTCATGATCGGCGGCATCGCCGGCATGCTGTTCGGCGGTATGTTCGGCGGCATGGGCTTCTTCGGAGACATCCTGGGCCTGCTCATCAATCTGGCCGCCATCTTCTTCGTAGTCGTCCTGATCATGGGTATCGTGAACGCCTTGCGCCGTCGCAGACAGCATCAGCCGCAAGGTCCGAACGATTCCCATCGCCGCTGGTAATCCGCTATGCGGCTGACGACGGACGAGATCGTAAACGCCGTATGCCTGCATACGTCGGAGCGGCAGCAAATACCCGCCACTTCCGTTGAAGTCGAGCTCTCGTGGGACGACGAGCAAGGCTTCACGGCGGAAGTGTGGGTCGAAGGACGCAGCCGCTACCTGGTCGAAGCCAATCTCAAGGAATCGATCGTTCGATATATGCTGACCGAGTACGGACGCCGCGTCTATCCCTCGTCCATCACGATGGTGGCGGACGAAGAGCTTGAAGAAATATTCGCGGACGTCATCGAAGAATAGCGGGTTATACAAGAAGGGCAGGCGGTCATTGACCGCCTGCCCTTCTGTCGTTTGCGTCAAGCTCTCAGCTTGCCCTCGCGCAGCGGCTCGAAGAAGCTGCGTTCGATCTCGCCCGCCGGAATCGGCTTGCTGAAGTAGTAGCCTTGTATCTCTCTGCAGGACTGATCGCGCAGGATGTCGAGTTGCTCCTTGGTCTCGATCCCCTCGGCAATGATGTCCAGCTTCAAATGCTCGGCCATCGATATGATCGTCGCGACGATCGCCCGGTCGCTCTCGCTCACCGTAATATCCCGAATGAAGGAACGGTCGATCTTGAGCTTGTGGATCGGAAAATGCTTCAGGTAGCTGAGCGAGCTGTAGCCCGTCCCGAAATCGTCCAGGCTGATGCGTACGCCGAGCGCGCTGAGCCGGTTCAAGATCGCCGTCGACACCTCCACGTCCATCATCATGCTCTCGGTAATTTCCAGGTCGAGAAAATGCGGCTCGAGTCCCGACTCCGACAAGATGTTTGCGATATGCTCGTCCAGGTTGGACTGATAAAATTGCTGCGAGGACAGGTTGACGGACACCGGCACGAGCGGTCCGCCCGCCAAGTGCCATTCGCGCATCTGGCGGCAAGCCTCGCGTAGTACCCAATCCCCAAGCGGTCCGACGAGCGCGATCTCCTCCGCGAGCGGGATGAACACGCCCGGAGAGATCATGCCTTTGCGGGGGTGATTCCAGCGCACGAGCGCCTCTACGCCGATCATGACGCCGTCCGACGAGCGAACCTGCGGCTGATAGTAGAGCTCAAGCTCGTTGTGCGGCAAAGCCTGCCTGAAGTCGCGTTCGAGCTCGAGCTTCTCGGTAAGCTTGTCGTTCAACTCGGGCTGGTAAAACCGATATCCGTTTTTCCCCTGCTTTTTGATCTCGTACATCGCCAGGTCCGCGTGCCGCAGCAATTGGTCGGGTTGTTCGCCATGCTCCGGGCAGACTGCGATGCCGATGCTGGCCGTCACGTAGTAATCCTGGTGTTGCAGCGGATAGGGCCGCTGGATCTGATGCACGATCTCTTCGGCAAGCGAGGACAGCTCCTCCCTGCTGCAAGCATCCATCACGAGGATCGCGAACTCGTCGCCGCCGAGCCGCGCGAGCTCCGCGCCGCTGCCCTCTAGCGCCAGCGCGATCCGCTCCGACACGTCCTTCAGGAATTGGTCACCGTACTGATGTCCGAGCGAATCGTTGATCAGCTTGAACCGGTCGATATCGAGCACCATGACGGCGAAGCAGCTGCGAATTCTGCCCAGCTCGGACGCGGTCTCGGCCAATCGCTCCTGCCACATGCGGCGGTTCGGCAAGCCCGTCAGATCGTCCTCGTACGCCATTTTGCGAATATGCTCTTCTTTGGATTTGTCCTCCGTAATATCCCGCAGCTTCATGTACATGCCGACGGCCCCGTCGCCGGAGCGAACGGTCGCGATTGAAACTTCCAGGCTTAACCGTTCTCCCTTGGCGTTGACGACGGTCGACTCGTACTGCTGTCGCTTGCCGTCCTTGACCAAAGCGAGAATATTTTCCAGCTCGTCGGTACGTTCGGAAACCGCGACGCGAAGAAGCTCCTCCAGCGGCATGCCGATCAGCGCGGACTGATCAACGCCGACGATGCGTTCGGCCGAAGGATTCAGGCCCGTGATTTTCCGGTCGAGGCTGAGCGTGATGATCCCGTCGGTCATGCTGTCGTAGATCGCTTTGTACCAATTCTGGCTCTCTTCGATCCGCAGCTGCTTGGCGGCGAACCGCTTGGCGATGACGATGCCTCCCAGCGACAAGCCGAGCGTCAACAGCGTGCCGACGACGACGCCGTACGCCATCATCCGCTGGTTCGAAAACATGTCCATGTTGCCGTGCATCATCGCGTGATCCATCTCGAAAGCGGCCGCGCTCATGCCCGTATAGTGCATGCCGGCGACCGCGGCGCCCATGATCAGCCCGCTCGCCAGCTTCTTGCGAATCGCGTAGCGCTTCTGCTGGCGATGATAGACGAACGCGAGCCATAGCGCGGCTATGGATGCGAGAAGCGCGATGACGACCGACAGCGTCACGATGAGCGGCGAATAGTCGATCTGCATCTTCATGGCGTCCATGCCGATGTAGTGCATCGCGCAAATGCCGGAAGCGAGAAAAACGCCCGCCAGCAATAGACGGCGATATCCCAAATTAGGCTTGGCCGCCAGGTTAAGCGCGACGAAGCAGCCTGCGATCGCGGCTGCGGCGGATATGAATACGAGCGCGCCGTCATACTTGACGGTCATCGGCAGGCGCAGGGCCAGCATCCCGACGAAGTGCATCGACCAGATGCCCATGCCCATGATGGCCGCGCTGAAGCCGATCCAGAGCGTTCTGTAGCCTGAACTCGCCTTGCCGATGCGGCCGGCGAGATCGAGCGTCGTATACGAGGCGAGCACGGCGATCAAATAGGAGAGCAAGACGAGAGAGAGATCGTATGATCCGTGCGTATGCGTCATGTTGGTGGCCTCCCTGCCAAATCTTGCGCTGCGAAAAATGAATCGCTCTTTTACCCATTATACGTGGAATCGAAGCATAGTACACCCAATTCTTGGCGTAATTCAGCATAATTCATCGATATTTGTCGATCAAGTGTTCCGTTTTATACTTTAATCGGAAATAAATCGCGAAAAAAAAGCCGTTCGCGATCGCGAACGGCTTCAAGCTGTTCCTATCGATTACCAGGCATAGGCGCGCGGCGCTTCGCCGGGTCCCGGGAAAATCTCGTCCAGACGCTTCAGCGTCTCTTCGCTAAGCTCGATGTCGACGACGCGCAGCGCTCCCTCGAGCTGCTCCATCGTGCGAGGCCCGATGATCGGCGCGGTCATCGCGGGATGCGCCAGCGTCCAAGCCAGCGCCAGATTCGCCTCGGATTCGCCCAGCTCCGCAGCGAGCTTGGCGAACGCTTCGAGCTGAGGACGATACTTGTCCACGCGCGATTGATCGCTCGCCCGCTTCGAGCCCGGCGCCGGGTTCAGCGCGCGGCCGCTCAGCAGGCCGCCGTCCAGCGGACTCCAGGCGATGACGCCGATGCCGTGCTCTTGCGCGGCCGGCAGTACTTCAAGCTCCGGAAGGCGCGTGATCAGGCTGTACTTGTGCTGCTCGGACACCAGTCCGAGCATGCCCTTCGATTTGGCTTCGTACTGGGCTTTGACAAGATCGCGGCCCGCGAAGTTGCTCGAGCCCACGTATCCGATCTTGCCCTGATACTGCGCGATGCGAAATGCGTCCCACAGCTCGTCCCACGATACGTTGCGATCGACGTGATGCATTTGATACAGCTCGATATGATCCGTCTGCAGCCTGCGCAGCGAGCCTTCAAGGTGGCGACGCAGCTTGTAAGCGGACAGTCCCGTTTCGCCGTTCGGCCCGTCGCTCGCGTCGCTCATGTCTCCATAGAACTTGGTCGCCAGCACGACGCGCTCTCTGCGTCCCCCGCCTTGGGCGAACCAGCGTCCGATAATTTCCTCGGTGCGGCCAGCGTTTTCGCCCCAACCGTAAATATTCGCCGTGTCGAAGAAGTTGATGCCAGCGTCGAGCGCGGCGTCCATCATTCTGAACGCTTCCTTCTCGTCCGTGTCCACGCCGAAATTCATCGTTCCGAGGCACAGCTTGCTGACCTTAAGGCCCGACTTTCCCAGTTGACTGAATTTCACTAGCGAATCTCCTCCTCGATATGAATTCCTTACTATTGTAACCGATCCCATAACAGTTAGGCCAATACCGGCCGATTTTCGTTGCTACGCCGCCGGGACGCCCGCTGCATAATCGCTCGGTAAGGGTAAACATTAACATCACTGGAGGTGCAGCCATGATTGTCACATACACGATTATGTTCGTCTTAATGATCGTCGCCGTCGGGTGGCTGATGTTCCGCGCGAGAGAGCTGAAGCGCAAATCGGACAGGCATTAACGCGCGAACGGCCCTCGCAAGGCCGAAGCTGCCGCTTATCCCGCGTGGGCCGTTTCATTTACTATCGATGCGAAACCATATCGCGAATCGGCTTGCGAGCCGGTCAAGAGACGGCTTTACTCGCCTTTTTGCATCCTTCCCGTCCGCAGTTTGCGTACGTGCCCGTGAATTCAAGACGATGGTCGGTCACTTGAAACCCGTATTCCCGCGCGAGACGCTGTTCCAGCTCTCCGAGCCAGTCTTCCTTGATCTCCTTCAGACGCCCGCAAACGGTACAGATCAAATGGTGATGCATATGCGCGCTCTCGTCGCTCCGCAGGTCGAACCGAGCGACGCCGTCGCCGAAGTTCATTTTTTCGACGATATGCAGCTCGGCCAGAAGCTCCAACGTACGATACACGGTCGCAAGGCCGATGTCCGGATGCACTTCGCGAACGAGCATGAACACTTCCTCCGCGCTGAGGTGATCCTGTTCGTATTCGAGCAGCACGCGAACCGTAGCCTCGCGCTGCGAAGTCAGCTTGTAGCCTTTGCTCAGCAGCTGCTTATTTATTTTTATCAGTTGGTCGTCGAACGTCGTCATCGGGATTGCCCCCTTCGTCCGCAGAACGGTTTAACGCCATGCAGATTATAATGATTCTAAACTATTATAACCGATGGTTTCAATAAAAGAAATCGTCGCGTTCGAATGAAAACGCTTGACATGATACATATTGTATCATACAGTTATAAACAAATAGTCCACTTAATATTAGCAAGGAGCTAAGCGATATGAGCATGGGAGACCGCCTTCGACAGCTTCGCCTCGAACGCCATCTGTCCCAAGAGGAAGTGGCGCGACAGGTCGGCATTACGAGATCCGCCTACAGTCATTATGAAATTAACAATCGCCATCCGGTTTACGAGACGCTCATCAAGCTGGCGCATTACTTCAACGTCTCGCTGGACTACATCATCGGCGGCGCCGGCGCGAAACGTCCCGAGCATCCGTCCGAACCCCAGGAGCACAAGATCCTCGAGCTGTTCAAGTCCATGGATCAGGAGCAGCGCCAGCAGTCGATCGGACTCCTGCTCGGCATCGTCGAGGGCGATCGAAAGAAACCCGTCAGGTCCGTCGCCAAAAGCAAATGATAGCGGCCGCAAGCGCGCAAAGCCCGCCGACGCACAATCCCGCGCATACGTCCGACAAATAATGGACGCTGAAATAGATTCGGCTCCAGCCTGTCGCCGCGATGAGCACGATCGAGAGCGCAAGAACGACGATTTTCCAAAAGCGGCCGCGCAGCGCGAGCGCTCCAAGCAACAGCCACCAGCCGTACAACGCTGCTGCGATCGTCGCGTTGCCGCTCGGATATCCGTTGCCGTCATGCGCGATGCCCCATGCGCCGTCCGGACGCTCGTATCCGAATGCGGACTTAAGCAGCATTTGCAGGACGTATGCAGCCAGGACGACGCCAACGAATGAGACGGCGATTTTCCAAGAGCGAAGCCGCCACCAGCATGCTGCGGACAACAGCGTAATCGCCGCGATGACTGTCGTCGAGCCCATGTCGTTCATCGTCCGCCACAAGCTCGTCCAGCCAGGCGCGCGGGTGGCCGACGCCGCATCCGCAGCCGCGCCGTCCCACGCGGCATAGCCGCCGGCCCTCAAGGACGTGATCGTCGCGAACAGCGCCGCCAGCGCGGCGATCGCGATCAAGATCGTTCTTTTTTGCGCGTTTGTCAAGGTCATTGCTCTTCCTCCCCATTCATTCGTACGGCAATCGGCAGCGTGATCGCGAAGGCGCTCCCCCCTTCCGGACGGATGCGCGCCTCGATGCGGCCGCCGTGCGTCTCCACGATCTCGCGCGCGATCGCGAGGCCCAGCCCGCTGCCGCCGGAAGAATAATTTCTCGCCTTGTCGTTTCTGTAAAATCGTTCGAACAGCTTCGGCAGATCTTCGGGCAACAGGCCCGAGCCGTTGTCGAGCACCGCGATCTCCGCCTCGAACGGCCACTCGCCGCGTCGCGCTTCGATGCGAATCTCTCCTCCGCGAGGCGTCGCTTGGATGGCGTTGTAGATCAGGTTGGACATGACTCGGTCCATTCGCCCCTCGTCGATCTTCACGCAGGCGGTCTCGATTGCCGGACCATGGGCCCGGCAGTCGAACGCAATGCCCTTGGTGATCATTTCCATGCGATAGTTCTCCGCAAGGCGTTCGAGCCAAGCGGGCAGCGGGACGAGCTCGTACGTCATTTGGGCTTGACGCGCCTCGAGCATGGACAGGTCGAATAAATCCCGGATCAGCTCGTTAAGCCCCTCCGCTTTTTTCAGCATGGCGCCGATGACCGCCTCCCGCTGCTCGGGATCGGAGATGACGCCGTCCCGAAGCGCCTCGAGGTACCCTTGAATGAGCGTCATCGGCGTCCGCAGGTCATGCGAGATATTGCTGACGAGCTGCCTTCGCGACTGCTCCGCCGCGTGCAGCGCCTCCGTACGCTCCGCAATGCGTTGTTCGAGCTGTCCGTTCCATCTGCGGAGCTCCGCAGACAGCTTTTCGGCCTTGGCGAACGTCCTGGAAAACCTCAGCGAGATCAGGAAGGAATTCATGACGACCAGGAACAGCAGCCCCAACGGAACCATATCGGGCGCGCGCCACCAACCGTTGTAAAAGAAAATGTCGCTGAGCACGGTGCCTACGAGCCCGGCCACGCCGATCAGGGAGAGAGCGGCGCCCTCACGCCCTCGTATCAGCGCCACGATAAGCAAGTACAGCGATGCGACGCTTAAGACGACCACGAACGCCTGATAGTAAAGGATGAGCGAGCTCGACTCGAGCAGCGGCAGCCCCCAGGTCAACGCCATCAAAGCGCCGGCTGCCGTGCACGCCACGAACGTCCATCTGCGCGTGATTTCTTTGCTGTACGTCCGGCGGAAATACGCAAAGCCGCTGAGGGCGCTCAGTACGAAAAAGCTGTACTCGAGTCGCCCCGCCGCCGTCCACGTCATTTCCGGCACAAACCTAGGGAGCAATCCTTCGCCGATGACGCTCATCCGGCCTGCGACGCAAATGCAGAGCATGGCGAACAGCAGATTGTCCAGCTCTTTTCTCCGCAGCGCGTACAACCCGATATGATAGATGCCGATCATAAGGAGGCAGCCCAGCACGATGAACTCCCTGGCCTCGTGCACGAAGGCGACCCGCTTGATCTGCTCGGGCGTGCCGAGAACGAGGGCGCTGCGGATGCCGCCCGTCCGGTGATGGAAATTCGCCAGCTCCAGCGTGAGAACGGCCGAGTTGCCGGAGGGCTGGAAGAAGACGATGTCCGGCATCTGGTAAGGCTTCGTCGAAGACTTCGATTCGCCGGGTACGCCCTTCGATCCGATAAGGGCGCCGTCAACGTACAGCGCGTAAGCCGTCGATAAATTCGGCAGCCGGATGCCGAGCATGCGAGACTCGGTCGGCAGATGGCGCAGCTCCAGCCGGTACGTGCCGTAACCCTGGCTCGGCAATCGGCCGCCTTGCCCGTCCGGCTGACCGCTCCATATGCCGGGAACGCGAATCGTCCGGTCGAACCCACTCCCTTGGCGCAGCGAGCCCCATGAAAAGCGCCATTCTCCTTCGAGCGAGAGCGTGCCGCTCTTTTCAAAGGAATAACCGTCGAGGTCGACGATGCCGTCCTTCGCGTCAGGCTTGCCGCTCGGACCGCCCTCGCCGAGCGCGAAGCCGCCCGCCAATCCGGCCAGCGCCACGACGAAGACAAAGACAAGCAGCGCACCTTGTCCCCGCCTCGTTTTTTTTGCTTTCATTTTCCATTCGCTCCTGCCTTGAAACGCTGTCCTCATCGTAAACGCGCATTGCTTATGCGTCAACGCTTTCAGTATAATAAGGTACAGTCGAACGTTGACATGGCATGGGAGGGAACTATCTTGAGCAAACCGATTGGCACCGTTCTCGTCGTCGACGACGAGCGCGAGATCACCGAACTGATCGGGTTGTTCCTGACGAAAGAAGGCTTCGCGGTGCATGCCGCGGAGGGCGGAGAGGAAGCGCTGCGCATCGCCGAAGCGCTAAGTCCGGATCTCGTCATCCTGGACGTGTCTCTCGGAGACATGGACGGCATCGAGGTGTGCAGGCGGCTGCGCGAAGGCGGCTGCGCGGACGTGCCGATCCTCTTCCTTAGCTGCAAGAGCGAGGATGCGGACATCGTCCTCGGTCTCACCGAGGGCGGCGACGATTATATTACCAAGCCGTTCAGTCCGAGGCAGCTCGTCGCCCGCGTACAGGCCCATATCCGCCGCAGGCGTCAGCGCGAACGGCCGCAAGCGGAAGAGCAGCATGGCCTGATGGCGTTTGGGAGCCTCGAGATCGATCCCGACCGCTTCGAGGTCCGGCGGGACGGCGAGACTCTCCCGCTGTCCGCCAAGGAGTTCGAGCTGTTGTGCGTCCTCGCGCGCCAGCCCAACCGGATCTTCGCGATGAACGAGCTGTACCGGCTCGTCTGGCATACGGACAGCATGGGCGACACCCGGACGTTGATGGTGCATATCAGCAATCTCCGCAAAAAGATCGAGCCCGACCCGTCGAATCCGGTGTATATCCACACGGTGCGCGGCTTCGGGTATCGCTTCTTGACGGATTGCCAATCGCTTCAAGACGCGCGCTGACCGATTAATTCGAATAGTAAAGGAAGTTAAACGGAACATGAGAATGGCAACCGACTGGCAAGACTACGAGCTCATCGACACCGGCGCGGGGGACAAGCTGGAGCGCTGGGGCGACGTGATCCTAAGACGCCCCGACCCGCAGATCATCTGGCCGCTCGCCAAGGAATCCGCCGACTGGCAGCGTCCGGACGGCCACTACTTCCGCAGCTCCTCCGGCGGCGGCCAGTGGCAGTTCAACAAGCAGCTGCCCGAGCGCTGGACGATCTCCTACGGCCCGCTCCGCTTCCACATCAAGCCGACCAACTTCAAGCACACGGGTCTCTTCCCCGAGCAAGCGGTCAACTGGAGCTGGATGATGAAGCGGATCAAGGAAGCCGGCAGGCCGATCCGCGTGCTTAATCTGTTCGCTTATACCGGCGGGGCGACCGTCGCCGCGGCCGCCGCGGGCGCGGAAGTGTGTCATGTCGACGCCGCCAAGGGGATGGTCCAATGGGCCAAGGAAAACGCGGCTCTCTCGGGCCTCGAATCCGCGCCCGTTCGCTACATCACGGACGACGTGTTCAAGTTCGTGCAGCGCGAGCAGCGCCGGGGCAAGCAGTACGACGCCATCATCATGGATCCTCCCTCCTACGGCCGCGGGCCCGGAGGCGAGACCTGGAAGCTCGAGGACAGCTTGTACCCGTTCCTTGAGGAGTGCAAGACCATCCTCTCCGACGATCCGCTGTTCGTGCTCGTCAATTCGTACACGACCGGCCTGTCGCCGACCGTGCTGCATAACCTGCTGCACATGTCCATCGGCCGCCGTCACGGAGGCAAGATCGATGCCGGAGAGATCGGCCTGCCGATTACGCGAAGCGGTCTGACGCTGCCTTGCGGCATATACGGACGATGGGAAAGCGCGGAATAGACGATAAAAAACCGAACAACCGCTCCAAGCCGAAGGCTCGGGCGGTTGTTCGGTTTTTTATAAGGTTTATAAAGTTTTCAAAGTCTTGTCCTGGCGGCGGACCACAGCTTCGTTCGGCCATGCTCCATCGTCCACAGCCTGTCTACCGGAAGCCCCCGCCGTTCCCATTCGGCGTCGAGCCGGTCCAGCGCCTCCTTGGGCGTATCGTCGGCCAGCCGGAACGATCCGTAGTGCATCGGTACGAAATAGCGAGCGCCGACGTCCGCGAATGTCTGTATCGCTTCTTCTGGCGTCATATGCGAGCCCCCCATGAACCACTCCGGTTCATAAGCGCCTATCGGGATAAGCGCGACGCGAATGTCTCCGTACTTCGCGCCGATCTGGCGGAAGCTATCGTCGTAACCGCTATCGCCGGCAAAATACAAACAGTCGGAATCATGGCGCATCACCCAGCCGCCCCAATGCGACGAATTGGTATCCCATGGCGTCCGCCTCGTCCAATGCTTGGCCGGCACGAAGCCGAACGTTACGTTGCCTACGCGCGTCTCGGACCACCAAGAGAGCTCTTCGACGCGCCCGAAGCCTTTACGCCTGAACCATCCGGCCAGACCGACCGGCACGAGCGCGATAAAATCGCCGGGCAGACGGCGCAGGCTGCCCAAGTGAAGATGGTCGTAATGCGCATGGGACAGGACGACGACGTCGATCGGCGGCAGCGACTCAATCGGCAGACCCGGAGGCGACAGCCTCGGGGCGAAGCCCATCCGCAACGCCCATACGGGGTCCGTCACGATATTGAGTCCGCCGAGCTGAACGAGAAAAGTCGAATGACCGATGAACGTCACGGTCGGCTCGGTGCGGTTCGCGGACAGCAAGGTCGTTTCCGGCTCTGCGCGGGGCACGACAAAAGACAGGTCTTTCTTTTTCGATCGGCGTTCCTTCTGCCACTGCCGCAGCTCCGCAAACGATTTAACGTTCGAAGAGCCGTCGGCATTTTCGTACTTTTTCGTCATCGTAACCCGAAGCTCCTTCTGAACGCCGTCATATTCCCTTCTATTTCCCTTCTATTGTAGCAATCCGGCGGCAAAGTGCACAGTCTCGCGGCAACTCTCCATCGGTCAGCAAAAAAGACGGCGCCGGATCGGCGCCGTCCCTTATCGAAGCGCAGGCTGGTGCCGGCGCCGGCCTTTCAATCAGCTTTTCGCTTGCTTGACGCGGTCCGCCAGCTGCAGCAGGTCCATCCCTTTTAACGCGCCTTCGATCAGCTCCGGCAGTTTGTCCGGGGAGCAGCCGAAGCAAGGGATGCCGAAGGTGGAGAGCTTCCGGGCGACATCCTCGTCGTAAGCGGGCGCGCCGTCGTCCGAGAGGGCGAGCAGGCACATCGTCCGCACGCCGGACTCGTGCATGTCGCGCAGCCTTCGGATCATCTCCGTTCGGTTGCCGCCCTCGTACAGATCGGAAATGAGCAGGAACAACGTTTTCTTCGGCTCGGTCACGAAGGATTCGCAGTAGGCGACCGACTTGTTGATGTCCGTTCCGCCGCCCAGTTGAATGCCGAACAGCAGATCGACGGGATCGTTCGCGCAGGCTTCGCTCAAGTCGACGACTTCGGTATCGAACGCGACGACGCGCGTCTCGAGCGAAGGCATGCTGGCGAAGATGGATCCCGCGATGGACGCATAGATGACGGAATTCGCCATCGAGCCGCTTTGGTCGATATCGAGGATGACCGTCCATTCCTTGCTTTTGCGCGCGCGGTCGAAGAAGTATACCTTTTCGGGTATTAGCAATCGGCGCTCGACGTCATAATGCTTTAAATTGCTGCGGATCGTCTTGTCCCAATCGAGTCCCGTCAGCGAAGGCAGCGGAGAATGTCGTCTTTTATTCAGGGAACCGGTCACCGCGCGGGTCAATTCCTGGGCAAGCCGCCTGACGATCTCGTCCACGACTTCACGCACCAGCGTCCGCGCCGTTTCCTTCGTCCGCTCGGGAATTTGCCCGCGCAGCGACATGAGCGTCGCCACCATCCCGATGTCGGGCTTCACCTGGGCGAGCAGCTCGGGCTCGAACAGCAGCTTGGTCAGCCCTTTGCGGTGAACGGCATCCGCTTGAATGACCGACACGATATCCGAGGGGAAAAAGGACCGCACGTCTCCCAGCCACTTCGCCAATCTGGGCGCAGAGGCGCCCAGGCCGGCTGCCCGCGGACTTCCGCCCGCCGCACCCGTTCCCGGCCCCCCGCCGCCGACTTCTCCGGCGGTTCCGTCGTAGATCGCGGCAAGCGCCTCGTCCATCAGCAGACTCTCTTCGTCCAGACGCGCGCCGCCGCCCGACGTGCCCCCTGCAGCGTCCAGCTTTTCCTCGGCCGCCGCGCCAAGAATCAGTCGCCACCGCTTCACTTGCTCCGCATCCATCGTCGGCTACAGGTCCCCGAAGTCAAAGTCGTTAAGTTCATCCAATCGCTCCTTTTCTTCCTGGTCCAGCGGGCGCTGCAGCGCTTCGCCGGATTGCTCCGCCCCCGTCCCCCAAATCTCGCCGAGCAGTTCGGCGATCGCCGCCTTCTCCCGCGGCTCGAAGCTGCCGAAAGCGCGCCGCAGAAAGACGAGCGAGCGTTTGAACGGTTCGGGATCCAGACCGCGGATATATTCATCCAGATGCCGCCACAAATAGTCGCGCGACAGCAGCGCATACCGATTGCGCATCGACAAGCCTTCAAACCATCCCGCTCCAAGATCGACCTCCATGCCCGGCGACAATCGGCGGGCGACCTCGTTCGAAAACGCCTCTTCGCCGGCTTCGTTGCGCTCGAGCAAAATGGAAAACGCATAACCCGATAGCCTCGGGTTGCGATCGTCGCGGACGGCAAGCGCTTTGAGCTTCTCCAGCCAGAGCCGCTCGTCAACCTGTGCGTAATGCTCCTGCGCGACCGCATTCATGGCGTGAATGGCGGACATCATTTCCGTAGCCGCGTCGTCGTTGCAGCCGGACGCTTCGAGCAGCATCAAGCAACCGCGCAGGAATAACTGCCGCAAGATCGGCAGCAGCGGCTCGGTATCGATGCGCCGTACCGAGCCGTACTGCATAAGCACCGACAGCTCGCGCTGCGTTTGGGCGATTTGCGCGAAGCTGCCCGCATCGACGGCGAGCCGCTGCAGCGCAGCGACCGCTTGGCCCGCGACCTGCGGAAGGCCGCATTCGCCCGCCTGCCGGATGAGTCTTGCGGCATGCGCGATATCGTCGCAAGCGAGCAATTGCTCGTGAATGGCATAGGCCGCCGCCAGCTCGACAGTCTCGCCCTTAATCGTCGCTTCGACGATCTCGATCTCCGCTTCCGGCGACCACTGCAGTACCCAATGCTCGGCCCAGGTCGCGTCCGTTTGCCGCCTATGCTGCTTGCGGGCGAAGCGAATGCCGAGCAGCGCCAATCGGTGGAGCAGGACGGAACGATGGAGATCGAGAAAAGCGGAATCCGCCGACTTGACGCTGCGATTTTCGCGCAGATCCAGCTCCAGATCCGCCGCGACGAGCGTTTTGTATTTGCCGAGCTTCAGCCGGGCAAGCTCGCGGTTCAGATCGTCTTGGATCGGCGTCTGACTGACGCCCTCGGGCAGGCTGCCGATCGCCGTGCCGATATCCGTCCTGGCCAGCGCTTCGGCGACGACGGACAGCTCGCCGTGTCCGAACAGAACCGTCGCCGCGTCCCGCAAATCCTTCCAGGTCGGATATTCGCCGCCCTGCATCGCGGAAAGCGCGTTCGCGAGCCGCACGCCTTCGATGACCGAAGCCGTCGAACGGTAGGTACCCTGCTCTCTCAGCCTTGCGGCGACCGAGGATAAATATAAAGCCGGGAGCCGATCCATCTCGCGCTGCCGCATGCATTGCCACATCAGCTCGAAGTAAGCGGGCGCCGCGTTGCCCGCTCCGTATCCGGAATGCGAGGACAGCTTGTAATAGGAATAAGGCATCAACGTCATCTTGGTCGGCACGCGCGGCAGAAACGCAAGCTCCTCGTCGGTTATCGGCGGCAGACGAAGGTCCAACGCCGACGTATGATAGGCGCCGGTCAGAACGACGACCCTGCCGGGATCGTGGCCGCCGTCCAGCGTCTCGCGAATTTTGCGCCGCATGTACGCCTCGCGAATCTCGTTATATGCCGCTTCATGCGGGGCTCGTCGGCGCTCTTCGCCTGCCGTCCATGCCCTCATTTCATCGGAAAATTGCGAGATCGATAGCCGATAAGCGCCATGGCGAAGCCGATGCTCGAAATGGCGCTCCCAGTACGACTCGAAATCAGGTTCGCCGGAAAGCTCGGCGATGCGCGCGTAAAAGTCTCGCTGCAGCGTCCTCGCCTCCGTCCGGCCAGGCATGCCGTCAGAGGTATCTCCCTTCGAAGCAGTCTCGTCGTCGTGTCCGTCGGCCTGCAGCGGATCCGCGTCCGCCGACCGCTCGTGCCGAAGCGCGTTCAGCGCCAGCGATACGCCGGTCGGCAGGTCGATGAATTCGGCTTGGCTGCCATTTCGCGCCGCCCACCGCAGTGCCTGGTATTCGGGCGAATACTCGGCAAACGGGTATAGCAGCGTACGCACGGGCAGCTGCGCCGTATAGGCGAGCAGCGCGACCGGCGGCACGACGCCCCGCGCGACGAGCTGGCCAGCCAGCTCGCCGGCGTCGCCGGGGCCTTCGATCAGCACCGCCGTCGGCTTCACTTCGCCCAGCAGCGCGAGAAGATGATACGAGCCGGCCGGCGACAAATGCCGAATGCCGAAATAATGAGGCTCGCGCGCGCCGTTCACCGGTTCATCTCCGAACAGGCGCCGTACAGGCTCCGCCAGGAAGCTCCCCGCTTTTTCATGACGTTTTCCAAATATTCTTTCCAGGCGACCCGGTCCTTTTCCTCATCCTTCACGATGGCGCCCTGCAAGCCTGCGGCCACGTCCTCGTCGCTGATCCGCCCGTCGCCGAAGCTCCCCGCGAGCGCCATGCTGCCGGTCAGCAGCGAGATCGCTTCGGCCGTGGAGATGACGCCCGACGGCGGCTTCACCTTCTCCTTGCCCTCGAGCGTCGTGCCGCTTCTCAGCTCCCGGAAGATGGTGACGACCTTCCGGATCGTGTCGTCGTCCGGCTGCGCCGCCTTGAGTTCGTAGCTGGACGAGATCTCGCTCACCCGCCTGCGCACGATGTCGATTTCCGTTTCCAGGCTGGACGGCGCGGGAAGCACGACGATATTGAAGCGGCGCTTGAGCGCGGCCGACATTTCGTTCACGCCGCGGTCTCTCGTGTTGGCCGTCGCGATGATCGAAAACCCGCGTTCGGCAGACGCTTCCCGGTTCAGCTCGGGAATGGCGATCGTCTTTTCCGACAGGATGGATATGAGCGCGTCTTGCACCTCGGAAGCGCAACGGGAAATCTCTTCGAAGCGGGCGATGCCTCCGCACTCCATCGCGCGGAAAATCGGGCTGCGGATCAGTGCTTGGTCCGACGGCCCTTGAGCAAGGAGCATCGCATAGTTCCAGGAATAACGAACGTGCTCCTCGCTAGTGCCGGCCGTTCCCTGTATCACCTTGGAGGAATCGCCGTGAATCGCCGCGGTCAGGTTTTCCGATAGCCATGACTTCGCGGTACCGGGCTCTCCGATGAGCAGCAGCGCCCGGTCGGTGAGCAGCGTCGCGATCGCCACCTCGACGAGCCGCTTGTTGCCGATATATTTGGGTTTGATCGTCGTGGCCCCTGCCTGGCCGCCCGTTATAAACGTGAGGACGGACTTGGGGGACAGCTGCCAGCCCGCAGGCTTGGCCTCCTTGTCCGCTTCCTTAAGCGCTTCGAGTTCCTCCGCATACAGCCGCTCAGCCGGCAATCTCAGGACATCTTGCTTTTGAGCCATCCCCATACTCCCCTTCCGTTTTCCTCTTCGGTCGATGTCGGCGCCTGTTCGATCTCTTCGATCAGCGTCATCCATTCATTGCGCAGCGATTCGTACGTCAGCTGTTCCCCGAACGCCCGCAATCGCGGCACGTACGATTTCGGCATGCTGGCGACGAGACGGCGCAGCTGCCCGTGCATGTAATACATATTTCTCGCAGCGCCTTTATCAAGCAGCTCCATGAAGCGCTCCGGCGCTTCCTTGTACCGGATTCGGAATAACGTCGCCAGCATATCCGAGACATCCTTGCCGCCCCATTTGGCTTCGCGCAGCTTGCCCGTCAAGTAAACGGCGATTTCTTTGTCGGCTCGCTGGGCGAACATGCACACGAGTCCCGGCTGATCCAGGCGGATAAATAGGGAAACCCATCGCGAATCCCACGCTTCCTCGCGCACGGCCGGCTCGCCGTAGCGGTCTTCGTCTTCATCGTAGGCATCATGGTAGACGACCTCGCGGATCGCGGCAAGCAGTTCCTTGGCCACCCGGGATTTGCCGCCGTTCATTTGGCCTGCATAACGATCGTACACCTCGGACGGTGATAACGTTCGGAACGCCGCCCGGAAGCCGTACCGGACAAACGGGCCTTTGCCGCCGTTCCCGAGCTCGATGGCCAGTTGGTCCGCTTCCGGCAATTCCATCTCGAGCAGCAGCTCGGAGGCCGCTTCCTGCGCGTTTTCCGTCTCGGGGACGAGATACGCGGCTGTGGTTAGCAGCTTTTGCGCGAACGGGTAGGCTTCGGCCGCCATCTTCTTGCCCGACCCCTCCAAAGCATGCAGCACGATCAGAAGCTGCTCGGACGCCTCCGTTCTCTCTTTGGCTTCGCCGTTCAGGTAGCTCGCCAACGCTTGCTCGCCATGACGGATCAGACGGGCCAATAGCTGCGGCGAACCGTTCTGCCTGATCGGCCCGACGGCGATTTCGCCGTCTTTTGAGACGGCGGCTTCGAACAATCGGTCCAGCGCCGGCGCCGATCCGATGCTCGCCAGCGAAGCGTATGCGGCCGCGCGAACGTCCTTCCGCTTATCCCGGCTGAGCGCGAGCAGCAGCGGCTCTTGATCGGCATACACGCCCAAGATCGAGATCGCCGCCAGCTTGACCTCCGTCGAACCGGAGGAGGCGCCTTCCGCGACGAGCCCGATCATCGCTTCGCCAAGCTGACGGTGGAGGAGCAGCAGCCTGCGACCGTCGCCTTTCCCGCCCTGCAGGTCGAGCTGGCTCTGCAGCACGGGAACGGCGCTCGCTCCGAAGGCGGGGATCAGCTTTTCTTGCACGAAATCGGGAATCTCGGCGTAGCTGTCTTCCAATGCCGCGCATACCGCCGGCAGCGCGCGCAGGTCCAGGAAGCTTCCGTCCTCGTAGGAAACCCGGATTTGCTCCAGACGCCCTTGGCCTTTGGTCGTCAGCGCTTCGATGAACGGGTGGAGCTTGCGGTACGGAATGTCCGTCGCCAGATCGACGCCGGCGCCTTGGATCGGCTGCGGTTCGCCGTCCACATCCGTTTTTCCCTGCGTATAAAGAACCGCGACGAGCAGCGTCGACAGATCGAGCAGCTTGGCCGGGCTGTCCTCCCTGCTCGCCGTCAGCAGCTCCTCGGCCGCCGCCGCCAGACGGTTAAAAACCGGCGCGGATTCGCCCAGCTTTTTAAGCCCGGGCAGCAGCCTGTTCAGCCGGAGGTCGTTGGCGGCCATGGCGCTCCCCGCGATGAACAAGCGGCGCGTCTCTTGCTGAAGCTCGAACAGCAAATCTATGCTCATAATCGTTTCTCCTCTAGTAGAGCAGCCGAATGAATCGGCTGTCCGTGACGATGCTCATCAGCTGCACGCTTAAGCGATTGTCGTCCAGCCGATGGCTGAACATGACCAGCGCCGCTTGGTCCCTTAGATCCTTCTCGTCGAGCAAGGCGATCAAGGCGGAGGTCGCACTTCCGTTGGTCTTCAGATCCGTGACCGGCAGCAGCTTCCCTTGCGCATCCCGAAGGCAGAGACCGTCCGCCGTCTTGTCGATGGAACGAAAAGCGACCAGCATGACGGGCGTTTTATCGGCCAGCGGATTTTTGATGATGTTTTTCACCTGCTTGACGACGTCCGCATACGACGCCGCCGCCGCCGCTTTGACTTTGCTATAATCGGCTTCGCCCGCTTCCCGCTGCGTAGCCGTCTCCCAGCGCACTCTGGCATTGACCTCGCCCGGATAGACGAACAGCTCCTCCGTCCGAACGACCGCGCGGACGGTATCCTCTTCCTTGAGCGCGCGGGCAGCCCGAAACGGTCGCAGGTGGCGGGTGCTGCGCACCGTGCCGTCGCTAAGGTCGACCCACCAGCCCGCATCCACGTATTCGCCGCGCGCCGCATCCGCGTACGACAAAAACGAGAGCTGAAGCAGCTCGGCGCCAGACTGCGCGCGCCCGTATTCTCGGAGCTCCGCCAGCTGCCAGGCGTGGCCGAGCTGCTCCTCCAAGGACGTACCCGTCTCCATCGGCAGCTCCGGATTTTCCATTCTCTTTTCCAGGTAGGAGACGCCCTTCTTCACCAGCGAGTGCATCAACAGAAGCTGCTCCATCGCCTGCGAATAAATCGCCTCGCGATCTCCTTCCGTCTGCATCGTATGTACGAACGCCCTGAGCTTAGCCTGAACGCCGGGGATAAAATGATTGCCGAGCTGCTTGGCTTGTTCTTCGATCATCTGGACCGTTTTTTTGTCCACGCTTCCCAGACCCGATTGGACGAGCTGCAAGACGAGCTTTTCCAGCAAACGAAGACCTTCGAGCTGACTGGCGAATTTTTTGACGAGCGCGGATTTGTTTACTTTGCGTTTCGCCGCAGGCGCATTCCCTTCGGACTCCGCCGCGTCCTTTTTCTTCTCCTCGCGCTTTTCCGCCTTGTCCCTCTTGTCGGCAATGTCTTGCGGGACTTCCGCGGGCGTAAAGGGACTGCCCATCGCGCGCGCGTAAAGCAATCCGAGCGCGTGCTTGCATGGAAATTGCCTGCTGGGGCAGGAGCATCGAAAGACCGGGCTCGCCTCGTTGACGAAGTCCACTGAGCATCGGTACGGTTCTTTGCCGCTGCCATTGCATTCTCCAAAGAGCAGCGTGGCGTCGGGACTTTCGTTCAGGACCGGAAAGCTGTTTTTCTTGATCAGGTCCCTCCCGTTTTTAATCGCGCCGGCGTTCGGCGCCAAGCTGTCGACGTAGGCTTCCGTAATCGTAGGCATGGTTGACCTCGCAATAGGTTGGGATGGCTATTCATTTAAATTATATGCTAGAAATGGATCGCTAAAGCTATAACTTCTTCTATTACCCTCTTAATTGGAAAAATAATCAGGAGATATCCACGCGAAAATTGCGCGCAGAACGATTTTAGCGAAAAAAAAAAGCCGAAGGCTCGGCTTGGGAATGGCAGTGTATTCGCGAACTGATAGGTGACGTTTGGTCCTCTTCGACTTCAGGATGTCGCCTGAATGGCGGTCGCTTCTTCGCCGGACGCGGACAGCTTTTTGTCTCTCGTGCCCGACACCTTGCCGATCAGATAGACGAGCAGCTGACGGTTGTGGGCGGACAGCCGGTCGAGCGAGCGGTTCACGATCTCGCTGCGGATGCGAAGTCCGCGTTCGCGCTCGGTGTGGCCGAAGTCCGTCGTACTGATCCACACGATGCGGCGATCGTTCTCGTCTCGGGTACGCTTAACGAGGCCGTTGCGTTCCATGCGGTCGAGCAGCGTCGTCACCGCCGCCGGCGTCGTCTCAAGATGCGGCAGCAGCTCGGAGGGCTTCATCGGCTCGTTCGCCTGCAGCAGCTCCAATACTTGAAGCTGTCCTCCGGTCAGGTGGGGGGACATCTCCGCCTCCATCTGCGATTGCCAATCCTTCGAAAGCTTCATCCAGCTCTTCACGAACTCTGCAGCCGGTTCCACCTCTGGATCACCTCTCCTCTTCAGAATGATGCCCGTGAATCTCTACTCCTTTAATTATATGCAAACCCGATGTCGAAAGATAGATTAAGCGCATTAATGATTTACGCCATAAATCCGCAAGGTGTGGTACGGGACGACAGCCTATGACATATAATGCTGACAGCTGGCGGTAACGGCCGCCCGGCGTGCGGATTGAAAAGAAGGAGAGGTCTTCTATGGCTGTGGAGGACGAACGCATACGGATGATCGGCATCATGGCGCGCGAAGCCGGTATTATAGATGATCCGGGGTGGCTAAGCCGGCTGACGGAGCCGGTCCCCCTTTGGTTCGTGTTGGAAATGATGCTGAAGTGGATCGACCGTTACGATCCGCAGGACGGTCCGTACGATTGAGGCAAGCAGACGAACACAGCCCCGGTCGCGAAGCGACCAGGGCTGCTTTTGTTGCTATCTGGAGTCTCGCATGCTGCTTTGCGCTGCAGTTACATGGTTTTTTCGGCTAACTCAGCACCACGAAACTAACAACCAGCAGCGAGTTATTAATGCGTCTGCGGCGGCAGCGGCTTGAGGAACGTCTCGACCAACGGATCGGTCCGCTCGATCGCGCCCACGGTTCTGCCGGTGCCTCTTCTGTCCTCGAGCGGCGTACCGTCGGAACGGAATTCGCCGTACGTGCCTCCGGCCGTCACCGTCACGATGCCGACGTCGTCCTTGACGTAATAGGCGGCGATGAGACGGGTGCCGTTCGGACGAACGCGCTTGCCTTCTTTAATCTCGAACGTCTGGATCCCCTTGCCGCCGCGACCCTGCGGCGGATAGTCGAGCAGCAGCGAGCGCTTGGCGTAGCCGTAATCGGAGATGACGAGAACCTCGCCCTCGTCGCCCGATACGTGGAGTCCGTCGGTAACGGCGTCGCCCTCGCGCAGCTGGATGCCCCGGACGCCTCCGGCGACGCGGCCTTGAAGGCTCACGTCGGCCTCTTGGATACGGATGCTGAGCCCCTGTTCGGTCACGAGCAGGATCTCCTGCGGCGTATCGCTGCGGAACGCGGAACGGACCTCGTCGCCGTCCGCGACCTTCACGGCCGCGATCGCCGCGCTCCGGTTGGTCGCATACTCGGCCATCAGCGTACGCTTGACCTGGCCGCGCTTGGTCACGAACACGAGCGCGGGCCCCTGCTCACCCTGGTCGGCCAGCGACTTCCATTCGCCGGCCTTGACCGGGATGACGGCCATGATCCGGTCGTCCTTCGGCAGCGCGATGAGATTGACGATCGCAGTGCCGTTTTCCTTCCACTTGAACTCGGAAATCTGATGCACGGGCAGTTGGTAGTACATCCCCTTCTGCGTGAACAGCAGCAGCGAATCCAGCGTATTCAGCTGCAGGCTCCAGCGCAGCTGGTCGCCTTCCTTGAGCCCCGTGCTGCCGAGATCGCCGCCGGACCGCGTGAACGACAGCATGCTCGTGCGCTTCACGTAGCCATGGCGCGACAGCGTTACCAGCACTTCCTCGGCCGGCACGGTCACTTCGAGATTGACCTTGAGCTCCTCGACCTCGCCCTGAATGACGGAGCGGCGATCGATGCCGAACTTGCCGCGGATCTCGCCGAGCTCGTCCTTAATGACGCCCATCAGCTTTTTCGGATTGTTCAAAATGCCGCGCAGCTGATTGATTTTTTTCATCGTCTCGGCATGTTCCTTCTGGAGCGAGTTGATCTCCAGATTCGTCAGCCGGTACAACTGCAGCGTCAGGATCGCATCGGCTTGCCGTTCGGAAAATTCGAACTTCGCGACCAAATTGTTTTGCGCGTCCTGGCGGTTTTTGGAAGCCTTGATCGTCTCGATGACGGCGTCGAGCAGGTTCAACGCTTTGACGAGTCCTTCGAGCACGTGGGCCCGGTCTTCCGCTTTTTCCAGATCGTATTGCGTGCGGTGCGTGACGACTTCGCGCTGATGCGCGACATAAGCCTCGAGCATCGCCTTTACGCCGAGCTGGCGCGGCGCCTTGTTGACGATGGCGACCATGTTGAAATTATATGCGACCTGCAGGTCGGTTTTTTTGAGCAAATAGGCGAGAATGCCTTCGGCGTCCGCGTCCTTCTTCAGCTCGATCACGATGCGCATCCCGGCTCGTCCGCTCTCGTCGCGAACCTCGGCGATGCCTTCGACCTTCTTTTCCAGCCGCAGCTGGTCGATGCTGTTGACGAGCTTTGACTTGACGACCTGGTAAGGAATCTCGGTCACGACGATCTGCTGCTTGCCGCCGCGCATGTCCTCGATCGCCGTCTTTGACCGCACGTAGATGCGTCCTTTTCCGGTCTCGTAAGCTTCGCGGATACCGTCCTCGCCCATGATCCGGCCCCCGGTCGGGAAGTCCGGTCCGCGCATGATCTTCATCAGATCGGCCACCGTCATGTCGGGATTGTCGATGAGTGCCGTACAAGCGTCGATGACCTCGCGCAAGTTGTGCGGCGGAATCTCGGTGGCGAAGCCGGAGGAGATGCCGCTGACGCCGTTGACGAGCAAGTTCGGATAGCGCGCCGGCAGCACGACCGGCTCCTTGGTCGTGTTGTCGAAGTTGTCCTTGAACAGAACCGTGCGTTTGTCGATGTCCCGCAGCAGCTCCATCGCGATCGCCGACAGCCGCGCCTCGGTGTATCGCATGGCCGCCGGCGGATCGTCGTCCATCGAGCCCCAGTTGCCGTGGCCGTCGACGAGCGTATGCCCCATCTTCCATGGCTGCGCCATGCGCACCATGCCCTCGTAAATCGACGAGTCGCCGTGCGGATGATAGTTGCCCATGACGTCGCCGACCGTCTTCGCCGATTTGCGGTACGGTTTGTCGGGCGTGTTGCCGGAGTCGAACATGGCGTACAAAATCCGGCGCTGGACCGGCTTCAGGCCGTCGCGGACGTCGGGAATCGCGCGGTCTTGAATAATATATTTGGAATAGCGTCCGAAGCGGTCGCCAACGACCTCCTCCAGAAACGCCGGCAAGAAGTTCTCGAGCAAGCTCATATCGGTCTCTCCGTTCTCATTCCTCGTATTCCGTGAAGTCGACGTTGTCGATGATCCAGCGCTTGCGCGGATCGACCTTGTCGCCCATCAGCGTGGACACGCGGCGTTCCGCCTTCGCGGCGTCCTCGATCTGCACCTGCAGCAGCGTGCGCGACTCCGGATTCATCGTCGTCTCCCAGAGCTGCTCGGGGTTCATCTCTCCGAGCCCCTTATACCGCTGGAGCTCGGCGCCCTTGCCGATTTCCTTGAGATAGTTCTGCAGCTGCTCGTCGGTCCAGGCATACCGGACGGTCTCGAGCTTGCCGGACTTGCGCGTCAGCTTGTAGAGCGGCGGCTGGGCGATGAACACCTTGCCCGCGTCGATCAGCGGCTTCATGTACCGGTAGAAAAACGTCAGGAGCAGCACTTGAATGTGCGCGCCGTCCGTGTCGGCATCGGTCATGATGATAATCTTGGAATAGTTGCACTCCTCGACGTCGAATTCGGGGCCGACGCCGGCGCCCGTCGCCGCGATGATCGCCTTGTATTCCTCGTTTTTCAGAATGTCGATTAGCTTGGCCTTCTCCGGGTTCATCGGCTTGCCCTTGAGCGGCAGGATCGCCTGGTACTTGGAATCCCGTCCCTGCTTGGCCGAGCCGCCGGCGGAGTCGCCTTCGACGATAAACAGCTCGTTGCGCGTATAATCCTTGGACTGCGCCGGGGAGAGCTTGCCGCCGAGACTGGCGCTCTCGCTCCGCTTCTTGCCGCTGCGGATCTCCTCGCGCGCCTTGCGGGCCGCTTCGCGTGCCTTCGAAGCCTGCACCGATTTGCGGATAAGCTGCTGGCCGACCTGCGGATTCTCCTCGAGGAACACGGCCATCTTCTCCGCCACGACGGCGTCGACCGCGCTGCGCGCCGAGGCGCTGCCGAGTTGGTCCTTGGTCTGGCCGACGAACTCGACGTCCGACATCTTGATGTTGATGACGGCCATCATGCCTTCGCGCAGATCGCTGCCCTCCAGGTTCTTTTCCTTCTCCTTGAGCTGGCCGATCTTCCGGGCGTATTCGTTCATGACGCGCGTGTACGCCGTCTTGAAGCCGGTCTCGTGCGTGCCGCCGCCCCGCGTCGGGATGGCGTTGACGAACGAGGCGATCGTCTCGGTGTAGCCGTCGTTGTATTGCAGCGCCACCTCGACCTCGATATCGTCGCGCTCTGCGGAGAAGTGGACGACGTCGTGCAGCACCGTCTTTTCCTCGTTCAGAAACTGCACGAATTGCTTCGCGCCGCCCTCGTAGTGGAATACGTCTTCCTTGCCCGAGCGCTGGTCCTTGACCGTCACCTTAAGGCCGGAGTTCAGGAACGCGATCTCCTGCAACCGCTCGGACAGCGTATCGTAGTTAATCGAGACATTGCCGTGGAAAACCTTCGGATCCGGCTTGAACGTCACCTTCGTGCCGGTCTTGTTCGTATTGCCGAGCACCTCGAGACCCGTGACGGGCTCGCCGACGCGCTCCTTGCCGTCCTTGTCGACCCAAGTCTCGAAGCGCATCCGATGCGTCTTGCCTTCGCGATAGATCTCGACCTCGAGCCATTGCGACAAAGCGTTCGTGACGGAAGCGCCGACGCCGTGCAGGCCGCCAGACTTCTTGTAGCCGCCGCCGCCGAACTTGCCGCCGGCGTGCAAAATCGTAAAGACGACTTGCGGCGTCGGCACGCCGGTCTTGTGAAGGCCGGTCGGAATGCCGCGTCCGTTGTCCTGCACGGTGACGGAGTTGTCGCCGTGGATGGTCACGTCGATCCGCGAGCAATGCTTGGCCAGATGCTCGTCGACCGCGTTGTCCACGATCTCCCAGACGAGATGGTGCAAGCCCGAAGAGGTGGTGCTGCCGATGTACATGCCGGGCCGCTTGCGGACGGCGGTCAGCCCCTCGAGCACCTGTATGTCGTCCGCTCCGTATGTCGTACCCGCCTGCGCCGCGCTCTCCGCATACAGGTCTGTTTGTTCGGTCACGAATGATCCCCCTTGCTGCTTCTAGCGTCCGTCAAGGACGCGCCTTCCGTTCATTTTAAGCTAAAAGGCAGAAAATGCACAAGGCGTCCGTAAAGTAATGATGCCCCGCAAATAAAAATAACCGCCTGCGCGACGCAGAAACGGTCATGTATGCTGACGTTTAGAGTGTAACCGGACTCGCGCCAGCTGGCAACGACGATTTTTTCGAGCAGCCGGATATCCGTCGTACGCTCGGCTTCTAAGCCAAAATATCCTGCCTCGTGAACACGGCGAACGACACTGCGATCGCGGCCGCCGCCCATACGGCCAGCACGACCAGAGAAAATCCGAGCGTCATGCCTTCGATCGGCGGCGGCGAGCCCTGCAAGTATACGGACAGGTCGAGATTGACGTTAAACAAATACTTGGCGCTATGCCAGGACGAAGCCATGTTGGCGAGGATCGAGCCGGAGATGACCGCCGCCATCATCGTTACGAGACTCGCCGCCGTGCTGCGGACGAGCACGGATACCATGAAGGCGATGACCGCTACCGTCATCGCGGAAAACCAGACGAGGCCGAGCTGCATGAGCATATAAGCCCCCTGCGTCACCGCATGCACGCCGCTCGTGTCCATATCCGAACCGTTCAACCTGAAGCCGACGAAGACGGGTTCGCGCCAGCCGCCGTAGCCGAAGACGAGGCCCGATACGAGATAGCTGACGGCGGCCGTCGTCACGAGAATCAAGGAGACGTACATCGTGAGCGTAACGAGCTTGGAGGCTAATACGCGCCAACGGCGTACGGGCCGGGTCAACAGCATCTTGATCGTCCCGCCCGCGCGTTCGGAGGAGACGATATCCGAAGCGACGGCCAGCACCATGAGCGGGATGAACAAGCCAACCGCATTTTGCAAAAACGTGTTGGTGAAACGAACCGCGTTCGGCGTGTTCGGATTGACGTCCCGGTCGAGGTAATATTGCAGCTGCTGCACGAGCGCGACCCGCCACTTTTTCCATTCCTCGGGAATCCGGTCGCTCGTAAGCGCGTTATTGTTGTCGGCAATGCGCTGACGCAGCTCCGCCCGCCAGTCCGTGTATTTGCCCTGGCTGCTCTGCGCGATTTTCATCTGCGCATACACGAATACCGGCACGAGCGCGAGCAAGATGAGGACGATGACGGCGAACCGCTTTTTCTTCCATACCTTGACCGTTTCGTTGCGGATCAGCTCAAGATCCCGACGCATCGCGTTCGCCTCCCGTCAGCGTGAGAAATAAAGATTCCAGCGTCGGCACGACGCGCTGCACCGCGAGCACGCCGGCGCCAGCAGCCGCGCAGCGGGCGACGACGCCCGGAATGTCGTCTTGACGCACGCGCGTAGGCACGGCCCCTGGCAGCGCGAGCAGCACCGACTCGTCCAGCAGCGCGCGATCCCGCTCCGCCACGTCGACGCGCGGATCCTCCGCCAGAATCCGGCGTCCGGCCTCGGGATCTTCGAACAGCCACAGCGTGTGCGCCTCCGCCTGGGCGATCATCTCGTTCACGTCGCCCACCGCGATCACCCTTCCGCCGTCGATGATGGCGACGCGGTCGCACAGGAGCTGAATCTCGCTCAGCAGATGGCTGGACACGAACACGCTCATGCCTTCCGCGGCCAGCTCGGCGATAAAGGCGCGCAGCTCCTTGATGCCCTTCGGATCGAGCCCGTTGGTCGGCTCGTCCAGGATGAGCAGCTTAGGCGCGCCGAGAAGCGCCTGCGCGATGCCGAGCCGCTGCCGCATGCCGAGCGAATACGTCTTGACCTTGTCGTGGATGCGCGCGTCGAGCCGCACGATCCGGGCCACCTCTTCGATGCGCGCGTCGCCGATGCCTTCCTGCATGCGCGCGAACAGATCGAGATTTTCCCAGCCCGTCATATAGCCGTACATCTCCGGATTTTCGACGATGCAGCCGACGTGCCGAAGCGCCCGCTCCGGGTGCTTGTTCACGTCCTCTCCGCAAACGAGCACGCGGCCCGACGTCGGCTTGATCAGATCGACGAGCATGCGGATCGTCGTCGTCTTTCCCGACCCGTTGGGTCCCAAGAAGCCGTAAATCTCCCCGGCACGGACGTCGAAAGAAATATCGTCGATGATCTTGCGTCCGCGGATCGTCTTCGACAGACGCTCTACGGAGAGCACGGGCGGCTCATGCCGAGCGAGCATCGCGCCTTCCGTATCGGTCGATTCCGAAGCCTTATCCATGAGGTCCCTTGCCTTCGCGTTCGTCCGCATCCCGCCGCCTCCTACCTATCAATTAAGCGCCTGCGCCACGCGAACCGCAATTCGGGCATAGCCCGCTCCGTTCGGGTGGAAATGGTCCGATGACAAATACCGCGCCGACTGCGCCTGGAACAAATCGACCGTCGGAACGACGACCATGTTGCCGTCGGCTTCGGCGAGCTTCGCCGCAGATCCGTTCCAGTCCGCTAAAATGGACGCGATCGGCGCCCGCAGCGGTGCGAGCTCGTAGAACGGGTTGTACAGGGAGACATAGGCGATCCGAACGTTCGGATTGAGCGAGCGAAGCTTCGCAAATACGGCCTTGAGCTTATCTTCGTTCGCCGGCAGACGCCGCTTCGCCAGCTCGATGTCGATGCCGCCGCCTTCCGCGATCGAACCTCCCGCTTGCTGCGAGGCGCGGAACAAGTCGTTGCCCCCGATCGTGAGCAGGACAAGATCGGCGCCCGCCACCGCGTCCTGCATCGCCTTGCCGTCCAGCAGCTCGTCCAGCCCCGCGGCTTCGAGTCCGCTGACCGCGAGATTGCCGTTCAGCCTGACCGGTTTGCCCAGCGAATCGGAGAGCTGCGCGAGACTGTCTTCCACGTAGCCTTTGCCAGCGACATCGCCGACGCCGCGCGTGAGCGAATCGCCGATCGCGATCGCCTTGATCTCAGGCAGGCTCGTCCATTCGCCGCCCGACTGCGGCGCCGAATGCGTCGGCGAAGGCAGCGCGAGTCCCGGGGAAGGCGCCCAAGCATCCTTCAGCGCCCACCCGAATCCGAACAGCAACAGCGTCGTGCAAAGCAGGCATACCGTTCCCAATATCGGCCAGAGCCGATCCTTTTTTCTTTTCAAGCCTCCGCCTCCTCTCCGTATCGCCATCGCTATCGAAATCTCCGACCTCGGCTTTCCGTTTCCCCCAATGTACCGAATCGGAACCGGTTTTTCAAATCGTGCCGCGGTTCCGTCCCCGATGCCCGTTAGCGCGCATACGCGAAAAGCTCCCGCCCGATAACCGGACGGGAGCGCTGCTTATTCGCCGCTAGGCAGACAAAAACCGATACTGCGCTTCGATCAAGTTGCGATAATGCCCCGGCCTGCGCATGAGCTCTTCGTGGTTGCCCCGATCGACGATGACGCCGTGATCGAGCACGAGTATAAGGTCCGCATGGCGGATCGTAGAGAGCCGGTGAGCGACGATAAACGAGGTGCGGTGCTCGAGCAGCGTCCCGAGCGCCTCCTGGATGCGGACCTCGGTCTCGGTGTCGATGCTGGCGGTCGCTTCGTCCATGATCAGGATGCGCGGGTCGGCCAGCAGCGCCCGGGCGAAGGACAGCAGCTGGCGCTGCCCCATCGACAGCGCGGTTCCGCGCTCCTGCACCTGCGTGTCGTAGCCGTCAGGCAGCTTGACGATGAAGTCGTGCGCGCGTACGGACCGCGCGGCCGCTTCGACCTCGGCGTTGGTAGCGTCCGGCCGGCCGTAACGGATATTGTCGCGGATCGAACCGGAGAAGATGAACGTGTCCTGCATGACGATGCCGATCTGTCGGCGCAAGCTGTCCAGCGTGGCGTCGCGGACGTCCGTGCCGTCGATGAGGACGCTACCTGCGGTGACGTCGTAGAAGCGGCAGAGCAGGTTCACGATCGTGCTCTTGCCCGAGCCGGTGTGCCCGACGAGCGCGACCGTCATGCCAGGCTTGATGTCGAAGCTGACGTCCTTCAGCGCGAGGCGGTCCGGATCGTAGCCGAAGACGACATGGTCGAACTGAACGCGTCCGCGGACGTCGGGCAGCGGCTTCGCGTCCTCCTTTTCGGCGACGATCGGCTTCTCGTCCATGTACTCGAAGATCCGCTCCGCCGAAGACATCGAGATGAGCAGCTGGGAGTACATCTGGCCGAGGCGGTTGATCGGCTCCCAGAAGTTGCTGACGTAAGTAATGAACGCGACGAGCACCCCGACGGTCAATTCGTCCTGCTGAATCAGGTGCGTGCCGTACAGCAGCAGGATCAGCGTCCCGATCGCGGAGGTGACCTCGATTACCGGCCCGAACAGCTGATTGAGCGCGGACGCGGTATTCCAGGAGCGAATGCTGCTGCCGTTCAGTTTTTCGAAAAATTGCTGGTTTTCCTTTTCCTGCGCGAACGCCTGCGTCACCCGCATGCCCTGGATCGCTTCGTTCAGATGCGAGTTGATCCGGGATTGCTTGATGCGCACGGTCTGCCATGCCATCCGCGTGCGCTTGCGAAGCGAGGAGGAGATGAAGATGAGCAGCGGAACGGTGATCATGACCGCAATCGCCAGCTTCGGCTGCAGCACGAGCAGGATGACGACGATGCCCGCGAGCTGGGCGATATCGATCGCCGAGTTCACGACGCCGTTGGAGAGCAGGTCCTGCAGCGCGTTGACGTCGTTCGTGATCCGCACAAGGACGGAGCCCGCCGGCCGCTTGTCGAAAAAGCGAAACGACAGCGTCTGAACGTGCTTGAACAGCGCCGAGCGAAGGTCGTAAATGACTTTTTGCCCGATATCGTTCGTATGCCGGATCGTATAGTTTTGCGCCCACCAGCGGAGGCCGTACATGGCGACCATCACGCCGAACACGATCGACAGGTATCCCATGCTGCCGTTGCCGCCGTCCGGATCGATGACCTTGTCGATCGCGAGACTGATTAAGTAAGGGATCGCGAGCCGCGTCAACATGCCGAACACCATCATGACGAAAACGACCCGCGTCACCGCGCCCTTATACGGCTTCAAATAATCGAACAGCCGGGCCATCTGCTTCCAGTTAAACGATTTTTCGATCAGGACGTCGTCCTGGTATTGAAACTGCCTGCTCATCCGCTCACCCTCCTGCCGCCTGCGGCATCCTCGCCGAGTTCGTCCGGCCGGTCGGCGTACTGCGTGCGGTACGTCTCCCGGTACAGTCCCGGCAGCCGCACCAGCTCCTCGTGCCTGCCGCGCTGTACGACATGCCCTTTATCCAAAACGAGAATCTCGTCGGCGTGGCGGAGCGAGGAAATACGGTGGGCGATAATGAAAACCGTCCGTCCCTCCATCACCTGCCGCAGCGCCAGCTGGATGCGGTGCTCCGTCTCCATGTCCAGCGCGCTCGTAGAATCGTCGAGGATCAGCACTTGCGGACGGATCAGGAACGCGCGGGCAAGCGCGATCCGCTGCTTCTGTCCGCCGGACAAGCCCATGCCGCGCTCCCCGACGATCGTATCGTAGCCGTCCGGGAGCTCCATGATGAAGCCGTGCGCGTCGGCCAGCTTCGCGGCTTGCTCGATCTGCTCCAGCGTCGCTTCGGCGCAGCCGTAGCTGATATTTTCCCGGATCGTCGTCGAGAACAGGAAAGATTCCTGGAACACGATCGCGGTCCGGCTGCGCAGCTCGTTCAAATCGAGCTGGCGGATATCGGCGCCGTCCAGCGTGATCGCCCCGCTCGTCACGTCGTAGGCGCGCAGCAGCAGCTGCACGACGGTGGATTTGCCCGAGCCCGTGCCGCCGAGCAGGCCGATGACCGAGCCGGGTCCTGCCGTCAAGTCGAAGCCCGTCAGCGCGGACGGCTGGTGCTCGTGGTTCGGATAACGGAAGTTCACGTCGCGATAACGAATGAGCCCCGAACCGTTCGGCTTCGGCTGAACAGGATGCGCCGGCGGCTGCACGTCGACGTGCCGGTTCAGCAGCTCGAGCAGCCGCTCTCCCGAGGCTTTGGACATCGTATAGTTGTTGATCTGGAAGCCGAGCGTCCACAGCGGCGCGACGATCATGCCCAGCATGCCGTTCAGAGCGACGAGATCGCCGAGCGTCATGTCTTGGTGGATGACGCGCCAGCCGCCGACGAGCAGCAGAAGGGCGATGCTGAAGCTGGCAACGAATTCGATGATCGGGAAATAGGTCGCCCATACAGCGGCGATCGATAAATTGTTTTCTTTGTACTGGCTGTTGCCTTCGTCGAACTTTCCGTACTCATGCTCCGCGCTGTCGTAAGATTTGACGGTTCTTACGCCCATGATGTTTTCCTGGACGCTGATCGTCAGCTTGCTGATCGCGATCCGGATCGCGCGGAAAATCGGATGGATCTGCAGTTCGAAGCGGATGGCGAAATAGCCGATAACCGGGATGATCGCAAGCGTCATAAGCCCCATCGTCCAGTCGACGTAGAACATCATGCCGAAGCCGAACAGCACCAGAAACAGCGTGTTGAGCAGCTGGGCGAAGCCGAACCCGATGAAGTTGCGGATGCCTTCGATGTCGGCGGTCAGCCGCGACATCAGGTCTCCTGTCCTTGCTTGGTCGTAAAACGAAAACGAAAGTTTCTGAAGCTTGTCGTAGCTGGCGTTGCGCATGCGGTAGGCGAGCCTGTTGCCGAGCCGTCCCCCGCAAAAGCCGTGCACGTACTGAAATGCGGCTTTGACGACAATCAGCGCGACCGCGAGCAGCGCGAGCGCCATGATGCCGTCGAAATTCTTCGGCCTGATGACATCGTCGATCAACGCCTTGAGGAGCAGCGGATACACGAGACCGATCGCCGTGGCGACGGCGAGTCCGAGTACCGAGCCCGTCAAAAAACCTTTGTCCGGCCAGAAAAATTGCTTGAGGCCTTTGAAAATATCCAAGCGACAGTCCTCCCCTGTGAGCATCCCCACGGAAGTGTAACAGGATTGTCACAACCGTTCAAACGCCGTATGCCCGAAGGAGAAACGCTGAGTACGTGCGAGAGCGATTAAGCATGGCAATGAGACCGATATCTCTTAAATCATCCTTTTTAAGCCCTTACATCCCGGTATGCGGCAGTAAAACAAGGGAATCGGGAGCAAAAGCAAGCAAAGGCCCCTCCCGCATCGCGTGACGATGCGAGAAGGGCCGATATGAGTAGAAACTAAGCGGGTAAAAAATCGCCTTAAACGCCCGATTTTAATTGTTGCCATTCGCTTTGCAGACGTCTCAGCGCGTCTTCCAAGCCCGGCGTCTCGAGCGCGCGCCTGACGCCGTCGGCGTAAGCGGCCAGCTCCGACGATAGCCGGACCGCGACCGCTCGAAGCTCGCCTTCGAACGCGGCGGCAAGCCGGTCGGCCCAGGCTTCCCGAATGCCGGCGAGCCAGGCGTCCGCCGCCTGGAACAACGCGGCCTCGGCCTCGTTCTTGAGCGCCCCGCTGCCCTCGCGCTCGAAGAAGTGCTTCGGACTGCGGAACGCCTGCCAGAGCTTGCGGCCGTCCCAATCCGGGCCCGATCCGAACGGCTCGGAAACCGGCAAGCCGAGCGCCGGCGCCGCGGGCGGCTCCGTCTCGAAGCCGCCGAGTCCCGCCCGGGCGATCCCGTCCTCGACCTGCCGGCCGAGAAGCCGGCCGAGCGCGGTCTCCATGCGAAGACCCGCGGAACGCAGCTCCTGCTGCAGATCCTCGCCTACGCCGCGCTTTAGGTCCAGCCAGCACGAGACGATGAGCTTGCGCAGATCGCGGCCGTCGTCTTGCAGCACGGACGGGTGGAACGCCGTCATGAAGTGCTCGCCGAAGCGGTACTGCACTCTGCGGCGCATATGGTACAGCTGCTCGCCCAGCTCCTCCACGAGCGGCTGGATGGCCGCCTCCGGCGGTCCGGCCGACCAAGCTTCCCGGAGCGACTCGGCGGCCCCCAGCATCGCTGCGGCGGACGCCTGGCGGCTTGCCGCATCCTCGCTCGCGGAACCGAGCAGGCCGTCGATGCGGGCGCCGATCCGATCCAGCTGCTTGCGCGCGGACGCCAGCGCCAGGCTGCCCAGCTCTTCGTCGGCGAATCGGCGGAAGGCGGCCTCGAAGTCCGCGAGCCCCGAACTCCGGCGGCCTGCCGCGTCGCCGGCCAGCTTGGCTTCGAGGCCGAGCAAGCTGGAGACGGGATAGATGCGGGGCTGCCGAATGCCGTGCTTCAGAAGCTGCGACTCGACATGCGCGGCGACGCCTGCCAGCTCCTCGGCCGAGGAGGCGAGGTCCGCGGCGTTCAGCACGAAAAACATCTTGTCGAGCTCGAAGGCGTCCTTGACGCTTCCGAGCTGGTGCAGGAAGCTTCGGTCCGCTTCGGTGAAGGCGTGGTTGTAATACGTGACGAACAGGACGGCATCCGCGTTTTTAATGTACTCGAAGGCGACGCCGGTATGGCGGGCGTTGATCGAGTCCGCTCCGGGCGTATCGACCAGCACCGCGCCGCTGCGCGTTAACGGCGAGTCGACGTGGAGGTCGGCCGAGGCGACGAAGCAGGACGCTTCCTCGTCTGCCACGTAACGGCGGTAATCCGCTCCCTCCGCCGTAAACGATGTCCCGAGCAGCGGTCCGTAACGCTCCCAGCCGCGGGCGGCCGCGCGCAAAAACGCCAGGTGCGGCCGACCGCGCGGATGAATGTCGTCCGGAGACATGCGCGCCGCCAGGGCAAACAGCTCGGCCGGGCCTGCCGCGGCCTCGATGTCGCGTTCGCGAACGCCCAGGCGCGCCAGCGAATGCGCCAGGTCGCTTCGCATGTCGTCCGCTTCCTTCATATAGATGCGGGCCGTGCCGTGAGGCGCGTCCTCCGCCGGAGCGACGATCCGGTTGATCGTCGCCGTCGTCGGATTGGGCGATACGGGCAGCGCCGGCTGTCCGACGAGCGCGTTGGCGAAGGACGACTTGCCGGCGCTGAAGGCGCCGAACAGCGCGATCGTGAAGCGGCTGTCGCGCAGCTGCGCCGCCTTGGCGGACAGCGCCTCGCGCTGCCGCGCGAGCTCGGGGAACGGCGATAGCATCGCTGCGCCGCGCTCAAGGACTTCCGCGGCCCCTGCGAAAGCGCCGTAAGAGGCGTTCTCGCCGGCCTCTGCCGCTTCTTCTGCCGCTGCTTCGCCGCCCGCGATCGACAAATTGACGACCGGCGCGGCGTCCGCCGGCACGGGCTGCGACGTTGTCTTCGCCGCAAGAGGCCGCGGTGCCGGCAGCTTCAGCCCGGCAATATCGGTCACGCCCGCCATCGGCAGCATCTCGACCAACTTGCGCTCCGCCTCGTTCGCCTCCGCGTCGAGCGCCCGCAGACGGTCGGCGGCGGCTTGCCTATCGCTCAGCTCGCCCAGCGAGCTTGCGAGCGCGGCGGCCGCCGCCTCGCGCTCAGGCTGCCGGCTCGCGACGATCTCCTCGAATCGCTCGAGCGCCGTTTTCCGCACTTTTCTTTTCCAATCCGCGCTCAGCTCGGACGCGTACTGAAGCGTCGCATCGCCGCCGGCGCCCGCTCCGGGCTTGACGAGCGACGCGATCCAGTCGGCGTCCGGCGCCGGGAAGGCCGCCTCCAGCGACGATTCCCAAGCCGCGTCGCCGCTGCCGGCATTGCGGGCCTCGCGGCGCAGCATCGCCCGGACGTGAACGTGCAGGTTCGCTTCCGCCTGCGCTGCGAAGTCCTGCGCGAGTTCGGCGAGCCTGCGCTCCCGCTCCGCTTCGGTCTTGGCGCCGCTGCCGAGCCAGCCTACCTTGAAGCCCGTCTGCCGGCTCTCCAATACGGCACGCGCTTTTTCTCGCGTCTCCGCCGGCGTGAGTCCGGTGTTCCCCAACAGCTGGTCGAGCTCGCGCTTCAAGCCGTCCAACTGTCGTTCGCCCGCCGTCCGCGCCGACTCAAGCTCTGCGGCTAGCGCTGCGCGCCGTTCGGCGAGCTCGGCAAGACCGCTCTCTCCGCCCGCCTGCGCGAGCAGCGTCTCCCGCCGCTCCGCTTGCCGCTGCAGGAGCCCTTCCTTGAACTCGCCGGCCAAATGCCGCGCCGAGCGGTCCGCGCTGTGGAGCAGCAGCTTCTCTTTTTCGCCCTTCAGCGCCTCGATGACGTTCAGCAGCTCGCTCATCTGCGAGAGCGGGTGATCGGGCTTCCGCATCGACAGGAACAGCAAGCCCGCCAGATCGATGCGCCACGCCTCGAGCGCGCTTGCGAGTCCATCGCGGAACGCTTCGAAGCGCACTTCGCTCTCGCGATGCTTGTCGATCTGGTTCACGATCAAGTACGTCGGCTTTCCCCATTGATGCAGCATGCGAAGAAATCGGAAGTTCACGTCGGACAATACGTGGTTGTAGTCCGTCACGTAAAAGACGACGTCGGCCAGATGCAGCGCGGACTCCGTCGCGGCGCGGTGCGCGCCGTCCGTGGAGTCGACCCCAGGCGTATCGACGAGCGCGAGGGAATCTCCGAGCAGCGGGATCGGGTAACGGACTTCGATCGACGACACGCCCTCTCCGTCCACGGCCAGATCGCCAAGACGTTCGACGGACACGCCCGGTATTTCCTTGACCGAGCCGTCTTTGCCGACGAACTCGACTTTGACCGCCGGCTCGCCGTTCGCGATCGTGACGACGTTCGCGCTCGTCGGGATCGGCGACGACGGCAGCAGTTGCGCGCCGCACAGCGCGTTCACGAGCGTCGACTTGCCTGCGGAAAAGTGTCCGCAGAACGCCAGCGTGGCGATGTCCAGCGACAGCTTGCCCGCGAGCTCCTCCAGCTTGCCGCCCGCTACGGCGTCTCCGGCATCGACCGCGGCTTTGGACATGCGTCGCAGCGCATCGCTATAAGTGGTCAAGCTGCCTTTCGCCGCGACGGGCCTTTCCGTCACGGTTTCCATTTTCCCCGCCGTCATGATACTGCTCCTCCTCGCTTGCGAACCGGTGCCTGCTTCATTCTTCGCTTACCCTCCGGACAAACGTCCAGCAGCGGGCAAATCTCGCATTTCGGACTCTGCGCCTTGCAATGGTAGCGCCCGAAGAAGATGAGCCGGTGATGCGTCAGCGTCCATTCCTCCCGCGGCACGAGCTTCATCAGCTTTTTCTCCACCTCGAGCACGGAGTCGTCCGGCTTCGCGACGGCGAGCCGCTTGGACACCCGCTCGACATGCGTATCGACCGCGATGGCGGGTACGTCGAAGGCGTTGGACATGACCACGTTGGCGGTTTTGCGTCCGACGCCCGGCAGCTCGGTCAGCCCTTCATGACTGGCAGGCACTTCGCCTTCGTACTTGTCGATCAAGATTCGGCTCAGCTTCTGAATGTTGGCTGCCTTGTTGCGGAACAGGCCGATGCGCCGAATGTCGTTTTCCAGCTCCTCGAGCGGAACGTCCAAGTAATCCTGCGGCTTATTATATTTCTCGAACAGCGTCGCCGTGACGCGATTCACCGTCTCGTCCGTGCATTGCGCCGACAGCAGCACGGCGATCGTCAGCTCGAACGGATTGCGGTGGTTCAGCTCGCAGTGCGCGTCCGGGAACATTTTGGCGATCTCGTCCAAAATATATCGCATCTTCGTTTTATTCATTGCTTGCTTCCATCTCCCATGCCTTGTTTCCCTTTAAAGCATTAACTTTCAGTGTAGCGGAAGTTCGGCGTTTCGACAAGAAAAACGGCCCCGCCGTTAAGCGGAGCCGTCATTCAACTTCCATTTTCGCATGTCATCGCTTATGGCTTCACGATCTCGATCGCCTTGCCGCGCAGGACGTAAACGTTGATCGGATCGCCGAAGTTCAGGCTATCGGTCGCGATCAGCGTATCGCCCTGGTGGATGTAAACTTGCGGGGACAGCGCGACCGAGTAGTTGTCGTCGCTCAGCGATTCTTTCTGATAATAAAACGTGTTCGACGTCTTGTCCGTGCGCCAGTACGTCTTGCTGACCGGCGTCACGACGTTCAATATCGTGCGATCGTTTTCGTCCTTGCGCAGCTCGACGCGGTCGTCCAGCTGGATCGCCGACAGCGAATTGGACGAGACGCCGTTGCGCACGACGAGCGGCGTCGTTCCAACGGTTTGCTTGACCGCGGCGCCGGCGCCGGTGCGAAGGTCGATCGTGCCTGCGGACGTATCGATCGCGACGACGCGTCCGAACGTCGACGGCACGATCTTGGCCAGCGTCGGCGTCGCGCCCTGCAGCGTCACGTTAAGCAGCGTCCCGGCGGCAAAGCCGGACAGCTGCGCCGCGTTGCCGCTCGCGTCCTGAAGCGCGAAGCCGGTGCCCACCGTCCATTCGGCGACCGAGCCGTCGGAAGCCTTGGCCTTCAGCTTGGCGGCGGCCGCGTCGACGGATACGACTTCGAACTGAACGGTCTTCACGACCAATAGTCCGACCGCATAGTTCTGCCCGCCGTCGAGCAGCGCGACGATCCTGTCGCCCGCCTTGATATCCGCGTAGGTGCGGTTCGTCTGTCCGTAAATCTCGACGGTCGGCGAAGTATAAGGAATCGTAACGGTCGAGTTGTTGTCCAGCAAGAGCTGAAGCGTCTTCGTCGTCGTGTTGTTCGACGACACCGTTCCCTTGTATTGGGCGACGAACGAAATGGACACGATGTTGGTGCCCGAATAGCCGATATCGACCTTGCGGCCTTTATAGAGCATGCTCGTGCCCGCGTCCGCGGTAATCGTCGTGCCGTTCAGATCGTAGCGAACGCCGGAGCCGAGCGTGAAGGTCTTTGGACTTCCAGTCGAGTCCTTGATCACATTGCCGGCATTATCTTGAAGAATGAGTAACTTCAAGTCGTTCAGATAAGTATTTACAACAAGTCCGTTCTGGACCTGAACGCTCCTCCCCGTCGCCTCGACCGCGGTGACCTTGCCTTCCGCGTTCAGCGTCAGCGTGACCGCGTCGCCCGGATACAGATCCGCCAGCGTCGCGCCGTTCAGTCCCGAGATTTTGACAGCGACGCCGGCAACATATTCCTTGCCGATGATGTCGCTCGCGCCGGCGACCCTGTACTGGATCGTCTGCGCGGACGTATCGATCTTGAACAGCGTGCCCGTCGCGCTCGCCGCGACGGCGCTCTTCGTGACCGTCACCGTCGTATAGAGTCCGCCTTTGATCTCGTAGGCGACCGTATCGCCGACCTTGATGTCGCCGATGGCCGCCGGCACGCCGCTGACCGTGCGCAGCACCGCGTTGGCGGCGAGCGTCCGCGTATCCGCGATCGATGTGGCGTCGTCCTTGATCTGGAGCTTGCGGCCCGCCGCGTCGACGCTAAGCACCGTGCCGGTGCCGGACCTTACGACGGCCGATTGGCCGGTCTTGACCGCGATGACTTTGCCGGATTGCGTATACGTATCGATCGTGAGCGTGAGATCCGCGTTTTCCGGCAGATCGGCAAGCGCGACCTTGTTGTTCTCGGCGTCCGTCACGGAAGGAAGCCGGGCCGGATCGTACGAATACGACTGCACGTCTTCGCCGCTAAGCAGCGTGATTGCGGACTTCGACGCGCTGACGACGACGAGCTTGCCCTGCACGGTTTTGACCAGCGGGGTATCGCTCGCTTGCTCGACGTACGCCGCGGAGCCGTCGGCTGCCGCGATGACGTTCACCGTGCCGTAAACCTTAAGCGCGTCCTGCGCGGTCAACGCTTCGCTGTCGAGACGCGAATACAGCGTGCCCGTGCCGACGGCGTAAGCCGTCGCCGTACCGTTTGCTTGCAGCACGGTGACCGCATTGGCGTCGGCGCCGAGCAGCATGCCTGTCGTTTGCTTCGAATAAGCGAGCTGCTTCGCGGCTTCCGCGCGGCTGAACAGCGTAGCCGCCGTCGCCCGGGTCACGACGCCCTTGGGCGCGAACGTATTGCCGCTAAGTCCTTTCACGAGATCCAGATCGACGGCGGCTTTGACGTAGCCGACCAGATCCTTGTCGATCGAGACGTTGTCGGCGAAGGAAGTCGTGCCGGCGGCAGCCGTCTTGCCGATCGTGCGGACGAGCAGCCGCGCGATCCATTCGCGCGTCGCGGGCGCTTCGCCCCAATTGACCTTGGAATCGGCTTCGGCGAGCGCGAACTCTTCGGTTCGGTTAAGCAGTCCTTCCTTCAGCGCGTAACTAACGTAAAGGTTGGCGTAGGAGCTGACGTTAAACGTGCTCGGGAACGCGGCTACGCCGGAATCCAGCGCCTTCTGTTCGAGGCCGAGGAAGCGAATCGCGATGATGACCGCATCCTGTCTCTTGACGCTGTCGTTCGGCGCGAACAGATTCGCGCCCTTGCCCGCGATCAGGCCTTGAAGCGCCAGCTTGGCGATATGCTTTTCTGCCCAGTGGCCGGCCACGACGTCGGTGAAAGGCGTTTTAGAGGCCGCGGAAGCGGTCGGTGCCGGACCGACGGCTGCGGCGCCGGACCAAAGCATTGCCAGCAGGAGAATGGATAATAGCCAATTACGTGGTTTGAGCGACATCGTGTGATCTCCCCGATCGTGCGGCGCGCCGGACTCGCCGGCCGTCACGCTAAATTAAGATAAGCTTTGACCGCGGCGGCAAGACCGGCGGCCGTGCGGTTCTGGAAGTCCTCGGTGAAAAGCTTCTTTTCTTCCGTCGAGTTCGACAGATATCCGGCTTCGAACAGCACGGCCGGCATCTTGGTCTCCCGCGTGACGGCCAGGCTCTTCTGGATGACGCCGCGATCCGTCAATCCCGTGGCCGGCGTCGCGTATTGCTTGACGACGTTGGCGAAGGCAAGGCTATCCGCGCGCGTATAGTAAACTTCGGTTCCGCTGACCGTATTTTTGGTGTTGCTGTTCGCGTGTACGGACAGGAACAAATCGGCCTTGACCGAGTTGGCCAGATTGTACCTGTCCCTAAGCGAAGGGAACGTATCCGCCGAGCGCGTCATCACGATCTTGATGCGGGGATCGGTCGCCAGCAGCGCTTGTACCTTTAAAATGACGGCCAGGTTGAAGTTTTTCTCGTACTTGCCGCTGACGCCGATCGCGCCGGAGTCCGATCCGCCGTGTCCGGCGTCGAGCACGACCGTATATACCTTGTTTTGCGGCTCTTCGGTAACCGGCGGCACCGCGTCCGCGCTGAGCTTGATTTTGAGTTCGCCCGCCGAGGCGTCGTTTTGAACCTCGTAACCGTAAGCGCCGCTCAAGTCAAGCACGAAGCGCAGGGCGTTCGGGTTGCTCTGGAACAGCGAATACCGTACCTGCGTAAGCACGGGATGCCCGGCTACGGGATAGACGCCGCTCTTCGCCGTCGTACCGTTCACGACGAGATTCTGTCCGAAGTCCGAAGCGAAGTCGGACTTGGGTACGTCGACTACGATACGATCAGGCCCCGTGAGCGAGGTGACGACCGGCTGCACCGTACCCTCGTAACTTAAAATCACGGTTTCGTTTTCAAAGCGGATGCCGTGAACGTAAGCGAGACTCGCGTAAGGGTCGGTGACCGTCGTGCCGGTGCCTCCGTCGGTCGTGCCCGCGCTTCCGCCAGTCGTGCCGGTGCCGGCACCCGTGGAACCGTCCGTCGCGGGCGGATCCTCGTCGACGACGCCGATCATGCCGCCGCCGGACGAATTCCCGCCGCTTCCGCCTGCGCCGCCCTCGTTCGACCCGCCCGACGTTCCGCCGGAATCGGCCTTGGACGTGTAGATGAACGCAGACTTCGTCTTGTTGTCCCAGACGATATCCGCGCCGAAGTTGTCCTTCACGAAGATGAGCGGTACCATCGTCGTGGCCGTGGCCGGCGTCGTCTGCTTGATGATGGGCGCCGCCTCGAGCTCGCTCTCGATGCCGTTGATGGTCGCCTTCTTGCTGCCGACGGTCATGGCGATGACCGAATTCCCGTTCGTAACCGTGACCGTCTTGGTCGCGTTTTCAAACTTGACGGTGAACCCCAGGTTCTCCGTGACGGTGCGGATCGGCAGCATGACGCGGCTGTCGATCAAGGCGGGCGGTTCCTTCGGCGTCAATACGACGCCGTCCAGGATCAACTGGGGCGTGACGGTCGCCGCTGAAGCGAGACCGGCGGCCGTTAACAGCATCGATACGACAAAAAACAGGGAAATCCAGTACCTCATGCTTCACCTCGGTGTCAATGATTGGGCCGTTCCAAAAGCGGCGCTTCCGCTAAAAAAGTCCTAAGCAGACCTTTCTATCGGAAGGGGCGCTTTTTGGCTTGTCCACCCTAATTTAGACGCCGGGCAATGTCAAAAGTTGCGAGTTAAAGCGGAAAAAAAGGCCTTCTTTCCCGAAAAGTGTCGACCCGGGAAAGAAGACCCATATAGCGTTCGAAATCGGCTTTTAAAATACGTTCGCCAGTCTCTTTTCGTTTTTCGCTTCGTATGCTGCGATCTCGTCCGCATGCTGCAGCGTAAGGCCGATGTCGTCCAGCCCCTGAAGCAGGAATTGGCGGCGGTGCTCGTCGAGCTCGAACGGAATGCGCAGGCCCTGATCGTCGGTGATGACCTTGTTCTCAAGGTCGACGGTCAGCTTGTATCCTTCGTTCGCTTCGGTGCGCTTGAACAGGTCGTCGACCTGCTCCTCGCTCAGCTTGATCGGCAGGATGCTGTTCTTGAAGCAGTTGTTGTAGAAAATGTCCGCGTAAGACGGCGCGATGATGACGTTGAAGCCGTAGTCGAGAATCGCCCAAGGCGCGTGCTCGCGGGAGGAGCCGCAGCCGAAGTTGGCGCGCGACAGCAGGACCGTGGATCCTTGATAGCGCGGCTTGTTCAGGTTGAACTCGGGGATGACGGCCCCCTGCTCGTCGAATCTCCATTCGAAGAACAGGTATTGGCCGAAGCCGCTGCGCTCGATGCGCTTCAGGAATTGCTTAGGGATAATGGCGTCGGTATCGACGTTCACGCGGTCGACCGGCGCGACGAGACCCGTGGATTTGATAAATGGTTGCATATGCGTATGTCTCCCCTCTTAAGCCGTCACTTCGGACTTGAATTCCCAGTTGCGAACGTCGGTGAACTTGCCCTTGATCGCTGCGGCGGCAGCCATCTCCGGCGACACGAGGTGCGTGCGTCCGCCGCGGCCCTGACGGCCTTCGAAGTTGCGGTTGGACGTCGACGCGCAGCGCTGTCCGGGCTGGAGAACGTCCGGGTTCATCGCGAGGCACATCGAGCAGCCCGCTTCGCGCCATTCGAATCCTGCGGCGGTGAAAATCTTGTCCAGGCCTTCCTTCTCGGCCTGAATCTTGACGCGGCCGGAACCCGGCACGACGATGGCGGTGACGTTCGGGCTCACGCTATGGCCCTTGGCTACGGAAGCCGCAGCGCGCAGATCCTCGATCCGGCCGTTCGTGCAGGAGCCGATGAACACGTAGTCGATCGGAATCTCCGACATCGGGGTGCCCGGCGCCAGATCCATGTATTCGAGCGCCTTTTCGGCGGCTTTGCGTTCGTTTTCGGTCGGCAGCTGCTCCGGATAAGGCACGATCGACGTGATGCCGGTGCCCATGCCCGGGCTCGTGCCCCAGGTGACTTGCGGCACGAGCGAAGCGACGTCAAGGTCGACTTCGGCGTCGTAGACGGCGCCTTCGTCCGTCGCCAGCGCCTTCCACTGCTCGACGGCGCGGTCGAAGTCATCGCCTTGCGGCGCGTATTCGCGGCCGCGCAGGTAGTTGAACGTCGTCTCGTCCGGCGCGATCAGGCCGGCGCGGGCGCCGCCCTCGATGGACATGTTGCAGACGGTCATGCGCTCTTCCATCGTCAGTCCCGTGATCGCTTCGCCGGTGTACTCGATGACGTAGCCGGTCGCGAAGTCGGTGCCGTACTTGGCGATCAAGCCGAGGATGAGATCCTTCGCCGTGATGCCGGCCGGGCGCTTGCCGATGAAGTTGACCTTCATCGTCTTCGCCTTGGATTGCTGCAGGCACTGCGTCGCGAGCACGTGCTCGACCTCGCTCGTGCCGATGCCGAACGCCAGCGCGCCGAACGCGCCGTGCGTCGAGGTGTGGCTGTCGCCGCACACGATCGTCTTGCCCGGATGCGTCAGGCCGAGCTCGGGGCCCATGACGTGAACGACGCCTTGGTCGATCGTGTTCAGGTCGTACAGCTTGACGCCGAACTCGGCAGCGTTGGTCGTCAGCGTGTCGATCTGCTGCTTGGAGATCGGATCGGTAATATTGAAGCGGTCCTTGGTCGGCACGTTGTGGTCCATCGTCGCGAACGTCAGGTCGGGACGGCGAACCTTGCGGCCGGTCATGCGCAGGCCTTCGAACGCCTGCGGAGACGTAACCTCGTGAACGAGGTGCAGATCGATATACAAAATGCTAGGCTTGCCCGCTTCCGAATGAATCACGTGATTGTTCCAAATTTTCTCGAACATCGTTTGTTTGCTCATTTTACATTCACCCCGTGTAGATATCCTCGTCTAGAATGATTCTATAATAACATTGGTTCTATCATTGTTCCAAGATATAATATCTATAAAGTTGATAGTCCAAACGAATAAGGAGAAACTTCCATGGAATTCAGATTGCTTCATTACGTCATCCAAATCGCCGCCGAGCGGAATTTCTCGCGCGCCGCCGAAAAGCTTCATATCGCGCAGCCTTCGCTCAGCCAGCAGCTGTCCAAGCTCGAGAAGGAGCTCGGCGTGCTGCTGTTCAAACGGACGACCAACAGCGTCGAGCTGACCCATGCCGGAACGGTATTCGTCGAAAAGGCGCAGCGAATCGTCGATATGACCGAGCAGCTGCGGCGCGAGATGGAGGATATCGCAGACCTGCGCAAAGGCCGGGTCGTCGTCGGCACCTTGCCGATCACGGGATCGCACATCTTGCCGCATGTGCTGCCCGCGTTCCGCGAGGCTTACCCCGACATCGAGATCGCGCTCGTCGAGGAGGCGTCGGCCACGCTCGAACAGTTGACCGCGAGCGGCGGCACGGACGTCAGCCTACTCACGCTGCCCCTGGTCGAACCGACCCTCGCCTACGATCCGATCCTCGAGGAAGAGATCTGCCTGGCGGTCCCCCGGGATCATCGGCTGGCGGCGAACGGCGCGGCCGAAGCGGACGTCGGCGCGCTCGCGGACGAGGCGTTCGTCATGCTGAAAAAGGGCCAGGGCTTTCGCGCGATCGCGGTCGGCCTTTGCCGCCAGGCGGGCTTCGATCCGCGCGTCGCCGTAGAGAGCACCAATATCGAGACGGTGCAATCGCTCGTCGCCGCCGGCATGGGCATCGCCTTCGTCCCGCAGATGATCACGCGCAGGGAGCACGACGGCCTGCAGCCGGTCTACTTGTCGCTGAAGGGACGGCCGACGCGAACGCTGGTCATCGCCTACCGGAAAGGCAGGTACCTGTCCAACGCGGCCGAGGCGTTCATCTCGACGTTCCGGGATACGATGCGCAAGCTGGAGCCTTCCCGAGCCGAGGGCGCATCCTTTTAATAGAGCGACGGCCTGCGGTCTTCGAATACGGGGATTCTACCGCGAACCTCGTCCGTTAGCGACAGATCGATCTCCGCGCGCAGAATCGTCTCTTCCTCGCCCGCTTCGGCGACGATCTCGCCGCAAGGATCCACGACCATCGAGTGGCCGAAAAAACGCGTCTCTCCGCTCGTGCCGCTGCGGTTGCAGGCGACGACATACATCTGGTTCTCGATGGCGCGCGCCTGGAGCAGCGTCCGCCAGTGGTGCAGGCGCGGATGCGGCCATTCCGCCGGCACGAACAGCACCTTCGCGCCGTCCAGCGCGAGCTTGCGCGCGAGCTCCGGAAAGCGGATGTCGTAGCAGATCATCGCGCCGGCCGGCACGCCTTCGAGCTCGAACCGTCCCGGCCGCTCGCCCGCTTCGAGATGCAGATGCTCGTCCATGAGCTTAAATAGATGAATCTTGGCGTACTCCGCGATCAGGCTGCCCGTGCGGTCGAAAGCGTACGAGGTGTTGGTCACGCCCCCGCCGAGGGCGGCGCGGCTGGCCGCGACCGAGCCCGCTACCACGTTCACGCCGTGCTTCCGGCTGAACGAGGAAATGAAGTCGATGGTGCGGGCGCCCTCCGCGTCGGCAATCTCGCGAATGCGCGCGAGCTCGTAGCCCGTATTCCACATTTCCGGCACGACGATGACGTCGGGCTTGCTCTCCCCGCCCGCCGCCCGCTCCAGCAGCGCCGCCAAACGTTCGAAATTATCGTCCGGATGTCCTGCGTGTATGTCCATTTGGATGAGAGCCAGCTTCAGCTTGTTCATTCATCATCTCTCCTTCGCTAAGACGGCTAAAGGTCGCGCCCTAGCCTGCAAGTAGCCTCATCGTAACCGATTCGCGGCACCCGGACAAGAAGCTCCATCTCCCCCTTTTCCGATTGTCCTACTCAATCTCTTGTGCTATTGTCATCGTAGACTGTATATTCAACGTGGTGCCTTAGGATAAGCAATTGGAATAGCAACTAATGAAAGCAACGGAGCGTGAAGCTGTATCATGTCCATCTCCATTCAACCCGCGGACCGGATGTCGGGACTGCCGGAGCAATTTTTCGCGGCGCTCGTCGGCAGGGCGAACGCCCGCGCGGCGACCGGACGCGACGTTATCAACCTCGGCCAGGGCAATCCCGATTTGCCCACTCCTTCGCATATCGTCGACAAGCTGAAGGAAGCGGCCGAAAATCCGCTTTACCACAAATATCCGCCGTTCCGCGGATTTCCTTTTTTGAAGGAAGCCGTAGCGAAGCGTTATAAAGAAGATTACGGCGTCGAGCTCGATCCCGCCACCGAAGTCGCGATCCTCTTCGGCGGCAAGACCGGACTCGTGGAGATCAGCCAGTGCCTGCTCAATCCCGGCGACGTCTGTCTCGTGCCCGATCCCGGCTATCCCGATTACTGGTCGGGCGTGGCGCTTGCGGGCGCGAGAATGAGCCAGATGCCGCTGCTCGCGAAGAACGGCTTCCTGCCCGACTACGAGGCGATTCCTGCCGAAGATCTGGCTCGCGCGAAGCTCATGTTCCTCAATTATCCGAACAATCCGACCTCTGCCGTAGCGACGCCTGAATTTTATGCGGACACCGTGCGCTTCGCGGAGCGGCACGGCGTCGTCGTGGCGAGCGACTTCGCCTACGGGGCGATCGGATTCGACGGCCGCCGGCCCGTGAGCTTCCTCGAGACGCCGGGCGCCAAGGAGGTCGGCATCGAATTTTATACGTTGTCCAAGACGTATAACATGGCCGGCTGGCGCGTCGGCTTCGCGCTCGGCAACAGCAAGATCATCGAGCTGCTCAACCTGATCCAGGACCACTACTATTGCAGCTTGTTCGGCGGCATCCAGGAAGCGGCCGCGCTCGCGTTGACCGGCCCGCAGCAGGCGGTGACGGATCTGGTCTCCGTCTACGAGCGCCGGCGCGACGCGCTTTACGACGCCCTGGCCTCGCACGGCTGGCAAGCGCCGAAGCCCGACGGCTCGTTTTTCTGCTGGCTGCCGGTGCCCGAAGGACACGACTCCGCTTCCTTCGCCAACCTGCTGCTGGAAGAAGCGGATATCGTCGTCGCGCCGGGGATCGGCTTCGGCACGCACGGCGAAGGCTATGTCCGCCTCGGGTTGCTGGCGCCGGAAGAACGGCTCCGCGAAGCCGCCGCGCGCATCGGACGGCTCGGGTTGTTCCGCTGAGCCGATCCGCCTAGCGGACGTTCGCTTTCTTTACAAGGCTTTGGGGCCGTGCTATTCTTAAACCAACCGGCATCGCCAGCCATGGCGGTGCCTCCGTCCTCGATAAAACGCTATGACGGGAAACGAAGGAAATTCGCGCCGATCAGAGAGCAAATTCCGTTGGCTGGGAGAATTTGCGCGGTCGCCCTCCTTCCCCCATCCCCGAGCGGCCGGCGAAGAGCCGGATGGAGCCCGCCATTACCGGGCGTTCAAGCGGACGTTTCCCCGCCCTCGCGGCAGGGAACGTCAACGAAGGTGGTACCGCGGGAGCCAGGCTCTCGTCCTTTGAACAGGACGGGAGCTTTTTTGTTTGCGTTTCAGCGCGATACGCTTAAATGTTGGATCATGCACACGGAAAGGAAGCGGTAAGGATGCGTCGCATCGTCGTCAAGATCGGCAGCAGCTCGCTCGCGGGCGAATCCGGAGGCCTGAACCGGGACAGCTTCGGCTACTTCGCCGCCGAAATCGCCGCCCTGCACCGCCAGGGCTTGCAAACCTTGCTCGTCAGCTCGGGCGCCATCGCGGCCGGCTACCGGGCGGTCGGTTACGAGGCCAGGCCGAAGCTCGTGCACGAAAAGCAGGCTGCGGCCGCCGTCGGCCAGGCGCTGCTCATGCAGGCTTATCAGGAGGCGTTCGCGCCCTACGGCATCGCTGCCGCGCAAATCTTGCTCACGCGGCCGGACTTCAGCCAGCGGCAGCGCGCGCAAAACGCGCAGCGTACGATCGAGGAGCTTTTGCGCCAAGGGGTCGTGCCGATCATTAACGAAAACGACACCGTCGCCGTCGACGAGATCAAATTCGGAGAGAACGATTCCCTTTCCGCGCTCGTCGGGAATCTCGTCAAAGCGACAGGCCTGTATATTCTGACCGACATCGAAGGGTTGTTCACGGCCGATCCGCGCAAGGACGCTTCGGCCGTGCGCATCGACCGCGTGGAGGTCATCTCCGAGGAGCTGTACCGGATCGCGGGCGGCGCCGGCTCGTCGGTCGGCACGGGCGGCATGCGTTCCAAGATCGAGGCGGCCCGCATCGCCATGGGCGGCGGCGTGCCGACGTTCGTCGGACGCTCGACCGAACCGGGCGACCTGCTGGCTGCGGTCGAAGGCCGTGGCAGGGGCACTTACTTCGCGGCCTCCCTCCACTCGCTGCCGGCGAAAAAGCAATGGATCGGCTTTTTGTCTGTCCCCCAGGGCCGCGTCTTCGTCGACCCCGGCGCCGAAGCGGCGCTGCTGAACGGCGGACGCAGCCTGCTGCCCGCGGGCGTCACGCATGTCGAAGGCGAATTCCACCCCGGCGACGTGGTCGAGGTCGTGAGCGGCGGCCGAACGCTCGGGCGCGGCGTATCGAACTACGACGCCTGGCAGGTCACCGCGGTGGCCGGACTGTCTAGCGAAGAAGCCGCGCGACGCGTAGAAGTCGGGCGCATCGAGATCATACACAGAGACGAATGGGTCACGACTTACGTACCCAAGGAGGCGAAGGGATCATGAGCGAAGCGAGAAACAAAGCGATCGCGGCCGGTACGGCGACGGCTGCCCTGAACAATCTGACCACTGCGCAAAAGAACGAAGCGCTCGCCCTGATGGCGGACGCGCTCGTCGCGAACCGGGACGATATCATCGCCGGCAACGACATCGACATCGAACGCGGACGGGCAGGCGACACGTCCGAGTCTCTCCTCGACCGGCTGCGCCTCGATTACAAACGCATCGAGGCGATCGCGCAAGGTTTGCGCGAGGTCATCGCCTTGCCCGATCCGGTCGGCGAGAAGGTCGCCGCATTCGAACGGCCGAACGGTCTTCGGATCGAGCAGCTGCGCGTACCGATCGGCGTCGTGGGCATCATTTATGAAGCGAGGCCGAACGTGACCGTAGACGCCGCCGGGCTATGCCTGAAAACGGGCAATGCCGTCGTGCTCCGCGGCGGATCCGCGGCCATCGAGTCTAACAAGCGGATCGTGGCGGCCCTTCGCGGCGCGCTGCGCAAGAGCGCGATCCCCGAAGACGCGCTGCAGCTCGTCGAGGATGCGAGCCGGGCTTCGGCCAACGAAATGCTGAAGCTGAACGGCCTGCTCGACGTCATCATTCCGCGAGGCGGCGCCGCGCTCATCCGCAACGTCGTCGAAAACGCCACCGTGCCCGTCATCGAGACCGGCGCGGGCATCTGCCACACCTATGTCGACGCGACGGCAGACTATGAGATGGCCGAAGCGATCGCGTTGAACGCGAAGGTTCAGCGCCCTTCCGTCTGCAACTCGATGGAGACGCTGCTGATCCACGCGGACTTCGCGGGCAAGCATCTCGAGCGGCTGGCCGACAGCTTCCGCCGGGCAAGCGTGGAGCTGCGCGCCGACGCCGCCGCAAAGGCCCGCGTATCGTGGGCGATCGAAGCGACGGACGAAGATTACGCGACCGAATACAACGACTATATATTGAACGTTCGCGTCGTGCATGATCTCGACGAGGCGCTGGCCCACATCGCCAGATTCGGCACGAAGCATTCCGAATGCATCGTGACCGAGAATCAAGCGAACGCCGACCGCTTCCTGCAAGAGGTCGACGCAGCCGCGGTCTATCACAATGCATCGACCAGGTTCACGGACGGCTTCGAGTTCGGTTTCGGCGCCGAGATCGGCATCAGCACCCAAAAGCTTCATGCGCGCGGACCGATGGGTCTGCCTGCGCTGACCTCGACCAAATACCGCATTCGAGGCCAAGGACAAATTCGGGGATGACGATTCATTCCATTAATGATTAAAGTCGTTAAATACATGACGGGAGACGAACAGCGATGAATGCAACTCAAGACAAACTCGCCCACTCTAAAATCTGCTTTTACGGCGCCGGGTCGATGGCGGAGGCCCTCGTCCGCGGTATAGTGGACACCGGGGCCGCGCCGGCAGGCAACATCACGGTGTTCAACCGCGCGAACGCCGAGCGGCTCGCGGAGCTTCGCGGACGCTACGGCGTCCTGACCGCGGACAACGAAGCCGCCAGGCAAGACGCGTTGCTGACCGCGGACGTCATCGTGCTGACGATGAAGCCCAAGGACGCCGCGGCGGCCCTTAAGGCGCTCGCGCCCGTGCTGCGCGAGGATCAGCTCATCGTCTCGGTCATCGCCGGTCTATCGACCGAGACGATCCAAGCGCTGACGCGCGCAGGCCAGCCCGTCGTGCGAACGATGCCCAACACGTCCAGCAGCATCGGGCTCGGCGCGACCGGCATCGCCTTCTCAGAAGGCTTGCCCGAAGACGCGCGGCGCCTCGCGCTCGACATGTTCGGCGCCGTAGGCATCGCCCAAGTCGTCGAGGAGCGGCTGCTCGAAGCGGTGACCGCCGTGTCGGGCAGCGGCCCTGCCTACATCTACTTCGTCATGGAGGCGATGATCGCCGCCGGCGTCGCGCAAGGCCTAACGCCCGAAACGGCGCGCGAGCTGACCGCGCAGACGGTTCGCGGCGCGGCAGAAATGGTTCGGCTTACCGGCGAGGAACCCGCAGAGCTGCGCCGCAGGGTCACTTCCCCGAACGGCACGACCCAGGCGGCCATCGAGACGATGCAGCGGCTCGGCGTCGAAGCGGCGATCTCGGCGGCGATGGACAGCTGCGCGGAGCGCGCCGGCGAAATGGGGCGCGCGATCGCCGAAGAGGCGCTGCGCGGCTGAACGCTCGCCCGACCTCTCGCATCAGGCTAACGGACGAAGCGTTTTATCCGATTTTGAACAGAAAGAAGGTATCGCAAAATGAGCGTCAACATGAGCCAGGCGTCCTATCGCCTATTCGACGACAAGGCGGACTTCGCCAAAAAAGCCGAAGGCATCGCCGTCGGCCTGACCGTCGGGAGCTGGACCGAGCTGCCGGAAGTCGCCAAGCAAAAAATGGAGAAGCATCTGGGCCGCGTCGTCTCCGTCGAGACCCATGAGCCGGCAGGCGCCGGCCCGGGCGAACGCTACGCCGATATTACGATCGAATATCCCGACGTCAACTTCAGCAGGGACCTTCCGGCCCTGCTCGTAACCGTATTCGGCAAGCTGTCGATGGACGGCCGCATCAAGCTGACCGGTTTGAAGCCTTCCGCCGAGTTCCTGTCCGCCTTCCCGGGTCCCAAGCTTGGACTCGCCGGCGTCCGGGATTATCTCGGCGTCAGCGACCGTCCGCTCCTCATGAGCATTTTCAAATCCGTCATCGGCTACGACCTGGCGGGCTTGAGAGAACAATTTCTCCAGCAGGCGCTCGGCGGCGTCGACCTGATCAAGGACGACGAGATTTTGTTCGAAAACCCGCTCACCCCGCTGGAGCGCCGCGTCGAGGCGTGCATGTCGGCCGCCCGTGAAGCGGAAAGCGTCACCGGACAGAAGCTGATCTACTTCGCCAACCTGACGGGACCGACGTCCAAGCTGCGCGAAAACGCCCTGCGCGCCATCGATGCCGGCGTCAACGGCCTGCTGTTCAACGTGCTGGCTTACGGCTTCGACGCGCTGGCCGAGCTGGCCGCCGACCCTGCCGTCAATGTCCCGATCGCGGCGCACCCGGCGATGGCCGGCGCCTACTATCCTTCGCCGCATCACGGCATTTCGGCGTCCGCCCTGCTCGGCACGCTCATACGGATCGCCGGTGCGGATCTGTCCCTCTTCCCTTCGCCTTACGGCTCCGTCGTCATGCCGAAGGCCGAGAACCTGGCGGTCCAGGATGCGCTCGTCAACGCCGAGCTGCCCCAAAAGGCCGTCCTGCCGGTGCCGTCCGCGGGCATCCACCCCGGCCTCGTGCCGCTGATCGTCCATGACTTCGGACGCGACGTCGTCGTCAACGCCGGCGGGGGCGTCCACGGCCATCCGCTCGGCGCGGCCGCCGGCGGACAAGCCTTCCGGCAGGCGATCGACGCCGTGCTCGCCGGCCAGGACCTTGAAGCCTATGCGTCCGCCGGCGGCGACCGCGAGCCGCTGAAGCTCGCGATCGAGCGCTGGGGGGTGCGCCGCCCTTGAGCAAGCGAACTTTTAACAAGCCGCCCGTCCTGTTCTGCGACTTCGACGGCACCATCACCCTCAGCGACAATATCGTCGCCGTCATGAAGCAGTTCGACCCGCCCGGCTGGCGGCCGATCGTGGATGACATCGTCGCGCTGCGCAAATCCGTGCGCCAGGGCGTCGGCGAGATGTTCGCCTTGATCCCCTCCGCCCAAAGGCAGGAGATCACGGATTACATCCTGTCCACGGCCGGCATCCGTCCCGGCTTTCAATCCTTGCTCGATTGGTGCAAGGACAACGGCGTCGAGTTTTACGTGACGAGCGGCGGCATCGACTTTTTCGTCTACCCGATGCTGGCGCCGTTCGACATTCCGCTCGATCATATTTATTGCAACGGCAGCAGCTTCGAAGGCGAGCGCATCGAGATTTTGTGGCCGCATGCCTGCGACGACGCGTGCGACAACGATTGCGGCATGTGCAAGACAACGGTCATCCGCCGCTTTCCGAAAGATCAGTACACGCGGATTCTAATCGGGGACAGCGTGACGGATTTTGCGGGCGCAAAGCTGGTCGACCTCGTGTTCTCCCGCTCCCACCTGACGGAGCGCTGCGCCGAGCTGGGACTGCCCCATGTGCCGTTCGAGACGTTCCACGACGTCGTCAGACATCTGGATGAAGGAGATTGGTAAAACGTATGAGCGACATTTTACTTGAAGACAAGCAGCGGGTATACCGCGAACTGGACGCGGTCAAATCGGACTTCGCTTCACGGGGCTGGTTCCCGGGCACGAGCGGCAATCTATCGATGCGGGTCGGCAGCTTCGAGCCGGACCGCTTCGCATTCGCGGTAACGGCGAGCGGCAAGGACAAGGCCGCTTCGACGCCGGAGGACTTCCTGCTCGTCGACCAGTCGGGCGCGCCGATCGAGTCTACGCGGCTCAAGCCGTCGGCGGAGACGCTGATTCATTGCGAGATTTACCGCCAGACGGGCTGCGGCGCCATTTTCCATATTCATTCCGTGTTCAACAGCATCGTCTCCGAGCTTTTCTGGGAGCGGCGCGCCGTTCCCGTCGAAGGCGTCGAGCTGATCAAAGCGTTCAACATTTGGGACGAGGAGGCCGTCATCGACGTTCCGATCGTTTCCAACTTCGCCGACGTTCCTCGCATCGTGCCGGAGGTCAAGGATCGCCTGGACAAACGGATCCCCGGCATTTTGCTGCGCAAGCACGGCATCTATGCCTGGGGCCGCGACGCGTTCGAAGCGCGCAAGCATCTGGAGGCGTTCGAGTTTCTGTTCGAATACGTCTACCGGATGGCGCTGTTGAAGCGCTGACCGATCGCCTACCATGCATGCAAAGAGCCCGCCTTCCTTACCGGAAGCGCGGGCTTGTTTTTTCGCATGAGATTAACTCACGACCTGCCGACGAGCCGCAAGCCCCTGTCTTTTTCCCGCTCGAAGCCGTAGAAGCGCGTGCCCTGATACGTTAACATGCCGGCATCCTGCTCCGCCAACAGCCCGTACTCGCCGCCGCTCATCTTGAATTCGATGCGCGCGCCGTCCGAGAGCTCGAACGTCGCGTAGTAGTAAGTATCCGACTGGTGATGGGAGATGCCGTCGTCGTGATGATGGCGATAATGGACGAGCGAACGCTTGGAGACGACGCGGGAGGCGACGGACAACAGCGGCTGCTTGTTGTTGTGGCTCCACTCTCCGATGCTACGGACGCCGAAGATCGCGATGATGCCGAGTACCACGCAGAACAGAACCGGAAGAATGACCTGCAGTTCGCCCAAAATGTCCAAATCGATCCGCTCCTCTCAGTTCCTGTCGCCGGCCTAGCCGCTTATACCTATATGTACGCGGCTCGGTCCGAAAACTTAACTGAAAAAAACGGAATCGCCATCCGGCCCGGAAACGAAACGATTAGGGCTTCGTAGACTTGACCTTGCTGACGTGACGGAAGCGGAGCGCCGACCAGACGGCATCGATCGCGACGTTGCTGACGACGCGGTAATCGGTCCGGGTCTCCATGATCCGCCACAGCAGATCCCGGTTCAAATCGGTCTGAACCTTGGCGGATTGCTTCGGATACGAGATCCAGCATACGGCGTCCGGCTGCAGCAGCGGGATGATTTTCGGCAGCGTTTTCAGCACGTCCTCGGTGTTTTTGACGAACACGAGCACAAAGTCGAATCTGCCCTCCGCCTGCGTCTCGGCGTCTACGCCGAGGTCGAAGCCTTCCGGCGCCCCGTATACGAGCGCCTTCCCCGTCTTGTAATACAATTTCTGATAAAGCGGCTTTTCCATCGTCGCATGCTCCTTCTTGTCATCTGGCTAAAGCGGCCGACCCTATCGGTCAACGCCCGGTGCGGAAGCGCTGGGCGTGCGCCCTTGCGTCCTCTACGCTGCGGACCCGATTGCGGCTCCATTCGAGCAATATTCTGTCCATATATCGAAAAGAAAGCTTGCCCGCGAACACCGATTCCTTGAGCGCGAACAAGATCAATTCCTCCGCGTACTTGTCCTGGTCGAGCCAGCCGGCGATCGTCTCCGCCTCCATCGGCGAGATCGGACGCCCGAACTCCCGCTCGAATACGGCGAACAGGCTGACCGTCTCGGCGTCCGGGCCGTCCTCCCGCGCCGATCGGTCTCCCGTTGCATAGTCCGCGGCTCCCGACGCGGCGAACGACGACGGAGACCCCGCCGCCCGAACGGGGGCTTCGCCCGACGCGACCAGCTGCGCGATCGCCTGGAACAGGCCGGCCAGGTTGTAGCGCTCGGCTCTGATGCCCGACACCGGGTCGCTCACCTCGTCGATCGCGATCAAGCCGCGGCGGATGAGCTTCTGCAGCGACTCGCCGATGACGGCGCCCGACGCCCCGAGCCGCTGTTGAAGCTGCTCCATCGTCGGAAAATCGTTCTGCTCCAGCTGCCTGAAGGCGACGACCTGGATCAGCAGCATGCAGTCCGTGTCGGTCAGCCCCAGCATCCGGTAGACGCGCAGCAGCGCGTAGGGAATGCTGGCCGCGCCGTCCATGTAAGCTTCGGCCAGGCTGGCCGCCATGCCGCTGGCGTCATTCATTAGCTGCAGCCTCCTCGGCCGCCTTCACGAGCCTAAATGTGTCGCGCGCGATAAGCAGCTCTTCGTTCGTCGGCACGACGAGGACCTCGACCTTGGAAGCATCCGTCGAGATTCTGCGAGAATCGCCGGAGCGGACGCGGTTGCGCGAATCGTCGAGCTCGATGCCGAGGAACGTCAAGCCTTCGCAGACCGCCTTGCGCAGCACGTCCGAGTTTTCGCCGACGCCTGCCGTGAACAGCAGCACGTCGATGCCGTTCATCGCGGCCGCGTAGGCGCCGACGTACTTGCGGATGCGGTAGGCGTACATCTCGAACGCGGTCCTCGCGGGCTCGCTGCCTTCGTTCATCGCCTGCACGACTTCGCGCATGTCGCTGCTGATGCCGGAGATCGCGATCAGGCCGCTGTGCTTGTTCAGCATGGAGTTGACCTCCGACAGCGTCAGCTCCTCCTTGTTCATCGCGTACGGCACGATCGCGGGATCCAGATCTCCGCTGCGCGTGCCCATCATGAGCCCCTCGAGCGGCGTCATGCCCATGCTCGTGTCGAACGACTTGCCGTCCAGTATCGCCGTGCAGCTCGCGCCGTTGCCGATATGGCAGCTGACGATCTTCAGCTCCTCGAGCGGCTTTTCCAAATATTCGGCTGCCCGCTTGCTCACGTAATCGTGCGACGTCCCATGGAAACCGTAGCGACGGATCTGATGCTTGCGGTAGAGCACCATCGGAATCGCGTACAAGTACGAGGTCTTGGGCATCGTCTGATGAAAGGCCGTATCGAATACGACCGCCTGCGGAACGTCCGGCAGGTTCGTCTCTACGGCAAGAATGCCCATCATATGGGCCGGGTTGTGCAGCGGCGCCAGGTCGAACAGCTTGCGAACCTCCAACTTGACGTCCGCGTCGATGAGCACCGACTCGCTGAACGTCTCCCCTCCGTGAACGATCCGATGGCCGACGGCCTGCACCTCGTCGATATTGCGCAGCACGCCGAAGCGGCGATGCGTCAGCATGTCGAGCACCTTGCGGACGGCGGTCGTATGCTCGAGAATCTCGCTGACCTCGCGTACCTCCGGCTGACCTTCGACCTCGTGCGTCAGGATCGACGACTCCATGCCGATCCGTTCCACGCGGCCTTTGGCGAGCACGTTTTCCGTCTTCATGTCGTACAACTGGTACTTCAGCGAGGAGCTTCCCGCGTTGATGACTAGCACGTTCATGACTGGCGCTCACCGTCCTTCGTATACTTGAAGAAGCCTTGTCCCGACTTCACGCCGAGTTGGCCTGCGCGAACCTTCTTCTTCAGGAGGATCGACGGCCTGTACTTGAGCTCCCCGTATTCCCTGAACATCCGGTCGAGCGCCGCCCATACCGAGTCTAGGCCGAACCGATCCGCCATCTCGAGCGGGCCGTAGTGAAACTGGTATCCGATGCGCATCGCCGCGTCGATATCCTCCGGCGAGGCCACCCCCTCCTGAAGCACGCTCAGCGACTCGTTGATGAGCAGGCAGATGAGCCGCGTCGTCACGAAGCCGGGCGACTCGAACACCATGATGCCCTTTTTGGACAGATCCCGCTCGATGAACTCTTTCGTCCGCTCGTACGTGTCGTCGGACGTCTGCAAGCCCCGCACGATCTCCACGACGTCGATCCGGAACGCCGGATAAACGAAGTGCATGCCGATCACGCGCTCGGGATGCTTGGTCACGCTGGCCAGCTCGGTGAGGCTGAGCGTCGACGTATTGCTCGCCAGCACGCGGCCTTCGGGTATAATATCGTCCAGCTGCTGGAAGACCGCTTTCTTGCTTTCCAGATCTTCGCTGATCGTCTCGATGATCAAATCGCATTCGGCGAGATGCTCTAGCGAAGGCTCGGCATGGATCCGATTCAATATGAGTTTTTTCTCCGCTTGCGTAATGGCCCAACGCTCGATCTGACGGTCGAGGTTTTTCTCGAGCGCGAGCTGCGCCTGCTTCAGGCGCGCGCCGGAGCTGTCGGTCATATGCACGTCCAGCCCTTTGGCAGCCAGCATCTCCGCGATGCTCTGGCCCATCGTCCCCGCCCCTACTACGCCGATCGTCCGAAACATCCGCCGTACTCCTTCCCCGATTGCGCGTTCTGCATCCAACCTGACTTTCCCATATTAACATACCCGCTCTCCGACATAAACCGACGCGGCCTGCGGAATCCGGGAAGGGTTTGCGTCGGTTTTGCGTCGGGAATGTGACAAGCGGGCATTCGTGCCTTTGCTGCATCCGGAAAACGTCGTTCGCCGTTCAAACGACGTTTATCCGTTTAGGATAGCTTCTCGTCGGCGAATCGTAAAACGTCGGACAAACAAGCGAGCAGCAGGTCGATCTCCTCCGCGGTTCCCACCGATATGCGCAGCCGATCGTGCAGTCCCCATCCCGTCCCGCTTCGGACGATGACGCCCCGCCTTAGCAATTCGCCGTATACAGATGCCGTCCGTCTACCGAAGTCCGCGAGCACAAAGTTAGACTGCGAGGGCACTGAGCGAACGCCGAGACGTTCGAGTCCTTCGCGCAGGCGAATGCGGCCCGCCGCGTTCTTGCGCAATGTCGCTTCAAGATGCGTCTCGTCGTCCAGAGCCGCGGCCGCCGCGGCCTGGGCGAGCGCGTTGACGTTGAACGGCTCCTTCACGGCGAGCATATGCGCGATGACGTCCGCCGGGCCTGCGGCGAAGCCCGCCCGGATGCCCGCAAGCCCGTAAGCTTTGGAAAAGGTCTGCAGCACGACGAGCCGGGCTCCTTTGCGGAGCAATTCGAATCCGTCGGCATAATCCGGCGCGTCCGCGAAATGCGAATAAGCGGCATCCAGCACAAGCAGACACCTTTCCGGCAGACGCGACAGCAAATACGCGAGCTCCGTCTTCGGCATGTACGTACCGGTCGGATTGTTCGGCGAGCAGACGAACACCAGCTTCGTGCGCGGGTCCACCGCAGCCAGCAGGTCGTCGGCTCGCAGCGCAAAGGAATCGGGCAGCGGCACCGCGATCGTCTCCGCGTTCATGAGACGCCCGCCGAAGGCGTATTCGCTGAACGTCGGCGCGTACGTCGCGATTCGATCGCCCGGCTCTAGATAAGCTTCGCAGATGAGCGTGATGAGCTCGTCCGCGCCGTTCGCTACGATAAACTGGGCGTCGTCCAGAGACAGCTTCGCCGCCAGCTTGCTTCGAAGCAGCCCGGCACGGTCGTCGGGATAGCGGTGCATATCCGGCAGCATATCGCGGACGGCTTGAAGGGCGAGCGGGGACGGACCGAGCGGATTTTCGTTGGATGCCAGCTTGACGACCCGTTCGAGTCCGTATTCGGCTCGGATGTCCGCGATCGAACGTCCGGGAACGTAAGGCTGCATGGCCGCGAGCGCCGCGCGGGGCGACGGGCCCGGCGCAGCCTGGTCCTGGGTCGTTGAAACGGATGGTTCGATGGACGGATTACGGTTTTGCATAGCATCGATCAGCTCCTGTACGCTTGATAATGCTATATTATATCACCGCGTTAACATAATAAAGCGTTAATGTAAAAAACAAGACTGTAATTCGTCCGTGAAGCACGAATTGCAGCCCTGTTGATGTACTTACTTCACGCTGCGTACGGTCGAATCGTCCACGAGCACCGTAGCGAGCTGTTTTTTCCAGCTGTCCAAATATTTGTCTTCCTTCGCCCACTGCGCCATGATCAGCGATTCGTTCGATTGAAGCGGAATGCGGAGCGGATCCTGCTCCCCGCCAAGCAAATGGTAAGGGTACACCACGAGCTCGCCGTCCAGCACGATCACGAGCATGTCCTCGTTGGGCGACGAAAATGCGTCCTTGGCGCCTGGCTCGATCTGAAGAATCTGCGACCAGGTCGGGTACAGCGTGTCGAACTTGTTGATCGATTCGGGCAGCGGGGTCGACAGCTCCGTCAGCGTCTTGTTCGCAAGGGGCGCGTAAGGCTGCCCGGCCGTGTCTGCCGCCGCCGCTACCCAGCTGCCCGTACGACGGATGATCGACCACTGCTCCGTATGCGCAACGGGCGCCGCAGCGTCCTTTTCCGCGACCGGCGTCTCGGTCGCCTCCGCGGTTTTCATCGCTTCTTCGAGCGAGACGTGCGGCTCGGATTCGGGCTCGAACGCCGTGCGCTGCGCGCCCGCCGCCAGCTGATCCATATCCTTCACCCATCGATAGACGCGGTTCGGGGCGTCCGACGGATTTTGCTCGACCGATACGTACTTGTTGCCCACGAACAGCAGCCGTTCGGCCAGCGGCGCCGCTGACGATTCGCGGAGCGCGCCGAGGTCGGTCTTGGCCGCATCTTTGCCCGTCACGGGGTAAGCGATCAGTTTCTGGGCGAGCGCCTGGCTGCCTGCGTCTGTCGATACGGCTTCGATCTTCCAAAAGTTCTGGCCATAAGGCATCACGATGCCTTCTCCCTGCGCCGCAAGCTCGAACTGCCCGTCCGTCGGCGCGATAAAGAGGGTCCGATAGCTGCTGACGACGTTGCCGTCTTCGCTTTTCGGGTCTGCGCGAAGACCGAGCAGCAGCGCTGAATGCAGCTCCGCGTCTGCGTCGGCGAATAGGGGCGCTTCCGTACCGGCGGTCTGGCCTGCCCGCTGCAGGTCCATCGAACCGGCAGGGCCGCCCGAGCCGAACGACCAATGCCACAAGCCTACGAACAGAAGCAGCACGGCCATCGCCGCGAGACCCGCGCCGTGCCAGCCGAACCGAAGGAACGGATGGCGACGTCCCACGGGACGCTCGATCGCTTCCTCGATGCGGGCGACCAGCCTCGCGTCAAAACCGTGCTTGATGAGCGGGCCGCGCGATAGCTGCTGCTTGAGGTCTTTATCATTCGGTTCCATGGCCGTTGCGCTCCTTCATTTTCGCGATTTTGCGACGAGCGTGAAACATCCGCGACTTGACGGTCCCTTCGGTCACGCCGAGCACGTCTGCGATCTCCTTCAGCGACAGCTGATGATGCGCGTAAAGGATCAGCACCTCCCGCGATTTGACCGGCAGCTTCATCACTTGCTTCCACAGGTCGTTCACGGCGTACTGCTCGATGACGTCGTCCTCGACGGAGCGCCGCTGGCCGGTATCGAGACTCCAGTCCGTAAGCGACACCCGGCGGATGAACGCCGAGCGCTGATGGTCGATCACCGTATTGCGCGTAATCGTGAGGAGCCAGGTCTTGATGGACGAATCGCTTCGGAACGTGTCCAGGTTTTTGAAAACCTTGACGAATACGTCCTGCGTAATGTCGTCCGCCACGTCCCATTTCCGCGTCAGGCTGTAGGCGAAATTCCACACCTCTTTGCCGTAGGCGGTCATCAGCTCGTGGAGCACCGTTTTTTTGTCGTCGGAATCGCTCATGTATTTTAGGTATTCGAAATTGGCGTCGGAGTTCTGCAAACAACCACCTCATTATTGGACGAAGACAAATGACTTCCGGTTCAAATTATTATGTTACCACAATTATTTGGTTCGGTCATTTCCTGTCGTCCCCGGGCGATGCAGGCCCCTTTCGGCAGGAATCCCGCAGGAACGAGAATAAAAAACGAGGCCGTCCCGCAGCCTTGCTCGGCTAAGCGGAACGGCCTCTTCGATGTCGGTCAGGCGGCTGCGGCGCTCAGATGCGCGCGGAGCTCGTCGCCCGACAGCGTCTCTTCGCGGATCAAAACGTCGAGCAGCTTCGCGAACGTCTCCATATGAGCGGACAACAGCTTGCGGGTGGCGTCCGTCAAAGCGTCCAAAATGGCTCCGTTTTCCTTGGACCACTGCTCCGCGGTCAGCGCTTCGGGATGAATGATCCCGAGATCCGTCATCCCCGACTCGATCAGCGTCTTGACGATATTGGTCGCCTGGTCGAAGTCGCCGCGCGAGCCGGTGCTCCGGCCGCCGTAGTGCAGCTCTTCGGCGACGGCGCCGCCGAGCGCGATCTGGATCTGCGCCTCGAGATAAGTTTTCGTATACAGGTAGCTATCCTTGCGCGGATGGTGACGGACATAACCGAGCGCCTGGCCCCGCGGCGTCAGCGACACCTGCGCGACGCTGCCCGGCCGCACGCGCTCTGCGACGATGGCATGGCCGAGCTCGTGAAGCGCCACGCGCTCCCGCTCCTCGCTCGTCGTCTCGCGGTCCATCCGCTCGCCCATCATGACTTTGTCGATCGCCTGCGCCAGATGCGGCGGACGAAGAACTTCGCTCTCTTCGCGCATGGCGTAGATCGCGGCTTCGTTCATGACGCTCTCGAGCTGCGCGCCGGAGAAGCCGAACGTCTCCTCGGCGACCTTCGCCAGCGATACCTCTTCGGCCAGCGGCTTGTTCCTCGCATGCAAGCGGAGAATATGCTCGCGTCCGTGCCGGTCCGGCATGTCGACTTGGATGTGCCGGTCGAAGCGTCCGGGACGGGTGAGCGCGTTGTCGAGCAGTTCCTTGCGATTGGTCGCGGCGATGATCAGCACGCGGACCGACTCGTCGCCTTGAATGCCGTCCATCTCGGTCAGCAGCTGGTTCAGCGTCTGGTCGTATTCTTTATTCTGGCTGCCGTCGCGCTTGCCGCCGATCGCATCGATCTCGTCGATGAAGATGATCGCGCTGTCGCGCTTCTGCTTGGCGGCCAGCGTACGCGCTTGGCGGAAGATGTCGCGGATGCGGCCGGCGCCGACGCCGACGTACATCTCGACGAACTCGCTGCCCGACGCCGCTACGAACGCCGAATTCGTGTGCTTTGCCGCAGCCTTGGCAAGCAGCGTCTTGCCCGTTCCCGGAGGGCCCGTGAGCAGGATGCCCTTCAGCGGACGAATGCCGAGCTTGGCGATCCGCTCGCGCTGGACGAGAAAGTCGAGCGCCTCGACGAGCTCGCGCTTGGCCTGCTCCTGTCCGCCGATATCCTCGAACGTCAAGTATGCGGGCGGACGCGAAGGTCCTTTGCGCGCCGCGCCTCCGAACGCCATGCCGCTGCGCGATTTGGCCATGAACAGCAGGCCGGTGACGAGCCCCGCGCCGAGCAGCAGCGGGAGCGCGGGCACGCCGATGAAAATCATGAAGACGATAAATACCGGCACGAAGCCGATCGCGATCTCTTTACCGTAGGATCTCCAATTACGCATTCGGCCACACCTCCAATTGCTCGCCCTGGCGAGGCAAAATCACGAACTTGGCGCTGCCGGAAAGACGCAGGCTGATATACACGTTTTCCTCGTCGATCTCGGTCGAAGCGGTGAGCCCCGGCGTCTGTGCCTGGAGCTTGGCCATCGCGTCGCGGATATCGGTATATTCCTTGCGGTCCATCGCCTGCGCGACGTCGAACAATGCCGAACGCCAAATTTTCTCGAGCGCTTCATTATTCGAATTTTCCGCGACCAGCTTCAAGCTCTTCGATCCGATCGCGCGTGCGCCTTCTTCCTTGACCGTTCTATATACATCCGCCAAATCCGCGGAATCGCTGAGCTTTACCTTGATCGTAACGTTGTCCGCATTCATGTCCGAGCTGGCCGATTCGACGCCCGGCACCTTGGCTGCAGCGCGGTCGAGCGGCTGCTCCACGCCATAATGACGATAAGCAAACCATCCGCCGAACAACAGCGCCACCGATACCACGGCCGTCGTCGCTATAGGAAGGATTCGCAATTTCATTTAGGCATTGGCCTCCTTTAGTCTGATGTAAAATGTAATCCTGTCTCCATTGCATCAACAATACATCAGCTAGTATATCATAATCTGATAGACTAAATATATATCAATGCTTAAAAAGTTGTGTCAAATATTTGCGTGCGGGGTAAATGATAGGTTGCATGCAAAAAAAGACCCGCGCCGCAAGGGCGTGGGCCGGAATCGAATCCTTATGAGACCGATAAGCTGCGAGACGAAAAAGGCTAGGAGACCAAATTATACGTCCTGAGCTCGCTTCCGTTCTTAAAGGAATAAAAGACGATCGCCTGCCGTTTCGTACCGGGATCGTCGATATAGCGAATCTCCCAGGCCGGCTGCCCCGAAAACCAACCGGGCAGCAGGCGCGCGATCTTTTTGCCCGGATGATCCGCATTGAACCGGCTTCGGATGCCGTCCTCGCCATAGCCGTCCGCGACTTTCTCCTTGACCGCGCCGTCCTCGCGCAGCCACACGAACCAGTCGGTATCGGAGGCGTCCTTGCCCTCCACGACCCAGACCGAATCGTCCCATACATGCTTGGAAACGGCGTCGACCTCGGTCAGTCCCGCTTCCTGCTTCGCCCTCGAGACCGCGGCCCTTTCCTCGCCCCGGTATCCGGCATCCGCGCTTCGGATATAGACGACGAATACGACCGCGATAAATACGAGAAAGCCGAGGGCGATCAGCGTCAAACGCCACCCCGTCCAGGCCGAATGGCGTCTCCGTTCGGAGATGCGGCTCGGCGTCATCCCCGCAGCCTCTCGAAGCAGCGCTGCGCTTCATAACGGATCCGTTCGACGTCGAGCGTCAGCAGCTCCCGGTCGCGCAATATGCGCCGGCCGTCGACCCATACGTGCGCGACGTCCGCGCCGCTGGCCGAATAGACGAGATGCGAAATATAATCGGTACGCGGCATAAAGTGCGGCTTGTCGATCGAGACGGCGGTAATATCGGCCTTAAAGCCCGGACGAAGGCTGCCTGTCACGTCGCCGAGACCGATCGAACGGGCGCCGTAAATCGTGCCCATGCGCAGCGCCTCGGCAGCCGGAACCGCCGTCGGATCGCCGGATACGCCTTTGTGGAGCAACGCCGCGAGCCGAATCTCTTCGAACAGGTCGAGATTGTTGTTGCTCGCCGCGCTGTCCGTGCCGAGCGAGACGGTCACGCCGGCGCGCAGCAGATCGGGCACTCTCGCGACGCCGCTGGCCAGCTTCAGGTTGCTGACCGGATTGTGGGAGACGGCGACGCGGCGCTCGGCAAGAAGCGCGATCTCGTCGTCGTTCAGATGCACGGCATGCGCGACGAGCGACGGGCGGGAAAAGAGGCCGAGCTTGTCCAGATGCTCGACGGGGCGCGCGCCGTATTGCTTCACGTTTAACGCGACTTCGGCAGCGGTCTCTGACATATGCGTATGCAGCGGCAGATCGAGCTCGTGAGCGGCCGCTACGATGCGTTCGATGTAGTCGGGCGGGCATGTATACGGCGAGTGCGGGGACATCATCACCTGGATACGGCCGTTCTCCGCGCCCTGCCAATCCTTGGCGAACTGGATCGCGTCGCTCAGCTTCGCGGTCTGGACGTCGGGCGGGCAGAGGCCGATGACGCCGCGCGTGAGCGTCGCCCGAAGTCCGGCTTGCGCGGCGACCTCGGCGACTTTGTCCATATGGTCGTACATATCGACGAAGGTGGTCGTGCCGCTCAGAATCATTTCCGCCGCGGCAAGGGACGTCCCCCAATAGACGTCCTCTCCCGTGAATTTCGCTTCCATCGGCCACATATGGTTTTCAAGCCAATCCTGCAGGACGAGATCGTCCGCCAACCCGCGAAGCAGCGACATCGCCGCATGACCGTGCGTATTGATCAATCCGGGCATGAACAGCAGTCCGCTGCCGTTCACGATCTCCTCCGCCTGGTCGCGAAGCTCCGCCGGAGCGGCGCCCTCTCCCGATGCGGCGATATAGCCGTCCTCGACGTAGAGCCACCCTTCGAAGATTTGCCGTTCCGCGGTCGGCTCCGCGAAAATTCCGTTCTCGATCAACCAACGTTTCATTGTTCCGCTCCTTCTGCGTCTTCGGATTTATCGGGGTCTTCCGCCCCGTCCGTATCCGAATCGTGATCCATATAATAAGCCAAGCTTAGCAGGTCGCTCGTGAAGTCCGCGTGGTGAATGCGAATGCCTGCGGGAATTTTCAACACCGTCGGCGCGAAATTCAGGATCGCGCGGATCCCGGCCTCGACGAAACGGTCCGCGACCTTCTGCGCTTCGCTGGCCGGCACGGTGATGATCCCGATCGAGATGTCCTTGTCCTTCACCTCGTCCGGGAGCAGCTGTATCGGGTTGACGGTCAAATTGCCGATCGACACGCCTTTTTTGGCCGGATCGTCGTCGAACACCGATACGATTTTCATATTATCCTTGAGGTACATATTGTAGTTGCAAAGGGCTCGGCCCAGATTGCCCGCCCCCACGAGCGCCACGTGGATCGGACGGTCGAGGTTAAGAATATGGCGGATCTTCTCGATCAGGTAACCGACGTTGTAGCCGACGCCCTTCCGTCCGAACTCGCCGAAATAGGCGAGATCCTTGCGGATTTGGGCGGGATTGAGATCGAGCTTGTCTCCGAGATCCTGCGAGGACACGGTCTGGACGTCGCTGATGCTGAGTTCGTTCAAGTAGCGCAGATAAATCGGAAGGCGTCTGACGACCGCTTCGGAAATTTTGATTTGCTTCAACTGGACACCCCTCCTTCCCTCGCATCGGTTTCCTGCTTCGGCTTTTTCGCCCTGGTCCGTTTAACCTTGACCTTTTCCGGAGCCGGCTCTGCCGGAGCGCCGGCTTCGCCGGACGGTACGGATGCCGTCTGGCCGGCTTCCCCTGATGCCGGACGGCCGGACGCATCCGGCATCGGTTCGGTGTCCGGTACCGGCGCCGGTTCGGTGTCCGGCGTCGGCGAAGCGTCCGCGGCAGGCGCCGCCGAAGGCGGGCGCTCCGCGTCTGCAGCGGCTTCGGCGCCTGCCGCATGGGCCGGATGCAGCCATTCCCGCACGCGAGGCACCAGGCCCGCTAGCGGCAGATGCTCCATCTTGGGCCCGGGCAGCGAATACAAAAAGTATTTGCCGTAGCTCGTATCGATGACGCGCGTATCGTACAAGATGACGATGCCCTTGTCGGAAGCGGTGCGCACGAGTCTGCCGAAGCCCTGCTTGAACTTGATGACCGCTTGCGGCAGCGACAGCTTCATGAACGGATTTTTGCGCTGCGCCGTGAGACGCTCGCTCTTGGCCTCCGTCACCGGATGGTTCGGCGGCTGGAACGGGAGCCGGACGATCGCGAGACAAGTCAGCGCATCGCCCGGAAGGTCGACGCCTTCCCAGAAGCTGCTCGTGCCGAGCAGCACCGAACGCGGCTGCTCCATGAACTGGCTCGTGAGCCGGCTTCGGCTGCTGCCGTCCATCCCTTGCCCGAGCACTTGGATATCGACCGGCGCGAGCGCGGACTTGAGCGGCTCGTATACGGTCTTCAGCATCTTGTGCGAAGTGAACAGCACGAGCATGCGGCCGCGGGTCTCGGTAGCCACCTCGGCCAGCGATGCCGTCAGCGCCTGCAAAAACGCGGCTTCGCCGTCTCTGCCTTTGATCGACGGAAAGTCCCGCGGAATGAGCAGCAGCGCTTGCTGCCTGTAGTTGAACGGCGAAGGAAGCTGCGCCGTGCGAAGCCTGCCTTGCTGCTCCGCTTCGTCGAGGCCGAGCTGCTCCTTGACGTACTGGAACGACTTGTCCACGGTCAGCGTCGCCGACGTGAGCACGACGCTTTCCTTTTGACCGAACAAGCCGTCCTTCAGCAATCCGCTCACGTCTGCCGGCACGATATACATCCATAGCGAGCGGCTCTTGTACTGGGTATGTCCTTCGATCCAATAGACGCACTCCGTCTCCGACATCGAAACGAACGACTGCAAGTCGCTTCGGACGCCGGACAGCTCTTTGACGGAGCCGTTCATGTCGGTCAGAAGGCTCTGCAGGGCAATGTCCTCGCTTCGGTCGCGGATCTCCGCCAGCAGCTTCTCAAGCGGCCGCACAAGATCGGAAAGCCGCAGCACGACATTGTCGCCGTCGACGCGGATCGACTCCCAATCCCGCGGCAGCGCGTCGGGCTTCAGCCGATAGCTGAGCCCCCCCGTCTCGTCCGCGGCCGCGCCGGATGCAAGCAGGCCGAACAGCCTGTCCGTCCATTGTTCCCACGATTCGCGAAGCTCCTGCACGCGCGGCAGCAGCTCCTCCAGCTTTTCCGCCCACGTCCCGCTCGCGCTCTCCGCCGTCCCGGTCAGTTGCGAGATCAGGCTCGGCAGCTGTCCCGTCCGCGCGTCCTTGGCGAGCCTGGCCAGCGCGGAAGGCAGCGCGCCGTACCCGATCCGTCGTCCGAGATGGTTGCTCGCCACCTCTTCCATATGATGGGCCTCGTCCACGATGAGCCGGTCGTAAGCGGGAAGGAGCCGGTGCTCCGCGCGCATGTCGGTGAATACCATGGCATGATTCGTAATGACGAGATCCGCCTTTAGCGCATCCTGCCGCGCTCGGTGGTAAAAGCATTTGCGGAACCAGGGACACTGACGGTTCAAGCAGGAGTCCGCGTCGCTCGCGACGGCGTTCCACTCTTCCTTGGACCGGCTGCCGAGATTGAGCTCCTCGGCTTCGCCGCGCTCCGTCTCCGACAGCCATACGGCGAGCTGGCCGCGCGCCACGGCTTCCTCGCGGGACAACGCGAACGCCGGCGTCTGCATCTGCTGCTCGAACTTGCGCAGGCACATGTAGTTGCTTCGCCCTTTGAACACCGCCGCCTTGAACGGTACGGGGAGCACGTCCTGCAGAAGCGGGAGATCCCGCTGGCGCAGCTGCTCCTGCAGTTGGATCGTATGCGTCGTCACGACGATTTTTTTATTTTCTTTTAATCCATAATAAAGGGAGGGCAGCAAATAGCCGAGCGACTTGCCCGTACCCGTGCCGGCTTCGACCAGCAGATGGGAATCGTCGGCGAGCGCCTGATGCACCTCGTCGTACATGATGCGCTGCCCTTCTCTTGGCTCATAGCCCGGGAACAGCTCCTTCATGCGATCGGCGACGGTGTCGAGATACGTCTCGAACGGCATGCCGGACAGCATTCGCTCCGCTTGCAGGCGCTGCGCCTCGCGTCCTTCGTCGTCGTCCGTCCAGTCGGCGATGCGCATGGCGAACTGACGATAGTATTGATAGCCGTCCGGTTCTTCGAACCATGTCGTATCCCGCTCCGCCCGAAGCGACGTCAGCAGCCAGCCGAGGTCGCTGCGCTCGCCGTCGGTCAGCTCGCACAGCCGTTCGAGCGTCAGCGTCGGCAGCGCCCTAAGCCTGCCGATGCAAGCCGTCAGAACCTCGGCCGTGGCGAGCGCGTCGCTGTCGGCCTGGTGGGGCCGGTCGTGCGCGATACCAAGACCGTGCGTAATCGCCGTCAGCCGGTACGAAGGCAAAAAAGGGAATACCAGCCTGGCGAGTTCGACCGTGTCCAGCACCCTGCCGGAAAACGGCAAATAACCGCTCTTGTCCAGAGCGGCCTGCAAAAAGGCAGCGTCGAAGCCGGCGTTGTGCGCGACGAGCACGGCATCGTGAAGGAGCGGCACCATCTCCGCTATCGCATCCTCGATCGCGGGCGCATCGGCGACGTCCGCGTCCGCGATGCCCGTAAGCGTCGTTATAAAAGAAGGAATCGCACGGGACGGCTTCACGAGCGATTGATATACGGAAGACACCGTGCCCGTGTCGTCCACGACCGCGATGCCGATTTGTATGATTTCATCGTGCTGGGACGACGTTCCCGTCGTCTCAAAGTCGAGAACCGCGAATTTCATGAATGACTTCCTTTCTTGCACTTCGCCTTCGCCGCGCCGCTCGGTTCGCCGCGCGAGGCAGGCTTAGCCTGGCATGAGCGCCGTCAGTTCGGCGCTGCCGAAGGAGAGCTGTACGCTGTCGGCATCGCAAAGACAGGCGTCCAAATTGTGCTTGGCGTCCGCGAAGCCGGGATCGAGCTCCATCGCCTTGCGGAAAAAATGCTGGGCCTGGGCCAAATTCGCTTGAACCGCCTGCACGCAGCCCATCGCGTTGTAGGCGATCGCTTGAAGCTTGGGCTCGTCGGCCGTTCCCGCCACGAGCTGAAAGTGCCGGTGCGCTTCGACGAATTCGCCGAGATGCATCCGGCTCATCGCCAGATACAGTCGCGCAAGGGACCATTCCGCGTATCGGGCGAGCAGTTGTTCGAACTGGCAGGCGCATTCGCGGAACATATGGAGCTTGAAGTATCCCTGACCCTTTACGAACGGGACGGGCCATTCGGCCGGCGGCACGGGGACCGCGGACTTGCCGTTGAAGCCCCCGGTATCGCCCGCTTGGCGCCGCCGCCTGTAATCGCCCATTTTTTCCTCGAGCGCGAGCCATGACTCAATGATATCATCACTCATCGATTTTAACACGTTCCATTGCTCTTCCAGCGCCAACTTTTCATCCGGCGACGAATTCGGATAGCGTTCGATCATCTCGTCCAGCACGTCGTTCATGGCGGAGAAAAAAGGCTGAATCACGGAAGAAGGCCCCCAGTCGCAGAAGAATTGTATTGCTCATTCTGCGTTTGCCGGAGGCCTTTCATACGCCTTAGACGACGGTCGAATGAGGCTCCTGCGCCATCATTTGAACGACGCGGTTGCCTTCGTCCAATATGGCGACCTTCGGCTTGTGCCGCTTCGCTTCTTCGGTTTCCATGTATCCATAAGCGATAATGATTACCTTGTCTCCGGGCTGTACGAGCCTGGCCGCGGCGCCGTTCAGGCAGATGACGCCGGAACCGCGCGGCCCCGGAATCGTATAGGTCTCGAACCGGGCGCCGTTGTTGTTATTCACGATTTGCACCTTTTCGTCCGGCAAAATATCGACCAGATCCAGCAAATCTTCATCGATCGTGATGCTGCCGACGTAATTCAGGTTGGCTTCGGTCACCGTCGCCCTGTGGAGCTTGGACTTCATCATTTGTCTCATCATAATGGCTGCGCCTCCGGAAGGGAAATCAGAATATTGTCGATAAGGCGCGTACGTCCGAAACGGACCGCCGCCGCGACGATGATTCGCTCGTTAGAACCGGACAGGGCGGCGTCCGGTGCGGGCGGCTGCAGCGCGGGATAGGTCAGCGTCTCGACATAGTCGATATCGGCGATAGGAGAAGCCGAGATGCCTTCCCTCACGGCCGCCGTCAATTGCGCTGCGTTCATGCCCGAATCGATCCAGGCCGGCACCTTGGCCAGCGTACGGGAAATCACGAGCGCTTCGCGCCGTTCGTCGGCCGACAGATATACGTTGCGCGAACTCATGGCCAGTCCGTCCGTCTCTCGGACGATCGGGCACGGTACGATCTCGACCGGTTGGTTGAGATCGGCGACCATGCGTTCGACGACGGCGACCTGCTGGGCGTCCTTCAGGCCGAAGTACGCGCGGTCGGGCTGCACGATGTTCAACAGCTTGGTCACGACGATCCCGACGCCGTCGAAGTGTCCGGGCCGGCTCGCCCCGCACAGGCGTTCCGTGACCCCCGAGACGGTGATCTGCGTCGCCGCCTGGGTCGGGTACATCTCGGTGACGCTAGGCATAAAGACGATATCCGCGCCCGCGCGGGCGGCTACGTCCAGGTCTCTGATCTCGTCCCTCGGGTACCGCTCGAAGTCTTCGTTCGGACCGAACTGAAGCGGATTGACGAAAATGCTAAGCACCGTCAGCCTGTTGTCTTGGGCGGATCTGCCGATCAAGCTCGCATGGCCTTCGTGCAAAAATCCCATCGTCGGCACGAAGCCGACGGATGCGGTCGCGCCGGCCTCCGCCCGATAGGCGCGAATCGCGGCGCGCAATTCCGCGATCGTACGGACGACCGCGGGCGTCGAAGTTAAAGTTGCCGTCATTGGGATTCGCCTCCGTACAGTTTGGTATTCGGCGATTCTTTGGGCTGCGCCTGCATCGGGAACGCATGATTTTCTTCCGGGAACCGTCCAGTCTTCACTTCGTTTACGTATTGTGAAACGGCCCCGCGTATCGTCTCGCCTACGTCGGCGTAGGCCTTTACGAACCGTTTGTCGCGGATGCCCGAGCCGTATCGGATGAGGTCGTGATAAACGAGAACCTGACCGTCGCAGCCCCGTCCGGCGCCGATGCCGATCGTCGGGATCGACAGCGCGCGCGATACGGCCGCAGCCGCGGGCTCGACGACCAGCTCGAGCACGACGGCCGCTGCGCCGGCTTGCTCGAGCGCCTTCGCGTCGGCCAGCAGCCGCGCGGCCTCCGCCTCGTCGCGGCCCTGCACCTTGTAGCCCCCGATCTGCAGCACGGATTGGGGAGTAAGCCCCAGGTGGCCGATCACGGGTATGCCTGCGGATACGAGCAGCGCGATCTCGTCCGCGAGCTCGGCTCCGCCTTCGAGCTTCACTGCATGAGCGCCGCCCTCCTGCATGAGCCGTGCGGCATTGCGGAGGGTCTGCTCCTTGCTCCCGCGGTAGGTCGCGAACGGCATGTCCGTTACGATCATGGTATGGGGAGCGCCCCGAACGACGGCTCTCGTATGGTAGATCATATCCTCGAGCGTCACCGGCACGGTCGTCTCATAGCCGAGCACGACGTTGCCGAGCGAGTCTCCGACGAGGAGAACGTCCACCCCGGCTTCCTCCGTCAATCTTGCGGAGGGGTAATCGTAGGCGGTCACCATGGCGATCGGCGAACCCTGGGCTTTCATCGATTTCAATTTTGGCGGCGTTAACGGTTGACTCATGTCGCTTAAGCTCCCTCCTGTGGGCGGCCAGCCATCCGAGCGCGCAAAAAAACCTTCGTTTGCCCATGAGCAAAGAAGGTGTCCATTCAGCAGGAACGCTTCACGTCCTTCTGTCTCGGTCCCTTGGGCTCAGAGCAGAATCCGCCGCGAATCATCACGGGTATTCGGTTCTTTTCGGTAAAGCTCGTCATTGGTTAGCATGTCTCTCAGTGCGGTTCGTCATGATACCGCCCGAGAGCTATATTATAACAGAGAGGGCGAGGGCCGTAAACGGCCCGATTCCTCCGATCGACGCCTTTGACGACCGTTCTAGCCCTTGGCGTCCGGCAGCGGCGCCGCATCGCCGATCTCCGCCGAATAGATCGTGCGCACGCCGCCGTCCGGCAGCTCGACGCGCAGTCCTCCGCTCTCGTCCAAGCCTCTCGGCACGCCTTCGAAAAATCCATGTCCGGCGTTCAAAGAAACCGTGCGGTTCAACGTCACCGAATAGGTCTCCCAAAGGATGCGGATCGGCTCGAAGCCTCGCTCCTTATACACGGCATACAGCTGCTCGAATTCGAGCAGCACGGCGGCGATCAGCGCCGTACGGTCGAACGCGCGCCCGGCCGCCATCTTCAGAGAGACCGCGCGCGCCAGCAGCTCCTCCGGATAATCGTCGGCATCCAGATTCACCGCGATGCCGAGTCCGACCGCGACATATCGCAAGCGTTCGTCCTCGGTGGCCGACTCCAGCAGGATGCCGCTGATCTTGCGGCCGTCCACGAGCAGGTCGTTCGGCCATTTGATCCCGATCGGCAGGCCGGTCTCGCGACCGAGGCTTCGGCAAAGCGCCACTGCGGCGAGCAGCGTAAGCTGGGGCGCCAGCTGCAGCGGAACGTCCGGGCGGAGCAGCAGGCTCATCGATACGCCGCGTCCGGGCGGCGACACCCACGAGCGGCCCATGCGTCCCCGGCCGTTGTCCTGGCGTTCGGCGATGACGAGCGTCCCTTCGGGCGCGCCCTCTTCCGCGAGCTCGCGCAGTACGTCCTGCGTAGAAGTGACGACCTCGCGAATATGCAGATGCCTGCCGAAAGCCGTAGTCCCGAGCTTGCTCTGGAGTTCTGCGGCATTCAAGCGGGAAGGCCTACCGGTCAGACGATAGCCTTTGCGAGGCACGGCTTCGATCGCGAACCCCTCGGCCTCTAGCTTGCGGATTTGCTTCCATACGGCGGTTCGGCTCACGCCAAGCAGCCGGCTGATCTCCTCGCCGGACACGAACGCGTCACGCTTGCCTTCAAGCAGCGTCAACAGCTGCGATTGTTCCATGGATGCTCCCCTTCCTGTCCGGACCATGTTGGCTCGATTGTTGAACCACGACGAACTACGAGAGGCGATGACGCTCCGGCTCCCTGAATCCGCGCCATCCCCTCCACTACGAGAGGCGATGACGCTTCCGGCTCCCTGAATCTGCGCCATCCCCTCCACTACGAGAGGCGATGACGCTCCAGTTCCCTGGATCCGCGCCATCCCCTCCACTACGAGAGGCGATGACGCTTCCGGCTCCCTGAATCTGCGCCATCCCCTCCACTACGAGAGGCGATGACGCTCCAGTTCCCTGGATCCGCGCCATTCCCATCACTACGAGAGGCGATGACGCTTCAGCTTCCCAGTTTGTGGCCACCTGCGCTTCCGGCGGCTTCAAGTCTTTTAACTCTCCTGTTGATCCCTTAAAAAGGCGACCCGCAGCGTCTCTGCATCGTTTTCCAGCGTCCCCATCGCGACCTGTTCGAGCAGCTGCCGCAGCGCGACCGCGATCCAAGGCCCCGGCGCCCTGCCGGCGGCCTCCGCCAGCTCGTCGCCCCGCAGCGCGAGGTCGGCGACCCGAACCGCGGGCATCGCAGCCATCCATCCGGCCGCGGCCGCCCGCAGCTCGCCTGGCACGCCGAACGCCGCACGGACATCCGGCGAATCGAATAGCGCTTGCCAGTCCGCCGCGGCCGCGGTACCCTGGTCAAGCACCCCGATCGTCCAGCTTCGGCGCCACGCCTTCGGATCGGATCCCGCAGACAAGCCCCTGTGCAAGCGAAGGAGGTCGCTGATCCGCTTGATTCTTTTCCCTGCGAAGTGTAGCCGCTTCATGGCTTCCTCCGCTTCCTCCGGAGCCGCGCCTGCGAGGAACAACGCCGCCCATCGCAGATCGGCCTCCGTATGTTCGGGCAAGTACCGCGAGAGCCTTGTACGCATCGTGGCTGACGTCACGATCGGCGCGTCGTCGGCGCCGCCGGCCGCTCCCTCAATCTGCCTAAGCCGCGCCAACCACGCCTCCGGCAGCGGTTGCTTGAACCGCTCCGGCAGCGAAGCGGTCAGGAGCAGCGCGAACGCGCGGCCGGGATCGCCGGCGGCCATCATCTTGTCGAGCTCGGCGCCGATACGCTCCATCGCGACGAGCCGAAGCTTGTCCCGACAGGCGAGCACCCCTGCCCAGGTCGGCGCGTCGACGGCTAAGCCGTAACGGGACGCGAAGCGTACGCAGCGGACGATCCGCAGCGCGTCTTCGTCGAACCGTCGGTCCGGTTCGCCGACTGCCCGCAGCCTTAGCGCACGCAGATCGTCCATGCCGCCGAACGGATCGACGATCGTCCCGTCGGCGCCCGCCGCCATCGCGTTGATCGTAAAATCGCGCCGGGCGAGATCTTCCCGGACGTCCCGCACGAAAAAAACGTCGTCCGGACGCCTGCCGTCGCTGTAGCCGGCTTCCTGGCGAAACGTCGTCACTTCAAAAAAAAAGCCCGAACGGCGAACCGTCACGGTGCCGTGCTTCAGGCCCGTCGGCAGCGCATCCGGATACAAACGCAGCACTTCGCCGGGATCGGCCGACGTCGCGATATCAATATCGCTAGCCTCGATCCCGAGCAAGGCGTCACGGACGCAGCCGCCGACGAAATACGCCTCGCTGCCCGCTCGGTTCAAGGCGTGAAGCACTTCAAGTCCCGCTTCCCATTGCGCGCCTTCGTAGATCATCAAGGCGGATCCCTCCTCTTATCGGCCGGGATCCGCCTTCCGGCGATCCACCGCCTTGGTCAGCGAGGTTCGCAGGCCGGCTCGGTGATCGGGGCCGGAATGCCCAGCACGTCGTAATAGATTTTCTCGTACTGCGCGGTGATCAGATCGTTGCAAAATTGCGTGCGAGAGCGCATTAGGCAAGCTTCCCTGAACTGCGCATACATCGCTTCGTCCGAGAGCAGCCGCACGGCATGCGCCGCCATCTCCGACGTATGTCCGATCGGAGCGAGAAAACCCGTCTCCCCGCTGACGACCAGCTCCGGAATGCCGCCGGCGGTCGAGCCGATCGTCGGCACCCCGCAGGCCATCGCCTCGAGCGCGACGAGACCGAAGCTTTCCTTTTCCGAAGGAAGAAGCAAGAGATCCGCGAGCGACAGCACTTCGGCGACATCGTCTTGCTTGCCCAGATAATGGACGCGATGTTCGAGTCCCATCGACCGGATTTTCGACTGAATCTTGGGCAGATCCGGTCCTTCTCCGACGAGCAGCAGCTTGGCGGGCAGCTCCGCGTGCACCTTCGCGAAGATGTCCACGACGTCCGACGTTCGCTTGACGGGCCGGAAGTTGGAAATATGCATAAGCACTTTCTCGTGCGGCTCCGCGAAATCCTTGCGCATATCGGATACTTCGCGCGGATAATATACGCGTTTATCCACGAAATTGTACGTCAACTCGATCGGCGTCCTTATATCGAGCAGCTCCTGCGTCTCGCGGATCAGATCCCGGCTGACGGCCGTGACCGCGTCGCTGGCTCCGATGCCGAGCCGGATGATGTCCTTAAGCGTTTCGTCCTGCGCCAGCACCGTGATGTCCGTCCCGTGCAGCGTCGTGACGATTTTCAGCTTGCCGCCTGACATCTGCTTGGCCAGCAGCGCGCAAATCGCATGCGGCACCGCATAGTGAACGTGCAGCAGGTCGAGCTCCTGCAGCTTCGCGACCTGGTGCATTTTGCTGGCGAGCGACAGATCGTAAGGCGGGTATCGGAAAACGTAATAGTCCGACACTTCCACCTCGTGATAATAAATGTTGCGCTGAAACTTTCCGAGCCGAAAAGGCATGCTTTGCGTAATAAAATGAATCTCGTGTCCCTTCTCCGCGAGCAGCTTGCCGAGCTCGGTAGCCACGACGCCCGAGCCGCCCAGCGAAGGATAGCAAGTAATGCCGATCTTAAGCGGTCTGAACATTTGCGAGTCCCTTCTTCCCGAGCGTGAGCGGCGGCCTGCCATGCAGGAATCCAAGCAGGAGATCCATGCAGGAGAACCGCCGGCGATCGTGATGTATGCCTATAGGCGTATTAAAATCCGTCCAGCTTCAGCGAACCTTTGGAAATGAAGCCTTCGGCGTAGGCGACGCGGTGAGGCGCGCCGAACAGCCGGTCGCGCGCGGCGACGTTGTCCAGGTAGCCCGCCGTGAGCGGCGTCGGCACCCAGTCCGGCGTCTCCTCCATCGGAGCGAACTGGGACCGGTAAGCGGACAGCGCGTCCATCTTGATCGGCTGGTACTCCGTAATATCGACGACCAGCTGCGGCGTATGCATATCGTTAATGAAATAGTAACAAAAAGCGTCCGGCGTCCATGCTTCCCATTCGGGCCGATAGCGACGCAGTTTCGCGTTGAACGCCGCTTCTTCGGCAAGCCGGCTGCATGCCGTATGATCCGGATGCCGGTCTTCGAAATAAGGCGCGAACACGACCCGCGGACGATGCCGGCGTATCGCTTCGACCAGCTTGTCCACCTGTTCGGAGCCGGCCTTCAATCCGCGGTCGGGCAGGCCGAGATTGCCCCGCACGGTCAATCCCAGCAGCTCGCTTGCCTTGGCCGCCTCCCGCTGGCGCGTATCGGGATCGCCGTTGGACGACATCTCGGCGAAGGTCAAATCGTACAAGCCGACGCGGCGTCCCGCGCGCGCAGCCTTGGCGATCGTGCCGCCCATCCCGATCTCGGCATCGTCCGGATGTGCCGCGAATACGAGCAAATCAAGCTGTACGGCGTCGTTCACGACTCGATACCGGGCTTGTACTTGTGTACGAGCTCACGCCACGCGAAGTCCCCGCGCTCAAGGCATTTGACGAGCAGCTCCGCCGTCGCGACGTTGGTCGCTACCGGGATGCCCTGCACGTCGGACAGACGAAGCAGCGCGATGATGTCCGGTTCGTGCGGCTGGGCCATGAGCGGATCTCGAAGAAAGATAATAAAGTCCATTTCGTTGGTCGCGACCATCGCGCCGATCTGCTGGTCGCCGCCGAGCGGCCCCGAAGCGAACCTGTGTACCTGCAGCGATGTATTTTCCATGATACGCCCGCCGGTCGTGCCGGTCGCGTACAGCTTGTGAGGTTTAAAAACATGCTCGTAGGCGATGGCGAAGTTCACCATCTCGTCTTTTTTGCGATCGTGTGCGATCAGTGCGATATTCAGCATCGTTGAACCGCGTCTCCTCTCCCGGGAGCGGGATATTTATGTGTGAAAGTCCATTTAATCCGTCGAGTAATCAGTCGAGCAAATGTTCGAAGCCGTAAACCAGGCCGGTCACGTCCACGATTTTCTTGACGGCCGTCGCGACCCCGGGCATGTAACCCGCGCGGTCGTAGCTGTCGTGCCGGATCTTGAGCGTCTGGCCGTGCCCGCCGAAGATGACCTCCTGCTGGGCGAAAACGCCCGGAAGCCGCACGCTATGTATCCGGAAGCCGCCGAAATAACCGCCGCGGGCGCCTTCGATGACTTCTTCTTCGTTCGGATTGCCTTGGCGCAGCTCGCGCCGCGTCTCTGCGATTCGCTCCGCGGTCTTGATCGAGGTGCCGGACGGCGCGTCCAGCTTTTGGTCGCCGTGGTACTCGATGATCTCGACATGCGGCATATACTTGGCCGCTTCGGCGGCGAACTTCATCATCAACAAGGCGCCGATCGAAAAGTTCGGCGCGATCAGGCAGCCGATGCCGCGTTCGCGGCACTCGCGGTCGATCTCGTCCATTTGCTCCTGCGTAAAGCCGGTCGTCCCGACGACGGGTCTGACGCCGAGCTTGATCGCAGTCATCGTATTGGGCATGGCGGACTTCGGGTTCGTGAAGTCGACGAGCACGTCCGGCCGGCTGTCGCGAAGCGACCGCTCCAAGTCGTCGGTCAAAACGACGCCCGCTTCGGGCAGGCCGACGAGCCGACCCGCATCCTCGCCGGACGCGGATCGGCCGATCGCGGCTACGAGCGTGAGCGTCGGATCCTCCAGCACCATTTTGACGACTTCGCGTCCCATTCTTCCCGCCGCGCCTGCTACGGCGACTTTGATTTGCTGCGACATCCGCGATCACCTGTTCCTTCGTCTAGTATAGTGAGTATAAATGAGCCGCCAGCGCCTCGCGCGCTCCATCTTCGTCTCTCGAAGCAGTCTGCCCGCTTCAATCAGCATCGGATTCATCTCCTTGGCGGTTCGCAGCGCTTCGATCGCCCGGTCGAGCTCGCCCGCGAGCCTGCACGCGATGCCGAGCAGCAAATACGCGCCTGCGTCGAGCGGATCGAGCTCGACAGCCTCCTGCAGCAGCTCGATGGCCGTATCCGGCTCGGGCTGCGGCTTCGCCAGCAGCGCCTTGGCCTGCCGGGCGAGCTGCCTCCCTTCGACCAGCCGGAGGTGCAGGCGATAGTCGGCCTCCCTCGGGGCGAGCCGCACGGCGCTGCGCGCATAATCGAGCGCCAAGTCGAGCTTCCCGCTCCGCGCGAGGCTGATGGAGCCTTTATAATAGTAGGAAGCATTGTCCGGCTCCGCCTCCACCGCCTGCCGGAACCAATCGACCGCGGCTTCGAAGTCCGAGGCCAGGATGGCTTCGTAGGCGCGGCGCAAGCAAGTTTCCCCGTCCTTCACATGTACCATCCTCCTCGAATTGGGGATGATACAGCATATGTATCTACGGGGTATCCGTGTGCTTCTTCGTCCATCTGTCCGCGTCGCGCGTGCCGAACTTGTGCAGGACGCGTTCGATGGCCCGGGTGAGGTCGATCCCTTCCCGGTTGGCAAAGCACAGGACGATGAACAGGACGTCGCCAAGCTCCATCTCGATGGAATTGTCGGCCTCGTCCGCCTTTTTCGGCTTTTCGCCGTATTTGTGATTGACTTCCCGCGCCAGCTCGCCCGCTTCTTCGGTCAATCTGGCCAGCATCGCCAGCGGCGAGAAGTAACCTTCCTTGAACTGCGTAATATAGGCGTCGACGTCTCGCTGTATGTCGGACAGATGCCGCTCGGCGAGAACAAGGTCCGCGATTTTGGATTCGGCCACGTGTACGGTCCTTTCCATCGGTTTCTTCTTATGTTAGCTTAAGATGTCTGCAAAAATCAAATGAATTTCAGCATGGAGGTATTGCGCATGACTCGGCAAAAGCTGTGGGCTTCGGTCCGTACATGGAGCATTTTGCTGCTCGGCACCGCGATTTACGGATTCGGGATCGTATATTTTATCGTGCCGAACCGGCTCATGGAGGGCGGGGTGACGGGCGTGGGCATCTTGTTGCTCTATGCGACGGGCCTGCCCGCTTCGCTCACGACGCTTATTCTCAACTTGCCTCTATTCTGGCTCGGCTGGCGCAAGCTCGGTTTCCGGGCGATGGTGTATACATTCGGCGGAACGCTATCGTTGTCCGTATTTCTATGGCTCTGGCAAGCGATGGTCGATCACGGCTGGCTAACTCCTTTTACGACGCAGCAGGACTTCATCCTCGTCGTGCTATATGCCGGCGTGACGCTGGGCGCAGGACTGGGACTCGTCTTCTACTCCGGGGGCACGACGGGCGGGGTGGATATTATCGCGCGGATCGCGAACCGCCGGGGCGGGATCAGCATGGGCCAATTCATTTTGCTCATGGACGTCGTCATTCTAGGCACCTCGCTCATCTTCATTCCGAAGGAAAAGGTGCTATATACGCTCGTCAGCGTTTTTATATCCGCCCGGGTCATCGATTTCGTGCAGGAAGGGGCTTATGCCGCCAAAGCCTTCACGATCCTGTGCCGGGAGCCCGAAAAGCTGGCCAAGCAAATCACGAGCGAGCTCGAACGCGGCGTCACCCTCATGAACGCGGTAGGCGCTTATTCGGGCGAAGCCAGAATGGCCGTTTATTGCGTGGTCAGCCGGTTCGAGGTTCGCAAATTAAAAAGCCTCGTCCGTCAGCACGACAGACAGGCTTTTATCGTCATCGCCGACGTGCACGACGTGTTAGGCGAAGGCTTCAGGGAAGAATGAGCTCATTTATTTTTTTCGCTGCTCGCCGCGGTATTTGCGCCATCCGGAATATGTCAGCACCGTGAGGATAAAAGCGCCGATCGCCGAGAAAAATCCGGCCGGCGGCGCCGCTGCGAGCGGTCCGGAAGCGGGCGCCTCCGCAGCAGGCGGGTAAAGATCTTCGACCGCCGCCCCGATCTGCGGCGCGAGCTTGGCCGCAAGCGACGGGTCTGGCGAAGCTGCCGACAGGATCCGTCCGGCATAGCGCAGGACGGCATCGGCGCGTTCCGCTTGTTCCGCCCTTCCCGTGGCGACGACGGCCGCTCGAATGAGGCGGTAATGTCCGCTTAGCGACGCGAGCCGCTCCGACGCATCGAGATTTGCCCCGCCTCCCACGGTTGAGATCGCGGTCCGAAGCGCAGCCGTATCCTCGCGCATCAATCTCCTGTATTCCAGCCATAGCCCTTGTCCCCGCGAAGACACCGCGTCCGCTGCCAGCCTCAGCGATGCCGATGCGCCATATACCTCTTCCGCATCCGGCGACAGCGCCGATACCGCCCGCCGCATCCTTTCCATAGCGGAACCTAGCGCCGCCGCGCTCTCCGGCGCAGGCAGGCTTTCAGGCGGGATCGCAAGCAGCGCTTCTTCTGCCTGCGTGACGCTTCGGAGCACGACGAGCGGATCGCCGGCGCTGACGGATCTATATAGGGTCTCCGCCGTCAAGCGGAACGCATCGACTGGATCTCGCGGAGCCGCCGCGCTTGCGGACGCTGCGGCTTGTCCGCCCAGCAAAGCTTCAAGCCACAAAATGAATACCGCAGCCACGATCACGCGGCGCGACATGCGAATGCGTATACCGTTCGTCGACATGGACATCCCTCCACTAATAGCTATGAAGGGATGTCCGGTTCTAGACCTCGCCCCGTACCGCGCTCGTACGTCTGGCGCGTTGGTTCGCGAATGATACGATCGCGGCTGCGCCGACGCTGAAGACGGTCAGCGCAAAGGTAAAGATCGAGACGCCGAGCAGCCGATCGTCGAGCGACTGCGGCAGGCTCGGATAGACGCCGAAGCTGTAATCGATCGTATCGTTAAGCAGCGTCCACGCGGCCGCAATCCCGACGGCGATCGTACCGTATAAGAAAAATCTGCCGTACACGACTGCGCATACCGCCATCGACAGGTGCGAAGCGATCAACATCCAATCCTGCCAAACGATCGGGCTGCCATAAGCGGCGCTAGCGAAGATGATCACCGTCGCCCATACGCCGTATTTAATGGAAGTAACGACCGCAAGCGCCTCTACGACGCCCCTTGCGCCTCTCGCAAGCTTGCTTTCCCCTTTGCCAAATGGCGATAGCCATAGCCACAACGCCGCGAACGTAAAGAACAGTGACGCCGTCGGGCTGTCGGGCACGAAAGGAATCTGCCATGCGGGATGGGTCTGCATCGTGTCGACCAGCTGATTTTTGTACCAATAATAACCGTAAATCGTCCCGAAAACATAAAAGACCATGAGCAGCGTCATCATCCAATTCTGCGTCAAAAATCGGCGCGACAGCAAAACGTTCGGATCCATCCATGCACCTCGGCCATCTCAAAAATCTGGAAAAGGGCCTGACCATGCCGGTCAGGCCCTTTGATCGTATGTCTTATTCGGTTGCGGCCTTCTGCTTCGCCAGCCAAGTCGCGACCTTGTCGATCTCTTCGTCGGACAGCGTACCCTTAAAGGCAGGCATGCCGTCTTTACCGTTGGTAACGATCTCTTTGATCTGATCGTGGTTCAGCGTATCGCCGATCCCCGCCAGCATCGGGCCGACCTGACCTTGAAGCTCGGTGCCGTGGCATGCGATGCACTGCGCCTTCATCGTGACGGAAAACGCTTCGTCCTCCGGCGCGACCAGCGCCGGTACCTTCTCCTTGCCGTAAATGAAGCGGCCCTTGCCTTCTGCGATCTGCTCTTCGGACTTCATCTCCCGCTCAATATGCTCGGGGATGGTGCCGTTCGCTTCAAGCTCTTTCGTATAGTGATGCCACGACACCCAAGTCAGGTAGACGCTGGCGATCAACGTGACGAACATGAGCGCAGAGGCGATCGGCCGCCGATAGAAGCGGCGCTCCTTGCCCGTATCGAGGAACGGAGCGAGGAACAGGGCGCCGAACATGATCGCCGGGATGCCGATCGTACCGAGCACGATGTAGTTCTCGGACGTGTACGGGTACTTCAGCAGCTGATAAATGAAAAGGAAGTACCAGTCCGGCATCGGGATGAACGCGCCGTTAAGCGGGTTCGCCGGATAGCCGAGCGGAGCGGGCTCCGCGATCGTCAGCGTCAGGAAGCCTACGAGCACGACGACGCCCGCCATCCATTCCTTCAGCAGGAAGTTCGGAATGAACGCTTCGGACTTGCCGGGAAACGCCGTGTAGTCCGGCGGAGCCGGCTTGTCCGGGTGCGGCTTGCGAATGCGCGAGTCGCCTACGAATACGATCTTCTCGTTAGAATTGCCTTTACCATGTGCCAATGCTTGCCACTCCTCTCTCTTACAGCGGCCCGGAAATGCCCTGTTTGCGAATCATGAAGAAGTGTGCGGCAAGCAGCGTGAGCAGCACGCCGGGCAGGAAGAACACGTGAATCGCGAAGAATCGAGTCAGCGTCTGCGCGCCGACGATCGTGCCGCCGGCCAGCAACTCCTTGATATATCCGCCGATCCACGGGACCGAACCCGCAATCTCCATGCCTACCTTGGTTGCAAAGTATGCTTTGTTGTCCCACGGAAGCAGGTAACCGGTGAAGCCCAGTCCCAGCATGACGAAGAAAATCAGCATTCCCACGACCCAGTTCATCTCGCGCGGCGCCTTGTAGGAGCCGGTAAAGAAGACCCGAAGCGTATGTAGGAACATCATGACGATAACGAGGCTGGCGCCCCAGTGGTGCATGCCCCGGACGATAACGCCGAAGGCGACTTGGTGCTGCAGATAGTCGACGCTGTAATACGCGTTGATGATATCCGGCACGTAATACATCGTTAGAAACATCCCCGAGAGGATCTGGATGACGGTAATAAAGAACGTCAGTCCGCCGAAGCAATATACGAACGCGGAGAAATGGTGAGCCGGGTTAACGTGCTCAGGCACCTCGTGGTCCGCGATATCTCTCCACATCGGCGTAACGTCGAGACGTTCGTCAATCCAGTTATACATGCCTTTAAACATGGACGAGACGCCCTCCTTCTATACCCGTGTGTTCGATTCCAGCGGTCCGAGATATACCCAGCCTTTATCGATCTTTACTTGGTATTCGTCAAGCGGCTTCGGCGCCACCTTGAGATTTTTGCCGTCTTTCGTGTATCTTGCACCGTGGCAAGGGCAGTGATACAGGTTCGGAGCTTCTTCGCCGCTCCAGCTGATCGTGCATCCCAGGTGCTTGCATACCGGGGACAATGCGAAAATCTTGCCGCTGTCGTCCTTCGCTACGAAAGCTTGGAGCTTCGGGTCGCTCTCGTACCACCCGTCGACCTGGTGAACCTTGAAGTCGATACTCTTCGGCTCCTTGGTCACGTCCTTCTCCTCGATGGCCTTAACGAAAGCGGTCTCAGCCTTCTTCTGCAGAAGCGGGTCTACAGCGAAGCGCAACATCGGCAAGATTGCGCCGCCCGCCATGAATGCCGTGGCTCCGCCGAGCGTATAAGATAGAAATTGACGTCTTGTCATTTCATTGCGCTTGATCGGCTTATGCGAGGTTTCATGCTGCTGATTGTGGTCCATTTTTTCTACCCCCTTTGCCCACCAAAATCGCGTCCGATACGGACTTTCACCTTTTGTTCACAAGGACATACCTATAATATCCCACGTGTCAAAGAGCGTCAAGAATGCCCGTTCCCGATTTGGACACATCTCGGTTTTGCGCGAACTAAAATGTTGTCATTTTGTCACATTTAACCGAGGGCGAACATGCTTTTGTTATGCCCCGTTCCATCGATCCTATACAGACCGCGGCCCGGACTCGCCTCACGCCTGCGGCGAACGTTTCCACATTTCCGACACGCTTCGCCTCAGCGTTTCCGCGTCCGGGACGCTCTCTTCGCCAGTCGGACTGGCGAATAGATCCGCCGACGGCACGCGCGTCGCGTCCCAGCCGGGCTTGCCGGACACGACGACGACGAATTTGAAGCCGCCCGATTTGAGCCGGGTACACAGCGCGTCGAGCGACGCTTCGTCGCCCGGACCTATGTAATGATGGGCCGGATAGGTGACCGTCCTGCCCTTGAACGCCGACTCGATCGGCGCCAGCCAGTCCCCCGCCGTGCCGACGAGTTCGGCCGCGGACGGAGGCGCCTCGCCGCCGAGCAGTCCCGTTACGGGCAGCAGCGCGGTGTCCAGATAAGGCTGCAGGTCGCCCCAGTTGTCTTCGTCAAATTCGCTGAATCTCATCGCTTCGACTTCCTTCCTTTCCGTATGCTTCCTCTATCCTACCCGATTCGGGCGCGCTTGCAAGCCATTTTTAATCCGTTTGCCGGCCAGCAAAAAAAGGCTCGTCCCGGCGCGCGGGCGAGCCTGCGTGATAAACGGGGCCGCTCCTAATGGAGGATGGCCTTGAGCTCTTCGGTCAACCGCAGGAACGATTCGGAATCTCCTTCTTCGAGCGCGTGGTCGATCTCGCCGTATAACTGCTCCTTGCGGTATTTGCGCAGCGCCTCGTCAAGCGTCATCTCGGCCGCGAGGCCGAGCATCGTCTCGTATGCGATTCTAATGTCCATGGGTTGCCCTCCTGATCGTTCGCGAGTCTTCCGGCGTTTACCGTATGCCTCGCGCTTATTTAGCGGCCTCAGCCGCATCGTGATTGGCCGACCTTCGCTTCCGTTCCAAATCCAGCTCCTTCAAAACGCGCACGAACGGCAGGAATCCGTCCGTTGTCAAACTGCGCCGTACGACCAAGGCAGCGAATCCTCGAATCCGATCTCGCTTCCGGCGACGAGCACGACGCCCTGCGGCGTCATCGTTACGACCGCTTCCCCTTCCGCCGTCTCTCCGAGCCTCAGCAGCCCCAGGTGAAGCATCATCGCCAAGGTGCGTTGTTCGAACACGCTTTTTTCCGTGTCGTAATAGTAGGGCTTCACGAGCGGCAGCAGCGTGGCGCCGAGCGAAGCGACGGTTACCCACGAATGCCTGGACAGCCGCATGACCCATTGCGCCAGCGCCTGCAGATTCGGGACGGGCAGCTTGTAGAGCCTCAGCCAGAACCGGTACAAATCCGCGGGATCGCAAGACGTATTGCCGTCCGCCATCTCCCGCCCCCGCTCCGAGAGCCGTAGCTCGCCCTCCTCTTCAAGAAGCAAGCCGGAATAGTAGGCATAGTCGTAGAGCAAGGAGAAGCGTTCCGGATATTCCTTGAAGCGCCGGCCGTACCCGAAGCGGAATGCGGTCTTCGCAGGCGCCTGCTCCAACACCGAGAACGTGTCCAGCAGTTGCTGCAGCTGCCTCTTATAGAGGTAGCCCTCGGCGGTGAGCGGCGTATCGTGGTCTCGGACGAACTTGAGCATCCGGACAAGGTCTCCGGCCATCATGCCCCGCTCGTCGCGGTACGCCGGCGGTTCGTCGCGAAGCGCGATGCCCCCGCGAAACTGGTCTTCGATCGCATCGCACAACTTTTTTTTCACGTCCTCCGGCACATGGAACAAATACCGCGTCTGCTGCGTGATGCCTCCGAAAAGCCAGCCGTAGCGCTTGAACCTCGCGATCGCGCTTCTTCGTTCGTCAACCGGGCTTTTCGGTTCCTCCGGCGGCTTTGCTTTTTTCCGGCTGCCCGAAGCCGCGCGATTAGAGGCCGGGCCGTTGCCGTTGGCAACGCCGCTCGTTTTAGCCGCGCCGATCTGCGCCTGCTGCTTGGCATCGGCCGCCTGCGGAGGCGCCGGATCGGCCGCGAGCGCGGCTCTAGCCGTCAAGTCCTCCAGACTGTAGGCCGCCCGCTTTTCGAAAAGAAGGGAGTTCAAAAACCGGAGATCGCCGAGACTCATCTCTTCGACGCGCCGCGCCAGCACTTCGCGCCGCTGCACGGCGCTCAAGATCGATTGGATCAGCTCGTTTTTGGAATGGCTGCTGCATTCGCATTGATAGACTTCCGCGATGCCGGACAACTGCGCGATGTCCGCATAACTGAGCATGTCCGCCAGATTCATCGGGATCCCTCCTAAACCGCTGATAGGAGCAGTATCGTCGCGATACCCCGCATTTAAACGTGCGCGGCTTCCTGCTAGCCCGCGCAAAAAAAGCCGACCGGGATCTGCCGGTCGGCTTCAATCATATAGATAAGGGCTTTGCGACACATCGACATCTTCGCGAGCAGCAGTCAAGTCTTCCAACCGAATCTAGCAAGGACATGCGCGAGGGAGGCCGCGCGAAAAGCGGTTCACGCCATCCCCAGGTGCGCCGTACAATTGTGCAGCGTGGGCACCCAGCCGCCGTCTTCGCGCTCCAAAATCGTCAGAGACAAGTTCGCGATTCGGCTGTCGTCAACGCCGCTGTCGAGCGCCTGCAGCAATTGCGCCAAAAAGCTGCCGTGCGTCACGACCAGCCAGCTCTCGCCCGGATGTCGCGAGGTGAACGCCTCTACGAAAGCCAAGCCTCTGGCTTTCACTTGCGTATCCGACTCCTGGCCGGGAACCCGTCCGCGCCAATCGGCGCCCCACCTCGCCACCCGCTCGTCCTCCGTCGTGCCCTCCGCTTCGCCGAAGCTTCGTTCACGCAGCATGGCGTCGCTGACGAGCGGCAGCTCCAGCCGCTCCGCGATCAGTTCCGCCGTCCGCCTCGCGCGCATCAGATCGCTGCTGACGATGCCGTCCCAGGTCGCCGGCTCCCGGCGAAGCCTGTCCGCCAGCAGAAGCGCTTGACGTTCGCCCTCCGCGCTCAGCGGAATGTCCGTTGCGCCTTGTATCCGGCCGGCTATATTCCAAGCGGTGACGCCGTGTCTTACCAAACCTAGTTTCATTCTGCCGCTCATGCTTTTTTCAACCTCGAATACCAATTTACGATGAGAAATGCCGTTAAAATGCCGAGTACCGACAGCATAATCCAATAGCCGGGCATCGCCGGCGACGAATTCAGCACGAACGGATCGCTCATGCGGGACACGGGCATATCGATCTGCAGCGCCCCGTGCATGTCGCCCGTGCCGGCCGCTTCCATGATGCTCGCCGACTGCGTCCGGTCCGCGTGCATGCGGTCGTAAAGCGTGAGCAAAATTCCGCTGCCGCATAACGCCAGTAGACAGGCGACGATCGTGACGACCCTTCGACGGAACGGTCCGGTGAACGTGTAAGCCCTGCGCGCAGGCGGCAGCAGCCAGCCGTCCTCTGCGTAAATTCGGCTCATCACGCTGGCGTTTACCGCCTGGGCTGCCTGCGCGGGCACCGACTCGGACTCTTCGAGCGCAACCTCGCGAATGAGCGCCGCGCTCTCCTCCCACCACCGGAACTCGGCAGCGCAAGCCGGGCAGCCCGCCACGTGCGCGTCGATCTCGCGCCGCCGCGGATCGCCCTCTTCGAGATCCCAATACGCTTCCATCTGCTGCTGAACGTGTCCGCACGTCAGGGTCATCTTGACTTCAACTCCTCGTAAACCTTCATCAAGGCCGGCTCAGGCTCGTGAAAGTACTTTTCCAATTGAATCTTCACGCTGGCTCTCGCGCGAAACAGCAGCGACTTGACCGCGCTTACCGTCTGTCCGAGGATTCCCGCGATCTCCTGGTAATCGAGCCCTTCATACTCTCTTAGCACCAGCGCGGATCGCTGCTTCTCGGGCAGGTTGTTGATCGCCTCGCGCACCATCGCCACTTTTTCGTTGCGGAGCAGCGTCTGCTCCGGCGCCGCCTCGTAAGGAGCGAGCGGCACGTAGGTCGTATCGTCGAGCGACAAATGGGCCGCCTTTTGCTTGCGAAGCTCGCTCAGCACCGTATTGCGCGAAATCGTATAAAGCCAGGTGGAAAACGAAGCGTCTACCTCCCGAAACGAATGCAGGCTCCGATAAGCCTTGTAAAAAGTCTCGGAGCACAGGTCTTCGGCCATCATCTCGAGTTTGGCGCCGCGCAGCATATGATAAATAAAAGACAAGATCTTCCTCTGGTACTTGGCCATCAACTCGGAATACAGCTCCGCGTTGCCTTCCTTGATTTCCCGAATCAGTTGAGAATCGGTCATCATTTTAACGCGACCTCCACCTTCCGGGGGACGTCTTCAGCCTGTATAACGTTATACCGGCGTTCGGACATAAAGTTGCGATTGCAGCCAAAATAATCATGGCATCCCCAGTTTTTTACATAAGATATCATCATTGTATCATAGTACGCACATGTAAAGAATTAAATTAGCCTTAAAAATTTCTCAATAAGTCGTTTAAACGAGCCCAAACGCGCCAAACAAAATAAAAACAGATGTATTTAACTTCTTGCGAACGTTAAAAAACAGAAAAAAAAACACCGCCACAAAGGGCGGTGCGAATGCAAGAAGCATTCGGGATTAGGATAGGAGTGGAGAGAAACCATACTGTACTTTTATTATATGTATCCGTTTTCATATTGTCAATAAGCGTTTTCATTTTTTTATTAAAAATAAAAACCGCAGGATCTTGTAGGACCCTGCGGCAATTCGAAGCTAAAAATAAACCGAGTATTGGAGCGTTCGGAGAAGCTCGACGGCGCGCTCAAGATCTTCGCCGTGGCGGAAGGATAAACGAAGCACCCCGGGCACGTCTTCCCTGCTCTCGATAATGTGCAAATTGCTGAGATTGATGCGGGCCTGCCCGAGCTCCGTCGCGATCCGTCCGACGATGCCCGGCTGATCGGGCACGTCGACATAGCATTCATGCAGCGAAGTGATCATGCCCTTGCGCCGTTCGGGCAGATTGTCGCGAAACCGGCCTGCGCCGCTGAACCGCTCGACGATGCCGGCACCTTCACGATCCTCGAGCAGCCGTTCGAACGCGGCGATCTCGCCGCGCCAGTCGGCGAGCAGCTTGAGCAGGACGTCGCGATTGCCGAGCAAAATGTCCCGCCATATGTATGGATCGCTGGAAGCGATCCGCGTAATGTCGCGGAATCCGCCGGCTGCCAGGCGTCGATATAAGTCGTTGGATTCATTGTAGCCCGCGATCTGGTTGACCAACGCGACCGCGATAATATGCGGCAGATGACTGATCGCGCCGACGATGTCGTCGTGGAGGCCCGCCTCGATCTTGACGATATTGGCGCGCGTCCAGCGAAGCAGCTCTTCGAGCCGCTCGATCGCCTCAGTCGGCGTGCCCGACGACGGCGTAAGTACATAGAACGCGTTTTCGTATAGATCAGGCGTAGCGGCTTCGACGCCGGATCGCTCCGATCCGGCCATCGGATGGCCGCCGATGAACACCGCGCCTTTCAACTTGAGGCTCTCCGCATACCTCACGACGGAAGCCTTGGTGCTGCCGACGTCCGTAATGATGCATCCGGGCTTCAGCGGCAGCTCGGACAGCCGCTTCAAATAATCGTCGAGCATGCCTACCGGAACGCACAGCACGATGACGTCTGCGTCCGCCGCCGCCGCTTCGACCGACGTCGTCGCTTCGTCCACGACGCCGAGCGCCAAATATTTGTCGACCGATGCCGCGTTCACCGAATGGCCGACGATGGTAAGCCCCGGCTTGCCCTTCCAGCATAGCGCCAGCGAACCGCCGATCAATCCGACGCCGAAGATGGCGATCCGGAGCGGGGCTTTTCCGTTAGGTGTCGTTTGCGACGTTTCGTGAACGGCTTTGCCTTCGATCATACCCTACGCTTGCACCCCGATTTCCTGCAAAACGGCTTCAAGCGCTTCCGCGACCTTCGCGTTCTGCTCGGCGCTGCCTACTGTGATGCGGATGCGCGTCGGATAGCCGCGCTGGCCGGCCCGGATGATGACGCCCTTGCGCAGCAGCGCTTCGAACACTTCAGAAGAAGGACGCTTTACGTCGACCATGATAAAGTTGCCGTGCGCGGGGAAGTAGTCGAGCCCCAGCCTGTCGAACGCCGCGCGAAGGAATACGAGCCCCTCGCGGTTGGCCGTGCGGCATTTCTCGAGAAATTCGTCGTCGTTCAGCGAAGCGAGCGCTGCCGCCTGGCCGAATCTCGACGTATTAAACGGCTCGCGCACCTGGTTGATCGAACGGATCAAGCCCGGCGCCCCGATGCCGTAGCCGATGCGAAGCGAGGCAAGCCCGTAGATTTTCGAGAACGTGCGCAGCAGGATGAGGTTTGGATAGCGCTTCAGCAGCGCCAGGCCGTCCGAATAGGACGGATCCTCCACATATTCGCAATAGGCCTCGTCCAATACGACGAGGACGCGGTCCGGCACTTGGTCGAGGAACGCCGTCAGCTCTTCGTCGCTCACGATCGTGCCCGTCGGATTGTTCGGATTGCAGATCCAAACGATCTTCGTCTTGTCGTTGACTTTGGCCAGCATCGCCAGCAGATCGTGCTTGCCGTCAGCGAGCGGCACTTCTACGCTGACACCGTTTTCGATCGTGACGTTGTGCTTGTACTGAGGAAACGTCTCGACGGCCATGACCGTCTCGTCGCCCGGCTGCAGGTAAGCGCGCGCGATCATCAATATAATCTCGTCGGAGCCGGCGCCGAATATAATTTGATCGGCGTTCACGCCCGTACGCGTCGCGATCGCGTTCGTCAGCGCGACGGCCGCGCCGTCCGGATAAATGCTGATTTGCTCAATCTCGCGGCGAATCGCGTCCGCCGCCTTCGGCGAGCTGCCGAAAGGATTTTCGTTGGAAGCCAGCTTGATGACCTCGTCGAGGCCAAGCTCGCGCTTTACTTCTTCGATCGGCTTGCCGGGTTGATAGACGGGCAAATCGACGATATTCGGTTTGGGCTGCATAGGATGGTTTCCTCCCTGGCTTCATCATAAAGGACGGAGCGATTGTCCGCTCCGTCCCAAGAACAACATGCCTCTATTGTGACATATCTCTATGTCGCTGTACAGATGCAAAGCTTTCAAGCGAGCGCCTGCCGCTCGCTGCCTTTTCCCGTCCCCACGCATCCGTCTGCTAGCTGCCGGCGTCCGCTCGCTTCCCTGCTAGGCTTTCTCGGGTTTGCGCGGCTTCAAATCCGCGATAAACGCCTGTACCGCAGCGAGCCCGGCCTCCGTCAATCCGGTATCGCCTAGCGCTTCCGGCGGCAGCGACGCTTCCACCTGGCGCACGATCGCGCTGCCGACGATAACGCCGTCGGCCACGCCGGCGAATCGCTCCGCCTGCTCGCGCGAGGAGATGCCGAAGCCGACGCAGATCGGCACGCTGGACGCGCGGCGAACCGTCGCCAAAAACCGGTCGATGCCCGCGTGAAAATCGGACCGCACGCCGGTCACGCCGAGCGACGACACGCAATAGACGAAGCCCTTCGCCTTGGAAGCGATCCGTTCGACGCGCGCCTCGGACGTCGGCGCCACGAGCGGGATGAGATGGACGCCCGTCCGCTCCGCGATCCCGCGCACCTCCGCGTCCTCTTCGAGCGGCAGGTCGGGGATGATGACCCCGCTGAAGCCGTGCTCCTGCAGCAGGCCGAAAAACCGCTCGAGTCCAAGCTGCAGCGCCGGGTTGAAGTAAGTAAACAAAATGAACGGCATCCGTACGCCTGCCGCGCGCGCCTTGCTCGCGACGCCGATGCAGTCGGTCAGCGAGATCCGGCGGCGGAGCGCCCGCTCGGAGGCGCGCTGGATGACGGGGCCGTCGGCCAGCGGATCCGAATAGGGCACGCCGAGCTCGATCATATGCGCGCCCGCCGCTTCTGCGGCGGCGATGAGCTTGACCGAGGTGTCGAGGTCGGGATCGCCCATCGTCAGAAAAGGAATAAGAGCCGTCTCTCCCCGCGCGGAAAGCTCCGCGAATACGGTGTCGATGGCGTTCGCCGTAGCCGTGCTCATGGCAGATCCCCTCCCAAATATCCGATAATCGACTCGACGTCTTTATCCCCGCGCCCTGACAGGTTGATGACGACCGTCTGTTCCTTAGGAAGCGTAGGCGCCAGCTTCAGCGTATGCGCCACGGCATGCGCCGATTCGAGCGCCGGGATGATGCCTTCCTTGCGGGACAGCAGCTGCAGGGCGTCTAGCGCCTCCGCGTCCGTGATCGGCACGTATTCCGCGCGCTTGATATCCTTCAGGTAGGCGTGCTCCGGCCCGATGCCCGGATAGTCGAGACCCGCGGAGATCGAATGCGCTTCTTGCACTTGTCCGCCTTCGTCTTGAAGCACGTAGCTCATCGATCCCTGGAATACGCCCGGCGTCCCCTTGGTCATCGTCGCGGCGTGCTTATCCGTATCGACGCCGCGGCCTGCCGCTTCGACGCCGATCAAGCGTACGGACGTATCTGCCACGAACGGATGGAAAATGCCCATCGCATTGCTGCCGCCGCCGACAGCCGCGACGATGACATCGGGCAGCCTGCCTTCCGCTTCGAGAATCTGGTCCTTCGTCTCGAGGCCGATGACGCGCTGGAAATCCCGAACCATCATCGGATAAGGATGCGGGCCCGTAACCGATCCGAGAATGTAATACGTGTCGTCGACGTGGCTGACCCAGTAGCGCAGCGTCTCGTTGCAGGCGTCCTTCAGCGTACGGGTGCCCGAGGTAACGGGTACGACCTCGGCGCCGAGCAGCTTCATGCGGAAAACGTTCAGCGCCTGACGCTTCGTGTCCTCCTCGCCCATGAACACCTTGCATTCGAGGCCGAGCAGCGCGGCGACCGTCGCGGAAGCGACGCCATGCTGGCCAGCGCCCGTCTCGGCGATGATTTTCTTTTTGCCCATCCGCTTCGCCAGCACCGCTTGACCGATCGTATTGTTGATCTTGTGGGCGCCGGTATGGTTCAGGTCCTCGCGCTTCAGATAGATCTTGGCTCCCCCGAGATGCTCGGTGAGGCGCTCCGCGTAGTACAGCGGCGTCGGACGTCCCGAATATTGCTTGAGCAAATAACGGACTTCCGCCAGAAAATCGGGATCGTCCTTGTAGCGGTTGTATGCTTCCTCCAGCTCGTACAGCGCGTTCATCAGCGTCTCGGGCACGTACCGCCCGCCGAAGGTGCCGAATCGGCCGTAAGCGTCCGGCACTTGAGTCGTCGTCATGATTGCTGCTTCACCCTTTCCGCGAATGCGGCGATTTTAGTCGCGTCCTTGACGCCGTTCGTCTCGACGCCGCTTGAAATGTCAACGCCGTCAGGCTTGTAGGCCGACAACAATTCCCTTACGTTGTCCGGATCCAGGCCGCCCGCCACGAACAAACGAATGCCCGCAGCCTTGGCCGCCCGCTCGTAGGCCGGAATCACTTCCCATGGAAAGGCGCGTCCCGTGCCGCCGCCGGCCGTGTCGATCAGCACGGCAGATACGGCGCCGGCGTAGGCTGCCAGCCGCGCGGGTCCGCTATAAGCCGCTTCGCCTTCGGCCGCAAATCCGCCCGATGCTCCGTCCTCGCCTCCAGCGGACAGCGCGCGCCATACTTCTACGTTAAAGCGACGGCCGACCTCCCGGCAAAAATCCGGCGTTTCCCCTTTGCCGTGCAGCTGTACGACGTCCAGCGGCGCTGCCGCGAGGGCGGCTTCTAGCGCCTCGATCGTCGGATCGACGAACACGCCGACGGCAAGCGGCGGACGACCTCCGGCCATGCCGGATTCGCGCGACGCGCGGATCAGCTCGCCCGCCAGCTCCGGCGTCACGTATCGCCGGCTCTTCGGCGCGAAAATGAAGCCGATGTAGTCGACGGGGAGGCCGTCCATCGATGCAAGCGTCTCCGCTTGCATGATACCGCAGATTTTTACCGCCGGACGCTCGGAAGAATTCGCGTCATCCAGCGGCGTCCGATTTTTTTCGTCCGTACCGCTCATCCTGCGGCTCCGGTCTTGACGACGGGACCGAGCAAGCCTTCGATCGCCGCGCCGACGTCCGGCTGCCGCATGAAGTGCTCGCCGACGAGGACGGCTTGCGCGCCCGCTTGGCCGACGAACGCGATATCGTCCTGCGAAGCGATCGCGCTCTCGCTGACGGCCGTGACGCCTTTCGGCATGAGCGCGATCAGCTGCTCCGTTACCGACAGGTCGGTCTCGAACGTGTGCAGATTGCGATTGTTTACGCCGATGAGCGTCGCGAGCCCGACTTCGAGCACCGTCTCGAGCTCGGGACGGTCGTGAACCTCGACGAGCACGTCCAGCCCGATGTCGCGCGCGAGCCGATGATAGGCGTCGAGCTGACGCTTGTCCAATATGGCCGCGATGAGCAGGATCGCGTCGGCGCCGATGAGCCGCGCTTCGTAGATTTGACGCTCGTCGATCGTAAAGTCTTTGCGCAGCAGCGGGACGTTCACGCCTTCGCGGACGCCGCGCAAATAATCGTTGCTGCCTTGAAAATACTGAACGTCGGTCAGTACCGAGATGCAATCCGTGCCGGCCGCTTCATAGGCTTTGGCCAGCTCGACCGGATGAAAGTCGGGCCGGATGAGCCCCTTGGAGGGGCTCGCCTTCTTCACCTCGGCGATCAGTCCGACCGGACGGCGGCGGCGGCCCGCCTGAAGCGTCGCTTCGAAGCCCAGGCAAGCGGGCAGGCTCGCGATCTCGCGCTCCGCGACGCTTAAGTTCATCGAAGACTTCAACGCCGCCGCTTCTTCTTTCTTAGTCGCTACGATCCGCTCAAGAAACATGTCCGAGTTCCTCCGTCCGCTGAATCCATTCCGCCAGCTTCGCGTTCGCTGCGCCCGAGTCGATCGTCTCCGCAGCGAGCTTGACGCCCTCCGCCAGGCTGTCCGCCCGACCGGCTACATAAATGCAGGCGCCGGCGTTAGCCAGAACGACGTCGCGGTAGGCCCCGCGCTCCCCGGCCAGAATGCGGCGCACGATGTCGGCGTTTTCGGTCGCGTCGCCGCCGATCAGCTCCCCGAGCGGCAGCGTCGTAAGGCCCAGGTCTTCTGGCGTAATATCGTAAGTCGTGACGACGCCGTCCTTCAGCTCCGATACTTGCGTCGGCGCGGACAGGCTGATCTCGTCGAGTCCGTCATGGCTGCCGACGACCATCGCGCGCTTCAACCCGAGCCTGCCGAGCACGGCGGCGACGACATCGGTCTTGGTCCTGTCGTACAAGCCCATCAGCTGACGATCGGCGCCCGCCGGATTCGCGAGCGGCCCGAGCATATTGAAGATCGTGCGGACGCCGAGCTCCTTGCGGGGGCCCGCAGCGTGCTTCAAGGCCGGATGGTACAGCTGGGCGAACATGAACGTGATGCCCGTATCGCGCAGGCAAGCCGCGGCTTGCTCCGCCGTCAACTGAATGTTAACGCCGAGCGCCTCGAGCACGTCCGCGCTTCCGGCTTTGCCGCTCATCGCGCGGTTGCCGTGCTTCGCCACTCTCGCGCCCGCGGCCGCGGCGACGATCGCCGACGAGGTGGAAATATTGAATTTATGAATGCCCGAGCCGCCCGTGCCGCACGTGTCCAGCAGGTCCTCGTGAGGAGCCGCCACCTTGCTTCCGAAGTCCCGCAGCGCCTCCGCGAAGCCGGTGATTTCTTCGATGCTCTCGCCCTTGAGCCGGAGCGCGACCATCGCCGCGCCGATCTGCGCGGGCGTCGCTTCGCCCCGCATGATGAGGCTCATCACGCCGTGCGCTTCTTCCTTCAGCAGATCGTGGCCGGCCATGAGCTTCGCCATCGCTTGCGGCATCGTGATATTCGCGTCTATTACCGTCATCGTCATACCCTCCCGAGCTATAGTTTGAGCCGATCAATCGTAGTCCAGATTCGTGCCGCGGTCGCCCGCCATGACGATCAGCCTGCCCTGCTTCGTCTTCGCCGGCGGAGGGAACATCGCTTCAGCGGCGCGGATCGCCTTGAGGCAGCCCTTGGCCTTATTGACCGTCTCTTCATATTCGCTCTCCGGCACGGAATCCCATACGATCCCCGCTCCCGCTTGCACGTAGGCTTTGCCGCCCTTGAACACGATCGTGCGGATCGTGATGCACGTATCCATGTTGCCGGAGAAGCCGAAGTAGCCGATGGCGCCCGCGTACGCGCCCCGCGCCTCGCGCTCCAGCTCGGAGATGATCTCCATCGCGCGCAGCTTCGGCGCGCCGGACACGGTGCCTGCCGGCAGGCAGGACAGGAACGCGTCGAAAAACGTTTTGTCCGGAGCGAGCTTGCCCGTGACGTTGGACACGATGTGCATGACGTGCGAGTACCGCTCGATCTCCATGTACGAATCGCACCGCACCGTGCCGAATTCGGAGACGCGCCCCAGGTCGTTGCGGCCCAGATCGACCAGCATGACATGCTCCGCGCGTTCCTTCTCGTCCGCGAGCAGCTCCTGGGCGAGGGCGGCGTCTTCTTCGGGCGTGCGGCCTCTCGGACGCGTGCCCGCGATCGGCCGAGTCTCGACGCGGTCGCCGTCGACCTTGACGAGCAGCTCGGGCGAGGCGCCTACGATTACCTCGTCGCCCAGTTTCAGCATGTACATGTACGGCGACGGGTTCATCGTCCTCAGCATCCGGTATACTTGAAGCGGATCGACCTCGGTCTCGATGTGGAAGCGCTGGGAGAGCACGACTTGGAAGATATCGCCCGCCCTGATGTATTCTTTCGCTTGGCCCACGTTCGCGATGAACTGCTCTTTGGTCAGGTTAGACCTGACATCCCCGAGTTCGGGATCGACGGGCGGCGTACCCACGGCGGGAGCCGATGGCGGCAGCGGCTGACGCATGCGCGCGATCGTATCGTCCATGCTCGCGGAAACCTTATCGTATTCTCGTTCGATCTCTTCTTCGGTTGCGCCGTCCGTCACATGCACGTTGCCGATGACGAGCACCTGCTGCTTGAAGTGGTCGAAAACGACGATGCGGTCGCAGAACATGAAGTGCATGTCGTCCATGTTCAGGTCGTCCTCGCGATGCGCCGGCAGCCTGCGCTCGTAATACTGCAGCAGGTCGTAACCGAAAAAACCGATCGCGCCGCCCGTAAACGGCGGAAGATCAGGCAGCGCGGGACTGCGATAGCCCCGGAGTCGCTCTCGCAGGAGCTTCAGCGGATCCGTCGTCTCGAACGTCTCCTCGCGTCCTCCCTGCTCGATCGTCACCTTGTTCGTTTTCAGCCGAAGCACCATGAACGGATCCGTGCCGATGAACGAATATCTCGCCCATTTGATGCCGCCCTCCACGCTTTCGAGCAAGAAGGCGCGCCCCCCCTGGCCGAGCTGCTGGAAGACGCGAATCGGCGTCTCCGTATCCGCCATCAACCTTCTGACGACCGGAATGACATTATAGGCGCCTGACAGCCGAATAACCTCCTGAAGTTCTTTCCCGCGCTGCTGTTCCATCTCTTGTATCTCCCCTCTCCAAATCCGCAACCGGTGCGGACCCGCCGATGCGCCGGCTCTGATGCCGGCGATTGAAGCACGAGCCTTGTAAACGCAAAAATCACCTCTGCGACCGCAGAGGTGACATCATAGATAAGGGATATGTAGACGCGCAATCGCCCGGACGTATGTCCCGGTCCGCTCGCTGCCTATGCCGACTTCACGATCCGCAAGGAACCGTATCCGGCCGCTCCGCTCATCTCATCTCTGCTCGTCTCACCCGCGCGTAAGTCGTCGTCCCTCCGGCCGACGGTTCTGCGCCAAGTAATGTTTCTACTATAGCATCGCCGGAGGGCGGGCGTCAACGGGCGGACGACAGATCCGGCCGGAGCTTGACCGCTTCGCCGAGATAGACATGGCGGATCTCCGCTTGCGTCGCATCCGTATTCACGTGGACCATGAGCCGGATACAGCGCTCAAGCCCGCCTTTGACGGGAATCTCCACCGAACACATCAACGGCACGAGTTCCCAGCCGGCCATTCTCCGAATCGCGCTCGCCGGGAACGTCGCGTCCAAATCCGGCGTCACCGTAATGAATACGCTGCAGATGTCCTCGGGGTGCGTGCCGTTCTCTTCTACGATCGCGTCCAGCAGCTCGATCGTCGCTTCTAATATAGGTGCTGCTTCATTGGCGTCCACCGTAATGGCGCCTCGAATGCCTCTCATGCTCATGCGCTTCAAGCCTCCTCTGTCAACCCATCGACGATCTCTCTTACCCATGCAGCGCTTACGTCGCGTCTAATCTCGACGCTGCCGATCGACGTCGGCACGACGAATACCATGCTGCCTTCGCTGAACTTTTTGTCGTGCTGCATCGCCTTCATGATCTCGGCGGCGTCAAGGTGGGCAGGTATGCGAACCGGCAGTCCGAACTTGCGGAAGATCGCTTCCGTTCGATTGGCGATCTCTTCGCCATAGCCGAATCGCGCCGCGAGACGCGCGGAGCCGACCATGCCGATCGCGATCGCTTCGCCGTGCAGCAGCTCGCCGTAGCCGGCCGCGGCCTCGAGCGCATGCCCGATCGTATGGCCGAGATTGAGGATCGCGCGAAGATCGTTTTCCCGCTCGTCCCTGGAGACGACGATCGACTTGACCTTGCAGCCTTCATAGAGCGCGTATCCGAGCGCGTCGGGCTCGAGCGCGAGCAGTCGCTCCGCGTTGCTCTCGCACCAGTCCACGAACGAGGCATCCCAGATGAGGCCGTGCTTGATCACCTCGGACAAGCCGGACCGGACTTCCCGGGCAGGCAGGCTTACGAGCGCGTCCAGATCGTACAGCACCGCTTCGGGCTGATGGAAGGCGCCGATGATGTTCTTCGCGAGGCTGTGGTTGACCGCCGTCTTGCCGCCGACGCTGCTGTCGTGCGCGAGTATCGTCGTCGGCATCTGCACGAAGCGAACGCCGCGCATGTAGACGGCCGCGAGGAAACCTGCCAGATCGCCTACGACGCCGCCGCCCAGCGCGACGACCGTCGATTTGCGGTCGAGTCCGCCCGTTAGCGCATCGGCGACGAGCGCGTCAAGCTGCGCAAGCGACTTGGACGATTCGCCCGAAGGCACGACGGACACGGTCACCTGGTAGCCCGCTTCCTGCAGGGATTCCTTGATGTTGTCCGCGTATAAGCCCTTGACGGACGCGTCGGTGACGAGCAGCAGCGGCGAGCCTGCAGGCAAGCCCAGCCGCTTAAAGTATTCGCCGGACTTCGCGTGCAGGCCGGACCCGATATAGATCGGATACGAGCGTTCGCCAAGATCGACGGTCAGCTCGCGGACTTCTCCTGCGGCGGCCATTTAATAGGCCCTCGTCTGCTTCATATAATTCTCGTAGTTCGCGCGGATCTCTTCCATGGAATCCCCGCCGAACTTTTCAAGAAACGCTTTGGCGACTTCCCAGACGACCACATTCTCCATCACGACGCTTGCCGCCGGCACCGCGCATGCATCCGAACGCTCGACCTGGGCGGTAAAAGGCTCGCGCGTGTCGATGTCGACGCTCTTCAGCGGCTTGTACAACGTAGGGATCGGCTTCATGACGCCGCGCACGACGATCGGCTCGCCGTTCGTCATGCCGCCTTCGAAGCCGCCCAAACGGTTGCTCGCCCGATGATAGCCTTTTTCTTCGGTATACAAAATCTCGTCGTGAACCTGCGAGCCGGGACGATCGGCCGCCTCGAAGCCGATGCCGATCTCGACGCCTTTGAAGGCGTTGATCGACACGACGGCCTGGGCGATCCGCCCGTCGAGCTTGCGATCCCACTGCACGTGGCTGCCGAGACCGATCGGCAGGCCCGTCACGATGCATTCGACGACGCCGCCGATGGAATCCCCGTCCGCCTTGGTCTTGTCGATCAGCTCGATCATCCGCTGCTCCGTCTCGGCGTCGATGACGCGTACGGAGGAAGCCTCCGTACGCTCGATCAGCTCGTCCACGCCGATGTCCGCAGGAAGCGGCGGCGCTTTGATCCCGCCGATGGAGACGACATGGCCGGCCACGCGAATCCCGAATTCAGACAGCAGCTGTCTTGCGACAGCGCCGACGGCCACTCTGGCGGCCGTCTCCCGCGCGCTGGAACGCTCCAAAATGTTGCGAAGGTCCTTCTGCTCGTACTTGATGCCGCCGTTCAGGTCGGCATGGCCCGGACGCGGACGGTGCACGCGCCGCTTGGCTTCGTCGCCGCCTTCGATCGGCTCGACGTTCATGACCGAAGTCCAATGCTTCCAGTCGTTGTTGGCGACGACGAGCGCGACCGGCGCGCCGGTCGTGCGGCCGTGGCGAACGCCGCCCACGATCTGAGCCGTGTCCTGCTCGATCTGCATCCGCCGTCCGCGGCCGTGGCCTTTCTGCCTGCGTTGAAGCTGGAAGTTAAGCGCCTCGAAATCCAGTTCGAGATTGCTCGGCAACCCTTCGATAATAGCGGTAAGCTGCGGGCCGTGCGTCTCCCCCGCGGTTAAGTAGCGTAGTGTCAAGTGAGTTCCTCCCCGAGTCTTGCGGCAACCTCGAATACTTTTGTTTATTATAGTACAGCGTTAAAGCTTTTGACAAGAAAAGAGCCCGCCCATACGGACGGACCGGGATTCGGCGCGGCCCTTCCCGGCGCTTCATCAGTCGCGGGAGCCGGCCATGTCTCGTCTGTCTTCGCCCGAGACGGATTTGTCCTTCGCCGCGAGGCGAGCTTGCACCGCTTCAGGCACCAGGCTAAGCAGAGACGGATGCTCTAGCCCCATGATTTGCGCGCATTCCTGCGCCGTGACGAGCCCGTTCCGATAGGCTTCGATCGCTTTGCGCTTGTCCATGACTCCCTCCGCTGCCACTTGATTGCTCCTAGTATCGCGCAGCGGAGGCCGCTTCATACGATGCGGCGGTAGAAAAAAGTATCGGCCGTCTCAAGCCCGTATTGGCCGGGCGAGAAAATCTGCTCGGTGCTGCCGACGAAGAGAATGCCTCCGGGCTTCAATGCCTTGGCGAACTTCTCGTACAGCTGCTGCTTCGCCTCTTCTGTGAAGTAAATCATGACGTTGCGGCAGACGATCAGGTCGAAGCCGTCCTGGAACGAATCGAAAAGCAAGTTTTGCTTCTGGAAACGGACGGCGCGCTTCAGCTTGTCGTCGACCTCGAAGACGTCGCCTCCGCCTTTGAAGTAAGCCTCCGCCATGACTTTCGGCACTTCCCGGATCGAGCGCTCGGGGTAGACGCCGTTTTTGGCTTTGGCGAGCACGCCATCGTCGATATCGGTCGCGAGCAGCGTCGCTTGGCCGAGGGCGCCGAGCCGATCGAGGATCATCGCGATCGTATAAGGCTCTTCGCCCGTCGAGCATGCGGCGCTCCAAACTTTAAGCTTCGGCGAACGCTTGATCATGTCCGGCAGAAATCGCTCCATCAACATGTTCCAGCGACTCGGGTTGCGCCAAAATTCGGAGACGTTGATCGTCATGCGGTCCAAAAATTCGTTGCGAAGCCGCGGTTCGTCCATGATCGCTTTAAAATAGGAAGAAAAATCGACGAAACCGTTTTTGACGCGCAGCGTCGTTAGCCGCCTGCGCATCTGCGTTTCTTTGTACTGCGAAAGGTCGATGGATGTCGCCTTGCGGACATTCGCGATAAAGTTGGCGAAATCCTCGTCCTCCGGCGTCATCCGCGCTAAATGTTCGCTCATGCCCATGCTCCCCGTCGCTTCGTAACGCTTGCTAAGTGCCTAAATCCAAACTTGAATGACTTTTTCGTAGTCGAGAAGCTCATCCTCGTCAAAAAAGATGCCGATCTCGCGAAGCGCGTTGTCGTGCGAATCCGAGCCGTGAATCAAGTTATAATTCGTATGTATCGCGTAATCTCCGCGAATCGTCCCCGGAGCGGCCTCGATGCCGCTTGTCTTGCCGATCAGCTGGCGGGCGGCCGCCACGGCGTCATCGCCCTCCCATGCCATGGCGAACACGGGTCCGGAAGTAATGAATGTAATGAGACGGTCGTAGAAGACCTTGCCCTTATGTTCTGCGTAATGCCGCTCGGCCAGTTCTGGCGTTACCCGCATCAGCTTGGCGGCGATCAGCTTCAATCCCTTGCGCTCGAAGCGGCCGACGATCTCCCCGATCAGCCCCCGTTCGACGCCGTCAGGCTTTACCATGAGATACGTGCGTTCCATCATTCAACCCCCTGTATTACGAAAGGCCTGTCCGGCGCATCCGCGGCATTTCCATCATTTTACCACAATCGTGCCGATTAATAGCTTCTTTGCGCCACAAATCTCGCGATATCGGCCAAATTTTTGCGCGCGGGGATGGACGGCAAGCCTTCGAGCAGCTTAAGCGCCTTGGCCATGTACCGTTCGGCCAGCGCCTCGGCCTGCCGAATGCCCGAGCTGCCCCGCACGAGCTTGACGGCCGCGCTCGAATCCGCCGTCCCTCCCGCGGCCTGAATGCTGGCGATCTCGCCCAGCAGCTTGCCCCGAAGCTCCGGCTCCTGCAGCGCGTAGAGCACGGGCAGCGTAATGTTGCCCTGCCTCAGATCGCTGCCAGGCGGCTTTCCGATCGCCTTCTCCGTGCCGCACAAATCGAGCAGATCGTCCGTGATCTGAAAAAGCATGCCGACGTTGTAGCCGTACCGGTACAGGATGTCGCACTGCTTTTTCGGCGCGCCCGCCGCCATCGCGCCCAGCTGGCAGCTGATGGCGATGAGCAGCGCGGTCTTGCGACGAATGCGCAACAAATAATTCCGGACGCTTTGCTCCGTGTTGAAAAAATCGCGAATCTGCTCCATCTCTCCGATGCACATCTGAACGATCGCGCCGGACAAAATCTGATGAATGCGGGGTTGCGCGAGCTCCGTCGCGATGACGAGCGACTTGCCGTGCAGATAATCGCCGGTGAACATCGCGATGCGGTTGTCCCACTTCGCTTTGACCGTCGGCTGTCCGCGGCGCGTGTCCGCGTCGTCGATCACGTCGTCGTGCACGAGCGACGCCATATGGATAAGCTCGAGCGGCACGGCGACGCGCTTGAGCTGGTCGAGCGAATATTGGCCGAACTTGCCCGACAGCAGCACGAACACCGGACGCAGGCGCTTGCCTCCCGCCTTCAGCAGGTGCAGCGCCGATTCGTTCAGTAGCGGCAGGTCGCTGGCGACGCTGCTTGCCAGCGCGTCCTCGATCGCCTGCAGATCGGATTTGAGTGAAGCGTAGAGCTGCATCAACTTCATATAGTCACCTTCGGTTCATTGTGGTGGTGCCGCTGGCGTCGCGATCGGTCCGGCCAAGCTCCATTCCTCGATCGCGACATTCTTGTCCATATGGCCGAGCTCTCGCGCGTATTTGAAAAACAAAGACAAGCCTTCGCGCTGTCCCGCCCCGAAATCGTGGTTCAGCCCGCCGAAGTATCCTTTCCAATACGCCTCGGTACCGCCGACGGATCGCAGCGCGTGCTCGATCACTGGCCGCATGTCGCCGTACGAACGCCGCTTGGAGTCGACCAATGCCCTGTAGATCTCTCCGATGTCCGCAGACTTCGCGGCGGCGGCCTCCCGCCTGACGGCCCATACCGCGAAGGTCATCCACATGCCCGTAAACCGATACCAGCTGTCCGACAAGTCGATGACTTCGTAGCCGTGGTTTTGCCAGGAGGCCCGAATGGCGTGGTCGCCGATGAGAAGCGCGGCGTCGGCATGCGTCAGCATCGAATCGAGGTCCGGTTCCGCGGTTTCGTATACCGGATGTCCGCCGTGGAATTTTTCCATCAAAATCTTTAATAAGTTCACCGAGGTAGCGGACGTGGTCGTCATGGCGATCCGGCCGCCGTCCAACACCTTTTTGAGCGGTGACTTCAGGAACAGCAGAATCGACTGTACGGGACCGCGTGCGCTCACCGACAGATTCGGAAGCAGCACATAGTCTTCGCTGTTAAGGCCGTAGGCGAACGAAGAGATCGCCGCCATGTCGATCGCGCCTTCGCGCAGCCGCCGGTTGAGCTCGGCGGGCATCGCCCGCACCAGCTTAGGCGCGCAGCTGAGCTGCTCGGGATCGAAGTGATGGAACACTGGCCATACGTTCGTATAGTCGATTCTGCCGATCCGGATCGGCTCCGTTCGGTCATGATTCATCGCGTTCGCCCCATCTGCTGTATAAATGATGATCAAGCCCCATGACGTCCATGATCTTGCCGGTCATGAACCTGACGACATCTTCAAGCGACTGCGGACCTTGGTAAAAAGCGGGCATCGCAGGAATGATGCGTACGCCGATCCGAGCGAGCTTCAGCATGTTTTCCAAATGAACCGCGTTCAGCGGCGTCTCGCGCGGCACAAGCAGCAGCGGACGCCCTTCCTTCATCGTTACGTCGGCTGCCCGCGTCATCAGGTTGTCCGAGCTGCCGTGAGCGATCGCGGAGAGCGTCCCCATCGAGCAAGGGACGACGACCATCCCCTCGCAACGAAAGGATCCGCTTGCGATTGCGGCGCCGATATCGCCGGGCGGATAGAAAACCAGCTCGCCGCCCTCTATGTCCGCGAAAGCCTCGGCCACGGAAGCGGCGCGCTTGGTCGCATTCCAGCCGAGCTCCTCCTTAAGCACGCGCCATCCGGCTTCGGAAATGACCAGATGTACATCGATGCCCGCTCTCAGCAGCTCCCGGCACAAGCTGATGCCGTACGCCGCCCCGCTCGCGCCGGTAATCCCGACCGCCCAACGACGAGGACGTTCCGCCTGCCTCACCATTTGTGCACCAACACGAGATCGATGAACGTGAAAACGAACAAGACCGTGCTGAGCACGCCGTTCATCGTAAAGAAAGCGGCATTCAGTTTGCTCAAATCGTTCGGCTTCACAAGCTGATGCTCATAATACAGCAGCACGGCCGCTACGATGGTGCCGGCCAAATACCACCAGCTGAGGTCCGTCATGGCCAGCAGCAAAATGAAGCCCGCGAGCGTGACGACATGCATAACCCTGGCGGTCATCAGTGCCGTGGCGATGCCGAAGCGCGCCGGGTAAGAGTACAAGCCTTCCTTGCGGTCGAAGTCGACATCCTGGCAGGCGTATATAATATCGAAGCCCGTCGACCACAAGGCGACCGCCGCGAAAAGCACAACCGCAGGCCAGGTGATCGTCCCGGTGACGGCCACCCAGCCGCCGAGCGGGGCGAGTCCGAGCGTGAGGCCGAGCACCAGATGGCAAGCCCATGTGAAGCGCTTGGTGTAAGAATAAATAACCGTCATAAATACTGCGACCGGCATCAGCTTAAGCGCCAGCGGGTTTAGTTGCGATGCCGCCCAGAACAGCAGAGCGAAGGAAACGATGACGAAAAGCACCGCTTCGGACGACTTCAACAATCCCGCCGGAATGGCTCTTCCCGCCGTTCGCGGGTTGCGGGCGTCGATGGCCTTGTCGATGATCCGGTTCAGACTCATCGCGGCCGTCCGAGCGCCGACCATCGCTAGCAGGATCCAACCGCACTGCGCCCAGGAAGGCAGCTCGCGGTTGACGGTGACGGAGCCTAGGATCGTGCCGACGTAAGCGAACGGCAAGGCGAATATCGTATGTTCAAACTTAATCATTTCAAGGAAAATCTTCAACTTCCGAATCATGCCCGTTCATTCCCTTTCTTCCCCATATGCAGCGCCGCGACGCCGCCGGCTAGCGGAAACGCGCGCACTTCCTGCAGGCCGGCCTCTCTGAACATCTCGGCAAGCCTCGGCAGGTCGGGAAAATCGGCCAGCGACTCGGGCAGCCAACGGTACTGGTCGTACTTGCGCGCCACGAGCTTGCCGAGCAGGGGCATCAACTTTTTAAAATAGAAATAATAAATGGCTTTAAACGGCTGCCAACCCGGCTTGGACATCTCGAGACAGACGACCTGTCCGCCCGGCTTGACGACGCGATGCATCTCGGAAAGAACCTTGGCGTAATCGGGCACGTTGCGAAGTCCGAAGCCGATCGTGACGTAATCGAACGTGCTGTCCGCAAACGGAAGTTCCATGGCGTTGCCCTGCACGAGCTCAATCTGCTTGTCCAACCCTTTTTGCTTGACCTTCTCCCGGCCGACGGCGAGCATGCCGGCGCTGAAGTCGAGTCCGACGGTTCGTCCGGTACGGCTCGCCTCGGCCAGCGCGATGGTCCAGTCGCACGTACCGCAGCAGAGATCCAGCGAAGTCTCGCCGTTTTTAACGTTCATCTTGCGCATGGTGAACTTCCGCCACGCCTTGTGGCGGCGGAAGCTGATAATGTCGTTCATCATATCGTACTTCGGCGCGATGCTCTCGAAGACGGAATGAACGTGATTCTGCTTGGACTTCGCATCCATTCTGGTCATCCCAACTCCTTGATCGCCGCGGCCGGCACCCACGCGGGTCCGTGAAGAAACGGCTCGATTAAACTCGCCAGCTCCGCCGCCAGTTTGTCGGACGGAAGCTTGGGCAGCATCGCTTGGAGCTGTCCGGCGGACTGTCTCAGCAGCGCGACAAGCTTGTCCGCCACGCCATATTTGTCCATCAGCTGGCGGAGCAAGCCGTGGTCGTCCGCCCGCTCCTCGAGCGCTCTCCGGTCCTCGGCGCTGCCTTCGCCCATCACATGCCACACGCCCCAGCTTCCGCTCAGCTCATCCGGGCGCTGAAGCCGGAGCAGCTCTTGGAGGAGCAGCTCGCAACGGGAAAAGCGCTCGACGAGCTCGGGCCACAGCTTGGCGTACATGCCGCTCATCAGATGGCCGAACGACATGAAAAGAACGCCCCGGATCGCTGAACCGTAGCTGACGTATTCTTCGGCGTTGATGCGCATTTGCTTCATTTTGCCGTACAAGGACATCTTGATCCGATTCACTTCGCATACCGCTTCGCTCAGCCGCTTGACCGTCTCGATCTGGCCGGCTTGGGACAGCAAATGATAGAAACGGCCGCTGAAATAGTCGCCTGCCAGCACCTTCATCTGCCTGGCGCGCATTTGCTTCGTTTGGGCTTTGGCGCCGCTCTCTTCGTTTTCGACGAGGTCGTGCGTATCGAGCCCCAGCTGGACCAAGGAAGTCGCGAGCGGATACAGCTCCGCCTGCCCGCCCAGCTCCTGCAGGTCCGCAAGCACGGCTTGAAGCAGACGAACGCGCCCTTCCGGGAACTCGGGCAGGTCCGTATGCCTAGTGATCATATCGTATTCTGTATATTTGCGGGCCAATTGCGCGATCGGTTTACGTGTCATGTTCAGCCTCCGGAGTTGCAAAACGCGGGTGTCGTCGCTTTTTCAATTTATTAATTATAACATAACCGTTTGCGCGCCGCATGAGACGCGCAAACCGTTCATTAAAACGCTAAATTTGCGAGCCAGGACCGCCCGGCTGCCGTCCAGCTCAAGCGATATCGGGAAGCCTGCGCCCCTTCGGACTGCGTGGATTCGTTCAGCGCCGCCCAATCCGTGGCCCTGATGTCAGCCGATGCGAGCAGCACCCTGCGCTCTCCCTCCGGCAAATAGATCCGGATCAGGAGTTGCCTGACATTGTTCACGCGCTCGAACGACGCTCTGGACAGCTCGTAAATGTCCCCTAGCAGCGCTGCGGTGCCGCTTGTACCCGGCGCGACCGCGAGATCCACGCTCAGGATACCGGGCTCCCATCTGACGCGGTTAAGCACGTTCGCGAGCGGCAAAGGATCGATCAGATCGGCGACGCCCTCGTCGACGAGACGTTCGCTGCGTATCGGAACGAAGAGCCCTTCCGCGCCCGATCGAGTGCGGTCAGGACGCGCAGGTTGAATTAGGCTTAGCAGCACGATGATGCAGACGCCGGCCGCAAGCAGCGCGATCCCGCTCCACCAATGACGCATCGATATCCCTCCCGTGACCGCCCCGGCCTTCGCTCCTTCCATTGTATAAATAAAAAGGGCAGGCTATGCCTGCTCTACGAGACATGCTTTTAATTGTCCGTCTCGACGATTCCGTACTTGGTCAAGACCGTGGCTTTGCCGCGGATCTTGATGGCGGACGTATGATCGGTAAATTGAGCGATCAGCACCTCGCCTTTGTCCAGCTTCTCCGTATGGTGGAATCGAGTATCCTGTCCGCGCGTCAATCCGATCACGTTGACGCCGCTTTCTTTGGCTTTGACGACGATATAGTCCGCTTGGTTAGGGATTTCCATATCCGCTGCCTCCTTGTCATCTTGTGACGGTTGTCTGCCTCAAAATCAGAACGCCTCTACTAATAAAAACAGCTCCCCGGGTCGAAGCCGCGGGAAGCAGTCTTGTTCACGTATGTAATGGTCGGAACGGCGGGATTCGAACCCACGACCTCACCCACCCCAAGGGTGCGCGCTACCAGACTGTGCTACGTCCCGGAATAATAGCGAACGTATGTGATTATAGCATGGTCTACGTTTCGCTTGCAAGCTTAACTAGATCGTTCGAATAAATATTTGGAGTGGCTGATCCCAGGTAGCCGACGGCGATCCAGCAGTGCCGTCGGCCATTCCTCTTAAGCTTTGGAAGGCTTGAGATTCAATCTGTAAACAGGCGCCTCGGAACCTTCCCGAAGGAAAGCGACCAAGTCTTTGTGGTGGGCCCTGGACACCGGCGCGCTGATGCCGCCTTCAAAAAACACGCGCCCGAGATCTCCGTCGTACCGCTGGATTTTATCCGTCTGCACCAAATAGCCGCGTTCGACTTTTCGGAAGCCCTCGCCGGACAAATAGCGGTCGAATTCTTCAAGGGAGCTGAGATGGCTGAAGACGCCGTACGATGTCTGAAACTTGATAACTCCGTTCTCGATGAACTGGAACAGCACATCTTCGAGCGGAATCTCGATCACTTCAACCTCTTTGCCGCGGCGAATGGAAACCGGAATCAATTTGCTCATCTGCGGAGCTCCTTCGGCATTGTAGGTTTGTTCAGGAATACGTAGCAGCCCGTAAATGCGAACAAGGAAGCGACAGCTACCAGCAGGGAACCTACCACACTGTATGCGCGTTTTTTCATTTTTCTTCACCTCCTTCCTTAAATGGCAGCAGAAGCGTCTGAACCGCGAAGGTCAAAGCGAGCAGATCGGATCGAATCCACAGATTCGAAACGACGATCGCGAGCCCGATCGCCTTGAGGATCGGATAGTGTCTCGGCTTGATCCATGCGTATTTGTCGAAGTTGGAAGGCGCGAAAATCGCGACCATCGCGAAGGCAAAAATCGTCAGCCCGAGCGACCATGCATTCGAGAGGTGGATATGGGGAATCAACGTCAAAACGATCGTGGAACCGACGATACAGCCGACGTTCGAGTGCAGGTGATATCCTCCCGTCGCGAGACGGAGAATCGCAAAAGATACGATCACGGCCAAGGTAGCCGCCGGCTCGCCGGTCACCAGGCCCAATACAAGCGTGACCGTCGCGATGAGCACCGTATTGACGATGATCTTGAGCGCGTATTCGATGACGTCCGCCGAAGGCGCCTGTACGCCCGCTTCGGTCATCCTGTAGTTGAGGCCTTCCGAGTATTTACGCAGCATCCTCATTGTCCTTCCTTAAGGCGATATAAAGAAACGGCGGCAAAGTCAATATAAATACGAGACTCGCGTAAACGACGTAATCTTCGAATTCATTGCGGAAGACGTAGGCCAGCACCATAAACGCGACGATCGCCGAAATAATGACGGCAATCAGCGTCGCATTGGTCCCTTTGAACTCCAGATCGTGTCTGCGCGAGGTCGGCACGAAGTCGAATCCCCAATTGAATCGCTTGATGATGCGGGCGACGACGAACATCAGGATGAACGTAAGCAGCTGCGCCGATACGCTGATCGCCTCGTCGTCCTTGATCGTCTCGACGGAGATGGAGTTGTACTGCCCCAATGCGAGGATCGTGACGCCTTGGACGACGATAAGCAGCGAAAGGCCTGCGAAATTCATAATGATCGAATAGAAAATCGGGACTCGAAAAAGAATCCATAAAATGATGACGTAGAGAAAGAATTGTATATAAGTCGAAAGGTTTACGGTCTCCGGATTCAATCTCGTAAAGTAGGAAACCTGGCTCATCATGAACGCAACGATGGATACGGTGATGAAGGCCCTCCTGTTGAGTCGGAAGCGAAAAAGGGAAAACATGACCAGGAAAACGCCGAAGCATTCGATGGCGGCTCCTACTATGAATGGTACATAATGCATTGGCTTTGAGCCCCTTTTATCTAAAATACTATAAAACGATAAAATCATCCACTGTTGGAAGATATTATTTTACAAAATCCACCTGAATACCTATTCTGATAAAATACTAACATTCGTGTCGATGCGTGTAAATCGCTTTATCGCAAAATATGGGCCGGCCCGCGAGGATCGCGAACGAATAGAAAAAGCCATCTTCGCCCTTGATACAGGCTAAGATGGCTTCCCGTGCGCAGCGTACCCGGCACGCGGTATGTAGCGCTAGCGCCAACGCTTAGGTCTTATTATTTAATTCCGTCCTTGAGCGCCTTCCCCGGCTTGAACGCGGGGATCTTGCCTGCCGGAATCTCGATCTCGTCGCCGGTCTGCGGGTTCCGGCCTTTGCGGGCGGAGCGTTCGCGAACCTCGAAGTTGCCGAAGCCGACGAGCTGTACTTTATCGCCGGATTGGAGCGCTTCGGAGATGACGTCGAAAACGGCGTCAACCGCGGATGTCGCGTCCTTCTTGGAAAGGTCGGCAAGCTCGGAAACCTTCGCGATCAGTTCGGTCTTGTTCAATGCATTCACCTCCCATACGGACAACTGGCGTAGTATCTGTTTATCCGTTTCAACGAAAATTATACACATGAAAACGGCGGCGCCGCAAGCGGCAAGCGGCAAGCGCGTTATTTTCACGCCCTGCGACGGCTCAAATGCACGAACGTGACGGTCAACGCCAGCACGAGGACGGCCCCTTTGATAATATCCGTCGTGTAATATTGAACGTGCAGCATCGTCAATCCGTTGATCAGGATGCCCGTCAGGACAGCCCCTACGAAAGTCCCGATAATGTTCGGACGGCCGGCGCCGAAAACGGAGTAGCCGACGAAGACGGCCGCGACGGCATCCATCAGCATCGGCGCGCCGGCGTCGATCTGGCCGGACCCGACGCGCGCGGTGTACAGGATGCCGCCGATGGCGGCGAAGACGCCCGAAGCGACGTAAGCCCATGCGCGGACGCGACGAACCCGGACGCCGGACAGACGCGCAGCCTCCTCGTTGCCGCCTGTCATCGTCGTCTGGCGGCCGAAGCGCGTGTATTTAAGAAACACATGCGCGCCGATAACCGCCAGGATCATTAAAATGACCGGGAAGGGAACGCCGAACAGCTTGCCTTGGCCGATCCAAAGAAAGTCGGGGTTCATGACGCCAGGCGCCTTGGTGCCGTCCTGGAACTGCATGTTGTTATAGATCGAATACCCCTTCGTGTAGGTCTTGTGAATGCCGCTCACGATGTACATGACCGCCAAGGTAGCCAATAGGTCGGGAATCCGGACCTTGACGATCAGAAAGGCGTTAAGCAGGCCTACGACGGCTCCGATGATCAGGGGCACGATGAGCACGACCGCCAGCGGCAGCTCGTACCAGATCATCATCGTGGCCGTGGCGACCGTCGTCAGCGATACCGTCGACCCGACGGACAGATCGAAGCCGTCGACCGTCAGCGAGATGGTCACCCCGATCGCCACGAAGGTGAGAATCGAGATCGAACGCAAAATGTCAACGAGATTTGAATAAGTGAAAAAGTACTCGTTGCGCAGCGAAAAAAACAAGATGACGAGCCCGATAAAAATAAGCGCGCCGTATTTGTACGAAAATTGCAACAGCCGGTTGTTCACGACAGATCCTCCTTGCCTGCGCTCGCGTAATAAAGAAGCTCTTCCATGGTGACGCTGCCGCGGGCGAACTCCTTGACGATCGCGCCGTCGCACATCACGAGGATGCGGTCCGCGAGCCCCAGCGCCTCGGCGAATTCGCAGGTCAAGTACAGGACGCCCTTGCCTGCCGCTGCCAGCTCGCCGATGATGCGGAAAATGTCGCGCTTCGCGCCGACGTCCACGCCTTTGGTCGGCTCGTCGAACATAAATACTTCCGCGTCTGTCGCCATCCATTTGCCGATCGCGACCTTCTGCTGGTTGCCGCCGCTTAAATAGCCGACGAGCTGGCCGGTCGAGGCCGTACGGATGCCAAGCTGGCCGACCATGCCTTCGGCGTGCTTGCGCTCCGACAGCCTGGAGAGAAAGCCGAGGGCGCCGCTCAGCTGCTTCAAAATCGGCAAACTCAGATTATGGAGGACCGAAGAACCGACTAGAATGCCTTCCTTGCGCCGCTCTTCCGGCACGAGCGCGATTCCGGCACGGACGGCGTCAGCCGGCGATGCGGCTCTCACCTTCTTGCCGGCGATTTTAACCTTGCCCCGGTCTGCCGGATCCGCTCCGAACAGCAGCCTCGACAGCTCCGTCTTGCCTGCGCCGACGAGGCCGACGACCGCGACGATCTCGCCGCGGCGAACGGTGAGGTTCACGCCCCGGACACGATGGCCGGCCGCGACGTCCTCGACCTCGAACAGCGTCTCGCCGATCGGCACGGTCGCTTTCGGATATTCCTCCTCGAAGCTGCGTCCGAGCATCGCTCGAACGATGTCGCCCGATTCCACCGCCGATGCCGGCTCGGACAGCACGACCTTGCCGTCGCGCATAACGGTAATCCGGTCGCTGACCTGCTTAACCTCGGGCAGCCGATGCGAAATAAATACGATGCCGATGCCTTGTTTTTTCAGTTCGTCCATGATGCCGAATAGCCGGTCCGCTTCTTCAAGGCTAAGCGGGGCCGTAGGCTCGTCGAGAATGACGAATTTGGCCTCCTGCACGAGGAGCCTGGCGATCAGCACGATCTGCTTTTCCGCCAGCGTAAGCTCGTCCGCCCTGCGCTTGACCGGGATACGCGATCCGATCCGGGCGAGCACCGCTTCCGCCTCCCGGCCGATGGCGCCCCAGTTCATCCACATCGGTCCCTTGCCTGCCGCGATCCGGTCGAGCATCATGTTTTCCGCCACGGTGAGATGCGGCACCAAGGAGGTGTCGACCTCTTGGTATACGCAGTGAATGCCTTCCGCCTTGGCGTCGGCAGGCGACGCAATCGACAGCTTCCGGTCTCCGACCTGGATCGTGCCGCCGTCCGCGGCGTAAGCGCCGGACAATATTTTCATCAGCGTGCTTTTGCCGGCGCCGTTCGCGCCGAGCAGGGCATGCACTTCCCCCGGACGCAGCGTAAAATCGACGCCATCGAGCGCGCTTACGCCGGCGAACGATTTCGATATGTTTTTCATCGCGAGCGCTAAGGCGTCGCTCATTTCCGCTCCTCCTTTCGATATATCTCTCCGATCGCAATACAGGACGGCGCGGTCAGAATCCCGCGCCGTCCTCGTGCCTACCCTATTTTACTTGGCGCCGACGGATTGCTCAAGCGCCTTGAGGTAATCCGTGTTGCCGGTGTCGCTCGCGCCCCATCCGTCCACGTATTGGGACAGATCGGCGGTCGTTACTTTCTTGTCCGTCGGCAGCGCGTCGCGGCTCACGTATACGGAGTCGAGCTGAACCGTCGGAGGCGTTTCGTCGCCGTGCAGCTTTTGGTACAGGTAACGGACTTGGACTTGACCGATCGATGCCGGATCGACGGCCGCGGAAGCGACCCAAGGGCTCGCCGGATCTTGAATCAGCGCGAGGTCTTCGTCGCTCAGGTCGATGCCGTAAATCTTGATCTCGTCGCGACCGGCTTGCTTGACCGCATTGGCCGCGCCTTTGGCGAATTCGTCCCAAGCCGCCCAGATGGCGGTGATGCTGCCCTTTTCCGGATATTGCTTGAGGATCGCTTCGGTCTTCGTCTGCGCGTCGAGCTGCGCGCCGTCCGCGGTGCCGAACGCCGCGATTTCTTTAATGTCCGGGTTAGCGTCCAAGAATGCCTTGTAGGCGATCTGGCGGGACTCCATCGGCGGGAAGCCGGCAACCCAAATCTTGACGATGCTGCCTTTGCCGCCCGAATCCTTCGAGAGCGCCGCGAGCGTCTGCTCGGCCATCTTCTGGTCGTTCTGCGCGATGCTCGTGACGCCGGCGTTGGTCAGACCCGAGTCGAACGCCACGACCGGGATGCCGGCCGCGATCGCCTTGTCCACGCCCGCGGTCAGCGCGCCTGCGTCGCCGTGGTCGAGCAGGATGCCGTCGTACTTCTGGGTGACGGCTGCGTCAAGGTTCGTCGCCATGACGTCGAGCTTGTTGTCGGAAGGAATGACGGTCAACTGGCCGCCGAACTTCTCGACTTGCTTTTTGACGCCGTCGACGTACTGGGCGGAAAACGTGCCCGTGTTGAGGCGCATGATCAGCGCGATCTTCTTGCCCTTAAGCGCATCAGCGTCTCCGCCGGCGTCGGATGCGGAAGGCGATGCCGACCCGGATGCCGAAGCGGACGGCGATACCGATGGCGAGCCGCTGGATGCGGCATTGTTATTGTTTTTGTTGCCGCAAGCGGCCAGGAGCAGAACAAGCGCCATCGTCAGCGCGAGCCAGGTCCCAAAACGAAATTGCTTTTTCACTAGAATGGCCTCCCTAATCTATTAAATCATTCTGTAAATAAATATAATCATTATTTCCAAGTATGTCAATGGGTTTTTGTGATTATAAAACTTTCAGCAGGCATACACAAGAATCTATTTTAGGCGAACGATGTCGATATAACAAGAATAAAATAAGAACCTGTCGTCCCCCTCCGGCCCCGCAACGCAAAAAAGCCCGCGCGCCTTATACGGCGGGCGGGCTTTGCATTTAAAGGATAATGGCGATGAGTCCGCCCGAGCCTTCGTTGATGATTCGGCCTAGCGTTTCTTGCAGCTTGTAGCGGGCGTTGTCCGGCATCATGGCGATCTTGCCTTGGATGCCCTCCCGGACGATGGAGTGGAGCGAGCGCCCGAAGATGTCGGAATCCCAGATCTTGATCGGATCCTTTTCGAAGTCCTGCATCAGGTAGCGCACGAGCTCCTCGCTCTGCTTTTCCGTGCCGATGATCGGCGCGAACTCCGATTCGACGTCGACGCGGATCAAATGGATCGATGGCGCGGTCGCTTTGAGCCGGACGCCGAAGCGCGAGCCCTGCCGGATGAGCTCCGGCTCGTCGAGCTGCATCTCCGCGAGCGTCGGCGCCGCGATGCCGTAGCCGGTCGTCTTCACCATCTCGAGCGCCTCGGCGAAGCGATCGTACTCCCGCTTGGCGTGGGAGAACTCCTGCATCAGCTGCAGCAAGTGGTCCTTGCCGCGGATTTCCGTGCCGACGACCTCCTGCAGGATCCGATCGTACAGTTCATCCGGCGCGTACAGGTCGATCTCGGCGACGCCTTGGCCCATGTTGAGGCCGCTGAGGCCGGCGCGGTCGACGAAGTCGTATTCGAGGAACTGCGAGACGACGCGGTCAACGTCGCGCAGACGGCGAATGTCGCGGACGGTGTCGCGGACCGAATTTTCGTAGCTCGACCGCAGCCAGTGCTGCTCCTGCAGGACCATGACCCAGCTCGGCAGGTTGACGTTGACTTCGTGAACGGGGAACTCGTAGAGCACCTCGCGCAGAACGCCCAGCACTTCGTCCTCGCCCATCGACGCCACGCTCAGCGTGATGGCGGGTATATCGTATTTGGCGGCAAGCTCGGCGCGAAGCGCCAGCGCTTCTTCGCTTTTCGGCCTCGTCGAGTTGACGATCAGCACGAACGGCTTGCCGACCTCCTTAAGCTCTGCAATGACGCGCTCCTCCGCCTCGACGTAGGAGCTGCGCGGAATTTCCGCGATCGTACCGTCGGTCGTTACGACGACGCCCAGGGTCGAATGTTCCTGGATCACCTTCCGCGTGCCGATCTCCGCCGCTTCCTGGAAAGGAATCGCTTCCTCGAACCAAGGCGTGGTGATCATGCGAGGACCGTTTTCGTCCTCGTAGCCTTTGGCGCCCTCGACCGCATAGCCGACGCAATCGACGAGCCTCACGTTGACCTCGAGGCCTTCGCCGACCTTGATCTGAACGGCGTTGTTCGGCACGAACTTGGGCTCCGTCGTCATGATCGTACGGCCCGCCGCGCTCTGCGGCAGTTCGTCGACCGCCCTGACGCGATCCGCTTCATGTGCGATGTTCGGCAGCACGACCGTTTCCACGAATCGCTTGATAAAGGTCGATTTGCCTGTCCGGACGGCGCCGACGACCCCGAGGTAGATATCGCCGCCCGTACGTTCGGCGATATCTTTGAAAATATCCACTTTTTCCACTGAGATTCCCTCCCCTTCGTAATCGCGAAGCCTGCGGTTCCGTCAGCGCGACGGACTCGTACATGAACTTGGACTAGTATCATTGTATGTGCCATGCCGGCGAATATGACGAGAAGTCGTAATTTTTGAAGCGCCCCGCCCGCCGTTCGCTCATCCAAATGATCTTATGACAGGAAGAGAGCGCCTATGTCCGAAGAAGCAACAAAAAAACCGTTCCGCAAGCGGAACGGTTCGGCTCGGCCATCGATGGCCGTGGCACATTATTTAAGATAAGCCCGCGGCTCGCCGTCGACCAAGCGATATACCGGCGATTTGACGGGGACGTAAAACGACTCGTCCGCCAGCAGCGCTCGCAGATCGTCCGCCTCGCTCGGCTTGGCTTGCGACTTTTCCAAAGCCTTGACGATATCGATGCCGTAATCCGCGTAGACGGTGCTGCCCGGATCGATCATGAGCTCGAGCACCCGGCCGGTGTACATGCTGCGGATAGCCGGATCGTCGATGCCGAGCGCCTTGTAATCGATGCTGCGGAAGTCCGGATACAGCTCGTCCGATACCGGCTGTTTCCCTTTATGCTTGAGCACGTAAGCGTTCACCTTCGACTGGACCGCGCCGATCGCCTGATAGACGGCCAGGTTCAGCAGCTTCACTTTGGGATCGCTTTCCTCGTCGATGATGAGAAATTGGCCGGAGCCGCCGCTCTCGAACGCTTCCTTCGGAATATCAGTTACGTAGCCCATCCGCTTCAGCTTGGCGAAGTCGAGACGGAACTTCTCGTATGGCGGCGTCCCCTCCGAAGCATTTTCGATCGGCAGGAGCCCCGTGTCCTTGCGGTAGCTGTCGACCGCGGCCTGGACGGCGCTCACCGCTTCCTTGGCCGACACTTGATTCGAAGGCGTGTATTCGTCCGGATACAAGCAGCCTGCCAGCGGCAGCAGCGCAAGCGCGACTGCGAACATGGCAGCTCGCTTAGCCGCCAGTCGGCCGTTAATCATCCATTGCGTTATGTTCAAGTCCAAAAGCCCCCCGTGTACGCCTTTATTATCGGCTTGTCGTTTACCATAGATCGTCCGAGCGCTGCCGTTCAAGCTGCCTGCGAACGGCTGCCTTGAGCGGGTCCTCGGGAATCTCGACCCGAAGAGAGCGTCGGACCCGAGCCTGGCATGACAACCTGACGCCCTGTTCCAGCAGCGGACCGAGCTTGCGCCGCTCAGCTTCCGTCGGCAGCGTGAGCGCGTCCTCGTATGCCGGAGGCACGTCCACCTTGCACATGAGGCAGCCGGCCACGCCGCCGCATCGCGTGCGCACCGACGCCCTCGCCCTTCTGGACGCTTCGAGCAATGTCGTGCCCGGCCTGACGTTCGCCACTTGCCCTTCCGGTCCGAACTCGACTTCGCAGCCGCCTTTATCGCCCATCGTCAGCGCCCTCCTCCGGCTTCGCGGCCGTTAGTCGCCGCAGCTCGCTCCTTATGTCGCCGGACAGCGACTGTCTCGCGGCTAGCCGCTGAAGCGCAGGCAGGTGCGCTTCCGGCTCGTTCCGGATTAGCCGGGCCGCTTCGAGCGCGCGGTCCCGGCGCTCGCGCAGCAGGTTAAAAATCAGTTCATGCCCGAGCGGCATAAGGCGGATCGGCCGGGCGCCATCGTATGGCGTCCAATCGTCCCCATGCGCGTATAAAAAGGCGTCGACTTCGGTCCGATAGCGAGAGCCGGGCGCTTGAACCTCGAAATCCCCCACAAGCTCGATCGTCACGCCGCCGTACCTGTAATGGGACAGCAGCGAACGATAGCGTCCCGTCTCGTCCCAAGCCGGAACGTCCGAGGCCCAGCCGGCTACTCGTTCATGAAGAGCGGCGGCAGCGGCGGCATCCGCATAAATGTCCAGGTCTCTCGGCGCCGAAGCGAGCCGCGCTCCCCGAAGCGCGAGTCCGGCGCTGCCTCCGACCACCCAGCGCGCGTCGCAGTCCCCGGTCAACGCCGCAAAAGCGGACAGTGCGCGCAGGAAGTCCTCGTCCGCTCCCGCTCCTACCATCGGCATGTCTTCAGCTCCTTAAAAGTACGTCCGGTTGACGGCCGAAATCGTGCCGCCCGCCGTCTCGATTCGCGCCTGACAGCCAAGTCGAAAGCCCGCATCCAGCTCGTCCGGTCCGAGACGGTCCCATTCGGCGTCGGTCGATTCCTCCAGATGCTCGCCGCCTTCCGTAACAAGACAGCGGCAGCGCGCGCAGGTCCCCCTCGAGCAATTGAACTGCCAATCGACGCCCGCGCCAAGCGCAAGCTCCAGCAGCGTAGCGCCGACTCGCGGCTCGAGACGCGCTTCGATCGTTCTACCTTTTAACGTCAGCATCGCCAATTCCTCCGGCTTGATTCTTCGTTGTCAGATGATCGATATAAGTCCGCACACCATGCCGACGAGCAGCATGATGAAGGAGACGAAGGAGATCGCGATGCGCAGCGCGCCCTTGGTCTTCGCCCTGGCGAGCATGATCAGCACCGCCGACAACACCATAAGTCCGATGCCGACGAACGACACCCACATTTTCATCATCGGATCCATTGCAAGATAACAGTCCCTTCCCTAACCCTGCAGCCATATGTATAACGAGGACCCTCGCGCGTAGACGCGAACGGCCGGTTTTCGATCCTATAAAACGGAACATATTATACCACATTCTAGGGTGACAATCGCGTTTCGGGCGCAAAAATGACGAAAACCGCCGTTGCTTCGCTCCGGCGGCCTCTCGCTTTTATTTAAAAATCTTGATTCTTTCCTCCAGCGGCTTGAACGTTTTCTCCCCCGGCTGCGCGACCGGTTTGCCGAACGGCATTTGCGCGATCAGCAACCAGCTGTCGGGCAATCCCCAGGTCCGCTTGACCTCTTCGTCGACGAGCGGATTGTAGTGCTGCAGGGAGGCGCCGAAGCCTTCCGTCTCGAGGGCCGTCCACACGACGAACTGATGCATGCCGGAAGAATGCGCCGACCACTTCGGGAAATTGTCCTTGTAGGACGCGAATTGCTGCTGCAAGCCTTCAATGACCGTCTGATCCTCGAAAAAGAGCACGGTGCCGTACCCGGCGGCGAAAGCGTTCATCTTGTCCTGCGTCGCTTTGAATTGCTCAGGGTCTGAGACGATTTTGCGAAGCGTCTCCGTCGTGATGTTCCAAAATTTCTTGTGCTCCTGCTTCAGCAGCAGCACGACTCTGGCGCTCTGGGAGTTAAACGAAGACGGCGTATGCTTGACCGCTTCCTTAATAATCTCCTCGATCCGCTCGTCCGGCACGACCGCTTCGTCGCTGATGCCGTAGAAGCTGCGACGCTGTCTGACGGCTGCCAGAAAGTGGTCGCGGACGTTCGTATCCATCGTCATGGCAGTCTGTCTCCCCTTCCGGCATTCGGTTTGAATTGATTCTGCTTCAGGTTGCCCGATTGCGCGAATTCAATGAATGGGATGCTTCGCCAGCTTGAAGCCATTCACGTTCTAAGACGCCGGACATGCGAAAAAGCCCCGCTCCCCGTGCAAGGGAGGGGGCTATCGCGGCTTCGCCTTTATTTTTTGAGCATCATTTTCATAAGTCCTTCGAGATTGCCGATGTTCAATCCGCTTTTTTTGACGGCGCCTACGATCTCCTTGATCGTGTCTTCCGATACCGGCACGCCCGCCGTGCCCGATACCTGCTTGATCAGCTGGCGGATTTGCGCTTCGTTTTGCATGATGTCCGGGGACACCTTTTGCGCGATTTTTTTGAGCGACGCTTCCGTTACGGGCTTGCCCGTCTTCTTGCTGACCGAATTAAGAACATCCTTGGAGATCTTCTTGTCCATGCTTCCCCTCCTCCGCAACTCATGCTTTGTATCCTATGAAGCACGGGGGGCGGCGGTGTGGGCTGGCATGAAGACGGGTGCGGCATTCGTTATGTACGGTTGAAAAGAACGGTCTCTTCGATCTCGTGCGTACGCACTCTTCCCATGAGCGCTTCTACCGCTTGCAGCGGAGCCTTTCCTTCGAAGAGCACCGCGTGGAGCTGCGCCGTGATCGGCATCTCGACGCCGTACTGGACGGCAAGCTTGGAGGCCGCGAGCGTCGTGCGGACGCCTTCGACGACCATCCCGATCCGCTCTTGGACCTCTTCGTAGCCAAGCCCCTGTGCCAGCAGCTCGCCCGCGCGATAGTTGCGGCTGTGTCTGCTCGTGCATGTCGCGATCAAGTCGCCTACGCCGGCGAGGCCCGCGAACGTCAGCATATGGGCGCCCATGGCGGACCCCAATCGGCCGATCTCGGCCAGGCCGCGGGTGACGAGCGCGGATTTGGCGTTGACGCCGAAGCCGAGACCGTCCGACAAGCCTGCGCCTAGGCCGATGATATTTTTGATGGCGCCAGCGGTCTCCGCGCCGATGTAGTCGGGATTCGTATAGACGCGGAAATAGGCATCGTTGATAAATAAATCCTGGGCGGCTTCCGCCTGCTCCAGCTCGCTGGCGGCGACGACGACCGTCGTCGGCAATCGGAGGACGACCTCTTCGGCATGGCTCGGCCCGGACAGCACGACGATCGAGCCTTCGGCGCGTCCCAGCTCTTCGGAGAGCACTTGGGACATCCGCTTTAAGCTGCCTGTCTCAAATCCTTTGGTCGCATGAACGACGAGCGCGCCCGGCTTGAGATGAGGCACGGCCGCCTTCGCGACCTCGCGCATGGCCGAGGATGGCGCCACGAACACGACGGCATCCGCTTCGCGAAGCGCCTCGGCCATGTCCGTCGTCGCCCGAAGCGACCTGGGCAGTTCGGCATCCTTCAAGTATTTGCGGTTCGTATGGGATTCGTTGATCTCTTCCGCTTGGGCGGCACCGCGCGTCCATACTTTGACTTGGTGGCCGTTGTCCGCGAGCACGCAGGCGAGCGCCGTGCCCCAGCTGCCGGCTACCAGGACGGTAACTTGGCTAGATGCCATGCGAATCCTCCTTCTTCTTGGCGCCGATTTTGTTCTCGGTACCGTTCATCAGCTTGACGATATTTTTGCGGTGACGGACGATGGCCAGCAGCGCTAATACGAGCGCCCCAAAAAAAACGGGACCGATCTCGCCCGCCAAGCCGAGAATGACCGGTACGAGCATGGCAAAAACCATCGATCCGAGCGATACGTACCGCGTAATAACGATAAGGATAATGGCTACGACGCCCGCTGCGACGACAGGCAGCGGCGCCAGGTAGATGAGTGCGCCCACTGTCGTCGCAATGCCTTTCCCGCCTTTGAAGCGGAAATAAAGCGGCCAGTTGTGCCCGGCGATCGAAGCCAGCCCGCAAGCGACCGCGAGCCAGGAGCCTTGCTCCCCGGCGATCGCTTGGCCGAGTGCGACGGCAACGAGCCCCTTGGCGATGTCCAGCAGGAAAACGGCGATCGCCGGTCCTTTGCCGAGTACGCGAAGCGTATTCGTCGCGCCGGCGTTGCCGCTGCCATGCTGGCGGATATCGATCTTGCGCAGCCAGCGGGCGAACAGGATGCTGAAGGAGACGGAACCGAGCAAATAACTGACGACGACGGCGATGACGGCTGGCAGCAATTCGGTTCTCTCCTATTCCTGATCGGACTTGCGACGCGTGAAGAGGCGCAGCGGCGTGCCCTCGAAGTCGAACGCGGCCCGAATCTTGTTTTCCAAATAACGCTCGTACGAGAAATGCATCAATTCCGGATCGTTCACGAAAATAAGAATCGTCGGCGGTTTGACGGACACTTGCGTGGCGTAGTTCACGCGCAGCCTGCGTCCTTTGTCCGTCGGCGGCGGCGTGATCGCCACCGCGTCCGCGACGACGTCGTTGAGCAGATGCGTCGGCACGCGCATCGCGTGCTGCTCGGCGACTCGATCGATGACGGGCAGCAGGCGGTGCAGCCTGGACTTCGTCAGCGCGGAAAGGAATACGATCGGCGCATAAGACATGAACAGGAAGTGATCGCGGATCGTATTGGTAAAGTGCTGCATCGTCTTGTCGTCCTTCTCGACGACGTCCCACTTGTTGACGACGAAGACGGATGCCTTGCCCATCTCGTGAGCGTATCCCGCGATATGCTTGTCCTGTTCGATGATGCCTTCTTCGCCGTTGATGACGACGAGCACAACGTCCGCGCGCTCGATGGCTTTCATCGACCGCATGACGCTGTACTTCTCGGTCGTCTCGTACACCTTGCCCCGCTTGCGCATGCCGGCGGTGTCGATCAGGACGTAGCGCTGGTCGTCCTTCGCGAACGGCGTATCGATCGCGTCGCGCGTCGTGCCCGCGATCTCGCTGACGATGACGCGCTCCTCGCCCAGGATGGCGTTCACGAGCGAGGACTTGCCGACGTTCGGACGTCCGATGAGCGCGACCTTGATCACATCGTCGTCGTACTCCTGGTCTTCGCCGGCAGGCAGACGCTCCACGCAAGCCTCGAGCAGGTCGCCGATCCCGATGCCATGCGAACCCGAGAGCGCGATCGGATCGCCGAATCCAAGACTGTAAAATTCGTAAATGTCGTCCATGCGTTGAAGGTTGTCCACCTTGTTCACGGCAACGACGACCGGCTTGCCCGAACGGAACAAAATTTGGGCGACCTCTTCGTCCGCGTTCGTAACGCCCGACTTGGCGTCGGCCATAAACACGATGAGATCCGCCTCTTCGATCGCGAGCTCAGCCTGCATACGGACGAGACGAAGCATGCCGTCTTCGCCGTCGATCTCGATACCGCCGGTATCGATAACGCTGAAGCTGCGGCCGTTCCACTCGCCGGTGCCGTAGATACGGTCGCGCGTAATGCCCGGCTTATCTTCGACGATGGCCAGGCGGTCACCGATTATGCGATTAAAAATCGTCGACTTCCCCACGTTGGGACGTCCTACGATGGCAATGACAGGTCTTGCCATGCTTTCACTCCTTAAGGGATTCCTCTGAATCATACAAAGAGTATCATAACAAAAATACCCCGCCTTGGCTAACGGTACCTCTGCATGCGCGCACCGGCGCGTTCGCTAATGCCGATCGACGATCATAAACAGGCCGTCCTTCAATTTATGAGCGGCGCAGTCCAGTATTTTTTCCAGCATATTCGCCAAGTTTTGCAGCTCCTCCTCCGACTTTGCGATCAATGCGGCTGAGCCTTCGGATATATTGGTCGGATCCGTCGTCACGAGCATGACGATTTTAGCCATGGGCGGGCTCTCCCTTCGTCTTGTTGGCCTTCGTAGGCCTGCGGACCGCCGATTCGAGCAGCGGGACGTCGCGCATCGCTTTTAGCGCCTTTTCCATCCCATGTTCCCTAGGCAGAATCAGCACGCCAAGCGCCCCGGTATCCAAATCGAGCTTCGCGATCGGCAAAAGGGAAGGTTCTCCGTCATCCCTATACACGCCGAGCCTTGTCGACAAATCGTGCAGGATCGCCTGCCTAAGACCTAAGTTAGAAAGGGTTACTTTCGCATCATCGCTCACGGGCGTGAGGATAAAGCCGATCGCCTGCTTTCGGATGATCTCGAGGTCCGATTCGAGCCCGACATTCATCATATAGACCGTTCCGACCGTAACGCTCGCGTTTTCCGCCTTCACCGGCGCGAACGATACTTCCGCGACATCCTTGATCGTTTTCCCTTTCATGAACCGCAGCACGACTCCGATGCATACGATCCCAAGCAGCACGCCCCAGATCCAGCCGAATATCGTCGCCGCAAAGCTCACCAGAAGCGCAGTCGCTATCGACAAATAGTTTCGTCCTTCGAAAACGACGGCAATGCCCTCAATATAGGTCGCGCCGCGCGGGACGAGCTCCTGGTGATCGATTGCGGTCAGCGTTCCCCTCTCCATGTTGCGCACTTCCCTGAATTGCTGCGCCGCGAGCGACAAAAACGTGATCGCCGTATAATCCTTGCTCATCAGCGCGGGAACGGCAACCGCGCCTAAGGCGCCGGCGATGAGCCCGAGCGCTAGATGTATGATTTTGCCGTGCGGATAGGCCGGGTACTGCCTGTAATCGCTACGCAGCATGACGACGCGTGCCAAAAAACCGAATAACGTGCCTAACGTCACGCCGATCAGTTCGTGATGGCCGGCCAGCCACTTTGCCGTAATCATGACCTTCTCCTCCTCTAGCCCGATTCCTTTCCATTCCTTAGTATGCGCAGCTTAATCGTCCTCAAAAGGATCATTTTCGAGACGCAAAAAGGCGCTGCAGAAAAGCTTCTGCAGCGCCTGTCGTCTATGTGGTTCGTTTTTTACTTGAACTTGCTCAGCTTGTCGCCGAACTTCTCGGCAAGCGTGAAGCTCATGCTTTCCGGAGCCGGGATGTTTGCTTCTTCGCGTCTGCCTCTCGGTTCGCGCGGCGCACGCTCTTGTTGAGCAGGCGCTTCTTCGGTCTCCTTGATGGAGAGCGATACGCGCTTCTCGGCCGGGTTGAAGTCCAAAATTTTCGCTTGAACTTCTTGGCCTTCCTTCAGCACTTCATGCGGCGTAGCGACGTGACGGTGCGCGATCTGGGAGATGTGCACGAGGCCTTCGACGCCAGGCGCGATCTCGACGAATGCGCCGAAGCTCACGAGACGCTTCACGACGCCGGTGACGACATCGCCGGTATTGAACTTGCCGTTGACCGATTCCCACGGACCCGGTTGAGCGGCCTTGATGCTCAGCTTGATCTTGCCGATCGACGTGTCGACGCTCAGAACCTTCACGTTGACCTTTTGGCCTTCGGAAACGACGTCGGCCGGATGCGCCACGTGGTTCCAGGCGATCTCGGAAACGTGAACCAGTCCGTCTACGCCGCCGATATCGACGAACGCGCCGAACGGAGTCAGGCGCTGAACCGTGCCTTCGAGCACTTGACCCGGTTGCAGGGATGCCATAACCGATTGCTTTTGCGCTTCGTAATCGGCTTCGAGCACTTCCTTCGCCGACAAAATCACTTTGTTGTTTTCGCGGTCGATTTCCTTCACTTTTACGCGAAGCGTACGACCCTTGTAATCGGAGAAATCTTCGACGAAGGTGCGTGCGACCATCGAGGCCGGGATAAAGCCGCGAACGCCTACGTCGGCGACCAGGCCGCCCTTGACGACGTCGGCAACCGTAACTTCGAACGCTTCGCCGTTATCGAATTTGCTTTGGAGATCATCCCATGCCTTCGCGCCGTCGATTTGACGCTTAGAAAGGACGAGGCTTGCCTTTTCGTCATTGATGCTGACGACCTTCGCTTCTACTTCCTGGCCGATCTGAACGGCGTCGGAGGCATTCTCCAGGTTGACGTTGGAGAGCTCGCGAAGCGGGATGACACCGTCGTATTTATATCCAAGGCTTACATAAGCTTGGTTGTCTTCGATTTTAACGATGGTTCCCTTCACGGTATCGCCCTTCTTCAGCGATACGACGTTCTCCAGCTCGTCTTGCGTTACCGTCTCTGCGGCATTGTCGGCAGCGACAGGCTCCTGCGCGGCGGATTCCTGGACATTGATTTCTTCAGACATGGAAATAACCTCCTCAGTTCTACCACAACTTTATTTAAACCCGCGACGCGGGGTTTAAATCACTTAAGTATAAAAATAGGACGAATGACCGTAGTATGCTCCGGAAGAATTAAATTATTGCGCGGGCTTGCCGGTATTCAGCATTTCCTTGATCTTCGACATCAGCAGCTCGGTAGCGGCTTCTTGGGCTTCCGGCGAACCGTCGCCCGCAAGCTTCTCCATATCGAGCGGCGCCCCGTACACGGCCTTCATTTTCGTAAAGGGACGATAGCTGCCGACAAGCGCTACCGGCACGACTGCCGAACCGGCGCGCAGCGCCATGCTCATCGCGCCCCGCTTGCCCATGAGACCGACGTCTTTGCGCGTCCCTTCGGGGAAGATCCCCATCACTTTTCCTTCGCGCAGAATGCCGATCGCCGTGCGGATCGCCTCTTTGCTGACGCCGCCTCGTTTTACCGGAAAAGCGCCCAGGTTCGCAATCAGCGCGCCTAAGCCCGGAATGTTGAACAGCTCCGCCTTCGCCATATAGTGGACCTTGCGTTCGACGCCGATTCCGAGCGCGATCGGATCGAGGAGGCTCGTATGGTTGCTGGCCAGGATCACGCCGCCCTCAGCGGGAATCCGCGACGCGCCTATGGCTTCAAAGCGGTACAGCAGCTTGAACAGGACTCTCAGCAGCAATCTCGCAAATCGGTAAAGCATCGGTCAATTCTCCCTTGCGGCGATCGCCTGCGCGGCCTTAAGGCCGAGCGATACGATCTCGTCCACGATCTCGGCGATCGAGCGCCCCGTCGAATCGATCAGCAAGGCGTCCGCGGCCTGACGCAACGGCGCGATATCGCGCTCGCTGTCCATCCGGTCGCGTAAAGCGATCTCTTCTTCGAGCTGATCGAGCGTTAAGCCGGGCTTTTCCCCAAGCTCCAAAAACCTGCGTGTCGCGCGCTCCCGCGGCGAAGCGGTCAAGAAAACCTTGAGCTCGGCGTCGGGAAGGACATGCGTCCCGATGTCGCGGCCGTCCATGACGACGCCCTTGGCGGCAGCCATCAGGCGCTGAAGCTCGGACATGCGGGTCCGGACGGCGGCATTCGCGGAAACGAGCGAGACGGACGCCGTCACTTCGCGCGTGCGAATCAAGCCCGTGACGTCCTTGCCGTCCGCCAGTACGATCTGGCCCCCTTCGCCGGGAAGCAGCGAGATGTCGAGTCCCGACGCGAGCGATGCCAAGCCGTCCTCGTCGTCCAACCGAAGCCCGCGGGACTGCGCGACGAAGGTGACGGCGCGGTACATGGCGCCCGTGTCCACGTAAACGTATTGAAGCTCGCTGGCGACCAGCCTGGCGACCGTGCTCTTGCCCGCTCCGGCCGGTCCGTCGATCGCGATGTTGATGCGGTGCGGATAACGTTCATTCATGAAGTAGCAACAAGCCTCCTAGAGCGCACAAACATTGATGCATCCGGTCGATTAGACAAGAGGTCCATCGGCCTGCGGCAAGGCGGAGACGAAGCTGCTCGGCAACGCCTGCTTAAGCATAAAACCAGCCGGCGACCGCCTGCGCACGAATGAACAAATTATACCACAGCATATATTCAGATGCAAAAAAGGCAAGCCGAATAGACGTGGGTCTATCCGGCTTCATAAGGTATTCCTTCGGCGCGTTCGGCGGGGACGATCAGCGTTCTGATCTCGGGTACGCGCAGCAGCAGCTGCGCGATTACGAGCAAGATCGCGCCGGCCAAAACCGCCGTGCGCAAGTATAAGTCGACGCGCTCCGCCGCCCGTCCGCGATCCGAACGCCTGCGGTCTCCTTCGCCGTTCATGACGCCACTGCCCCTCTACGCCTAATCTTTTCTGCGCTCGAGCTGCTTTTCGAAGCAATACCGGATGATCTTCTGCTGGTCGGTATCCTGGATGTCCTGAAACCGCATCATGACCAAATTGTGATGCGGCTCGACGGGTACGATCCGGACGATCTCGGCTTCGAATTGCGCATGCGAGACGGCGCCGGATTTATAGTTCAACAGCAGCCAGCAGCTTGCTTTCATATTCGGCGTGATCGGCCACTTGCGGTCGCACCTGAACGATACGCCGCCGCCGCCGACATCGTCGGTCAGCGCCGTAAACCGCAGCTTCTCCCCGAGACGGACGGCAATCTCGAGCTGCGCTTCGACGCGAAGGAAGCTTCTGCGCTGCTCCCTGGTGATTTCATCCGGATCGGGCTTCGGAATGACCAGCTGGCTGATGCCTTCCCTGCGTATCGAATGGACGTGGGCGCCGAACTGGTGCTTGACGCCCTCGGACGTAAAGTATGTAAGCTTGAGTTCGTCCCCGGGCTGGGTCCGATGAAGCCTGCGCGTCTGCTCGTCGATGGGGATATCCACGTACAAAAACCGCTCGTCCGCGTCCGTGACCCGTGATCTGAGCATGTCTGGCGCCCCGCCGTCGTTGGTCGCCGCATGGGGCTGAATGTAGAGCATTTGACCTATCTTGGGAAGCACGCTGCACCTCCATGCGACTGCTGTATAATGTCGAATAAATGCGAACCTCGTTCTAAAGTTCGTATTATCCTTTGCATTATAGCACGATCGCTTGTCCGGCGGCAGATGCCAGGCGGTCAAAATAGTTGAAATCGGCCGGACCGCTTACCGGTCCGGCGCGTTCAGCCGGAAAGGCTACAAAATCGCCCTTGCCGAATCCGGGATTTGTTCGACCTTCTCTTCGATGCCCGTGTCCGCATTAACGTATATGCGATACTGCGCCCCGTTGATTTTGCCCGTATATTCGTGGCACAGCACTTCTTTGTCTTCGTCGTTCTCGATGACGGCCAGATGATGGCCGGTTACCTGGAGTTTCGGATGAAGCACCGACTTGGCTTTGACTTCGTCGACGGACGCTTTGCCGACGGCGATGCCGGCTTCGTGGTAGACATGGTCGGCCGCTTGCAGGCCGACGGCCTCCCCGTTGTCCAGCGCGATCCGCACGGTCACTTTGTCGGGATAGATCAACACGCCGTTTTTCTCGGCTACGAAGGTGAATACCGCGACATGATCGTATTCGTCGTACGTGACCGGCGCCATGGAAGGATAGCCCTTCTCCTTCAAAAATTCGATCGCCTTCTGTTTGGCGGCTCCGACGCTTAAACTCCGAGTCTTGACGACGCGCGGATTCATGAACCACAGCAGCTTGCCGCCTTTTGCAGCAAAGTCCATAACGATCCGCGGCTTTCCTGCTTCCCTGGACACACCCTTATCCGCGCTCACGGTGGCCGTGTAGGTCGGATGATCCGTTTTGGCTCCGTTTTCGGTGATCTTAATCTCGCGGCCTGTATCCAGCGAAGCGATGCCTAGGAAATCGCGCGCATTGCGGCGAGCCTCCTCCGCAGAGATCCTCGGCCCCGAGACATGGCCGTGCGCGCGCTGAAGATGCTGGGAAGCGGATGAAGGTCCCCAGTCGTTTTCCGGATAGGAGGATACCTTTTTGTCCACGGTCTTGAAGCCGTCGATAATGGAATTGTCGGCCGTTTGATCGGCGCTCGCGATCGCGACCTCGACGTCCATCCACCGGAGATGGTCCGATAGGACCGCATCCTGAACTTTGCCCAGTTCCTTGTTGATATCGGCCGCTTTGGCGTAAAGGGACTGCATCGTTTGCGTCTCTTTGTCGGACAACGGCTCCTTCGTAAGGTCCCGGACCGACGTCCGGTACGCAAAATCGGAAATGCGAGTCAAAAAGTTTTCCGCTTGATTAAAAGGCAGCAACGTAAGCGGGAGTTGATTCACCTCGTTTTGCGCCTGGCTCGTGAGCCGCCACACGTTGACCAGTCCTTTGCGCTGCATGCGGTAAGAGGCGCTGTTCACCGCAAGCGTCTTGCCGAGCTGTTCCTGCAAGCTGCCCATATGGTTCGTCAGATCGTGGAATGCCCGCTGGTATTGGTTTTCCGCCTTGATCAGCACCGCGTTTTTCTCTTGATGCTCCTGGTATCCCCAAAAAACGGCGCCCGCGAACAGCAGCGCGCAAAGCGGAAACATTACTGCGCTCAAGCGTTTGTACATAAAAAACGGCCCCTTTCATTCCCAGACTACGGATTGCCGTTAGTGTGGGTATGAGGAGCCGCCTTTATGCATGCGTTTCTTCGATGTCGAATCGGTCCGCGTTGCCGCAGACGCACTGCCTGAACCCGGTATCGACCTTTCCGCGTTCCCGCTTGCCCCGCAAAATGAACTTTTCCCCGCAGGACTTGCATCTGATCGTCACTTTGACGCGCACGCTGTTCAATGGTTTCCCTCGCTCCCGGAACTATTAAATACCATTATGTCCAAATTCCGGGGCCTTAACCGCCTTCTTCGCGATGCATGAGCCTGAACGGAGAGACGTCGTTCGCGCTTTGGACGTACCGGATGCCGCGGAACCAAAGCAGAAGCATGAACGGCACGATGATCCACATCCACGTCCTGGGCAGCGACTGCATCAAAAAGTCGTAAATGCCGTGCCAAGCGATAGGCAGCACGAACGCCATCGACTGGAACAAGCGGGCTTGTTTGCCCTTGGAGAACTTCGCTTTGCCCATGAAGTAACCCATCACGACGCCGAACAGCGCGTGTCCGGATACCGGCAGCAGCGCGCGGACGAGCAGCGAGCCGAAGGTGGCAGGCTCGGCGAACGCGTACATCACGTTTTCGATCGTCGCGAACCCCAGCGAAACCGCGGTCGCGTACACGATTCCGTCGTACGGCTCGTCGAACTCGGTATGATTGAAGACGATATGATAGAGAACGAACCATTTGAAAAACTCTTCGACGCCGGCGGAGATGACGAAAGAGAACGCAAAGGGCGATTCGCCGAGCCAGATCATGAGCCCCCGCTGCACGATCATGATCGGCAGCACGATCAACGCCCCGGTCACGAACATTTTGGACACCATCGACAGCGGTTCCGTATCGTATCGGTCTTTCCAGTAAAAATAGGCGAGTAAAGCGAGGCCGGGCGCGATAGCCGCAGCCAGCACGGAGAAGATCAGCACGGCGAATCCCCTCCTTTCCTTCTGGTATCATAAGCGCAAAAAAGGACAGCCGCATTAAAAACGATCGCCGTTTTTATGCAGCATGTCCGTCTGGGAGCGCCGATTCAGGCGAAATGCTCCGTCAGCACTTGCACGGCATGGGCCGGGATTACCAACTGACCGTATTCTTCAAGCACGGCAGGCGTCACGGAGGTCGCGTCGCCGTATTCCGCGAGAATCGCGATAAGGGCGTTGTCGTTCGCGTTTTCGCCGGTGGACGGATCGAAGCACAAAATCCAATGGTTCTGGTATTTGTACATCCTGCCCTCGTCCGTGATCTGGGACTTCAGCATCTTCGCGGCGCCGATCGCGTCCTCGATGTCCCGGAACCGATATATGATGGCTTCGCTCTGTTCAAGCGTGACTTCCATTTCGTACACTTCTTCGTCGAGCTCTTCCTCGGCGCCAGCCTCGGTATCCCTCTCCATTTTGCCCCTCGTGACGATGACGACCATGCCTTGCGCGGGCATCGCGAACACCTCGACCGCCAGCGGGCCGGAAGCGTCGAAGCCAAGCTCGCTGTAAGCCTGATCCATCATTTCGCTGAAGAGCTCGTGAACTTTCGGAATTTCCCGCCACATGTCTTCCTTCTGGATCCCGCGTTCCGACAGATCGTCAAAGGTAAGGAAAATCCTAATCTTGTCTTGGCTAAGCCGCTCCATCCTCATGACAGGATCCTCCCTTCTGCACACGATGGGTGATAACAGCGTATGACGCGGCAGGCGATACGTGTGTATTTTGTGCTTTAACATATGTTATCACTTCTACCCTCGAAATGCACTAGCCAAAACCCACAATTTTAACTATAGAATGAACCGCTGACGCGACTTTTTCGGGCTGAAGGCGAGTCTGGCATAAAAAAACGGCGTCTGGCGCCTCCCTTCCGGGAATGCGCCGCGACGCCGCCGCGGGCCGTTTAAATCCGATGCTGTCCGCTCTCCGCGAGAATCTCGTTTACGTCTTCGCGTACGCCGGGATCTTTGGAGACGATGCTCGCGATCTCTCCGAGGCTGTCCCGGTCGGAATTTCTAGACGCCGTTCTCTTGAGGCTTTCGTTTGCTTGTTCGCCTCTGCGTTCGACATGATCCGAGCCGAAGCGCATGTCAAACATTTTGCCGATCGCGCCTTCTTTCATGCCGAAGGAGCGGTTTTTAAGCTCGCGGCCGAGCATGCCGGCAGCGACGGACAACTTCGGACTGCGGCGAATCGCGACAGTCAGCGCCGCGCCCACGATGCCGCCTATGACGAACGTAGCCATCTTCATGCTATCGCCTCCTCTACACGATTTTTGACCGCTGGTAAGCCTAACGCGAATCCACGCTTAGTTTGGCCTGCGCGAACCGTGTCATCCCGCTTAAATTCAGGAAGAAGATTGGACGCCTCGGGCGGCGGGTATGGTACAATCGTTAGAAGCTTCAGCTCAGCCGAAAGGAAGTCATGCACATGCCTAAAACCGCCAAAGGCTGGTGCGCCGCCGGCGTGCTGGCCGTCGCTCTGACCGCATGCGGCGGCAACGGGGACGGGGAGGCATCGCCTTCCGCCGTTCCGACCGCAGCTTCAACGCCGGCGCCCGCCTTGACAGCGTCCCCGAAGACGCCTGCTGCAGACCCGTCGCCTACCGCGTCTCCATCCGCCACGCCTTCGCCCTCGCCTTCTTCGACCGCGCCGGCAACGCCGCAGTCCGCCGAGAAGACGTACAAGATGAACAAAAATTACGATATCGTGCCGATCGACAAATCCGCGAACAGCGCAAAAGTCGTGCTTCTGACATTCGACGACGGTCCGAAGGACGAAAAAACGCTGAAGCCGATCCTCGATACGTTGGATAAACATCATGCCAAAGCGATCTTTTTCGTCAACGGCTACCGGGTCAAGGCGCACCCGGAGCTGCTCAAAGAGATTGACCGGCGCGGCCAAACGATCGGCAACCATTCGTACGAGCATATCCTGCTCGGCAAAGAAAACGCCGAATCGATCAAAGCGCAGATCGGGAAGGTCCAGGATATCGTCGAAGCGACGGTAGGCAAGCGCCCCGTGTTCTTCCGGCCGCCCAACGCTTCCGCGAACGACGACGTACACAAGATCGCGGCCGACAACGGACTCCTGTTCATGACTTGGTCGAACGGATCGTTGGACTGGACGATGTCCGGCACGAAAATCAAAGACAAAACGAAGGCGATCATCGATAACGTGACGGATCAGCTCCATGCGGGCAGCAACATTTTAATGCATGAGCTATCCTGGACGGCCGATGCGCTGGACCAGCTGCTGACTACGCTGGAAGGCAAGGGGTACGCATTCGTCGACCCTGCGGCCATCGACACCGGCTTCTGAACTTAAAAGCGACGCCTTTCCGTTTCGATGAATCGATCGGAGGCGCCGCTCTTTTTTTTAAACTGCGGAATAATGCTCGTATCCCCACCAGAGCAAAAAGCCGACAAGCCCCGAGAACAAGGCGAGCAGCAAGCGGTAAAACCATTTGCTGTAGCTTTTGCGGGCCGACGGATGCACGGCCGCCCTGGGCGGCATGCCGGTCTCGGGCAATCCCGATGCGGCCGCGGCTTCCGCAATCGCGAGCTCCAGCTGTTCGATCGACAGCGGTTCGCGATCGGCGACTTCCTTCTCGTCCGGCGACAACGCATGTCGCTTGGCTTCTACGTATTTATCCCATGCTGTCGGAAGACGCTCCTCGCTCATTACTCCTCTTCCCTCCGGTACCGAATGATGATCCCCATCGTCAGATCGACTAAAAAGTGGGTAAAAATGGGTGCCCAAATCGTTCCCGTGAACGTCATCAGCCAGCCAAGGCCGTAGCTGATGGCGAATACCATGCCCGTCGGAATCCAGTGTCGAAGGTATCTGACGTGAATGGCGGCGAATACGATGCTCGTCCAATAAGGTCCGAAGGCATGCTGGATCGCCCCGCGGAACAATAATTCTTCGCAAATGCTGACGACCGCGCACAGCAGCGCGATGTGCCACAACGGCCGATTGCGGAAGATTCGCTCGTTGACGCCGCCGTCGTCCTTCGCTTCGTCCGGTATCCACCGGGATATGCCGATGTCGAACGCGACCACAAGCGCGGCCAAGCCGGCCGCCCAATAGAGAAACGACGGCGGACCTTGAAAGCGGAATATTTCCAATATATTCTGCCCCTGAAAAAACGCCCAGGCCAATCCGATAATGAAAGTAAGCGCCTGCGTGGCGTACAAATTGATGAGCAGCATCTTATCGCTGAGTTCGTCTACGGTCACTTTTCTTAGTTTAATGTTTTTGATGTCGAATTTACGCATGTTACCTCGTCTGATGTAAATTTTTGTTATGTACGTATGCTAATCATTTCCTTATACTTAAATTAATCATGTCGATCTACACAAGGAGTCTTAAATGGAAAAACGTCTCTCACGAACGGACCTGATCTTCGCCCTGGGCTTTTTGTTTTTTCTGATCGTCGCGATCGCCGCCTTCTTCAGCGGCGTCAAAGTCGGCACCGACCGTACGGAAGCGCTCTACGCGAAGCCGGCCGGCGCCCAGGCGTCCAAAGCGGCCGAATCTCCCAATGCGTATTCCCAGCAGGATCTCGTATCCTTCTATCATAACGTATTTCAGCCGCATCGGGAATGGATGGCCGAGTGGTCCGCGGCCCGCACGCGCTGGCAGTCGGACGATACTGTCGATCGAGCTTCCTCGCTGAAGGAGCTGGCGAAGCTGGCGGCGAGCAAGTACAACGAGTCTAAAGTGACGACGGTATCCAGCCTGACGCCCGGTCTCATGAACGCGCAGAACAATTATTTGAAGAGCCTGAAGCTGTATGAGAGCAGCTTCGGACAGCTCGCGGCGCATGCCAACGAAGGTTCGGCCGCAGAAGCGCTCGCGCGCGTCTCCAAAGACGCTTACTTTACCGAGGCGGTCCGGCTCGGACTGCTCGCGCAAAGCCAATACTACGACTCGATGCTCAAGTGGGGCGCCACGGTCAATTTGTCCTTGCCCGACGCCTATGAGCTGCCGAACGTGCTCGCGAACACGGAATGGTCCAAGCTCCCGCTGCTGGTCAAGAACACGGTGACCGCGCAGTACATGTTCTTAAACCGAGCCCAGTACGATTACTTGCCGCAGGACCTGACCGCGAGGATCGACCAATTCATCAATTCGGGCCAAGCCGCCAAGATGAAACAAAAAACGATCCGTTCGATCGTCGACATGCTCAACAGCACGGACGCGATTCGCAGCGGGGACTATTTGTCCCTTAAATCCAGGTATTACGCCAAGGAGCTCGTGCCGCTGCTGCCCTTCTTCTCTTCGGACACGTAATATTACGTCGAACGGGCAGCGATTGTTCCACATTTTCCATTGCATTTTCAAGTCGCGTTGCTTTACAATAAGAATCGCCGCTTTTACGAGATCACCCTCAAAACGCTGTTGGTCCGGTAGGGCCGCGGGGGTTTTAGGGTGTTTTCTATATATTCATCACTTCGTAGTACAGGGGGATTACTATGTTTAAAGTGTTGGTATCGGATCCGATCAGCGATCTCGGCATCTCGCTCCTCGTCGAGGCAAGCGATATTTCCATCGATAAGAAAACCGGTCTGTCCGAAGACGAACTCGTCGCCATCATCGGCGAATACGACGCGCTGCTCGTACGCAGCCAGACTCGCGTCACCGAGCGGATCATGACCGCGGGCAAGTCGCTTAAGGTCATCGGCCGCGCCGGCGTCGGCGTGGACAATATCGACCTCGACGCCGCCACGAAGCGCGGCATCGTCGTCATCAACGCGCCGGACGGCAACACGATCACGACCTGCGAGCATACGTTCGCGATGATGATGGCGCTCGCTCGCCACATCCCTCAAGCCTACGCCAAGACGATCGGCGGCGAATGGGACCGCAAGTCGTTCGTCGGCGTCGAGCTTCGCAACAAGACGCTGGGCGTACTCGGCATGGGCCGGATCGGCAGCGAAGTCGCGGCGCGCGCCAAGGCGTTCGGCATGAACGTGCTCGGCTATGACCCGTTCCTTACCGAAGAACGCGCAGACAAGCTGGGCGTGACGCTGGCCACCGTCGACGAGGTCGTGCGCGGAGCCGACTTCATCACCGTCCACACCCCGCTGACGCCCGAGACTCGCCATATGATCGGCAAAGCGCAGTTCGAAGTCATTAAGCCCGGCGTACGGATCGTCAACTGTGCGCGCGGCGGCATCATCGACGAGCAAGCGCTGATCGAAGCCATCGATGCGGGACGCGTCGCGGGCGCCGCCTTCGACGTATTCGAGGAGGAGCCGCCTGCAGCCGACCATCCGTTCCTGAAGCACCCCAAGGTCATCGTCACCCCCCATCTTGGCGCTTCTACGGTCGAGGCCCAAGAAAACGTCGCGATCGACGTTTCCGAGCAGCTGCTGCACATCTTGAGAAACGAACCGTATAAAAACGCCGTCAACATGCCCCCTGTACCCGGCGACCTGCTTGCGAAGCTCGAGCCGTACTTCACGCTCGCCCGCAAGCTCGGAAGCTTCGCCGCGCAAATTACCGATGGTCCGGTCAAGGAGATCAACGTCTCTTATGCCGGCGAACTGGCCGACGTAGACACGCAGCCTTTGACGCGTCAAGTCGTACAAGGCGTGCTCGCCCATCACCTCGGCTCCGACCAAGTGAATGCGGTCAACGCCATGCACTTGGCCAAGATGCGCGAAGTCAACATCGTCACCACTAAGTCCCAGGCAGCCAAGGGTTTCACCAACCTGGTGACGGTCACGCTGAAAACCGGCCGCGAAGAACGCTCCGCCGCGGGCGCTCTGCTTAATGGCTTCGGTCCACGCATCACGCAAATCGATAAGTATCCGGTCGACGTCGAATCGCAAGGTCACCTGGTGCTGATCTCTCACCACGATAAGCCAGGTATCATCGGCCGCGTCGGCACGCTGCTCGGCACGAACGACGTCAACATCGCGACGATGCAGGTCGGCCGGAAGATCGTCGGCGGTGCCGCTATCATGGTGCTCGGCGTCGACAAAGCCGTTCCGAAGGACGTTCTGTCGCAGCTCGAAGAACTGCCGGACCTCAACTCGGCCAAGGAAATTCAGCTTATCTAACGCTTCACGATTAAAGACCGCCAGGCGATTGCGCCTGGCGGTCTTTTGCGGTTCAGACGGTAAACGAGATCGTCTTTTCTATCGGTTCTTTTTGGAATGGCTTGGCGTGCGCGGTAAAATGGAACGTAACGCCGGTCAGGTCGTCCGGCAATGCAGGGCTGACGATATATTCTTGAAAAAGGTGGCTGCCTGAGCTGCCGCCGTCGGCCTTCCTGCAGTCATAGCCTGCACCGACTTCAAGCTCGTAGAAGGTGCGGATACGCATTTCCAAAGACGCGGAAGTCTCGCTGGCATCGACATGCATGGTAACCGCGCTCGCATTGACGTACTGTCGAACGGAAGCTAAGGTGTATAACTCCCCACCAAGCTCCTGCGACAACAAGACCGGAATATATTTCCTAAATCCCTCCGGCTCGACGACTGGCCTGAATACCGATTCGTTCATCAGCAATCCGAACACCGACTTGAGAAAATCCTCGTACAGTCCCAATTCGCGCGCACGTTGTTCGACCCATTCCAGCGGCGGGAATCCGGCATGACCCCCCGATATTTCCTTTCGGTCCTTCAGAAGCCGGCATAACTGCTCGTCGATCGCTATTACGCGCTCGTCATAATGATCCGTAGGGCGCTCGAATAGCATTCGTTTCATGTATCCATCGTCTCCCGGCTTGGATTTGAAATTTATTGAATCGATGTTGGTCGATCCGCCAAAAGTTCGTCTCGTTCGCCGCTATTCCCCTGCCGGAAGCAGCAGCTTGAACTCGGTCCCTTCTCCAAGCGCGCTCGATACGCGGATCGTGCCTTCGTGCGCCTCGACCAGGTTGCGGACGATCGCAAGACCCAGTCCCGTTCCGACCTTGGAGTCGCGCTTGCGCGCCTTGTCCGCCTTGTAAAAGCGTTCGAAGATGTACGGAAGGTCCTCTGTTGGGATGCCCTCGCCTTCGTCCTTGACGACAATCTCGATTTGTCTCGCGCCTTTGTCGCCGAGCTTCGTGCACGCGCTGAGCGTGACGGACGCGCCTGACGCCGTGTGGCGCAGCGCATTGTCGAGCAGATTGGTGAGCACCTGCTCGAGCCGATCGGGATCGGCGCGCCGGAGAAGCAGGCCGCTGTCCTCGCCGGAACGAATCAGCTCGATACCCCGTTCCTTCGCCAGCGCCGAAAACTTCCGTTGTACGCGCTGCAGCAGCGCGTTCACGTCGACCTCCTGCATCGTCATGTCCAAATAACCGGCCTCCAGGCGCGCAAGGTCGAGCAAATCCTTCACTAGCCTGCCCATACGCAGCGATTCGTCGTGTATGACCTGAACCAATTCGCGCCGCTCCTCGGGCGTCTGAGCAATATCGTCGAGCAGCGCCTCGCTGTAGCCCTGCACCATCGCGACAGGCGTCCGGATTTCGTGCGACACGTTGGCGACGAAGTCCTTGCGCATCTTGTCGACCCTGAACTCTTCGGTCACGTCGCGCAGCACCGCGACCGCTCCGCCGCCGCTGCCTTCGCCGGAGGCCACCGGCGTCATGACGACCGACCATACGCCGCTTTGCACGTGGATTTTGCCGGTGTGCGTCGTGCCTTTGGAGATGAGCGTATTATAAATGTCGCGGAGCGGATCCGGCACGGTCTCCCGTTCGTCCGCTTCTCCCTCGTCTTCCCATTTAAGGCCGCGCCAAATGTCGAGCAGGTGCTGTCCCTCCGGATTCGTCAGCTTGACCCTGCCGTTCGCGTCGAACAGCAGCACCGCGTCGCTCATGCTGCGCAGAACGCCGTCGAGCTGATCGCGTTCGTGCTGGATGTCTCGGATGAGCGTGTTGAGCTCGGAGGCCATCTGGTTGAAGCTGTTGGCCAGCTCGCCGATCTCGTCCCAGGAGCGGACGACGAGTCGCGTCGAATACTCGCCCTGCGCGACCCGGTTCGCGGCCTGCTTCATCTCCCGCAGCGGCTGCGTAATCTTCGTGAGCAAGAAAAACGCGAAGAACGTCGTAAGCAAGAAGCCTACGGCGCCCGAATAAATGAATAGATGCTTGATCTCGGCCAGCGAGTCCTCGCTGACCGTCACGTCGACGATCTTCAAAAGGAACAAGCCGACCGTCGAGATGACGACGGCGACCAGCAGGATGATCGTCAGCCACAGCTTGCCGACTACGGTTCTCCAGATCGCCATCGCTTACTTGGCGACCTCGAGCTTGTAGCCGACGCCCCATACGGTCGTGATCATCGCGGCGGCTTCGGTCGAGACGCGGTTCAGCTTTTCGCGCAGCCGCTTGACATGCGTATCGACCGTGCGCAGATCCCCGAAAAAGTCGTAGTTCCAGACATCCTTCAGCAGATCTTCGCGGGAAAACACTTTGTCCGGCGAACTCGCCAAATAGTGGAGCAGCTCGTACTCCTTGGGCGTCAGGTTCACTTCTTGTCCGCCGGCGGTGACGCGATGCGCGTCATGCTCGATGACCAGATGCGGGAACACGATATTGTTGCTCGTATTGAGCTCCTTGGACAAGAAGGCGGTGGCGGACGATCTCCGCAAGATCGCCTTGATGCGGAAGATAACCTCGCGCGGGCTGAACGGCTTGACGACATAATCGTCGGCGCCGGCTTCGAAGCCCTGGACGCGGTTCACTTCTTCTCCCTTCGCCGTCAGCATGATGACCGGCGTTGCCTTGGATTGGCGCAGTCGGGAGCATACCTCCATGCCGTCGATGCCGGGCAGCATCAGGTCGAGCACAATCAAGTCGTACTCTTCCTCGAGTGCCAGCTTGAGCGCAGTCTCGCCGTCCTCGGCTTCTTCGATGACATAGCCTTCCTTTTCCAAATACATGCGCAGCAGGCGACGGATGCGTTCCTCGTCGTCCACCACCAGTATGCGATTTCCGGCGCTCATTATAGGGTTCGGCCCCTTTCTTCACATTAACTCAGCTGTCCTTAGTATAACGGTTATACGCCTGCGTAGGAATGCAGGCCGGCTATGACGAGATTGACGCCGATCAGCGTGAACAGCACCACGATAAAGCCGATGACCGCAAGCCATGCCGACCGGGTACCTTGCCAGCCTCTGGAGAGCCGCAGGTGAAGATAGGCGCTGTAGAACAGCCAGGTGATAAGCGCCCATACTTCCTTCGGATCCCAGCCCCAGAATCTCGACCAGGCGATCTGCGCCCAGATCATCGCGAAGATGAGCGCGCCGAGCGTAAATACCGGGAACCCGATCGCGATCGCCCGGTAACTGATCTCGTCGAGATCCTCCGGATCGATGTCGGACAGATGCGGATGGATGACGGCTGCGATCGGCTTGCGCGCGATCAGCCGCAGGAGGCCGTACAGGATCGCGCCGGACAGCAGCGACCAGATAACGGTGTTCAGCTTGCGACCCGCGTTGACGCCGTTCATCCAGGACGGCGCTTCGAACAGCGGATCCTTGATGCCGAGATACGGCTGCATGGACAGCTTTTCGCTATTGTAAGGCGCCACGATCGGCGGCAGGCCGTATTCGACCGTCTGCGTAACGCTATTCTCGACGCCCTGCTGATTGATGCTCACTTTCTCCTGCTGGAACTTGGCTTCGTAGCCGCCTCCGCGGAAGGCAAATACGGACACGAGGAAGCCGATGATCACGACCATGAAAAACAGGACGAACTCGACCCATCGCTGCTCGCGGCGGCCGGCTTTGTCGGTTCGCGAGAAGTCGATGACGCGCAGCAGCTGCACGAGCGCGGCGGCGAAGCCGACCGCGAAGAACGCTTCGCCCGTGGCGGCCGTCGTCACGTGAATTTTAAGCCAGTAGCTGTTGAGCGCCGGGATGAGCGGCTGCACTTCCGACGGGAACACGGCCGCATACGCGATGATGATGACGACGAGCGGGATGGCGAACGCGCCGAGCAGGTTGTTGCGGTAGATCAGGTGGACGATGATGAAGGCGAAGACGATCGCCATCGCCAGGAACGTCATGAACTCGTACATATTGCTCGTCGGGATATGGCCGCCGCCCTTCCAGCGGGTGAAAAAGAAGGTCAGGTGGCATACCCAGCCGGCAACCGCCAGAATGAAGCCGAAGCGGCCCCAACGGCGATTGTGGAGCTCGGGCTCCCGGTTGCTCCAGCGCTTGCCCGCCACCGCGATCGCATAGCAGATGAACGAAGCGCAGTAAAGGTAAAAGGCGGCCTGGAATGCGGTGCTGCTGATATCAAGCCAGTTCAACGTGAATTCCTCCTGTTATCGAGCGCCTTCGGATCGACGGCGATGCCGCATTTGGCGAGCGCCGACGCCGTTTCGTTTCGAATGCCGTACGTATTCTTGTTCGTATGCGCGCCTAACGTAAGCCTGCCGCCGTCGATGCGCAGCCAGATGCGCCGGTGATGCCAGTAGAAGCCCATCACGAGACCGATCATCGAGATCGCCGCGCCTACCCATACGTACGGCATCGCCCTGTCGACCCGAACGTTAAGGAAAGTCGTGTACTGCGAGAACTTCACGTTTTCCATTTTGCCGACTTCGAAATTGAAGCGCCCCGAATTGCTGCCGAGCTTTTTGAAACTGTCGTTGATCTGCTGCTGGACGCCCTTGTCGTCGGCGCTCGGCATCGGGAAGTAGATGTACAACTCTCCCTCTTCGGCCAGATCGGGTCCCGTGATCCGGAAGACGAATGCCGGATTGTTGAAGTCGCGGGACTTGGTCATCGGACGGCCTTCCTCGTCGAGTCCGAAGTCGGGGTACACGTCGTTCAGCGTCAGCGTGTAAGGACCTGCCTCCGATTTCTCCGCCGGATCGTCCATTTTCAGGTCGAACGGTCCGTAGGACTGCCCGCTCTTGGCATCGAGCAGCATCGGCTTGACTTCGATGAGCCGGATTTTTTGCTCGAAATTGTACTGATACAGCTTGAGCCCCTTGTATTCGAGCGGCGAATTCACCTCGATGTCGTGGGATTCGACCTTCTCAAGCACAGGATCGTGCAGCGGATCGTCGTTGCAATACTGCGTGCACGCGTACAGCGTCGCCTCGGTCTGGTAAAGCTTGGCGCGAAGCGTGCCCTTCAGTTGGTCCGGAAGCTCCTCGTCCTTGTAGTAATCGACGATGAACTTATCGTTGCCGACGTAATAATTCGTACCGGGAATCTGCTTGACCTGATACTCGTCGATGCTCACGTATTGGTCCATATGCCAAGCCGGTACGCTTCTGCCCAGCACCGCGAGCAGGAACAGGATCAATCCGATGTGGTTGATGTAAGGCCCCCACCGGCTGAACCGGTTTTTCTCGGCGAGCAGCGCGGTGCCTTCCGTCCATACGCGATAACGCTTGCGCTTCAGTTGGGCGCCGAAGTCCGCGACCCACTTCTCTGCATCTCCCGGGATATCGGCCTCCAGCACGGTCTGCTGGCGGGTCAGGAATGTCAAATGCTTGCGGACCTGCTGCTTGGACAGCGCTTTGTAGAGCGGCAGCACGCGGTCGAGGCTGCAGATGACGAGCGACGTGCCGATCATGACGAGCAGGCCGATGAACCACCAGGATTCGTACGTGCGGGACAAGCCCAACGCCTGGTACACCGCGCCCCAAGTGCCGTACGTTTCTTTGTAAAATGCAGCAGGGTCGTCCAGATTGATAAAGGTGCTCTCTTGCGGGTAAATGGTGCCGATCGCGGCGCCGACAAGCGTGAGAATGATGAGCCAGATCGCGATCTTGACCGACGAAAAGAAGTTCCATACGCGATCGATGACCGCCGGGTTCTTCTTCTGCGAGCGCCTGGCCGCGCCGTCGTAGCGCATCTCCAGGGGCGAATCGAGCGGAAGATCGTCCACCAGCGGCTTGCCGCAGGATTCGCAGAGCACGGTTCCCGTCGGATTCTGGTGACCGCACTCGCACTTGGTATTGTGTATCAACTCTTGCTGCCTCCTGTCAAAGCCCTAATCCTTGCCGAGCAGCAGCGCGATGCGGGAACCGATCGTCTCCTCGCTCATCGGGCCGCCGATGACGATATCTTGAATCTTGCCGTCGGCCGAGATGAAGAAAGTCGTCGGATACTCCTTCAGGCCGTATTTGCGTTCCGTTTTTTTGTTTTTGTCGAGCAGCACGGGGAAGTTGATGTCGTAAGATCTAAGGAAGCTGCCGACGCTGACGCGGTCCTCGCTCAGGTTGATGCCGACCAGCTGGACGCCCTGATCTTTCCATTTGTCGTATTGCGCCTGAAGCGCGGGCATTTCGTTGCGGCAGGGCGGACAGAACGTCCCCCAGAAATTGACCACCAGCGGCTTGCCCCGATACGAATCCAGACTATGCGCCTGGCCGTCGAGGCCGAGCAATTCGAACGCAGGCGCTTTGCTGCCCGGTTTAAGCGCTTTAGTCGGCGTCAAAAAGGACTGGCCGATCGCGTATCCCCCCACAAGCAGTACGACGGCCAGTATGATGTATTGGATCGGTTTGCGATAACGCTTCACTTTGTCACCACCGGCGTCTTTTCTTCCATTATAGCGAAAATACCGGATTCGCAGGCAAGCGCCCGGAGCTCCGGTTTTGAACATTGTGTGACACGCCGCGACGCGGGTGTGTCCTGTGCCGGAACCTCCGGTTTACTCGCCTCGCTCCGCTTTTTTCGCGGCGTCGCGCAACGATTGAACCTCGGCCTCCGACAGCTTGCGATATTTGCCGCGCTGCAGGTTGTCCAGGGTGAGTCCGCCGAACGAGACGCGCTTCAGGCGGATGACCGGATGATGAATCGCTTCGAACATGCGCCTCACCTGCCGGTTGCGCCCCTCGTGAATCGTGATCGAGATCGTCGCTTGCTTGCCTTCCGGATCGACGTCGTGATATTCGATCTCGGCGGGCGCGGTGATGCCGTCTTCGAGCTTGATTCCCTTCTGGAGCTTGTCCAGCGCATCGCCGTGCGGCACTCGCTCTACGGTAGCCAAGTAGGTCTTCGCCACATGGTGGCGCGGATGGGTGAGCAGATTGGCGAGCTCGCCGTCGTTCGTGAGCAAGAGCAGCCCCTCGGTGTCGTAGTCGAGCCGGCCGACCGGGTATACGCGTTCCTTGACGCCCTTGAGAAAATCCGTTACGACCGTGCGGCCCTTTTCGTCATGCATGCTCGTGATGACGCCTTTAGGCTTATTGAACAGCAAATAAAGCTTGCTCTCGGATTTGATTTTTTTGCCGTTCACCGCGATGGCATCCTTGGCGGGATCGGCCTTGACGCCGAGCTCCTTGACCACCTCGCCGTTGACCGTCACCTTGCCGGCCGCGATGAGCTCCTCGCATTTACGTCTCGATGCGACGCCAGCGTTCGCGAGTATTTTCTGCAATCGTTCTTCCACTGATGGTTCACCTCACCCCCCATCATACTCCGATGGCGGGTTTTGCACAACTTGGGCGAGGAATCCTGAGGGAGGGGTCTTTAAAAAAGGAGCCAACAGGCGAAAACGGCCGCGAAAAATCCGACGGCATCGGAAAATAAGCCGACTTTGAGCGCATATCGGGCGTTGCGGATGCCGACGGCGCCGAAGTATACCGTTACGACGTACAAGGTCGTGTCCGTGCTGCCCTGCACGACGGAAGCGATCCGCCCGATCAGGGAGTCCGGACCGTAGGTTTTGATGAGATCGGTCGCAAAAGCGAGGGAACCCGCGCCCGTAATCGGGCGAAGGAGGCCGAGCGGAAGCACCTCGGCGGGGATGCCGAGCGCGCTGAATAACGGGGCGACCCAGCCGATCAGCATGTCCATCGCGCCGGAAGCGCGAAACATGCTGATGGCGGTCATCATGCCGACGAGATGGGGAATGATGGCGATCGCCGTCTGGAAGCCGTCTTTGGCTCCGTCGACGAACGTCTCGTAAACCGGGACTTTGCGGAAGGCGGCGACGAGCGGGATGAGGACGATAAACATGGGGATCGCCCAAGCGGAGAGTGCGTGCAAGGCGGCAACCATGGCGAACGCTCCTTTCTCCCTCGGAATCTAAACTTGAAGCCTAAATCTAGGCGTCTAGAACGATGCCGGCGGCTGTGCTGTCGCTTGTCCCGGCGGACGGCCGGCGACCGAAGCGGACGGCGGCTGAACCGGGGGCGCTCCGCGCTTTTTTCGGCGGTACCAGCGGTCGGCCGCGATGGCGGCTCCTGTCGATATGGCGGTCGCGAGCAGCGTCGGCCCGATAATATCCGCTGGATGCGCCGAGCCAAAGTTCATCCGAATGGCGATGAGCGTCGTCGGCACGATCGTGATGCTCGCCGTGTTCAGCGCCAGCAGCGTGCACATGGCCGGCGTCGCGACGGCCGGATTCGGATTGAGCTTCTGAAGCTCCTGCATGGCGCGTATGCCCATCGGCGTGGCGGCGTTGCCCAGTCCGAGCAGGTTCGCGCTCATGTTGGACAAGATGTAACCGAGCGCCGGATGATCCTTCGGCACGTCCGGGAACAGCCAGCGAACGACCGGCGCCATGAACAGCGACAGACGACGGACGATGCCGGATACTTCGGCGATTTTCATAAGTCCCATCCAAAAGACGAGGATGCTGATTAAGCCGAAGCATACGGTGACGCCGGTCTGGGCGCCGGAAAAAGCGGCCTCGGTCACCTGCTGGACGCGCCCGTTGGCGGCGCCGAAAACGACGCTGAGCGCGATCATCCCGAGCCAGATCCAGTTGACCATAAGGCCGCCTCCCTTTATTTGGATTGTCGTTCGGGCGTCGGCGCCTGAGGCAGCAACTCGACGGCGCCGATAGGCTCGCCGTTTAACCGGTACGAAATCCTGCCCCGGTAGCCTAATTTGTAATCGGTCGTATCGGGCCCATACAAATCAAGGCGGAGCTGAATCTTCTCCCGCTCGCCGGCGGCGAACGGATAGCTTAGCGTAGAAGCGGCTACGAACGGATAATATTGCACGGCAGCGCCCTTGGAGATCACCTGCTCCATCCGATACGCGGCAAAGCCGTAGTCGAGCAGCTTGGCATGATCGTTCCAGTCGTTCCCGTCGTTAAGCGTCACGGCGGCCAACTGCCTGCCGCCGCGCGTCGCCGAGCTGACGAGCGTCCGCAGCGCCTGCTTGGTATAGCCCGTCTTGACGCCGTCGGCGCCTTCGTACAGATGGAGCATCTTGTTTTTGTTGACCCACTTATAATCCCATTCCTCTTCGGGATTCGGCGCCGTCTTGACCTTGGTGCCGACGATCTCGCGGAAGGTCGGGTCGTGCAGCGCATAGGCCGCCAGCTTCGCCATGTCGTTCGCGCTGGCATAATGCCCTTTTTGATCCAGACCGCTCGGATTGGCGAAGTGACTGTTCGTCATTCCGATTTGTTCGGCTTTCGCGTTCATTAAAAAGACGAAGCCGTCCAAGGAACCTCCGACGTGCTCGGCGATCGCCGTCGCGGCGTCATTGCCCGAGCGCAGCATGAGCCCGTACAGCATGTCCTTCAGCTTCATTTTCTCCCCGGCCTTCAGATAGATCGAAGAGCCTTCCTTGCCGGCGGCCCGGCTGCTTACGGTCACGATGCCGTCCAGATCGCTATGCTCGATCGCGATGATCGCGGTCATGATCTTGGTCGTGCTCGCGATCAGCATCGGCTCGTCGCCGCGGCTGCTATAAAGCAGGCGGCCGCTCGTCACGTCGATCAGCGCGGCCGCCTTCGCATGGGTCGACGGTTTGCCGGGTTCGGACTGCGCGGGCTTCGCCGTCAATGCCGGCGTGCGGTCCTTCCCGTTCGGCGAAGCGGATGCTGACGGGATGGCCGGCGAAAGGAACAGCGACATCGCGGCTACCGCGACCGCCGCCATCGCCAAGGCGCGTGAGCGTCGACGGCTTTTCGTTCGAGCTTGCATTAACGGTTTCCTCCCTGCGGGCTTGCTTGTCTGCCAACCGTCTCTCCATTGTATGCGGGCATGTCCGCGCTTATGCGACCGCCTCCGGCCGCATGGCTCGCACATGAAGAAGCGCAAGGCGGACACCCGGTACGGGCAAGCCTTGCGCTGATGTTCGCCGTTCGCTCGCGCGCAGGGGCTCAGTGCGAGTTCAGATCGGGATCCGGCTTGATCGATGCGATCCGGGGCTCCTCGATCCGCTCGTCCTTGTCGCCGCGGAACATGCGCTGAAGCTTGTCGACCCAGCTCGGCGCCGCGTCGATCAGCCGTTCGAACAGATGCGTCTGATTGTCAAGCGGCACGACCTTGACCCCTTGGGCGCCTACGACGAGAAACGCGATCGGGCTGATCGATACGCCGCCGCCGCTGCCGCCGCCGAACGGCATTTGCACGCTCGCGTTGTGGCCGCCTTCTTGTTGGTTCTGTCCTTGCTTGCGCTTGCCTTGCTCCTCCATGCCCTGGAATTCGGAGCCGCCGGCCGCGAATCCGAAGCCTACTTTGCTGATCGGCAGGATAACGCTGCCGTCCGGCGTCTGAACGGGCTCGCCGACGATCGTGTTGACGTCGACCATTTCTTTGATGTTTTCCATTGCGGTTTGCATCAAGCCTTGAATCGGATGTTCGGACATGCTCTCGCTCGCCTCCTATGCTGTTTGCTGCGCGGCATTCGGATAAATGAAGCCTTCCGCCAGCTATAGGTTAACCGCCGCTTGCGCGGAATATGTAACCCGGACACCCCATATCGGCATGCGCCGTTCGCTTTGCGATCCGATCGGGCTTTAGGTTCTGGACGCTTGTCCCGGGACCGCGCGCCAATCCCGGTATGCCTTGCGCAGCGCCGAACCGTACCGAAGACGCGGCAACAGCCTCAGACCATGCGCAAGCACGGCGCTCGTCCGGATTCGAAAATCCGCTTCCCATACGATAGACAGCTCGATTCCGGCGTAGACCGGCTCCACTTGACCGTGCGGATGCGTTCTCAGCTTGACGAAGCGATCCAACACGCCTGTCGCGATCCCCATGATCGACCAACAAAGCCCCGTCGCTACGGCGGTCGACGCCGCGTCGCCCGTCCCGATCCGGATATCCATCCGATAGCGCGTGCATTCGATTTTGCGGAGCCCTTCGAACATCCACCCTCTAAGTTCCCTTACGGACGCGAGGATCTCCCGGATCGCGAGTTTAAGTCGCCGGAGACTTCGCAAGTTGATCAGCCTTTTCCCCGAATTAGACGACGTCTGTCCGGCGCCCGTCGCCTCCGTCTGTTCCTTTACATGATACGATAGGCCTGTCTTCGATAGTTTGATCGTAGGGATCTCAACGTTAATACGGTACAGTCCATACAGCGCGTGCACGATCACGACGAGCTGGTCGAGCTTGCCGCTGCGGGAATATCGGATCCGGACGCGGACGAAAGATAGACAGGCGGCGACGACGGCTGCCAGGAAGCATGCCGCCGCGGCCCAATACCAAAAAACCATACGCTCCCCCGCCTTTCGCATGGGGATAGTATGGCCTCGGCACATGGGTTCATGCGCATCATTTAGATTATAATTCCCAATCGTCGGACTTCGGCGCAGGGGCCGGCAAGCGCTCTTCTTCCTCTTCCTCGCCTTCGTCCGCGCGGATCCGCCCCGTCGAAGTCGCATCTTCTTCGTCGTCGGCAGGCAATCCTTCAAGCAGGGCGCGATCCAGGTCGTCGAGCGACAGCTGCCTGCCCTCGATCCGCTCGAACAGCATCCGCGTGCGCTCCTCCATGTCTTCGTCCGCATCGGCCGCGACGACGGGATCCGGCAGGTCCTCGATGCCGGACAAGCCGAAATAGTCGAGAAAAGCTTTGGTCGTCCCGTAGAGGATCGGGCGCCCGATCTGTTCGGCGCGGCCGACCTCTTCGATCAAATCTTTGGCGACCAGCGTCTGGAGCGGCCGCTCCGCCTTGACGCCGCGGATCTCTTCGATCTCTACCCGGGTGATCGGCTGGCGATAAGCGACGATGGACAGCGTTTCAAGAGCCGCTTGCGAGAGCGGCGTTCGCGCCGGCGAATAAGCGAGCTTTTCGAAATAAGCCGCATGCTCGGGCGCCGTCGTGAGCCGGTACGTGCCCGCGATCTCCGCGATGCGTATGCCCCGCTTGCGCCGGGTGAGATCCTTTTGCAGATCCTTGACGATGTCGGTGACGACGTCGCCGTCCACCTCTACGATTTCCGCGATCGTTTTTTTCGTAAGCCCGTCTTCTCCCGCGACGAACAGCAGCCCTTCAAGTACCGATTTCAAGGTCGAATAATCCATCGTCGTCGGCCTCCCTTCCCGTCCACGTCAGCACGATCTCGTCGAACAGCCCGCTCTGATGGCAGCTGACCCAGCGCCGCTTCATGAGCTCCAGCACGGCCAGAAAGGTGGCTACGATCTCCTCGCGCACCGGCGAATCGCCGATGAGCTGGGAAAACATCACTCTCGCTTCCCCTGCCGCGCCGCGCGTCTTGAGCACCGACATGATGTCGCGGATCCGATCCTTGACGGAGATCTCGTCCCGCTGGATGGCGGAGATCCGGTTTCTGCCGGATGCGCGCCTCAGCGCCTTGCGGAATGCCCGAACCAAATCGTCGACATGGAGCCCTTCGACCGGATTGCGCTTAACGCTCGGCTCGAACGGCGACAGGTCGTAAGGCTCGCGCGTAAACACCAGGCTGCGCTCAAGCTCGTGCTCGCGCAATTGCCCGGCGATCGCCTTGTATTTTCGGTATTCGATCAGCTTGCGGATGAGCTCTTCGCGCGGATCCTCGCCGAAGTCGTCGACTTCCGTCAGCCAAGGCTCGTCCGTAATCGGCGGCTTGGGGAGCAGCTGTCTGCTCTTCATCGACAGCAGCGTGGCGGCCATCACGAGAAATTCGCTCGTCACGTCCAGCTCCAGCTCCGTCATCGCCTCGAGATAGGACATGTATTGGTCGGTAATGTCGCTGATCGAGATGTCTTCGATGGCGATCTCCGCTTTGTCGATCAAATGGAGCAGCAGATCGAGCGGGCCTTCGAACGCTTCCAGCTTGTATAAAACGGTCGTGCCGATGTCAAATCACCCTTCCCCAGCGTTCAAGCGAAGCCCCGGACAGCGCCGAAGGCGACGGAGCTTTTCCGCCGCCTTCCTGCGCTTCCGGCGGTCGGCCGGTCCGTTCAGCCTTGCAGCGCCCGCGTCAGGTTGGCCATCTCGATCGCCGTCGCCGCGGCTTCCCAGCCCTTGTTGCCGGCTTTCGTGCCCGCACGTTCGATCGCCTGCTCGATGCTGTCGACGGTCAGCACGCCGAACACCGTGGGGACGCCGGTCTTGAGTCCGACCGCGGCGACGCCCTTGGCGGCTTCGTTGCAGACATAATCGAAATGCGGCGTGGAGCCGCGGATGACGGCGCCGAGCGTGATGACCGCGTCGTACTTGCCGCTCTCCGCCATCTTCTGCGCGATCAGCGGAATCTCGAACGCGCCGGGCACCCAGGCGACCTCCACCTCGTGATCCTCGGCGCCATGGCGCTTGAACGCGTCGAGCGCGCCGCTCAGCAGCTTGGAGGAGATAAACTCGTTGAAACGACCTACCACGATGCCATATTTTAACCCTTGGGAGATGAGATTGCCTTCATATACAAATGCCATATTCATTCATCCTCTCTTCGGCGCAAGGCCGGTCTGTTCGTTTTGTTCGATCGTCGGAATCGGGGCGAGTTGCTCCTCTTGGTCTTCTGCGAACGAGAGCAGGTGACCCAGCTTGGAACGCTTCGTCCGCAGGTACGATTTGTTGTCCTCGTTTTCGGTCATCTGGATCGGCACGCGCTCCACGATTTCCAATCCGTAACCTTCGAGGCCGCGAACCTTGCGCGGATTGTTCGTTAGGAGCCGGATGCGCCGGACGCCGAGATCTTTGAGAATCTGCGCGCCGATGCCGTAATCCCGAAGGTCGGGCGCGAATCCCAATTTAATATTCGCCTCGACGGTGTCCAATCCTTCTTCTTGCAGCTGATAGGCGCGAAGTTTGTTGAGCAAGCCGATGCCGCGGCCTTCCTGGCGCATATAGAGGAGGATGCCGCGCCCCTCGCGGGCGATCTGGCGCATCGCCGCCTCGAGCTGCGGACCGCAATCGCAGCGGTGCGAATGGAAGATATCGCCGGTCAGGCATTCCGAGTGCACCCGCAGCAGCACGGGCTCGCTGTCGTCGATGACCCCTTTGACGAGGGCGACATGCTCTTTGTTGTCCACCTCGTTGGAGTAGGCGACCATTTCGAAATCGCCGAAGTCGGTCGGCATGCGGACGGCGACTTCCCGCTTCACGAGCTTTTCCTTATCGTTGCGATAGCGGATCAACTCTTGTATCGAGATCAGCTTCAGGTCGTGCTCCTTGGCGAAAAGCTGCAAGTCGGGCAGCCGCGCCATCGTCCCGTCTTCTTTGATGACCTCGCAGATGACGGCTGCCGGGGCCGAATCGCAGAGGATCGCGAGGTCGATAGCGGCTTCCGTATGGCCGGAACGACGCAGAACGCCCCCCTTTTTCGCGATCAGCGGGAAAATATGACCCGGCTTGCGAAAATCGCCCGGCTTGGCCTCCGGATCGATCAAGCCCTTTACGGTCATGGCGCGTTCATATGCGGAAATCCCCGTCGTCGTGGAAATATGGTCGACCGATACCGTGAACGCCGTACCGTGATAATCCGTATTGTGGCTGACCATCGGCGGAAGCTCGAGCTGCTCCGCCCGTTCCTGGGTGATCGGCGCGCAGACGAGCCCGCGCGCCTTCGTGATCATGAAATTGATCACCTCGGGCGTCGCCTTCTCGGCGAGCGCGATGAGGTCGCCTTCGTTTTCCCGGTCTTCGTCGTCCACGACGAGCACCATCTTGCCTTGCTTCAAATCTTCTAGCGCAGACTCGATCGTATCGAAAGTCCAATTTTCCATGGCCCTTTTCCCCCTTGTACCGTCCAAGTCAGAAGCCGAATTCTCTCAGCTTCGCTTCCGTGAGCCCGGATGCAGCTGCAGCCGCCGGCGCGGATGGCTGGCCTCCGTGTCTCTCATGCAGCAGATGATCGATATATTTGCCCAAAATGTCGTTTTCTACGTTGACCGAAGCGCCCGGCTGCTTGTTCGCGAGCGCCGTCTCCGCCAAAGTGTGCGGGATAATCGATACCGCCAGCGTCCCCGACGTCCGGTCCGCATCGATGACGGTCAGGCTAATGCCGTCCAGCGTGATCGAGCCCTGCGGCACGACGAGACGCAGCAGATGCGGCTGTTCCGGCCGCAATCTGAATACGACAGCGTTCGCTTCATGCGTGCGGGACACGATCAATGCCGTGCCGTCCACATGCCCTTGTACGATATGGCCGCCGAAACGGCCGCCTGCGAGCATCGCCCGTTCGAGATTGACGGGTTCGCCCGGTTTTAAATGCTTGAGATTGGTATGCCTGTACGTCTCCGGCATGACGTCCGCGCTGAAGCCGCCGCCGTTGAAAGAGACGACCGTCAGGCAAACGCCGTTCACGGCGATGCTGTCGCCGAGCTTCACGTCCTCCAGCACCTTGCGCGCGGACACCGTCACCAGCAGCGCCTCGCCGCGGCTCTCGATCCGCTGCAGCTTGCCGACCTCTTCGATGAGTCCCGTGAACATCCGCTAACCTCCTTCTCCGCGCCGCTCGGGATAGCCGGTGACGCACCAGTCATCCCCGTAGCGCTCGATCGACGCGATCTTGATATTCGCCGCGTCTCCCATTTGTTCCGGCCCGCTGAACGCGAAGCCCGAAGGCGCCCCGTCGCCGACGATCTTGGGCGCGTAGAACAGCATCATCTTGCCGACGAGGCCGGCCTCGAGCAGCGAGCCGTTCAGCACGCCGCCGCCTTCGGCCAGTACCGAGCCGATGCCGCGTTCGCCGAGCGCCTTAAGCCCCGCCTTCAGGTCGACGCGCGGGCCCGGCCCGCAACGGACGATCTCGGCGCCCGATTCGGCGAGCCTGCGAGCAACAGCCTCATCGGCCTCGTCCGTCGTCAGAACGACGGTAGGCGCGACGCCGTTCAGCACGCGGGCGTCCGGCGGCGTGCGCAGCCGCGAGTCGACGACGACGCGGACGGGATGAAGCCCCGGCACCGCTAGCCGCGTCGTCAGCTCCGGATCGTCCGCCAGCACGGTTCCCGCGCCGACCATGATCGCATTATGGCGGTGACGCAGCGTGTGGACGGCTTCGCGGGACGACGGGCCGGTAATCCATCGGCTGTGTCCGGTGCGCGTGGCGATCCTTCCATCCAACGTAAGCGCGGTTTTCACGGTCACGAACGGCATGCCGGTGACGATAAAGTGGTTAAACGCCTCGTTCAGCGTTCGCGCCTCCTCGCCTAAAAGGCCTACATCGACGGCGATGCCGTTTGCCCTTAGCTTGGCGATGCCGCTGCCCGCGACGAGCGGGTTCGGGTCCTCCGCCGCCACGACGACGCGGCTGACGCCTTCCGCGATCAGCCGATCGCAGCAGGGCGGCGTCCGTCCGTAATGGCTGCACGGCTCGAGCGTGACATATGCCGTCGCGCCGGACGCTTCGGCGCCCGCCATATTGAGCGCGTGAACCTCCGCGTGCGCTTCGCCGCGTTTCAAATGCGCGCCGATCCCGACGATGCGTCCTTCCTTGACGACGACGCAGCCGACCATCGGATTGATCCCCGTCTGGCCGGCGGCCCCAGCCGCGGCTTGAAGCGCGAGGCGCATGTAGAACGCGTCGTTCAGCAGCTCCATCCCTCGTCACTCCTTCTTAATCGCTGACTTTGCAACTTGCTCGAAAACGCAAAAAACCCGGAGTTCCATCCCCCGGGTCGAATAGTCGCACAGCATTAAACAGACCTACTGTATGTATGAAGAAGTCGTCCGGCTCGAACGACGAAAAATCGCCGCATTCAATTGTGAAAAGTAGCACAAACACAATCGATGCCGATCAAATTTCGCATCATCCATTACCGCACTGCCTGCCTCATGAACACGTTCGGCCGTGCTGCGCTTCCTTCTCCCATCCAGACTGTCACTGTCGGTCCCGGATTTTCACCGGGTCCACCGCCTCGCGCCGTCATCGGAATGAAGGGCGCTAATACGGGTCACGGACTGACGGCTGTCCCCGCGATCGTGTCGCAAGGATGCCGATCACCGCCGGTGGGGAATTGCACCCCGCCCCGAAGGTAAGCATCAAAAATCGTTCGTCATCCGCGGAATCCTCGTCGGTCAAGACTGACAACCTATATCCGAGTCCGAGAATCGGATTGAACGATTTATAGGCATGTTAGCACCATTAATGAAAAAAAGCAAGGATTTTCATCCTTTCCCATGGCGACCGAAAGGAACTTTGAACTTCACGCAAAAAAACCCGCTGCATGAGCGGGCCTGCTGAAAATCGGTTACTCGGTTACCGAAATGGACTCGAACTTGTCGCCGCCGCGCAGCGCGTCGACATGCTCCATGCCGGAGACGACCTTGCCGAAAACGGTGTGTACGCCGTCGAGGTGCGGCTGCGGCGAGTACACGATGTAAAACTGGCTGCCGCCCGTATTCTTGCCGCGGTGGGCCATCGCAAGAGCGCCGCGCTCATGCTTGTTCGGGTTGATCTCGCAGTCGATCTCGTAGCCGGGACCGCCCGTACCGTTGCCGTTGGGGCATCCGCCCTGGGCGACGAAGCCCGGGATGACGCGGTGGAAGCTCAGGTTATTATAGAAGCCCGTGTTGGCAAGCTTCTCGAAGTTGGCGACCGTGTTCGGGGCGTCCTTGTCGAACAGTTCGACGACGACCTCGTTGCCGTTGGCCAGTTTGATCGTAGCTTGCTTAGACATGTAAGATCAACGCTCCTTCTCATTCGCTGTTTTTGACTTGTCCCATCATACTACATTTTGAGAAAAAAGGAAAAAGGCCGCCGCAAGCGGCGGCCAACCTCGCAATGCTAAGTTTGCGATGCCTATGCCTTTCCCCAAGCTTTGCTTAACCGCGAACCGCTTGCTTTTGGAGACGTTCGGGCAGCAGGTCGTTGCGGGCGATATCCTCGAACGATTCGCGCGCGACGACAAGGTCTGCTTGTCCGTCCTTCACGAAGACGACCGCGGGACGGCGAATGCGGTTGTAGTTGCTCGCCATCGCATAGTTGTAAGCGCCGGTGCAGAACACCGCGAGCACGTCGCCGGACTGTACGGGAGGCAGCTTGAGGTCCCAGATGAGCATGTCGCCGCTCTCGCAGCACTTGCCCGCGACCGACACGAGCTCCGTCGCTTCGTCTTCGGGACGGTTGGCAAGCACCGCCTCATACTTGGATTCGTACAGCGCGGGACGCGGATTGTCCGTCATGCCGCCGTCGACGGCGATATACTTGCGAACGCCGGGGATGTCCTTGCTCGTGCCGACCGTGTAAAGCGTCGTGCCGGCGTCGCCTACGATGCTGCGGCCCGGTTCGACCCAGATCTCCGGCAGCGGGTAGTCGGCTGCGGTGAACGAGGAAATGATGGCGCCCGTAATCGCCTCGACGTAAGTCGCCACCGGCAGCGGCGCGTCGCCTTCGACGTAGCGGATGCCGAAGCCGCCGCCCAGGTTGATGACGGAAAAGGTTTTGTCCAGCTTCGCGCGCACTTCGAGGGAGAACGCGGCGACCTTTTCGACCGCCATGCGGAAGCCTTCGACCTCGAAGATTTGCGAACCGATATGCGAGTGCACGCCAAGCAGGTTGAGCTGCGGCTGGCGGAGCGCCTCTTCGACGGCGCGAAGCGCCGTGCCGTTGCCGATGTCGAAGCCGAACTTCGAATCCTGCTGACCGGTGGAGATATAGTCGTGCGTATGCGCCTCGACGCCCGGCGTCACGCGCAGCAGGATGTTGACCTTCCGGCCGCGCTCGGCGGCGATGGCGTTCAGCAGCGCGAGTTCGGTGAAGTTGTCGACGACAAAGCAGCCGATGCCGGCGTTCAGCGCCATCTCGATCTCGTCCGGCGTTTTGTTGTTGCCGTGGAAGTGAATGCGCTCCGGCGGGAATCCCGCCTGCAGCGCCGTATACAGCTCGCCGTCCGATACGACGTCGAGGCTCATGTCCTCCTCTTCGGCGACGCGGCACATGGCCATGACGCAGAAGGCCTTAGATGCGTAAGCGACTTGGAACTTGAGGCCGGTCGCCTTGAATGCCTCGACGTATTCGCGGGCGCGCTGGCGCACGAGCGCCTCGTCTACGACGTAAAGCGGCGTGCCGAACTTCGCGGCGAGGTCAAGCGTGTCGACGCCTCCGATCTCGAGATGTCCCTTGTCGTTAATGCGGCTGGTACCGTGAAAGTACATGTATGATTTCCCCTTTTCGGACTGGAATTCGATCGCGGCGTACGCATGGACGGGTCGTAACAACCGTCTTCATACGCGATAATCTGAGTATATCCCAGGATGCGATTCGGGGAAATGGAGGATTTGGCGCATCATTTGCATTCCTTCGCGCAAGCGCCGTCCCGCCTTATTCTGCGGGTTGCTTTCCGCTTTGCTTCGGCCTGTAGATCGACGGCCGCATACGGATCTTCGGCAGCGGCCTGCGCAAAAACACGTTGAACAGCGCCGGACCGTTAAAAGGAATGAACGGCCACATATAAGGCGTGTTGTACGAACGGATCATGACCAGGGCGATGAGCATGATCGCCGCGCCGGCGGCAAAGCCCGGCAGCTGGAACAAGAACACGGCGACTAGCAGCACAAGCCGGACGATTCGGTTGGCCAGCCCTAGCTCGTAGCTGGGCGTTGCGAAGGTTCCGATCGCGGCCACCGCCATGTACAAGATGACTTCGTTGATAAAGAGCCCCGTTTTGACGGCGATGTCCCCGATCAAAATGGCCGATACCAGCGACATCGCGGTCACGAGAGGCGTCGGCGTATGAACGGCGGCGAGCCGCATCAGGTCGACGCCGATCTCGACCAGCAGGAACTGCAGGATGAGCGGCAGATCGCCGGTTTTATCCGCTCCGAGGAACCACAGCCATGACGGCCGAAGCTCCGGGGACTGCGCGTACATGTACCACAGCGGCATAAGAAACATGGACGCCAGCAGGCCGAAAAAACGGATCCAGCGCAAATAAGTTCCGATAAAGGGATTTTGCCGATTTTCTTCAGCATGCTGGATCAAGTCGAAATAAGTGGTCGGAAGCATCATTACGCTAGGGGACGTGTCGACGAGGACAGTCACGCTGCCTTCGAGCAAGTGAGAGGCAACGACATCCGGCCGTTCGGAATAACGCACGAGCGGAAAGGGATTCCACCCCGTCTTGACCGTGAGCTCTTCCAGCTGCTTGTCCGCCAGCGGAATGCCGTCGATCTTGACCGCTTTGATCTTGTCCCGCACCGATTCGACGAGCTTCGTATCCGCCACGTCGTCGATGTACACGATCGCGACGTCCGTTTGCGTGCGCTCGCCCACCTTCGTAATCTCAAAGCGGAGCTTCGGGTCGCGCAGCCGGCGGCGGATCAAGCCGACGTTGGTTAAAAGACCCTCCGTGAAGCCGTCCTTGCTGCCTCGAACGACTTTTTCGAGCTCGGGTTGGTCGGGTTGCCGTCCCGGATACTGCCTGACGTCCATCAGCAGCGCCCGCGGCTCGCCGTCCACATAAAAAGCGGCATTTCCCACGAGCACGTCGTTCACCATTTCGGTAAACGAATCGATCTCGCGGATTTGAATCGAAGGCACGTAGTATTTCAGGAAACTTTCCAGGGCGTCGTGATCGACGCTGTCCGGGGTCAGATAGGATAGACGCTTTAATATTTCGGTCAATGCGGTGTCTTTGGCGAAGCTGCTCAAAAACAAAAGCCCCGTACGCTTTCCGCTAAATGTCATTTCCCTGATTTGCACATCGAAGGAAGCCGACATGCCAAGCGTTTCCTTGACTTTATCCAGCCAATCGTCGATTTCGGCGGGTATGACATCTTCCTTTTTCTTATCTCCGGCAGAATGCCGCAGCCGCTTCTCGTTACGATCATCGTCGTGCTTTGCGAACTTTTCCTTGCCCGTGCGTTTTTTCCTGTCCGGATCGGTCGGTATCAACGGCCGAATCGACGGTTTTTCCGCTTCTTTCGATTCGGTATCCAAGCGAGGTCCGCCCTCCGTCTTCAGCTCCATGCTTCCGTGTTCCGTCATGTCCATGCTTGCCAGTCCCTCCTGTCATTCATGCATCGGTTGAAAGAGCAGCCAATCCGCCAACGAGCCCGCCACTTTGCCGAGCACCATCGCGATCAGCAGCGCGAACAGATACGGACCGAGCCGAAGCCGCTTGGCGACGATCGGGATGACATTGAGCACCTCGGTCAATGCGGCAGCCAGCATGCCGACGAAAATGCCCTGGAAAATAGCAGGCGCTAGCAGCCATGCTTTTCCAAGCGACAGCCGCCAGTCGAATAGGTCCGCGCAGTTGAATCCCATGACGCCCGCGAGAAGCGCCGACTCGAATAACGCCGAGCGCCGGTAAGCCCGCGTCAGCTGCACAAGCCTCGGCACGAGATCCAGTACGATCAGCAGCGCGACGAACGCGCTCCCGACCGCGAAGCCGCCGGACAGGCCGACGATCGCGACGAGCGCTTCGCCTCCAAGCTCACGCATCCGGCTCTCCTTCCCGCGCTCTTGCTTTGGCATACTCTTCCGTAATGACATAGTGATTCACGTTTTCCTGGTACATGAACATCTCGACCTCCAACGGATTCGGTTCGTCGTTCAGCCTTTTGCGGAAGACGCGGTTGAAAAAAATGAGCATGCCGAGTCCGACGCCGAGCGAATACGGAACTTCGAACAACCACGCGTGACGGTCCGGACGGCCCGTCAGCAGCTCGATGATTCGCCGTTGGACGACAGGCATGTCCACGTCCGCATGAAAGTTCATGATGGCCATACCCGATCCGAAAAAGAGCAGCAGCCAAGCCGCGACGAGCAACGCATATCTCGGCTTCACCTTGCCGCTTGGCGTCATTTCGAGCAAAACATGCGGTTCTCCGAACGTTTCGACCGTGAGGTCGGGGTCAAATCGACGAATCAGCCTCACGATTTGGAGCATGTCGATCATAAGCAAATTTCCGTCTTCCGGACGCATTTTCCAGACGATCAATTCCCGAATTCGGTCTGCAAAACGGCGATCGGTCTCGATCGAAGCAATGTCTCCCAGCTTGATTACCGCGCCAGGCAGCACGTCGACGCGCCGCCGCAAGCGTAAATATACGATACCAGCCTTCAACCGCCGCACCTCCAGCGATCGTTTCCATGTAGTATGAAGCAACGCCAGGCATCCCATCCGCTCCCAATGCAAAAAAGACCGCGCGTCCCGTTAACGCGGGCGCACGGTCTTGGCTAACAAATTACCCGCGCTTTCAATCGCGCGATTATTGAGCGATTTGCTCCTTGATGCTTTGCAATATTTTTTTCTCCAGCCTGCTCACCTGCACTTGGGAGATACCCAGCCGGCCCGCGACCTCGGATTGCGTCTGATCCCGGAAATACCGCAAATACACGATCAATCGCTCCCTTTCCGACAAAGCCTGAATGGCCTGCGTCAGGGCGAGCTTGTCGAACCACTTCTCCTGCGCGTCGTCCGAGATCTGGTCCATAAGCGTGATGGGATCGCCGTCGTTCTCGAATACCGTCTCGTGAATCGAAGTAGGCGGCTTGTTGGCCTCCTGCGCGAACACGATTTCTTCGGGCGTAACGCCGAGACGTTCGGCGACCTCGCCGATGGTCGGTTGCCTCCCTAGTACCTTGGAGAGCTCGTCCTTCGTCTTTCGCACCTTGCCCGCCATTTCTTTGAGCGACCGACTGACCTTGAGCGTTCCGTCGTCTCTCAGGAATCTTTGAATCTCGCCGATGATCATGGGAACCGCATAAGTAGAAAATTTAACCTCGTAAGAGAGATCGAACTTGTCCACCGACTTCAGCAGCCCGATGCATCCGATCTGGAACAAATCGTCCGGATCGTAGCCGCGGCCGGCGAAGCGCTGCACGACGGACCAGACGAGTCTGATATTGCTCGACACCAACGTGTCGCGGGCCGAACTATCGCCCGATTGACTAAGCGCGATGAGCCTTTTGACCTCCGCATCTTCAAGATAACCCGGCGGCGAAGATCGTTTCCATTCGATATCCATGCCCCCAACCCCTGCCGCGGTATTAGTTGAACAATGCTTTTTTGGACTCGATGCGCTTCTTCATTTTGAGGCTTGTCCCTTGGCGCGGCGCGCTCGTCGCCTCGAATTCGTCCATGAAGTTTTCCATGATCGTGAAGCCCATGCCCGAGCGCTCCAGCTCCGGCCTCGAAGTGAACAACGGCTGACGCGCGATATCGAGGTCTTCGATGCCCCGGCCTTCGTCGCGGATCAAGATCGAGATCGTATCGCCCGCAATCTCTACTTCGAGATGAACGATGCCCGCAGGGTCGTTGTCATAGCCGTGAATAATGGAGTTGGTGACCGCCTCCGATACGACCGTCTTAATATCGTTGATCTGTTCCATCGTCGGATCGAGCTGCGACACGAAGGCCGCGACCGCGACCCGCGCGAAAGCTTCGTTTTCCGATCTTGCGGCAAAGGAAAGTTTCATATGGTTGTCGATGCTCATGATACGACCTCCAGACCGGCCAGCGCCGAGCGTTCATTGTCATAGAACGATAGAATCTTGAACAAGCCTGACAACTCGAACAGCCGTTTGACGTTGTCGTGCGCATCGCAAACGACCATGCGGCCGCCGCGTCCTTTCACGAGCTTGTAGCGTCCCAAAACGACGCCGAGTCCCGAGCTGTCCATGAATTGCAGGTCTCTCAGGCTGAGCACTACGTGGTCGCATCTCCCTCGCAGTATCGCATCCTCCATCTTGAAGCGAACGATATCCGCCGTGTGATGGTCCAATTCCCCTCTCAAGCGAACGATGAGCACGTTGCGCTGTTGCTCCAGTTCCACCTGCAAACTCATTACGATTCTCCTCTCATGCGCCTTCAAGTTTATGGTAGATGCATATCTTTCTACGAATCGCTTCCGCATTCCTGCTCTCCGACAAAACTAGAAGAAGCCTTCGAAAAGGCGACAAAATACGCAAAGCAGCGGAGACGATTATTCGTCCCGCCGCCTTGCATCCGTTCATTTTCCGCCCAAAAACAGCTTGCCCGTCGACCGCTTGAGCAGCGTCCAATACCCCGCCTTGTCCACATGCACCGGCGCTTCGATCGGGAACTCCGCGAGCACCTCGTTGCCCCGGTACACGATCAGCTTGCCGACCTGCTGACCGGCGGTGACCGGCGCCATGACCTTGTCCTGCAGCGCCAGCTCATGGCGGATATCCTTGCCGCCCTCGCCTTTGCGTACGAGCACGCTGTAGGAATGCTTCGCCGTCAGAGGCAGCTCGGCGGATTCGCCTTTTTCGATCTTTAGCTTGCCGATCGCATCGCCGGCCTTATAGATCTGTACGTTCGAATATTGCGAAAACGCGTAATCCAGCAGCTTCGAGACTTCCGCGTTGCGAGTCTTCGTGTTGGGCTCTCCCATCACGACGACGATCATGCGGAGATTGTCCCGCTTCGCGGTGGCGGACAAGCAGAACTTCGCTTCGCTTGTAAAACCGGTTTTCAGACCGTCCGCGCCTGGATAAAAGCGAACCAGCTTATTCGTGTTGACAAGCCAGAACGGCTTTTCCTTGTCTTTACGAAGGTAGTCTTGGTAAGCTCCTGTGTACTTGGTGATCTCCGGATGCTTCAACAGCTCTCTCGACATGACCGCGATATCGTGCGCGGACGATACATGGCCCGCCGCCGGAAGTCCGTTGCAATTCGCGAATCTGGTGTCTTTCATGCCGAGCTCTCCGGCACGCTTGTTCATCATCTTCACGAACTCTTCCTCGCTGCCTGCCAGCTTTTCGGCCAGCGCTACCGAAGCGTCGTTGCCGGAAGCCATCGCGACGCCCTTAAGCATGTCGTTCACCGTCATCTGCTCGCCCGGCTCAAGGAAAATTTGCGATCCGCCCATCGAAGCCGCATACTCGCTGGTCGACACCTGATCCGTCAGCTTGATCCGATCGTCGTCGATCGCTTCCATGACGAGCAGCATCGTCATAATCTTAGTGATGCTCGCCGGCGGCAATGCCGAATGGCTGTTCTTTTCGTAGACGACGGTACCGCTGTCCGCATCCATGAGCACGGCTGATCGAGCGTTCGCGGCTAGGTCCGTTTGCGGACCGCTGGATGGCGGAGCGGCGCTTTCCTTCGCCCAAGCCGATGCGGGGAGCAGCAGCGATGCCGCGATGCTAAGCGTCAGTGCCCGCCCCCAAGGACGTCTGTGAAATTTTCGTTGCTGGTGGCTCAAGAATGATGTCCCTCCTGCCGGCCGGCCGAGTCGCCGCCCTGGATTCGTCTTGAGACCTAGTGTGCCCGCAGCATCTGCATCATATTCCAAGTTGTGGGGCGTATCTTAAAATCGCCGAGAAAGGAATGGATATCGGAGCAAAAAATATGGCTGGAATTATATGGATAATTGCATCCATTTATCCCTTTTCAACACGCTTCCGGGCTTATCCCCTTCGCTCAACAATGATACGCAGCGACACGTTTTTCGAAGGTAATAAAGCTGTAGTTTTTGAGCGTAGTTGCTTAGATGTAATCAATGTTGGGAAGCAATCCTGTGAGTTAATTCTACCATTCGGCGTTAAAATGTTAGTCCTCAAAAACGAAAACCACGTTCATGAAGTAGCGAGCGTTATCGCGAACGAAAATCTTATTTTTCCATTCAAAATAAACTGCAAGCCGTTTTAAGCAGCCCGGCAGTCATTTATGTACCTGCGCTTTTCCTGCGTCAATTCACGGTAAGTTATGGACCGTATATAACTGCACAAGCGCAAGAGATGGCTCTGCATCTGCTTTCGGCTGCGAGAGAAGTTGAAAACGAATGATTGATGATTCAAATAGGCCTGCAGATGCTTGGGTCCAAGACCTTGAAGAGTATGGTCAAACCAATTTATGGCGTGCGTCAAGACGGCGGATAAGGGCCTCAGGCTTCTCATCCCGCGATAAGCGAAGGTCTTCACCGTTTTAAATTCGGCTTCAACATGATACTCGGAAAAAACGTCGTAAACGTATCGAGTCAACAATCGCGATTTGCCTGCCAAGCGAGGATCCATTTGAACCAGCTTCACGAATTGAACGTCCTCTCCGTCCATTTCAGCTCCGATCACGATGGGCTGGTCCGTCGGCTCCGTAATCAGACTTGAATAGCACCGCCATCCATATACGCCCCCTGTCACGGCAACGGAGCCTGCAAGTTTTATGTCATCAGCCTCCAAAGTCAATGCGTCTCTCAGCTTGTGCCCGATCAGCCAGGCGGTCTTGTACGTCACGCCAAGTATCTCGGCGAGATCGACCGATGTCGATTCGTCTCCGATCCATTGCATGGCCCTGAACCAGTAGCGCAACGGCGTACGCGTACCGTGCATGACTGTTCCTGCCGTAACCGACGTCTGATGCCGACAGGAGGAGCATACATACAAAGGATGTTTACGGGTCCGAATGACCGAGCAATGCAGGTAATGACAAACGGGACAGCGAAATCCGTTAGGCCAACGCGACTGTCGAAGCGCTTCGACGCATTGATCCTCCGTCCACGATTCCCAGGGCCCTTCCGGAAATACGTTCGTCACCATGTAATCACCTTTCGAAATAGGAACTTATGTTCTTATTTTATGATTAACATGCGTGCGCTGTCAACCCTTTCCAACCATTCTGCTGAGCGAACGGAATAAGCCTAGAAACGTGTCAGAAAGAGTAATTCGCCAATGGGGATCCTATTTTTTCCATCCAAATAAAGAATAAAGACCCTTCCTATTAGGGAGGGTCTATCGCGGAGCGCTTTGTTTATTATTGTACGATCCCGTGAAGCAGCGGTCTGTCCGGCCCCCGCTCTGCGCCAAGCCGGTAGGAGGCTCGTACGGCTTGGATAGCGCTAGCCGACCGCTCGTCGTCGGCTCGAACGTACAGCATGGCGAGCAAGTCGCCTTCGCGAACGAAGTCTCCTGGCTTGGCCGCTAGTTCGATGCCGACCGCGTAGTCGATCGCGTCGTCCTTGGTCGCGCGGCCTGCGCCGAGCGTCATGGCAGCAAGTCCGACAGCTTCGGCCTCGATGCCCAAAACGTAGCCTTCTTCAGCAGCCGGCACGGGCAGTCGAAGCGGCGCCTGAGGGAGTCTCGACAAATCCTCCGCGACGCCGGGATCGCCGCCCTGCGCCGCTACAAAAGCGGCGAACTTGCGCAGCGCTTCGCCGGAGGAAATAGCCGATTCAAGGCGACTTCGCGCGGAATCGGTGTCTTCCGCAACGCCGCCCAGCACGAGCATATGGCTGGCGAGCACGAGCGAAACCTCTCTCAGGTCATCGGGTCCTTCGCCACGCAGCACCTCGATCGCCTCGCGAACTTCGAGCGCATTGCCGATCGTTCGGCCGAGCGGTTGGTCCATGTCGCTGATGACCGCGACGGTGCGGCGTCCGACCTGGCTGCCGATGGCAACCATAGCCGAAGCGAGCTTGACGGCGTCTTCCGGCGTTTTCATGAACGCTCCGTCTCCCGTTTTGACGTCCAGCAAAATCGCATCCGCGCCGGCCGCGATCTTTTTGCTCATGACGGAGCTCGCGATGAGCGGGATGGACTCGACCGTGGCGGTCACGTCGCGAAGGGCGTACAGCTTCTTGTCGGCGGGCGCGATATTGCCGCTCTGTCCGATGACGGCGACGCCGATCTCGTCCACCTGCGCGAAGAAATCATCGCGGCCTAGCTCCGTTCGGAACCCCGGTATCGATTCGAGTTTGTCGATCGTACCGCCCGTATGGCCGAGCCCTCTGCCGCTCATCTTCGCGACCGGCACGCCGCAAGCCGCGACGAGCGGCGCGACGATGAGCGTCGTCTTGTCTCCGACGCCGCCCGTGCTATGCTTGTCCACTTTGACGCCTGAGATCGGCGACAGATCCACGGTATCCCCCGAGTTAGCCATCGCAAGGGTCAAGGCGGCCGTTTCCTTGTCGGACATGCCCATATAACAGACCGTCATGGCCCAGGCGGAAATTTGATAATCGGGTATCGTGCCGTCTACGAGGCCCGCGATCAAAAAGCCGATCTCGCTATCGGTCAGCTCGCCGCCGAACCGTTTTTTTCGTATGATGTCTACGGCTCTCATGGTCGCAGCGACCTCCTTCACTTGTTTGACTGTAGATTATAGCTTCGGTAGAAGAGCCAGAACCAGCTGGATAAACTGCTGTTTGACGCGTTCCGTCGTCTCCATGACTTCTTCGTGGGACAGCGGCTGATCGAGAATGCCGGCCGCCATGTTGCTGATGCAGGAAATGCCGATCACCTCGAGACCGGAATGCCGGGCTACCAGTACCTCGGATACGGTGGACATGCCGACGGCGTCGGCACCGATGACCCGCAGCATCCGGATCTCGGCCGGCGTCTCGTAGTTCGGTCCGAGGAGGCCTGCGTACACCCCTTCGCGCACCGGAATGCCGAGTTCGGCAGCCGTCTCCTTGGCGATCTGGCGCAATCTGCGCGTGTAAGCGTCGGACATGTCGGGAAAACGGACGCCGAGGGCGTTGTCGTTCGGACCGACGAGCGGATTGCGCCCCGTGAGGTTCAGATGGTCGGATATAATCATCAGGTTGCCCGGCTCGTATGCCATGTTAACCCCGCCGGCCGCATTCGTCACGAACAGCGTCTTGATGCCCAGCATCTTCATGACCCGAACGGGCAGCGCAGTGCGCTCGGGCTCATAACCCTCGTACATATGGAAGCGTCCGCGCATCAGCGCGACAGGACGTCCCTGCAACCTGCCGACGACGAGTTCTCCCGCGTGACCTTCGACCGTCGATACGGGGAAGTGCGGAATGTCCTCGTAGGGAATCGTAACCGCCTGCTCCATGTCGTCTCCGATGACGCCAAGGCCGGAGCCGAGAATGAGGCCGATCTCCGGGCGCAAATCCGTGCGTTCTGCGATATAGGCCGCAGCTTCTTCAATGATCTGGATGGTTGGATAGACCAATGGAATTCGCTCCTTTAAATTACCCCTAGATGATTAAATCAGCTTATCCAAAAAGCTGGTCCCGTGCGTCGTCTTCGAGACGCCGAAATTGTCGGCGATCGTCGCCGCAAGATCGGCATAGGTCGCGAGCGTCCCCAAGTCGCCGGGCCGTTGCAGCGAGGGACCGTACGCAAGGATCGGCACGTATTCGCGCGTATGATCGGTTCCCGGATGTACGGGATCGTTGCCGTGATCCGCGGTAATCACGATCAGATCGTCGGGTCCAAGCCGTTCGAGCAACGCGGGAAGAGCGGCGTCGAACGCTTCGAGCGCGCGGGCGTATCCGGCCACGTCGCGCCGATGCCCATAAAGGGAATCGAAATCCACGAGGTTCGTGAACAACAAGCCTTCGAACGAGCCTTCCAGCTGACGAATCGTGGAATCGACGCCATCCTGGTTGCTTTTCGTCGGAATCGCCTTCGTGATGCCTTCCCCGCAAAAAATATCGTTGATCTTGCCCACGGCGATCACGTCCTTGCCCGCCTTCTTGAGCGCATTCAGAACGGTCGGCTCCGGGGGCTTGACGGCATAATCATGCCGGTTCGGCGTGCGCTGGAAGCTGCCGGGCTTGCCGACGAAAGGCCTGGCGATGACACGGCCGACGGAATATTCGTCTTTGTTGGTCAGCCTCCGCGCTATGCGGCAAGCTTCGTACAGCTCTTCGAGCGGGATGACGTCTTCGTGTGCGGCGATCTGAAATACGCTGTCCGCCGACGTGTAGACGATCCACGACCCGCTCCGCATTTGCTCCGCGCCGAGCTCGTCCAAAATTTCCGTGCCCGAAGCCGGCTTGTTGCCGATGACGCTGCGTCCCGTTTCGGCCTCGAACGCCTCGATCAGCCCTCTCGGAAAGCCGTTCGGAAACGTCCGGAACGGTTTGTCTATCTTCAGTCCCATCAGTTCCCAATGCCCGGTCATCGTATCTTTGCCGACCGACACCTCCGCCATTTTGCCGAAATACGCCTTGGGGGCTTCGTCCGGCTGCCATTCGCCCAGTGGAGCGATGTTGCCGAGGCCCAGCCGCCTAAGATTAGGCAGCGACAGTCCGGTAGGCCCGGCCGCGATATGTCCCAAAGTATGGGCGCCCGCGTCTCCGTAATCGGCTGCGTCGGGAAGCTCGCCGATGCCGACGCTGTCGAGCACGATGACGGCTATTCTTTTAAACGGCATGCTTGTCGTCCTCCCTCGTCTCCGTTAATCGCTCACTCTTGCGCATCGTCCTGCCCGCCGCGATTGCGGGGATGAAAGCTGTCGTATACGTCTCTAAGCTTAGCCTTGCTGGAAGGCTGATACACCTGCGTCGCCGTGAGATCCGTATGCCCGAGCATCTCCTGAACCGAACGAAGATCGGCGCCGTTGTCGACGAGATGATAGGCGAAGGAATGTCTGAGCGTATGCGGAGTCACTTCGGTGCTGACGCCTGCCGATGCCGCGTGTTTCTTGATCAGTTTCCAGAAGCCCTGCCTGGTCATTCGGCTGCCCAGGTGGCTGACGAACAAGGCATGTTCTACCGCCCCGTCGCGCAGCAGCCTCGGTCTGGCTTCCTGCATGTATTTTATCATCCAATCGCGGCACATGGAACTGATCGGGATCATTCGTTCCCGACCGCCCGTTCCGCGGCAGGCCAATAGACGGAGATCGGTTCGCACGTCCTCTACGTTCAAATTCGTAAGCTCGGTAACGCGCATGCCCGTCGCATACAACGTTTCGAGCATCGCGCGGTCCCGTATGCCCGCCTCGTCGCTGAGGTCCGGCGCCTCCAGCAGACGTTCGACGTCCGATAAAGAGAGCGCCCGCGGGGATTTTCGCTCGGCTTTGGGCGCGGCGAGCCGCAACGAGGGATTGGCCGCCGTCAAGCCGGTCTCGAGCGCAAACTGAAAAAACGCCTTAAAGGAGACGATCCTGCGGGAGATCGTGGCATTCGTTCTCCCTTGCTCCTTCAGCCGGTGAATATACGCGGACAAATGATGAGGCTTGATATCCGCCGTAAGGACGATGTCATGATGCGCCTGCAGCTCGCGCGAGAGATCCTCAAGGTCGCGACGGTATCCGTCCAGCGAATTGGCTGCCAGATGCCGCGTCGCCTTCAGGTGAGACAGAAACGGATGGATGTCTTGGTTCATTGGGCGGTTATTCCTTCCTCGTTTGCCTATACCGCATAATTCCACGTCAGACGCCGCGATTCCTCCCTCGGCCGCTATTCGCCGAGCCAGTAAAACAGCCGGAGCCTGTCTGCTTGAGACGAAGGGGCCGCATTCGTGCCGTCGGCGCCGAACACCTTTTCGGCACGCCCCTCGGGCACTCTGTACGGATCGAGCGGCGACAACGCGGTTTGCAGCCAGCCGTACGCGTAATGGGCGGCCACGGTCAACGACAAAAACAGAAGCGTAAATTGCAGGCGATCCCACCATTTTCCGATCGATCGATCCATTTGCCTTCCTCCTTGTTATCGCTCGTCCCTTTCTACAATCACCGTATGTTCGCGCGAGGCCGATCATGCCCGGGCCAATGACCCGGACGCTGCACCATCAGCCCCCTCCGGCCGTACACTGCTCGCGTACGATAACGCCGGCGAAGCCGATCCGGGGGGCCAACTGTCATGAAGGAGACGATCCGCAAGCTTGCCCGGCAGATGAAAGCAGGGCGCAAGTCGCCTGGGCGAACGACGAGAAGCGTCATCGTGCTCAAGCACAAAAAGGGCTATGACGACTGTATAAGGCATCTAAAGGCGGCGGGAATTCGTCCCGTAAAAGCCGTACGGCGATGCCGTCTGATCGGATGCGAAGCGCCTCGCGGCGTCGATTGGAAGGCGTTAAAGCGTCATCCCAGCGTAGCCTATATCGAGAAGGACCGGCTCGTCAAGGCGCACGGCCGGGCGGTACGTTCAGGGCAGACCGGAGGCGCGCCCATAAAAGCCGAATGCCGAATCGATCCCGCCAAAATCCCTTGGAACATCGCCCGAATCGAGGCGCCCCCCGTTTGGAAGCGGACGAAGGGCCAGTGCGCGAAGCTCGCCGTCGTCGACACGGGCATCGGACCGAATCCCGACTTGACGGTCGCCGGAGGCGTCAATACGATCGACGGCGGATCGTTCAAGGACGACAACGGACACGGTACGCATGTCGCGGGCATCGCCGCGGCTACCGGGCGCAAGCGAATTTACGGCGCGGCCCCTAGGGTGAGGCTATACGCCGTCAAAGCGCTCGACCAATTCGGCGTCGGCTTCGTCTCCGATATCGCCGAAGGCATCGACTGGTGCGTCAAGAACCGCATGGACGTCATCAATATGAGCTTCGGCCTGGCGGGAGAAAGCCGCGTCCTCCGCGAAGCCGTCGCCCGCGCGAGGCGTAAAGGCATCCTGATGACGGCCTCAGCCGGCAACGACGGCCCGAACAATGCGCGCATCGACGCGCCGGCGAGATATCCCGGCGTGCTGGGCATCGCGGCCACGACGAAGGGCAACCGCGTCGCTTCGTTCTCGAGCCGCGGAAAAGGGATCGCGCTGGCCGCGCCCGGCGTAAACATCCTGTCCACCGCTCCCGGTCGCGGCTACGTGCGCATGAGCGGCACGTCCATGTCCTCGCCCCATGCCGCCGGCGGAGCCGCCCTGCTCCGCTCGCTGGCGCCAGCCAAGCACGCAGCGTGCATCGCGCGCAAGCTCGTCGCCGCCGCCAAGCCGCTGCCGGGCGGCCGCAGAGCGGTCGGCGCCGGCCTGCTGCAGGTGGCGCCCGCCGCCGCGGCGCTCCGTTCGAAGCAGGCCCGCCGCGCTCGCGCGGGTGGCGGCGTGCGCGCCAAGCGCATCCGGCCTTAACAGCCTTAACTGATAAGGGCAAGCCGCATAAGCTGCGCCAACAGGCTTCTTATTAGACGCCAAAAATCCCCGCGCCTTCTTAGCGGCGAGGGGATTTTGGCGTGTTACTCAGACTTGTTTAAAGCAGCGACTCGATGTCCGCAGCCATCGACTCCGGCGTTTCCTTCGGTTCGACGCGCTTAGCGACGCGGCCTTCGCGGTCGATGACGAACTTCGTGAAGTTCCAAGCGATATCCGCTCCGCCCGTCTCGCTCTTCAAGTATTTGAACAACGGCAGCGCATTGTCGCCGTTAACGTCGGACTTGGCGAACAGCGGGAACGTCACGCCGTAATTCAGCTTGCAAAAGCTCTCGACTTCCGCCTCCGTGGCGGGCTCCTGCTCCGCGAATTGATTGCAAGGAAAGCCTAGTACGACAAGGCCTTGGTCGCCGTATTTCTCGTAGAGCGCCTGCAGGCCTTCGTATTGGGGCGTCAGGCCGCATTTGCTGGCGGTGTTGGCAATGACGAGCACCTTGCCTTGATATTCGGACAAATCGACTTGCTCGCCCCGGATGGAAGGCGCTTTGAATTCGTATACGGACATGGTTTATTCCCCTCTCTGATCGGCGGCTCCGACCGGCTGCAGCGCGGTCATCAGCTCGCCCATTTGGCTGCGTATTTTCAATAACATCTCGACGTTCACGCCCGACTGGCAAAACACCTTTTCCGGCACCTCCAGCGCTTTTTCCTTCAGCGCCTTCCCCGCTGACGATAAACGGATCAACAGCTGGCGCTCGTCGCCCGCGTCCCGCGCGCGGGTGAGCAGGCCTTGCGCCTCAAGCTTCTTAAGCAACGGCGTCAACGTGCCTGAATCGAGATACAAGCGCTCGCCAAGCTCCTTCACGCTGACGGCGTCCCGCTCCCACAGTGCGAGCATCGCGATATATTGCGTATAGGTCAAGCCCAGCTCCTTGAGAACGGGCTGGTACAGCCTCGTGATCTCTTTGGCGCAGGCGTAGACGGCAAAGCAAGTTTGATTTTCCAGCTTCAACGCTTCTTCGAAAGACATGGAACCTCCTCTCCTCTCTGCGATGGCATGTCTATAGCAAGACCACAGCATGCACAATTAAATTGTCTGCAATCGAATCAAATCCAATATTATATTTCCCGCGGTCCGGTGTCAATCGCTTGACTTTTTATTTTAATTGCATACAATTTAATTTGACGAGATTAAACAAGGAGGAGTTCCCATGTCGCTCTACGATATTGAAGTCTCCGATGCCCGAGGCGCCGTACATCCGCTGTCCGAATACAAAGGTCAAGTGCTGCTGATCGTGAACACGGCGACCAAGTGCGGCTTCGCGCCCCAGTTCAAAGGCCTCCAGAAGCTGTACGACAAATATAAAGACGAGGGCTTTGCCGTACTTGGGTTCCCTAGCAATCAATTCGCGAACCAAGAACCGCTTGAGGGCGAGGCGATCGCCGAAGCGTGCGAGCTGAACCACGGCGTGAACTTCCCGCTATACGCCAAGATCGACGTTAAGGGCAAGGACGCGCACCCGCTGTTCAAGCATCTGACCCGCGAAGCGCCGGGATTGCTCGGAACAAGGAAAATCAAATGGAACTTCACGAAATTCCTCATCGGACGCGACGGTAAAGTCATTAAGCGCTACGCCCCGACGGATACGCCCGAAAAAATCGAGGGCAGAATCCGCGACCTGCTTTAATCATACCCATAAATGCGCTAAGCCCCGGCATATACCATGCCGGGGCTTAGCGCTTGCTATTTCATTTTAACCGATATTCGTCAGATGCCGGAGGCCGCCGCTTCTTCGGCGCTCTTCGCCGCGGCGTCGTTCTTCGCCTGGCACTTGGCGCAAATGCCTTGAAAATCGAGGCGGTGGTCAAGCACATTGAAGCCGTATTCGCGCTCCAGCCGCTCTTCGAGCGGCGTCAGCCAATCCTCCATGATCTCGGTCATCGTCCCGCACTGCACGCAGATCAAATGATGATGATGGTGCTTGTTCGAATCGGTGCGAAGATCGTAGCGCGCGACGCCGTCCCCGAAGTTCATTTTTTCGACGATATGCATCTCGCTGAGCAGTTCAAGCGTACGGTATACCGTGGCGAGACCGATCTCCGGCGCCTTGTCCTTCACGAGCATAAAGACGTCTTCGGCGCTCAGGTGGTCCTCTTCGTTCTCCAAAAGTACCCGGACCGTCGCCTCCCGCTGCGGGGTCAGCTTGTAGCCCTGCGACTGCAGCTGCTGCTTCACTTTGTCAATACGGGCTTCCATGTCCTTCCCCCTCCGCCCCAAAACACACTTGATTTCATTATAGGGGGAGCCTATTCTGGAAGTCAAACACGCTTCGCCGGCAAGCGCCGCCATCCTGCAAAATCCGCGGAGGCAGCAGCTTTCACAGCCAGTCGGGCAGGCTGGATATAATGTGGGGAACGACGAACGCTTCCCACATCGCGGCGATGCCGAGCACGAGGAAAAGCGCGGCGGACGTGCCCGTATGCGAAGCCAAAGGCGGCAGCAGCCGGCCTCTGCCGAGAAAGAGCCGCTCGCGTCCGACATAGTAGGCAAAACGGATCGCCGACACGCTCGCGATCGCCAGCGCGGGAATCACGACCAGATTCTGCGGCGCGACGACGGCAAGCGACACGGCTACGCCCTTCCAGGCCAGATGCCGCACGGTCAATCCGACCGCGAACCCGATCAGCACCCCTTTTAAAAAATCCAATGCCAGCACGAAAGGGCTGCCGACGACGGAAATGCCGAGAAACCAGATCAGTCCCAGCCATTTCAAGTGGAAAAAGAGACGATCTCGAAAGACGTCTATCGGCGCCTCGGCGCCGGCGGACGTCCCGCCCAGATACGCGCCGAGCTCGTCCGACAGGCTCTGCTGCTGTTCGAGCGACAGCGCGTTTACGACGAGCGCCCCGAATACCGCCCCGACGGCGATCAGCACGCCGACGAACAAATACAGATTGAGCTTGCCGCCAAGCGGCCTGTCCATCGCGCCGCGTATCATCGGTCGCTCGCCTCCCGCCGCATAGGCTTGTTCCAACGCCTATACGTATGCCGCTCGCGCCGCCGTTATTCGCGAACTTCCGGTTTCGCGACCGCTTTTTCGCCGATACGGCCGTAAGTCCCTCCGCTCCCTGCCGTCAGTGTCAGCCGACCGGCGCGCGCGTCCAGGATCGCGCCAGCGATTCGCTCGCCGGCCACGGCCGCGATGCGCCCTCGATCGAGCCGGTGCAGGATGTCCATCTCCGTGCCGGCTTCCCGCAGCAGCCGCTCTCTCATCTTAGGCCCTACGCCCGGGAAAAAGCCAAGCGGTACTTGGTGCCTGTACGGCGGCCTGCCGGCGGGCCGGATAGGCGTCTCCCGGTCCGCAAGCCGGGCGATCCGCGCGTCGACGCCGGTCACGAGACGCGGACTGCCGCAGGAAGGGCAGACGTCGTCGGATGCGCCGGCCGGCAGCGGCGAGCGGCAGGAAGGACAATAGCTGGCATGATACTTGCCCAGCTTCGGGTGCAGACCAAGATTCGCGGTCACCCGCCTGCCGTCTTGTCCCCGGAGCGCTGCGGCGAACTCGGCGAAGGAGGGCTCGCCGATCAGCAGCTCGTTGCATTCGCGACCGATCATTCCCGTCGAATGCGCATCCGAATTCGTCAGCACCGGGTAACGGTCCAGCTGAGACAGCTTGCCCGCCATCTCGCTGTCCGCGCTGAGGCCGAGCTCGATCGCCGCGATGCCGTCCGGATCGAGCCGATCGGACAGACGATCCGCCGAACAGCCGAGCAGTCCGCGATGCGGCGTGAAGACGTGGGCGGGCACGAGCAAGCCGCCCCGATCGAGCAGCTCCCGCTGGAGCTCGCGACCGGTCGCGCGGATGCGCTGCGAGCTTAACGTCACGTTTTTCATCCGCGGCGACATCCAGTCCGTCCATTCCTTCATGGCGGCGAGCGACGGCAAATATGCGAGCAAGTGATAAGGCCCGCCGCCCCAGCCCGGCTCGCGGACTTCGATCTCCGCGCCGGGCAGGATCACAGTGTCCCGGTAGCGAATGCCGCCGTCCGCCACCTCCGCCATCTCGCCCGCATCCAGCAGTCGGTCGATATCGGCCTGCACCGCGGGAGAATGGCAATCGATTACGCCGAGCAGCGCGATCCCCTTGCGCTCCGACGCTTCCTCCGCGATCGCCTGGAAGGTAAGGCCGCGGCTCGCGCTGATTTTCACCGGACGGCCGTCCCCGCTGCTGCCGATATGCACGTGCATGTCTGCGAAGCACGGACGCAGCCCGCTCACGCCCCGAATTCCCCGGTCTGCCGCCAATGGCGCCAGACGAGGACGCCGATCAGCGTTTTGGCGTCGCAGATGCGGCCGTTCGCGATATATTCGTCCGCTTGCTCGGGCGTCAGCGACTCGCCGTTCAAAAACTCGTCCTCGTCCGGGTTCAGCTCGCCCGCTTCCAGGTCGTCGGTGAAATACAAATGGATCAGCTCGTCGGCGAAGCCCGGCGACGTCGCGAACGTCCGCACGAACCGAATGCTTCGCGCCCGGTAGCCCGTCTCCTCCTCCAGCTCGCGAATCGCCGCTTTTTCAGGCTGCTCCCCGGCATCCAGCTTGCCGGCCGGAATCTCCACCTGCATGCGCTCGAGCGGCTTGCGGAATTGATCGACGACCAGCAGCTTGCCTTCGTGCACCGCGATGACGGCGACGGCCCCCGGGTGCTTCACGATCTCCCGCGTCGCCGTGCCTCCTCCCGGCAGCCGGACGGTATCCACCTGCAAGGAAATGATTTTTCCTTCGAATCGTTTGTCCGTCGACACGGTTTCTTCGTAGAAAGGATGCTTGTCGCCACCCGCATGTGACTGCTCGACGCTCATTGTTGTTGCCCCCTGCACTTAAATTTGTTGTCATCTGCCGGTTCGCCGGCGCATAGATCAACCATATAGGCTTGTCCGGCCGAATGCAAGATCGCTAGACCGGCCGGCGGCGCTTGCCGAGGGGGGCAATATCATGCTGAAGCGATACGCGGAGCCGGACCGGATCCGGTGGACAGGAAAAGCCTGGGAGATTAAAAGCGCGCTGCGCGTCCTCGAACGTCAAAAAGGCGGGAACGCCCGCCTCAAGGATGTGCTGCCTGAAATGACGCTCCATGCGTCTCGTCTCGAAGGCATGAGAAAGCGCTAATGGAGCGAGGCGTCATTCATCTGACGTACTGTTACTTGTATCGCTCGAGCAGGTCCGACAGCTTGGAACGGATCGCTTCCCGAAGCGCCTCCGGTTCTTGGACGCTCGCCCCCATGCCCAGGCCCAGAAAGAAGTCGGCATAGAAAGGAAGATCGCTCGCGGGCACGTCCCGATCGATGGTCCCGCTGCCATCCTCCCGCACGTCCAGCATCGGCGCGAGCCACAGTTCGGCTTCGCAGCGCTGCACGCCCGCCCGGCTGAGCTCGGCTCGAAGCCTGACGGGATCGATCGGCTCGGCCGCTTCGCGCCGGCTGAGCGCTACCTCGCCAAGGTCGCGCGGCGGCGTGCCCGCCGGGTCCGGTACGGCCTCGCGAATCCGGTCGCAGCGGAAGACGCGGAAGCCCGAACGAAGAAAACAGTAGGCCGTACAATACCAAAGTCCGTTGTTCGCGTAAATGCAGACAGGTTGAATCCGCCTGTCGTGCTCCCCTTCCTCCGCGGATACATAGACGATCGACAGCACCTGCTGCCGAACGGCCGCATCGAGCAGCGCGGCCAGGCATGGCGCGTCGCCGCGACGCGCGGGCGTCACGAAATCGACCCGATGCTTCATGCCGTCGATCCGGTCCCTGACGTCGCCTGGCATATGGAGGTAAAACTTGTTCAGCGCCGACGCCGATTCGGTTTCGAAAGGAAGCGAAGCATAGTGGCGCAGCGCATGCACCGCGAAAAACATCGACACCGCCTCTTCTTCGGTAAAGGCGATCGGCGGCAGCACGCGTTCCCTGACGACCTGATAGCCGCCGTGGGGACCTACCTCCGAATAGAGCGGCACCCCGAGCTCGCTCAGCTCCTGCAGATCCCTTAGAATCGTGCGCTTCGATACGCCGAATTCGTCGGCCAGCTCCTGCACCTTGAACCGCCGTTTGCGATTGACGGTCATCATCAGCTCCATCAGCCGCTTGGATTTGGGCATCGGACGATCCTCCTTGTAATAAAAAGCTTGCCGGGTTCATGACAATTGTTGTCACCATTATGTCTTATGATGGGAACCGCAAGCAACCTTTCGGCGGGAGTGATTCATCGATGTTCAAATACGCTTTGCTTTTTTTCCTCGTCATGTTCATGATCGGAACGGATACGTTCCTCATCTCGCCGCTGCTCCCCGAGCTGCAGGCCGCATTCGGCGTCCGGACCGAGTTGGCCGGCTGGATGCTCGGCGCCTATACGCTTGGCTCCGCCGCGTTCGCCCTGATCGCAGGGCCGCTGTCGGACGGCTGGAACCGGCGAATCGTTCTGCTGTGCGGCCTGATTGCCTTCTCCGCGTCGACGTTCCTCTGCGGATTCGCCGACAGCTTCTGGACGATGTGCTTGTTCCGGCTGGCTGCCGGCATCAGCGCCGCGTTCACGGCTCCCCAAGTTTGGGCCTCCATCCCCTCCGTCATGCCCGCGTCCAAAATCGCCAAGACGATGGGCGTCGCCTATGCCGGACTTGCTGCGTCTCAAGCGTTCGGCGTGCCGATCGGCAGCCGGCTCGCGTCCGCCGGATGGCCGGTGCCGTTCTGGACGATCGGCGCGGCGTCGCTTGCGCTTGCCGCTTTCGCTTTCTGGCAGCTGCCGGACATCAAGCCTGCGGCGGCAGTCGGACGCATCGCGATATTCAGCCGCTATCGGCCGTTGATTCGCAGCGCCAAAGCTCGCGGCGGCTTTACCGCCTATCTCCTTCTGCACCTCGGCGGAGGCACCGCGTTCGCTTTTGCCGGCAAGTGGATGTCCGACCGCTTCGGACTGACCGTCGGACAGATCGGCATCGCCATGCTTTTCCTCGGGCTGGGCAATATGCTCGGCTCCACGGTCAGCGCGGCTGCGTCCCGCCGCTTCGGCGCGGCTGGCACCGTGTACGCCGGCATGCCGTTGCTGATCGCGTTGTATGCGCTGCTGCCCCGGCTTCCGCATCTGTCCTTGGCGACGGTTTGCTACGTGATCATTTTCGCCGTGCTCGGAATCCTCTTCCCGATCGTCATGGGCGCGCTCACGTCGCTCGACGCATCGCTCCGCGGCACGATCTCGAGTCTCGCCAACGCGACCATGAACGGCGCGAATACGGTCGGGGCTTGGGTCGCCGGCCTGCTCTACGTTCAGCTCGGCGGGTATATGCCGATCGGGTTTTTCGCATCGGTTAGTCTCGCGCTCTCTCTTGCCGCATTCGCGGCGAGCGGCGTCTTCGTCCGCCGTCAGGAGCGGGCGGACAGCCGCGGGCAAGCTTGACGCCCCGCGCCTGCCCTCCTGCGTCGCAAAAGTCTCATTCCGGCATTTCGCGAAGCGGAATCGACACGGTCTCGGGCTCGGTCGGCGTCAGGCTGCCGCCTTTGGGCTCGATCGTGAGCAGCACGGATTCCCATTCCTCGGGGCGTATGTTCGCGGCATACAGATGCGCGCGGCTGTCATGGAAGCTCAGCAATCCAAGATTAGCGCTCGTTGCCCCGGACCTGGCCCATGCTTGGACGTCAGTGCGGGCAGAAGGCAAAAGCCCCTCCATCAGCAAAAAGAGTTCGTGCGTGCGCGCGTTCACCCATAACGTCTCTTTCGCTCCGGCCGGCAGTCCGACCTTCATCCCGGCGAGCCCGCTCTCTCCGGATTTGTAAACGACCGTATCCGGTTCGCCGAGAACCGAAACGCCTTCCGGCTCATGCAAACGCGCATAGCCGGCGGGGCTTAATACGTTTCCTGCTTCCTGCGCGTCCTCTCGCGCAAACGGGTGGAGCAGCAGAAGCGCGACCGCGACAGTCGCGCCGAGTCCGCAGGCCGCGGCGAATGCCGGTCTCCGCGCTGCCGCAAGCAGCGCGCGCGTCGCGCGTCTGGCATACGCGTATATGCCGGCACGCAGCAACAAGCTGCGTCGCCGACCCGCCGACAACGCCAACGCTTCGCCTGGCCGCGCGGCGAAATCCGCCGACGCGGCCTTCCGCCTCGGCGCAGCCCGATCGGCAGGCCGATACGCATCGCGCCCGGCAGGCAGATTCGAAGGGCCGCGCTCGCCGCCCAGCAGGGCAGCCCACTGCGCGTATACGTCGCCGCAATCGCGGCATCCGTCCCCGTGCGCCAAGAGCGCTTGCGCGTCCCGCGCGTTTAGCCTGCCGCTCAGCAGATCGACCCAGCGTTCCTCAGGAACGCCGCACGAACGTTCATTCATGCCCGCCGCCTCCTTCCCCGGCGCCCCAGCCCATGCGGTCGAGCGCCTTGCGCAAGTGACCCAAGCCGTAGCGCACGCGGGATTTGACCGTGCCTAGCGGGACATGCCAAGCATCGGCCAGCTCTTTGTGGCTGCGCGGCGTGAAGTACGCGGCCGCCAGCGCCTCGCGCTGCACGCCCGGCAGCTGGCCGAGCGCGCTGCGCACCGCTTCGCGCTCCATGCGCGCCAGCACCGCCGTCTCCGGCTGCGCGCTCGCCGCGCTCGCGGCGGACGCGTCCTCGGCCTCGCCGCGGAGCACCGTCCGGCTGCGCTTGCGGATCCGGTCGAGGCATCTGCTTTTTACCTGCACGGCGAGCCATGCTTGCGCCGAACCGCGAGAAGCGTCGTATCGGCCCGGACTTCGAATGACGCCAAGAAGCACGTCATGAACGGCGTCCTCCGCCTCCATCCGGTCTCCGAGCAGGTGGCAAGCCAGCGGCAGGAGATGGGGCACGGCCTGCTCGTACAGCTTTTCGAAAGCCCGCGGATCGCCTTCCTCCATTTTTTTCAGCCATTCGGCCATCTCCAGGACAGCCTCCGCCGAAGTCCCGTTCATGTCGCTCGTTCCCCTCCGTCGACAGTCGTTTTTACTATATTCATAGCAGATCGAGGCTGGTCAGCGTAATGCGAAAACGCGATTTTTATCTGATTTTAAGCTTGTTTTAAGCGATTTTTTATGTAAAAAATCGGCCCAAAATTAAATCCGTGATGTTCCTTCCCGCGTACTCCAGGTGAAAAAAAGATTGCCGGGAGGTCTTGAAAATCATGTTCAAACCAAGATTGGGAAAATGGGCTAGCTTCGCGACGACACTGCTGATGGCGCTCGGCGTGCTCGGGATCTCCGCGCCCGTATCGGCCGCAGGAACCGCCAAGCTGTACACGCCTTATGTCAGCCTGTCGGCCGCGCCGGGCGAATCGATCACGTACGACGTCGACCTGATCAACGACGGCGACGGCATTCAGACCGCGGCGCTGAGCTACACGGCGCCGTCCAAGGACTGGAAGACCGATCTGACCGCAGGCGGTCATCCGATCTCCGAGGTCGCGGTCAAGCCGCACGAGTCGCAGACGGCATCGTTAAGCGTGCTCGTGCCGTTCGAAGTCGCGAAGGGCAGCTACGCGCTCCAGCTGAACGCAGGCGCATTCGGCAGCCTGACGCTCAAGATCAACGTGACCGAGCAGGGCACCTACAAGACGGAGCTTAGCGCCGAGCAGCCGAACATGGAAGGCCACAGCGATTCCACCTTCACTTATAACTTGACGCTTGCGAACCGGACCGCCAGCAAGCAGCAGTACGCCTTGACCGCCGAGCCGCCGGCCGGATGGGACGCGCGGTTCAGCTCCGGGGGCAATAACGTGACGGCCGTCGACATCGAGCCGAACGCGACCTCGTCGATCACGCTGACGCTGACGCCATCCGAAAAAGCAGAGGCGAATACGTACAAAATCCCCGTCCATGCGGCCAACAGCAGCACCTCCGCCGACGTCACGATGGAGGCGGTCATCACGGGCACCTACGGCATCGACCTGACGACAAGCAACCAGGTGCTCAGCGCAAACGTAACGGCCGGCGGGAAGCGGACGCTGGAGCTTGCCGTCAAAAACACGGGCACAGCCGAGCTGACGAACGTCAGCCTTACCAACACCGCGCCGACCGATTGGGAAGTCACGTTCGAGCCGAAGACGATTCCGTCGATCAAAGCGGGCGAATCGGTGCCCGTCACGGCCACCATTCACAGCTCGGACAAATCGCTGTCCGGCGATTATGTCGTCGGGCTGACTGCGCAGGCAGCCGAAAAATCGGCCGACGCCGCCATCCGCGTAACCGTCAAAACCTCGGTGCTGTGGGGCTGGATCGGCGTGCTCATCATCCTCGTCGTGCTGGCCGGCGTCTATTGGCTGTTCCGTAAATACGGGAGGCGTTAAGCCATGGAGGAAACCGTAATCGAACTTAGCCGCCTGACCAAGCGTTACGGTGAATTCACCGCCGTATCCGAGTTGGACCTGTCCATTCGCAGAGGAGAAATATTCGGCCTGCTCGGGCCGAACGGCGCAGGCAAAACGACGACCATTCTCATGATGCTCGGGCTCGCCGAGCCCACGAGCGGGCATGCCAGCGTGTGCGGCATCGACGCCACGCGCAATCCGATCGAGGTGAAGCGCAGAGTCGGATACATGCCGGACGACATCGGCTTCTATGAGGACCGGACCGGGCTCGACAACCTGATGTATACGGCCATGTTGAACCGGGTGCCCGAAGCCGAAGCCAGGCAGCGGGCGATCGAGCTGCTCGACAAAGTAGGGCTTGGCTCCGCGGCCGGCAAAAAAACGGGCGCCTACTCTAGGGGCATGCGGCAGCGCCTCGGCCTCGCCGACGTGCTGATCAAGCGGCCCGAAGTCGTCATCCTCGACGAGCCGACGCTCGGGATCGATCCCGAGGGCGTACGCGAGCTGCTCGCGCTCATACGGGAGCTCAGCCGCGACGAGGGGCTCACCGTGCTGCTGTCTTCGCACCATCTGCACCAAGTGCAACAAATTTGCGACCGCGTCGGCCTGTTCGTCGGCGGCCGGCTCATCGCCTCCGGCGACCTTGCCGCCTTGTCGCAGCTGCTGGACGGCAGCTCGCCCTATGCCGTCGAGCTGGACGTCGGCGGCTGGTCCGAAACGCTCGGTTCCGCGCTGCGCGGGCTAGCGCGTGTGACCGCCGTCGACCTGCAGGAGACGGATGCCCTCAGCGCCGCGGACCGGTCGGACGGCGTGGTCACCGTCCGCGTAACCGGCACGGACGACATCGCCGCCGAGCTGGCCGCGGCCGTCGTCGGCAGCGGCGCCTCTCTCCTCGGCTTGCGCCCGCTGCGCTACGGGCTAGACGAGATTTATCACCGTTACTTTGAAGGAGGGAATCCCGTTGGCCAACTTCATTGAAAAGCTAAGGCCCGCGCTCGCCGGAACAGGAGAGCGGCGTCTAGCGGCGTCCGCGCTCCGCGGCCCCTCCCCCTTCTGGGTCATGGTCCGCAAGGAATTCGGCGATCATATCCGCAGCTGGCGGTTCGTCATCCTGCTCGCCATCGTCGTCCTGGCATGCGCCGGCTCGCTGTACGCGTCCGTCTCCGCGCTAAAGGACGGACAATCGGCGAGCGCCGCGTCAGGCGAAGGCAGCTCCAGCTTTCTGTTTCTGAAAATGTTCACCGAAACGGACGGCTCGCTGCCCGGCTTCCTGACGTTCCTGTCCTTTCTGGCGCCGCTGATCGGCATCGCGCTCGGCTTCGACTCCGTCAACACGGAGCGCAACAAGGGCACGCTCAGCAGACTGCTGTCCCAGCCCTTGTACAGGGACGACTTTCTGAACGCCAAGTTCGTCGCCGGCCTCTTGCTCATCGCGGTCGTCATCTTCTCCCTCGGCTTCCTCGTCATGGGCATGGGCTTGTTCACGATCGGCTACCCGCCGACGCCCGAGGAGTTTTGGCGCGTCGTCGTCATGCTGCTGATCACGGTCGTCTACGTCGGCTTGTGGCTGAACCTCTCGCTGCTGTTTTCGGTCCGCTTCCGCCAGGCGGCGACCTCGGCGCTTTGCGGCATCGCGCTGTGGATCTTCTTCCTCGTCTTCTATGGCATGATCGTGAGTCTCGTCGGCAATGCGACTTCGCCTGCAGAGACGGCCGCCGCCAGTGTCGTCATCAGACATCAAGACTGGATGATGCTGCTCTCGCGGCTGTCGCCCGCCTATTTGTTCCAGGAAGCCGCCTCGACGCTGATGCTGCCGGATACGAGGACCCTTAATCCTTTTATCACCCAGGATCAAGCGTACCTGGCCATTAATGCGCCGCTCTCGTTCGGCCAAAGTCTCCTGCTCGTATGGCCGCAGGTAGTAGCAATCGTGGCGGAGACGACCGTATCGTTCGCCGCCGCTTACGTCGCTTTTATGCGCCAAGAGATCAGGTCGCGCTCCTAGGCGGGCCCCCGTTTCGCGAATATATGCCTCTGCGAGGACCGGAGGGGGGCTTATCCCCTTCGCTCATCTACTCCCTCAAGCACCGGATGGGGCTAATCCCCTTCGCTCATCTACTCCCTCAAGCACCGGATGGGGCTAATCCCTTCGCTCATCTACTCCCTCAAGCACCGGAGAGGGCTTATCCACTTCGCTCATCACCTTTCACCCCTGCCAAGTGAGCGAACGGGATAAGCCCCATCCGGTGCGCAAATACCGGGCCGAATTGCTACCCAGCGATTCGGTCCTCTTTTATATATATTGACATGATATATATCAGATCGATATAATAGCTCTACACTCAGGCATGAAGGAAAGGAAGATCCGCCCCATGAACAGTCAAGACGTCATTTTAGGCTTGCTGCACCGAGGCCCTCTATCCGGCTACGAGATCAAGCAGAAGCTCGAGATGCCGCTCTCGTTTTTTTTCGACGCCAGCTTCGGGACGATCTATCCGACGCTCGCGAAGATGGAAGCGATGGGCTACATCGTGAAGGAAAGCGTCGTGCAGGAAGGTCGCCCGAATAAAAACGTATACTCGCTGACCGCGGAGGGCAAGACGCAATTCGAGCATTATTTGCATTCCCCCGTCGAGAAGGACAGCTATCGCTCCGACTTCCTCGTTCGGATGTTTTTCGGCGAATATTCGGACGAGGAGACGCTCGCCGACTGGATCCGCGACGAGATCCGCAAAGCGGAGTCGGCGGCCGCGCACCTGGACCAGATGAAGTCGGATTGGGCCGAAGGTATGCCGGCGTCGAAGACGCTGTGCCTGGCTATCGGCATCGAGCTGAACGCATCCAAGGGCCATACGCTGCGCGAGGCGCTCAAGCGACTTACGGGTTCGGAAGCCTAATGCCGAATTCCGATTGAAGAGAGGAGAATATTTACCGATGTCGACCGTATCCAAAAAAACGGGATTGATCGTGTTATCCATGGCGCTCGGCCTGCTGATGGCTTCGCTGGACAACACGATCGTGTCCGCCAGCATGAACAAAGTGATCGAGAACATCGGCGGATTCGAAAAAGTATCTTGGGTGTTCACCGCCTACATGCTCGCTTCTACCAGCACGATGCTCATTTTCGGCAAGCTGTCCGACATGTTCGGACGCAAACGATTTTATTTGATCGGCATCGGCTTTTTCCTCCTCGGCTCCGCGCTGTGCGGGATGGCGCAGTCGATCGACCAACTGATCTGGTTCCGCGTCATCCAAGGCATAGGCTCCGGCTCTGTGTTCCCCATCTCCTTCTCCATCATCTTCACGCTGTTCGCGGACCCGAAGCAGGCCGCGAAGCTGTCCGGCGTGATGGGCGCCGTATTCGGCCTATCCTCCGTGGCGGGTCCTCAGCTCGGCACGTTGATCTCCGAGCACATGAGTTGGCGCTGGTGCTTCTACGTGAACGTGCCGATCGGCATCGCTTCGATGCTCGTGCTCGTTTTCTCGCTTCGCGAATCGAAGGCGGATAAAAAACCGCGTATCGACTATTGGGGCGCCTTTCTGCTTGTCGCCGCCACCGTCTCCACGCTCATGGCGCTCGAACTCGGCGGCAAAGATTATGCCTGGGCCTCCTGGCAGATCCTTGGTTTGTTCGCGCTTGGCGCGATCGCCGGCGCATCGTTCCTCGCCGTGGAGCTGAAGGCGGAAGAGCCCGTGCTTCCTTTGTCCATTTTTAAAAACCGGCTCGTGCTCGGCGTCAGCCTGCTCTGCTTCTGCCAAGGCGTCATCATGTTTTCGGCCATTGCCTATCTTCCGCTATATGCGACGGCCGTTCTCGGAAAATCCAACTCGAACGGCATCTTGACGCCGATGATGGCTTCATTGATCGCCGGAGCGATCGTATCGGGATTTTTCGTCGCACGCTTTCGTTTCCGTACCGTGTTGTTCGCCAACATGGCGCTCGGCGTCGTTGCCGCCATTCTGCTTATGAACCTTTCTCCCGACATGGCTTATTGGCAGGTCATCGCCATCATGATCTTGCTCGGCCTCGGCGTCATCGGTCCGCTCATGAGCCTCGGCCAGACTGCGGTCGCCATGTCCGTTCATCCGCGCTATATCGGCATCTCCTCCTCGGTCGTCGGCTTTTGGCGCAACATCGGCGGCGTGATCGGCGCATCCGTCATGGCCGTGCTCGTCAATGCGAGCCTCAAGGACAGCTCGCGCGAAGCGATCGCCAAGTTCAGCATCCCTTCGGATCAAACCGGTACGCTGGCGAATCCGGAGACGGTCATCAAAGGCGCATCCAAACTGCCTGCGGACCTGCTCGCCTTCATGCGCGGCGAGATCGGCGGCGCGATCTCGCACGGCTTCGTCTTGTCTCTCGTCGTCATGATCGCAGGCGCGATCGTCGCGCTCTCGGTGGGCAATGCGCGGTACCGGAAGCAGGCCGACGCGATGCAGGCGCCGGATCCGGAAACTTCTACGCGTGCTACGATTGTCGGATAAGCGGCCAAACGCGCAAAAAGGGACGGGCGCCAAACAGGCCGCTTCGTCCCTTTTCCATTTTTTATTCAAGCGCATAAATGCGCGCTTCGTGCGGACGAAGCGTCAGCACGCCCGCTTCCTCATCTTCGCTCCGCACCGGGTAATTGCCGAGCAATAGCCGTCTTTTCCGAATTTCGGCGCTCCCCTGCAACGCAAGCTTCGCCGGTTCGTCTCCGTGGTTGAGCGCGATCAGCCAGCATACGCCGTCCAGCGAGCGCGTATAGACGTACAGATGCTCGTCGTCCGCATACGCCGGCCATTCCTCGAAGTCGCCGTACACCATCACGTCGTTTTCTTTGCGGAGCTTGATCAGCTTCCGGTAATACGTATAGATGGAATTCGGATCGACGAGGTCGCGCGCCGCATTCAGCTCGCGGTAATTCGGATTGACTTTGATCCAGGGCGTGCCAGACGTGAAGCCCGCATTCGGCGAGTCGTCCCACTGCATCGGCGTACGCGAGTTGTCCCGGCTGAGCGGCTGTAGGCGTTTAAGCGTTTCGACCGGATCGTTGCCCTTCCCGACTTCCTCCGCATATCGGTTGCGCATCGCGATATCGTCGTAATCTTCGATCGACTCGAAGCGGACGCCCGTCATTCCGATCTCCTCGCCCTGGTAAATGTAAGGAATGCCGGGCAGCGTGTGCAGCATCGTTGCCAGCAGCTTCGCCGACTCCACGCGATAAGCGCCGTCGTTGCCGTAGCGCGTCACCTGCCGCGTATGGTCGTGATTGTTCAAAAATTGCGAGTTCGAGCCTTTGCCCCACAAGCCTTCGTACCAGCGCCGCTGTATGCGCTTAAAGCGGAGCATGTCCCATTCCGGCATCTCGTCGCACACCTCGAAGTGGAACAGCATGTCTAGCTCGCCCCGATCCTCGCCGACGAACTTCAGCCCTTCCTCCGGCGCGACGAATGCCGCTTCGCCGACCGTCACGATATCGTAGCCTGCGAAAGTCTGTTCATTCATTTCCCGCAAAAAATCGTGCAGGCCCGGATTGTTCGTCAAATACCGGATGTCCTCGGGGCGCTCCGCGTCCGGATAGCCTTCGGGCTTCGCCAGCAGCGCGATCGCGTCCAGCCGGAAGCCGTCGATGCCGCGGTCCAGCCAGCGGCGCATCATGCCGTAAACCGCCTGCCGGACGTCCGGATTGCGCCAGTTCAGGTCGGGCTGCTCTACGGCGAACGAATGAAAATAATATTGCCCGGTCGCAGCATCCCATTGCCAGGCCGAAGGCGCAAAGTACGACCGCCAATTGTTCGGCGGCCCGCCTTCTTTGGCATCCTTCCATATATACCAGTTCCGCTTCGGGCTGTCCTTGGACGAACGCGATTCGATAAACCACGGATGCCGGTCCGACGTATGGTTGACGACCAGGTCCATGATCAGCTTCATGCCGCGCTTGTGCGTCTCGGCGAGCAGCCGGTCCCACGTCTCCATCGTACCCGCTTTGGGCATGATCGCTTCGTAATCCGATATGTCATAGCCGTTATCGAGATCAGGCGATTCGTATACCGGGTTCAGCCAGATAACGTCGACGCCTAGATCGCGGATATAATCGAGCTTTTGAATAACCCCTTCAAGGTCGCCGATGCCGTCGCCGTCGGTATCGAAGAAGCTTCTCCAATAAACCTGATAGACGACGGCTTCTTTCCACCACACTCTTTTTTTCGCAGCCACTGCGCTACCCCCAAGCTGAAGTCTTGTCTCGATGTCAACCGTCCCTTTTTACGCTTACTTGACCGCGCCGGCGGCGATGCCCTTGATAATGTACTTCTGGGCGAACATATAAAATACGACGACCGGAATGATCGTAAGCGTGAGACCGGCCATCGCCAGATTCCACTGGATCGTGAATTCGCCGAAAAAGTAAAACGTAGAGAGCGGAATCGTGCGCAGCGCTTTGTCGGACAGCGTGAGCGAGGGCAGCAGGTAGTCGTTCCACATCGCGATGACGTCCAGGATGGCGACCGTGATCGTTATGGTTTTAAGCATCGGAAAAACGATCCGCCAGAACACGCCGAATTTGCTGCAGCCGTCCAGCGTGGCCGCTTCCTCGAGCGCCACGGGAACGGACTTAATGAAGCCGTGGAACAAGAAGACCGCCATGCTGGCATGAAAGCCGATATTCATATAAATGAGGCCGCCGCGCGTATTGAGCATCGGAATATGCAGCGTTGTCCGGATCCAGTCCATCACCTGCATCAGCGGCATCATCAGCGTCTGGAACGGGATAAGCATCGTCGAGACGAATACCAAAAAGATGATCCGGCTTAGCCGGTCGTCTGTACGTACGAGCATCCAGGCCGTCATCGAGGCGAGGACGACGACGAACAGCACGGATACGATCGTGATGTAAAGCGAGTTGCCGAAGGCGGTCAAGAAATTCATCTTGTCCATCGCCTTCGAATAATATTGGAAGCTATAGGACGAAGGAAGCGCGAGCGCGCTCCTGTACAGCTCGGCCCGGTCCTTGAACGAATTGACGAGCATCAGATAGATCGGGGACAAGAAGGCCAGCGCCAGCGCGATCAGCAGCGTGCTGACGGTCGTTCGGCTCGCTCTGTTCATTAGTACTGGACCTCCTTCTTCTTCGTGATGACGACCTGCGTCAGCGTGACCGCGGCCACGAGAATGAAGAATACGATCGCTTTGGCCTGACCGAGACCGTAATTGCCGTAACCGAAAATTTCGTTAAAAATATTCATGGCGAACAGCTCGGTCGAATTGTTCGGTCCGCCCTTGGTGAGCGACAGGTTAACGTCGAAAATTTTGAATGCGCCGGATAGCGTCAGGAACAGGCAGATCGTAAACGATGGCATTAGCAGCGGAAACACGATGCGGGTCAAACGCTGCCATAAATTAGCTCCGTCAACCCGGGCAGCTTCGCCAAGCTCGTCGGGAATGCCCTGGATGCCGGCAATGTAGATAATCATCGTGTAGCCGGCCATTTGCCAAGTGAATACGATGACCATGGCATACAAGGCGGTCTGCGGATGGATAAGCCAATTGAAAAACACGGAATCGAGCCCCGTCTTGTCGCCGAGGAACTTGAATACGTCGGTGAAAATGAACTGCCAAATATAGCCTAGGATCAGGCCGCCGATTAGATTCGGCAGGAAAAACATCGTCCGGGCCGCATTGCTGACGCGAAGCTTCATCGTTACGAGCAGCGATATGGCAAGCCCGAGCACGTTGACGAGGACAAGCGCGAGCACGGTGAATTCGATCGTTCGCCATGCGGAGCTAAGAAACCGTTCGTCCTGCAGCAGCGTCGCATAATTGTCCAGTCCGACGAACACTTTCGGGTTCGCGGGGATGCCGTCCCAGGAGACGAAGGAATAGCCGATGCCGATGATGAACGGCAGGATGACGACCGTCGTGAAGACGAGCAGCAGCGGTGCGGTGAATAAAGCAAACCAGCCTTTATTGTTCTTGGACAAGGGAATCACCTCGATTCGAATGAATGACGTTGACCCGGCGACAACGAAAGCCTAACGCCAGTATCGGGTTAGGCTTTCGTCTTAAGCCTTCGGTCAAGGCTTTTTTTATTTCGCTCCGTTCGCCCAAGCTTTATCCAGGTTTTGCAGGAACTGCTCGCCCGTCATGTCCTTGGAGAGGAAAAATTGCTGGGCGGCAGGGGCCAGATCGTTGACAATAATCCCTTGCGGGAAGTAGTTGAGCGCCCACGGGATCGTGTTGCCCGCCTTCGTCGCTTCGAACACCGTCTGAGACAGCGGGTCCAGATCGCCCGCATCGATATTCGTCATGGCCGGAATGAACTTGAACTCGTTCACGATCGCGTTCTTGCCGGCGTCGCTTGTGAGCATCCAGTTCAGAAACGCTGAGGCTGCTTTCACTTGATCGGCATCGGCTTTGTTGTTAACGACCCAATTGCTCGCTACGCCGACCGCGATCTTGTCGTTGCCGGCGATCGGCAGCGCCATCATCCCGATGTCGAAGCCCAGGTCGCCGTAATCCTTCAGCATGCCGTAGCTCCAGTTGCCCTGGTGGACCATCGCCGTCTTGCCGGTCGCGAAGTCGCCCATTTGCGAATCGTACTTCACTTCCATCGGATTGACGGCGTTCGCGCGGATCGCTTCCATTACTTTGGCGAATTCCTGGAATTCCTTCGTATCCGCCATCTTCACTTCGCCTTTGTTCAGCTTGTCGATAAAGCCTGTCGGATCGGCCTGCAGCGCAAACGGCGTGTTAATGATATGTCCGATCAGGAAGTAAGCTTCCTGCGAGAGGCTAAGCCCGTTCTTGCCCTCGGCCTTGAACTTCTCGAGCGCCTTCGTCAGCGCGTCGACGTCCTTGACGTCCTTCGGATCGATCAGGCTCTTGTTGTAGACCAGACCGAAGCCTTCTACGCCGTACGGCACGCCGACGATCTTGTCGCCGTCCTTGAGCGCCATGTCCGGCGCAATATTCTTAGCGAATGGCTCGTTGGAAAGGTCCGCGTAATACGACTTCAGCTTCTCCGCTTCCGCCCCCGTCCCTACGCTGAAAATAGTCGGGCCTTCGCCCGCGGCAAGCTTCGCCTGCAGCTGGGTCATGTAGGCGTCTCCGGCGGAGCCCCACACTTCCACTTCGTTGCCCGTTTCTTTTTTGTACGTGTCGGCCAGCTTCTCCAGCGGTTCCGCGATCTCGACTTTAGATTGGAACAGCGAGATTTTTTTCAGCTTCTCGGGCGCCGCCGAAGCCGTCCCCGTGGCGCTCGCGCTTCCGCTGGCGCCGGCAGTTCCGCTCGCGCCCGCATTGTTATTGTCGTTCGAGTTGCCGCATGCCGCGAGCATTCCGACGACGGCAGTCGCCGTCAGTAAAACCGAAACATTTTTTACTAATTTCAAGTAAAACGCCCCCTGCTTTTATTGGTTTAAGTAAAATAAATCGCCACCGTTGACTATATACCCACTATAATGACTTTTGAAATCGCTGTCAACGATGAAGGAAGCGTTTTTACGAAGTTTTTAAGTAAAATTATTAGTAAAATCTCGTAAAACGTCTCAATACAATAAGTCTACTTTACTGTTTTTCTCCATCTTATCGATGCGCCCATCTTAAAAGGGCCGGTTTCGGCAGCCTGTCCGCCAATCAGCTCAAGCAATTTTTTGGCCGCGATATATCCGCTTTCGTATCTGGGTATCGCGACCGTCGTCAGTCCCGCCATTTCCGCGATCGCCGAATCGTCGAAGCCGGTGACGGACACGTCCGCGGGCACGCGCACGCGGTGCTCCTCGAACGCTTTGATGGCTCCGAGCGCCATGCTGTCGTTAGCGCAGACGACGACATCGGGCAGATCGTTGCTGAGCAGCATGAGCTTCGCGGCCTGATATCCGCTGTTTTCCCGGTAGTTGCCGTGATAATAGTATTTTTGATCAAAAGTCATTCGATTATTCGCCAGGGTATCCGCAAAGCCGGCAAACCGCTCCTTGTTGTCCAGCGTATGGCTCATTCCGCCGATGTAGCCGAAGCGCTTCATGCCGCGGTCGACGAGCGCCTGAACAAGCTCGCACATGACGGGATAATTGTCGACGACGACGCTTTTGGCGTTGGCCTGGCCGCCTTCCATGATCCGATCCATGACGACGACCGGCATCTCCTTCGCGACCACTTCCGCCAGAAAGGCGTCGGTCATGCTCCCGTCGAGGCAGATCGCGCCGCCGGCGAAGCTGGCCCGCATGAAGTCCGCGCTCGACTTGTTCGTGCAGACGACGAGATTGAAGCCGTTCTCCGTCAAGCAATCGCTAATCCCTTCTATAATTTTCATATAAAAATCCCGGTCGAAGTCGCTGAAAATAAAGAGCACCGTATTGCTTTGCCCCGCCTTGGCCTTCTTCCCCGCGCCGCTCGTATCGTAGCCGTATTCTTCGCAGATCCGCAAAATGCGCTCACGTGTCTCCCGGCCGACGTTTTTTCGTCCGTTCAATACGTTCGAGACGGTCGATATGGATACGTCCGCGATTTTGGCGATGTCCTTTAAGGCAATCATCGTCGTTCTTCCTTTCGGCAAGCGTTTTCCTTTTATGATAACGCACCCTGATTTTTTTGTAAATTTACTTATAAATTTTACTAACTAAGTTTCGGTAATTCGAAAGAAAGCGTGTCCGATCCGACAACATCGGGTAAAATAGAGCGTAACGCATGACGCTCGAGGGGGTCGCCTTTGGACTTGAATCGGTTAAACGCGGCGATCGCGCCTTATTCGCTCCGCAGCTGTATAGTCAGCCGGCGGGGCCGCCTCGTATTCGAGCAATACCGACAGCCGGACATGGCGCAAGAGCCGGCCAAGATCAATTCATGCACGAAAAGCGTCCTGTCCATCCTGCTCTGCATCGCGTTCGATCGCGGCCTGCTGCCTGCCCCGGCCGGCGTGCCCATCTCCTTGTTTTTCCCGCAGCTGGCCCGCGATCCGGATCCGCGCAAACGGGAAATGACGCTGCTGCACCTGCTCACGATGACGTCCGGCATTCGTTGGCAGGAGTTCGGGGGCTTGAACAGCTTTCCGCGCATGACGCGCACGCCCGACTGGGTCGGACATGTCCTGGCGCAGCCGCTCTTCGAAGCGCCCGGGCATAAAATGACTTACAACTCGGGCGTGTCGCAGCTGCTGTCCGCGATTCTGTCCCAGGCGGCGGGCATGACCGTCGCTGCGTTCGCCGAACGATCGCTGTTCGGCCCGCTCGGCATCGAGGCCTACGCTTGGGAGACCGATCCGCAGGGCATCCATACGGGCGGCTTCGGACTTCGTTTGCGTCCTGCCGACCTGCTCAAGCTGGGGCAGCTTCAGCTGCAACGCGGAAGCTGGGGCGGACATCGGTTCTATTCCGCCGAGCTCGCCGATACTGCCGTGCAGCCTGTCGTGCAGGCGAGTCCGCCCTATGACGGCGCTTATGCCTGGCATTGGTGGTGCGGGACGTATAAGCCGGGCGATCTCCCCGGCAAACGCGCTACAAGCGTCGAGCCCTGGGACGTTCCGCCGGATGAGCCCGGCCGAACGGCGACGGACAGCTCCCCGTCTCACGCCGGAGAGGAAGCCGAAGGGTCGTCCGCCGCGTCTTCGAACATGAGGCCTGGAACGATCTCATACTATTACGCGCGCGGCTTCGGCGGTCAATACATCTACGTCGTTCCCCAAGCGGAGCTTGTAGCGGTGTTGACGCAGGACAGCCGCAAACGCAAGCAGCCGGATTGGTTCGCGGAGGCGATTGCGCCCGCCCTCTTGCCACGTTGACCGATCGGCTGCGGCCCATGCGTTGCATCGGGACTCGCGGTTCATTGTCAGAGAACCTTCTGAAGTTGTCATTGCGCGAGCCCGCTAACCTTCGGCGCTATCCTGCAAAAGGGCAACATTCAAGGCAGGTATGAAGGAATTTCACGAGCTATCGCGCAAACATGCACGATAGCTCGTCTTTTTAAGCGAGAGCCCGGGTGTTTCGGGTAAAAATCCTGTACTTTTGCGCGATAGGCGTAAGCGACGAAAGGGTGCGGCTCTCCATCGTGTCCTTTTGACCGATAGCCCCTTGTACGTTTCTTCACTTTTCAATCGATTGATGGACTGCGTTGTGCTGTATAGTAAAAAAAGCCGGATCGTCCGGCGGCTCGAGCCGCCGGACGATCCGGCTTTTTGAATGGATAGCGCTTGAATCAATGACGTTTCGCTTCTTCGACGATGGCCAGGACAAGCTCCGTCACCTTAACGATGTCGTCGGCTTTGATCCGTTCCTTCGTCGTGTGGATATCTTCGTAGCCGACGGCCAGATTGACGGTCGGCACGCCGTTGCCGTTGAACATGTTGGCGTCGCTGCCGCCTCCGGACGAGAACAGGCTCGGCGTCAAACCGACGCTGCGAATCGCCGCGCTCGCGATCTGGATGACTTCGTCCGCTTCGGTGTAGCTGTAAGCCGGGTAGATCACTTCGCTCACGAAGTCGAACGTCGCGCCCGTCTCTTCGCAGGCGCTCGCGACGGCCTGGCGCATGAGCTCCGCCTGCGCATCGAGCTTCTCGTTCGAGCGGCTGCGCACTTCGGCGTAGATCTTGATTTTGTCGACGACGACGTTCACTTCGCCGCCGCCCTCGAAACGGCCGATGTTGGCGCTCGTCTCTTTGTCGATCCGTCCGAGCTTCATCTTGGAGACGGCCTTGGACGCGACCTGGATGGCGCTGATGCCGTCCTCGGGATTGACGCCTGCATGCGCCGCCTTGCCGTAAATCGTGATGTATTGGCGGGAGTTCGTGATGGCTGCGGCCGCGATCTCCCCGACCTTGCCGTTGGAATCGAGCGCATAGCCGAACTTCGCCTTGAGGCGCGAGCCGTCCATCGCGCGGGAGCCGAGCAGGCCGGACTCTTCGCCGACCGTGATGACGAACTGGACGGCGCCGTGCGAAGCGCCCGTCTCCTTCAGCACGCGCAGCGCCTCGAAGATCGCGGCGAGGCCCGCCTTGTCGTCGGCGCCGAGGATCGTCGTGCCGTCGCTGCGGATATAGCCGTCGTCGTCGAGCCGCGGCTTGATGCCAAGGCCCGGCGCGACCGTGTCCATATGCGACGTGAACAGCAGCACGGGCGCGGATTCGGCGCCAGGCGTCGCCGGCAGCCAGGCGAACAGGTTGCCCGAGCCATGGCCGATTTTCTCCGCGACGTCGTCTTCCTCGACCGTAAGGCCAAGCGCCTCGAACTTCGCGATGAGCGCCTTGCGGATGGCTTGCTCGTGCTTCGTCTCGCTGTCGATCTGCACCAATTCCATGAATTCTTCGATCAGGCGTTCTTTTTGGACCATGCGGATCCTCCTCGTAAGCGTGCGTCAAATCGGTTAAAATAAGGAATATGCTCATTCATCATATTGCCGTAAAGGATGGTTCCGATGAACAACACGCGCTGGTTTAAAATCGTCGTCTACGTTATGCTGATCGCCATGCTGGCCTCTACCGTGCTGCTGTCGATCGGATCGCTGCTTCAGTGACGGACCGCAAGCTCCCGTAACCGAATACGTCCCGGAAATGCGGGAGCACCCGCTCCGCGATCTCCTCGACCTCGAGCGTCAGGCCCGTCTCGGCTTCGAGCGAGGTGACCCCGTATTCCTGGATGCCGCACGGCACGATGCCGCCGAACCCCTCTTGCTCTACGCCCCGCTTCACGTTGAAGGCGAATCCGTGGCTCGTCACGAAGCCGCGTCTCGTACGCGCCCGGTTGAACTTGACGCCGATCGCAGCCACCTTGCGGTCGCCGATCCAGACGCCGGTATACTCGGGCTTTCTGCCGCCGACGAGTCCGAACTCCGCGAGCAGGCGGATCAGCGCCTCTTCAAGATCTCTCAAGTACTTGTGCAAATCGAGCCCCTCGGCGTCCAAATAAAGCAGCGGATATCCGACGAGCTGTCCCGGGCCGTGATACGTAATATCCCCGCCGCGGTCGATCTCGAATACCGAGATGCCCCGTCGCTTGAGCTCGTCCGGCGACATCAGCAGATGCTCGGGATGACGGTCCGTGCCGATCGTATAGGTCGGCGGATGCTCCAGCAGCAGCAGCGTATCCTCGCGCTCCCCCGCGCCGATGTCCCGGATCAGCGCCTTTTGAAGATCCCACGCTTCCCCGTACTCGATACGGCCCAGCTTGGCCGTGTCCAGCATGCTCATGTCCATCTCGCCTCCCCGTTAACCTCCCTATTGTAGCGCAAGCCCCGTGCTGCCGCAAACGAGCGAAGCGGGCAAGCTCCGTGACAAAAGGCCGCCCGCTGGCGCGCCTTGCGCGCTCGCGGGCGACCTCTCGCCGAATCGGTTCAAGCCGTATATCAATAAAGCTTGGTGTCGAGGCTGTAGCTCTCGAGGTTTTCTTTGACCCGCTGCAGGAACCGCCCGCAAATGACGCCGTCAAGAATACGGTGGTCGAGCGACAGGCACAGGTTGACCATCGAACGCACGCCGATCATGTCGTTGATGACGACGGGGCGCTTCACGATCGACTCGAACGTCAAGATCGCGGCTTGCGGATAATTGATGATCGGCTGCGACAGGATCGAGCCGAACGAGCCCGTGTTGTTGACCGTGAACGTACCGCCCTGCATATGCTCGAGCTTGAGCTTGCCGTGACGCGCGCGGTTCGCCAGGTCGTCGATCTCGTGCGCGATGCCGGCGATGTTTTTCTGGTCGGCGTTCTTGATGACCGGCGTGATGACCGAATCCTCGGTCCCGACCGCCAGCGCCATGTTGATGTCTCGCTTCACGATGATCTTGTCCGTCGCCCATACCGAGTTCATGATCGGATAATCCTTGATCGCGCCGACGGCGGCCTTGACGAGGAACGGCATGTACGTCAGGTTGATGCCTTCCGTCCGCTTGAACTCGTCCTTCAGCTTGCTGCGCAGCACGACGAGATTCGTCACGTCCACCTCGATCATCGTCCAGGCATGCGGAATCTCGGTCACGCTCTGGCGCATGCGCGTCGCGATCGTATTGCGGATCGGGGTGACGTCGATGAAATATTCGCCGCGGCCGGGCACTTCGTGACCCTCGATCTCGATCGTCGGGATGCGCGGCGATTCGGACAGGTGAAGACCGCCCGAGCGTACCTGCACGCGGGGATCCATCTGCTCGAACGGCTTCGCGGACGAAGGCGCTGCACTGGCGGTCGCCGGCGCGGCCGGCGTCGGAGCGGCTTGCTGCGCGGGTGCGGCCGAGGCGGCGGGAGCCGCCTGCGTCTGCGGGCCGGCAGCGACGCCGGACGATGCCGCAGCCAGCACGTCGGCGCGCGTGATGCGGCCGCCCATGCCGGTGCCCGCCAGGCGGGCGAGGTCGATGCCGTGCTCGGCGGCCAGCTTCAGCACGGCCGGGGAATAGCGTTGGCGCATCTCTTGGCCAGCGGCGCCTGCTGCGGCAGAAGCCTGCCTCTGCGCCGGCGGCCGGTCGTTCGCTTCGCGTTCGGCCGCGCGCACCGCGTCGTCGGTCGGCTGAAGGCCGGCGGCGAGCGCGCCGCCCGGAATCTCCGCGTAGGCGTCGGCCTCCTCGGTCTCGATCAGGCAGATCGCGCTGCCGACGTTCACCGTCTCGCCGTCGCCCGCCAGCACTTTAACCAGCACGCCGCGGGCCGTGGACGGCAGCTCGGCGCTTACCTTGTCCGTGATCAGCTCGCAGAGCGGCTCGTACATTTCGACGTAGTCGCCCGGCTTTTTCAGCCAACGGTCCACGGTCGCGGTCTCCAGCGATTCGGCCAGCTTCGGCATGATGATTTCGGTAATCTTTTTGCTCAAGTCCGTTCAGCTCCTTCCCGTGACGGTTCTAGTATCGCGCCAGCTCCAGCATGGCCGCCTTCAGCTTATCCTTGTTCAGCATGAACTGCTTTTCGCCCACCGGATTGTACGGCATCGCAGGCACGTCGGGACCGCACAAACGGCGGATCGGCGCGTCGAGGTCGTACAGCATCTCCTCGGCGATGATCGCGGCGACTTCGCCGCCGATGCCGCCTGTTTTGTTGTCCTCGTGAACGATCAGCACCTTGCCGGTGCGCGCGGCAGCTTCGAGGATGCCCTCGCGGTCGAGCGGCTGGATCGTGCGCAGGTCGAGGATGTGCGCCTCGACGCCTTCTTCGCGCGACAGTTCCTCGGCGGCTTGCATCGCAAAATGAAGCGGCATGCTGTAGCTGATCACCGTAATGTCGCTGCCTTCGCGCAGCACGTTCGCTTTGCCGATCGGCACCGTGTACTCGCCTTCGGGCACTTCGTCGCTTACGAGACGGTAGCATTTTTTATTTTCGAAAAAAATGACGGGATCCGGATCGCGAATCGCGGAGATAAGCAGGCCCTTGGCGTCATAGGCGGTCGCGGGCGCGACGATCTTGAGGCCCGGCGTGCCGAAAAACACCGATTCGGTGCACTGCGAATGGTACAGGCCGCCGAATACGCCGCCGCCGATCGGCGCGCGGATGACGACGGGGCAGCTCCAGTCGTTATTCGAGCGGTAACGGATCTTCGCCGCCTCGCTGATGATCTGGTTGGCCGCCGGGAACATGAAATCGGAATACTGCATCTCGGCGATCGGCTTCATGCCCGCCATCGCGGCGCCGATCGCGACGCCTGCGATCGCGGATTCCGCGAGCGGCGTGTCGATCGCCCGGTCCTCGCCGAACTGCTGCTGCAGTCCCTTGGTCGTGCCGAACACGCCGCCTTTGAGACCGACGTCCTCGCCGAGGACGAACACGCTGTCGTCCCGCTCCATCTCTTCCTTCATGGCCAATCGGATCGCGTCGATATATTCGATTACCGGCATGCGTTAGCGCACCTCCCCGTTGTCTTCGGCGTACACGTAGCGGAAGGCGTCCTCCGCCGACTGGTACGGCGCTTGCTCGGCATAGGCCGTCGCCTCGTCGAGCTCCTTGCGGATGCGCTGTTGAAGCGCCTGTTCTTGCGCCTCGGACCAAAGCCCGAGCTGCTCCAAATATACGCGGAAGGCCGGCAGTGCGTCCTTGGACCGGTTTTCGTCGACCTCTTCCTTGGTACGGTAGGCCATGTCGTTGTCAGACGTCGAGTGCGGCGTGACGCGATAGGTCATGATCTCCACGAGCGTCGGCCCTTCGCCCGCCAGCGCGCGCTCGTGCGCCTCGCGGAACACGCGGTACACTTCAAGCGGATCGTGTCCGTCGACCCGGATGCCGGGGAAGCCGTAGCCGAGCGCGCGGTCGCTGATGCGGCCGGCCGTCTGCTTGGACAGCGGCACCGAGATCGCGTAGCCGTTGTTCTCGCAGACGAAGATAACGGGCAGCTTCTGCACGCCCGCGAAGTTGCAGCCTTCGTGAAAGTCGCCCTGGTTGCTCGAGCCTTCGCCGAACGATACGATCGCCACGGACGATTCGCCGCGGATCTTCGAGGCGAGCGCGAAGCCGACCGCGTGCGGCACCTGCGTCGTCACGGGGCTTGAGCCCGTCGCGATGCGGAGACGTCGACAGCCGAAGTGCGCGGACATCTGGCGTCCGGCGCTGTTCGGGTCCTCGCCCTTGCCGTAAAGCGCCAGCATCAGCTCCTTGACGGTCATGCCGACGGTCAGCACCAAACCGTAGTCGCGGTAATAAGGTAGAAACCAGTCTTTGTCGCGATCCATGGCAAAGCCCATCGCCACCTGCGACGGCTCCTGCGTAATGCCCGATATGTGGAAGTTCACCTTCCCGGCGCGCTGCAGCACCTGGCCGCGCTCGTCGAATTTGCGCGCGAGCATCATCGTCTCGTACATGGCGACGGCCCGTTCGTCCGTCAAGCCCAGCGCGATATGCCGCGCTTGTTGTTCTACGCTGCCTTTCTGGGTCATGAAGCGTCCCTCCCGGCTTTTCGTTTTAGGATTCGTTTTAGAAGTTGTCGTTAGTGTTATAACCTGGTCTTAATACTTGAACCTAGAACCTATTATACAGCGGCACGTTCGAAAAAGAAACCGCGGGCGGAGCGGAGTTCGGTTAATCGCCACGGGTGCAGCTTGCTCCAGCGCGCGCCGCGTCTTCGGCCAGCTCCCGCAACGCAAAACGGCCTCGCCTGAAAATCCGGCGAAACCGCGTGCGCGAAGCGCCGCGGCGAAAGCCTGGCGCTGCTTCCTTTAAGAACCGTGCGAAGCGGAGCCGGAGACGGCCTGCATCACTTCCTGCATCGCTTCGGATAACGTCGGATGCGGATGAATGGCGCGGCCGATCTCCCACGGCACCGCGTCCAGCAGCTTCGCGAGCGACGCTTCGGCGATCAGGTCGGTCGCATGGGGACCGACGAGATGGACGCCGAGCAGGTCGCCCGTCTTGCGGTCCGCGATCGCCTTCGCGAAGCCTTCGGGCTCGCCGTGCACGAGCGCCTTGCCGAAGATCCGCATCGGCAGCTTCACCGCGCGCGTCTCGAAGCCGGCCGCCTTGGCCGCGGCCTCGGTCCAGCCGATCGCCGCGGCCTCGGGCCGGCTGTAGATCGCCCGCGGCACGTCGCGGTCGGGCGTACGGGGAATCGGCTGCCCGAGAATATGGGCGACCGCGACCTCCGCCTCGTGCATCGCCGCGTGCGCCAGCTGTACGCCGCCGATGACGTCGCCGACGGCATAGATGTGCGGCTCCCCGGTCTGCAGCGTTGCCGGATTCACCGTCACGAAGCCGCCTGCCGCCTTGACGTCCGTATTTTCGAAGCCGAGGTTCTCGACGTTGCCGACGCGTCCCACGGATACGAGCATGCGCTCCGCCTCGAGCGTCTCGGCTTCGCCGGCGGACGTCTCGATGCGGACGGATACGCTCCCTTCCGCAGACACGCACGACAAAGCATCCAGCTTCGCGCCCAGACGCAGCTTCACGCCTCGCTTCTCGAGCCGGCGGGCCAGCTCCGAGGAGATATCCTTGTCTTCGCCGGGCAGCAGGCGGTCCGCCGTCTCGACGAGCGTCACCGCCGTGCCGAAGTCGCCGAGCAGCGACGCCCATTCGACGCCGATGACGCCGCCGCCGACGATGATCGCGCTGGCCGGCAGCGACGGCCACGTCAACGCTTCGTCGCTCGTCACGACGCGAACGCCGTCGTACGGCAATCCTTCGAGTCTTCGCGGGCGCGATCCTGTCGCCAAGATGAGATGACGAGGCACGACGGTCTCCGATTCTCCGTCCTCGAGCTCGACGGCGATCGCGCCTCCGCGCGGCGAGAAGATCGACGGACCGGTCAGCCGGCCGGCCCCCCGGATCACCTGGATGCGGTTTTGCTTCATTAGCGCCTCTACGCCCTTGTGAAGCTGTCCGACCACGTCGTCCTTGCGGTTCAGGACGGCGCTCCAGTCCACGCTGACGCCGTCGGCCTCGGCCAGACGGACGCCGTAAGACGCGGCGCTTCTTACCGTAGCGTATACTTCGGCGCTGCGAAGCAGCGTCTTGCTCGGAATGCAGCCGCGATGCAGGCAGGTGCCGCCGAGCTTGTCCTTTTCAATAATAGCCACGCTTCGTCCGGCTTGAGCGGCACGTACGGCGGCGGTATAACCGCCGGGGCCGCCGCCCAGGATGGCGACGTCGACTTCGATTGGCATGAAGGTACCTCCGGATTTTTAGGCTTTGCAGCAGCATGAATATGTATATAGAGCTTGGCGTCTTCGTAAAAGCACGCCGCTTTCTTGATTCCCGCCGACCCTACCATTATAGCGTCTCGCGCCGCAACAAAAAAGTTCGCCGTATTAGCGGCAGTTCGGTCACCATTTCCCACCATTTCTGTTAAAAGCGAACGATACCAAGCACTCGCGCCTTTTACGTTCTCATTTACGATGGACATATTCTCGATAAATCGCTATCATTAGAGCATAGAACAGGAAGGTGGACATGACCGTTGAAGCTCGTGATCTCGCGCTTGATCGCCATTCTCATGCTCGTCGTGCCCGGCCTCGCCGCCGCATACGGCTTCCTGCTGATGAAGGACGCCTTGTTCGATTATTTCGCGCAGTTCGGGAACGTCAACCTGCCCGATCCCCATTTTGATCTGTGGCACTTTTTGCTGGGATTCGTTTTATTTCTCGTCGGCGTCGGCTTCATCGGCGGCTGGATTTTTTTCCGCGATCGCAAGCACAACTACGTGTCGCCCCGCTTCCGCGCAAAGCGCCCTCCGCGTCCTCCGCGCGACGGCAGCAAGTCGGGCGGCCAATAAATGAATAAAAAGGAATAGCGCCTTCGCGAATCGCGGCGCTATTCTTTTTTTGTTGCCGCGGCATGCAAAGCAGGTCCCTTGTCCGCTGTACCGGCCTTTCGGTAGGCTCTTGGCGTGCAGCCGTAAATGCCGCGAAACAGCTTGATGAAGTAGCTGAAGTTATCGAAGCCCGCTTCCAGCGCGACCTCGGAGATCGTCGATTCGGACGCGGTCAGCCTGCCGGCCGCATACCGGATTCGATGACGGTTCAGATATTCGACCGGCGTCCTTCGCATGTACGCTTTGAACATGCGGCTAAAATGCCCTTCGCTCATGCCGGCCACGTCGGCGAGCTCCCGCAGGCTTAACTTGCGCGCGAAGTTCGTTTCCATGAAGACCAACGCCTGCTTCAACCTTTCCGCCGCATGGCTCTCGCCTTCGTCCGCCGGCGATCGCGATTGCCATTGTCCTGCGTCGATCAGATCCGCGATCAGACTAAGCAGGCCCGCTTTAACCCGCAGCTCGCGCGCGGGCGCAACGGCATGCTCGAGCCGTTGAACGGCCGCGATCGCCGCGATCGCCGCCTCGCCCCAAGGCGTATCCGGCGTCCAGTGGTGCGGCGGTCCTGACCGCCCGCGCTGCAGCGGACGCAAATAGCGCGCGGAGATCGCGTCGTCCGGGCCGCCGTCCAGCCAGCCGAGGTCGCAGACGAGCGCTTCGTACGCGCAATCCGACGCTTCGAGCGGGTATCCGCCGTGCAGCAGCCCGCCGGGTATGAACAAGGCCTCTCCTGCGGACACTTCGTAAGCGGACAAACCGATTTGAAAAACGGCTCGACCGGACGTCACCCTTAGAAACTCGATCTCCTCGTGCCAATGAAAATCGAGAATGCCTTCCTGGGGCGTCCGCGCTTGCTGATAGAAGCCGACCGGGAAGCCCGGCGTGCCGTGCCGGCGGTCCTCTTTTAACAATTTATTGTCCACGTAATCGCAGCCGCCTCATAATCGTGTTATTTATAAGCATAATATTGCAAGAAATTCGATAAATCAATCGGTATTATGTTACTTAAAGAGAGCGGTTTCCTATCGCTCGAACAGGAGGTCCGATTCCATGAAATTCAGCAACGGCTATTGGCTGACCCGCGAAGGCTTCGAGGTGCTGACGCCTTACGAGGTGCACAGCATCGACATCGCCCCGAACAAATTGACGGTGTTCGCGCCGCATCGCCATCTCGAGCACCGCGGCAATACGCTGAACGAAGCGCTTACGACGATCGAATTCGATTCTCCCCTTCCCGACGTCATTCGCGTAAAGCTGTATCACCACAAAGGTCGCAAACGGCTGTCGCCTGGCGCTTTCCCGCTGACCGGCGGTCAAGAAGGCGCTGCAGCGACGATCGAGGACGGCGAGGATCGGGTTACGCTGACCAGCGGCGATACGAGCGTCTCGATCGAGAAGGCGCATCCGCTTCGCATTACTTATTATTATAAAGGCCGCAAGCTGACGGGCAGCGGATTCCGCCAGACCGGATTCGTGAAGGGCGCGGACGGCGTTCACTATTTCCGCGAGCAGCTCGATCTGGCAGTCGGCGAAACAGTATACGGACTCGGCGAACGCTTTTCCGCTTTCGTCAAAAACGGGCAAAGCGTCGATATCTGGAACCAGGACGGCGGCACGGCCTCCGAGCAAGCGTACAAAAACGTGCCGTTCTACGTCACGAATCGCGGCTACGGCGTGTTCGTCAACCATCCGGAGCTCGTTTCCTTCGAGGTCGCATCGGAAAAGGTATCGAAAACGCAGTTCAGCGTGCAGGGCGAACAGCTCGAATACATGATCGTCGGCGGCGACTCCCTGAAGGAAGTGCTCGCCAATTACACGTCGCTCACCGGCAAGCCCGCGCTTCCTCCGTCATGGACGTTCGGCCTTTGGCTGACGACTTCGTTCACGACGAATTACGACGAAGAGACCGTGAACAGCTTCGTGGACGGCATGGCGCAGCGCGATCTCCCGCTGTCCGTATTCCACTTCGACTGCTTCTGGATGAAGGAGTACCAATGGTGCGACTTCGAATGGGACGAACGCGTATTCCCGGATCCGAAGGGAATGCTCGATCGATTGAAGGCGAAGGGTCTCAAGATCTGCGTCTGGATCAACTCGTATATCGCCCAGCGCTCCAAGCTGTTCGACGAAGGCATGGCGAACGGCTACCTGCTCAAGCGGAAGGACGGCAGCGTCTGGCAGACCGACCTGTGGCAGTACGGCATGGGCATCGTTGACTTCACGAATCCGGATGCCTGCCGCTGGTTCGGCGACAAGCTGCGGGCGCTTGTCGATATGGGCGTCGATTGCTTCAAGACCGACTTCGGCGAGCGGATCCCGACTGACGACGTCGTCTACTTCGACGGATCGGACCCGCAGCAGATGCATAACTATTACACGCAGCTGTACAACAAGGTCGTATTCGACGTCCTCGAGGAGAAAAAGGGCCGCGGCGAAGCGGCGTTGTTCGCCCGGTCGGCCACGGCCGGCGGCCAGCAGTTCCCGGTGCACTGGGGCGGAGACTGCGAAGCGACGTTCGAATCGATGGCGGAAAGCTTGCGCGGCGGCCTGTCGCTCGGTCTCTCGGGCTTCGGCTTCTGGAGCCACGATATCGGCGGCTTCGAGCAGAGCGCTACGCCCGACCTGTACAAGCGTTGGGTCGCTTTCGGACTGCTGTCCAGCCACAGCCGCCTGCACGGCAGCACATCGTACCGGGTGCCGTGGCTGTTCGACGAAGAAGCGGTCGACGTGCTCCGCCGCTTTACCAAGCTGAAAGCGAGCCTCATGCCGTACCTGTTCGCCCAGGCGGCCGATTCCAGCCGCATCGGTCTGCCGATGATGCGCGCGATGCTGCTCGAGTTCGGCGAAGATCCGGCCTGCGATTACCTGGATCGCCAATTCATGCTCGGCGACTCCCTGCTCGTCTCGCCGATCTTCAACAGCGAAGGCGAATCGGCCTATTACTTGCCGAAGGGCAAATGGACGCACTTCCTGTCCGGCGACGTCGTCGAGGGCGGCTCGTGGCATCGCGAGACTTACGATTACATGAGTCTGCCGCTGTACGCCCGCGAAGGATCGCTCATCGCGGTCGGCGCGACCGACGACCGTCCGGACTACGATTATACGACCGGCGTAACGCTCCACCTGTTCGAGCTCGGGGACGGCGCTTCCGCCTCCGCGGATATCGTCGGCGAAGACGGCGCAGTCCGTCTCACGGTCACTGCCGAGCGCAGCGGCGGCACGATCTCGGTCACGGCTTCGGGCGAAGCCGCCGACGCCGCCGACTGGTCGATTCAGCTGCGCGGGATCGAATCGGTTCGCGCCGTGACCGGCGGTGAGACCGCGGCGGACGGACTCGGCCTGAAGGTAAGACGCTCGGCAGGAGAGCGCCGCATCGCGATCGAGCTTTAAGATTCGGCATATACGCAGTGAAAGAGCCGCCCCTATCGTCATGAAAATGACCAAGGGGCGGCTCCTTTGTTTTTATTTTATGCAAATCCAGACTCCCGCTTACGGACTACAGATTCGCTATTTTCGTGTTATACGGCCCGAACCGACCTTTTGCGGACAGGAGAACCGTTATTAGGCTTTTCAACACACGAATCCCTCCACTTTAGTGAGAATAACGGATCCTGAGTCCGCTCCGCACACCAAGAAGCCGATTACAACGAAATAACGGATCCTGAGTCCGCATGCACGTCCGGGATGCATCGATCCTTCGCCGTCGCCGGCACATTACGGGCACTCGCGCTGCCGCTTCCGTTCGGCAACTGCCGCGCCACGCCTCCATAGGCGTTCCACCATCCATCAAGCGCGGGACCGAACGATCCTCGCGCTTTATCTGGCGCGCGCCAGCAAATAAATAAAGTACGGCGCGCCGATGATCGCGACGATGATGCCAGTCGGCGTGTCGGAAATGCGGCTGATCGTATCCGCAGCGATCAGAAGCACGCTGCCGGACAGCGCGGACGCGGGCAGCAGGATCTCGTGCCTGGAGCCGACGAGCCGTCTGGCGAGGTGCGGACCGATCAGCCCGATGAAGCTGATCGCGCCGCCGACGGCGACGCAGCTGCCAGCCAGAGCGACCGCCGCGAGGAGCAGCAGCAGACGTTCCCGCTGCAGCCGGGCGCCCAGCCCTACGGACAAGTGATCGCCCAGGCTGAGCACGTTCAGCGTCCTGGCCTTCGCCATGACGAACGGGATCAGCACCGCCATCCAGGGCAGCAGCGTCAGGACGAACTTCCAATTGGCGCCCCACAGACTGCCGGCGAGCCAGGTCGCGGCGAACTGGTATTGCTCGGGGTTCAAGCGCTGCGTCAGGACGATGATCGCCGCGCTGATGCCCGCCTGCACCGCGATGCCGACGAGGACGAGACGAAGCACGGAGACGCCGTCCGATTTTTTATACGCGAGGAAGTAGACGAGCGCGCCGGCCGCCGCCGCGCCGAAAAACGCAAGGAAAGGCAGCGTGTAGGGCGGAGAGGCGCTGATGGACGGGCGCAGCGCGACGAACAGGATGACCATCAGGCTCGCGCCCGAGTTGACGCCGATGAGGCCGGGGTCCGCGAGCGGATTGCGCGTGATGCCCTGAAGGATGCAACCGGCGAGCGCGAAGCCGGCGCCGACGAGCACCGAGATGACGATGCGGGGCAATCGGAACTGGAACAAAATAAGCGATTGCTTGTCCGTGCCGAAGCCCAAAAGCGTTTTACCGACGTCGAGCGGACTAAGCCGAATAAATCCGGTGTTCATGCTGATCACGAAAACGACGACGACGAGCAGGGCTAAGCCGACGACGGTGGACCATGCCTTCGCTTTTCGCCTCGTGTCCGAGGCTGCGTAGATCGACTTCGCGGCCATTACAGCTCCCTCCCTTCGCGTCTGGCCAGGTAGAGAAGGAACGGCACGCCGATGATCGCGATAAGCGCGCCGACAGGCGTTTCCGTGCCCGGCCGCACCATTCTGGCGCCCAGATCCGCGAGCACGAACAGCAGCGCGCCCAGTATCGCCGAGCATGGAACGATCCATCGGTAGCTGACGCCGACAAGATAACGGGTTATGTGCGGTACCATCAGCCCGAGAAAGCTGACGAAACCGACGACCGACACGGATGCCCCCGCTAGGATCAGGATGATGACGGCTCCGATCAGCTTGATCAATCCGACGCGAACGCCGATGCCCGCAGCCGTCTCTTCTCCCAGGCTAAGCAGCGTAATATAGCGTGCCAGCATGAAAGCGGCCAATAGGCCGCCGCCGATCCACCATTGAATCACGTCCACCTGCGCCCAGCGGACGCCCGCGGCGCCGCCGAACAGCCAAAAGTCCAGGCTTTGGCCGATCCGGTACTTCAAGGCGATGCCTTCGCTGATCGCGAGCAGCAGCGCCGATACGGCGGAGCCGGCCAGCGCCAGGCGGACCGGCGTCAGCCCGCCCCGCGACAGGCTTCCCAGACCGTAGATGAGCGCCGTGGCGCCGGCAGCGCCGGCGAACGACATCCAGATCAGCTGGCCGAACAGCAGATGCGGAATAAAGGCGAAACAGACCGCCAGCATGAAGCCTGCCCCCGCATTGATCCCGAGCAGCCCGGGATCGGCCAGCGGATTGCGCGTCATGCCCTGCATAACGGATCCTGCGACCGCGAACGCCGCGCCCGTAAGCATGCAGGCGATCGTGCGGGGCATCCGCAGCGAGCGTATGATCTGATGATCCGTCAGGTCGCGATTAAAGTGCCATATCGCGTCCCATACGACGGACAAGCCGATGTCCTTGGCACCGATCGAGATGGATAAGGCCATGCTGAACGCGAGCAGCGCCAAGCCGCCAATCAAGATGACGGATGCCGCCAGGGGCCGGGTGCGAAGCTTCTTCGCGGAAGCTTCCGCTTTCTGCCCGTTCGAATTTGCTGCCATAGATTCAATACCTACCTCGACTGTAGCGTTTAAATGATTAGCGTACCGCGCTGAATTGGGCCTGGTGAAGACGGCTGTAAATGCCGCCGGCCCGTACGAGCTCTTCGTGCCTTCCCTGCTCCGCGATGCCGTCCTCGGTGACGACGACGATGCGGTCGGCATCCTTGATAGTCGCGAGCCTGTGCGCGATGACAAGGGTCGTGCGGCCTTCGGAAAGCTCGGACAGCGATTGCTGGATCGCGGCTTCGGTCTCGGTGTCGAGCGCCGAAGTCGCTTCGTCCAGGATCAGGATCGGCGGATTTTTCAGAAACATGCGGGCGATCGCTAGACGTTGCTTCTGGCCGCCGGACAGCTTCACGCCCCGCTCCCCGATGACCGTATCCAATCCGAGCGGCTGCGCGCGGATGAATTCTTCGAGCTTCGCTCTGCGCGCCGCCGTCCAGATTTCTTCTTCGGTCGCCCCCAGCTTGCCGTAAGCGATATTCTCCCTTACCGTGCCGGAGAATAGAAAGACGTCCTGCTGCACGACGCCGATCTGACGCCGCAGCGAAACGAGCTTCATCCGGCGGATGTCCATGCCGTCGATCGTAATCGAGCCGCCCGAAACCTCGTAGAAGCGCGGCAGCAAGCTGCAGAGCGTCGTTTTCCCCGCGCCCGACGGACCGACGAACGCGACGGTCTCGCCCGCCTTGATGGACAAGTTGATGCCGCTTAGCGCTTGCGTGTGCGACTCATAGCCGAACGACACGTCCCGATAACGAATTTCGCCGGCCAATTTGCCGACTTCGACCGCACCGTCCGCATCGGACACGTCCGGCTCGGTATCCATGAGCTCGATGTAACGCTTGAACCCCGCGATCCCCTTCGGATACAGCTCGATGACCGCGTTGATTTTCTCGATCGGTCTGAACAGTACGTTGGTCAGCAAAATAAAGGCCAGAAATTCCCCATATTGAAGCTCGCCTCGAATGACGTACCAGGCGCCCGCGACCATGACGATCAGCGATACGAGCCGCATCAGCATATAGCTTGCGGTCGAACTGCGCGCGAGAATCTTGTAGCCGAGCAGCTTTGCCTTGCGGAACATCTGGTTGTTGACGCGGAAGAGCGACATCTCGTGCTCCTCGTTGGCGAAAGCCTGCACCACGCGGATGCCTCCGATGTTGTCCTCGACCCGCGCGTTGTAATCGCCCATGCTGCCGAACATCTTGTTCATGGCGCCCGTCATTCTGCCGTTGAAGTATATCGACAGCACGATTAGTACGGGCACGGTGGCGAACGTGATGATCGCCATCCCGGGATGGATGTACAGCATGAGGCCGAACGCGCCGGCGAGCGTCATGACGGCGATGAACACGTCTTCCGGACCGTGGTGAGCGACTTCGCCGATGTCCATCAGATCGGTCGACATGCGGGACATGAGATGGCCGGTTTTCGTATTGTCGTAAAATTTGAAAGAAAGCTTCTGGAGATGCGCGAACAGATTGCGGCGCATGTCGGTCTCGATGTTGATGCCGAGCATATGTCCCCAGTAGGTCACGACGAATTGCATAAAAGCGTTGAGCAAGTAGACGGCGAGCAGGCCGCCGCATGCCCATAGGATCGGCTCCCAATCCTTGCTCGGCAACAGCTTGTCGACGACTCGGTTCAGCGCGAGCGGAAATGCTAGCTCCAGTAGCGCCGCCAAAATCGCGCAGCAAAAATCGAGATAAAACAGACCTTTATACGGTTTGTAAAAAGACATAAAACGGCGAATCAAATCCATGTTCCTCCCATGCGACAGCAGCCGTCGTTCGGCCGCTCCGCCCGTGTGCGTCTGCGTTTCCGTCAGTCGGAACGCGATGAGACCAGCATACCCCGCCCGCTCCGGGTTAGACAAGGCCGAATGCGCATGTTTCAATGATAATGAATATCATTATTGATTTCAATCATTTTTGACGCATGTCTGCCGGACATTAATAAAGCCGCCGCCTTCTCCGAAAGAGAAAGGCGGCGGCTGCAATGCCGTATCGATGCGTTTTTTATTCGCTGGCGCTGGCCGACGGCGATGCTGCGGACGAAGCCGACGGAGATGCGGCACCGGAAGCAGAAGGCGCAGTCGATGCTGCCGGAGATGCTGCCGGAGATGCGGCCGGCTCTTCTGCCTTCGTCAGCAGGTTTTCGTAGCCTGCGTCCTTTTTAGCCGTTTCGATCCATTCGGACGCGCCCTCGTTCACCTTTTCGTCGAGATACGCGGACTTGACCTTGTCCTTAACCGAATCGTACGTGGAGGTCACGGCATCCTTGCGGTCTGTCAGAAGAATGATATGGAAGCCGTTCGGCGATTCGACGACGCCGCTCATTTCGCCCTTCTTAAGCTTGAAAGCAGCCGTCTCGAACTGCTCGTTCATGGCGCCTTTGCCGAAGAAGCCGAGATCGCCTCCGTTTGCCTGGGAGCCGGTGTCGGTCGACTTTTCCTTCGCGACCGTCGCGAAGTCGGCGCCGCCCTTCAGGTCCTTGAGGACCGCATCGGCCTCCGCCTTCGTCGCCAGCAGGATGTGCGAGGCGCGAACTTGTTCGGGCGTGTCGAAGGTGGCTTTGTTCGCGTCGTAATAAGCTTTAAGATCCTCTTCCTTGGGCGCAAGCTTCTTATCGAAAATCGCGCGAAGCTCGACTTGAGGCAGAATCTGGTTTTTCTTGTACGCTTCTAGCGTCGTGCCGCTCGAGGACAGCGCGTTTTCGAAGTCGGCATCCGTCGCGAAGTTGTATTGCGCCTTGATCTTGACGACTTCTTGGGCGACCGCTTCTTCGGCGGCCGCTTCGGTCAAGCCGGCTTTCTCGGCTTCGCCGTCGATCAGCTTCAGCGTCATGTAGTTGTCGAGCATGGAGCCAGCTTGATCTTTGCCGACTTGATCGTACATGACCGTATAAAATTCGGACTTGGTGATGTCCTTCCCGTTCAGCGTGCCGACAGCGCCCTTCAGGTTGCCGCCGCCGTCGTCGTTCTGGCGGATCAGGACGACCGCCAGCGCGATGACCGCGATGACCGCGACGATCCATGGCACGACGACTGCGGCTTTGGCTCCGGACGCCGCCGGCACGACCGTCGCGGGCTCGGTTTCGTTTTCTTGCGGCAAGTCATTCCTATACGATTCGGCCGGCTCTGCCGCCTCCTCGATCGATTCTACGTGCGATTGCGCGTTATTTTCGTCCGGCACCCCGTCCTTGCGGGCCGGGTTGTTCGGGTCCTTTTCCAAATCGCTCATTCCTATTCTTCCTCCTTGAGTGTTAACGGATCATTCATCCACTATATCAAATTATGGACAAGTTACCTTAAAGCCAGCTAAAAATTGAAGCTCGAACGGATAAATTCGAGCGCCTTGCGGTTCTGGTCGCCGCTGACCGCATGTCCTTGGAACGGATAAACCTCGATCCGCTTGTCCGACTCGATCCGGTTGTAGGCGGCATAAATCGTCTCGGGCATCGTAACCGGATCCTTGAGACCGACGGAGACCAGGAGGGGAATGCGGATGCGATGCGCCAGGTTCATCATGTCGAAGTAACTGAGCGTCCGCAGCACGTCATCGAGCTTGTCCGGGAAACGGTTCAAGAAATCGGCGGCTTCCGTCAGCGAGCTGGTGGAGTTTAAAATGCCGAAATCCATGTGGCACATGTTCGGGATGTGCGCGACGGCGATCGATGGCACATCCGACAGCGCCGCCGCAAGCAGCGCGAGACCGCCGCCTTGGCTGCCGCCGCTCGCGCAGATGCGCCCGGCGTCGACTTCCGGCTGCGCCGCTGCCCACTCGAGCGCCTTCAGCGCGTCGATCGAGATCGCTTTATAATAACACTCGTCTTTGTCCAAAATGTTTTGCGTCAGCCAACCTCGCGTCATCCCGTGCCGCTGCGCTAGCAGATTGCCCGTCTCCCCGCCTTGGCCGCGTATGTCGACGGCGAATGCGGCGACGCCTAACATCGCGTATTGCGCGAAATCCTCGGGGTACCCCTTGCTGCCCGTATAACCGTGATAAAGAACGACGCAAGGGAGCTTGGCGTCGGCCGGCCTGTTTTTCGGCAAAATGAACCAGCCGTGAATGCGGGTGCTGTCGAAGCCTTCGTATTCGACCTTGTAAGCTTCCATGCTGTCGAGCGGCGTCTTAGTCAGCAGCCGCATGCCGTTAAGCGGCTTGTCCTTGGCAGAAGTCAGCGTGCTGCTCCAAAATGCGTCGAGATCCGGCTCCGCGGTCAGCGCCGGACGGTACTGCTCCAGATCGGCGATGCGTCTTTGTATCGCATTGTTCAAATTGCAATCCCCCTGTTTCTGTGGCTTTTCCTCGCGTTCACCAATTGGACACAACAGGCCTATCTTACCATCGTATACCAGCAGTGTCGACCATAAAAAAACGCCGCTTTCATCGTCGGCGGCAATCATCCGATGATGAAGCGGCGTTTCCCGAAGAACGCGAACAGATCGATTTCGCTTAATTTCGCCCCGTTTCCTAGCTCACCTTGTGCTCGATACGAAGCTTGTCGGCCACCATCGCGATGAACTCCGAGTTCGTCGGCTTGGACTTGGCGATGTTGATCGTGTAGCCGAACAAATGGCTGATCGAATCGATGTTGCCGCGCGTCCAGGCGACTTCGATGGCATGCCGGATGGCGCGTTCTACGCGGCTGGGCGTCGTCTTGAACTTTTCGGCGATAGCCGGATACAGCGTTTTCGTAATCGCGCCGAGAATCTCGATGTTATTGTAGACCATCGTGATCGCCTCGCGCAGATACTGATAGCCCTTGATATGCGCCGGTACGCCGATTTCGTGAATGATGCTCGTGATATTGGCGTCCAGATTTTTCGGCTTGCCGATCGGTACGATATTCGAACGCGAGCCTCCGCTGAAGGAAGAAGACGCGGACGAAGAAACGGATACCGGGATTTGCGACGGCGTACCCGCAAGCTGACGAATACGGTTCGCGAGCACGTCCATGTCGAACGGCTTCAAAATATAATAGGAGGCGCCAAGCTGTACCGCGCGTTGTGTGATGTTCTCTTGGCCGAACGCGGTGAGCATAATGATCTTCGGCATGGGGGACAGGTTCAGGTCCCGCAGCTTTTCCAATACGCCGAGCCCGTCCAGGTGAGGCATAATAATATCCAGAATCATCACATCCGGAATATTCCGGGTTTCTTCCAGCTGACGGATGACCTCTTCTCCGTTGTACGCCACGCCGATGACGGTCATGTCCTCCTGCTCTTCGATATACTCGGACAGCAGGTTGGTGAATTCTCGGTTATCGTCTGCAAGAAATACTTCAATCCGCGGCAATGTTGTATCCTCCCTCACAAGCTTAAGATTATGTTAGAAACGCTCACCGTTCCCTGCTTATCCGAATTCGACAAAGCGTTTGCAATTCCTTCTTGTCGTAATTTTTTTCTTTATTTTTTTATCTGCATAACATATAATAAAGAATTTACGTCATTTGACGATCTATTTCGGTTTTTTTCGACAAAGCGATGTCGTTAAAAATAACGAGAAAATCCAAGGCGTCATACCGCCTTGGATTTTGCCTGGCCCGGCTTCAACATAATGCCCGCGTCCTGAAGCATCCACTCGATGTAGCAGCCGTAGCCCGACGCCGGATCGTTGACGAAGACGTGCGTGACGGCGCCGACCAGCTTCCCGTTTTGCAAAATTGGACTGCCGCTCATGCCTTGAACGATACCGCCCGTGCGTTTGATCAGATCCGGATCGGTGACGCGGATGACCATCCCTTTCGTCGCAGGCGACGATTGCCGGGACACGTGCACGATCTCGATCTTGAAGCGCTCGACTTTCTGACCGCCGACGACCGTCCATATTTCCGCCGGCCCTTCCTTGACCTCTTCGGCGAAAGCGACCGGTACCGGTTCCGCCTGGTAGGCATGACCCGGGAGCTCGCCCATCTGGCCGAAAATGCCGAAAGGCGTATTGCGTTCTACGTTGCCGAGCGTTTTGCTGCCCGGCACGAACTCCGCGCGCTTTTCGCCCGGATCGCCGTTCTCGCTCTTGGCGATCGACGTGACGTTCGACTGAAGAATTTGCCCGCTGCCCACGGTGATCGGCGTCTGCGTATCCATGTCCGTAATGACATGGCCCAGCGCGCCGTATACGCCTTGGTCGGGCGCGTAAAAGGTCAACGTGCCGACCCCGGCCGCGGAATCGCGTATATAGAGGCCGACGCGCCATGCTTTGTCTTCCTGGTCGTAAACCGGCGTCAGCGTCGTTCGAAATTGTGCTTTGCCCCGCTGAACGACCAGCTTAAGCGGCTGCCCCGTGGCGCCTGCTTGCTTCGCGAACGGAGCGACGCGCTTAACGTCGTTGACCGGTTCCCCGTTAATCGAAACGATCAGATCCCCCATTCGCAGCTTGGCCTCTTCTCCCGGCGATACGCGCGACTGTTCGCCGGTCTGTACGAGATGATGGCCGACGACCATGATGCCGGCCGATTTGACCTTGACGCCGATCGTTTGGCCGCCGGGAATGACTTTGAGATCCGGTACGACCTGAAGCTTGACGGTTTTAAACGGTATTCGGCCGAATAGCTTAAGCTTGAGTTCTGTTTGACCGCTGCGTTTGGAATGAATGGACACCGGATGATTAAGATCGATCCGTACGCTCGCGCTCGTCGAGCCGTTCACTTCGGCGACCGTCGAATCGGATAGCGAGCCCTGCGCATGCACCGGCATCGCATAATGAAGGTGCTTGTCCTGTCCCTCGAACAACCGAAGCTCATTCGGGAATGCGGCATAATGACGCATCGGTGCGGAACAGACGGCAAATCCTAGAATAAGCGCTAGGAATAGACCAAAAACGCGACGCCAAGAGGACTTCCCGTTCAAGTTCTCACCACTTCCCTACAGACTACACCGGCGAACCGTGACACTGCCCGGCGACGTAACTATAAGGTAACCGCGGCTCCCCCCTTTTATGTTGCCGAAAACCTTCCTTGAATCATGAATTTACGCGTCCTGGCGCGATTTTTGAGCCTCGGCCAGCGTTAACATTTCTTGCGCGTGATGGCGGGTTCGATCGGTGACTTCCACCCCGCCAAGCATGCGCGCGAGTTCCTCCACGCGCTCGTCGGCGTTAAGCATCCGTACGCGCGTCGACGTTCTGCCGTCGTCCGTGACGCGCTTGGCGATCTCGAATTGATCGTCCGCCATGCACGCGACCTGCGGCAAATGCGTAATGCAAAACACCTGACAGTGCGTCGCCAGCCTGGACAGCTTGTCGGCGACGGATTGGGCCGCGCGCCCGCTGACGCCCGTATCGACTTCGTCGAACACCAGAACCGGAATCTGATCGATTCGGGCAAAAATGGCTTTTAGCGCCAGCATGACCCGAGACATCTCGCCGCCCGACGCGATCCGGGCAAGCGGCTTCGGAGGCTCGCCGGGATTGGTCGACAGCAGAAATTCGGCCGAATCCGTGCCTGTCGGAGTCAAGTTGTCCGTGTTCACCAGCCGCACCTCGAAAGCCGCTCGCTCCATTTGCAGCCCCTTGAGCTCTTGCTCGATCTCCGAGCCGAGAAGCGCGGCGGTCTCTCTACGGATCGCGCCTAGGCGCTCGGCCAGCGCGCGCAGCTCGCTCTCCAAGCGCACCTCGCGTTCGTTCAACTCTTTGAGGAGCTCGTCGCGATTTTCAAGCCGCTGCGTATCTTCCTGAATTCGGGCATAATATTGCAGGATGTCCTCGACGCTCTCGCCGTACTTGCGCCGAAGTCCGAACAGGAGATCCATCCGCATCTCGATCTCGGACAGCCGCTCCGGATTGAATTCGATGCTTTCTTTGTAATCGCGCAGTTGGTAAGAGACGTCCTCGGCGGCATAGTAGGCCGACTGCAGCTGTTCGACGAGCGGCCCAAGCTTGGCCGGATCGACCTTGACGATGTCCTCGAGCTTCGCGATGGCTTTGGACAAGACGCTGAGCCCCTTGTTGCCGTAAAGCAGGTCGTAGGCTTCAGTCGCCGATTCGGCCAGCTTCTCGGCGTGCGCGAGCTTGCGCCGCTCCTCGGCAAGCGACTCGTCCTCTCCCGGCTTCAGGCGCGCATCGGCGATCTCCTCGAGCTGATATCGGTAGAGGTCCAGCATCTGCATCTGCTGGCGGGTGAGCTCGTCCAGCTCCCTGCGCTCTCGGCTGACCGTCGCGTACTCCCTGTACCTATTTTGATACTCGGTTTTGAGCGAGGCGATGGCGTCTCCCGCAAATGAGTCGAGCCATTCCAGATGGCGGTCGGTTCGCAGCAAAGACTGATGCTCGTGCTGACCGTGGATATTGACGAGGTTTTCGCCGATTTCGCGCAGCATCGTCAGCGTGACATGCTGCCCGTTCACGCGCGCGGACGACTTGCCTTGCGCCTGAAGCTCGCGTCGTACCAATAGCGCTTCGTGCGGATCGGCGTTCACGCCGTGCCGGTCGAGCACGCCCCATACAGGATGCGCGGGATCGAGATCGAATACCGCTTCGATCTCGGCTTTGTCGCAGCCATGGCGGATCATCTCGGCGGACCCGCGCCCTCCCGCGATGAGGCCCAGCGCATCGATGATGATCGATTTGCCGGCGCCGGTCTCGCCTGTCAGCACCTCGAAGCCCCGCTTGAACGATACCCGAATATTTTCGATTACCGCCAAGTGGCGAATGGACAGCTCTTGCAGCATATGGCGCTCATCCTCCCCAGCCGGCGCAGGTCGCCGGCTTCTAACGAATAATGTCCAAAATGCGGGTGACGATCTCTGCGCCCTGCGGCTTCGTGCGGCAGATGAGCAACGTCGTGTCGTCTCCGCCGATCGTGCCGACGATCTCCGGCCAATCCATGCCGTCCAGCAGCGAGGCGATCGTGCCGGCCGTACCCGGCAAACACTTCACGACGACCAGATTCTCCGCGGCTTCCGCATGGATAAAGTGATCCATCATCGCTCGCTTCAGCTTCATCGTCGGGTTGAAGCGTTGATCCTGCGCAATGGCATATTTATATCTGCCGTCGCCCAGCGGCACTTTGATGAGCTGCAGCTCCTTGATGTCGCGGGAGACGGTCGCTTGCGTCACGTTGAAGCTCTGGGCGCGGAGGGCTTCAACCAGGTCTTCCTGCGTCTCGATCTCGCTCGCGCCGATGAGCTCGCGAATTTTCCTTTGCCGCTGACCTTTCATTCTTTGCCCTCCTCTATTTTGAATTTTACCGTTTTAAGGGATCTGTCGCGCATGTCCGCGACGATCACGCCTTCGCACTCGGGAAACAAAAGCGCATACACGAGCAGACGCTCCCGGATCCCGCTGGCCGTCCAATCCATGGGCTGCCTCGGCCGTTCAAGCTTCACGAGATAGTAGCGTTCTTCCTTGGAGGCGATATAGTCGAAATACAAGCGGGTCGCCTCGTACGGCCCGTCGTCGACCGATACGCCTAAAGGAATCCGGTGCTTGCCGGAGAGCGCTTCGTAACCATGCTCCCGCAGCAGCGCCGCCGCTTCGTCATCTTCGTCGGGCGCGCCGTCCCTGGCCAGCCTGCGCAGGCGTGAGCTCGGCGGCTCGTGCAGCCAATGCCTGAACCGGCGCCAGACCCACCATATGATCGCCGCTACCGCCGCGGCAAAAATCAGACCGTCCCCGAACCGAGCCATCGCCCCGCCTCCTCCGCATCCTGATTCATTCGCGGCGGCGGGCCGGGTTTCCTCTATGGGAGCAAGCAAAAAAACCGGTGCGGAGGGCGCTTGCGCGCCTACCGGCCGGCCGTGCTTCGGCGGACGCGGAATCCTATGTAGGCCGGCGGCCTCTCGGCCGTGACCGATTGCCCTTATCGGACCTTCGTCGAACAGGCGCTGAAGGCTGTTAAAAGGCTTTATGCACGATGCCTGAACTTGGCCGCCGCCTCTTCGACGACATGGCTGAGCAAGCTGTCGCCGTTCAAGCCTCCGGGCCATTCGCCGCCGGCTTGTCCGGACGATGAATCCGCCAGTCGCCAATACGCGAGAAACTCGATGTTGCCTTCGCCTCCCGTAATCGGGGAATACGTCAGGCCCCTCAGCTCAAAGCCCAGCGCGTTCGCCGCGGACAAGACTTCGCGCAAAACGTTCAGGTGAACGTCCGGATCCCTTACGACTCCCGACTTGCCGACCTGTTCGCGTCCGGCCTCGAATTGAGGCTTGATCAGCGCCACGGTGCCCGCTCCCGGTCCAAGCAGCGGGCGCAGCGCAGGCAGGATGAGCTTCAGCGAAATGAACGACACGTCGATCGACGCGAATGCAGGCGCCGGGCCCGACAATTGGTCCGGCGTCATATGCCGGAAATTGCAGCGCTCCATCACGCAAACCCGAGAATCCTGGCGGAGGCTCCAATCGAGCTGGTTGTAGCCGACATCGATCGCATAGACGAACGAAGCGCCGTTTTGAAGGGCGCAGTCCGTGAACCCGCCGGTCGACGCGCCGATATCCATCATGACCGTATCCTTCAAATCGATGCCGAATTCGCGAATCGCTTTTTCCAGCTTGAGGCCGCCTCGGCTCACATACGGATGAACGGCGCCTTTGACGGTTAGCGCCGCGTCGCGCGGAATCTTGGTACCCGGCTTATCCACTTGCTCGGTTCCGACTAGGACAAGTCCCGCCATGATGGCGGATTGCGCCTTTGAACGGCTTTCGAAAAAGCCTTGTTCGACGAGCAGCGTGTCGATTCTTTCTTTAGCTATCGTCGACATCGCCTCAGTTCGCCGTCTGCCGCTGACGCTTCAGCAGCGCGAACGACCGAAGGTGCTTCGCCGCTTCTTCGGCGGTCAGGCCGACTTCGGCGCGCTGCTCCTTGATCGTCGCATGCTCGATGAATCGGTCAGGTATGCCCGCGAGCTGAACGGTCGGCTTCAAGCCTTGCTGCGCGTAATGCTCGAGAATCGCGCTCCCGAGTCCGCCAGCGACCGCCGTCTCTTCGAGCACCAGCATCGGCAGCCGCTCCTTGGCGAGCTGAGCGAGCATCGCCTCGTCCAACGGCTTGACGAATCGCGCGTTGACGACGCGCACGCTCAGTCCTTCGCGCTTCAGCAGCTCCGCCGCTTCTTCGGCGACGTGCACCATCGGGCCGATCGCGAGGATCGCCGCGTAGTCGCCGTCTCTCACGACCTCCCATGAGCCGATCGGGATCGGCGCGAGTTCGTCGTCCATCGCGACGCCTCTGCCCTGCTCGCGCGGGTAGCGGATCGCGATCGGACCGTCGTCGTACGCCACGGCCGTCGCCAACATGCGGCGCAGCTCGTATTCGTCCTTAGGCATCATTAAGACGAGGTTCGGGATGTGACGAAGATACGCGATATCGTAAACCCCTTGGTGCGTCTCGCCGTCGCCGCCGACGAAGCCGGCGCGGTCGATGGCGAAGATCACGTTGGCATTATGCCGGCAAATATCGTGTACGACCTGATCGTACGCGCGCTGAAGGAAGGTCGAATAGACCGCGTAAACCGGCTTCATGCCTTCCATCGCAAGCGCGGCGGACATCGTTGCCGCATGCTGCTCCGCGATGCCCACGTCGATCATCCGTCCGGGGAATCGTTGCGCGAAGCCGAGCAAGCCGGAGCCTCCAGGCATCGCCGGCGTGATCGCGACGATCCGTTCGTCCTTTTCGGCCAGCTCGATCAGCGCATTGCCGAACACCTCGGTGTACATCGGCGGGCCGACCGGCTTGAGCACCTGGCCGGACTCGATCTTATAAGAACCGGTGATCCCGTGCCATTTGTGGGAATCCGCTTCCGCCGGAGAATAACCCTTCCCTTTGACGGTGAGGATGTGGACAAGGACGGGACCTTCGCATTTATCCGCCTGACGGAACGCCTCGATCAGTTTTTCCGTATCGTGGCCGTCGACCGGTCCAAGGTACTTGAGCCCGAACTCTTCGAACAGCATGCCCGGAACGACCAGATACTTCAGGCTGTCCTTCAGCCGCTCGGCCGTCTTCGCGAGCTTGCCTCCGATCGCCGGCACCTTGCGCAGCAGCCACTCGAACTCGTCCTTCGCTTTGCGGTACGTCTTGTCGCTGCGGACTTTGCCCAAGTAGTTGTGAAGCGCGCCTACGTTAGGCGCGATCGACATCTCGTTGTCGTTCAGAACGACGGTAAGCTTGCGCTTTTCATGGCCGATATGGTTGAGCGCCTCAAGCGCCATCCCGCCGGTTAGCGCGCCGTCCCCGATGACCGCGATCACCTTGTTGGCGCGCCCCTGCATATCGCGCGCGAGCGCCATGCCCATCGCTCCGGACAGGGAGGTGCTGCTGTGGCCGGCCTCCCAGACGTCGTGCTCGCTCTCCGCGCGCTTGACGAAGCCGCACAGTCCGTCCTTCTGCCGAAGCGTGTCGAACCGGTCCATGCGTCCGGTCAGCATCTTGTGGACATACGCCTGATGACCCACGTCGAACAAAAACTTGTCGGTCGGGCTGTCGTACAAGTAATGCATCGCAAGCGTCAATTCGACGACGCCTAAGTTAGGCGCCAGATGCCCACCCGTAACGGACAGCTTTTCAATTAGGAATTGTCTGATCTCTTGGGCCAACTGAGGAAGCTCTGACATGGACAGCCGCTTCAGGTCGGTTGGACTATGGATGCTGTCGAGCAGCAATAGGAATTCCCCGCTTTCCAAAAACGATTGCTATGTTGAATTTAGTCAACGCATCACGATTCGTCGATTTTAGTCTAAATGTATTATAGCATAATGACCATTTAAAAACTCCTCCGCCCCCCCTAATCCCTCCCATTTGCATACGAATCTGCAAGCCGTCCGGTGTCATGACCGTTACTAAAAGCCTATCCTTATGTATAAAAAGACGGCGCGCCGATAACCGGAACACACCTACCGTGCGATTTTTACCCAACTTCCCGGCTGGCTAAACAAGTAAAAAAAGCATCCCCGCTTCGGTCCCGGAATGCCGATGACCGATGAGAAATGCTTTGTTGGGCGGATGAAACCATGCCCATTCGCTTTTTAATTGTCCCTGGAAATCAGCCGCATCGCGATCTGCTCCAGCCGTCCGCTGTCGGCAAGCTCCGCCGATCTGACGGCCGAGATCGCTTGCTCCGTCAGCTCCTCGACGCGCCTGCGGCTCCGCTCGAGTCCGATCAAATAGGGATAAGTGACTTTGCCCTGCCGCTCGTCGCTGCCCACCGGCTTGCCCAGCTTGCCCTGATCGCCCGTAATATCGAGGATGTCGTCTTGGATCTGGAAGGCCAAGCCGACGTTCGTGCCGAAGCGAGCGAGCGCGTCTAACTGCCGGTCGCTGGCGCCTGCCGCATGCCCGCCCGCCCGCAAGGAAAACGCGATGAGGTCGCTCGTCTTGTGCAGGTGGATATGCTCGAGCTGGTCGATGGACGTGATCCCTTGCTCGCCTTCCATATCGTCGGCCTGTCCGCCCACCATGCCCGGAAAACCCGCCAGCCGGGCCAAGTCGCGGACGACGGCCAGCGTCCGCTCGGCCGGCACGCCAAGCGCCGCCGCTTCGGAGGCGGCATAAAAGGCGTGCGTCAGCAGGCCGTCGCCGGCCAGAATCGCAGTCGCTTCGCCGAACACTTTATGATTGGTCGGGATGCCCCGCCTGTAGTCGTCGTTATCCATCGCGGGAAGATCGTCGTGGATCAACGAGTACGTGTGCACCATTTCCACGGCGACGGCGAAGGGCATCGCCAGGCTCGCGGCCTTCTCGTCGCCGTGAACGGCCTCCGCCGAAGCCAGCACGAAAATCGGACGAAGACGCTTGCCGCCTGCGGCAAGCGAATACATCGCGGCTTCCTTTAGCCGTCCGTTCACGCGCCAATCTCCGGGTATCGCCTTCTCGAGCGCTTGCTCGACCATCGTCCTTCGGGACGCCAGATAGACCGATATGTCTTCCGTTTGCACCTTTTCGATTACTCTCCTTTGCCGCCTGCCTCGCCCTGCTGCGGCGCGAAGGGCTTGCGCTGCAAACCGTCTCCGTCCTCCATCAGCATCTCGATCCGGCGCTCCACCTGCTCCAGCTTCTGGCCGCACAGCCTGGACAGCGCCATGCCTTCCTGATAGAGCTCGATCGCCGCTTCAAGCGGCACGTCTCCGCTCTCCAGCTTGGATACGATGCCTTCGAGCCGTTCCATCGCCTGCTCGAAGGAAAGCGCCGTTTCCGATTCATTCGTCACTCGTATTCGCCTCCCCATGCACCGCCGCTACGCTGCAAGACAGCTTGCCGTCCGCCAGCCGCACGACGAGTCTGTCGCCGGCCTTCGTTTCGCGCACGGACCTAAGCAGCTTTTTCTCTTCTTCGTCATAAGCCAAACTGTACCCGCGCGCCATGACCTTAAGCGGACTGAGCGCGTCGAGTTGGCGGATCGCGGAGCCGAAGGCGCTCCGTCCGTCCCGCACGATGCCGCGCATGGCCGCGGTCAATGCCTTTTCCGCGGCTTCCTTGCGCCTGCGCGCATAGACCGCCTGCTCGGTCGGGCTCGCCCCGGCCAGCCGGCCGTTCAGACGCGCGAGCCGTTCCCGGCTGCGGTCGGCGAGCGCGCCGGTCCGGTAGCCCAGCCTGTCCCTCAGACGATCGAGCCGCTCGGCCGAAGCGAGCAGTGAACGCCGGGGCTGCGTAAAGTAAGGCGATCTGGCGGCATGACGGTATCGTTCCCGCGCGCGGCCGAGCTGGCTGCCGAGCGAGCGCGCCATCCGCTGCTCCAGATGGCCGAGCCGCTCCTGCAGCTCGGCGATATGAGGTACGGCCAGCTCCGCGGCGGCAGTCGGCGTAGCCGCCCTGAGATCGGCCGCGAAGTCGGCGATCGTGAAGTCCGTCTCGTGGCCGACGGCCGAGATGACGGGAATCGCCGACGCGCGAATCGCGCGCGCGACCGCTTCCTCGTTGAACGCCCACAGCTCCTCGAGCGAGCCTCCGCCACGGCCGACGATCAGCACGTCCGTCTCGGCCAGCCGGTTCATCGCCTGAATCGCCTTCACGATCGACGGCGCCGCCCCTGTGCCTTGCACCGAGACCGGATACAGCACGATCGCCACCGACGGATGCCTGCGCTGGAGCGTAATGATGATATCCCGCACGGCCGCTCCCGTCGGGGACGTAATGATGCCGATCGCTTTCGGATATTTAGGAATAGGCCGCTTGACCGCCTCGTCGAAAAGCCCTTCCCCATGAAGCTTCTTTTTGAGCTGCTCGTAGGCGAGGAACAGGCTGCCGATGCCGTCCGGCTGCATGGCGGTCACGTAAAATTGGTATTGTCCGTCCCGCTCGTAAACGGACACGCCGCCCCGCGCGATGACTTTCATGCCGTCCTTGGGCCTGAAAGGCAAGCGCTGATTGTGGGACGCGAACATGATGCTCTTAAGGCGTCCGCTCTCGTCCTTCAGCGTGAAGTACATATGGCCGCTGGAATGATGGGTAAAATTCGAAATCTCCCCGCGCAGCCAAATATCCTGAAGCTTGGGGTCTCCCTCGAGCTTCATCTTGATGTAGCGGTTGACGTCCCGAATGCTGAGGATGCGGGCCGGTTGGTCCATCATGGCCTCGCCCCCGTCCTATTCGATGCCGCGCGCGGCCTTCGCCGACTTCAGCGTATTCAGCATGAGCATCGTAATCGTCATCGGTCCGACGCCGCCCGGCACGGGCGTGATCCAGCCGGCGACCGGCGCGACATCTTCATAATCGACGTCGCCGCAAAGCTTGCCGTCGGGCAGTCGGTTGACGCCGACGTCGATCACGACCGCGCCCGGCTTCACCCAGTCTTTTTTGACGAGCTTCGGCACGCCAACGGCGGCTACTACGATGTCCGCGCCGCGGACGACCGCCGGCAGATCCGGCGTGCGGGAATGACAGATCGTCACGGTCGCATGCTCCCGCAGCAGCAGGATCGACACCGGCTTGCCCACGATGTTGCTGCGGCCGATGACGACGGCATGCTTGCCCGCCGGGTCGTTGCCCGTGCGCTTCAGCAGCTCGATGACGCCGGAAGGCGTGCATGGCTGGAGCGCATCGTCGCCGATGAGCAGATTGCCCACGCTGACGGGATGGAAGCCGTCGACGTCCTTTTCCACCGAGATGGCGTCGATGACCGCCTTCTCTTCGATATGCTTGGGAAGCGGCAGCTGCACGAGAATGCCGTTAATATCCGTCTGGGCATTCAGCCGAGCGATGAGCGATAGCAGCTCCTCCTGCGTCGTCTCGGCGGACAAGCGATGCACCTCGGAATAGAACCCAAGCTCTTCGCATGCCTTCGCTTTGTTGCGCACGTATACTTGCGAAGCCGGATCTTCCCCGACCAGCACGACCGCGAGTCCGGGACGCACGCCCTTCGCCGCGAGAGATTCCGTCTCGCGCTTGATCTCTTCGCGGATCTCGGCCGCGATTCGCTTGCCGTCTATAATCTGCGCGCTCATTCGTTTTCCTCCCCTTCGGCCGCGGGTCCCGACCCGGCTTCTTCTCCGGCAGCTTCTTTGCCTTTCGTCTGACCGCGCTCGCGAATCAACCGCCCCAGCACGCCGTTGACGAACTTGCCGGATTCGTCCGTGCCGAAATGCTTGGCCAGCTCGATCGCTTCGTTTACCGCGACTTTGGCGGGCACGTCCTCGCGATGATTCATCTCGTAGGCGGCCAACCTCAAAATCTGCCTATCCACTCTGGACAGCCGATCGACCTGCCAGCCGGTCAGGTACCCTGCCAGTTGAGCGTCCAACGCATCCTGGTTCGACTTCACGCCGAGCACGAGCTCGCGCGTAAAGCCGTCGACGGCCGCCAGCTCGGCGACCTCCGTCTCCATTTCGTTGTCGCCCTTCGCTTCTTCCATTACGGCATCGACGGCTTCTTGCGCCGACACGCCGTTCATCTCCATCTGGTACAGGCTTTGTACCGCAATCTCTCTCGCCAATCTGCGCTTCATGAATCCTCCCGAATTAAGTCTTAACTACGTCCGCCGGGCCACCTGTCGGACAGCCATTCCGTCAGTCTGCCCCAATGAAAAAGCGGGCCCCGCCGCTCGTCGCGCTGCTTGCCGACGGCGAAACCGATGCCGACGAGCAGCGCGCAGAACAGCATGTCCCAGAATCCGACGATTAAATAAATAAGGCCGCAAAGCATGCCGGCGGCGACGCCGAGCGTCCGGCCGCCGTAATTGTCCCACCATATTCTCCACATGGATGGCAAGGCCTCCTATTCCACGCGGCTTTTGAAAGTCGTCGGCGCCTGCGTTACGTTAGCGATATACACGGTCACGTCCGAAACGGGAATGCCGGTCGTCTCTTCGATCTGCTGGGACACCGTGCGCTGCATATCCTCGGACAGGGTCGGAATCGAGCCTTCTCCGTCCACGAAAGCGCGAATCGTAATATGCAATCCGGCTTCCGCGACGCGTACGCGCGCGCGAAGATCCTTGACGCCCTTCGAGCGGGACGCCGCCTTCAGCGCCAGATTCTCGACCGTCTCGATGGAGATCTGGATATCCCCGTGCTCCGTCCGTTGGTTGATCGTCGGTGCCGTTGTGTTCAAACGTCCGACGGACAGCACGAGAAAGCGGAGGCTGATCAGAATCAGTACGGCCGCCACTACGATAACGCCGACCTGCAGCGGCCGGTAATCGCCGGTCGTCTGGTCGACGACTTCGGTCAGCCATTCCATCGAAAAAGCGCCGAGCGCTACCGCGACGACAAAAGCCGAAGCGACGACGATCGCCAAGGAATAAATGAATAGCAGCAGCCTGTCCCATACTTTGAACATGTAACCGACTCCTCCTGTCATGAACCTATCCTGAACGCCGAACAGCCTATATGGTCGAAAAAGCGCCCGATGCGCCCTCCCTCGTAAGGTCAGGCCATCAAGGCGCCGTCACCCGCAATTCCAAGAGAGACGACTGCCATGTCCGGCTCACGCCGGCGTCATCTCACGCGCAGTTGCCCATCTTCCTCTTCGATCTTGTCCGCCGGCTTGAACAGCACGTCATGGACATGGACGTTCACTTCGACGACGTTCAGGCCGGTCATCGTCTCGATCGAGCGCTTGACGCCGTGCTGAACCTCCGAAGCGATCTCCGTGATCCGCCTGCCGTATTCGACGATGATCGATACGTCGATCGCGGCTTCTCTTTGACCCACTTCCACCTTAACGCCTTTGGACAAATTTTTGCGTCCCAGCAATTCGGCGATGCCCGAAGAGATGCCGCCGCTCATTCCCGCGACGCCCTCCACTTCGACCGTTGCCAGCCCCGCGATAATCTCGATGACTTCCGGCGCGATCTGGATGGTCCCCATGTCGGTTTTCTCGTAGTCTGACACCAATGTTTCCATTCGCTGGTACACCTCCTCGCGTCTTGTCGTCGGCCAGGCCTTCATTATTAATACTATAGCAAAGGCCAAGAATTATGACAAACCTCCGTACGGGCCTCGAAAGAAGGGCGCATCGCGCCCGCCGGTCTTCGGCCGATCCAAAAAGGTTTAGGCTTCTTCGCGGTACGGCGCGTCGACGTCGTGCTCCTCGAGGAACTTGATATCGAACGTGCCCTTGTTGAAAATCGGATGATTCAGAAGCTTCAGGTGGAACGGAATCGTCGTCTTGACGCCTTCGATCATGAACTCGCCGAGCGCCCTGCGAGCTCTCGCGATCGCTTCTTCGCGCGTCGGTCCCCACACGATGAGCTTCGCGATCATCGAATCGTAGTGAGGAGAGATCATATAGCCTGGATAAGCGCCGCTGTCTACGCGCACGCCGGGACCGCCCGGCGGCAAGTAGAACCCGATTCGGCCCGGAGATGGCATGAAGCCGCGATCCGGATCCTCGGCATTGATGCGGCACTCGATGCTCCAGCCGTCGAAGCGAACCTCTTCTTGCGTGAAGCTAAGCGGGCGGCCTTCGGCGATGGAGATCATTTCCTTGATCAGATCGATGCCCGTGATGAGCTCGGTGACGGGATGCTCGACCTGGATCCGGGTGTTCATCTCCATAAAGTAGAAGTTGCCGTCAGGTCCGAGCAAGAACTCGATCGTCCCGGCGCCCGAATAGTTAACGGCGCGAGCCGCGCGCACGGCCGCTTGGCCCATGCGCTCGCGCAGCTCGGGCGTCATGACCGGGCATGGCGCTTCTTCCACCAGCTTCTGGCGGCGGCGCTGCACGGAGCAGTCGCGCTCGCCGAGATGGCAGACGTTGCCGTGCTTGTCAGCGATGATCTGAATTTCGACATGCTTCATGCCTGTCAGATACTTCTCCAGATAAACGCCGGAGTTTCCGAACGCTTTTTGCGCCTCTTGCTGCGCGGTCGAGATCTCGCGAACGAGCATCTCTTCGTCGTCGGCGAGGCGAATGCCCCGTCCGCCGCCGCCCGCCGTCGCCTTGATGATGACCGGATACCCGATCTCCCGCGCGACGCGGATGGCTTCGTCGATATCTTCGACAAGCCCGTCGGAGCCCGGAATGACCGGCACGTCCGCGTCCTTCATCGTCTGCTTGGCGACCGCCTTGTCCCCCATCCGGCTGATCGCTTCGGCGGACGGGCCGATAAATACAATATTGCACGTCTCGCAGATATCCGCGAAATCGGCATTTTCGGAAAGGAACCCGTAACCCGGGTGAATCGCGTCGCATTCGGTAAGCGTGGCGACGCTCATGATATTCGTGAGATTGAGATAGCTGTCCTTGGAAGCGATCGGCCCGATGCAATAGGCTTCGTCCGCAAGCTTCAGGTGAAGGGACTCGCGGTCTCCTTCGGAATATACGGCCACCGTGGAGATGCCGAGCTCGCGGCAAGCGCGGATGATGCGCACGGCGATCTCGCCCCGGTTGGCCACCAGAATCTTATGGATATTCAAAGCACAAGTCCCCCTTCGTAATTCCGGCCGCCGGGGTACGGGGCCGGAAATAGCGCGCGTTATTCCGGTTTGACGAGGAACAGCGGCTGTCCGAATTCGACGAGCTGGCCGTTCTGCGCCAGTACTTCGACGATCTCGCCCTTCACTTCGGCTTCCAGAGGGTTCATCAGCTTCATCGCTTCGAGAATGCATACGACCGTCTTATCGTGGACCTTGTCGCCTTCGTTCACGAACGACGGCGCGTCCGGAGACGGCGCGCGATAGAACGTGCCGACCATCGGCGACACGATCTGGTGCAGGCCGGACAGGTCCCTGCCGGCAGGCTGCGACGCTTCGGCCGGCGCGGCCGCCGCGGCAGGAGCCGGAGCTGCCTGTACGTATGTATGGGGGACCGAAGCCGCGGTCTGTACGTTCACGACCTCCGTGCGTCCGGGTTTCCGGATGGAGATCCTCGCGCCCTCGTTTTCGATCTCGAGCTCATGCACGGAGGTTTGATCCACGAGTTTGATTAATTCTTTGATTTCGCTAAGTTTGAACATATTCGCCCTACGCTCCTTGGCTGTCTCATTTGCCGTATGAAATCCAAGCGGCCTCGCCGCCCTCGTTCAAAGGGCAATTAAAGCAAGCCGCCGTCCATACTGAGCCGTCGTACGGCCCGATCTCGTCTTCGTATGAATAGCAAAGCCTGTACGTACCCATAACGGACTCATTATAACATAATCGAAAGAAATGGAAAGAGCCGGCCCGCCGGCCGGCTCCCGGCCGGTTGCCCGGCGCGCGAATTCTGATTATTGGATAAACTGCACGGAAACGGCGTCCGGCTTTACGCTAAGCTCTTTGGTCGCGAGCTTGACGATCTTGACCGCCTGCTTAGAGTCGAGCGCGTCCGCCTGCACGATGATCTCGAACTTGTCGCCCTCTTGCTTGACGACCGCGTTCTCGTAATCGGACACCAGTTTGTCTTGCAGACTTGCGATACGCTCTTCGGTAGCGGTGATGCGGCCCTGCTCTTCGACCGCGGCGGCGGCTTCGTCCTGCGACTTGGAGCTGTCGGCGACGATCTTGTCCAAGTCCTCGTAAGCTTTGGAAGCCGCTTGTTCGCGTTCGAGTTGAATCTGGTCGAACTGCTCGCGCGCGGAGAGGTTGTTCATGCCCTTCAGCACTTCCTGATCCGCAGGCGATACCGCGGATTGGCCGTCCTTGCCCGCGTCTGGAGAAGCGGCGGCTTCCTTGTCCGTTCCTTTCGACGCATCCGGCGATGCAGCCGTCTCTTGGTTCGGCGCCGCCGAAGCGTCCGGCGATGCCGACGCCTCCTTGCTCGGCGCGGCCGTGCCGTCAGTCGAAGCGGACTTGTCGCCGCCGCTCGCGGCTGCCGCGCCTTCGTCGCTTAGTCCGCCGGCGCCGTCGACGGAGGTAATCTCGATGCCGTCGTCATCCGCCGCGCCGGTCACGCCGGTCGCGTCCGTGACCATCTGCTGTTCCTGCGCCGTGCGGTCCGGCTGCGTGACATCCTCGGTAAACAGATAATAAGAGGAAAGAATGACCATGAGCGAAAGCATCGAGACGAGCCAGATCGTTTGCCGTTTGTTGTTCATTTGTTTTTGACCTCCTGCGTATTTGGGATTGGGAATTCGGAATTGAGATTGGGTATTGGGATTTTAAAGGTATTCCTCACTCGGCGGTGCGCGGCATGACCGAAACGCGATGGATCGGCACGTCCAATCCGGATGCGACCGCCTCCGAGATCATCCGGCGAACGGTCGCGTTCTCCGCCCCTTTCGCCACGATCAGCACGCCTCTCAGCCGAGGCTTGATCTTTTTCACGACGATGGGCGATTTGCCGCCCGATACCTCGTATAACACGACCTGGCCGTCCTGCGTGACGTCCGTGATATGGCGCCTCGCGCCGTTTTTGTCCGTTTCGTCGGTAATTTGCTGGGTTTTCTTTTCGTTCAGCTGCACGACCGTCTCTTCGGTCGAATCGACCGTCACCATGACGTCCGTTGTGCCGACGCCGGCGATCTTCTCCAGCATCTCCTTCAACCGGATATCGAGCTGGGTCTCGATCTCGGCGAACGGATCGTCCTTGCCTTCTCCCGTTCCTAGAAACGTCTCCTGCTGCGCCGGCTTGTCTACGTCGCCCGGCGGCACGGCGCCATCCCCGTCAGGGGGCGTCACGGGCTTCATCTTGATGAACGAGGAGGCCAGAATGAGCGCGGCTCCGACAAGCCCGATCAAGATGAGCCAGCGAAACGTCTTCACCCGCTTGGGGCCGCCGGGCCCGCCTCCGATATAGGTTTCCAGCTTGTGCAGCCACTTGGCCATGTTTCTCGCTCCTCCTGTCATCCGCCCGCCGCCGCGACCTCGATCTTGGACGTTCCGATCCCGAACCGTCCGGCGACGAGCGCCGCGATTCGTCCGTCCCGGCCGTTGTCCGCAGTTGCCTCGCCGGTCTGCGCCGCCGGCACCGCCCGGTCGACGTCTTCATCGCTCCGGTCATCCGCACCCGTCCCGACTTCGACGTCGACGACGACCGGGGAGACGGGCTCCACCTCGGCGATCGGTTCGCCGCCTTCCGCCGTGATCCCGGCCTCAGGCGCTACCAGCCGAATTTTAACCGACTCGACCGCCAACGCTCCGTCCGCAGCCGGTTCCGCCGAAACCTCGACCGAACCGACCTTGACATCCTCTTCCTGCTCGACGACTGCCTTGATCTGGGCCTCGAGCCCCGCTACGGCAAGCTTAGCGGCCTGTTCGTCCATGCCCGCTCCGATCCGCTTCGCCTCCGCCATGATGGCCTCGAGCTGGCTGCGGTCTTCGCCGCCGACCGGCTCCCGCTCCGCCCACTCGATGCCCGCGGCCAGCTTGGCGTCCATATCTCCCTGGATCCAAGAGAGCAGCGGTCCGGCGAGCGTCAGCAGGATGAAAAGTCCCGCCACGAGCCGCACGTATCGCTGCATCGTACGGTTCGGGAGCAGCAGATCGATCAGCGCGGCCAGCAGGACCGCGGCCACGACTTGGCGAAGCCAGCCGCCGAGCGCTTCAATCAAGGTCTTCGCCTCCCTCCGGATCCGCCGTCCGGCTCATCTCATCAGAATGGATGCGTTGCCCGCCGTCAGTACGATCGTCACCGCCAGGAAAAACATGAGGCCAACCGACGCGAGCGCGGCGAATACGTAGACGAGCGTTTTGCCGATGACTTGGAGGCACTGCACGATCGGCGTGTCGCCGAGCGGCTGGAGCACCGCCGCGGACAATCGGTAGATCAAGGCCAGCGTCAGAATCTTGACGGCCGGGAAGGCGCACAGAAAAATCAGAATGACGACGCCCGCGAGGCCGACCGCGTTTTTGACCAATAGGCTTGCCGACAGCACGGTATCCGCGGCGTCCGAAAACATCCGGCCCACGACGGGCACGAAGTTGCCCGTGACGAACTTCGCCGTCCGAAGCGCGACGCCGTCCGCGATCGCGCCGGTGGCGCCCTGGATGGACAGCACGCCGAGGAACAAGGTCAGCATCGCGCCGAGAAGTCCGACGGAGGCCGTGCGGAGCAGATTGGCCAGCTGCGTCACCTTGAACCGCTCGGACACCGTGCTGGCCAGATGCAGGACAGCCGAGAAGAACAAGAGCGGGAACACGACGAGGTGGATGACGGTGCCGATCGAATGGACCATGAACACGATGACGGGATGCAAGACCGCGACCGTCGTCACGCCTCCCGTGCTGGCGAGCAAAGTAAGCAGGAGCGGTACCATCGCGAGCATGAACTGCACCATCCCGGCGATCGCGTCCGCCGCGTAGCCGGCTCCCGTCCTGAAGCTGTTCACGGCGATGATAAGCAGGACCATGTACGCGATGGCATAAGCGACCTGGCTGACGGCCTGGCGTTCGAAGGCGCTCTGCATCGTCTCCAGCAGCATCGTGAAGATGGCCAGCAGGACGATCGTGACGATCAGCTTGCCGCTGTACAGCACCTCGTGAAGGAAAAATCGCGCCAGCGCGAGCAGGACATCCTTGACGCTCCACCCTTCGCCTTCTTTCGGAAACATGAGCTCCCGCAGCGTCGGGGCTTCGCCTTCCGGAAAAAATCCGCCGTAATCGTTTTTGAGCTTGTTCCAGAATTGCTCGATCTGCCCTAGGCTTAAGTCCTCGGACTGCGACTCCGCCAGCTCGCCGGACAAGGTCCCCGGGTCCGTGCCGTACGTGCCGTCTTTGTCCGGCGCGATGACGGCCTCCGATCGAGGCGCATGGGCGGCGGCTTGACGTCCTTCGTCCCCTGCGGCGGCAGCCGGGCGCGGCCAGAACGACAGCAGCATAGCGCACATTAGAAGCGCGAACGGGATCCAGCCTGTCCGCCGCTCGAGCAATCCCGGTCGACCCATCTTTAGGCTCCTCCCCCCGCCGGCAGCAATCCGAGCACCGTCTCGATGATGATGCTGATGATCGGCACCGCCATGACGAGGATCAGCATTTTTCCCGCGAATTCGATCTTCGAGGCGATGCTGTCGAGACCCGCGTCGCGGACGATCTGGGCGCCGAACTCGGCGATGTAGGCGATGCCGATGATCTTGAGCATCGTCTTCAGGTACACGGACTGGATGCCGGAGCGGTCGGCCAGCTCTTCGATCATCGAGACGACGCCGCCGATCTTGCCGATCAGCGCGAGGAATACAGCGATGCCGAAAAAGGTAGCCAGCAGAAACGCGAACATCGGCTTTTGTTCGCGGATGACGAGAATCAGAATGGCCGTCAACAATCCGATGCCGACGATCTGCAAGATGTCCATAAGCGACCGCCTATTGGAACAGGAAGATCGTCTTGATCTCCTGGAACAGATCGTTCAGCAGCCGGACGACCATGAACAGCACGACGACGAACCCGATCACCGTGACCCAGTGCGCCATGTCTTCCTTGTTCATCTGCTTGAGCACGGTATGAATCATCGCGACGATGATTCCGATGCCCGCAATCTGGAAAATCGTGCTCACGTCGATATTCATGAATACGGCCCCCTACTACATCATGAGAATGACGACCAGGGCGGCCGTGAGCACTCCCAGACTTCGGCACAGCTTCTCGTATCTCTGCTGGTCGTCGCGCGCCGCCTGCTCTTCCGCCTGGAGTTGATGCATCGCAAGCTTCAAGTGCTTGAGCTGATCCTCCGCGCCGCTCGCGCCGAGCGTCTCGCCGAGCCGCAGCATCGTATCCCGCTCCGGCGGACGCATCGAAGTTGCAGGCCATCCAGCCTTGAAGGCTTGTTCCCAGCAGTCCGACACCGTCTCCCCGGTCCCGGACGCAAGGCGGGCGGACGCCTCCGCGAACAGCGCCGACACCGGCGCCGTTAACGCTGCGGCGATCCGGGCGAGCGCTCCCGGCAGCGGCGTCTGGCCGTAGCCGATCTCCGTCTCCAGCCGCTGGAGCGCATGGAGCAGCTGACGGATCTGCTTGGGCCGCTGCGCGAACTTCGCGGCTTGCATGAAGCCGATCATCGTGCCCGCGAACAGAATGAGCGCCGCGCCCGCCAGCTTAAGCATGGCGCACCCCGTCCCCGTTCGGCGACCGGATGACCGGCACGGACCGGCAGCCGGAAGACTTGCGCGCCTCCGCCTCCGCTTCGTCGGCGCCGACGACGCGATGCCGCACGACGCCGCCGGACCGGGACAGCAGGACGTAGGCGCCGAACATGCCTTCGGCGGCGAGCTCAGCCAATACGGGCCTGGCGAACACGTCGCGCAGGTCGAGCGCATGCGCGGTCGCCACGACCCGCACGCCGGCATGCAGCGCTTCCTTGAGCGCGTAGGCGTCCTCCGGCCGGCCGATCTCGTCGGCTACGACGACCTCCGGCGACATCGAACGCACCAGCATCATGAGACCCTCCGCTTTCGGACAAGCATCGAGCACGTCGGTGCGCGGACCGAGATCGAACGCCGGCACGCCTCGGTCGCAAGCCGCGATCTCGGAGCGCTCGTCCACGACGCCGACCTTGCGGCCGCCCCAGCGCTGCGCCTGCGGGTGGTACCACTGCCCCGCGCTGATCGAGCGAGCCAGATCCCGCAGCAGCGTCGTCTTGCCTTGCTGCGGCGCGGATACGATCAGCGTATGCCTCACGGTCCGCGCGACCGGGTCCAGCAGCTCTGGCAGCAATCCCGCCGCGCAGCCGGCGCGCGCCCTCGCGATCCGGATATTGAAGCTCGCGACGTCCCGCAGATGGCGCACATGTCCGCCCTCGAGCACCGTGCGGCCCGCCAGGCCGATCCGGTGGCCGCCGGCCACGGTTACGTAGCCGCGCCTCAGTTCCTCTTCAACCGCGTACAACGAATGGTTAGTCACGCGTTCCAGCAATGCCCTGCAGTCTTCGCGAGTCGGGCGGTAGGCTTCGGCGCTGTCCGTCACGGCTTTCCCTTGCGGGCAAACGAATGCCGAGCCGCCTCCGAAGCCGATCTCAAGCGGTCTTCCTTCTCTGACGCGAATCTCCTCGAGCGACTGCAGCAGCGTCTCCGGCAGCTTTTCCAGCCGCCCCCGCAGACCGGCGGGGAACAGTTCCAGCAACGGCAGCGACAATCGTCCTCCCCCTCTCCGGCGTAAGCAAGTTGTCCTTCGCTCTTCCATGCATATGCTTGGACGCTTCTCTTTTATGCTTGGGAAGTCTCTTTTTTCCGTTAATAGATTGGGGACCCCGATCCGCTTATTTTTTAAGGATGCCGATTAGCAGGCAAGCGACTCCCGCGCCGATCCAGACTAATTTGACGGGAGAAAGCTTGTCCGACATGCCGACGAGGCCGATCGTCGTCGTGGAGATCAGAATCAGCGGTCCGACCAGCGCCAGCATCGCGTTTACGCTTAGCGCCTTGGTGACGTCGTTCAGCTTCAGCATGACCAGCGCGGCCGTCAATTCGATGCTCCCGGACAAAATCCGGAGCAGCGCCATGCTGAATACGGATTTATCCAAGCCGCTCTCACCTCCTTTCGCTCACTCGAATCATGTCCGTGGTATACGCTATGCGGCGGAGTCGGACAACTTGCCTATGTTCTCGAAAAATGAGAGATTCATTTGAAAAGCAAAAAAAGACCCGTCCGATCCCGGACGGGCCTGTCATGTCTTGCTACTATTTTGCTCGCTTTAACGCTCTGATCTCCGTATCGTGCTCCAGCACGCGGAAGGCAAGCGCTTCGATCGCTTTCCCTTGCCTGGATTGCTCGGTCTGCAGCGAATCGAGGGCGATCGCGTGCTCCTTCTGAACGTCCATCACCTTCGATAACCGTTCGTTTGTGTCCATGACTGCGGACGCGACTTGATTCAACGTTGTCTCGATCACGTCGAATCGCCGATCCATGCCGTCCAGACGCTGATCGATCGCGTCAAACCGCCGATCCATCCCGTCCAGCCGTTGATCGATGCCGTCCAACCGCCGGGACATCCCTTTCAACTCTACCAAAATCGTATCCAGCACCTGCTCGCTCAAACTCGCTTCCTCCTTCAAAGGATAATACCGCCGACGACAAAACAAATCGTAATTCGACAGGCATGACCTCCATGGGGTCGGAAGGAGGCAGGGACCTTTGCTAAATAAAGATTAGCAAAAGCGCTATAAATATCCAATAATAACTTAAAACGCTAAAAAATCATTGACAAACTTAGCGTCTGTCCTGCGGTCCGCCCACGAAAGCCGCGTCCGCCGTATCCAGACCGTACGCGGTGTGAAGCGCGCGCACGACTTCGTTCAAAGGCTCGGCCGCGATGACGCAGGAGCACTTGATCTCGGACGTGCTGACCATCTTGATGCTGACGCCCGCTCTCGAGATCACGTCGAACATCTTGGCGGCTACGCCAGGGTTCGACACCATGCCTGCGCCGACGATGGATACTTTAACGAGGTTTTCTTCGTAGGTCGCCTCGTCGTAAGGCACCTCTCCGCGCACGCGTTCGATGACGCCGAGCGCGCGCGCGCGATCCGCCAGGGACACGGTAAACGAAAAGTCCGCCTTGCCGTCCGAAATGCCGCTTTGCACGATGATGTCGACGTCGATCGACTCGTAGGCGAGCGCGCCGAAGATTTTTGCCAATACGCCCGGGATATCCGCCACGCCTACGATGCTGATGCGGGCTACATTTTTATCAAAAGCGATGCCGCTTACGACGACGCCTTGTTCCATTGCCGCTTCCTCCCTCACGAGCGTTCCTTCATTCTGGGTAAAGCTCGAACGCACCACGAGATGAACGTTGTAGTGCTTCGCGTATTCGACCGCGCGGGGGTGCAGCACCGCCGCGCCAAGATGGGCAAGCTCGAGCATCTCGTCGTACGAGATGACGTCCAGCTTTCGCGCGTTCTTCACGACGCGGGGATCGGTGGAATAAATGCCGTCCACGTCTGTATAAATCTCGCACACGTCGGCTTTGATCGCAGCCGCGAGCGCGACCGCCGTCGTATCGGAGCCGCCGCGTCCGAGCGTCGTGATCTCGCCGTCTTCCGTCATGCCCTGGAAGCCCGCGACGATCGCGATCGCCCCGCCGTCCAGCGCAGCGTGAAGCCGAGTCGGCGCTATCTCGGATATTCTTGCTTTTCCGTGTACTGATTCCGTCACGATGCCGGCTTGCCAGCCCGTGAACGATTTGGCTTCATGGCCGAGTTTATGAATAGTCATCGCGAGCAGCGCGACCGAGATCTGCTCGCCGGTCGTCAGCAGCATATCCATCTCCCTGGACGGGGGATTGTCGGTTAATTCCTTGGACTTGTCGATCAGATCGTCGGTCGTATCGCCCATGGCGGACACGACGACGACGACGCGATGGCCTTGCAGCTTTTTGTCGATAATCCGCTGGGCCACGCGCTGCATCCGCTCAGAGGTCCCGACGGAACTGCCGCCGAATTTCATCACGATTAAGGACAACGCGGTTCCACTCCTCATCTACACTGTGCATACAGCAATATATTATAGCATAAGCCCAGCGGCCCAGAAACGAAAAAAAAATCCTCCGGTCCCGAAGGGAACGCGGAGGATCGAGGTCGAAATTAGGCGCGGGAGATATACTTGCCTTCTGTCGTATTGATGAGCAGTACGTCGCCTTCGTTGATGAAGAGGGGTACCTGCACGTTGTGGCCGGTCTCGAGCTTCGCGTTTTTCGTTGCGCCCGTGGCCGTATTGCCCTTGATGCCCGGCTCGGTCTCGACGACCTTCAGGTCGACGTTGTTCGGCAGGTTGATGCCGAGAATCTCGCCTTGGTAGCTGGTGATGTTGACGGTCATGTTTTCCTTGAGGAAGTTGATCTCCCATTCGAGCTGCTTCTTGTCCAGGTTGAACTGGTCGTAAGTCTCGTTGTCCATGAACGTGTACTCGCTGCCGGAGTTGTACAGGTATTGCACGGCGCGGTTTTCGATATGGGCGCGAACGACGTTCTCGCCGGCGCGGAACGTTTTCTCGATGACGTTGCCGTTGCGCAGGTTCTTCAGCTTGGAGCGGACGAACGCGGCGCCCTTGCCCGGCTTGACGTGCTGGAAGTCGATGACGGTGCATAGATCGTTGTCCACTTCAATGGTAAGGCCTGTCTTAAAATCGTTAACGGAAATCACTGCTAAATTCCCTCCTGTAGGAACGTGGCTCCCTATTCCAGAACGATCAGTTCTTTCGGGGAACGCGTAAGTATTTTAATCCCGTCATCCGTCAGAACGACGTCGTCTTCGATCCGTACGCCGCCGAAGCCCGGAACGTAAATACCCGGTTCGACCGTGACGACATGACCCGGGAGTAAAATCGTATCCGGCGCCGAATAGCTGAGCCGCGGCTCTTCGTGAATCTCGAGCCCGATCCCGTGACCGGTGCTATGGCCGTATTGATCACCATAACCATACCGCGTGATGATATCTCTCGTCAAGGCGTCGCCTTCCCGTCCGGACATTCCCGGCTTCAGGTGCGCGAGCGCGTGCAGCTGGGCTTCGAGCACGATGCCGTAGATCTCTTTGTGACGATCCGTCGCCGGACCGACGACGACCGTCCGGGTCAGATCCGAGCAGTAGCCTTTGTAGTATGCGCCGAAATCGAGCGTGACGAATTCGCCGGTCCCGATCACCCGGTCGCTCGCCACCCCGTGCGGCATCGCGGAGCGCTCGCCCGAAGCGACGATCGTATCGAACGACGTGCCCGAGGCGCCCAGTTTCCTCATATAGAACTCCATCTCCAAGGCAATGTCGGATTCCTTCGCCCCCGGCTTGAGGAAGCCGAGAATATGCGAAAAGGTCCGGTCTGCGACGTCGGCGGCTTCCTGAATGACCGCTAGCTCCGATGCGTCCTTTACGGCCCGAAGCTTCTCCAGCGCCTTGCCCGCGGGCACGAGCTCGACCGGCGACAGCCGCTCCTTCAACATCGCGTATTGCGCGTAGCTGACCGTGCCGTCCTCGAACAACAGCCGCTGGACGCCGGCGCCGCGCAGAAGCTCCGCGACCCGATCGTGATAGCCCGTCGGCGGGTGCTCCGCGACTTCGACGCCTTCGGCTTGGGCATTCGCTTGCTCCGTATAACGGAAATCCGTAAACAGTACGGCGCTTCCGGCCGTCACCAGCACGACGCCGGCCGTGCCGGTGAACCCTGTCAGATAACGACGATTGTGTCCGCTCGTTACGAGCATGGCATCCCCGCCAAGCCCCGCCATCTCGCCTCTTAATCTTGCGATTCTAGCTTCGCTCATTAATCGCACCTCCTCTTCCTTTAAAACTACGGGCGAGCCGGCTGCCGGAGATGCCGCAGCAGCGCGAGCAGGCCAAGCTCGTAGCCGTACGCGCCGAAGCCGGCGATCTGGCCGACGCACACCGGCGCGAGCATCGACGTATGCCTGAAAGACTCGCGCTTATGTATGTTCGACAAGTGGACTTCGACGGTCGGGAGACCGACGGACGCGATCCCGTCGCGAAGCGCGATGCTCGTGTGCGTGTAAGCGCCGGGATTGATCAATATGCCGTCGTGCCGACCGAAGGCGGCATGCATCTCGTCCAGCAATCCGCCCTCGTGATTCGATTGATAAAAGAAAAGAGCAGCCCCTTCGCGCTCGGCCGCCTCTCTCAGATTCCGCTCGATGTCCGATAGCGTTGCGGTGCCGTACACCCCCGGCTCTCTGACGCCGAGCATATTCAGGTTCGGTCCGTTCAGAACCAAGATACTGGGCAAGTCCGGCACTCCTTCCTTGATTTTCAGCGATAAATTCATCAGTCATTGTATCACAACGGCCCAAGGAGGTGCCACACGCGATCCTCGCGTTCAGCCGTCCGTCAAGCGGGCTCGGGATCGCTTGAGCGGCCGCCTTCTTCGCCGTTCGCCCGATTCGGCTCGCGCGCGGACTCGTTGTGGTATTCGAAAGCGAACGAATAGCCGATAAAGAGGCCCCACAGCAAGTACAAGGCGCCTTCCGTAAACATGCTGCCGAGACCGATTTCTTTATATGCAGGCACGGCGCCCGTCTTCGGTCCGATCCAGAAAAACAAAAGCACCCACCAGGCGGCGCCGAAAAACAAGCCGGGCCACGGTCCCCGAAGCTTGCCTAGGATCAACCAATATAAATAGGCGGCAACGATGGACATGACGACAAACATCGCCAAACCTACGCAATGCCACGCGATCGTGTCCAGGCTCTCCCGCTTGACGAACGGATCTGCCAAAAAAGCCTGCGGCACCTTGGTGAAATTCATCGCGACCGTCAGCCACCGGAGCGAACCCCAGATCAGTCCGGCGAACAAGCCGAGCGTCAGGCAATAAACGGCGGGGTGCTTCGTTCTCCCCGTACCCGCGCTTTTGTTTTCCGTTTGTTCCATCTTTTTCGCACCATCCTTTCGGAAGCTCCCGCTTGTCGGCATAGTATGGGCTTCATGTCATGGGGCTAGTCGCTTCGCGGCCGGACCATGTAGCATTGCAGGCCCTTATCCTGTAAAATAAGAAGATACTCGAAGCCTTCAGCTTCAAGAGATTCGTCGAGAGATGGTGAATGGTTTGGCAGAACAACCGACCTCCATATACGGGGGACAAGCGGTGATAGAAGGCGTCATGTTCGCCGGACGGAACGTCCACGTGACCGCGGTGCGGCGCAAGAACCAAGAAATTGCTTTTTTTGAAGTTCCCCGCAAGCAGCAGCAGAGCCAGGCGCTCAAGGTGCTGAAGCGGATCCCTTTTATTCGGGGCATCGTCGGCATCGTCGAGTCCTCGGCCAAAGGCTCTCAGCACTTGAACTTCTCGGCCGAAGCGTACGCGGAGGACGAAACGCAGCCGGAAGCGGCCGAAAAGCCGAAGGAAAAAGAAAAATGGAGCCTGTCCATGGTGCTCGGAGTGGCCGTCGTAGGCGTGCTGTCATTCGTCTTCGGCAAGCTGGTATTCACGACCGTCCCCGCCCTGCTCGAAGGCTTTCTGTTCGAAAACGTATTTAGCAGCATGATCCTGCATAACCTGTTGGAAGGCGTCATCAAGATCGCGTTGTTGCTCTTTTATCTCTGGTTCATATCAAAGACGCCTTTGATCAAGCGCCTGTTCCAGTATCATGGCGCCGAGCACAAGGTGATCAGCGCCTACGAAGCAGGCGTCGAGCTGACGGTCGAAAACGTTCAGCGGTTCACGCGACTTCATTATCGCTGCGGCAGCAGCTTTCTCGTGTTCACGGTCATCGTCGGCGTCGTGCTGTACTCGTTCCCGATTTTCCATTGGGACACGATATGGGAACGCGTATGGATTCGGATCGCTTTGCTCCCCGTCGTCATCGGCATTTCTTACGAGGTGCTTCGCTTGACGAACGCGGCTCGCGATATCCCGGGGCTGCGCGTGCTCGGGTACCCGGGACTGTGGCTTCAATTGTTGACGACCAAAGAACCGAATGACGATCAGGTAGCCGTTTCCATCGCTTCGTTCAATCGCATGCGGGAGCTCGACCGCGAGATTCGGCCCGTATAATTCAATTTCAACGGGAGGGACGCTCATTGCGCAAACGCAACCGAATGCCAACTTGGTTTGTCGTCGTCCTGGCGTTAGTCGCCATCGGAATCGCGTCCAGCATCTTGAACGGCGGCCAAGCGCTCATCATTCCCGTCGTCCTCATCGCGATCGTATGGATCTTGTACAAGTTTCCGCCGAACCGCTGGGCTCGCGGAGGAGCGCCTCGCTCGGACTATCAGCGCGCGGCGGCGCAGAGCAAGAAGCGCCAGCAAGCCAAGGAAACCGCCGCCAAGCCGCGCCGCAGCCCCTCGCCTTTCCGCGTCATCGAAGGCAGCAAGGGACGCGACGACGAGCCGCCGACCTATCATTGATCGACCGTTTTAACGACGCGCCGCGCAAAAAGGATTGAGGCTCCCGCCTCAATCCTTTTTATTTGGCCGTTCGGGCGGCTTGGCATATCCGAACCGAACCTTGGGCGCGCTTGGCGCATGGATTGCATGCGGATGGATATTCGGCAGGTCGGGCGGGCATACCCCCGTCCTGTAGTCGAACAGGTCGAAAAACTCGCTGCCCGCGTTTAACCCGGACTGATACAGGCTTTCGCTTTGCGCTTCCGACAAATGAAAGTCCGTCGTCCGTACGCCTAGCGTCGGGATCTTGATCGTCCGCACGCGGTTGTTTTTCTCGATATAGCGCTCGTCGTGGGCGCTCAGCATCGTTTCGAACATGGCATAGAACATCGTGAACGGCCCGCTGATCCGATGCCCTTTCGGATTCGGCCTGCCGACCATTTGGAAGCCGACCACCGGCAGCACGGGACCCTTCGCCTCGGGCTCCTCGAAAAGCCAAAGCGGAAAGTTGCTGAGCAGTCCGCCGTCGACGACATAGGAGCCGTGCGCGATCAAACTTTTGTCATCACGTTTGGCGCGTTTGAACGGGCGGTAGGCGGAGGCGCTGCGTACGATGACGGGATCGAAAAAATAAGGGATGCTCACGCTCATGCGGATCGCCTGGGCCACGCCTAGATCGCGGGGCTCCATTCCATAATCTGCGATGTCGTCGGGCAGTACGAGAATTTTGCCGTTCGTAATATCCGATGCGACGATGCGCAATCGGCCCGGGGGCAAGTCCCCGAACGTTCGGATTCCGCGAGCCGCCAGCAGCTTTTCGGCCCACGCTTCGAGCGTGTCGCCGCTGTACAGTCCTTTGAATATCAACAGGCGAGCGGCGGGACCGATCAGCTTCACGTTAAAGATGGGCGCTCGCTTCAAAAAAGCGGAAAAGGGCGTGCCGTCGATGATCATTTTCATCTCCGATGCGCTGTACCCGGCTGCGATCAACGCCGCCACGATGCTTCCCGCGGAGGTCCCCGCAACCTGGTTGAACCCGTAGCCGTTCAACTCCGCGGCCCGAACCGCGCCGGCGAGCGAAATGCCCTTCACCCCGCCGCCTTCGAAAACCGCATTGATCATTTTCAGGTGCATCAAGCTACCTCCGTCCGCATTAAGCCGGTTACAGCAAGCTTATGCGGCAGAACTGAGGTACAGACCGATGCGGCTCATCCTCCGAGAAAAGCAAAAAGGACGCCTTCGCGTCCTCTCTCCTTATTCGGTATCCAATTCGGTGCGTATGCGCATCAATTCGGCCCGGCGCGCATCGTCCCGATTAAAATATTCGACCAGCGTCTCGATGCAGGTAATGGAATCCCAGCTCAAATGATGCTCGATTCCTTCCACGTCGCGGTAAATATTCTCATGCTGCACGCCGATCACGTTCAGGAACGATTCGAGCAGATGATGCCGGTCGACGAGCCGCTTTCCGATTTTTTTTCCTTTGCTCGTGAGGATAAGTCCCCGATACTTCTCGTAAATTAAATATTGATCCTTGTCCAGCTTCTGTATCATCTTGGTCACGGACGAGGGGTGCACTTCCAGTCCTTCGGCGATGTCGGATACGCGGGCGTATCCCTTCTCGTCGATCAGCCTGTAGATGCGTTCGAGATAATCTTCCATGCTTGGCGTCGGCACCGAACTGTCCCCTTTCCCGACGGTTAATAACTCTTTGTATCATACAACGCTCGACCGGCGAGGGCAAGCCGCCCGCTCCGCCCGCTTGAATCTCATCCAGAAGTTAACCGGTGTCCGCCGGCCTTGGCCGAAGCATACTACGGATTCAAAGGGGGCGAGTGTTCGATGAGCGTCGGCGTCACCGAAAAACCGCGTAAAGCCGTCACGACCAAGCCGTTCGTTCCCGAGCTCGTCTACTTCGAGCCCGAAGCGCTGAACTATCCGATGGGCATGCGAATCCGCGATTGGGCGTTGCGCGAAGGCATTCCGCACCGGATGACCACTTCGCATAACCGTATCACCAACCTGCCCGGAGAGACCGAGACGGAGCAGTACAAGATCGCGAAAAGAACGCTTGTCGTGGGCCTCCGCAAGACGCTGAAATTCGATACGTCCAAGCCTTCCGCCGAATATGCCATCCCTCTGGCGACCGGCTGCATGGGCCACTGCCATTATTGCTACCTGCAAACGACGCTCGGCGCGAAGCCCTATATTCGCGTGTATGTCAATATCGACGAAATTCTGGCTGCCGCCAAAGGCTACATCGACGAGCGCAGTCCCGAAATCACCCGCTTCGAGGCGGCTTGTACGTCGGATCCGCTCGGCCTCGAGCATATAACCGGATCGCTGGCAGAAACGATCGCCTTTATGGCGAAGCAGCCGCTCGGCCGACTGCGGTTCGTATCCAAGTTCCATCACGTCGACTCGCTGCTCGGCATCGCGCACGGCGGTCACACGCGGGTGCGATTCAGCGTCAACGCCGACTATGTCATCCGAAGCTTCGAGCCCGCCACGTCCCGGTTCGCGGAACGGATCGAGGCGGCCGGCAAAATCGCAAGAGCGGGCTACCCGCTTGGTTTCATCATCGCTCCCATTATCTGGTTCGACGGTTGGGAAGACGGGTACGCGGAGCTGCTAAAGCGCCTGGCTGCAGAACTGCCGCCGGAGGCCGGGCGAGACCTCACCTTCGAGCTGATTCAGCACCGCTTTACGAAGACAGCCAAGACCATCATCGAAAAGCGTTATCCGAAAACCAAGCTCGAGATGGACGAAGCGAAACGGAAAAAGAAATGGGGCCGCTGGGGGCAAAATAAATACGTTTATCCCGACGAGCAGGCCGACGCGCTGCGCATGTTCATAACCGAGCGCATCTTCGAAGCGTTCCCGACCGCGAAAATCGAATACTTCACCTAAGGTCGCGCTAGATGATTTAGAACAAAAGCCAATCCGGCGTGATCCGGTTCAGCCAGATCGTGATCTCGGTCATTCGGTCCGTAAATAGCAAGATGCCCATCAAAATCATGAGCGCGCCGCCGATTTTCATCAGCTTGTCGGAGTACTTCAAGATCCATCTAGCCGATCCGATAAAAAACGCGAGCACGAAAAACGGTACGCCGAAGCCTAAAGAATACGCGGCCGTCATGCTTGCCCACGTGCCTGGCTCGCTGGCGGCCAAAGCCAAAATCGCGGTAAGAATCGGCCCTACGCACGGGGACCACCCGGCGGAAAAGCCGATCCCGAAAATAAAGGAGCCGATATAACCGGCGGGGCGCCAGCTCACGTTCATCTTGCGCTCCTTGAGCAGCAGCTGCGGTTGGAAGACGCCCAGCAAAAACAAGCCCATGAGAACGATGAGGATCGCCGAGATTTGACGGATCAGATCCTGATATTCCCGGAACGTATAGGCGAACGTGTTGGCCGTGTAACTAAGCGTGAAGAATACGGCCGAGAAACCCAAAATAAAAAAGAACGTATGCGCCATCGTTTTCGAGCGTATTTCTTTGCTCGTTTCGGATTTCAGGCGGGTCACCGATATTCCGGTTATGTACGACAGATACGACGGATATAACGGAAGGCAGCAGGGAGAAATAAAAGAAGCGAGTCCCCCCGCAAAAGCGATTCCGATGTTCAGTTGACTCATAGGTTCCTCCTTACGAATATAAAAGCGGGGCCGGAAAACCGGCCCCAACGCATCAAGCTTCTACCTTCATCTGAGCGACCATGATGGATATGAGCTGCTGAACCTGAACCGGCTTGCTGATATAAGCGTTCGCTCCGGCCTCAAGGCATTTGTCCCGGTCTTCCTTCATCGCCTTTGCCGTCACCGCGATGATAGGCGTGTTCAGCTGCAGCGTATGCCGAATCTCGCGGATCGCCTGGAATCCGTCCATGTCCGGCATCATGATGTCCATCAGTATACAGTCGTAATTGTCGCCGCCGCGCAGCCGGTCCATACACTCCAGACCGTCGTGCGCGATCGTGAACGTCATCTCGAGCGACTCGAGCACATGCGACAGCGCGAACAAATTGCGTGCGTCGTCGTCGACCAGAAGGACGCTCCGCCCCTTCAACGCCGCGGTACTCAGCGGCATCTCGGATACGGCGATGGACACCGGATCGGCAACGGACAGCGCCGCGGAGGACGTCGCTAGCTGCTTCGAAGCGACCGCCTCGTCCAGCTCGCCGATCGAACGCTGCGCCGGCAAATACAACGTAAATTCGCTGCCCTTGCCTTCCTTGCTCTGCACCTCGATCCGGCCGCCGAGCATATTCGCGAGGGAAGCAGAGATCGTAAGGCCGAGGCCGGTGCCTCCGTACTTGCGGGCGGTACCGCTGTCGGCTTGGGTGAAGGCTTCGAAGATCAAACCGAGCTTTTCGCTCGCGATGCCCCTGCCCGTGTCCGTGACGGTGAACGCGATCTCCTGCTGTCCCCACGAATTGTTCGCGTGCACGCCGATCAGGAGATCGACTTTGCCGGCTTCGGTAAACTTGAACGCGTTGGACAGCAAGTTTTTCAATATCTGCTGCAGTCGGAATCCGTCGGTCTCCAGCCAGGCCGGCGTTGCCGGCGCGATCCGGACCGCGAAGTCCAGCTTTTTCTTGGCGGCGACTTCCTGGAAATTGCTCTGAATCGTGAGCTGAAGATCCGCCAGGATGATGTTTCCCATCTCGATATCGAGCTTGCCGGCCTCGACCTTGGACAGGTCGAGAATATCGTTGATCAGGTTCAGCAGATCGTTGCCGGCGCTGTAAATCGTATTGACGTAGCTGATATCGTCCTCGCTTAGATGGCCGTGCCGGTTCTCGGCCAGCATCTGGGACAGAATCAGCATGCTGTTAAGCGGCGTCCGCAATTCGTGCGACATGTTGGCGAGAAATTCGCTCTTGAAGTTGGAGCTGCGCTTGAGCTCGTCGTTCATCGTCAGCAGCTCGAGCGACTGGGCGTTAAGCTCTTCGGACTGGACCTGGAGTTCTTCGTTCGCCGCTTGCGCCTCCGTGTACAGCTGCTCCATCTCCATGCGGCTCTTGACGGATTGGATGGTCACGCCCAGCATGGACGCCAGCTGTTCCAACAGCTCGATATCCGCCTTTTTGAAGGGCTTGAACGTGCCGATCTCAAGGACGCCGACGACGACTTTCTCGAAGAGTACCGGCAGCAGGACGATCTGCTTCGGCGCGGATTGACCGATACCGGAGTGAATATTCACGTAGCCGTCGGGAATCTGATTGACGACCATCGTGCGAGATCCGGCCGCGCATTGCCCGACCAGTCCTTCGCCAATCTGAAATTCCTTCCGTCCGAAGTTCTCGAAGGCGTCCGCGTAAGAGGCGTTTTTGGCCAGCTGGTTCGCCTGGTCGCGGACGTACAAGACGCCGTAGGGGATATCGAATACGCGGACCATCTGATTCATGAACAGGCGTCCGACGGCATCGATGTCGTTCTGCTCCTGCAGCAGCGTAGCGATCTCCGCAATCTGGTCTTTGCGAAGGTTTTGCCGCTCGATCGAATCCAGCAGGGCGTTGGTCGAGTCCCCGAGCTCCATCATCTCGTCTCTCGTGTTGATCTCGATCCGCTTGTCCAGGTTGCCGTCCTGCGAAGCGATCTGGCGGATCGTCGTGCTGACCTTGCGGATCGTCTTGATGACGGTACCGGAGATGAACCAGGCGATGGCGATCGCGATGATCGCTACGAACAACCAAAGTAGATATAGGAAAAAGATTAGGGATGCGTTACTCTCCTTCAGATCCGTCACCCGTTGGTTGGTCAGACTCATCTCCGTATCCTTAATGTTTAGCAGCTGCTGCCGGAGCGCGTCTGTCTTGGACTTGCCGGTTTTCTCCCTAAAAAAACGGTCGAGGCTTTCCGTATCCCCGCCTCGCTTGAAACCGATCGCGTTTTCGCTCGCCGTGTCCGTCCATTCGCGGATGTTCGTCTTGATGCTATCCAGATTCCGCAGCTGCGCTTGGTTATCGATGACAAGCGCGGACAACGCATTGACGTCGGATTCCCATCTGGACTTGCCGGTATTGTAGGGTTCAAGGTAGTCTTCGTCTCCGCTGATGACGTACCCTCTCATCCCCGTCTCCATATCGAGCAAGTCCTTTTGAATCTGGTCGACCGTCTCGTGCACCTGAATGTCGTGCGTGCTGATGAATTCCACTTCGTTTTGCAAGGACGCGATCCGTACGGTCAAAGCGACGATCGCGATGCCCAAAAAGACCATTACGATCACGTTGCCCAACAGAATCTTGGTCCGAATGGATATTTTTCTCCTTCGCTCCGGGACGCTGTACACGAATTGCTCCTCCTCGATGCCGTTACTCTATTAGTACTATCATACCTGAAAATAACGATCAATTAAAATGAAAAACCTGCGAATACAGAGATTCGCAGGTTTTATATCCGATATTATTTGACCAAAGCACCGTTCGGCATCCCTTCGGGGACCGTCGCCAGCTTCAACTGGCCGCCCTCCGAAGCCGCCAAAATCATGCCGTGGGACCATTCGCCGCGCAGCTTGACCGGCTTCAAATTGGCGACGCAGATCACCTTGGCGCCGACGAGTTCCTCCGGCTTGTAATATTGGGCGATGCCCGAGACGACCTGCCGCGACTCGCCGCCGAGGTCGAGCTGCAGCTTCAGCAGCTTGTCGGCCTTCGGGATCGGCTCGCAGGCCGTGACTTGCGCGACGCGCAGCTCGATTTTGGCGAAGTCGTCGATGGAGATCTCCTCCTTCGCGCCCGCTTTAGCGTTCGGCTGCGCGACCTCTTCTTTCGCGCCGGACGCGGGCTTCTCCGGAGTCGCTTCCGCTTTGGCGCCGCCCCCCATCATCTCCACGATCCAGGCGACCTCGCTCTCAAGATCGAGACGCGGGAACAGCGATTCTCCCTTCTCGACCTTCGCGCCGGCGGCGAGACCGCTCCACGCGCCGATGCTGTCCCATGCGGTCGCCTGGCCGGCGGCGATGCCGAGCTGCGCCCAGATGCGGGCTGGCGCGTGCGTCATGAACGGCTGCAGCAGAATCGATACGATGCGCAGGCTCTCCGCCAGATGCGCCATGACGGACGCCAGCGCGCCGCGGTCGGCTTCATCCTTGGCGAGCACCCATGGCTGCGTCTCGTCGATGTACTTGTTCGTCCGGCTCACGAGCGTCCAGATCGCCGTCAGCGCGACGGAAAATTCCATCGCTTCGATCGCTTCCTCGGTTTTGCGCACGGCCGCCGCCGCCACGGACTCCAGGTCCGCGTCGAACGCCGTAGCGCCGTTAGCCTCGGGCACGACGCCGTCGAAGTACTTGCCGATCATGGCGACGGTGCGGCTCAGCAGGTTGCCCAGATCGTTGGCCAGGTCGTAGTTCAGCCGCTCGGCGAAGTTCTCCGGCGTGAACGTGCCGTCGGATCCGAACGGCACCTCGCGCAGCAAGTAATATCGGACCGGATCGAGCCCATAGCGGTCGATCAGCTTGACCGGGTCCACCACGTTGCCTTTGGACTTTGACATTTTGCCGTCTTTCATCAGCAGCCAGCCGTGGGCGAAAACCTTCTTCGGCAGCGGCAGGTCGAGCGCCATGAGCATGATCGGCCAATAGATCGTATGGAAGCGGACGATCTCCTTGCTCATCAGATGCACGTCCGCCGGCCAGAACTTGCGCATGAGCGCGTCGTCCGGCGTTCCGTATCCGAGCGCCGTGATGTAATTGCATAGCGCGTCGATCCATACGTAGATGACATGCTTCGGGTCGGAGCGCACCGGGATGCCCCAATTGTAGGTCGTCCGGGATACCGCGAGATCCTCGAGTCCGGGCTTGATGAAGTTGTTGATCATCTCGGTCTTGCGCGACTCGGGCTGGATGAAGTCCGGGTGCGCCTCGTAATGGGCGAGCAGCCGGTCCACGTAATGGCTCATTTTGAAAAAATAAGACTCTTCCTTGACCAGCTCGACCGGGTGCCCGCTGTCGGGACTTTTGCCGCCGACGACGTTGCCCTGCTCGTCTTTGACGACGTCCACCAACTGCGTCTCGGTATAAAATGTCTCGTCGGGGATGCTGTACCAGCCTTCGTACTCGCCTTTATAGATGTCGCCCTTGGCCAGCAGCTTCTCGAAAATCTCCTCCACGACCAGCGTGTGCCGGGGCTCGGTCGTGCGGATGAAGTCGTCGTTCGAGATCTCGAGCTTCTTCCACAAATCCTTGATGCCGACGACGATATCGTCGACGAATTGCTGAGGCGTCTTGCCCGCGTCCTGCGCCTTGCGCTCGATTTTCTGGCCGTGCTCGTCCGTGCCCGTCAGATAGCGAACCTCGAAGCCGCGGAGGCGCTTGTATCTGGAAATGGCGTCGCCGGCGACGGTCGTGTAAGCGTGCCCGATATGCAGCTTGTCGCTCGGGTAGTAGATGGGCGTCGTGATATAAAAGGTTTTGCCCGTTTCGGTCATCTTCTTCAGCTCCTATAGGGGATATGGCGCAGACATCGGGCCGAAAACGCAAAAAGACTCCCGTCCGTCATGGGACGAGAGTCTGCGCTCACGTGGTACCACCCAAATTCCCTCCGCCGCATGCGCGCACGAAGGCTCATTCGCGCCGGTCGCCATCGACCGGCAGCTCCGTTAACGCCGGAACGCGTCGTACTCTCATCGCAGGACCGCGGCGGCGGCTGCGCTCGGGCACGAATCCTCCAGGACCATCTTCCAAAGTCGATCTATGCCGGCTCGCAGCGTCCCCGGCTCTCTGAGATAGATCGTTGCCTTGTACTCATCGCTTCATCGGATCGGTATACGGTTGTATTGGCCAAAATATAACGCAGCGCGAGGGCCGATGTCAAGCGGACGGCCGCCCTACATCGCTTTTCCCCTTAGGCGGAGGAACCGGATCGAAGCCGCCGGGGTGAAAAGGGTGGCATTTGCAGATGCGTACCGCGGCCAAGCCCGCGCCCTTGATCGGTCCGTGCACTTCGATCGCCTCCAGCGCATAGGCGGAGCAGGTCGGAGCGAAACGGCAGGTCGGCGGCTTGAGCGGCGAGATGAACCGGCGGTAGAACAGGATGGGCAGCCGCATCGCCGCCACGATTGTCTCCCTCATCCCGTAACGCCCCCTTGCGCCCTTTGTCCTCATGATGCAGGAAGCCCCCGACGAAGTCAAATCGGCGAACGGATCAAGCGAACCACTCGTTTACGATAAAAATAAACGCGGCGAGCGAGACGGCCGAGCCGATCAGATAGCCCCAGCCTTGTCCCTTTTTGCCCTGAAAAAAACGGAGTATGCCCATGCTGAGCAATCCTCCGACCAACAAAATAAAAATAACGCCAACGATAAACAGACCCGCGGACACTTCAGATACGTCGACCAGTTCCAAAAAAGCTTCCTCCCCATTCTCTGATGCATTCACGCGCCTAGCATGCGCGAATGCCGCTGTAAAGCATTATATCGAATCCGGGCATGATTGAACATCGTTACCCGTGCTATTCGCCGATAAAAAGCTCAACCTCGCCTTGTCTCGGCGGCTTTCGCCGGAATACGACGACCCATCTCCCGTTTTTCCAGGCGACCCTCCCCGTCTTCGGCAAAACGAGACTGGGCAGCTTCAGCGACGCGGTTGCGTCGCCGGGCAGACCGGACACGCGCAGCCTGTCGGCCGTCGCGTACAGACGGACGGCGCTCCTGTCCGTGCCCGGCGGCGGCTTGATCGTGGCGACGACGCGTTTTTTCTCTTTTCGCGCCTCCATTTGCGGACTCGCGGTGACGATGGCTTCGGGCCGTGCGCCCGCGACGGCCCCCGTCTTTTCCAGAGACTTGCCGAACCCGAGCTTCCGTATATAATCGTCGAGCCACGATTCGTCTTCGTGCCCCCATTGTTTGATCAAATCCCACGGCAGGTCCTTGCCGATCAGCCGGCGGATCTCGCTCCAATCCGGCAGCGGTCCTTCGTCGAAAAACGCCATCATTCCCGCCCTCCCTCGCAGGCAAAACGTCGCTGCGCCGCTTGCTCGCGGCGCGTCGTCCCGCCGGTTCCGAACCCTCATCAGCTTATGCGGGCCTGGGCGAGGAAGTGCGGAAAGCCGGAATTCGGGAACATCTGGGCTCCTGCCTTCATACATTAAGACATGACCATTCAAAAGGGAGTCGTTGCCGCATGCCCAGCATCGTAGGAGCTGTCAAAATCATCAGCATCGGCTCCAGCGGCGTCGTCCAATTCGGGGACTGCCTCCAAGTTTCTCCCTCCAGCACGACCAAAACTTTCGCGGGAGCAGGTTCCTTCGTTACCGGCGACTTGCCTAGAACCAACTCGATAAGCTCGACGAATACGAACGATCCTGACGTAGTCGATTCGAATTCAGCGGGAGGCGCCGTCGTCTGATGGCATGGACGATCTATCAACAAATCTCGATCGGCCAGCTGCGCGTGGATGCCGTCTCCAACTCTTCCGTCCTTCAGATCGGCAGCGCCGGAAGCATTCGGTCGCTCTCCCAGTTATATAATTCGGGAGGGTTCACCGAACCGGCCGCGCAACTGAGCGAGAGCCAGCCCAACGCGTCGCAGCCGCTATTTCTCGCGCCGTTGCCCAACCCAAGCTAGCGAGTTACGCATTTTACCGGCAGGAGGCGTATCGCATTGAACTCGGTATGGCATTTTCCGAACGGGCATTCGGGTTTCGATTGCCAAGTCTGCGCAGGTCGAATTCGCGAGCTCGAATCTTGGGCCGGGTCGGCAGCGGAGCAATTGAAAGATTTCCAAAAGCAAATCGATAACCTGCGCCAGCAGCAAGCCGAAGCGCAATCGCGTATCGCCGAGATGCAGACCCGAATCGAGGACCTGCAGCGCCAGCCCCCGGTTCACGTCGAGTATCACTTCGACCAGCTGAAGGTGAGCAGGCTGGACGGCACGCTCAACATCGGCATTAGCCCGAACGCCAAAGGCGACGTCGACTCCTTCGAAGTTCCGGCAGCGGGCACCTGGCAGACGCCCGCCGTCGGATCCGAAGGACCCGAACCTCTTATTCCGCGACTAATCAAACAAAGCCGCGATATGTTCGACCAAGAGGCCGCAGCCGACCTGGCCGCGACCGCTGCGAAGAACGGCATTTCTTTCGAAGCCTCCGAGATCCGGCGGGTATCGGACGACGTAAAAGCGCAATTGGGACCCCGAATCCAGTATTACGCGCGCACGACGCCGCTGCCTAAGGAGAACGGGGAAAAAGCGTTGGCGGATTGGGAACGGGAAGTAATCGAAAAAGTCAGGAAAGACGTGCGTGCCGCTTTTGAAAATTATGCGGCCAAGCGCGTGTCGCAAGCGCCGCCTGAAAGGCAGTGAATCCAATGAAGCTTGGACAAATGATCGTAAACAACGAGCCGGTTCGGATCGGATCGATCCGCGTACTCGGCATTTCCAGTTCTTCCTCGATGCTCGTGGGGGACACGCAGAGCATGACGCTGTATTCGTATTTCGACACGCCGCCGGAATCCGTCATCATCGGACCGCTGGCGCCGCTGCCGGACCTTCCCGAAGAGAACCTATAATATGAGTTTGTCGCGAAGGGTCTCGGCCGTCGGCCTCGTCTATATCAATTCTGCATCCGATTCGTCCGTCGTCCATTTTGGGGACAACCGCGACGGCGCGAGATTGAAGGCGCGCGTGCTTGCGGTACAGCGCAGCGTCGCGACGTTCAAGGACAATGAATTTCCTTTCGCCTCCTATTCGCTTTTTACGCGTCCCTTGCCCGTCCCTCCGCCCGACGAGGGACCGGCTGCCTTCTTCGAGTCATCTTGCGCGCCGATCGAGATCGGCACCGTTCAAATTACCGCCATCTCGGCCGCTTCGCACGTCAGGTTCGGCAACGGCGGACCGGAAACCGCCGAGACGCGAATCGTCAATATCCGCAATCGCATACCCGGCGTCCAACCGCGCGTCGAAGTCGATTTTAAATGATCCTCCCGGCATAAACGGGCGAACGCACAAGCCGCCCGCCGACCTCCGCATATGATGACTGTGTGATCGCTCATCACATAAACCTAATCGGGAGGTTGTTACTATGGGATACGGAGTAGCAGGCGCAGGTTGCGGATACGGCGGCGGCGCCATGGCGGGTGCAGCGTTCGCGCTGGTTCTGTACGTACTGCTCGTCATCATCCTTAAAGCCGGCATTTTCTAATCGATTTGCGGCGAAGCCGCGCCCGTTTCGATAGCGTAAAAAGCCTCCGGTCCGCATTCGCTGCGGCCGGAGGCTTTTGAACGTTTAGCGGCGCTTTGAAGCGCTACGAGGGCTGCGGCGCCCCGGCGTTCAATAGCTGCCAGGCGATATCTGGCCGAGCTTCAGCGACAGCTGCAGTTGGAGCCTGTCTTCAGGATCGTCGAGCGATACGCCGAGGATGCTCTGGATTTTGTCCAGCCTGTAGACGATCGTATTGTAATGCGCATACAGCTTTTCGGAGGTCAGCTTGATGTTGCCGTTGCATCGGAAAAACATTTCCAGCGTTTCCGCGAGCCGGCCGCCGCCTTTACGGTCCGCCTGCTGCAGCGGGGCCATATAGCGGCGCAGAAACTGTTCGCGTTCTTCGCCTCCGGGAATCAAGTACAGCAGCGCGTACACGCCGAGGTTGTCGTATGAAACGACGTCGCCCGCCAATCCGCATACTTCCGCGACCTGCTGCGCCCTTCTCGCCTGCGACAGACTAGCCGGCAGCAGCTCCGGTTTCGCGACCGGACGGCCGGCGAACAGCCTGACGGCCGGCATGGAGAGCTCCGCGCGAAGCTCGTCGAGCAGCTCCCGAAGCGGCGCTTCCCTTTCCGCGTCGGACAAGTCATGTCCGTCGCCGTCGTCTCCGGACAGAATAAGCACCAGATCGCTGCCGTAGACGGCCGAGAGCAGCTCCCTCCCGGGCAGCCGCCTGCCAGACCTAAGCCGGCGGGATAGCTCCGCAAGCGTTCCGTCCGGCGCATCGCCGCCGGCTTTCTCCAAGCCGACTACGGCCACGCAAAGCCGGCCGGGGCGCTTGATCTCGCAGCCGCACACCTCTGCCCGCATCGTCCAGTCCCGCTCGGAGACGATCTTTCCCGAGAGCCAGTCCTGGAGGAACAGCTCGAGATATTTTCCTTCGACCTCGCGCACGGCATCGATATTAGCCATCTCCAAGTCTACGAACGCAGACAGACGCGCGAGCGTCAGCATATCCAGGGCGGTGGCCGGTCGGTTGTGCTCGAACAGCGCGATCGCAGTCGCGAGGTCTGCGTTCTTCGCGATGCAATGCACGTAGGCCCTTCGCCCGTTACCCGTGCCGATGAAACCGGAAGCGGCCGCCGGTTCTCCCCCGCGCCTGACTTGCGCCGCGACAGCCGCGAGGGACGGCGACGCGTCAGGCAAGCGAAGGCCGCTTGAATGCCACTCCCCCTCCCTGCTTCCGAAGACCGCGATCGGATTGCCCAGCGCTTCTTCCATTGCGTCCAACGCCTGCTCCAAGCTGCCGCCGTCCAGGAGCAGGCGGGACACCCGGCCGATCGCCGATTGAAGCTCGACCAATTGACCATAATCTTCAGCCAGCGATCGTTCCGGCGCCAAGCGCGCTTCGACCGCCATTTCCATAAGCTCTTCCTTCGGTTCCATGATCGGAAAGCTGACGCGGTTCGGCCTGCTATCGGGATGGGCGTCTTTACGGGACATTGCAGTCATATTGCTCCCCTCCTCGCCATGCGCGGTTGTTTTTCTCAAATACAGCTCTTATATTATGTTATATTTTATAACATTCATTATCAAATGTCTTCTTATATTTCGTCTTTCATCATTATAATTTTATATCAAACCTATTTTCGCGTTACTTTTAATGACACATTGCATCTTCGACCCGTAGATTACCGTACGATCCAAAACACGCACAAAAAAAGCTGTCTAAGCGACATGGATGCCGCTTCGACAGCCTTACAACTCCCCTATGCGTTGTCAGTCTGGATTCAAGGATACATCGGATTGCCGCAATCCTGGCAGAATCTCGCTTCTTCAGGCATTTCCGACCCGCAGGCCGTGCACACTTGTACGGTCGGCTTAGGAGGCGGAGGAGGCTCGGCCGCCGCCGGCTCCTCCGCTGGAACGGTACGGCTAGCAGCCCAAGCTTCGTCCGCGGACTCGTCCTCAGGATAAATATCGATCGCCCGCGACGCGCGATCGGATGCCGCGTCTTCGGGCAGCACGGACAGCTCGTCTTCGGCCGGAATCTCGGCCGCCGGAGCCGGCGCCGGCTCCGGGAACGGCTTGCCGCAAGCCGGGCAGAAGCGGGTCTGGAACGGAACGCGCTGGCCGCACTCGCATTCCTTTTCGTTGCGCAGCTCGCGAATCCGGTCCTCCAATGCGTCGATCTCGCGGTCCTTGTCCGCGATGACCTGGCAAGCCGGGATGACTTCGCTCTCCGCCTTGGACAAGTCGCCGGCAACGTAAGCCTTGAAGACGGCTTCTCCGATTTCGTTATATTGACGTTCGATCTCCTTGCGCTTGCCCGCGATTTGCGAGTGGAGCTTGGTGATCTCAACGGTCTGTTGGGCCTTCTCCGTGGCGGTGCTGACCCCTTTGCTGACTGTCTCCGTTAACTTTTTGAAGAAACTCATGAATTCCGCCTCCTAGACTCGAGCAACTATAACTATGTACTATGATAACCCGCCGGCACCGTCCCGGGCAACGCCGCCGCTCTGACCCGGCCCGCGTTGGATGCCGAGGCCGTATAGCGACAAATAAACGATCAGGATGAGCATGCCGAACAAAATCGTCAAAATCGCGCCGTTCGAGTTGATGCCGCCGATGACGCTGTTCGCCAGCCTGAACGGACTGAATACGACGTCCCAGCTGTTCAGCCGTATGACTCTCCCCAAATAGACGCCGAACCCGCCGAGGAACGAGACGGCCACGATAAACAGCCAGCCCGCCGCATCACCCAAATACCGGGAGACGAGACGATGGAATTGGCGCATCGACAAATAGCCGAGCAGCAAGCCGCACCAGGCGAACAGGAAAAAGACGATCAGATCGTACCAAAGGAGCAGCGATTCGGTGGACTGCAGCCAGCTATAGGTGGGATTCATGATCAAATGGATCAAGTCTGTCGTCAAATACGGCGCGTTCGGATAAAGCAGCAGCCAGCCGAGCCCGAGGATCGGCAGCATCGCTCCGCGCGCAGCCGGCATCCCCGCTAGCAATCGGTCCGCCCCCGCGGCCGCCATCGAGACGACGAGCGGGAGCCAGGCCAAGAACAAATTCCATAGCAGGAACCGGTAGCGGGCATCGCCGACCTGCGCTTCCCTGACGACGAGCATGGACAGGCACAGCAGCGACGTGAAGCAAAGAATTAAAAAAGCCGGCGTGATAAGCGGCTCGGCTGCAGCGCGCACTTGATTGCGGCTCATCGTTGCGGTCCCTCCTTTCAATGCTTATTACTGTCCTATTTACACCGATTGGCGGGGAAAAGTTGCGTTTAAGCCCCAAAAATTAAAGAAACCATCCCGCCGGCTTCCGTCGGGGGATGGCAGTCGACCTTCGCCATAGATTCGCTAAATGTGCCTTATACGGCGCTGCCCTTGCGCGCGGCTGCGGCGAGCTCCTCGTGTTTGCGAACGTAGAGGCATACGGTCTTGATATAGGTCGCGTGCGACCAGGTGAGCGGCGCCACGGAGAGAGGCGTGCCCTGGGTCGGATGAATCTGCTCCGGCATGTTGCCCCCCTCGAGCGTCGAATGAACGATCTTCTCGAGCGTGATGCGCGGCGCTTCGAGATCCGCCAGGCTGGTCGCGGTCTCGATCTGAAAGTACGCGACCCATAGCGTGCAGATGATCCACGGGTTGCCGGGCACGCGCTCCAGGTCGTCGGACTGTTGAAAATAATAGTCGTTCGTGTACCTGGCGATACCGCCGACGTCCGTCTTGATCGACAACCCCTGCTGAATCGCATGCATCGTGCGGACGACGCGGTCGTCGCTCGCCGGGAGCACGCCGAATTCGAACAGGCCGAACACGCTGCTCTCGATCGTCATGTCCTTCTCCCACTTGCCGTCCCGCAGCGCGAGACCGCGAGCGAAGCGGCCGGCTTCTTCGTCCCACAGATGCGTCAGCATGCCGAGCTTGATCCGCTCGGCCACGTTGCGATAGCGGTCGCTGCGCTCGTAATCGCCGAACAGGTCCGCGAAGTACGCGGCTCCCATCAGGCCGCCGTAGACGGACGCAGAGGTGTACGTCCAGATTCCGTAGCGCTCCTCCCACAGATCGTAGCTCGGGAGCGGCAAACCGAGCGAAGGCTCGATATAGTCGCACAGGAAGGACGCAGCCTTGCGCACGAGGCTCGGATACAGCGACTGGGGCAGCTCGATCTCGCCGTGACGCTCGTAATCCTTCCAGAGCGCGAACAGCACGAGCGCCGTCTCGTCCTCCTGGATCGGCAGCCGGGGCAGGCCGTGCACGACGTACGGATGCCAGCTGGAGCCGACCGTGCCGTCCGGATTGTACTTGTGGTACAAATAGCCTTCGGGCGCGAGCGCATCGTTGCAGAAGTGGAAAAACGGCGCGATCGTGCCGTGATAGCCGGCCAGCGACATCGCGTCCGCGATGAGCGCGCCGTCGCGCGGCCACATGTAGCTGTAGTGGTCGCGGTTGTATTGCAGGATGTCGGTATCGTTGGCGGCCAGAATGGCGCCGCGCTCGTCGATCTGCGTACGCACGATGAGCAGGCTGTGCTTGAACAGGCGCACGACCTCCGGCGGGAGATCGCCGAATTGATACTGCGTGCCAACCTTCGTCAGCCAGTGGTTCCAGTAAATGACGATACGGCTCAGCAGCTTTTCGGGATGGCTCTCGAGCACGTATTGGTCGAGCCGCTTGACCTCTTCCAGGTCGCTGCCGACGGACATCCAGTAATACAGCGAGCTCTCGCCGTTCGCCTGCAGCTCCAGCCTGAAGCTGATCGTGCTGTCCACGGAGCCTTGGGCGATCGCGTTGCCCATCAGCTCGCCGTCCTCGGCGTCGCGCCAAGTCCCTTCGGCCGAATGGAACCGCTTGATGCCGGTCGTGAACTGGTAGATGCCGCCGGTCTGGGAACGGCCGTTGAACATGAAATAGGAGGAACGCTTGTAATGGAAAACGGTACGGTTCATGGGGTAGTAGGCCGCCGTGTCTCCGACCTCGTTGCCGTCGATCATCAGGTCCTGGTGGAAGAACACGCGCACGTCCTTCGGTTCCCCGGTCAGATTGCGAACGACGACGCGCTTCATATAGATGCTCTCCCGCTGGTGGATCCCGTCGTTGACGTACAGCTCGATGCCGAGTCCGTCATGTCTGGCGACCACGTTCGTGACGAGCGAATTTTCGATGTAGCCGAGCTCGATCCGCCAAGACGGATCGTCGAGCCAGACGAAGGAGCCGTTGCACCAGATGCCGAACCGGCACTGCTGCCCGCCGATATGGTTGAGCTGGCCTACGAACGGGAAATAAAGATCGCGGATGAAGCAATGATCGTCGAGATTGATGAGCATCTTGCCGTTGCCGATCACGAGATGTCGGGCCATGCCAGCATTCCCCTCTCCTATTGGACCGCCCTTGCCGCGGACCGTCCTCTATTTAACGAGCTCTCTATATAGTAGTTCGTACTGCTTGGCCGAGCTACCCCAACCATAGTCCCGCTTCGCGCCGTTGTTCACGAGGCGTTTCCAGGCTTCGGGCTCTTCCCGGTAAAAACGGAGCGCGCGGCGCACCGTAAAGATCAGGTCGTGCGCGCTCGCCGGGCCGAAGGTGAAGCCGGTGCCGGTGCCGGCGAACTCGTTGAACGGCTCGACCGTGTCCTTAAGCCCGCCCGTCTCCCGCACGATCGGCACCGTCCTGTAGCGCAGCGAGATGAGCTGGCTGAGGCCGCAGGGCTCGAAGCGCGAGGGCATCAGGAACATGTCGGACGAAGCGTAGATCCGCCTCGCGAGTCCCTCGTTGAAGCCGAACCAGACCGCGAGCTGTCCCGGGTAACGGCGAATCGCTTCGCCGAGCAGATGCTCGAAGTGCGGATCGCCCGAACCGAGCACGGCGAGCTGGGCGCCTTCGTCCATCAAGGCGGAGAGGCTGTCCAATATCAAGTCGAAGCCCTTTTGCCCGACCATTCGCGAGACGACGCCGATCAACGGGGCATCCGCGTCCTCGGCCAGCCCTAGCTCGCGCTGCAGCGCCGGCTTGTTCTGCCTCTTTTTCGCAAGCGAATCCCGGTACCGTACATGCAAGGCCGCATCGTTCATGGAATCGTACGACTGCGTGTCGATGCCGTTAAGAATGCCGACCAGATCGCCAGCCCGCTCGCGCAGCACGCCGTCGAGCTTCTCCCCGTATTCGGCCGTCTGAATCTCGAGCGCATAGGAAGGACTGACGGTCGTCAGCTTGTCCGCGAAGCGCAGTCCCGCCTTCATGCAGCTCGCGGCGCCGTAAAATTCAAGGCTGTCGCCAGTAAAAGCGTCGTCGCCGACGGAGAGCAGATCCTGCAGCAGCTCGCGGGAAAACACGCCTTGATATTGCAAATTGTGAATCGTAAATACGGTCCGCACGCGCTGTACCGCCGGCTCGTAGGCGTACCTCGTTCGAAGCAGGAACGGCACGAGACCCGTCTGCCAGTCGTGACAGTGCACGACGTCGGGCAGCGCAGGCTCCCGCAGCATCGCCTCCACGGCCGCAAAGCTGAAAAATACGAAGCGCTCCGCGTCGTCGCCGTACCCGTACGGCGATTCGCGCCTGAAGTAGAACTCGTTGTCGATCAGAAGAAAGCGCACGCCGTCGGCCATAACCTCGTATAGCCCGCAATACTCCCTGCGCCATCCCATCGTGATATAGTAATAGCCTTTGAAAGCCGCGTTTTCCAAATAAGCGTCGGATATGCTCCCATACTTGGGGAGGACGACGGTCACGTCGATGCCGCGACCGCCGAGCGCCTTGGGCAGAGCCCCGATGACGTCCGCGAGCCCCCCCGTCTTGACGAGAGGGACGCCTTCGGACGCCACGAACCAAACGTTCATGGAACACCTCCGATGAGTTGAACTGTTTCGTGCCGAATCGAATATCTTAAATGATTTTGCGCTTCAGCGCGATGTACGGCAGGTCGGAAGCCCCCATCAGCTGCTGATCGCTGCGGATTTCCACTTCTTTGTCCAAGATGCAATTCGACAGCAGGCCGTGCTCGCCGATGACGCCGTTTTGCATGACGATCGAATTGCGCACGACCGCGTCCTTGTGCACCTTGACGCCGCGGAACAGGATGCTGCCCTCCACGCGGCCTTCGATGTCGCAGCCGTTCGCGACGAGCGAGCCGCTCACCGCGGAGCCGGCGCGATAGCGGGTAGGCGGTTCGTCCTTCACTTTGGTGAAGATCGGACCCGGTTCGAAGAACAGCTCGTTCCACACCTTCGGATCCAAAAGCTCGAGACTGTGCTTGTAATAGGACGGGATGTTGTTCACGACGCCCAAGAATCCGTCATGCATGTAAGCGTCGACCTTCAGCTCGCCGAGCCGCGGCATGACGGCGTGCCTGACGAAGTGGTCCTTGCCTTGCGCGAGCGAGGTGTCGACCAGGTCGAGGAGCAGCTCCTTGCGAAGAACGTACATCTCCATCGAGACGACGTCGCTCGCGAGCCTGCCGAAGTGATCCTGCATGTCGACGATCCGGCCGTCCGCGTCCAGCTTCGCCTTGCGCGTCAGTCCCGTCACCGCGTTCGGCCATTCTTTGCATACGACCGTGATGTCCGAGCCTCGTTCGCGGTGCTGCTCGAGCACCTTGGCGAAGTCGATGTTGCATACCATATGGCTGCGCGCGACGACGACGTATTCGAGCGGGCTGCGCGCGAAGTAATCCCGGTGCCGGTAAAACTGGTACAGGTCGCCTTTGCCGAAGTCGGACTGGTCCTCCATCGACGGAGGCAGTACGAACAGGCCGCTTTGCTTGCTGTGAAGGTCCCAGTTGCTGCCCGAGCCCAGGTGGTCCATCAGCGAGCGGTATTTGGTGTGGGCGAATACGGCGACCTTGTTCATGCCCGAATTCACCATCGAGGACAGGACGAAGTCGATCAATCGGTAGCGGGCGCCGAACGGCACCGTGGCGAGGCAGCGGGCGCTCGTGAGCGGACCCATGTCCTCCGTCTCGTGAATCAGGTTGATGACGCCCATGAGCGGCAGTTTCATTAGGACTTCGCCTCCTCGAGTTCTGCTTCGGCTTCGATGCGGTCGCCGCTGCCGACGACGGCGATCTCGGCGGCTTCCACGCTGCCGATGACGCAGCCGTCTCCGACGACCGCCCCGTCGCCGACGATCGCGCGCACGATCCGCACGTTTTTGCCGATTTTCGCGTTCGGCATGATGACCGAATCCTCGATAAAGCTGCCTTCGCCTATGGAGACGCACTGGAACAGCACCGAACGGTTGACGGTCCCTTCGACGACGCAGCCTTCGTTGATGAGCGAGCTCTGAACGCTCGAGGACGGAGACAGATAATGCGCCGGCATGTTCGGATTGACGGAATAGATACGCCAGGACCGGTCATTGAGGTTCAGCGCAGGCTCATCCTCCAGCAGGTCCATATTGGCCTCCCAGAGCGAATCGATCGTCCCTACGTCCTTCCAGTATCCGTCGAACCGGTGCGTGAACAGGCGCGCGCCGTCTTCGAGCAGCGTCGGGATGATGTCCTTGCCGAAGTCGTTCGACGAGCCCTGCGTCGCTTCGTCGCGGATCAGCGCTTCCTTCAGCACCTTCCACGTGAAAATATAGACGCCCATCGACGCGAGATTGCTTTTGGGCTGCTTCGGTTTTTCCGCGAACTCGACGACCCGGTCGTCCTCGTCCACGCTCAGGATGCCGAAGCGGCTGGCCTCCGCCCACGGCACGGTGATGACCGCGATCGTCGCGTCGGCGCGGTTCCGCTTGTGGGACTCGAGCAGCTCGTCGTAGTCCATTTTGTAGATATGATCGCCGGAGATGATAAGCACGTACTCGGGCTCGTAGCCCTCGATGAAGCCCATGTTCTGGTAGATCGCGTTAGCGGTTCCTTTGTACCACGTGCCGCCCTTGGAGCGGACATACGGCGGCAGGACGTGCATGCCCCCGCCCCTGCGGTCGAGGCCCCACGGGCTGCCGATCCCGAGATATTGGTTGAGCACGAGCGGTTGGTATTGGGTCAGGACGCCCACCGTATCGATCCCTGAATTCACGCAATTGCTGAGCGTAAAATCTATGATTCTGTACTTGCCGCCGAAATGCACGGCGGGTTTCGCAAGGTCCTTGGTCAATACGCCGAGCCGGCGGCCTTCGCCGCCCGCCAACAGCATGGCAATGCATTCGCTTTTATGCATCCTGCTCTCCCCGCTCTCTTGAGAATATGCCAGGCTTGACTAGTCCTCCACGGACGCGTCCGGCTCGAAGAGCAGGAACGTCAGCGGAGGCAGTACGATCTCCATGCTGAAGGGCTGGCCGTGCATCGGATGCCGCTCCGCCTTGAACTTGCGGGGCATCGCCGCGCCGGAGCCGCCGTAGTCGGCGGCGTCGCTGTTCATCGCCAGGCGGTACGAAGCGCCCGTCGGCACGCCCAAGCGAAAAACCGGATAGGCGGCTGCCGAAAAATTGCAGACGGCCACGAGATGCGATTTCCTTTTCTTGCCGAACCGGATATAGGAAAGCACGCTCTGGGCGGCATTATCCGCGTCGATCCATCTGAAGCCTTCTGGCGAGTGATCCTGCTCCCACAGCGCCGCCTCGTTCCGGTAAAAAGAACCGAGGTCCCGCGTGAATCGCCGCATCGAATCGTGCAGCGGGTACCGGAGTACCGGCCAGTCGAGCTCGCCCAGGTCCTTCCACTCGTCGTACTGTCCGAACTCGCCGCCCATGAAGAGCAGCTTTTTGCCCGGGTGGGTCATCCAGTAGCCATAGAATAGCCGGAGATTCGAAAACTTCTGCTCGTAAGCGCCAGGCATCTTGTTCAGCAGCGACCGCTTGCCGTGCACGACTTCGTCGTGGGATAGCGGGAGCACGTAATTCTCGGCGTAAGCGTACATCATGGAGAAGGTCGCCAGGTTGTGCACCCCGGATCGATGCGCCGGCTCGGTCTCCATGTACTTCAGCATGTCGTTCATCCAACCCATGTTCCACTTGTAATTGAACCCCAGTCCGCCCAGGTACACGGGAGCGGTGACGCCCGGCCAAGCCGAGGAATCCTCGGCGATGACGAGCGCGTTCGGGTAATAGCGGAACACGACCTCGTTCAGCTTGCGTATCCAAGCAAGCGCGTCGAGATTTTCGATGCCGCCGCGCTTGTTTCTCGTGTGCATCTCCGGCGGCTTGTCGAAGTTCAGGTCGATCATGCTCGCCACGGCGTCGACCCGGATGCCGTCGATATGATACACGTCCATCCAGAAGAGCGCGTTCGAGATAAGGAAGCTCTGAACCTCGGGCCTTCCGAAGTCGAAGGCGAGCGTGCCCCAGAGCGGTTTTTCGGCGACGCGCCAATCGGCGGGCTCGTAGAGCGGCTGGCCGTCGAACCGGCGCAGTCCGTGATCGTCCTTGCAAAAATGTCCTGGCACCCAATCCAGAAGTACCCCGATTCCGCGCTGATGGCACCGGTCCACGAGCTTTTTTAGTCCGTCGGGATGTCCATATCTGCTGGTGGCCGAGTAATAGCCGGTCGTCTGATAGCCCCAGGAACGGTCGAACGGGTGCTCCGTGATCGGCAGGATCTCGATATGCGTGTACCCGTTATCCGCGACATAATCGACGAGCTCGTGCGCGAGCCGCTCGTAGGACCAAAATTGCTCGGGGCCGTCGATTCGCCAGGAGCCCAGATGCACCTCGTAGACGAGCATAGGCCGCTCGTAGGGCTTGCTTCGGCTCCTCCTCTCCTGCCACGAATGGTCTCCCCAAGAATAATTATCCAAATTCGCCACCACGGAAGCGGTTCCCGGACGAAGTTCCGAGAAGAACGCGAACGGGTCGGATTTGAGGAAGACGCGCCCGTCGGCGTCCACGATCTCGTACTTGTATGCCGCGCCATCGCCAATGCCGGGAAAGAACGCTTGCCATACGCCGGTCGTGCCCGACAACGCGAGCGGATGCGACGCTCCGCGCCAGCCGTTAAAGTCGCCGGCGACCCTGACTTCGCGGGCATGCGGGGCCCACACGGCGAATCTCGTGCCGCGTTCGCCGTCCCGTTCGCACGGATGCGCGCCGAATGCGCGATATGCGCGAAACAATTCTCCGTGGTTGTACAAATACAGATCATGCTGCGATACCGATGCCGTACCGGTCGTCATATCGGACCCTCCTTGGCGGACGAAGCGGCGGGATCGCCAATCGCGTCAAATTTTTGTCATTTTTCCTCACATAAAACTTCTGTATTACGTTTATTATAGAGGAATATCCATGCCTTTTCATCCGCCTTTTCCAAAAAAAATTCCGGCAAAAGGGATAAAATAACCTCCCGCGTCAGTCCCCTCCGAAGGACTGGCACGGGAGGCTGCAGCAGCCGCGCCATGCGCTTATCGGTTAAAATACGAAGCCTGCTCCTTGAGCGTCAGCGACTTGGCCCGCAGCGATTCGGACGAGGCCGCGATCTCCTCCATCACCGCCGTCTGCTCCTGCGAGGAGGAGGACACCCGCTCGGCCCCGGCGCGAATCTCGCCCGCCACCTCAGCCACCCTGCGGGCCTCGCCAAGCGCCCGGCCGGCCTGCACGGCCTGCTCGGACATCCGGCTCGCGATCCGCTCGACGATCGAGCCGACTTCGGCGGCTTCCCTGGCCACGATGCCGAACGCTTCGGCGGAAGCTCTGCCCTGCTCCGATTCATGCTCCGCCACCTGGGCCTGACGCTGGATATGCCCGACGCACGCGCCGACTTCGGCTTGAATCTGCGCGATCAGTTGACGAATATCCTTAACCGCGCTTGCGCTCTGTCCCGCCAGCGTCTTGACGGCCTGGGCGACGACCACGAAGCCCCTGCCTTCCTCGCCCGCCCTTGCCGCTTCGATCGAAGCGTTAAGCGCGAGCAGGTTCGTCTGCTCGGCGAAGTCGCCGACGACGTTCGAGATGGATCCGATCTTGTCGGCATTGTCGCTCAGACGGTTCACGATCTCGAGCGCCGTGCGGTTCTGCTCGGCCAGTTGGTCCATGCCGGACACCAGCGAGCTGAAGACCGCTTCGCTCCGCGCGACCGTGCCGTTCATGCGCTCCGTTTTGTCCTTGGCGGCCGCAGCGCTCTGGTCGGCTACCCGCGCGGCGTCGGCCAGCCGTTCGACCGACGCTTGCATCGCTTCTGCGGACGCGAACTGCCGCTCCGTGCCCTCGGTGATCCGTTCTGCATGGCGCGACATCTCCTCGATCCGGAGCGCCGCTTGCGAGATCGCGCCCTGGAGTTCGGCCGCGTGCTGGTCCGTCTGCGCCGAATTGTCCAGGATGCCGCCCGTGATCGTCTTCAACCGGTCGAGCATGCCCTGGAACGCCGCTCCGAGCTGCGCCAGCTCGTCCCCTGTTCCGCTCGCGTGCACGCGCACGCCGAGATTGCCTCGCTCCGCCTCCTTGGCGGCGGCCGTCAGCGAGAGCAGCGGACGCAGCAGCCATTTGGCCGCGAAAAAACCGAACAGTCCCGTCCAAAAAACGCCGAGCGCCAGCGTCAAAAGAACGAATACCCAAAAAGGCATGAAATCAAACGTTTCCTTCATTTCCAACAACACGAAAGCGCTGGTCGCATAGGTTATGCCGGACACCAGCGTAATGCCGACGACCATTTTCGCGACGATTCCCATCCCTTTGTTCATGTCGAAGCCTCCGTCATTCTGTCGATTCGTCTATTAGACAAAATTCGACTTCGGCCCAGCGCATCCTCTTGTCCATTCGGTGACATTCGCAGCCGATCCTGTGTCGAATCAGCGTCTAATCTTTGTCCGCTTCGTGAACGAAGACCGACTCGGCATGTAAAAGCAAAAACCGCCGGGCATCGAAAGCCCGACGGTTTTTCATACGGCGGATCAGCGGCCCCAAGCGGCCTGGCCGAACCGAATCTCGTTTTTAAGCTGCCTCGCGTTCGTCGAAGCGTCGATGACGATCGTCTCGATGCCTGCAAGCTCGGCAAAATCGAGGAGCTGCTCCGTCGTCACGGCGAACGAATAAACGGTATGATGCGCCCCGCCAGCCAGAATCCACGCCTCCGCGCCCGCCGAGAGCGAAGGCTCCGGCTTCCACAGAACGCGCGCAACGGGAAGCTTCGGCATCTCGCGTTCGACAGGCACCCCGTTCACTTCGTTCACGATCAGGCGGAACCGGGTTCCCAGGTCGACGATCGAGGCGTTCAGCGCCTTGCCGCCCTTGCCGTCGAAAACGATGCGCGCCGGGTCGGCCTTGCCGCCGATGCCGAGCGGATGAACCTCGATGCGGGGCTTGGAAGCCGCGAGCGTCGGGCATACCTCCAGCATGTGAGCGCCCAGCACCAGCTCGTTGCCCGGCTCGAAGTGGTACGTGTAGTCCTCCATGAAGGAGGTGTCCTTGCCGCCCGCGATGATTTTCATCAAACGCGTGAGCGCCGCGGTCTTCCAGTCTCCTTCGCCGGCGAAACCGTAGCCTTGCTCCATCAAGCGCTGCACGGCGAGGCCCGGCAGCTGCTCGAGCCCGTGCAGGTCCTCGAACGTCGTCGTGAACGCGGTGAAGCCGCCCTCTTCCAGGAATCGCTTCATCGCGATCTCCAAGCGGGCTTGGTAAGCGATCGCATTCCGCACGGCGCCTTCGGCGCGGCCCGCTTCGACGATCTCATAGCGTTCGGCGTACTCGCCGAGAAGCGCTTCGACTTCGGCGTCCGTCACCGCGTTGACGTATTGGACGAGGTCGCCTACGCCATGCGTATTGACTGACCAGCCGAATTTGATCTGCGCTTCGACCTTGTCGCCTTCGGTTACCGCTACCTGTCTCATATTGTCGCCGAACCGGACGACCTTAAGCCGCTTACTCTCGTTCCAGGCGACGGCCGTGCGCTGCCAGGCGCCGACGCGGGCATGGACGTCCTCATTCGTCCAATGGCCGACGACGACCTTGCGGGCGATGCCTAGACGAGCGCCGATGAATCCGTATTCGCGGTCCCCGTGCGCGGCTTGGTTCGTATTCATGAAGTCCATGTCGATCGAGTCCCAAGGGATGTCGCGGTTATATTGCGTGTGCAGGTGAAGCAAAGGCTTGCGCAGTTCCGTCAGACCCGCGATCCACATTTTGGCCGGGGAAAACGTATGCATCCACGTGATGACGCCGGCGCAATCCTCGTCGGCGTTCGCTTCGTTCAGAACGCGCCGGATCTCTTCCGGCGTGGTCACGACAGGCTTGAACAGGACCGGATAAGAGACGCGCTCGGTCAGCGCTTCTGCGATCTCGCGGGAGTGGGCGGCCACCTCTTCCAGCGTCTCCGGGCCGTACAGATGCTGGCTGCCGGTAATGAACCAAAACGTATAGGGCTTCACTTGAAGCATAACGCTACCTCCTTGGATAAAAGCGAATCAACACGATAATCGATTTCAACTTGTACGTACCTTTACTCTAATATAATAACGAAGGTCGCGCATACAATCAACACTTGTATGTACATGTACGAATAATTTTATCCGAAACGCAAAAACGCCGCCGAAGCCGCTTAAGGCAAGCGGTTTCGGCGGCGCCTCGGAAGCGCGTCTCCCCTCAGAATCCGGGCAGGTTGTCGAGATTGTTGTCTTCCCGTCCGTCCGGGTTCGAGCGCAGATGCTCGTCGCCGTCGCGGCCGCGGAAAACGTTGACGTTTTCGATCTGGTCGTTTTTGGCCATTTGCTGCGCTTCTTTGTAGCCGACCACTTGGCCCGAAGACAGCTTCAGTTCCACGATGTCGCCGTCTCCGTTTTTGCGAACGCCTACGACTTGCTCACGATCCGCCATGTCTTCCACCTCCTGTCGGGGTTTAGCATGCCTCCGATCGCGTCTATTTATTCGCCGTTGGCGCGTCCAACCGCCGCTCAGCTTCGGGCGGCGATGATCATCACGCCGCGCGCGGGCACTTCTACGCGTCCTGGCGCGTCAACGCCGGTCAGCAGTTCAGTGCCGTTCACGTCGAACTTGACGACGGCGGGCTCGGGATTGTGGTTCAGCAGGAACAGGAAGCGATCTTCGCCCTTGACGCGCACGGTCGCCTCGACGCCGGCCGGCGCGCTGACGAGCGGCAGAATCCCCTTGTCCTCGCATAGCTGTCCGAGCAAATCCTCGAGGAAGGAAGCTTCGGGGCTCGTTGCGACGTACCAGGCCTCCCCTTCTCCGAAGCGATTCACCGTTACGGAAGGCATGCCCGCATAAAAATCGCGGCCGTATTCGGCGACGACCTGCGCGCTCTCGGCATGAATCAAATCGCACAATATTCCGCATTCGTAGCTGCCCGACAAGCGGCCTTGTCCCTCGTCTTTGACGACGATCGCGTTTTTCGTATCCGGGAACAGCGCATCGATCTCCTCCGCCCATATGCCGAGCAGCTTGCGAAGCTCGCCCGGATAGCCGCCGACCGTCACGATGTCGCTCTCGTTCACGATGCCGCTGAAAAACGTCGTCACGAACGTGCCCCCGGCAGCAGTAAACGCTTCGGCCCGCTGTGCGAAGCCCGGCTTCACCATATAGAGCACCGGCGCGATGACGATGTCGTACGCGGAGAGATCGTCCTCCACCCCGATCATGTCGACGGGGATGTGCTGCCGGAACAAGGCATCGTAATATTTATGCACTTCGTCGACGTACTTTAGATGCACGGTCGGACCGCTCGACAGATCGAGCGCCCAGCGGTTTTCCCAATCGAACAAAATCGCCACGCGCGCGCCGCTCATGGCGTCGAGCAGCTTGTCGCCGAGCCGCCCGAGCTCGTCTCCCAACTCCGCGCACTCGCGGAATACGCGGGTATGCTCATGCCCCACGTGTTCGATGACGGCGCCGTGATATTTCTCGCAGGCCCCGATCGAACGGCGGAGCTGGAAGAACATCACGGTATCCGCGCCGCGCGCGACCGCCTGATAGCTCCAAAGGCGCATGACGCCCGGGCGCTTCAGCGAGTTGACCGGCTGCCAGTTCTGCTGGCTCGGCGTCTGCTCCATGAGCATGAACGGCTGTCCTTGCCGCAGGCCGCGCATCAGGTCGTGCGTCATCGCGGTCAGGCTGACCGGCGTATCGAGCGAAGGATAGTTGTCCCACGAGATGACGTCCAGGTACGGCGCCCATTTAAAGTAATCCAGCTCCGGATACAGCCCCATCAGATTCGTCGTAATCGGCAGATGCGGCGTATGCTTCTTGATCTCGTCGTATTCGATGCGATAGCATTCGAGCAGGCTGTCGGACATGAATCGGCGAAAATCGAGAGAAATACCCTGGAAGTTCGTCCGGTTGCCGTCCCACTCCTCGCTCAGCGCGTTCGGCAGCACGATTTCTTCCCAATCGTAAAACGTGTGCCCCCAAAACCGCGTATTCCAAGCTTTGTTGAGCGCGTCAAGCGTCCCGTAGCGCGCCTGCAGCCACGTCCGGAAAGCTGCTTCGGACTGCTCACTGTAATCGTACCCGCCGTATTCGTTGGAAATGTGCCAGATCAGCACGGCCGGATGGTCCCTGTAACGCTCCGCGAGCTTGCCCGCGAGCGCCTTGGCGAACCGGCGGTAGACCGGACTGTTCGGATTGGAGTTGTGCCGGCCGCCGAATTTGCGCTTGCGGCCTTGATAGTCGACCCGCGTCACCTCCGGATATTTGCGAGCCATCCACGCCGGATGCGCGCCCGTGCCCGTCGCCAGACAGACGTACACGCCATTGCGGTAAAGCCGGTCGATCGTCTCGTCCAGCCAAGCGAAGTCATAGGTATCCTCGTCAGGTTGAATCAGCGCCCAGGAAAATACGTTAACGGTCGCGACGTCGATGCCGGCAAGCTTGAACATCCGATCGTCCTCGGCCCACGTTTGGGCATTCCACTGCTCCGGATTGTAGTCTCCGCCGTACCAGATTTTCGGCAGCTTATCGTTGATCATGCGCGCGCACATCCTTTATCATATAATTATATCTTCATCTTAACGCAGTCCGATGTCCCGCTGAATATAATCATTGCCCGATTCGATATAAGAAAACAACAGGAAGTGCTGCGCAATGCGGACATACAGAAGATTCGCGATCCCCTCCGGGCAGACAGGCCAGCTCCCCTTGTTCGTCGAGACGATCGGCACCGTGCTCGAGGAAGGAAAAATCGCCCGACCGACCGGTTACCCTTTTTACCACTGGCTGCAAACTTTAAGCGGCGAAGGCGCGTTTACCGTCGGCGGCAGAAAATTCAGCCTCCCTGCCGGCTCCGGCATCTTGGTCCCGTCGGAGGAGCCGCATGTCTACGAACCGGGCTCCGATGCGTGGGAGACGGCGTATTTAACGTTCGGCGGAACCGCGGCTGCGACGATGCTGATCGCGCTCGGCCTGGTCGAGCCCGTGCCGATTCGCTGGGAATGGGATTCCCCCTTAGCCGATTTTTTGGAGCGGATGCTGGATCGAATCGAGGCCGACGACGATCCGTTTGGCCTGGAGGCGTCCGCGGATGCCTACCGGTTCCTGCTCACGCTGCGGCGGCACGGCCGATCGGGCAGACAGGACTCGGTCGACCGCGCGTCGGAGCGGCTGCGTCCGCTCATCGAGTGGATGGAACGGCGCTATGCCGATCCCGACGCAGGCTTGGCCGACATGCGTGCGGTGCTCGGCATGCCGCCCAGCTCGATGAACGAACTGTTCAGGCGGGCGTTCGGCCAGTCCCCTTACAACTATCTCATCGACCTGCGGATCCGCAAGGCGAAGGAGATGCTGATCGGGCGTCCGCAGGAGACCGTCTCGCGGATCGCCACGCTCGCGGGCTTCCGCGACACGAGCCACTTCGTCGCCACGTTCAGGCGCAAAACCGGGCTGCCGCCGGATAAGTTCAGGCAGCTGTACGAATAAAAACGCGGCATCCCGCCGAGCAGGCGCTTACGAGCCTGAGACACGGGATACCGCGTATATGAATACGAAGGCGATTCTGTTTTGGCGAAATAGCGATGTCGCGTATCGTTATTCCGTGCCGCGAGCCACTTTTCGGGAATTAACGATGTCGCGTATCGTTATTCCATGCCATGAGCCACGTTTCGGGATAATAGCGATGTCAGATGTCGTTATTTCGATCCACGATCCGCTTTTCGGGCAAATAGCGATGTCCCGCATCGCTATTGCAGACGCAACGCGAAGCGTCCGCGCGCCTTTTCAGCGCGTCACTTCCTGACCGCCGTCTAGGAGACGAAGCATCTCTTCCCGGCGGGGCAAGCCCTCCCAGTCGCCTTTGAACTGCGTTGCCAGCGCGCCGAGCAGGTTCGCGCGATCGAGCGCGGACTTGAGGTACGCGCTGTCGCTTTGCCGCTCGTTTTCCAGCCATGCGGACAGGAAGCCCGCCGCGAAGGCATCCCCGGCGCCGACCGTATCGACGACGCGCTTCACGACATGCGGCTCCGCCATGACGGCGGCTTGCGAGGAAAAGGCGACGGAGCCCTGCTCGCCCAGCTTCAGCACGACGGTCTTCGGCCCCATGCCCAGGAAGTCGGCGCCGTATTCGGCCTCGCTCTTCGTCCCGAGCAGAAACTCGGCCTCCTCGAGCCCCGGCATGAACACGTCGCAAAGCGGAATAAGGGACAGCAGCGTCTGACGCGCTTTTTCCTCGGACCAGAGCTTGCGGCGCAGGTTCGGATCGAAGGAGACGGACAAGCCTTCGTTGCGGGCGGCGATCATCGCGGCGCGGATCGCGTTCTCGGCACCGTGGCTCAGCGCAGGCGTTATACCCGTCACGTGCAAATGGCCGGCGTTCGCGAACCACTCCGGACGGATCTGTTCCTGCGTCAGCATGCTGGCCGCCGAGCCTTTGCGGTAATAATAGACGTTGGGGTCGCCGTAACCTTTGAATTCTTTGAAATAGATCGCGGTCGGATGATTGTCGTCGCGTTCGGCCAGGCTCGTGTCCACGCCTTCGCCCGCCAGCGTCGACAGGATCAGATCGCCGAACGGGTCTTTGCCGAGACGGCTGATCCAGCGCACCTTCAGCCCCATGCGCGACAAGCCGATCGCCACGTTCGACTCGGCGCCGGCGACGGAGCGCGTGAAAAGCGGCGCGTAGGCCAGCGGTCCGTCGTGGATGGGCTGCATAAGCACCATGCTCTCGCCGATCGTGACGACGTCCGCCCAGTTCGCGCTCATGCTCCCGCTCCTTCGCGTACGGCGTCGGCGAACGCGCGCGCGCGCGCCGTCAGCTCGTCGAACCGGCCCTCCGCGATCAATTGCTTGTCGACGAGATTGCCGCCCAAGCCGACCGCCACCGCGCCGGCGTCGAATACGGATTGAATGTTGCCCAGGTTGACGCCGCCCGTCGCGATCATCGGGATGTGATTAAGCGGCGCGCGGATTTCCTTTAGATAGCCCGCCCCCAGCGATGCGAACGGGAACACCTTGACGGCCGACGCGCCGGCCTTGTACGCCTTGACGATCTCGGTCGGCGTCATCGTGCCCGGCCACACCTCAATGCCGTTCTCCGCGCCGTAGTAGACGATCTCTTCGTCCAGGTTCGGCGAGATGAGGTACTCGGCGCCCGCCGCCACCGCTTCCTTGGCCTGCCCGATATCCAGCACCGTGCCGGCGCCGATCCGAAGCTTGCCCGCATAGCCTTCGCGGAAACGGGAGATCATCCCGAGGGCGCCGTCCGTATTGAGCGTAACCTCCAGGAACACGATCCCCCCGTCCGCCAGCGCCTTCGCCGTCCGGTCGCCGTTCGCTTCGTCGATGCCCCGGATGATCGCCACGATTTTTTCGCGGGATAGCTCCTCAAGCAGCTTTTTCATCTCCAACCACTCTCCCCATACGATTCAAAACGCCAATATTTTCAGTTTATCACCATCATCGGCCAAGATAAAGTTAGGAATGCGACTTAAATAAACTTAAATAAACGCAAATAAACCGCATCTCCGTCTTTAAATACGGAGATGCGGTCCAAATGACGCCGATTTAGCCTTATATAATGCCTCGGTCAGGCGCCGGCCGCAGACTGCTGTCCGTCCGTTTGAGCTTGCCCTTGACCCTGTCCTTGACCGCCGCGCATGCCGCCGCCGAAGCCGCCGCCAATTCCGCCTAGGCGGATCGATTCGGCTTCCTGCGTGCCTTCCTTCAACGTCACCGTGATGACGTCGTCCGCCTTCAGGTCCCCGATCGCGATCTCGGTCTCCGTCCGTTGGCCGTCGGTCGTCTCGGTCTTGTAGATTTTCGTAGCGTCGGTGACGGTGATGTCCTCGGTTTCTTCGGTGAACATATTGGCCATGTCGGGACGCTGCCCCCCCTGGCCCGCTTGTCCGCCTGCCCCGCCTTGTCCCGCCTGCCCGCCGGCTTGGCCGTCCACGCCCTGCTGCGGCGGATCGCCGCTCGGCGGCTGCGCGTCTTCGCTTGGCGCGGCGCCGTCGCCCGCATTTTGTCCGCCGTCCTGGCGGTTGCCGCCCATCCGTCCGCCGCCTTGTCCGGGTTGGAACGACGACTTGTAGATCGTGATCGTATTGCCGCTTACGCTCTTGATCTTGCCGAGCGTCCCCATCGCCTGCATGCCGCCGAAGCCTCCGCCTTGACCGGCCGCAGCCCGATCGCCCGCGGCTGCGCCGCCGGACTGGACGCCGGCAGCCGCCTGCGCAGGCGCCGCAGTCCCGCTATCGTCGGCTTTAGAACCGCAGCTCGCCAGCAATGCAACCGTTAACGCCGCCGCGGCGAGCATCGTCCATTTTTTGTTCATTCGCCCAACAACTCCTCCCATGTCCTATCAGCAAGGTATCACGGGCAAATGAATGGATCATGAACAAACTCTGAAATTTGGATAAAACTTCCCGTCAGCTCGCGTCTTCCGAAAATTTGCCGCCGGAAAATTGACTATTGTACAGATCGGCGTAAAAACCGCCTGCGGCGAGCAACGCTTCATGCGTACCCTGCTCGATCACGGTCCCCTTGTTCATGACGAGGATCAGGTCGGCTTCCCGGATCGTCGACAGACGGTGCGCGATGACAAAGCTCGTTCGGCCCTGCATGAGACGGTTCATCGCCGTCTGAATGTTGGCTTCGGTACGCGTGTCGACGCTGCTCGTCGCTTCGTCGAGGATCAAAATCGCAGGATCGGCCAGGATGGCGCGGGCGATCGTGAGCAGCTGCTTTTGTCCTTGCGAAAGGTTGGAGGCTTCCTCGTTCAGCACGGTGTCGTACCCGTCGGGCAGCGTCCGAATGAAGTGGTCCGCGAACGCCGCTTTCGCGGCATCCACCACCTCCGCCTCGGTCGCGCCGGCCCGGCCGTAGGCGATGTTGTCGCGAATCGTCCCGCCGAACAGCCAAGTATCCTGCAGCACCATGCCGAACAGGCTGCGAAGGTTGCCGCGCTTCAGCTTGGAAATATCGGTCCCGTCGACCGTGATCGACCCGCCGTTCACCTCGTAGAAGCGCATGAGCAGGTTAACGAGCGTCGTCTTGCCCGCGCCGGTCGGCCCGACGATCGCCACGGTCTGACCGGCCTTCACGTCGATGTTCATGTCCGCGATGAGCGGCGCGTCGTCCTTGTAGCTGAAGTCCACGCGCTTGAAGGCGACATGGCCCGCCACGCGGGACGGATCGAGCTCCTTGTTTTCCTCGGGCATCTCTTCGCGCTCGTCGAGCAGCTCGAACACCCGCTCCGCGGAGGCGATCGTCGACTGAATGATATTGGCGATATTCGCGGTCTGGGTAATCGGCATCGTGAATTGGCGCGCGTATTGGATAAAAGCCTGAATGTCCCCGATGTTGATCGCTTGCCGCGTAACGAGCACGCCGCCCACGACGCTGATCGCGACGTAGCCGATATTGCCGATGAAGCTCATGAGCGGCATCATGATGCCGGACACGAACTGCGCGCGCCAGCCGGCATCGTACAACCGATCGTTGATGGCGTCGAATTTCTCGACCGCCTTCCGTTCGTGGCCGTATGCCTTAACGATCTGATGGCCGGTATACATCTCTTCGACGTGGCCGTTCAGCTCGCCCAGGTTTTTTTGCTGGCCGATGAAGTAGCCTTGCGACTTGCCTGCGATCGCTTTGATGACAAGGAAGCTGAGCGGAAGCGTCAGCAGCACGATGACCGTCAGCAATGGACTGATCGTCAGCATCATGACGATGACGCCGACGATCGTGACGACGGACGTGATGAGCTGCGTCAGGCTCTGCTGCAGCGTATTGCTGATATTGTCCACGTCGTTGACGACGCGGCTCAAGATCTCCCCGTGCGTTCGCGAATCGAAAAACTTGAGCGGCAGCCGGGCGAGCTTCTCGTTGACGTCGTTGCGCAGCTTGTATACGGTTCGCTGGGCGACGCCGGCCATCAGGTACTGCTGAATGTAGCTGAAGACGGCGCTCAGCACGTACAATCCGATCAGCCAGGCGATGATCATCTCGATGCCGTGCCAGTCGATCTTGGCGTTCGGATCAATGATGCCAGCGAACAGCTTCGTCGTCGCATGCCCGAGAATCTTGGGACTTAAAATGGAAAAGATCGTACTCACGATCGCCGCAGCGAACACGGTAATCAACGTGAAACGGAACGGCTTCAAATAGCCGACCAGCCTGCGGAATGTGCCCTTGAAATCCTTGGCTTTCTGAACCGGCATGCCCGGTCTCCCGCCGGGATGACCGCCGAACGGGCCGGGGCCGCCAGGGCCGCCGTCCTGCCGCGGAGGCCCCCCTCTGCCTGCGCCTGCTTGCTGACTCATGCGATCTCCTCCTCCGTCAGCTGCGAAGACACGATTTCTTTATAGATCTCGCTCGATTGCAGCAGTTCCTTATGCGAGCCCGTTGCGGCGATCTCGCCGTCGTCGAGCACGATGATCCGGTCGGCGTCCATGACCGTGCTGACGCGCTGCGCGACGATCAAGACGGTCGCCTCCGTCGTCTCGCTCTTCAGCGCGGCTCTAAGCTTCGCATCCGTCTTGAAGTCGAGCGCCGAGAAGCTGTCGTCGAAAATATAGATGTCCGGCCGCCGTACGAGCGCGCGGGCGATGGATAGCCGCTGCTTCTGCCCGCCGGATACGTTGGTGCCGCCCTGGGCGATATGCGCGCCGAACCCGCCTTCCATTCCCGAGATGAAGTCGGCCGCTTGGGCGACCTCGGCGGCATGGCGCAGCTCCTCGTCGGTCGCGTCTTCTTTGCCGTAGCGGATATTGTCCGCGATCGATCCCGTGAAAAGCACCGCCTTCTGCGGGACGAGACCGATCTGCGATCGAAGCTCCGATTGCGGACGCTCCCGCACGTCGGTACCGCCGATCCGGATGCTGCCTGAATCCACGTCGTAAAAACGGGGGATCAGATTGACGAGGGTCGACTTGCCGGAGCCTGTCCCCCCGATGATCGCGGTCACCTCGCCCGGCTCCGCCCGGAAGCTGACGTTCTTGAGCGCCGGCTGCTCCGCGCCCGGATAGCTGAACGTAACATCGTCGAACTCGACGACGCCGCGCAGCTCCGTACGGCCTGTGCGCGCATGCGGCGCGTCGTTCACGACGGGCGACATCTCCAGCACCTCGTTGATGCGGACGGCCGAAGCCGACGCGCGCGGCACCATGACGAACATCATCGACAGCATGAGCATCGAGAACATGATCTGCATGGCGTATTGGAGGAACGCCATCAAGTCGCCGACTTCCATATGGCCGTGGCTGACCCGGAGACCCCCGAACCAGATGATCGCGACGCTCGAAAAGTTCATGATGAGCATCATGAGCGGCCAGAGGACGGCCATGATCTGATTGACCCGTACGGACGTGTCCGTGAGATCGCGGTTCGCTTCGACGAATCGCGCCTGCTCGTGCCCGATGCGTCCGAACGAGCGGATGACGCGAATGCCCGTCAGCCCCTCCCGAAGCACGAGATTCAGCTTGTCGAGCTTTTTCTGAATGACTCTGAACAAAGGGATGCCCTTGCGCGCGACCAGGACGATCGTCAGGACGAGCACCGGAACGGCTACGACAAGCACGAGCGACAGCTGGGCATCCTTGGATACGGCCATGATGATGCCGCCGATGCTCATCATCGGCGCCATGACCATCATCCGCAGCATCATCATGAGCACCTGCTGCACCTGGTTGATGTCGTTGGTCGTGCGCGTGATCAGCGAGGCGGTGCCGATCTTGTCGAATTCCTGGAGCGAATACTGCTCGACGCGGGAAAACACATTGCCCCGGACGAGCCGGCCGAAGCCAGCCGAGATGCGCGACGAGTAATAGCTCGCCAGGATCGATACGCCGGTGCCGACGAGCGCCACGGCGAGCATGAAGCCGCCGATCCGCATGATGTAAGCGGTATCGCCGCCGCGCTTGACGATGCCTTCGTCGACGATGTCCGCCATTAAGGTCGGCAGGTACAGCTCGGACAGCGACTGCAGCAGGATCAGCGCCATGACCAGGACGACGAGGGCCCGGTACGGCGCGAGCAATCTGAACAGCTTTAACATGGACGTCATCCTTCCCGATTTCTAGATTTGTGGCTTTTGAACAAACGGATACCCATACCCTATCCTTCAATTATGAATTCAATATGAACCAAAGCGAGTTTGTCCGCAAGTCTCAAATGGCATAAAATAGAGAGGACGCACATTCGACGGGAGGCAGACGGCATTGCTTTTTATCGACAACGGCGGCGGCAACGATCCCGCCCTTAATCTGGCTCTCGAGGAGTATACCCTTCGCAAGCTGTCCGGGGATGAGCCGATCCTGCTTTTTTACGTCAACAGGCCTTCCATTATCATCGGAAAAAACCAGAACACCGCCGAAGAAGTCAATTCGGCCTATACCGAGGCGCACGGCATCGACGTCGTTCGCAGGCTGTCCGGCGGCGGCGCCGTCTATCACGATCTCGGCAATTTGAATTTTAGCTTTATCACCAAGGACGACGGCAATTCGTTCCATAACTTCCGCAAGTTCACGGAGCCGGTCGTCAAAGCGCTCCGCGGCATGGGCGTCGAAGCCGAGCTGTCGGGCCGCAACGACATTCAAGTCGGCGAACGCAAAATATCGGGCAACGCGATGTTCGCGACCGGCGGACGGATGTTCTGCCACGGCACGCTGCTGTTCGACTCCCACATGGAGGACGTATCCGCGGCGCTGAAGCCGAATCCGCTCAAGTTCGAGTCGAAGGCGACCAAGTCGATCCGCGCGCGCGTCGCCAACATTTCGGAGTTTCTTGCGGAGCCGATGACGATGGAAGCCTTCAGAAGCCGGATCCTCACCTCGATTTTCGACGGCGCCTCCGACATTCCTCAGCTTCGGCTGACCGAGGCGGATTGGGAAGCGGTTCGCAAGCTGGCGGACGAGCGGTACCGGAGCTGGGATTGGAATTTCGGCTTGTCGCCGGCATTTAACGTCCAGCAGCGCAAGCGACTGCCCGCCGGAACCTTCGATATCCGAATGAACGTGCAGGATGGCCGCATCTCGGAAGCCGCCGTGTACGGCGACTTCTTCGGCAGAGGCGAGATCGGCGACGTGACCGAGATGCTTCAAGGGCTGCGTTACGACCGGGAGTCGCTCGCGGCCGCGTTCGAAGGCGTGGACTTGGCCTTTTACTTCGGCGCGGTCACGATGGAAGAATGGCTGGATCTGCTGATCTGAAGCCGATGCGCAAATCGTTCTCAACTTAGATTACCCCATCACCCATACACGACTGGAGGCACTGTACGATGACCAACTCTCTTCAATCCTGCACCGTGCTGCGGGGCGGCGTCCGCATGCCATGGCTGGGACTCGGCGTTTGGAAAATGGACAACGACGCGCAGGTCGTCTCCGCCGTGCGTGCCGCGCTCGACGCCGGTTACCGGAGCATCGATACGGCCGCGATCTACAGAAACGAAGCGGGCGTCGGTCAGGCGATTCGCGAAGGCGGCGTCCCGCGTTCGGAGTTGTTCGTCACGACGAAGATTTGGAACGAGGATCAGGGCTACGACAAGACGCTGGCAGCGTATGATGCTTCGCTTGAACGCCTTGGTCTCGACCATGTCGATCTGCTGCTCATTCACTGGCCGGGCACAGACAAGTTCGTCGATACTTGGCGAGCGTTCGAGAAGCTGTATGCGGACGGACGCGTGAGGGCCGTCGGCGTCAGCAACTTCAACATCCGTCATCTGGAGGAGCTGAAGCGGCACAGCGATCTCGTCCCGATGGTTAATCAGGTCGAATACCATCCGCTGTTGTCCCAGCGCGAGCTCCGAAGCTATTGCCAGGAAAACCGCATCCAGCTTGAGGCGTGGAGCCCGCTTATGCAGGGCAACCTCGATCACGAGGCGCTGCGTTCGATCGGCGCGAAGCACGGCAAATCGCCCGCTCAGGTCGTGCTGCGCTGGGACATCCAGCATGGCGTCGTGACGATCCCGAAGTCTGTCACACCGGCCCGGATCGCCGAGAACGCGAACGTGTTCGACTTCGAACTGAGCGCGGACGAGATGGCGCTCATCGACGACCTGAACCGGGACCAACGGTTCGGCCCTGATCCGGAGAAGTTTCTGTTTTAACAGAAAAGTAGCCTTCCCCGCAGACCCAATGGCCAGCGGAGGCGGCTTCTTTTTTTGCTTACGATGCATCTAGTGAGGCGAAGCGTTCCTAATTAGGAACAGCGCTGGCCCTTGCTGCGCCATGGGTGCTCGTTTGTTCCTAGTTAGGAACAACGCTTGCTTCTCTTGCGCCCAAGACTTCCGTTTGTTCCTCGTTAGGAACAACGAAATCCACTGTTGGGACATGTGCGCCCGATTGTTCCTAATTAGGAACAACGCCTGCTTCTCTTGCGCCCAAGGCAGCCGTTTGTTCCTAGTCAGAAACTATGATGCCCTCCCGCTTGCAAACGGCGCCGGCTGCTCCTCTTCAGGAATAATTCTGCCCTCTCCCATGCAACAGGCACCCGGCTGTTCCTCGCCAGGAACAATACCGTCCTTCCCCCTGCTAAAGGCCCCCGGCTATTCCTAATGCTATCCTGCAAAAGTGCATCATCCAAGGCTGGTATGGAGCGTTTTTGCGATCTATCGCGCAAAAGTGCACGGTAGCTCGTCTCTTTAAGCGGGACCCCGGCGTTTCGGGCAATAATGCTGCACTTTTGCGCGATAGCTCGCTAGGGACGTACGGGCGTCGCTCTCGATCTTGTACTTTTGAGCGATAGCCCCGTATCTCAAGCAAACGATGTCGCAATTCCCGTCAGGAACCATTCGTCCCTTTCCTGCGCCGTCCGTTCGATCGGCAGCTTACAAACCGCTTACCTCGCGTAGCTGACGCCGGGCCAGATCCGATCCCACCGCTTGGCGTCGATTCTGCGCTCGAAGATCGCATGGAGCGCAGGATCCGCCGCGAATGCCGGCGTCGGCGCGACCCGCATGGCGACGGCATCGGCGAGCCCATGCGGCGCGCCGAGTATGGGCATGCCCGCGTCATCCAACTTCAAGGCCAGCGCCGTGGCGGTCTCCGGGTAGTTCGCGACGGCGTCGAGCGATGACCGGTAAGGCGCACGGCCGTTAACGGCATGCATGCGCGCCTGGTTTTTGACAGACCACGGTACGTTCGGCATAAGCTTGCGAAGCTCCGCCTCATAGCGCTTTTCGGTCGCTTCGTCCGGATCGCCGGCGTCGAAGTAAATCACGTCGACATCCGGCAGGCGCGTGCGCGAAGCCGAGCCGGACAGGACGTCCCGCAGCTTGCTTCGCACGAACCCGGCGGCGATCCACCAGTCGGGCAGGTTCAGCGATCCGGCCGTCCGCAGCGCACACATCATCTCTTCGTCCGCTTGAACGAGCGACAGCAGCATGCGTTCGTCCATCGTCTCAAATACCCTCGAGCCGCAGCTTGTCCGCCGTTCGCTTCAGAATCGGCGGTGCCGGCGCGCGGAATTCGCGTCCGTCCGGCAGCACGACGCGCCACGCGTGCAGCAGCTGATGGTTGATGCCCGCGTAAATTTTCCCGCCGTACTTCACATCCCCGAGCAGCGGATGGCCGATGCTCTGGAAGTGCGTGCGGATCTGATGCGTGCGTCCGCTAACGAGCTCGATCTCGACGAGACTGTAGCCGTCGCCCTGGGAGAGCGCCCGGTATCGCGTCGTCGCGGACAGCCGCTTTTCGTCGGCGGCGTTCGCTGCCGAGGCGACCCGCGTGCGATTGCGCTTTTCGTCGCGCACAAGCTCGTCCGTCAGCTCGCCTTCGCCTTCGAGACGGCCTTCGACGATCGTCACGTAATACTTCTTCAGCTCGTGCTTCTGGATCCACTGATTGAGCTGATGCAGCATGCCCGCAGTCTTGCCGACGAGCACGAGGCCGCTCGTGTTGCGATCGAGCCGGTTGGCCGTCGCGGGCATGAACATCGGACTGTCGAGCTCACCTTTGCGGTACAAGTAGGCATGCACGCGATTGATCAGCGTGTCCCGCTGATCCGTCTGATCCGGATGCGTGAGCATACCCGCGGGCTTCAGCGCGACGAGCAGCTGATCGTCCTCGTAGACGACGTGAACGTCGGCGTTGACGCCGACGTACTTCGTCTTCTGCTGCCCGATCGAAGCTTCCTTGTATTGCTCTTCTTCCATATAGATCGCCAGTTCGTCGCCGGCAGCCAGCTCGTAGTCCTGCTTTTTGCGCTTGCCGTTCACCCGGACCTTGCCCGAGTCGATCATCTTGTAGATCTGGCCGAGCGGGACGTTCGGCAGCAGGTTTCGGAGAAAGCGGTGCAGGCGCTTGCCGCTCTCCGAGGGAGTAACCTTGCGATTGATCATTCGGTGTACGCTCCTAGCTTCAATTCAATCGATCCTTTATGCGGTCGCTATTGCCGATTATACCTGATTTTTGCATCGATCAACAAAAAAGCCGCCGGATCCGATTGGATCCGAGCGGCCTTTAGGGAATGCGGACAGCTAACGTTTCGACGGATCGTATGCTTCTCCGGCTGCCGCCGGTCCGCGGACCGACTTGCCGACCGCGCCGGCAAGTACGATCAGGGTCAGCACGTAAGGCAGCATGTAGAGGAACTCGGTCGGAATCGATTGGGAAAATTCGAACCTGGTCAGGAAGTTCCGAAGCGCCTGCGCCATGCCGAAGAAGAAGGCGGCGCCGAATACGCCGTACGGATTCCAGCGACCGAAGATGAGTGCGGCGATGGCGATGAAGCCTTGGCCCGAGATCGTGCTGTGCGAAAAGTTGCTCGTGGTCGTGAGCGTGATCGTCGCGCCGCCGAGACCCGCGAGCGCGCCGCTGATCAATACGCCGATATAGCGGTATTTGGTGACGTTGATGCCGACCGTGTCCGCGGCGCCCGGATGCTCGCCGACCGAACGCAAACGCAGTCCGAACGGCGTCCTGAACAGCAGATACGAACTGAGCGGCACGAGGATGTACGCGATGTAAGTCGTCGGGTAGCTGTTGAAAAACGCTCTGCCGAGAAACGGAATGTCCGACAGCAGCGGAATCGGCCACTTGGCGAATACTTGCTCGAGCTGCGCGGTGTCGCCGGCCCCCTCGAAGATGATTTTCACCAAATACAAGGTGACGGCGACCGCGAGAATGTTGATGACGACGCCGACGATCGTCTGATCGGCTTTGAGCGACACGGTCGCATAGGCGTGCAGCAGCGCGAATACGAGTCCGCAAAAGACGCCCGCGATCAATCCGACCCAAGGCGAGGAAGTCGTCGCGCCTCCGTCCGTCTCCATATAATAGCTCGCGATAGCGGCGCCGAATGCACCGGCGGTCATCATGCCCTCGAGGCCGATGTTGAACACGCCCGACCGTTCGCTGAACACACCGCCGAGCGCGGCGAAGATGAGCGCGACGGAAAAGACAAGCGTAGAACTGATCAGATCAGCCAACGTTCCCATTCATGTCAGCCCCTTTCCGCTCGCGCGATTTGCGCTTTTTGAACAACGGCTGAATCACGGTGCGGATCAGGCCGTGAGAGGCGACGAAGAAGATGATGCTGCCGATGACGATCCGAACGATCTCCGACGGTACGTCGGCTTCGAAGTTCATCCCCGCCGAGCCATAGGTAAGTCCGCCGAACAAGATCGCGCCGAGCAAGATGCCGATCGGATGGTTGCCGCCGAGCAGCGCGACGGCGATGCCGTCGAAGCCGTAGCCCGCGGATGCGGCTTGTACGACCTGATAGTGGAATACGCCGAGCACCGAGAAGACGCCGCCAAGTCCGGCGAACGCGCCCGAGATCATCATCGTCTTGATGAAGCTGGCCTTGATGTTGATGCCCGCGGCTTTGGCGGCATCGGCGTTGTGCCCGACGGCGCGCAGCTCGTAGCCCTGCTTCGTGCGCCACAACAGCACGTAGAAGATGACGACGCAGAGCAGGCCGATCCAGATGCCCCAGTCCATCCGCGCGCCCTCCATGAAGTTCTGGAGCCAGCCGATGGACAGCGAAGCGGTATCGTCGATGTTCGGCGTCTTTTGCTCGCCTTTCTTGACGAGGAAGTCGCGGAGAATGTAGTTGGACAAATAAAGCGCGATCCAGTTCAGCATGATCGCCGAGATGACCTCGTTCACGCCGCGGTAAGCCTTCAGCCAGCCGACTAGCGCACCCCAGAGCGCGCCGCACAGCATGCCGACGATCAGCGCCAGCGGCGCGTGAATGAACGCGGGCAGATGCACCTTAAGGCCGATGAACGTCGCAGCCGTCATGCCGATGATGTATTGGCCGTCCGCGCCGATGTTGAAGATCCCGGCACGAAAGGCGAAGCCGACGGCGAGTCCCGTGAACAGGATCGGCGTGATGGCGACGATCGTCTCTCCGAAGTCGTACTTGGTGCCGAATACCGTTTTCCAAAGCGCGCCGTATGCCGCGAAGGGGTCGTAGCCGCCGATCCACATGACGATCCCGCCGCACAGCAATCCGAGCACGATCGCGATAAACGGGATGTAGGTGGACGGTTTATTGAAAATATCAGCCGCTTTATTCATGCCGACGCTCCTTTGCCAGCCTGCATTTTGCCCGCCATCATAAGTCCGATCTCATCGTCCGCCGCCTTCTCGGGATCGACCTCGCCCATGATTCGTCCGTCGAAGATCACCTGGATGCGATCCGAAAGCCGGTGAAGCTCATCCAGCTCGTAGGAGATCAGAAGAACGGCCTTGCCTTCGGCCCTCGCCTGCAGGAGCCGGTCGTGAACGAACGAGATCGCGCCGATATCGAGCCCCCGCGTCGGCTGGACGGCGATGAGCAGCTGCGGGTCGCGTTCCATCTCCCGCGCGATGATCGCCTTCTGCTGGTTGCCGCCGGAGAGCGAGCGCGTCTTGTTATGAATATCCGGCGTCCGCACGTCGTAAGCTTCGATCAGCTTCGAGGCGTGCCGGTCGATTTCGGATTTATTCAGGAAGCCGCCCTTGAAAAACCGTCCTTGCTCGGGGGATCCCAGGATTAAGTTTTCGCTGACGCTGAAATCGAGCACGAGTCCGTGCTTCTGGCGGTCCTCGGGAATGTTCGACATGCCCGCTTTGATCCGATTCTTGATTGAAGCCTGCGTAATGTCCCTTCCGTTCAGTCGGATGCTGCCGCTCTGTACCGCTCGCATGCCCGTTAGCGCTTCCACCAGCTCGTGCTGTCCGTTCCCGTCGACGCCGGCGATGCCGACGATCTCGCCCGCCCGGATGCGGAAGGACACGCCGTCGACGACCGGCTTGCCTTTATCGGCGCCCGCGACCGTTACGTCCGACAGTTCAAGCACCGTCTCGCCGGGTTTCGCGGCTTCCTTCGGCTTGTCGAGCGACACGCGCCTGCCGACCATTTTCTCGGCGAGCTCGCTCTCGCTAGTCTTTGCGGTGTTCACGGTGCCGACGACCTTGCCTCTGCGAATGATCGTCACGCGATCCGATACTTCCATGATCTCCTTGAGCTTGTGCGTAATCAAGATGATGGATTTCCCTTCGTTCGCGAGCCGCTTCAAAATTTGCATCAGCTCGTGAATCTCCTGCACGGTCAATACGGCCGTCGGTTCGTCGAAAATCAAAATTTCGGCGCCGCGATAAAGGGTTTTCAAAATCTCGACGCGCTGCTGCATGCCGACCGTGATGTTCTCGACCTTGACCGTCGGTTCGACCATAAGCCCGTACCTTTCGGACAGCTCCTTTACCTTGGCGTTAGCCTGCCGGTAGTTGATGGACAGACCTTTGGAGGGCTCGATGCCGAGCACGATATTCTCGGCGACCGTGAACGGCTGGACCAATTTGAAGTGCTGGTGAACCATCCCGATGCCGAGCTCGATCGCTTTGCCGGGTCCGTCGATCGCCTGGGGCTTGCCGTTTACGCGGATTTCGCCCTCGTCAGGCTGATACAGGCCGAATAAAATGCTCATCAGCGTCGATTTGCCCGCGCCGTTTTCCCCGAGCAGCGCGTGAATCTCGCCCTTGCGCAGCTCCAGGCTGATGGCGTCGTTCGCGACGATGCCGGGAAACCGCTTGGTGATGCCCCTAAGCTCGACCACCGGTACCGCTTGCTCCATCTGATATCAGCTCCTGTCCCCATATCAAAGCGTTAAAACGGAAGAAAGGACAAGGCTCGCGAAAGCGGCCTTGCCCTTGCGGAGATTCCGTGCAGCGCGGAATTTATTCCGTCGGAACCTTGATTTCTCCGCTGATGATCTTGTTCTTGTATTCTTCAACCTTGTCGAGGATCTCTTTGGAGACGTTCGGGTTTTCGACAGGCAGGCCGACGCCGCCTTCGGCAAGACCGAGCTCGACCGTCTGGCCGCCGTGGAAGTTGCCGGCGAGCAAGTCGTTGGAGACGCGATATACGGCTTCGTCGACCTTTTTGACCATCGAAGTCAACGTCACGTCGTTGCCGAATTCGATCGATTGGTCTTTGTCGACGCCGATGACCCATACTTTTTTGCCGGCCTTGAAGCGATCCTTCGCTTCATTGAACACGCCGTTGCCGGAGCCGCCGGCCGCGTGGAAGATGATGTCGGCGCCGCCGTCGTACATGGTTGCGGCAGCCAGCTTGCCTTGGTCCGGCTTGCTGAAGTCGCCGACGTAGTTCACATCGATCGTCGCATTCGGATTGACTGCCGCGACGCCGGCCTTAAAGCCCGCTTCGAACTTCTTGATGACCGGCAGCTCCATGCCGCCTACGAAACCGATCTTGTTCGTCTTCGTCGTCAGACCTGCGACGACGCCCACGAGGAACGAGCCTTCGTTTTCCTTAAACAGGACGGACTCGACGTTCTGCAGCGACTCGGTCGGCGTCGTGTCGATCAAGGCGAGCTTCGATTCCGGGTTGGCTTTGGCTACGGTCGTAGCCGCGTCCGCGAACAGGAAGCCGATGCCCCAAGTCAGGTCGTAGCCGTCTTTGACGAACTTCGTCAGGAGCGGGATGTAGTCGCTGTCCTTTTTGCTCTCTTGATACTTAGTATCGGCACCCGTATCCTTCGCGATCTTCTGCAGGGCTTCCCAAGCTTGCTGGTTAAACGACTTGTCGTTGACCCCGCCAAGGTCGGTAACCATGCCGATCTTCTTGCCCTTGCCGTCGGCAGGAGCCGCGGATTCGCTAGCGGGCGCGGACGCGGAAGCCGATGGCGAAGCCGATTCGGAAGCGCTCGGGCTTGCGGACTCGGATGCCGGCGCGCTCGCGCTTGGAGACGCTGCGCCTTCGTTATTGTTGTTCTTGCTTCCGCAGCCGGACAGCACCAGCAGCATCGCCATCATGGCGACCAGCATCAGGCTAAGCGGCTTCATCGTGCTCTTTTTCATGCTTGATTCTCTCCCCGTCTCTCATACTTGTATTTGCATCTACGGCGCGAGGGCCGCTCCGGAACCGCTGTACGAGCCGGCGAAACGGTGGCCGCGAGCCGCGGTAGCCGAAATTAGTCCTGCTTCAGCAGTTCGGTCATGTAAGCGAAGAAGCCGTCTCGGTCGACGTCGTAAATCAAGTTGACCGGTCTGCCGCCTTCCGACAACTCCGTCCGTCCCTGCGCCGTGCCGTCGGTCCTGACGATGCTGTTCACCGTCTTGACCTTGACCAGGTCGGGCTTGCCGACATAGGCGGCGGTGAGCACGTCCCATAAATAGTAAGTCGAATTGGTCGCATGGAAAATGAGCGGCGGCACGAGCGCGTAGCACTGGCCGACGAAGTCGATCGCCTCGTGCCTGCGGAGCTTGGCCCAAGCGTCTCTTGCCTCCAGCGTGAGCGGCACCTGGTTCGTGCTCTCCAGCGCGACCATATCGATCCGAAGCCCGCTCGCCCACACGCGCGCCGTTCCTTCGGGATCCCAAAACGCATTCCATTCGGCCGTGCCGTCATGCTCCGGCTCCTCGACGTTGCCCTTAGGCAAGAACGTCCCGCCCATCCATACGACGCGCTCGATTCGCGCTTCGATATCGGGCGCTTCGTCGAGCGCACGGGCGAGATCCGTGAGCGGTCCCGTGAAGACGAGCGTCGTTCTCCCTTCGCCCGCGCGCACGCGATCGATGAGATGAAGATGCGCGGGCTTGTCCGAGATCGGCGTTAGGACGGCCTCCGCTTCGTTTAGAATCGGGAAGGCGTCAACATAATAAGACATGATACGCCATGCCGCAGGGAAAGGATTTTTGCCTCGCGAATGGGAACGGGAAAGATCGAGCCCTTCGCGCCTCGCGCCGCCGAACCGGTCGATAATCTTCCGGCTGGCTTGTACGGAAGGCTCGAGATAGCCGTCGGCCCCGATGACCGAGACGCCCGTCAACTGTACGTCCGGCATGCGGAGCAGCAGGAGCAGCGCGACGAAATCGTCGCCGCCGCCGTCATGATTCATATAAACTCTCAACGTTCGACCATCCTTCGTTGAACCTTTTTGCATTCCGTTTTGAACGAATGTCCTGTTATCTTTTATAACCCATTAATCACACAAACGCCAGACCCAAATGAAAATACCTTTTACCCCCGCACCCGATTTGTGAACCATGCTGAAATTGCATTCGAAAATTGGTCAATGTTGACTATAGTCATCTAATCCGGTCGGCATAAAAGGCTTAATACCGAAGTTCGATGTCAACTAAATTAACAAGATCGAGCCGATTCATCGCGCTCTTACTTCAATCAACCGTTTAACCCTGATACAATGCTATAATAACACAAGCAAAGGACGGTGAGCAGATGAATTGGATTGTCTCCATTGCCGAGCAAAAAATACGCGAAGCCGAAAAATCGGGACTTTTCGACGGACTGTCCGGACAGGGAAAACCGCTTCCCGATGACGACCTGGCGGGCGTGCCCGAGGAGCTGCGCCTCTCCTACAAGCTGCTCAAAAACGCAGGCGCGCTGCCCGAAGAGCTGCAGATTCGCAAGGATCTCGTCTCGCTGTCCGATCTGCTCGAAGCGTGCCGGGATCCGGAGCAATCGGCGAAGCTGAAGGGCGAACTGTCGGAAAAGCGGCTGCGCTACCGACTCATGATGAACGAGCGGGGCTGGACGCACCAAGACGCCTACGAACAATACGCGGACGCGGTCTATGCCAAGCTGACGCGCACGGATGCCGATAAAGCGCCTTGATGGCGCCAACAGAAGATAGACGACAGGAGAGATCGGGATGGACAACTGGCTCGAAGCGCTGCCGAAGGCGGATCTGCACCTGCACCTGGACGGATGCGTGAAGCCCGCTACGCTGCTCGAATTGGCAGCGGACCGCGGCTATCCTCTGCCCGCGGACCGGGCGGAGGATCTTCTGCCCTTCATGCAGGTCGATGAGGACTGCGACAGCCTGAAAACGTATTTGGAAAAGTTCAACTTCGTCCTCCCGCTGCTGCAGGATGCGGCCGCCCTCGCGCGTGTCGCCGAGGAGACGGTCGAGCAGTCGGCCGCGCGCAATTGCCTGTATATAGAGGTCCGCTTCGCGCCCGCGCTCCATACGAACGAAGGCATGACGCCCGACGACGCCATCGCCGCCGTGCTGGAAGGCCTGAAGCGCGGAGAGGCGGCCTACGGCGTCGTCGCCCGACTCATCGTCATTTGCATGCGGCATCAAGACGAAGCGATCAATCTGCCCGTTATCCGCGCCGCCATTGCCCGGCGGGACCAAGGCGTCGTGGCTGTCGATTTGGCAGGCGACGAAGCCTCCCACCCTGCGGCCAAATTCCGAGCCACGTTCGCCGCCGCCATCGAAGCCGGCATCCCGATCACGATTCATGCCGGCGAAGCGGCCGGCCCCTTCAATGTCCGCGAAGCCGTCGAGGGGCTGGGCGCGACGCGCATCGGCCACGGCATCCGGCTGCGGGAAGACCCCGGGCTGCTGGACTGGATCCGGGAGCGGCGCATCCCGCTCGAGCTGTGTCCGACGAGCAACGTTCAGACGAAGGCGATCGCGTCGTGGGACGATTACCCGATCCGCGGCTACTACGACGCCGGCGTCTACGTCACCGTCAACACGGACAATCCGACCGTGTCCGGCACCGATATGACGCGCGAATGCGAGACGATCGCGACGCGTTTCGGGTTCGCGCCGGCCGAGCTGGCGGATCTGATGCGCGGCGCGCTGCTGGCGGCCTTCGCAGAGCCGCCCGTCAAGGAGCGGCTGCTGGCCCGGTTCGACGAGCTGGTCGAACGCTTGATGACAGACGTCTCCCGCGAGGATTAAACGCCAGAAGCGTCAAAAGTCCGGCCCTGAGACAGGGACCGGACTTTTTTGCTACATTATAGTAACGCTTTCACGCGTCTCTTCCCGGCTATTCGTCCGACCGGTATTTTTGCACCTCTTCGTTCAGCGCGAACATGCGCTTGTCCAGCGAATTGATCAAGTCCGCCGTATCCTTCAGCTGCAGGCCGATCTCGTGCGGTACCTGCGCGTTGAATTTGTAGTAGATCTTATGCTCGAGGCTTGCCCAGAAATCCATGGCGATCGTGCGGATCTGGATCTCGACGGGCACCTGCTCCATCCGGTCGGTCAGGAACACCGGCACCAGGATGATCAAGTGCAGGCTCTGATAGCCGTTCGGCTTTGGATTCGCCACGTAATCTTTGACTTCGAGCACGGTGACGTCCTGCTGCTTGCTGATCATCTCGTACATTCGATAAATATCGGTAGAGAAGGAACAGATGACCCGAATGCCCGATATATCGCGAATGTGGTTCACCGCGTTGTCGATCGTCACCGCGAGCCCTTTGCGGATCAGCTTGTCCCGGATGCTCTCGGGAGACTTGATGCGCGTCTTCATATGCTCGATCGGGTTGTAGTTCTGAATGAAGTGCAATTCCTCGTTCAAAATATTAAGCTTCGTGCTCACTTCGTCGAGCGCGAACTTGTATGTCAGCAGCATCTTGCCCCATTCCCGCATGCTGCTCGGATCCATTGCCATCTTCGTATGTCTCCCTTAAACGTGTTCGCAGAGCTTGAATTTAGTGTCTGTGCCGCCAAACGCGCCGCGCGCGCCAAAACGACAGCGCCCCGTATGCGAGAAAAAGCACGCCCAGCAGTATCGGCAAAATCTCGGGCAGCGCCGGAGCGGCCTCGTCCATATAGTCGCCGACCCAGGGATCGCCGGCCAGCATCTCTCCCGCGGAATAGCCGAGCAAGCCGGCCCCCACCCATACGAGCGGCGGAAATCGCGTCATCAGCTTAGTCAGGAACTGACTGCACCAGATAATCAGCGGGACGCTGATCGCAAGACCGATGACGATAAGCGTGAAATTGCCGTGCGCCGCGCCGGCGACGGCTACGACGTTGTCGAGGCTCATGACGAGATCCGCGATGACGATCGTCCGGATCGCGCCGCCGAGCGTCGTCTTCGCCTCGATCTCTTCTTCGTGCGAATCCTCGTTCAGCAGCTTCCACGCGATGAACAGCAGCAGCAGGCCGCCGCACGCCTGTACCAGCGGGATCCTCAGCAGCGTTACCGCGGCGAACGTCAGCACGATTCGAAGACCCACCGCGCCGAACGTCCCCCAGAAGATCGCCTTTTTCTGGTGCGCCGGATCCAAATTTTTGCTCGCCATCGCGATGACGACCGCATTGTCGCCGCTCAGGACGATGTTGATCAGAATCATATCCAGCAATGCAAACATCCAGTCGCTTCCCATGTTGCGCGCTCCTTGTCCGATTCGAACCGTGCCGCTGCCGCGAAGGCGAACCGAGCAGCCGGTCGTATTTACGCCTCAAGTTTCCATTTTACCCGAATCGGGGGCACGCGAACAAACCCGTCCCATGAGGGACCGGGCTTGTCCGATGTCCTTCAGTCCAATCGTCGTATCGATCTTATGCCTGGCTCACCAGCCCATGCGATCTCTCAGCCTTTCGATATGCGCGGTATGATGCTTGCCATGCCATACGTACATGCCAAGACAGCGATCGAGACGCGTCGTCTCCCCGCTGCCGGGATGGTAAAATTCGCGAGCGAACTGCTCGTCCGACAGCGATGCCAGCAGCGCGGTCCAACGCACGTGAACGGCACCGATCAGCGCTAGCGAAGGCGCGACCGGCAAATCCCGCGAGTCGGCGAGCTCCGCCCACAGGTGCTCCTCGTAAGGCTTGATCGTCGGCCGGTCTTCGGTCAGCGCCAGCTTGAACCGCGTCAGGCTGTTCATATGGCTGTCTCCGATATGGTGCACGACCTGCCTGACCTTCCATCCGCCTTCCCGGTAAGGCGTATCGAGCTGCGCGTCGTCCAGCCCGCGCACCGCCTCGGACAGCAGGTCCGGCAGCGCCGCGATCTCCTGGATCCACTGCCTGCGCTGGTCGGGGGAAACGTCGCCTTCAAAATCGAACTTGCCCATCGGGTAACGTAAATCGTCCATTTTCTTTCGCTCCAGTCCTGCGTCGGTTTTTTTCAGTATAGCACATCTCGCTGGACGCTCCCGCACGATGCCGCGTGCCGATGTGCTTCTGCCATTACGCTGCGGACTTCGCCAAAATAAGGGGGCTAATCGGCCTTTCGTTCTTATCGAATATCGCCGTCTCGACGACTATCGGCCGACGACGTGAAAAAATCCAAAAAATCATGTGCGATTTCACAAAATAACGCTAGCCAAGACAAAGTCCCATGCGTTATAATGAAAGCGCTACCACCCAAACTTTCGATGACAGGGGGATACGAAAAGATGGATGCAGCGATGAATTTATACGATCAGTTCGAACCGCGGAACGATTGCTACTTCTTCCGCATCGGCGCCCAAGGGCAAATTTGTTGTCACGGCCGCAACTATACGATAAAAAAGCGAATGACGGCCGAGCAGGCCGAAGCATTGACGAGAGACGCTCTCTTCGTTCGGATCACCTCGGACTGCTACGTCAACGTCGCCAAGATCACCTATGTGACGGACAATGCCGTATACTTCGGCGACGGTCCGGCCTTGAACCATATGCTCCCCGTACCGAAGCGCAAGCAGCACCTTATTCGCCAAGGCATCTCCCAGCTTCAGGGACTCCGCATCAGCGTCTGAACGGACAAAAGGCCATCCGCAGAGCGATTCTGCAGCGGAAGGCCTTTTTTGTATGGAATCGGCCGCGGCGTCGCGAACGGGTAGGCGTCTTGCCGTCTACGCGCCTCGGACGGCTTTGCGGTAATCGTGCGGAGACATGCCGTACACTTTGCGGAACAGCCGGGCGAAGTACGAAAAATTGCCGTAGCCGAGGCTGTCCGCGATTTCGCTGATCGTGCGCTCGGTACCCACGAGCAGGTCCGAAGCCCGGCGCATTTTCTCCTGAAGCAGGTAATCGGTCAACACCATCCCCGTCTCCTTGCGGAATAGCCTCGATAGATACGCCGGATTCAGATACACGTGCGCCGCTAGCTCCTCGCGCGTCAGGTCGCGATCCAGATGCGAGGCGATATAGGCTTTGACCTGGCGGACGGCGGGACTCTCGCTGTCGCCGCCGGACAGCAGCGCGTAAGCCGCGTCCAGCACTTCGCCCGCCCACTGCCGGAGCCTTGCAACCGAGCGCGTAGCCGTCTCGGGACCGGTCGCTCCTTTGCCGCCGTACAACAGATGCGCGGAAAAGCCCTTGCGCTGCAGCGCGTAATAAACCGCCTGGAGCAGCGCGTGATAACAGGCCGCAAGCGTTTCAGGCGTCAGCGCGCTTCCGCGCTCCTCCTCCAGCTTGGCATCCAGGGCGCGCATCACGCTGTCCTTGTCCCGCCGCTCGATCAGGTCGGCCGCGTCGAGCAGCATGCCCGCGCCCCAGCCTTCGGCGAGATCCGGCGTCTCCTGCCGGCCGGATACGAGAATGGCTTCGCTCGTCCGGCTCACGTTGCGGTATTCGGCGCCGAGCAGCAGCAAGTACGTTCGGCGCGCGTCTTCGATCGGTACGGCGCCGCTCGCGTAGCACGACACCTTGCAATAAAAATAGGCTCTGCACGCAGAAATATAGGCGCGGCAGTCGTCTATCAGGCGATTGACGTCGCCGCGTCCGCCGCCGGCGTGCACCGCGACAAAAGCGTTTCCGCGGCGGTCGCGGAAGACGCTGCCGGCGCGCCCATCCAGCAGCACCTCCTCGGCGGCCTTGCGCAGCGCGAACTCCATGATCTCTTCTTCCCGTTCGCTGAGCGGCTTCAGCCACTCCTCGACGCTAAGCAGGACGAATGCCGCTTGTCCGAGCTCGTCCGCGCTCACGTCGAAGCCGTTGAGCGCGGACGCCACGGTATCCTTCGAGGGCCGGATATCGCCATCGAACAAGTCCTGCCAGAAGCGCTCGAGGAGAATCGGCTTGCGGCCTTTCCACAGCGCGGCGTATTTATGGTACAGCTCCCCCGTTTCTTCGCGCTTGCGCCGGTCCTCCACCTTGCGGATCGTCTTGCGCAGTACCTCTTCGAGCTCTTCATAAATGACCGGCTTCAAGAGATAGTCGCTCCCGCCGAGCTGAAGCGCCTTTTGCGCATAGGCGAATTCGGAGTGGCAGGTCAGCACGACCGTCTCGATGGCTAGCCCTTGCTCCTGTACCCAAGCCATCAGCTCGAGCCCGCTGCCTTCCGGCATCTCGATGTCGCAGATCATGACGTCGATCTCCTGGCGCGAGAGCAGCTCTCTGGCCATCTCGGCATGGAACGCCTCGAATACTTCGTCTACGCCCGCAGCTCGCCAATTCACGCCGGACTGCAGTCCTTTTACCGCGTAATATTCGTCATCGACGATGAGTGCCCGAATCAAGCGCGATCCCCTCCTTTGCGGTCGATTGAAACGGAAGCGTAAGCCGCACTACGGCGCCGCGCGGCTCGCCGTCCGCGAACCGCAGCTTCACGTTCGTCTTGTAAAACAACCGGCATCGGCGCACGATGTTCCACAGTCCGACATGTCCGTCCTTCGGACTTGCGGCCGCCGCCATTTCCTCCAGCGCCGCCGCCTGCCCTGCGGCCAATCCCTTGCCGTTGTCGGCGACCTCGATGCAGACCGATTCCTCCGTCCCTTCCCGCGTCGCGTACACGCGCACCGCGATCCGGTACGCTTCGCCGCCTTTGAACGAAAAACCGTGCACCATCGCGTTTTCGACGAGCGGCTGCACCGTGAGCGGAGGGAGCTGGAAGTCCGCAAGCGCCGGGTCGACGTCGAAGTCGAAGATAAGCGCCTCGGGGAACCTGAACTTCTGGATCGACAAATAATCGTTGATGTGCGCCATCTCGTCCCCGATCGTGATCGACGGCGTCTGCGTCCGGGTCGCGTAGCGGAAGTAACGGACTAGGTGCAGCGCCATGCGCTGGATGATGTCGTAGCTGCGCGTCTGCGCGAGATGGTAGACGATGTTCAGCGAGTTCATGAAGAAGTGCGGGTGAATTTGCGCCTGCAGCGCGCTTAGCTCCGCCTTTTGCGTACGGATCTGCTCCTCGTAAATATCGATTTTCAAATGCTCGATCTGCGTGGCCATGCCGTTAAACGTCTCGTTGATCGCGACGAATTCCACGAGCCGGTTGTCCTCCAGCCTGGCGGTCAAATCTCCCGAACGGATGCGGCGCATCCCTCTGATGAGCCCTACGATCGGCTTGACGATGGCCCGTTGCAAGAAGATCAGGTAGACGGCGAGCAGCCCCGCGGCGACGACGGGCACCAAATACGTCAGCACGCGAAAATAAGGCAGGCCCTCCAGCACGCGCCGCTCGGGCAGCAGGAGCGACAAGTGCAAGCCGGCGTTTCTCGACGCTTTGCCGATCAGCAGATACCGTTGGTCCAGCTTGACGATATTGTAGACGGCCGGGTTTTGACCGGACGCCGGCAAGGCTTGCAGCGCCCTCGGCGTCTCGCCCGACAGGGGACCGTCGCTCTGCGACAGCAGCCTGCCCGAATCGTCGGACAATACCGCCTGGCCGCCCCCGTCCCTCGTGAGACTATGGAAGGGCTCCATCAGCCGGTTAAGGTCGACCCATGCGCCGATATAGGAGCGATAGCCGGTATCCACGATCCGAACGAGCGCATAGGACCCTTCCAGTTCGACGACGTTCCAGCCGGAATAGCTGGGACGGCTCCCTTCCGCCTGCGCGAGCAGACGCCGCAGCGCCTCCTGGACGAGCAGCTTGCGCGCGTACGGCACCGAAGTTTGCGGCGCGAGCAGCAGATTGTCGGATGCCGCGCCGTAAGCGAACAGCACGTCCGCCGCTTCGTAATAATTGGTATTGAAAAACAAATCGTTCACCGTATGCGTCTGCGCGAGGTAATACGCCCAGGAGCCCTTCGCGTTTTGCCCGAGCGCGATCAGGCTGTCGTCCTGCTCGGCGGTTTTGTACAAATAGTTTTCGATCTCTTCAAGCGCTTTGTCCATATCGTTGACGTACATCGTCAGCAGGCTCTCGTTGGACTGGGCGACCTGCGAATGCACGACTCGCGTCGCGTAAAGATTGTTCCAGATCAGCAGCACGACCAACGGCACGGTGACGAGCGCGAAGCCGAGCACGAGCCTCGACCGAAGCGTGGCCGGTCTCATCGGCGTCCCTCCCGATCCACGAGCCAGGCGTCCAGCTGCCGCTGCTTCTCGGCGATGACGGCGTCCGCGCCCGCTTCCTTCAGCTTCTGGCGGTACATCGGAAGGACGAGCGCCGGGTCGAGCGCCCCTGTGTTGATCGCCGGCGCAAAGTCCTCGTCGACGCTGGCGACGGCGGCGATCTCGTTTTTCACCAGCTCCGGATCGAAGACGAAGCCAAGCGCCTTCGATTTGTCCGCCTCCGCATTGAACGCGCGGTACTGCTCCCACAGCTTGGAATCCTCGTTGCTCCACAAGTAAGAGTTCAACTGATTGCCGAACATCCACGACTGATTGAGATTGTAGCCGACCGTCTTGGCGTCCACGCCTTCCGGATAATCGATCTGCCCGTCGGGCTGCTTGACGTAGTGCTTGCCTTCGATGCCCCAATCGAGCAGGTTGAGCAAATACGGATCCGTATACAGCAGGTTCAGCAGCATCATCGCCTTTTCCGGGTGCCTCGCGTTTTTGGTGATCGCGAACATCGCGCTCGTCGTGTCCGCCGTCGTCGTATAGGGCTTGGTCAGCTCGACCGCGGTCATCGGCATGCCGGTATTGCGGGAAGCCTGGATCTCGAAGCCCGGCTTGAGCGATTCGGCGAAGGCGAACGCCTTGCCCGCCTTGACCGCCTCGTACTCGCTGTCCTTGGACGCCGCCGCGTCCGGATTGAAGTATCCCGCCGCGTTCCAGGCATGCATCAGCTTGGCGCTCGCTTCGAATTCGGGCGTATCCGCCAGATTGACGACCCGAAGCGAACCGTCCGCGCGGGACAGTACCCCGGGGCCATCCCCCAGCATGTCGAACAAACCGTATTGCAGCACGAAAGTCAGCGGGCTTCGGTCGGCTCTGGCTTGCAGCGGCGCGATGCCGGGCTCGTTCTCCTTGATCTTGGCGAAAACGGGCGTCAGATCCGACAAGGCGCGAACCTGCGTCAAATCGATGCCGTACTTGTCGACAAGGTCCTTGCGCATGACCAGACCCTTGCTGGAAGCGAACTCCTTGTTCGCGACGATGCCGTAGACGCTGCCGTTCACCTTGCCCGCCTCGATGATGGCCGGACTTAGCAGGCTGCGGATGCCGCCGCCATAGCGCTCGAGGAGATCGTCGAGCGGAATGAACCTGCCCTTGGCCACCTCGTCGCCGAAGCGCATCCAACCTGCCGTGAACATCAGGTCGATCTGCTCGCCCGACGCGAACATGAGGCCCGTCTTATCCCACCAGCTGCCCATGTCGATCGGCTTCAGTTTGATGTTCGCGTTGATTTTTTTATTCAAATAGCGGCTCATCTCGTCCTGCACGAGCTGCAGATCCCGCGGCGTGCCCGCCGGAAAAGCCATGACGATCGTGTCGGGCGACGCGCCGCCGGACGTCGCCGTCCCGTTGGCGGGCACCGTGCCGGACGGCTCCGCGCCGGGCGAAACGGCGCCGCGGTCCGCACGCTCCAAGCCCGCCGCGAACCAAACGAGCCCGGCCGCCGCGCAGGCGACGGCGATTGCAATCGCTTTCTTATTTATCGGTCCCAAAGAGGACGACCACCTTTGACGGAGTTCGGTCCGGCGAAGCGCCGGCCCGATCGCGAACGCGGCGGCTTGCCGCATGTCGACCGGTTCCGATTCTTCATCATACCGCCAGCGGTCGGCCGCGGACAACCAAAATTGTGACCGATCCTGTTCAAATGGTGACATCTCGAGCGGCTCCAAGTAAACGGAGAGAGACTCTTTTGCAAGGATCGCTGCTGCGTCAGCCTTTTCGGCCGTAATCCGCCTTGACCTCGCCCCATCGCTCCGTTTCCCACTTGAGCACCTTGTTCGGGTACGTATTGACGCGCAGCCAACTGAGCGCGCGGTCGACGAGCGCCCAGATCTCGAAGGTCGACTCGTCCCGCGGCAGCGTCGTCACGACTTCTTTTTGCTTTAGCCATTTGAGCGCCGTGCGCGAATCGCTGTAGATCGTCTTCGCACTTCCCCGCTGCTTCAAATAGGCGAGCGCGTGGACGATCGCCAGAAATTCGCCGAGGTTGTTCGTTCCCTTATCGATCGGTCCGACCGAAAACAACACGTCGCCCGTTCGCGTATCCACGCCTCTGTATTCGACCGGACCCGGGTTGCCGCGCGTGCCGACGTCCACCGACACGCTGTCGAAGTCGATCTCGCCCGCGGCTTGCTCCGGCGACAGCGGCAGCTTCTCTCCCGCTCCCGCGGACCTGGCCGATGCGCCCGAGGCGCTTTTCCCGCCGCCTTGCCCCCAATGCTTTTTCCAGCCCTCCCGGTAAGCCCGCTCCGCCTCCGGCTTGCTGCCGTACGATTTGTACTTCGCGTCCTTGCGTCCGGATACTTGGGCTTGGCATGCCGGCCACGAGTCGTAAATGCCCGGCGCGCCGCCTTCCCAGACGACATAATATTTTCCCGCCATGTCTTTTTGCCCTCCATGCGCCCGGCGCGCCTTGCGCGCGGCCCCTCGTTCAAACATTGATTGTAACATATTGTACGCGCAAAAAAATCCGTGCCTCCCGGCCCTTTTCGGGGCGGAGGCACGGACAGATTCATGCGGATCGCTTGTCGGTTAAAGCAGCTTCATGCCGACCATCAGTCGCCTGAGGGCAGCCGCGGCCTCGGCGCGCGCGACAGTCGCCTTAGGCGCGAACGTGCCGTCCGGGCGACCTTGGAGCAGGCCTAGGCGCATCAGCTCCTTGGTCGCCTCGCGCGCCCAGACGCTGATCGAACTCGCGTCAGTGACGTCCGGGAGTGCGGCCGCAGTGCCCGCGGATGTCTGCGCCTCGGGAGCCAGCTTGAACGCGGCCGCCAGCATGACCGCCATCTGCTCGCGCGTCACCGGCGCCGACGGCGCAAACCGGCCGCCGCCGATGCCCCGGACCAGCCCGAAGCGGGCCGAGGCTTCCGCATCCGCTGCGAACCAATCGTCGGCTTGGACGTCGGCGAAGGCCTCCTTGCCCCCCTCGCCTTTCAGACCGAGCGCCCGGACGAGCATCGCGGCGAATTCGGCGCGGCTCACGGCGGCGCTTGGAGAGAACTTGCCCGCGCCCGTCCCGTTCACGATCCGTTTTGCCGCGAGCAGCTCGATGTCCCCCTTCGCCCAGTGCCCCGCGACATCGCCGAAGGCGCGCGAAGAGGCTGCCAGGACATAAATGCTGTTCGTCGTACTGCGGATCGTGACCGTCGTGTTACCGCCCCCGGCTTCGAACAGTGCCGGCACCGGACGGAATGAGCGGCTCTTCGGATCATATACGAGCGCGGCCGTTCCGGCATCGTTCAGCGTTCCGTGGAGCTTCAAGCTTCTGTCGACGAACACGCTGCCGAAGCCGTCGATCGGCGACTTCGATCCGTCCGAAGACCAATAGAGCTCGAATGCGTATTGAGCGCCTTCGATTAGCGTCAGACCGTCGATTGCAGCCGCTTCGGCCATGGCGTTTTGGACGTCCGCAGCCGGCCGCGCGATCGTCAGCAGCAGCTCGCCGTCCCCCGCCTTTTCGGCTAACCACTGCGCGATCAACGCAAGCGACAGCCTGTAGCTTACGTCTCCGGTCTCGATCGCGACCGTGCCTCCCGGCACTGCGGCGACCGCCTCTTTGAGCGCGGCGGCGCCGATCGCGACGGCGGCCGATCCGTCCGCCGCGGCATCCGCGCGGACGCGAAGGACGGAAGGCTTGCCGGCCAGCATGCCGCGCAGCGCATCGTCCAGGCGCTGGAACGACTCGGGTTTCGGCGTAGCGGGCTCCTTCACGGCGGGGTTACCCGGCGCATCCGGCGGGACGCTCGCTTCGTCCGGTACGACCTGCGGGTTGCGTCCCGCCGAAGCGTCGCCGCCGGCCGCCTCGCCGGCCGCGAGCCTGAATTTCTCATCCCCCGCGCCATTGAACTGCCTGCCCAGCTTCGCGCCGCGCACGAGCACGTTCGCCAGCGTGACGCTACCGTTCGCGTCCCCGTTTACTTGAAGTCCCCAAGTGCCCGCGCCGTCGATGACCAGGTTTTCGAGCCGCACCTTTCTGCCCGCTTCGGACCGCACGCCTTTGTCGCCGTTTGCGTAGAAGCCTTGGTACGTACTATCGATCGCCTCGTTGTTGCGGATGACGATGTCCGCGTCGATCGGCTTGTCGCCGGCGAACAGCCAGATCGCGCCGAAGTCCTGTCCCCAGTTCGGCTCGCGGCCGCCCGTGCGGAGCAGGGTGTTGCGCTCGACGACCGTCGTGCCCGAGAACGGCACCGGATTGAAGCGCGTCGACACCGCGATGCCGGCGCCGAAGCCCATCGTATCCGCGATGATGTTGTCGCGGATCGCGTTGTCCTTGCCTCCGAAGACGGCGACGTTATCCGCCAGCGTCGGCAGCTGGATCGTATTGAAGCGCACGACGTTGCCCTCCGTGCGGGCCAGCTCGTCGCTCGCGCCTTCGCGCGGGTCCGACCACAGCGCGACGGCGTCGTCGCCCGTATTGCGGATCGAGCTGTGCTCGAGCGTCGAATGCTTCGTCCCGGTCGAGAAGTGCACGCCGTCCGCATACGTATCCCTGACGCGCAGGCCGCCCAGGTACAAGCCTTCCGTACCCAGCGACGCGTCGTCGCTAAGCGTCGTCCAAATGCCGGCCTTCGCATGGCGGATCCATACGTGCTGAATCGACGAGCCCTTGCCGTAAGCGCCGTCGAATCCCGCCTCCGGCAGCGCGTCGCGTCTCGCGTTCACGCCGACGTCGACGGTCAGATCGCGAATGCGGACCCGATCGCCCCGCCCCATGAAGCCCGCGCCCGTCAGCTTGGTGTGCCACATCCCGGCGCCTGCGATCGTGACGCCGCTCACCTCGAGCGGGCGATCGATCCGGTACGTTCCCGCCGGCAGCCACAATCCGAACCCTTCGCGGTGCGCGTCGTCGATCGCCGCCTCGAGCGCAGCCGTATCGTCCTTGCCGTCATCGGGCAGGACCCCGTACCGTGCGGCCGACACGTAGCCGGCCGGCATCTCGAACGGCGCCGGCGCAAGCTCGAGCTCGGCGAAGTCGAGCGTATAGCTGGCGGCCGCGTCTCCTTCGTCCTTGCGCAGCATGACGGTCGCGCCCGCCGGGATGTCGCCGACGAACTGCTGCGCTTCGTCGTAGAAGCGGTGCGGATCGCCGTCGGCCGGCTGATTGGAATACGGGTACTTGCCGTACACCCAGCTGAATTCGGACGTCAGGGTAATCGTCCCTCGCTTTTGTCCGTTCACGTACAAGCTTAACGTAGCGGCCAAGCCCGCGCCGTCTTCGCTATCCGGCATGCTGTACCGGATATTCAAATAGTTCGCCGCGGCGGACGATTGGAACGACACGTAGTCGCCTGTCGCCGCGAGCGTCACCGCCTGCCTGCCGGACGATTCGGCGGACAGCGTGCCATATGCCCTGTCGCCCGAGACGAGCTGTCCGTTGGTCGCCATCCGTTCGGCCTCGTACGTCTCGTAAGGCACGTCGGCTCCACGCGATGGCGGAGCCGCAGCGCCTCTGACGATCAACGCGTCGACCGCGACGGCGTCCGAGGGTGCGCCTTCGCCCTCCAGCTCGACGCTGTTGTACCCTGCGCGCAGCGGCAGCGCGAACGCGGCTTCGCGCCAGCCGCCGGCGCCCCCGTCCAACGACAGCGTCTGCATGCGGACGCCGTTCACGGACAGCGCCACGCGCCCTTCGCCGCGGTAGCGGATCGAGGCGGCATAGCTCCCCGCCACCGGCGCGTCCACGGCGAAGAACAGCGCCGCGTCTTCGCCTGCGAAGCGCTCCGCGTACGAGACGCCTCCGGCCGTCCCGATCGACACGCCGCCCCGTGCGAACGCGTTTTCCGCTTCGTACGCGACCGTGCCCTTCAGCGGGCGAAGCTGCCAGCGGGTCGCGGCCGAGCCCTCGGCCGCAAGACCGAGCGAGCCGTCGCTCGCGTCGGCCGCCAACGACAGCCCGGGCCAGCGAGCGCTGACAAGCGACGTCAGCCCGGCGTCTTGGGACAAGCGCCACTGCGCGCCGAGCGCCGTGCCGTCGGGCGACAACGCGACCTTGCCCGCCGAATCGGCCGTCAAATACAGCTCGGCGTCCGCCTGCCTGACGCGCGTATACCCGTTGTACGCTTCCAGCAGCCATCGGGCGCCTGCAGCCGCTTGCGTCTGGGCGACCGTCTTGGCCTCGCCGCCCGCCCCTACCAGCCAACTGCCATTTGGATCGCTCGCCAGCTCATATACGTTGGCGTCCGCGATCGCCGGCGTCGCGCCGTTCAGGTCTTCCGCTTCGGGAACCGGGGGACGCGCCTCGGCAGGCGCCGTCTCCAGCGTCCACCGGACGCCCGCGCTCTCGATCGACCGCAGATCGTATTGGGCATAGCCCGTACGGTCCTCGCTATGCAAGTACTCGTCGAGATGCCCGGCAGCGCCGCTTCGGATCAGGAAGCCGCCTGCGACCGGCGCATCCTCGACGTGCCACAGCGAAGCTTCGGAAGCGCCGGCGACTTCTTCCGTCTCCAGATACGCCTGCGCGCCCGCGATCGACATGACGTTGCCCGTCGCGCGGTTCGCGAAGCGATCCCCTTCCGGTCCGCGATCGATACGCCAGTGACCGGACGCGTCGTCCGCTGCCGGGTTGCCGTAGAGAACGACTTGGCGCGCGTTTTCATACAGATACTGGCCGGTCGCGCCGTTTTTAATGCGGACAAAACCGGCGGGCAGCGCAGACGGAACGAACGGTGCCTCTTCAACGAGCCACTGCGCGCTGCCCCAGTCGGCAGGTACCCCGCTGGACTGGGCGAAGCCTTTGTTGTCTTCGTCGTGGATGCGCTGGTCGTTTTTCCAGACGTTCGTGAACACCTTGCGGCCTTCGGCGCCGTCCGTCATCGTCCACTGCGCGCTGCCCAGGGTCGGATCGATGTCGAGCGCCTCGAGCGCGCTCTCGTAGCTCGTCACGCGCTCGTTGGTCACGAGATGCCCCGTCGCGCGATTTGCGATCAGCATCCCCTGCTCGCCCTGGCGGAGCGACCATTGGGCGGCCGGATCGGCCGGATCCGGCGCGCCGTCTTTGACGATGCCGTCGTCCTCGTACAGGTATGTTCCTCTGTAGCCGTTCTTCAGCGTCACGTAGCCTTGCGGCACGCCGATGTCCCCAGCCGGAACGAATATCCACTTCGGACTGCTCCAATCCCGGTCGATCACGCCGTACTGCGCGAATTTCAGTTTGTTTTCGACGTGAATGTACGACTGTGCGTCCGCTGCCTGGTTCGAATCGCGAACGCTGTGAATCTCCTTGGCCCCCTGGTAATCCTCGATGATCCAGTCGCCCGCCGTCGAGCCTTCGGCAAGCTCCGAGGCGCGTAGCGGCTGGCGCGCGTCCGACGCGCCGTCCAGCGTCGCGAAATGTCCCGTCGCGCGGTTTTGAATCCGTTTGTAGCCTTCGCCGGATACGACCAGCCACTCCGCCTTCGGGTCTCCGGCGACGGCGTTGCCGTATTTGACGATGCCGTCCTCCTCGTACATATACAGTTGCAGCCAGCTGCTCTTGATCCGGATATAGCTCGGCGCCGGCGGCTCGCCAGATCCGCCCGGCGCCGACCCCGGATCCTCGAGCCGCCATTGCGCGCTGCCCCAGGAAGGCTGCGCCCAGTCGTTGACGTGTCCCGCGCCGTCCTGCGCCTGGACGTTCAACAGCGCGGACGAATCGGCAGGATCGGCGAACGTATAATGGTCGTCCACCGAGCTGCCGCCCGAATCCTTCGCCGGCGCCATTGCCCAGGCAAACGGCTCGAACGCCGAAGCTGCGGGCTCGCCTGCGGCAAGGTAATGGCCGCTTTGCGCGTTGCGAATCAGCGTGCCGCCGGCCGTAACGTATACGAGCCATAATGCCAGCCGATCGTCTGCTGCAGGCGTGCCGTATTTGACGCCGCCCGCTGCGTCCTCGAACAGGTATCCGCCCTTCCAGCCGTCCGCGAGCCGCACCGGCTCGACCTCCGCCGCCGGCTGCAGCTTCCACAGCGCGCTGCCCCAGGAAGGCTGCGCCCAGTCGTTGGCATGCGCGAAGCCGTCCTGCGACTCCACGTTCAGCAGCCGGTTCGCGTACACCGCGCTCGACACGCTGACCTGCCCCGAAGCATCGGGCGCGGACACCAGCCATTGCGCCGTCTTCCCGCCTTCTCCTTCCTCCGGGGGCAGCGCCTCCAGCGGCTGCGCGACGGCATCCGCCGCGGCGACGTTTTTCATATCCATAAAATGACCGGTCGCCCGGTTGCGAAACGTCGTTTTCCCGTCGGCCGTCTCCGCGAACCATTGCGAAGCGCGGTCCGTGACCGCAGGCGCCCCGTACTTGACCTTGCCCGCTTCCTCGAACAGGTAGGTTCCTTTCCACGGGTTCAATAGGCGAACGGCTTCGGCGGACGGTGCCGCTTCGACGTGCCAGGTCGCACTGCCCCAGCCCGCCTGCGCCCAGTTGTTCGCGTGCGCGTAGCCGTCCTGCGTCTGGACGTTGAGCAGCCGGCTCGCAAAGCCCGCGCTTGCGACGTTCACGGCGCCCGGCCTGCCCGGCACGTCGTTCACGAGCCAAAGCGCGCCAGGCGTCGACGCGTCCGCGGACGTCGTCTCGAGCGGATCCGCGATCCGGGCGTCCGGCGTTACGGACGTCATATCGAGCACCCGTCCGCTCTGCCGGTTGCGGATGAGCTTCTTGCCTTCGCCCGCGTCCTCGATCCGCCACTGCGCGGCGGGATCGGACAGCGCCGTCGTACCGTAGCGCACCCGTCCTGCCGCGTCCTCGAACAAAAACTTTCCTTTCCAGTCGTCCTTGAACCGGACATACCCGCCCGCGTCCTGCGCCGCGGCCCCTGCCGGCTCGGCCGGCTCGGCGAACGCCTGCAGCGGCGCGAGCAGCAGCGCCGCGATCAGGCCGAGCGCCGGCCATTTTCGCCAACGTAACCTCATGACGGACCCTCTCCCTTTTTACGAAGCTTGGCTCCTTTTTTGCGTGCTATCCTTTCGTCGCGCCTTCTGCAAGCCCTGCGATCAGGTAGCGCTGAAGGATGAGAAAGACGACCGCGATCGGCAGCGCGACGAGGATCGTCCCGGCCGCGAACATCGTGAAGTTATTGCCGACCTTGTCGTTGATGAAGCTGAACAGGCCGAGCGCGATCGTGAACTTCTCCGGGGAGCGGAGAATGATGCGCGGCGTCAGAAAGTCCATGAACGGCGCCATAAACGTAAACAGCGCCACGACCGCCAAAATCGGCCGCACGAGCGGGAACAGGATGCGGAAGTACGTCGTCAAATGCCCCGCACCGTCCATTTTCGCCGACTCGTCCAAATCCCGCGGGATCGTGTCCATGTAGCCTTTTACGAGGAACACGTTCATCGGCAGCCCGCCGATCACGTAAAAGATGATGAGTCCGGCGAACGTATCGAGCAGGCCGACGAGATTGAGCAGCAGATAGATCGCCACCATGCCCATCAGCACCGGGAACATCTGCATGAGCAGCACCGCATAGATGCTATTTTTGCGCCCGGCGAAGTGATAGCGGGAAAAGACGAACGCAACGAGCCCGACCATGATGACGGAAAACAACGCGTTCAGCACGGCGACGTAAATCGTGTTTTTGTACCAGAGCACGTAATCGCTGCGCGGATCGTAGAACAGCCATTTGTAGTGCTCGAGGGACAGCGAGTCGGGAATGAGCTTGGAACTGAACATGCTCGTGCCCGGATTGAGCGAGATGCTGACCGCCCACAGCAGCGGGTACAGGATGACGGCGAACATGATCAGGACGACGAGGTAGATGCCGGCTACCTCCAGCCGCGACTTGAGCGTGCGACCCATCAGTACATGCCCTCCTCTCGGAACGAGCGCGTGCGGCGGAACTGGAAAAACGCGAACAGCGCGACGACGAGCCCCATGATGATCGAGATCGCGGCGGCCATCTTGTAGTTGTTCTGGTCGAACGTGAGCGTGTACACCCAGGAGATCAGAATGTCGGTCGCTCCCGAGCTTTGGCCCGGCACCGGCGGCCCGCCTTTATTGAACAGATAAATGATGTTGAAGTTGTTGAAATTGTACGAAAACTGCATGATGAGCAGCGGCGCGGTCGCGTACAGCACATGGGGCAGCGTGATGAAGCGCATCTTGTCCCAGCGGGAGCCCCCGTCGACGTCGGCCGCCTCGTACCAGTCTTTGGAGATGCTCTGCAGGACGCCCGTCACGAGCGTGAACACGTACGGAAAGCCGAGCCAGATCTGCACGAAAATGATCGCGATCCGCGCCCAGGTCGGGTCGGTCAGCCACGGGACCGACGTGCCGAAGATCGACATGACGTCGCGGTTGACCGAGCCGAACGTGTCGTTGAACATGGCAGCGAACACGAGTACCGTCATGAACGACGGTACCGCCCAAGGCAGGATGAACACGGTGCGGATGAGCTTTTTGAAGCGGACGCGGGCGTCGTTAACGAGCAGCGCGAGAAAAAAAGCTAGCGCGATCTGCAGGCTCGTCGCGACCAGTGTCCACACGACCGTCCAGGTGAGCACCGCGAGCAGGCTCTTCGTCCATACGCCTTCGGTGAACAGCGCGGCGAAGTTGTCGAAGGCGACCCAATCCAGCAAGTGCGCGGGCGGCGAGTTGTACAGATTGTAGTTGGTGAACGCGAGGCAGATCATGAACAGCAGCGGGAAAATGACGATCATCGTCAGCAGCATGAATGTCGGCACGATGACGAAATACGGGAAGCCGTGCTCCCAGCTATCGTGAAATGCTTGGCGGACGGACGGGATGCGCAGTCCTTCCTGCCGTTTGGCCGCGTCACGGTAAGCATCCCGCAGATTTAGCGCGTAAGCTGACGTGAACAAGGCAAGCAAGAGCACCGCGATGATGCCTTCGACGAGCAGCGTCCTCGAGTCGTCGGTCTCGGGATTGCTGCCGAGCGTGATCAGGCCATAAATGCCGTTCACGATCGGCGCGGACAAGGCGATGCCGACGGCTGCGGCCAGCAGCAGGAAGATCGTGCCTTTGATGTAACGGCGGTTGGCATACTGCCCGAACCCGGGAATGACGGACAGCAGCGCCGCCGTCCGCGGCTTGGGTCCCGCGAGAGTTTGCGGTCCGCCCGTTGCGGCCTGTTGAATTTGCATGTTGAGACACCATCCTTAAAAAGAAGAGGGGCGGCCGTCGTCTGGGCCCCTCCACCGGATTTCATGATTGGCGAGACTTGCGATCAGGCGCCCGTCATCTTGATCTTGTCTTCGATCTGCTTCACGGCGTCGTCCATCGAGCCCTGCACGTCCTTGCCGCTCGCGATGAACTTCAACGCGTTCGCCATCGGATCCCAGACCGTATCGAGCTCCGGCACGGTCGGGAACGGCATGCCGTACGTGTTTTGCTGGGAGAAGCCGAACACCAGCGGATCTCCCGTCAGGTCGGTGCTCGTGAGCACGCTTTTGACCGGCGGCACTTCGCCCGTCTGCTTGAAGTAATAGAGCGAATTTTCTTCGTTCGTCATGAAGGCGGCCAGGTCGGACGCCCACTCCGGAGACTTGGAAAACTTCGAGAGCATCCAGCCCTTGACGCCGATGAACGAGGTCGGGCGCTTGCCGTTTTCGAGCGTCGGCAGCGGCGCGACGGCGAGGTCGTCGCCGAGCTGCTTTTTCAGATCCTGAATCGCCCAAGGCCCGTTTACGATGGCGCCGACCTTGCCCTGTCCGAACAGGCCGCCGACGATGTCGCCGTTGACGTCCTTCGGAATATATCCCTTCTGGAACCAGCTTTGGATGAGCTGGCCGCCCTTGACCGCGCCTTCCTTGTTGAAGCCGATATCCTTCGTATCGAAGCCTCCGCTTCCGTCCGGCTTGAAAATATAGCCGTCGTTGCCGCCCATGAACGCCCAGGCGTAATAGAAGTTGGTCGCTTCGAACAGGAAGCCGTACTGCTGCTTTTTGGCATCCGTCTGCTCGGCCATGATCTTCTCGAGGTCCGCAATCGTTTTCGGGGCTTCGGGCACGAGCTTTTTGTTGTAAAACAGCGCATATGTCTCGGTGACGGCCGGAAGTCCGTACAGCTTGCCGTCCTGGCTGAGCGCAGCCAGCGCTTCCGGCGTATAGGCGGACAGCGTCTCCTGCGGCGTCTTGATCTCCTGCACGAGGCCTTTGATCACGAGCGCGCCAATGCCGGGCTGATAGAACAGGTCGGGGCCTTTGCCCGCCGGTCCGTCAAGCGCGAGCACGTCCGGCTGGTCGTTCATCGCGACAGGCTTGATATTGACCTTGATGCCCGTCTGCTCGGTGTACTTTTTGGCGATCTCCGTGGAGACGGCGATTTTGTCCGCGTTGTCGTCCTGCCAGATCGTCAGCTCGGCCGGCTTGGCGGGCAGGTCGGACGAGGCCGATGCGGACGCCGACGACGAGTCGACTGGAGACGCTGATGCCGAGGCGCTCTGGGATGCGGACTGGCTGGCGGACGGAGAAGCGGCGCCCGCGTCGTTGCCTTCGTTGTTGCCGTTGCCGCCGCAGGCGGATAGCGCGCCGGCCACGAGCAGCGTGCCGAGCGGGATGGCGATTACCTTTTTGTTTAGCATTTGTTCGGACTCCCTTTCCCTCTGGACCGTAGGATGGTTGCGACGTTTATTGGCCGCATTGATCTTGCTTGCCTTCATGTTAAGGCAGAGCGGCAGGGGGTAACTACCAACCTAGTGACCGGTGATCGCAAGATTGTGACCAGGAGAGAACGGGCGAGGTCAGCTGGTTCGCAACAAAAGCGCTGCTTCGGCGGCGATTGATCGCCTGGCGCTGGCTGCAAGCGAGGTTTGCGCGGTTAGGGCGGTGGCGGGCATATGCTCACGGATAGCTAGGTATCGGCAGCCGTCGTTCTGCGCGGTTGATCATTCCAGATGGGCATGAGACAATCAGGTATCCAGCGGTTGGAATAAAACGAGGAAACGGGGAGGAAATTGGCATGCAGTATCGTTCACTGGGCCAAAGCGGGCTTCGCGTCTCGGCGATCGGCCTCGGCACGAACGCTTTCGGCAAGCGCTCGGACCGGGAGACGTCGATCCGGATCGTTCATGAGGCGCTAGACAGCGGCATCAATATGCTGGACACGGCTAACATCTACGCAGGTACGCAGTCGGAGTCGATCATCGGGGAGGCGCTGGCGGGAAGACGACATGAAGCGGTATTGGCCACCAAGGCCGGGCTGCCGATGGGACAAGGCCCGAACGACAGAGGCTCGTCCCGCTTCCATCTTCAGCGGGAGCTGGAGGGCAGCCTGAGGAGGCTGAAGACGGATTACGTGGATCTGTACCAGATCCATACGTTCGATCCGGCGACGCCGCTGGAGGAAACGCTGCGCACGCTGGACGACTTGGTCGCGGCGGGCAAAGTGCGCTATATCGGCGCGTCCAACTATGCCGCCTGGGAGCTCATGAAGGCGCTCGGCGTCAGCGAGCGGCGCGGGTTCGAGCGCTTTGTCTGCACGCAGGCCAGCTATTCGCTCGCCGATCGCACGCCCGAGACCGAGCTCATTCCGCTATGCCTCGACCAAGGCGTCGGGCTCATCCCGTACTTCCCGCTCGCGGGCGGCATTCTGACCGGCAAGTACGCGGCAGCGGGCGATGCGGCGCCGGAAGGGTCGCGGGCCGACACCGATCCCTCGTTCCGCCGGTTCCTAGGCGGCCGCGCGGACGAGCTAGGCAGGCAGGTCGCCGCGCTGGCCGACGAACTCGGCGTTCAGCCGGCGGTGCTCGCGATCGCATGGCTGCTCGCCCGCCCCGCAGTCGCTACCGTCATCGCCGGCGCGACCCGGCCCGAGCAGCTTCGCGCCAACCTGGAGGCCGATGCCCTGCATCTGTCCGAAGCGACGCTTGACCGGCTGGACCGGATCAGCGACGATTTCCGGCAAGGCAGCCCGTTCGCCGTTTATCGCTTGTCCTAAACTTGCAAACCTAAGCCGCAGCGGGCGCGATGTACTTGCGCGATACGGACACCAATGCTCGTTAAAAAAGTCGATTATGTCCGTTCATGATGCCCCTCGCCCTTCGTCGGCATATCCTGCGCCGGGTCGGGCGAGATTTTGTGCGGAATCTCCCCTTGCGACAGCGGTCCGTCTTCGCCAAGGTAGTAGTGCCTGACAGGCTTCATATCGTCGCCGAACTCGTAGACGAGCGGGATCGCCGTCGGAATGTTGAGGTTGACGACGCCGTCCTCGGGCAGATCGTCCAGGTACCGGATCAGCGCCCGCAGCGTGTTGCCGTGCGCGCATAGCAGCAGCTTGCGCCCCGCCGACAGCTCGGGCAAGATTTTTTTCTCCCAATAGACGAGCACGCGGTCTGCCGTGTCGTCCAGGTTTTCCGTCAGCGGAACGTCGCCGTCGATGTCTTTATAACGGGGATCGTCGCCCGCATACCTTTCGTCGTCCCGCTCGAGCGCCGGCGGACGCTCGCTCACGGACCTGCGCCAGAGCAGCACCTGGTCGGCGCCGTAACGTTCAGCCGTCTCCGCTTTGTTCAGCCCTTGCAGCGCGCCGTAATGGCGTTCGTTGAGCCGCCAGCTCTTGGAGACCGGGATCCAAAGCTGGTCGAGCTCGTCCAGAATGATGCCCATCGTCCGAATCGCCCGCGTCAGCACCGACGAGAAGGCGGCGTCGAAGGCGAATCCGTTCGCGCGCAGCACCTGTCCCGCGCGCCGCGCTTCCTTGAGCCCCTGTTCGGACAGATCCGAATCGGTCCAGCCCGTGAACCGGTTTTCCAGGTTGTATTCGCTCTGACCGTGCCTCACGAATACGATCTTCATGCCATTCCCTCCGTTTCCTCTCGCTTCTCGTATTATAACCGCATTCCCTCGCCGAGGACATTCGCCCAGGGTGTTCAAATCGGCCCGGAGCATGTATAATGAACCGGACGACAAACGGCCCCGGCTTTTCTGAGAGGAAAGCCCTATACAAGCGACATTTTCGAACGGCATAGACCGCGATCGGTACGGTACCGCATCAACGATCCCGGTGCTTTTCGTTCATTTCGAGAGGAGTTTTTTTTGTTGTTTCAAAAATTGAAAAGCAACTGGTTCTTCAACGCGCGCAGAGACATTCTGTCCGGGTTGACGGTCGCTTTTGCGCTCATTCCGGAAGCGATCGCCTTCTCGATCCTGGCAGGCGTCGACCCGATGGTCGGCTTGTACGCGTCGTTCTGCATCGCCGTGACGATCTCGATCGTCGGCGGCCGTCCCGGCATGATTTCCGCCGCGACCGGCGCGATGGCCTCCCTCATGGGACCGATCGTGGCCAAGTACGGCATCGAATATATTTACGCCGCCGCGTTGCTGACCGGCGCCATTCAATTCATCATGGGACTGTTGCGGTTCGGACGATTCATCACCTTTATCCCTCATTCCGTCGTGACCGGCTTCGTGAACGCGCTCGCCATCATCATCTTCATGGCGCAGCTGCCGAACTTCGAAGGCGCGAACTGGCAGATGTACGCGATGGTGGCGGGCACGCTCGCGATCATTTACCTGTTCCCGCTGCTGACCAAAGCCGTACCTTCCGCCCTCGTCGCTATCATCGTCATGACGATCGTGTCTGTCAGCCTGGGCCTCGACCTGCGGACGGTCGGCGACATGGGCCCGATCACGCAGAAGCTCCCGCTCTTCCATTTCCCCGACATCGACTTCACCTTCGCGGCGATCTGGCGCATCGTGCCGATCTCGCTCGCGCTTGCGGTCGTCGGCTTGACCGAGTCGCTCATGACCGCGACGATCGTCGACGAGATGACGGAGACGAAGAGCGACAAAAACCGCGAGGTGCGCGGACAAGGCATCGCCAACGTCGTCTCCGGCCTGTTCGGCGGCATGGCCGGCTGCGCCATGATCGGACAGACGGTCATCAACGTCAAATCCGGCGGGCGCTCGCGGCTCTCGACGTTCGTGGCCGGCGTGTTTCTGCTATTTTTGATCCTCGTGCTGGGCGACGTCGTCCGCGAGATTCCGATGGCCGCGCTCGTTGGCGTCATGTTCATGGTGTCGATCGGCACGTTCGACTGGCATTCGGTCCGCACGCTCGCCAAGATTCCGCGCAGCGACGCGCTGATCATGGTCGTGACCGTCGGCATCGTCGTCGCTACGTCCAATCTCGCGCTCGGCGTGCTTGCGGGCGTCGTGCTCAGCGCCGTCTATTTCGGATGGCGCTCCGCACAAATCAAGGCGCAGGCGGATACGACGAAGGACAATCGCAAAGTGTACCGGATCACCGGCCAGCTCTTCTTCGGCACGATGAACCACTTCGTCAACTTGTTCGATTACAAAGAAGATCCTTCGAAAATCACGATCGATTTCTCGGCCTCGCACGTTTGGGATCACTCGGCCGTCACGGCGATCGCGAAGGCGGTCGGCAAGTACGAGCAGTACGGCAAAACGGTGCAGATCGTCGGATTGAACGAAGATAGCCGCAGGCTGCTGGAGCGCTCGGGATTGTCCGGCGCGACTAAAGCCAGTTAGCGCCAACGCCCTCCTTCGCCTTGCATTCCAGGCGCATCAAAAAGCAAAAGACCGCCCGCAGGCGGCCTTTTTTTTTGCGTTGCTTTGCCTTCACCGTGATTTCCCGACGCTTCGTGACGCCCGATGCGTTGTACCGTTCGTCCCGGCTTTACTCGCAGTTCGACGATCAGGATGTCAACTCCAGGACGCCTCCGGCGCCGTCCAGGATCACCCATGGCGAACTCGCGAACGTCTTCGTCCCCGATGTTGCGCCTCCTTTCTCGAAAATGAGCCCTGCAGGAGCGCTCACGATGCTGTAGGTGCCTGCCGCAATGCTGGTCAATTGGCCGTAGCTGGCCGTACCGCCCGCATAAGTTCCGTGTGCCGCCAAAGCATGCGTGCCGATAATCGTTCCGTTCAATTTCACGGTGAGCGTCACGCTTGGCTTGGGAACCGGTTTCGTTGCGGCGTTCAACTTGAAGCGTCTGCCGGATTCGGACCGAATGGTGAGCACGCCTCCGGCTTTGGTCCAGTGAACGCCTTTCGCGATCATGTTGGCATCCGCGCTTCCGCCCGAAGACACTTCCGAGTAAGCCTCGTCGTAGAGCTTGGTCGCCGCGTTCGTGAATTGGACTTCGAGCTCGGGCGCGTCGCCGGATATGGAAATCTCCGCAGCGCTTGCCGCGATGGTGGCCGGAACGTTCGATTGGAGCAGGACGACGCCGTCTTTCTCCAATCGGACGCCATCCAGCAGCAGGACATTACTCCCGCGAACGACGGCGGCCGTGCCGTCGAATTTGAAATTCGCGTTCACCTCGATGAGCCCGCTGCCCGCCAATCGTACGTACACCATGGTTCCGTCGGAGAACGCAAGACTCTGATAAGTCGTATGGTTCTGCGAAGTTATGGCCACTGGCGGCGAGCCGGTCCGATACGGCTGGTAGGTGGAGATGATCGTCTGCGCCGCAGCCGAAGGAAACGTAAACTTGGCGTGCCGCTGCGAAGGCTTCTGCGGGTTCAGGGCAGGAAAGATCGTCGTGCCGGACGCCGTCTTAAAATCGGAAGTGACCGATGCGCTCGAGACGGTCGGATAAATCATGCGGACGTTCATGGCCGCTTGATTTTTCTCGATCGTCGCCCCTTGCGAATTGCCGTCTACCGTTAAAGTGCCGTCGGCATGGAGCAAGTACTCGAACGGGACGCTGGATGTCCCCTTCGCATCTAGCTTATCGATGACGACGAAGGCGTTCGGCTTGACGTAGATGATCCCTCTTCTGGCCAGGTCCAGGCCGGTCAACGCGGGATCCTGATTGTAGGCGACAGTCGCGTCCCCTACGGTTCCGTCGAACGCTTCGATGGACGCGAATCCCGCGATTCTGCCCGCTGCGCGGATGTCGTTGGTTTTCTGTCCCTTGTTGCCGTCGTACGTAATAGCGTTATGGGCCAAGGTCGTGCGGTAATAATTGTTGTGAAAATCGCTCCCGTAGGCGTCGTAATATCCGGCATCGATCGCCAGCTTTTCGCCGAAGCCATCGATCGTGAAGCTGTTCTGATCGGCGTGGCTGTGATTGTAGCTGCCGTAAACGCTGGACTTGAAGTACAACGAAATTCGGTCCGGGTCGTACAGGCTGGAGTGCATGGCGACCCAGCCGACATCCTTCTGCCAGCGGGCCGAAGGAAGCTCGAACGGCGGCCGCTTCGCGACACTATCGTCGCCGTAAGGGTAGGTGAACAACTTGTAAGGATCCAGCGCGACCGGCGCGGCCGCGGCTGCCCACTGGGCGCTCTCGTTTCCGTATATTTGCGCTTGCCGCCTCAGGAGGTTGACAGTTTCGCCGTTCATCGGCTTTTCGGCGCTGTCGCCGAAATGATTGCTCGGCGACCCGACCGGCAAGAAGTAGGGAACGAGATACTGTTCGTTTAGGGAAAAGGCCTTGTTATACAAATTCACGCCGGTAGCCGCCTGCAAGACGTCCGCCACTCTCTTGTCCGCCAGGTGCGACACTTCCCAATAGCCGGTGCCAGACGCCCAGCCCCCCTGCTCTCCGCCCACCGGCGGATACCAATTGATTCGGACCGGAACCGATTTTCTGAACCACTCCTTGGCATAGTCGTGCATGGAAATGCCGTTCACGGTCCCCGTCTCGTGCATCATCGCCGTCGCGATGATCGCCACGTAGCCGGCGGCCGTTCCGCCATGCGAATCATACGGTTTCTTGTAGAGCGAATGGGCATCGAGAATGTCGTTGTAAAGCGTTTGCGTCCGCGTATGAATGGCGGTCAGCAATTGCTGTCTGTCGGCAAGGGTAAAAGCGCTGTTGTTCGTTACGTTCAGCCAGTCGTAGGCGACGGCGGAGGCCAATACGATCTCGCGGAACGATCGGTCGTCGTTTGCATAGCTCGTCGTCCCGTTCGGGTTCCAGCCGACGATGTTCATCAAGCGCGTTTTCGTGAACGAAAGGTACTTGGATTCCGCCGTAATCAAATACATTAACGCCCCGGACAAGATGGTCGTCGTTTCTCCGGAGGTGATCCCGAACACGTCCGACGTCGACGAGGGCTCGCTCGGCGCGCCGGTTTGAGCCGCGATCATGCCGTCTACTCTCGTTTTAGCAAAATTATAAATAGGCGCGCCTACGTTATCCTTAAGCTGCCTGAACGCGTTTAACCTACTCGCGGTCGTTAAAATTCGGGGCCTGCCTGTCGGTACGCTGTTCAACAAAGCGTTGATATCGGGCACCGTAAAAGAAACGGCGTTCGCTTTAATGCCGAATTGCCGGGTATCGCTCCATGCCGACCAGCCTTGCGGGAGATGATAGCGTACGCGCCAATAATAGCTTTCACCCGCCGTCAGCGTATTCGGAAGGTTAAACACGTTGACGGGGATTCCCGCTTTGGCAAATACGGTCGTATCAAAGGTATCGTTAGAAGCGATCTGAAGCTCATATTGATCCGCTCCCTCGACGTAGCGCCAGGAGAAATCCGGGGGATTCTGCTCGACGGACGACCGGTCGGCGGGTCTGAACGGCATGGGCGGCTCGGTTGGCGCATCGAAGGGCCAGCCGTACCTCAGCTCGGCCGAGTCGAACACGGCAGTATCGGCAGAAGACGAATCGGTGGACAGCGCCACTCTTACCGACGAGGCATAGCCGGGCGGCGACACCGATACTTTTAACGTTTGCCACCCGGATACGCCGGCGGTCGATTGAACGGCGGCTGTTGCCTCGCTTAGCACCGCCCCGCCCCAATTCAGGGATTGGAGCGTCAGCTTCACTTTCCCCGAGGTCACGTTGGCTTTGACCGAAGCGGTATAGGTAGAGCCTGGCTTATGCTTGACGAGCGCGCTCTGCAGCTGCAAAATCGAAGCATCCGAATCCGCGAGCTTGACGGCCTTGCTGCCGTGATCGACCGGGTTAGGGGCGGTTACCCAGCTCGCGCCGCTCACAGGCGAACCCGAAGCGGTCCAGCCCTCGGGCAAGGCGCCCGTCCCGGACTCGAAGCTTGGGTTGTAGAGCAGCTCGCCGCTCGTGACGGACACCTCGTCGATATAAGCGGTCGTGGCGGCGTTCTCGTCGCGCCCGTAAATCATCAGGACGAGGGTGGACGTATAGGGCGCCTGCGGCGTATACGAAAAGGAAACCGTCTGCCATCCTGCGGCCGCGGACCGCGTAACGCCCGGAATCTGGCCGTATTGCGTGCCGCCGCCGTCAAAAGAACGGGCAAGTACCGCAACGGTGCCTGCGTCGACTTTGACTTTGGCCTGAATGTCGTACGTTTCGCCCGGCCGGATCGGAATTGGCGGCGTCTTTAATCCGATCGTGCCGACCGTCCCGCTGTTGTCGACGATTTTGACGCTTCGGGCACCCGCGCTGACGTTAGCCGTCCCCGTCTCCGTCGTCACGGATGAAGGCGCCGCGTTGGCGGCAAAAGGAACCCAACCGACCGGAAAGCCGGTCTGCGTCCCGGGATCGAGCTCGAAACCCCCGTTCGCCGCCAAATTTCCCGTTTGCCGCAGCGTGACTTCATCGATCGTGGCCAAGGCGGACGCCGGCGAGGCAGACTCGTACACGGACACGACCGCCGTTGCGCTGAAAGCCTGGGGCGGCGTGAACGTGACCGACAGCGTTTGCCAGCCGGTTACCGAAGTCGAAGCGGTCATATACGACTCGGGACCCAGGTTGCCGCTTGCATCTTTGGTTTGAACCTTGAGATGAACCGTCCCCGTCGACACGTTCGCCTTTACTTCAGCCGCGTACGTAGCGCCGTAGACGATCGGGACCGGATTCGACACGACGCCGACCTCTCTGCTTCCGCCAGCGGCATCCGTTAATTTTAATCCTTGCAATCCGCTGGATTTGAGCGCAGTGTCCATCGAGATATAGGATGCCGTGTTCGGCGTCTTGAGGGTCCAATCGGTGGGAAAGCCGCTAGCGGTCGTTTCGAAGTTTCCATTGGCGACCCGTTCCTCGCCATAGGGCCAATTCGCGGCTTGCACCGCTCTCCCTTTTAAGCCTTGGGGCAGCAAGCCGACGGCAAGCGCAAGCGTCAAAAACAAAACGGGAAATTTGTGCCTTAATACCGTTTTATCCATCGTAAACCTCTTCCCGGGAACGTTCTCCCTGTTGGTTGATGTGTTGCAAAACGGTCTGGCTGAAGACGAATCCGGCGCCTTGCGACGCCGGACTCGTTTGTTTAAGGTTTTACGGTTACCGTCATTTCTTGGCTAGTCGTGACGCCAGCCGCGTTGATTAATTCCGCCTTGTACACGTAGGTGCCGGCCGCCCTGCCCGAGATGGCCGTGCTCGCCGATTGCGCCTGCGGCGTGCCCGCCGTCAGCGTCTTCGTATCGATCAAGCTGCCGTTTTCGTAAAGCTTGTAGATCGTTCCGTTCGTGCCCCACCACATATTCATCGCGACGGCGTACTTCCCGTCCTGATCCCAGTTGTCGTTGGACAGCATCGGTTTGCCGGGATTCGCGTCTTTGACGACGACAGTCACGGGCTCGCAGGCAGTGACGCCGCGCGCGTTTTTCAGTTCGCAGGTGTACACGTACGTGCCGTTCGGCTTGCCGGTCACGGCCGTCTCCGCATGCTGCGCGCCGGGCGTGCCGTCCGCAAGCCGCTTATCGTCGATCTGCACGCCGTTCTCGTACAGCGTATAGCGCGTGCCGTTCTGTCCCCACCACAGATTCATCGTCACATTGTAATTGCCGTCGTGAAGACCGTTTGCGTAGCCGCTGTCGCTGACGAGCACGGCTTTTCCGGGAACCGCCGCCGCCAGCGGCACCAATGCCTCCTGCGCCGCCTGCAGCTCCGCCGCCGCCGCATCCGCCTGCGCTTGCGTCGACGCCGCGTCCCCGTTCACTTCGTTTGCCAGCGTCAGCGCGGTTTGCAGATTCACCCACGAAGCCGGCGTATACTCTTCCTCGTAGACCGACTGCGCGGCCGAGATCTGGGCGGCCAGCGCCGATTTGTCCGCGCTCTCCGCATCCGCCGATGGAATCAGTCCGAGCCAATCCAGGTTCATCGGGCCCAGCACGTTCCACATCGTGAGCGTCGTCTTGCCCTGCGCCAGCTCAGTGCCGGTCTTGATGCGCAGCGCCTTCCAATATTGCGGCTGCGTGCCCCAGTCGACCGTGCGCGGCGCTTCGGCCGTATACATAGCTTCGCCAAGCTGGACGAGGCGCGACGACTGGACATCGCCGGTCAGGCCCCAGCCGGCCACGTACTTCACGACGACGTCGTATTTTCCGGACTGCGGCACGTCCAGCTGCCACGAGATCGATTGACCTTTCTGATCCCATGCCGCCACGCCGGTGCCGTTGGACAGGAACGGCCGCGACGTATAGACGTCGAACTTCCCGCCGGCCGTGGATTGGAAGTGCTCCGCCTCCTTGAAGGAAGCCAGACTGTCTTTCACCGCGTCATAGTCGTCAGCGGCTTCCGTTTCCGTCAGTTCTCCAGAGCCTGCGGTTCGCAGCCGGAGCGTGCCGCCCGTCCCTTCCATGATGACCATGGGCGAAGCGCTCAGGAACATCGAGGTTTTGGGAGAACCGAACTTTTGGAAGACGAGTCCTTCCGGCGCCTCCAGAACCTCGTACAATCCGTCGGGCACATTCGCCAGTTGACCCCACGCGGCCGTGCCGCCGTCATACGATCCATATGCCTTGAGCGCGATCGGCGTCGCCACGCCGTCGAGTTCGACGTTCAGCGTGACGGGAGCCTGTGGCGACGGCGCGCTCCCTTCCCGGAGATGGAAGCGGTGATCGCCGCGTCCCGCCCGAACGGTCAGCAACTCACCGTTTTTCTCCATATATAGGCCGCGTTCGTTCAACGCTTCCTGCACGTCACCGCCGAGTTGGACCGGGCCATACCTGTCGTCGGTGATCGTCGCGTCGCCCGGGATGGCCACTTGCGCTTGCACTTCCGTGCCGCTCGATACCGTGAGCGTTTCGTCGTCGACGACGATCGTGGCCGGTACGTCGGCTTGGAAGCGCGCGACCCCGTCCTTGACGAGCTTCGTCCCGCCTACCAGCATGAGGCTGTCGTCCTTCGTCGTGACGGCGATGCCCTCGAATTCGATGCCGTCAGTCGTCGTCACCGTGCCGCCGTCGGTCAGGCGCACGTACACTTGGGTCCCATCGGCAAAGGCCAGATACTGATACGTGCCTTCGTTCGTCGATTCTACGATCCCGAGCGGCTGCGAGCCGACGCGGTGCGGCTCGAACGTCGAGACGATCGTCGTGCTCGGCTTCTTGGGGAAAGTGAACGTCGCATGCCGCTGCAGCGGTTTGGACGCCCAGCTGCCCGTCGGCATCACGGCTTCGCCCTGCTCGGTCAAGTACTGATCGGTCGAGTTTGCGTCCTGAACGGCGGGATAATGAAACTTCACGTCCAGCGCAGCGTTGTTCTGCGTGATCGCGGCGCCCTGCTTGTCGTCGTCGAGCTTCAGATTCGTCATGGCATGAAGCTTGAATTCGAACGAGGAACCGGCCGGATCCTTGGCCTTCAGATTGTCGACGACGACGAACGCGCCCGGCTTGACATAGATGATGCTTCGCTGCGCCTGCGCCAAGCCGGGATAATCCGGATTGTTGTACGTGTTGTACGCTTGCGTCGCGTCTCCCACGGTCGCGTCGAAGGAATCGCTCGATACGAACCCGGTGATTCGTCCGGAAGCGGTCATGTCGAGAATTTTCTGGCCTTTATTGCCATCGTAGGTTATTGCATTGTGAGCCAGCGTCGTCCTTGTGAAGCCTTTGTCGTGATTGCTCAGATAGCTGTCGTATTGCCCGGCGTCGATCGCCAGCTGTTCGCCGTAAGCGTTGATGACGAAGCTGTTCTGGTCCGCATGGCTGTGACCGTAGCTGCCGTATGGGCTGGATTTAAAATAGAGCGATACCCGCTCGGGATCGTATAGACTGGAGTGCATCGCCACCCAATCCGTATCCTTCTGCCACTTGGCCGTCGGCATGTCGACCGGCGGTCTCCCCTCGAGCGTCGGATCGCCGTAGGCGAAGCCGAAAAGGTAAGAGAGGTCCCGCGCGTAGCTGCCGGATTCGGCGTACCACTTGGTCACCGGATTCTGGTAGATCTGCGCCTCGCGCTGCGCATGCGTAGCGGTGGCCGCCGACATCGGGTCGTGCGTGCCGTCGCCGAAGACGCCGTTAGGCTGCCCGTTCGGCAGGAAATACAGGCCGAAGGTTTGCGCATTGCGGGAATAAGCCTTGTCGTATAGGCTGAGGCCCGAAGCGGCGAGCAGCACGTCGGCGAACAATTTGTCCGCCAGATGCGAGACCTGCCAATAGTTCGTTCCCGAAGCCCAACCGCCGTCGTCGCCCGCGACCGGCGGAAAAACGTTGATCCGGGCCGGAACGGACTTTTCGAACCATGCCTTGGCCATGACGGATATCGGCGATCCGTTCACGATCGTATCGTCGTGAAGCAGCGCGATGGCGATCGTGCCGACGTAGCCGGACGCCGTCCATCCGTGCGAATTCCAGGGATTTTTATACAGCGAGGCTTCGCCCAGGATATCGTTCGCGAGCGTCTGCGTACGCCTCGCGATCATCGGCAAAATGTTCGGTTTATCTCCGCCTGCGATCAGCGGATAGATCCAGTCGTACGAAATCGCGCCTTTGTAAGCGATCTCGCGGAATGCCTGATCGACTTGCCTATAATTGGTAGAGCCTTCAGGATCCCAGGTCAAGACATTAAGCAGCCGTTCCCTGGCGAAGTTCCCGTAAGCCTCTTCTCCCGATACAAGATAAACGAACGCGGCGTTCAGCATCATATCGGTTTCTTTCCGGACGTATTGCGTCACGGCTGCGGCATCCGCTACGAAGGCTGGATCCTGCAGATTGTAATAATCGCGCGGATAGTTCAATACCGGTTCGGCAGGCAACGGCGCGTTCAAGTCGACATTGTTCCTCGCTTGTTCGAAGATCGGCTTGCCTATACCGTCTTTATACGCGCGGAAGTTTTCCAGATCCTCCGCATTGGTCAGAATTCGGGGGTGGGTCGCCGATACGTTGTCGAACAGATCGTCCAGCTCCGGCACGAGGAAAGGAACGGCATCCGGCGTCAACCGGAATTTGCGGCTGTCGCTCCACTCCGACCAGCCGGCCGCGATATGGAACCGCACCCGCCAGTTGTACGAATTGCCGGGCTCGAGGGCAGTCGGCAAGTTGTGCAGATTGGTCGTCAGATCGTTCCTGGCATAGACAGGCGCGCTGAATGCGGTGTCCGCCGCCGCCGCGATCTGGAATTCGTATTTGTCCGCGCCGACGATGTAAGGCCAAGCGAAATCGGGCGCGTTCTGACTCGTGACGGCCTGATCGGCGGGCTTAAAATGCATGTACTGGCCGGCAACCAGATTCGTCGGCCACTGCAGCGAGCCCTGCGGTTCTTCCGTGGCCGGTCCGCTTGCAGAACGAAGCTCCGCGGAGTCGAACACGATCGTCGACTGATCAGCCGCAGAAGACCCGAGCAGCACGCGCACGAACGCCGTGCCCGCCGGCGTGGCGCCGCTGGCCGTCAGCTTCTGCCAGCCGGCCGCCGCGGCCGCGCTTGCCTCGTGCTGTCCAAGCAATGCTCCGTCTCCGTCGAAATACTGCATGGAAAGGATCGCCGTACCCGATCCCACGTTCGCCCGCACGGAAGCCTTGTATTCCAAATCTCCGGCATGAGGGATCAGACCGCTTCGGATTCCCGGCGCCAGCTGCGCGCTCGTATCCGTCACGCGTACGGCTCTAGAGCCGTGATAGACCGTGTCGGTGACGGAGATCACGCTTCCCCCCGTCGGCTGATACGCGCTCCAGCTCTCGGGCAGCCCGGAGGTTGCCTTCTCGAAGCTGGCGTTGGCGAGGAGTTCGTCGCTGCGCATGCTGACCGCGTCGACATAGGCCGCAGTCGGCGACGTCGCCGAATTTTCGTAAATATAAAGGACTGCATGATGGCTGTAAGCCTCGGCAGGCGTGTATTGCAAGGATAGCGTTTTCCAGCCGGTCGTCGTGCCCAGCTCCTCAAACTTCTGCACGTATTGACCTGCAGCGTCGAAAGCGCGGAACATCGCGAACAGCTTGCCTTGCTCGACCTTCGCCTTGAGATTCACGGTGTAGGTCTCGCCGAAACGAATCGGAATTTCCGGCGTTTTGACGCCGACTTCCCGGCTTCCGCCAATCCCGTCGTCGCGTATTTTCAGGCTTTTCGCCCCTTCGAACACCGTAGCCGTATCCAGGGACAGATTCACGGCTTGCGCCGCGACGGTCGGAATCCATGCGGATGGCAGCGCGCCCTGCGCATCCTCGAAGCCGCCGTTCGCGATCATGTCGGCTGCCGGTTGGGGCGTGACATCCTCATAGCCCGTAATGCGCAGCTCCGCCGAGTCGAAGGCGATGACCGATTGATTCGGCGCATCCGACCCTGCGAGCACCTTCACCGCGGCCGTGGAGGCCGGCGGCGCTCCGTTCAGGACGAGCTGCTGCCAGCCCGCCGCGGCCGCGGACGCGACACTTTCAGTGCCGATCTGCGCGCCCTGCGCATTGAGATAAAGGAGCGACAGGGCAGCGGATCCTGCAGAGACGTTCGCCCAAATGGATGCCCGATACTGAGCGCCTGCCGAGTGGGCGACCGCCGAGCTCTGAAGGCCCAGCGCGTCCTGGACGCTGGCGTCGTTCACTTTTACGGCTCGGCTGCCTTCATAGACCGGAGACGTGACGGCAGATACGCCGGAAGCCTGCGTTCCGTATACGGACCATCCAACAGGCAAGCCTCCGGCTATCGTCTCGAAGCTCGGATTGACGAGCAATTCCTCGCTCCTCATGGAGACTGCGTCCAAGTACGCCGTCGTCGGCGACTCGCCGCTCCGTTCATACACATAGACGATGAGGTGATGACTGTAGTCTGCAGGCGGCGTAACCGAGATTGACAGATTCTGCCAGCCTGCTGCAGCGCTAGCGGATAGGTTTTTCTGTTGATAGCCGCCGGTTGAATTAAAATAGCGTACCAACACATAAATGTTTCCTTGCGTGACGTTCGCTTTCAACTTCACCAGGTAGGTTTCCCCGAAGCGAATCGGAATTTCTCCTGATTTGACGCCGACTTCCCGGCTTCCGCCGATGCCGTCGTCATTCAGCTTTAAGCTCCTGCTTCCTTCGAACACAGTCGTTTCGTCGGACGTGATGTTCGCCTTCTGCGCGGGAACGGTGGGTACCCAGGCAAGCGGAAATTGCGTATTATCCAGATTTTCGAAGCTTCCGTTCGGGACCAATTCAGGTCCCTGCTGCGATTCCGCCGGGGCAGCCGCATAGGACGCCAACGGGAAAACGGCATTTGCGAGCGCTCCCGCCAGCATCGAAACGAGTAACACGAGAGCGATCCTTCGGTTAGCCCGGCGAAGCCTGTTTTTCATTCTCACTTCATTGCTCCCCTTCCTTATAAAACTCGCAAAACAATAAATGTAATCGCTTGCAAGGCGATATTCCAAAATAGGTTAGCATAGAGACTTCACGGTAACTACGCACGTATTGCACAAAAATAGAGGAATCTTCACCCCTATATTTGTGCAATACGCAATATGATCTTAAAATTGTGCCGCTTATCTTTAAAAAAGACCACCTCTTCCGTTCAGCCTGTCTGATGGCGAACCCGCTCTTTCTATCGACGAACGGAAGTCAGCTTCGCTTGCGTGAATAAAAGCATGTAGTCGTAGCCGCCCGCTTTGGAATCGGTCCCCGACATATTAAAGCCGCCGAACGGATGGACGCCGACGAATGCGCCCGTGCACTTCCGATTGATATATAAGTTCCCGCAATGCATCGTCTCAAGCGCGCGGTCGATCCTCCCTTGATCGTTAGAAAAGAAAGAACCGGTCAAGCCGTATTCGGTATCATTGTAAATCTCGATCGCTTCCTGCCAATCCTTCGCTTTCGCCACCGCAAGCACCGGACCGAAAATTTCTTCTTGCATGATTCGCGCCTTCGGAGCAACGTCGGCGAATATCGTTGGTTCGATAAAAAAGCCATTTCCCCCAGCCGGCCGACCGCCTGCCAGCAAACGCCCTTCCTGTTTACCGACTTCGATATAGTCCAAAATTTTATCGTAAGCGTTCTGATCGATCACCGGTCCGATCGCCGCGTTCTGCTCCGGCAAGCCGACGTTTAATCTTCCGGTCCATTCGACCACCTTTTCCAGCACTTGGTCGTAGACGGCGTCCACGACGATCGCCCGCGATCCCGCGGAACACTTTTGCCCCTGAAAACCGAATGCCGATGCGACGATCGCTTGCGCGGCCTTATCCAAATCCGCCGTTTCGTCGACGACGATGCCGTCCTTGCCGCCCATCTCGGCGATGACGCGCTTCATCCAGATTTGACCCTCTTGGGTCTCCGCTGCCAGCCGCTGGATGCGCAGGCCGACCTCCTTTGATCCGGTGAAATTGATAAAGCGAACCTTCGCATGCTGCGTGAGCCTGTCGCCGATGTCGGCGCCGCTGCCGGGAACGAACTGGATCACGCCGGGCGGCACGCCTGCTTCTTCCATCGCCTCGACGAATTTATAGGCAATAACCGCAGTCGCGCTCGCCGGCTTGAGCAGCACGGTATTCCCGCCGACGATGGCAGCCCCCGTCATGCCGGCCAATATCGCGAGCGGGAAATTCCAGGGCGGAATGATCGCTCCGACGCCGAGCGGAATATAGGAGATCCGATTCTGTTCTCCCTCCATCTTCGTCAGCGGCCTTGTTTCATTGATGTTCTCCAAGCGAATCATTTCGCGCGCGTAAAACTCAAGAAAATCGATCGCTTCCGCCGTATCCGCATCCGCTTCTCCCCAGTTTTTTCCCGACTCGAATACGAGCCAAGCAGAGAACTCATGCTTGCGTCTCCGGATCAGTTCCGCTCCTCGCAACAAGCAGTCCGCTCGCTCCGATACGGAGACATATCTCCATGTCTCAAATGCCTCGCTTGCGGATTGTACCGCTGCTTCGATCTGCTCGGCCGATGCCTTGCTCACCTTGCCGACGATCATATCCGTGTCAGCCGGATTGATCGATACGGTCTCCTGTTCGGTCCATACTTTTTCGCCGCCGATCAGCAAAGGGTAGGTTTGTCCCAATTTCCGCTTCACTTCTTGCAGCGCGGCTTCCATCTCCCGCCCATGGCTCTCCTGGCTAAAGTCCGTCAACGGTTCGTTTGTGAAAGGCTGTAGCGCCAACTTCGTTTCCATTCGTCTTTCCCCCTATCCTGTTTTCCGATCCGCTAAGCAGTTACCGTCGGCTGAATATGTTCCTGAATGACGATGCCTCGTTTTTGCAACTCGTCGATGAAAGACAGATAAGGAACGTCTTTGGCGGTGCGCAGCAAACCGCTGCCGCGAATGTCGCCCCGGGCGATCATCTGAGCGACGATGCTTGCCGTGAAACCGACGGTTCGATTCATCGCGAACAAACCTGTTTTCGTATCTCGGTAGTCGATGAGGTCATAGGTAATCCGAATATCCTCGTTATCCTTAACGCCCGTTATCGTATTCCTCATCAGGACGATATCCTTCTCATCGCGCTTGTAGTGGAGCTGCGGCTCCAGGTGCGCTCTCATGAACATGTGCGGCGTAATGGACGAAGGCAGTCCCGGCACCGGCTCGTCGCTTAAAAATTTCAATTGTTTAAGCGCGTGCCACAGCTGCGCATGACCGCTCCATCGGATGTACCGTCTGGAAGAATTGCGAAGCGTCGCGGAAATGCCCAATATATCGGCGAATACGATGGCGTCCCCGTTGACGATCATTTCCAGCTCGCCCTCGATGCCGGGAAACGCCAACGTCTCCACCCACTGCGGGGCATGCTGCTCCTCGGCGGGAATGTCGATCACGACGCCGTCTTTCATGATCTTCCCGGGACGCTTGTGCGAGAGCAAAACGCCGTCCCAAATCCAAGTGAGCTTGTATTTGAGCGGATTGTCGATGGCCGACGGTTCCGGCATTCCGCCGCAGTACGAATGCAGTTCATAGACCTTATCCAGCTGACTGACGCCATACCCGCACAAAACCAAATCGATTCCCGGATCCAGCCCGGCCTCGGGCATGATAATTATGTTTTTAGCGGCAGCCTTCTCATGAATCCCTTCGGGCAAGGCGCTTGCATAAAACGTATTGACCAGGGATACGCCCGCTTCTACCGCCGCTTCGGACACGATCCCGATGAAGGAGATCGGCAGCAAGTCGATGACGACATCCACCTGATCCCGCATCAGCTCCACTAAATCCGCTTTATTTCTCGCATCCAAATTTTTCAGCCGGATCTTGCCCATATCCAAAAACGCGGCAAATTGCAGCAGCTGGTCAGCCTGTACGTCCGCGCATACGATCTCGCGCACCTCCGGGCTGCGGCATAAATCGAAAATGACCGCTCTTCCTTGCATGCCCGCTGCTCCCAAAACCAACAATTTCAAAGCATAACCCCCTACAATTAAATTGTTCAACAATTTTGATGACCTATTTTGATGCTATACTCGATTGCAGTTTTAGTCAAGATAAAATTGATCGGAACAACAAAAAAACTCGATCGCTGGGATCGAGTTTTAAAAAATATTCTCCAGGTTGGAAAACCGCACTTTGTCGAGCTGTAAATTGTTCATCGCATTCGCAATATGCGAACGAACCTTCGTCCCCGCCGATTCGGCGTCCTTCTCCTCAAATAGCCGGATGATCTCCCGGTGTTCCGCAGCGCCAGGAGCGGTTTGGGCCGTCGTACGATAAAACACCATCTCGTATAAAACCAAATAAATATTCGTTTGATCGATCAGCTTCTCGGCGAAGTCGATTAAAAACAGATTGGCGCATTTGCGGATGAAGGTCATATGGAAGGCTTTATTTATCCGCAAATACGCTCGAATATCGGCTTGCCGGATCGTCTCGCCTTCCTCGTCGCACAGCCTTCGCATTTGCTCATAATCGGTCTCGTCCATATGAGGAACGGCCATTCGAGCGGCCAGCTGTTCCAGCTCCATGCGAAGCTCGTAGGCCTGAATGATTTCTTCTTTGGTCGGCTGGATCACGAAAGCGCCGCGATTCGGAACGATGTTGACCAGCCCTTCGTCGGCCAGCTTGCGAATCGCGCCCCGGATCGGCGTCCGGCCTACGTTCATCTTGTCGGAGATGACGCTCTCCACCAATTGATTGCCCGGCGCCAACTGCCGCTGCAAGATCGAATCCCGCAGTTTTTGGTAAATAAACATTTCGATCGTTTCCTTGGCTTTGCTCATTTCGTTGTTTCCCTTCTGCTTAACGGATTCGCCAACGATTTTAAACGTACCATTTCATTGAACAATCCGATTATACCGACATTCGAACGGATTAGAAAGACAAGAGGCGGCCTCAGGTCGCATGATGACCTTTGAGACCGCCTCTTTGTGCATTCCTAAGCTACTTAACCGTCACCGTAATCTCCTGGCTCGCGGTCGTTCCGGCCGCGTTAGTCAGCTCCGCTTTGTACACGTAGGTGCCCGCCGCTCTGCCCGAGACCGACGTGCTCGCCGATTGCGCCTGCGGCGTGCCCGCCGCCAGCGCCTTCGTATCGATCAAGCTGCCGTTTTCGTAAAGCTTGTAGGTCGTTCCGTTCGTGCCCCACCACATATTCATCGCGATGGCGTACGCCCCGTCCTGATCCCAGTTATCGTGGGACAGCACCGGCTTGCCGGGATTCGCGTCCTTGACGACGACCGTCACCGGCTCGCAGGCCGTCGTTCCCCGCGCGTTTTTCAACTCGCAGGTATAGACGTACGTGCCGTTCGGCTTGCCCGTTACGGCCGTCTCCGCATGCTGCGCGCCCGGCGTGCCGTCGGAGAGGCGCTTGTCGTCGATCGGCGCGCCGTTCTCGTACAGCGTATAACGCGTGCCGTTTTGGCCCCACCACAGGTTCATCGTCACCTTGAAGCTGCCGTCGTGCAGCCCGTTCGCGTAGCCGCTGTCGCTCGCCAATACGGCCTTCCCGGGCGCAACCGCGGCAAGCGGCACCAGCGCTTCATGTGCCGCCTGCAGACCTGCAGACGCTTCGTCTACCTGCGCTTGCGTCGCGGCGGCATCCGCGTTCACATCGTTTGCCAGCGTCAGCGCGGTTTGCAGATTCGCCCACGAAGCCGGCGTATATTCTTCCTCATAGACCGACTGCGCCGCCGAAATCTTCGCGGCCAGCGCCGATTTGTCCGCGCTCTCCGCCTCTGCCGAAGGAACCAGTCCGACCCAATCCAGGTTCATCGGACCGAGCACGTTCCACATCGTGAGCGTCGTCTTGCCTGGCTCCAGATGCGTACCGGACTTGATTCGCAGCGCCTTCCAATTTTGCGGCTGCGTGCCCCAGTCGACCGTAGGCGGCGCTTTGGCCGTATACATTTCTCCGCCCATCTGGATCAGCCGGGTCGACTGATCGTCTCCCGAGAGCCCCCAGCCTGCTACGTATTTCACGACAATGTCGTATTTGCCGGCCTGCGGCACGTCCAGCTGCCACGTGATCGACTGGCCCTTCTGGTCCCAGGCCGCGACGCCCGTGCCGTTGGACAGAAACGGCCGGCTCGTGTAAACGTCGAAGTTGCCGCCGGACGTGGACTGGAAGAACTCCGCTTCTTTGAAGGAAGCGAGGCCTTCCTTCACCGCGTCGTAATCGTCCGCGACTTCGGTCTCCGTCAGCGCGCCCATGCCGGCCGTACGCAGCCTGATCGTGCCGCCCGTCCCGTTCACGATGACCGCCGGAGCCGCGTCCAAATACATCGTCGGCTTCGGCGAGCCGAACTTTTGGAATACGATGCCGTCCGTTGCCTCCAGCACTTCGTACAAACCGGCCGTCACGCCGCCCAGTTGTCCCCATCCCGCCGTGCCGCCGGCATCGGTCCCGAACGCCTTCAACGTCACGGGCGCCTGGACGCCGTCGATCTCGACGTTCAGCGCGAACGGCGACTCCGCATGCGGGAGCGAACCCGACTGCAGATGGAAACGGTGATCGCCGCGACCGGTGCGGATCGTGAGCGCGCTTCCTTCCTTCTGCATGTACAGTCCTCTTTCGTTCAGCGCAGTCTGAACGTCCCCGCCGAGCTGCACCGGGTTGTACCGGTCGTCATGAATCGATGCGTCGGCCGGAACGTACACTTGCGCCTGCACATCCCCGACGCTCGAGACCGAGAACTCTTCGCCGTCGATGGAGATCGTGGCCGGCACGTCGGTCTCGAACCGCGTTACGCCTCCCTTGACGAGCTTCGTCCCGCCGACCAGCAGCAGGCTGTCGCCCTTCTCGGTGACGGCGATGCCGTCGAATTCGATATCGCCCGCCGTCACGACGCCGCTGTCTCCGAGACGTACATAGACGTGGGTGCCGTCGGCAAACGTGATGCTTTGGTAGGTGCCGTGATTCGTCGATTCCGTAATGCCGAGCGGCTGCGAGCCGACCCGGTAAGGCTCGAACGTAGAGACGAGCGTCGCGCTTTGCGCCGTCGGAAAAGCGAACGTCGCATGCCGCTGCATCGGCTTCGAGGCGAGCGAGCCCGTCGGATTGACTTCCGTGCCGTCCTCCGTCAAGTACTTGTCGGTGACGGTCGCGTTCGAGACCGCGGGATAGTGGAACTTCACGTCCATCGCCGCGCCCTTCTGCGTGATCGTCGCTCCTTGACTGTCGCCGTCCAGCTTTAGATCGGACATCGCGTGGAGCCGGAATTCGAATTGCGAGCCGGCCGCGACTTTGGACTTCAGGTTGTCGACGACGACGAAGGCGTTCGGCTTGACGTAAATGATGCTGCGCTGCGCCTTCGCCAGACCCGGATGCGCCGGATCGGCATACGTATTATACGATTGCGTCGCGTCCCCGACCGTCGCGTCGAACGACTTGCTCGTAACGAAGCCGGTGATCTTGCCCGAAGCGGTCATATCGAGGATCTTCTGGCCCTTGCCGCCGTCGTACGTGATCGCATTGTGCGCCAGCGTCGTGCGGGTAAACCCGCCGTCATGATCGCTTAGATAGCTGTCGTATTGTCCGGCGTCGATCGCCAGCTGTTCGCCGTAGGCGTTGATGACGAAGCTGTTCTGGTCCGCGTGATTGTGATTGTAGCTGCCATACGAGCTGGACTTGAAGTAGAGAGACACCCGCTCAGGATCGTAGAGGCTGGAATGCATCGCCACCCAATCCGTGTCCTTCTGCCACTTGGCCGTCGGCAGGTCGACCGGCGGTCTGCCCGCCAGGTCCGGATCGCCGTAGGTGAACCCGAACAAGTAGTTCAGATCCCGGTCGAAGCTGAAGGAATCCGCATACCACTGAACCACCGGGTTCTGGTACATCTGCGCCTGCCGCTGCGCGTTCGTCGCGTTGAGCGCCGGATACACGTTCAACGTGTCGTCGCCGAAGACGCCGTTCGGCTGGCCGTTCGGCATGAAGTAGATGCCGAACGTCTGCTCGTTGCGCGTGAACGCTTTATCGTACAGGCTGAGTCCCGACGCCGCGAGCAGCACGTCGGCGAACAATTTGTCCGCGAGATGCGAGTACTGCCAATACCCCGTTCCCGATGCCCATCCGCCGTCGTCGCCGGCGACCGGCGGATAGACGTTGATCCGGGCCGGGACGGATTTTTCGAACCAGTCTTTGGCCTTGACGTGCAGCGGTACGCCGTTCACGACCGCATCGTCGTGCAGCAGCGCGATCGCGATCGTCCCGACGTAGCCCGACGCCGTCCAGCCATGCGAATTCCATGGATTTTTGTACAGCGAATTGGAGCCCAGAATCGAGTCGACGAGCGTCTGCGTGCGCGTCACGATCATCGGCAAGATTTTCGGCTTATCCGTCTCTTCGATGAGCGGGTATATCCAGTCGTACGCAATCGCGCCCTTGTACGCGATCTCCCGGAACGCCTGGTCGACCTGCCGGTAATTCGTCGAGCCGAGCGGATCCCACTTCATGACGTTGATCAGCCGCTGCTTCGCGAAGTTGCCGTAGGCTTCGTCGCCCGAGACGAGATAGACGAAGGCCGCGCTCATCATCATGTCCGTCTCCGCCCTGGTGTAATGCGTGACGCGAACGATGTCCGCGACGAAGGCTTCGTCCTGCAAATTGTAATAGTCGCTCGGATAGTTGAACTCGGGCTCGGCCGGAAGCGGGGCGCTGAAGTTGACGTTCCGCCTCGCCTGCTCGTAAACGGGCTTGCCGAGTCCGTCCTTGTAGGCCCGGAAGTCGTCCAGATCCTCCGCGTTGGTCAAAATCCGGGGATGCGTCGCCGATACGTTGTCGAACAGATCGTCAATCGACGGCACGAGGAACGGAACGGCGTCAGGCGTCAGCCGGAATTTGCGGCTGCCGCTCCACTCGGACCAGCCGGCCGCGATATGGAACCGCACGCGCCAGTTGTAGGATTTGCCCGGCGCAAGAGGTGCGGGCAAGTTAAGCAAGTTCTGCTTCAGATCGTTTTTGGCATAGACGGGCGCGCTGAACGCGCTGTCCGCGGCCGCCGCGATCTGCAGCTCGTACTTGTCCGCGCCGACGATGTAGGGCCAAGCGAAGTCAGGCGCGTTCTGACTCGTGACTGCCTGATCCGCAGGCTTGAAGTGCATGTACGTGCCGGCCACGAGATTCGTCGGCCAGAACAGCGAGCCCTGCGGCTCTTCGACCTCCGGTCCCGCGGACGAACGCAGCTCCGCCGAGTCGAATACGATCGTCGACTGATCGGCTGCGGACGACCCGAGCAGCACGCGCACGAATGCAGTGCCGGCCGGCGTGGCGCCCTCCGCCGTCAGCTTCTGCCAGCCCGCGGCAGCGGCGGCGCTCGCTTCATGCGTGCCGAGCAGATCGCCGTCACCATCGTAATACTGCATAGACAAGAGCGCGCTGCCCGCGATTACGTTGGCCCGAACGGATGCTTTATACGTCACGTCTCCGGCATGCGGGATCAGGCCGCTGCGAATGCCGAAGGGCAGCTGCGCGCTCGTGTCCGTCACTTTTACGGCCTTGGCGCCATGATAGACCGTATCGGTCACCGAGACGACGCTGCCCGCGGACGGCTCATACGCGTTCCAACGATCCGGCAACGCGCCGCCCGACTGCTCGAAGCTCGCATTGGCCAGCAGCTCGTCGCTGCGCATGCTTACGGCATCGACGTAAGCCGTCGTCGGCGCGGTCGCCGTATTGTCGTAAATATAGACGACGGCATGATGGCTGTACGCTTCGGACGGCGCGAACTGTACGGACAGGTTCTGCCAGCCCGTCGTTTTGCCGATCTCGGCCGACTTCTGCTGGAACTGGTTGGCTTCGTTGTAGCTGCGGAATAAGACGGTCAGCTTGCCCTGATCCACCTTTGCCTTCAGCTTGACGGTGTACGTCTCGCCGAAGCGGATCGGGATGTTCGGCGTCTTCACCCCGACCTCACGGCCGGCTACCGTCCCGTCGTCCATAAACTTCAGGCTTTTCGTGCCCTCGAACACCGTCGCGGCGTCCAAGGATAGATTGACGGCTTGCGCGGGTATGGTCGGAATCCAGACGGCGGGCAATCCGTTCTGGCCCGCATTCTCGAAGCCGCCGTTCACGATCCATTCGTCCGGCGCCTGCGGCTCGGGATCGTCGTAGCCGGCGATGCGCAGCTCCGCCGAATCGAACGTCACCGCCGACTGCGCTTCCGCGCTCGACCAGGCGAGCAGCTTAAGCGTCGCCGCGGCGGCAGGCGGCGCGGCCGTCACGACGAGCTGCTGCCAGCCGGGCGCGGCTGCGGCCGTCGCCTCCGCGCTGCCGATCTGCGTGCCGGCGGCATCGAAGTACTGCAGCGAGAGCGCGGCTGAGCCGCTCTGCACGTTCGCCCAAATGGCGGCGCGATACATGGCGCCCGCCGAGTGAGACACGGCCGCGCTCTGAATGCCCAGCGCGTCTTGGGCGCTGCCGTCGGCTACTTTTACGCCGTGGCTGCCTTCAGAGACCGGGCTCGTGACGGAGGTCACGCCGGAGGCCGGCGCCCCGTAGACGCTCCAGGACTCCGGCATCACGCCTACCGTCGTCTCGAAGCTCGGATTGGCGAGCAGTTCGTCGCTCGTCATCGTCACGGCATCGACGTAGGCGGTCGTCGGCGCCACGCCGCTGCCTTCGTAGACGTAGACGACGATATGATGGCTATAATCGGCTGGCGGCGTGACGGTAACCGTCAGGTCTTTCCAGCCGCCGCCGGCGGTTGCCGTGGCAATTTTTTGCTGGAATCCGTTGGACGCGTTGAAATTGCGAACGAGCAGGTTCACGCTGCCCTGCGTCACGTTCGCTTTCATCGTGACTTTGTAAGTCTCGCCGAGGCGCACCGGGATATTCGGCGTCTTCACCCCGACCTCGCGGCTTCCGCCGACGCCGTCGTCGCTTAGCTTCAAGCTTCTGCTTCCTTTGGCGACGGTCGTCGTATCCGACGCGATATGGGATTTCTCCGCGGGCACCGTCGGAATCCAGGTCGCCGGAAACTGATCGCTCCCCAGGCTCTCGAAGCCGCCGTTTGCGATCAGCTCCGGCCCTCTCGGCCATTCCGCGGGCACCGCGGCGCCGGCGGACGAATAAGAGAATACGTTCGCGAACAAGCCTCCCAACATGAATACGATGAGCAAAATCGAAATCTTCTTGTTTGCCGATGGATGGAACAAACCTTGTCACCTCTCCCTTTCATGATGGCTCGCAAGTTTGATAGCGCTTGCATTTCCGGCGTTCCGAATGGCCCCGTTGCCTTGCGTCGCTCTAACCAAGCTGATGCCATCCTGCCCGGTAACGGCCTCCTCATCTCCATCATAAAAAGCGTCCTAGCCTTCCGTAAATCATCGAATCCCCGCGCGATTGCAACTCTTTTCGATTATCCGAAAAAAAGATCAATATATGCGCAAAAGCATACTCGATAGGCCCCGGTCGCGGAGATCGCCTCGAACAACGCGAAAAAGCGCCGGCCTCGGCCGACGCTTTTCCGTTCATAGTTGTTCAACCCGGGCGGTTCAAGCTTGCGAATCCGCCGGATAGACGATGCCGATCTGCCGTCTCGCCTCGTCCATGACGTCGAGCACCGCGATCATCCGCTCATGCGTGTTGATCTCCGATTCCGTCTTGCCCTCCCGCACGAGGTTCACGAATTCCTGCAGCTCGTATACCATCGTATGCTCGGATTGCGGCGCGGACAGCTCCTCTTCGCGGCCGTCCCGGTATCGGATGCGTACGCGCTCCGGCTGGCTGATCTGATCGATCAGGATGCTGCCCTCTTCCCCCTGGATCTCGCTCGGCGCATACGAATTGGCGATCTTGGAGTACATCGCCACCGCTTCCATGTCCGCGTACCGCAGCAGCAGGCTGCCCTCGCCGTCGGCGCCGGATTCGAGCATCACGCCGCTCGCCTTCACCGCCAGCGGCTTGCCGAACCAGTAGATCGCCGGATACAGGCAGTAGATGCCCAGATCCATCAAGGCTCCGTTCGAGAAGGCCGGATTAAACGCGTTCAGCACCGTTCCCGCGCGGTAGGCGTCATAGCGCGAGGAGTATTGCCCGTAGTTGCCGACATATCGCCGCACCTTGCCGATCGAAGGCAGCGCCCGCTCGATGGCCTTGAAGCTCGGCATAAACGTCGGTTTCATCGCCTCCATGAGCAGCACGCCGTTTTTGCGCGCCTCCTCCACCATGCGACGCGCCTCCGCGCCGTTCGAAGCGACCGGCTTTTCGCAGAGCACGTGGATGCCGCGCCGCATGAAGAGCATCGATTGCTCCGCATGATAGACGTTCGGCGTCGCGATGTAGACGGCATCGATCAAGCCGCTTGCCGCCATCGCTTCCATATCGTCGAACGCATGCGAGATGCCGTGCTGCGCGGCGTAGGCCTCCGCGCGCTCCAGCGAGCGCGAGCATACCGCCGAAGCCTCGAAGCCTTCCGCTTCCTTTGCCGCCGAGAGCAGCCTATCCGTGATCCAGTTCGTGCCGACCAGTCCGAATCTTACCGTCATGAGTGTATGGCTCCTTGCGCAGTTGGTATAGGATAACGGGTTACGTCCTAATTAGATCACAAGCCTTCGCGGAAAAACAAGTTCCGGTACGCGTACTTCGAGCCGGCGGGCTTGAAATCGAGCGCGAGATACCCCGGCGAACCCTCGACCGCGCGCAGCTCCAAGGCGCGCACGCGGCTGCGGACAAGCGCCGAGACGGCGCTTCGTTCGCCGCGCGCCATCGCGGCCGCCAGCGCGTAGGCATAGCCGCGATCCGCCGCCAATGCGCCGCAAAAAGGCAGAAGCGCCGCCGCGACCGCGCGGTGCGCGCCCGGCGCGAAGTAAAACTGGACGCTGCCCGGGGGAATCGTAATGCCCGTGGCGTATGCGTCCTGCGTACCCGGCGACGGAAAATCGATAAAATAGCCGATGCCGTTGGTGCCGAGGCCCTGCTCCAGGCGGCCGGCAAGCGGAGAGGCTTCCCGCAGCTGCCGCTTCATATCGTCCAGCCGCAGCTCGACGACGCTGCTCGACCAGCGATTCGCAAACCGGCCGTTCGAGGCGACCGCCCGGTAAAAGGGCAGCATGGCGCGCGCGGACAGCCTCAGCGCGCGGGCTACGCCGCGAATCGCTTCCCTTTGATCGCCGCGCCGACAGGACGCCCCGCTCCGTCCGCCGCAGATCGACCCTCGCAGCATTAACGGGCGGCTCCGTTCGTGCCTTCGCGCTCCGTTTCTCGTATCGTGCCGGCGCCTTATTTCCTTTGCTTTCCTCGTATCGATCATTGCGAAGCTCCTCTCTTCCGAATGCCTATCGCCCTTCTCCCGATAGGATATGAGGAACGCAGCGAACGCGGAAGCGGACGGTCCGAAGGTATTTCCGAAAATGTCGAAACTTCGCTTGTCAAATCGGAATGAACTGTATAGAATCGACAAAGGATTTATACATATTCGTTGAATAATGGAGGTTAGCAACAAGTGACGAGGCAAGAAATCGGCATCCACGAACGGCCTCCGCTGGGCCAGAGCCTCATGCTCAGCCTGCAGCATTTATTCGCCATGTTCGGCTCCACCGTACTCGTGCCGAACCTGCTCGGCGTCGACCCCGCCATCTGCTTATTGATGAACGGGATCGGCACGCTGCTGTACATTTTCATCTGCCAGGGCAAGATTCCCGCTTACCTCGGCTCCAGCTTTGCCTTTATCGCGCCGGCGGGCGCGGTCATCGGCACCTACGCCGATCACGGCGACGGCTATGCGGCGGCGCTCGGCGGATTCCTGGCGGCAGGCGTCGTCTTCGTCATCGTCGCCTTGATCGTCCAGTTCGCCGGCACGAGCTGGATCGACGTCGTATTCCCGCCGGCCGCCATGGGCGCGATCGTCGCGGTCATCGGCCTCGAGCTGATCCCGGTCGCGGCCGGCATGGCCGGCTGGATCCCGAAGCCGGGCAGCGCGGACTGGTCGCCGGACGGCACCGTCATCGCCGTGAGCGCGTTCACGCTGCTCGTCACCGTCTTCGGCTCCGTGCTGTTCCGCGGCTTCATGAAAATCATCCCGATCCTGTTCGGCATCGTCTCCGGCTACGTGCTATCCTGGCTGCTCGGACTGACGAACTTTGCCGGCGTGAAGAGCGCAGGCTGGCTGGCTTCGCCGACCTTTACGGCGCCTTCGTTCGAATGGTCGGCCATGCTCACGATCGTGCCGGCCGCCCTGGTCGTCGTCGTCGAGCATATCGGGCACCTGATCGTCACGGGCAATATCGTCGGCAAGGACCTGTCCAAGGACCCGGGCCTGCACCGCTCGATGCTGAGCAACGGCATCTCGACGATTCTGTCCGCCTTCGCCGGCTCGACGCCCAATACGACCTACGGGGAAAATATTGGCGTACTCGCCATCACGCGCGTCTACTCCACCTTCGTCATCGGCGGCGCGGCCGTCATCGCGATCGTGCTCTCCTTTTTCGGCAAGCTGTCCGCGCTGATCGCGGCGATACCCGAAGCGGTCATGGGCGGCGTATCGCTCCTGCTGTTCGGCGTCATCGCCGCCTCGGGCCTGCGGATGCTCGTCGAATCGAAGGTCGATTACGGCAAGCCGGTCAACCTGTTCCTCACGACGATCGTGCTCGTCACCGGACTTTCCGGCGTCAAGATCAAGGCCGGCGACTTCTCGCTCTCGGGCATGGCGCTCGCCACCGTCGTCGCGATCGCGATGAGCCTGCTGTTCAAGCTGTTCGAGAAGCTCGGCTGGTCGAACGAAAAGGAAGGCTCGCATTAAGAAAGGCATTCAGCCGCACGCCAAAAACCGCCGGAATCTTCGATTCCGGCGGTTTTTTCATTTTTATGCCATCCCGAAGCGAGCCAGCTGCTCCCACTGTCCCTCCAGCCGCAAAATCTCGGACTGCTTGTCGCCGATCAGGTCGAAGTGCGGGAAAGGCCTGCGCGCATGAATGTACGCCGGGTTCAAGCCGTGCCGTTCGCACCAGTCGGCCAGCTTGAGCAGGTCCGCGCAGCCCACCTTCGTGATCGTCTTGACGCCGGGGAACCGGGGCTCGAACCAATAATGCGTTAAATAAGCGATCTCGCCTTCGGCCACCTTCCGCTTCCAGGCTTCGAGCTCTTCGCGTTTGACCCCGAACGCCATGCCCCTTTTCCTCCTTCTTTTATCCGCGACGCGAGCGTCTCGCCCGAATGTCCTCCGACCATTTGACCAGCAGCTCTTGAATCTCCGCAGGGCGGGTCGGCTTGCTCAAGAAATCGTTCATGCCCGCGGCCAGGCAAGCCGCCCGGTCTTCCTGACGCGCGAACGCCGTCAGCGCGACGATGATCGGGCGACGGTGCTCCGGCAGCAGCTCCTTGATCTTCGCCGCCGCCTGCAATCCGTCCATCGCAGGCATCTGCACGTCCATCAGCACCAGGTCGAACGGCTGCGCGATCGCCGCGTTGACCGCGGCTTGCCCGTCCGCGGCGATCGTCGGCTCATAGCCCAGCTTGTTCAGCATGGCCCGGATGATCTGCTGGTTCACCGCGTGGTCCTCCGCCACCAGAATCCGCATCGGACCGAAGCGCGGTTCGAATGGCTCGTCCGCCCGGCTCGCCGTACGGGACGCTCCGACGTCCGCTTCGACCGCGGCCGCATGTTCGGGCTGCGCATGCGAGGACAGCGTGAACCGGAACGTAGAGCCTTGTCCTTCGATCGTATCGAACCCGATCGTGCCGCCCATGAGCTCGACCAGCTTTTTGCAGATGGACAGCCCGAGCCCGGTTCCTCCGTATTTGCGATTGGTGCCCGAGTGCAATTGGGAAAACGCTTGGAACAGCAAGCTCTGCTTGTCCTTCGGAATGCCGATCCCGGTGTCCTGCACCGCGAATTCGACCAGCATCGCTTCCTTGTTCCTCGTCGGCATCGCCCGGACGTACAGGAACACCGACCCCTTCTCCGTGAACTTGACGGCGTTGCTCATCAGGTTGACTAGCACCTGCCGCAGCCGGACGGGATCGCCGAACATCAGCTCCGGCACGTCTCCTTCGAACCGGATACCGAGCTCGATTTTTTTGTCCGCCGCCTGGGCCTTGAACAGCTCTAGCGCTTCGCCGGCCGTATTCCGCACCGAGATCGGCTCATAGTGCAGCACGAGCTTGCCGGCTTCGATCTTGCTGAAGTCCAGAATTTCGTTCAGGATATGCATCAGCGATTCGCCGCTCCGGCCGATGACCTCCGCATAGCTGCGCTGTTCGTCCGAAAGCTCGGTATCGAGCAGCAGCCCCGTCATGCCGATGACGCCGTTCATCGGCGTCCGCAGCTCGTGGCTCATGACCGACAGGAATTCGGACTTGGCCTTGTCCGCGCTCTCCGCCCTTTCCTTCGCCTCGATGATTTCCTTCTCGCCGGTCACGTCCCGGAAAACGACGACGGCGCCTTTGGCTACGCCGTCCTCGTAAGTCGGCGAGATTCGATAGTCCGCCAAGAAGCTCGTGCCGTTGCTTTTCCAGAATACCGCGTCCTTGTCATGGTAAGCGCGCCCTTCCCGAAGCGCCAGGATCAAAGGGGACTCGTCGTCCCAGTAACTTTGCCCGTCCATGCCGGTCTGAAGCAGATAGCGCAGCGCGGATACGTCGGGCAGACGATCCTCCCGCAAGCCGAGCATCAGGGCGCCCGACTGGTTGATGAAGGTAAAATTCCCTTCCTCGTCCAGGCCGAAGATTCCCTCGGTGACCGAGTTCAAGATACGGGTATGCTCCTCATTGAGTTTATGAACGCGCTCGGTATGCTGCTTCGCCGCCGTAATGTCGGTCGCGATGCCGTATATGCCGACCGTCTCGCCGTTCACGACGATCGGCACGTTCGTGATGCTCAGCGTGAGGACATCCCCGCCTTTGCGGATCAGGCGCGCCTCGTACGTCTGCGGCGTTCCTCGAAACGCAAGATTGACGTGCTCCGTCAGCTTTTCCAAATCGTCCGGATGGGTGAGCGGCGCGAACGTGAGCTCGCGAAGCTCCTCCCGGCCGTACCCGGTCAGCTGCTCCATCGCGGGATTGATCTTCGTGAATCGGCCATCCAGATCGAAGGAACAAATCGGGGAGTTGTTGAGGTCGAACAGACATTTGTACCGGCTTTCGCTTTCCATGAGTTTCTCTTCGGCCCGCTTGCGGGCGGTAATATCGATCGAGATGCCGTAAACGCCGACGACCTCGCCGTCCACGACGATCGGGATGTTCGACACGTTCGTCTCGATCTCGCGGCCGTCCTTGCGGATAATCGCAATGTCGTAATTCTGCGCCTCGCCGCGCGCCGCCAGCGCGAAGTGATACGCCGTTTTAGCCTCGCAGCGAGGCGGTACGAGCGGACCGTAATACATCCCGATGAGCTCCTCGAGCGTATATCCCGTCAGCTTTTCCAGATTCGGATTGGCAGTCAGGTACTCCCCCTTCAGATTCATCGAGTATACGGCGGACTGATTGTATTCGAAAAGCGACTTGTAGCGCTGCTCGCTCTCCTGCAGCCGCTGCTCGAACTGCCTGCGTTCGGTAATATCCTGAACCGTGCCGAGCAGGCGGGTCGGCTGCCTGGCATCGGCATCGAGCACCTCCCAGGTTCCTTCGAGAATGCGCGACGAGCCGTCCGGATGGATGAGCCGGTAAACGACCGAATCCTTGAGCGTATCGGCGGACACTTGGTCCAGATGACGATGGATTCGCTCGCGGTCCTCGGGCGGAATGTTGACCATGGCGGAATCGATGGGACCCTGCTCGAAACTCTCCGGCAAGCCGAGGACGCGCTTCGCCCCCTTCGACAGCGTAATGACGTCGCGGGCCAGATCGATCTCGTAGGTGCCCATCTTGGCGATCCGCTGCGCTTCGTCCAGCTTGTCCTCGTATTGCTTGCGATCGCTCACGTCCCGGGCGACGGACAGCACCCTGTCCGCCTGCTCCGTCTCGTCCCAGATGACTTGGGACCATACCTCGAACCACAGATACCGGCCATCCTTGCGGCGGACGCGGCGAAGAAAAAAGCGGTCGTTCGAGAAGAGCTTGCCTGGCCGGCTCATCTCGTCGGCATCCTCCGGATGGTAATATTCCTGCCGCAAGTTGAGGGTCATTTCCTCCGGCGTGAACCCGAGCACGTCCAAGCAGGACGGGGAGATGTAGAGCAGCTTGCCTTCCAGCGTGCTTACCGATACGAGGTCGTGCGAGTTGCGGGTGAGTAGCATGTACAAATGACGGTTGTCCAACACGGGTATCCGTTCCGTCTTCAAGCTCGTGATGTCCAGCATCTCCGCGCACAAATACAACGCTTCGCCGGTCTGGGCGTCCCTGACGGACGACAAACGCATGCGTACCCAGATGGCGCGTCCTTTTTTATGCAGAAGACGCTTCTCGATCTCCTCCATATGGCCGCTCTGCGCCTTGCACCTGTCCGCCGCCGCCCTGTAGAACGAAGGCCGATTCGGATCGCGGTCGGTAATATCGGGAAAAGGCACCCCGATCAGCTCCTCTTCCCGGTAACCCAGCATGTCGCACAAAGCCGGATTGAGCTTGAGAAGCGTATCGTCCGATGCCGAGATGACGGCAAAGCCGTTTAACGAAAAATTGCTGGCTTGCTGGAAGATGATGCCGTAGTCCAAGGGAGAAGTCATCCGCGAGCCTCCAAATTCTAAGTGAATCGCCTGTCTATTCGAGCCGGATGGCGAAATTTCGATAAGATTATACCATGCCCGCATGTCGAAAACGTATCGCGATCAATCGCCTGCGGCTTCGTACCTTCTCCAATAATAAACCGAACCGCTTCGCGCGAATCACGCGGGCGAGCTCGCGAACAGTTCCCGCGCGAGCGCGATCCAAGCCTTCGCGGCAAGCGGCAGGTAGCCTTCCCGCCGCCATGCCATGACCAGCTGCCATGGCAGTCCGGGCGGCGCCAGCTCTAGGGTCCGCACAAGCTCGGGGCGAAGCTGCGCGCAGATCGTCGCGGGCAGCAGGGCGATGCCGAGCCCTTCGCCCACCATCTGTCCGATGAAGTCCCACTGCGAGCTCTCCGCGACGATATTCGGCCTGAAGCCCGCCGCCGCGCACGCGGCCGTGATCCGTCCATGCAGCGTGAAGTCCGCGCGGAACAGCACGAACGGCTCCTCCGCGAGCTCCGCCAGCGCGAGCGAAGGTCTGTCCGCCAAGCGGTGCCCGGCGGGAAGCACGACCTTCATGCGATCGTCGATGACGATAAACGAATCGTAAAACGCGTCGTCGGTCGGCGTCAGCAGGACGCCGACGTCCAGCAAGCCGGCCCGCAGGTCTTCGTCCAGCCGGTTGGCGCCCGCTTCGGACAGACGGACCGCGACGCCCGGGTACTGCCTTCGATATTCGCCGATGACGCCCGGAAAAAAGTTGGAGCCGGCCATAGGCGGCAGACCGAGCCGAAGCGTACCCTGGCGCAGCTCGGCCAGGTCCGTCAGCTCCCGGTGCAGCGCGTCCATCTGCGCGAGGATCGGTCCCCCGTAGCGAAGCACAGCCTCTCCCGCTTCGGTCAGCCGAGGCCGCTTGCCCTCCCGGCTGAACAGCAGGACGCCGAGCTCCTCCTCCAATTGAATGACCGCCTTGCTGAGCGTCGGCTGCGCGACGTGAAGCGCGTCCGCCGCCCGCGTGAAGCTTCCCCGCTTCGCGATCTCCGCCACGGCCTCCAGATGCCGGATATCCATTGTGCAGCCTCTTTCATATCGTTTTGGAATGATCTCTATTCTATATATTCATTTTACCTATGACAGGGCTATTCGTATACTTTATTTACGGTTATCAAAAGGAGCCTGACAAAATGAAAACAAACACGATCGTTAAAATCGCGCTTCAAGTCGGCTTTTTGATCGCAGGTACCCGAGCGTCGGAAATGGCGGCAGAAGCGCTCCGTTTGCCGATTCCCGGCAGCATTCTGGGGCTGCTCGCGTTGTTCGCGCTGCTCGAACTGAAAATCGTGAAGCTCGCCTGGATCGAGCTTGGCGCGGAATGGCTCGTCGCGCAAATGCTGCTCTTTTTCGTTCCCGCCACGGTCGGCATCGTTCGCTACAAGCCGCTGATCGTGGAGAGCGGCGTAGCGATCCTTGCCACGATCCTGCTGAGCACGGCCATCGTCATGGCGATCGCGGGGTTGACCGGCGAGCGTTCGGGCAGGGCCCGCGGCGGGGAGGCGGCATCGTGATGCCGTTCGTTTGGCCCGCGGTTACCGTCCTCGTCTACGTTTGTTCCAAACGGCTGTATGCGCGGACGCGCAAGCTGTATCTGACGCCGCTCGTCGTCACCCCCGCCGTCGTCATCTCCTTGCTGCTGCTGAGCGGCTCCTCGTACGACGCTTTCGACCGGGGCGCCCATTGGATCGGAGACATGATCGGTCCGGCGACGATCTCGCTCGCCGTCACGCTGCACAAGCATTTGCACGTGCTGAAAAAGCATGTGCGCGCCATCGCCGCGGGCGCGACCGCAGGCGGGCTCGCGGCCGTCGCCGTCTCCGCGGTGCTCGCCCGCCTGTTCGGATTGGCGGCGCCGTTCATGGACAGTCTGGCGCCCAAGTCGGCGACGACGCCGGTCGCCCTGTCCGTCTCCGGCGCGCTCGGCGGCGTGCCTACGATCACCGCGGTCGCCACGCTGGCGACGGGGCTAACGGGCATGATCGTCGGCCCCTTGCTCGTGCGCTGGATGCGCATCCGCAGCTCCGCCGGGCGGGGCATCCTGCTCGGAACCGCCGCGCATGCGGCGGGCATCGCGAAGGCGTTCGAATACGGCGCCGACGCGGGCGCCTGCGCGGGCATCGCCATGATATGCACCGCGTTCGTGACGCTGTGCGCCGCGGCGCCCATTATGTCCCTGTTCCAGTGACGATTAAACGGACGGCTGAGAGCCGGCCTTCGACGCCCGGGCGGCCGCGACGAACCGCATCGCGATATACAGAACGAGAAATCCCGCCATGATCAGCGCGGAATAACCGTACATGCGAGCGTATCCCGTGTGGGCGGCTACCGCGCCGAGCAGGACGGCTCCGATCGCGACGCCGAGGTCGGTCGAGTTGTAGTACATGCTGTTGGCGAAGCCGTGGCGCTCCCGCGGCGTGCTTCGCAGCATCCAAGCCTGGAGCGTCGGCTGGATCGCCCCGAAGCCGAGCCCGTACAGCAGCGCCGAGGCGATGAGCTGCGGCATGCCCGTCGCGCCCGACAGTACGAGCATGCTGGCCAGCACGCATGCGGCGGCCGGAATCAAGACGGCCGCATGCCCCCTGCGGTCGAAGATACGACCCGCGATCGGCCGGACGAGGATGACGGTGATCGCGTTGAACAGGAAAAACAAGCCGACTTGCGCGATATGGACGCTCTCGCCGAACAGAGCGATGAAGCTGAGCAAGCCGCTGTACGTCACGGAGAGCAGCATATTCAATAATGCCGGGAAGAGAAGCGGAACGATCGTGTTTGGCGTTGGGTCAGACTTTGCAGCGCTTGCTTTAGAAGTTTCCTTGATCGCGGCTTCGGACTTCGGAGCCGCGGCGCCGGGTACCGCCTTCCGGCTGTCCCGCTTTCCGCCGCGAACCGCTCCGGACAGCAGCAGCACGCCCGCCGACAACGCCGCGGCGGCGGCGCTGGACAGCGTCAATGCCGGGAAGCCGAGCCCGGTCATGAGATTCATGCCGATCATCGGGCCGAGCGACATCGCGAGACTCGTGGACAGTCCGAAGTAGCCGATGCCCTCGCCGATCCGGTCCTGCGGGATGATCCGCGCCACGAGCGTCGGCACGATCGTGCTCGCCGTGCCGAAGCCGACGCCGTACAGCACGCGAATGACGATCAGCGACCCGATCGCGTCGGCATAGGCGCAGAGGAAAGTCGTCAGCACGGCGACCGCGAGCCCCGCGTACAGCAGCGCCGTGCGGCCGAGCTTCGGCATGAGCGCCGCAGTCGCGAAGCGGCTCGCGATGGCGGCGAGCGCGAACGTCGCCGTCACGAGGCTGACGGTCAGGTCTCCGCCGCCAAGCTCCCCTTTCACGTAAACCGGCAGAGACGACAATAGCATTTGCAAATTAAGAAACAATAAAAAGAAGCCCAGCGTCAGGCCGATAAAAGCCTTCGTCCATAGCGGGGCGGTTCGTTCAGTCTCGTTCATGCTGCATGAGCTCCTTCGTAGGATGGATTGACTTGGATGATCGCACAATGACAGCCGCCCGATTGCAAGCGTTCGCTAACCCTTCAGCTGGTCCACGTGCTTGCCTACGCGGTGCAGCAGATCGAGCAGCGTCTCGTGCTCCTCGGCCGTGAGGCAAGAAGTCGCTTCCGCAAGCACGGCCGCCTCGATCGGCGTCGTCTCGGCGATAAGCCGGCGTCCCTCCGCTGTAGCTTCGATATAAATGGCGCGCCTGTCTATATGGTCCGGGCGCCTTAGGATCCAGCCTTTGCGGACGAGATGGTCCACGATCCGCGTCGTCGTCGGCTTATCCTTGCCCGCCCGCTCGCCGAGCTCTCTCTGAATCAAGCCTTCGGAATGCGAAGCGTAGTAAAGCACGGACCATTGCTCAGGCGTAATATCGTAAGGTCTTAGCCGCTGCATCAGTCGATTGGACATGCGCCGGTAGACAAGACCCGTCGTAAAGCCGAGCGAGCCTTCCAAACCTTCCCTGGCCATACAAGATCACCTCAATTTAGTTGTCATGACAACTATATAACTTTAATCTTGTTTCGTCAACCGGATTATCTATCGCGCAAAAGTACACGATCGAGATCGGCACACCTTCTCGTCGATTTGCCTATCGCGCAAAAATGCAGCATTTTCACCCGAAACACGCTGGATCTCGCTATAAAGAGGCTAGTTACCGTGCACTTTTGCGCGATAGATCGCAAAACCCACTATACGGGCCTTGGATCATGGACTTTTGCAGGATAGCACTAGCAAACAAGCCGTCCTCCCTCCATACGGCGAGAGAACGGCTTGATAATTACCCTGCGATAATATGGAAGCCCGCATCGACGTGCAGCACTTCGCCCGTGATGCCGCGGGACAGCCCGCTGATCAGGAACATCGTGGCGTCTCCCACTTCCGACTGGTCGACGTTGCGGCGCAGCGGCGCCTTTTCTTCGACCGTGTTCATGATGTCGTTGAAGCCCGAGACGCCCTTCGCCGCCAGCGTGCGAATCGGACCCGCGGATACCGCGTTGACGCGAATGCCGTATTTGCCCAGATCCTCGGCCAAATAGCGGACGCTCGCCTCGAGCGCTGCCTTGGCGACGCCCATCACGTTGTAATTGCGCATGACGCGCTCGGCGCCCAGATACGTCTGGGTGACGATGCTGCCGCCAGCCGACATCAACGGCTTCGCGGCCTTCGCGACGGCGACCAGGGAGAAGGCGCTCGATTCCTGCGCGAGCAGGTAGCCTTCGCGCGACGTGTCGACGTACTCGCCGCCGAGCTCGTCCTTGTCCGCAAAGGCAAGCGAGTGCACGACGCCGTGCACGACGCCCGCTTCGGCGCCGATCCTGCCGAACGCCGCTTCGATCGACGCGTCGTCGGACACGTCGCACTGCACCGTCAGCAGCGGCTCGATGCCGCTCTCCGCGAGCAGCTTGGCGAGCTTTTCGTACGATCTCTCCTTGCGGTACGTGAAAATCAGGCGCGCGCCCTGCGCGTGCAGCGATTTGGCGATCCCCCAGCCGATGCTCCGTTCGTTGGCGATTCCCATGATGATGACATTTTGACCGTTAAGCAATCCAGACACTTCCATCTACCTCCGCTTGCGCTATTCATTTATGGATGATTCATTATAGCCCAATGCGGCGGCGAAGGACAGGCCGGCACGCGACGCCCGATATGCGCCGCCCGGGTTAACCGACGCTCGCGGCCGATTCGGCCGCATCGTCGGGATCGACGCCGCGCGTTTCCCTGCCCCATGCGAGCAGCACGACGACCCCGACGACGATCGCGGCGCAGAAGATCAAGAAGACGCCCGTAATGCCCGTCCCGCGTTCCAGCAAATAACCGACCAGATAAGGACCGATCACGCCGCCGATTCGGCCGAACGAAGCGGCCATGCCCGCGCCGGTCGAGCGGATGCGCGTCGGATACAGCTCGGGCGTATAGGCATACATCGCGCCCCAGGCGCCTAGATTAAAGAATGACAGGCAAGCGCCGGCCGTCATGAGCATGGCGTCGCTCGTCGCCCAGCCGAACCACCACGCGCAGATCGCCGTTCCGATCAGATAGATCGTCAGCACGCGCTTGCGCCCTAATTTCTCGATGAGCCACGCCGCGCTGAAGTAGCCGGGCAGCTGGGCGAGCGTCATGAACAGGACGTATTCGAAGCTTTTGACCAGGCTGAAGCCCTTGAGCACCATGACCTGCGGCAGCCACAGGAACATCCCGTAATAGGAAAAGACGACCGTGAACCACAGCACCCAGAGCGCGACGGTCGAAGTCCGATAACGCGGGGCCCACAGCTGCGCGAACCGATCTCGGAGCTTGACGCGTTCGCGGGATCGCTGCTGTTCCCGGAACCTCGGGGCGTCCTGCACCGCGCGGCGCAAATAAATCGCGTACAGGCAGGGGAGCGCGCCGATGACGAAGGCGGCACGCCAGCCGTAGTCCGGGATGACGAAGTACCCGATGAGCGCGGCGGCGATCCATCCGACCGCCCAGAAGCTCTCGAGCAGCACGACGGCGCGCCCTCGGTCCTCGGCCCGAACCGACTCGGACACGAGCGTCGAAGCTACCGGCAGTTCTCCGCCGAGCCCGAAGCCCGCCGCGAACCGGAGCAGGCATAGCATGGCAAAGCTCGCTGCGAGCGCCGACAGTCCGCTGGCGACGCTGAATACGAGCAGCGTGGCGAGGAGCACGGTGCGTCTGCCGTAGCGGTCCGCCATCGAGCCGGCTACGGCGGCGCCGGCCGCCATCCCGACCGAGCCGATCGCGGCCAGCAATCCTAGCTGCTGCTTGCCTAGATCCCAATCGGCCGCCAGCGCCGCCGCGACGAACGAGATCAGCCCGACGTCCATCGCGTCGAACAGCCAGCTGAGGCCCGCGCTGACCATGAGCTTGCGCTGTCCCGTCCGTCCGGCCGGTCCGGACGATCCGGTTGGTCCGAACGATCCGGACCGCTGCCCTGTCCTTCCATTCGCGATCGCCTTGCCCATGCGGCATCGCCTCCCTTTTCCTTCGAATCGCGTTATGCTTAGTCTTACCCGATTTCGGCCGTTTTTTTGTTTGACGGTCCTTTTTTTGATACATTTAGAAAATGGGAGAAGGAGGAAGCGTCTTGGCGAACACGGAATGGCTCTGGTTAATCGGCGCAGCGGCTGCGCTATTCGCCTTCTTCTTGGCAGGCGGCATCTACGTTTTTTTCGTCGAGCCGGCGAGGCTCGCCGTGACCCGGCGCGAGATCGAATCCCCGTGGTTGCCCGCGGGCTTCGACGGCGTCAAGATCGTACAATTCAGCGATACGCATATCGGACCCAACTATTCGGTAAAGAGACTCGAAGGCCTCATCTCGACGATTGCCGCTGAAAAGCCCGATATCGTCGCGTTCACGGGCGACCTGTTCGATGCCAGGAAGCATAATCCCGACCGGGAGAAGGACCTGTCGCCGCTGCTGTCCCGCATCGAGGCCCCCCTTGGCAAATTCGCCGTTTACGGCAATCACGACTTCGGATACGAGCGGACCAGGCGCAGCACGAACCCGACGCTCGAGAAGGCGGGCTTTGAACTGCTGCTGAACGAAACTAAAAAAATACGTTTGGAAAACGGCGAGCATCTGACGGTAGCGGGTCTGGACGACTACGTACTCGGCAGGCCGGACCCGTCGCGCGCGCTCGCGAAGCTCCGTCCGGACGGCTTCAACCTGCTGCTCGTGCACGAGCCAGACGTTGCGGCCTTTCTCGTCCGCTATCCGGTCGACCTGCAGCTTTCCGGCCACAGCCACGGCGGACAAGTCAAGCTTCCGATCGTCGGCGCGCTCGTTCGCACGCAGCTCGGCAGACGATATTTGTCCGGTCTGCACGTCGTCTCCGACCGGCGCCGGCCGCGTAGGCCGTACCTGCTTTACGTCAACCGGGGCATCGGCACGACGCGCTTTCGCGTCAGGCTCGGCAGCGTGCCGGAGCTTTGCGTATTTACGCTGCGGCGGCTAGAGGCTCCGGACGTCTAGTTCCTGAAAATACGTCTCGCGCATAGACAAACGACCCCGGCAGCATGTGCTCCCGGGGTCGTTTGTTATTGTCGTCTGGCAGAGGCGATAGGCGGTCTTATTCGGCAGCCGGCGGCGTGAAGGTACGCTTCGCGAACTCGGCGTCCATCATGAAGAACGCGTTGCTGTCGTCGGCGATGCGCTTCAGCTTGGCGATGATGCTGTCGAACAGCGCCTCTTCTTCCACCTGCTCGTCGATGAACCACTTCAGAAATTGAATGGTCGCATGCTCGCGATCGTTCAGCGCGAGGTCGGACAGATGGTAGATGCGGCGGGTGACTTCTTGCTCGTGCTCGTAAGCATGCTCGAATACTTCAAGGATGGAGCCGTAGTCGTTTTGCGGATCGGGAATGCCCTTCAGCTTGACCTTTTTGCCGCGGTCGTTCAAATACTTATAAATCTTGGACGCGTGAAAGCGCTCCTCTTCGGCCTGGATGACGAAAAAATTCGCGAAGCCGTCCAAGCTCTCGGCGGAGCAGTAGCCGGCCATCGCGATGTAGACGTGCGCGGAATGCAGTTCAAAGTTAAGCTGCTCGTTCAGCGCGTCGTGCAGCGTGTCGTTCATCATCTGAAGCGCACCTCCATCGATTGTTTTTCGAACGCTAATCAGTTTACCACATTTTGTCTCGCTCGCCCATGGCGGCGAACGACAAAATCCGCGGTGGTCGCGGATCGGGTAAGAAATCGTGGACCCGGCGCCGCGGCCATGGCATAATCGAGGCAGGCCTTGGGTATCTATGCCAATCCGTGAAAGCGAGGTGAATCGATGGAAACGGAATCTCTTCGCATGGTCGAAAAGCTGGCAGAAAAAAAGATGAAAATATTCAAGCAGAGTAAGCTCCGCTATCTCGCCCGTTCGGCGCTCGCCAGCATGTTCATCGGCTTCGGCGTCATCGTCGCCTTCAAAACCGGCAACTACTTTTACCTCGAGCACTCTCCGCTGACGTATCCGATGGCGGCGATCACGTTCGGCGCGGCGATCATCCTGATCGTATACGGCGGCGGCGACCTGTTTACCGGCAACACTTTTTACTACTCCTACACGGCGCTTCGCCGGAAAATCCGCTGGACCGACACCATTAAACTGTGGTGCTGGAGCTATGCCGGCAACATCATCGGCGCCTGCTTGTTCGCGTTCATGATTTTCGCCACCGCCCTGTTCAAGGACGAGAGCGTCAACGGCTTCCTGCTCAGCGTCGTGGACAAGAAGATGAACACGCCGGTCGTCGAGCTGTTTTTCCGGGGCATCCTGTGCAATTGGCTTGTCTGTCTCGCCTTTTTCGTCCCGATGTCGATGAAGGAGAACGGCGCGAAAATGTTCGCGATGATGCTGTTCGTCTTCTGCTTTTTCATCTCGGGTTACGAACACAGCATCGCCAACATGTGCACGTTCGCCATCGCGCTCGTGCTGCACCATCCGGGCACGATCTCGCTCGGCGGCGTCCTCCACAACTTGATCCCGGTCACGCTGGGCAATCTGATCGGAGGCGGCGTGCTCATGGCCTACATGTATTATTATGTCAATAAGCCTTTTATGGAAGAATCGCAGCAAGACGAACACTAGATTCGATGCAAGGAGAGGAATTGGATGAAAAAATCGAGAATTGTCATCGTCGGCGCGGGAGCCGTCGGTTCGACGACCGCCTACACGCTCATGCTGCGCAACCGGGTGGACGAGCTGGTGCTCATCGATGCCAATCACAAAAAAGCCGTCGGCGACGCGCTCGACATGAATCACGGCATGCCGTTTCTCGGCGGCGGGGATCTATGGGCGGGCAGCTATGAGGACTGCAAGGATGCGGATATCATCGTCATCACGGCCGGGGCGGCCCAACGCGAAGGCGAATCCCGGGTCGATCTGCTGAAGCGCAACGCCGTCATCATCGACAGCATCGTCGAACAGGTGCTGAAGTACAATACGACGGGCATCCTGCTCATCGCCTCGAATCCGGTCGACATCATGAGCTATATCACTTGGAAAAAATCGGGCTGGCCGGTCGAACGGATCATCGGCTCGGGGACGCTGCTCGACAGCGCGCGCTTCCGTTACCTGATCGGCGAGAAGCTGAAGATCGACCCGCGCAGCGTGCACGGCCATATCGTCGGCGAGCACGGCGACTCCGAGCTGCCGCTCTGGAGCCTGGCCAACGTGGCCGGCGCCGAGCTGTCCTTAAGCGACGCCGACAAAGAAGAAGTATTCGCGAATACGCGCGATGCCGCGTATCAGATCATTAGCGCCAAGGGCGCGACCTACTACGCCATCGCCCTCGCGCTCGACCGGATCTGTACCGCGATCCTGCGTGACGAAGGCGCCGTACTCAATGTCTCCACCCTGCTGCACGATTACCACGGCGTTTCGGACGTTTTCCTCGGCGTACCGTGCGTCGTCGACCGCCAGGGCGTGCGCGAGATCATCGATATCAAGATCTCGGACTTCGAGCGCGAGCTGCTGCATCGATCGGCCGACAAGCTGCGCAATCTCATCGCGAGCATCGGCGTATAATACGCCGGCGATCTCCAGGCCGCAAGCAAACAGACCCCCTGCCGTCTTCATGGACGGTCAGGGGGTCTGCTGCGTGCAGGCGCGCACGGCGCGCTTACTCGTGGGCGATCAGGCCGAGCCGGTTGCGCCACGCGACCGGAACGTCCGTCTCGGAGGACCTGCGCTCGCCGGCAGCCGTCTGAAGGCTAGCCAGCTCGCTCGTCAGTTCGCCGAACCACGTCGTATCGCGAATCGCCAGCGACACGTCGATCAGGTTGCGAAGCTGCTCTTCATTGTACTTCGTCGTCTGCGGCAGCGACCGCAGCGAGCCGACAGGCACCGCGATCTCCGTGCCGATCGCTTCGACGCGATCCGAGGCGGTGACGTATATGCCTGCGGCGCCTTGCATCGACAGAATCGAATTGACGAAGCCTTGTATCAGTTCACCTTGACTGGTCCTGCCGGCCACCCATTCTCCCATTTCAAATCGCATGCAAATCACCGCCTGTTCTTAGGTATAAGCCTGAATGCCGGTATCTGTATCGCCTTCTTCTGTATCGGCTTCGGCTATACTGTTATTATAATGGTTACAGTTAATTTCGTCAAGCGTTCCCACTTTCCTCCGTCCGAACCACCTCCGTGAGCATTCGGCCGAGATCCGCGTATACGCTGCCGATCAGCTTAAGCCGCTCGGGATCCGCGCCCGCCATGCTCTGTCCAAGGCTCTCAAGCTGTACGTTTCTTGCCCGTTCGGTCGCTTCCCGCAGCTTGTCCAGCGCCTCCGGCGACGGGTCCGTGACCGTGTCCGCGAAGCGGTCGACGCAGTCCGCCGCCGCCGCAAACGCCGGGACGAGCTCCGGGACCTGCAGTCCGGCTTCGTCCAGCTCGATCAAGCTTCTAGCGATGCCCCGCGCCTGCACCGACAGATGCTCCAGCCGCTCCATCGCGGCCGAGACGCGCTCGACCCGTTCGCGGCGCATGCGTCCGAGCGGCACGAACTTCAAGCTCTGCCGCGCGAGCGCGGTCGCTTCGTTGCCTCTTTGGATGAGCAGCAGCAGTCCCCGCGCCTCCTCGAGCACCTGCGACGGGCGCCGCTTCCCGCGTACCGCTTCGTCATAATCCCGCAGCACCGCCGCGATCCTTTTGCCGAGACCCGACGCCGCGTTCAGCGCTTCGCGCGTCGTATCGCGCGGCACGAGCGCGAGATTGACGGCGACGGCGACGCCCGAGCCGAGCAGCGTCTCCAGGATCCGGTAGGCCGCATAGCCGTTCGCATTGCCGAAGGCCAGCACGAGCAGCGCCGAGACGCCGATCTGCGCGCCGATCTGCGCGTTGAGTCGCATCGCGTTCGACACCGCCAGGCCGGCCAGCACGACCAAGGCTACCGTCCATGCGTTCACGCTCAGCCATTGGCCGGCCAGCAGGCTGATCCCGATGCCGACGACGATGCCGACGATCCGGTACAATCCCTTCTGGATGGAGTCGGCCACCGTCACCTGAAGCGTGAGGATGGCGGCGATCGGCGCGAAGTACGGATAGGAATGCGGCATGACCGCTTCCGCCAGCACCCACGACAAGCCGCACGCCAACGCCGTTTTGACCGATTGCAAATCGAGGCCCAGCTTGCGCAGCCACAGGAGCGCGTCCCGTATCATCCCGTTCACTTCCCTTACCTTCTATACCCTTATTATAACAACCATGCCGCATCGATCGGAAATATCTATGGGCGGCTCCGTTGACATGGTAGCGGCATCGACCTATACTCAAAATATAACCTATTATTCCAACTATATTACTTTGTTTTAAAAACGTCTACCGGATCGCCGGGGACCGGAAATCTCTGCGATGCGTTTAGCGCTCGCCGGGCCGCCGGTCCCTTTTTAATAGGCAAAGGAGGAATGTCGGATGATTCAGATCCAAACGCCGGCGCAATACTGGAACCGGCCCGGCGCGCTTCGGGATGCGGCTCCATGGGCGCCTTATGCCGGGAAAAAGGCAGTCGTCATCGCCGGCCATACGGCCTGGCGCAGCGTGTCCGAAGGGCTGCTCGGACGATTTTACGACGACGGCATCGCGTTCGCCCATTATCCGTTCGAAGGGTACTGCACCGCCCCGAAAATCGATATTTATGCGGAGAAAGCCGCAGCGTTCGGCGCCGAGCTTGTCGTCGGCGCCGGCGGCGGCAGCGCGCTTGACCTGAGCAAGGCCGTCGGAGAGCGGCTCGGCCTGCCGGTCGTCACGATCCCGACCGTCCCCGCCACGTGCGCGGCCTGGTCGGCTTTGACCGTGCTGTACGACGACGCAGGCAGAGTCGCAGGCCTCCGGCCGCTGAGCGGTTCGCCTGCGCTCGTGCTGGCGGACGCCGACTTGCTCGCCGCGGCGCCTCTTCGGTATTTGTCGGCGGGCATCGCCGACACCGTGGTGCTGTGGTACGAAACGCGCATCAATGTCTCGTATGGAACATACGGCCGGCTCGACGGACGAATCGGCTGGCATACGTCCCTTCTTGCGCTCGAAGTGCTGAAGCGCGAAGCGGTCGCCGTCTACCGGGATGCCGAAAAGGATAAGCGGCATCCGGCCTTTCCCGACGTCGTCGACGCGATCTTCCTGCTGGCCGGTCTCGTCGGGAGCATCTCCGGAGACGGCAGGCGCGCGGCGTTCGCCCATGCGATCCACGACGCGTTGACGTGGTTTCCCGAGACAAGGGGCACGCTGCACGGCGAAAAGGTGGCCTTCGGCCTGCTTGCGCAGCTGGCGCTGGAAGGTCAGTACGAGGAAGCCGCCTACTGGGCGGGCTTCTATCTCCAGCTCGAGCTGCCGATCACGCTCGCGGAGCTCGGTTTCGCCGGCGCCGCCTCCGATAACGCCGCCCGAATCGCCGCATACGTGCCCTTCGACGCCGACACTGCCGAAGGGCTGGCGTTCCCGGTCAGCGAGCGGCTGCTGGCGGAAGCGATCGTCCAGGCCGACATCATCGGCCGGCGAGCCGCCCGGCTCGCGTCCGCGGTGCCGCCCGCGATTTGACGGCATTGGCGTCTCCGTCAGCGTCTCTTTGCACCAACAGTCGGTCTAATCATGCAAAGTAGTCTTCGTCAGCGTCTCTTTGCACTAACTGTCGGCCTAATCATGCAAAGTAGTCTCCGTCAGCGTCTCTTTGCACCAACAGTCGGTCTAATCATGCAAAGTAGTCTTCGTCAGCGTCTCTTCGCACCAACTGTCGGCTTAATCACACAAAGTAGTCTCCGTCAGAATCTCTTCGCACCAACTGTCGACCTAATCACACAAAGTAGTCTCCATCAGCGTTTCCTTGCTCCGCAACCTCCCCAGTGGCGGCTTTTGCGGTTCAACCCGATGTCGGTATCGTCCCATAGTACCAGCGTCTCGACCCGTTAAACGCACGCAAAAAAACGGAACGAAGCAGTGCGATCGCGCTGCTTCGTTCCGTTTTTCTCGATCTATCGAGCTTTACACCTCAACCGACGCCTTAGCCAACGTATAACGGTTGGCCGGGATCGGTACGCCGAGATTGCCGCGAAGCGTGTCTGCTTCGTATTCCGTGCGGTAGATGCCGCGCTCTTGCAGGATCGGCACCACATGCGCGACGAAGTCGTTCAGGCCGCTCGGGAACGTCGAGTGGATGATGAAACCGTCGGCGGCCTCTTCCTCGTGCCACTGCTGGATCTGGTCCGCGATCCGCTCCGGCGTGCCGATGAATTGGCCGCGGGGCGTGGCCGCGCGAAGCGCCACTTGGCGGAGCGTGAGCCCCTGCTCGCGCGCGTCCTTCTTGATCTTGTCCGTGCCGCTGCGGAAGCTGTTGCTGCCGAGGTCGCCGATATCCGGGAACGGCTCGTCAAGCGGGTATTGGGAGAAATCGTGATGCTCGAAAAACCGGCCGAGGTAATCCAGCGCTTTTTCGATCGATACGAGATTGGCGATCTCCTCGTACTTGCGCTCCGCCTCCTCCTGCGTGCGGCCGATGATCGGCCCGATGCCCGGCAGGATAACGATGTCGTCGCGCGAACGGCCGAAGGCGACCGCGCGGTCTTTGACGTCTTTGTAAAACGCCTTCGCCTCCTGCAGATTTTCTTGCCCGGTGAAGACGGCGTCGGCTTCCTTGGCCGCCAGGTTTTTGCCGCTCTCCGAGGATCCTGCCTGGAAGATGACCGGCTGACCCTGTTTCGAACGGGCGACGTTGAGCGGTCCCTCGACGGAAAAATACTTGCCCTTATGATTCAGCCTGTGCAGCTTGGAAGGATCGAAGAACACGCCGGATGCCTTGTCGCGCACGAACGCGTCGTCTTCCCACGAATCCCAGAGCCCCTTCGTCACCGCCAAATATTCTTCCGCGATCTGGTAGCGCTCGTCATGAGTCGGATGCTCCGTTTTCCCGTAGTTGCGCGCGGAGCCTTCGAGCGGAGAGGTCACCACGTTCCAGCCTGCGCGGCCGCCGCTAATCTGGTCGAGCGAGCCGAACTGGCGCGCTACCGTGAACGGCTCGCTGTAGGACGAGGACAGCGTGCCGACGAGCCCGATCTTCTTCGTGACGGCCGCGAGCGCGGATAGAATCGTAATCGGCTCGAAACGGTTCAGGAAGTGAGGGATGGACTTTTCGTTGATATAAAGGCCGTCGGCGATAAAGACGAGGTCGAACAGGCCTTCCTCCGCCTTCTGTGCGGCCTGGACGTAGAATGGGAGACTGACGCTCGCGTCTGACGGAATTTCAGGGTGTCTCCAGGCCGAGATGTTGCCGCCGACGCCGTGGATGATGGCGCCGAATTTCAGCTTTTTGCGTGCGCTCATAGTATTGCCTCCTTTAATATGGGGGATCGGGATTATATCTTCAGCAGCGCGGCGTCGTTCAGATGGAGCCGGTAGCTCTTGACGAGGATGTCGCCGTTGTAAATGTCTTTGTCGAAGGCGCGTTCGAAGCCAAGGCGTTCGTAGAGGCGGACGGCGGAAGCCATGAGGTCGGAGGTGTGAAGGTGCAGCGTATCGCCGCCGTGCGCCTTGGCGCGAATCGCGGACTCGCGGAGCAGCGCGGTGGCGACGCCTTGGCCGCGGGCTTCGGGGCTCACGGCGATCAGGCGGATGATCGGGGATTCGATGCCAAGGTCGCGTCCGTATGCGACGATCGAGGAGTCGAACAACACCGCGCTGCCGACGAGCCTGCCTTCCCATTCGGCCACCAGTCGGGCGAACGGTCCGGGTGCGTCGACGGAAGCCGCGATATTGTTTTTGTATTCGATCCAGCGTTCCTCGGGCATCGTGCCCTCGTATTCGCCGTAAGCCGCGAGCAGCACTTCCCGGATGGCTTCGCGGTCGCGGTCTTCGGCGTCGCGGACTTGAACGTGAGCTTGCGCCATGCGTTAAGCCCCCTCTCGCGCGGCAGCCGACGTCTCTCGCCCGCTAGCGGCGGCCTCGGCGGCCTTGATCCTGTCGATCTGGCCGAGATGATGCTTCGCATGCGCCGCGAACCCCCGCACGACGTCGGCGAGCGTCACCCGGTCGCCCTTGGCGTTGATCGCCTCTTTTTCCCAATCCGCGGGAGACAGCCGATGCAGCAGGCGCGCGTTGTAAGCGACCAGCGAGCGGAAGCCCTCGAGTACGTCGGATGCTTCCGCCTCGTTGCCGTATTGGCCTTCGACCCAAGGGTCTTGGCTAAATGCGGGCAGGCGAACCTGAGAGCCGGACAAAATCTCGCGAATGCGGAAGGACACGACGATCAGATGGTCCGCCAGATGGACGAGCACTTCGGTGGCGCTCCATTTGCCGGGGCCGGGCTTCCAGGTCAGCGCGGATACGTCCAATCCGCGGACGGCGTCCGTCAGCCAATCGTAAGTATTCGAAAACGCGTCGATATCGGCGTTATGATTGCTCATTCAATACGACCTCCTTATGGGGTTGAAACGGCGGTTGCCGACGGGAAACGGGAGAGCGAGAACGGCAGAAGGTCTTGCGGGGGAATGCCGGATTCGGTCCACTCGGCCAAAGCCTCGCCGTTCGCGCTCGCGAACTTGAAGCCGTGGCCCGAGAAGCCGCCGGCAAGAAGTACGCCGGGAAGCTCCGGATGAGCGTCGATGATGAACTGGTCGTCCGGGGACAGCTCGTATTTGCATGCCGCGCCGTGGATCAGGCGGCCTTCGGCGCCGGGGAGAAATTCCCGGAGCGCCGTCCGCAGGTCGGCTTCGTCCTCCGGATACGCGCCGAAGGGCTCGAAGCGTTCGCCGGGCTGCCAGGGACGGCCGCCGTCGTGGCGGCCGATCTTGACGCCGGCGCCGCCGATGCTCGGGAAGCCGTAGTAGCCGCCCGAAGGTCCGCCGAACGTGAAGCCGGGCAGATGACCTGCTCCGTAGAACCGCTCGTCGGCTTCGAACCAGCCGACGACCTTGCGGACCGCCCGGACCGGCAGCTTCACGCTCGGTTCCAGCGATTTGAACCATGCGCCTGCGGTGACGATCGCCTTGCCGGCCGCGAATTCGCCGCGGCTCGTTTTAACCGTAAGACCGCCGCCGCGTCGCGCTTCGATGCCAAGGACGGCCGTTTCCGTCAGCAGCTCCGCGCCCGCCGTCAACGCTTCGCGCCGATACGCGGCAACGCAGCGCTCGCTGTACAAATAGCCGGCGTCCGGCTCGTACAGCCCGCGGTAGTGCGCCGGCACGTTCCATCCCGGCCATCTCCGCGTTATCTCCGGCGCGTCCAGCGACTCATAGCGAACGCCCTCGCGATCGGCGTCGGCGAAACGGCCGTCGTATGCGTAGGCGTCCGGATCGCTCACGTTCAGGACGCCCGACCGTTCGAGCAGCCGTTCGCCCGTCCGGTCCTCCAGCTCCCGCCAGAGCGCGTCGGAACGAAGCGCAAGCCTGACATAATGCGGGCCTCCGTGATACACATGACGGATCAGCCGGGGTTCGCCATGATGGCTTCCGCCCGTGTGGGGCGGATCGAACGCGTCGATGAGGAGCGTCTTCAGGCCGCGAGCGGCTAGATGATAGCCGGCGCTCATTCCCATCGAGCCGGCGCCGACGACGATGACGTCGTATACGCGAACGCCGCTCATGCCCGCGTCACCGCTTCGGCATGCGCCTCATCCGGCTCGGATCCGGCAGACTTTTCGCCGGACAGTTCCGCCAGCGCTTGAAGCGCCACGGACGCGAGATAGGCGGCGGCGTGCGGAAGCGCGGACTCGTCGACGTCGAAGGCGGGATGATGCCATTCGCGCGGACCGTTCGTGCCCAGAAAGACGAAAGCGCCCGGCGCTTCCTTCAGGTAAAGCGCGAAGTCCTCGCCCGCCGGCGAAGGCTTCGGCTCCACGACCGCGAGTCCCGCCCGCTTGGCGGCTATCGCCGCCGAATGCGCCCAGCGCGGGTCGTTGACGACCGGCGGCGGCCCGCCGGTCCAGCGCGTGCGCGCCGTCGTGCCGAAGGCGGCCGCCACGCCGTCCACCACCTGCTCGAAGCGGCGGCGCACCTCGGCGCGGACGCCTTCGTCGAAGGTGCGGATCGTCCCGTCGAAGATCGCCTTTTCGGGTATGACGTTCCAGGACGTACCGGCGCTGAGCCGGGTGACGCTGACGACGGCGCTGTCGAGCGAGCTGACGTTGCGGCTGACGATGCTCTGCAGCGCCGTCAGCATGTGCGCGGCCGTAATGAGCGGATCAAGCCCCGCCTCCGGCACCGCGGCATGCGTCCCCTTCCCGTCGACTTCGACCGCGAAGCCGTCCGCGGCGGCCATGATCGGGCCGGACCGGATGCCGATCGTCCCGACCGGCAGATCCGGTTTGTTGTGCAGGCCGAACACCGCGGCCACGCCAGACAGCGCGCCGCTCTCGATCACTTGCGCGGCGCCCTTCGCCTTTTCCTCCGCCGGCTGGAACAGCAGGCGCACCGTGCCGGGCAGCTCCGCTTCCCGGCGCTTCAGCAGCACGGCCGCGCCGATGAGCGCCGCCGTATGAAAATCGTGTCCGCACGCATGCATCGCGCCCGGCCGCCGCGAGGCGAACGGGAGTCCTGTCTCCTCCTGGATCGGCAGCGCGTCGATATCCGCGCGCAGCGCGACGATCGGGCCTTCCCGCAAGCCGCCGATCTCGGCGACGAGACCGGTCTTCAGCGGATAATCCGCGATTCGGATGCCTTCCTGCCCGAGCCACTCGCGAATCGCCGCGGTCGTCTCGAACTCTTCGCCGGACAGCTCCGGATTGGCGTGCAGCCGGCGCCGGATTTCGATCAGCCGCCGAACGAGCGGCTCCTCTGCCTGTAGACTCATCTCGTGTCCCTCCTTCGCTCCTGCGGTCGCGCATTCGTGCGACTGGCGTCAGCGCCTTTCGCTCCCGCGCTCAGTCGACGCCGACTGGCAGCTCCTCGAACGCTTCCTTGATCAATCGGATCGAGCGCTCGCGCTTCTCGAAGTCCGCCAAAATCGTCGTGAACAGCAGCTCGCTCACGCCGTACGTCTCCGCCAGCTCCAGCAGGCGCTCGCGAACCTGCTCCTTTGTGCCGCGGGTAATGTCCGCGTCGCGCACCTCCGCCGTGAACGTCTCGCCGGCTTGCCGGGCGAACTCCTCGGCCTGCTCGAGCGTGCCGACGTTGACGGTTTTGCCGCTCGCCAGCGTGACGCGCACGTTTTTGAACTCGCCGGCGAGCTCCGCCGCCTCAGATTCGGTGTCCGAGGCGATGACCGACAAGGCGAGGATCGCCCTGGGCTGTCGGCCCGTACTGTAATCGAAATTCGTACGGTACGTTTCGAAGGCGCGCGCGGCCGTGGCCGGGTCGTTGTTGATGAACAGCGCGAACGCGTAAGGATACCCGCGCTTCGCCGCCAGCTCGGCGCTCGACACGCTCGTGCCGAGCAGATGGATGGCCGCCGGAGCTGCGGGCAGCGGGTTCGCCTGGACGCCTGCGAGCGGATGCGCTTCGCCCGCCGGACCGCTCAGGAACTGCTCGAGCTCGCCGAGCTTGCTCTCCAGGTCCGCGGACTGGCCGGCTTCGCCTTGCAGCGCGCGCGTCGACCGCGGAAGACCGCCCGGGGCGCGCCCGATGCCCAGCTCTACCCGGCCCGGCGAGAGCGTCGCGAGCACGTTGAAGTTCTCTGCGACCTTGTACGGGCTGTAATGCTGCAACATGACGCCTCCGGAACCGACGCGGATCTTCGAGGTGCGGGCGAGCAAATGGGAGATCAACACTTCGGGCGACGAGCCGGCCACCGTGGGCGAATCGTGATGCTCGGCGACCCAAAACCGGTCGTAGCCGAGTTCCTCGGCAAGCTGCGCCAGCCGGATCGTGCCATGCAGCGCCTCGGACGGCGTGCGTCCGGGGAAAACAATGCTTTGGTCCAAGATGCCAAGGGATAAGGCCATAGGTCCCAGCTCCGTTCGAATTAGATGTTATAGACGGCCTCGGGGGTCATGCGGCGCAGAAACTGCCTTGTGCGCTCCTCCCGCGGCGATCGGAAAAATTCGGACGCCGCGCCTTCCTCGATGACGGCGCCGTCGTCCATGAACACGATGCGGCTCGCCACTTCCTGCGCGAACGCCATCTCGTGCGTGACGATGATCATCGTGATGCCCTCGCGGGCGATCTTGCGGATGACGGCGAGCACCTCGCCGACCAGCTCGGGATCGAGCGCCGACGTCGGCTCGTCGAACAAAATGACGTCCGGATTGAGCGCCAGCGCCCTGGCGATGCCGACCCGCTGCTGCTGTCCGCCGGACAGCTGGCTCGGATAAGCGTCGAGCTTAGCGCCGAGGCCGACCTTTTCGAGCAGCTCTACGCTGCGCTTCCGCGCCTCCTCCTTCGGCACGTTTTGCACGACGATGAGCCCTTCCATGACGTTCTGCAGCGCCGTCTTGTGGCGGAACAGATGATATTGTTGAAACACCATGGCGGAGCGTCCGCGAAGGCGATGAATTTCCTTTTTGGACGGGTGGCCGCAATCGACCGCGACGTCGCCGATTTGAATGCGCCCGCTGCCCGGACGCTCCAAGTAGTTGATGCAGCGCAGCAGCGTCGTCTTGCCGGAGCCGCTCGGTCCCAAGATAGCGACGACCTCGCCTTTTTCGACCTCGAGATCGATGCCCTTCAGCACTTCGTGACGGCCGAACGACTTGCGAATCTCCTTCAAGGCAATCATGCGACCCCTCCTCTGTCATAGCGGGCGACCCGCTTCTCGAGCAGCGCCGTCAACCGTTCGATGACGATCGTTAGCCCCCAGAAGATCAGCGCGGCCGCGATATACGATTCGAAAAACTTCCAGTTGGTCGATGCGACGATCTGCGCCTTCGCGTTGATCTCGACGACCGAAGCGGTGAAGGCGAGCGTCGAGCCGTGCAGCATCCCGATCAATGAATTGGACAGATTGGGCAGCGCGGACGCGAAAGCCTGCGGGAACACGATCCGCCGAAGCGCCTGCCAGGTCGTCATGCCGACCGCGTATGCGGCTTCGATCTGGCCGCGGTTCACGGCGAGCAGGCCCGAACGGACGACCTCCGACATATAAGCGCCGGCCGTGAGCGAGAACGCGACGTACGCGAAGCCGATCATCGGAATTTGAACGGAGCTGAAGGAAAGTCCGAGCGCGCCGGACAGCGCGTCGATGGCGATCGGCAGGCCGAACATGACCATGAGCAGGTGGGTCAGCATCGGCGTGCCGCGAATGAACGTGACGTAAGCGGATGAGATCTCCCGAAGGACGGGCACCCGGTAAATGCGGGCCAGCGCGGTGACGATGCCGATGACGAAGCCGCATCCGACAGATACGGCGGTAATCTCGAGCGTCGTCGGGATCGCGGCGAGCAGCTTGATAAAGGCTTCCCAGATGAATGCCGGATCTAGCTTCATCGCAGCGCCCCCTCTTCGGTCAGATTGAGCCTGCCGCTTGCATCGCCGTCTTTGACGCGGCGGCGGCGCACCCTGGATGGAGCAGCGCCGTCCGTCGCCTCATGGCGGAGCAGTCGCCTTTCCAGCCGGTAGAGCAGCTTTTCAAGCACGAAGCTCAGGATGAAGTACAGAAGCGCAAGCGCCAGATACGATTCGAAAAAGCGTTGGGACATCGTCGGCAGCGTCTGCGCCTTCCCCGTCAGCTCCATGATGCCGAGGGAAAACGCCAGCGACGTGTCCTTCAAATTGGCGATGATGAGATTGCCGAGCACCGGCATCGCTACGGCGATCGCCTGCGGCAGCACGACGCGGCGGAACGCTTGAAAGCCGGTCATGCCGATCGCGTAGCCGGCCTCGACTTGACCGCGGTCCACGGCGCCCACGGCCGCACGGATCGCCTCCGAGATGAAGGCGCCGCTATGCAGGGCGTAGGCCGTGACGACGAAGACGAGCACCGGCGTCCGGGACACGTCCACCGCCACCAGCTTCAGCAGCTCGGGCAGGCCGTAATAGATCAGGAACAGCTGGATAAGCAGCGGCGTGCCCCGAAAAAAAGACACGTACACCTGAGACAGCCGCTGCAGCACGGGGATCCGGTAAAGACGGGGAAGGGCGACGAGCATGCCGACCGCCGAACCGATCAGGAGCGAGAAAACCACGATCTTCAGCGTGATCCCCACGGAAGGCAGCAGCCGGACAAAATACTCGAATACGTAGGAGACATCGACGGATGTTCCCATCGGCTTTCACCCTTTCATACGCTACTTGGAGAGGTTGGCCGTGAAGTCCTGACCCAGCCATTCTTTGCTGAGACTGCCGAGCGTGCCGTCTGCCTTGAGTTCCTTGATCGCGCCGTCGATGTCGTCGGCGAGCTGCTGCGATTCCGGTTCGTTCTTGCGGAAGACGAACAGGATGTCGGCTTCGCTGAGATCGTCTCCGACCGTCTTCAGCTTGCTCTCGGGATCGATGAGGGAGAGCGTGAAGTCGGCGCCGATGATCGCGTCCACGCGACCCGTGGCGACTTGGCTGACGGTATCGTTCGCCGCGCCGCTTTGATAGACGATATTGATCTTCTTGTCATGGTCCTTGTTGTAGTTCTCGAGAATTTGCGCTTCGGCGCTCGTCGCGCCCGTGAGCACCTTTTTGCCTACGAGATCGTTGAGCGATTTGATCGTATCGTTGTCCTTGGCAACGATGATCTTGTTGCGCCAATGCGCGTACGCCTCTTTGTTGAACAGGTATTTTTGTTCGCGCTCCGGATTTTTTTCCATTTCGTGAGCGACGAAGTCGATTTTTTTCGTTTCCAGGCTCAGCAGCAGGTTGCTGAAGTCCATCGTCTGAAGCTCGAATTCATAGCCGGGCAAACGCTCGTCGATCTTCTTCACGAGCTCGACGTCGAATCCCGTCAGCTTCCCTTTGTCGTCCAGGAACGCGACCTTCGGGAACTGCGTGCCTGTGCCGACGACGATCTTCTTGACTTCGCCGTCCGGAGCCGTACTGGCCGATGCGGAGGCCGGAGCCGACGCCGATGCCTTCGAAGTTGCCGATGCGGCGCTCGTCGCTGCCGCGGCGCCGTTGTCGTTTTTGTTGCCGCAGCCCGCCGTCACCGCTACCGTTGCCGTTAATACCAAGCTTGCCGCGCCCGTCCATAATCTGTTTTTCATATTAATCCTCCACCCTTTTCTCGTGTTCTGCTGCATGTCACGACGATCTCCGGATGTCGGGTCGATTCGTCCGTTAATTAATAGTTTATAATTCTTACCCGTTTAGTAAGGATTATATGTTCAATAATCTACACGCTTGCTTGAAGCGCGTCAATACGGTTTTTAATAGATAAGTTCTATATGCGAATCACACAATCCGATAAGCGGGGTCCGAGCCCGACAAAACCTGGTTTGCGATCTCTTTCAGCGAGCGCGCGAACGCCTCGTTTTCCCCTTGTCCGTTGATGAGGCTGGTCATAAGACCGATCCCCGCGGTCTCCGGGAAGCCGATCGGGACGAGCGTCCCTTCGCGTTCTTCGCGGCGGACGCTCATGCCCGGCAGGAAGCAGATGCCTTCCTGTTGAAGCAGCAGGCGCTTGGCCGTCTCGGCGTTGTCCGTCTGCAAGATGAGATTCGGCAGCAGCCCCTGGCTCTCGAACACGCGGTGAATGCGAAGCCAATCGAGCGCGCCGCATTCGAAGAAGAGGAGCGGCTCGAGGGACAGATCTTCGATTCGAGGCTGCGGGTTGGACGCCAGCGCGTGCTCGCGGTGGACGTAAAGCCGGATCGGATCCTCGTACAGGACGGCGGAATTCAGGCCGGGATGATTGAATTTACGGACGAAGCCGATGTCGAGCTCCTTGGCCAGCACGCGTGCGCCGATCTCCTCGGACGTCGCCGTCGTCAGCTTCAGCCGCAGCGAAGGGTGACGTCTCCTGAACGCGGGGAGGATCAGCGGGAGCAAATATTGGGCGGCGGAGACGGTACACCCGATCCGCACCTCTTCCTTGGCGGCTTGCGTCTGCCTGACCTGCTGCTTGCCTTTGCGGTACGTATCGAGCAGCTGTTCAGCGTAGGGCCTGAACAGCTTGCCTTTGTTCGTCAGCAGCACCTGCTTGCCGACGCGGTCGAACAGCTGGCAGTCCAGCTCGCGCTCAAGCGATTGGATGCGCGCCGTAACGGATGGCTGCGACAGAAAAAGCGCTTCCGCCGCCTTGTTAAAGCTGCCGTAATGGAGGACATGCACGAAGGCTTCGATATTTTCGATATTCAATTCATTTCCCTCCTTATTATTCCGTGTTTGCAGGTAATATTAGTTTGATATGCAGCTCGCTGTCAAGCTTAAATCATCGAAAATAGACGTTCGGCACGCTGCTTATCCCCAGTCGGCCTGTCCGCCGCCGTCATATCCTATCGGGAGGGAAGGAGGTGGAATCGCCGATGCGCGCAACGATCTCTCAGCTCTACCCGAGACTCTGGCTCTACAGCAAGAAAAACTACTGCGGGTGCCGTTACGTATGGCGGGGCAACCGGGCGCTTCGCAATTTGGACCGCCTGTACAGTCACCTTGGCAGCCTTCGCTTCTACGCTCCGAGTAAAGAAGCGACGCTCGTGCTTTTCAGCCGGGCGAACTTCCAGGGGCACTTCCGCATTTACCGCGGCACGACGAACATCCCGGATCTGAAGTCCTTATTCGGCGGACGAGGTCCCGGTTCTCTGATCATCTCGAGCTATTGTTTGAAGGCCGAGCAAGTCAGAATGATACGCCGTACGGGCTGCTTGCCGCCGGGATTTTTGGTCGTCTGACAAGCTCTTCCGCGCAAAAAAGAAGAAGCGGTCCTTTCCCCTGTTAAAGGGGCGGACCGCTTCATTTATGAGGACGAAGCCGATAAAAAATCAGACGCGAATCGCTTGGTCCTGCGCGACCAGGCAGAGCTCCGCCGCCTTGAAGGCATGCGCCTGCGTCATCGCCCGCTCGGTCCGATGGATGCAATCCAGGATCAGCTCGCCGAAAAACGGAAAGCCGACCTTGCCGCCTACCGCTTCGTGGAATTCCCCGTCCCGGTTGACCAAGTACACATGGTCGCCGGACCTGTCGCGCGCGATATCGACGTATTTACGGAGCTCGATGTAGCCCTCGGTGCCGAGAATCGTCGTGCGGCCGTCCCCCCACGTGCCGAGGCCGTCCGGCGTCAGCCAGTCGACGCGGAAGTACTGCGTGGCCCCGTTTTCTCCGACGAGCGTCGCATCTCCGAAATCCTCCAGCTCCGGATATGCCGGATTCGCGTAATTCGACACCTTGCTGTGCAGCACCTTCGCGTCGGCGCAGCCGGCGTAATAAAGAAATTGCTCGATCTGATGGCTGCCGATGTCGCACAGGATGCCGCCGTACTTTTCTTTTTGAAAAAACCACTCCGGCCGCGAAGCCGCGTTCAGCCGATGCGGACCGAGCCCGATCACCTGGAGCACGCGTCCGATCGCGCCGTCCCGAACGAGCTGTCCCGCGTAGACGCCCGCTTCCGAATGGATGCGCTCGCTGTAATAAACCATGTACTTGCGGCCCGTCTCCGCCGCTTTCCGCCGCGCGGACGCAAGCTGCGCCAGCGTCGTGAACGGCGACTTGTCCGTGAAGTAGTCCTTGCCGGCGTCCATGACGCGCAAGCCCAGCGCGCACCGCTCGGAAGGCACCGCCGCCGCCGCGACGAGCCGGATCTCCGGATCGTCTAAGATTTCGGATTCGTTATCCGCGATCCTGACCCCCGGGAAAGACTTTGCGAAGCGCTCGGCCTTCTCCCGGTCGCGGTCGTACGCCCACTTCAGCGTCGCGCCGGCCTCCGTCAATCCGTTCGCCATGCCGTAAATATGGCCATGGTCGAGCGACATCGCCGCGAACGCGAACTCGCCCGGCGAGACGACAGGACTCGGTTTTCCCTTCGGCGCATAATTCATGCCGTCGCTTTTTTGCGTATCGCTCACGATCCGTAGCTCCCTTCCGTACTGAAGACTGCGCCGGTCCCCGTCTTATGCCGCGATGCGGCTGCGCGCTTGTTCAGCTCCGCGAGGAACAAGTCCTCGTCCGGCGGCATGTCGACCGTTCGCTCGAGCCAGCTGGACAGATGCATCGCGTTGGACAGCTCGAGGCTGCGAATTCCCTCCGCGCCGTCCGCCGTAAGCGGCGTGCCGTTCAGGATGCGTCCCGCGAAGGCGGCGATGACGCCGAGATGCTGCGGATTTTCTCCCTCGGCGGCAATCTCGCTCGCCGTCCAGGACGGGCGCTCGAAGCCGCCGACGTTTTTGTCGAAGCAGAATTCGCGCTCGTTGCGGTCGAGCTTGTAAAGCGTCAGCTTGTCATGCTCGCAGACGAGCTTGCCCCACTCGAGCGTGATCTCGAGCCGGTTCGTGCCCGGGCAATCCGCCGTGCTCGTCACGAAAACGCCGGTCGCGCCGTTCTCGAACTCGAGATACGCGGTGACGTCGTCCTCGACCTCGATATCGTGCCATTTCCCGTTATGGCAAAAGGCGCGCACGCGGCTCGGCATGCCGCAAATCCATTGGAGCAGGTCGAGGTTGTGCGGACATTGGTTGAGCAGCACCCCGCCGCCTTCGCCGGCCCAGGTCGCCCGCCAACTGCCCGAATCATAGTAAACCTGCGTCCGGTACCAATCCGTAATGATCCAGTTGACGCGCTTGACGGCGCCAAGCTCGCCGCCGTTCACCAGCTCGTGCATTTTGCGATATACGGGGTTCGTCCGCTGGTTGAACATCATCGCGAACACGACGCCGCTCGCCGCAGCCCGTTCGTTCATCTCCCGCACCTGCTTGGCGTAGACGCCCGCAGGCTTCTCGCACAGCACGTGCAGGCCGCGCTCGAACGCCTTGATCGCAAGTTCCGGATGCTCGTAGTGCGGCGTCGCGATCAACACGGCGTCGCACAGCCCGCTGTCCATCAGCGCCTCCGGAGAATCGAACAGCGCGGTCTGCGCAGGCAGGTACGCTTTGGCCTGCTCGAGCCGATCCGGTTCGCGCTCGGCCACCGCGGCCAGCAACACGTCCCGAACGGCGCCCGCCGCTATATTTTTCGCATGCGAGGATCCCATGTTCCCCATGCCGATGATGCCAAGCTTCAGCTGCTTCATCTAAAAACGCTCCCTTGTCCGGTATTGGCTGTCAGCGATATCCGAGCGCTGCGAGATTGCGATAGCTGGTCTCCAGGCAATCGAACGGACTGCCCTCGCACGTATCCTGTTCGACCAGCAGATATTCGGTCGTGCCCGCCCGCTTGATCGCTTCCAGAATCGCGGGGAAGTTCATGTTGCCCGCCATGACGGGCGCCATGACCTGCTCCATGCCCCGAACGTCCATATCCTTGAGATGGACGCAGTGAATGCGGTCGGCGAGCTTCGCGATCCACTCGCAGACGTCCGCGCCTGCGGCTTGTACCCAGTACGTGTCGAGCGTGATGCCCATCTCCTGCGGCGAGAAGTCTTCGATCAGCCGCTCGATCAGCCGCTTGCCGCCGATTTTCTGCCATTCGAAGTTGTGGTTGTGATACATGAACAGCTTGCCGGAATCGGCGATCGCGGCCGCGGCCTTGCGGAAGTCCCGGGCGAAATATTCGTACCATTCCGTCGTCCGGTACTTTTCGGCGAGCGCGCCGAGACCGATATATTTGCAACCCAGAATTTCGTGCTCCCGGATGAGCGCCTCGGTATCGTTCAGCAGGCGGTCAGCGCTTACATGCGTCAGCGCGATCGTCAGGCCCAGCTCGTCGCATACGCGCCTCAGCGTCTCCGGGGGGATGCTGCCCATCGCCGACACCTGGATCGACGTATACCCGATTTTTGCAATCCTCTCAAGCGATCTGCGAATGTCCGTCTCCGTCTGGAGATAGGATCTTACGGTGTACAGCTGAGCGCCCAACTTCATCGGTTACGACTTCCTCCTCGTCATTCGTGCCGGATTTGTGATACCTTTAAGTATAGTGATTCGGAAGCGCGCATCCATTGTGAAAAGCACGACTGACATTGCGAATATAGCGGTGTTGAATGGACGCTTAGCGAGGACGGGGTGAAAAAATGGGTAACATTTCGCAGCTGTACACCGAATCCGTTTACTTTCACCATGGCCTGGACCGACGCAGAACCGATGCTTACGCGCTGCATTGCCACCCCTTTTACGAGCTCTTCTACTTCGTAGAAGGCGAAGCGAGCTATCTTGTCGAAGGCGTCGATTACGTGCCGCAGCCGCACAGCCTGCTGTTGATTTCCCCTAACGTGTTTCACGGCGTGAAGGTCGAGAGCGACCGCCCTTACGAACGGTACGCGGTCCACTTCGAGCCGGCCATCCTGTCTCTGGAGGAACGCGCCTTGCTGCTTTCGCCGTTTCGCGAAGCCGCCGGACCGGATGACATTTATTTGACCCATGCCGACCGGTTCGGCATGCGCGACTTTTTCGAGCAGCTCATGGCTTGCGCGGGGATGAGCGACGAGATCCGGGACCTGTCGCTGCGGATTCGCCTCGGCGCGCTGCTGTCTCAGCTGCTCCATATGAGCCGTACGATCCATCGCGCCGAAGGCGAGGAGCGTCCGAGGCAGACCGTCGAGCGCATCATCGCCTACCTGAACGCCCATATCGCCGAAGACATCTCCCTGGACGAGCTGTCCGCCCGCTTTTTCGTCAGCAAGCATCATTTGAACAAAATATTCCGCAAAGCGACCGGTACGACCGTCGGCAACTACGTCATCCATAAACGCGTCGCGCTCGCCAGGCAGCTCATGATGCAGGGCGAGACCGCGAGCGCCGCGTCCCTGAACGCAGGCTTCGGCCATTATTCCTCCTTCTTTCGCGCCTACCGCAATATTTACGGGCACGCGCCCACCGAACGCGGAACCATGCAGATGGGCGGCGACGAGCAAGCCGCCGGCGCGGCCGCGGACGACATCGCGATTGCGCGCGTTTGAACGGTATCCCTTTCGGTCAGGAACGAGATGCAGCGCTTGCGATAGCGCCCCGCCGCGACGAGCGGTTTAGGTTGCTCGGAGGCGCTCCTGCGCGAAGGGGATATCGTTAAAACGACTGCGGAATGCCAATTTCCTATTGGAAGGGGATATCGTTAAAACGACTGAGGAATGCCTGTTGCCTGCTGGAAGGGGATATCGTTAAAACGGCGAAAAGCTGCCGTTCTGCCGGCAAGCTTGTCGCCGAAGCCGGCTTCGCGCAAGCGAAAAGCGGACCCGCGAATTCATGCGGGTCCGCTTTTACATGCTTCGCTGCGCATCAGGTACGGATCGCTTCGACGAATCTGCGCGTAATCTCGTTGGGCCGTGTGATGGCTCCGCCGACGACGGTCGAATAGGCGCCGAGCTCGAGGCAGCGCTGCAGCATCTCCGGCGTCAGCACGTTGCCTTCGGCGATGACGGGTGCCGTGACCGCCTGAACGACTTCCCGCAGGAAACGAAAGTCGTCCGCGTAGAGCTTGCCGCCTGCCGTATGGAGCGTATAACCGTGCAAAGTGGTGCCGACGCAATCGAAGCCCAGCGATTGCGCGCGCAATGCCTCGGCTACCGTCCCTAGCGGATAAGATGCTTGCGATGACGATGGCGAGGCGGTCGTCTTTCACCTATGCTTCTACGGATCGGCGCGGCCATTCGCCGACGAATTCTTGAACGTCGTAAGCGTAAAAACGGCCCAGCGTCTCGTCGCGGTCGTCAAGGAACAGCTGGTCGGCCAGCGCGGAGACGAGTCTCGGAATACCGTACTTCATGCCGGACAGCGCCGAAGCGGAGATGCCGCAGCTGATAAGCGCGGAATAGTTAAAGGTAAAAAGTCCGTGCAGCGTCGCCTTGCCGGCTTCGTCGCGGCTCGTGAAGGCGAATCCAGGCGTCAGGTAGGGGTGCGCGTCCAGCAGCGGGCTCGCAAGTTCGGCCGGCGCCGCGTACAGGTCGCTCCAGCGGGCGATATGCCGCTCGACGCGCGCGAGCTCGGGGCGCAGCGCCGGATCGGTGAGCAGGCCGGTGCTGACGATGAGGAAGTCGAAGCGATGCTCGCCCTGCGGCGTCGTCACGATCGCGCCGTCCCCTTCGGGCCGCACCGCGAGCCACGGCGCGCCGAGATGCAGCGCGAAGCCGGGCCAGGCGCTCGCGCGCTCGAACGTATCGTTGGTCGGCGGCTGGTTAAACTTGAAAAAGTGCGAGATGACCGCATATTTGTCCGCGTCCGGCAGCGCCGGGAAGCGCTCGATCATGCCCGAGCCCTCCATCTGGCGGATCGGGTTGACGCGCGGCAGCGCCCGGCGGCGGACGAATACATGCGCCTCGGCAACGCCTGCGCCGAGCGCGAAGTTGGCATTGTCGAAGGCGGATGCGCCGCCGCCGAGCACGGCGATCTTTTTGCCGCGAAGCGCCGCGAAGTCGATCGCCTGCGACGTATGCGCGTAGAGATGCGGCGGCAGGCTGTCCGCGATCATCGGCGGCACATGCCATTCGCCGCCGCCCTGGATGCCCGTGGCCAGCACGACCTTGCGGGCGAGCACCGCAGGCGATGGCGCGCCCGCGCCTTCGAGATGCAGACGATGGAGCCCTTCGCCCGCAGGCTCCACTAGCTTCAGCTTCGTCTCGTTGACGACGGGCAGATTCAGCGTCTTGCGGTACCAGCGCAGGTAGTTCATCCAGTCGCCGCGCGGAATTTTGTCGATCCGCTCCCAGCCCTCAGCACCAAACTGCGCTTCCCACCAGGAACGGAACGTCAGCGACGGCACGCCCAGATCGATCGAGGTGAGATGCTTGGGCGTCCGCAGCGTCATCATCCGGGCATACGTCTCCCACGGGCCTTCCGCGCCTTCGGGATTCTCGTCGACGATCAGAATATTATAGATCCGCTCGCGCAAGAGGCCGAAAGCGATCCCTAATCCGCTCTGCCCGCCGCCGACGATGACCGCGTCGTAGACGTGGCCTTCCGGATGCGCCATCGGACGGACCCAGGTCGCTCCGCCGAACGCCAGATAGGCAAGATCGGTTTTCACGCGCTCGTTCAACGCTTCAAGGCTCATCGGGATCCTCCCTTTCCTAGGCGAACGAATGGATCTGGATCGCCGATTATGTCACTATTGCAAACATCTCTTGTTAGCTTATTCCTATCTTAGCGTCTTCGGCTGGCGATGGACAGTGCGGAGCGACAAGGATTGTAAGGATCGCTAAATTTCGTTTGACGCATTGTACGCGATCACGAGCAATGCACCGAGACAGCATGTCCGCGTCGAGGCCGATGCAAAGAAAACGACACCCGGGACGGGATTAGCCCGTTCAGGTGCCGTATCTATAACGCGCCGTATGGCCTCGGAACTTCTAAGAATCACTTCAACGCGCCTGCATCCGCAAAGTCCATGAACCGATCCCAATCGTACGCCGTCAGGTCGTGGCCGCCGCTGCGCAGATGATAGCCCATCCGCTCTCCGAACAGCGGCGATTCCGGCGCCGGGAAACTTGCATCCCCCAAACCCTTATAGCCGTACAGCCGGTACGCCGGGGAGGCCTCTATAAGCGACGCGAACTCCGATGCGGGATCCGCCCACTCGTCCTGCACGGCGCTCGCTACGTACACGGAGCGCGGCGCGATCGCCGCGAGCAGCATGTGCTGGTCGACGGGCAGCGCCTCCTCGCGGCCGTTGAAGGATTTATAATTGCCGTTGAACCAGTGCGGGAACCGCTCGTTGATCGCTTGGATCGTCTCGCCGCGCTTGCCTCTCGACAGCGCGGCCCCCGTGCTGCCGGATTCGTTGCTCACGACCAGCGCGAAGCGCTCGTCCAGGGCCCCGGCCCAGAGCGCGGTTTTGCCGCCCCTGGAATGCCCCGCGACGGCGACCCGGCCGGCATCGAGGTCCGGGTCCGTCGCCAAATAATCCATTGCGCGGCGCGCCGCCCATGCCCAGGCTGCGATCGTAGCCCAAGCATCCTTCGGGCGTTCGCCGTCGTATTCGTCGAAGATGCCGTGCACCCCGTTGCGATGGCCCTCGTCGACGTCCGGATCCGCATCCTCGAGGTCGAGCGCGGCCGCCGCGTATCCCCGGGCGACGATCCGCTCCGCGGGCCAGAACATGGAGATGGCGCGCCGCTCCGGATCCAACTCCGTGACTCCCCGATTGTTGAGAAACAAGAAGGAAGGATAAGGCCCTTTTCCCTCGCTCGGGACGAAAAGCACCAGGCGGATCTTCCCCGTCCCTCCCGGGCCTTCGAAGCGAATCTCGACCTGCTTGCGGACTGCGGCGCCGTTCATCGTGCCCGGCGTGACGACGGTCTCAAAAATCTGGGATGCCGGCCGATCGACCGGTTCTCTGCCGTATACGTACGTGCGGAACAATTCCAAAATTTCGGGTCGCCTCGTGTTATGCCACTCCTCGACCGTCTTGATCGCGTTCCCGTTTAATCCCTTGAGAACATCCGGTAACCCGCGCTCATCCGTCATATCGTCCTTCTCCATCCTCTCCAGAATGTGTAAACCGGTACGAGGCCCCGATATTGCTTCAGTAATAGAACCGACGATTCATTTGCCATTTTATAATAGCGCTTTCTTCGGGCAAATTAAAACCGCTTCCCCCAAAAAAAGGGAAGCGGTCGCGATTCGTATTTTATTCGGTGGCCCGGATCAGCACGCGCACGCCGTTCTGCGCCAGGCTGAGCTCGTCGCCCGTTATCGGCTCCCCGGTCTCGGCGTCCTGGTAAGCCCGGCCGTCCAGCTTGACGCGTTGGCTCGCGCCGCTGTAATTTTCCACGAACACATAATCCGATTCGCCGTCCGTGCGGACATGCGCCGTCACGCCGCGCGGCAGATCCGCCGCGATCGCCCTCGGCAGTGCCAGCCTGCCTGCGAGCTTGGCGTACAGCGCGTCAAGCAGCGCGGCGTCGGCCCGGGTCGCGAGGTAAAAAGCGCTGCCTCGGCCAAGGGAGTTGACCGTGAGCGCAGGGCGACCGGCGTAAAAGTCGTCGCGATACGTCGCCAGCGCCGTCGCGCCTTCAAGATGCACGAGCTCGCACAACTCGCGCGACTCGTACGTCTCCGTTAAGCCGAGCGCGTTGCCTTCGATCGGGACGAGCGCGTTGCGTTCGTCGTCGTACAGCGAGTCGATCTCCTCCGCCCAGATGCCGAGCGTCCTGCGGAGCGGCCCGGGAAATCCGCCGAGATGGCACAGGTCATGCTCGTCGACGACGCCGCTCCAGTAGGTAGCGACGAGCGTGCCCCCCGCCTCGACGAAGCGCTCCAGGCGTTCGCCTATAGAGGCGCGGCACAGATACATCATCGGGGCTGCGATCAGGTCGTAGCGGGAGAGATCCCGCTCTTCCTCGGAGCCGATGATGTCCACCTGAATGCCGAGCGACCACAGCGCGCGGTAGTGCTCCATCAAGGTGTCTTCGTAATGAACGCCCGCATTGCGCGGCCCTTGCGAATCGTTGACCGCCCAGCGGTTGTCCCAGTCGGTCAAAAGCGCGGCGCGGGCATTTACGCCGGTCCCCGCCGCGTCCGCGATTCGCTTCAGCGTCTCGCCCAGGTCCGCCACATCGGCGAAAACGCGCGTATGCTCGTGCCCGACATGGTCGACGACCGCGCCGTGCAGCTTTTCGCTCGAGCCGCGGCTTTTGCGCCACTGGAAGTACTGCACCGAATCGGAGCCATGGGCGACGGCCTGCAAGGAAGCCAGCTTGTGCATACCAGGCTTTTTCAGCTTGCTGATCGGCTGCCAGTTGGTCATGCTCGGCGTGCTCTCCATAAGCAGGAACGGCTTGTCCTTGAGCGAGCGGAACAGATCGTGATTGTACGCGAACCAAGCCGCGACTTCGATGTCGTCCCGCGCGCCGTGCCACTTCGGATAGGCGTCCCAGGAGACGACGTCCAAGATGTCGGCGAACTTGCGGTAATCCAGTCCTTCGTAGCCCTCCATCAGATTGGTCGTGACGGGCAGCTCGGGGTTGTACGGACGCACCGCCGCGATCTCGTGGGCGCAGAAGTCGACCGTACGCGCGGTCACGAAGCGCCGCCAGTCGAGATTTTGCGCGTGCACCATGTTCTCCCCCCGCGGCGACGGCGACTCGATCTGGGACCAGCTCGTATACGTGTGCGCCCAGAAGGACGTCCACCAGGCGGCGTTCAACGCTTCCAGCGTCCCGTATTCGGCCTTCAGCCAGTCGCGGAACGCTTCCTGGCAATAGTCGCAATGGCAATCTCCGCCGTATTCGTTGGAGATATGCCAGCCGACGACCGCCGGATGCCCGGCGTACCGCTCCGCCAGCTTGCCGTTCATGATCGCCGTCTTTTCCCGATATACCGGCGAGCTGTAGCAGTGGTTGTGGCGAAAGCCGTGCAGGTTGCGCACGCGTTCGGCGTTCACTCTCAGCACTTCGGGGTAGCGCTCGGACATCCATGCCGGCCGGGCGCCGCTCGGCGTCGCGAGCCAGGCGAAGATGCCGTTCGCCTCGAACCGTTCCAGCACGCGGTCCAGCCAGTGGAATTCGAATCTGCCTTCTTCCGGCTCGATCGCCGACCAGGCGAAGATGCCGACCGCCATCACGTTGCAGCCGGCCAGCTTCATCAGCCGGATGTCCTCCTCGAGCACCTTCGGATCATGCTGCCATTGATCCGGATTGTAGTCCGCGCCATGCATGAATCCCTTGATCTTGCCGCTCGCCGGCGCATATCGCTTCGCCATCTCGTCTCGCTCCTTCGCACTTGTGCTTGTCGCTCATTGCTAACGCTTTAAAACTAAACTATAGTCTGATTGTAGGCGTACAATCGGTATAATCGCTAGCATAATGCACGTCAAAATAAGCACAAAATGAACATGGAGGAAAATCGATATGCAACTCCCGTTCCGGCTGTCCCCGTCCGTTCATCGCGAGCGGCTCCCGGTCAGCCTTTACTGCGTAGGCGCGCATGCCCAGCATCCGGTAGACCGGCCGGCCGGCTTTCCCGTCATGCAATGCTTTATTGCCTTCGGAGGACGGGGCCGCTTTGAATTTTCCGGCGGGGACCGTCTGTCGATCGAAGCCGGCCAGGCCCTGCTTCTTCCCGCGGACGAAGCGCATCGCTACGAGCCGTTCCCGAGGGAGCCGTGGCTGCTCGGCTTCGTCGGTTTCGAGGGACCCTGCGCGCCGGACATCGCGGACGCATGCGGATTGCCGCTGCGAACGGCCTTTTCGCTCAAAGAGACCGCAGCGCCGGCTGCGGCCTTACGTGCGCTATGGCGGCTCGCGGAGCGTGCCGATCCGGACGCCGCGCGCCTGCTGTCGGCCCGGCTCTACGATCTGCTGCTGCTGCTCGGCTCGCTCGTCGCCGGACCGGCGGCTCCGGCCGCGCCGCCTCGCGCGCGCCAGTCCGACGCCGCGCTCGAACGCGCCGTCCATTATCTGCACGAGCACTTCGCCGAGCCGCTCGTCATGTCCAACGTCGCCAGCGCGGTCGGTTATTCGGTCCAGCATTTCCAGCGCCTGTTCCGCGAAGCTTATGGCGAACCGCCGCTTGCGTACCTCCGCCGCATCCGGCTCCATCAGGCCGCGGTATGGCTGGAAGAGGATCCGCGCGCCTCGGTATCGGATACGGCGGGAAGGATCGGCATGGACCCGAACTATTTCATCCGTTCGTTCAAGCAAGCCTACGGCGTTCCGCCCGGCCGCTATCGCAAGGATAAAGGGCCTTAATCTCGCCGGCCGGGGTCGGCGCCTTCCGTCAAATACCGTACCGTATATCCGTTGCGGAATTTGCCGTCCGGATCGAGCCGCGCGACCAACCGCTCGAAGTCCGGCAGCCTGGCGTAATGCGGGCGCAGTTTGTCCGGCGGCATGACGAACAACTTGGCCCAGTGCGGGCGAGCACGGTAAGGTTCGAGCGCCTCCTCGATCAGCGGAAGCAGTCCGGAGACAGCTTCCTGGTCGGGATTCCACGTAAAATGGATGCCGACCGAATCCCGCCCGTAGCTAGGACTCATCCACAGCTCGTCCGCGGCGACCGTGCGGATCTCGGATACGTAGAGCAGCGGCGCGATCCGCGTCCGCAGCCGTTCGATCGCGCACAGCGCATCGTATGCGGCGGCGCGCGGGACGAAATATTCGCTCTGCAGCTCTTCGCCCGCGCTCGGCGTGAAGTTCAAGCGGAAATGAGGCAGCCGCTCGTACCATTTCCCCACGATACCGAGCTGCTCGCTGCATGGATCGGCCGACAGTCCGGGCACCGGATGCTTGCGCGCTGTCGCGCGGGTCGCGCCGTGGAACGACGGCTCGTCCCAGCGATGCGCCCCGTCCGTCTCCGTTCGTTTGATCCACACCTGATTAAACGAGGCCTCGCGCCAATCCGTGAACAAGCTGACGCTGTATCCGGCAGAGAATACCGCGTCGAGCCCGTCCTCCAGCGCCGCGAGCGGCAAACCTTCGTAGACCGTCTGGCTCATGCGGAAAGCCGGTATGACGTTAAGCGTGATCGCGGTCACGATCCCCAGACAGCCGAGTCCGACGGCAGCCCCGGCCAGCGTCCCGTCCCCGTCGTCGCGCGAGATCGCGATTTTCTCCCCGTCCGCCGTCACGATATCCAGCGCGTGCACCGACGTCGCTAGGTTGCCGTTAAGGTCGCCGGAGCCATGCGTGGCGGTCGCGCATGCGCCGGCGACCGTAATATGCGGCAACGAAGCCAAGTTGGGCAGCGCATACCCGCGCTCGTCCAGATAAGCGCACAATTCGCCGTACCGAATACCGCCCTCAACCTTAACTCTGCCGTTCGTTCGGTCTAGTGCGACGACCCGGTCCAGCCGCTCCAGCGACAGCATCGTCCCGTCCGTATCGGCGATTCCGTTGAATGAATGTCGCGAACCTAACGCTTTCACGCGGCGGCTGCGCGCCACCCGCTCCTGGATCTCCTCTACGCTTTCCGGAAAAACGATCTCGGAGGCCCTGTATTCATAATTGCCGGCCCAATTGCGATCGTATGTCGGGTCTTTTCGCATCGTCACTTCCACCCTTCGAGAAAAGGATTACGTTTTCACCTCTTAACATAACACGATTAAGCGTCGCCCGCTCGGCATGTTTACAGCGCGAAAAAGACGCCTGGCGCGGCCAATCCGCGACAAGCGTCTTCGGTCAACGAGGACTGCAACAGCCGAGAGACATTCGGCCGCCGCTATCGCTTGAGTCGATTGCGAGCGGCTTTGCGCGCCCGCGGCGCCCTCGCTTTCGGCCGCCGGCTGTACGCCATGATCTTTCGATACATGCGCTTGTCGGACAGCGCGTTAAAGATGGATCTGTCGGGACGCGAATTGACCTCGATGATCCACGGCTTCAGCGACCGGTCGATGCCGATGTCGACGCCGTACGCGCGAAACTGAGGGAAATAACCGCTCAAATGGCGGCTGACTCGAAGCGCAAGCCCTTCCAGCCGCCCCTTGTAGCCTTGGCGTTTGGCAGCCGGGATGGCAGGCGAGAGCAAGGCGTCGGCCGGCATCGGCTTGCCGCCGTTGTGATAGTTGGTCACGATCTTGTTCGCCATGGCGAGCCGACCGACGATGCCGGTCGCCTCCCAGGCTCCTCTCGGATTGCGCTGCACCATAATGCGAAGATCGAACGGCCGGCGCTTGTATTGAAGCAGCGGGATCCCCATCTGCACCAGGTATATTCTGTTCGCCCGGGCCTTGTCGAACGCGGCATAAGCTTGTTCCAGCTTCGGGTAGACGCGGCTTCGGGTGCCGTGCCGGAGTTGGTACCCTCCCTTGAACCTGGACATTTTGAAAATGCCGTAGCCGCCGGTGCCATGACTCGGTTTGATATAGACGGCCGCATAACGCCCCAACATTGTCCGAACAGCCTTCAAGGAAGCGATCGCGGTCGGAGGCAGATGCCGCGCCGTCGCCCGATCCTTAAGCATCAGCTTATATTTGCCCATCTTGTTATTCCCGTGCATGATCGTCCCCCGTTTTCCGCATTTGGCCCCGTTTTCTTTATATGCGGCGGCGACTCCGGTCTCCTATGCGTTTGACGGCGTGTTTTTCATGCGACGGCGAAATTCCGCGCCATAAAAAAGGTACGCGCCCGTAACCGGACGCGCACCCCATGTAAATTCAAATTGCCGATGCCTTGTTTAGACCGCCTTGCCCATATACTGACCCAAAATTTGCGAGATCACTTCGCGCTTCACGGGCTTGCTCACGTATTCGTCCATGCCGGCTGCCAGGCATTTTTCCCGATCGCCCTTCAGCGCGTTCGCGGTCACCGCGACGATTCGCGGGCACTTGCCGGGCGCCGACCGTTCCTTGATCGCGCGCGCCGCGTCCAGGCCGTTGATGACGGGCATATGAATATCCATGAAAATAAAATCGAACGATTCGCGCAGCGCCGCCTCGATGACCTCTTTGCCGTCGGCGGCCACCGTTACGTGATGCCCCATTTTTTCGAGCATTTTTTTCAACACGAGCGTATTGATCGGATTGTCTTCGCCGACCAATATTTTCGCTTGGGCAGCGCCCGCTTCATTCGTCAATGCGGCTTCGGGCGCCAATTGATCTGCAGTGGACTCGTGCAGTTGGATGGTGAATTGGAAAGCGGAGCCGCTCTTGCCGTCGCTCTCCGCGCGAATCTCCCCGCCCATCAGCTCGACGATGCGCCGGCTGATCGAGAGCCCGAGGCCCGTGCCTTCGTGCTTGCGCATCATGAAGCTGTCGATCTGCGAAAACGGCTCGAAAATCTCCTCCAGGCGTTCCGGCGGGATGCCAATGCCCGTATCCGTCACGGTAAACGCGAGCATCGGCGTTTTTCCTTTTAATTTTTTGACGGCGATCGACACCTTGCCGCTTGACGTAAACTTCACCGCATTGCCGAGCAAGTTGAGCAGCACTTGCTTCAAGCGATCGGCATCGCCGTAAATGTAATCGGGAACGTCGTGATGGATGGCGTACGACAGCTCGAGATTTTTTTCGTCCGCCTTGGCCGAGACGACCGACATGCTGTCCGTGATGCATCTCCTCAAATCGAAGGACGTCTCCTGCAGCTCGCTTCTGCCTGCCTCGATCTTCGACAGATCGAGAATATCGTTGATGATCGCGAGCAGCGCCTCTCCGCTTTTGCGTATAATCTCGGCATACGCCTTGCTTTCCTCGTCGAGGTCCGAATCGAGCAGCAGGTCGGTCATGCCGATGACGCCATTCATCGGCGTGCGGATCTCATGGCTCATCATAGCCAGAAACTCGCTTTTCGCTTTGTTGGTGGCTTCCGCCATTTCTTTGGCCAGAACGAGCTGTTTTTGCTCCGATATATCCTTGCAGATCAGGTAGAAGCCGATATTGCGGTTGCTGACGAAAATCGGGGCGATGCTCGTAATCACCTCGACGGTCTCGCCTTCCTTGGTGACAAGCGTATCGATGCTTTGCTCGACGGTGGCGTCATGAAGCGCGTCCGCCAATATGCGGTCCACGTTCGGCTGACCGATAATGTTGGCGAGCTCCATCCCGATGAGCTCCTCCGCGATGCAATAGCCCGTCAGCTTCTCGGCCACGGCGTTTCCGTTGATCACGCGTCCCTGAAGATCGAAGGAAATAACGGCGTCGTGGTTGTATTTTTTGAGCGACGTATATCGCTCGACCGATTCCTGCAGCTGGATCTCGGATATTTTCTGCTTCGAGATGTCGATGACCTGCAGAATATAATAAAGCGGGGTACCCTCGTCGTTGCGGAACAGGCGAACGGACATCAACGTCCACAGCGTCGCGCCGTCTTTTCTGAAAAAACGCTTTTCCATCTGCCACTCGACCTCGGTCTCCCCCATCGCCTCTTTTAGCTCTTCGATGGATTTGATCGGGTCGTCCGGATGCGAGAAGCAACCGAACAGCTGCCCTTCGAATTCTACCTTGCTATAGCCGAAAATCCGCTCCATCGCGGGATTTACCGTTAAAAAAAGTCCTTTCGGATCGAGTAGCGCGACGCCGAAGGACGCATATTGAAACACTTGACCGTTGAAGGAATTCTGATCCAAGTTAACGCGATGCATGCCGTTACCTCCAAGTTTGTACCGTCTGCCGCCAAAACGTATGCAGGCATAGTTTTGATCTAATTACCCTTTTCAAATCATTTTGAAACAAAAAGGCAGCGAGCGTCCGGAAAAGACGTTCCGGACGCCCGCTGCCAAAGAATACGGGCTATGCTAAGAAACGGGCTGGCCTGCCGCCTTCTGATACGACCTGCCGGGGCTTAAGCCGAGCGATTGCGCGGTCGATGCTTGAACGTCGCGGAGGAGCTCCGGATTTTTAAGCAAGGAAGCGCCGTAAGACGGGATCATTTCTTTTAACTTCGGCTCCCAAGCTTGAATTTGCTGCGGGAAGCACTTTTTAATGACGTTCAGCATGACCGAGACGGCGGTCGAAGCGCCCGGGGATGCGCCAAGCAGCGCGGCCACCGAGCCGTCGGCGGCCGTCACGACCTCGGTACCGAATTGCAGCGTGCCTTTGCCGCCTGCGGCCGTATCCTTGATGACCTGGACGCGCTGGCCGGCTACGACCAAGTCCCAATCTTCGCTTTTCGCGTCCGGCACGAACTCGCGCAGCTCCTCCATACGCTGTTCTTTCGACAGCATGACCTGTTGGATCAGGTACTTGGTGAGCGACATGTTTTTGGCGCCCGCCGCCATCATCGTGACGAGATTGTGCGGCTTGACCGAAGTGATCAGATCGAGCATCGAGCCCGTCTTCAGGAACTTCGGCGAAAAGCCGGCAAACGGTCCGAACAGCAGCGACTTCTTGTTGTCGATGAAGCGGGTGTCGAGATGCGGTACCGACATCGGCGGCGCGCCGACCTTCGCCTTGCCGTACACCTTGGCGTGGTGCTTGGCGATGACGTCCGGATTGTTGCACGACATGAACAGACCGCTGACCGGGAACCCGCCGATGTGCTTGCCTTCGGGGATGCCGGTTTTTTGAAGCAGGTGCAGGCTGCCGCCGCCGCCCCCGACGAAGACGAATTTGGCGGCATGCCGCTCGACGCGGCCGTTATCGGCGCGAACCTTCAATTCCCAGGCGCCGTCGCGAGTGCGCTTGATATCGTCCACTTTATGCTTGTACTTGATCTCCACGCCATTTTTGTTCAAGTGCTCGAACAGCATGCGCGTCAAAGCGCCGAAGTTGACGTCCGTGCCGGCGTCGACCTTGGTGGCCGCGATCGGCTCGCTTCCGCTCCGGTTTTTCATGATCAACGGGATCCATTCCTTCAGCTTGGCATGGTCCTCGGTATACTCCATGCCGTGGAACAATGGATTCGCGGACAACGCTTCGTAACGTTTTTTCAGGAACGACACGTCTTTTTGCCCGTGCACGAGACTCATGTGAGGCAGGGCCATTATGAAGTCCTGCGGATTGCGAATCAGCTTGCTCTCGACGAGGTAGGACCAGAACTGCATGGAATCCTGGAACTGCTCGTTGATGCTGATCGCCTTGCTGATATCTATCGATCCGTCCGGCTTTTCGACGGTATAGTTCAGTTCGCACAGCGCCGCGTGTCCCGTGCCGGCGTTGTTCCATTCGTTCGAGCTCTCTTCGCCCGCGCTCGCGAGCTTTTCCAGCACGGTGATTTTCCAGTTCGGCGCCAATTCCTTCAGCATGGCGCCCAACGTCGCGCTCATGATGCCCGCGCCGATCAAGATTACGTCTGAACTCGTTTGTCCGTTACTCATTATGACCATCCTTATATCTTAAGATTTGCTCGAATTTTGATCCAGGTCCGATTAACCTTATCTATTTTAACACTATTACCATCCGACTTTAATAAATGTTTACTATAGAGATGATCGATATAAGTTATTTCATTGCCCTCAAACAATTGGAGGCAAAGTGGGTCAATGCTTTTTGGTTGCGCAAAAAAACCGTACTCTTCGCAAATGGAGGAAAGATGCTTCCATTTCACTAAAGAACGGTTTCTTTGCGTTATGGCGAAGAGCCTGAAACGGGAGCGCCGAATGCAGACGGACAAGCGCTTTGATGCACAAGAATTGTGCATATGCGAAGCAAGTGCGCCTCCCCGCTAGCGTCGCTCCCCGCGTGCATGCGGATCTTCAAACCAAAAGCTCGGGATAGTTCCACGCATACGATTGGAAACAGCCGCTGCTCACATTGCGGTGCCCCGCGACCGGGCGATACGGTGCGGCAAAGCGCGCGTAGGCTTCGTCCCGATAAATAATCGCCATCGCCTCGAACAAATCGACGGGCCACGTATCCGCGCCGAGCGGGACCGGCATGTTCTGCTTCTCCTCGCCGAAGGGCCATTCGCCGGATCGGCCGTCAGCGTAGCGAAGGAAGGTATCGAGCGCTCGCTTGATGCTCTTGCCTCCGGGCGTCGTCCAACGGAAGAGATCCTCCCCGGTCGCGTCCAGCACGAGCTTCGCCGCGGCCGTCATCGGCGCCAGGGCGAAATAATGGTACCACATGGCGTTGGCGCCTCTGGCCGCTTCCTCCGGCAAGAAGCCGTCCTTCGCGATCGCATGATCGATGTGCGCCTTCAACTCTTCCGTCGCCGCCGCGAACGCGGCGTCGTCTCCCGTTAACCGATGGAGCGCGAGACGCGCGTACAGGCTCCAGTCCCACCAATTGTTGCGGCCTTCGATGCTTTCCCATGCGCCGAGGCACACTTGCTTCAACCAGCCTTCGAACCGGTCGCGCGCTTCGCGGCTCCAGGCCTCGAACGGCTCGAGCCACAATCCCGCGCGGATGAAGCCGACGCCTAGGTAGGCCGACACCAGCGGTCCGTCGTGTCCGCCGATCTCCCGGTTTACGCTTGCCCAGCCGCCCAGAATGTCCGCGGCTTTGGCCGCGTAGGCAGCCTCCCCGGTGATCCGGTACGCCAGCGCGGTCGTATAGGCAGCCTGGGCATCGGGCTCCATTAACCGTTTGCCCGTCTGATGGCCCTCGCGATCGTAATAAAAACCTGGGATCGACCAGACAGGCACCGCGCTGCATACCGTCTTGAGGCTTGCCTGCGCTTCGCGGAGCAGCGCTTCGACCGCGGGCGCTTGCGACGTCGACATGGCGATCAAACTTCCTTTCATCACTCATCCTATGTTGCATCATAACTTTGATATTTTCCGATGAACATGCACGTTATATCGTTCGCATATCCATTCTTTCACGCCGGGGGGAAGCGTTAGGACAAGCTCTTCTTCAATCGGTATTCGCGCGGCGTCGTGCCGAATTTCTTTTTGAACGAACGGAAGAAGTGGCTCTGGTTGCTGAAGCCCGACTGCTCCATGATCTCGTTGACCGTATAGTTGCCCTTCTCGAGCAGTTGCATCGTCTGTTCGAGCCAGCTCCAGCACTGCCGTATGGAAACGGTACCGGTCGTTAGAGACCAGCTTCAGCTTGTTGGCGTTCGCCTCGGATACCATGGGTGATCCTCTCTATCCATCCCGTCATTCATCCGCTTCTCGTAAAAAACGATCGTCATCTTGTCGTTAATAACCTTGCTTCCCTCGGTTTTCCTGTAGCCCAGTTTTTCGTACAGGTAACAAAGGCCCGCCTCCTGCAGGATGGTAGCCAGCTCCCACTTCTCGGCATCTGCGTATTGTCGCTCGATCAACTCGAATACGATTTGCGCGATCCCCCGGCTTTGGTACTCGGGCAACAGGAAGATCGGACTAACCCGGTACGTTTTATTTGGCTTTTTAACGATTCGAATCGCCCCCACCGACAGAGAGGAAAGAACAATGAGGTAGTATTCGGTAAAAGGTTGTTGAAGCCTTTCGACGATTCGCTCGACCTTTTCGTTGGCCGGATTCGTATCGAAGTCTTCGTACTTACGCAGCAATGGCATAAACGCTCTGATTTGCATTTCATGAATAAGGGATGCATCCTGAATGTCCGCTCGTACCAGCCCTACACTAAACTGATCATGGCCCTCGTCCAGGCAACCGAACGATACGCTCCGCGGTAAATTCGTATCTTTAAGCCTCTCGTAAGCTTCAACAATATCCGGTCGATGCTTTTTCGTGAGTATCCAGCCGCTTATTACATTCATAACGATCTCGACTTCGTTTTTATCGCGCTTCGACAGATCGTCTTCCGAAATCTCGATGGGCTCCCCGAAATGCTGCGATAACGCGGACGCGATCTGCAGCCACTCCGTTTCCGCGAGCTCCTTAAATTGCGCGAGGAGCTTACAATGGTTCGGTTCCACGGTCATTCTCCTTTGTCGTGCAGGATCTTCATCTTATTCCATGCCGCGCGCCCCGTATCCTGCTTCTGCTGTATAATGGGCAGAACGCAACTTCATTCAAAGGCGGTTAGGATTTGGCTTCTTCCCATTCACCCATCGCATATTTATATACCTATGCATCGCACGAGGACGAGCGTTCGTTATGCCGGCTGGAGCTGCGCGCCTTGTTCGGCGTCGATCCGGAACTGCCTGTTTTTAAAAGCAGCGTCACCATCGATCCCAGCCGAAGCCCTTTTATCAGAGAACGGATCGAGGTCATGTACGAAGGCGACAGCATCAGCGATATCGCGCTTCAAGCGGCCGATATGACTGCCCTTTCGACTTCGTTCAAGGTATTGTTCGTGAAGACGAACGATCTGGCGGCGGATGAAAAAATGACGTACGAGGATCAACGTGAAATCGAGCGGCAGGTCGGCATGCGGATCAAAGGCAAAGCCGATATGCGCCATCCGGATCGCATGTTCGGCATCGCGACGATGGGCGGGCGCTGGTACTTCGGCCCTTATGAGAAAAACCGTTCCGTATGGCTGACCCATATGAACAAACCTCGCAATTACTCGATGGCGCTCCCCGCAAGACTCGCGAGAGCGGTCGCCAATATCGCGGTTCCGCGTCCCGAAGGCGTCTTGGCCATCGATCCCTGCTGCGGCATCGGGACCGTTCTCGTGGAGGCGCTCTCGATGGGCATCGACATGGTCGGGCGCGAGATCAACCCGCAGCTGGCGGTCGGCGCGCGCGAAAACCTCGCCTTTTTCGGACTCCAAGGCGAGGTTGTCTTCGGCCCGATCGCCGAAATTAGCACCAGCTACGATGCGGCCGTCATAGACTTGCCGTACAATCACGTTTCCAAAATTACCGCCGAGGAGCAGCTGGCCATCCTGCGGCATGCTCGCCGGATCGCAGGCCGCGTCGCGGTCGTCTCCATCGAACCGATCGACGACATGCTGACGGCTGCGAGGCTCGCTATAGCGGATCGCGGTATCGTCAAAAAGGGAGCATTCCGCCGACACGTGATGCTATGCCTTTAAAGTGCGGCGAATTGGATCCTTGAATGATGGACGCGGTTCGCAGGCAGCGTCGAGCGGACGATCGAGCTGGAGCGGGAATCCTGATCCATTAGGGTGCGATCGTCAATGATCGTAAACCGGCTCAATCGAAAGCATACGAGGCAAACCGCCTGGCGTTCGCCATGCTCGTCCAGACGTCCAGGCTCTCCCCGCCCATATACCAGAAGCCGTAACCGGCTACGCCGAACGATTCTCCGAGTCCGACCTTTAAAGACAGCGAACGACCGTCCTCCAGCCAGATGCGATGCAAAGACGCGGCCGTCCCGTAATAGGCGTAATACTGGCCCATCGCCTCCTCCCAACTCGCTTTGGCTTGCATCCCCGTCACCCGCGCATTCTGCTGCAGCAGGCTGATCTCCTCCGAGACGGTCATGCCGGCTTCGCTTTTCCAGTCCCGGTTGTACAGCGGCAGCGCCAGTACGACCCGTGCGGCGGACACCTGCTTTAACAGCGTCGTCAAGCCGAGGCGAAGCCAAGGCAGCGAGGACACCGAGCCCGGATCGCCGCCTCCCCAATGCTCGTCGTAGCCCATCAGCACGATATAATCGGCGGCCTTCCCCAGCGCCGCATAATCGAACACGTCCGTCCAATCCGTACCGAAGTCGGGAGAGACATTCACCGATAAGACGGCGCGAAGGTCGTCCAATGCCTCGCTCAATTCGGAGATGAAGGCGGTAAAAGATTGACGGTCGCCTGGCGCCATGTTCTCGAAGTCGATGTTGAGCCCGTCCAGGCCGTACTGCCGGACCAAGGCGGCCAACTGTAAAGCGAACGCGCTTCGCCGTCCGGCGTCCGACAGCATCGCATGCGTGGCGGCTTGGTCGGACCGGTTGCCGACCATCGTCCACACTCGCTTGCCTTTGGCGTGCGCCCAAGCGACGAGCGCGGCGTCCGTATAGTCCGCGACCGTACCGCTCTTGTCGAGGAAAAAGGAGCGCGGCGACAACGTATTGATGCCGGAGGCGAGAACCTCCTTTTCGTACTGCGCGGCCGACTGCCCGTATTGCCAGCCGAGCTGGATCGGGGCCGCCTGCGCAGCCTGAATCTCCGCCGCCCATCCCGGATACGACCACATCCGGTCGAGCAGAACGGCCGCTTCTTGCCTCGTCATCGGAGACGCCGGCCGAAAGCTGCCGTCGTCGTCTCCGCCCATGAGGCCGAGCTGCCGCAGCCGATATACGGCTGGCAGCGACCAAGCCTGGATACGCGCCTGGTCCCGGTAGAACGGCGCGGATGGCGCCGCGCCGGCGGCGAGCGCTTGCTTCAAGGCGCGCGCGATCAGCACCGCCGCTTCCTCGCGCGTCACCGGGCGGTTCGGCTCAAACGAGGAACCGGAGGTCCCCTTTGCCAATCCGATTTGGACCGCGGACTGCACCCATCGGTAAAACCACGCCGTCTTCGGAACGTCCGAGAAAGAAGAAATCGCGCTCTCGACAGGCTCGATGCGCAGCAGCCTGTCCAGCATCGTCATAAATTCCGCGCGGGTGACCGGCTTGTCGGGCTCGAACCGACGCTCTCCCGTGCCGGTCACGATATGTAGGGCCGCCATGTTCGAGATCGCTTGGGCGGCGAAGTTGTCGCGCACGTCGTCAAAAGGAAGCGCGCTCGAGACGGAGAAGGAAGCGGCAGCAGCCGCCGGCGTTAACCAGGGCACGCCCATCCATCCCGCCAGCACGCCGGCGAGCGCCGCGGCCGCGGCGCCTTGCGCGACACGTCGGCCAGTTTAGACAGCATCAGGTATCACGCTCTCCGATCGTTGATAGACTCTCGCACTCTATCGTAATCAATCGGAGATCGGATACCTATCCTCAAATAATGGCAAGCCCCTTCTGCCTTCTACTCTTTGACGGAACCAAGCGTAATGCCGTGAATGAAAAACCGCTGCAAAAACAGATAGACGACCAGCACGGGAATCATCGCGATAAATATTTTGGCCGCGTTCAGCGTCTGGTTGGACAGCTCGTTCATCCGCTTGTATTGATCCTCCGTCATGTTCGCGGCGTCGATGACGACGACCAACTGCTGAATGAACGTCTGCAGCGGGTAATGATCCTGCCCCGAAGTTAATACAAGGCCGTGGAAAAACTCGTTCCAGTGATACACGATGGTGAACAAGGTCACCGTGGCCAGCACGGGGACCGCGAGCGGCACGTAGATCGCAAATAGCATCCGCCAAGGCCCTGTGCCATCGACCAGCGCCGCTTCGTCCAGCTCCTTCGGCAGATTGCGGAAGTAGTTTACGATCAGGATGACGTTGAACACCGGCACCCCGCCGGCGAGCACCAAGCCCCAGATCGTATTGTATAGGCCCAGCGCTTTGACCGTCATATACCACGGGATCAAGCCGCCGTTGAACAGGAGCGTAAAAACGAGGATCCACATGAATACGTTCCGCGGTCCGAACTCCCTGGTATTCCTCGAGAGCGGGAAGGCCATCAGCGTCGTGATCGCAATGGTGATGACGGCGCCGAGCGCGACCCGCTGAATCGAGATCCAGAACGAATGGAAGAATCGGCCGTCGTTCATGATTTGTTCGTAGGAATTAAAGTTGAAGCCGACGGGCCACAGCCAGACTTGACCCGCCGTGGCCGCGGACTTCTCGCTTAACGATACGGCCAGCGTGTACCAAATGGGCAGCAGACAGAGGAAAGCGACGAGCAGCAGCGCGATGACGAGCAGTCTGTCGAACAACCGCGATCGCAGGCCGGCGTTCTGTATCATAGCGGCCCTCCTTCCTTAAAAGATGCGATAGTTCGCGAATTTGGATGCCAGCAAGTAGGAGACGACGATGAGGACGAAGCTGACGACCGACTTCAGCAAGCCTACCGCGGTCGCAAGACCGTATTGCATATTCAGCAAACCTTCCCGATACACCCAGGTGTCGATGATGTCGCCGGTCGAATAGAGCAGCGGGTTGTATAGGTTGAAGATTTGATCGAATCCGGCGTTAAGGACGTTGCCGAGACTGAGGACGGCGAGCAGGACGATCGTCGTTCGAAGCCCGGGCAAGGTCACGTGCCACATGCGGCGAAGTCTCGAGGCGCCGTCGATCGAGGCCGCTTCGTAGAGCGAAGGATTGATGCCGGTCAGCGCCGCCAAATAAATAATCGTATTGAAGCCGAATTCCTTCCACACGTCGCTGCCGACGACGATGTAGGGGAACAGGTCCGCGCGGGCGAAAAAGAGAACGGGATCCGCCCCGAAGGCCGACAACAGGGTGTTCACGGGACCGGTATACGAAAAAATGTCGAGCAAAATGCCGGATAAAATGACCCAGGACAAAAAGTGAGGCAAGTAGACGATCGTCTGGATCCAGCGCTTCATCGCCATGAAGCGAAGCTCGTTCAGCAGGATGGCGAACGCGAGCGGCACCGCGAGATTGGCCGCGATTTTCATGACGGCGATGAAGACCGTGTTGCCGAAAATTTGCGCCGTGTCGTTCAGGTCGAACATGTACCGGAAATTATCGAACCCGATCCATTCGGACCGGAAAAAGCCTTGTCCGGGATTGAAGTCTTCGAATGCGATCACGATCCCGAACATGGGAACGACGCTGAGCAGGATCAGCCACACGAACCCGGGCAGGAGCATGAAGTAATAATGCTTGGCGAACGTACGGTTTCTCATCCCGTGTCTCCTCTCTCTATCGCCGCTAAGGCAATCGCGCAAGACGCCGGAATGTCCGGCGTCTCCGACAACGGCTGCCTTTACTTGACCGCTTCCTTCACTTCCTCGGTAATCTTGTCGCCGCCTTGCTTTTTCCAGTCGCTGACGAACTTGTCGAAGTCGTCCAGCGGCGCGGCGCCCATGATGATTTTGAGGAAGGTTTCGTCCTCCAGCTTTTTCAGGTTCGACCAGCGGCTCTCCATCGTCTTGGTCTGCGAGTAGAGCAAGCTGTACACCTTGTTGTAGTCCTGCTCCAGCGGCGACGAGCCGACGAGCAGCGAATAGATCCGGCTCCAGGTGCCCATATCGGCCTTCGGATCCCAATTTTGGATGTCCATGTTGTCGTACGGCTCTTTCTTAACCTTCGTGACGTTTTGAATATCGGCCGCAAGCAGCTTATAGCCCGGATCCGTGAAGTCCTCCGGCTTCTTCGTGCCGGCCAGCACTTCCTTCAGCGCCTTCGCGGAATACTCGCTCTCGTCGGTGTAGGACATCGGCACGCGCAGCGGGTAGAAACCGACCGGCACGCTGATATCGAACTTGGATTCGTCCCGAACGAGCAGATTCAGCATTTTGACGACCGCTTCCGGATGCTCGTAGCCCTTCCGGACGACGACGAAGAGCGTGGACGGCGCGCCCATGTGAGCGTTGAACTGCCCGTCCGCGTCGAGCGGCAGCAGGTACGCCTGCCAGTTCGCGTCGGGGTTGTTCTTGATCGCGTCCGGCAGCGGGCCGTAGCCCATCCACCAAGGGGCGAAGAAGATCCCCGCCTGGCCGCTGACGATCGGCTCGTAGGCGCTCTTGCGGATGCCGATCTCCTTGTCGATCAAGCCTTGCGCGTACATGTCGCGCAGCTTGCCCAGCGCTTCCTTCGTCTCCGGCAGCGTCGAGCCGTAGACGGGGTTGCCCGCTTCGTCCTTGAGCCAATAGCCGGGATAAGACTTGTAAGCGCCGAAGATCGGGTCAAGGCCGAACGTGTTGTTGGTCGATTCGAGGAAGTTGGCGTACAGCTTGCTGCCGTTCTGCTGGCCGGAGATGCCGATCGTGTCCTTCTTCCCGTTGCCGTCCGGATCCTGTTCCACGAACGCTTTGGCGACCTTCTCGAGGTCCGCCATCGTTTTCGGCGGCTCAAGGCCGAGCTTGTCGAGCCAGTCCTTGCGGATCCACATCTCGTGCACGCCGTCGGATTGCACCTGGATGCTCGGGATCGCGTACATCTTGCCGTCGAACGTGACCGACTCCATCGATTTGCCGCCGGTCTTTTCCATGAAGTTTTTCATCGCCGGCGACGCGTATTGGTTGAATACGTCGGTCAGATCCGCGAGCTGTCCGGACTTCACCATCTCCCTGAGCTGCGTGTCCTTTACGACGAGGGCATCGGGCAGGTCGCTGCTAGAGATCGCCAGGTTAACCTTTTGGTCGTAGTTCGTGCCGGAAGCGGCCTGCCAGGTTACCTTGGTGTCGATGTTCAAGTTGTCCAGAATGTATCGCGAATATTGGTTGTGCTCCGGCGTATCGCCCGCGGGCAAGCTGTTGTCCGTCGGGTCCACCGCTTTGCCGTACGTCAGCGTGATCTGCTCCGGATATTTGCCGAACGGATCCTGGGTCTCGGCGCTTGCGGCAGGCGAGCCCGATCCGGCGGATGCGGTTGAGGCCGCGGTTGAGGCTTTGGTTGAGGCTTTGGTTGAGGCCGCGTTATTGTCGTTGTCCGATTGGCTGCACGCGCTCAGCGCGACGGCCATGAGCGTCACGGCCAGCGTTGCGGATTTTTTGTTCAAGGTGTTGCTTCCCCCTTCGTTTCGCGCTTTATTAATGAAGCAAAATCAATATAGCACGGTTGAAAGCGCTCTTAAGATGGAGCGGATGCCGAGGATCAGGGAGAGAAATGAACGGCGCTTGTCTCCGTCGGCCGAATCTCCCCCTCGTCGCCGCCATCTGTCTACCCTTGCCGATGCCTGGTCCGATATTCGCTCGGGAGCATGCCGGTCTGATCCCTGAACGTACGGCTGAAGTACTTCTCGTCGGCATAGCCCGTGTGCTCGGCCACCCATTGAATCGGCTTCGTCGTCTGGACGAGGTACTCCCTGGCTTTGTCGATCCGGGTTTTGCGAAGGTACTCGTTAAAAGAATAGCCGACGACTTCCTTGAAAACCTGATTGAAGTAGCTGCGGCTCAAGTTGACCCGCTTCGCGACGTCGATGGCGAACAAAGGAAGCGCCAGCTCGTCATGGACGATCTTCACGGCGGTCGAGATGCTGCCGCTCACCTCTCCGCTCAGATGCGTCTGTCCCGACGCCGCCCTCGACATCTCCCTGAAGGCGTCCAGCCAAACCACGCATTCTTCCCAGCATGCGAGCTTGTCGGGAAGCGCCGCACGGGTCTGCGATACAGCGCGGTATATCCGGTTCCACTCGACGGTGCAGCCGTAAAAAAGCTGCGTCAGCTTCTCGGCCGGCAGCCGGAGCGCAAGCAATCGGCGCTGCAACTCCTCGAAGCTCGTCTCGTCATGCAGCCAGCGAAACGCGTGCAGCAGCTCCCGCGCTTCCTCGATGTCCCGCGCGCATGGAGCGGCGCGCTCGCCGCGAAGCTGCGCGAGGTCCAGCTCGATCGGCTGCGCCTCGCGGCCGTCGCAGTCGTAAAAGAAGTCCAGCTGCCGGTAGCGGTTCAAGCCGAGCTGCAGCTCCGCGATCGATTCGCCGGCCGCGTGGCGGACCCGAACCAGACGCCAGTCCGACGGCAGCAAGTCCGCCTGAACGGGGGGCCGTCCGGTCCGCTCCGCCGCTCCGCCGAGCCGGTCCTCTTCATTCGCCGGCAGCCACAGCCTGACAAGCGGGTCCACGTCCGCCCGCCAGCAGCCGGCTCCTTCCGGCGCTGAAGGCGGCGCCTTCGCCCCGGCCGGCTCCCGCAGCGCAAGCCATGCGTAGGCGTCGCTGCCCGGGAATCGCTCTTTGGGCGCGGCAGCGTCGTCCTTCATTCGGCCGGTCTTGCCGGGGACGATCCGCGCCCGGATTCGCGCCAGCACCTCGCCGAAGTACTCCTGTTCAAGCTGGACCTTCGCGATATAGTCGATGGCGCCAAGCCGAAGCGCTTCCTGAATGTATTCGAAATCCTGATGCAAGGTGAGCACGGCGACGGCCACGTCGGGGTACCGCTCGCGCACGATCCGAATTAGTTCGATGCCCGACATGACGGGCATGGCGAGGTCGGTGATCAGCAGCTCCACCCGATTGGAAGCGATGAATTCAAGCGCCTTCTCGCCGTTCGCGGCCTCGCCCGCGATCCGCATGCCGAATTCGTCCCACGGCATCGCGGTGATGAGCCCTTTGCGTACCAGATTATCGTCGTCCACGATTAACACATGGATCATTCAATCGTCCTCCTTGATCGGCAGCCGGATGACGATTCGGGTCCCTAGGCCGAGTTCGCTTTGCACCCGCATCTCGGCCCGGCCTTCGTAATGCGACTCCAGCATCCGTTTGACGTAGTTCATGCCGATGCCCATCCCGACGCGATGCCGCTCCGTCTGCTCGCCAGCCAGCAGCGCCGCGATCTTTTCCTCGGAGATGCCTCCCCCGTTGTCTTGGATCGAGAGTTCGAGCCGATCGTTCAGCCGGACCTCCACTTCGATCCTGCCTTCGTCATCGAGCCCGTGATACAGCGCGTTCTCGACCAGCGGCTGAAGAATGAACCGGGGCACCTGAACGTCGAGCAGCTCGTCCTGCACGTGAAGCCGGACATCGAAACGGAAGTTATATCGGATCTGCTGAAGGATGAGGTACTGCTTAAGGGAGTCGACCTCCTCGCGAACGGTGGAGAGGCTGTCTCCTTTGCGGAGGTTGTAGTAAAGCAGCTTGTTCAGGGAAGTCACGAGCCGGTCGATCTCCTGCTGGCCGTTCATGACGGCCAACCAGTGCGCGGTGTCCAGCGTATTCATCAGGAAGTGGGGATTGATCTGATACAAGAGCTTCTCGATCTCCAGATCCGCCCGCCGCTTCTCTTTGCTCTCGACCTCCGCGAACAGGTCCGCGATTTGCGACTTCATCTTGCGGAATTGCCCGAGCAGCGCCTCGAATTCCGGGATGTTGGTCCGCATCGTGACCGCGTTGAGATTGCTGTTCGCCATCCACTTGATCTCCTTGCCGAACCTCGCCAGCGGTTTGTATACCATCTTCCACAGAAGCCAGCCGATGGAGAGGCTGACCGCGATCAGCAGCAGCGCCATGACGAGCATCTTGACGATCCAGGCGTTCTTCTCCTGGTTGTAGCCCGCTTTAGGCACGAGCGAGACGACGCTCCAGCCCTGCGTGCTGACCTGCCGGTACCAATAATAGCCCGAGGAGACGCCGGCGCTCTGAGAAGGCGCTTTCAGTTCGGCGAACGCCGAATTTTCCGGGAAGTCGTCGCCGAGTTCGCTATAGGCGACGCGTCCGTCGTTATCCAAAATGAGATGGTACGTATGCTTGCTGACGCCGTCCAGGTCGAGAATGCTCTGCGTGAGCTTGAAGCCCGATTCGACGTAAATGTACGCATCCTGCCGATCCGGCAGGTCGACCTTGCGAAGCGCGGAGAGCACGTACTGGTCGTTAAAGCGGTCGTTGCTCACATGCGGGCCGAAATACGTAATGCCATAGTAGGAAGCGAGCACGGGCAGACGGTCCAAATCGAACGAATCCTTGACGCCCGACGATTCGAAGAGCATCGACCGGTCCTTTTGAAAGTAATACATCGTCAGCCCGATGTTTGGGTTCGTAAAGGTAATGAGATTAAGCTGATATTTGATCTGGTCGGTCAGTTCGCTTCTCGCATACGGCTCGTCCGCGGTCATGAACGCCTCCAGCTGCCGGCCGATATCCCCTGCGAAGGCGAGCTGCTGCGATACGTGATTCAGGTTGCCGAGCGTGCTTTCCAGGGACAGCTCGACTTGCTTCAGATTGCTCTGGATGCCTGCCGTCAGTTTTTTGTCCAAAATGGACGCGATCGTGTTGTAAGACAAGTAGCAGGTAAAAACGAAAGGAATCAAGGTCGCGGCGGCAAACAAAAATAAAATCCGATTTTTGAGCGTGAGTCGCTCCACATCCGTCCCTCCCTTCACGGGCGCTGTCCGCAGCGAGCCCGAAAGTCCCCGGGAACTCTCCCAGGGACCTTCGGATCGAGCATCGGGATCAAGAATGCCGCAGCCAGACGTTCATCTCGCCGGGCTCGCGGTTGCCCCACAGGTAGTAGGGGACGGCCTTGATGCGGACGGCTTTCTTTTGCTTGCTGAACGGACGATAAGGAAGGCCTTCCTCCCAGCCGGCAACGTCCGTGACGAAGCCGTCCCCTTCGACGACGACGCAGCCGCCGAGCAGCTCGGACGTCTGCCGCTCCGACAGGCGCGGCGCCTCGGCCAGCGACAGGGAGGCCAGCGGCGTGCCGTTGTCCGCTTCTTCCACGCAGTAGACGAGCGGTCCCCGTTGGATGGCGGCTTTGCCCGCGTCCGCGCGAATGAGCGGATTCGCGGCGACGAGCGCCGCTTGGATCGGCAGCAGCCAAGATACTTGATCGCCTTCGCGCCATGCGCGGTCGACGAGCGCGTAGCCCCGATCGACGCGGTAGTCGAGCGGCTCTCCGTTCACGTGCAGCATCGGGCGCTCGCCGTTGAACCTGTTCGGGATGCGGAGCGCGAGCTCGAACGCAACTTCGGCGCCTTCCGGGCACGCCGGCAGAGACACGTCGAACTCGACCTTGCCGTCCCAAGGCAGCGCCGACCGCTGCGTCAGCGCGACCTTGCGGCCTTGCGTTTCAAACGAGATCTCGCTGCCGATAAACAAGTGGACGCGGACCGAACGACTGTCTTCGGACACGTCGTAAATGTAATCGTCCAGCGAGCCGATCAAGCGGGCGACGTTCGGCGGGCAGCAGGAGCACCCGAACCACTTCTGCCGCACCGGCTTCACATGGTGCCGGTCCGGATTTTTAACGCTCGCTTCCGGCCATACCTCAAGCGGGTTGACGTAAAAGAAATGCTTGCCGTCCTTCGCCATGCTGCCGAGCACGTTGTTGTAGAGCGCCCGCTCCATGACGTCGGCGTATTCGCTCTTCGCTTCCAGCTGGAGCATTCTGCGCGCCCAGAAGATCAGGCCGATCGATGCGCAAGTCTCCGCATAGACGGTATCGTTGGGCAGATCGTGGTCGAACGTAAACGCTTCGCCCAGATGCGTCGCGCCGATCCCGCCGGTGATGTACATCTGCTTGCCCGTCGTATTCGCCCACAGCCGTTCGCAGGCCTCGCGCAGTCCGACATCGCCGTTCAAGCGGGCGAGGTCGGCCATTGCCGTATACAGGTACACCGCCCGAACGGCGTGTCCCACGGCGACCGGCTGCTCGCGAACCGGGAGATGGCTCTGATAAACCTCCAGATTCGGCGCCCCCTGCGACCAAATATTTTTGCGGCCGCGGCGCTCCCACTCTTCGTTGTAATAGCTCGGCTGGCTCCCGCGTTCGTCGATGAAAAATTGGCTCAGCTTTAGGTAGCGCTCTTCCCCGGTCGCCGCATGCAGCTTGACGAGCGCGAGCTCGACCTCGGGATGTCCGCAGTACGCGCGCATTTGCCCCGGCTTCGTCCCGAACAAGCCGTCGATCAGGTCGGCGAACCGGCAGGCGATGTCGATCAGCTTGCGCTTGCCCGTCGCCTCGCAATAAGCCGCCGCGGCTTCGAACAGATGGCCCGCGCAGTACAGCTCGTGCGCTTCGTACAGATTCGTCCACGCCCTGCCGGGCTCCTGAATCGTGAAGTACGTGTTCAGATAGCCGTCATCTCGCTGGGCTTGGCCGATCAGGTCGATCGCTTCGTCGGCGATTCGCTCGAGCGCCGGGTCGGGGCGGCGCCGAAGCGAATACGCGACCGCCTCCAGCCATTTATACAGGTCGCTGTCCTGGAAGATCCAGCCCCCGAATTCGCCTTCCTCCAAGCCTGCGGCGATCCGGAAATTGCGAATCGAATAGCTCGGCTCGGCGTCCTCGATCCGGTCGTTCAACGCTTCCCATTGATAAGGGATCACCGTGCCGCGAACGAGCTCGATATAATCGTTCCAAAATCCGTCGTTGATTTGGACCTTCGGATGATGCATGGCCGTCCACCTCTTCTTATATAAATTGACTCTTCATGTTTACGAGTTTATTCTTTTTTATATGGAGACGACAGGAACAGATTAAGCATGATCTTATACAAATTGAGACTGATCGCGGAGGTCGATCCCTTGAGCGAAATCGACATCGTCGAACTTCGAACGCCGCCGGTCCCTTATTATTGGGAATCCGGCCGCTCGGATTTTCGCGTCGGAGACCGGCATCCGAACCGGCGAAATCTGGGCTTGTACGATCTGCTGCTCGTGGAGCGCGGCGCGCTGTACATCGGGGAGAACGGCGTCGAATGGACGCTGCGAAAAGGAGATACGCTGCTGCTGCTGCCGGACGGGGAGCATTATTCGGTCCAGCCTTGCGATCAGGAGACCGTCTTCTATTGGATTCACTTCGAGCACGACTACTGGCAGCGAGGGGCGCATGCCGCGAAGCCGGACGGCTCGCTCCCGTCTTCGATGCCGTTCAGCAATCCGTACGCGATCCGCATTCCGAAGCACTTCACCCTGCCGAATCCGGTTGCTTTCGAGCTATGCCGACAGCTGCTAGGGCTGACGGTGGGCGATTCGTTCTGGGAGGAGCGGTCCTTGTTCGCGAAGCTGCTGTCCCTGCTGGAGGACGGCGCGCTCGGCCATTCCGTCCCGCCTGCCATTCGCCTCGCTGAGAAGACGGCCGCTTATATTCAGCAGCATTACCAGGAAGAGATCACGAACGAGTCGCTTGCCGAAGCGCTTCACTTTCACTCCACCTACATCGTTCGCTGCATGAAGCAGAAGTACGGCATGACGCCGGTTCATTACTTGCTCGAATTCCGCCTTGAGCGCGCGAAGCGCCTTCTTTTGACCACGGAATGGTCGGTGGAGCGGATCGCCGAAGAAGTCGGTTTCCGCTACGCGCCTTACTTCTCGACCTGCTTCAAGCGCCAGGCCGGCTTGACCCCTGCTCTGTTCCGCAAGTATTATTGCCGAGTCGGTCCCGAATAAGAAAACAAGCTTCCGGGCGACAACCCCCGGAAGCTTGTTTTTGCGCTTATCGCCCGACGGCGTCCGTCGCGCATTCACCATGAAGAAGTTTAGCACCAACATTTGTACCGTCAGCCTTTTTCCGCGCCGGACGTGCCGTAGACGAGCTGCGGCATGCCTGGATTCGCGTTGACCCCCAGATACATCCGGCAAAACGTACGCTGGATTCGGAACCCGGCTATTTCCGCCATTTGAATGCCATGAACGTTCGGACAAGGCAGATCGAAAAAAACTTTGCCTCCCCCGACGCTGGACAGCAGTGACGCGAGCAACGTCTCGGCGGCTTGGACGTCCGATGCCGCCCACGGTCCGATCTGCACCGCCTCATAGCCTTGATGGGCCATCAAATACCCTGTTATTCCGCGATCGTCCCGCGTCACGAAGGCGTATATATGTTCCCGCGCCCGCAATCGCTTGAGGACGGTTCTTCGATCCGCGCCGAATATCGCCGCGTCGTAGACCGCGATCTCTTCCAGATCCGCTTCCGTTAACGACCGGACCTCGCCCCGATATTCGGAAGCAGTAGCGCCCTTCGACTCGCGTTTGGACGGCGACGCCTCCAGCTCGTATCTGCGAACGTCGTACTCCTCCGCGAATCCGAGCGGGACATAAACCTTTTTCCCCATCGCCGTGGCGTCCAGCTTGATGCAGCGCACGCCTTGGTCGCGCAGATGTCGAATGCCCAGCTGAAGCAGCTGCGTCGCGATGCCTCTCCCCCGATCGTCCGGATGCACCAATACCATGCCGATCCAGCCGAAGCGATCGCCGTAACGGATCGTCGTCATCGTCGCAGCCTCTTTGCCGTCGTACTCGGCCAGAAAACAGCCTTCTCGGTCGTAGAAGAGGTAGTCCTGCCAATCCCGATCCGTCTGGTTCCAGCCTGCGATATTTTTGAGCGTCATCGCGAATGGGATGTCGCGCTCGGACAGCTCGCGGACTCGGAGCCCGTTCATTGCCCGGCCTTGCGAGCGTTCTTCGCCCTGACCTGCTCCGTGATCCGATCCACTTCTTCGAGGTACTTGATCCCTTCCTGCAGCATGAGCTCCAACACCTTGCTCCCTTTCTCCGCGGTCGCGTCCTCAGGGAAGCCCCAATACCCGTCTGGCGTAATATCGCCGACGTCGAAATAATCCATGAACGCCTGTGGCACGAATGCCGGATCCTCTTGCCGTTGGATGTCCGCGACATATTCCGGGTGAAGATGAAGCATCAGCGAGGTCTCCATCTCGCCTGCGTGAATGTCGTTTTGAACATGGTTAAATATCTCGTGATATCTCGGTCTGGCCACTTCGCCGGCATAGAGCAGAATGACCTGGAATTCCCCGAGCTCCCGGTTCAAATTCCGAACCGTGGGCTTGATGATCCAGTTGCCGCCGTGGAAGTTCGCGATGATCAGCTTGCCGAAGCCTGAAAACCGCAAAGACTCGGCGATATCCCGGAGCACCAGCGCAAGCGTGTCCGACTTGAGATAGACCGTTCCTTTGCCCTTCCGATGCTCGATGGACGAGGAGATCGCGACCGCAGGCAGCAAATAAGCGTCGAGCGCCTCCGCCAATTTTCTCGCATAGCGTTCGGCGAAGATCGTATCCGTCCCGACCGGCAGGTGACTGCCATGCTGCTCGGTAGCGCCTACCGGAAGCACGGCGACCCGGCAATCCGACGCTTCGAAATCTCTTTTCGTATGATAGACGGTCAGCATGAAAACGCCTCCTTTCATCTCATTATGAGAGGCGTCTTCCCCACATCCAATGGTCCATTTTTTATGTTTTATAGGGCATTTATATACAAGCCGATTCGAACTTATCGTTTGACGAAGCATAGACTGGATGTTATATTGTGCATATACGATATACACAATCTTAAAAGGAGGCACGTCATGCTTGCATTGGATATTCAGAACCTAAACAAGAAATACGACCATTTCCAGTTGAAAAACGTCACGTTCCAGCTTGAAAAAGGCTATATCATGGGGTTTATCGGCGCTAACGGCGCAGGGAAAACGACGACGATCAAGTCGATCCTGAACATGATCCAACTGGATAGCGGCGATGTGCGTATCATGGGCAAACGCATGGCCGAACACGAGCTGGAGCTGAAGCAAGACATCGGATGCGCGTTCGGCGGCATCGAATTTTATACGCGAAGCAAAATCGGCAAGTTGACCGAAGTCATTAAGCCATTTTATAAAAATTGGGACGACGATACGTATTACGGTTATTTAAAAAGATTCAAATTGGACGAAAATAAAAAAATAGCCGAATTGTCGACCGGCATGAAAGTCAAATACAATTTGGCCATCGCCTTGTCGCACGGCGCGAAGCTGCTCATTCTCGACGAACCGACCAGCGGACTCGATCCGGTCGCGAGGGACGATTTGCTGGATATTTTCCAGACGCTCGTCATAGACGGCGAGATCAGCATTCTTTTCTCGACGCATATCACGTCGGATTTGGAGAAGTGCGCGGACTTCATTACTTACATCGATAACGGACAGATTATTAACAGCGCAGACAAAGAGGAATTCAAAGCGTCCTACCGCTTGCTGAACGGCAAGGAGAGCGAGCTGGGCCAGGTGAAAGACAAACTTATTTCCTATAAAATCAATTCCTTCGGCTTTACGGGACTCATTCACGCGAAAGACTTCGATCCGGCATCCGAAATAAGATCCGCCTTGCCGACTCTCGAGGAGATTATGGTTTACTTTGCGAAAAAGGAGGAAGCGTATGTATAATTTATTGGTAAAAGACTTCAAATTAGGCGTAAATCCGTGGTACTTGGCGATGCCCGTGCTGACAGGCGCGTTGATGCTCGTCCCCGGCTGGATTTATTTCCTTGTTCTCTTGTATTTTTGCTGGATTACGATTCCGAACATGTTTGCCGGATTTCGCACGCACAACGATCTGATGTTTACCGCGATCATGCCCGTCACCAAAAAAGACATGGTCAAAGCAAGAGTGCTCGTTATCGTCTGCCTGGAGCTGTTGCATTTCGCATTTGCGATCCTCTTCGGCGCGATCAACCGTTTCTTGTATCCGAATTTTGAATATTACTTCTTTGCCCCGACGGTCGGTTTTTTGGGATTATGCTTCGTCATGCTGGCGATTTTTAATCTCGTCTTCTTTCCGATCTATTTTAAAACGGCGTACAAACACGGCAATGCGGCGATTGCTTCGATTACCGCAGCGATGCTTTTTGCCGCCGGCGCGCAATGGTTAGGAATCGCCAACGCAGACGTGTCGACCGTGATTAACGATACCGGTACCGGCCATCTTGCGGCTCAATCGTCCGTTCTTATCGCAGGGATCGCGATATTCGCTTTATTCACGATGGCGGCATACCGCATGGCAGTGCGACATTTCCTGAAAGTGGAGCTATGATGAACGTAGCGATCTCAAGCAGTTCCGAAAAACCGATTTATCAGCAGCTGTTCGAACAGATCAGCGCTCAAATCTTGAAGGGCGAGCTCCCAAGCGGCTATTGTTTGCCTCCGATCCGTCAGGCGGCTCAGGAGCTGCAGATTAGCGTCATTACCGTTAAAAAAGCATGGGAGGAGCTCGAACGGAGCCGGTTGATCCATACCATCACGGGCAAAGGCTGTTTCGTGGCCGAATTCACGAACGAGGAGATGCTCCGCATGCGAAACGAGATGATATCGAAGCAGATGGCCATCGACGCCTCGTACTACAAGTCGTTCGGTCTCACCTTGGAGGAAGTCATCGCGATGATGAAGGAGATCTATCAATAGCGTTCAAGCGAGAAAAATTTCTTTCAATTCTTCCGCGGTTTCTTTAATGAATTGATTCACCTTCTGGGCGGTGAAGTAGATCGGTTGGATGCGGGGTTCTTGGCCGGGGTCGTTCAGCCATTCCGATTTTTGGCGGCTATATGCGACGACCTCCTCCCTTGTCACCAGGTACTCCAAGGCAAACCCTTTTGCTGTAGAAAGTCTCTGAAGCAAATTCCTAGCGTCCATCGATCTTTGAAGCTCGAATTCAACTTGACTGACTTCCCGGGTAAAGATGCTTCGGAGAACTCCTCCACCTGCTGCTTCGGTACATTCCCGTTCAAATTCGGCATACAAAGTATCTGTCCATCTCACATCCGTATAGATGTGCGTAAAATAGCCCAGCACAAAGTCCTGCCATGCCGGCTCCGGGCGTTGGGACGAATAGGCATTAAATTGGCGAACGATCCATACCTTCTCGGGAAGCATCCCGTTTTGAACGAAATGCGTCTCGCCTTTTTCTTCTCTGGAGATTTGCCCTCTTACGTGAACGGCATCCGGGGCGATGCTGCCCAGAAGAAGGTCCGGCGAAGGGTTTCCGTCGAACATGAGATCCGATATCGCAAAATGGACCATGGGCCATGGCATTTGAAACGCCTCCAATAACTACAATCCAGATATTCCTATTTTATTAGTCATATTACAAGACAAGCAATATTGAATGGCTGCGTTCAAACTAAAGAAACGGCAAAGACGCGGTTCCGCTTCGCTACATGAAGCAGAATCGCGTCTTTGAATTTGTAAGGTGGTTAAGCAGGGCCCGGGGGCCGGATCAAGCGTAGACTCGCACTTCGACGATCTCCGCGTACGCGCTGCCGTTGGTCGCTTCGACGACGATGCGCAGCCGGTTCGTGCCGATGGCCGCATCGAATCGATGGACGCATTTGCGCTTGTAATTGCCGCGTCCTTCGGCGATGGTCACCCATGCTTCGCCTTCGCGCGCCTCGACGCGGTAGTCCCTGACGAGCGACGGCATCGTCTCGTACGGCGTGATATGGTGATGAAGATTGATCAAGTCGTCGTTCACGTCATCGTTAAACACGATGTGAAGCTCGCGGATCGGCGTCGCGTCGCTCCAAGCGAGCTCCAGCCATTCCGGGCGATCTTCCGCCATCCGCTCGGACGACCACAAGTGCGGCCCGCCGTACGGACGGAGATAGCCGTCGATCGCCTTATCTGCGGCGAAGGCTTCGGTCGGAGCCGTCAGTCGGATACAGGGCGCGGCATGATCGAATTCGTGCTTTCTCCACTCGACGAGCGGCTGCCCCGGCTGATGCTCTTCGTTCGGCCGCGGGGTGCTCGATGGACCGCTCTTCCGATAAGCGAGCACGCCCGAGCTCGGGCGGTCTGCGATATGCAGCGCAAGCGCTTCGTTCGCCTTGACGACGAGGAACGCATTGCGCGCCGTCTCCGGCGCCCAGCTTAAGCTAAGCTTCGCCCACTGCAGGCTGCCGGCGGACAAGGCGACCGACGCCTCCGCGAGCTTGGCATGCGGCAAGTAGTTTTCCGGTCGGCCGGTGTCCCAGAGCTCGACGACAAGCGTCGCGTCCGTCGTGGCGTCCACGAGCAGCCCGATGCCGTCCAGCGCCGGATCGACCGGCAAGGTGATGCCGATATCAGCCTGGAGCGGGATGGCATACGACGGCTGTTCGATGCCGAAGCGGCTACGCTCGCTGGACGCCGAGACGCTTGCTTGCCGGGCCAGGTCGTTCTCGTCGTCGCCGCGCAGCCCGATGATCGAAGCATCCTGGCGCAGCAGCGTCTGCTGGAGCTCGCGCAGATGGCTGCCGTGAAGCTCGCGAGGCGTGATGCCTTTGGCCGCGCACAGCGCGGCGCCGGTGCCGGCGGCTTCGCCGATGACGGCGCACGTCGCCATGACGCGCGTCGTGCCGAACGCGACGTGCGACGCGCTGATGTCGCGGCCGGCCATCAGCATGTTGTTCACGTTCGCCGAATAGAGCGAGCGGAACGGAATGTGATAGACGCCGTCCGAGTACAGATGCTTCGAGCCCGACTCGGTCGCATACACGCCCTGCGGCGGGTGCAGGTCGATCGACCAGCCGCCGAACGCGACGCGGTCGTCGAATTCCCGCTGCGCCAGGATGTCGTTCTGGTTCAGTACGTAATCGCCGACGAACCGGCGGTATTCGCGCTTGCCCGGCAGAGCGCCGACCCACTCCAGCGTCATGTTGTCCGCGTCGAACTTACCGGAATTTTTAATGTAATCCCAGATGCCGTAAATGACCGACCAAAGCTCGTCGCGAATCCGTTCGTTGTCGTGGACGGTATCGTGCTCGCCGCCCCATTCGATCCACCAATACGCGCAGCCGTTATCCCCGCTCCGTATGATGCGCCGCTCGGGAATCGTCGTCTTCGTTACGTCGATCGCCATCCGCGGCGGCGTATACTTGACCGGATGCCCGGCGTCCTTCGTATAGAAGAGCAGCGTGCTGCCGAGCGTGATGTCGTCGGCGACCTCCGGCGCCCATTCTTCGCCGAATTCCTCGCGGGCCTCTCGTCCCAGCCGATACTTGGCGCCGGCCAGAAAGCCGACCAGCCCGTCCCCGGTACAGTCGAGATACACCGCGCTTTCGAAGCGGATGCGCCGCTCCGACCCCATCATCCCGCCGATCGCCGCACGGATCCTCCGGTCATCGGCTTCTCCGTCCGCTTCTACCTCGTGCACGTCCGTATTCAGGAACAGTTGAATGTTCGGCTCCGCCTTTACGGCCTCGAGCACGACCATATCCCAGAAGTATGGATTGCCGTCCTTATTGCGGAACTGGTTTTCGACGAACAGCTCGCCCATGATGCCGGTCTCTCTCGCATAGCGCTGGGTGCCGTGCGAGGTCGCCCCGCAAACCCAGACGCGCACCTCGCTGCTGGAATTGCCGCCGAGCACCGGACGGTTGTTGACGAGCGCGACGGTCCGCCCGAGCCTCGCAGCCGCGATCGCCGCGTTCACCCCCGCCAACCCGCCTCCGACGACGGTAATATCCGTTTTTACGGTTTCGCTCCGCATTGCCGACCTCTCCTCCGAATCGTTCGTTTATCCTCTGTTTCATCTTAAATCTCCCGCTTGCCAAATAACATGCACCCTATTACGATAACCATATCCGAAATTTCACAGACGAACGGAGCTTTCGCATGAGAATCGATTGGTCATTGCGTCCGTTGGCCTATATGTACTGGTTTAAAAAAAAGCAATTTCAGCTGGCGCAAGATACGGATCCGGCATGGACGATGTTCGCGGTCGAGCGCGGCCGGTTCGCGTACAGAATCGGCCCGCAGTCGGGCGAAGCCGGGTTCGGCGACATCGTCGTCTGCCCGCCAGGCACCGTCTTTCACCGGCGCGCGCTGTCGCCGCTGACGTTTCATTTCATCAAATTCGATTGGGCGCTTGCGCCTGTACCTGAAGAGGCAGATGGACTCGGCGGAAAGTGGACGGTCCACGACGGGGAGCGACTCATGTCGACCTATCGGTACATGAAGGAGATCGGTGGCGCCATTCGGCAGGAACCTGCGCTCGGCCGGATGAAGCATATGATGGAGGATTTGTGGCGGCTGATGGAAATCGAGCGGAGCCGCGCCGAATCGGCCGCGCGTTCGGCGGCGGACGCGCCCGCGCCCGATATGGAGGAAGCGCGCAAATGGCTGCTCGAGCGTGCCTATGAGCCGCTGGCGATGCGCGCGCTCTCGGATGCGCTCGGCATCAGCCCGGTCCAGCTGACCCGACGCTTCCGCGCGGCATACCGGACGACGCCGACCGAGTTCGTGACCGGACTGCGGCTCGGACGCGCCTGCCGGCTGCTGGAGGAGACGACGCAGCCGCTCGACTGGATCGCGCAGCAGTGCGGCTACGAGAACGGGTTTTATCTCAGCCGCGTATTCAGCGCCAAGCTCGGGATCACGCCGTCGGCCCATCGGCGGCTTCATCGCGTCTGATTGGTTTAAGGGGCGAAGAAGCAAGCGCGACGCCGCGCGGCCAGTGCGCAGCGAGCGCAGTTGTGCGGTAAAACCGCGTAACTCCGGACAAAACCCGAGCTGCGAGCGCAGTTATGCGGTAAATCCGCGTAACTCCAGACAAAACCTGGGCTGCGAGCGCAGTTGTGCGGTAAAACCGCGTAACTTCTGACTATCCCTGGGCTGCGTGTGCAGTTATGCGGTAAATCCGCGTAACGCTGTGCTGATGAGAGCAAATACGCACTATTGCTACCTCCATCTATTTAGCCCCCTAATCCCTTTGGACACTTTCTCCGACTCCTATTACACTAGAGAGAGCGGAGGAAATGTCGGTGAAAAGACGTTTTTACGGTACGGAAGCATTAAAGAAGGAATACGTGGGGCTGGTGGTCTCCGGCTATCGAACGGAGCACGTTGCCAGACAACATGGCTTATCTCCTTCAACACTTTCACGCTGGGTACGTCAATACTGGGACGAGGTGGAAGCTGAATTGACCAAGAAAATGGAACACGCAGAGCAGCTCGCCAAAGATAGCAAGGATCTGCAGAAAAAATACGACCAAGCCATGAAGATGCTCGGCGAGAAAGAACTTGAAATCGCCATTCTAAAAGACCTGCTAAAAAAACGACATCTCGCTCGACTCCCGACTCGAAGTCGCCTTCTGCTGGACGAAGCGCGGCTACCCCGTTCGGAGAGTCTTGAGGCACTGTAAGGTTGCGCCAGCTACGTATTACTACCGGTTGGAGCATCCCAAGACCAAGCGTACCTCCAAAGGAGGCAGGCCCATCCTGGTTATTCTTTATCCAAGGACGGTGTACGAAGCTACACCCAGCAATGGGACGAGGACCGATTTACATTGGAAAGCAAGGACGGCGTGTTCACCGGTACGATAAACGGGAAGGAAGCGTTGGGCGCGACGAACGGTGTTACCGTCGTCACCGATCTGCGGGGGCATGTCCTGGAGATCATCGGTATCGATGCCGTGCCGGTAGACGTCGACATGACGGTAGAAGAACATGGATATCGATTCACGATCAAGCCAAATGAAGTATACGCGATTGACGTTAACCGTGTCTTTTCAATGTAGCAAGTGCCGTTCGATTATCCGTTTACGGCGCGGCATACGTAAAGGCTTTGAATGATAGGCCCTGACTGACCCGGACTTCGTGCGGCTTCAGGCGGGTCAGTTCGGATCTTTATCCTTCTTCAGTTCCAAATAGATCATGTCCAACCGCTCAATGATTCTTTCCCCGTTTTGTATCTGTTTCTTCAAGCAGGTGTGGATCGTACCGAGTCCCACCACGACCAAGATCATAAACACACCAAAGTAAAAAATCATGGGTTTCACCGCTTTTTTCGTTATTACCTGTCAACGTTTATAAACGTTTGGTTTCTTCCGCTTCAAACTCCGCGTTTCTAATTTTCATCGTTTTTATTTGATTGCGAACAAAGTTACTTCCAGCAATCAAAAGTACGGCACCAGCAATTAAAATAATGATCCCAAATGTTCTTGTGGATTCCGTAACATTCCATACGATGCTCGGTGTCAGCGCCTTAAGCGTTAGGGTGTCTGTAACGCCTTGCCCTTTAAAAGATAAAAAGATCAACACTTTTTCTAAACCGCTTAAAACTATAATTAAGATGCCGGAAATGATTAGCTTAGTAGCAAGACTCTTCAACCGTTTCTCCTCCTTCCACAATTTACCACACATTAAATTTGTATCTCGAATCCGTTTCATCGATCAACTCCGGCGTAATCCCTTGACTCGATATAAAAAGATAAAAACGCTCGAAAACTTCAAGATCTTTCAAATACACTTCAACGTAATAACAGTCGGCGATGAGTGCTACCATCTTCTCTGGGTCTTTACGAATTCATTCCAATCATTAACTTCAGGTTCGTCTGAAGTGGATTCGTAATCCCTATCTAAAGCAATGAATTCACCGAATATAGCATATACGTTATTATCGCGAAGTTCTTTTAATAGCTTTTCTTCATCCGTGAATTTCATGTTTAATTCACTGTCTAACTTCTGATTAATCGTCTCTAAATTATCGATGTACCACCGATATTTATAAGCATCCAACGATGCAAAAATGCTGGACGTCAGGATATTGTCTCCCTGATCGGTTTGAAATCTCACTCCTCTAATTGACATTTTCGATCTCTAGTCCATTTATTTACATTCAACTTCTGTAACGCATCATTCCATACACATTCAAACTCGTCTTTATTTATTTCAAATCCAAAAAATTCCGGGTTCATATTAATCTCTGTTAAAGGAGGAACTTCACAAATCCCAAGCATTGAGTTTAACTCTAATTCGGTATCGGCTAATCCAATTTTGCCGTTTCTAAATAGTTCAATTTTCCGTTTTTCAAACTTACTTTGATCTAACTCGGAATAAAGAAGTACAGGATCTTCAATTTCCTGGTGAAACCAAATTACCTTGATAAACAGATTAATCGTCTCCCTTTTTTAGTATTGCTTCTAATTCTCTTAAATGTTTAATTCTATGTTCAGGTTGTATGGTAATCTCCACTCTCCATGGCTGATTCACTTCAAACCAAATGGTTTTCATCCCGGCTTTCCCTGCGCCTTCAATGTCGTTCGTTGGATGGTCGCCAATATACAAGCATTGCTCAGGACGAAGCCCGAGCTTATTCAATGCCATTTCAAATATTCGATTGTCCGGTTTTTTAACGCCAGCTTCCTCAGAAACGAGAATGAAGTCAAATAAATCCCGAATTCCTAATCGATCGATTTTTCCATATTGGATAGCCGTTCTTCCATTTGTGATAAGACCCAACTTATACTTTTGCTTGATATAGCTCATGATTTCTGCCGCATGTTCCATTAATAAAGCATTTTTTACATAATGCACATTATAGTAGTTCATCAATTCATTATGTTCAGGTTTGGATAGCCACGGCAGCTTCTCGAGCAATTCCGAAAATAATAAATTTTTATCTTTATAACCGTCTTGATCCAAGTCAATGATTCGTGTCGCTATAGAATCCATATTGGGATCATGGGCGAAGTATGTATTTACGAATGACGTAGTGAAATTTTGAAAAGTACGCGTTCGATCTAAAAGCGTATTATCCAGGTCAAAAATAATGGCTTGAATGTTTTTCATGTTCTCCTCCGTTCAATTCTGTCTTGTTTCACCTCGGAAAAGCTTTGAATTAATAAAGCAAAAATAGAAACGATCACTATGATAAGCTGGTTAAAATTAATTTGTTTCTTTGTATACCATTCTAGTAATAAAAATCCTCCAAGTATCATTAGCAATGAAGCTAGATTACAAAGCATGACAACTAATAGTAATTTGTTTTTTTCTTCTCTGAATTTAATTTTTAGACGATCTTTGAATCTTTCTATGAGGTATTTATTCACGAAAACAGTTATGCAAATGAAAAATGCAAATCCCAATATACCGACTGTATATCGAAATATTGAGACATCTCCTTGAAGTACGGGAATTAAAAAGAAAAAGACTAAAAAACCAAGCGCAGTTGTATACGATAATATTTTCATTATTGACGCTTCTTTCTCGATTGGTTGTGAAAACACTTTTTCATGCATTCCTCAAATTTCCACTTTTGAAGTATTTCGTGAAGAGAATAACAATCCCTTCAAACTTAAAAAAATGGAGATTCAACGCCGTCGGCAAATTGAACTCGCATGCACGGCCCCGCCGGCTTCTTCCAACAGACGTCATTCTCAAAAACAGCTCAAAATTACGCTATTCTCTTACCTCGTCCATCGCCCGCTGCCCCGCATCATACGCGGCACTCAAAAATAGCTCAGAATTGCGCTATTCTTGTACTCACAGCCACCGGCCGCTCCCGCGCAACACATCTTGTGCTCATAATAGCGCAAAATTGCGCTATTTTCGTACCCAAGCTCCCACCACCACCAACCGCTTCCCACCGCTCGCGTGACCCCAGGTTGATCGAATCGATAGCGGAACGGCAAAAGAGCCGCCCCGTCATCTCGTGACTTTTGGGACAGCTCTATTCTCAATCATGATTATTTAGTTTTCCCATCTCATTCAAAGCTCGACCATCGCCTTAATTACCTTCGATTCAGGCTTCAGCCATTCCTCGAACTGCCCGATCATGTCGTCGAGCGAAGCCCGATGCGTGATATAGCGGTTTACGTCAACGCTCCCGGCACGGATGACCTCAAGCACCCTTTCGAAGTCCTCCCTGGTCGCGTTGCGGCTGGCCATCAGCGTCAGCTCGCGCTTGTGGAACTCGGGATCGTGGAACTGAATATTGGCGCTGACCAATCCGACGTAAACGAGCCTGCCTCCATGCGCGGCATATCCAAAAGCAGCGGCCATCGACTGCGCATTCCCCGTCGCGTCGAATACGACGCTGGGCAGCTCTCCGCCGTTTACCTCTAGCAGGCTGCCGAGCGGATCCGCAAGCGCGCCTACGACTTCGTCGACGCCGGCCCATTCGCGGCAGAACGCAAGCCGGTCCTCATTGATGTCCATCGCGATGACTTTGGCGCCCCGCGCCTTCGCGAACGCCATGACGCCCAGCCCGATCGGGCCGCCGCCGATGACAAGCGCAGTTTCTCCCGCCGCGAGTCCCGACCGGCGCACCGCATGCGCGCCGATGGCGAACGGCTCCAGCGTCGCGGTCTGGTCGAGCGTCAGATCGTTCGCCCCGATCAGATGCGAGACCGGAACCGAGATCCGCTCCCGCATGCCGCCGTCGATATGTACGCCGAGCACCTTCATATCCGTGCAGCAGTTCGTCTTGCCGCCGCGGCAGGCGATGCAGGTCCCGCAATGCATATACGGAATGACGCTGACGCGATCGCCGATCCGAAGCCCTTCCTCGTTCGGACCGATCGCTTCGATGACGCCGGCCAGTTCGTGACCCAATATGCGCGGATAAGAAAAAAAGGGTTGTCTGCCTTTATATGCGTGCAGATCCGTCCCGCAGATGCCGATTCTCTTCAAGGCTACGATCGCGAAGCCGGGAGTAAGCACAGGCTCAGGCAAATCGTCTACAAACGCAAAACGTTCGACCTCCGCGCAGATGATGCCTTTCATGACTTGTCGCCCCCGATCCCCAAGTTGTACTCATCGCGACCGCTGACCCATGTCCGATTATGCACAGGCTGAAGGATCGCGAGCACGTCGGCCAGCAGTTCTTCGTCGATCGGCTCCTCCGTCCATGCTGCGTTTTTCTGAATGTTGGCCGGATTGGCCGTGCTGACGAGCGTCGTCGGAATTCGGTCGTTCGACGTGGAAAATTGGATCGCCAGCTTGGCGATATCCGCTCCCTGCGACTCGCAATATCGCGCGGCATCAAGACAAGCAGCCTTCAACTCCGGCGAAGCCGGATGCCAGTCCGGCGTGCCGCGCGTACCGAGCAGTCCCATGGAAAGCGGCGAAGCGTTGACCAATCCTACGCGGCTGGCTTCGAGCATGGGCAGCAAACCCAGTAGACTCGTATCGTTCAGCGAATAATGACAGTAAGAGATGATACAATCGACATCGACGCGCGGTATGAAGGTTTCGAATAACTGCAAAGGAAGACCGCAGATGCCGCCGAACCTGATCTTGCCGAGCTCTTTCAGCCGCTGCAGCGCCGGTATCGCTTCGTTCATAATGACGTCTGCCGGCACGAACTCGATATCGTGCAAATACAAAATATCGATCTCGTCCACGTTCAGCCGCGCAAGACTTTCGTCTACGCTCGCGACGATCCGCTCATGCGAGAAATCGAACGCATCCGCTCCGTAGCGGCCCGCTTTCGTCGACAGCACGTACTTGTCGCGCGGAATATCCTTCAGCGCTTTGCCCAGAACGGTCTCCGCCTTGGTCAAGCCGTAATAGGGCGAGACGTCGATATAATTGATCCCTGCATCGACCGCCGCATGCACCGTCCGGATGCTCTCTCCCTCGTCGGTATCTCGGAATACGGACCCGAGCGAAGAAGCGCCGAAGCTCAATACGGAGACGTCCAGGCCTGTTTTCCCCAATTGACGATATTTCATATTGCCATTCACCCCGTTGTCAAAAATCGCTTACCCCCGAATCAAAGCCGGTAAAAGGTCTTGGCATTCAATCCGAACAGCTTCTCCCGCTCCGCGTCTCCCCATGTGTCCGGCTGCGCGCGCTCCAAAACCTCGACCACCTCGTCGTAACCGGCCGCCAGCAAGCAGACGGGCCAATCGCTGCCGAACATCACTCTGTCCGGTCCAAAGCAAGCCAGTACATGACGCACGTAGGGGATAAATTGTTCCGCCTTCCAATGCTCGTGATCCGCTTCGGTGACCATGCCCGACAGCTTGCAGTATAAGTTCGGGTACTCAGCCAGCTGCTCGATCTGGCTCGCCCATGGCGCCATCAAACCTTCGGCGATGCGCGGTTTGGCGATATGATCGATCACGCCGTGCAGGCCCGGCACCTGCTTCACGAGTTCGATCAGCGGATCGAGCTGATCGCACTTCACGAGCAGGTCGACGGCGGCGCCTCGTTCCGCGTAGCTCCGCAGCGCCTCGACATATGATGGGGCGAGAATCGCGCCGGCGTCTGGCATGTCCTGGATCATGATGCGGAAGCCGACGAACTTCGGATGCCGGGCGAATCTTTCGTAGTGGGCGGCATGCCGGTCATCCGTCAAATCCAGAAACCCGACGACGCCAAAGATCGACTCGTCTCCATCGGCGAGCGACAAAAGGAAATCCGTCTCCTCCGGCGTCGGCGCCGCTTGAACGACAATGGTTCCGTCCAGCCGGTGCGCATCCAAATGAGGCTTAAGATCGGATGGTAAAAAGTCTTTATGCAAAACCGGAATTTCCGGCGTGAGCCAGCCATAATCTCCACGATCGATCTTCCAGTAATGTTGATGCGCATCGATTCTCATCCGGTATCTCCCTTTCACAGAGGTGTTGTAACCGTTCTCCATCTATTCTAGCATGCGAATTCAAATGTAAAATTGCGTCCGCTTGCAATTTTATATCCTTTTTTGATATTTTGAAAAGAAATCGACGATCGCAGGTGCAGACCGTATGAAGCCTATTTTCAAACCGTTTACCGTCGCGCCGTCCTTTCCCTTCTCGTTCGTCTACAGGGACACCAAAACGGAGCAGCGCGAGCTCCCCGACCATTTGCACGACTGGTACGAGATGGTTTACGTTCACGGCGGCAAAGGGACGTTTTTTATCGATCGCACTTTTTATGACATGCAGGCGGGCAGCTTGTACCTGATTCCGGCCAACACGATCCATCGCGCCTTCCCGGACGCGGAAGATCCGGTCACGTCCACCGCCTTGTTTTTTAATCCTGCGTTGGTGCAGGCGCCGTCGTATGGAGAGCCGTTCTCTTATATGCAGTGCTTTGATTGGAGCCGGCAGCACCGGAGGCATGAATTGAAATGCAGCTTTGCCTTGCGGGAAGAGTTCGAGCGCTGCCTGCAGGAAATTGACGAAGAACTGCGGGGTTCGGAGATCGGGGGACGGCATGCCGTTTCCTTGCTGGTTCAGCGGATCCTGCTGTCCGTCCATCGGGAGCTCGGGGTTGCCGGAGGAGGCGAAACCAACAAACCGCCTGCGATCGGGCCGCTTTGGATGCGAGACACGCTGCTATACATTGATGAGCATTTCTCTAAAGAGATCGGACTTCGTGAGCTGAGCAAGCGGGCATCCGTCAGTCCGGCGCACTTCAGCCGGGTGTTCAAGCAAATGACCGGCATGAACGTCACCGGCTTTATCGCCGCGAAACGCATCGTCAAAGCGAAAGAGATGCTGATCTGGACGGATCAGAATGTCGCGCAGATCGCCGCCGCATGCGGCTTCGATAGTCTGCCCCACTTCCATCGGCTGTTCAAGCGGATCGCAGGCGGGACGCCTGCAACCTACCGGCGAGGGCCTTCGAGATGAGAGCGAACGATGCAATGCAAAAAGAACAGTCCCGGATATGGCGTTCAGTCCCGGACTGTTCGATGTTTTATGCCCTTTTTGCGGACAGCATGACCGATAAAAATCTACGTTCCGACGCGGGCAGCAAATACTTCTCCAGCGTCGGGGCGTAGCCGCAGCTGTGGTTACCGAGCCCGCTCTGCGCGGCGTCCAGCTTGAGGATCGTCTCTTGAAGCGGCGTTAGCTCATGCCGATGCTTCGCGCTCGCGAGATCGGACGTCGCGTAATGGTGCGCGCTGAAGTTCATCGGCGCGCGGTTCGCTTCAACCAGAAGCCCGAAGCCGTCGGCGTCCTCGCAGCGGACCCAGCGAACGTCCGCCTTGTTCCCGTTTTCCTGAGGCTTAATGTAAGGCACGTACTGCTCAGCGACCGAACCGGCATAGACGCCGAGCTTGCCGCTCTCCTGCCGGTCGGCATAGCACTCGTGCGGGCCTCGGCCGAACCAGGTCAGCCGATCGAGCTCGCGAGGCAGGCGCAGCTCCAGGCCGAATCGGGGAAGCGTAGGCAGATCGGAGCGCAGCGCCTCGAGCTCCGCTTCGACGAGCAGCTCGCCCGCTCCGTTCACCGTGTAATCAATGCTTGCCAGAAAAGCCGTCCCCTGGCCTCTCGCGCCGAGCGCGAACTCAGTGCATAGGCGAATCGCTTCGCTACCGTCCAGTCTTTCGATGGCGGCGTGACGTAGATCGTGCGTAAGCCGGTCGTATCCGGCCGCAAGCCACGCCTTCGCCAGATGCACGTCGTTGTCTACCGGCGCGCGCCAGAGGTTTACGGACGGACCGGAAAGCAGCAGCTCTCTGCCGCCGCTTTTCCAGCTCGTAAGCTTCCCTTGGTTCAGATCGAATACGAACTCGTCGTTCTCTCCCCGAACGACGGCAAGCCGTGCTGAAGCACCTGCCTCATTTAGGATCAGAAGCTCCGGAGGCGGCGGGACCGGCGCGTCTGAAGCAGCGGCGCTGACAATGCCTAGCGGCAGATCCGCCCACGCGATCTCGAAGCCTTGTTCGGCCCACGGGGTCCCCTCGCGAAGAAGAAAGCGAACCCGCAGCCAGTATTCACCGGATTCCGCCGGCAGCTCTGCCTTCGATGCGAGGCGAATCGACTCGCGCTCGCCCGGCAGCGTCCTGAGAAGCGGCAGCTGCCCGCTCTTCAGCGCCTCTCCTTCGCGATAGAGCGTCCATTCGCCCGCTAAATGCGCCAGGTTCAGGAAATCGTATCGATTCTCCAAGACGAGCGCTCCCGTACCTTCGTTCCAGGAAACGACCTTGACCGGCTCGATCGCCTTCTTGAACTCCAGCAAAGACGCCTTCGGCGTGCGGTCCGGGAAAAGCAGCCCGTCCAGGCAAAACGATCCGCTGTGCGGCTCATCGCCGAAATCCCCGCCATACTGGTAAACCTTGCCGGTCTCAGGAGACGTACTCGCAGATGGCTCGGCTAACGGTATGGCGGACGGCTTGGCAATGCGCCCCGCATCCGCCGCGGCTGCCGCCTCCGCTACCTCGATCGCCATGTCCGCCCACTCCCAGATCAGCCCGCCGAGCAGGCGCGGATACGCGTAGATCGCGTCCCAATATTCCTTCAGATTGCCGGTCGAATTGCCCATCGCATGGCCGAATTCGCACATCAAGTAAGGTCTGGGGTCGTCCTTGAGCCCCTCCTCGACGATCGTCCCGACGGCCGGGTACATGCTGCTGACGATATCGACGACCGGCGCGTCGTAGGCGCGTTCGTAGTGAATCGGCCGCGTCCCGTCCTTCTGTCTGACCCAATCCGCCATCGCATCATGGTTCGGACCGTAGCCCGACTCGTTGCCGAGCGACCAGACGATGACGGACGGGTGGTTTTTGTCTCGCTCGACCAACCGTCTCGCCCGCTGCACGAACGCCTCTCTCCACGCCGGCTGGTTGGCCAAGTAACCCTCGTCGCCGACAAAATGAAAACCGTGCGTCTCCAGGTCCGCCTCGTCGATGACGTACAGGCCGTACCGGTCGCACAGGTCCAGCCATCTCGGATCGTTCGGATAGTGGGACAACCGGACTGCGTTGATATGATGCCGCTTCATGAGCAGGACGTCCTCGAGCATCGCTTCCTTCGTCGTGACATAACCGAGTCGGGCGTCGAATTCGTTGCGGTTGACGCCTTTGACGACGATCGGCCGCCCGTTGACGAGCAAGCGCCCCTCTGCGATCCGGATATTCCGGAAGCCGACAGCGATCCGTTTGACCTCCGCGACGCGGCCGTCCTCGTCAATGACTTTCAATAATAAGACGTACAGGTTCGGCGTTTCGGCCGACCAGGGACGGGCGGACGCGACAGGCTCGCGAAGCCGAAGCTCGCGGGATTCGCCCGGAAGCAGCAAAGACGCGAGCGGCCAATCGGCAGCAAGCGCGGCGTTCCCCTCCGGATCTACCAGGAAGGCTTCGATCCGTCCGCCTCTCGCCTGATCGCGCGACAGATTAGAAATTTGCAGGCAGACGTCCAGCTCTGCGGTCTCTCCGTCCGGTCGCCAGCTCGTCTTGACGAATGCGTCCAGTACGGTGACCGCCGGCAGCGACAAGAGGTACACGTCCCGGAAAATACCGCTAAGACGCCACTTGTCCTGGCTCTCCAGGTAGCTCCCGTCCGACCATTGGTAAACGCGGACCGCAAGCAAGTTAGAGCCAGGACGAAGCGCGTCCGTCACGTCGAACTCGGACGTGTTGTGGCTTCCTTGCCCATAGCCTACGAAGCTCCCATTCATCCAGACGTGGAAGGCCGAATCGACGCCTTCGAACGACAGCCGGACGTTGCGCCCCTCCCACCCATCGGGAACGACGAACGCGATGCGGTAGCAGCCGACCGGATTATTCGCCGGCACGTGCGGGGGATCGATCGAAAAAGGATACGGGCAGCTCGAGTAGTGCGGAATGCCGTACCCGTGCATCTGCCAGTTCGAGGGGACCGGAAGCAAGTCCCAGCGATCGTCCGCATAGTCGGCACCCTCGCATTCGTCGGGGACGGCGGACGGCGATTCGAAATAACGGAACCGCCAGGTGCCGTTCAGCAGCAGGAAATAAGGAGAAGACTCCCGCTCGCCTGCCATCGCGTCGCCCGTCCCGCCGTAGGGAATGAGATCGGCCCTTGGGGGCTCGGCGTTCCGCTCCAGCACCGCTAGGTTCGCCCAGTCGGGCCGGACGTCGGACGCCGCCTGCTTCATACGGCCGCCAGTCCGGTCATTCAGAGGCTCGTTCATCGGAACAATCATAGGCTCGTCCATCCGCTCATACGCCGCCTCTCCTTACGCGTTCAAAAAATCGCTCTCCGCCGACCTGCCCGCCCTTCAGCACCAGCTCGAGTCCGTCGAGCCTCGCATCGTCGGCATATGCGCGGCACAAGGGCACGCCCGGCGCCAGCGTCCGGAGACATTCAAGCGCATAAATGCCCAGCGCCCGGGTCACGTAGCCGGACGTATCGCCTCCAGCGACCAGAATGCGCGTAAGGCTCGTCCCGACGGCCAGCGCGCGGGCCAGGCCGCCGAGCTCCGAGCCGAGCAAGCGGCTGCTGTCCTCCGGCCGTAGCCCCTGCGCAGTCAGCGCCCGCCGCAGCTCGGCGATGCCCGGATCGTCCGGTCCGGCGGCCGAATACAAGATCACGCTTCGGCCCTCGTCCAACAGCGCCTTCGCCTCCGACAGCAGCCGCGTCCTCGCTGCTTCCGCCTGCTCGGGCCGTATCAGCTCAAGCGCCGGAATGCGAATGGACGCGAAGCCATCTTCCTCGGCTTCGGCGATCTGCTTCGCGGTCGCGGGCGAGCAGCTGCCCGACACGACGAGCAGGCGATCGACCGGCTTCGATACGCCGACGACAGAACCTGCCGCTCCGTCCCCATCCTCTCCGTCCGACCTCTCTGCCTCCGACAATGCGGACAACGCCGCGCCCGAAGCATGCCACGCAGCACCGAGCGCATACTCCACGCCCGAGGAGCCGATGGCGAATAACGGACCCTCCCGTTTTTGCGCCTCTTGCCAGATCAGCTGTCCCGCGACGGCAAGCCGCCGCTCGTCGAGCACGTCGAACAGCACCAGATCGGGACGCTCTTCGGCGAGCACCCGCTCAAGCCGTTCGCCGGCCTCGGACGCGGCGCCGTCCAACGCGACGATATCCAGCAAGGAAGTCTTGAGCGAAGTCTGTCTCGCCAGAAGAACGCGCAGGTCCGATTCGTCCATCGGCGTGACGGGATGCCGGGACATCGTCGGATGCCGATCGAGCCGGAACACCTCGCCGCCCGGCGCCGCCGCGAAGTGATGGCCGAACACCGTATAGCGTCCCAGATAGGGCACGCCGGCAAGCACCGGCACGAAGCGCCCGCCGAACACGGCGCGTCCAAGCTCCGCGGCCTTGCCGATGCTTCCCGTTTCCGGCGACGAATCGAACGTGGAGCAGATCTTATAGTGAACGACAGCTGGATCGGCCCGCTTCAGGCGCTCGAAGATCGGCGGCAACTCGCGCTCCATCTCCTCCGGCGCGAGGGAGCGGCCGACGCCGGCGATGCCGAACGCGTCGAGCCCGGCGAGCAGCTCGCTCCTCGCCGTGCCAGGCGCTGCCCCTTCGTCCGGGGGGTCGAGGAACAGCACCGTGCGCAGCCCCTGCCGGAAAAGCGCCTCGAGCACGTCCGTCGAACCTGTGAAGTCGTCCCCGTAATAACCGATCAGGGGCCGCTTGGCGCGGCCCCCTCCTTCATCGCTGCGATCCCGTATACGCATGCCGTCTCAACCCTTTCCGTACTTCTCGATCGCGCGGGACAACTCGGGATGGGTCGTCGCGTACGTCTCGAGCGCGATGCCGGCCGCGGCCGCTTCCCAACCCTGGCGCATGCTCGCGAAACCGGCGGCTGGGCCGTCCGGATGAGCGAGCATGCCGCCGCCCGCGAGGTGCATCACGTCTACGCTTCGGATGGCCTCGTACGTCGGCGGAGCCGAGCCCGCCCACTGCGCCGAAGAGACGACCGGCACCGTCTCGTAGCCGCCGAACAGCGGGCGCGCGCACGCTTGAATCGAGCGCACGACGGATTCGTTGCTCTCGTAGAACTTGCTGTTCAGCCCGTTCACGTGAAGGTGGTCCGCTCCCGCCAGCCGGCACAGCTTCTGGAAGGCCGTAAATTCCATGCCGAGCCCCGGACTGCGGGTGAGCATGCCCCATTGATTGCGGTGCGCGTGGATCGGCACCTCGCTGTAGCCGTTCAGGTGCGCGAGTCCCGCGAAGCCGATGCTCATGACGCTCGCCATGACGCAGTTGCCGCCCGCTTCGACGACGGCGTCGTGATGGCGGCGCATCTCGTCGATGTCTCCGGTAATGTTGAACGCGTACATCGTCTTCTTGCCCGTGACGTCCGCCGCCCGCTCGATCGCGTTCATGACCGCCCTTACTTTCTGGTCCAGGGGCAGGTACGGCGGGTTGGCGTTCAGCTCGTCGTCCTTGATAAAATCGAGCCCGGCGACGGCCAGTTCGTAGACGAGACTGCCCAGGTCTTTGGCCGACAAACCGACGCTGGGCTTGACGATCGAGCCGAGGATGGGCCGCCCGTACACGCCGGTCAGCCTGCGGGTGCCGGAGAGACCGAACTTCGGCCCCGGGTACCGCCGGGCGAAGGCGTCGGGCAGCTCGATATCGAGCAGCCGCAAGCCGGATAGCTCCTGCAGCTCGAACAGGTTGCCCGCGATCGCGCTCATCAGGTTCGGAATCGAGGGACCGAAGTTGACGATCGGATACGATACGGTAATCTTGCCCCGCCTGTAGCGACCGTCATGGCCGAGAGGAGGCTTCGCTCCGGGAAGCAGCGGTGCCGAAGCCTCCTCCATCGGGACGATCTGCTCGATCCGCGCGCCGTGGCGCTCCTTCAGCGTCGCCGTCTCCCCCGGGACGGCCGTGAACGTCCCGGTCGATTGCTCGCCCGCGATCACCTCTGCCGCTCGCGCGAGCGTCCATGGCGTCTCGACGAAGTATTCCGCGACGACCCGCTCCGTGCCGCCGGCCGAAGCCCCCGACTCCGAAGCGCCTGCCGGCATCCCGTTCCAGACGCCGCTCATCGCGAAGCCTCCTCCGCGCGAGCGAGCCGCTCCAGCACCTCGCGCACTTGCTCGACGCCGAGGCGCGGGCTCGACAGCACCGGCTTGCCCGTCGCTTCGGCCAGCTTTTTCTCCATGCGCGCCATCGAACCTTGCGCGAGCACGATCGCGTCCGCATCGCCGGCCACCCGCTGCGCCGTCTCCAGAATGAGCCGGTCGTGCTCCTCCGGACTCCCGCCGTTCAGCGCCTCGAACGCGCCCGCGGCCAGCCCGTTCACCAGAGTGACGGCGCGCCCCGCCACCGCTGCCTCCTTCTCGATTAGCCTCATCGTCGGCTCGAGCGTCGAAGGAAGCGTCGCCAATACCGCGATCCGGTCATAGTTCGCCGCCGCCTTCGCCGCCATCGCCTCGTCGATCTTGACGATCGGCACGCCGATCAGCTTGCGCGCGTCGTCCGCCGCTTCGCCGACGGACGAGCATGTATTCAGAATGACGTCGGCCCCGAGCTCTTCGCCGTTGTGAAAGTATTGTACGAGCCTTCTAGCGACGCCCGGCGGCACATGCCCTGCCTTCACCACGTCGCCGATCAGGCTGTCGTCGATGATATTGACCAGCCGGACGTCCGGCAGCAGCTCCTGGAATACCTTCTTCAGCGGGTCGGCCAACCCTTGTCCCGTGTATACGGCAACGACCGTTTTCATCGTCCGAGCCCCTCCCTCACCATACGAATTCAGTCTCGATCCGGCGCAGCTCGCCCTCGCGCATCGGAGCCGTGTCGTACACCTTGCGTCCCGAATAGAACGGATGCTTCGTGCCGCGCGGCGTAATGCCGACGACGTCGTCGCCGCGCCATTCGGTCGCGAACGTCTGGCCGATCGCCGTCTCCACCGTCGTGCGCTCGGATAACGGGAACGTGATCGTAATCGTTTCCCCCGCGAACGCCTCGTTCAGCTGCAGGAACACTTCCTTCAGCCAGCGGCTCGGCTCCGAACCCCGTCCTTCGGATACCGCGCCTTCTCGCTCCCGAACGATGCGTACTTTGGCGAAGCCCGCCCATTCCGGAATGCGAACCTGCAGCGAACGAAGATCCTTGTTCACGCGAAGCACGACCTTGCCTTCGTGAGGCAAATACGACTCGACGTCCAGCCAAGCCGAACCGCGGTTGAGCAGGAAGTTGACGCTCACCTTGCCGTCCTTTTCGGTCACAATATTGCTCCAGCCCATATAGAGGCCGCGCGTTCCCGAGCCCAGGCAGCAGATTTGCAGGTCGTTCGTATGCCCGCGCCCGTGATTCACGTCGCAGCAAAAGTCGTTCGGCGCCGAATATCCGGCGAACGCGCCGCGCGTGCTGGCAGCCACGTTCGTGTAGCTGATCTGCCCGGCGACATTGTGAGAACGGTCGTCCGTCTCCTTCACCCAATCGAGGTCGAGCAGCTGCGATTCGGTCAGATGGTTGCGGATGAAGCGCTCCACGACGCCCCAATACTTCGTATAGCCGCTCTTCGCGAGCGTAATGCCGGTGGCGATCAGGTCGACGAGCGAGCAAGTCTCGTGCTCGTAGGCCTGCTCTTTCATGTCGCCCGGCGTCCAGCCGAAGGCGGTGCATTGCGTCAGCGCCCAGGCGTAGCTCTTCTCCGCGAACGCGATCAGCGAAGCGTCCCCGGTGAAGGCGCCGAATCTCGCGATCGCGTCGAGCGTGCCGAGCCGGGTGTGGAAGTGGCCGCTGCGGTATGCGAGCGCGTCGTTGAAGCTGCCGTCCTTGTTGAACACGCCGCTGCGCTCCACGATGAGCGCGACGAAAAACTGGCACAGCTCAAGCGCGTCCTGGCTCCCCGTCAGCTCGTGGTATTTCAGCAGCGGCATGACGAGCCGGCCGCAGAACGCCGCGGGATCGGGCGCCAGGCGCAGCAGCGTCGCGTTCTCGGACGGCCAGCCGCCCTCCTTGTATTCCGATGCCGGATAATACCATACTTCGCGCTCCTTGATCGCGATCCGCTTCAGCGCGGCGACGTGGCGGTCGGCCGCTTCCTTCACCTTGGCGTCTCCCGTCGCCATGTACCAGGTCGTCAACGACAGGATCACCGCACGCTGGTCGATCAGGTTGGCGTTCGGCTCCCAGCCGAAGTTCGGGTTTTCCTGCCGATAGCTCAATCCGTCGTCTTTGAAGAAGGTCATGAAGTTGTCGCGGTAGCGCTGCTCGGTCTCCGCGCCGAACGTCTCGCCGGACATATGCCGCGCCAGGATCATGCCGTCGATCATGCGGCCGTGAGAGGAGCCGAAGTCCCAGTCTCCGTGCGTCAGGTTGGCAGGATCGTTCATGAGGTTCGCCGCGAAAAACGGGATGCCGCCGTAATCCGGATCGGCCATGCCGGCTATCGCGTTCAGCGCATGCCCGGCCCTCTCCTCCAGCGTCAGCGTATCGGGTATCAGTCGTCGTGTCATCGCAGGTTCGCTCCTTTTATTTGCTCGCGCATTCGGCCTGGCCCCGGAACTCCCCGATCGTCTTGCCCGTTTTCTTTTTGAAAATCTGGCTGAAGTAACGGTAGTCCTCGTAGCCGACCATCTTCGCGATTTCATAGTTTTTGTAAGCGGGAATCTTCATCAGCTCGATCGATTTATGAATCCGGTAATCCGTCAGGTAGTCGACGAACGTATGGCCGATCGTCTTCTTGAATAACCGGCTCAAGTAATCCGCGTTGACGAAGCGCGTCTCGGCGATCTGCTGAAGCGACAGCGGCTGATCGAAGTGGGCTTCGACCAGCTTCACGATCTCCCTGACGAGGCGTTCGCCCTGCTTGCCTCCCGCCTGGCTGCCGTTCGACAGGATGGCGGGGACGATCTCCCGCTCGAACAGCTCGCTTGCGGAAGCGGGATCGTTGCGCTGCCGGATCATCTCGGAATAGGCGAGCGGGGCGCGGCCGCTGACGCTCTCCAGGCTGCAGCCCGAGAGCCGAAGCTGCTTTTCGATCGAATGGACGAGAATGACCGCGTTTCTCTGCATCCCCTCGACCGTCGTTTCGTCCGTCGCGATGCGATCGAACACCCGACCGAAAAGCTCGATTGCCGTCTCGCCGCCTCCCATCTGAAGCGCGAGCAGAAAAGCTTTTTCCGCCTCGTGCGGATACGAAGGCGTCCCCGAGGCGTCCGCCCCGCTCTCGCCAGCGAGCAGGACCGTTCCCGATTCGCCGAGCTTCCGCCCGCCGAGCGCCTCCCGCGCGGCCCGGCAAGCGTCCTGCAGATGCAGAGGACGCAGGCTTGACGAGCCCGCCGCTCCCAAGCTGAAGATCGCGCCGGCGGCTTCGCTCAGGAAGCCCCGTATCTCCGTCAGCAAGCGGCCCAGCTCGCCGCCGAACGAACGTCTCGCGCCGATCGCGCCGACGATCTCGGCGCGTCCGTCCGCGCCCGGCGTCAGCGCGAATGTCCAGTCGCCGCCCAGGTGGAATGCCCGCGACTGCTCGAGCCGCCCGCGCATCTCCGCCGCCACCTTCGCCGCATCGGGCCGCTCCTCGCGGTAAGCATCCGCTTGGGCGACAAACACGACGCACGCGCCCTCCGCCCATCCGGACGGCGGTATTGCCTGCTCGAGATCCGCCGCATCGCCGCCCGCGCGCTTTGTCAGGGCGTCGCGCAGCCAGCCGTCCTCCGTGTCGTCGCCGGGAACGGATGCGGCCGCCCGCTGCGCCTCCCGCCGCTCGATCTCGGCGAGCGCCTTCTCCAGCACGGCAGCGAGCTCCTCCTTCTTCACCGGCTTCAGCAAATAATCGAACGCCCGGTGGCGAATCGCTTCCTGCGTATATTCGAAGTCGGAGTAGCCGCTGATGACGATCGTCAGCAGCTCCGGCAATTCGGCGTGCAGCTTCCCGAGCAGCTGCTTGCCGTCGAGCCCCGGCATCCGCATGTCGAGGAACATCAGGTCGGGCTTCACCTCGAGCGCAAGCTCGTAGGCGTCCTGGCCGTCCGCCGCTTCTCCCGCCAGCTCCAGCCCGAAGCGTTCCCAGGGAACGAGCTGAATGAGTCCGCGCCGTATCCACTTCTCGTCGTCGACCACGAGAACTTTGCGCATGTCGTCAAGCCCCTCCCGATTGAATGTATCGTGCCGCCGCCCATGCTTTTTTCCAATTATCCTTCAGTGCTTGACCTAACGATCCTTCAGCTCTTGACCGAATGATCCTTCAGCCCTTGACCGAGCCCGCCGTCAATCCGTCGATAATGTAGCGTTGAAGCAGCAAGTACACGAGCAGAATCGGGGCGATGACGATGACCATGAAGGCGAACACGATGCCCCAATTCGTGTTGTACAGCGAGACGAAGTTGAAGATCTGCAGGACGATCGTCCACTTGGTGCTGTCCGTCATGAGGTAGAACGGCCCGAAGAAATCGTTCCATACCGACACCATGACGACGATCGTAACCGTGACGAGCACGGTGACGAGCAGCGGCAGAATGATCCGCCAGTAGAGCCGGAAGTATCCGCAGCCCTCCAGCAGCGCCGCTTCGTCGAGCTCCCGCGGGATCTGCTTCATGAAGCCGACGAGGAGAAATACCGCGAACGGCAGCAGTACCGCCGTGTAATACATGACAAGGCTGAAGTAGGTGCCGCGAATGTGCAGGTCGCCCATGAGCCGAATCGTCGGCACGATCGACACGGGGACGATCAGCCCCATGATGAAGACGAGGTACGCCGATCGCATGAACCGGTCGTCCCGACGTTGAATGACGAACGCCGCCATCGAAGCGAACAGCGTCACGCAGACGACGACGAGCCCCGAGATGAGGAAGCTGTTTTTGAAGCCTCGCAAAATGTTGCCTTTATCGAAAACTTCCTTGTAGTTATCCAAGTTCCACGTCGACGGAAGTCCCATTCCGAACAGGGCGGATTCCCGAATGCCCTTAAAGGAGTTGACGAGGATCATGTAAAAAGGCACCAGAATGACCAAGGCGCCGAGGAAGACGATGGCGCTTACGAACGTTTTGCGGCCCGGATGCTCCATTACATCTCCACCTCCCGCTTCTTCAAGGCCATCAGCACCGGCACGCCGACGACCGTCACGAGGACGAACAGCATCAGGTTGATCGCCGTCGAATATCCCATCTGACCCATGCTGAACGTGCTGCGGATGTAGGTGTAGAACACTTCCGTCGTGTAGCCGGGCCCGCCGTCGGTGAGCACCATGACCATCTCGAACACCTTCATCGAGCCGATGACGGACAAGAGGACGTTAACCGTGAACGAAGCGGCCAGCAGGGGGAACACGATGTGCCGGAACCGGCGCCAGTAGCTCGCCCCGTCGATCGACGCGCTCTCGGTGAGATCCTTCGGAATGAACTGCAGGCCCGCCAGATAGACGACCATCGCGAAGCCGGCCACGCGCCAGATGTCCGTGGCGATGATGGAGAAAAGCGCCCACTTCGGATCGTTCAGCCAGTCCTGGCCGAGCGAGCCGAGCCCGATCCAGCCGAGCGCCTCGTTCACGATGCCGTGCTCCGGATGGTAGATCGCGCGGAACACATAGCCGATGACGATCGGGGCGATGACATACGGCATGAAGAAGATCGTGCGGAACAGGTTGCGCATGCGGATCGCTTCGTTCATGAGCAGCGCAAGCCCGAGGCCGACCGCGTTCTGAAGGAGCGTGACCGCGGCGGCGAAGATCAGTGTATTGGACAAGGCTTTCCCGAGTCTCGGTTCCCCGAACAGCGCCTTGTAATTGTCGAGTCCGATGAATCGAATCGAATCGGCGTTGACGTTCCAGTCGGTGAAGCTGTAATAGACGCCGATCAAGGTCGGAGCGATGAAGAACAGAAGAAATACGGACAGTGCGGGAAAAGAAAAATAAAGCGGATATTTTCGTCTCTCCATGGGGTCTCCTCCTTGGCTCCCGGCGGCTGTCGCGGACGGGGGGCGTCGGCCCCTCGCCCGCCATTCTTAGCCGCTATGACGACTTAGGCTTAGAAGCCCGCGAGCACTTTCGCCTTGCCGTCTTTCTGGTAGTTGTCGCTGAATTCCTTGATCGCCTTGTCGATATTGCCGTCGAGGAAGAAGTTTTGCAGCGTCTTGGAGAAGTCCACGAAAGACGGCGTCAGACGGTTCTGGATGTTGACCTTGGATTTGCCGTCGTCGATGTATTTCTTGACGTCCTCTTGAACCGGATAAAGCTCGCTGGTCGCTCCCTTGAAGATCGGGATGCCCGGCTTGTTCGCGTAGAAGAGGTCGACATTTTCCGGCTGGAGCATGAACTTCACGAGTTCGATCGCTTCGGCCGCATGCTTCGCCTTATCCGGCACCATGAGCTGGTTCGGAGGCGTGATCATCGCCGTGCCCGTATCGGTTGCGGACGGGAAGGGGAAGAAGCCGACGCTCTTCGCGACGAAGTCCTTGCCGAACTTCTTCTCGAGCTGGGAGATGATGCCGTCCAGCATGAAGGTCATCCCGACCTTGCCTTCGCCGAACTCGTTCTGCAGCTCGTCGTACGTACCCGACATGACATTGTCCTGGTACAGGCCCAGCGCCTTCAGTTCCTTTTGCTTCGCGAACAGGTCCTTCAGCTCCGGAATGTCGGACAGCTTGAGCTCGTTCGCGTTGAGCTTCGCGACGCCCTCGTCGCCGATCGCCGGATCGACCTGCGTCACCCAGCCGGTATAATAGAACACTTGAGGCGGCCAAGCATCCTTGACGCCCTCGTAGAACGGCGTAACGCCGGCCGCTTTGATCTTCTTCGCGATCTCGACCAGATCCGCGTAGTTCGCCGGCGGGTTGACGCCTGCCTTCGCGAACACGTCTTTGTTGTAGAACACGCCCATCATGCCGGTCGACCCGTAAGGAACGCCGTAAATCTTGTCATCCTGCACTTGCGCCTGCTTGATGGAATCGATCACGTTGTCCCACACGCCGGATTCTCCGGACCATTCGTGCAGCGTCTCGTCCGCTCTCAGCTTCACGTACTGCTTCGTCCCCGGCTGCATGAGGAACAGATCCGGGAAGTCTCCCGTGGAAAACCGCGTCTTGATCAGATTGTCGTAATCGCCGCCCGGCAGCGCCTGAAGCTCCACCTTGTTGCCCGTCTTCTGCTGGTAGGCGTCGAAGATCTTCGTGAACGCCGTCGTGTCTTCCGTATTCGAGATCACGAACGTTAACGTGACCGGGTCTTTGGCCGGCTTGGCGCTGGCAGCTCCGCTTGCTGCCGGGGACGATGCGCCGCCTGCGTTATTGTTGCCGTTGCCGCCGCCGCAAGCGGCCAGCGCCGCCGCGCTTACTGCCAGGACCATGACCGATGCTAACGCTCTCGACTTTCTCATTCGAGCAACCCCTTCATCTCGTAATCGCTTACAACTTGATTATAGGGAAGCGCTTTCCCGACTCCCATTCACGAAATCGACCGTTTATGTTGAATATTCCGACCTTGCCGGCGGCAGCGCGGAATCTCTGACGTTCGGGAGAATGAGCGTGATGCTGGTGCCGACGCCCTTCTGGCTGTCGATCCGAAAAAACATGCGCTCCCCGAAGCGGATCGCGTATCGCGTATAGACGTTGCGCACGCCGATGCCGCCCTCGGCGGCCGAATCCGGCCATACCTCCCGGTGCAGCTGCCAGTTCAGCTTCGCCCTGAGCTCGCCGAGGCGCGCGTCCGAAATGCCGACCCCGTCGTCCGAGACGGTGAGATGAACGCCGTCGTGCTCGCTCCGGGCGGCGATTCGGATCGTTCCCTTCCCCCGCTTGCGCTCGATGCCGTGAAAGACGGCGTTCTCGACGAGCGGCTGCAGCGTCATCTTGAGCAAGGGGAAACCGTAAAGCGCCTCTTCGATGTCCAGTTCGTAGACGATTTTATCGTCGAAACGGATGCCTTGAATTTTCATATAGGCGTCGATCTGCTCCAGCTCCTCTTGGAGCGTCACGATCTCGTCGCGGTTCCTCGTATTGTAGCGGAACATGTCCGCGAGCGCCTGCGCGACCTCGCCGATCTCGCCGACCTTGTAGTAGTCCGACATGGCGCGGATGCTGTCGAGCGTGTTGTAGAGGAAATGCGGATTGATCTGCGAGTAAAGCATCTTGAGCTCCACTTCCTGCAGCTTGATCTGGTTGACGTACTTCGTCTCGATCAGCGTCTGCAGTTCGTCCTGCATGGCGTTGAAGTTCGCGGCGATGCGCCCGATCTCGTTGTTCGGTCCGACCGCCACCCGTTCGGAGAAATCGCCGCGCTTCAGCCGGTTGACCGTCTTGTACAGGTTGAGGATCGGCTTCGTGATGACTCTTCCGAAAAGGACGGACAACAGAAACGTGAACGCGAACGCGACCAAAGCGGTATAGAGCACGGTCGTCTTGATGCGGTCGAGCGGGCCGAAGATTTCGCTTCTCGGCATGACGAGCACGATCTTCCAATTCGTATAGTCCGATCTAGTATAGGAAGCGAGCATATCCTCGCCGCCCTTCGCGAACCAGAACTTGCCCTTCGTCCCGTTCGCCCGCTCGACGAGCTCGGCTTCGGGCGCGTTGTCGGGCAAGCTTCCGGAGGCATACACCGCCTTGCCGTTCTGGTCGAAGACGACGATTCGGCTGCCGGCCGACAGGTCGTCGCTTTGTCCGATCGTTCGAAAAAGCTCCTCGCTGTACTCGACGCGGACGACGATAAATCGCTCGGGATTGGAGAAGTCCCGGATCAAAATAGACGACGAATAAGCCGTGTTATCCGCATCTATGCTGCCGTCGCCGTCGCTGCGCCCCGTGAAGTACACGCCGCCGTCGGTGGCGATCGTACGCAGGAACCAGTCGGCATTGCGAATCTTCGCTTCGGCCGGCGGCTTAAAGTCGTCGGAGGCGCCCAGCAGCTCGCCGGTGCTGTAATAGATTTGGAAACGGCTGAAGCCTCGGATCGGCGTGGCATTGAAGCTCTTCAGGTATAAGTTAACGAGATTTTGGCGGAACAGAAATTTCTGCTGCTCGCTCATCTCGGCATAGGCGTTGATGCCGTCGATATATTGTTGGTCGTAATAGGGGGCTAGCAGCAAATTGCGCTTGCTGTGAAAGTCGTTGTCCATGTTGTTTTCGATTTGGCCCACGATCTGGGAACCGGCCGATTCGATCCGATCGGCCATCGTCTGGTAAGAGATATAGAAGGATGCCGTGCCGACGAGCGCTATGCATAAAAGAATGACGATAAAATAACTAAAGAGCAGCGTCGTGCGGATCTGGGAGAACCAGGAACGAACCCTCCCGATGATCCATCGACCGGCGTTCGTTCCCATAGGCGATTCTCCCTTTCTCCGTGCTTATCTGCTCTCGAATATGTTCTCTTTATACCACTGTCTACGTTTCACGTTCAATAGATTCGACGGTCAGGGTACAATTGGCAGCGTATGAACCGCCAAGCGTCTTAACCGCCAAATTGGCTGATGAATGCGTACGAGCCCGATCCGAGCTCGAAACTCGTTTTCCCTTCTTCGGCGGGTTGACCGTCTACGACGATGCCGCTGCCCGGAACATGAACGATTGCCGTCGCGTTCGCTGGAACCGTGACGCGGATCTTGAAGACGCCGTCCGCGCCCAGCGTCCAGGCCGATTCGAACGTGCCGTATAGCGAATTGTAGGAAGCCTCGACCTCCGTGATCCGGCCGCCCGGACGAGGCGCAATGATCGCGCGGCGGAAGCCCGGGGCCGATGGATCGGCTTCGATGCCGCCCATATAGCGATACATCCACTCGCCGACCGAGCCGAGCGAGTAATGGTTAAAGGAGTTCATCGACGGCGTCTGGAAGCCGTTGTGCTCGGTCCAGCCGTCCCACCGTTCCCAGATCGTCGTCGCGCCGTGCTTGATCGAGTACATCCAGGACGGGAACTCTTCCTGCGTCAGCAGGCCGTACGCGACATCCAGCCTTCCGTTGTCCGTCAGCGCAGGCAGCAGGTAGCCGACGCCGAGGAACCCGGTGGACAAGCGGCCGCCGCGGGCAGCGATATTTTCGGCGAGATGGCCGATCGCCAACTCCCGAAGCCGTTCGGTCAGCAGGTCGAACTGCAGGGCGAGCACGTATACCGTCTGCGTTTCTCCATGAATGCGTCCATCCTCCGCGACGAACGCCCGGATGAATGCGTCCGCGATGCTCCGATGCAGATTCGCGTACGTTTCTTCGTCGTCGCGCTTGCCAAGCACGCCGGCGATCAGGCTCAGCAGCTTGGCGCTATAGGCGAAGTAGGCCGTCGCCAGCACCTCGTTCGGCGTATCCGCCTCGATCGACAGCCAGTCTCCGTAGTTTGCATAGTCGGGGCGGATCAGGCCCTTGCTGTTCGTCCGCAAATACGCGACCCAACGGACCATCGCTTGATAGTGCGTTTCCAGAATGCGCGTATCCCCGTACATCAAGTACAACGTCCATGGAATGACGACGCCCGCGTCGCCCCAGCCCGCATTGTCCGGCGCGAACCAGTTCAGCCTCGTATTCCACATCTTGTGCCGGATCCAGCCCGCGTCCGGCGCCACGTCGGTGAACGCGCCCGACGGCTGCTGGCAATCGATCATGTCCCACATGAATTTCGTGAAAAACCGGGATACGTCCATGTTGTACGAAGCCGTCCGCGCGAAAATCTGGGCGTCGCCGGTCCATCCGAGCCGTTCGTCCCGCTGCGGGCAGTCGGTCGGCACCGAGAGGAAGTTGCCCCGCTGTCCCCATGAGATGTTCGAGATCAACTGGTTGACCATCGAATCGGACGTCCGCAGGCTTCCCGTCGGACGCGTGTCCGAATGAACGACTTTGCCGACGATCGTATCCAGGTCCGGCTCGCCCGGATAGCCGATCAGCTCGACATAGCGGAAGCCGTGGAACGTGAAATGCGGTTCGTACCGCTCTTCGCCTTCGCCTTTCAAAATGTAATGCTCCTGCTGAACGGCGACCCGCAGATTGTCCAAATAAAGCGAGCCGTCCGGATTCAGCATCTCGGCATGGCTCAGGGTCACTTTAGTTCCCCGCGCGCCGCGGACGCGCAGCGCCGTCCAACCGACCATGTTTTGCCCCATATCGTATATATAAGTACCTTGCTCCGTCTTGCGGATCGAGATCGGCTTCATCTGCTCGGTCACGCGGATCGGAGGCTCTATCGACGCGGTCAGCAGGCCGTTATAGCCCGCGCGAACGTCCGGCCGCTCCCAGCCCGAATCGTCATAGCCGGGTTGATCCCAGCCCGTCAGCTCCAGCCGCGCGTCGTATGTCTCTCCCTTGATCATGTCGGAGTAGACGATCGGTCCTTTGGCGGTGCGCCAACTGGCATCGGTCTCGACGGATTCGCGCCTGCCTTCCGCGTATTCGATATTCAATTGGAGGAGTAAAAAAGGACGTTCCCCATACACGTGATTGCCCAGAAATCCGACGGTCCCCGAGTACCAGCCGTCGCCGAGCACGGCGCCGATGACGTTGTCTCCTTCGTTTAGCCAAGGGGTCAAGTCGTACGCTTGCGTCTGCACGCGCTTGTCGTAATCGGTAAAGCCCGGGGCGAACAAATCGCCGATCCGGCGGCCGTTGATATGCAGCTCGTACAGGCCGAGCGCGGTCGCGTAAACCGTGGCCCTACGAACTTCGCCGCTCGTCCGGAACGGTCTGCGAACGTACGGCGACGGTTGGAGCTCTACGTTCGGCTGCGCCTTGCCGCCGATCCAGGACCCTTTCCATTCATCGCGGGAGAGGAGCCCCATCGTCCAGAAAAAGGCGTCGCTCCAATCCGAAGCGACAGCGTCGCGGTTCCAGGAACGCACCTTCCAGAAGTATTGTCCTTCCGATTGGAGCGGCTTTCCCTCGTAAACGACGTGCGTCGTCCTGTCGGAAGCGACCTCGCCGCTGTCCCACATATCCCCCTCATCGCCAGCAAGCGCTTCCAACGATGAGGCGACCAGAATGCGGTAGGCGGATTGCGCTGCGCCTCGCTCGTCCGAATGCAGCTTCCAGAAGAAGCGGGGCGCCTTCTCGTCCAGTCCCAGCGGATTGATCATATACTCCGTCCGGCCTTCTATGACTTGCCATTTCACGTTCATTCCTCCAATGCCTTTAGTTTAGTCGTTTTGTTAAGAAAAAATCATTTTGTTAAGTTCAAATTTTAGTTATTCATTCTAAACCCCATCCTATCACCACGCTCAATAAGCGTCAATAATTAGAATAAAGCTCTAACTGTTCTATGAAAAACTTAATAAAACTAAATTTAACTAAACAATAACTAATAGACTTGCCACAAACAGCTAAACGAAATAAACTAAACTTAACAAAAGTCGAGGAGTAATGATCGTGAAGATGGAGGATATCGCGAGACTGGCGGGCGTATCGAAAGCCGCCGTCTCCCTTGCCTTTAGCGGCAAGCCGGGTATCGGGGACGAGACGAGAGCGCGCATTTTGAGCGTCGCCGGGAAGGCGGGTTATAAACCGAGAAGAAGCGTTCAAGCGCAGGAAGCAGCGACGATCGCGGACGCGGCTGTCGAAGAAGCATCGCCTGCGCTGCTGTTTTTGGTCATCGCGAACGCCGGCATCGTGACTTCTCAATATGACCGGCAGCCTTTTTTTCGCGAGCTGATTCACTATCTGGAGCAAGGCTCCCGCGCCGGCGGCTTTTCGCTGCTCATCTCGGCCATCGATATGGCGCGCTTCGACGACGATCTTCGGGCCATTGCGGACGTCCATTCGGATCGGGGCGTTATACTGCTTGGCACTAATTTGGATAAAAAGACCTTATCGCGCATCGCGGAGCGCCTGCCTAAGCTAATCGTTTTGGACACTTGCTTCGAGACGCTCCCCATCCCGTTCGTATACACGAACAACGCGCTTGGCGGCTATCAAGCCGGGACTTGGCTGTGCCGATCCGGACATCGGTCCATTGGCTACGCCGCCTCGGACGTTCGCATTCCTAACTTCGACGCCCGCCGGAGGGGATTCGACGATGCGATGCGGGAAGGGTCGATCGCGGTTGCCTTCGAGCATGAATTTTCTGTCGACCCGATGATACCCGCCGCCCAGGAGGCTTTCCAAACTAAAATCGAAAAACTGCGGAACGAAGGCAAGCCGCTGCCGACCGCGTTATTTTGCGAGAGCGATTTTATCGCGATCGGCGTCATGAAGTCGCTGGCGGAGCTTGGCATCCGGGTTCCCGAAGAAGTAACCGTCGTCGGTTTCGACGATATCGCCGAAGCGGTCATCGTATCGCCAGAACTGACGACCGTGCGCGTAGACAAAGAGAAGATGGTCCGCTGCGCCGTTCGGCTTGCGACCTCTTTTAACGAATCGCCATCCGTCGGGGGCATCAACATTTCCGTCGATACGGCCCTGATCGAACGCCGTTCAAGCGCTCCGCCGCCTTCGGCTTGAACGAACGCATGCACTCTCAATCTACCGCAGCGGTTCCGGTCCACGGGACGGCGGATTTTTGCATGGCCTTGATATCCTGAAGCGGCGGCAGGCCGAACAGCCTTCGATATTCCCGATTGAACTGCGAAGGGCTCTCGTAGCCGACGGCCAAAGCCGCCGTCGTCGCGCCCACCGGTCCGCTCAGCATCATGCGTCTCGCCTCCTGCAGCCGAAGCTGCTTCTGATACTGGAGAGGTCCGATCGTCGTGATCGCTTTGAATTTGTGATGCAGCCCCGAGGTGCTCATGTTGCAGGATTTGGCGAGTTCCTCGACGGTGAAGGACCGCGCGTAGTTTTCCTTGATCCACTGAATCGCCTTGCCGACGCCGTCCGCGCGTTGATCGAACAGCACCTTTTGCAAAAACAAATGGCCGAATTCGCCCGAGAGCAGGTTAAAAATCATTTCTCTTTTGAGCAGCTCGGACAGGAAACGCGCGTCGTTAGGTTTATCGATCAGCCTTAGCAGCCTAGCGAAAATATCGAGCAGCTCGGCATCCGATCTCCCGACAAAAGCGCCGGCGTTAAGCCCCTTCTCTTTGGCCCCCGCGTTCATTCCCGCCTCCATGACCACGGAAGCGATCTCCTGCGTCGTAAAATCGATGCGCAGTCCGATATAAGGCGTCTCCGCCGTCACCCCGACGACCTGCGAGGAAGCCGGAATATCGATCAGCGACGCCAAGTAATCGCCCGCCGCGTAATGATACACCTCTTGACCCAAATATAGCTTCTTCTCCCCTTGAAGGATCAGACAAAAAGAGGGCGTCAACACGCCCGGACTTCGCTGCGTTTCCCGGCTGTACTTGACGATGGAGAAATACGGAACGACGGTTGGCGTACGCCCTTCATTCAAAGAGACCCGATGCGTCATGAAAAGGAGCTGTTCAAGCGCCTTTTTATGAATGGACACCGGCTTTTCTGGCGCCTGCGCACGGCGATCCACATCCGACTTCGGCATGCAAGCTCAGCCTCCTTTCTTTCTTTCATTTATCATATTGCAGCTTTAGGCAATTTTCAAGCAGGAACGGTCTACTTCCTTCCTCCGAATCGATCCATAATACAGATCAGAGCCACACATTCTATCGGGGAAAGGAACATGCTTCTATGCAGCAATCCAAAGGCATCGTTTTAACGATTATTATCGCGTGCCAGCTTCTCGTCGTCCTGGACGCCTCCGTGATGGTGACGTCGATCCCGGAGATCGGCCGCTCGCTTCATATGTCGACCGTCAGTTTGACCTGGGTTCAAAACAGCTATATTTTAGCCTTCGGCGGATTTCTGCTGTTAGGCGCTCGGGCAGGGGATCTGCTGGGTCGCAGAAGGATGCTCGGCGTTGGCATCGGGCTTTTTACGCTGACATCTCTGCTTGCCGGCTTGGCGCCGACTGCCGAAGTATTGCTTGTATCCCGGGCATTTCAAGGCTTTGCGGCCGCACTGGCCACGCCGGCTGCGCTGGCTCTGCTGTCGGCCACGTTTACGGAGGAAAAGGAGCGTTCTAGGGCGATCGCGATGTACAGCGCGGTAGCCGGGGCAGGCGGCGGCATCGGCCTTTTGCTCGGCGGATTTTTCACCGATTTTATATCGTGGCGCGTCGGGATGTTTATCAATGTACCCATCGGCATCGTTTTAATGTATCTGACGTGGCGGTATGTGCAGAAGTCGGAGACGAGAACAGGACGGTTCGATCTATGGGGCGCGCTGACGTCGGTCGTCGGCATGACCGCGTTGGTTTACGGCTTTGTCCAGGCAGCCAGCCAAGGCTGGGGGGACGCGGGAACGTGGATTTGGCTCGGCGCGGGGATTGCGTCGCTGACAGCCTTCGTGCTCGTCGAAAAAAAAGCGGCCGAACCGATCGTTCCGCTGCGATTGTTCGCGAATCGTCAGCGCTCCGGCGCTTATCTGGGAAGGTTCCTGCTGGTCAGCGGCAACTTTTCGCTCTTCTTCTTTATCCCGCAATATTTGCAAAATGTGCTTGGCTTCGGGTCGCTTGAAGCAGGCTTGGCCTTCCTTCCCTTTTCCGCGGCCCAATTCGGAATGATGTTCGTGATGCAAGGCCTGGTCCGCCGCTACGGCAACCGGAAATTGTTGATCGTCGGTCTGCTGCTCGCGATTCTCGGGACGCTCTGGATGAGCCGAACCATCGCCGTCCAAGCGGCGTTCTTTCCGGAAATGTTCATCCTGATGGCCGTCATGGGCATCGGCGCCGGCTTGGTATTCCAGCCGCTCACCGCGCTCGGACTCTCGCACGTGGACGCTCGCGATTCCGGAGCGGCTTCGGGCTTGATCAACGTCGCGCATCAAAGCGGCGCTTCGCTCGGCTTGGCGGTGCTCATCACGGTATTTAACGGGGCGATTCATGCCGCTCAGCCTTCCAAGCTGCAATTCGCGCATGCGGTCTCGCATAGCTTGCTCGGATCCGCCGTGTTTCTTGCAGCCGCCCTGGCGGCGTCCATCCTTCTGCTCATGCCGGCACGCGCTTCGGCTCGGGGGCCGAGCCGAGTCAGCGCGCGTCGGCGCTAACCATTTTAGTAGTATCAGAACTGATCCGCGATGTCCGTCCATTCCGTCAAATCGGGCAGCTTCTGAATTCCCCAATAATCGAGAAGCATGCGGATGGCTTCATCCTTGTCCGTCGTCGAATAGCTGTAGTGATTAAAGGTTCCGTCGTTGCGCTCCAGGCGAAGTTCGACGCTGATCCCGCCGTCTGCCTCGGGAGACGGTGCAGCCTGCAAGTAGACGCTTCCGCCAATCGGAATATTGGGCTCGATGACGATAAAGTCATCGGGCTCTTGTTCGAATCCCGCCATGATGTCAACGATGAGCGAAGCCTCTATCGCCTCGTTTTCATAAGCGGCCCCTTGCGTCGTTAGGGTATAGGTAACGTCGTTGCGGTCATTAAATTCCGGATTTACAGTCGAGTTCATCTTTTCTTTATCCTCCTCAAAAGCGATCGTCTATTTCCACGCAGAGATTCTGCATTCATTCGACAACCGCACAGCATAATAAACGAAGCGAGGAACAGCACTATTAACTTACCCCAAATATTGACTCCTTTCCACTTCCATCCAGCTCACGAGCATCATATTTACTTACTATTATTGAGTTACGTCAATATATATAGTATAATAGATTTATCCGGAAGGGAGCGATTCACCATGTCCGATCTAACGACTTCTAAAATGGAAATAGGAATCAGCACTTTTCTCGAAGCCGCCCCGAGAGACGGCGGCGTCACGCACGCCGAGCGGCTGCGGCAGGCGGTCGAGGAGATCAATCTGGCCGAGCAAGTCGGCCTTGACGTTTATGCGATCGGCGAGCATCACCGCGCGGATTACGCGAGTTCCGCGCCGGCCGTCATTCTGGCCGCAGCCGCGGCCACGACCAAGCGAATCCGGCTCTCTAGCGCCGTGACCGTCTTATCCTCCGACGACCCGGTCCGCGTGTACCAGGCGTTCTCGACGCTGGACGGCCTGTCCAACGGACGCGCCGAGATTATGGCCGGCCGCGGCTCGTTTATCGAATCGTTCCCGCTGTTCGGGTACGACTTGAATCATTACGACAGCCTGTTCGACGAAAAGCTGGAGCTGCTGCTCGCGATTCGCGAATCCGAGAAGGTCGATTGGCGCGGCGGCCATCGCCCGGCCATCAAAAATCTCGGCGTCTATCCGCGCGCCGTTCAGGAGCCGCTGCCCGTATGGATCGGGACCGGCGGCAACCCGGAGTCCGCGGTCCGCGCCGGTACGCTGGGCCTGCCGGTCGTCTTCGCCATCATCGGCGGCATGCCGGAGCGGTTCGCGCCGCTCGTCGCCCTGTACAAGGAAGCGGCCGCGAAGGCCGGGCACGACGTGAGCAAGCTGCAGATCGCGACGCACTCGCACGGCTTCATCTCGGATACGACCGAAAAGGCGGCCGACTTGTTCTATCCGTCGACGGCAGCCCAAATGAACACGATCGGGCGCGAGCGCGGCTGGCCGCCTTACACCCGAGATTCGTTCGACGCCGCCCGCAGCCTGCGCGGCGCCCTCTATGTCGGCGACCCCGAGTACGTCGCGGAGAAGATCGTGCTGCTGCGCAAAAATTTGGGTCTTACGCGCTTCCTTTTGCACGTGGACGTCAGCACCCTGCCCCATCGCGAGCTGCTTCGCACGATCGAGCTGCTCGGCACGAAGGTGGCGCCGATCGTACACAAAGAGCTGGCCCGCGAAGCCGCGCAAAAGTAATCGGCGCCAAACGCCTCATAAGCACAAAGACAGACGAAGACCGGGCGGTTGCCGCCCGGTTTTTTGCCGTCCTATTCTAACCATGGCATGTTGACAACCCGTCTAGGTGTCCCTACTATTTAGATCACAGGATACCGACCGCGGACATGCGGGATAAGGAATGGTGAAATGAGCGAAGAACAGGTGCGGCCTCCGGTCAAAGCCACGACGTTAAAGGATATTGCCGAACAGACCGGCTTTACGGTCAATACGGTTTCCCGCGCGCTTAAAAATAAAGGAGATATCTCCGCGGCCACCATCAAGCTGATTCAACAAAAGGCGCAAGAGCTCGGTTATATCGGCAACCTCATGGCCAGCTCGCTTCGTTCGGGCGTCACCAAAACGATCGCCGTCATCGTCGCCGACGTATCGAATCCCCATTTTTCCATCGCCGTCAAAGAGATCGAGCGCGCCGCGCGGATGCAGGATTATACGACGTTCATTTTAAATTCGTATGAAGATCAGGATGTCGAGAAGAAGGCGATCCAATCCGCCTTGTCCAAAAACGTGGACGGCATCATTATTTGTCCTTCTCAAGGCAATGCCAACAACTTGGCGTTTCTGGAACGCACGGGAACCCCCTTCGTTCTGCTGGGTCGCCATTTGGAAGACGATACGATGGACTATGTCGTGAGCGACGACGAAAAGGGCGGTTACTTGGCCACCAAGCACCTCCTTGAGCTCGGTCATCGGGACATCCTTTTCCTGAATGCGCACCGTTCGATCTCCAGCTCGCGCGAGCGTCTGTCCGGCTATGCCCGAGCGCTGGAGGAAGCGGGCATTGCCGCGAATCCCGCGCTCATCCGCGAAGTATCCCACCTCTCCGGCGGCGTCCGAATCGAGCTGACGGAAGTCATCAGATCGAGGCTGCCTTTCACCGCGTTATTCGCCTTTAACGATATGATGGCCTGGGAGGCCATTTTTGTCCTGAACAAGCATCAGATCAAGGTGCCCGACGAGATAAGCGTCGTCGGCTTCGACAACATACAATCGCGATTCTTCATTCCCTTTCCATTGACGAGCGTCAGCAACTCCAAAGGGAAAACTTCCCGCAAAGCGTTCGAGATTCTGTTGAAACGGATCCATAAGCAGAATCCCGGGAAACGCTATCACGAAGTCGTGGATACGCGGCTCGTCGTCCGGGACAGCACGAGATCGCTTCTATAGCGTCGCCCAATAAGATCGTCAAGCGTTGGTTTACAGGGACTCGCCTCCCTGCTAAGCCAACGCTTTTTTATGCATTGACAGCGATTCCAAACTGCTTTAATGTTTACATTATCGTTAATGTTAACGTTAACGTCATCCTACGCAGAGGAGAATCTACACATGGCGCTTGATTTGAAGCTTGGCATCAACATGGGCTTTGCCAATAACAAATACCCCGAGCCCCAAGTTTGGACCCGTATCGTCGCCGAAGAAATGGGACTCAAATACGTACAATTTGTCGCCGACCTGCTTAACGTCTATTTGCCTGACGACATCGTCGAAGAGCAGACCGAGCAGATTATCGAAAATGCGGATAAATACGGTTTGTCGATCACCAGCAGCTTTCTCAGCTCGTTCACCCGGGTGAATCACTTCATGCATCCCGATGCCAAGCAACGACAGGCCTGGCTGGCTTGGTTCAAAAAGTTCGCGGTTATTTCCGCCAGAATGGGCGCCAAGATGACGGGCGGACATCCCGGCATTCTTACTTTCTCCGACTATGACAGTCCTGCGATCCGGGAAGAACGAACGGCCGAAGGCATCAAGTATTGGCAAGAGCTCAGCTGGTTTTGCAAAGATCTCGGCATGACTTGCATGATTTTCGAGCCGATGTCCATTCCCCGGGAGTACGCCAATACCGTCGAGGAGACGCGAGAGCTGCTCGCCAGGCTGAACGATGGAGCCGGTATTCCTTTTAAGCTCTGTCTGGACCCCGGCCACGCGCCGCATCCTGACGATCGCGATCCGTATCGTTGGATTCGCGAGCTGGGCAGCTTGTCCCCCATCATCCACCTGCAGCAGACGGAGGCCGGACATAGCCGGCATTGGCCGTTCACGAAGGCTTACAACGACATCGGCATTATCCATGCGGACAAAGTGATCGAAGCGCTCGAAGCGTCCGGCGCGACTGAAGCGGAACTTATCTTCGAAATTTATCACCGCGAGGCTTGGTCTACAGAGTTTAATATTATTCCCGACCACCAGGAGTCGGTCGCTTACTGGCGGCAATACGTCAAGCAATAACAGAAGCAGCCGAAGGAGACCAAAAAATGGCGGAAAACGGCAACGACGCGCCTGCGACGGCGGATGTGCTTGTATGCGGACATATCTCGATCGATATTATCCCTAAGTTTCTCCCTGGCGAATCGGATCGCGGCCGATTGACGCCCGGCTCGCTGATCGAGGTCGGCGAAGCGGAATTTTGCACAGGCGGGGCTGTATCGAATACGGGGATCGCCCTGCATCGGCTGGGTACGAATGTACGGCTTGCCGGGAAGGTCAGCGACGATTTTTTCGGAAGCCTGACCCTTAAGCTGCTTGGGGAAGTTCATCCTTCGCTTACCAAGGACATCGCCCAGGCTGCAGGAGAAGCCAGTTCGTATACGCTGGTTATCAATCCGCCCGGAACGGACCGTACTTTTATTCATTGTCCCGGCACCAACGATACGTTCTCGGCGCGAGATATCGCTTGGGACAGGTACGGCGGGGCGCGCCATTTCCATTTCGGCTACCCGCCGCTCATGAAGGGCATGTACGACGACGGCGGCGACCGGCTGACCGGCATCTTGAAGACCGCCCGGGATCATGGGATGACCGTTTCGCTGGACATGGCCATGCCGGGAAAAGGAACTGCGGCTTATGCGGCCGATTGGACCGGGCTGCTGTCCAAGGCGCTTCCCTACGTCGACGTGTTCATGCCAAGCCTTGAAGAGATGCTCATGATGGTGAACCGAGATCGATATGAGCGAATGGCCTTAAAAGGCGATCACCTTTGCGAATCGATATCCGTAGAGACGATCCGGGCGCTTGCCGCAAGCCTGCTTGCCATGGGCTGCAGTGTCGTCGTGCTCAAACTAGGCGCTTCGGGCTTGTACATGCGCAGTGCTGCGCAACTGTCTTCTATGTTCGCGGATCGGCTGCCGCCCTCAATGGGAGAGGCCTGGACCGACCGAGAGCTATGGGCGCCTTGCTTCCGGACTGCCGTAGCGGGTACGACGGGGGCCGGCGACTGTACGATCGCCGGCTTCATCCAAGGTCTGCTTTTGCATCATGGACCCGAGGAAACGATGACGGGCGCAGTGGCGGTGGGCGCCTGCAGCGTCGAACATCTGGGAGCTACGAACGGGATTATACCGTGGGATCAGGTTCAGTCAAGAATCCGTGCAGGCTGGGACCGGCTCCCCGTCGGCAGACCGCTTGCGGGCTGGCGCTGGGAAGAGAAAACCGGGACATGGACGGGACCTGAAGATCGCCGCGGCAACGCATAAAGGAAAAGAATCATATTCTGGGATTTTATCCATCGGAGGAACGGGCTATGGCGCAAAAACAGATCAAACGGACGAAGCTAGGCGTTATCGTAGGCAATCGGGGCTTCTTCCCCGGCCATCTGTGCGAGTCGGGGCGAACGGAAATTCTCCGCGTACTGGAGGAGGAAGGCATCGATGCGGTCGTATTAGATGTCGCGGATACGAAATACGGCGCGGTCATGACGCTGGACGATGCCAAAGCCTGCGGAAATTTATTCAAAGCCAACCGCGAACATATTGACGGCATCCTCGTCACGCTCCCCAACTTCGGGGACGAGAAAGCCATCGCGAATACGATTCGCTACTCTGGCCTGGACGTACCCGTACTTGTCCATGCCTTCAATGACGACATGACGAAGATGGGCATCCAAGACCGTCGCGACAGCTTCTGCGGGAAAATGTCCGTGTGCAACAACCTGAAGCAGTATGGGATTTCCTTTTCCTTGACCACCTTGCATACCGTAGATCCGTCGAGCGAAAGCTTCCGCAAGGATCTGCGCCGCTTCGCGGGCACATGCCGCGTCGTCCGGTCGCTCCGCCACGCCCGTCTGGGCTCGATCGGCGCCCGGCCGGCTTCGTTCAATACGGTTCGGTATAGCGAGAAGCTTCTTGAGCGCTCCGGCATTACGATCGAGACGCTCGATCTGTCCGAAGTGTTCGGCCGCGCGAATAAACGCAAAGATAGCGATCCAGCCGTCAAACGCAAGCTGGAGGAAATCGCGGCGTATGTCGACGTGAAGGGATTCCCCCAGGACAACCTCTTCCGCATGGCGTCTCTAGGCGTTGTCGTCGAGGAATGGATGAACGAAAACGACCTCGCCGGCACTGCGCTGCAATGCTGGACGTCCATGGAGGAGTACTTCGGCATCGTGCCCTGCACGATCATGAGCATGCTCAGCAGCAGCCTGATTCCCAGCGCATGCGAGGTCGACATCACCGGCCTGGTCGGCATGTACGCGCTCCAACAGGCATCGGGCAGACCGAGCGCGCTGCTCGATTGGAACAACAATTATGGGGAGGATCCGGACAAAGGCGTCGTATTCCACTGCAGCAACCTGCCGAAGGAAGTCTTCGAAGAAATTCATATGGACTACCACGAGATTTTATCCGGTACCGTAGGCAGGGAGAATACGCTCGGCACGATTCAAGGGCGGATTAAAGCGAGTCCCTTCACGTACTGCGGCATCACGACCGATGATTTGAACGGCGGCATCGCGACTTATACAGGCGAAGGAATATTCACCCGCGATCCGCTGCTGACGTTCGGCGGCTACGGCGCCGTCCAGGTGCCGAAGTTCCAGAAGCTGCTTCGTTATATTTGCGAGAGCGGCTTCGAGCATCACGTCTCCTCCAGCATGTCGTCGGTCGCGGATTCTCTGGAAGAAGCGTTCGGCAAGTATATGGGCTGGAAAACGTATCGGCATGGGGCTGAGAATCTATATTAACTGAAAGGGCACGGACCTCCGAGGGCGAGATTCCAGCAAGTTCTGCTTGCTCGCCGTAATGTCGGAACAGCGTCTTTTTGCTTAAGCCTGCTGCTTAGGCGATCTCCGGCAAAAATCGATTGCATTGTTTATCACACAAAATGGGTGAAGCAATGATAACATCGCTTCACCCAAATCCATTGATCTGCTGCTTCATCAAATGCCTATTTACCGTTTGCTCGTGATATCCATCGATAGAGTGGCCCTTAGCGATCTCGGACGCGCGGACCCTCTATAATTCGCATGAGAATATCCGCATCCGGCATTTGATGATCGTCATCGATGGGCATGTTGAGCGTAATCAATGCGGATAAAAGGGTCAAGAAGGCGGAAATGAGCTTGCGGGTATCCCCTTGCGCGATATCTCCCATCCGCTGCCCTTCCTCGAACAGAGGAAGCAGCTGCTCGATATAGCGCTTCGCGGTAAATTGTTGCAGCAGTTGTTTGGCTTCATCCGGCACGTCTTCGGCGGTATTGGCGTGCTGAATCAGCTTGAATGGAAATTGCGCGCTCTCCTCCTTCAGAATGCTTGCGGTAAAGGTGCGAAGTTTGTCAAAAGGGGAACCGGGAAGATCGTAGATACTCTTCATCGCCTGGGCCGTCTCCTCGGCAACTTGCCGAATTAAGGTGATGTACAGTTCTTCCTTCGATTCGAAAAAGCGGTAGAGCTGACCGGCGCTCAGTTCGGCTTCTTCGGCGACCATGCTCATCTTGGCTCCATGCAAGCCGCGCACGGCAAATACCTTTAGGGCTGCTTCTACGATTCGCTGCCTTTGAGCTTCTCGCCGTTTAATCAATTGTTCTTCGGATAAGGGCGACAACGGTTAGGCACTCCTTTCAGCTTAGATACTTGCGATAACGGATCAACTCGAAGGCATAAGTTGGTCCAATGCAGCGAAGGTGGCTCCCTCAAATGAAGGGATCGTTTGCGACAGTCGCTCAACAAGCGGTCGATCCGACTCCTCGATCCAGCGGTCCAGCCATCGCTTAGCTTCGCCGGAGCCGCCTGCAGCCGTCATGGCTGCCACCATGTCCGCATTAAATAATTGTTGCGGGGATAAGAACAAAGAGTTGATGAGCCAATATAATCCCGATATACCGTGATTGGCGTTTTCCGTAGACCATTTCAGAATATGATCGAAATAATTCTGCGCGAACGCCAAGCCTTGAATCGGCTTCGCACCGAAATATTCCACGCCTTTCCACCGCAGGTCGGACACGACATTTAACCACCAGGCCGCCTCAATGCAATCCTGCATCCGCTGAAGGACATCAAGCTCGAAGCGAGGTTTGGGTTGATTCAACTGACGCCGAACACACGCTTCAAGGATCTCCGCTTCAATCGCAGCCAGCGTCATTCCTTGGCCGTAAACAGGATCAAGTTGGCAGAAGGCGTCTCCCATGATCAGCAGTCCCGACGGCCAATGCTGCATCTCTTCAAAATGCTGCCTGGACAATTCAAGTAACCTAAATCCGCGCGGTTGCCCGATCGGTTCGAGTCCGTTCAACGCATCATTCAATAGCGAATTCCCTGAATGGCGTATTTCTTGTTCGAATAACGCCGGCTCGGTGGAGGGATATCGGCCATTTAAGTTCCAGAGTACCATTTCTGCGATATCGTTTTCAATGATCGAAAAAGCGCCTGCATGCGCTGCAGCAAGAGGATCGCCCTCTATACGAATCATATCCAACGCTTCCTTGCGCCCGGCTGGGATGCGGTAACGGCGAGTACTATAACCCAGATCGATCTTTAATCGCTCAGGCTGAGGAACTTCGTACCCGAGCTCCGAGAGCCATTGAACGGTTTTGGAGAATCGTCCGCTAGCGTCGATAATCAGATCTGCCGTCATCGTGAACCGTTTACGATCGCCCGATTTACGCTCCCTGATTACGATGCCGGTTATCCGAGAGCGATCTTCGGACGTTTGAAGCTGCGTCACTTCGTTCAAATCAAGCAAGCGAACATTTTCAGTCCTTCGAATATAGCCTCGTATGGCCCATTCGAGCAGGGCTCTGCTGAAAGTAGCATTGTGATTTTGTTCGACTGCGGCCATACAGCCGTAGGGGTTAAAGAGATGCGCGCATTTCCCGCGAGTGGGATGAGCCCCGTTTTTAATTAATTCATCGATAAAGTCAGGGAATAAGCGGTTTAGAATCAATCTGCTGCGAGGCGTGAGACGGTGCGGCTGAAAGGCCTGAGGCGTTCCGGGACGATTTTCGGGTTCCTGAGGAAAAGCGTCCCGGTCCACGATCACAACCTCTTTATAAAATCCTGATAGCACCTTCGCTGCCAGCAGTCCGGCGATACCCCCGCCAATAATAATTGCGCGTTCCGTGTTCATAAAGTCATTCCTCCTCCTTGATTTATTCTCATTTTCGTTTTATATTTTAAGAATGAACGGTTCATTCTTAAATTAATCGATTTGTTTGGTACTGTCAAATCTTTCGAAAATCTCAAGGATAGGGTGGTGGGTGAGCGGAAATGAGGACAATTCTGGCTTGCACGAATTTAACGAAGAACTACGGCAAACACGATGCCGTCCGAAATCTCGAAATGAAGCTGAACGAGAATACCATTTATGGACTCCTCGGCCGCAATGGCGCCGGTAAAACGACCTTACTGAACATGATAACAGGCTGTCTATTCCCCAGTTACGGCCAAATTGAAGTTGCGGGTTTTTGGCTTAAGAAAGGGGAGACGCCGCAGGATGTTTGCTATATCCGGGAAAAGAATCTGTTCTTTGGCGGCGCAAAGGTCATGGAGATCCTTCAACTTGCATCTGTGTTTCACAAAAATTGGGATTGGTCCTTCGCACACGAGCTGCTTAGAATGTTCAACCTCAATCCGAATAAGAAAATCCGCCAGCTCTCGAGAGGAATGGAATCCCTGGTCGGAAATATCATCGGTCTGGCAAGCCGTGCGAGACTTACGATTTACGACGAACCGGTACTTGGTCTCGATGTACTGATGCGTGAAAGGTTTTACCGTATCCTGGTCGAGGATCATGCGGAACACCCGCGTACGATTCTGTGCTCGACCCATCTGATCGACGAAATAGCGATGGTCATTCAACAGGCCTATATCATGGATTCCGGCTCCATTCAGTTACACGACGAGGTAGACAACATCCAAAAACAGTCTCATTTGTTGAAGGGGGACCCGGAAACCGTTGAGAGCTTCATTTACGGCAGGCAGGTCATCTATCAAGAGACATACGGCAAAGGCCTTCTGGCTGCGGTCTATGCAACGCTCGGCGATTCGGATCGACAGCTGGCTAATGAACTCGGCATTTCCATCGAAAGCCTGCCGCTTCAGAAATTCTTCTCCTACTTGATCGAAGGGGGACAGCGAATTGAATAAAACGAGCGTACTGTTGAAGGCATCCTTTCTGCAACTCAGGCTCTATCTGTGGATTATTTTAGGCATACTCGCCGTAAGTGTCACTACGGATCTAATCATCAGTCTCGCGATGGGACCGGGAGAGAACGCTTCGGTGTCGGCCGGAAATTTGCTCAATGTGTTCTTGATCTTTGTGGGCAGCGTCCTTCCAGCAAGCTTTTTCAAGCGGCTACTTCATTTAGGCGCAACTCGTAGAGAGTACTATGTTGGCGTCTTATTGGTCTATGCGGTATCGGCGGCCTTCTTCGCCGTACTCAACATCGTTTGGTTCCAACTGGAGATACACGTGATTCGCAATTATGAGCATACGTTTAACATTCTCGAAATTTTTCACTGGGATCAATTCGGCATCATCGGAATGTTTGTGTACCAGTTCGGGGCATATCTGTTGCTGGTGTCGCTTTTGAACTTATTATTCTCCGGACTTCGCCATGCTGCGGGCTGGACGATCTGGGCAGTCTTTATTGCGGCGATACCAGTCTTCACGTCGATCGCGCCGCTTCGGAGTAAACTTGTCGATGGAATTCTGACACTGCTGTCCAATAATTCCCTTGTGCAAGGATTCGGATTGACATTCGGAGTGGCAAGCGTGCTTCTCGCCGGCGGTTGGTGGTTTACAACGAGGCGCTCCTTCATGTAAGCCGCAATATAAGCAGAGCGAGAAAGAAGTATGATCCTCGGCCTGTTGTTTCCAAGTTATAAACACAATTTGGGTGAAGCGATTTTAATATCGCTTCACCCTAAGGGCTGCCCCTTCCCGCTCTCGCCTTCCCGGACAAGGCGTCGTTTTTGGACTTGTTCCGCAAACCGGCCGAGCGGGAAGCCAGCGAGAGCCGGACGGCTTCCGTCATCGCGTATATCCGCTCCGATTATACGGCCTCAGCAAGCTGCGGATCGAAGCCAAAGGCAGCCGAGCGTCCATTACTCATCCCATTTGGAATGAAGGACATGATCGCAAAAGTTGGGACGCTTAAATCCCGGAAGAAGCACTTCGCACACGTCGGCGTTTATCGTTCCGTACGTAGTTTCCGGTTTGTGTTTAAAGCCTTCCAAGAATGCATGCAAAATGTTGTGTTTGAACTGATTTCGAGGAAAAGCCTCGACGACTTGCTGCCGCGCTTCTGCTGAGATGAGATCGAAGTTCTTCCCGACCACGTCGTAACCGACGCCAAAATTCATAAGCGCCACTTCGGTTTCCTTGTATTCGGCGATTCCGATGGTCGTATGCAGGGCAACAGCATCCCATACAAGGCGAATGGCGTTTTCCGGAACGCCGCGACTTTTAAGAAAATCGCGGGCAGCATTAGCCCCATCGACCTCAAAGCGTTTGTCCTCGCTCCTGTATGCGGGAGTAAGGCCGAGATCGTGGAATAGCGAACTGATATAAAGCAGTTCAGAATCGTATTTGATTTGATTCTGGTTACCCTTCATCGCCGCAAACAGAAATACCCGGTTCGAGTGGTTCCACAGCAGGTCGTCGCCATGCTCACGCAATAATTCAGCGGCTTCGACGGCTAGTTTACTATCGGGAATCTTTATATCGGCGATTAAATTCGACATCGTTTTCTTCCTCCAGTTTTGTTGGTTTTGTTGTACATCAGTGAAGACAATTGAAGGGTTATATTTGTGACAATAGTATACGCTTCGGCATACAGAGAAAAACCCGGCCTATGGAGGCCGGGTTTTTACGCGAGTAAGGGGCTATTCCTCGAGTTCGACAGCAAGCACATGGACGTACGACGTCGGCCGCTTGTCAGGCAGGCGCACGATCAGCGTTCCGTAAGGCTGTTCGAAAGGAACCTCCCCGGCCCCGAGCAGCCTCACCGACTTCACCTTGTCCGCCTCCGTCAAAGTGCGAACGATCGCTTTTCCGTCTTCGGGCCAGCGCATCTGGAAGGCGTACAGGACGTTACCGCGTCGCGTAAAACGGAAATCCGCAGGCGTCCAATCGACAGCGTCCTCCTTAAAATGATCGATGACGACGCTTGAAGGCCCCTCGCCGGAGTCGCGAAACGGGCGCGTGCCATAGACCGCTTCCTCGTTTACGCTTCTCCATGCGGCCATTTCCCGAAGCAGATAGGTGCATTCGTCATCCAGCGTGCCGTTCGGCTTCTGCGGGATGTTGAGCAACAGATTCCCGTTCTTAGAGATGATGTCCACCAAAATTTCAATGACATGCGCAGGCGTTTTATAAACTGCGCGGACGTTATAGAACCATTCTCCTACGCAAGTATCGGTCTGCCAGGGCTCCGTCTTGATGTCGCTTTCTTGGCTTCGTTCGATATCCAGAATGCCGATGGAATATACGCTCTGCCGCCGATCCTTCTGATTGTATACCGCCTGGTTGACGCCGCCGTGCAGGCTCGCGCTCTTATTGTACAAGTAGGCGACCGCCTCCAAACCGGCTTCGAACCTTGCCGCACCGTCCGATTCCGTCGGACTCTCCCCGATTCTCCCGAATGGAAGGGCCCCGTCGGAATACAGCAAATCCGGTTCATACCGATCGATCAGTTCTTTCATGACCTCCAGCCAATGCCGGTGCCAGCTTTCGTTCGGCGTATACCAAGGGTCCAGGTCCCACATGCCTTTGTTCGGGTCATAGTGCTCCCGATTGGGCAAGTATAAGTCTTCGAAGGCCGGGTCGTTGCCGTCGTAGGGAACGTTAGCGTATGGTCCCTTTTTGTCGCTGCCTTTGTTCGGCGCGTACCAACTGTAGGTCGCCCCCATATGCTCGGTCAGGCCGAAAGGCAGTCCCTTTTTTATGGCCGCGGCCTTCCACAAGGCCACAATGTCCTTTTTCGGCCCCATTTGCACCGCATTCCATTTATGCCATTTTGAATCATAATTAAAAAAATTGTCATGGTGCATCGCCTGCGCGACAAAGTACTTGGCGCCCGCTGCTACGTACAATTCCATTAAAGCTTCGGGATCGAACTTCTCGGCCTTCCAAAGCTGTACGATGTCCTTGTATCCGAATTCAGAGGGATGGACGTACACGCGAGCGTGATAACGATACTGTTCGGTATCTTCCATGTACATAAAGCGAGCATACCAGTCGCCGACCATCGGGACCGACTGAGGCCCCCAATGGGACCAGATGCCAAGCTTGGCATCTCTGAACCATTCCGGACACTCGAACGTCCTTAAGGAATCGAAGGTCGGTTTAAACGGTCCATTTTCAAAATCAGCTTTCAATACAAGCACCTCCGGCTATCCGCTTCAAATTAAGACAGCCCCATGGTAGCATCCATGTGCTATCCTGAAGAAGATACAAACCTAACTTTTGCTTGTATAAAACTAACCATCCGTGCAGGTGAATCATATGAATAACGGACTTGCTCGCAAGCGGCTTCTGCAGATGTACCTGTCCAACTTGCAGGTTAACGTGACCGCGTTAGGATTTAATCCGGTCTGGTCCGATTGGCGCGACATCGATTATACGCCGGACTATAACAAGTTTTACTTCATTTCGGACGGAGAAGGCTGGCTTAAAATCGGCGACCAGGAGCTTTATCCGAAGCCGGGCCAGTTGGCCCTTATGCCTGAAGGTATCCGACAATCCTATTCCGCCATTAACGACAAGCCTTATACGAAATACTGGTGTCATTTTACCGCGAAGATCGGAACGATGAACTTGTTCGACTTGATTCGTCTCCCCTGGATGATCGACGTACCGGTGAATGACGACCTGCCCGCGTATCTGTTTAAAGAGATGCTCCGTCTCGAACGCACGGACTCCCTCTCCTCATCGCTGAATCTGAACGCTTGTCTGTTGAGGCTCGTCGGATACTTCCTCGACCGGTCCGTTCAAATCGACATTCAGCTCGCGCACGCCGAAACTTCCGACATACTCCGGGCAGCGCTGGCTTACATCGACGATCATTTTCAGCGGAACATTACGATTCAGGAGCTGGCGGATTTGACGCATATGCATCCCAATTACTTTATTCGCCTGTCAAAAAAACATTTCGGCACGACGCCGATCCAATACGTCAACCGCAAAAGAATCGACAAAGTAAAGTGGCTGCTCGCTTCTACCGACCTAACTTTATCCGCGATCGGCGAGCAGGCGGGCATTCCGGATTCTTCTTATTTGTCTAAACTATTCAAGTCGACGACCGGCCTCTCTCCGACGCATTACAAAATGCTCGCCGGACAGAAGCGCATTTGAAGAGCATGCAGGAGTTAAAAAGAGAATAGTGGGTTTCAACACGCCGCCGGACACTTCGACCAGCGCCTCGATCACTTCCGGATCGGATATGATAACGTGCAGAGCTTTATTCGTCAGCAAAGTGAACGGGGTTGACACCCGGTCGATTCCGCAAAGAAAAGGGCGAGTAACTGTCATACTTGACCCCGATCGAGCTGGCTTGACGTGTCTCTTTTGTACTGCAATGCATCATCATCTTCAAAACGGTCTTGCAGAGCGCCAAAGCGGCCGTGCCTTATCTTATAATTTGAAGGTTTTAGCAGTGTTGTTTGGATATTAAAAGTTGCGTGTAATTCTGTTTTAATAAGTTAAAACTTGGAGTGCATACTGTGGTATCTAAAAGTAATGAATCTCCTCTTACTCTCGTAACCTTGGAAGCTCGAAAGGAAGAATTGCAAAAATGGATTTCATTTTTTCAAAAGTCTAAAGACGAGTATAGAGTACGACAATATCAAAAATACCTGACCGATACCCTGCACGCTATTGAAAACTGCAAAAAAAGTTAATCGTTGTCATAAAAAATTTCACTTGATCATGAGCGTTGTTGGGCTATTCTTCTTAAGATGACCTCCCATTGACTTTAATGAAAAAGCCGTTTTCCACAAATGCCCCATTCTGACATGGGGGTGTCCGCTGCGCTCCCGATCCAGCCATCCATCGTCCTGTTGTTCCTTTCGTTGTGCCTGCTGTTCCGAGTTGATCTGCTGAATAGGTGCATCCATCTCCATCGGTATATGAAGAATTACCGCCCACAACACTTCGATATACCCTTTGGAGCGGCTTCGCCCCGACCAGCGTAAACCGGGAATCATTACGAATAGTGCACTTTTGCCATTAGACCATCTAAGGTGTTAATCTCCGGTTAGCTGAAAAGCCGGGATCTCGTCGGCAGGATGTATAATTAATCTTTCGTCTCCCGTTAGGATTCCTGTAGAGCGTTAATCTTGCGCTTTGCACAAAAACGAGCGCCCTTGGTAAGATGGGTTAGTCACGGGTCATAGCCCTTTAACCATCTTAAGGAGGTCGCTCTATCTTTAAGTTTAAAGCTCAAACTAAACAAAATCAACTACTCGAACGCATTTCACCCCAGCACCTTGTCGTCGGAATCGACATTGCTCAGCAGTCCCATTTTGCACGCGCCGTCAACTTCCGAGGGATTCTGCTTGGCACGCCTCTTCACTTTTCTAACGACGACGCCGGCTTTAACCTTCTTCTGAATTGGATGAAAAATCTGCAGGAGACGCACCAATTAAACGACGCCATCATTGGTATGGAACCCACTGGCCACTATTGGCTTAGCCTCGCTGCCTGGCTCAAAGACCGCAACCTCGAGGTCGTGTTGGTAAATCCTCATCTCGTCAAAAAGAACAAGGAAAACCGGGACAATACACCTTCTAAAAGCGACGTCAAAGATGCCTTTGTTATCGCCGATTACAAACTTTGATTCATTAAAAATTGAATGATTTTTTCTTTGGCACCTGTGCCCGATTGCGGTGTAAACACACTCATTCGTAAACTTGTATGATCGGCAACCATAAAACTGGTTTCCTCAAAATTCAAGTGTCCTAAACTTGGGTGAATAATAGTCTTCAGTCGACTATTCTCTGCTTTGACATTGTGCAGAGCCCACCATAATCGAAATTCATTGCTTTCGTTTTTAAGTTCATTCACAAGTTGCTCGACCCAAGGATCGTCTACTAGTTTACTATAGACAGTTCGGAAGCTGGCAACCATTCCTTGGGCGGCAGTGGCCCAGTCCGTAAACGTCTTTTTTATTTCTTCATTTGTAAACATAATACGCAACATATTGCGCTTATAAATATCAATACTACTGTAGTCCAACGAGAGCTTTGAGGCAGCTTTATTCCATGCAACCACATTCCAGCGAACATCCATAATCGTTGCCGGAGAATATTCAAGGCTGTCTAAAACATGCTGCAGCATCGGATCGACAGCCTCCATGTAGCCTGGAAAACTTATTGGCGGTGCCTGCCCGGCAAGTGTATAGAGATGCATCGTTTCTTGTTTATCCAGCTTTAAGGTTCTTGCTAAACTATTAAGCACTTGTACAGAGACTTGTATTGGACGTCCCTGCTCTAGCCACGTATACCAGGTTAATCCGATTCCTGATAGAGAAGCAACTTCTTCCCGTCTTAGACCCGGAGTGCGGCGGTGAGCTCCTTCGGGTAGTCCAACCTGTGAGGGCAAGATCTTTGCTCTGCGCGTTTTAAGAAAATCTCCGAATTCTTTGGATCTGCGTTCAGCGTTATCCATCGCATTGATTTCCTCTCTTTTCTATCCTGGTAGTAATGATACCCGTACAGATTCACTCCTATTTCAATTATAGATGAAGTAATAAGCTTAATCTCAAATCGTTACAAAAAGGAGTCATTATGAATAAAACGAAGCATACCAAACAAGCATGGATCATCACCGGGCCTACGTCAGGTATCGGCCGTCGCACTGCTCTAGAACTCGCGAAACAAGGTACCGTCGTGTTGGTAGGCCGCGACCCCGACAAGCTCCGTGCGCTTAAATCGGAGATCCATGCATTGCCAGGCGGCCAAGCTTTATCAGTCGTATGCGACTTTTCCGACATTCGAAGTGTGCACCGAGCAGCAGCAGAGATCATCGCCCTTATGCTTCCAATCGCCGGCCTGGCTAACAATGTGGGCATTATGCCCTTGCGGAACGGGCGAAGCGCGCAAGGTTGGGATCTCGCTTTCGCTACAAATCACCTTGGACCCTTCGCATTTACGGAGGCGCTTATCCCACATTTGCCAGACGGCACAAACGTGGTGTTCACCTGCTCGGGAGTTGAGGACCCGGCGCGCAAGCCTGCGGTTGCCGCCGGGTTCCGCGGCGGACGCTACATCTCTGCCGAAGCGAGCGCACGCGGCGAATGGAAATCCGGCGGTTCTAAGATGCCGGGCTATGATGCTTATGCAACCTCCAAGCAGTGCAATCTCGCGACGGTTTTCGCTTTCGCACGCGAGGTGCCGCGTCTGCGATTTAACGCAGTTGAACCGGGTTTCAACCCCGGCACCGGTCTTGGTCGTGATGCGAATGCCATCCTCCGGTTTATCGCAAAGTATGTAATGTCTCCACTAGCTCCCTTTATCAAGTACTGGAGTACACCGAAGCGCGCCGGTCGAGTTATAACCAAGGTCCTGACCGACAAGTCTGATGCATCCGGTGTGTATTATGACGAGAACGGAAGGCCGATGCTTGCTTCCACACAAGTACGCTCAGATGATTTTATCAATCGAGTCGTAACTGAAACACGCAAGCTGCTGTCCACTTTTACCGAGACTCAAGTCAGGTGAGATAGCGGCTTCCCCAATAGCACTGGTGCTCATGTATTGTTCGCAACCCTTATGAATTAATGTTCCTTCATCACCCATAGCTGCATATTTTTTCGCCGCCACTTGTGGCACGGTTCACCGCGATTAATCTTCAACTAACCTGCCAGTTAGCTGAATAGCCTGCCGGATCTTGCCGGCAGGCTGTGTAGTTGAACTATCGTCTCCCGTAGGGAAACAAATCAATCGCCAATAAACCGCCCCTGCGGCCTTAGAACTGCGCACAAGGTATTGTTAAATTCTCGATGTTATCCTCAAATAATATCCATCAGGATCCAATATTCTAAAATCGGTTGTACCCCATGGTCTTTTCGTTAATCCTGTATGAATCGGATAATCACTATCTTGAAATTTTCTGAAGTAGTTCTCAATTTCATTAACCTCCAATACTATTTCAACACCAACACCCTTTCGCTCGGAACCAGTTGCCTGCCTTAAATAATGATTGTCATCAAGTTGGGTCATCGCACCTAATCCAATGATAGAACCACCATTTCTCACTGATATGTATCTCTCAGTTTCTTTTTCTTTTAGAAACCCTAAAACTTTTGTGTAAAATTCAGCTGATTCTTGCAAATTTGATACAAACAATTCTACTCTCATAAACAATGGCGCACCCTCCTTCCGTAGGCTCCTTATCATCTGAGCTGTTGCTCCTAAACTTCCCTTTACTTCAATAAACGAAGGCAACTGATCGTGTGTCCAGCTGCCTTCGTGTCAAGATTGAGCTATCGTCTTCCGTTAGTTGAACGTGGCGCATTATTTAGTGCACTTTATAATAAAAGCAGGAGGAATTAATGATGCCTTTTTATGTGTGTACCACACTGCAGGATCTCCCGATTTAATTTCCTCTTGGATGACAACATCTTCAACTACCTTTTCAATTTTAAAGCCCGCTTGAATTAGCTCATTAATATACGTGCTGAGTTTCAGTTGATTCATTATTGCCGGACTATCCCATGGTTCACACTGTTGAAGACCTTCCTCATGGTACGACTTACCGATCACTAGTTCTTCACCCTTCTGTTCAATTCGACTATGAAGCGGATGCTCCCAGCTAAAGATAAATATTCCACCGGGTTTCAAGTAGCTGTAAACATTCTGGAGTGTCTTTCGCAAATCAACAGTCCAACCAATCGCATAGATCGAATAAACGATATCGAAATGCTCGATTGGGATGCCAGGATTATGTTCCATCGCTCCTTGAAAAAGATTTAATTTTGTTTCATAGTCCGAAAGCAGATTCCGTGCAGTTTCGATTTGGGTATCGGATAAATCGATCCCCCAAAGCTCTGAGGCTCCATATGAGTCCATATACTTTAGAGAGTGTCCACTTCCACAACCGATTTCCAATACCTTTCTATCAGTAAGATCACCAAATAGGTTTAATTCGTTCTCTGTGGGTAGAAATGGTCCGTAAATAGGAAGTGCGGTCCTTCCATAAAAACGTGGAGCTGCTTCATCCCAACTTTTTTTATTGGATAATATATAGTCTTCTTTTATGGATTCCAACATGGAATATTTCCTCCTGGCTAAATGTAATATCCAATCTATTCCACGTGCTTATTGTGTTATCCTGCCATTTAGCTGAACAGCCTGCCGTATCTCGCCGGCAGGCTGTATAATTGAACTATTGTTCCTCGTTAGGATTCCTGTAGAGCATTAATTTTGCGCTTTGCACAAAAACGAGCGCCCCCGGTAAGATGGGTTAGTCACGGGTCATAGCCCTTTAGCCATCTTAAGGAGGTCGCTCTATCTTGAAGTTTAAATCCCAAGCCAAACAAAATCAACTGCTCGAACGCATTTCAACCCAGCACCTTGTCGTCGGGATCGACATCGCCCAACAGTCCCATGTTGCGCGCGCAGTTAACTTTCGCGGGATCTTGCTTGGCACTCCTCTCCACTTCTCTAACGACGATGCCGGCTTCAATCAATTGCTTCAGTGGATAAAAGATCTGCACAAGACGCACCAACTCAACGACACCATTATCGGCATGGAACCAACAGGCCACTACTGGCTCAGCCTTGCTGCTTGGCTTAAGAATCGAAGCCTCGAGGTCGTGTTGGTAAATCCTCATCTCGTCAAAAAGAACAAGGAAAACCGGGACAATACACCTTCCAAAAGCGACGTCAAAGATGCCTTTGTTATCGCCGACATGGTGAAAAACGGCTACTACACTTTCATCAAGGAATCCAGCGAAGTGTTCATGGAACTGCGCGTCCTCATGGCGAACCGGGAGACCATCATCCATCGTCTCGTCAGCGTCAAGAACCAGATCCACCGTTGGGTCGACATTGTGTTTCCAGAGCTGCGGCAGGTGTATAAGCACCTTATTGGCTCTGGGGCGCTGGCTACACTGCGTCTCTTTCCAACGCCTGCCGATCTTCAAAAGCTCACCGTTCGCCAGGTAGTCGACGGCTGGAAAACGGTCATGAAGCGGCACAGTGGTGAACGAAGAGCTGGCGAGTTGCTAGCGCTGGCAGCGCGCTCAGTCGGCGCCAAGCATGCCGAAAAGGCCTACAAGCTTCATCTGCAACAGCTACTGGCCGAATATGATCTGGCTATAGAACAGCTGCAGGTAATCGAGGATGAAGTCTCGGCTGCACTGGCTCGGATCCCACTGGCCAAGCCACTGCTGGCGATAAAAGGCTTGAGCACACTGGCAGTTGCCGGTATTCTGGGTGAAGCTGGCGACCTTAGCGGCTACGCACATGGAAATGCATTGCTGCGGCATGCCGGCCTCAACCTAGCTGAGGCGAGCTCAGGCAAGTGGAAAGGTCAGATGTCCATTAGCAAACGGGGCCGACCGAGACTTCGACATGCCCTGTTCATGGCAACCATGGCCCTCATCATGAATGATGAAGCGTTTAAACGACAGCACGAAATGAATGTAAAGACGAAAAGTATGAAGCCCATGCGCTCAGTGATGAAGCTCTGCGGCAAGCTTGCTCGCCTTCTGGTTGCCATGGCACAGCGTGGCGAAGCTTACGAACCAAAGCGTGCTCTTCCTATGAAACAAACTGCTTAACCGCTTTTCAATTGGCACGAAAACTGGCTTATTCGCAGGGTCTCAAGATTGCACGGAGTACCGGATTGCGTTGAACAAAAGGGCACAGACCCGTACCGTTAGGATAACCGGCCTCCACCCACCGGATAGGCGTGACGAAGGAATGAAAGGGCATGGACCCGTCGAGAAATGGGAGTGTAAGCCTCCGGAGGTACGTGGAGTAGCGTGCAGCAGAACATTAAAAAGAGGAGCGAAAACTCGCCCCTTCTGTTCCCCCATGCATTTTGGTAGCCGGATTTGACGGTACATAGCCCCTTCTATCCGGATAGCCATTTATCCATTGGTGAGATCCTGCGAATAAGCGAGCATTCGTAAGAAAACTACATTTTACCGAGGGAGTTCAATCACCAAGCTAGTGTTCGTATTATCTTCAATTTTTCACAACGAAATCAGCACATGCACAAGTCGATCTCTGCTTGTACGCATACGATAATGAAATGCCATGCAAGGAAAGTTTCAATGCAATAGCATTCTCAGATTGAGCCAAGCCAGATAAGTAGGAGGGACGAGTAGTGTCCATTCAATTTCTTGATTTACGAATCTCGGAGGCTAGAAATAATAGCTCAGGTACTTCTCCCGTTCCGACTACGCCTACTCTATTTGGAGATATCGGTCTTCAGACGGCAGCCGTTGTCGGAACAGCTAATCAAAACAATGTAAGAGTAGCCTTGTGGGGAACCGTAGGAATAAGTGCAGCAAGCGCAGGCTTGATTACAATCACTGTAGAAAGAAACAGCGGAGACACGCCAGGATCAGGCTCATTGATTTACACATTAACTACCGGTTTAGCCGCTCGCGAATTTATTACTTTTCATGCTGGCGACTTCCCCCCTACAGCCGAAGTAACGAATCAAATCCGTTATACAATGTTTTTAAGTTCATCCGTCGCAGGCATGAACCTTGATGGGCCTATCAGTTTTGGCGGAATTGCAGCAGCAGGAACAACAGACGGTTCACCATAGGCGGGTTCAAGTGCCTAGGGCCAGGAGATGGACCACCAAGTCATCCATTCAACTGATTGCAGGTAGCCGTGCCTATTGCGCTATCCTGCCAGTTCGTATTATGAGGTCACCAGATGTTTCTGGTCGACCTCATTTTCATGTGGTCGTAAGATAGCGGTAGCCGGGGATCGAACGTTTCTGCCCGTGGGACTCGGATCCCGAGAGCTATTCCGTTCATCCCCCTACTTGTTACACCATGCTTAGGCTAGTTGGGGCTCGACCCCGAATCACATGCGATGATGTGGACGACAAGAAGGTTAGGGGCTGCCGGCGAATTCGTAGTGAGGAGTGGTTATATGAATCCGGTCATTGGACTGGATGTATCCAAAGGAGAAAGTCACGCGCAAGCCTTTGCCGAACGGGGCATGCCGCATGGTAATACGTTTCGGTTTGAGCATAATCTTGAGGGGCTAGCCTCGTTCCTGACCTATGTACAAGCCCTCGAATCGTTTACCGGAAAGCGGCCGGCCATTGTTCTTGAAGCAACAGGTCACTACCATAGCCCAATCGTTCAGTTTCTGGACAAGCATCAATATTTGTATATCGTCATCAATCCGTTAATCTCACATCAGGCGAAAAAGACAAGTCTTCGTAAAGTAAAGACAGATGCAGCGGATGCCTACCAGCTGGGGGAATTGTTCTACAAGGAAGAACTTGAACCGTATAAGCGGCGAGGACAATTCTTGATGAATTTACGCTATCTGACCCGGCAGCGCGAATCATTAACGGATATGTATGTGCTGGCCAAGCTGCAATTCCAGGCCGTTCT